>NZ_LR733827.1 GCF_902506535.1 Pseudomonas sp. 8Z
TGGAAGGGAGCCATGAATCAATTCGCGATCCTTTACGGAGATCGCTTCACCAGGCCCGCCTGGTGAATTCACTGTCCGTCGGGTGACGGGCGTTAACGCCCGCACACAAAAAATCTGACAGTCTCGGACAGTCCCAACAAAACAACCAACACCGAATTGCCAGCCCGGTATCAAACAAGCCGCCCCTCAAAGAAAGGTGCGCTTTTCATTCAAGACCAAGCCCCCTGCAAACCTGCATCAATCAACCCACCAACAACCACCTCCTCCACAAACCCAGCGACGTTCATCTAACTGTCACATTGGTTTCATAGAGTGTTCACAAGGCCTGCAGATACTTGGGCCCGTTCCATCCAACACTAATCCTGCTAGGAGCAAGGCATGAAACTGAAGCGTTTGATGGCGGCCCTGACGTTCGCCGCTACCGGCGTAGGCGCCGTAACCGCAATGGCTGCCATCGACCCGGCTCTGCCGACCTATGAAAAGACTTCCGGTGTATCGGGTAACCTGTCCAGCGTCGGTTCCGACACCCTGGCCAACCTGATGACCCTGTGGGCAGAGGACTACAAGAAGCTCTACCCCAACGTGAACATCCAGATCCAGGCCGCTGGTTCTTCCACCGCGCCACCCGCTCTGACCGAAGGCACCTCCAACCTCGGCCCGATGAGCCGCAAGATGAAGGACAACGAGCTGCAGGCCTTCGAAGAGAAGTACGGCTACAAGCCGACCGCTATCCCGGTCGCGATCGACGCCCTGGCCGTGTTCGTGCACAAGGACAACCCGATCAAGCAACTGACCATGCAGCAGGTCGATGCCATCTTCTCCAGCACCCGTCTGTGCGGTGAAACCAAGGAAATCAAAACCTGGGGCGACGCTGGTCTGACCGGCGAGTGGGCGGCCAAGCCGATCCAACTGTTCGGTCGTAACTCGGTATCCGGCACCTACGGTTACTTCAAGGAAGAAGCCCTGTGCAAAGGTGACTTCCGCTCCAACGTCAACGAGCAGCCGGGTTCGGCTTCCGTGGTGCAGTCGATCTCCAGCACCGTCAATGCCATCGGTTACTCGGGTATCGGTTACCGCACTGCCAGCGTCCGCGCCGTACCGCTGGTGAACAAGAAGGGTGAAGTCGAAGAAGCCAGCGAAACCAACGCCCTGTCCGGCAAGTACCCGCTGTCGCGCTTCCTGTTCGTCTACGTCAACAAGGCGCCGAACAAGCCGCTGGATCCGCTGGAAGCCGAGTTCGTGAAGCTGGTGCTGTCCAAGCAGGGTCAGGAAGTCGTAGTGAAGGATGGCTACATCCCGCTGCCGGCCAAGGTAGCTGAGAAGACTCTGAAAGAACTGGGCCTGTAATTCAGCCCGGCAGGGCGCTGGCAGCGATGTCATGCGCCCTGTACGACACGCCCGCGACTCCTCTGAGTCGCGGGCGTTGTCGCGTCACTGCGCTGTAATTTTTCTGTCATACAAGCCCGATAAAGTGAAGCACCTCACAATGTGCGGGCGATGTCCGCCGTGCCCGAGACCTCCTCATGAATGACCTGGCCAATAACCGCATGAGCGCTTCCGATAGCCAACGGATCGACTTCGACACCCCCGTCTTGAAACGCAAGCGCCGCATGCGTGCGCTCAAGGATCGTGCCGCACGCTGGTACGTGTCCATTGGTGGTCTGGCCGTACTGGCCTGCATCACCCTGATCTTCTTCTACCTCGCCTATGTCGTGGCGCCGATGTTCGCCGGTGCCGACATGGAGGCGCGCAAGGTTCAGCAGCCGGCCTGGTTGGCCGAGCAGGGTGAGCCGCTGATGCTGGCACTCGAAGAGCAGAACAAGGTCGCCATGCGCCTGTCGCGCAGCGGTCAGGTGCAGTTCTTCACCCTTAAAGATGGCGCGGCCCTCAAGTCCGTGCAGATTGCCTTGCCCGAAGGCGTCAGCATCGTCTCCCATGCCGAGGATCAACCCGGTAGCCACCGCGTGGTGCTGGGCTTGTCCAACGGCCAGGTGCTGGTGTTCCAGGTTGCCTACAAGGTGACCTACCCGAACAACGTCAAAACCATCGAGCCGCAGATTCAGTACCCCTTCGGCGATCAGCCGATCAGCCTGGATACTCAAGGGCGTGCCATCGAGCACGTGGCCATGAGCGAGAACGGCGAGAGCCTGATGCTCAGCGGCTCGGTCGGTGCCGAGCTGCAACTGCTCAACATCAGCCGTGAAGAAAACCTGATGACCGGTGAGGTCAGCCTCGACGAGACGCGCATCGACCTGCCGCAGATCGCTGATCCGATCAAGGCCATGGTTATCGATCCGCGTCAGCAGTGGCTGTTCGTGGTCAACGGTAAAGCCACCGTCGATGTCTTCGATCTGCGCAGCAAGGCGCTCAATGGCCGCTACAAGCTGCTGCAGGGCGATGCCGAAGTCAGCACGGTCAATCCGTTGCTCGGCGGTATTTCGCTGATGATTGGCGACACGCAAGGCGGCATCGCGCAGTGGTTCATGGTGCGTGACGCCGACGGCAAGTCCGAGCTGACCCGCATCCGCGACTTCAAACTGGGTCAGGCGGCGATCACTCAGATCATCCCCGAAGAGCGCCGCAAGGGCTTCATCGCCCTGGACGCCGACGGTCGCATGGGCATCTTCCACAGCACCGCACACCGCACCCTGCTGACCGAGAAAATCGCCGACGGCGCCAGCATCGGCGCCCTGTCGCCGCGTGCTAACCGCCTGCTGGTGGAGTCCGATGGCAAGCTGCAGCGCTTCTACATCGACAACCCGCACCCGGAAATCTCCTGGAGCGCGCTGTGGGGCAAGGTCTGGTACGAGAGCTATGACGAGCCCAAGCAAGTCTGGCAGTCCACCTCCGCCAACGGCGACTTCGAGCCCAAGCTGAGCCTGGCGCCGCTGACCTTCGGTACGTTGAAAGCCGCCTTCTACGCCATGCTTCTGGCCGCTCCGCTGGCCATCTGCGCGGCCATCTACACCGCCTACTTCATGGCCCCGGCCATGCGCCGCAAGGTCAAGCCGGTGATCGAGCTGATGGAGGCGCTGCCGACGGTGATCCTCGGCTTCTTCGCCGGTCTGTTCCTGGCGCCCTACGTTGAAGGTCACCTGCCGGGCATCTTCAGCCTGCTGTTGCTGACCCCGGTTGGCGTGCTGCTGGCGGCCTATGCTTGGAGCCGTTTGCCCGAGCGCATCCGCCTGGTAATACCCGATGGCTGGGAAGCGGCGCTGCTGATCCCGGTGATCCTGCTGGTCGGTGCCAGTTCGCTGGGCATGAGCGGGCACATGGAAAACTGGTTCTTCGGCGGCGACATGCGCCTATGGCTGAGTAATGACCTGGGCATCAACTTCGACCAGCGCAATGCCCTGGTGGTCGGTCTGGCCATGGGTTTCGCGGTGATTCCGAATATCTACTCGATCGCCGAGGATGCCGTGTTCAGCGTGCCAAAAAGTCTGACTTTCGGCTCTCTGGCCCTAGGTGCCACGCCCTGGCAGACCCTGACCCGCGTGGTCATTCTCACTGCCAGTCCGGGCATCTTCTCGGCGCTGATGATCGGCCTGGGCCGCGCCGTCGGCGAGACCATGATCGTGCTGATGGCCACCGGCAACACGCCGATCATGGACATGAACATCTTCGAGGGCCTGCGCACGCTGGCCGCCAACGTCGCGGTGGAAATGCCCGAGTCCGAAGTGGGCAGTACCCACTATCGCGTGCTGTTCCTCTCCGCGCTGGTGCTGCTGAGCTTCACCTTCGTGATGAACACCTTGGCGGAGCTGATCCGTAACCGTCTGCGCAAGAAATACGCGTCGCTCTGAGAACTGGGGAAGACTGATGTCCTTGAAAAGCAAAGAGCAAAACTTCGGCACCTGGTTCAAGAGCGGTGCGCCTTGGGTGTGGATGACGGCCAGTGGCGTGTCAATCGCCGTGATCGTCACCCTCGGCCTGCTCGCCGTGATCGCCGTGCGCGGTCTGGGCCACTTCTGGCCTGCCGATGTGATCGAAGCTCAGTATCAGGTGCCGGGTGAAACCGCCAAGGCCATGGCCGGTGAACTGGTGCAAAAAGAGCAGGTGCCGCGCGCGCGCCTGGCCGATGCCGGTATGCCGGTAGACGTCAATGGTGGCGAGTTCCTCACCCGCGAGCTGTTCAAGGTCGGCAACCGCGAGCTGTACGGTGCTGACTTCAACTGGGTCGTCGCCGAATGGATGAGCGAGCCGCGCACACCGGCTGAGATGCTGGTGGTCGAGCGCCGCGAGTGGGGCAACTTCTACGGCTACTTGGTGGACGTAAAGGAGAACGGCAAGGTCGTTGCCGAGGGCAACAACGCCTGGGCCGATCTGCAACAGCGCATCGCACGCGCCGACGAATTGCAGAGCAAGCTGGCGGCGCTGCAAAAGCGTGATATCGGCAGCATCAACTATGGCCTTGAGCAACTGCGTTTGAGCAAACGTAGCCTGGAGCTGGCCGGTAAACTGGACGCAACAGCCCAGGCTGACCTGGATGCGCGGCGTGCCGAATACGACGCCCAGTACAAGGCGCTCGAAGGCCAGTTGACCGACCTCAACCAGCAGCTCTCGCGTGACAGCATGACGGTCAAGACCGTCGATGGTCGCCAGCAGGAGATTGCCCTGAGCAAGGTGGTGCGCGCCTATCAGCCCAATGCCATGGGCACCGGTGCCAAAATCGGCTTCTACTTCGCCAAACTGTGGGAGTTCGTCAGTGACGACCCGCGTGAGGCCAACACCGAGGGCGGTATCTTCCCGGCCATCTTCGGCACCGTGATGATGACCCTGATCATGGCCGTGATCGTCACCCCGTTCGGCGTGCTGGCGGCCATCTACCTGCGTGAATATGCCAAGCAGGGCGCCCTGACGCGCATCATCCGTATCGCTGTGAACAACCTGGCGGGCGTGCCGGCCATCGTCTACGGTGTGTTCGGCCTGGGCTTCTTCGTCTACGTGCTGGGTGGCTCGATCGACCGTCTATTCTTCCCTGAAGCGGCGCCGGCGCCGACCTTCGGCACGCCGGGCCTGCTCTGGGCCTCGCTGACCCTGGCGATCCTCGCCGTGCCGGTGGTGATCGTCGCCACCGAGGAAGGCCTGGCGCGTATTCCGCGTGCCCTGCGTGAAGGCTCGCTGGCGCTCGGTGCGACCAAAGCCGAAACGCTGTGGAAAGTGGTACTGCCGATGGCCAGCCCGGCGATGATGACCGGCATGATCCTCGCGGTGGCGCGTGCCGCCGGCGAAGTGGCGCCGCTGATGCTGGTCGGTGTGGTCAAGCTGGCGCCGAGTCTGCCGGTCGATGCCAACTACCCGTATCTGCACCTGGATCAGAAGATCATGCACCTGGGCTTCCACATCTACGACGTCGGCTTCCAGAGCCCCAACGTCGAGGCCGCGCGCCCGCTGGTGTATGCCACCGCGTTGCTGCTGGTGCTGGTGATTGTCCTGCTCAACCTGAGCGCCGTCTTCATCCGTAACCACCTGCGCGAGAAGTACAAGGCGCTGGATCACTAATTCTGCTGCAGGCCGCAAGCTGCAGGCGTCAGGCGTCAGGCGTCAGGCGTCAGGCGCAAGCCGACCTGCAGCCTGCCGCTTGAAGCCTATAGCCTCCGAAGGAGACTGCTATGCAACACGAAGTACACACCCACGGTATCGACATGGCCGCCCTTGGCCGCCAGAAGCAGGGTCTGAACCTGGCTGACGAGACCGTTGCCCTGGAAGTGCCCGGTCTGAACCTGTTCTATGGCGACAAGCAGGCGCTGTTCGACGTGTCGATGAACATTCCCAGGCAGCGTGTGACCGCCTTCATTGGCCCGTCCGGTTGCGGCAAGTCGACTCTGCTGCGTACCTTCAACCGCATGAACGATCTGGTCGACGGCTGCCGCGTCGACGGCGAGATCCGTCTCGACGGCCAGAACATCTACCAGAAGGGTGTGGACGTCGCCGAACTGCGCCGCCGCGTCGGCATGGTGTTCCAGAAGCCCAACCCGTTCCCCAAGAGCATCTACGAGAACGTGGTGTACGGCCTGCGTATCCAGGGCGTGAACCAGAAGCGCGTGCTCGACGAAACCGTCGAGTGGGCACTGAAGAGCGCCGCGCTGTGGGACGAGGTCAAAGACCGTCTGCATGACTCGGCACTGGGCCTGTCCGGTGGTCAGCAGCAGCGTCTGGTGATCGCCCGTACCGTGGCGGTGCAGCCCGAAGTGCTGCTGCTCGACGAACCCTGCTCGGCACTCGATCCAATCTCCACGCTGAAGGTCGAAGAGCTGATCTACGAATTGAAATCCAAGTACACCATCGTCATCGTCACCCACAACATGCAGCAGGCGGCGCGTGTCTCCGACTACACCGCGTTCATGTACATGGGCAAACTGATCGAGTTCGGCGACACCGACACGCTGTTCACCAACCCGGCCAAGAAGCAGACCGAAGACTACATCACCGGTCGTTACGGTTGAGGGCAGCGGCAAGCTACAAGCCGCAAGCTGCCAGCCAGCTCGCGGCAACCAGACACTTCACCGATCGGCTTGCAGCTTGGAGCTTGCCGCTTGAAGCTTTCGCGGAGCGAATTTCATGAACAAAGACAACCTGACCCAGCACATCTCCCAGCAATTCAACGCCGAGCTGGAGGAAGTCCGCAGCCACCTGTTGGCCATGGGCGGCCTGGTGGAAAAACAGGTCAACGACGCCGTAACTGCCCTGATCGATGCCGATTCTGGCCTGGCTCAGCAGGTGCGCGAGATCGATGACCAGATCAATCAGATGGAGCGCAACATCGACGAGGAGTGCATCCGCATCCTCGCCCGTCGCCAGCCGGCCGCCTCCGACCTGCGCCTGATCATCAGCATCTCCAAGTCGGTGATCGACCTCGAACGCATCGGCGACGAGTCGACCAAGATCGCCAAGCGCGCCATCCAGCTCAGCGAGGAAGGCGAGGCGCCGAAAGGCTACGTGGAAATCCGCCATATCGGCGACCAGGTGCGCAAGATGGTGCGCGACGCGCTGGACGCCTTCGCCCGCTTCGATGCCGAGCTGGCCCTGGCCGTGGCCCAGTACGACAAGACCGTCGACCGCGAGTACAAGACGGCGTTGCGCGAGCTGGTCACCTACATGATGGAAGACCCGCGCTCGATCTCCCGCGTGATTAACGTGATCTGGGTGCTGCGTTCGCTGGAGCGGATTGGCGATCATGCGCGCAACATTGCCGAACTGGTGATCTACCTAGTGCGCGGCACCGATGTGCGCCACCTCGGCCTGACCCGCATGCGTGAAGAGGTCGAGGGCAAGCCCGAGGCCTGATGCCTGCTAGCGAGTCAACGGCCCGCACTTGCGGGCCGTTTCGTTTGCGCGATTTACTCAGTGTTCGACGTTTTCCGTTGGCCTTTGGCGACTGGCCATGACTATGCTTAGCGTCATTGATACAGGAGTAGCCGATGAGCAAAGTCAGTGTGCTGGTAGTGGACGACGCGACCTTTATCCGCGATTTGGTCAAGAAAGGCTTGCGCGACAACTTCCCCGGCGTACAGATCGAAGAGGCGGTAAACGGTCGCAAGGCCCAGCAATTGCTGGCGCGCCAGGCGGTCGACCTGATCCTGTGCGATTGGGAGATGCCGGAAATGTCCGGCCTCGAACTGCTGACGTGGTGCCGTGAGCAGGACAGCCTCAAGGGCGTGCCGTTCATCATGGTGACCAGCCGTGGCGACAAGGAAAACGTCGTCCAGGCGATTCAGGCCGGGGTTTCCGATTTCATCGGTAAGCCGTTCTCCAACGAGCAACTGGTCACCAAGGTGAAAAAGGCCATGAGCCGCGCCGGCAAGCTGCAGGCGCTGGTTTCCGGTGCCGCGCCCAAGATGCTCGGCAGCGGCGCATTGGCCAACGACTCGCTGGCTGCGTTGACGGGTGGCAAGGCCGAAGTGGTCAAACCAGCGGCCAAGCCTGCCGCCAGTGTCGATGCCGCCGCCGTGTTCGCCAAACCGGCGGCGCCTGCGGCCAAACCTTCCGCGACGCCGAGTGGACGTGGCCAGGGGCAATTGCGTCTGCCCGGCGGCAGCATGCCCTGCGTGATCAAGGCACTCAGCCTCAAGGAGGCGCTGCTGCTGGTCAAGCGCGGCGAGACGCTGCCACAGGTGCTGGAAAGCGCCGTGCTCGATCTGGAGCAGGGCGAAGCGGCGGAAACGGCGCGCCTCAATGGCTACCTGCATGCGGTAGTGGCCCACGAACCCAAGCCCGACAGCGAGTGGCTGCAACTGACCTTCCGCTTTGTCGACCGTGACCCGCAGAAGCTCGATTACCTGTCGCGGCTGATCGCCCGCGGCACGGCGCAGAAACATTTCGTCCCCGGCGCGTAGCGCGGACGCATTCCGAGAGGCTTTCTGCCGCTCGCACCCAGCTTGATGCACGTTCTACCTGACTGAGGTTGTGTGCCCCGGATGCAATTCGGGGCTCTTTTACAGCAGACTGCCCGGCGGTGGTGAGCCGGTTCACAGCCTGACGGTCGGTATCTCGCGGCTCCGGCGCTACGCTGCTAGGCTTGTCTGCCTGGATAGCCAAAAGCCATAAGATCCGAGTAGTCATGCTAGGGCGTCTGATTTTTCTCTGCAGTTTGCTGGCCCTCAGTGGCCAGGCCGCTGCCCTGACCATCTACAAGTACGTCGACAAGAACGGCGTCGTCACCTATAGCGACCAGGCCGCGCCTGGCGCACAGGTGTTCGTGTTCAACGACCGTATGGTCGAGCGTCTCGATACCCAAGTGAAGCTGGAAACCCAGAAGCACGAAGCCGGTGAGACGCTGCTGGTGCGCAACGATTTGTTCGCGCCGGTGGAGGTCGAACTGAAGCTGGAACAGGTGCAGAACGCCATTGGCGCGCCGGACAAACCGATTCGCTGGGTGCTGCCGCCGCGCAGCCATATCCGCCTCGCCACGCTGACCGCCGAAGACCCATCCAAGCCCCTGCGCTACAAGCCCAGGCTGCGCTACGCGCTAGGTGACCCGCGCCTGCAGCCGAGCATTCATCGTTATCCGTTGCCCTGGCGCGGCGGCCCCTTCCGCCAGACGCAAGGCGCTAATGGCACCTACAGCCACTTCACCGCCAAGGGCCGCTATGCCGTGGATGTCGCCATGCCCGAGGGCACGCCTATCGTTGCTGCGCGCGCCGGCGTGGTGGTCAAAACCGAAAGTCAGCAGAGCGGGCGTGGCAACAATCCAGCCGGTAACTTCGTTCGTATCCTGCATGATGACGGCACCATGGGCGTCTACCTGCACCTGATGCGCGGCTCGGTCAGCGTCAAGGAGGGCCAACGCGTGGAGACCGGTACCTTGCTTGCACGCTCCGGCAATACCGGCAACAGCACCGGCCCACACCTGCACTTCGTGGTACAGCGCAACGTCGGCCTGGCCGTCGAGTCTATCCCCTTCACCTTCCGCCAGCCGGTGGACAGCCTGCCCAACTTCGCCGTCGGCGGCGAATAACCCACAGCAGTCGGCTTGGCGTGTGCGGCAGATGCATGCAACGCCATCCGTCAGTGCTGTCGTCCTTGCTCCTGGCTTGCTTAAGCCGTAGCCCTGTCGCGTCGCCTGTGTAAAGAACATGTCCGCCATCTGTGTGATGCGGGCGGAAGTCGCCCTTCCGCCTGTCGCTCGGGGTCTCGTGAGCGGAAAGGATCTTTCACCTGCCTTTTAGCTAAAGTCTTTAATTATCAATGGCTTAGTTGATTGGCACCGCTATTGCTAAATACAGGAAAACGGGTGTCCGACTATGGCTATCGATACAGACTACGTGCAGAACATGGCGACCCAGTTGGCTCAGTATGAAGTACAGGGCCAACTGGCCAGGGCCAATCGCAATCAGGCCTCGTACCAGGCTCAGCTCAATGCATTGAACTCGCTTGATTCCGCGCTCAAGGCATTCAAGTCCAGCGCCAGTGGTCTGAAGAGCGCTGGCAGCACCATGCTGGTCAATAGCGCCAAATTCAGCGAGGAGGGCTATGCCAGCGCCACGGTCAGCAGCAAGGCGGTCAGTGGTAGTTATGACTTTTTCGTCGAGCAACTCGCCAGCAAGAGCCAGTTTGCGCTCGAAGGCCTGCAGGACTCTGATCTGGGTAGCGGCAGCCTGACTCTGGGGCAGGGCGGCGAGTCCTTCACCATCGACCTCGGCGCTACCGCTACCCTCAGCGACCTGGCTGCCGCCATCAATGACGCGGCGGACAATACCGGGCTCAAGGCGACGCTGGTGCGCAGCAGCGGCCAGGTCAACCTGGTGCTGACCAGCGAAAAGACCGGCGCCGATCAGGCCATCAGCCTGTCCGCCAGCGGTAACACCGCGATGCAGAATGCCGTGAGCAATCCGCGTGAGCTGTCCGTGGCCAAGGACGCCATCGTGCGCCTGGGTGGCGAGGGCGGTATCGAGCTGCGCAGCACCAGCAATACCTTCGACAACGTCATCGACGGTGTCAGCCTGACTTTCACCAAGGCTCAGCAGAGTGGTGACACGCCTCTGAATGTCGAGGTCGCCCAGGACCAGAAAGCCACCAAGGAGAAGGCGCAGACCTTCGTGACGGCGTTCAACACCCTGATGAGCAGCTTCGACACGCTCACCGTCAGTGGCAGCGAGAGCAGTGCTCGTGGCGCCCTGGCTGGTGATGCCAGCGTGCGCTCCATCGAGGGCATGCTCAACCAATTGATCCGTACTCCGTTTGGCGGGGCCAGCCTGACCGAGTTTGGCATTAGCGCTGACCGCAACGGCAAGCTGACCATCGATAGCGCGCGTTTCGAGAAGGCCCTGGCGGCCAATCCCGAGGGCTTCGAAAAGCTGTTCAACGACAAGGGCAACCTGCTCGACACCCTGGACAAGAACCTCGCGGCCTACACCAGCAGCGCTGGTGGACTGCTCACCGATCGCAAAGACAACCTCAACCTCCAACTGCGCCGCGTCAACCAGCAGTTCGACACCCTGCAGACGCAGTACGACTCCTACTACAACCGTTACCTGCGCCAGTACACCGGTCTGATGCAGACCATGGCGGCGATGGAACAGACATCCGGAATGTTCTGATGAGCGCTTACACATTCAACGAAAGCTACGACAACTACCGCACCGTCGACCTCGAAGCGCGTGCCGCCTCGGCATCGCCTTACGAGCTGGTACTGGTTCTGTTCGATGGTCTGCTCGATGAGCTGGCCCGTGCCCGTGGCCATATCGAAGCCAAGCGCTACCAGCAGAAGGGTCAGTCGCTGGAGAAGTGCCTGAACATCCTCGGTGGTCTCAGCGGCGCCCTCGATTACGAGAATGGCGGTGAAGTGGTGCAGGGCCTGGCGCGTCTCTATGACTACTGCATCTATCGCCTCTCGGATGTCAGCGTGACCCTCTCGCTGGAAGGCCTCGACGAAGTCGTCGGTCTGGTCGGCGTGCTGCGCGAGGGCTGGGAAGGCGTGAATGCAGCGCGCAAGTGAATTGCGAGTCCTGAAGCAATTGCATGAGCAACTGCAGGACGCATTGCGGCAAGGCCACTGGACGCGGATCGGCGAGATCGATGCGTCAATCCGTGTCTGCCTTCAAGGCTTGGCTGAATTGCCCACCCTGGGCGAAGACGTACAGGCCGCCAAACTCCGGCTGCAGCGACTGCATGAACTGGCTCGTCAGGCCGGTGCCGAGGAGTGCGAGCGCATGCGCAAGATACTGCTGACGCACCGCGAGTATGCCGAAGTGCGTAGTGCCTACATGCATGTCGATCTGTTTCAAGGTGGGAGTTAATAGGTGGTGCAGATGATCCCCAGCAGTGTCCAGAACACCCTCTCCAGCGCCGATGTGGAGTCGTTGCCAGCGGGGTTCGTGCAGGCCCAGGCCGCAGACGCCGAGGGCGCACTGCCAGTGTTCGGCCTGCAATTGGCTGGTGAGGCGGTTGAGTTGGTCGAGCCGCTGCTCATGGTGCATGCGCTGGGTGCGCCGGTCGAAGATCAAGCCGCCTCGCAAGACCTGGGCGAGCCGAATGTTGAGCAATGGTTGCAGGGCATGCTGGAGCAGCAGAGCGTGCAACTGCAGGCGCGTGAAACGCCGCCAGCGCAGGCGCCTCATGACAATGCCGATGAAGCCTCGCAACCGGTTGACGGCGACGTGCTGCTCAATCCATTGCCGCAGATGGCGCAACCTAGCGTTGCGCCTGTAGCGACTGCCGAGCCTGTGCGCAATACACGTACGGCGCTGCCGCTCGCGACAGCCGCTCAAAGCACCGTCGCACCGACGTTCACGCCTGTGGTCGTACCTGAGCAGGACTCCAGCATGGCGCTGCTCAATGCAGAACCAAGCGAGGCGAGCGATGCAGCAGTGGACATTGGCTTGCTGGAGCGTATTGCACTGCCCAGCCAGGATGGCGATAGCAGCGCACCAACCGCCAACAGCAGCGTACAAAACAGCGTGCACAATAGCTCGCAGGCTGCGCTTGGTGAGCGCACGTTGCGCTTGCAAGGCGCACCGGCGCAGTGGGGCGAACAGATGCTGCAGAGCCTGCGCGAGCATGTCGATCTGCAGATCAACCAGCGCATTCAGAACGCCACCATTCGTCTCGATCCGCCTGAGCTGGGCAGCCTGGAAATCTATCTCAGCCACGAGTCCGGTCGCCTCAACGTGCAGCTATCGGCAGCCAACGTCGATGTCGCCCGTCTGCTGCAGCAGACCAGCGACCGCCTGCGTCAGGAACTGGTCGGACAGAACTTCGTGCAGGTCAACGTACAGGTGTCCGCCGACGCCCAGGGTGGCCGTCAGCAAGGGCAGACGCCGCGTCAGGCCTGGGCTGGCGAAGAGCAAGTGGCCGCCGCCAGCGTCTTCCCGACTGACGAGCAGCGCAATACCACGGATTCGACCCGCGATGTGCTGGTCACCGTTTAACCCATGCAAGTGAATCGAGAGCAGTTATGACAGCGCCGCGGATCCTCCTCCTGCTGGTTATCCTCAACACCCTGGTGGTGATCGGTAGCACGGTATTCAACTACACCCAGATCAAGGCGCTGCAGGCCGGTCAAAGTACAACCGGCGAGGCACCAGCCGAGGCGCAAGAGGAAAAGGTCGAGTACCAGTTCTTCCCCATCGAGAAAGTCATCGTCAGCCTCAAAGGCCAGAGCCGCGAGCATTACTTCGTCCTTGACCTGGTATTGCAGGCCGACATCGAAGCGGATCCGAAGAAGCTTGAGCAGATCGACCCGATGGTGCGCAACTCGGTAGTCGCTCACCTCTCGGCAATGACCTTCGAACAACTGCGCGCGCTGCCGATTCCCGAATTGCAGAGCACTCTGGAGCGGGCGCTGTTCGACGACTTCGCCAGCAAGAAACTGGCGATTCCCTTCGCCAATGTGCTGGTCAGCAAGCTGATCGTTCAGTAGCGCACAGCTACGCGGCCGTGCCGAAACGGGAGCAGAACTCATCCATGAACGCCACCTGCGCCATCGACTACCGTTACGCCGCCGAACAGGGCGGTGCCGCCCTCTTCGCCCCCGGTGCCGAGCAGAAGTGGTTGTTGCAGTACCTGCCGCTGGTCAAGCGCATCGTCAGCCAACTGTCGCTGCAGGCCAACCAGGTGCTCGACCGCGAGGATATGGAGCAGATTGGCCTGATGGGCTTGCTCGACAGCTTGCGCCGCTATGGCACGCCGGACGAGCAGTTCGGTCGTTTCGCCGCGTTGCGCGTACGCGGCGCCATCCTTGACGAGTTGCGTCGTCAGGACTGGCGGCCACGCCAGGTGCGCCAGCAGACGCACAAGATGCGCGACGCCATCCGCCAACTGACGCGCCAGCTCGGGCGTATACCGCAGGATGAAGAAATCCTCGCGGCCACCGGCATCAGTGCCAAGGATTATCAGGATTTCCTGCAGGCCGACGCTTGCGAGGCCATCGAAAGCCTCGACGAGTTGCTGCAGAGCGGTCACGAAGCCTTCATCGAAGGCGGCAGCGCCGTTGAAGAGCGTGTACTCAAGGAGCGCCTGCTGGCTCAGGCGCTGAGTCAGCTCAGTGAGCGCGAGCAACTGGTGCTGACCCTTTACTACCAACATGAGCTGAGTCTCAAGGAAATCGCCCTGGTGCTGGAACTGAGCGACGCACGCGTTTGCCAGTTGAGCAAGCAGGCGATCGCCAAGGCCAGCCGCTATCTGAGCGAGAGAGACTAGGGTGCAGAAGTTACTCGGAGCATTGATCATCGTCGCCTGCGTACTGGGCGGTTACATCATGGCGCACGGCCAGTTGGCCATGCTCTGGCAACCGGCTGAGGTGATCATCATTCTGGGGGCCGGTCTGGGCGCGCTGGTGGTGGCCAACCCCAAGGACGTACTGGTGGAGATGCTGCACCAGATCAAGGACGTGTTCGTCTACAAGAAGCGCGGTGAAGAATTTCAGCGCCAGTTGCTGATGCTGCTCTACGAGTTGCTGGAAATGGTCGAGGTTGGCGGCCTCAAAGTGCTCGACGCACACATTGAGGAGCCCGAGCAGAGTGATTTGTTCGCCAAGTATCCGTTGATCCGTCAGGAGAAGAACCTGATGGCTTTCATCGCCGACAACTTCCGCCTGATGGCCATGGGCAAGATCAGCGCGCACGAGCTTGAAGGCTTCCTCGAACAGGAGCTTGAAGCCATGGAGCACGTGCTGATGCAGCCGTCACGCTCGCTGCACAAGATCGGTGAAGCCATGCCGGGCTTCGGCATCCTCGCGGCGATCCTTGGCATCGTCATCACCATGGGCAACATCGGTGGCTCGGTGGCCGAGATTGGCGCCCACGTGGCAGCGGCGCTGGTCGGCACCTTCCTCGGTATCTTCATGTGCTACTGCGTGATGGATCCGCTGTCGAGCGCCATGGGCCAGCGCATCAAGACCGAAATGTCGGCGCTCGAATGCGTGCGTACCACCTTGGTCGCCCACGTTGCCGGTAAGCCTACGCTGCTGGCGGTGGACGCCGGGCGCAAGCTGATCGAGCAGGACGTTAAACCGGCCTTCAAGCAACTGGAGATCTGGGTCAATCGCTACGAGGATGAAAGGGACGCGGCATGAAGAAGCGTGGCGGCGAAGAACACGAAATCATCATCAAACGGCGTGGCAAGAAGGGTGGTCACGACGAGCATGGTGGTGCCTGGAAGGTGGCCTTCGCCGACTTCACCATGGCCATGATGGCGCTGTTCATGGTGCTGTGGATCATCCAGCCGCAGACCCAGGAAGCCAGCCGCGCTAATGCCGACATGATGAACAACCCACTGGTCGATGGCGGTGCCGGTGTCTTCGACGGCACCAGCACCACACCGCTGGATCTCGATGGCATGCCGGTGCAGGTCAGCCCGCGTCAAGACCGCGAGAATCAGGCGCGTACGCCAGACGAAGACCCTGGCGCGAGCATGGACGATGCGGCGCCAGGTGCACCGCGCCGACCGCACTATGACGACCCGGAGCAGATGCAGGAGCTGGTCAAGCTGATGCAGGAGCTGGCGCTGCAACTGGACGCCGAGGCCAATGTCGAGATCAAGGTGGTGCCACAGGGCCTGCGCATCCTGATCAAGGATGACCAGAAGCGTTTCATGTTCAACCGTGGCAGCTCCCAGCTCGATCCGCAGTTCGAGATTCTGCTCAAGCGCCTGGCCGGGATTCTGGCCAAGGTCGACAACCACCTGATCATCAGCGGCCATACCGACTCCACGCCTTACCGCGGCATCGTCGGCGGTTACAACAACTGGAATCTGTCCGGCGATCGTGCCCTGCGCGCGCGCAACGTGCTGGTTGACGGCGGCTTGCCTGCCCCTTCGGTGTTGCAGGTGACCGCACAGGCCGACGGCATGCCGTTGTTGCCGAAAGACCCGGAAAATGGCGCCAATCGTCGTATCGAACTGCTGCTGCTGACGACGCGAGCCGAAGGGCTGTACCGCCAGTTATTTGGCGAGCAGCAGGCGCGGGTTGAATACCGGGATGAGGGCGCGCGTTTCAAGGCGCCACAGGGCTGAGCGGTGTCAGAGGTGCTTCAGACCTCTGGCCGGACAGTAAAGCTGGCGCGTTTCCAAGGCGTAGAGGCAGTCTTCGAGGCGCGTCAGCCGTATGCTGGCGCCCTTGTGTCGACCATAAAGCAGGTTGAACACCAGTTCGTCGTCGCTATCACTGCTCAGCCCGGTGAGCTGGCCGTCTTCAACGTACAGGCGGTAGCTGCCGAGGAAGCCATACTCAACCTTGCCGGAGGTTTCCAGAATGCTGTCGCCCTGGCGGGTCATGGCGTAGAAGCGGCCTTCGTCGACCCGCAGGCTGTGGCTGATGTCCAGCACCTGGCCGTTGCTTAGCTGCACTTGGCCCTGAGACTGGTAGCGGCCGTCGATTTCCGCACTGGAGTGGAAGTTCAGCCACAGCACGAGCATGACCGTGAGCAGCGCGCAGATGGCTAGCGCTACGCCGTGGCGATTGGCGTCGAAACCTGAGCGCGCGGTCACTTTAGGCACCCGATTAGCTGAGCCTGAGCGAGTTGATGGAGCTGGCTATCGTGAAACATCAGTGAGTGAGCCTCGCCGTCGGGATTCAGGCAGAGCAGTTCGTAGAAGCTGCCGTGCAAATCCAGAATCAGAGTGCTGGGACGCTCGGCCAGGCTGGCGAGTTGGCTGGTCAGTGCGTGTGTTTGCAGGATCAGTTGCTGCAGTTGCTGCTCGCTCTGTGCGGTATAGCGCATCTGCAGCGGGCCAAGCGTTATTTCGCTGCTGAACACTGGCTCAGGTTGGCTGGTGTTGTAGAGGTAGGCGAATAGGCTGATCAGCAGCATGCCGAAGAGGGCTAGCAGCACGATCCAGGGCGTATTTGGGCGGTCATGCTGTGCCGTGTGGGGCGTGGCGGATGTCGCCTCGCTCACCTCGCCGATGTCATCGATGCTCGGTGGGTAGACCAGGTAGCTGGGGTTGAGCATGTAGCCGCGACGCGGCAGGGTCTGGATGATCTCGCGGCTTTTCTCGTCGCCGAGCACCTGGCGCAAGGTGTAGATCTGCTGATTGAGGCTGCCCTGGCCGACGACGCGATCCGCCCAGGCGTGGTTCATCAGTTCCTCGCGGGCCACGACTTCCCCAGGTTCCTGCAGCAGGCGTTCGAGCAGGCGACTGCCGGAGTAGCCGAGGTCGACTTTCTCCTCGATGCCTCCTTTGACCAGGGTGAGCTGGTAAAGCGCAGGATAGAAGTGTGCGTAGCAATCACTGCGGCCTGTTTTGATGATCAGGCAGGTAATGGGGCTTCCCGGCTCGGCTGTTAGCGTCTCGATGCTGGTGTTCATGCGATCCTGCGGGTGAAGGGATGTCCGTAAGGTTTTTCGAGGCAAAAACGGTCGGCATTTTGGCGTCAAAATCATATGACGGCAAGTCTTGTGCCAATGCTGCTGAGTCATTGATGACTGAAAGTCGCACTACAGTGGCATGAAAAGTCTCTGGCCGTCATCCGACGGATGATTAAGAATCTCACTAAGTTTTCTGTGGCGTTGGGCGCGAAATTGGCACCACCAATGAAAACGCCCCGCATGAGCGGGGCGCTTGGGGGCGATGGATCGCCGCGGATGACGCAGCAATCAGCCCAGCAGGGACATGACCATGCTCGGCATCTGGCCGGCTTGTTGCAGCATGGAGATGCCGGACTGCATGAGCATGCTGTTTTTGGTCATGTTGGCGCTTTCCTTGGCGAAGTCGGCATCCATGATGCGACCTTTGGCCATGTCGGTGTTGTCCTTCATGTTCGCCAGGTTGTTGGAGGTGTGGTTCAGGCGGTTGATGTTGGCGCCGAAGTCAGCACGCAGCGAGCCGATGTCGTCCAGCGCATCACTCAGGGTGTCGATCATCGCGTTGGCGTTGGTGTTGAGCGCGGTGTCCGGGTCGTCAGTGCTGGCCAGCTCTGTCCCAGTGACGGTGTCGTCGCTGAACGTATCGGAAATGGCGGCCAGGGAGGTGCCCAGCGTGCTCAGCTTGGCGCTGACGTCCAACTCCAGGGTTTCAGCCGAGCTGGCGCCGATCTGGAAGTTGACGGCAGCGGACAGCTTGCCATTGGAGCCGTCGACAGTGGTGCCGTCGCTGAACAGGTTTTCACCGGCGTACTTGGTGTTCTTGATGATGTTGGCCATTTCCTTGCCAAGCTCGTCGTACTCGCCTTGCAGGGCGATCAGGTCGGCGCCGCTGTTGGTGGCGTTGGACGCTTGGGTGGCCAGATCCTTCATGCGCTGGACGATATCGGTCATCTCGCTGAACGCGCCTTCGGCGGTTTGCAGCAGGGAGGTAGCGTCACCGGTGTTGCGCATGGCCACGTCCATACCGCGCGATTGCGCGTTCAGGCGGGTGGCGATTTGCAGGCCGGCGGCATCGTCAGCGGCGCTGTTGATGCGAAAGCCAGTGCCCAGGCGCTGTTGGTTGGTGCCCAGGGCGTTGTTGGTTTTACCCAGGTTGGTTTGGGTAACCAGCGAGGAGTAGTTGGTATGAATCGACAGAGCCATGTGGATATTCCTTCGTGTGTGAGCGCCAGTGCCTGAGCCTCTTGCGGGAGGGGCGACGGCGAGTGGCGCTTACATAAGTCGAGAGTGAGCGTGCGTGTGGCGATGTAAGCCAGAAGGCGCAACTTCTTGCGCCATTCGAGCAATCAGCCCAGCAGGGACATGACCATGCTCGGCATTTGGCCGGCTTGTTGCAGCATGGAGATGCCGGACTGCATGAGCATGCTGTTTTTGGTCATGTTGGCGCTTTCCTTGGCGAAGTCGGCATCCATGATGCGACCTTTGGCCATGTCGGTGTTGTCCTTCATGTTCGCCAGGTTGTTGGAGGTGTGGTTCAGGCGGTTGATGTTGGCGCCCAGTTGCGAACGCAGAGTGCCGACGGCGTCCAGCGCGGTTTCCAGCTCGTCCATGGCACTACCAGCGTTGGTCGCGTCATCAAGGGTTTCGGCCTTGACGGTGGTGATCGCGCCGGTGACGGCAGTGAGGTTGGTGCTGGCGTTGAACGACAGGGTTTCGGCGCTGCTGGAGCCAATCTGGAAGTTCATTGCAGCAGTCAGCTTGCCACCGGCAGCGAACAGGTTTTCGCCCGCGTACTTGGTGTTGCTGATGATGTTGGTCAGCTCGTTGCCCAGCTCGTCGAACTCGGACTTCAGGGACGCGCGGTCGTCGTCACTGTTGGTGTCGTTCGCTGCCTGAGTGGCCAGATCCTTCATGCGCTGCATGATGTCGGTCATTTCGCTGAAGGCGCCTTCAGCGGTCTGCAGCAGGGAGATGGAGTCGCCAGTGTTGCGCATGGCTACGTCCATGCCGCGCGATTGGGCGTCCAGACGAGTGGCGATCTGCAGGCCGGCAGCGTCGTCGGCGGCGCTGTTGATACGGAAGCCAGTACCCAGGCGCTGTTGGTTGGTGCCCAGGGCGTTGTTGGTCTTACCCAGGTTGGTTTGGGTAACGAGCGAGGAGTAGTTGGTATGAATCGACAGAGCCATGGAGAGATTCCTTCAGTTAAATGAAGCTGGCTGTGATTGCCTGCTGTAGGTGAAGGGCGACCGGCTCTTGGCGCTGCTTAAATGACGGTGCAGATTTTTCTGCAGGATCGATTTTCTGGGGACGCGGTGCGCTCGCCGCGATAAAAAACGGCGACCCGAGGGTCGCCGTTGTGTCGCGTTGAGCGATCAGCCAATCTCGATCATCTCGAAGTCCAGCTTGCCGACGCCGCAGTCGGGGCATAGCCAGTCTTGCGGTACATCTTCCCAGCGGGTGCCGGGAGCGATGCCGTCATCCGGCCAGCCTTCACGCTCGTCATAGATCAGTCCACAGACTACGCATTGCCACTTTTTCATCTCGACCTCGGGTGCATCTCACGGTGTCGGCACGCTACCGTAATTGCGCTGGGGCGCCAAGCTGGCGGACGGCAATCGCCCGCCAGCGTCTACCTTGGCTGGCCGTCAGCGGCTGGCCAGCAGTGGATCGCTGATGCCGATGAGGTACAGGCTGACCAGTGCAATGCTACCGGCCATGGCCAGGTAGTAGAGCGTCGGCAGTATGGTCTTGCGCAGGGTGATGCCTTCGCGTCCGAGTAGGCCGACAGTCGCCGAGGCCGCTACCACGTTGTGAATGGCGATCATGTTGCCTGCTGCCGCGCCCACCGATTGCAGCGCCACCATCATCGCCCCGGAAACCCCCAGCAGTTCGGCAGCGTTGTACTGGAACTGCGCCAGCATCAGGTTGGACACGGTGTTGGAGCCAGCGATGAAGGCGCCCAGCGCACCCACGGCCGGGGCGAAGAATGGATAGATGCCACCGACGCTGTCGGCCACCAGTTGCGCCATGGCCACCGGCATCGACGCCAGATCGCTACCGTTGACCCCGGAGTTGATCAGGATACGCACCATGGGAATGGTGAAGATCAGCACGAAGCCGGCGCCGAGCAGGGTCTTACTCGACTCGCCCACCGCCGCCTTGAGTTCGGGTAAGCGCATGCGGTGGATGAAGAAGGTCACCAGCACCACCATGCACAGGATGCCCCCCGGCAGATACAGCGGCTCGATGGTGCCGGACACGCCGGTTTCGCCGAGGATGTCCTTCCAGCCGAAGCTCAGGCTCATCAGCGCCGCTTTCACCTCGGGGAAGGTACGCGAGATCACCAGAAACACGGCGAGCAGCAGATACGGTGCCCAGGCCATGGGCACCGAAATTGGTGCCTTGCCCGCCACCTCGTCGAGCTTCATCTCGATCTTGCCCATCCACTCCGCTGGCCAGTCCTTGGCCTCGGCGAAGTCCCAGGTGTCCTTCGGCAGCAGGAAGCCGGTCTTGGCCGCCGGCACGACGATGGCTAGGCCGACCAGGGCGCCGATCATCGAAGGGAATTCCGGGCCGAGGAACACGCCGGCTGCCATGTACGGCAGGGAGAAGGCGAACGCGGTGAAGAGGGCGAACGGCGCGATGGCCAGGCCTTCCTTCCAGCTCTGATTCTTGCCGAAGAAGCGCGTCATGATCATCACCATGATCAGCGGCATCAGCAGGCCGATCAGGCCGTGAGTGATGGCGACGCGCGAGTAGATCAGGTGGAAGAAGGTTTCCCAGGTGCTGCCGTTGGCCACCAGTTGTTCGGTCAGGCCGGTTTTGTCCAGGCCCGCGCCAACGCCGACGAGAATCGGCGTACCCACCGCACCGAACGACACCGGCGTGGATTGCACCATCATCCCCAGTACCACTGCGGCTAGGGCCGGGAAGCCCAGGGCCACCAGAAGCGGCGCGGCCACTGCGGCCGGGGTGCCGAAGCCGGAGGCGCCCTCGATAAAGCAGCCGAACAGCCAGGCGACGATCAGCGCCTGCACGCGGCGGTCCGGGCTGATATTGGAGAACCCCCGGCGAATCGCCGCGATGCCGCCGGAGTGCTTGAGGGTATTGAGCAGCAGGATGGCGCCGAAGATGATCCACAGGATCGAGGCTGTGAGAATCAGCCCTTGCAGGCTGGACGCGATGACCCGGTTGAGGGACATATCCCAAGCCAGCAAACCGATCAGGGCGGTGAGGACGAACACCAGCGGCATCGCGTACTTGGCCGGCCAGCGAAAGCCGATCAACAGCACACCCGCTAGCACCAGCGGCACGAAGGCCAGGATGGACAGCAGCGTTTGACTCATGGGTTGGTTCCTTCTTTTTCTTGTGAACCACAGTTTCCGGGGCTACCCGGTGCCACGCATCTGGAAGGGCCGGGCGCTGCGGCGCCGACCTTTCCGCGAGCCGCGACGGCAGCCGCCGCGCTCATGCTCGAAAGCCCCGACGGTCAGCAACCGTCGGGGCTTGTTACTGCTCAGTGGAGGCTTTCAGGCCATCCACGGCTGCGAACTCGCTTTGTGTGGGAGGGGCTGGGCGGCATCCCGCTTTAGCCGCGACAAGCAAGCTTTAGAACGCTCGCGGCTGAAGCCCCTCCCACAGTCGTTCAAACCTCCTCTTTGAAGCGCAGACGCCAGGCGTGCAGCAGCGGCTCGGTGTAACCGGACGGCTGCTCGCGGCCCTTGAACACCAGATCACTGGCGGCGCGCAAGGCGTGGGATTGCTCGACGTTCGGTACCATCTGGCGGTAGGCCGGGTCGCCGGCGTTCTGCCCGTCGACCACCTGCGCCATGCGCTGCAGCGTCTCGCGCACCTGGGCCTCGCTGACCACACCGTGATGCAGCCAGTTGGCGATGTGCTGAGCGGAAATGCGCAGCGTGGCGCGGTCTTCCATCAGGCCGACGTTGTGGATATCCGGCACCTTGGAGCAGCCCACGCCCTGTTCGACCCAGCGCACCACGTAGCCGAGGATGCCCTGGCAGTTGTTTTCCAGCTCCTGCTGGATTTCGCTGGCGCTCCACGGCCGTTCGGCGCTGACCGGCACACTGAGCAGCTCGCTCAGCAGGCTGTCGCGCTGGCTGGTCAGGTCGATCAGCTCCAGCTCGCTCTGCACCGCCTGCACGTCGATCTGGTGATAGTGCAGGGCGTGCAGCACGGCGGCGGTCGGTGATGGCACCCAGGCGGTGTTGGCGCCGGCTTTCGGGTGGCCGATCTTCTGTTCGAGCATGGCCGCCATCAGATCCGGCATGGCCCACATGCCCTTGCCGATCTGCGCCTTGCCACGCAGCCCGCAGGCCAGGCCGACCAGCACGTTATTGCGCTCGTAGGCCTGGATCCAGGCGCTGGATTTCATGTCGCCCTTGCGCAGCATGGCGCCGGCTTCCATGGCGGTGTGCATCTCGTCGCCGGTGCGGTCGAGAAAACCGGTGTTGATGAAGGCCACGCGCGCGCTGGCCGCCTCGATGCAGGCCTTGAGGTTGACGCTGGTGCGCCGCTCCTCGTCCATGATGCCCATTTTCAGGGTATTGGCTGGCAGGCTCAGCAGTTGCTCGACGCGCCCGAACAGCTCGCTGGCGAACGCCACTTCGGCGGGGCCGTGCATCTTAGGTTTGACGATATAGACGCTGCCGGTGCGCGAGTTGCCACGGCGCTGCAGATCATGCAGGGCGATCAGGCTGGTGACCACGGCATCGAGAATGCCCTCGGGAATTTCCAAGCCTTCGCCGTCGAGGATCGCCGGGTTGCTCATCAGGTGGCCGACGTTGCGCACCAACAGCAGCGAACGGCCATGCAGGGTCAGTTCGCTGCCATCAGCGGCGGTGTAGACGCGATCCGGGTTGAGGTGGCGGGTGATACGCTTGCCGCCCTTGTCCAGTTCCTCGGTCAGGTCGCCCTTCATCAGGCCCAGCCAGTTACGGTAGACCAGCACCTTGTCGGCGGCGTCGACGGCGGCCACCGAGTCTTCGCAGTCCATGATGGTCGACAGCGCCGCTTCCATCAGCACGTCCTTGACTCCGGCGGCGTCAGTGCGACCGATGGGGCTGCTGGCGTCGATCTGGATTTCGAAGTGCAGGCCGTTGTTCTTCAGCAGCACGGCGCTCGGCGTGGCCGCCTTGCCCTGGAAGCCAACGAACTTCTCCGCTTGCGCCAGCGAGGTCTGCGCGCCGCTGCTCAGGGTCACCTGCAACTGGCCGGCGACCACCGCGTAGGCGCAGGCTTCGGCGTGCGAGCCCTGGGCCAGCGGCGCGGCCTGGTCGAGGAAGGCGCGGGCGAAGGCGATCACCTTGGCGCCGCGCACTTCGTTATAGCCCGGCCCCTTGCTGGCGCCACCTTCTTCGCTGATGGCGTCGGTGCCGTACAGGGCGTCGTACAGCGAGCCCCAGCGGGCATTGGCAGCGTTCAGCGCGTAGCGGGCGTTCATCACCGGCACCACTAATTGCGGGCCGGCCTGGCTGGCAATTTCGCTGTCGACGTTAGATGTGCTCGCCTTGACGGTCTGCGGTTGCGGCAGCAGATAACCGATGGATTCGAGAAAGGCGCGGTAGGCGGCCATGTCGCGAATCGGCCCTGGGTTGGCGCGGTGCCAGGTGTCCAGCTCGCTCTGCAGGCGATCGCGCTCGGCCAGTAAGGCGCGGTTGCGTGGCGCCAGGTCATGCACCAGGGCGTCGAAACCGCTCCAGAAGGCCGCCGCTTCGATACCGCTGCCGGGCAGCACTTCGCTTTCGATGAATTGCTTGAGCTCGGCGGCCACTTGCAGGCGCTGACATTGCACGCGTTCGGTCATGTTGCTGTTCTCCTGTCTGCATCCGGTTGACTGGGATGCCTATAAATATCGTTTTGCCTCGATCAGTCCCTTCGTCCCTTTGGCGGAGGATTAGGGCGGGCCGCGCACGGAGAGAAATAGCGGTATTTCGCGTCGCTTCCAGCCCTCTCCCCCAAGCGGGAGAGGGGAGAAAACGATAGGTGCTGCTTACAGCACCGCTATCCCCGCCTTGGCTACTTGCGCGTCCTGTTCGGCCTTGACCCCGGACACACCCACGGCGCCGACCACCTGCCCTTCGACCACGATCGGTACACCGCCTTCGAGCGAGGTGATCAGCGGCGCGCTGATAAAGGCAGTGCGACCGCCGTTGACCATGTCCTCGTAGCCCTTGGTTTCGCGGCGGCCAAGGGCGGCGCTGCGGGCCTTCTCGGTGGCGATATAGGCGCCGATGGGCGCGCAGCCATCGAGGCGTTCCAGTGCCAGCGGGTGGCCGCCATCGTCGACCACGGCGATGCTCACGGCCCAGCCCTGTTGCTGCGCTTCGCTGCGGGCCGCCAGGAGTATCTGGGCGACTTCGTTCTGGCTGAGTACGGCTTTGCTTTGCATGGCATACCTCGTGTTCTTGGCTTTTTCGCCCCTCTCCCGTTGACATGAGAGGGTGTTCAGTTGCGTAGCCCGGATGCAATCCGGGGATATCTGGCACCTTTCCCGGATCGCATCCGGGCTACCGGGAAATCACCGTGGGAGCGGCTTCAGCCGCGATAACAGCTCGCCGCTAAAGCGCCTCCTACAGGCGGTCTCATTCTTTACATCCACCGCTTTGGTGGATCGATGAAGCGTGATCCACCCTACGGTTAGTCGCGTAGCCCGTCGGGCTACCGGGAAATCACCGTGGGAGCGGCTTCAGCCGCGATAACAGCTCGCCGCTAAAGCACCTCCCACAGGCGGTCTCATTCTTTACATCCACCGCTTTGGTGGATCGATGAAGCGTGATCCACCCTACGGTTAGTCGCGTAGCCCCGTCGGGCTACCGGGAAATCACCGTGGGAGCGGCTTCAGCCGCGATAACAGCTCGCCGCTAAAGCACCTCCCACAGGCGGTCTCATTCTTTACATCCACCGCTTTGGTGGATCGGTGAAGCGTGATCCACCCTACGGTCAGCGTTCGCTGGTCACTCCATCGCCTCCTCGACTATCTCGATCCAGTGCCGCACCGGCGTACGCCCGGCGCCGTCCAGATGGCTCTGGCAGCCGATATTGGCGGTGACGATGGCGTCGGGTTTGCCGCTTTCCAGGGCGTTCAATTTGTTGTCGCGAAGCTGCCGTGACAGCTCGGGCTGGGTCAGCGAATAGGTGCCGGCCGAGCCGCAGCACAGGTGGCCGTCCGGCACGGCGGTGAGGCCGAAGCCGAGGCGCGCCAGTACGCCTTCCACCGCACCGCCGAGCTTCTGCGCATGCTGCAGGGTGCAGGGGCAATGAAAGGCCAGGCGTTGTTCGACTCTTACCTGCAGCTTTTCCAGCGCCTCGTTCTGCAGCACCTCGACCAGATCCTTGGCCAGGGCACTGACCCGCGCCGCCTTGCCCGCGTAGGCCGGATCGCCCGCGAGCAGGTGGCCGTAATCCTTGACGAAGGCACCGCAGCCGCTGGCGGTCTGCACGATGGCCTCAATGCCGGCTTCGATGGCCGACCACCAGGCGTCGATGTTCTGCCGCGCACGTTGCAGGCCCGCTTCCTGGGCGTTGAGGTGATAGTCCACGGCGCCGCAGCAACCGGCCTCGCGGATCGGCGTGACGCTGATGCCCAGGCGATCGAGCACGCGCGCGGTGGCGGCATTGGTATTGGGCGACAGCCCCGGTTGCACGCAGCCTTCGAGCATCAGCACGCGGCGCGTGTGCTGCGTGGTTGGGCGCGGCTTGGCCGGGCGAATCTCGCGCGGCAGCTTGGCCTTGAGCGCGGTCGGCAGCAGTGGGCGCAGGGCCAGGCCGGTCTGGGTCAGCGCCTTGAACAGCGCCGGGCGTGGCACCACAGCGCGCAGGCTCTGGCGCAGTAGCTGCTGGCCTAGCGGGCGCGGCACCTGTTGTTCGGCGACCTCGCGGCCAATGTCCAGCAGGTTGTGGTACTGCACGCCGGAGGGGCAGGTGGTTTCGCAGTTGCGGCAGGTCAGGCAGCGATCCAGATGCTGCTGGGTCTTGGCGGTGACTGCGCCGCCTTCGAGCATCTGCTTGATCAGGTAAATGCGCCCGCGGGGGCCGTCCAGCTCGTCGCCGAGCACCTGATAGGTCGGGCAGGTGGCGTTGCAGAAGCCGCAATGCACGCAGGAGCGCAGGATGCGCTCTGCTTCCTCGGCGCGCGGCAGGCGCTTGGCCTGTTCACTCAGATTGGTCTGCACGTCTTACACCTCGGCGTACATGCGGCCAGGGTTGAAGATACCCTGGGGATCGAGTTGGTTCTTCAACTGGCGCTGGTAGCGCAGCAGCGGGGCGGCCAGCGGCTGGAAGGGATTGGCCTGGCCTCCCGCGAAGCAGGTGGCGTGACCGCCGAGCCCCCCCGTCACACGCTGGATCAGATCGCCGTCGGCCTCGGTCTTCAGCCAGCGCTGCGCGCCGCCCCAGTCGATCAACTGGCGGCCTGGCAGGTCGAGCAGGCCGCTACCCACTGGCAGCGACAGGCGCCACAGGGTGCCGCTGGCGCTAAAGAACGGCAGGCGCTGTTCACGTAGTTGCTGCCAGTAGAGGTTGTCGATTTCTTCGCCGCCCAGGCGCTGACGCGCAGCCTGCACCGAGCCCACGCCGCCTTCCAGGCGCAGGTGCAGCGCCGCGCCGTCATGGCTCGCGGCGCTGATCGGCAACGGTTGCTGGCCCCATTCGGCGAGCTTTTTCAGCGCCTGGCGAGCATCCAGATCGAGGCGCAGGCTGAGCACCTGGCGCGGCTTGGGCAGCACCTTGAGCGACACCTCGGTGAGCAGGCCAAGGCAGCCAAAACTGCCGGCCAGCAGGCGCGACAGGTCGTAACCGGCGACGTTCTTCATCACCTCGCCGCCGAAGCGCAGCAATTTGCCCTGGCCGGTGATGACGCGGGTGCCGAGCACCTGATCGCGCACCGAACCCGCCCACGGGCGGCGCGGGCCGGACAGCCCGGCAGCGACCATGCCGCCGAGGGTGGCGCCTGCGCCCAGGTGCGGCGGTTCGCACGGCAGCATCTGGTTGTTGGCCTGCAGCGCCGCTTCGATCTCGGCCAGCGGCGTACCAGCGCGGGCGGTCAGCACCAGTTCGGTGGGGTCGTAGCTGACGATGCCGCAGTGCATGCGGGTATCGAGCACTTCGCCGGTGGTGGCGCGGCCCAGATGAGCCTTGCTGGCGCTGCCCTGGATGCGCAGCGGTGTGGCGCTGTTGAGCGCGTGGTTGACCTGTTCCAGCAGCGCGGCGCTGGCGTCGAAATCTGCGTGCATCAGAAACGCTCCAGTTCCGGGAAGGGCAGTTGGCCGTGGTGCACGTGCATGGCGCCGAACTCGGCGCAGCGGTGCAGGGTGGGGATGTTCTTGCCCGGATTGAGCAGGCCTGCCGGGTCGAACGCCGCCTTCACCGCGTGGAACAGGGTGATCTCATCGCTGTTGAACTGCGCGCACATCTGGTTGATCTTCTCGCGGCCCACGCCGTGCTCGCCGGTGATGCTGCCGCCGACCTTGACGCAGAGTTCGAGGATCTTGCCGCCGATGGCCTCGGCGCGCTCCAGCTCGCCGGGCACGTTGGCATCGAAGAGGATCAGTGGGTGCATATTGCCGTCGCCAGCATGGAACACGTTGGCCACGCGCAGACCGTACTCTTCGGACAACTCGGCGATGCCGCGCAGCACGCCGGGTAGCTCGCGGCGGGGGATGGTGCCGTCCATGCAGTAGTAGTCCGGCGAGATGCGCCCGACCGCCGGGAAGGCGTTCTTGCGCCCGGCCCAGAATTTCACCCGTTCGGCCTCGTCGCGGGCCAGGCGCACTTCGGTGGCGCCGGCCTTTGCCAGCACCTCACGCACGCGCTCGCAGTCATCGGCGACGTCGGCCTCCACGCCGTCTAGCTCGCAGAGCAGGATGGCTTCGGCCTCCACCGGATAACCGGCGTGGATAAAGTCCTCAGCGGCGCGAATCGCCAGGTTGTCCATCATCTCCAGGCCGCCGGGGATGATGCCGGCGGCGATGATGTCACCGACCGCGCGGCCGGCCTTTTCCACCGAGTCGAAGGCGGCCAGCAGCACCTTGGCCACCTGCGGCTTGGGCAGCAGCTTGACCGTCACTTCGGTGACGATGCCGAGCATGCCCTCGGAGCCGGTGAACAGCGCCAGCAGGTCGAACCCCGGCGTATCCAGGGCGTCGCTGCCGAGGGTCATGAACTCGCCTTCGACGGTGAGGATGTCCACCTTGAGCAGGTTGTGCACGGTCAGGCCGTACTTCAGGCAGTGCACGCCTCCAGCGTTTTCGGCGACGTTGCCGCCAATGGAGCAGGCGATCTGCGAGGACGGGTCGGGGGCGTAATACAGGTCGAAGGGCGCGGCTGCCTGGGAAATCGCCAGGTTGCGCACACCGGGTTGCACGCGGGCGAAGCGGGCCTCGCGGTTGATCTCAAGAATCTGGTTGAAGCGCGCCATCACCAGCAGGATGCCTTTTTCCAGCGGCAGCGCGCCGCCGGACAGGCCGGTGCCGGCGCCGCGTGCGACCACCGGCACGCCACGGGCATGGCAGAGCTTGAGCAACTGCTGCACCTGCTCGATACGCTCGGGCAGCACCACCAGCATCGGCGTGGTGCGATAGGCGGACAGCCCATCGCACTCATAAGGCTTGAGGTCTTCCTGGGTATGCAGGATGCCGAGATCGGGCAGGCGCTGGCGCAGCTCCGCCAGCAGGGCGGCCTTGTCGACCTCGGGTAGCGCGCCGTCGACGCGCTCGTCGTACAGAATGCTCATGGCAGGCTCAATCGTGGACGTTGTTGTTGTTATCGGTCATGTCGCGAACTTGGCAGCATCATTAGGTGCTGTGAGCGCCTGCGTCCATCTCTATTTATGCTGGTACGACCAGTTTCTTTCGGCAGTCTTTCAGCGTAAAAAGCATGAAATACCTGTAATAGCTGGCTAACGGTCAGTTTGGCTGCAGCTTCTCGTAGGCTTTGATTAAGTGGTACGACCAGTTGTTGGAGGCGTGATGGAGCTCAAGCAGAATACGGCGCGGCGTCAGGTCAGCGACGTGGTGGCCGAGCGGATCGAGCGGCTGATCGTCGATGGCGTGCTCAAGGTGGGTCAGCCGCTGCCGTCGGAACGGCGCCTGTGCGAGAAACTGGGCATCTCCCGCTCGGCGCTGCGTGAAGGGCTCAAGGTGCTGCGTGGGCGCGGCATTATCGAGACCGCGCATGGGCGCGACTCGCGGGTGGCCAAGCTCAGCGGCGAGCGCGACGCCAGCCCGCTGATGCACCTGTTCGGCTCGCAGCCGCGCACCCTGTATGACCTGCTGGAAGTGCGCGGCCTGCTCGAAGGCGAGTCGGCGCGCCTGGCGGCGTTGCGCGGCACCGACGCGGATTTCGTCATCCTCACCCGGCGCTACGAGGAGATGCTAGCCGCCCATGCGCAGGAGCAGCCGGTCGACCCACGCGAGCATGCGCGCCTCGATCACGCCTTCCACCTGGCCATCTGCGAGGCTTCGCACAACCCGGTGCTGGTGCACACCCTGCAATCGCTGACCGACCTGATGCTCAGCACCGTATTCGCCTCGGTGAACAACCTTTACCACCGCCCCGCGCAGAAGCGGCAGATCGATCGTCAGCATTCACGGCTGTACCACGCCGTGATCGAACGCCTGCCGGAACAGGCCCAGCGCGCCGCGCGCGACCACATCCACAGCATCCGCGACAACCTGCAGGAGATCGAGCAGGAAGAGCAGCGCCTGGTACGCGCCACCATGCGCCTGGAAGGCTGGGCATAAGCTTCAAGCGACAAGAGCGTAGGGCGGGTGAAACCCGCCACCAATGCCCCGGCGGGTTGCACCCGCCTTACCGGCTAGCGAAAGGTGCTGGTGACCACGCCTTCTTCCACCACTTGCGCCTCGATCACCTTTTGGCTGCCGAGGTTGCGCACGCGAATTACCTCGGCGGCGCGGCCATTGGCCAGGGCTTCGCCGCTGACCGAGGCGGAGATGCCGTCCTGGCTGGCGATGATGGTCACCTGTTGGCCACGGCGTACCAGCAATGGTTCGCTGAGCAGGTTGGGGGCGATCAGTTGGCCGCTGCGGATACGTCGCTTGGCGCCCTGGCCGATCACGTCCTGCGGGTCGTTATAAAAGCCACGGACGTTGCGCGCGATGTTGATGTCCTGCAATTGCACCTGTTCGGCGCTGATGGTCTGGCCGCGTTCAATCACTGTCGCGGCGTGTGCCACGGGCAGTTGCACGCTGGCCTGTACCAAGGCCAGAACCTGCCAGCCCGCCCCATCGGCGCAACTGAGTTCGAGGCGCTGGCGCTCCAGCGGTGAGGGGTCGTCGCTGCGCCGTTCGACCTTTAGGGCCTGGCTGCACGGCGCAAGGTGCTCGGCATTGTTCAGCAAGGTGGTGCCCAAGCTGTGGCGCATGCCTTTCCAGGCTTCGCGTTTGGCTTGTGCTTGCAGTTGCTGTTGCATGTAGGTGGCGATGGCCTGGTCGATTTGCTCGGCGGCGGCGGGTGCGGCTTGGGCGTGCGTGGCAGCGAGCAAAAGCAGGAGGGCGCAGGCGGAAAAGGCACTTCCGCATTTGCTCGGCAGGCCGCGTCGATGCGGAAAGCGGACGACACTCAAGGGCCGTGAGTTATCTATAAAACCTTTGTAAATCAAAAACATATACCAGCCTTTGGGGTTGGGCACGCTTTGTGCTGAAGGCCCTGCATGCAAAACCTTGGTAAGGGTGTCGGCCAATGAGTATACGGATTGATGATGTGGTGGGCCTGCATTCGCGCGCGCTCGAACTGCGCATGCAGCGCAGTGAGATTCTCGCCGCGAATCTGGCCAACGAAGACACGCCGGGCTTTCAAGCGCGTGATATCGACTTCGCCGGTGAGATGCAGCGGCTCGATCCGCAGCAGCCGTTTTCTGCCAGCACGGCGGATCTCAAGTACCGCGTGCCGACCCAGCCATCGCAGGACGGCAATACCGTCGAGCTGAGCGTCGAGCAAACCGCCTTCTCCAAGAACTCCATGGATTTCCAGACCAGCCTGACCTTTATCAGCATGAAGCTGCGCGGTCTCAAACAAGCCATCGAGGGGCGTTGAGCATGGCGTTCGATTCCATTTACCGCATCGCCGGTTCGGCCATGAACGCGCAGACCGTGCGCCTTAATACCGTGGCCAGCAACCTGGCCAACGCCGACTCCGCCGCGAGCAAGGCTGAGGACGTGTACCAGCCACGTCGCCCGGTATTCGCTGCCGTGTATGACAACGACCAGTTAACCCGTGAGGTCGGCATGGGCAGCGCGCATGTGCAGATTCTCGACGTGGTCAGCGACAGCCGCGAGCCGGTGCGCCGTTACGAACCGGACAATCCACTGGCTGATGCCAGGGGCTATGTCTTCTATGCACCGGTCGATCAGATCGAGGAAATGACCGACATGATGTCGGCCACGCGCAGCTTCGAAACCAACGTCGAAGTGCTCAACCGCCTCAAGAGCATGCAGCAAGGCTTGCTCAAACTCGGAGAATCCTGATGGCCACGGTCAGCAATGACACCCAGAACAGCGCCGTATATGGCATCGACGAGGCGGTGAAGCAGTCGGTCAATGTCAGTGACGCGGCGCAGTTGGAAAACAACTTCCTCACCCTGATGGTCGCGCAGATCCAGAATCAGGATCCGACCAGCCCGGTGGACAGCACTGAGTTCCTCAACCAGTTCGCCGCCATGAGTCAGGTCAAGAGCCTGGAGAACATGGCCTCGCTGAGCACCAGCAATCTGGTGCTGATGGATAACCTGCAGACCCTCACGGCTGCTGGCCTGGTCGGCCAGGAGGTGACGGTGGCAGTCGAGCAACTGGATCTGGGTGAGGACAAGGTCACAGGTAACATCAACCTGGAGCATGCCGCGGGTCAGTTGACGCTCAAACTCACCGACAGCAACGGCGTGAGCCGGGAGATCGAGATGGGCTCGCAGGCGCCTGGGTTAATGCCTTTCGAGCTGGACCCGCAGGCACTCGGTTTGGCCCCCGGCACCTACGCGGTCGAGGTCAGCAGTGACAGTGGCGAGTACCCCAAGGTCGAGGTGGTCGGGCGTGTCAGCCATGTACGCGTCAGTAGCGAAGGCCCGGTGCTGGATGTCGCGGGTGTTGGCTCTGTGCCCTTCTACAACATCACCGAATTCGGCCAGCCGCAGACAACCAGTCTGCTCTGATCGCTCTCTTCCCGTTTCTGCAAAGGTTCAGTCGCCATGAGTTTCAACATCGCCATGACCGGCCTCAGTGCCGTCAACGAACAGCTCAACACCATCAGCAATAACATCGCCAACGCCGGTACCACGGGTTTCAAATCCTCGCGTACCGAGTTCGGCAGCATCTATGCCGACAGTCAGGCGATGGGCGTCGAGGTGCTGGCCAGCACGCAGAGCATCAGCCAGGGTGGCTCTCTGGTGACCACCGGGCGCAACCTGGATCTGGCCATCTCCGGTGGCGGTTTCTTCGTCACCCGTGGCAGTAACGGCGACATCAGCTACACCCGCGCAGGGGTGTTCGGCGCTGATCGGAACAATTTCATCGTCAATGCCGCCGGGCAGACGTTGCAGGGCTATTCGGTCGACGCCGCCGGCAACTTGTTGACCGGTGCCATGGGCGATCTGCAATTGCAGACCGCTAACCTGCCGGCCAAGGCCACCGACAGCCTCGAATTCACCATGAACCTGGATTCCAACCAGGACGTGCCGACGGTTGCGCCGTTCGATCCGGCCAACGTCAACACCTACAACTCCACCTACACCACCAAGATTTTCGACTCCCAGGGTAAGGAACACACCCTGACCCAGTATTTCGTCAAAGCCGCCGACAACAACTGGAACGCCCATTACTACGCCGATGGCGCCTCCGTTGGCGGCCCGCAGGCGCTGACGTTCGCCACCAACGGCGCACTGGCCACGCCAGCCGCCCCGGTCAATGTTGGTTTCGCCTTGCCGGGTGTCGACGCCATGAGCATCGACATCGATTACGGCGTTTCCAGCCAGTACGGCTCGGACTTCCTGGTCAGCACCAACCGCCCTAACGGTTACGCGGCAGGCGAGCAGACCGGCCTGTCGGTGGAGAAGGACGGCATGGTCTACGCCAACTACAGCAACGGCCAACGCATGCTGCAGGGCCAAGTGGCTTTGGCCAACTTCACCAATGCCGGTGGCTTGAAGAGCGTCAGCGGCACCGCCTGGGTGGAAACGGCCGATTCCGGGGTGGCGTTGATCGGTGCGCCGGGCCTTGGCTCGTTTGGCGAACTGGTGGCCGGTTCGTTGGAAAACTCCAACGTCGACCTGACCCAGCAACTGGTCGGCCTCATGGAAGGCCAGCGTAACTACCAGGCCAACACCAAGGTGCTGACCACTAACGACGAACTCACCCAAGTGCTGTTCAACGCGATCTGAGGCTGACCCATGGACCGTCTCGGTTACACCGCAATGACCGCCGCCAGCCGCACCATGAGTTCGCTCACGGTGCGCGCCAACAACCTGGCCAACGTCAATACCCCCGGCTTTCGCGCCGACCTGGAACAGGCTCAGGCTCTTGCCGTCGAGGGCTACGGCTACGACAGCCGCCACCTGGCGCAGGTCAAGAACAATGGCGTGAACCTCACGCCTGGCGCGCTGATGGCCACCGGCCGCGATCTCGATGTGGCGATTCAGGGGCAGGGCCTGTTCGTCGTCGAGGGCGACAACGGTGCCGAGCGCTACACCCGCAATGGTGCGCTGCAGGTCGATGCCGAGTTGCGCCTGACCCTCAATGGGCGCCCGGTGATGGGCGAGGGCGGCCCCATCGTGCTGCCCGAGTACGACAGCCTGAGCATTGGTCGCGATGGCACGGTGTCGGTCATCCCGCGTGGCGATTTCGTCACCGCCGAGGTTGACCGCATCCGCGTGGTGGATGTCGATGCTGGCGCGCTGAGCAAGGACGAAAGCGGCCTGCTGTCGCGCACCGACGGCCAGCCCGCCGAGGATCTGGAAACGCCGCTAGTGGTGTCCGGTTATCTGGAGGCGAGCAACGTCGGCGCCATCGACCAACTGGTAGCGACCATGAGCCTGAATCGCCTGTTCGAGACGCAGGTGAAGATGATGAAGGCGGCTGAAGACCTCTCTGAGGCCGGCAACCGCATGATCCGCGGCGGTTGATGGGAACGCCCGTAGGGTGGGCTCCAGTCGTAGGGTGGGCTTCAGCCCACCTGGTTGCTCTGCAATGGTGGGCTAAAGCCCACCCTACAGCGGATCGCCGCCCGGCCCACCCTACGGGTGACCGAACACGACGAGTAGCCCGGATGCAATCCGGGAACGATTTCCCCGGATTGCATCCGGGCTACAGACAAACGAGGTAACGCACATGAGTTCCGCACTGTGGGTCAGCAAGACTGGCCTGGCTGCTCAGGATACGGCGATGAGCGCCGTGGCCAACAATCTGGCCAACGTCAACACCACGGGCTTCAAGAGCGACCGCGTGGTGTTCGAGGATCTGTTCTACGCCATCGAGAAGCAGCCCGGTGCTCAGGCGGATCAGGTCAATACCGTGCCGTCGGGTATTCAGCTCGGCAGCGGCGTGCGCGTGGCCGGTACGCAGAAGGTGTTCACCGAAGGCAGCATCCAGACCACCGGTCAGCCGATGGATCTGGCCATCATCGGCAGCGGTTTCTTTCAGGTTGAAGCGCCTAACGGCGACATCTACTACACCGAAAGCGGCCAGTTCCAGCTCAACGCCGAAGGCGTGATCGTCAACGCTCAGGGCCTGCCGCTGACGCCGAACATCGAAGTGCCCGCCGGCAGCAGCCGCTTCACCGTGGGCAGCGACGGCACCGTCACCGCCGTGCTGGCCGGTGACACCCAGCCCAGTGAGCTGGGCCAGATTACCCTGGTCAATTTCCCCAATCCGGGCGGCCTGGAAGCGCTGGGCGGCAACCTCTATCGCGAAACTGTAGCCAGCGGCGAGCCGGCCGAAGGCGCGCCGGGTGAAGAAGGCCTCGGCAACCTCAAGCAAGGCGTGCTGGAAGGCTCCAATGTGCAGGTGGTCGAGGCCATGGTCAACATGATCTCCATTCAGCGTGCCTACGAGGCCAACGCCAAGGTGCTCGATGCTGCATCAGGCATGCAGCAGTTCCTCAACCAGACCGTGTGATCGCCATGAAGCGTCTGCTCCCGCTCGTTTTGCTGTTGTCGCTCGGCGGTTGCGCCAGTTTCAACGAGATGCTGCCCGACGAGGATTCCAGCCAGTACCAGCCGCTGGAGCTGGACTACAGCGTGCCGCCGCCCTCGCGTGGCGGCCTGTTCCGCAGTGGTTACAGCGGCTCGCTGATCGGCGACAAGCGTGCAGTGCGAGTGGGCGACATTCTCACCGTGGTGCTCGATGAGTCCACCCAATCGAGCAAGAGCGCGGGCACCAGCTTCGGCAAGACCGCCAACGCCACCATCGGCATTCCCACCGTGTTGGGTAAGCAGTACGACCGCCTGGAAAGCTCGGCAACCGCTGATCGCGACTTCGACGGTTCGGCGCAAAGCTCGCAGCAGAACACCCTGCGTGGCTCCATCGCCGTGACCGTGCACCAGGTGCTGCCCAACGGCACCTTGCTGATCAAGGGCGAGAAGGCCCTGCGTCTGAACCAGGGCGATGAGTACATCCGCCTGGTTGGCCTGGTGCGGGTCGACGACATCGACCGTGGCAACCAGATTTCCTCGCAGAACGTGGCCAATGCACGTATCTCCTATGCCGGGCGCGGTGTGCTCAACGACAGCAACTCGGCAGGTTGGCTGACGCGCTTCTTCACCAGCCCGCTGTTTCCTCTTTAAAGGCTCGCCAGCATGCTCAAACGTCTTCTCGTGATCTGCGCCCTGATCTGGCCTGTATCGTCCAGGGCCGTGCCGCTGATGGATCTGGTGGACATCGAAGGCATCCGTGGTAACCAACTGATTGGCTATGGCCTGGTGGTGGGCCTCGATGGCACCGGCGACAAGAACCAGGTGCGCTTCACCAGCCAGTCGGTGGCCAACATGATCAAACAGTTCGGCGTCAACCTGCCGCCGAACGTCGACCCCAAGCTGAAGAACGTCGCGGCGGTCACTATTACCGCCGAGATTCCGCCGTCCTACAGCCCTGGGCAGAGCGTGGACGTGATCGTCTCCTCGCTCGGTGATGCCAAGAGCCTGCGCGGCGGCCAGTTGCTGATGACGCCGCTGCAAGGCGTCGACGGCGAGACCTACGCCCTGGCCCAGGGCGCCGTGGTCGTCGGCGGCCTGAATGCCACCGGCCAGAGCGGTTCCAGCGTGGCGATCAACTCCGCCAACAGCGGCCGCATCCCCAACGGCGCCACCGTCGAGCGCATGATCCCCAGCGACTTCGCCACCCGCGACGAGGTCATGCTCAACCTGCGCCAGCCTAGTTTTCAGACCGCCGCCAAGGTGATTGAGGCGGTCAACGGGCGTTTCGGCAGCGGCACCGCCACGGCGCTGGACTCGACCAAGATTTCCATTCGCGCGCCGCTCACCAGCACCCAGCGCATCGGCTTTATGGCCATGCTCGAAGGCCTGGACGTCGAGGAAGGCCGCGAGCGGCCGAAAGTGGTGTTCAACAGCCGCACCGGCACCGTCGTGGTCGGCCAGGGCGTGCGGGTGAAAGCCGCCGCCGTGGCCCACGGCACGCTCACTGTGACCATCAGCGAGAACCCCCAAGTCAGCCAGCCCAACGCCTTCTCCGGCGGCCAGACCGCCGTTACGCCCAGCTCCGATGTGGCCGTCAGCCAGGACAAGAACGCCATGTTCAAGTGGCCCGATGGCGCCAGCCTCGACAGCATCATCAGCACCGTCAACAGCCTCGGCGCGACCCCGGACGATGTCATGAGCATCCTCCAGGCGCTGGAACAGGCCGGTGCCCTCAACGCCGAATTGATCGTGATTTAAGCCATGAGCATTGTTTCCCTCGCGCAACACATGAACAGCCATCGCGGCAGCGCCGATGGCATCGGCACCGCCCGTGAACAGCAACTGCAGGCTGCTGCCGAGCAGTTCGAGGCGCTGTTTCTGCAGCAGATCCTCAAACAGATGCGCAAGGCCAGCGACGTGCTCGCCGAAGGCAACCCGATGCGCAGCCGCGAGATGGACACCATGCGCGACTTCTACGACGAAGTGCTGGCCGAGACCCTGGCCGGGCGCAAGCAGACCGGCATCGCCGACATGCTGGTCAAGCAGCTTTCCGGTGGCGCCGACAGTGCTCTTGATCTCGATGGCGCAGCGGCTGCGGCGCGTTCGGCCGAGCTGCCGGCGCGCACCGGCAGCAGTCTGCTGGAGCCGCTGCGCGCCACCTGGCAGCGTGGCCTGGATAGCCTCGGGCGGGCCTGGGACAAAGGCTCGGCCGGTTTTGTCGCACTGGTTGACGGCGTCATCCGCCAGGAGTCCGGCGGGCGTATCGATGCCGTCTCGGCCAAGGGCGCACGCGGTCTGATGCAACTGATGCCCGATACCGCGCGGGACATGGCCGCCGAGCTGGGCCTGCCGTTCGATGAAGCGCGTCTGACCACCGACGCCGACTACAACAAGCGCCTCGGCACGGCCTATCTGGACAAAATGCTGCAGCGCTACGACGGCCATCAGGCGCTGGCCCTGGCCGCCTACAACGCCGGCCCTGGTCGTGTTGATGAGTGGCTCAAGGTCAATGGCGATCCGCGCAGTGGTGAGATTGGCACCGGCGCCTGGATCGAGCGCATTCCCTTTCAGGAAACCCGCGATTACACCCGGCGCATTCTGGGTGATCTGCTGCGCGCCGAAGCGCCGCGTGCCGCACCTGTCGAGGCGCAGAGCCAGGCGCCTTTGAGCGCGCAGACGCGCCAGCAACTGGCCAGCGCGCTGAGTGCGGGCAGTGGCTTGCTGCTGGGCAACGTGGCCAGTCGGCCTGTCACAGACCGTGAGCAGAACGCGGTAGGTGAAGCCGCGTTTAAGTCTGCCGATGATTCCGTCGCTCATACTCCTGTAACAGCGCAATTTTCTGCCAGCGGCGCCCAGGGCGTGAGTTTGGCGGCCTTTGCTCAGCCGATGCGGTTCGAGCGCCAGGAGAGCAAGTCGTGAGTATCCTCAATCAGATCGCCTTCAGTGGTGTGCGTGCCAGCCAGGTCGCACTGGCCACCACGGGGCAGAACATCGCCAACGTCAACACGCCAGGCTTTAGCCGCTTGCAGACTGTCAGCGGCTCGCTGGCCGGGCAGGGCAGCCTGAGCGCCGGTGGCGGTACTGAGGTCATCAGCATTCGCCGCCTGACCAACGACTTTCACAACCAGCAACTGTGGCGTGCCACCACCGAGCAGAGTTTCTTCGATGCTTCGCAGCAGTATCTGACCTCGCTGGAAAACCTGATGTCCGGCACCGGTTCGAGCATCAGCGCAGGTCTCGATCAGTTTTTCGCCGCATTCAGTGAAGCCAGCGCCACGCCGGGCTCCATTGCCTTGCGCCAGCAGATCGTCAGCGAATCCGGCAACCTGGCGCAGCGCTTCAACAGCCTGAGCAGCAATATCGATGCGCAGGTCAAGGCGCTGCAGGAGCAGCGCACGGCCATGGCCACCGAAATCAACGGGTTGACCAGCAACATCGCCCTGCTCAACAAGAAGATTGTCGAAACCGAATCGGTTAAAGGCGATAGCACCGCCCTGCGCGATCAGCGTGACAGCCTGCTGGGCGACCTGGCGCAGAAGGCCAAGCTACGCATCAACGAGGCAGCGGACGGCTCGGTCAGCGTCGCTCTGACCAACGGCCAGCCGCTGGTAGCCGGGCCGACGGCCGGCCAGCTCCAGGTGAGCATGAGCGCCAATGGCGAGCAGGAGGTCAGCTTGGCCTTCGCCGGTACCAGTTTTCCGTTGCGTCAGGACGGTTTCGGCGGCGCTTTCGGCGGTCTTTATGATGTCGAGTACAACAACCTGCGGCCGAATCTGAGCGCTCTGCACGATATGGCTGGTCAATTGGCGCAGATGGTCAATGACGTACTGGCCACCGGCTTCGACCTCGACGGCAATCCTGGCCAGCCGCTGTTCGTCTATGACCCGGACAGCACCACGGCGCTGCTGAGCATCGAGCCGCTGACCCCTGAGCAATTGGCCTTCTCTTCCGCCTCCGGCGAGAGCGGTAACAACGAAGTGCTGCTCGATTTGCTGGCGCTGAAGAATCAGCCCATCAACCTGGCTGGCAGCCAGGTCACGCTCAACGATGCCTACGCCGGGCTGCTCGGCCAGGTCGCCAGTGACAGTCGGCAGAACCAGGCCGACCTCAACGCCGCCACCGCCGTCACCCAACAGGCTCAGGCCCAGCGCGACAGCGTCAGTGCCGTCAGCCTGGATGAGGAGGCCGTCAACCTGATGACCTATCAGCAGGCCTATCAGGCCAACATGAAGGTCATCAGTACCGCTAACCAGTTGTTCGACGAGATGCTCGCCGCGTTCTGACGCGCCCACCGAGGAGCCTGACCACAATGCGGATCACCAACTCGCAGATCACCGCGATGATGCACAACTCGATGAACGGCAGTTCCACCGAGTTGGGCAAGCTGATGCAACAAATGGCGACCAGCCAGCGCATCCTCCTGCCGTCCGATGACCCTATCGCCAGCGTCCGCATTCTGCGTGTACAGCGTGAAGAGGCGAACCTGGAGCAATATTCGAAGAACATTGCCAACGTATCGAGCAGCCTGTCGACTCAGGAAGCCAACCTCAAGTCCACCTCCGATGCCATGCTCAACGTGCGCGATCTGCTGGTCTGGGCGGCTAACGGCGCCAATGCCAGTGAAGACCTGGCGGCCATGGCCGGGGAATTGTCGATCATCGAAGACACCATCTTCAGTTTCGCCAACGTGCGTGATGAAGAGGGGCGTTATTTGTTCTCCGGCACCCTGAGCGATACACCGGCGCTGGCCTTCGATGAGGCCACGCAGACCTACAGCCTGACCGGCAACGACAAGCACCGCCAAGCCGCGGTGGCCAATGGCATCCTGGTCGACGAGAACATCACTGCCGCCAGCGTTTATGGCAACAGTGTGAACGTGCTCAACCAACTGCATGGGCTGATCAGCACCTTGCAGGATCCGGCTCTGGACTCCAATGACCCTGCGGTGCAGCAACAGATCAGCGACATGATCGACACGCTGGATGACAGCCATGGCCGAGTGCTGGGCGCGATGACCGAGCTGGGCGGGCGGCAGAACGCCTTGACCCTGCTCGAAGGCAGCAACGAAGAGGTTTCGCTGGTCAACCAGCGGATCGAGGGCGAACTGTCGGAGCTGGATTACGCCGGTGCGTCCATTGATCTGAACAACTACCAGTTGGCGCTGGGTGCGACCCAGAAGACTTACCTGAAGATCAACGAGATGTCGTTGTTCAGCCTGCTGTAAGGAGCCGGTGTGATCAAGGTCGACAAGCAGCTCCCCCTCGTTACCTCCCTCGACCCGCAGGCTCGTCGCCCGGTTCAGGGCGAGCAGGCACCGCAACGGGTGCGCCGTAGTGAAGCCAGTGCCGAGCAGGCACAGACCCAGGCGCAGATGCGCAGCAAGAGCGCCAGCTTCAATCTGCAGCTCAATCAGCAACTCACCTCGATGCAGGCTGCTGACAGCTATTTGGGCGATCTGTCCGGGCGCCTTGGTCAGCTCAAGCTCACGCTCAGTCGCGAACTGAGCAACGCGCAGTCCGGTCAGCGTGAAGGCCTTAAGCGCGAGCTCGATCAGGTCAACAAGCTGCTTAGTGAGCGCAGCCAGCGTTCTGGTCAGTCGTTGGACGCCAGTTTCAAGCTGCGCTTGAACGAGCCGGTGCGCAGCCGCTTCACCCTCGATGGCTTCGACTCTATTGCAGCGCTGCAACAGGCGGGCAAGGAAACCCTGCTGTTCAGTGCCGGGCGTAAGCTCGACGAGCCGCTGGCCGTGGTGCTCGAAGAAGGGTTGAGCGAGCAGCAGATCCTGCGTCGTTTCAACGCCGGGCTTGGCCAGGCCGGGATTCGGGCCGAGCTCGATAGCGGTGGCGCCCTCAAGTTCAGCGCCCGTGAGAGCGACTGGCAGGAACTGCGTGGCGAATTGCGCGTGCAGGGCGAGGGCAAGCTGGCGAACAAGGTACAAACGCCGGTAGTGAGCCATGAGGAGCAGATGCTGCGTCTGCCCGAGGCGTCGCCTTTGGACAGCGCTCGCGAACTGCGTCGTGCGCTCGACGAAGTGGTGGCGGCGCTGGACAAGATCGGCTCGCTACGAGAGCAGCTCAGCCATCGCCAGGAAGAAATCCGTGAGTTCCTGGCCCGTCACGGCGATCAAAACGAGCGCCAGTGGGCGCGTGATTTTGCCGGTGAAGTGTTCAACCTGATGCGCCGCAGCCCCAGCAGCTACTCGGCGGTGACGCAGACAGTCGTAGCTCAGGCCAATATCAGCAGAACCACAGTGGTCAGCCTGCTGTCCTGAGCCCCGCGTGTTTGACTGCTGGCCGCCATCCCCCTCTCTCCGGCGGCCAGCAGTCGTTTTATCGCCGCCAACGCTCGAGTGTCTCGAACCTTGATCCGCTGCGCAGAATGATGGCGTTTTAGCGGCTATCATCGAGGCATTTTTCGCTGTGCCGGGATGACGCGCCCGCGCTTCCTGTCTTTACTCATTCCTATAAAAGCCCCGCACCCAAGGGTTTGATCCGCCATCGACGGCTGACGCGTCGATGCATTGCCTCGTTTTCTAATTGGAGTACCCAACGTGTTGAAGAAGTACATGACCCTGTTTGCCTTGGGCCTCCTGGCTCTGGCAAGCGCCCCGGCATGGGCCGCTCAGCCTACGGATTCGGAAGCCATGAACATGGCCGGTCTGCAGCGCTCTTTGGGCCAGCGTATGGCCAAGGACTACCTGATGCTGGGCTCGGAGGTGCGTGTGGACGCAGCCGAGCGTCAGTTGAAGGAAACTGTCGAGCGTTTCGACGCCAGCCAGAAGGCGCTCAACGCCTATGCGCCGAACCCCGAGATCAAGGCCGCGCTGGCCAAGGTCGATGCCACCTGGGTCGTCTATCGCCAACAAGTCGAGGCCACGCCTGATCATGCCAAGGCTGTTGAATTGCTGGCCAACGCCGAGACTCTGTTGCAGCAGACCCAGGCTGTGACCGATGCCATGGCCAAGCACCTTGGCGAGATGGGCGCCACCGTCAACCGCAGCGGTTGGGCGCGCGTACAAACCCAGCGCATCGCCATGCTCTACATGGCCCAGACCTGGAACGTACCGATGCCGGATCTGAAAGCCAAGCTGGAGAAATCCGTGCAGGACTTCGAGACCATTCTCAAGGAGCTGGAGTCACGCGGTGCGCCCAACGAAGAAATCGCCGCCGCACAGCGCCGCGCCCGCGCTCACTGGGGCTTTACCCTCAAGGGCATCGACCTGAAAAACACCCAAGCTGTGGTGCCCACGGTCATTACCGTCAGCACCGATTCGCTGTTCCGCCAGCTCAACGAGCTGACCCGCCTGTATGCAGGGCTCAAAGCCGACGAGTCCTGATCCTCGTTGGCTGGAAAGCACAAGGGCCGCATTGCGGCCCTTGTGCTTTTTGGGGTATGGCTGCTCAGCGGTAGATCAGCGGCTGTTTGAGCATCTGCTCGTCACAGTTATGCCCCTCGCCGCCACGGTCGACCACAAGGAAGCGGCCAGGATGTTGCAGGCACAGCAGCGGGTGGTGCCAGGTGCCGCGGGCGTAGTTCACACCCTGATCCGGCGCGCTGATGAAGGCGCGAATCTTCGACTCGTCCAGCTCGCCGGGAGGGGCTACGACGATCAGCATGTGTCCGCCGTCTAGCGGGTAGAACGCTTGGCTGCCCAGCGGATGGCGTTCGAGCATGCGAATCTCGATGGGTGCGTGCCAGGCCTTGCCTTCGAAGATATTGACTAAGGTGCGTGGCGATTCGCCCGCCAGATCCACCTGCAGCAGATCGTGGTAGCGAGTGGTGGTGCCGCCGTTGATCGGGAAGGACTTGGCGCCAGCGGTGCTAATTATATCGCCGAAAGGGGCGAAGGCATCGCGGGTCAGCGGCTCGATGCGCAGCGGCAGCGGGTTTGTGGCGTTCACAGGTTCACCGAGCCGATGAAGTTGCGCAGCTCTTCGGTGCGTGGGGCGGCGAACAGTTCCTTGGGGTCGCCGATTTCGTGCACCTTGCCCTGGTGCATGAACACCAGCTTGTCGCCCACTTCGCGGGCGAAGCGCATCTCGTGGGTGACCATGATCAGGGTCATGCCCTCGCTGGCCAGTTGCTTGACCACGGCCAGCACCTCGTTGACCAGTTCCGGGTCGAGTGCCGAGGTGATCTCGTCGCACAGCAGCACCTTGGGCGACATGGCCAGGGCGCGGGCGATGGCGACGCGTTGCTGTTGGCCGCCGGACAGGCGTTCGGGGTAGGCGTCGAATTTTTCGCTGAGGCCGACGCGTTCGAGCATCTGCCGGGCGATCTGCTCGGCCTCGGCGCGCGGGGTCTTCTTCACCACCTGCGGTGCCAGCATGACGTTCTCGCCGACGGTGAGATGAGGGAACAGGTTGAACTGCTGGAACACCATGCCGACTTTCTGCCGCAGGCTGCGCAGGTCGGCGCGGGCGGCGTCGATGTACTCGCCGTCGACTTCGATCACGCCGTCGTTGATCGACTCCAGGCCGTTGAGGGTGCGCAGAAAGGTGCTCTTGCCCGAGCCGCTACGACCGATGATGGCGACCACTTCGCCTTCCTCGACCTTGAGGTCGATGCCCTTGAGCACGTGGTTGTCGCCGTAATACTTGTGCAGGGCGGTGACGTTAAGCAGTGACATTCAGCCTCCTTTCCAGGCGGTATGCAGCGAGCGAGAGCGGGTAGCAGAGCAGGAAGTAACCGAGGGCGACGAAGCCGTAGACCATGAACGGCTCGAAGGTGGCGTTGGCCAGCATGCTGCCGGTCTTGGTCAGCTCGGTGAAGCCGATGATCGAGGTCACCGCAGTGCCCTTGACCACCTGCACGGAGAAGCCGACGGTGGGTGCCACGGCGATGCGCAATGCTTGTGGCAACACGACGTGGCGCAAAGTTTCCAGGCGACTCATGGCCAGGCTTTCAGAGGCCTCCCATTGGCCACGACTGATCGACTCGACGCAGCCACGCCAGATCTCGGCGAGAAAGGCGCTGGTGAACAACGTCAGCGCGGTGGCCGCAGCCAGCCAGGGCGAGACGTCGACACCGAGCAGGGCGATGCCGAAGAACACCAGAAACAATTGCATCAGCAGCGGCGTGCCCTGAAACAGCTCGATATAGCCACGCGCCAGAACCCGTGGTGCCGACAGCGTCGACAGCCGAGCCAGTAACACCAGCAAGCCGGCGATGCCGCCGCAGACGAAGGCCACCAGCGACAGCAGCAGTGTCCACTGCAGGCCGGTGAGCAGGTTGCGCAGGATGTCCCAGAGGGTGAAGTCCATCAGCGGGCTCCCATGATGAAGCGGCGACCCACCCAGGCCAGCACCTGACGAATCAGGATCGCCATGACCAGATACAGCGCGGTGGTCAGCAGGTAAGTTTCGAAGGCGCGGAAGTTGCGCGACTGGATGAAGTTGGCGGCGAACGACAACTCTTCGGTGGAAATCTGCGAGCACACCGCCGAACCCAGCATGACAATGATGATTTGGCTCGACAGGGCCGGCCACACCTTAGCCAGGGCCGGGCGCAGCACCACGTAGCGGAAGGTCTCGAAGCGGCTCATGGCCAGTGCGGCAGCGGCTTCGAGCTGGCCATGCGGGATGGCCTGGATGCCGGCGCGGATGATTTCCGTCGAGTAGGCGCCCAGGTTGATCACCATGGCCAGCACCGCCGCCTCCCACTCGCTCAGGCGTACGCCGAGCGAGGGCAGGCCGAAGAAGATGAAGAACAACTGGACGATAAATGGCGTGTTGCGGATCAGCTCCACGTACACGCCGAAAATTCGGTCGAACGGGCGGATGCGCCAGGCGCGCAGTATCGCCCCGACGATGCCGAGACCGACACCCAGCAGGGTGCCGATCGCCGTCAGGCCGAGGGTGAAGGCCGCGCCCTGCAACAGCAGATCGCTGTGCTGCAGGACGGCGGCAAAATCGAACTGGTACGCCATGGCTCAGCTCTCCGTGCGGCTCAGAGGTCGGCCGGCAGCGGTTGCTTCAGCCACTTCTGGCTGATCGTGTTGAGGCTGCCGTCAGCCTTGGCGGCGGCGATGATGGCGTTGACCTTGTCCAGCAGGGCGGCCTGATCCTTGTTCACACCCACGTACACCGGCGAGTCCTTGAGCTTGAGTTTCATGCTCGGCACGCGCTTGGGGTTCTTCTCGGAGATGGCCACCATCACCACGTTACCGCTGGCGATCAGATCGACCTGGCCGGACAGGTAGGCGGCGATGGTCGAGTTGTTGTCCTCGAAGCGCTTGATGGTGGCGCCTTGCGGGGCGACCTTGCTCAGCTCGATGTCTTCGATGGAGCCGCGGGTGACGCTGATGGTCTTGCCGTCGAGGTCATCGAGGCTGGCGATGGCGGCGTCCTCCGGGCCGAACACGCCGAGGTAGAAGGGCGCGTAAGGTGCGGAGAAGTCGATCACCGCTTCACGCTCGGGGTTCTTGCCGAGGCTGGAGATCACCAGATCCACCTTGCCCGTGGTGAGGAAGGGAATGCGATTGGTGCTGTTTACCGGCGTCAGTTCCAGTTTTACCGCCAGTTTGTCGGCCAGCAGTTGCGCGGTATCGATGTCCAGGCCGCGCGGTTGCAGATCCGGGCCGACCGAGCCAAAGGGTGGGAAATCCTGCGGCACGGCGACTTTCAATACACCGGCCTCACTGATGTCCTGCAGGGCATCGGCATGGGCGGTGGCGGCTCCGAAGGTGAGGGCGGTGAACAGGGTGGCCAACAGGTTGCGATGGATTCTGCGCATGTCGTGCTCCGATGAATTGACGAAAAAAACAGGTTTTGCCTGGTGCTTGCAGTGCATCGCCTGTGCCAAGTCCAATGAAATAGGGCTTTTCATGGCGTTGGCTGAGTGGAAACAAGGTCTTACTGGTCTGAACAGTTGCCAGAGTTGATCGATCAGTCAGGAATATTTTTGTTTCATCTCGGTGCGTTCGCGTACAGGGCTGTTCCACAAGGGTGCATCGCTTGCCTGATGTGGCTCTCTGGCCTTACAAAGGCGGCTTCACTGGACTGACCGGCCCGAACAGCGATGAATGCATCTGCCCCCCGCGCGGTACCCGAGTACGCTCTGCAGGCCATCCGCCGCTTGATAGAGGAGGAAGGCTATCGCCCTGGCGATGCGCTGCCGTCGCAACGCGATCTGGCCGAGCGTTTGGGGGTCAGTCGTGCGTCCCTGCGTGAGGCGTTGTCATCGCTCAGTGCGCTGGGTTTGGTCAGCGTGCAGGCGGGCAAGGGCGTATTCGTTCAGGCGGCGCCCAGGGCCGAAGCCGCCAGTGGGTTCGTCTGGCCTTTCGCCGCGCAGGTGTCGGCGGCTGATACCTTCCAACTGCGCTTCGCCCTCGAAGGCTTTGCCTGTGGTTTGGCGGCGGGGGTGATGACGGCGCAGGAGCTGGACTTCCTTGAAGACAACGTCGAGCAGATGCGCAAGGCGCTACGTGCAGAAGACTTCGAGCAGGCGACGCGGCTGGATTTCGAGTTCCACCGACGCATTCTCGCCGCCAGTGGCAACCAGGCGATGTTCGCCCTGGTGACCTCCAGCGCGGACATCTTTCTGGAGAGTCAGAAGCTGCCGTTCATCCGCCCCGAGCGGGCCATGGAAACCTGGCAGGAGCACCGCAAGATCCTCAAGGCACTGGCTCGGCATGCCGCAGGCGCCGCGCAGAAAGCCATGCAGCAGCATATCCGCGCGGCAGCGCTGCGCACTGGAATTGCGTTCACCATCCTCGCTGATTGAGGTATACCCCGTAGGTGTATTGAAACGCTCAATCGTCAGCGCCTTCCGGTGCCAGGCAAGGCGGGCTATGATGTCGCCACTTTTTTGCTTTCGAATCACGGAGACTTCCCATGAGCGAGTTCATCACCCACGTTAGCGATGCCAGCTTCGACCAGGATGTCATCCAGGCTGAGGGGCCGGTTCTGGTGGACTATTGGGCCGAGTGGTGCGGCCCGTGCAAGATGATCGCGCCGGTGCTCGACGAGATCGCCAAGGACTATCAGGGCAAGCTGAAGATCTGCAAGCTGAACATCGACGAGAACCAGGAAACCCCGCCCAAGTACGGCGTGCGCGGTATCCCGACACTGATGCTGTTCAAGAACGGCAATGTCGAAGCCACCAAGGTTGGCGCGCTGTCCAAGTCGCAGCTGGCGGCGTTCCTCGACAGCAACATCTAAGAAGTAGGGTGGGCTTTAGCCCACCGAGCTGGTTGCAGTTAGCGTGGTGGTGGGCTGAAGCGGAGCGCCGCCCGGCCCACCCTACCGCGCTGGAAGAAACCCCGATGTTTGCGGGGTTTTTTGTTTTTCGGGCTAGACGCTGTTTTTTCACGGTGTTACATTCGGCCTCGCTGCCTCCTACAGGCAGCCCTCTGCATGCCGTCGCCGATTCATTCCAATACGAATTCGTTCGCGATCCTGTCGCCTTCCTTGCGGCGCGGCCTCTCAAGCTAACAGCTTCTTTCTCTTCTTAAATGATCACGTCATTCCTATGAATCTGACCGAACTCAAGCAAAAACCGATTGCCGAACTGCTGGACATGGCCGAACAGATGGGCCTGGAAAACATGGCCCGTTCGCGTAAGCAGGACATCATCTTCGCCCTGCTGAAAAAGCACGCCAAAGGCGGCGAAGAGATTGGCGGCGACGGTGTGCTGGAGATTCTCCAGGACGGTTTCGGCTTCCTCCGTTCCGCCGACTCCTCCTACCTGGCCGGCCCTGACGACATCTACGTCTCGCCCAGCCAGATCCGCCGTTTCAACCTGCGTACCGGTGACACCATCGTCGGCAAGATTCGTCCGCCGAAGGAAGGCGAGCGTTACTTCGCCCTGCTCAAGGTCGACAGCATCAACTTCGACCGCCCGGAAAACGCCAAGAACAAGATCCTGTTCGAGAACCTCACGCCGCTGTTCCCGAATCAGCGCCTGACCATGGAAGCCGGTAACGGCTCCACCGAGGACATCACCGGCCGTGTGATCGACCTCTGCTCGCCGATTGGCAAGGGCCAGCGCGGCCTGATCGTCGCCCCGCCGAAAGCGGGCAAGACCATCATGCTGCAGAACATTGCCTCGAACATCACCCGCAACAACCCCGAGTGCCACCTGATCGTCCTGCTGATCGACGAGCGTCCGGAAGAAGTGACCGAGATGCAGCGCACCGTGCGCGGCGAAGTGGTCGCCTCCACCTTCGACGAGCCGCCGACCCGCCACGTGCAGGTTGCCGAAATGGTGATCGAGAAGGCCAAGCGCCTGGTCGAGCACAAGAAGGATGTGGTCATCCTGCTCGACTCCATCACCCGTCTGGCCCGCGCCTACAACACGGTGATCCCGAGCTCCGGCAAGGTGCTGACCGGTGGTGTCGACGCCCATGCCCTGGAGAAGCCCAAGCGTTTCTTCGGCGCCGCGCGTAACATCGAAGAAGGCGGCTCGCTGACCATCATCGCCACCGCGCTGGTGGAAACCGGCTCGAAGATGGACGAAGTGATCTACGAGGAATTCAAAGGCACCGGCAACATGGAGCTGATCCTCGATCGCCGTGTTTCCGAGAAGCGCGTGTTCCCGGCCATCAACATCAACAAGTCGGGCACCCGTCGCGAAGAGCTGCTGACCGGTGAGGAAGAGCTGTCGCGCATGTGGATTCTGCGCAAGCTGCTGCACCCGATGGACGAAATCGCCGCCATCGAGTTCCTCATCGACAAGCTCAAGGTCACCAAGACCAACGACGAGTTCTTCCTGTCGATGAAGCGCAAGTAAGAGGATCTACTGCGCGCAGGTGATGCTGCGTTAAAAACAGACTCAAGATGCTCATGTACAGTCGTACACTCCGCTCTCTCGCCTGTTTTTGCCTTGCCTAACCTCCGCTCGCTACGACCCGATTGCACTGCCACAAGGCCGGGGAAACCCGGCCTTGTCGTATCTGGAGGCTTTCAAGCCTTCTGAAAGCCCCACTTCGGCGCTAAACTTTGCGGTCACTCAAGCCTGTCCGACACGAGGCTCCTGCATGCAGTATCGCGACCTGCGCGACTTCATCCGTGAACTGGAAAAGCGCGGCGAACTCAAGCGTATCCAGACCCCGGTTTCGCCCATCCTGGAAATGACCGAAATCTGCGACCGCACCCTGCGCAAGGGCGGCCCGGCGCTGCTGTTCGAAAAGCCCGCCGGTTTCGACGTGCCGGTGCTCGGCAATCTGTTCGGCACGCCCAAGCGCGTGGCGCTGGGCATGGGTGCCGAGGATGTGTCCGAGCTGCGCGAGATCGGCAAGCTGCTGGCCTTCCTCAAGGAGCCGGAGCCGCCCAAGGGGCTCAAGGATGCCTGGAGCAAGCTGCCGATCTTCAAGAAGGTCATTTCCATGGCGCCCAAGGTGGTCAAGGACGCGCCCTGCCATGAGGTGATCGAGGAGGGTGACGACGTCGACCTCGGCAAGCTGCCGATCCAGCATTGCTGGCCTGGCGACGTGGCGCCGCTGATCACCTGGGGTCTGACCATCACCAAGGGCCCGAATAAAGAGCGGCAGAACCTCGGCATTTACCGCCAGCAGGTGATCGGCCGCAACAAGGTGATCATGCGCTGGCTCAGCCACCGTGGCGGCGCGCTGGACTTCCGCGACTGGTGCAAGATTTACCCGGACAAGCCTTATCCGGTCTGCGTGGCGCTCGGCGCCGACCCGGCGACCATCCTCGGCGCGGTGACGCCAGTGCCGGACACCCTCTCCGAATACGCCTTCGCCGGCTTGCTGCGTGGCCATCGCACCGAGCTGGTCAAGGCGCGCGGCAGCGATCTGCAGGTGCCGGCCAGCGCCGAGATCGTCCTCGAAGGCGTGATCCATCCGGGCGAGACCGCGCCGGAAGGCCCCTACGGCGACCACACCGGCTACTACAACGAAGTGGACACCTTCCCGGTGTTCACCGTCGAGCGCATCACCCGTCGCCGCGACCCGATCTACCACAGCACCTACACCGGCCGCCCGCCAGATGAGCCGGCGATCCTCGGCGTGGCGCTGAACGAAGTGTTCGTGCCCATCCTGCAGAAGCAATTCCCCGAGATCACCGACTTCTACCTGCCGCCGGAAGGCTGTTCCTACCGCATGGCGGTGGTGACCATGAAGAAGCAGTACCCGGGCCACGCCAAGCGCGTGATGCTGGGTGTGTGGTCGTTCCTGCGACAGTTCATGTACACCAAGTTCGTTATCGTCACCGACGACGATATCAACGCACGGGACTGGAACGACGTGATCTGGGCGATTACCACGCGCATGGACCCCAAACGCGACACGGTGATGATCGACAACACGCCGATCGACTACCTCGACTTCGCCTCGCCGATCTCAGGCTTAGGCTCGAAGATGGGCCTGGACGCCACTCACAAGTGGCCAGGCGAAACCACGCGTGAGTGGGGCCGCGCCATCGAGAAGGATCCGGCCGTGGTGGCGCGTGTCGACGCGCTGTGGAGCGAGCTGGGAATCGATTGATGAACGTCACCCTGCAACCCTCCGGCATTACCCTGGCCCTGCAGCCGGGCGAACGCATCCTCGATGGCGCCCGCCGTCTGGGCTACGACTGCCCGCAGAGCTGCCGCAACGGCAATTGCCATATCTGCGCGGCCTTGCTGGTGGAAGGTCGCGTACGGCAGAACGGTGTCGAGCTGGATCATGGTGAGCTGTTCACCTGCCTCGCCGAGCCGCTGCAGGATTGCGTGCTGCACTGGGATGGCGTGCTCGCCCCCGGTGAATTGCCGGTGCGTGCGCTGAGCTGCCAGGTGCTGGCCTGCGATGATGTTGGCGGCGATGTTTGCCGTGTGCGCCTGCTCGCGCCTGCTGGTAAAGCGCCGCGCTACCACGCCGGGCAATACGTGTTGCTGTTGCGTCCTGACGGCGAGCAGGCGGCGTTTTCCCTGGCTTCGGCGCCGCATCAGGGGCGCGAGTTGGAGCTGCACCTGCTGGTGCGCGATGACAAAAACCGCGCGCTGGTGGCCGAGCTGCGTGAGCAAAAACTGGCGCGCGTGCAACTGCCTTTCGGTGACACGCACCTGGCCGAGCTGCCGGATGGGCCGCTGGTGTTGATCGCCGCCGGCACCGGTATGGGCCAGATGCATAGTCTGATCGAGCACTGCCGCGCCAGCGGCTTCGCCCATCCGGTGCATCTGTACTGGGGCGCGCGTCGGCCCGAAGACTTCTACCAACTGCCGCACTGGGCCGATTGGCAGCTACTGGGCAATTTGCACCTGCATCAGGTCGTCAGCGAGCAATGTGGCTGGCAGGGCCGTTGCGGCCTGCTGCACGAAGCGGTGCGTGAGGACTTCCCCGACCTCAACGCTCTGCACGTCTACGCCAGCGGCTCACCGGCGATGGTCTACGCCACGCTCGATGCGCTGGTTGACGCGGGGATGGACGCCCACCAGATGCGCGCTGATGTATTTGCCTACGCGCCGCGTGGCTGAGTGAGCCCCCCTTTGCCGCGTCTGCCGATAGTGGTGCTGACGCGGTAAAGGGGGGCGTAGGACTTATTGCGCGGCCTTGCTAACCATGCCGGTGTGCCGCAGGGTCAATGCCAGGAAGGCGATGGCCATGACGCAAGAACCCACCAGCAGCACGAAGCCGCCATCCCAACCGAAGTGATCCACGGTGTAGCCGACCAGGGCGCTGGCCGCTACCGAGCCACCGAGGTAGCCGAACAGGCCGGTGAAGCCTGCTGCGGTACCGGCGGCCTTCTTCGGCACCAGTTCCAGCGCTTGCAGGCCGATCAGCATGACCGGGCCGTAAATCAGGAAGCCAATGCACACCAGGGCGGCCAGGTCGACCGTGGGGTTGCCTTCCGGGTTGAGCCAATAGACCAACGTGGCGATCAGCACGCCAACCATGAACACCACGCCGGTCGCGCCACGGTTGCCGCGGAATAGTTTGTCCGACAGCCAGCCGCAGAGCAGGGTGCCGGGGATACCGGCCCATTCGTAGAGGAAGTAGGCCCAGGAGGTTTTATCCACCGAGAAGTGCTTGGCTTCCTTGAGGTAGGTCGGCGCCCAGTCCAGTACGCCGTAGCGCAGCAGGTAGACGAACACGTTGGCGAAGGCGATGTACCAGAGCAGACGGTTTTTCAGCACGTACTCGACGAAAATCTCCTTGGTGGAAAACTCGCGCTCGTGGGTTTCGTTGTAGCCCTCGGGGAAGTCCTGCTTCCACTGCTCCACCGACGGTAAGCCACACGACTGCGGGGTGTCACGCATGACGATGAAGGCAAATAGCGCCACGACCAGGGCGACAACCGCCGGCACGTAAAAGGCCGAGTGCCAGTCGTTGAACCACAGCAGGCCGAGCAGAAACAGCGGGCCGATCAGGCCACCACCAATGTTGTGTGCGACGTTCCAGATCGAGACGATGCCACCGCGCTCCTTCTGCGACCACCAGTGCACCATGCTACGCCCGCTGGGCGGCCAGCCCATGCCTTGGAACCAGCCATTGAGAAACAGCAGCACGAACATGGTGCCAACGCTGGCGGTGGCCCAGGGCGCGAAACCGAACAGCAGCATCACCAGGGCCGATAGCGCCAGGCCAACAGGCAGGAATAGGCGTGGGTTGGAGCGATCCGATACCAGGCCCATGATGAACTTGGACAGGCCATAGGCGATGGCCACGGCGGACAGCGCCACGCCCAGTTCACCACGGCTGTAACCCTCTTCCACAAGGTAGGGCATAGCCAGAGAGAAGTTTTTACGCAGCAGGTAGTAGCCTGCATAACCGATGAAGATGCCCGCGAATATCTGCCAGCGCAGGCGTCGGTAGGTGGGATCGATGCGTTCAGAAGAGAGCAGCGGTCGATGGGCGGCCGGCGCGAAGATGCCAAACATGCAATGCCTCTATATTGTTATTGCTATTTATCGAATTCGAACATTGGCGTTCACTTTCGAATGTTACATTTTTATTACAGCGCGCGAAGCTTTTTGTTTCGTCCGTTGAGCGGCTGGGCAAGATGAGTGGGATAGATCTGGCGGCTTTGTTGCATTGACCTGTGGTGCGCGCAGTTGGCCAGGTGCACCCCGTGCCAGGGCGGGCGGGTTTGCCTATCGGCTTATTGCAGAGGGCTGCGGTGTAGAGCCCCATGTTTGAGCAATCGTTAACCTGGGCGTAACGATTGCGCGGTGTGCTTGATTGATGACCTCTCGGTCACGCTCCTAATGTGCCTCCACGACAGCGGAACCCGTGGAGTCTTCAATGACAACAACAATTTCCCCACCGCCGCAGTGGTCGCGCCGTCGCGCGGAAAAAGCGCGGCGACTCGATCAGGTGCGTCACCTCGCCGATGGCGTGGTGCTGCCCAGCGACAAGATAGTCGCTGCACTTGAGGCGCTGATTGCCCCAGGCGATCGTGTGGTACTCGAAGGCAACAACCAGAAGCAGGCGGATTTCCTCTCCCGCTCGCTGGCCAAGGCCGACCCTGGCCGCTTGCACGATTTGCACATGATCATGCCCAGCGTCAGCCGCGCCGAGCATCTCGATCTGTTTGAACGTGGCATCGCCCGTAAGCTCGACTTCTCCTTCGCCGGGCCGCAGAGCCTGCGCATCGGCCAACTGCTCGAAGACGGGCAGATGGAAGTCGGCGCCATCCACACTTACATCGAGCTGTACTCGCGCCTGCTGGTGGATCTGATCCCCAACGTCGCCCTGGTCGCCGGCTTCCAGGCCGACCGCCACGGCAACATCTACACCGGCCCGAGCACCGAGGACACCCCGGCGCTGGTCGAGCCCACCGCGTTTTCCGATGGCATCGTGATCTTCCAGGTCAACGAGATCGTCGACGAGCTGCCACGCGTGGATATCCCGGCGTCCTGGGTCGACTTCGTGGTGGTGGCGGACAAGCCCTTCTATATCGAGCCGCTGTTTACCCGCGACCCGCGCCATATCAAGCCGGTGCATGTGCTGATGGCGATGATGGCCATTCGCGGCATCTACCAGAAACACAACGTGCAATCGCTCAACCACGGTATCGGCTTCAACACCGCCGCCATCGAACTGATTCTGCCCACCTACGGCGAGTCGCTGGGCCTTAAAGGCAAGATCTGTCGCAACTGGACGCTCAACCCGCACCCAACCTTGATTCCGGCCATCGAAACCGGCTGGGTCGAGAGCGTGCACTGCTTCGGCACTGAGCTGGGCATGGAGGATTACATCGCCCAGCGCCCGGACGTGTTCTTTACCGGCCGCGACGGCTCGATGCGCTCCAACCGCATGATGTGCCAACTGGCCGGGCAATATGCGGTCGACCTGTTTATCGGCGCCACCTTGCAGGTCGATGGCGATGGCCATTCCTCCACTGTCACCCGTGGCCGCCTGGCTGGCTTCGGCGGTGCACCGAACATGGGTCACGACCCGCGCGGTCGTCGCCACGCCACTCCGGCCTGGCTCGACATGACTACGCCGCAAACCCTGCTCGAACGCGGCAAGAAGCTGGTGGTGCAGATGGTCGAGACTTATCAGGAAGGCGGCAAACCCACCTTCGTCGAGCGCCTGGATGCCGTCGATGTGGCGAAGAAGGCGGGCATGCCGCTGGCGCCGGTGATGATCTACGGCGATGACGTCACTCACTTGCTTACCGAAGAAGGCATCGCCTACCTGTACAAGGCGCGCACCCTGGAAGAACGCCAGGCGATGATCGCTGCCGTGGCCGGCGTTACCGCCATCGGCCTGCGGCATAACCCGAAAGACACCGAGCGCATGCGCCGCGAAGGGCTGATCGCCCTGCCTGAAGACCTCGGCATCCGCCGCGCCGATGCCAGCCGCGAACTGCTTGCGGCCAAGAGCATCGCCGAGCTGGTCGAGTGGTCGGGCGGCCTGTACAACCCGCCTGCCAAGTTCAGGAGCTGGTGATGAATGCATTCACTGCAATTCAGCCGCAGCTCTCGCTGTCCTTGGGCGACTGGCTGGCGGATCTGGCGGTCGACGCACTGATCGACGAGGCCGACCTGTCGCCCAAACCGGGCCTGGTCGACAAGCGTGGCAGCGGCGCCCATAGCGATTTGCACCTGGGCCTGATGCACGCTTCGGCGCTGGCCCTGTGGCCGAGCTTCAAGGCTATGGCCGAGGCCGCGCAGCATTCTGGCGAGATTGATCAGGCACTGCGTGAAGACGTCGGCCGTATTGGTCGCGAAGGCGAGGTGGAGATGCTGCGCGTCACTGGCGGCGTCAACACCCATCGCGGCGCGATCTGGGCGCTGGGCCTGCTCAGCGCCGCTGCCGCGCTGGAGCCCCGTGAACTGGCACCAGAACAGGTCGCTGTGCGCGCCGCGCGTTTGGCCCTGCTCAACGACCGCGCCGCGCCTGTCGCCGGAGACAGCCATGGCGCTCAGGTGTGCCGCCTGTACGGCGTGCATGGGGCGCGCGAGGAAGCGCAGCTTGGCTTTCCCGCGGTGATCCAGCAGGCGCTGCCGCAACTGGCGCGCAGCCGCGCCGCCGGGGCAGGGGAGCAGAACGCCCGTCTCGACGCGCTGCTGGCGATCATGACCCAACTGGCCGACACCTGCGTGCTCTACCGCGCCGGCATGGCCGGGCTGACCCGCATGCAGAGCGGCGCCCGTGCGGTGCTCGCCGCCGGCGGCTGCGCCAACCTCGATGGGCGCCGCCTGCTGCGTGATCTGGAACGCGACATGCTGCACCTGCGCGCCTCGCCTGGCGGCGCGGCTGATCTGCTCGCCGCCACCCTGTTCCTCGACCGCCTGCAGCATGGCCTGCCGGCGCAGCTTGGGAGTCTGTGAAATGGAAACCCTGTCTTTTCAATTCCCCGCCGGGCAACCGGCCAAGGGCCGCGTGCAAGTCGGCTGCGTCGGTTCCGGCGACCTGGAAGTGCTGCTCGAACCCGGCCAGGCCGGCACCCTGGCCATCGAAGTGGTCACCTCGGTCAACGGCAGCGCGCCGCGCTGGCAGCAACTCTTTGAGCGCATGTTCCGCGAACAAGTGGTGCCCGCGCTGAATATCGCCATTCATGATTTCGGCGCCACGCCCGGCGTGGTGCGCCTGCGCCTGGAGCAGGGCCTGGAGGAACTCAATCATGGCTGAGCAAAACATTGCGCGCCTGCTGGCGCAGCGCAGCTTTACCGAACTCGGCGCCCGCGAGCGCGCTCGGGCATTGCTCGATGCCGACAGCTTCCGCGAGCTGCTCGACCCCTTTGCCCGGCTGATGTCGCCCTGGCTGCCCAAGCAGGGCATCGTGCCGCAGGCCGATGACGGCGTGGTGGTGGCCAAGGGGCTGATCGATGGCGCGCCTGCGGTGGTTATCGCCATCGAAGGCGCCTTCCAGGGCGGCAGCCTTGGTGAGGTGGGCGGGGCGAAGATCGCAGGTGCCTTGGAACTGGCCGCCGAGGATAACCGTAACGGCACGCCGACTCGCGCCGTGCTGCTGCTGGAAACCGGCGGCGTACGCCTGCAGGAAGCCAATCTGGGCCTGGCGGCGATTGCCGAGATTCAGGCCGCCATCGTCGATCTGCGCCAGTATCAGCCGGTGATCGGCCTGGTGGCCGGGCCGGTTGGTTGCTTCGGCGGCATGTCCATCGCCGCCGGGCTGTGCAGCTACCTGCTGGTCACCCGCGAGGCGCGCCTGGGGCTCAACGGCCCGCAGGTGATCGAGCAGGAGGCCGGTATCGAGGAGTACGACTCGCGCGATCGCCCCTTTATCTGGAGCCTGACCGGCGGCGAGCAGCGTCACGCCAGCGGCCTGGTCGACGGCTACGTGAGCGATGACGTCGAAGCCATTCGCCGCGAGCTACACGGCCTGTTCGCCAAGGGCAAGCCTGAGCGTGAGCGCAGCCGTCGCCACGCCTGGTTCCTGCAGCGCCTAGGCGCCGTCGACACCACCGTCCAGGCCGATGCCGCTGCCGTGCGCAGCGCCTACCGGGGAGCATGAACATGAGCACAGTCCAAGAACAACGCGGCCTGCACTGGTTCCAGGCCCTGGCAGGCGGCGCCCAACCGCTACAAGGCTTGTCTGCTTCGCTGCGGGTGGCCGATGGCGAGCTGGCGGGGCAGGCGGTGCGCTATCTGGCGGTGATCGCTGATGCCAACAACCCATTTCCCCGCGCCCGCAACGGCGAGGTCGGTCTGCTCGAAGGTTGGGGCTTGGCCCAGGCGGTCGATGAGGCCATCGAGGCCGACCGCGACCAGGTGCACAAGCGCGCGCTGATCGCCATTGTCGACGTGCCGAGCCAGGCCTATGGCCGTCGCGAGGAAGCCTACGGTATTCATCAGGCGCTGGCCGGCGCGGTGGACGCCTACGCCCGTGCCCGCCTGGCCGGGCATGCGGTGATCGGTCTGCTGGTCGGCAAGGCCATGTCCGGTGCCTTTCTCGCCCATGGCTACCAGGCCAATCGGCTGATCGCCCTGCGCGACGCCGGGGTGATGGTGCACGCCATGGGCAAGGCCGCCGCCGCGCGCATCACCCTGCGCAGCGTCGACGAGCTGGAGGCGCTGGCCGCCACGGTGCCGCCGATGGCCTATGACCTCGACAGCTACGCCTCGCTCGGGCTGCTTTCGGAAGTGCTCGATGTCGAGCAGGTGACGCAGCCGAGCGCTGCCGACCTGGCCCGCGTGCAGGACGCCCTGAACCGCGCCCTGGCCGATATCGCCGCCAGCCCGCGTGACCTGCGGTGCCGCCTGGGCGCCACCAACCGCGCGGCGTCTAGTCAGGTACGCGAGGCCTTGCGCGCACAGTGGTGAAACGTAGGACGGGTGAAACCCGCCAACGCTGAATCACGTGAAATGGCGGGTTGCACCCGCCCTACATAGGAAATACCGATGCACCCGACACCCCGTCCACATGATCTGCTCTGGGGCCTGCGCCCCGAGCACCTGCCACAGGAGGCGCCGGCCTGGGCTCGCGCCGCCCTGGGCGGGCATGTGCCGGTGGTGGTACGCCGTGCGCCGGCCGAGTCCGGCTGGGTCGCGGTGGGTATTCGCGGCGCGGCGCGTGAGCAACGCCATGCCACCTGGATGCGCCTGAGAGATATCAGCCGCCTAGTCAGTCCGCAGGCGGTGGCCCGAGCCGGGCGCTGGCGCCAGCATGCCCAGCCGCAGTGGTCAGCGTTGCGCGCCCTGAGCCAATTGGCGCCGCGTCTCGATGCCCACGGCTTAGCTTGGGGCGTAACCGGCAGCCTGGGCTTCGAGCTGGCCAGCGGCATCGCCGCTGCACACCTAGACAGCGATCTCGATTTGTCGCTGCGCGCACCGCAGCACCTGCCGCGCGACTGGGCACGGACCTTATGCCGTCTGCTGGGCGAGGCGCCGGGGCGTGTCGATCTGCAACTGGAAACCCCATATGGCGCCGTGGCACTGCGCGAGTGGGCCAGCGAGTCGCCGCGCGTATTGCTGAAAACTCAGCACGGCCCAGTGCTGGTCAGCGATCCCTGGCAAGCGCAGCAGGTGGCAGCATGAGCACGCTGTGGGCCTTCCCCGGTCAGGGCGCGCAGCAACCCGGCATGCTGCATACGTTGCCTGATGTGCCGGTGGTGCAGGCCTGTATCGAGCAGGCCAGCGCTGCGTTGGACGAAGACGTGCGCCTGCTGGATTCGGCCGCGGCGCTGCAAGACACCCGCGCCGTGCAACTGTGCCTGTTGATTGCCGGTGTGGCGGCGGCGCGGGTGTTGGTCGAGCGTGGTCATCGCCCCGATTATGTCGCGGGTTTATCCATCGGCGCCTATGCCGCCGCCGTGGTGGCGGGCGCGCTGGCGTTTGCCGATGCCGTGCGTTTGGTCGCTCTGCGTGGCGAGCTGATGCAGCGTGCTTACCCGAGCGGCTACGGTATGACCGCCATCCTTGGCCTCGACCAGGCCAGCGTCGAGCGCCTGCTGGCCGAGGCCGAAGGCCCGGTGTACCTGGCCAATATCAACGCTGAAAACCAACTGGTGATCGCTGGCAGCGAGGCCGCCATGGCTGCGCTGGCCGATCGCGCCCGAGCATTGGGAGCGGGCGCGGCCAAGCGCCTGGCCATGAGTGTGCCGTCGCACTGCGAACTGCTCGATGCGCCGGCTCGCGAGTTGGCGGCGGCATTCACCAAGGTCGAACTGCACACGCCACAGGTGCGCTACCTGAGCGGCAGTTCGGCGCGCCTGATCCGTGATCCCGAAGCCCTGCGCGACGACCTGGCCATGAATATGAGCCGCGTGGTCGATTGGCAGGCCACGCTCGTCACCGCCTATGAACGCGGCGTGCGCCTGCACCTGGAACTGCCCCCTGGCGGCGTGCTGAGCGGGCTGGCCCGGCGCGTATTCGAACCCGGCCAGGCCATCGCCTTCACTGGCTCACGCCTGGATACACTCGACGCCATGTTGCGTCAGGAGGTAAGTCGCGACCGCTGAGCCGTAGTGTTTACCGAAGCACAAGAACAACAACTTCGATATAAACCGAGGACAACAACCATGATCATCTACGGTGTCGCCTTTCTGGCGTTCTGCACCCTGGCAGGCATCTTCATCGGTGAACTGCTGGGCAAACTCATCGGCGTCCCCGCCAACGTCGGCGGTGTCGGCATCGCCATGATGCTGCTGATCTTCCTGGGCAGTTACCTGAACAAGCGTGGCCTGTTCACCGGCAAGTCGGAACAGGGCGTGGAATTTTGGAGCGCCATCTACATCCCCATCGTGGTCGCCATGGCGGCTCAGCAAAACGTCTACGGTGCCCTCAAAGGCGGGCCGATGGCGATTCTCGCCGGGACAGTCGCCGTGGTGATCGGCTTCGCGCTGGTACCTGCTTTGAGTCGGCTAGGGCAAAAGAAGCCTGAAACCGACGTTGCCCCCTCCCTGACCAAAGCGCCGCGGTGACTGCCATGTACGAATCTTTGATGAAGGTCATTACCAGCTACAGTCTGCTCAGCGGCTTCGCCATCATCGGCATCACGATGTGGGTGTCTTACTGGATTTCCGACAAGTTCACCAAGGGTCGTCTGCATGGCTCGGCCATTGCCATCCTGCTCGGCTTGTTGCTGTCCTATATCGGCGGTGCCTACACGGGTGGGCAGAAGGGGCTGGTGGACATCCCGCTATTCGCCGGCATCGGCCTGCTCGGCGGCGCCATGCTGCGCGACTTCGCCATCGTCGCCACCGGCTTCGGCGTCAGTGTCGAAGAGCTCAAACGCGCCGGGTTCGCCGGGGTGCTAGCGCTGTTCGTTGGCGTATTCACGTCCTTCATTGCCGGCGTGGCGGTGGCCATGGCCTTCGGTTACACCGACGTGGTCAGCTTGACCACCATCGGCACCGGCGCGGTGACCTACATCGTCGGCCCGGTCACCGGCGCGGCGATTGGTGCCAGCTCCGACGTGATGGCGCTATCGATTGCCGCCGGTTTGATCAAGGCGATTCTGGTAATGGTGGCCACCCCCTTCGTCGCCCCCTATATCGGCCTGAACAACCCGCGCAGCGCGGTGATCTTCGGCGGCCTGATGGGCACCTCCAGCGGCGTGGCCGGTGGCCTGGCGGCGACCGATCCGAAGCTTGTGCCGTACGGCTGCCTGACGGCTGCGTTCTACACCGCACTGGGCTGCCTGCTTGGCCCATCCTTGCTCTACTTTCTGATGCGCGGCCTTCTGGGCTGACCTTTCGCCCGCCCTCGTGGCGGGCTTTTTATTCACGGCGAAACCCAGGGCGACGGTTTCTCGGGTTTCGCTTCGCTCTACCCAGGCTACGGTGCTACAGGCTGCCCTGTGGGAGGCGCTTCAGCGGCGACGCTTGCGACTACGACTGCCGACTGTACATCCGGCATTCGGCCAGCAGCGCTAGCAGGTTGGGGTCGCGCTCTTTGGCCTTGAGGAACACCACGCCGATATGCTGCTGCAGGTGGTACTTGGCCTGCAGCGCGATGAGCTTCACGCGGTTTTCGTACACCGCCGCCACGCGCCCCGGCAGCAGGGCATAGCCGACGCCGGAGCTGACCATGCTGAGCAGGGTGAAGATGTCTTTGACCTGCATCGCCACCTTGGGCTCGAACCCCGCCTGTTGGAACACCCGCTCACCGTCGCGAAAGGTGGCGTAGCCCTGGGTCAGGGTGATGAAGGTCGAATCGCGCAGGTCGGCCAGATCCACTTCGGCATGCTCGGCGAAGGGGGAGTCGTTGGGCACGGCGAGAAAGATATCGTCGGAAAACAGCGCCAGTTGCTCACAATCCTGATCGCTGGTGCTGTCGTCGAGGGACACCAGAATGGCGTCCAGCTCCATGTTCTTGAGCTTGTACAGCAGGTCGACGTTGGAGCCGAGGATCAGGTCGATGTTCAGCTCGCTGCGCCGCAGCTTCAGGCCCATGATCAGTTGCGGCACGGTTTTCACCGTCAGCGAGTAGAGCGCGCCGAGCTTGAAACGCTCGGCACCGAAGCCCGCTGCCTCGCGGGTCAGGCGCACCATGTCCTGGGCATCCTGAATCAGCTTCTGCGCCTTTTCTTCCAGCACATAGGCGCTTTCCAGCGGGATCAGGTTGCGCCCCTCGTGCTTGAACAGCGGACAGCGCAGCGCGCTTTCCAGCGAGTGGATGGCGCGGTGTACGCTGACGTTACTGGTCTGCAGTTCACTGGCAGCGCGCGCCAGATTGCCGCTGCGCATGAAGGCCAGGAAGACCTCCAGTTTCTTCAGCGTCAGTTCTTCATCGATCAGCATGGGTTGGTCCTTCTCCAGCGATGGCCGATTGTGCCGCATTTGGCTGCGCTGGCGGGGTGGATCCGTTGGGTATGCTACATCTGTCGATTGTTGCTGTCGGAGGGGGACAAATGCCGTGGTTGTCACTTATCATACGTCCGACAACTGCGCAGGCGGTTGCGAATCCCGGCACTGCCGCCGGGCCTCATTCATTGTCCTCGGGGCGACGTCGTTGTCCCACCTGACAGGAGAACGCCATGCTGAGTCTGACTGGCCACAATTACATCGGTGGTGAGCGCCGCGCCGCCGGCACCGTCGAGCACAAGAGCCTCGACGCCAGCAGCGGTGAAGCGCTGCCTTACACCTTCATCCAGGCTACACCCGAAGAAGTCGACGCCGCTGCCCAGGCCGCCGCCGCTGCTTACCCGATCTACCGCAACCTGTCGGCGGTACGCCGCGCCGAGTTCCTCGAAGCCATCGCTGACGAACTCGATGCCCTCGGCGACGAGTTCGTTGCCCTGGTCTGCAGCGAAACCGCACTGCCTGCCGCCCGTATCCAGGGCGAGCGTGGCCGTACCAGCGGCCAGATGCGCCTGTTCGCCAAAGTGCTGCGCCGTGGCGACTTCTACGGTGCGCGTATCGACCGTGCCCTGCCGGATCGTCAGCCGCTGCCGCGCGTCGACCTGCGCCAGTATCAAATCGGTGTCGGCCCGGTTGCCGTATTCGGTGCCAGCAACTTCCCGCTGGCCTTCTCCACCGCTGGCGGTGATACCGCATCGGCCCTGGCTGCCGGTTGCCCGGTGGTGTTCAAGGCCCACAGCGGCCACATGGCTACGGCTGAGTGCGTCGCTGACGCGATCATCCGTGCGGCGGATAAAACCGGCATGCCCAAGGGCGTGTTCAACATGATCTTTGGCGGCGGTGTCGGCGAGATTCTGGTCAAGCACCCGGCCATCCAGGCCGTCGGCTTCACCGGTTCGCTCAAAGGTGGTCGTGCCCTGTGTGACATGGCGGCTGCGCGCCCGCAGCCGATCCCGGTGTTCGCCGAGATGTCCAGCGTCAACCCGGTGGTCGTCCTGCCAAGCGCCCTGAAGGTGCGCGGCGCGACCGTGGCCAAAGAGCTAGCCGCTTCGGTGGTGATGGGCTGTGGCCAGTTCTGCACCAACCCTGGCCTGATCATCGGCATTCGCAGCGCCGAGTTCAGCGAGTTCGTTGCCGGGCTGAGCGACGCCATCGCCAGCCAGCCCGCGCAAACCATGCTCAACGCCGGTACTCTGCGTAGCTACGTCGGTGGTGTGGCTGCGCTTAAAGCACATGCCAAGGTCAGCCATCTGGCGGGCAACGAGCAAGCGGGTAACCAGGCGCAGCCGCAACTGTTCAAGGCTGATGTGAGCATGCTGCTCGAAGGCGATCACCTGCTGCAGGAAGAAGTCTTCGGCCCGACCAGCATCGTCGTCGAAGTCGCCGACAGCGCCGAGCTGACCCGTGCCCTGCAGAGCATGCACGGCCAACTGACGGCCACCTTGATCGCCGAGCGTGATGACCTGAGCGCTTTCCGCGACCTGCTGCCGCTGCTGGAAGTCAAAGCTGGCCGTGTGCTGCTCAACGGCTACCCGACTGGCGTGGAAGTGTGCGATGCCATGGTGCATGGCGGCCCGTACCCGGCGACCTCCGACGCCCGTGGCACTTCGGTCGGCACCCTGGCGATCCACCGCTTCCTGCGTCCGGTGTGCTACCAGAACTACCCGGACGAAGTGCTGCCAGAAGCCCTGCAAGACGCCAACCCGCTGGGCATCCAGCGTCTGGTCGACGGCGTGCATACGCGTGATGCGCTGAACTGAGCAAAACGCTCATATGAATAATGCCGCATACCCTTATTGCGGCATTCTTCAAGGCGGTGCCTCGGCACCGCCTTTTTTATTGCGTGTTGCACCTCAATAACCCCGTCGAAACACGCTCCGCGTCTCGATGCGCGGAAACTAAGATGCCATGGCGGCATAGCGTCCACGCAATCTCGTGCACTACAGGCTGGCGCGCTCATGCCGTGCATGAGCGTGAGGCGTCTGGCATTCGCTAGATCTTGCCCTGTAGCGCCTTGATGAAGGCATCGATGTTTTCATCATGGCGTTTGTAGTAAGTCCACGGGCCAATTCGCTGCGAAGTCACCAGGCGCGCGCGCTGCAACGCGGTGAGGTACAGCGACGTAGTGGACTGGGAAAGACCCGTACGCGCCTGAATGATGCTGACGCACACCCCCACAGTCTCCGGGTCGACCTCCTGCTCGGGGAAGTGGGTTCTGGGATCCTTGAGCCAATTGAGGATGTCGAGGCGCATCGGGTTCGCCAAGGCCTTGAGGGCTTCGTTGACATCAATGTTCATGGGGGTGGGCACCTGTTTTTCGCGATATCGCGATATCCTCCATCTCCGCGCGAAGAATTGGAAGACCTGCAGCACAGCCTCAACGCTACACCGAGCCACTGCCATTCTGTTCAGCCATTGTGCAGTGAGCCGCGCCCAGACCTGCAGGGCGCGGCTGCAATGGTTCAGGCGCGATAGGCAGGGTAGTCGGTATAGCCCTGCTCGGTGCCTCCATACATGGTGTGCGGGTCAACGGGGTTGAGTGGCCAACCGTTGGCGATACGTTCGGGCAGGTCAGGGTTGGCGATGAACGGGCGACCAAAGGCGATCAAATCCCCCCAGCCAGCCTCGATGGCGCGCTCGCCGCGCTCGGCGGTGTACTTTCCGGCATACAGAATCCTGCCGCTGAAGACCTTGCGCACATCCTGGCGAAAATTCTCCGGCAGTTCTGGGGCGTTATCCCAGTCGGCCTCGGCCAACGATAGATAGGCAATGCCGATCTGCTCAAGCACCTTCACCGCCTCGACATAGGTGCGGTGAGGGTCTTCCTCGACCAGCCCGAGGTAGACGCGATCCTCGTCCGTGGTTGCAAACAGCGGAGCGAAACGCACGCCCAGGCGTTCTTTGCCGACCACCTCGGCAACGGCCTCGGTGATCTCACGCAAGAAGCGCAGACGGTTGTGCAACGAGCCGCCATATTCGTCGCTGCGCCGATTGCTGTGCGCGGAGATGAACTGATTCACCAAGTAGCCGTTCGCGCAGTGCAACTCCACGCCATCGAAACCGGCCTCCAGGGCATTGCGCGCAGCCTGGGCGTAGAGCTGCACCAGCTCCTTGACCTCGGCGGTGGTCAACTCACGCGGCATCGACGGCTCCGCCAATGCCCCCGCGCCAGGCCCTGTTTCGATGAACACCTTGACGCTGTCGGCGCGGATCGCCGAAGGCGCTACCGGCGCTTGGCCGCCTGGCTGCAGCGAGGTGTGCGAAACGCGGCCTACGTGCCAGAGCTGAGCGAAAATCACCCCGCCTTCGGCATGCACCGCCTCGGTGACCTTGCGCCACCCGGCAATCTGCTGCGCACTGTGAATGCCCGGCGTCCACGCATAGCCCTGGCCGCGCGGCTCGATCTGCGTGCCCTCGGTCACCATGAAACCGGCACCGCTGCGCTGTTGGTAATAGGTGGCCATCAGATCGTTCGCGATATTGCCGGGCTGCGAACTGCGAGAGCGCGTGAGCGGCGGCAGCACAATGCGGTTTTTCAGCGTGTAGGGGCCTAACTGGGCGGTCTTGAACAGTGCGGATTGCTGCATGTTGCGTACCTGCATATCTAGAATATTCGATTCATTTGACTGGGCTTATGCCTCAAAGCGTCAGAGCGCGCTGTCGGCGCAGGCGTCTGTTATCTGCTGAGCTGTGTCAGGACGTCGTCAAGGCTATTGAACATATTTAGATATGTCAATGTTTGGTTGTTGCATGACTCGCAACACATCGCCCGAGACGCCCCAATCTGGGTAGTGTGCCAAGCGCACTGCTAAATGGTGCTAGCCGCCGATGTCGAGCGGCGAATAGGGTGACTCGCGGCACAGTCTGCACGGTGCAAGGTGGGCTGTGGTTGTGGGCTGAAATTGAGATGCGTACCCTGCGCAGCGGCCGGGATGGCCTAACCAGAAAAAGGACTTTTCATGCGCGAACGTATTGCTCGAATCCTCGCCCTTGGCGTATTGCTCTGCACACTTACCGGCTGCGGCACGCTATTTGGGCGCGCCGCCAGCAGCACCTCAGGCCCTGATTACTACCGTGGCACGGCCCACGATTTCGGTCTGTTGTTCGGCTCCGAGAGACTCAATCGTGGCTATTTCCCGGCCACGCTCTGGTGTTGGGCATCTGTAGCCTGCCCCATCCTCACCCTGTACTCACTGCCAGCGGACATCGTCGTCGACACCGTTGCGCTGCCGTACGACATCTATCAGGTACACAACTGAACCGCGTCTGCAGAAACCAAAAGGCCCCAGGTTTTCACCTGGGGCCTTTCACTATCTGGCGCATCCGGCGGGATTCGAACCCACGACCCCTGCCTTCGGAGGGCAGTACTCTATCCAGCTGAGCTACGGATGCGTTGCGGGGCGCAATCATACGCATGTCGGCGGTTAGCGTCCATCGTGCATAAGTGTTCATTATTCAGAACGCACTTTACACTTTTAGACGGTATTGGGGCCCGTTCGCGAAGTTTTGGCCATTCTTTCAGGGTTTTTTACCCGATACCTATTGCCCTTTATCGATGCCGCTCCTAGGATTCGTTTGAGATTTCAAACGCGGTGTTCAGCCGTTTAGAACCCTTCGCCCATTCGTCGCTCTGAATTTATTACCCGGCCCGCGTAGCGCCCCCAGGCGCTGCGTGGATTGCGCTCATGACTCCACCCCGACGCCTGGGCGTCGGTATTTGAAGGAGACCGCCATGCAACTGAAAGATGCCCAACTGTTCCGCCAGCAGGCCTATATCGATGGTCAGTGGTCGGATGCCGATAGCGGCCAGACCATTGCCGTGAACAACCCGGCGACTGGCGAGATCATTGGTTCCGTTCCCAAGATGGGCCGCGCGGAAACCCGTCGCGCCATCGAGGCTGCCGAGAAGGCGTTGCCGGCCTGGCGTGCGCTGACCGCCAAGGAGCGCGCGAACAAGCTGCGTCGCTGGTTCGAACTGCTGATGGAAAACCAGGATGACCTGGGCCGTCTGATGACCCTGGAGCAGGGCAAGCCACTGGCCGAGGCCAAGGGTGAGATCGCCTACGCCGCCTCCTTTATCGAGTGGTTCGCCGAAGAAGCCAAGCGCGTCTACGGTGACGTGATTCCGGGTCACCAGCCGGACAAGCGCCTGATCGTCATTAAGCAGCCAATTGGCGTCACCGCTGCCATCACGCCGTGGAACTTCCCGGCGGCGATGATCACCCGCAAGGCCGGGCCGGCGTTGGCCGCCGGTTGCACCATGGTCATCAAGCCGGCTTCGCAAACGCCATTCTCCGCCCTGGCGCTGGTTGAGCTGGCCGAGCGCGCCGGCATTCCGAAAGGCGTGCTGAGCGTGGTCACCGGTAGCGCCGGTGAAGTGGGTGGTGAGCTAACCGGCAACCCCATCGTGCGCAAGCTGAGCTTCACCGGTTCGACCGAAATCGGTCGCCAGTTGATGGCTGAATGCGCCCAGGACATCAAGAAGGTGTCGCTGGAGCTGGGCGGCAACGCGCCGTTCATCGTCTTCGATGACGCTGATCTGGACGCTGCCGTCGAAGGCGCGCTGATCTCCAAGTTCCGTAACAACGGTCAGACCTGCGTATGCGCCAACCGCATCTATGTGCAGGACGGTGTTTACGACGCCTTCGCCGAGAAGCTCAGCGCCGCCGTGGCCAAGCTGAGTATCGGCAACGGTCTGGAAGATGGCGTGACCACTGGCCCGCTGATCGATAGCAAGGCGGTTGCCAAGGTGCAGGAACACATCGAGGACGCCGTTTCCAAGGGCGCCAAGATTGCCCTGGGCGGCAAGGCACATGCCTTGGGTGGCACCTTCTTCGAGCCGACCATTCTGGTCGATGTGCCGAAAAATGCTGCCGTGGCTAAGGAAGAGACTTTCGGCCCGCTGGCGCCGCTGTTCCGCTTCAAGGACGACGCTGAAGTGATCGCCATGGCCAATGACACCGAGTTCGGCCTGGCCTCCTACTTCTACGCCCGCGACCTGGGCCGCGTGTTCCGCGTGGCCGAAGCGCTGGAGTACGGCATGGTGGGTATCAACACCGGCCTGATCTCCAACGAAGTGGCGCCGTTCGGTGGCGTCAAGGCGTCCGGCCTGGGCCGTGAAGGCTCCAAGTACGGGATCGAGGATTACCTAGAGATCAAGTACATGTGCCTCGGTGGCATCTGATTCGGAAATCCGCTGATTTCCAAGACGGGGCAAGGTGCGAAAGAGCGTACGGCGCCCCGGTTGTAAGCCGTAACCCTATTGAGTCCTTGGTGGCCCAGTTCAGTCGATCATCGCATGCTGAACTGACCCACCACCGGGGGCATTCATCCTTCAACCGAGCCGCCCGATGACGGCCAAGAGGACACCATGAGCAAGACCAACGAATCCCTGCTGCAACGTCGCCAGGCCGCTGTACCGCGCGGCGTCGGCCAGATCCACCCGATTGTCGCCGAGCGCGCCGAGAACGCCACCGTGTGGGACGTCGAAGGCCGCGAGTACATCGACTTCGCCGGCGGTATCGCGGTATTGAACACCGGCCACCTGCACCCGAAGGTGATCGCTGCCGTTCAGGAGCAACTGACCAAGCTGACCCACACCTGCTTCCAGGTGCTGGCGTACGAGCCCTACATCGAGCTGTGCGAAGAAATCGCCAAGCGCGTACCGGGCGACTTCGCCAAGAAGACTCTGCTGGTCACCTCCGGCTCCGAAGCCGTCGAAAACGCCGTGAAGATCGCCCGTGCCGCCACCGGCCGTGCCGGCGTGATCGCCTTCACCGGCGCCTACCACGGCCGCACCATGATGACCCTGAGCCTGACCGGCAAGGTCGTACCTTACTCCGCCGGCATGGGTCTGATGCCTGCAGGTGTGTACCGCGCCCAGGCGCCGTGCCCGCTGCATGGTGTGAGCGAGGACGAGTCCATCGCCAGCATCGAGCGCATCTTCAAGAACGACGCGCAGCCGCAGGATATCGCCGCCATCATCATCGAGCCGGTGCAGGGCGAGGGTGGTTTCTACGTCAACTCGCCTGCGTTCATGCAGCGCCTGCGCGCCCTGTGCGACCAGCACGGCATTCTGCTGATCGCTGACGAAGTGCAGACTGGCGCTGGCCGTACCGGCACCTTCTTCGCCACCGAGCAACTGGGCGTGGTGCCGGATCTGACCACCTTCGCCAAGTCCGTTGGCGGCGGCTTCCCGATTTCCGGCGTGTGCGGCAAGGCCGAGATCATGGACACCATCGCCCCCGGCGGCCTGGGCGGCACCTACGCGGGCAGCCCGATTGCCTGCGCCGCGGCCTTGGCCGTGCTCAAGGTGTTCGACGAAGAGAACCTGCTGGCGCGCTCCAACGACGTCGGCGAGAAGCTCAAAGCCGGCCTGAGCAAGATTGCTGAGAAGCACAAGGTGATCGGTGACGTGCGCGGCCTGGGTTCGATGGTCGCCATCGAGCTGTTCGAGGGCGGTGACGTGCACAAGCCGGCTGCCGAGCTGGTGGGCAAGATCGTTGCCCGTGCTCGCGAGAAGGGCCTGATCCTGCTGTCGTGCGGCACCTACTACAACGTCATCCGCTTCCTGATGCCCGTCACCATTCCTGACGCGCAACTGGAAAAAGGCATCGCCATCGTCGCCGAGTGCTTCGACGAGCTGGCCTGAGTCGTTCCTGCCGTACCTGCGCCCGTGGCTCACTAGGCCGGGCGCATCTGAGACCCGCCTTGTGCGGGTCTTTTTTCATGAGCGTTCGTTGATTGCCAGCCTCTGAAGCCTCCCTGGTAGGGCGGGTGAAACCCGCCACTTTCGCCATGGCGGGTTGCACCCGCCCGACGGGATTGTGTCGTGGCTTACCAGGCAGGGCGCATCTGAGAGCTGTCTTACTCGTGGTTGCGCTTGGCCTGGCGCTGGGCATCGATCATCTGTTTGGCGACTGTCCAACTGGTGGCGTTGGGGCGTGTATCGTCCAGCGCCGGTGGGTTGGCGTACTCTGGGTAGTCGCGGGTGATGGCGTCGCGCAGCACCATTGGCAGAGCATCGACACCGGCGACGCTCTGCCCCATGGCGTTGAACACCATCAGCCCTGGGCGGCTGCCCATCTGCATGAACGGTAACCACGGGGCGATACGCACCCAGGCCAGGGCTGCGTTGGCGCTGGCCTGGCTGCGGTCGAGCAGGGTGGCGCGGTCGGCGACGAAGTCGAAAATCTCCATCGCGTGATAGTGATTGCCCACATACTCCGGGTAGTCGCCGGCCAGCGGGTTGGGGTAGAACAGTGGAATCTCGCTGGGGGCGAATACACGCTCGCCCTGTTCGCGGAAGGCAAATGGGAAGGGGCGCCCTTGGGCGTCACGCTCGAAGAACGGCGGCAGGTTCACCGGGTCGTTGGCCACGTGCATCACGCTCACCTCACGGCCTATCCAGGGGTTGTGCCAGGTCTGCAATGGCTGCCCGCTGGTGGGGTCGAGGTAGAGCATCAATTCGCGCGATACCAGGCGAAAGCCTGTGCCGCGCTCGGCGTCGTGCAGTGTGCCGCACTGGCGCACGTTCATGCCCTCGACCTTGAACAGCAGGCGATCACGCTCGCCCTCGATGCGCGACCAGACCTGGCCACTCCAGTGGAAGGTGACCGCCTGGCTATCGTGCAGTGAGCCATGCACCTTGCGCAGCGCCAGGAGCGCGTCGGCAGGTTGGGCAAGGTTCAGGGGGGCGTGTGTTGCGTCGATCATCAGGCCGGCTCCGGTGGCATTGAGCGCGCCAGTGTATGCCAGCATGGGCGCGCTGAGCATGCCCCATCAGCCTGCCAAGCGCGCGGCCGCAGCAAGCGTTCGGGAACTTACTGGGCCTCAAAGATCACATAAACCTTACGGCACGCTTCGAGCACTTCCCAGGTGCCGGAAAAACCGGCAGGAATCACGAAACGGTCGCCCGCGCGTACCGTCTTGGCGTTGCCCTCGGCATCGCGCAGCACGGCAACGCCCTGGAGAATTTCGCAGTATTCGTGCTCGCTGTAATTCACCGTCCATTGCCCCGCGGCGCCTTCCCAGACGCCGCTGCTGAACTGGCCGCAGGGGCTGCTGTAGTGGTTGCGCACGTTCTGCTCAGGGTCGCCCTTGAGCACCTTTTGCGGGGCTGGGCGATAGTGTTCGGCGACCGTTACGGCCTGGGCGAAGTCGACGATCTGCTCAATGTTCATCTGGCTTTTCCGGGGGAGAGAGTGGCCTGCCGGAGGTGTTGGCAGGAGTCGATTCACAGCAGTCTATGTGTGGAAAAATGAACATGACAAGGGTGATTCTGTTGCTTTTGTCAAAAATATTGAAAACCTTCGTGTCGCTGGTTTAGTGTGGCGCACAGGCTTGGGCCAGCACGCTGGCCTCGCGAACTTTTTGCCGGTGCTGCCTGCGTGGCGCCGCCGAACCTTATATAGAGAGGATGCTGCAATGACCGATCTGACCCGCGCTGACTGGGAGCAACGTGCTCAGGCCCTGACCATCGAAACCCGTGCCTTCATCCACGGCGAGTACCGTGCGGCGGACTCCGGCGCTACCTTCGATTGCATCAGCCCGGTCGATGGCCGGGTGCTGGGTCAGGTCGCTAGCTGTGACCTCGCCGACGCCGAGCTGGCGGTCAGGGACGCTCGCGCCACGTTCGACTCGGGCGTGTGGTCGCGTATGGCGCCGGTGCAGCGCAAGAAAATCATGATTCGCTTCGCCGACCTGATCGATGCTCACGGCGAAGAGCTGGCCCTGCTGGAAACGCTGGATATGGGCAAGCCGATCAGCGATTCGCTGAATGTCGACGTCCCCAATGCCTCGCGCGCCATCCGCTGGAGCGGCGAGGCCATCGACAAGATCTATGACGAAGTGGCAGCCACCGCGCATGATGAATTGGGTCTGGTCACGCGTGAGCCGGTGGGCGTGGTCGCGGCCATCGTGCCGTGGAACTTCCCCCTGTTGATGACCAGTTGGAAGCTTGGCCCGGCGTTGGCCACCGGTAACTCGGTGATCCTCAAGCCCTCAGAGAAATCGCCGCTGACCGCCATTCGCCTGGCCCAACTGGCCATCGACGCGGGTATCCCGGCTGGCGTATTCAACGTCCTGCCGGGCTTCGGCCACACGGTGGGCAAAGCGCTGGCCCTGCATATGGATGTCGATACCCTGGTGTTCACCGGTTCGACCAAGATCGCCAAGCAACTGATGATCTACGCTGGCGAATCGAACATGAAGCGCGTCTGGCTGGAGGCCGGTGGCAAGAGCCCGAACATTGTCTTCGCCGACGCACCAGACCTCAAGGCTGCCGCCGAGGCTGCCGCCAGCGCCATCGCCTTCAATCAGGGTGAAGTCTGCACTGCCGGTTCGCGCCTGTTGGTGGAAAACGCCATCAAGGAGCAGTTCGTGCCCATGGTGGTCGAGGCCATCAAGACCTGGAAAGCGGGCAACCCGCTGGACCCAGCCACCAACGTCGGCGCGTTGGTCGACACCACCCAGATGAACAACGTGCTGAGTTACATCCAGGCCGGCCACGAAGACGGCGCCAAACTGGTGGCTGGCGGTAATCGCGTGCTGGAAGAAACCGGCGGCACCTACGTTGAGCCGACCATCTTCGATGGTGTGAACAACGCCATGCGTATCGCCAAGGAAGAAATCTTCGGCCCGGTGCTGTCGGTGATCGGCTTTGATGACGAGGCCGATGCCGTGGCCATCGCCAACGACACCATCTACGGCCTGGCGGCCGGCATCTGGACCAGCAACCTGTCGCGCGCCCATCGCGTTGGCCGCGCGGTGCGGGCCGGCAGCGTATGGATCAACCAGTACGATGGCGGCGACATGACCGCGCCGTTCGGCGGCTTCAAGCAGTCCGGCAATGGCCGCGACAAGTCGCTGCACGCCTTCGACAAGTACACCGAGATCAAGGCCACCTGGATCAAGCTCTGAACAGCGGCTTCAGGCCGCCGGTCACGGCGGCTATCCAACTGCGGCTGGGCTTCCACGGGGAGTCCAGCCGCTTTGCTTCCACGAATATGGACAGTTGGCGCTCACCCATGCGTTGGCGAGTGTGCGGCGCCGCTCGCTAAGCAGTACCGTGACGACAAGGAATCTGGTAATGCGTTGGGGTACCTATTTCGCCGTCTGCGCGGCGGTCATCAGCATCGGCTTGGCGCTGGGGGTGACCATGCCGCTGGTGTCGCTGCGCCTGGAAAGCTGGGGCTACGACTCCTTCGCCATCGGTGTGATGGCCGCGACACCCGCTGTGGGCGTACTGCTCGGTGCTTCGTTGGCCGGGCGCCTGGCGGCGCGCCTTGGTACGACACCTTTGATGCAGCTCTGTTTGCTGTTGGGGGCGCTGTCGCTTGCGGGGTTGGCGCTGGTGCAGAACTACGCCATGTGGCTGGTGCTGCGTTTGTTCATCGGCGTGGCACTGACGGTGGTGTTTATCCTCGGTGAAAGCTGGATCAACCAGATCGCCGTGGAAAAGTGGCGCGGGCGTCTGGTGGCGCTGTATGGCACCGGTTATGCGCTCAGCCAACTGAGCGGGCCGCTGCTGCTCAGCGCTCTGGGCACCAGCACCGATCTGGGTTTCTGGACGGGCGTGGGGCTGCTGATCGGGGGCTCGCTGATGCTGCTCGGGCGCAGCGGTGCACCGCAGGTGGACGCGCACAGTGCCACCGGGCGAGGGCTGTCGGTGTTCTGCCGTACGCTGCCGGCGATTGCCTGGGCGGTGATGCTGTTCGCTGCCTTCGAGGCGATGATGCTGACCTTGTTGCCGATCTATGGCCTGCGTCAGGGCTTCACTCAGGAGGTGGCGTTGTTGATGGCCAGTGTGGTGGTGGTCGGCGATGCCGCGCTGCAACTGCCCATCGGCTGGTTGGCTGATCGTCTGTCGCGGCAGAGGCTGTTCCGCGCTTGTGGACTGGCACTGTTGCTGTCGAGCCTGGCGATTCCGCTGGCGCTGCACACGCCGTTGATCTGGCCGCTGTTCGTCGCCTTTGGCGCCAGCGCCGGTGGCCTGTTCACCCTGTCGCTGATCATCATTGGCGAGCGCTACCGTGACGATGAACTGGTGCGGGCCAATGCCCATGTCGCTCAGCTCTGGGGGCTCGGTTGCCTGGTCGGGCCTTTGCTCACTGGTGCTGTGAGCCAGTGGCTGAGCGGCCATGCCCTGCCGCTGATGATGGCGGCAGGCGCGCTGGTGTTTATCGTGCTGGCCGGGCGGCCCGGTGCTTTCAGCGATGGTGTGGCGGTCACGCGCGGCTGAGGCCGTTCAGCGCCAGAGCCCCTGGTCCTGGGTCTGATCCAGCTCGCTCTCGGCGATCAGCTCGGTGATGCTCGTGCCGATCTGGCGGATGGCCGCCTCAAGCTCCGCGCTGTATGGCTCGGCGTAGTTCAGGCGGATGCAGTTGCGGTACTTGCCTGCGGCGGAAAAGATGCTGCCAGGCGCCACCCGCAGTTTGTATTCGGCCAGGCGCCGGTTCAGGCGCAGGCTGTCGAAGCCTTGCGGCATTTCCACCCAGAGCATGAAACCGCCTTGCGGCTGGCTGACGCGCGTGCCCGGCGGGAAGTAGCGGCTGACCCAGTCGGTCATCTGTTGGCGGCTACGGGCGTAGAGCTTGCGCATTTGCCGCAGGTGCGGCTGGTAGAACCCCTCGCGCAGGAACTCGGCAATGGCTAGCTGGGGCAGTTGAGCGCTCTGTCCGGTGCCCATGTACTTCATGTGCAGCACTTGCTGCAGGTAGCGCCCTGGCGCGATCCAGCCGATGCGCAGGCCCGGCGCCAGCGTCTTGGAGAAGGAGTTGCACAGCAGCACGCGGCCGTCCTCGTCGAATGACTTGATGCTGCGTGGGCGCGGGTAGTGGTAGGCCAGGTCGCCGTAGATATCGTCCTCGATGATTGCCACATCGAAGCGCTGCGCCAGCGCCAACAAGGCGCGCTTATTGGCCTCGGGCATGATGTAGCCGAGCGGGTTGTTGCAACTGGGGGTGAGCTGAATAGCCTTGATCGGCCACTGCTCCAACGCCATCTCCAGGGCCTCCAGGCTGATCCCGGTGAGCGGGTCGGTGGGCAGTTCCAGCGCCTTGAGGCCAAAGCCCTTGAGCACCTGCATGACGCCGTGGAAGCTCGGCGAATCCACCGCAACGATATCGCCGGGCTGGCAGATTGCACGCAGCGCCGTCGACAGCGCTTCGTGACAACCAGTGGTGATGACGATGTCTTCGGCGGCCAACTGGCAGCCGGAGTCCAGTGCCAGGCGGGCGATTTCCTGGCGCAGGGTGATCTCGCCCTCCACCGCGCCGTAACTCAGCTCGCGCAGGCCTTGCCGCCTGCTCAGGCGAGACAGGCTGCGCAGCAGCGGCTTGAGCGTCGGCGAGCTGATGTCAGGAATGCCGCGGCTGAGTTGCAGGGTTTCGCCATAGACCGGCTCGCTGACCAGCTCCAGTACCTGCTCCCACTGCGACACTTCCACCGGCCGCTGCGGCGCACGGCTGATCCGCGGCAGCTCCGGCTGCTGACGCCCGTGGGTGACGAAGTAGCCGGACTTGGGCCGTGGCGTGGCCAGGCCCTGATCCTCCAGTTGGCGATAGGCCTGCTGCACGGTGCTGAGGCTGACGCCGTGCTCCTGGCTGAGCGCGCGTACCGACGGCAGGCGTTCGCCTGGGCGGAACAGCCCCTGCTCGATACGCGCGGCCAGCTCTTCGGCGAGATTCAGGTAAAGCGTCATGGAATGCCTCGATAGACGGGGTGCGACCAGTACAGATTGCGCTAAGAGTGACGATTCAGATGGAAATAAGCGCTTTCTGTATGGAGTTAATAGAGATTTTTTGAATCTGTCATGGTTTTTCTCGCGGGTGCATTCTGGTTTCCCATGAGCGCACCAGGAGGAAAAATCATGCGCGGGATCGACGAGGTAGGCAGAGGCGCGGGCGGTATCGCCCTTGAACCGCAATCGCAGAGCGGCGTTGCACCCGCCCGCATTGCTCGTGACTGGTCGACCTTCTGGCGCCGCCTGCGCACCCGTCGCCCTCTGCTGAATATGAGCGACGAAGACTTGGCCGATGTCGGCCTGACCCGCGCACAAGCCGAGCGCGAGGCGCGCATGCCGTTCTGGAAAATGCTTCCTTAGTGCTGATGAGTGAGCGGCGCTGCTGCCGATCCTTAGGCTGGGTTAGCAGCGCTGAGCACCGCTCTGGCAGACCACGCACAGGCTGGTGCGCGCGTAACCCACCAGTCGGCCTGTCAGGCGGTGTCGCCAAGCCCCCGCTTACAACACTTCCTTCAGCCGATGCCAGAGCATGCCCAGCGCCAGCAGCGGTGAGCGCAGATGCTTGCCGCCAGGGAAGGTCATGTGCGGCACCTTGGCGAACAGCTCGAAACCGCCGCCGACCTGGCCTGCGATGGCTTCGCCGAGCAGCTTGCCTGCCAGGTGCGTGGCGTTCACACCATGGCCCGAGTAAGCCTGGGCGTAGAACACGTTGGGCTGATCCTGAAGTCGACCGATCTGCGGCAGGCGGTTGGCGCCAATGCCGATCATCCCGCCCCACTGGTAGTCGATGCGGGCGTTGGCCAGTTGTGGGAACACCTTGAGCATCTTGGGCTGCATATAGGCCGCGATGTCTGCTGGGTCGCGCCCGGAGTAATGACAGGCACCGCCGAACAGCAGGCGACGGTCGGCGGAGAGGCGGTAGTAATCCACCGTCACGCGTTGGTCGCACAGCGCCATGTTCTGCGGAATCAGTTGCCGCGCCTGCTCTTCAGGCAGCGGCTCGGTGGCGATGATGTAGCTGCCAGCCGGTAGCACTTTGCCGCCCAGTTGCGGGTTCAGCCCGTTGAGGTAGGCATTGCAGGCCAGCACCAGCGTAGTGGCGCGCACCTGTCCGCTTGCCGTGTGCACGCGCACTTCGCTGCCGTAATCGATACGGGTGACGACCGAGTCCTCGAACAGTTGCACGCCCAGCGACTGCGCCGCCGCCGCCTCACCGAGCGCCAGGTTGAGCGGGTGTAGGTGCCCGGAGCCGCTGTCGATCATAGCGCCGTGGTAATTGTCGGAGCCGACCACCTCGTGCACGCGCTCCTTGGGGATCAGGCGCAGTTCGTGGCGGTAGCCGAGGCTTTCCAACTCGGCCTTGTCGGCGGCGAAGTCATCGAGATGGGCGGGCTTGTTGGCCAGGTCGCAGTAGCCCCAGGTCAGGTCGCAGTCGATCTGGAACTGCGCCACGCGCGCACGGACGATCTCCACCGCTTCCAGGCCCATCAGCTTGAACTGGCGCACGCCTTCTGTGCCGACCACCGATTCGAATTGCTCGACGCCATGGCCGACACCGCGAATCAGTTGCCCGCCGTTGCGCCCGCTGGCGCCCCAGCCGATTTTATTGGCCTCCAGCAGGGCCACGCTGAGCCCCTTCTGCGCCAGTTCGATGGCCGTGTTCAAGCCGCTGAAGCCGCCACCGACCACGCACACATCGACCTTCACCTCGTCTTGTAACGACGGGTAGGCCAACTGGCGATTGACGCTGGCGGCATAGTAGGACGCGGCATGCTGAGGCGGGCGAACGCGGGCGTTCATGTGCGAAATCCTGAATTGGTGTGTGGAAAATTCAACGCAGAATAAGCGCGCAATCCTTCTCGCGCCAAGAGATAGGCGGAAAAAAGCAGGCTGCCTCCGCTCATGGTGCCGTGGTCTGTCGCCGCTGAAGCGCTTCCCACAGGGCGTGCTGGGCTTTGTGGGAGGGGCTTTAGCCGCGACTTGAGGTGTCTGAGCGAATGGCCTGGCAGTAAACTGGCCGCCATCACTTCAGGATGCCCAGCCATGAGTTGCACCGACCGCAAGATCGACCACCTGCGCCTGCAGATTCCGCGCTTCGATTGCGTGCCGGGTTGTCACGACTGCTGTGGGCCGGTCACCGCCTCGTCCGAAGAGCTGGCGCGCCTGCCGGTGAAAAGTGACGCCGAACACGACGCGGCGCTGGCCGAATACAACTGTGTGCATCTGGGGCCCAATGGCTGCGAGGTGTATGACCAGCGCCCGCTGATCTGCCGTCTGTTTGGCACCACGCCGAATCTGCCATGCCCCCATGGGCGCAGGCCGGAGCAACCCATCGAGCCGGCGGTGGAGCGCCAGGTGCATCGCCTGATCGCCACGACGCGGCAGCGGTTGGTGTAGGACGCGCACGGCATGCGCCTCACTCCGGCACCGGCAGGGCCAGCGATTCCTTCACCTCTTCCATGACGATATAGCTCTTCGACTCGCGCACATGCGGCAGCTTGAGCAGGATGTCGCCGAGCAGCTTGCGGTAGCTGGCCATCTCGTTGATGCGCGCTTTGACCAGATAGTCGAAGTCACCGGACACCAGGTGGCACTCCAGCACGTGCGGCAGCTTGAGCACGGCGCGGCGGAATTCCTCGAAGGTGTCGCCGGACTTGTAGTCCAGGCTGATCTCGACGAACACCAGCAGGCTGGCCTTGAGGTTCTGCGGGTTGAGGCGGGCGTGGTAGCCCATGATGATGCCTTCGCGCTCCAGGCGGCGTACGCGTTCGGTACAGGGCGTGGTCGACAGCCCCACGCGCTCGCCCAGTTCGGTGAAACTGATGCGCCCATCCTCCTGCAGGATACGGAGGATGTTGCGGTCGATCTTGTCCAGTTCACGACGGCTTTGATGCTGGGTTCTCATGGGGAATCCGCCTCTGTAAAACGGCTTTTTGCCGAGAATTCTCGCCAAATATAACCGTGCATATGGTGAAAAGCACTGCATGGCTCTTTCTATACTGCGCCCATCTACAACAGTGGCCTGTAACGCACGCGCCATAGGCGCGGCGGGGAGAAAAACATGCGTGTTCTGGTTCTCGGCAGCGGTGTGATTGGTACCGCCAGTGCTTACTACCTCGCCCGTCAGGGCTTCGAGGTGGTGGTGGTCGACCGCCAGGATGGCCCGGCTTTGGAAACCAGTTTTGCCAACGCTGGCCAGGTTTCTCCCGGCTACGCTTCGCCCTGGGCTGCCCCTGGCGTGCCGCTCAAAGCCATTAAATGGTTGCTGCAAAAGCACGCGCCCCTGGCGATCAAGGCCACTGGCGATGTTGACCAGTACCTGTGGATGGCGCAGATGCTGCGCAACTGCACCGCCAGCCGCTATGCGATCAACAAGGAGCGTATGGTGCGCCTGTCCGAGTACAGCCGCGACTGCCTTGATGAGCTGCGCGCCGAGACCGGCATCGGTTATGAAGGCCGTCAGCTTGGCACCACTCAACTGTTCCGCACCCAGGCCCAGGTCGATGCCGCCGCCAAGGACATCGCTGTGCTGGAAGCCTCCGGCGTGCCGTTCGAGCTGCTTGACCGCGATGCCATCGCCCGCGTTGAACCGGCCCTGGCTGGCGTCAAACACAAGCTGGCCGGTGCCCTGCGCTTGCCCAACGATCAGACTGGCGACTGCCAGATGTTCACCACCAAACTGGCGGACATGGCCAAGGCGCTCGGCGTCGAATTCCGTTTCGGCCAGAACATCCAGCGCCTGGACGCCGTGGGCGACCGCATTAACGGTGTATGGGTCGACGGCAAGCTGGAAACTGCCGACCGTTATGTGCTCGCCCTCGGCAGCTACAGCCCGCAACTGCTAAAGCCGCTGGGTGTTCGTGCGCCGGTTTACCCGCTCAAGGGTTATTCGCTGACCGTGCCGATCGTCAACGCCGAGATGGCGCCTAAGTCGACCATTCTCGACGAGACCTACAAGGTCGCCATTACCCGTTTCGACAACCGCATCCGTGTCGGCGGCATGGCCGAGATTGCCGGCTTCGACCTGTCGCTCAATCCGCGTCGCCGCGAAACCCTGGAGATGATCACCGCTGACCTGTATCCCGAGGGTGGTGACCTGCAACGCGCCGACTTCTGGACGGGCCTGCGCCCGGCCACGCCCGATGGCACCCCGATCGTCGGCGCCACCGCCTACCGCAACCTGTTCCTCAACACCGGCCACGGCACCCTGGGTTGGACCATGGCCTGCGGTTCCGGTCGTCTGCTCGCCGACCTGATGGCCAACAAGCGTCCGCAGATCAGCGCCGACGGCCTGGATATCTCGCGCTACTCGCGCAATATCCGTGAGGCGCATGGCGCGCCGCAGCCGCTGCGTACCTGATAGGCTGCGCCATCCCGTCATTCAAGGAGTTTTACCCCCATGTCGATTCAGCGCCTGCATGTGGCCAAACGCTACAGCGAAGTGGTGATCCACAACGGCACGATTTACCTCGCTGGCCAGTTGGCCGACGACTTCGACGGTGACATCCGCGAGCAGACCCGCCAGACCCTGGCCAACATCGACAAGATGCTGGCCGAGGGTGGTAGCGACAAGAGCAAGATCCTCTCGCTGACCATCTTCATCAAGGACATGGCCGACTACGACGGCCTCAATGCCGAGTACGACGCCTGGGTTGCCGATGGCCATGCGCCGGCCCGCGCCTGCGTCGAGGCGAAGATGTACAAGCCCGAAGTGCTGGTGGAAATGTGTGTGGTGGCTGCTGTCTAAGGCGCCACCGGTAGACCTTGCAAGCGTTTACGCCCGGCATTTTGGCCGGGCTTTTTACATCGCGAACCATTCCCGGATTGCATCCGGGCTACGAAACCAGCGAAGCAGTGAGAGATAGCGAACCATGCGTCCGGCCCGTGCCCTGATCGACCTCAATGCCCTGCGTCACAACTACCAACTGGCCCGCGAGTTGAGCGGCGCGCGTGCCCTGGCGGTGGTCAAGGCCGATGCCTATGGGCATGGTGCGGTACGCTGTGCGCAGGCACTGGAGGCTGAGGCCGATGGTTTCGCCGTGGCCTGTATCGAAGAGGCGCTGGTGCTGCGCGAGGCGGGGATTCGCGCGCCGATCCTGCTGCTCGAAGGCTTCTTCGAGGCCGACGAGCTGGCGCTGATCGATCAGCATGACCTGTGGTGCGTGGTGCATGCCCAGTGGCAGATTGAGGCCATCGAACAGGCTCCGCTCGGCAAGCCGCTCAACCTCTGGCTCAAGCTGGATTCCGGCATGCACCGCGTTGGTCTGTACCCTGCCGAATACCAGGATGCCTACCGTCGCCTGCTGGCCAGCGGCAAGGTCAGCAAGATCGTGCTGATGAGTCATTTCGCCCGCGCCGACGAGCTCGATTGCGCGCGCACCAGCGAGCAACTGACGGTGTTTCAGCAAGCGCGCGAAGGCCTGGCCGCCGAAGTCAGCCTGCGTAATTCCCCCGCGCTGCTGGGCTGGCCAGAGGTGCCTAGCGACTGGGTGCGCCCTGGCATCATGCTGTATGGCGCCACCCCATTCGAAGAGGCGCAGGAACAGGCCGCGCGCTTGCGTCCGGTGATGACTTTGGAGTCGAAGGTCATCAGCGTGCGTGAACTGCCAGCCGGTGAACCGGTGGGCTATGGCGCGCGCTTTATCGCCGAGCGCCCGACCCGCGTTGGCGTGGTCGCCATGGGCTATGCCGACGGCTACCCACGGCATGCGCCAAGCGGTACGCCAGTTGCGGTGGATGGCCAACTGACGCACCTGATCGGGCGGGTGTCGATGGACATGCTTACCGTCGATCTCACCGATCTGCCGCAGGCGGGCCTGGGCAGCCGCGTCGAACTCTGGGGCAAGCAGGTGCTGGCCAGTGATGTGGCCACGGCAGCAGGCAGCATTCCCTACCAGCTCTTCTGCAACCTGCGTCGGGCGCCGCTGCACTATAGCGGCGGCTGACCCCGCGCCTGTAGGAGAGTCTGCACGCCACTGTTGTAAATTCCGAACGCTATGCCATGATACGGACACTTTTCCGCATCCACCCCCTTAGGGAGGGCACCAGCATTGGACGTCGGCGTTCGCCTGCAATCGATTCGTAAGCTCAAAGGTCTATCCCAGCGTGAACTCGCCAAGCGTGCGGGCGTCACCAACAGCACCATCTCGATGATCGAGAAGAACAGCGTCAGCCCCTCCATCAGCTCGCTGAAAAAGGTGCTCAGCGGTATCCCCATGTCTCTGGTGGAATTCTTCTCCCTCGATCTGGAGCAGGAGAATCAGATTCAGGTGGTTTACCGGGCCGCCGAGTTGACCGACATCTGCAGCGGCGCCATCACCATGAAGCTGATCGGCAAGGCTCATCCGAGCCGCGCCATTGCCTTTCTCGACGAAACCTACCCGGCGGGCTCCGACACCGGTGATGACATGTACGCCCACGAAGGTGAAGAGGCCGGCATGTTGGTCGAGGGTCGCCTGGAACTGACCGTGGGCAATGAAGTGTTCATCCTTGAGGCCGGCGACAGCTACTACTTCGAAAGCAGCAAACCACACCGTTTCCGCAATCCCTTCGATGTGCCCGCGCGACTGATCAGCGCAACCTCTCCGGCTAATTTTTGATCAATAACCCTGCGGCAATATGGGTTGTTCCGAGTCGTGCGGCTAAAGGCTATACTGGCCGCCGCTCGCGAAACCGTGGCCGCGGGCGTGACTAGCCACGAAGAGGGTGTACCGTGAATCTGATGAAGAAAATGCTGGCAGCGCCTGCTGTCGTATTGGCCCTGTGGGCAGTGACTGCTCAGGCCACGACCGATGACGCCATTGCCGAACGCCTCAAGCCTGTGGGCGAGGTGTGCGTGATGGGCCAGGAGTGCAAAGGCGTGGGAACTGTCGCCGCAACTGCTGGCGGTGGCGCGCGTACCCCGGACGACATCATTGCCAAGCACTGCAACGCCTGCCATGGCACCGGTGTGCTGGGTGCGCCGAAAATTGGCGACACCGCTGCCTGGAAAGAGCGCGCAGACCACCAGGGCGGCCTCGATGGCATCCTGGCCAAGGCCATTTCCGGCATCAACGCCATGCCGCCGAAAGGCACCTGCGCCGACTGCTCCGACGACGAGCTGCGCGCCGCGATCCAGAAAATGTCCGGTCTGTAAGCCCAGCGCTTGCGAAAAGAGCCGTCTGCAAGGACGGCTTTTTTGTGCCTGGCATTCCACGCTATGAGGTGCGATTGTTTAGTCGGCCTTTATCCGAGTGTCTGTAAAACCCGATTTAACGCACGTCAAACCCTGTGCGACGCTGCCAAGCCATGATCTCCCTGGCCTGCCAAGTCCATGTCACGCTCTACCGCGCCCCGGCGCGGCGGCGCTTGTTGGAGCGGCTTAACCCGCTGCTGACGATCATCCTCGCATTCTGGGCGCTTTGGCACTGTCGCCATGCGCGCCCCCCGGACGCCGTGCCCGCCCGCTGACTTTCGATGGCTGCGCCATGCCCGCAGCCACGCCTATCACTTTGTCTGCCTGTGCAACCTGTTCGAGCATCGAACGGGCCGTGCGGACACCGAGCGCCCAACGGGCGCAAGCGAGCGCAACATGACGACTTTTGCCCCCGCGCAGGAAGCTCAGGACTTTCTGGCGAACAATCCTGATATCGAACTGATCGAGCTGTTCATTCTCGACGCCAACGGTGTGCCGCGCGGCAAGCTGCTGCACCGTGAGGAATTGCTGGCGCTGTACCAGAGTGGCCGACCGCTGCCGAGCACCATGCTTGGCCTGTCCATCCAGGGGGAGGATGTCGAGGACACTGGCCTGGTCTGGGAGGTGGGCGATATCGACTGCCGTGCCTATCCGCTGTCCGGTAGCCTGGTGCGCCTGCCCTGGCGGCAGATCCCGACCGCCGCCGTGCAGGTGTCGATGCACCCGAGCGAAGGTCTGCCGGCCACCCCGGCTGACCCGCGCCAGTTGCTGATCCGCGTGATTGAGCAGCTCGAAGCCGAGGGGTATTACCCGGTGATGGCCTGCGAGCTGGAGTTCTACCTGCTCGACCAGAAGCGTGACGCCGAGGGCCGCCCGCAGGCAGCGCTGGATGCCGATGGCGGCCGTCCATGGCAAACCCAGGTCTACGGCCTGCGCGAGCTGGAGCAGATCGAACCCTTCCTGCGTGATCTCTATGCCGCCTGCAAGGCGCAGGGCATCCCCGCGCGCACGGCAATTTCCGAATACGCCCCCGGCCAGGTGGAAATCACCCTGGAGCACGGCCCGGTGTTGGCGGCGATGGATCAGGCGGTGCGTTACAAGCGCCTGGTCAAGGGTGTGGCGCACCGCCACGGCATGCAGGCCTGTTTTATGGCCAAGCCGTTCGATCACCTGGCTGGCACTGGCATGCACATGCACGTCAGCCTGGCCGATGCGCAGGGCAACAACCTCTTCGCCAGTGAAGATCCGGCTGGCACGCCGCTGCTGCGCCAGGCGGTCGGCGGCATGCTCGCCAGCCTACTCGATTCGTTGCTGCTGTTCTGCCCCAACGCCAACTCCTACCGGCGCTTCCAGGCCAACAGCTACGCGCCGCTGGCTTTGAGCTGGGGGGTGGACAACCGCACCGTCAGCCTGCGCGTGCCGGGTGGGCCCGCCAATACCCGCCACGTCGAACACCGTATCTGTGGCGCCGACGCCAACCCTTACCTCGCCGCCGCCGCGATCCTTGCCGGGATTCACCGTGGTATTCGTGATCGCCTCGACCCCGGCGCGCCAATCGAAGGCAATGGTTACGCCCAGGCCACGGAATATCTGCCGACCCAGTGGTCGGCGGCGATTCAGGCGCTGGAGCAGTCCAGTTGGGCGCGCGATGCCTTTGGCGACGATTTCCTCAAGGTGTATCTCGCGGTCAAGCGTGCCGAGTACCGCCAGTTCATGGGTGAGGTTGGCGAGCAGGATTGGCGCTGGTACCTGAGTAACGCCTGAAGGCCCTTATCTGAGGAAGTCGCGGCTGAAGCCCCTCCCACAGAGCGGGGGATTTTGGGTGCTCCCTGTGGGAGGGGCTTTAGCCGCGACAATAGATTCATCGGTGCAAATGCCCCCCCAAGGACATGCTATGAACGCGATCAAGCAACCCGTCAAACCCGCCGCCGAGCGCGCGCCTTCCTACTACTCGGCCTCGCTCAATTTCGAGAGCGACTACCCGACCCTGCAGGGCAGTGTAACCGTCGACGTGGCCATCATCGGCGGTGGTTTCACCGGTATTGCCACGGCGGTGGAGCTGGCCGAGCGTGGCCTCAAGGTGGCCGTGGTGGAAACCCACAAGGTCGGCTGGGGCGCCAGCGGGCGCAACGGCGGCCAGGTCACCGGCAGCCTGTCCGGCGACGAGGCCATGCGCAAGCAGATGCGCAACACGCTGGGCGACGAGGTGGACGACTTCATCTGGCACTTGCGCTGGCGTGGCCACGAGATCATCAAGAGCCGCGTGGCCAAGTACGGCATCGCCTGCGACCTCAAGCACGGCCACCTGCATACGGCGATGAAAGCCAGCCATATGGACGAGCTCAAGGCCTCCTTTGAGGAAGCGCTGCGCCGTGGCATGGAGGCCGATGTCACCCTGCTCGACGCTACCGGCGTGCGCGCTCAACTGGGTAGCGACCTGTACTGCGGCGCGTTGAAGAACACCCGCAATATGCACCTGCACCCGCTCAACCTGTGCCTCGGCGAGGCCAAGGCCGCCGAAAGCCTGGGTGCGTTGATCTTCGAACATTCCGAGGTGCTGGATATCGTCCACGGCCCGCGTCCGGCGGTGGTCACCACGGGCGGGCGCATCGAGGCCAAGCAGGTGCTGCTGGCCGGTGACGTCTACCACAAGCTGGAGCGGCGCAAGCTCAAGGGCATGATCTTCCCGGCCATGGGCGGCATCGTCACCACCGCGCCGCTGGGCGCCGAGCTGATCGCGGCGATCAACCCCTTTGACCTGGCGGTGTATGACTGCCGCTTCGTGCTCGACTACTACCGCCTCACCGGCGATGGCCGCCTGCTGTTCGGCGGCGGCGCCAACTACTCCGGGCGCGATTCACGCGATATCGCCGGGGAGCTGCGCCCGTGCATCGAGCGCACCTTCCCGCAGCTCAAGGGCGTGCCGATCGACTTCCAGTGGAGCTGCGCCATGGGCATCGTGATGAACCGCATCCCGCAACTGGGCAAGCTGTCGAGCAATGTCTGGTACTGCCAGGGCTACTCCGGTCACGGTGTGGCGACCACGCACATCATGGGCGAGATCATGGCCAAGGCCATCACCGGCGATCTGGAGCAGTACGACACCTTCGCCGCCTGCAAACACATCAAGGTGCCGCTGGGTGATCAGCTCGGCAACCCGATGTTGGCAGCAGGGATGTGGTACTACCAGATGCTGGAGAAGTTGCGTTGAGTTGCACGGAGCACAGCCAGGATTGAGCACAGTGACAGTCAGGGCAGCATCGTTGGCCTGTAGCGTCCCATGCGAGGAAGGTACAGTTGGCCTCCTCGTTATGCTTATATGCGCGGCTGATTCGAAACCCGGAGACACGGATGATCACCTGCTACCTGCGTTACATCATCGACCCTTACAAGCTCGAAGCCTTCGAACATTACGCCAAGTTGTGGATTCCTTTGGTGGCGAAGTTCGGCGGTACGCACCACGGCTACTTTTTGCCGTCAGAAGGCGCCAACAACGTCGCGCTGGCGTTGTTCAGCTTTCCTAGTCTGGCCGCTTACGAACGCTATCGGCAGGACTCCTTCGCCGACGCAGAATGCCTGGCTGCGTTCAAGTACGCCGAGGAAACCCGCTGCGTGATCAGTTACGAGCGCAGTTTCATGCGGCCTGTGCTGGATTAAGGCGAGCGAGTGAGTGCCGAAAGGGCCTGGCGTCGTTCAGGTTGCCGATCCACTCGGCAACCTGAAGCGGGCGGCGGGCATGTGGGGCTTCAGTTTTGGCCGCGGCATTCGCCTTGGCCGCGGTAGCGGATGCTGCGCAGTTCGCCTGAGGTGTCTTCGAACACCATGAGCTTGGGAACAACGCCGCAGTATTCGATTCTTGGGCTTTGGTGAACGACCTTGGCGATGTTCAGTGGCATGCCGTAGCGGTAGTCCTGAATGTCTGGCATGGGCTTGCCGCTACGCTCGGCATAGCGCTGAGTGATCTCAAGGCTTTTCTGTTCGTTCTGTTTGACCTTGCCTTCGGGGAAGGACAGCGCATACGCGCTGTTGGCGGCCAGAAGAAGGGCGAGCGGAAAAAGGGCAGTAATGGGCTTCATAAGTAGGCCTGCTGGCTAATGTGTTCGAGGCAAACACTAGCGAGCCGTGGCTTACCCAGGCATTGCGGCAAAATTACAATCGCGCAAACCGATGTTGGCAGGCGGCGACGGGTATCTGTTGCGGGCTGTCGATCTCTAACGCGTTATGCGTTGTCGCCCAGTGTCTCAGGGCTCTATATCTCGTCATTTCCCGTACGTTCATTGCAGGTTGCGCCTGGACAGTGCGGCGCATGGCCGGTTCTTGCATGACGAAATTGTAATGCTGCGCTCATCTTCGAGTTATCTGCGAGTTGCAAGGATGTGATGGCCATAACCACAAGAACAATTGGCCTATGACAACCCTAAAACTGCCGGTCAGTATCAGGAGCAATGCATGAACAAGAGCCCCCTAGCCCTGGCTATCACCTGCGCGCTGGCACTCGCCCCAAGCGCAATGATTCAGGCGGCCGAGACGCAGGCGAGCGAAGGCTTCCTCGAAGGCAGCAGCCTGAAGATTCTCAATCGCAATTTCTATTTCAACCGGGACTACCGCAACGGTGAAGCCAGGGTGTTGCCCAATGGTGAGCGCAGCAGCTACACCGAAGCCTGGGCGCACAGCATTCTGGCCAACTATGAGTCCGGCTTCACGCAGGGCACCGTTGGCTTCGGTCTTGATGTCCATGCCGGGTTGGGTATCAAACTCGATACCGGTGACGGGCGTTATGGCCCAGGCGGTAGTGTCAATTTGATGCCAGTCGATAGCGATGGCCAGGCTGAGGATTCCTATTCCAAGGTCGGCGCTGCCGTGAAAGCGCGTTTCGCCGATACCGTCGTCAAGGCCGGTGACGTGTTCCCGACCACGCCGGTGGTGCATTACGGCGATTCGCGTTTGCTGCCGCAGAGTTTCAAGGGCTTTACCCTCGTCAATAACAGCGTTGATGGTCTGACCCTGCAAGGTGGCCGCCTGCACGCCATGAGCCAGCCGCAGGAAAGCACCACACGCGGTGACTTCGCGACCTTCTACGCCGGACAGGTGGACTCACCCTGGGTCAGCTATTTCGGGGGCGATTACGCGCTTAACGACAACATCGGCTTCAGTCTCTACAGTAGCCGCCTGAAGGATGCCTGGGATCAGCATTACGCGGGCATGTCGTGGACGTATCCGCTCTCCGAAGAGCTGTCGCTGTTTGGCGGTCTGAATTACTACAACGCCCGCGATGAAGGTAAGCAACTGCTGGGCGACTTCAACAACAACATCTACAGCGGCAGTGTCGGCGTCAAATACGGTGCCCATCGTCTGGCGCTTTCTCACCAGCGCAACAACGGTGACGACGATTTTGACTACCTGCGTCAGTCCGACTCGATCTTCCTCGATAACTCCATCCAGTACAGCGACTTCAACTCGCCCAAGGAGCGTTCCTGGATGCTGCGTTACGACCTGGATATGGCCGACTTCGGCGTGCCGGGCCTGAGCTTCATGGCGCGCTATGCGCTGGGTCGCGATGCCGATTACTCCAACGCCAACAGCGTGTACATGCGTCGTGATGATGCTGGTAACCCGCTGACCGACCAGAAGCGCTGGGAGCGCAACCTTGAGGTCAAGTACGTGTTCCTTGAGGGCTCGCTCAAGGACCTCTCGGTGCGCGTGCGGCAGATGAATACCCGCGCCACCGCATATGAAAGCGACCTCGATGAGGTGCGCGTCATCGTCGAATATCCGCTTCAGGTGCTGTAACGAATGGCGGGGGCGGCGGTGCCGCCCCTGTCTGACAGGATTGTAATTCGGGCCTCATGCTCTCGTTAGGTGCGGCTGCTTAGCATGGGACTGTCTTCGAAGCGTTCGTATCCACGTTTGCTCAGTCAGTCCGAGGTTTCTATGAAAGTTTTCTCCCAGTGCCTGTTCATCGTTTTTCTGGGTGGCGCCAGCATGTTTGCCAGCGCTGAAGATGGTTCGCAGCGTTCGCTAGAGGCGCTTGCCGAGTTCCGTGAAAACCAGCAACTCATCCATGGCGATAACGCCGGCGAGCAGCAGGTTACCGTTGCTCAACGCGAGCAAGACGATTGATGGCGCGCATTGCCCGAGCTGTACACCCCATCTCTTGGTAGCTCCCGCTCCTTTGGTGAGAGATGGTTTCTTGGCGCCCCAGTCAGACCGTGTGAACGCTACTGCGCTTGGTCGTGCAGTGTTAAAAAGCGGCTCAGAATGCTTCTTTACAACTCGTAAGCTGCGTTTTTTGCCATTTTTTGCCCTGTTAGACCTTCGCGCGCTACGTTTTCATTCAGTCTGCGATGGGGCGCTTTTTTATTGCAGGTCAGAACCCTGGCTCATTCATGTCCGCGATTTTTGCCGTGCTCGGCATCCGGTTGTGGCAGCGGGAAGTGCAGCGTGAATACTGTGGTTGCATCGAGGTTGCTACTTACGCTGACCTGGCCGCGATGCAGGCTCATGATCGAGCGAACGATCGCCAGCCCCAGTCCTGTACCGCTATCGGCACGTGAGCGGCCATTGTCCACACGGTAGAAGCGCTCGAACAGCTTGGGCAGGTGCTCGGCGGCGATGCCCGCGCCCTGATTGCTCACCGCCAGTGTCACGTTCGCTGCGCGGGTGCTGAGTGTGATGTCAATGTTCGATCCTGCCGGGCTATGGGTAATGGCGTTGGATAGCAGGTTGGAGATGGCGCGCTGCACCATCAGGCGATCACCGCTGATCGTCGCCTGGCCAGAGAGCTTGAGGGTGACCTGTTTATCTTCGGCCATGAGGCTGAACAGCTCCGCCACCTTTTCGGCCTCTTCGTGCAGACGTAGGCGCTCGAATGGCACCAGCGCCGCCGGATGGCTGACGTGAGCGAGAAATAGCATGTCGGAGATGATCCGCGTGACGCGCCCCAACTCCTCGGTGCAGTTTTCCAGCACCCGCTTATATTCCTCGGGAGGCCGCTCGCGTGACAGCGTGACCTGGGCCTTGCCGATCAGATTGCTGATGGGCGAGCGCAGCTCATGGGCCAGGTCATCGGAGAACTGCGAGAGCTGCTGAACACCCCCATCGAGACGGTGAAACATGAAGTTGATGCCGTTAGCCAATTCGCGCAGCTCCTGTGGTAGGTTCTCCACAGGTAAGCGGTGGCTCAGGTCGTCAGTCGAGACGCGCTCGGCAATCGTGCGGAACTGGTTCAATGAGATGAGGCCGCGATGTGCGATCCACCAGGCTCCAGCCGCGATAAGTGCCAGCACGAAGGGCAGGGCAATGAGTGTGGATTCGATGTAGGCGCGCAGCAGCGCCTGATCGCTGGCGCGGTCGAGCGTGAGCAGCGCACGTATCCGTGAGCCGTCCTTGCGCTGAAAGAGCTGGGAGGCCGTCAACAAAGCTTTGCCCTGCTCATCCTGCCAGTAGTGAAAGGCGATGCCTTCGGCAGGGATGGCGGCGTCGGGCTGCAATGGTGCTTGCATCAAGCCCACACTCATCAGCTCCTTGGGTGGGGAGCTGTCGTCATAGAGGGTGAGCGAAAGGCTGTCGTGGCCTTGAATCAGGTCGCGGATATTGTGGGTCTGGCTGCCCACTTCGGGGCGAATCGCGACCTCCCGCAGGCTGTGGCGAACTTGCTGTAGCTTGTCCTTGAGGCTTTGTTCGGCAATGCCGTCGAGTTGTCGGCTTAGAGAGAAGTAGGCCAGCGCGCTGAGCAGTGCCACCAGCAGCAAGCCCAGCACTGCGACCGACAGGCTGAGTCGACTCGATAGTCGGTCTGGCTTCATGGCCGTGCTTCCAGTACATAACCGACACCGCGCAGGGTATGGATCAGCTTGTTCTCGAACGGATCGTCGATTTTGGCGCGCAGGCGGCGGATGGAGACTTCGACGACGTTGGTATCGCAGTCGAAGTTCATGTCCCAGACCAGGGAAATGATTTGGGTGCGCGAGAGCACTTCACCGCTGCGTCGCATCAGCAAGTGCAGCAGGGCGAATTCCTTGGTGGTCAGATCGATACGTTGCCCACTGCGGTAGGCACGGTGGCGAGCCGGATCCAGTTCGAGGTCGTCGACCTTGAGCACGTCCGGCACCGGCGCCTGCTCACCACGGCGTAGCAGCGAGCGAACCCTGGCCAGCAGCTCAGGAAACTCGAACGGCTTGATCAGGTAATCATCGGCGCCGGAATCGAAGCCTTTGAGTTTGTCGGCCAGACGCCCGCGTGCTGTCAGCATCATCACGGGGGTGCGGCTGTTACGACGGATGCTGGCCAGTACGCCCCAGCCATCGATCTCCGGTAGGTCAACATCGAGGATGACCAACTCGTAAGCGGCCTGGGCCGCCATATGTATGCCGTCGACACCATTGCTGGCAATGTCGACGATATAACCGCTCTCACTAAGTCCCTGGTGGAGATACTCGGCAGTTTTAAGCTCGTCCTCGACAATCAGGATTCGCATGCAGTGATTGACCTTGGTGGTGGGAAAGTTTTATCGACCCGCGATGAATGTTGGAGTAAGGGGCGGTCGACTTTTATGCGGATTGCTGCGCGGCGCGGATGGTGAGCCCTGTAGCCACTATAGGGTCAAGCATCGGCCTTTTAAATTCAGGCGCTTACAGACCGTTTTTTGAATATTTCGCTGGTTTTTTTAATGTTTTAATTATGTCAGTTTGTAACTTTGCGACGCCTCTAAGTGTTGCGGCGGCGGCATGTTAATACAGCGCTATATGCGGTAGTCGTGGATTACATATTTGTAATCTTGCAGTCACCTCGACGATAAGGGCGGTTCCCTAAATTCTGCACCGAATTAAGTGCTCGGAAATGGCCTAGCTGTCTCCGAATGGATACCGGTGTGGAGGAGGAGCCCTTGTCGAGGCGATATTCGAAACGTGCAGAAGGCGTTTTCCTGGCCGTGGTGTTGCTGTTCGGCACTGCTCAGGCCAATGCGGCGACGCCGCTCACGCTGAGCGAGGCGTGGCAGCAGGCTCTGCAAAGCAACCCGTCGTTACAGGCTGGTGAGCGCAATGTCGGCATCGCCGAAGGTGAGCGCAAGCAGGCTGGAGTGTTGCCTAACCCAGAGCTGTCCTGGGAGGTGGAGGACACGCGCAGTGATACGCGAACCACGACGGTGCAGATCAGCCAGCCGATCGAACTGGGAGGCAAGCGCGGTGCCCGTATCGAGCTGGCCGAGCGTGGCATCGATGGCGCTGCGATAGGTCAGGAGCAACTGCGCAACGAGCTACGTGCTGAGGTGGTGGCGGCGTTTCAGGGCGTGTTGCTGGCACAGATGCGCCAGGCTCTGGCTGAGCAATCACAAACCTTGAGTGAGCGCGGCGTGGCGGTGGTCGAGGCGCGGGTCAAGGCGGGTAAAGCTTCCGCTCTGGAGGCCAGCCGTGCGCGCCTGCAGTTCGAGGAGGTGCGCCTGGAAGCCCTGCGTGCCCGTGACCAGCGCCTCAATGCCATGAGCCAGTTATTGGCGGTCATCGGCCCGCAGTCGTCTGCGGCTGAGTGGGTGCTGGGCGGCAAAGCCGAAGACTTGCCGTCACTGCCTGGCGAAGCGGAGTTGCTGCGGCGTCTGGATGGCGTTGCGCCGATGCGTCTGGCGGAAATCGAGATTGCGCGCCAGGAGGCCTCGGTGACGGTCGAGAAAAGCCAGCGCATTCCCGATCTCATCGTCAGCCTCGGCAGCCAGTACAGCAGCGAGGATCGCGAGCGGGTGAACCTGGTGGGGCTGTCTATGCCGCTGCCGTTGTTCGACCGCAATCAGGGCAACGTGCTGGCCGCTTCGCGCCGCGCCGATCAGGCGCGTGACCTGCGCAATGCCGCGTATATGCGCCTGCGCAGCGAGGTGCAGCAGGCCCACCAGCAATGGCGCACGGCGCAAGGCGCGATCAGGGGCTTCGAAGGGGGCTTGCTGCGCTCCGCTGATGCGGCGCTGGAGAGCACTACGCGGGGCTTTCAGATGGGCAAGTTCGGCTTCATCGACGTACTCGATGCCCAGCGCACCCTGATCGACGTGCGCTCGCGTTACCTGCAGGCGCTCGAAGAGGCCTTGGATGCCTGGGTGCGTCTCGAACGTATCTACGGCGATCTCAGCGTCCGCGCCGATTCCTACTGATTCCTTGTCACGCAGACCGCAGCGATGCCGGTCACTGATCACTGTTTGGGGTTGTTCATGCAGAAGAAACTCGGTGTTGCCATTACGGCAGCCATCGCCGCTGGCTTTGTCGGTGGTGCGTTGTTCTATAACGGTGGGCAGTTCGCCACGGATCTTGGTCAGCGACTGCTGCAAAGCGGTCAGGGCTATATGGCCAGCATCAACCCAGTGGCGCTGGCGTATGCCGGCGAGGGGCATGGCGAGGATGACGATGAGCATGACGAAGAGGGCGCGGGTCATGCCGAGGCTACGCAAGCGCATGACGAGGAGGGCGGGTTGACGCTGAGCGAGGCGCAAATTGCCGCTGCCGGTATCGAAGTCGCCGAGGTGCAGGCGCGCAGCATGAGCACCTATATCTCGCTGCCCGGTGAAGTGAATTTCAATGAGGAGCGTACGGCGCATGTGGTGCCGCCGAGTGCCGGGGTGGTCGAGCGGGTGCTGGTCGGTTTGGGCCAGAAGGTCGCTGCCGGGGAGGCGCTGGCGGTCATTTTCAGCCAGCAGGTTTCCGAGCTGCGCAGTGAAATGGCAGCGGCTGCGCAGCGTGTCGAGCTGGCGCAAACCACCTTCGAGCGCGAGCGTCAGCTCTGGCAGGACGGTATCTCGGCCGAGCAGGATTATCTGCAGGCCCGCCAGGCGCTGAGCGAGGCGCGCATCGCCCTGGGCAATGCCCAGCAAAAGGGCAAGACCCTCAACCCTCGGGGCGATGCTGGTGATGGCAGCCGCTACAACCTGCGCGCGCCTTTTGCCGGGGTGGTGGTCGAGAAGCATCTGGTGCCGGGCGAAGTCGTGGGTGAAAGCAGCACCACCTTCACGGTGGCCGACATGAGCCAGGTGTGGGTCACCTTCAGCGTCTCGCCGCGTGATCTGGAGCGAGTCGAGGTCGGCCAGGACGTGCGCGTGATTGCCCCGGAACTGGGGCGCGAGACGCGCGCCAAGGTGGCTTATGTCAGCCGCTTGTTGGGCGAGCAGACGCGCACCGCGACGGGCCGCATCACCTTGGATAACGCCGATGGCGTGTGGCGCCCTGGGCTGTTCGTCTCCGTCGCGCTGGTTACCGAGCGCCACGAGGCGCAGACAACGATCCCGCTCGCGGCCATTCAGGAGGTCGAGGAGCAGACCAGTGTGTTCGTACGCACAGCCGAGGGCTTCGAGGTTCGCCCAGTGACATTGGGCACGCGCAGCGACGGCTTCGTCGAGGTGCGCGAGGGGCTGAAGGCTGGCGAGCGCGTTGCCGCGAGCGGCAGCTTTGTCCTCAAGTCCGAACTGGGCAAAGGCAGCGCCGAGCACGCCCACTGAACCTCATCGACGAGTATTTTTCATGTTTGAACGCATCATTCAATTCGCCATAGAGCAGCGCTTTCTGGTGCTGCTGGCCGTGTTGGCGATGGCTGGGGTGGGCGTGGCCAGTTATCAGAAACTGCCAATCGACGCCGTGCCCGACATCACCAACGTACAGGTGCAGATCAGCACCGCAGCCGACGGTTTTTCACCGCTGGAAACCGAGCAGCGCATCACCTTCCCCATCGAGACGGCCATGGCGGGTCTGCCGCACCTGAAACAGACCCGCTCGCTGTCGCGCTCGGGGCTGTCGCAGGTCACCGTGATCTTTGAGGACGGCACCGATCTCTACTTCGCCCGGCAGTTGGTCAACGAGCGCCTGCAAAGCGCCAAGGAACAGTTGCCCGCAGGGGTTGAAGCGTCCATGGGGCCGATTTCCACCGGCCTGGGCGAGATTTTCCTATGGACGGTGGAGGCCAAGGATGGCGCTCTCAAGGAAGATGGCACGCCTTACACGCCGAGCGATCTGCGGGTGATTCAGGACTGGATTATTAAGCCGCAACTGCGCACGGTGCCGGGGGTGGCCGAGATCAATAGCATTGGCGGCTTCGCCAAGGAGTTTCAGGTCGCGCCCGATCCCAAGCGCTTGGCCGCCTACAAACTGACGCTGGGTGAACTGCTGCTGGCGTTGGAGCGCAACAATGCCAACGTCGGTGCCGGTTATATCGAGCGCAATGGCGAGCAACTGTTGATCCGCGCACCTGGGCAATTGGAAACCCTGGACGACATCGCCAACATCGTCGTGGCCAACGTCGATGGCACGCCGATCCGCGTCAGCGATGTGGCGCAGGTGATGCTCGGTCGTGAGCTGCGCTCCGGTGCGGCTACCGAGAATGGTCGCGAGGTGGTGCTGGGCACGGTGTTCATGCTCATTGGCGAGAACAGCCGCAGCGTGTCCCAGGCCGTTGCTGCTCGCCTGGAAGAGATCAACCGTTCGCTGCCCGAAGGGGTGGTGGCGGTCACGGTCTATGACCGGACCAATCTGGTGGACAAGGCCATCGCCACGGTGAAGAAGAACCTGATCGAGGGGGCGATTCTGGTTATCGTCATCCTCTTCCTGTTCCTCGGTAATATCCGCGCGGCCCTGATCACCGCCATGGTCATTCCGTTGTCGATGTTGTTTACCTTCACCGGCATGTTCAGCAACAAGGTCAGCGCTAACCTGATGAGTCTGGGGGCGCTCGACTTCGGCATCATCGTCGATGGCGCGGTGGTGATAGTCGAGAACGCGATTCGCCGTCTGGCCCACGCGCAGCAAAAGTATGGCCGCGAGCTGACCCGCAGCGAGCGCCTGCATGAGGTGTTTGCCGCGTCCAAGGAGGCTCGCCGTGCGCTGATTTTCGGCCAGTTGATCATCATGGTGGTGTACCTGCCGATCTTCGCCCTGACTGGGGTTGAGGGCAAAATGTTCCACCCCATGGCCTTCACTGTGGTCACTGCGCTGTTCGGCGCCATGATCCTGTCGGTGACCTTCGTGCCGGCGGCTATCGCGCTGTTCGTCACCGGCAAGGTCAAGGAGGAGGAAAACGTACTGATGCGCTTTGCCCGCCGTGCTTACGAGCCGGTGCTGGATAAGGTCATGCGCTATCGTTTGCAGGCTTTTGGTGGCGCGCTGGTGCTGGTGTTGTTCTCCGGTTTTCTGGCCACGCGCATGGGCAGCGAGTTCGTCCCCAGCCTCAGCGAAGGCGACTTCGCCTTGCAGGCGTTGCGCGTTCCCGGCACTAGCCTGACGCAGTCGGTGGATATGCAGAAACGGCTGGAGCAAGCCGTGCTGGCCCAGATGCCGGAAGTCGAGCGCGTCTTTGCGCGTACGGGGACGGCGGAGATCGCCTCCGACCCGATGCCGCCAAACATTTCCGACAGCTACGTCATGCTCAAACCGCGCGACCAGTGGCCTGACCCGGGCAAATCGCGGGAAACCCTGATCGCCGAGTTGCAGGCCGCCGCCGAGCTGGTGCCAGGCAGCAACTACGAGTTGTCGCAGCCGATTCAGTTGCGCTTCAACGAGCTGATTTCCGGCGTGCGCAGCGACGTGGCGGTGAAAATCTTCGGTGACGACATGGCTCAGCTCAACCGCACGGCTGCCGAAGTGGCGCAGGCCCTGGGTAGCATCGAGGGCGCGTCCGAAGTGAAGGCCGAGCAGACCACTGGCCTGCCGGTGCTGACGGTTGCCATCGACCGCGACAAGGCCGCGCGTTATGGCCTGAATGTCGGCGACATTCAGGAAACCGTTGCCGTGGCGGTCGGTGGCCGCCGTGCGGGCACCTTGTTCGAGGGCGATCGTCGCTTCGATCTGGTGGTGCGCTTGCCTGAACACCTGCGTACCGACATCGATGGCCTGTCGCGCCTGCTGATCCCTGTACCTGCCGCTGGCGCGGCCACCAGTGTCGGCTTTATTGCCCTGTCGGAAGTGGCCAAGCTGGAACTGGCGCCAGGGCCCAATCAGATCAGCCGCGAGAATGGCAAACGTCTGGTGGTGGTGAGTGCCAACGTGCGCGGGCGTGATATCGGCTCGTTCGTTCAGGAGGCCGAAGGGAAGATTCGCAGCGATGTGAAGATCCCGGCCGGTTACTGGACGAGCTGGGGCGGGCAGTTCGAGCAACTGCAATCAGCCGCCAAGCGTTTGCAGGTGGTGGTGCCGGTCGCTTTGCTGTTGGTGTTCATGCTGTTGTTCATGATGTTCAACAACGTGCGCGATGGCCTGCTGGTGTTCACTGGCATCCCCTTCGCCCTGACGGGTGGGGTGATGGCGCTGTGGCTGCGTGACATTCCCTTGTCGATTTCCGCCGGGGTCGGCTTTATCGCCTTGTCGGGGGTGGCGGTGCTCAACGGTCTGGTGATGATCTCCTTCATCCGCAACCTGCGAGAAGAAGGCATGAGCCTGCAGCGTGCCGTCACCGAAGGCGCCCTGCAACGCTTGCGCCCGGTGCTGATGACCGCTCTGGTGGCCTCGCTGGGCTTCGTGCCGATGGCCCTGGCCACCGGTACCGGCGCCGAAGTGCAACGCCCACTGGCGACTGTGGTGATTGGCGGCATTCTGTCGTCCACCGCGCTGACCTTGCTGGTATTGCCGGCGCTGTATCGCTGGGCGTATCGACGCGAGGAGCAAGAGGAAGAGGCCGCCGCCAGCCGCTGAGATGTTTGCTGGCTGAGCGCCTGTTTCAGGTGGCTCAGTCGGCCAGCGGCGCGGGCTTAGCGGCGGTTTGCGCCGCTGTCCGTCGAGGCCGCTGTGCGGTCGGTATGCTTGAGTCGCGTTGCCGTTTCGCTCGTTTCACGCTCGGCGATGAAGGCTACCGGCTCCGAGCCATCGGCGCTGAGCTGGAGGATGTGTTTGGGCCGGCCCTGCTCATCGAAGAACACCTGGCCGAGCCCTGCGCCGTTCCACAGTCGTTCGCCTGCGCGGCTGCGATCCGGGATGATTGGGCTGACGCGCATGCGGCGGCGTTTGGTCAGCCAGTTGAGCGGCGAGGCTGGGGCGTAAAGCCAGCGGTTGAGGCGATCGAACCAGTCCAGCAGCTTGGCCGGAAACTCGTTCTTGATGCCGCTGCTGGTGATCTGCCAGATGGTCGGGCTAGCGCGACGGTGGCGGATGCGTACGCGGTAAACGAAGGAGTAGTGCACGTCACCAGAGAGGATGACGAAATCCCCCGGCGTGCGTGAGTGACGAAAGATATTGAGCATCACGCTGGCCGCGCCGCGGTGGGCCATCCAGTTCTCGGCGTCGACCATCAGTGGGTGCCCGGCCAGGGTGAAGAGCTTCTGGATACCTTCGATCAGCTTGACCCCGAACATCGGCGCGGGCGAGACGATGATGCAGCTCGGGTGGTCGAGCAATGCCTGCTGAAATTCACACAGGGCTTCCCAGTCCATCAATCCTGACGGCCGCGACAGATGCCCTTCGCTGCGCCAGCGCCGCGTGCGCGTGTCGAGCACCAGCAGCGCCGGCGTAGTCGGCAGCACGTAATGCCAGTGCTCGAAGTGCAACAGGGTGTCGATCAGCGCGTCTTGTGCATCGGCCTGTAGGTGGTTTTCCTGGCGTTCGCGCAGCAGTGTGGCGCAGGCCTTTAGCGGCTCGGCGAAGGCATCCGGCTGATTGCCCCAGCCCTGGCACAGCAGGTAGGCGAGCAGGGCGTTGCCGATAATGCGTTTGGAGAAGGGGTGGCTGTAGGCGGTTTGCTCCCAGCGCGCCGAGAGGTTCCAGTCATCGGTGACATCGTGGTCATCGAAGATCATCAGCGTCGGCAGGTGGGCGAGCACACGAGCGACCTGGCCGAGGCTCTGGGCGAAGGCTTCGATGTGCTGACGTTCGCTGGCATAGCGTTGCTGTTGCGCGTCGCTCAGCGGCGGCTGGCCTTCCTCGATCAGTGTCCAGGGCACTGGCGACCAGACCAGCAGGTACATGGCGACCATCTCGGCGAAGGTCACCAGATGGTTGTCGGCGCTGCTGCTGGTGAAAATGGGTTTTTCCACGCCACCGAAGAATTTATCGCGCAGGGTCTGGTTGCTCTTCAGCGCGGGCAATAGGTCGGCGCGTTGGTAGTAGCCGACCGGGTCGGCATAAAGCGCCTGGCTGTCTTCGACCAAGGCGCCTTCAAGGCGCTCGTCGAACAGACCGAGGCGTGCGATCAACTGGTGGATGGCGCGCAGCATCGGCCCGGCTACGTCATCGACGTAGACCTGATCGCCACTCATCAGCAGCAGGGCCGGACGCTGCGTTGCTTCGTGCGGCGTGGCCAGTAGACGGTCGGCGCAGAGCAGGCCGTCGCTTGCCGGATGATGGGGTTTGCGGCAGGAACCATGGAGCAACTGGTCGACCCGAGAACGCAGGACGAAGTCGGCATGCTCGGCACCGTCGTAAAGCAGGTGCGGCGCCCAGTCGGCCATGCCGCGCGCGCTGTTGCCGTCGATGATCTGCACGTCATAGGCGATGCGTACGTCTTGTGGCAGCGCCTGGGCCAGCGGCAGGTCGATCAGGTGCAACACCGCGTGGCGCCCCAGCGGCAGGCGCTGGCAGTGCTCATCGAGCGGCAGGCTGCGCGGCGTTTGGCCCTGCGCCTGTAGCCAGAGTTGCAGCGTGAGTTCGCCGCTGGCGACCAGCCACAGCACCAGGCGGCCAGGCTCAAGGCGCCGCAGCAACGGGCCGACGAGGACTTCGGGCAGCGAGGTGTGGGGCTTCTCCAGCATGACGCTTCCTGCAGGGCAATTGAGCAGATTGGACATTATCAGGCGTTTGGCCGTTCAGCTTGCCGCCTGACGCAGGCGCGACAGATCGAGTATCTCGATCTCGCCGTAGGTCAGGCGGACGATACCCTGCGCCGCCAACTCCTTGAGGATCTGGTTGGTGGTCTGGCGTGACAGCGAGAGCATCAGCGCGAGCTGTTCCTGGGCCAGGTGCAGCACCCGACGTGGCTCGCCTTCGCCGTAGTTTTCGGCAATCAGCAGCAGGCGCCGGGCCAGACGTGGCGCAGCCGGCAGCAGGCTCATGTCTTCCAGGGCGTGGAACGCCAGGCGCAGCTTGTGGCTCATCAGCAGAGCGAAGTCGCGCCAGTATTGCGGCTGGCGTTCGAGCAGGGCGAGCAACTCGGCCTGCGGTAGCAGCAGCAGGGTGCTGGGGCTTTCGGCGAAGGCATCGTGGGTGCGCGGCAGACCGTCGAACAGGGAGATCTCACCGAACCAGTAGGGCGGCTCGATCAGCGTCAGCAGCGCCTCTTTGCCACTCTCACTGACCGCGCCAACGCGCATCGCACCGTCGACCACCGCATACAGGCCGCTGGGCTTGTCGCCACGGCGGAACAGCCGTTGGCCCGCGTCGAGGCGCTGCACCTGGGCCATTTCCAACAAGGCATCGCGCAATATCGGTGGCAGGGCGGCGAACCACTGGCCTTGCAGCAGGCGTGCGAGGTGGGTGTGCGGGTCGGGCATGGCGGTTCCTGTGTTGGGCAGCATTGTCGGCTAGCTGACAGAGTGGCGGTGCAGGGCAGGGCGATGATGCTCCGGCCTGTATCACCTCAGAGGACGATAACAATGAAAACCCTCGTCGATCACCTGGCCCAGTATGCGGCCTATCACCGTGACCGCCGCAACATCGCCAGCCATTTCATCGGTATTCCCATGATCGTATTCGCCGTGACGGTGTTGTTGTCGCGTCCCGGTTTCGCCGTGGCTGGTTTTTGGTTGGCGCCTGCGAGCCTGGCAGCGCTGGCCTCGGTCTGGTTTTACTTGCGTCTGGACCGCCGCTTTGGCCTGGTCATGACGGCCCTGCTGGCGCTGTGCCTGTGGGGCGCCGCCAAGCTGGCGATGGCGAGCACGGCACTTTGGTTGTCGGCAGGTCTTGGTTTGTTCTTGGTCGGTTGGGTTATCCAGTTCGTCGGCCATTATTACGAAGGGCGCAAACCGGCCTTCGTCGACGATGTGATGGGCTTGATCGTCGGGCCGCTGTTCGTGGTGGCTGAGGCCGCCTTCCTGCTTGGCCTGCGCAAAGAGGTCGAACATGCCGTGGTAGACATTGCCGGGCCAACTTGCATCCGCGAGAAGAAAGCACTGGCCTGATGTGGCTCAGCCAAGTGCGTTACGGCGCGCTTGGCCAGGCGTGAACGAGTGGGTTTGCCGCTTGAGAAGGACGTTTTTCAGGGGAGTATCGATGTTGCCAATTGCGCAACTTCTTGCACAGCAAAATGTGGATAAGCCTGTGGATAGATTCCTGCAGGCCTTTGTTGATAAGCCTTAGAAGCTACTGCGCAAAAACTTGCGCAGTAGTGCGCAACTTCTTGCGCACTTTTCCGTGACTTAATGCGCAATATGACCTTTTGGTTGCTTTTGGTCACATTAAGTCATTGATCTATATAAAGTTGCAAAAACTGGCATGCCGTTCGCTTTAGTCCAGGCTCCCGGATCACTCACGATCCATGACCCAGGCAAGGAGAGCACTCATGCCAACACCCGCGTATCTGTCCCTCGAAGGCACCAAACAAGGTTTGATCACCGCTGGCACCTTCACCGAGGACTCGGTCGGCAACATTTTCCAGGAAGGTCATGAAGACCAGATTCTGGTTCAAGCCTACAACCACCAGGTCATCATCCCGCGTGACCCGCAGTCCGGCCAACCGACCGGCCAGCGCGTGCACAAGCCGCTGATGATCACCAAGGTCTTCGACAAGTCCTCGCCGCTGATCTTCAACGCCCTGACCTCCGGTGAGCGTCTGNCAACCCCAAGACCGCACACTGGCAGGCCCTGAGCCAGGCCCACCATCTGGCGCCGTTCAGTGATTACAAGCAGTTGGCCGAGAAGGGCCCGCGCATCATCACCGAGGCCCAAGGCGTGCACCTGTGGGACAGCGAGGGCAACAAGATCCTCGATGGCATGGCGGGTTTGTGGTGCGTGGCCGTTGGCTATGGCCGCGAGGAGCTGGTCGAAGCTGCCGCTACGCAAATGCGCCAATTGCCGTTCTACAACACCTTCTTCCAGACTGCCCATCCGCCCGTGTTGGAGCTGGCCCAGGCCATCTCCCAGTTGGCGCCGGTCGGTATGAACCACGTGTTCTTCACCGGTTCGGGCTCCGAAGGCAACGACACCATGCTGCGCCTGGTGCGCCACTATTGGGCGTGCAAGGGGCAGCCGAACAAGAAGGTCATCATTGGTCGCGACAACGGCTATCACGGCTCCACCGTGGCCGGCGCCAGCCTCGGCGGCATGAAGTTCATGCATGAGCAGGGCGATCTGCCGATTCCGGGGATCGCCCATATCCCGCAGCCTTACTGGTTCGGTGAGGGCGGTGATATGACCCCGGAAGCCTTCGGCATCTGGGCGGCTGACCAGCTTGAGCAAAAGATTCTCGAACTGGGTGAGGCAAACGTGGCGGCCTTTATCGCCGAGCCGATTCAGGGCGCCGGGGGTGTGATCATCCCGCCGCAAACCTACTGGCCACGCATCAAGGAAATCCTCGCCAAGTACGACATTCTCTTCGTCGCCGACGAAGTGATCTGCGGCTTTGGCCGCACCGGCGAGTGGTTCGGCAGCCAGTATTACGACCTCAAGCCTGACCTGATGACCATTGCCAAAGGCCTGACCTCCGGCTACGTGCCGATGGGCGGGCTGATCGTCAGCGACAAGGTGTTTGAGGTGATCGAGGCGCACGGCGACTTCAACCACGGCTTCACCTATTCCGGGCATCCGGTGGCGGCGGCGGTGGGGCTGGAGAACCTGCGCATTCTCAAGGACGAGGGCATCGTCGAACGAGTCCAGGCGCAAACGGCACCGTATTTGCAGAAACGACTACGTGAGCTGGCCGATCATCCGCTGGTGGGTGAGGTTCGTGGTCTGGGCATGCTTGGCGCCATCGAGCTGGTGCAGGACAAAGCGACGCGCAAGCGTTACCCGGATGACGTGGCCGCTGGCATGGTCTGCCGGGGGCACTGCTTCAACAACGGTGCTACGCCGCAGCCAGAAGCACCGCTTACCGTGGCGTCGCTTCAAGCGACTGGTGAACGCATTCATACCTTATGTCAGGTTGGCACACCCCTACCCGGCAGAACGTTTTCGCGTCAAAACCTGAGGCAGGAGCCGTATGCGGTAATGCTGCACGTACGGATCTGTGCGGGGGGCGGTGGGTAACCACCGTCTCTACCGCGACCCCCTTTTTCGTCCCCTTTTTCTCCCTGACTTCTCCACGCGCAAGTACCACGATGTATTGCTGGCCCTCGATGAGCAGACGCGTGGTGGGCGTCCATTCGTGGCGTATTCGACTCGGCACCTGATTGAAGCGCGGCGTTAACCTGGGGCGCTGTCACGCGGGTCGGTTGGGCTACCGGACATTGCCCGGCGCTTGACGTGGATGCTGAAAGGGGTTGACTTAGAGCGCGCTCGAACTTTTAGGATCGCCCCATGGAACCTCATCTGAGCATCGACGAAGTCGCCCGGCGTACCGGGCTGACAGCCCATACCCTGCGCTATTACGAGCGCATCGGGCTGATCGGCCCGGTGGGCCGCACGGCGAGTGGACAGCGCCGCTATGCGCCTTCGAACATGGCTTGGATCGAGTTCCTGCTGCGCCTGCGCACGACCCGCATGCCGATCGGCAAGATGCAGGCGTTCGCGGCGCTGAGGGGCGCCGGAGACTCGACGGTGCCGGCGCGTCGCCAGATGCTGGAAGAACACCTCGCGGAGGTTCTGGCCGAGATCGAAGCGATGCGCTGCGCCGCCGATGCGCTGCAAGCGAAGATCGAGCACTACCGCTCGTGCGAGCAGCGCCTGGCGCTGGAGTCATCAACCGAGAGGGGCAACGAGCATGAGCAACGAAAGTCGGTACCAGCGGGGGCTGGCCAGGCTGAAGGAGATTGACGGCGAGGCCGGCGAGCGGGTGGTGGAGAGTCTGGCTGGCATCGCCCCGGATTTCGCGCGCTACCTGGTGGAGTTCCCGTTCGGCGATATCTACTCGCGGCCGGGGCTGGACCTGAAAAGCCGGGAGATCGCCGTGGTGGCGGCGTTGACCGCCCTTGGCAATGCTGCGCCACAGCTAAAGGTGCATGTGCATGGCGCGCTGAACGTCGGTGTCAGCCGTACCGAGATCGTCGAGACGATGATGCAGATGGCGGTGTATGCCGGCTTTCCCGCTGCACTCAATGGCCTGGCGGTGGCGCGGGAGGTGTTCGAGCAGCGCTCTGAGGCGGCCTGACGCCGGGGCCATAAGCGCGAAGCCCCCAGCGGCGTGGATCCGCTGGGGGCTTCGAGGGAGCGGGGCAGGCTCAGACGTTAAAGCGGAAGTGCATCACGTCGCCGTCTTTGACGATGTAGTCTTTGCCTTCCAGGCGCCATTTACCGGCTTCCTTGGCGCCGGCTTCGCCTTTGAACTGGATGAAGTCGTCGTAGGCGATGACTTCGGCGCGGATAAAGCCTTTTTCGAAGTCGGTGTGGATCGCAGCGGCGGACTGCGGGGCGGTGGCGCCGACCTTGACGGTCCAGGCGCGTACTTCCTTCACGCCTGCGGTGAAGTAGGTCTGCAGGTTGAGCAGCGAGTAACCAGCGCGGATCACGCGGTTCAGGCCCGGCTCTGCCATGCCCATGGTTTCGAGGAACATCTGCATTTCTTCGAGATCGTCCAGCTCGGCGATCTCGGCCTCGATTTTGTTGCACACCGGCACGACGATGGCGCCTTCTTCTTCGGCGATGGCTTTTACCACGTCGAGGTGCGGGTTGTTCTCGAAGCCGTCTTCGGCGACGTTGGCAATGTACATCACCGGCTTGGTGGTGAGCAGGTGGAAGGTCTTGGCCAGGCGCTTCTCGTCGTCACCCAGGTTCTTCAGCAGGCTGCGGGCGGGCTTGCCTTCGGTGAGATGGGGGATGAGTTTTTCCAGCAGGTTCTTCTGCGCTACGGCTTCCTTGTCGCCGCCCTTGGCGGTGCGGGCGACGCGCTGCAGTTGTTTCTCGCAGCTATCGAGGTCGGCCATGATCAGTTCGAGGTCGATGATCTCGATGTCACGCTTGGGGTCGACGCTGTTGGCGACGTGGATGACGTTCTCATCCTCGAAGCAGCGCACGACGTGGGCGATGGCGTCGGTCTCGCGGATGTTGGCGAGGAACTTGTTGCCCAGGCCTTCACCTTTCGACGCACCGGCTACCAGGCCGGCGATGTCGACGAATTCCATGGTGGTGGGGATCACCCGCTCGGGTTTGACGATCTCGGCCAGGGCGTCCAGGCGCGGGTCGGGCATGGGCACGATGCCGCTGTTCGGCTCGATGGTGCAGAAGGGGAAGTTTTCTGCGGCGATGCCGGACTTGGTGAGGGCGTTGAACAGGGTGGACTTGCCGACGTTGGGCAGGCCGACGATGCCGCAGTTGAATCCCATGATGTGTCCCTCGGGGGAAAGGTGGTTACTTGGTTGCCTTTTGGCTATGCAGTTTACGCATGGCCACGGTCCAGTCGCCGGCGAGTATTTCCGGCAGGACGTCCAAGGCGAAGTCGATGCTCTGGTCGAGCAGTTCCTGTTCGCTGCGTGGGGCGCGTCCGAGCACGTAGCCGGATACCAGGCTGGCGTGCCCAGGGTGGCCGATACCGAGCCGCAGGCGATGGAAGTTATTCTGGTTGCCGAGCTGGGCGATGATGTCGCGCAGGCCGTTGTGCCCGCCGTGGCCGCCGCCCTGTTTGAGCTTGGCGACGCCGGGAGGCATGTCGAGTTCGTCGTGGGCCACCAGGATCTCTTCGGGTTTTATCTTGAAGAAATTGGCCAAGGCCGCCACGGCTTGGCCGCTGCGGTTCATGTAGGTGGTGGGGATAAGCAGGCGAACTTCGCGCCCCTGGTGGTTGAATTTGCCCACCAGGCCGAAATATTTGCGATCTACGGAGAGGTTGACGCGCTGGCTGGCTGCCACGCGCTCAACGAAAAGGGCCCCTGCATTGTGCCGGGTCTGGTCGTATTCGGGGCCGGGGTTACCCAGGCCAACGATCAGTTGTACGGCAGTCATACAGGAGCCCTTTCGAGGAATTCGCCCAGCGTGATCGCCTGCTGGGCGGGTTCCGCGCTGCGATTACTCGGCAGCGCCTTCTTCGTCTTTAACGCGGCTGGCGTGGATGTTGGCCACGGACAGGTCGTTACCGTGAGCCAGTGCGACCAGCTCAACGCCTTTCGGCAGTTTCAGGTCGGACAGGTGCACGTTCTGGCCAACTTCTACGGCAGCCAGGTCGACTTCGATGAATTCCGGCAGGTCTTTCGGCAGGCAGGAAACTTCGACTTCGTTGATGGTGTGGGACACTTCGCCGCCTTGCTGCTTCACGCCAACGGAGGTGGCGTCGTTGATGAAGTGCAGGGGAACGTGGGCGCTCAGCTTCTGGCCGGCAACAACGCGCTGGAAGTCAGCGTGCAGAACATAGCCTTTGGCCGGGTGGCGCTGCAGGGCTTTGATTACAACGCTTTCTTTGGTGCCGGCAACGTCCAGGCTCAGTACGTGGCTGAAAGCCGCTTCGTTTTCCAGCAGTTTGGCCAGTTCTTTGGCCAGCAGGCTGATCGATTGCGGGGCTTTCTCGCCACCGTAGATCACGGCAGGCACCATGGCGACGTTACGACGCAGGCGGCGGCTCGCACCTTTCCCCAGGTCGGAACGCACTTCGGCATTCAGGGCAAATTCAACAGTCATTTCACTTCTCCAAAATAACCAAACCGCCTTGGGGCTTGCGACCAGCCTTTGGGCGGTAGGGCAAAAAGCCCCGCACGAGGCGGGGCAGTGTGATCTGGCCTGTTCCTTAGCGGAACATGGCGCTGATCGATTCTTCGTTGCTGATGCGGCGAACCGCTTCGGCGACGACCGGGGCAATGTCGAGCTGGCGAATACGCGAGCAGGACTGTGCCGCAGCGGACAGCGGGATGGTGTTGGTCACCACCAGTTCGTCCAGCGAGGAATTTTCGATGTTCTCGATGGCACGGCCAGACAGCACCGGGTGGGTGCAGTAGGCGTAAACCTTGGCGGCGCCGCGATCCTTCAGAGCCTTGGCCGCGTGGCACAGGGTGCCGGCGGTGTCGACCATGTCATCGACGAGGATGCAGGTACGGCCTTCGACGTCACCAATGATGTGCATGACTTCGGATTGGTTGGCCTTTTCGCGACGCTTATCGATGATCGCCAGGTCAACGCCCAGGCTCTTGGCCACGGCACGGGCGCGTACCACGCCGCCGATGTCGGGGGAGACGATCATCAGGTTGTCGAAACGCTGATCTTCGATGTCGTCGACCAGTACGGGCGAGCCGTAGATGTTGTCGACCGGGATGTCGAAGAAGCCCTGAATCTGGTCAGCGTGCAGGTCGACGGTCAGTACGCGGTCGATGCCAACTACGGTGAGCATGTCGGCCACGACTTTGGCGCTGATTGCCACGCGCGCCGAACGCGGACGGCGATCCTGGCGGGCGTAACCGAAGTAGGGGATAACGGCGGTGATGCGGGTCGCCGAAGAGCGACGGAAGGCATCGGCCATCACAACCAGTTCCATCAGGTTGTCGTTGGTGGGTGCACAAGTCGGCTGAATCAAGAAGACGTCCTTACCGCGGACGTTTTCGTTAATTTCGATCATGACTTCGCCGTCGGAGAATTTACCGACCGAAGCATCGCCGAGTGGAATGTGCAGCTGACGAACGATCCGTCGCGCCAGATCGGGGTTTGCGTTCCCCGTGAAGACCATCATCTTGGACACGCGCAGTACCTGCCGGCTGAGGGTATACCTGGATGGGTATGGAAAATGGCAGGGGCGGCTGGATTCGAACCAACGCATGGCAGGATCAAAACCTGCTGCCTTACCGCTTGGCGACGCCCCTATATTCTGTGTTGAATCTCGTGCTTTTCGGTTTCGATGCCTCCCGTGGGAGGTTATGGCAGGGGCGGCTGGATTCGAACCAACGCATGGCAGGATCAAAACCTGCTGCCTTACCGCTTGGCGACGCCCCTGTATCGTATAACCGAATGCTGAGCATTCACTTCTTGGCCAATGCTTGGAGCTTGCGGTGCAACATCGAGATGTTACGACCTTGAGCGACAAAGCTCGGCAGAGTGCCTGGAAGTTGGCGGGCGACTTTATCAGCATCGTCCCGATTTGGGAAGCTCCCAAATACGCAAGCTCCAGTGCCGGTTAATCTAGCTGGAACAAAATTGTTCAGCAAGAACAAAGCGTTACGAACTTCTGGGTAACGCTTCTCTACAACCGGCTGGCAGTCATTTCGACCACCCCCCGCAAGAAGGCTGCGAACTTTAATGGGCGGCGTATCGCGTGTCAACTCGGGCGAGCAGAAAACTTCTGCTGTGCTTACAAAGACTTGCGGCACTGCGACGAGGAACCAGGGCTCATCCAGCACTACGGGTGTCAGGCGCTCGCCCACGCCTTCGGCGAAGGCCGCGCGGCCACGCACGAATACCGGCACGTCGGCGCCGAGGGCTAGGCCCAGTTCGGCCAGGCGATCCTCGCCCAGTTGGGTGTGCCAGAGGTGGTCGAGGCCGAGTAAGGTAGTGGCGGCGTCTGAGCTGCCACCACCGATGCCGCCGCCCATGGGCAGGCGCTTATCCAGCCAGATGTCGGCGCCGAGCCTGGTGCCGGAGGCTTCCTGCAGTCTTTTGGCGGCGCGCACGATCAGGTTGCTGTCGTGCGGTACACCTTCGATGGGGGTGTGCAGGCGGATTTCGCCGTCCTGACGCAGGCTGAAACCCAGTTCGTCGCCGTGATCGAGGAATTGGAACAGGGTCTGCAGTTCGTGATAGCCGTCGTCGCGGCGGCCGAGGATATGCAGCATTAGGTTGAGCTTGGCGGGGGCGGGCAGGGTGAGTTCGACGTGGGTGGGGATGGCGGTCATAGGTGGCATGGACGACGTAGCCCGGATGCAATCCGGGGCTTGGTGGCGATGGTTCCCGGATTTCATCCGGGCTACTGAGTCTGCTTGGGTCTAAAAAGCGTCGCGGCTAAAGCCCATCCCACTGGGTTTGGTGCGGTTGTAGCTCTTGGCGCTGTGGGAGGCGCTTTAGCGGCGACTGCTTGAAACACTGTCGCGGCTAAAACGGAATGCCGCCCAGCCGCTCCTACGGGGTTGGGTGCGGGCTTACTGGCCTAGCTGGCGCGGTTGCCAGTCCTTGATCACCAAGGTGACGTCCAGATCCTGGCCGTGCAGTTTCATGCGCTGGGGCAGGGCATAGCCGTTTTGCTCGGTGTAGCTGAGGTATTCGACTTGCCAGCCATCTTGCTCCAGGCGGGCCAGGTGGCTGGCGCCGTCTAGGGTGATGCGGCTCTTGCTCTCAGGTGCGGGCAGGCCGCGAATCCACCAGAGCAGGTTGGAGACGGGGAGATCCAGGCGCAGTTGCTCGCGCAGCAAGGCTTCCGGTGACTCGGCCTGGTAGCGGCCACGGTTGGCCACTTCCAGCAGGATGTCGCCCGGACGGCCGGTCAGGCGCGCGGCGCCGCCACCCAGTGGGCCGGAGAGGCGGATGTCGTAGTAGTCCTGACGCTGCAGCCAGAACAGGGTGGCGCTGCCGGAGTCGCGTGGGGCGCGAATGCCGATTTTGCCATTGATCTGCCAGCCGTCGAGCTGGGTGATCTGTTGCTTGTGAGCTTGCCATTGGGCGGGGTTGCCCTTGCCTTCGACAACTTCGTGCGAGGTCAGGCCAGCGCAGCCGGTGAGCAGGGCGAGCAGACTGAATGCGAGCAGGTGACGGAACATCAGAGTTTCTCGGAGCCGGTCAGGCGCAGCACAGTGCTACGCAAAATGGGACTGTCGGGATTGCCTTGTAGCGCTGCGCGCCAGACGCGCTTGGCGTCGTCTTGCTTGCCCTGCGCCCAAAGCACTTCGCCGAGGTGGGCGGCGACTTCGTGGTCGGGGAATTTCTCTAGGGCCTGACTCAGCAGGCGTTCGGCCTCGTCGAGGTTGCCCATGCGGTAATTGACCCAGCCCAGGCTATCGAGGATGGCGGGGTCGTCCGGGTTGAGCTGGTGGGCGCGTTCGATCAGCTCGCGGGCCTCGGCGTAGCGCGTGGTGCGGTCGGCCAGGGTGTAGCCCAGGGCATTGAGGGCCATGGCGTGTTCCGGCTCGCGTTCGAGGATGAAGCGCAGGTCGGTTTCCAGTTGCGCCAGATCGTCGCGTTTTTCCGCCAGCATGGCGCGGGTGTAGAGCAGGTTGAGTTCGTCCGGGAACTGTTCCAGACCCTGGTTGATGGTTGCCCAGGCCGCGTCGACCTGGCCGTTGTTGCTCAATGCCTCGGCTTCCAGCAGATAGAGCTGGATGGCGTAGTCGGGCTGGGCGTCGCGCGCCTTGGCCAGGCGTTGCGAAGCTTCTGCGTAGCGGCCTGCGCGCACCAGTAGTTCGGTCTGGCGTTGTTGCGCGGGGAGAAACTCGTTGCCGGGGCCGACCTGGGCGTATTCGAGCAGGGCGCTGTCGTTGTCTTTCAGTTCTTCATAGGCGCGGCCCAGGTTGTAGTGGGCGGCGTCAACGTGGCTGCGACGCTCGACCAATTCGTCCAGGTAGACGATGGCCTCTTCCCAGGCTTCGGCTTCCAGGCACACCAGCGCCAGGGAGAAGCGCAGGTCGTCGTCGTTGGGGTTTTCCTGCACCAGCTTGGAGAACTCGCCCTTGGCGTCGTCCAGGCGATCGTGCTCGACCAGCAGGCGCGCGTAGGTTAGGCGCAGGCGCTTGTCTTCTGGGTTCTGACGAATACCTTTTTCCAGCAGTGGCAGGGCCTCTTCGCCGCGTCCGAGGCTTTGCAGCAGGCGTGCGCGCAGCAGTAGCGGGGAGACTTCGCGGGCGCTGGCAGGCTGATCTTCGAGCAACTCCAGAGCGTCTTCGGCGCGGCCGTCCTGTTGCAGGAGGATGGCCTTGCCGAACAGCAGTTGGCTGTTGTCCGGGTATTTGCGCAGCAGGCGATCGAACCCCTGCAGCAGGCCGGCGCGGGTATCCGGGTCGGTTTCCGCCGCAGACAGGGCGAGGAAGTCGAAATGGGTGTTGCCCTGGCGTTGCAGTACCTGCTCCATGAAGGTCATGGATTCGTCGTAGCGACCGGCACGCGCCAGTTGCACGGCAGCAGCACGCTGTGCGTCGATGTCGGTCGGCGCGGCGTCGGCCCAGATCAGTGCGCTGTCCAGCGCGGCCTGCTCGGCACCGAGGTATTCGGCGATGCGGAAGGCCCGCTCGGCAACGCCTGGGTCATGCGTGGCCTGGGCCTGTTGCACGTAGTTGCCGAGGGCGATATCGAAACGGTTGCGCTGCCCGGCCAGTTCGGCGCTGAGCAGCGAGTAAAGCGTGTCTTCGCTGAAGGAGCCGTACTCGTCCGGTGCCGGTTTGGCGACCTGATCGGCTTCCTGGATTGGCGGTGTGCCGTCCGGCTCGTTGGGGGCGAAGGTTTGGCAACCGCTCAGGAAGGCGAAAGCAGTGATTAACGCGAGGGGTCTATTCATAGTGCCTTGTCGTGCTTGATGGCGGGCGGGCACTGCCACGTTCTGGCGGCCCTGCCCTGGCGACTGTCGCGGCATCATGACACAAGCCTCGGGGCAAGCCCATGGGGCGTGTGATCTCGTGACGCGTCTATTGGGACAATAGGCTTCGGGAGTTGTTCTCGCCGAAGCGAAGTAGGACAATTGCGGGCTTCCATTTGCTCCTCAGCGACCCTGCATGGCCTTCATCGCCCTCGGTATCAACCACAAGACCGCTTCGGTAGAGGTGCGCGAGCGCGTTGCTTTTACGCCTGAGCAGCTCGTCGAAGCGCTGCAGCAGCTCTGCCGGCTGACGCCGAGTCGTGAGGCAGCGATTCTTTCCACCTGTAACCGTAGCGAGTTGTATCTGGAGCAGGAGCACCTGCAGGCCGATGAGGTGCTGGCCTGGCTGGCTGATTATCACCGCCTGAGCCTCGATGAGTTGCGTGCCTGCGCCTACGTGCACAGCGATAACGACGCGGTGCGGCACATGATGCGTGTGGCCTGTGGGCTGGACTCGATGGTGCTGGGCGAGCCGCAGATCCTCGGCCAGCTCAAGTCCGCCTATGCCGTGGCGCGTGAGGCTGGCACCGTTGGCCCGCTGCTGGGGCGCCTGTTCCAGGCCACGTTCAGCACCGCCAAGACCGTACGCACCGATACCGCCATCGGCGAGAACCCGGTGTCGGTGGCGTTCGCTGCGGTCAGCCTGGCCAAGCAGATTTTCGCCGACCTGCACCGTAGCCAGGCGCTGCTGATTGGCGCTGGCGAGACCATCAGTCTGGTGGCGCGCCACCTGCATGATCAGGGCATCAAGCGCATCGTGGTGGCTAACCGGACGCTGGAGCGTGCCAGCCAACTGGCCGAAGAGTTCGGTGCCCATGCCGTGCTGCTGGCGGATATCCCGGATGAGCTGGTACACAGCGATATCGTCATCAGTTCCACTGCCAGCCAGTTGCCGATCCTTGGCAAGGGCGCGGTGGAAAGCGCGCTGAAAAAGCGCAAGCACAAGCCGATTTTCATGGTCGACATCGCCGTGCCGCGCGATATCGAGCCGCAGGTGGGCGAGCTGGATGACGTCTACCTCTACACCGTCGATGACCTGCACGAAGTCATCGAGGAAAACCTCAAAAGTCGCCAGGGCGCGGCGCAGGCCGCCGAAGAGCTGGTGGCCGTTGGCACCGATGACTTCATGCAGCGCCTGCGCGAGCTGGCTGCGGTGGACGTGCTCAAGGCTTACCGCCAGCAGGCCGAACGTCTGCGCGACGAGGAACTGGCCAAGGCCCAGCGCATGCTGGTCAACGGCGCCAATGCTGAAGATGTGCTGGCGCAACTGGCGCGCGGCCTGACCAACAAACTGCTGCACGCGCCCAGCGTACGCATGAAGAAATTGACTGCCGAAGGGCGCTTCGATGCGCTCAGCCTGGCTCAGGAATTGTTCGCCCTCGACGAGGGTGAGTCGCCGTCTAAAGGTCCGCAATGAAAGCTTCACTGTTGAACAAGCTGGACAACCTCAGCGATCGCTTCGAGGAACTCACGGCGCTATTGGGTGATGCCGAGGTGATCGCCAAGCAGAGCCAGTTCCGCGCCTATTCCAAGGAATACGCCGAAATCGAGCCGGTGATCGCCACCTTCCGTGAGTTGCGCAAGGTGCAGGGCGACCTCGAAGGCGCCCAGGCGCTGCTCAAGGACAGCGACCCGGATCTGCGCGAGATGGCCGAGCTGGAAGTGGATCAGGCCAAGGAGACCCTGGCCATTCTGGAAGACAAGCTGCAGCGCATGCTGTTGCCCAAAGACCCTAACGATGGCCGCAACGTCTACCTGGAAGTCCGCGCCGGTACTGGCGGTGACGAGGCGGCGATCTTCTCTGGCGATCTGTTTCGCATGTATTCGCGTTATGCCGAGAAGCAGGGCTGGCGCGTCGAGGTGCTGTCGGCCAACGAGGGTGAGCACGGTGGCTTCAAGGAGGTGATCGCCCGCGTCGAGGGTGACAACGTCTACGCCAAGCTCAAGTTCGAGTCCGGCGCGCACCGTGTACAGCGTGTGCCGGAAACCGAATCCCAGGGCCGTATCCACACTTCCGCCTGCACCGTGGCGGTATTGCCGGAGCCGGATGAGCAGGCGGCCATCGAGATCAACCCGGCTGATTTGCGCGTCGACACCTACCGCAGCTCGGGTGCTGGCGGTCAGCACGTCAACACCACCGACTCGGCGATTCGTATTACCCACATTCCCACCGGCACCGTAGTGGAATGTCAGGAGGAACGCTCGCAGCACAAGAACCGCGCCAAGGCCATGGCCTGGCTGGCGGCCAAGCTGCAGGATCAGCAGGAAGCGGCGGCGCACAAGGAAATTTCCGACACGCGTAAACTGCTGGTCGGCTCTGGCGACCGCTCCGAGCGCATTCGCACCTACAACTTTCCGCAGGGCCGGGTGACCGACCATCGCATCAACCTGACCCTGTATTCGCTCAGCGAAGTAATAGCCGGCGGTGTGGAAGCGGTGATCGAACCTTTGCTGGCCGAATACCAGGCCGACCAGTTGGCGGCGCTGGGGGACTAAAAGCGGCTGCGGCGCCGTAGGTTGGATGACGCCTTTTCATCCACCATGCTGTTCGGTGGATCGATGCAGCGTGATCCACCCTGCGCCGCTCAAGAACCGTAGCCCGGATGCAGTCCGGGGACGTACTTCCCGGATTGCATCCGGGCTACGAGAGAAATATGGCCACCATCGAATCTTTGCTCAACAGCGCCGACCTGCCCGACTCGCCCACGCCACGGCTGGACGCCGAGCTGCTGCTCGCCGATGCCCTGGGCAAGCCTCGCAGCTACCTGCGTACCTGGCCGGAGCGTGAGCTGGAGGGCGAGCAACTGGTGCGCTTCCAGGCGCATCTAGAGCGTCGCCGCCAGGGCGAACCGGTGGCCTATATCCTCGGCCACCAGGGCTTCTGGAGCCTGGATCTGGAAGTGGCGCCGCATACCCTGATCCCGCGCCCGGACACCGAACTGCTGGTGGAATCCGCGCTCGCACTGCTGCCTGCCACGCCGCTGAGCGCGCTGGATCTGGGCACCGGCACGGGCGCCATCGCCCTGGCCCTGGCCAGTGAGCGCCCGGCCTGGCAGGTGACCGGCGTGGATCGCGTCGAGGACGCCGTGGCCCTGGCCGAGCGCAATCGCCAGCGTCTGCAACTGGACAATGCCCGCTTCCTGCACAGCCACTGGTTCTCCGCCCTGGCCGGGCAGCGCTATGGCCTGATCCTGAGTAATCCGCCCTATATCCGCGCCGATGACCAGCATCTCGATCAGGGCGACGTGCGTTTCGAACCAAGCAGTGCGCTAGTGGCGGGCAGCGATGGGCTGGACGATATCCGCGCGATCATCCAGGTTGCGCCAGCGCATTTGCTGGCAGGCGGTTGGCTGCTGTTGGAGCATGGCTTCGATCAGGCCGAGGCGGTGCGCGAATTGCTGGGCGCCGGTGGTTTCGTCGAGGTGCACAGCCGCCGTGATCTGGGTGGCCATGAACGTATCAGCCTGGGACGTTTCGAGCATGAGTGACGCGATGTTGAACGATGACGAACTGCTGCGTTACAGCCGGCAGATCCTGCTGAAACAGATCGATGTCGAGGGGCAACTGCGCCTGAAGCAGGGGCGTGTGCTGATCGTTGGGCTCGGCGGCCTGGGTTCGCCCGTGGTGCTGTATCTGGCGGCTGCCGGCGTCGGCGAGCTGCACCTGGCCGACTTCGATACGGTGGATCTGACCAACCTGCAGCGGCAGATCGTCCACGATACCGCCAGCATCGGCCAGACCAAGGTGGATTCGGCCATGGCGCGCCTGGCTGCGATCAACCCGCAGATCAGCTTGGTACCGCATCGCCAGGCGCTGGATGTCGATTCGCTGGCTGCTGCAGTGAGCGCCGTCGATCTGGTGCTGGACTGCTCGGACAACTTCACCACCCGTGAGGCGGTCAACGCTGCCTGCTTTAAGGCGGGCAAGCCGCTGGTATCCGGCGCGGCGATTCGCCTGGAAGGCCAACTGTCGGTGTTCGACCCGCGCAACGATGCCAGTCCCTGCTACCACTGCCTCTACGGCCATGGCAGCGAAGCCGAGCTGACTTGCAGCGAGGCTGGCGTGGTCGGCCCGCTGGTGGGGCTGGTCGGCAGTCTGCAGGCGTTGGAAGCGCTCAAACTATTGGCCGGATTCGGCGAGCCGCTGGTGGGGCGCCTGCTGTTGATCGATGCGCTGGGCAGCCGCTTCCGCGAGCTGCGGGTCAAGCGCGATCCGGCCTGCGAGGTCTGCGGTGGGCGTTCAGGCGAGGGCGGTTTGAAATGAGTCAGTCGCAAGCGCCCGTTGGCATCTTTGATTCCGGTGTCGGCGGGCTATCGGTATTGCGCGAGATTCGCCAGTTGCTGCCGAACGAGTCACTGCTCTACGTCGCCGACAGCGGCCACGTGCCCTACGGCGAGAAGAGCCCGGAGTACATCCGCGAACGCTGTGTGCGGATCACCGAGCACCTGCTGGCGCAGGGGGCCAAAGCCTTGGTGCTGGCCTGCAACACGGCCACGGCAGCGGCTGCCGCCGAGTTGCGCGAGCGTTATCCGAACTTGCCTATCGTCGGTATGGAGCCAGCGGTAAAACCGGCAGCGGCCGCTACGCGTACGGGCGTAGTCGGTGTGCTGGCCACCACAGGTACGCTCAAGAGTGCCCGCTTCGCCGCCTTGCTCGACCGTTTCGCCAGTGATGTGCGGGTGATTACCCAGCCCTGCCCTGGGCTGGTCGAGTGCATCGAGGCGGGCGAGCTGCAAGCCCCGGCGACCCGTGAGTTATTACAGAGCTATGTGGCGCCGCTGTTGGCTGAGGGCTGTGACACGTTGATTCTGGGCTGTACGCACTATCCCTTCCTGCGTCCGTTGTTAAGCGCGCTGGTGCCTGCAAGCGTGAGCTTGGTGGATACTGGAGCCGCGGTGGCGCGGCAACTGCAACGTCTGTTGCAGCAGCACGACGTGCAGGGCGTCGGCCCGGCGCGGCCGACGTGCTACTGGAGCAGCGGCGAGCCTGAAAGGCTGCGCAAGGTTTTACCGATCTTGCTGGAGGATGATGGCGAAGTCGCGTTTTTTAACTAAATTTTGTAGATTTTTCTTTGCCTGACGCTTATGGCTTCTATAGGTTGTGCAGAACCTGACCAATCACGTTTCATCATAAGGAATGAGTGCATGAAAAAATTGTGTGCCTTGGCTGCCTTAGCGGCCTTCTCGCTCGGGGTGAGCGGTGCAGCGCAAGCGGCTGACGTTACCGCTGCTATCGGCCAGACGGGTGATTCCACCATGGTCTATCGACTGGGCGCGCAATGGGACTGGGACAAAAGCTGGATGCAGAGCAGCGTCGGTCGCCTGACCGGCTACTGGGATCTGGGTTACACCTACTGGGACGGTGACAAGACCGCGAGCAACCACAGCCTGTCGTTCGCGCCGGTATTCGTCTACGAGTTCGCCGGACAGAGTGTGCGTCCTTATATCGAGGCTGGTATCGGTGTGGCGGCCTTCTCCAGCACCGAGCTGGAAAGCAACGACCTGGGCTCGTCCTTCCAGTTCGAGGATCGCCTGGGCGTCGGCCTGCGTTTTTCCGGTCAGGAAATCGGCCTGCGCGCCATTCACTACTCCAATGCCGGTATCGCGCAGCCTAACGACGGCGTCGAAGCCTACACGGTGCATTACCGTATGAGCTTCTGAATGTAAAAGACCGGGCAAGTCCCTAATGTCAGTCATTTAAGCGTCCATATGGGGCTTGGTTTCCCAGGTTCTCAATCGTGTAGGAGCGAATTTATTCGCGATCGTGGTCAGGCACGGAGCCAAACCCTATCGCGAATAAATTCGCTCCTACAGTGGCAAGCCTTATCTGATCGGCATTAGACAAGCCCCGGTCTTTTTCATTGGTGCGCCCCTGCTAGGCGTGGCGGCAGTGTTATTGATAGGCCAGGGCAATGCCACGACGTTCCTCCAGGCACTCGCTGGCGCCCAGCTCGAATTCCCGGCAGATCAGCGGGCGCACCTCGTAGATGGTGCAGCGCATGCTGTCGCGGTCCAGTGCAGCGCACCAGTTGTCGTCCAGGCGACGCATCACCTCGCCACCCCACTGGTCGGTGTCGATAAAGCGTTGGGGGATGCCGGTCTCGCCAAAGAGCATCACTTCCAGTTGGCAGCAGCAAGCTGCACAGGTGCTGCAACTGATTTCGGGATGATCTGGCAGTTGGGTATGGGGGATGGTCTGGCTCATGGCGCGGCAGTGTACGCGATGCAATCGGTACGCGGGGTTTGGGTTGGCATGCCCGTTCTTTAAGCCGACTGGCGGCTACGCAGGCGCTGCTCGTACTGCGCCTGATAAAGCCTGGCGAAGCCGTGCAATACGGGCATCACCGCCGCCCAGATCACGGCCAGCAGGGCCAATGTTGGCCCGCTGCCCAGTGGCAGGTTGACACCGGCGAGTTGCGCGCCCGCGTAGTAAGACAGCGGCGCGCCGATGGCGCCGAGCAAGCTGGCGCGCCACCAGGGCTTGGCCGTCCACGCCAGGCAGTGGTTGAGGGTGGTGGCCAGCAGTGGCCAGAGCAGGGCCAGCCACAGTGGAATCAGTTGGCGTGGTTCGCCGAAATCGAATACGCCGAGGTTGAGCAGAAAGCTATCCAGCGCACTGCCGACCAGAAAGACGCTGAGCAGCAGTTTGCCTTGCGCAGCCCAACTGCTGACCCACAACAGATGCACCGCCAACGCTAGCCCAGCGACCAGCAGCCAGGGGCCGTCGCCACCCAACACGCAGGCCAGCCAAGCAAGCTGGAACAGGAGGGCGTTGGCGATCAGTTTAGGCATTTAGGTTTCCTAATAGAGGAGCAGGGCGCGCCGCCGGTTTGGCCAGCAGCAGTTGGGCGGTGCCAATGGTGCGTTCGAGAAAGCCCCCCTCGCAATAGCACAGGTAGAACTCCCACAGCCGGTAGAAGTAATCGTCGTAGCCCAGTTGCTCCAGCTTGTGCCGAGCACGGCGCAGATTTTCGTGCCACAGGCGTAGGGTGCGTGCGTAGTGCAGGCCGAAGTCTTCCATGTGATGCAGGTTGAGGTCGGTATGGCGGCTGACCACTTCCAGCATCTTGTGCACCGATGGCAGCGCGCCGCCGGGGAAGATGTAGCGCTGGATGAAATCGACACTGCGCCGTGCCTGTTCGTAGCGCTGGTCGCGGATGGTGATGGCTTGCAGCAGCATCAGGCCGTCGGGTTTGAGCAAGCGCGAGCACTGTTCGAAGTAGGTGGGCAGAAAGCGGTGACCGACGGCTTCGATCATCTCGATGGACACCAGCTTGTCGTACTGGCCGGTCAGATCGCGGTAATCCTCCAGTAGCAGGGTGACGCGGTCTTGCAGGCCCAGCTCGCGGATGCGCCGCTCGGTATGGGCGTATTGCTCGCGTGACAGCGTGGTGGTGGTCACCCGGCAGCCGAAGTGTGTGGCGGCGTGAATGGCCATGCTGCCCCAGCCGGTGCCGATCTCCAGCAGGTGGTCGCTGGGTTTGAGGTCGAGTTTCTGGCAGATGCGTTCGAGCTTATGTAGCTGGGCCTGCATGAGGCTGTCGTCGTTACGGCGGAACATCGCCGCCGAATACATCATGGTCGGGTCGAGGAACTGCTCGAACAGGTCGTTGCCCAGGTCGTAGTGCGCGGCGATGTTCCGCCGCGAGCCGCTGCGAGTATTGCGATTGATCCAGTGCAGGCCCTGGATCAGCGGGCGGCCAAGGCGCGCCAGGCCACCTTCCATGGCGTCGAGCACGTCGAGGTTGGCGACGAAGATGCGGATTACTGCGGTCAGATCCGGGGTGCTCCAGTAACCGTGGATATAGGCCTCGCCGGAGCCAATCGAGCCATTGCCGGCCACCAGTCCCCAGACGGCTGGGTCGTGCACCTGAATCTCGGCACGCAGGCGTGCCTGCGGATCGCCGAAGTGCAGGCTGTCGCCAGCCTCGTGGATGATCAGCAAGCCATGCTGCAAGTTCTGCAACTGGCGCAGCACGGCGCGGCGCAGCAGCCCGGCACCGATGCCGTTGCCACTGCGCACCAGGGTTTTCGCGGAGTTCAGGCTAGAGCTTTTCATGAGGCATGTCCTTCGCTAGCGGGCGAGCGACGCGCAAGCTGCCTTGCGCTGGGCTGTGGTCGAAAATCGGGATGCGTTTGAGCAACAGGCGCAAGGCCTGCCAATAGATGGCCAGCAGGGTCTTGCCGGTCATCCAGGGAAAACTGAGCAGGTAACGGTGCAGGCTGGCGCGGGTTAGCGATTGGCGGTGCAGCGACAGGCTGGCGTCGAACACTTTGCTTTCGCCTTGCCAGTCGGCCATGTGTACGCCCAGGCGCTCGCCCACTGGGCTGAGGCTCATGCGGTACTGCAGCTCGCGCGGCAAAAACGGCGAGACATGGAAGGCTTTGTCCACGCAGACCTGCAGGCGCTCGTCACCATTGGCGGGCAGCACATAGTGATAGCGCTCATGCCAGGGCGTGTTGCTGACTTCACAGAGCACGGCCATCAGCTGTTGTTCGGCGTCGTGGCAGTAGAAGATGCTCACCGGGTTGAACGCCAGGCCCCAACTGCGCGGCTGTGTCAGCACACAGATGCGGCCCTCGGGGCGGATACCGAGGGCCTCTTGCACGCGCTCGCGCACGGCCTCGTGCAGCGGCGTGCCTTGGCGCGTGGCTTCGGGCAGGTAATCGGTTTCGCGGAAGGCGAAGGGCGCCCAGCGGCTGGCACCGGCCAGGCGTGTCAGGGCGAACAGTTGCGCCTGTTCGCTCAGATCCAGATACAGCAGGCCCATGCGGTAGCGAAAGGCATGGGCGCGCGGGGTGAAGCGCCGATGCTGCACCCAGCCGCTGTACAGGGCGCTGATCACCAGCTTTCTCCCAGCTCGCGCGCCACGCGCAGCGCGCTGACCACGCCGTCTTCGTGGAAGCCGTTGGCCCAGTAGGCGCCGCAGTAGTAGCTGTGCGGTGCGGCGAGCAGTTCCTGCCAGCGCGCCTGCGCGGCGATACCGGCCAGGCTGTATTGCGGGTGGGCGTACTGGAAGCGACCAAGGATCTTGTTCGGGGCGATGGCCGCGGTTTGGTTGAGGCTGACGCAGAAGGTGGTGTCGCCCTCGATGCCCTGCAGGATGTTCATGTCGTAGGTGACCGCCGCCGGATGTGCGCTGGGGCCGCCCAGGCGGTAGTTCCAACTGGCCCAGGCCAGAGGGCGCTTGGGCAGCAGGCGGGTGTCGGTGTGCAGCACCACGTCGTTGTTGGCGTAGGGCAGGGCGCCGAGGATCTCGCGTTCGAGCGGCGTCGGCTCGGCCAGCAAAGCCAGGGCCTGGTCGCTGTGGCAGGCGAACACCACCTTGTCGAAACGCTCACTGCCAGCGGCGCTGTGTAGGGTCACGCCCTCGGCGTCGCGCTCGACGCGCAGCACCGGGCAATTGAGGCGGATGCGTTCGGCGAAGCTGGCGGTCAGCGGCGCCACGTAGCTGCGCGAGCCCCCTTCGACCACGTGCCACTGCGGGCGATTGCTCACCGACAGCAGGCCGTGGTTCTTGAAGAAACGCACGAAAAATTGCAACGGGAAGGCGAGCATGTCGACCAGCGACATCGACCAGATCGCCGCGCCCATGGGCACGATGTAGTGGTCGATGAAGCGTTTGCCGTAGCCGTTGCGGGTGAGGTAGTCGCCGAGCGTCATGTCGGCGGCGATACGGCCCTGGTCGAGGTCGTTCAAGGCGCTGCGGTTGAAGCGCAGGATGTCGCGCACCATGCCCCAGAATGCAGGCGATACCAGGTTGCTGCGCTGGGCGAACAGGGTGTTGAGGTCGTGGCCGTTGTATTCCGTACCGCTCACCGGATCGCTGACCGAGAAGCTCATCTCGGTCGGCTTGAAAGGCACGCCCAGTTCGTTCAGCAGGCGGATGAAGTTGGGGTAGGTCCAGTCGTTGAAGACGATGAAACCGGTGTCGATGGCGTAGGTGCGGCCATTGATCTCGACATCGACGGTATGGGTGTGGCCGCCGATCCAATTGCTGGCCTCGAACACTTGGATGTCGTGGTGGCGGTTGAGCAGGTAGGCGCAGGTCAGGCCGGCGATACCGCTGCCGACGATGGCGATTTTCATGGTGTTTCCTCGTTACGCGCCAGGCGGCGGCCGATGGCCAGTTGCAGACGGCTGGGCAGGCTGCCGAGCAGTTTCAGCACGGCGATGAAGGGCGTGGGGAAGGCAATTTCGTGCGGGCGTTTGTCCAGACGCTCGGCGATGTACCGTGCGGCGCGCTGCACCGGCCAGCGCATGGGCATGGGGAAGTCGTTCTTCTGTGTCAGTGGCGTGTCGACGAAACCGGGGCTGACCAGGGAGACGTCGATGCCTTCGCCAGCCAGGTCAACGCGCAGGCTCTGCAGCAGGTAGCGCAGGGCGGCCTTGGAGGCGCCGTAGGCCTCGGAGCGCGGCAACGGCAGGTAGGTCACCGAGCTGCCGACACCGACCAGGTGCGGGCGCTGACCCTTGCGCAGCAAGGGCAGCGCCACCTCGATACAGCGGCTGGCGGAGAACAGGTTGGCGCTTACCACGCGCTCGATCATCGCCGCCTCGAACTGGCTCACCTCGACGTACTCGCAGGTGCCGGCATTGAGAATCACGCAGTCCAGCGCGCCCCAGGCCTGCTCGATGTGCTGGCCGATGGTGTGTACCTGTTTGGCATCGGTGAGGTCGCCAGGCACGACCAACACCTGCTCGCCATAGCGCTCGGCCAGTGCGTGCAGGGGCTCGACGCTGCGGGCGCTGAGTGCGAGGCGATGGCCTGCGCTCAGCAGCTCTTCGGCCAGCGCCGCGCCGATGCCGCTGCTGGCGCCGGTGAGCCAGATGCGTTTCATGCCAACCTCCGTTTCAGCCAACCGATGACCCCGCCAAGAAGCGGCAGGTGTTCGTAGAGCAATGCCCCAGCGTCGAAGTAATCGCGGTGTTGGTAGACCTTGTCGCGCCAGCGCAGGTGCGAGCAGCCCTCGACGGCGATCTCGGTCCCGCCGCGCAGGCGCGGATGGCGGTAGCGCATGCTCCAGCGCAGGTAGCCTTCACCTTCGGCCACTTGATCGAAACCGTGAAACTCAAATTGCAGGGCCTCGACGTTGGCGTACAGCTCGGCGAAATAGCGTCGCACGGCGCTCAGGCCATGCACCTCGTGCAGCGGATCGCGAAACTGCACATCGTCGCTGTACAGCTCGCCGAGCAGGTCGAGGTTGTCCTTGTTCAGCGTTGCGAAACGCTCGCCGAACTGGCGGAGAAAGTTGCTCATGCCAGAGCCTCTGCGCTGCCGGCCAGATTCTTGAAGGCCGCCAGAGCGCGTTCGCGTGAGCGCGACAGATCGACGATCGGGCGTGGATAGCCCGCCGGCGCGAACAGGCCGCCGACGGCTGACGGGTCATGAATGTCGCGCTTGTTCAGTGCCACCAGTTCCGGCACCCATTGGCGGATGAAGCGTCCCTCGGGGTCGAACTTCTGCGACTGGCTGATCGGGTTGAAGATGCGGAAGTAAGGCGCGGCGTCGGTGCCGGTGGAGGCACTCCACTGCCAGCCACCATTGTTCGCCGCCAGGTCACCGTCGATCAGGTGACGCATGAAGAAACGCTCGCCTTCGCGCCAGTCGATCAGCAGGTTCTTGGTCAGGAACATGGCGACGATCATGCGCAGGCGGTTGTGCATCCAGCCGGTGTCACGCAGTTGGCGCATGGCGGCGTCGATGATCGGCAGGCCGGTGCGGCCTTCCTGCCAGGCGGCCAGCTCTTCGGGGGCATGGCGCCAGGGTACAGCCTCGGTATCCAGGCGGAAGGCGCGGTGCATCGACACGCGCGGGTAGCCGACCAGGATGTGTTTGTAGAACTCGCGCCAGAGCAGTTCGTTGATCCAGGTAACGACGCCGGGGTTGCCGCTGTCGAACTCGCCGCCGTTGGCGGCCAGCGCCGCATGCAGGCACTGGCGGGGCGACAGCACGCCAGCGGCCAGGTACGGCGACAATTGGCTGGTGCCGGGCTTGGCGGGGAAATCGCGTGCGTCCTGATAGTCGGCGACTTGCTCGTCGGCAAAGCGTGCCAGGCGCTGCAGAGCCATCTGCTCGCCAGCAGGCCAGAGGCTGCGCAGCGCCTCGCTGGGCCGCGCAAAACCGTCCACGCTGCTTGGCAGTGGGTCGCTGTCGATACGCAGTGGTGCCTGCGCTGCCGGTGGTGCGATGGTTGTAGGCAGTGCCGCATGCAGCCGCTCGTAACAGACCCGGCGGAACTGGCTGTAAACCTGAAAGTAACCGCCGCTGCGCGTCAGCACACTGCCGGGTTTGAAGAACAACTGGTCGAGGTGTGCGTGCCAGGTGATGGCTTGCTGAGCCAGGTAGGCGGCCACGGTGTGGTCACGGCGGCTTTCGTTGACGCCGTATTCTTCGTTGGCATAAACCGCGCAGACGTCATGCTGATGGCAGACCTCGGCAATGACTGCAGGTGCCTCTTGCCAGTCAGCGCAGTGGCGCACCAGTAGCGGCACGTTGAGTGATGCCAGGGTTTTGCTTAGCTCAAGCAGGTTGCGCAGCCAGAAATCGACCTTGCTCGGTGCGTCGTCGTGGCGTTGCCATTGCTGCGGGGTGATCAGGTACAGCGCCAGGGTCGGGCCGGCGCGCATGGCCTGGCTCAGTGCGGTGTTGTCCAGGCTGCGTAGGTCGCTGCGAAACCACATCAATCGGCGCATGGGCTTACCTCCTGTAGGCAGAGTAGGCCCTGATCCATCAACCAGGCATGTGCAGCCAAAGGATCAATGGCTGATTGCAGGTCGATCAGGGCGTCACGGTGAATATGGGCAGCGGGCCCTGCGATCAGCAGCGGTACTGGGCTCTGTTCGGCCAGGCGCGGCAAATGGCGGCGTACCAGCGTGCTGTCTAGCGCCTGTTCGGCGTACAGCAGCACGGCTCGCGGTGCGATCTGTTCTAGTGCAGCCAGGAGTTCATTCGGGGGTAGTGGCCAGTCGAATACCTCGACCGGACATTCGCCCGCGCTGGCCAGCCAGGCACTTAGCCACAAACCGGGCTCCATCGGCGCCTCGCCGAGATTGATCAGCAACAGCGGGGCGCCTGTGCTCTGGCGGTTGCCGTGGTAGATCCGCGTAGCCAGCTTGCTGCGCAGCCAGGAGAAAAAAAACACCTGCTCGGCACGCGCGCCGAACTGGCCCTGCCAACGCTGGCGCAGATCGCCGAGCAGTGGCCAGAGCAGTTGCTCGACCAGAGTGGCCACCGGGTACAGCGCCAGGGATGCATTGAAGCGTTCGTCCAGGTGGCGTTCGTCGAGTTGGACGATGCAAGTCAGCAGCTCGTTGCGCAGGCGTGACCAGTTGTCCGTACTGGGCGGTTGCGGTTCTTGGCCATGGTCGAGCAGCGCCTTGACCTGGCCGACAGCCACGCCGCGTGCCAGCCAGGAGAGGATGGCGTGGATGCGTTCGAGGTTGGCGGGCGAGTAAAGACGGTGCCCCTTGGGGGTGCGGTAGGGCACGATCAGGCCGTAGCGGCGCTCCCAGGCACGCAGGGTCACGGCGTTGATGCCGGTGCTGCGCGCCACTTCGCGAATCGGCAGATAACCTTCGTCGAGGGCTTGCCGGTAATCGGTGCCGACCTCTTCGTCAGCGATGATGTCAGTGCTGGTCATGTTGTCACAATGCGTTGCGCAGGCTGAGCGGTTCCGGGTGCGGCTGCAGATACGCCTGCTCGGCGATGTAGCGATCCGGGTGGCGGCGGAAGTGGTGCTTGAGTAGGGTCATCGGCACTACCAGCGGCACGATGCCGGCGCGGTACTGGCCAATCAGTTGCTGCATTTCCTGTTTTTCATCGGCGCTCAGGGCGCGTTTGAGATAGCCGCTCAGGTGCTGCAGGACATTGCTGTGGGTGCCGCGTGTGGCGCATTTGCGCAGTGCGCTCATCAGCTCGCTGAAGTAGCGCGGCGCCAGGCTTGCCAGGTCGTGCTGAGCGAGGTCGCCGAGCAGGCGGCCCAAGGACTTGTAACGCGCCGGGTCGGTGGCCATCAGCAGGTACTTGTAGCGCGAGTGGTAGGCGATCAGCGCCCGGCGGGTCAGCCCGCTGGCAAGCAATTGCTGCCATTGGGCGTAGGCGTAAACGCGGGTGATGAAGTTCTCGCGCAACACAGGATCCATCAGGCGACCGGCTTCCTCGACCGGCAGATCAGGATGGCGCGCGCAGAAGTGCGCAGCGAAGATGCCGCGCCCCGGCTCGCTTGGGCGCCCGCCGTCCTGATAGACCTTGACGCGAAACAGGCCGCAGGACGGCGACTGCTGCATAAAAATGTAGCCGCTGATTGTTTGCAGCTCATCGGCAATACGTTCGCCGTAGCTGGCCAGCGCCTCGGTCACGTCGCGCGAGCGATCCACCGTTCCCACTGCGCGCGGTGCCTGCGGATCGCCCACCAGGCGAATGGGCTCGCGTGGTGTGCTCATGCCAATGCCGACTTCGGGGCAGACTTTGATGAAGTCGAAGTGCTGGGTCAGCTCGCGGCTGCATAACTGCGAAAGCTTATGGCCGCCGTTGTAGCGGACCTCGTCCCCCATCAGGCAGGCGCTGATGCCTAGGCTGGGCTTGATCGCTTGCATCACTAACCCCCTCTGAACCTGTACTCGGTGGCGACTTTGTACAACTATGAGGGGATCATAGGCATGAACTTGTACATGCACAAGTTTCTTGTATAGCTTTTGTATTGCTTTCTGTGAGGCGCAATCAGCGCCAGCCCTGCTGCCAGCGCTCGCTGTCCAGAAGCAGGCGCCAGTCGATCTGTTCGTTGCGCCCGGTCAATACGGCCTGCAGTTCCACGGCAACGATTTGTTCCTGTTCGTCACGCAGCAGCTTGGTCACCAGGAAGTGGCGTTCGCGGTTCTGTGGGCGGCTGGCTGTCCACTTCGAGAGCAGCAGTTTGCGTGGATTGAGGCGACGCTTGGCGAGGTTGCTCATGCCAGGTGTTCGATCAGGCGGCGTGCGGCATCCTGGCCGCTGAGCCAGGCGCCCTCGACGCGACCGGACAGGCACCAATCGCCGCACGCATACAAGCCCAGGTCGGCATCGGCCAGGGCGCCCCATTGATGCGCTTGTGCCGGGCGCGCGTACAGCCAGCGGTGGGCGAGGGTAAAGCTCGGTGGCGGTACGGCGCAGCCGATCATTTCGGCGAAGGCGCCATGCAGATGTTCGATTACCGCTTCCTTGGGTAGATCCAAATGCTGGCGGCTCCAGGCGCTGGTGGCGTGCAAGACCCAGGTGTCGTGCGAGTGGTCGCGGCCCGGCTTGCTGCGGTCACGCGCCAGCCAATCGAGGGCGCTGTCCTGCACGAAGCAGCCTTCGACGCGGGTATCGAGCGGGGTGTCGAAGGCCAGGGCAACAGCCCAGGTCGGCTCCATCAGCACGCTAGCGGCCGCGCCTGCCAGTTTGGGGGCGGCGGCCAGTAGGGCGCTGGCCTGTGGCGCTGGCGTGGCGACCAGTACGTGACTGAACGGGCCATGGCTCTCGCCTTCGGCGTCGAGCAGTGTCCAGTATTGATCGCCACGGAAAACTTCGGTGATGCGGCAGGAAAAGTGTACCGGCAAGCCGCCGAGCAGGGCGCGGGTGATAGCGCTCATGCGTGGGCTACCGACCCAACGCACCTGTTCATCCGGCGATGGGCTGAGCTGGCCGACCTGGCTGTTGTAGAGGCTGGGCGTCCATTCGGCGACCCAGCCGCGTGCTTGCCATTGCTGAACTACCTCGACGAAGCGCCGATCACGCGCGGTGAAATACTGCGCGCCCAGGTCGAGGCTGCCGACATCGCTGCGCTTGCTGGCCATCCGTCCGCCGCTGCCGCGACTCTTATCGAACAGTTGAACCTCGTGGCCTGCCGCACTGAGAACCTGGGCGGCGGACAGCCCGGCCAGGCCGGTGCCGATGATGGCGATAGATGCGTTCATGCTTACCTCTTCAGCGCTGAATGCTTTACAGGCTACGTTTTAGACAAAACCTGTACAAGAATGTTTTGATGTACAGTATTGCTTCGAGCGCTTCTCTATAAGGTTTAGGTCAAACCCGGCAATGAATAAAGACGCCCGGCTTTTCAACCTGCCAGAGTGTGTAAACGCGCTGATCAATTGCCATGCGAGGAGGATGCCATGCATATCCTGTTGACCGGCGGCACAGGGCTGATTGGCCGTGCCTTGTGCGCCAATTGGGCTGACAAAGGGCACCGTCTGACGGTGTGGAGCCGCGATCCAGCCAAGGTAGCGAGCTTGTGTGGCCCTACGGTGCGCGGCATTGCACGCCTTGAGGAGCTCGACAGCGAGCCGCTCGATGCAGTGGTCAACCTGGCTGGCGCCCCGATTGCCGATCGCCCCTGGACGGACAAGCGCAAGGCGCTGTTGTGGGCCAGTCGCGTCACGCTTACCGAGCAGCTCGTCACTTGGCTGGAGCAGCGCGAGCAACGTCCGGCGCTGCTGTTGTCTGGCTCAGCGGTGGGCTGGTACGGCGACGGTGGTGACTGTGAACTGCGCGAAGACATACCGCCACAGGGCCGTGATTTCGCCGCACGGCTCTGCGCCGCCTGGGAGGTGGCGGCCATGCGTGCGCAGGCGTTTGGCATGCGTGTTGTGCTACTGCGCACCGGTCTGGTGCTGGCGGCTGATGGTGGTTTGTTGGCGCGCATGCTGACGCCGTTCCGCTTCGGCCTGGGTGGGCGCCTGGGTAATGGCCAGCAATGGATGCCCTGGATTCATATTGCTGACCAAATCGAGTTGATCGATTTTCTCTTGCAGCAAGGCGACGCGCACGGTCCTTATAATGCCTGCGCGCCATTGCCGGTGCGCAACGCCGAATTTACCCGTGCACTTGGTCAGGCCCTGAGCCGTCCGACTTTCCTGCCTGCACCTGCCGTCGTGTTGCGTGCCGCATTGGGGGAAATGGCTGGGCTGCTCTTGGGCGGGCAACGTGCCTTGCCGAGCCGTGTGCTCGATGCCGACTTCAGTTTTCGTTTTACCCATCTTGATGTGGCGCTGACAGACCTGCTCGCCCACTGACGTTACCGACTAGGATTTCGCATGACCGATCACGCACTGCTGCTGGTTAACCTGGGCTCCCCGGCGTCTACCGAGGTGGCCGATGTGCGGCGTTACCTCAATCAGTTTCTGATGGATCCGTATGTGGTGGATCTGCCCTGGCCGCTGCGCCGTCTGCTGGTGTCGCTGATCTTGATTAAGCGCCCGGCGGCCTCGGCCCACGCCTATGCCTCGATCTGGTGGGAGGACGGCTCGCCCTTGATCGTGCTCAGCCGCCGCCTGCAGGAGGCGATGAAAGCGCATTGGACGCGCGGCCCGGTTGAATTGGCCATGCGCTATGGGCAGCCGTCCATCGAATCGACCCTGCTGCGTATGGCCGGGCAGGGCATCCGCGAAGTCACCCTGGCGCCGCTTTACCCGCAGTTCGCCGACAGCACCACCACGACGGTGATCGAAGAAGCCAAGCGAGTGGTGCGTGAGCATGGCCTGGACATGCGCTTTTCCATCCTGCCGCCGTTCTTCGAACAACCTGAGTACCTCGATGCTCTGGTCGCCAGCGCCAAGCCGTATCTGGAGCAGGGCTTCGATCACCTGCTGCTGAGTTTCCATGGTCTGCCGGAACGCCACCTGCGCAAGCTCGACGCCACCGGCCACTGCCTGAAAGGGCCGGATTGCTGCCGTACGGCGTCGCCAGAGGTGTTGGCCAAGTGTTATCGCGCCCAGTGTCTGCGCAGCGCCGAGCTGTTCGCCGAGCGCATGGGCTTGCAGACCGGGCAATGGTCGGTGAGCTTCCAGTCGCGCCTGGGGCGTGACAAGTGGATCGAGCCCTACACCGAGAATCGCCTGGACGAGCTGGCCGCGCAGGGGGTGAAGAAGCTGCTGGTGATGTGCCCGGCGTTCGTCGCCGACTGCATCGAGACGCTGGAGGAAATCGGCGACCGTGGCCGCGAGCAGTTCGTCGAGGCCGGGGGCGAGAGCTTGCAACTGGTGCCATGCCTGAACGACCACCCGCAATGGGCCGCTGCTCTGAAGACGCTGTGCGAGCGAGCGCCTGTGGCGGTGTAAGGCGCTGAACTGGCGTTATCTGCATAAGAAAAGCCCGTATCCGAGAATACGGGCTTTTCGTTTTATGGCTTACCAGCGACCGTCATGCCGCCAGCCGCCGTGGTGGTAGCGTGGCGGTGGTGGGTAGGGGCGGTAGCCGGGCGTAACCACTACGGTAGCGGGAGGGTAGTAGTAGGCCGGTGGTGGTGGCGGTGAGTAGTACACCGGCGGCGCGGAGTAATACACCGGCTGCTGCGGGTAGTACACCACGGTTGGAGGCGGTGGTGCCTGGTAGACGGGGGCCGGGCGACTGGAGGCAATCACGCCGCCGATGACCGCACCTGCCACCACGCCGGCGATGGCGGCATCGCTGCGGCCAGACGCCTGGGCGCTGTTCTGGCCGACCAGCGCCAGACTGAGCACCAGGCCGGTGATGAGAGGAATGCGCGAGTGCATGTTGGGTATCTCCTGTGGAAGCGGAAGGTTCCCGCTTGATGACTCAGACAGTATCCGTTCAGCTTCGTTAGCCGTGGCAGTGTAAGTCTTGGGTAAAGGTGCGCTATGTACAGGATTGGCACTGCAGTGCTCGGGTAAGGGAATTTTGCGCTTTACTGGGTATCAGAACGATGCTGCCTATTGGCGGTATCGAAGCTGCAGGGATTGGCGCGATGCGTTCAGAGCGAAACAGGACACCCCTATCCGCACGCTGGCAGCGACTGCTACCGGTGCTGATATTGCTGTGGCTGCTTGCCGGTTGCAGTGGCCGCCTGGATAACGATTCGATCATCAACACGCGTAACCCGGTTCAAGCAGGCGAACTGCTGCAGACCGATGTTGACCGCATGGCGACGTTGGCCATGCGCAACAATCTCAACAGCCTGTATCGTCTGATGCACAAGCTTTACCAGCGTAACCCGCGCGAGTGGCGTAAGAATGCCCAGATCGACAGCGTGGGTATCGAGCGACAGATTCAGTACGCAATCGAGCACAACCAAGACTGGCCGACCCTCGGCGGGCGGCGTGACGTGGCCGCACTGGATTACGCCCTGAGCCCGGCATTTCATGGTGATCGCGTCGCCGCTTTTACCTACGCCATCGGCAGCATGTTGGTGACGGCGCACGGTGGGCATACCGAGTTCTACCTGACCGACAGCTTCAATGCGCAGTTCATTTACAACGCCGCGCGTAATCTGGAGAAGGCTGCCTGGATGCTGGGCCAGCGTCGTGACGCCAGTGGCCAGCCCTTGCTGCTGTCCAACGAAGTGTCCGAACGAACCAGCAACCTCAGCTACGCCGTGGAGTTCGGCAAGATGGTTGCGCGCCTCGATCTGCTCACTCACGTGCTGGAAGAGCGCTACCGGCGTATGGGCGCCAATTATGCGCAGAGTCTGTTTCTGCTGAATTTCCTGCCGGTGCAGTAGATATCCCGAAGGGAAGCGCCGCAGACGCGGCGCTTGCGTGAGGTCAGACCTTGCGGACGAACTCGGACTTGAGTTTCATCGCGCCGATACCGTCGATCTTGCAGTCGATATCGTGGTCGCCGTCGACCAGGCGGATGTTCTTGACCTTGGTGCCAACCTTGACCACCAGCGAGGAGCCCTTGACCTTCAGATCCTTGATCACGGTGATGGTGTCGCCGTCCTGCAGCAGGTTGCCGACCGAGTCCTTGATCACGCGCGTGTCATCATCGCTTGCGCCGGCTTCACCAGCCTTCCACTCGTGAGCGCATTCCGGGCAAACCAGTTGCTCGCCATCTTCGTAGGTGTATTCGGAGTTGCATTTGGGGCAGGGTGGCAAGGTGCTCAAGGGGGATCCTCGGTGATGGTTAGAAACCGCATAGTATATAGGGGTTTACCCTTGGCTGTCCGCTCAAGGTTAAGGGCTGCATGGCGAGGTTTTGACGGTTATCAGGCAGTCATGCTGGCGTAGGGCAAAGATGCGTCTGTCGTCAGTATGGATTGACCTGCTCCGGCCAGGTCAGGGTGCCGCTGTCGCGAAAGCGGTGCGTGCCGAACAGGCCGCCAGCCAGCTTGCCCTGGATTGTGTAGGGCAGGCCCTGGCCCGGTTGGTAGTTCGCCGCGCCCCAGGCCTGACGCACGGCGGAAAATGCCGAAATGCTCAGCGGCACGGTGATTAGCGTTTCGCCAAAACGTGCAATGCTGCCTTGCTGGTCGCTCACGCCACTGGCCAGTGGCTGGCCGTTGATATCCAGATCCAGCGCCACACCGTTGAACTCTACGGCCTGGTCATTGGGGTTTTGCACGCGCAGTTTTACCGCGAAGCGCATCTCCAGTTCCTGGCCGGGCAAGGGCTCCAGCCCGACGAGATCGACGCGCAGTGGATCCTGGTTGGTCAGGCTGGCGCAGCCTGTAATGCCGAGGGCCAGTAGCGTGATCAGGGTAAGGCGCAGCAGATGAGGCACGGAAGTCACCTGTCGATAAGGGGTCAGCACAGCAGACCGCTGTATTGGCTTTTTGCTCACTTTTTCACGTGTGGCTGACGGCTACTGAGCACCAGCGCAATGCCACCGAGCACGGCAACCGCGCTAAGCAGCAGGCGCAGGCTCAGTGTTTCATCCAGCACCAAGCTGCCAGCCAGTGCCGCGAGAATGGGCACGCTGAGCTGAACCGTAGCGGCTTGGCTGGCGCGTAGGCTCGGTAAGGCGCTGTACCAGATGGCGTAACCGATACCCGAGGTGAGCGCGCCAGAAAGCAGGGCATAGAACAGGCCCGGCACATCCCATTGCAACTGCGCGAAAAAGGGCAGAACCAGCAGCAGGCCCAGCGGGGTCGCGCGCAGAAAGTTGCCGGCGGTTACCGCCAGTGGGTCCCCCTGGCCGCGACCGAGCAGTGAGTAGGCGCCCCAGGCTATGCCAGCTAACAGCATCAGCAGAGCAGGGGGCAATGGCGGCGCACTGGCGCCTGGCAATAGCAGAGCCATAAGTCCGGCGCAGGCCATCACTGTGCCGATACTGGCCAAGGCCGGTAGGCGCTCCCCGTGGCAGAGGCCCCAAAGCAGCATGCTCAATTGCACAGCGCCGAACAGCAGTAGGGCGCCAATACCGGTATCCAGGTGCAAGTAGGCGAAGGAGAACGCCGCTGCGTAGACAAATAGTGCTAGAGCGCCGGGCCAGTTGCCGGCCATGGGGCGTGCGCCGCTGCGCAGGCGTAACAGCAAGGCCAGCATCAGCGCCCCTGCGGTTAGGCGCATGGCAGTAAAGCTGGCGGCATCGATCTCGGTTTCACGCAGTGCCAGGCGGCAGAGCAGGGAGTTGCCCGCGAATGCCAGCATGGCGAGTGCGGTCAATAACAGTGTGCGAGCAGGCATCGTCCATCCTCGATAAAAGTCTGGGATAGCCGAGAGCTAAGCACGTTAGATGGGGCGGTGGCATCGGCCGAAGGTCGCAATTTTCGGCGACCTGGGTTAGGCGCGCGCCGCTGTGAAGAGCGGCGCGGCGGGGATCAGAAGTGCACTTTGACCAGCAGGCTGGCGGTGTTCTGGTCGGTCGGGCCTACGAATTCGCTGACGGCGCCGCCATCCTTGATGCCGTACTTGTTCTTCCAATAATCGTATTCGATGCCGACGTAGAGCTGTTTCTCGCCCCACTTCAGCGCCTTGCCCAGGTCGTACTTGATCTGCGGGTTGAAGTGCAGGTTGGCCTGGTATTCGCCGCGGCGGTTCTCGTCGTTATCGACGACCCAGTCCATGAAACCGTCGATAACAATGTCCGACTCGCCCACAGGCAGGGTGTAGCTCCATACCGGGGTGATCTGCCAGACGTTCTTGCCTGGGCGGCTGCTGCCTGGCTTGCGCAGGTAGGTGTTGAGCTGGAAGTAGTCGAAACCGGGGATGTCCAGGTCGACTGCCGGGCCGATCAGGAATGCATCGACGTCTTTCTCGCCGAACTCGTAGGTGGCGGAGATCAGTACGTCTTTGATCGGTCCGAAGGACAGGTCAGCACCGGTGATTTTGCCGAACGACAGACGTGGGCTGAATTCGCCGTAGTAAGTGTGGCCATCGCCATTACCGTTTTGCGCGTCGGTGTTGAATTTGATCACGTCGGTAAAGAAGAACAGGTCACCAAAGCTCCAGCCGCTGGCGTGCTCGAAGGTGATGGTCTGTTGGATTTCCGGGTCAACCTTGAAATCGTGGCCGTAGAGGTAGGTGAGGCTATTGTTCTGCCACTGCAGTAGATCGTCAGCATTGGCCTGGGCACCCGCAAGTAGGCCGCTGGCGAGGATCAGGGTGGAAAGTTTGCGATTCATCGGAGCTCCTGATGGGTGTCGTGCTTTATGGTTATGAACCTGTCCGTATAGTCAGGCTGGTGCTGCCAGAGCAAAAACGGCGCCAATTCTCGTTATTGTGCAGATACGTTGCAAATCAATTAGATGCGCTTGTATTGAGAGGGGTGTTTAGCGCCTCTGATGCACTGTTTTCTGACCAATGGGACAAAAAAGGCCATAACTTGGTGCGTGGCTATTCGGCAGGTGGTATCAGCGAGGTTTTGAGCTGTGTTTGAGCCAGGCCTTGGCGGCTGAATCACAAGGCTTCAGCGTGCCGCGTTGGTCGTGCTGCTGGGGGCGGGGCTGCGGCGAAAGTTCGAGCGCAGTGGTGCCAACGGCCTCTATTGCCGCTGCCGATATTCACGGCGCAGGGGCGCGCTGGCGCGGCTTAGCAGCAAGCGGGCGCTACCCGCTGCTCACGCTTGAACGGTTGCGACTTTTGCCAGCAGTTGCGCGCGCGTGGTCTTGAGCAGTCGGTCGGCCAGTTCTGGATCCTTGACGCTGCGTGATAACAGCAGCGCGCCGACCATTGCCGAGAGCATCTGTACGCTTTCTGCGCTGGCGTCCTCGCCTGGCAGGTGCTGCTCTATGAGCGTCAGCAGGTTGCGTATCAGTGTGTCGGTTGTCTCGCTGGCCTCGCCGCGCTGGCCTAGCTCGGCAGAGATGGTGGGCAAGGGGCAGCCAGCGCCGGGGTTGTCGCGGTGTCGGCTGGATAAGTAGCCTTTGAGCAGGCCTTGCAGCGGCGTATCTCCCTGTGTCATCCGTGCGGTGCTGCGCTCCTGCTCTGCCGCGGCATGTTGCAGCGCAGTTTCCACTAGGTCGTCCTTGGACTTGAAGTGGGCATAGAAACCGCCATGGGTCAGACCCAGCCCTTTCATTAGCGACTGCAAGCCTGTGGCGCCCACACCGTCACGGCGAAAGCGCAGAGCGGCTTCTTCGACGATGCGTTGATGGGTCTTGGCCTTGTGGTCTTCTGAATAGCGCATGGCGATCCTCGTCTTTCAAATGCAGCCGGTCATGTTACACAGGGGCGCTCATATATCGGCAGCTTCGAGCAAGGTCGCTACACCCTGGCCGCCAGCGATGCACTGGGTGGCGATGGCGTAGCGCCCACCGGTACGGCGTAGCAGGCTGGCTGCTTTGCCGGTGATGCGGGCACCCGTTGCCCCGAGTGGATGGCCGAGCGCCATGGCGCCGCCGTCGAGATTGACCTTGGCCATGTCCAGCCCCAACTCCTGAACGCATGCCAGTGATTGGCTGGCGAAGGCTTCGTTGATCTCCACCAGATCGATGTCATCGATCGACAGGCCGGCGCGTTGCAGGACTTTGCGCGTTGCCGCCACCGGCCCCATGCCCATGATTTCTGGCGCGCAGCCTGCTACAGCGACTGCTTTTATCCGCGCCAGCACGCTCAGGCCATGCTCGCGGGCGAAGGTCTCAGTGCAGACCAATACAGCGGCGGCGCCATCGGTCAGGGGGGACGAGGTGGCGGCCGTGACGCTGCCGCCGAAGGCGGGCTTGAGTTGCGCCAGAGCTTCCAGGCTAGTGCCTGGGCGTAGGCAGCCATCCTGCTCGACCAGGCCTTGCGGTGTGTCGATGCTCAGCAGTTCATCGTTGAATAGGCCCAGCTCGCGGGCGCGTACGGCCTTGGCGTGAGACTCGACTGCCATGGCCTCCTGATCTTCGCGGCTGATGGCGTAGCGCCGTGCCACTTCCTCGGCCGTGTGCCCCATGGCCATGTACACCTGCGGATACTGACTCAGTAGCGTTGGGTTGGGCGATATGTTGAAGCCGCCCATGGGTACGCGGGTCATGGACTCCACGCCTGCGCACAGAAACGCCTCGCCCGCGCCAATGGCAATCTGCCCGACGGCGTAATGTACGGCGCTCATCGACGAGCCGCAGAAGCGGTTCAGCGTGGCGCCGCCGAGGGTTTGCGGGAAACCTGCACGGAAACTGGCGATGCGGGCGATGTTCATACCCTGTTCCGCTTCTGGGTAGGCGCAGCCCATGATCACGTCTTCGAGCGTTGCCGGGTCGAGTTGGAGTTTATCGACCAGGCCACGCAGCACCTGGGCGGCGAGGTCGTCCGGGCGCAGATCGATCAGGGCGCCCTTGCGTGCGAAGTGGAAGGGGGAGCGGGCGTAACCGGCAATCACGGCGAGAGTCATGGCGAACTCCTTCAGGACTTCATGTCGAGGATCAGGCAGGTCGTGGAGGCGACGGCGTAGAGACGCTCATCGACATCGTAGAGGCGACCTTCCGCCAGGGCGGTGGAACGGCCCAGGTGAATGATGCGGCCCTCGGCCCGCACGGGGCCGGCTTCGCTGCGCAGGGCGCGGATGTAGCTCACGCGCAGGTCGGAGGTGGTGTAGCCCTGGCCAGGCTTGAGTTGGGTGTGCACGGCGCAGCCCATGCAGGAGTCGAGCAACGTGGCGATGTAGCCGCCGTGCACACTGCCCAGTGGGTTGTAGTGGCGCTTGTCCGGTGTGCCCTGAAAGATGAACAGTCCGCTGGCCCAGTGCACCGGGGTGAAATCGAGCACCGCGTTGATCGGCGGCGAGGGGAGCTCACCTTGGCCAATGCCGTCGAAGAAGTCCATCGGCGTCATGGCCGCCACTTGCGCCAGAGTGAGGGTGCCAGGCGCGGCGAGTTTGCTGCGTACGGCCTGCTCTTCGGCGATCCAGGTGGCGAGTCGGGTGTCTCGTGATTGATCGGTCATTGCGGCTCCAAATAATATGATGGACGACATTTAATGTTTCATATTATGGTCGAAATATAAATGGCCGCCAGTCACTGTCCTGTGGAGCTTTGCCATGCAGCCTTCCCGTACTCTGCTGATCATCCTGATGCTTCTCACGGCGCTGGGGGAGACGTCCACGCAGTTGCTTATTCCCGCGCTGGGCGAGCTGGAGCGCGGGCTCAACGCTGCGCCTGGCAGCAGTTTGCTGGCGCTGTCACTGTTCGTCGGTGCTTTTGGTCTTGGCCAGTTGCTGCTGGGGCCGCTGTCGGATCGCCTGGGGCGTCGCCCGATTCTGTTGGTCGGCTTGAGCCTCTATGTGCTGGCGACTCTGGGCATGCTGCTGGCGCCGAATATCGATGTGCTGATCGGCATGCGCGTACTGCAAGGGCTTGGCGCCTGCGCCGCGCTGGTGCTGGCGCGTGCCACCGTGCGTGATGTGTGGCAGGAACGGGCCGGGCCTGTACTGGCGCTGACGGTGCTCGGTATGTTCGCGGCTATTGTTCTGTCGCCGGTAGTGGGCGGTCTGCTGACGCAGTACGGCGGCTGGCATGGGCCGCTATTGGCCACGCTGGTGCTGGGCAGTCTGGCGTTGCTGGCGACCTTGACCGGCTACCGTGAGAGTCATCTGCAGCGCGACCCACAGGCTGGGCGGCTCAAGGGGTTGCTCGCCAATTATCTGCAGGTGCTACCCAGTTGCCGCGCGCTGGCGCTGACCATCGCCTGTACCTACGGTGCGATGTTCGTCGTGGTGGCCGGTTCGTCATCGGTGTATATCGGTTTGTTGGGGTTGAGTGCGGCGCAGTATGGGCTGACCTTCGGCTTGATCGTTTCCGGCCTGCTCGGTGGTGCGTGGTTCACCTTGCGTAATGTGCAGCGCCTGGGGCCGCAGCGGGTGGTCGGCATTGGCGTGGCGCTGGTGCTGGCAGGCTCACTGCTGACCTCGGCGGTCTATCTGCTGTTCGGTCTGTCGCTGCTGGGGCTGTCGCTACCGCAGGTGCTGGTGACGCTGGGCGGCGGCATGTTGCTGCCTGCGGCTGTGGCCGGTGCGGTGATTCCCAACCCGCAGCGTGCTGGCCTGGCGGCGGGGTTGATGGGCTTCTCGCAGATGGCTGGCGCGACCTTGGCTGGCCTGCTTCTGAGCGCGCTGCAAGATGGCTCGGCTTGGCCTATGGTTGGCTTGAATGCGCTGTTCGCCGTGCTGGCATTTCTTTTGTTCCACCTCTTGCGAGTGCGCCCGGCCGCTACGGCTGCGCTTGCCAGCAAGCTTCCCTGATCTGAGGACAAGCGATGAGCAGTTATGACGTGGTCATTATCGGTGCCGGCCCTGGCGGTTATAACGCCGCCATTCGTGCCGGCCAGTTGGGCTTGAAAGTGGCCTGTGTCGAAGGGCGCGAAACCCTCGGCGGCACCTGTCTGAATGTCGGCTGCATGCCGTCCAAGGCCCTGCTGCATGCCTCCGAGCTTTACGAGGCGGCGGCTGGCGGTGAGCTGAGCGCACTGGGTGTGGAAGTCACGCCAACGCTCAACCTGGCGCAGATGATGAAGCAGAAGGCCGATAGCGTCGAAGCGCTGACCAAGGGCGTGGAGTTCCTGTTTCGCAAGAACAAGGTGGAATGGGTCAAGGGCTGGGGGCGTATCGACGGCCCTGGGCGGGTGCAGGTGAAGCTGCGCGAAGGCGGTGAGCGTCTGCTGGAGACGAAGAACATCGTCATCGCCAGCGGTTCCGAGCCGACACCGTTGCCGGGCGTTGAGATCGATAACCAACGCATTCTCGATTCCACCGGGGCGTTGTCGCTACCCGAGGTGCCCAAACATCTGGTGGTGATTGGCGCCGGGGTGATCGGCCTGGAGCTGGGCTCGGTATGGCGCCGCCTGGGCAGCCAGGTGACCGTAGTGGAATACCTCGACCGCATTTGCCCCGGTCTGGATGGCGAGACGGGCAAAACCCTGCAGCGCACCCTGGGCAAGCAAGGTATGAGCTTCAAACTCGGCACCAAGGTAACGGGCGCCAAGACGGGTAAAAGCGGCGTGACTCTGAGCCTTGAGCCGGCCGCAGGCGGCGCGGCAGAGAGCCTGGAGGCCGACTACGTGCTGGTGGCCATCGGCCGGCGCCCCTACACCGAGGGGCTGGGCCTGGAAAGCGTCGGTCTGAACACTGACAAGCGCGGCATGCTCAGCAATAACAAACACCAGAGCGGCGTACCCGGCGTATGGGTGATCGGCGATGTCACCTCGGGCCCGATGCTCGCGCACAAGGCCGAAGATGAAGCGGTCGCCTGTATCGAGCGCATCGCCGGGCACGCGGCGGAGGTCAACTATGGGGTGATTCCTGGGGTGATCTACACCCGCCCGGAGGTGGCCAGCGTCGGCAAGGGCGAGGAGGAACTGAAGGCCGAGGGCCGTGCCTATAAGGTCGGCAAGTTTCCCTTCACCGCCAACAGCCGGGCGAAGATCAACCACGAAACCGAAGGCTTCGTGAAGATCCTGGCCGATGCCAATACCGACCAGATTCTCGGCGTGCACATGATCGGCCCGAGCGTGGGTGAGCTGATCGGCGAGTACTGCGTAGCCATGGAGTTCTCCGCCTCGGCTGAAGATATCGCGCTGACCTGTCACCCACATCCAACCCGTTCCGAAGCCGGGCGCCAGGCGGCGATGGGCGTGCATGGCTGGACGATGCAGGCGTGAGCGAATAGGCGGGAAAGCGGGCGGGGCGGTTAGCCCCGCGCGATGCGCTGGCCGGGTAGGCTGGCGCAGACCCGAAGGTCGGAAGGAAAAAGCACGACGCCGGGCGGGTAGCCCCTGCAGGCAGTTGCGTCATGTGGCTGCAGCATGCCGTGGCAAGCTTTCAGGCAGCTTCCACGGCATGACTTATCGATGACCCTGGCGCTTAACCAATGGTCATCAGACTGGCGTTACCACCAGCGGCTGCAGTGTTGACGCTCAGCGCGTGCTCGATCAGCAGGCGTTCCAGCGGGATGTCGGTCTCGCCCTTGTTCAGGCCGTGCACGCCGACGATGGCGCCCTTGCGCTGCGCTGCCTGCTCGCTCACCGCGCGCAACTGGTCGGAGTCGCCGTGGTGCAGGATGGCGTCCAGTTCCACGTCGACGCTGTTCCAGTCGGCCACCAATTGGATGTGCTTCTGCACCTCTTTCGGCAGCTCGCTATGCAGCGCGCGTTGGCTTTCCAGCCAGATCGCCCGGCTGCCGACGGCCAGGGTGGCAGCCAGTTGCGCCAGCAGGTCGCCGCGCTCGTCGGCCAGGTTCAGCACGTGCTCGCGCGGCAGCAGGGTGTAGCTGTTGCGCTCGCCGGTGGGGCCGGTCAGTGTGTGCGCGCTGTAGCTCTGCGACAGGCCGCGGTACTGCTCGAACAGCGCGGCGATGACCGGCTCCTGCTTGCCCGCCCATTCGGCGAAGGCGGCGCGCACTTTGTCCAGCTCGGTCGGAACCGGCAGGGCCTGCACCTCGGCCTGTTGCAGGTACTGGGCGACAGCTTCCTGCGGGCGGGTCGACAGCAGGCGGAACAGGTACAGCGGGCCACCGGCTTTCGGCCCGGTGCCGGACAGACCTTCACCGCCGAAGGGCTGCACGCCGACCACGGCGCCGACCATGTTGCGGTTCACATACAGGTTGCCGACCTTGGCCGTGCCGACCACCTGGGCGATGGTCTCGTCGATGCGTGTGTGCACGCCGAGGGTCAGGCCATAGCCGCTGTCGTTGATCTGCTGCAACAGCTTGCCCAGATCGGCGCGCTGGTAGCGCACCACGTGCAGCACCGGGCCGAAGATCTCGCGCTTCATCTCATCGAAGCTGTCCAGCTCGATCAGGGTCGGCACGACGAAGGTGCCGCGCTTGATTTCTTCACCGTTGACACGCGCCAGTTGCGTGACCTTGCGGCCTTTCTCGCGCAGCTTGGCGATATGGGTTTCGATGCCGGCTTTGGCTTCGGCGTCGATCACCGGGCCGATGTCGGTATTGAGGCGCTCCGGGTTGCCCAGGCTGTATTCGGCCATGGCGCCCTTGAGCATGGTCAGCACGCGGTCGGCCACGTCGTCCTGCACGCACAGCACGCGCAGGGCCGAGCAGCGTTGGCCGGCGCTGTCGAAGGCGGAAGCGACCACGTCCATTACCACCTGCTCGGTCAGTGCCGAGGAGTCGACGATCATGGCGTTGAGGCCGCCGGTTTCGGCGATCAGCGGAATGGTGCGGCCCTGTGCATCCAGGCGACCGGCAATGTTGCGTTGCAGGATGCCAGCCACTTCGGTGGAGCCGGTGAACATCACCCCGCGCACGCGCTCGTCACCCACCAGACGCGCGCCGACGGTTTCGCCACGGCCCGGCAGCAGTTGCACGGCGCCAGCCGGTACGCCCGCTTCACGCAGGATGCGTACACCTTGCGCGGCGATCAGCGGGGTTTGCTCGGCAGGTTTGGCCAGCACGGTATTGCCAGCGGCCAGTGCGGCGCAGACCTGGCCGGTGAAGATCGCCAGCGGGAAGTTCCACGGGCTGATACACACCACCGGGCCCAGCGGGCGGTGGCTGTCGTTGCCGAAGCTGCGCGCCTGGATCGCGTAGTAACGCAGGAAGTCCACCGCCTCGCGCACTTCGGCGATGGCGTTGGCGAAGGTCTTGCCGGACTCGCGCACCAGCAGGCCCATCAGTTGCTGCAGCTCGGCCTCCATCAGGTCGGCGGCGCGCTCCAGTACGGCGGCGCGCTCGTCGGGCCGGGTGGACTGCCAGATCTGCCCGCTGGCCATGGCGCAGAGGATGGCGTTGTCGACGTCGGCAATGCTCGCCTCGCGTACGTGGCCGACCAGATCGCGGTGATCAGCCGGGTTGCGCACGGGCTCCGGCTCGCTTGGGTTGACGCCATCGCAGCCGAGCATCGGCTCGGCCAGGTAGCTCTGGTTGGCGGTCGACAGCAGCGCCGAGGACAGTGAACCGAGGCGGTGTTCGTTGGCTAGATCCAGGCCCTCGGAGTTGACCCGGCTCTTGCCGTACAGGTCACGCGGCATCGGGATGCGCGGGTGCGGCAGGCCGATGGTGCCCTCTTGCGCGGCCATCTGCTCGACCTGCAGTACCGGGTCGAGCACCAGGTCTTTCAGCGAGATGCTGTGGTCGGCGATGCGGTTGACGAAGCTGGTGTTGGCGCCGTTTTCCAGCAGGCGGCGTACCAGGTAAGCCAGCAGGGTTTCGTGGCTGCCCACCGGAGCGTAGATGCGGCAAGGACGGTTCAGCTTGCCGTCGGCAATCTTGCCCACCACCTGCTCGTACAGCGGCTCACCCATGCCGTGCAGGCACTGGAACTCGTACTGGCCCGGGTAGTAGTTCTGCCCGGCCAAGTGGTAGATGGCCGACAGCGAGTGGGCGTTGTGGGTGGCGAACTGCGGGTAGATGGCTTCCGGTGCGGCCAGCAGCTTGCGTGCGCAGGCGATGTAGGACACATCGGTGTACGGCTTGCGGGTGTACACCGGGTAGCCTTCCAGACCATTGACCTGAGCCAGCTTGATCTCGCTGTCCCAGTAGGCGCCCTTGACCAGGCGGATCATCAGGCGATGACGGCTGCGCTTGGCCAGGTCGATGACGTAGTCGATCACGTACGGGCAGCGCTTCTGGTAGGCCTGGATGACGAAACCGATGCCGTTCCAGCCGGCCAGGCTCGGCTCGAAGCACAGGCGCTCGAGCAGATCCAGCGACAGCTCCAGGCGGTCGGCTTCCTCGGCGTCGATGTTGAGGCCGATGTCGTACTGCTTGGCCAGTTGAGTCAGGCCCAGCAGGGTCGGGTACAGCTCGTCCATCACGCGCTCGTACTGGGCGCGGCTGTAGCGTGGGTGCAGGGCGGACAGCTTGATCGAGATGCCCGGCCCTTCGTAGATGCCGCGACCGTGCGAGGCCTTGCCGATGGCGTGGATGGCCTGCTGGTAGGAGGCCAGGTAGCGCTTGGCGTCTTCCTCGGTCAGCGCGGCTTCACCGAGCATGTCGTAGGAATAGCGGAAGCCTTTGCTTTCCAGGGTGGCGGCGTTGGCCAGGGCTTCGGCGATGGTTTCGCCGGTGACGAACTGCTCGCCCATCAGGCGCATGGCCATGTCCACGCCCTTGCGGATCACCGGCTCGCCGCTCTTGCCGATGATGCGGTTGAGCGCCGAGGTCATGCCGGCTTCGGTGTGGGTCGACACCAGCTTGCCGGTGATCAGCAGGCCCCAGCTCGCCGCGTTGACGAACATCGACGGGCTCTGGCCCAGGTGCTGGCTCCAGTTGCCGTTGGCGATCTTGTCGCGGATCAGGGCGTCACGGGTGGCCTTGTCGGGGATGCGCAGCAGCGCTTCGGCCAGGCACATCAGCGCCACGCCTTCCTGCGACGACAGCGAGAACTCCTGCAGCAGGCCCTGCACCAGGCCCTGACGGCCGCTGGCGTTCTTCTGATTACGCAGCTTTTCGGCGATGCCCAGTGCCAGCTTCTGCGAGGCGTCGGCTTGTTCCTTACTCAGGCGCGCCTGCTCCAGCAGCATCGGCACCACTTCGGGCTCTGGGCGGCGGTAGGCGCTGGTGATGGCGGCGCGCAGCACCGACTGCGGCAGGATGCTCTCGGCGAAATCGAGAAATACCTGCAAACCTGCATCGCTCAGCGATTCCAGCGCTTCTTCACCGGCAGCAGCGGCCAGGCCGGCATGCTCGGCGGGCGTCAGGCCACTCTCGATTTGCTCCAGATAATTGAAAATCGCCTGCTTGATCATCCAGTGCGGCGTACGGTCGATCTGCGCGGCAGCCTGTTTCAGGCGCTCACGTGTTGCATCGTCGAGTTTTACGCCAAGCGTGGTGGTGGCCATGGGAAGTCCTACGGGTCAGGTTGGGCACGGTAAGCAATTGCCGGAGCAATCGTCATGTCGCCTGCGACGGCAAAAAGGCTGCCGACATCGCTGGCCGACAGCAAGAAAGTTGCAGGAGAGTAAACCCGAGAATATGCAAGGTGCAACTAGGTGCAACCAATAATTGGCACGGTGCGACGAACGATCATGCGTGCTGATTAAAGCCACTCGGATGCACTCGGCGCGGCTCCCGTAGGTTTCAATCAGGCAAGGCGCCTTCTTATGCGGCGAAGATCAACTGCACTGCCACGGCCAGCATCATCGCGGCTACGCCTAGATCGATCAGACGCCAGGTCAGCGGTTTGGCCAGCCAGGGCGCGAGCCAGGCCGCAGCAAACGCCAGGGTGCTGAACCACAGCACCGATGCACTGGCCGCGCCCGCGGCATAGGCGCCAGGCGCAGTTTGCTGTGCACCGAGTGAGCCGATCAGGAGCACCGTGTCCAGGTAGACGTGTGGGTTGAGCAATGTCACTGCCAGGGTTGCCAGCAGCACGGCGCGCCGTGAGCGTGACTCGTTGCTGGCCGCCTGCAGTGATTGTGGCCGCATGGCCCGCAGCAGCGCCTGGCCGCCGTAGACGAGCAAGAAGGCTGCGCCCCCCCAGCGGGCGATGGCGAGCAGGATGGGGCTCTGGGTCAGCAGGCTGGCCAGGCCGAATACGCCGGCGGCCACCAGAACGGCGTCGCAGAGCATGCACAGAGCAGCTACGGATAAATGGTGTTCACGCCGCAGGCTCTGTGCCAGGACGAAGGCGTTCTGCGCGCCGATGGCCATGATCAGGCCGATGGCGACCAATAGGCCGTTGCTGTAGCTCTGCCACATCATGCCTGCTCCGTGGTGTTCGTCGTCGCCAGAGTGTGCGGGTGGCGCAATGGCTGCTGGGCGCTGAAGCCGCGCAGTACGCAGCCGGTGCTGTGCCGTGGGCGTGTGTGGTTGTTTTTGCTGGGCATGGCGGGCTCCTTGTCTGCTGTGGTGCTGGCAAGTCTGCTGTGGTGGGATGTATAAGAGAAACCAATAATGCTGATCGCTCATTAGGAAAATCGATTGTTCGATTACAAACTTCTGGCTGCCCTGGCGGCAGTGGTGGAGCAGGCCGGCTTCGAACGCGCGGCGCAGGTGCTGGGGCTCTCGCAATCGGCGGTGTCGCAGCGCATCAAGCTGCTCGAAGCGCGTGTCGGCCAGCCGGTGCTGGTACGCGCTATGCCGCCTGCGCCCACTGAAATCGGTCGACGCTTACTCAATCATGTGCAGCAGGTGCGTCTGCTGGAGCGGGCTCTGCAGGGGCAGGTGCCGGGTCTGGATGAGCAGGTTCAGCACGAGCGCCTGCGCATCGCGATCAACGCCGATAGTCTGGCCACTTGGTGGGCGGCAGCGGTTGCCGAGTTCTGCGCCGAGCAGCGTGTGCTGCTGGAGTTGGTGGTGGAGGATCAGGAGGTGGGCCTCAAGCGCATGCGAGCGGGGGAGGTGGCTGGCTGTGTTTGCTCTGTCGAGCGCCCGGTCGCTGGGGCGCGTAGCCTGGCGTTGGGTTCAATGCGCTACCTGGCGGTGGCCAATGCCGATTTTATCGCGCGGCATTTTGGCGCGGAGCCGACGGCGGCCAACCTGGCGCGTGTACCGGCCATCGTTTACGGGCCGGATGATCAGTTGCAGCATCGTTATCTGGCTGAGCTAGGCGTGACGGGGAGTTTCGCTTATCACGTGTGCCCGTCTTCAGAGGGGTTTGTGCGTCTGACTGAAAGCGGCCTGGGCTGGGGCTTGGTGCCGGAACTGCAGGTGCGTGGTGAGCTGGCCAGTGGCGCTCTGTTGGCGTTGCTGCCGGGGCATGTCATCGATGTGCCGCTGTATTGGCACTACTGGCGCAGCGGCGGTGAATTGCTCAGTGGTTTGACCGAGCAATTGCGTCGCGCCGCCGCCGGGGCGTTGGTGCAGGCCGGTTGAGGCGAGCGGCTTGCATGGCCGCTTTTCTGGCGCGCGTTGTCAGGGCGAATTGCCGGTACGACTGCTAAATTGCGCCGACATTCAGTCAGCGGAGGGAGCAATGAAAATCCTGGTCACCGGAGCAAGCGGTTTCATCGGTGGACGTTTCGCCCGCTTCGCCCTGGAGCAGGGCTTCGAGGTGCGCGTTAATGGGCGTCGTGCCGAAGGCGTGCAACACCTGATTAGCCGGGGGGCTGATTTTGTGCAGGGTGACCTGGCTGACGCCGAATGGGTGCAGCACCTGTGCGAGGGCGTTGAGGTGGTTGTGCATTGCGCCGGGGCGGTTGGTGTGTGGGGTGATTACGCGCACTTTCACCATGGCAATGTCACCTTGACCGAGCATGTCGTCGATGGCTGCCTGAAGCAGAAGGTGCGGCGCCTGGTGCACCTGTCGTCACCGTCGATCTATTTCGATGGCCGGGCTCATGTTGGTGTGCGCGAAGACCAGTTGCCACGGCGGTTTTCCGATCATTACGGGCGCACCAAATTCCTCGCCGAACAGCGTGTGTTCGCTGCTCAGCAGGCCGGTTTAGAGGTGCTGGCGTTGCGTCCGCGCTTCGTCACCGGCGCGGGTGATACCAGTATCTTCCCGCGCTTGATCGAGATGCAGTGCAAGGGGCGCCTGGCGATCATCGGCAATGGTCTGAATAAGGTCGATTTCACCAGCGTGCACAACCTCAATGCCGCGCTGCTCAGCGCGCTCAAGGTCGAGGGCGCAGCGTTGGGCAAACCCTATAACATCAGCAATGGCGAGCCAGTGCCGTTGTGGGATGTGGTCAACTACGTGCTGCGTCGGCTTGGCTTGCCAGCGGTTAACCAGCATCTGCCATTTGGCCTGGCTTATGCGGCGGCGACGGTCAACGAGAGCATCTGCCGCTTATTGCCGGGCAAGCCGCAGCCGAGCCTGTTTCGCCTGGGTGTGGCGGTGATGGCGCGGGATTTCTCCCTCGATATCAGCCGTGCCCGCGAGTATCTCGACTACCAACCGCAGGCGAGTCTTTGGGATGCGCTGGATGAGTTCTGCGCCTGGTGGCAGGCGCAGACGGCTGATCAGGCGTAGACGCGCTGGCCGCGATAGATACGAACCGACCCGGCTGGTGTGTCAGCCGAGCGCTCGGAGGCGGCTGGCGGCTTGGGCGCACTGCGCTGCGGCAGGTCGGAGAACTGGGCCAGGCGCTGGCCCAGGTGACGGGTTTGTTCGTCACTCGAACGCAGGCTGCCATCGAGCATCAAGGTGATTGCATCCGGCTGGCTCAGGCGAATGTCGATGGCCTGCTCGTCGCGCAGACGACGGCGTAGCTCTTTCATGCAATCCAATACTTCTTTGTTCAGTTCCATGCCAATACCCCCCGGTTGTTAGCAAGATCACGGCGTAGGCTTCCTCAACCTTCCGTAACCGAACCAGCCTTTCCCTGTGGCTGGGAACCTATCTTCTTGTCGTACAGAACGCTTGGCTGCCTGCTGATTCGTGCGCGACATCTGTGTGGCGCGGCACGACAAATCAAAAAGCAAAGTGTGTACCAGTTCAAACTTTGTGGAACTGCTGGGCTGTAGGCCGGTCGATGGCCCTATCGCGCCCTTCGTCGGTGCGCTATGCACCGGCTTGGCGCGACGCTGAAGTGGTGATGGCGAATCGGTATACTGCGCGCCCTTTCCGCTTATCCGTTCCAGCCATAGGTCCGATCATGCGCAACGACGCCAACGACGAACTCGACAATCTGCCCAGCCTGATGCCTGAGCGCCGTGAAGAATTCGCCGAGCCCGAGGACGAACCCGCGCCACGTGTTGCGCGTAGCGCCAGCGCTCGTGCCCCCGTGGTCAAGGCTGCCAGCACTGGTCCGCTGTGGGCGCTGGTGGGCGCGCTGAGCTTCGCCCTGGCTGGTCTTGGTTGGTGGAGCCTGCAGCAAATCGGCTTGATGGAGCAGCGCTTGGTGGCCACGCAAGAGAGTTTTGCGCGCATCAGTGAGGAGGCGGCAGGGCGTATTCAGGATATTTCCGGCAAGGTGGTGGCGACCGAATCGAACGTCACCACGGGCAGCGAGGCGCTCAAGTTGCAGGTCAAGCAGATGGAGGCTCGCTTGGCTGAGTTGAGCAAGCAGCAGCAACAGAGCAGCGCCGCTCAGGCTGCACTGAACAAGCGTGTCGAGCAATTGGGCGCGGATCTCAAGAGCGGTATTGGCGCTAGCGCCGATGTCGACAAGCGTTTGCAGGCGCTGAGCAGCGAGCAGGCCACGTTAAAAGCCGCTCTGGCTGACGCCAAGACGGATCAGGCTGATCTGGGCAAACTCGATGCGCGCATTAAGAGCTTGAGCGGCGATATCGAGACGTTGAAAAAACAGGGCAATCAGAGCCAGGCGATCCGCAGCCTGGAGCAGGATCTGGTGGTGCTGCGCAGCGAGATGGACAATCGTCCGGCGGCCGCCAGTGCTGGCCCGAACACGGCTGAGTTCGATGCCTTCCGCGCGCAGGTCACGCGCAATATCAATACCTTGCAGAGTCAGGTGGTGAATCTGCAGCAGCAGATCGATGCACGCTGAGCCATACGCCGGATAAACGAACGCCCCGCATTGTGGGGCGTTCGTTTATGGGGCATCGCATTTTGTGGTTGAGATCGGACTGGCAAGTTGGTGTTGGCTTGCTGGTTGTTCGGGTGTTTGTTCCAGATTGCCGCGTTTCTGCTGATGTTTTTGGTTTCGCCTTCCCAGGCGAGTCACTTTGCGGGCAAAGTAACCAAACCCTCCGCCCGTTCATCCGGCCCTGGCTGCGCCAGGGTTCGCTCACTCCATCGCCGCTCCAGAGGCCCGCCACGATGGGCCATCCCTGGCCCTCCGTGGCTCTCGGCTTTGGCATCCTGCGTCGCTCTACCTCCTGCATCCATGCAGTCGTCGCGACATCCTGTCGCTCGACCTCTTCCACGACGATTCCGTTCGCCCTCCTGGGCGGGCTCTGCACGCGCCTAAACGGTAGGTAATCCCCTGCCCTAACGGCGTACTGCTTCCGAGCGGTCGGCGTCCCGATACGCCCTACGCACTGGTATAGCTCGGAGTGCTTTAGCAAGAGCAACAGCGAACGACAGTCCCGTCGAGTTAAACCCATAGTTTCAGGCGCGCAAATGGCCCCTTCAGGAGGGTGAGTGGAATCGTTGTGTAGAGGGTTGAGCGGCATGGATGCCGCGAGAGCTGCGATGGGCCAGGGATGGCCCTTCGCAGCGTGCCCTCGGAGCAACGATGGAGCGAACGAACCCTGGCGCAGCCAGGGCCTGATGATGGGGTGCGCTTTCTTTTGCTTACTTTTCTTTGCGCATTTCAAAGAAAAGTGAGTCGCCCGAGGGGGCGAAACGCGGAATATCTGAAACACCCAAAGCGGCGTTTAAAACACCAACGCAAGCCAACAAGATCACACAAACCTGCCAGTCCGGTATCAAGCTCATCGGTCGCGGCTAAAGCCCCTGCCACAACTGTCATGTTGTGGCAGGGGCTGGGCAGTGATTACAGCCGCGGATAGTCGATATAGCCGACCGGGCCGGGGCCGTAGAAGGTCTCCGGGCGTGGCTCGTTCAGCGCCGCGTCCTGCTCCAGGCGGGCCGGCAGATCCGGGTTGGCGATGAAGGGCACACCGAAGGCGACGGCATCGGCCTTGTCTTCGGCCAACCAGGCGTTAGCTTGCTCTTTGGTGAAGCGTTCGTTGGCGATAAACACGCCGCCGAACTCTTTCTTCAGTTGCGGAGTGAGGCTGTCGTCAGCGGCCTTCTCACGGGCGCAGATGAAGGCGATGCCGCGCTTGCCCAGTTCTCGGGCGACGTAGCCGAAGGTTTCGGCGCGGTTGGCGTCGCCCATGTCATGGATATCGGCGCGCGGCGCCAGGTGTACGCCAACGCGGCCTGCGCCCCATACGGAGATGGCAGCATCGGTGACTTCCAACAGCAGGCGGGCGCGGTTCTCGACGCTGCCACCGTACTGGTCGGTACGCTGGTTGGTGCTGCTCTGCAGGAACTGGTCGAGCAGGTAACCGTTGGCGCCGTGGATTTCCACGCCGTCGAAACCGGCAGCCTTGGCGTTCTCGGCACCCTGACGGTAAGCCTCGATGATATCGGCGATCTCTTCGGTTTCCAGGGCACGCGGGGTGACGAATTCCTTCATCGGGCGCACCAGGCTGACGTGGCCTGCGGGCTGGATGGCGCTCGGCGCCACCGGCAGTTCGCCGTTCAGGTAGATCGGGTCGGAGATACGGCCCACATGCCACAGTTGCAGGACGATTTTGCCGCCATTGGCATGCACCGCCTGGGTGACGTTGTTCCAGCCACGAATCTGCTCGTCCGACCAGATGCCGGGGGTGTCCGGGTAGCCGACGCCCATCGGCGTGACGGCGGTGGCTTCGCTGATGATCAGGCCAGCCGAGGCGCGCTGCACGTAATACTCGGCCATCAGCGCATTGGGCACGCGGCCTTCGTCGGCGCGGCAGCGGGTCAGCGGCGCCATGATGATGCGGTTGTTCAGGTGCAGATCGCCGATCTGAATGGGGTCGAACAGAGTAGGCATGGTGAATCCTCCAGTTGGGACTTTAGGTGTTCAGAGTTGTTGACCGAGATGCACGACGAAGGCCTGAATCAGCTCATCGTTACGCTTGAAAAAATGCCACTGTCCGACTTTGCGGCTGGTCACCAGGCCGGCGCGTTGCAGGCTGGTGAGGTGGGCGGAAACGGTGGATTGCGACAGCCCTGTGCGCTGATAGATCTTGCCGGCGCAGACACCGATTTCCAGCGGGTGATCCTGCTCGGCGAAGTGGCGCTCGGGCTCCTTCAGCCAGTCGAGGATATCGCGGCGTACGGGGTGGGCGAGGGCTTTGATGATGGCGTCGATGTCCATGGCGAGTTCGTCGTGTATCGGCATGTGGCGAACCTTATATCGGCTCTGAGCGATATACAGATCGATTGTTCCGATAGTCTTCATCAACCGCTTCGATTGTCTCGTGTGCGACGGTAAGCTGACTGGATGAACTACCTGGCTCATCTGCATCTCGGCGGCGATACACCGTCACAATTACTGGGCAGCCTCTATGGCGATTTCGTCAAAGGTCCGCTCGATGGCCGCTGGCCGACGGATATCGAGGCCGCTATTCGTTTGCATCGGCGCATCGATGTGTTTACCGACAGCCATCCGTTACAGGCGCGCGCTCGGGCGCGCTTTCCCCTGGCGCGGCGGCGTATAGCGGGCATGCTGCTGGATCTGTTCTTCGATCACTGCCTGGCTCGCGACTGGGGCGACTATGCGGCGCAGCCATTGCAGCACTTCACCGCGCGGGTGTATCAGGTGCTGGCTGCTGAGCCCGCACTGCCAGGGCACTTGGCACTGGTGGCGCCGCGCATGGCGGCGCAAGACTGGCTAGGTAGCTACCGCGAGTTTACGGTGCTGGAGCAGGTCATCGCCGGTATGCAGCGGCGTTTGTCCAAGCCGCAGTTGCTCGACGGCAGCCTGGGTGAATTGGCGGATCTCTATGAGCCGCTCAGCGAAGACTTTCGCGCCTTCTATCCCGAGCTGATGGCGTTCGCCGAAGCAGAGTTGAGCCGGATGTCGGGTTAGGCTGGCGCGTCGGGCCCATCGACCCGGCAGGCCGGGTAGGCCTAGCTTTTTTCTGTCTTAACTTGACGAACTCACGTTCCCTTCAATAATGAGATAGCTTAATGCTATCAAGCGCATCCAGCGCCTAGGCATGTAGAGCATGAGTGCCCAACGGAGGGGTTATTCGGATGAGTTCGACTTACGAAATTTTTCCTAAGATTGGCGTTGCGCGTCTTGGTAACAGTCCGACAGAGTTCTACTTGTCGCCCCAGGCTACGGGTGGTTTGCCACTGGAGTGCGATGCCCAGGGCAATCTGCTTCTGGACAACGACGGCAAGCCGAAAACTGTCAATGCCTTCAAGGACAGTGTGGGGCGCATCAAGCGTCAGGCGACCAAGTTCCAAATTGTTCGAACCGATGGGCAGAGCCCACAGGCTGTCACCCTGGACAGTCATGACATCAGCTCGATTGAGTGGACTGTCCATATCGCCAACAAGAAGCCGATCTGGTTCACGTTCTCTGAACTGCAAGGCAACCTGGAGTTCGGCCCGGACAACAGCTACGAAGCTCAACATATTCCGGTTAACAACCCTGACACCACCGAGCCCCAGTCGCGCCAGCAACTGATCATCGATCCGGGCCCGCGCAGTATTTGCGGTGCAGGTAAAAGCATTGCGTTCTCGCGCTACAACATCCCGGATGACTACCCCAAGGGTTCTTTCCCTCCGGTTGGTGCCGGTGGGGAGCAGATCGATGTGCTGGGCGAACTGAAAACCGATAGCTGCGGCAATCTGGTTGCGCTTGGTGGCTTTGGTAAGGTCACCGGTTCGGGCGATATCTCTTCTTTTCGCGGTGCATCGGGCTATTGGGACGATATTTCCGATGGTTTTGTCTGCGCGCAGATCACCCTGAGCAATGGCACGATCATTTCGCCTGAGCCTGCATGGCTTATCGTTGGCAGCCCGAAATTCGTGCCTGAGGTGAACAACGTCATCACCCTTGCCGATACCCTCTACGATGTTGCTGTGCGCAAGATGGGCTCAGAGCCGACGCTCTTTGATCAGGCCCAATACAATGCGCAAAACACCGGAGATTACTTTGCCGCGGTTGGTGCGTACTGTCCGCTGTATGGGTTCAACCCCGCGTTCAAGATCAGCTTCGATGCTCACATCCAGCCGATTCTTGACGCGATGTCTCGCTACAAATGGGTCGCTAACATTCCGACAATGGATGAGTTTGCCCGACCATCCTTTGATATGCGCGATAACAGCGAGGCTAACCGGGCCCGGCGCATGGCCTACTTCAAGTATTTCCGTGTGCCGCTGCTGCCTGAGGATTATGAGCGTGAGTACGCCAATATGGCGTTCGGCCCGGCCCAGCTTGAGCGTGACGGGCAGCCGATGATGCCGCTCAACTCCGGTGATAACTCTGTTACGAACACCGGGCCGATCTACAAGTTTCTAACCCTCACGCCGACCCAGTACTTCTTCCTCTACCAATGGGCGCAAGGTTGTTTTACGACTGCCCGTGACAGTCTCAGCGGCCCTCAGCATGCGCTGCAGCAGCACTATCATCACGTCCATCATGCCGCTGGTGAGGCCCCTAGCACCCAGTTGGCCCTGGTCGATATCAGCAACTGCGTCGGCGGGCCGTTCTCGCCAGGTATCGAAGTGACCTGGAGCGTACGCAGCGAGAATATCTACGATGCGCCCTTCCACATCATGCTGGCCTACGCGGGAACAGGGCAGGCCGACATGCAGGCCCATTACCGCCAGCATGGTTTGTCTATCCAAAACCGTAACGAAACGGCCACTGATGCCAATGGCAAGAAAATAGGCTGTGAGCCGGGGGATTTGACCAAGCGCATGGCGATCCCATGGATGGCTGATTTTCAGGAGTGTACGGTTCAAACGCCGAATATTTCTGACATCAATGTCAACCAACTTGCCGATGGTTCCGGCATCGAATTACCACCGACCTACTACGTGTACTGGTGGCCGCCACAAAGCCCATTCAACATCACCACCGGCGCGACCCATCCGCAGGATCAGGTGCTCGATGCCTACGTCAGCCAGATCGATGGGCAGGGCGTCATTCCCGCTGGGCAGAATGCCGAATACCAGCGCGGTATTCTCTCGCCGCAAGACATGATCAGTAACTGGTTCATGCTGGGCTTCGTGGTGAACCAGGGCAGTGAAGAGATTCCTTATCTTGTGGAGAAAGAACGCAATTTCGGGCAGTTGGCGCAGTTCAAAATGAACAACGCTTACAACCTCCAGCTTGCGGCCCAGGGTAAGTAAACGCCATGACCACCTCTGTCGAAGAACCGTTGCCGGGCTTCGATGTCGTGATAATCGGGGGAGGGCCGGCCGGTACTTCGGCCGCCCTGACCCTGCTTAAACGCAGCGACATTTCAGTTCTGGTTTTAGAAGCGGGCAATTATGAACGGGCCAAGTCTGGCGAGTCCCTGTCGCCTGGGGTGCGTAACCTGCTGGACTACCTGGCCGTGTGGGATGATTTTGCTGCCATGGGGCCATTGCAGACATGGGGCAATCAGGCTGCCTGGGGCGGTGAGCATCTGGAGTCGTTCGACTTCATGTTCAACGTGCATGGGCATGGTTGGGCGATAGACCGCAGCCGTTTTGAACGCATGCTGGCCAAGCTGGTGACCCGCCGTGGCGGGCGCCTGGACTGCAACACGCGTTGCCTCTCGCGGCGGCAGTTGACGGCTGATCATGACCAATACGAAGGCTGGCAACTGACACTGCGTGGCGCTGATGAACAGGAGTACGAGGTTCGTGCCAGGGTGGTGATTGATGCGGCAGGTCGCACCTCTCGCTGCAATGATGCATTGCACCATCGTCATGATGATTTGGTTGGCATCAGCGCTCTTCTGGATGTCTCAACCACTCATGCGCCAGCCGCCTTGACGACGGTTGAAACCGTGGCCAACGGATGGTGGTATGCCGCTCCCGTACCCGGTGGCCGCGTTGCCGTGTCCTTTATGAGTGACTCCGACATCATTCATCAGGCCAAGCTGTCGCGCCCCGAGCATTGGCTGTCTGCCCTTGCCGAGACGCGGCATATCGCTCAACTCATTACACCTACCAATAGCGATTTTGAGCTGCGCACCGATCCGGCTTTCTCGGCCTGCCTTGTGCCAGGTACGGGCACTGGAATCATTGCCACTGGCGATGCTGCCGCGTCGTTTGACCCGCTGTCCTCTGGTGGTATCCCTCATGCCCTGGCTACCGGCATACAAGCTGCTCGTGTCGCCTCGGATCGCCTGCATGGCGCAGGGTTGCTGGTGTCTGCCTATGAAATCGCCATCGCTGCGGATTTTCGCCAATACCTGCGCACGCGTTGGCGCATTTACAGCATGGAAACCCGCTTTCGCGGCTCGCCATTCTGGTTGCGGCGGCAAACGTCGGTTGCGCTACCGCCAGAAAGCATGCTGATCGCTGACTCGCAGACTGACAGCCAGACCATCTTCTTGCCGCGTCAGGTGGCTGATCTGATCCGCAGCGCAGCGATCAGCCCCATTTCGGCTGCTGAGCTGGTGGGAAATATCGGCGCGTCGTGCCCTGCCTACCCGGCCGAACGGCTGATCCTTGGCGTACAAGACATGATTGGTAATGGGCTGGCGGCTTACCCGCTGCCTGCTTGAGCCTTTGTTTGGGTCGAAGCGCTGCTCTGATCTGAGTCAAGGTTTGAGTGGCGCGTAGGCGGTTGAATGTATCTCGGTGCTAATCCCAAGGAGCAGACGAGATGATCAAGATATTGGTGGCGACCGACCTGTCCGAGCGCTCTGCGCATGCGGTGCAGCGCGCTGTGCAACTGATCCGGCGCCAGGGTGGCGGCGAGTGGTGCCTGCTGCATGTGATTGATGACGATGCTCCAGCAGAGCTTGTACAGCGTCAGGTGGCGCAGGCTGAAGTATTGCTGCAGGCACAGGCTGAGCGTCTTGCCGAGCAGGCGGGAAGCCGACCGCAGGTGAGAGTGGGCGCGGGGGATGTGGCGGCTGTTGTGGTCGATGCAGCTAAGGGACTGGATGCAAATTTGCTGGTTGTGGGCGCGCATCGCAAGTCGTCGCTGCGTGATTTCTTCATTGGCACTACGCTCGAGCGGGTGGTGCGCAACAGTCATTTGCCCGTGTTGCGGGTCAATGGTCCGGTGACTCATGGCTATCGGCGTGCGCTGCTGGCAGCGGATCTTTCGCGCACCTCGCTGTCGGCCTGGGGGTGTGCGGGTGAGCTGGGCTTGATCGATGATATTCAGGTGGAGATCGCCTGCGCGGTCGAGCCATTGGCTAGTGGCGCGCTGATGGATGCCGGTGTCAGCGCCGAGGTGCTGGATAACCAGCGTGTTCTCGTGCATCAGCAACTGCTCGAACGATTCTCACAGGCCGACTTCAATGTGGCTGATGAGCGCCTGCATGTGCAGGTAGGGTCCCCCACTGGTGTGGTCGGTGAGGTGCTGCGTCAGTCTGGGGCTGACCTGCTGCTGCTGGGTACCCACGCTCGCGAGGGCGTCTCGCGTCTGGTTTTGGGTAGCGTGGCTAGTGCGTTGCTGGCGTCGATCGAGTGTGATGCATTGATTGTGCCGCCTGCTGGCTAAGCCGCTTCGGCCTGCTGCTGCGCGATGTCCGGCTGTATAACATCGGCAATCAGCGCCTGGCTGTGACGCGACAGTTCGTTGCGGCTGCGGGTGTCGCTGGACACCGGAGCCAGCAGGCGGATCTCCACCTCGCAGGCCGGGCTGGCCAGCAGGCGCAGTAGGTGCGAGAGCATGTCGTCGTCGCCGATGAAGGGGGCCACTGTAGCCCTTTCAGGGATGGTGTTCGGCTCAGCATTAGTCTTTAGATGCACTCTTTAAGTGGCTCAGGATGTCGCTGCAACAAGTCTCTAGGATTTCATCGGCAAAAGGTGAGTCGTCTGGGCAGGATCGTGACAACACGAGCGCGCCTACAGCTTGTGCAATCATCGCTATGTGCTTGGCGCGGGCTTCACGTCGCTCGCTTTCGCTCTGAGCTACATCATGATGTGTCAGCGTATCTAGCTGCTTCTCAATACCCGCGGCAAAGGCTTCTTTGACAGGCTCTGACTGGCGTGTCGCATCTGTACAAAGCGCGGCCATAGTGCAGCCAGTACCAGGTGCATCCCGATGCTTACGTGACAGGTAGTGACGCACAAAATCAGCCATATCTGCCTGTGAAGACTCTTCGGCTGACTGCGTAAAACTGTAGGTCGCAGCTTCTGCCATCAAGTCAGCTTTAGACCCAAAGTGTTTGTAAAAACCACCATGGGTAAAGCCTGCTGCCCCCATCAGGTCAGCTACACCAACGCCATCGTAGCCACGCTCGCGAAACAGCACCGAGGCTGTCTCGACAATGCGCTGACGATTTTCCATCGCCTGTGCTTTCGTAACCTTCATTGCTTGCATGCCTCCCATCGTCAAACGACGGATCAAGATACTTTGATTATGGTCGTAATCAAAGATCTTGACATTTTAGATTATGGTCATCATCATTGCGTCATGTTCCATCGTCCTCGCCGGTCTGGCCTGAGGTGCCCTAAGGTTGGTTTTGATGACGCGAGGCTCGCTGCGTCAATGGCTGTCCGTTTCTGTAATGAATGAGCGATGGGGTGGCAAAGTCAGCGTGGCAACTCTATGTATCTTGACTGAATCCGTGCATACCTGAATTTAGAGCTGACCGGAGCTAAAAAGGCATAGCAATGTTCGAAATTATTGGGTCGGTGCATGCACATTGATCAACCACAGGAATGCCGCGAAGACAGCAGCAAGTTGGTTAAATGGCTAGTGCTGTATAGCTAGACACTGTCAGCAAGTGACAAGGCGACGTGCGCGATTTGATGTGGCGGCCTTACATACTAAATGCCAGGCATGGTTCTATTCTGCAGACCGATCGCGCGATAGCTGTTTTCCTCTTCGTGCGTTTATTCGCTCAGTCATTGGCTTGGCTGAATTGCGAGAGATAAGTGCGCGGTTTGCGAGCTTGATGGCGTAACTTCTTCGGTTGGGTATGTGCGAGTCTGTGCCGGTTGCGGACGAGTGCTGATATGTACGGTCGAGTTTTTAGTTGCGAGGCGCTGATGCGAACTCGTGGCTTTTCTTTCACGTGTTAAAAGGGTAACTATTATGAGCGTGTCCACTGTTCTGATTACTGGCGCCTCTACAGGCATTGGCGCGATTTATGCAGATCGCTTTGCGCGTCGAGGTCATGATCTTGTTCTCGTCGCTCGTGATGAAGCAAGGCTGGAAGCGCTTGCTGCCCGTTTGCGTCAAGCCTACAGCGTAAATGTCGATGTGTTACCCGCTGATCTGACTCAAGCGGATAATCTTGAAGTTGTTGAAAAGCGCCTGCAGGAAGATGCGCGTATCGATACGCTGATCAACAACGCAGGCATTGCTCAGACGGGGCAGTTTATTGAACAAACCCCTGAATCAATCGGAAAACTGATTGCACTCAATGTGACGGCACTAACACGACTAGCCAGTGCAGTGGCACCGCGGCTGGTCAAAGAAGGCAAGGGGGCCATTGTGAATGTGTCCTCTGTTGTTGGTCTGGCGCCGGAATACCAAATGACCGTGTATGGTGCGACTAAGGCGTTTGTCCTGTTCTTATCGCAAGGTATGCATCAGGAGTTGTCATCCAAAGGTATTTATGTTCAAGCGCTTCTACCCGCTGGCACGTATACCGAGATCTGGGAGCGTGCCGGAATCGATATCAGTAATTCCTCTCCGATGATGGAAGTCAATGAGCTCGTGGATGCGGCGCTGGTTGGCTTTGATCGCCGTGAGCCTGTCACTATTCCTCCTCTGCATAATGATACGAGTTGGCCAAATTTCGACGCGTCACGACAAGCATTGCTTGCTCACATCAAAATGTCAGAAGCCGCTGTGCGCTATAAAACGGCATAAGTAAACCGTGCTTGCTGTACCGCCGGTGAGACGTATGAACATGAATGTTGCTAGGGAATTGAACAATGACTAAGAAACGGGTTGCGTTGGTGACCGGTGCTTCATCAGGCATCGGTGCGGCCACTGCAATACAACTTTCGGCAGCAGGTTACCGTGTCTATGGCACAAGCCGACGTGGGGCTGCAACAGGCCAGACGCGCTTTCCAATGCTGGCGCTTGATGTGACAAGTGATGAGTCAGTAGCGGCAGCGATTACTGAGTTGCTTAATCTTGAGGGGCGCATCGATCTGTTGGTTAACAATGCGGGATTCGGATTGTCCCCGGCTGGCGCTGAGGAAAGTTCAATCGAGCAAGCGAAGGCACTGTTCGATACAAATTTTTACGGCATTGTCAGAATGACGCGCGCTGTTGTACCTCATATGCGCCGCCAAGGTGGCGGAAGAATCATCAATATTGGATCTATCCTGGGGGTTGTCCCTGTCCCTTATGTGGCGCTTTACTGCGCCAGTAAACATGCCGTCGAAGGTTATTCTGAAGCCCTTGATCATGAGCTACGCACACAGGGCATAAGGGTATCGGTGATTGAGCCTGCGTATGTGAAAACGCAGTTCGAGACCAATAACATCGAACCCGATTCCAAAATCAGTGAATACGATGCTATTCGGAAAAAATTGGCTCATGTTGTGGGTGAAGCTATGTCCAAAGCTGATGAGCCAGAGCAGGCTGCCGGGGTTGTGGTGAAAGCTGCTCAGGCTGCTCACCCCAAACTCCGCTATACCTCAGGGAACATCGCCCGCACATTTAAGTTGTTGCGGCGGTTTGCTCCGGCTTCGGTGTTGGACAAGGGGCTGCGTAAGAACTTTCAGCTCGATTCTTAAGGGGCGGCCCGTGACTTTTCGGCGAGTGTCGATGATGGCGTCCTTTTTACTTCTCGCTCTGGCATTTGCATGGCTGTTTTCGCCTGAGTCAATGCTGGCTCAATGGGGGGTGCAATACAGCGATGGGGCGGGGGTTATGAGTCGTCGTGGCGCAGCCTTTTATATCGGGATCGCGGCGATGCTGTTTATGGCAAGAGGCGCCGAACATTCTACTGCTCGAATGGCCATTGTGCAGGGGGTGATAGTCGCTCTGGCTGCATTGATGCTGTTAGGTGTGTATGAATTTTTTGCGGGTCACGCCAGTGGCCAGATCCTTGTTGCAGTATTGATAGAGTTTGTTTTGGTACTGATGTTTAGCTGTGTTTGCTGTGTGTCTACTAAGGCAGAGGCTCGTGATAATTTGAGGAGAGGCGATGAAAGCGCTCGTGTTAAAAAAGTACAGTAAATCAGCACCACTCATTGAGTTTTGTGACGTCGCCAAACCGAAGATTAAACCGCACGAAATGCTCGTCCAGGTCTATGCTGTGGGCTTGAACCCTATCGACAATATGATCCCGAGCGGGATGTTTAAACCGGTTCTTAAATTTCAACTCCCGGCGACACTGGGCAGTGATCTAGCCGGTGTCGTCACCGAGGTGGGCAGCCAAGTAAAGCGCTTCAAGCCGGGTGATGAGATTTTTGCCAGTATCTTTGATCGAGGTATTGGGTCGCTCGCAGAGTTCGCTGTTGTGCCGGAAAATACGGCGGCGCTCAAGCCTGCAAACCTGAATTTTGTACAAGCGGCCTCAATTCCCATGGTGGGCTTGACATCTTGGCAAGCGTTGCAAGAAGTCGCCAATATTCAGCCCGGTCAAAAGGTATTTATCCCTGCCGGGTCTGGTGGTATTGGCAGCTTTGCCATTCAGTTGGCCAAGCACTTTGGCGCTAACGTGTCGACGACAACCAGCACGCGCAACCTTGAGTGGGTTAAAGGACTGGGCGCAGATAAAGTAATCGACTATACCAAGGAGGATTTTCAGCGCACGCTACAGGCTTACGATATGGTCCTGGGCACTACAAGGGGCGATGCAATCGAGCAGGCGCTCGGTATTCTGAAGCCAGGCGGCAAGGTCGTTTCTTTGGTCGGGCCGCTCGATGCAGCTTTTGCTGAGAAACGGGGGCTTAATTTTTTGCTGAAGTTTGTCTTCGGTCTGATGAGCCGAAAAGTTATCGGTTTAGCAAAGCAACGGAGTGTGCACTATTCCTTTCTTTTTGTGCGCCCAGATGCGGTTCAACTTATGGAAGTCGGTAAGTTGCTTGAGGCTGAACGTATCAAGCCTGTAATCGACAGAGTTTTCTCCTTTGATCAGGCAAAAGATGCATTGGCTTATCTTGCTCAAGGGCGTGCCAAGGGGAAAGTTGTAGTTGAAATTATATGAGTGACAGTGTCGGCATAAATGTGGCGCTTGCGTTGTGATCGCCGCGTTTAAAACAGGCTCGGAATGCTCATTTGCAGCTCGTACACTCGAATGCGAGCCCAGTCTGTTCCTCACCTGTTTTTGCGGTGCCGCCATCGGTATCGCCTGACCTTCGCTCGACGACTGTTCGTACAACCCCTAAGCCGCTTCGGCCTGCTGCTGCGCGATGTCCGGCTGTATAACATCGGCAATTAGCGCCTGGCAGTGACGCGCCAGTTCGTTGCGGCTGCGGGTGTCGCTGGACACCGGCGCCAGCAGGCGGATCTCCACCTCACAGGCCGGGCTGGCCAGCAAGCGTAGTAGGTGCGAGAGCATGTCGTCGTCACCTATGAAGGGGGCCACCGGGCAGGGCTGGCCATCGCGCAGGTAACGGATGGCTACTGGCTGTAGGGCGACGCCGCTGTCGATGGCGCTGCTCAGTAGGCGACCATGGAAGGTGCGTACGCCAAGGCCGTCGGTGGTGGTGCCTTCGGGGAAGATCACCAGCGGGCGCTTTTGTTGCAGGTGGCGGGTGAGCTGCTGGCTGATCTGGCTGCTGTCGCCCGAGCCTCGGCGGATGAACAGGGTGCCGGCCTTGTGCGCCAGCCAGCCGGCCACCGGCCAGTCGCGTACTTCGGCCTTGGACAGGAAGGAAATCGGCTGCAGGGCGCCGAGCAAGGGGATGTCTGTCCACGACACATGATTGGCGACCCACAGCATGGGTTGCTCGGGCAACTCGCCTGCGATCTTCACACGAAAGGGCAGGGCGCCGCTCAGGCGTGCCAGGAACCAGCGCGTCAGACGTTGCCGTAGCGGCATCAGATCATGCCGGGCGACGCGTTCGCAGAGGCTGACGATGCCCGCCAGCAGCGTACCGAAGAGGATCACCAGGACCAGGTGAACGAGGCGCAGAGACAGACGCAGTTTGGCCATCGCGGCCTCCGGTTGAGAGCGGGTGTCGGCATTATCCATAGCTAGGCTCGCTTGGCGAGGCTTGGGAGCATGTGCTCGTGTAGGAGCGAGCTTTGCTCGCGCATGCTGAACACTCTTGTTCGCGAGCAGAGCTCGCTCCTACGGTCAGGCCTCAGACGGCGGCTTTGAAGTGGCGGGCATAACGCGGGCACAGTTCGTCGCGCTTGAGCAGGATGAACACGTCGGCCACCTGAAACTCCTTGTCCCAGCACGGCTCGCCACAGATTTTCGCACCCAGGCGCATGTAGGCCTTGAGCAGTGGTGGCATCTCGGCGATGACGTTGCCCGGCAGGTCCAGTTGCGGCAGCGGATGCTTGGGCTCGGCGCGCAGGTGTTCGGTGCTCAGGTAGCGTTCGCGCAGACGCTGCATGATGGCCTGAGCCTGAATGCCGCCGTCTTGCATGGAGATGCTGGCGCAACCCATCAGGTAGCGGTAGCCACCTTCGTTGAGCACTTCGGCCAACTCGCCCCAGAGCACGGCGATGGTGGCGCCATTGCGGTACGCCGGATCGACACAGGTGCGGCCGATCTCCAGTACCGGGCCTTGCAGTTTGGCCAGGCCATGCAGGGAAAATTCTTCTTCGCTGTAATAGCGACCCAGACCGGCGGCGGCCTGGTGGTCGAGTAGGCGAGTCGTGGCCACCAGCTCGCCGCTGTTCATGTCGCGTACGCCGATATGGCGGCAGTGAGTGTCGTAATGATCCATGTCCAGACCCAGTTCGGCGCCGTTGAGCTTGGCGTCGAACTCCGCGCTGAATACGCGGTAGCGCAAGGCCTGAGCTTCACGCAGGGCGGCGGGGCCTTGCAGGCGTTCGGCTTGCAGTCGGCGAGTGGTTTGAGTCATGCCAGATCCTCCGTGTGCCGGCTGGACACTTGCAGCCGGTCGATCTTGTTGGGCAAGCTCAGGCTAGGTTGGCGCGGTGTCACCACCGTGACGGTTTTTTGATGCTTGTGTGACAGCGCCTGCGTGTTGCCGCGAGGAGGTCTGCGATGCCTTGGTCGAGTCTGTTTCAGCCTATCGAACGCCTGACTGCTGAGCACGGTTTGGAGGATTGGTATGGGCGCTTGCTGAGCCGTTTGGGTGGCGCGCCTGCGCCCTTCGAGCTGGCGTTGCTGGGCGGTCTGCAGGCGGCGACGCCGGGCCTGGCGTTTCTCGCCGGGTATCAGGCCGCACTGCGCATGCTTTGGCCAGCGGCGCCCTGGACGGCAGGCGCGTTGTGCGTGACGGAGAACCGCAGCACCCGCCCGGCAGACATGAGTACGCGCACCTACGGGCTTTACATCAGCGGGCGCAAGGACTTCGTGACCGCCGCCGAATGCGCTGACTGGCTATTGGTGGCGGCGCGTGAGGAGCAGGCAGATGAGGCGCCGCGTCTGGCCCTCGGGGTAGTGCGCCAGGGGGCGCCTGGGGTACGCATCGAGCCCTTACCGGCGCTGCCGCTGATGCCCGATATCGGGCATGCCCGCCTGCATCTGGATCAGGCGCAAAGCGAGCGTCTGGCCGGTGACGGCTGGGACGATTACGTGAAACCCTTCCGCACGTTGGAGGATGTCCATGTGCTCACGGCGGTGAGTGCCTGGCTGTTCGGTATCGGCCAGCAAAGCGGGTGGCCGCAGGCACTGCTGCTGCGTCTGCAGGGGCTGCTGGCCGGCTGTGCCGAGGTGGCGCGGCAAGCGCCCAATGCTCCCGCTACTCACTTGTTGTTGGCTGGATTATTCGCTCAGCAGCAGGCGCTGGACGATGAGCTGGAGGTTGCTCTGGCAAACGGCCCGGCGCACTGGGCCGCGTTGTGGCAGCGTGACAAGGGCCTGCTGCGCATCGCCGAGGCAGCGCGTGACAAACGGCTGGAGAAAGCGCGACGAATTGTCGCCGCGTGTTGACCCATATCAGTACCGGCTGATCTGCCTGCGCATAAGGTGACGTTGCGATTTATCAACGAGGTTTCCATGCGCCGCGAGCCCATCGTGCTGTTCGATAACGGCAGCCACCAATGCCTGATGTTCGATGACCTGGTCAGCGGCGAAGGCGTGCAATCCAACCAGTTCCTGATCACCGACAACGAGCAATATCTGCTGCTCGATCCGGGTGGTGACCTGACCTACACGCCGCTGTCGCTGGAGCTGTCCAAGCACATTCCGGTGCAGGATCTGACCTACATCTTCGCCTCGCACCAGGACCCGGACATCATCGCCTCGCTGGACAAATGGCTGCTGCACACCCGTGCGCGGGTCATCTGTTCCAAGCTCTGGGCGCGTTTTTTGCCGCACCTGACCGCCAACTACCTGGCGCTGAGCCGGGGCATCAACACCTTTGACCGCATCATCGCGCTGCCCGATCGTGGCGAGAGCATTGCGTTGGGCAAGTCCATTCTCAAGGCGGTGCCTGCGCACTTTCTGCACTCGGTGGGTAACTTCCAGCTCTATGACCCGGTGAGCAAGATTCTTTTTTCCGGCGACATGGGCGCCTCGCTGGTCGACGACGCCACGCCGGTGCGCGACTTCGTCAACCACGTGCCGAACATGGAGGGCTTCCATCGCCGCTACATGGCGGGCAACAAGGCTTGTCGCCTGTGGGCGGCGATGGTGCGACAGATGGATGTGGCGATGATCGTGCCGCAGCACGGGCGGCCCTTCGTCGGGGCAGAGATGATCAACGCCTTCCTGAACTGGATCGAGAGCCTCGAATGCGGTCTCGACCTGATGGGCCCGGAGGATTACTGCCTGCCCAGATGAATGTCGAGGGCGGCGCTTCAAGGCGTCATCGTCGGCATGCTAGGGTGCGCCTCGATTTCTTATCGAGGCCGCCCATGCCCACTTTCTCCCTTCGTCGTCTAAGCCTGACGCTTGGCTTCAGCGTGCTGAGTGCTGTCGCCCACGCAGAAAACTGGCCGCAACCCGATTGGCAGAGTCAGCCTGCACCACCGTCCGCTGCCGTTACCGAGCTGGAGACCTATGCCTTCGCTCCGCGCGACGATGCCGAGCGCAAGGGCATTCGCACCGATGCCTTGCTGGTGATCCGCGACGGACAGATCGTCTACGAGCGTTATGCCGCACCGACCACCGCGCAAACGCCGCACCTTTCCTGGTCGATGGCCAAGAGTCTGTTCGCCACCGTGCTCGGCGTTGCCTATGGCGAGGGGCGCTTCAAGCTCGATGCGCCGGTGGCGCAGTATTACCCACCGATGGCCGAACATCCGCAGGTCAAAATAGGGCATTTACTCAACTGGGCCTCGGGGCTGGACTGGCAGGAAGACTACGAATACGCGCCGCTGAAATCCTCGGTGGTGGCGATGCTCTACACCCGTGGCCGTGGTGACATGGCCGCCTTTACCGCCGCGCATGAGGCGGCGGCTGCGCCGGGTACAGGTTTTCACTACTCCAGTGGCGACAGCAACCTGCTGGCCGCCGCGCTGCGTGGCATGGTCGGCGAGCAGGCTTACGCCGACTACCCCTGGACGGCGCTGTTCGAGCCGCTGGGCATCAAGCATGCGGTGTGGGAGCGTGATGCCAGCGGCACTTTCGTCGCGGCGTCCTACGCTTATCTGAGTACGCGCGACCTGGCCCGCGTCGGCCTGCTGATGCAGCGTGGCGGACGCTGGGGCGAGCAGCAGTTGCTGCCGACAGCCTGGGTCGATTTTGTCTCCACGCCGTTTTCTGCTTATCAACCGCAGCGGGCCAAACCGGGGGAAGCTGTGCCAGGCGGGCAGTGGTGGCTCAATGTCGAACTGCCCGGCAGCCGACGCCCCTGGCCGGATGCGCCGACCGATACCATCGCCGCGCTGGGCCACTGGGGCCAGGGCCTGTACGTGATGCCGAAGGAGAAACTGGTGGTGGTGCGCTACGCCGATGACCGCGATGGCAGCTTCCAGCACAACGAACTGCTCAAGCGCGTACAGGCGGCGTTCGCCACGGAGGTGCAGCCATGATCCGCCGTCATCCGCTGCTCAGTGCGCTGGCACTGCTGCTCATCCTGCTGCTGGCCTGGGCCTGGGCCTGGGCCTGGCCGAACCGCGTTTATTTGCAGGCCTTCCCCGACATCATCGGCGCCTACACGGCCAAGGAGTATTGCTCCTGCCGCTACGTCAGCGGCAACCCGGCAGCCTATTGCGAGGGTTTTGTGAAGCAATACGTGCCGATCAGCAGCCTGCTCGATGATGTAAGCGCCAAGCGCGTGACCGCCAGCGGCCTGGGCCGTACCCACAGCGCCGCCTGGTTGGGTGAGCGGCAGGGTTGTCAGTTACTACCGACTGAATGAGGCGCGCCGCTTGCCTGTCGCGCGCGGCGCGTTGAACTTGTCAGCGCGCCGCGTGACGAAGAGCTACGTGACAGGCGTGATGCTCACGGAGGACTGAACGGTGTCCACTCGCGGGACTATTTTTCCCTGGCGTAGCGGCAACCGCTTCGAACTGCTGCTCGACGGCCCAGTGTTCTTTCCACGCATGCTGGCTGCCATCGACGCGGCGCAGCGGCAGGTGGAGCTGGAGCTGTATCTGGTCGAAGACGGCCAAGCCAGCGAACGCTTGGTCGAGGCGCTGTGTCGTGCAGCGGCGCGAGGCGTAAGCGTGCGCGCGCTGTTCGATGCTTATGGGGCTGCTGGCCTGGGCGCGGTTGCCCGTGAGCGTCTAGTGGCTGGCGGTGTGCAACTGCGCTGGTACAACCCGATCCGCTGGCGCCGAGGCGTGCGTAATTTCCACCGTGACCACCGCAAACTGCTGCTGATCGACCAACGCCTGGCCTATGTTGGCGGCACTGGCGCCACCGACGAGTTCTGGCAGCCGGAGCAGGCCCGCAGCACCTGGCACGAAGTGATGGTCGAGATCGAAGGGCCGTTGGTGGGCGATTGGCAGCAACTGTTCGAACACCAGTGGCGCACACGCTTTTCCTGGCGACCGCGACAAACACCCGAGTTGCTGCGGCTCCCCGATTGCCCTCCTGCAGGCCAGGGTCTGGGCCGTGTCGCCTATGCCGATGCCGCGCAACACCGCGACATCCTGCAATCGCTGCTGCGCGCCCTGCGCGGTGCGAAACAGCGTGTCTGGCTGGCCACACCGTACTTCCTGCCAACCTGGAAGGTACGCCGCGCCCTGCGCCGAGCGGCTGCCCGTGGCGTGGATGTGCGTCTGCTGCTGGCCGGACGGCATACCGACCATCCGCCGGTGCGCTTTGCCGGTCAGCGCTATTACCCGCGCCTGCTCAAGGCCGGGGTGCGAATCTTCGAGTACCAGCCGCGCTTTCTGCACCTGAAGATGGTGCTGGTGGACGACTGGGTCAGCGTCGGCTCGTGCAACTTCGACCACTGGAACCTGCGCTTCAACCTCGACGCCAACGTCGAGGCGCTCGACCCGGCGTTCACCCAGGCAGTAGCGCGTTGCTTTATCGAAGACTTTGGCGTCAGCCGCGAGATCACCCTCGACCACTGGCACCAACGCCCCTGGTGGCGGCGTGTGCAGCAGCGCTTGTGGGGGTGGCTGGATCGGCTGGCGGTGAATCTGCTGGATCGCTGGCGTTAGATAACGTCTGCCCAAAGCTACGCTTGCCGCCACGATGGGCAATGCTTAATGTGCCAGATCATTGTGATGGCTTGTGGCTACCGTGGCCGAGGTTTGCACCATAGGGAGTGTGGTATGGAGGTGGCGTGCTTTTCCAGGGATGGACGATTCCTGTCGTTTCGATCTTTACCGAAGTTTTGTTTCGTGCCTTATGGCCGACGGAGCTTACGGAGGGACGAATGCGTTTACTGATCATCCTGAACAGACTGACGATTGCTCTGCTCTACCTGGCAGCGCTCCTGTTCGCGGGAGGTGTTACGTTGGCCATGCTGATCAGTCCTGGCCATGTTCCCATGATCTTGGTCGCGTCTTTCTTGGTTGCGATTATCACCATCCCCTTCTCCCTGTTCTGTTTGATCAGCGCGTGCAGACGAGGTTGCATCAGCCCCAGTTATGTCGCGTTTTCCGTGCTGATTTCCTGTTTTATCGCAGGGCTGGGTTGGTGCGTCATTCCCTTCGCCCTGAGGCGGGATATAGCCGATTACCTGGCTGGTTCGGATACCCAAGAAGAGGTCATCAGCTCGTAGTGATGGGCGTTTCATGCGCTGTGCTGCTCTTTGCTGATGCGTCGTGCACGGGATCTGGGATGGCGCCCGGTATGGGGCGTGATGGTTGCGCGGCTTTCCGTTCTGCAAAGTAAATGGCGGGTTACACCCGCCCTACGGTTTTGCGCTTTACTCGCGTTCGCTGGCCAGGGCCGCGGTCTGGTCGCCGCCGATGTACTGCGTGGCTCGTACAGGCTGACCAGTTGTAGGGCGGGTGAAACCCGCCAGCCCTGTAGATGGCGGGTTGCACACGCCCTACGGTTTTGCGCTTTACTCGCGTTCGATGGCCAGGGCCACGCCTTGGCCGCCGCCGATGCACAGGGTGGCCAGGCCTTTTTTGGCGTCGCGGCGGATCATCTCGTGCAGCAGGCTGACCAGCACGCGGCAACCAGAGGCCCCAATCGGGTGACCAAGGGCGATGGCGCCGCCGTTGACGTTGACCTTGTCGGCATCCCAGCCCAGCTCCTGGCCGACCGACAGCGCTTGAGCGGCGAAGGCTTCGTTGGCTTCGATCAGATCCAGGTCAGCCAGGCTCCAGCCGGCCTTGTCCAGGCAGCGACGGGTGGCGGAGACCGGGCCGATGCCCATGATCGCCGGGTCGACGCCAGCATTGGCGTAGCCGGCAATCTTCGCCAGCACCGGCAGGCCTAGCGCTTGGGCCTTGGCCGCGCTCATCAGCAACACGGCAGCGGCGCCGTCGTTGAGGCTGGAGGCATTGCCGGCGGTGACGCTGCCGTCCTTCTTGAACGCCGGCTTGAGCTTGGCCAGAGATTCGGCAGTGGTGCCGGCGCGCGGCTGCTCGTCACGGGCAAACGCAACTGGGTCGCCCTTGCGTTGCGGGATCATGACTGGGGTGATTTCAGCGTCGAAGCGCCCGGCCTCGATGGCGGCCACGGCTTTCTGCTGCGAGGCGGCGGCGAAGGTGTCCTGGGCTTCACGGCTGATGCCGTATTTTTCCACCAGGTTCTCGGCGGTGATGCCCATGTGGTAGTCGTTGAAGGCGTCCCACAGGCCGTCGACGATCATGCTGTCGAGCATTTGCGCGTGGCCCATGCGCAGTCCGGTGCGGGCTTTCGGCAGCACATAGGGCGACAGGCTCATGTTTTCCATGCCGCCAGCAATCACCACCTCGGCATCGCCGCAGCGAATGGCCTGAGCTGCCAGATGCAAGGCTTTGAGGCCCGAGCCGCAGACCTTGTTCAGGGTCATGGCCGGTACGGCATGTGGTAGGCCTGCACGGATAACGGCCTGGCGTGCGGGGTTCTGACCAGAACCTGCGGTGAGCACCTGGCCGAGAATGACTTCATCGACCTGGGCGGCGTCGAGGCCGGTTTGCTCCAGCAGGCGCTTGATGACGATGGCGCCGAGTTCCGGCGCGGGGATGTCGGCCAGGCTGCCCTGGAAGCTGCCGATGGCGGTGCGGGTGGCGGCGACGATGACGACGTCTTGCATGGGAAATCCTCTGGGTGCGGTAGGACGGAAAGCTTCGCGGATGAATCCGCTCCTACAGGGAGTGCAGCAGATAACACCAAATAAAAACACCCCGCAAAACGCCAGTCGTGGTGACGCTTGCGGGGCGGTAGACAACCTAGAACTGCATTTCCGGCACGTGCTCGGGGACGATCAGCTTGCCGGCGGTCTTGGCGACGATTTCCTCGACGCTCACGCCCGGTGCACGCTCGCGCAGGACGAAGGCGTTGTCTTCGATCTCCAGGTAGGCCAGGTCGGTCAGCACCTTGCGGATGCAGCCTGAGCCGGTCAGCGGCAGGCTGCAATGCTCCAGCAGCTTGGATTCGCCGTCTTTCGAGGCGTGGGTCATGGTGACGATGATGTTGTCGGCGCCGGCCACCAGATCCATGGCGCCGCCCATGCCTTTGACCAGCTTGCCGGGGATCATCCACGAGGCGATGTTGCCGCGCACGTCCACCTCGAAGGCGCCGAGCACGGTCAGGTCGACGTGGCCGCCACGAATCATGGCGAAGGATTGCGCCGAGTCGAAGATCGCCGCGCCCTTGATCGCGGTAACGGTCTGCTTGCCGGCGTTGATCATGTCGGCGTCGACTTCGTCTTCAGTAGGGAAGGCGCCCATGCCGAGTAGACCGTTCTCCGACTGCAGCATCACCTGCATGCCCTCGGGCACGTAGTTGGCCACCAGGGTCGGGATGCCGATGCCGAGGTTGACGTAGAAGCCGTCCTGCAGCTCGCGGGCGACGCGCTGGGCCATTTGTTCACGGGTCAGTGCCATGGTCTTTCTCCTCAGGCGCGCAGCGTGCGTTTTTCGATGCGTTTCTCGAAGCTGCCGCAGATCAGCCGATCGACATAGATGCCGGGGGTGTGAATCTGCGTGGGGTCGAGTTCACCGGGCTCGACGATCTCCTCGACTTCGACCACGGTGATGCGCCCGGCAGTGGCGACCACCGGGTTGAAGTTCTGCGCGGTGTGGCGGTACACCACGTTACCGAAGTGGTCGGCCTTCCAGCCTTTGACGATGGCGAAGTCGCCGGTGATAGCCGGTTCGAGGATGCAGTGGCGGCCATTGATTTCGCGCGCCTCTTTGCCCTCGGCGACCGGGGTGCCGTAGCCGGTGGCGGTGAAGAAGGCGGGGATGCCGGCGCCACCGGCACGCAGCTTCTCGGCCAGGGTGCCTTGTGGGGTCAGCTCGACCTCCAGTTCGCCGGAGAGCAGTTGCTGCTCGAACAGGGCGTTCTCGCCGACGTAGGAGGCGATCATCTTGCGGATCTGCCGGTCTTCCAGCAGCACGCCGAGGCCGAAGCCATCGACGCCGCAGTTGTTGGACACCACGGTCAGGTCGCGCACGCCGCGACGGCGAATCTCGGCGATCAGGTTCTCGGGGATGCCGCACAGGCCGAAACCGCCGGCCAGTACGGTCATGCCGTCCTGCAGGCCGTCCAGGGCTTGCGCATAGCTGCCGACGCGTTTGTCGAGTCCGCTCATTCGGGGCTGTCTCTTGGTTGTTAGCTGTGGAGCCAAGCTTCTGCGCTGTGGGCTTATTTGTTAAGTTTGTTTTTCCTCTTGATTGATCAGGTAAATAAATCAATGACCGTCAAGCAACTGCGCGCTTTTCTCGCCGTGGCGCAGAGTCTGAGCTTCGCCCAGGCCTGCGAGCGCCTGCACTTGTCGCAGCCGGCGCTGAGCCTGGCGATCAAGAATCTGGAGCAATCGCTCGGTGGCCCGTTGTTGGTTCGCACTACCCGCAGTGTGGCGCTGACGCCCGAGGGCGAGACGCTGCTGCCGATTGCCGTGCGCCTGCTGGCCGACTGGGATAACGCCGAGGATCTGCTGCGCCAGCACTTCACCCTGCAGATGGGCAAGGTGGCGGTGGCAGCCATGCCATCGTTCGCTGGCAATCGACTGCCAGCGGTGTTGCGTAGGTTTCGCGAGGCGCATCCACGGGTCAACGTGGCGGTGCACGATGTACTCAACGAGCAGGTGATGGAGATGGTGCGCGATGGCCGGGTCGAGTTGGGCATCGCCTTTGAACCGGCAACGCTCGATGGCCTGCAGTTCACGCCGTTGTACGAGGATCGCTTTGTCGCTGTGGTGCCGGCAGGCAGCGAGCTGGCTCGGCAATCGGCATTGACCTGGGCGCAGTTGCTGGCCTTGCCCTTTATCACCCTGCAGCGGCCTTCAGCGGTGCGTCTGTTGTTGGAGGACAGTGTGATTGCTCGTCACGGTCGGCTGCCGGTGGCGTTCGAAAGTCACCAGTTGGTCACGGTTGGACGCATGGTGGCCGAGGGGTTGGGGGCCAGTGCTGTGCCGCAGCTCTGCCGACAGCAGATGGAGGATCTTGGAGCGCGTTGCCTGCCGCTGAGCGAGCCTCAGGTATCGCGCCGTATCGGCCTGTTGCACCTGGCCGGTCATCAGCTCTCGCGCGCCGGGCAGGCGTTGAGCGAGACGTTGTTGGAGGGGGTTCGCTAGGGCTGTTGCCGCTTCGCGCACGGTTCGCGTCGAAACGGTAATAGACAGCAATCAGCTCACGTGCTGGTCGTCGCTGAGTTTGTACTGCAGCTCTTCGATCTGCTCGTAGAGCCCCTCGGCGAGTGCCACAAGCTGTGGATCGAAGTGCTTGCCGCTCTGTTCGCGAATGTAGTGCTGGGTATCCTCGCGTGACCACGGTTTCTTGTAGGGACGTGGCATGCGCAGGGCGTCGTAGACGTCGCAGATGGCGACGATACGCCCTGACAGTGGAATCTGTTCGCCGCTCAGGCCCTGTGGGTAGCCGCTGCCATCCCATTTTTCGTGGTGGCACAGGGCAATTTCCGCCGCCAGGTTGGTCAACTCCGAGGGGTGCTGGTCGCAGAGAATGGCGTGGCCGATGTGTGGGTGGGTTTGCATCAGCGCGCGTTCCTGCTCGGTTAGCGGGCCCGGTTTGAGGAGGATTTCATCGCTAATGCCGATCTTGCCGACATCGTGCATCGGTGCGGCCTGGCGGATCAGCTCGACCCAATGTTCATCCATGCCCAAGGTGCGGGCGATCAAGGCAGCGGATTCGCCGATGCGGCGGATGTGATTGCCGGTCTCATTGTCGCGGTAGGCGGCGGCGCGCGTGAGGGTTCGTACCAGTGCGCTATAACTCTGGGCGAGTTGGGCGGTGCGTTCGCCTACGCGGCTTTCCAGCAGTACGTTGGCTTCCTTCAGAGCCAGGCTGGCGTGGCTCAACTGCAGGTTGCTGCGTACCCGCAGGATGACTTCGGGCAGATCGACCGGCTTGCACAGGTAGTCGTTGGCGCCCAGCTCCAGACCGGTACGGCGGTTGTTCGTGTCATCCAGTGCGGTAATGATGATGATGGGCTGGGTGCTGCGATCACGCCCGGACAACGCTCGCAGAATGTCGAAACCATTGGGCGGTGGCATATCCAGATCGAGTAGCAGCAGGTTCCAGCTATTGTTCTGTAACCAGTCGAGGGCTGCTGCCGAATCGGAGAAACTGATGGGGTTGCGTAGCCCGAAGGCTTTGAGGCTCGACTCCAGCAAACGGCTGTTGGCGACCACGTCGTCGACGATAACCACGCGGGAATGGCTGAAGTCCTTAGACAGCATGGATGTTCTCCGGGGGGGTTAGGGCACTGACCAGTTCCTGTAACTCGGTCGGATCGATGGGGACGGCCAGTAGCGCGCTGGCACCGAGGGCGACCAGCTCTTGCAATTGATCGCGGCGACTGAGCAGTACCACTGGCAGATCGCACAGATCGGCACTGCGTTGTATCGCGCGTAGCACTTCGCGGCCATCGAGTTCGTGCATGTCGACGCTCAATAGCAGCAGGTCGGGGCGCTTGCGCCGCAGGGCGTCGAGTAACCGAGCGCCATCATCGAATTGCTGCAGGTCGATGTCGGCCAGCGCTTGGCTGACGATATCGCGATTGAGGATATCGTTGTCGCCGTGATAGACGCAGGCAGGTGTGTCGTGCGCTATCGGCTGTGCCGGTTCCTGCTGCGCCTGATAGTGCGCCAGCTCAATCCAGAACTGGCTGCCTTGGCCGGGCACGCTGGTGAGTCCGACTTCAGCGTTCATCAGGGTGGCGTATTCCTTACAGAGTGAAAGGCCGATGCCGGTGCCTTGGATCGAGCCGTTTTCCTGGCCCAGGCGTTGGAAGGGCTCAAATAACAGAGGTTGCAGTTGCTCGGCGATGCCGATGCCGGTGTCGATGACGCTCAGGCGAACACGCTGGTCGTGTTCGCTACAGGCCAGGGTGATGCTGCCTGTGGGGGTGTATTTGATGGCGTTGGACAGCAGGTTGAGCAAAACCTGACGCAGGCGTTTGGGGTCAGCCATGACCGGCAGCGGTGTATCGGGCAATTGCAGGTTCAGGCTTAGGCCGTTGGCTTGGATTTGCGCTGCGACGAGGTCGGCGCATTCGTGCATCAGCGCCACGCAATCGACTGGCTGCAGGTCAAGGCGTGGCTGGTCGCTCTGCAGGCTCGACCAGTCGAGTATGTCGCCGACCAATTGGTTGAGGTGATGGCTGGCAATGAGGATTTCTTCGAGATAATCGGGTTCGCCATCGCGGCGGCTGTTGCCTTGCATTTGCATCAGTTGGGCAAAGCCTTGGATGGCATTGAGCGGCGTACGCAGCTCGTGGCTCATGCTGGAAATGAACTGCGTCTTGGCCCGGCTCGCGTCTTGAGCCTCCTGGCTGGCGCGTTGCAGTTGCGAGGCGTTGCGTTCGAGTTTCTGCCCCATCTGCTCGATGTCTTCGATGATCGATTCCAGCTCGCTGATGCGGGTTTTCGGGCGCCTTGGGCGCCAGTTGCCCTGGCCGATCTCACGCAGCATGCCGACGATGCCATTGACCGGGGAACGCAGCCTTTCGGTGAAGAAGCGGATGCGCCACCACATGATGGCGAAGAACACCAGGTAAAACAGCAGCAGCCCGGCAATCAGTATGTAGCCGATATTGCGGTAGTAACTGGCCAGGTCATTGGTTTGATGGAAGATGGCATCTTCGCCCACCACTGTCAGCAGGTGCCAGTTGGTCGATGGGATCCGCGCCCAGGCAACCAGTTTTTGCTGGCCGTCCATGGGCATCGCCAGCACGCCGTTGGGCTGCGCCTCCATGGCTTTGGCCAGGGCGTTGGTATCGGCGCGCTTGCGCAGGTTGAAGTCTTCCGGCTTGAACTGTTCGGAGCTGATGGCTTCATCGTAGGAGTGGCTGGTCAGCTCATCGAGGCCGAAGTCCCGCTCGCCTGCCGGTGGCAGCGCCATGATGTTCATGTCATTGCTGATGATGACCGCATAGCCGCTCCAGGGCACCGACAGTTGCTGGATGTGCTCAAGCAGTTTGTTGACGGTGACGTCCAGACCCGCCACGCCTTCGAGGAAATCCCCGCGCAGCACCGGGGCGATGGCCGACATCATCCAGCCTTGGCCGGCCGGGTCCAGATAAACGTCGGTCCAGACCACCTGGCGCTGCGGGTTGTGCTTAGTGTCGGCCAGGTAATAGAAGTTGTAGTCCGGTATGACCATGTCATGGGGGTATTGCGCAGGCGTGTCGAACCAAGGGTAGATGCGGTTGTAACTGTCCCAACTATTGAAATAGATGCTGGCGATCAGCGGGTTGCTGCGCAGTGTTTCACGCATGAACGGGTCGACCTGCTGCAAGCGCGCCACTTTGACCAGATCCTGGCGGGCGAGCGGTGTCGCGCTGGAGTAGAACGACGCCGCGCTGCCGTCATCGCGCTGGCTATGGCGTACCCCGCTAGGGGTCATGGCGAGCTGTGCGGGGGCAATTGGTTGGGTATCGCTCAGGGCTTTCTGGTTCAGAGCGGCATAGGTATCGGTCAGGCGGGCGATATGGGTCAGCTCGCTTTGCACCAGGGCGGCCTCCTGGCTCGCGGCGGCCTGCAGATCGTTCCGCGCGGTTTGGCGCAGGTGCTCGACTTGCGCATCGCGAATCGAGGCGTTGGTCAGCAGGTAGACGGAGATAAGTACCGTCTCCACCAGAATCAGCGGTATGAGGGCTGTTTGTACGAAGGCGCGCCATATCCATGTCCGAAGATTGACCTGTGAGGTCTGTGGCATGAGGGGCTCCTACCTGCCGCTGGAGGCAGTTAATAGCGGGGTGGCGATATGATGTCTCGGTGCGTGTTAAGTGAACCTTAGCTTAAAGGTAGTCGGTGTTGAGCTAAGTCAGGTGAACGGTGCGCAGGGATATGCAACGAGGGGCATTGGCAGGTGGCGAACGGTCTGCCGGAGGACGTTACTGGGTATCGCGGTAGAGCTTGCGTAGCAAGTGCAGCAGTTGTGCACGTTCCTGATCGTCGAGCGCGGCGGTGGAGTCGCGATCGCTCTGTGCGGCCAGCGCCTTGAGTTCTTTCAGGCGGACTTCTCCTACTTTGCTGAGGAACAGGCCGTAGGAGCGCTTGTCCGGCTTGCAGCGTACGCGCATGGCCAGGCCGAGCTGCTCCAACTTGTTAACCAGCACCACCGCTTGTGGCGGCTCAATGGCCAGGGCGCGGGCGAGGTCGGCCTGCATCAGGCCGGGATGCTGCTCAATGATCATCAGTGCGGTGAACTGCGCCGGGCGTAGCTCGAACGTGTCCAGGCGTGTGGAAAGGTGCTGGAAGACCTTCATCTGTGCACGGCGCAGCACATAGCCAAGATAGCTTTCCAGGCCTTGGTCGAGGATCGCGGGATCTACACTCTGGTTGCTTTGCTCGGGGGGCTTGGCCATGGCTTCTGTATTGATCATCTTTCAGTTAATAAAGTTAATTATTTTGCGGGGTGTATGAGCCGGACGCCAGCATTAATTCTGTTCAGACGTGCCATGTTTCTTCAGGCGATAGGCAAATTGTGCTCGGGTTAGCCCGAGCAGGCGTGCGGCGGCGGCCAGATTGCCGTCGGCCTTGCTCAGGGCGTCGTCGAGCAGGCGTCGCTCCAGGCGCTCGATATCCGGCTCGATATGCAGTTCCTGCAGCCGTTCGAGCAAATTGTCTGGGCCGCTCTCGCTGTTTTGCGCGTCACTGGACAGGGTGCCGCTTTGGCTCAGCGAATAGAGCTGTGGCGGCAGGGGTTCGTTGTGGAACAGGTGCAGGATGTCGATAGGACGCCCCTCATCACTGGCGATCAGGCCGCGTTCGATGAGGTTCTGCAACTCGCGCACATTGCCGGGGAAGTCGTACAGCAGCAGGGCTTTGAGCGCGCGCATGGTAAGGCCGGCGTGGGTGCGTCCGTATTCGCGGCAGTAGCGGCTGAGAAAGGCATCGACCAGCAGCGGAATATCGTCGCGGCGTTCGCGTAGCGGCGGCAGGCTGATGGGGTAGACGTTGAGGCGGTAGAACAGATCCTCGCGGAAACGCCCGGCTTGCACCTCCTGGCGCAAATCGACGTTAGTGGCGGCCACGACGCGTACATCCACGCGGATTGGCTGGCCGCCACCGACGCGCTCCACCTCGCGCTCCTGCAGGGCACGCAGCAGCTTGCCCTGGCCAGGTAGGCTGAGACAGGCGATTTCATCGAGGAACAGGGTGCCGCCATGGGCGCGCTCGAAGCGGCCAGGGCGCGAATGGCTGGCGCCGGTGAAGGCGCCACGCTCGACGCCGAATAGTTCGGCTTCGATCAGGTTTTCCGGGATAGCTGCGCAGTTGAGGGCGACGAAGGGCTGCTCGCGGCGCGAACTCTGCCGGTGCAGTTCGCGGGCGAATAGTTCTTTGCCCGCGCCCGACTCACCGCCAATCAACACCGTGGCCGGGGTCGGCGCGACTCGTAGCAAGGCATGTCGGGCGGCACTGAAGGCGGCGCTGGCGCCAATCGGAATCAGCTCGCCCGCCTCGCCGGGATTGGTTTTCAGGGGCGCTGTGGCCTGGGCAGCGGCTGGCGCAGGGGGGGCATTGGTATAGAGCAGGGCGAGGTCGGCGCTGACATCGCCCCATTGCTCTGCCGTTTTACCCAGCACCCGGCAGACTTTGTGGCCCATGGCGCGGCATTCAACTTCGCGAAAAATCACCAGGCGCCCGAACATGCCGCTGACGAAGCCGGTGGCGTAGCCGATCTCAGTCCAGCAAGCCGAGTCCTGGCCTACGCCATAAGCGGCAATGTGTTCATCCGCTTCGCAGGAGTGGTGCCAGAGAAATTCGCCCTCGTAGAGGCCCGTGTCGGCATCGAACTTGAAGTGCAGCGGTTCAACTTTGGTCATGCCTTCGAGGGTGTGCAGGCGGGTGCCGGCGAAGAACACCGCTGTGCGGTCGGCCTGCGGCCAGCGTGTGCGAATCAACTGGGCATCGCGTGCGCCGGACTGATAACCGGTGCGGGTGAACAGGCCGCGCGCGCGCTCCAGGCCAAGGCTGTCGATGAATTCACGGCGCAGTGAGCCAAACGAGGAACCGTGCATCAGCAGCATGCGCTGATCGTTGAGCCAGATGCGCCCGTCGCTTGGGGAGAAGAACAGGCATTCGGCCAGCTCCTCGGTGGTTGGTGACTGATTTTGCTGCAGTTGCGAGCTATCGCCGCGTAGCGGGCTGGAGTCTTTGCCTTGGGCAAGGTTGCCGAACAGATGCTTGGGCGTATCCATGGTCACCGCCTCGCTTCATCAAATGATCAAAGGATAAATGGTTAATTAGCATAACTTTAATCATTTGCGTAGCTTGCGCCGGGCGTTAGCGCCGGCGTAAAGGCCTGAAACATTGCTGTAATGCCCGTTCTAGAGCCTTTTTAAGGCGCGCAAAAGTTTTGGGCACAGCGCTTGCTCTAGTACGAGCAGGGCAAGGCTCGTGAGCGCAAGACACGGGATTCGCCTTCCACAAATACAAGAATATCGGAGTGCGATATGTCCGCAGTCAAAGAGGCCAGTTTCCTGCGTGAAGCGCTGTGGCGCGAGAAGATTTTCAATGGCGAGTGGATCAACGCACTTGGCGGTGTAAACCCGGTGCGTGAGCCAGCGACCAATACCCAGTTGACCTGTACCGGCCTGGCCGGTACCGAGGATGTACGCATTGCCTGCGCAACTGCGAGCAAGGCGCAACCGGCCTGGCACGCGATGGGGCCACGGGAGAAGGCGATGATCTTCCATCGCGCCGCCAACTATGCCGAGGCGCATTTCGCCGAGTTGGCACTGTTTATCGCGCGGGAAACCGGCGGCAGTGTGCTCAAGGGCAGCCATGAGATGCGCGAGGCCATCGTGCTGCTGCACCAGGCCGCTGGGATGCTCTCGCAGGGCCATGGCCTGGTAATGCCCAGCCAGGCAGGGCGTCTTTCCTATGCGCGGCGTGTGCCGCATGGCGTGGTCGGGGTGATCTCGCCGTTCAACTTCCCCTTGATTCTGTCTTTGCGCTCGGTGGCGCCGGCGCTGGCTGCCGGTAATGCCGTGGTGCTCAAGCCGGATCCGCAGACGCCCATTACGGGCGGTTTTCTCATTGCGCGTCTGTTTGAGGCTGCTGGCCTGCCGCAAGGGTTGCTGCATGTGCTGCCTGGCCACGCCGAAGCGGGGCAGGCGCTGTGCGAAAACCCGCAGGTCGGCATGATTGCCTTCACCGGCTCTACGGCGGCTGGGCGCAAGGTCGCCGAGACGGCCGGGCGTACCCTGAAAAAGGTGGCGCTGGAGTTGGGTGGCAAGAACTCGCTGATCGTGCTGGAAGATGCCGATTTGGAACTGGCCGCCAGCAACGCCGCCTGGGGCGCCTGGCTGCACCAGGGGCAAATCTGCATGGCCACGGGGCTGATCCTGGCCCATCGCTCGATTGCCGATGAGCTGACTCGTCTGCTGGTGGACAAGGCGCGCGCCCTGACGGTGGGCAACGCCGCCCGTGGCGAGGCGCATCTCGGCCCATTGATCAATGAGCGCCAGCATGCGCGGGTTTGCCAGATCGTCGACGACAGCGTTGCCGCAGGCGCACGCCTGGAAGTCGGTGGCCCGGCTGAGGCGCTGTTCTACAAGCCCAGCGTGCTCTCCGGCGTGCGGCCCGGCATGCGCGCCTTCGATGAGGAAATCTTCGGCCCGGTAGCTTGCGTGGTGGCCTTCGATGATGACGACGAGGCGGTCGAACTGGCTAATGCCTCCGAATACGGCCTGGCGGCTGCGGTGATTTCGCCCTCGCTGGGGCGCGCCATGGCCATCGGTGAGCGTTTGCACAGCGGCCTGCTGCATATCAACGACCAAACCGTGGCCGACGAGTGCATCAACCCCTTCGGTGGGCGTGGCAACTCTGGCAACGGCGGCAACGTCGGCGGCCCGGCTGACTGGGACGAATACACCCAATGGCAATGGGTCACGGTCAAGGACACGCCGCCGCGCTATCCCTTCTGACCGAGCCTTTTAGCGAACACAACAAGAATAAGAGGACGCGAAAGATGAACCTGCAAGGTAAAACCCTGGCAGTAACCGGTGTTGCCTCCGGCATCGGCGCCGAGACGGCGCGCCTGCTGCGCTTTCATGGCGCTAAGGTGATCGGCCTGGATCGCAGCGAACCGCAGATGAGCCTCGACGGCTTCGTCGAGATCGATCTGGAGTACCCGGCCAATATCGATGAAGCCGTGGCCCGGCTGCCGACGCAGCTCGATGGCCTGTGCAACATCGCCGGTGTACCGGGCACGGCCAACCCGCATCTGTTGGCGCGGGTCAACTACCTTGGTCTGCGTCACCTGACCGAGACACTGCTGCCGCGCATCAACGCCGGTGGCTGCATCGTCAACGTCGCCTCGGTGCTCGGCGCGCAGTGGCCCGAGCGCCTGGAGCAGCACAAGGCGCTGGCCGCCGTCGAGGGGTTCGCCGCTGGCGAAGCCTGGCTGGCTGCCAACCCGGTGCCGCCGCAGACCTGCTACCAGTATTTCAAGGAAGCGCTGATCGTCTGGAGCATGACCCAGGCGCAGCCCTGGTTCATGAGCCATTCGGTACGCATGAACTGCGTGGCGCCGGGGCCGGTGTTCACACCGATTCTGGGCGACTTCGTATCCATGCTCGGCTCGCAGCGTATCGAGTCCGACGCTCACCGCATCAAGCGCCCGGCCTATTCCGACGAAGTGGCGGCGGTGATCGCCTTCCTCTGTGCCGAGGAGTCGCGCTGGATCAATGGCGTCAACCTGCCGGTCGATGGTGGCCTGGCTTCTACCTACCTCTGAATCTACGGGAGTCAATACCCGGTGATACCGGCTGTCTGCCCGGCAGCCATTGCGTCCGCACAACAAAAACAATGAGGAACGACATGAAGCACACACAAGCGAATACCAGCGTTCGTTCGCTGGCCCTGGCTGTCAGTTTGGCCAGTAGCGTGCCGGCCATGGCCGCACAGATTGATCTGGGCGACAGCGACTGGCAAATGCGCTGGGACAACACCATCAAGTACAGCCAGGCCTGGCGCCTGCAGGGGGCTGATGACCGGCTCACCAATGCGCCCACGGCTAATGGGTTGTTTCCTTCGATCCAGAGTCAGGGCGACCGTAACTTCAGCCGTGGGCTGGTTTCCAACCGCCTCGACCTTTTTTCCGAGATGGATCTGAGCCACCAGAACTACGGCTTGCGCGTCAGTGGCGCAGCCTGGTACGACCAGATCTATAACGACGATACCGACAGCAGCAATCAGCCGGATTTCCTCTCCGATACCCGCGACCTGCACGGGCGTGATGCCGAGTTGCTCGACGCCTTCGTCTACCTGCGCGGCGAGTTGGGAGAAAGCTCGCAGGGCGTGCTGCGCCTGGGCCGCCACAGCCTGGTATACGGCGAGAGCCTGTTCTACGGCGGCAACGGCATCGGCGCCGCGCAGGGGCCGACCGACGTGGTCAAATTGCTCAGCGTGCCGGGCACTCAGTTCAAGGAGATCCTACGTCCGGTCAACCAGATTTCCGGGCAGTTGCAGCTCACGCCACGGTTGTCGGTGGGCGCCTACTACCAATTTGAGTGGGAGCGTTCCAGCCTGCCAGGGGCCGGTAGTTACCTGAGCGATAACGACCTGATCGGCGAAGGCTCCGGTTCGATTACCGATGTCACCGGCGGCCTGACCCGGCATGCCAGCGACATCGAGGCCAAGAACAGCGGCCAGGGCGGCGTGCAACTGCGCTTCAAGCCCGAGGACACCGAACTGGAGCTGGGCCTGTACGCTGCGCAGTACCACGACAAGGCGCCTAGCGGCCTGTACGGCTACGTCAACACCGCAGGGCCGTCGCCGGTGCTCTCCAGCTACCGCCAGGTGTTCGCCGAGGACATCAAGACCGTCGGCGCCAGCTTCTCCACTGCTCATGGTGACTTCAACTTCGCTGGCGAGGCCTCGCTGCGCTGGAACGCGCCGCTGGTCAGCAACCTGCAGGTAATCGCACCCGGCCAGGCGGCGGACAACGACGGCGAGGCGCGTTACGCCAAGGGCCGCACCGCGCACGTCAACCTGTCGACCATCTACCTGCTGTCGCCGTCGGCGTTGTGGGATGGCGGCTCGATTCTCGCCGAGCTGGCGTGGAACCGCACTTTGAGCGTCACCGACAACCGCGCCGCGCTGGACAGCAACACCACCCGCGACGCCACCGCGCTGCGCGTGCTGGCTGAGCCTGCGTACTTCCAGATCGCCGATGGTTTGGATCTGAGCGTGCCGGTCGGTTTTGGCGTGGTGCTCGATGGCCGCTCCTCGGCGGTCAGCAAGTCCGGTTTCGGCAACACCCATGCCGGCGACTGGAGCGTGGGCCTCAAGGCCACCTACCTGCAGCGCTGGGAGATGGGCCTGAACTACGTGAACTTCTTCGGCGCACCGGAGGCCGGCCTGCGTGAAGACGGCAACTTCAGCTACGCCCAGTCGTTGGCTGATCGCGACTTCGTCTCGCTTTATCTGAAGACCACTTTCTAAGAACAACAGGTGCAATGACTATGTTTAATAAGAACCTGATTACGACCCTGTGCAGCCTTGCCCTGCTCACCGGTGGCCTGGCACAGGCCGCCGTTAGCCCTGATCAGGCCGCGCGCCTGAAGACTGACCTGACCCCCATGGGCGCCGAGCGTGCCGCCAATGCCGACGGCAGCATCCCGGCCTGGGACGGCGGCTACACCCAGGTGCCAGCCGGTTATAAAAGTGGCGACAAGCGCGCCGACCCTTTTGCTGGCGAGAAGCCGCTGTACAGCATCAGCGCCGCCAATATGGGCCAGTACGCCGAGCAATTGGCCGAAGGCACTAAGGTGCTGCTGAACAAGTACCCCGACTACCGCCTGGACGTGTACCCGACCCATCGCAGCGCCGCCGCGCCGCAGTGGGTGTACGACAACACCTTTGCCAACGCCACCCGCGCCCAGATTGACGTGCCGACCGAGAAGGTCAGTGGTGCCTACGGTGGTATCCCATTCCCGATCCCGCAAAACGGCGCCGAAGTGCTGTGGAACTACCGCCTATCCTGGCAGGGCGGTGACACCATTAGCTCGCCGTTCGACACCTGGCTGATGACCGCCGGGGGCAAGAAGGTGCAGGCCACTCGCGCCAAGTTCAGCTACCAGTTCCCCTACTACTTCAAGGAGGGCAACCTGGAGAGCTTCGGTGGCAAATATCAGTGGGGCAAGCTGTACACCGAGTTGCCGTCGTCCAAAGCCGGTGAAGGCCTGATGACCCACTGGGACGTCGACCCCTCCGCCCGTGCTGCCTGGCAATACCTGGTCGGCCAGCGCCGCGTGCGCCGCGCGCCGAATATCGCCTACGACACCCCGGATTTCGTCACCTCCGGCGTTGGTCTGTTCGACGAGGCCTTCATGGTGTTCGGCCCAACCGACCGCTACGACCTCAAACTGGTGGGCAAGAAAGAACTGCTGGTGCCCTACAACAACAACCGTGCCGGCCTGGCCAAGAGCGATGATCTGGTGCAGCCGCGCTTCCTCAACCCGGATCTGGTGCGCTGGGAGAAGCACCGCGTGTGGGTGGTTGAGGCCACGCTCAAGTCGGGTAAGCGCCACGTCGTACCGCGCCGCACCTACTACGTGGACGAGGACTCCTGGCAGGTGCTGCTGGTTGATGGCTACGACGCACAAGGTCGCCTGGGCCGCCAGATGTACAGCCTGACCCTGCTGGCGCCGGACATGCCGGCCCTGACTGCGCAAGTGATGTGGGGCAGCTACAACCTCGACACCGGGGCTTACTTCCTCAACTCCTCAAGCAACGATCTGAACGAGCAGTACCACACCATCGAGCGGCCTTCTGCCACGTTCTTCACCCCTGACGCCATGGCTAACTCCAGCATTCGTTGATTCGAGCGACCGGGGCGGTGCTGCCTGCCGCCCCGGCTTTCGAGGAGGTTTTAATGAAAGTCTTAGCGAAAGGGCTCAGCGGCCTTGCACTGGTGCTGGCCGGTGTTTTCGCCCTTGGCGTGCAGGCGGCTCCCGCCGTATTGGAGCGCCCAGCCTTGCTCAGTGCCAAGGCTGAACGCAGCGTGATACTGGATCTGGCGCGTGCCGGGCAGCGCCTGGTTGCGGTTGGCGAGCGCGGCATCATCCTGCTGTCGGACGACAACGGCGCGAGCTGGCGCCAGGTTGAGGTGCCGGTCAGCGTCAATCTGACGGCTGTGCAGTTCGTCGATGCGCAGCAGGGCTGGGCGGTCGGCCATCTTGGCGTGGTGTTGCACAGCAGCGACGGCGGGGAAACCTGGAGCAAGCAGCTCGATGGTATCCAGGCGGCCAATCTGGTGTTGCAGGCGGCGCAAGCGAGCGGCGACTCCGCACAAATCCAACAGGCCGAGGCGATGGTGGCCGACGGCCCGGATAAACCCTTTCTCGACCTGTATTTTCAGGATGCGCGCGTCGGCTACCTGGTCGGTGCCTACAACCTGATCCTGCGTACCGAGGACGGTGGCCAGACCTGGCAGAGCTGGATGGAGCATCTGGACAACCCGCAGGCGCTCAACCTTTACGCCATACGTGCCTGGCGCGGCGATCTTTACATCGCTGGCGAACGTGGCCTGTTGCTACGTTCCAGCGATGGCGGCGAACACTTCGCCGCCCTGACATCCCCCTACGAGGGCAGCTTCTTCGGCCTGCTCGCGACCCATGATGGCCTGCTGGCCTTTGGGCTGCGCGGCAATGCCTGGTGGTCGAGCGATGGTGGCGAGTCCTGGCAGGGGCTGGAAACTGGCGTGGAGTCGGCCCTGGCCGCCGCGCTGGAACTGGCCGACGGCCGTTTGCTGTTGGCCGGTCAAGGCGGCGAACTGCTGATCGCGCAGCCCGGCAGCCTCAGCACACAAAGCGTGCCGCTGCGTTTGGCGCCTGGCCTGTCCAGCGTCGTCCAGGCGGCTGACGGCAGCCTCGCCAGTGGCGGCCTGAGTGGCATCGCTGCGCGGCAAATCCCTGAACAATCGGCCCAGCGCTGAGTGATCCCGTGTCGGCGTGGCATTTGCCGCGCCTGAGGAGTGCGTAGTGAAATTCGAGAATCCTGACGATGCCGTACCGACTGTCGCTGTGCATCGGGATACCTTCGATCCGCGTTCGGGCAATGTCGTCGAGCGCGCCATCTTTAATCACCGCCTGCTGGTGGTTGTGCTGTGTCTGGCGCTGACCCTGCTGCTTGGCTGGCAGGCGCGCGGCATCGGCATCAATGCCAGCTTCGAGAAAACCATCCCGACTCAGCACCCTTACATCGCCAACTTCCTTGCTCAGCGCAGTGAACTGAGCGGCGTCGGCAACGTGCTGCGCATCGCCGTGGCCACAAAAGAGGGCGACATCTTCAACGCCGCCTACCTCGACACCCTGGCGCGCCTGAACGATGAGCTGTACCTGCTGCCGGGCGTCGACCGGCCCTATATGAAGTCGCTGTGGACGCCGACCACGCGCTGGACGGCGGTGACCGAAGAAGGCCTCGACGGCGGCACGGTGATCCCCGATGGCTACGACGGCTCGCCCGCCAGCCTCGAAGAAGTGCGTGCCAACGTCGCCCGTTCCGGGGAGATTGGCCAACTGGTGGCCGGCGACATGCATTCGAGCGTGATCTTCCTGCCGCTGCTCGACCGCAACCCGCAAACTGGCGAAGCGCTGGACTACGCCGCGCTGTCGCAGCAACTGGAAGCGCTGCGCAGCAAGTACCAGGCCGAAGGCGTAAGCATCCACATCACCGGCTTCTCGAAGATCGTCGGCGATCTGCTGGAAGGCCTGGGGCAGATCGCGCTGTTCTTCGTCATCGCCGTACTGATCAGCGTGACCATGCTGCTGGCCTACACACGCTGCCTGCGCAGCACTTTCGCCGTAGTCGCCTGCTCGCTGGTGGGTGTGCTCTGGCAGGTCGGGTTGCTGGCGTCGTTGGGTTACGCGCTCGACCCGTACTCGATTCTGGTGCCGTTTCTGGTGTTCGCCATCGGCATGAGCCACGGCTCGCAGAAGATGAACGGCATCATGCAGGACATCGGCCGCGGCCTGTCGAACCTGGCCGCTGCACGCATGACCTTTCGCCGCCTGTTCCTCGCCGGGCTGACCGCGCTGATCAGCGATGCGGTGGGTTTTGCCGTGCTCTGGGTGATTGACATTCAGGTCATCCGCGACCTGGCCATCACCGCCAGCATCGGCGTGGCCGTGCTGGTGCTGACCAATCTGGTGCTGCTGCCGGTACTGCTCAGTTACACCGGCGTTAGCGCCAAGGCGGCGCAGCGCAGCCTGCGTGACCAACAGGCCGGGCACGAACGCCATCCGCTGTGGACCAGCCTGTCGCGCTTCGCCACGCCGCGTCGTGCCGTGGCTGCGCTGCTGGTCGGCGCCTTGCTGGCAGTAGGCGGCAAGCTGGTTGGCAGTCATCTGCAGATCGGCGATCTGGACCCCGGCGCGCCGGAGCTGCGCGCCGACTCGCGCTACAACCGCGATGCGGCCTTCATGAACGCGCACTACGCGGCCAGCTCGGACATCTTCGTGATCATGGTGCGTACCCCCGAGGATCAGTGCACGCGTTACAACACCCTGGCAGCGGTGGATGAGCTGGCCTGGCGCCTGGAGCAACTGCCGGGCGTGGAGGCCACCAACTCCATGGCCAGCCTGAGCAAGATGGCCAGCGCCGGTTACAACGAGGGCAACCTCAAGTGGTACGAGCTGGTGCCCAACGAAGGTGCCCTGGGCGCCGTGCAAACGCGCGCCCCGCGTGAACTGTTCAACCAGGGCTGCTCGCTGCTGTCGCTGTACGTCTACCTGGCCGACCACAAGGCCGCGACCCTGTCGCGGGTGGTGGCCGAGAGCGAGGCCTTCATCGCCCAGCAGTCGCTGCCTGAGGTGAAATTCATGCTCGCCGCCGGCAGCGCCGGTATCGAAGCGGCCACCAATATCGTGGTCGAAAAGGCCATGCACGAGATGCTCTATTGGGTCTACGGCGCGGTCATCCTGCTGTGCTGGATGACCTTCCGCAACTGGCGCGCGGTGCTCGCCGCGATCCTGCCGCTGATGCTCACCTCGGTACTGGCCGAAGCACTGATGGTGGCCTTGGGCATGGGCGTGAAGGTGGCCACGCTGCCGGTGATCGCCCTCGGCGTGGGCATCGGCATCGACTACGCGTTGTATGTGCTCAGCGTGTTGCTGGCGCGCATGAAGGCCGGCGACAGCCTGGTCGATGCCTACTACGGCGCGCTGCTGGCCACCGGCAAGGTGGTGCTGCTGACCGGCCTGACCCTGGCCATCGCCGTGGCCACCTGGGTGTTCTCGCCGATCAAGTTCCAGGCCGACATGGGCATCCTGCTGGCCTTCATGTTCCTGGTGAACATGCTCGGCGCGCTGATCCTGCTGCCGGCCCTGGCCTGGCTGCTGCTGCCGCGCGGCAGTCGCAAGGCGGCTGACTGATGACGCGGCTGGCTCTGACCTTGGTGCTGTGCTGCCTGGCTCCGCTGAGCTGGGCGCAACCCTCGCTACGCACCCAGGCGGTACTGCTGACGGCCAATGCGTTGGTGTACTACAACCCTGACCCGCAAGCGCAACCGGATGAACGCCATTTGGCGCGTATGCAACAGGCTGGCACAAGCATGCGTGAGCAACTTGCCGTGCAGCCTTGGCCAGAGCCGTTGCGTCAGGCCGTTGATGAGCTGCTGGCGCGCCAGGCGCAACTGGCCAGCGTGCCTCGCCAGCAGGCGCCGCGTTACCCACAACTGCTGGTGGGCTTGCTTGATGCGCGGCTAAAACTGGAGGCGCAGTTGCGCCAACAGGTGCCCGCAGCGGAGCAATCGCAGCAGGTGCAACAGCGCCTGAGTCAAGCCATCGGTGAACTGCTGATCAACGCCATGGCGCGCCATGCCAGGGTGCTGGGCGCGCACTCGTTGAACCTCGACCAAGACGGCTTCAATGCGTTGGATCGGCAGATCGAGACGGATTTCACCGTCTTGGTCGACCTGTTACCGGCGCAGGCCGAGGTGTTGCACAAGCAGCATCGGGTCTATCGCTTTGCTCGCCAGCGCTTGCTCGAAGCCGCCTCTGGCCAGGCCGATGGCAGCCTGGAGCGCTATATCGGCGGGGTGTTGCTGAGCCTCGACAATTTGCTTGATGACCCTCTGTCCAATCCACTGTCATGAGAACTCTGCGATGAAACTCGTGCAAACCCTCGCCGCCAAATTGCTTCGCGCGTTCGCCAAACGGATGAAGTCGAGCTTCGTGTATGCCAGTGCCGACTATCCGCTGCAGGCGCGCCAGACTCGTTATATCGACACCCCGCAGGGGCGCGCTCGTGCGCTGTTCTATTGGCCGCTGAGCGGATGTAAGCAACCGCGACCGGTCTACCTGAACCTGCACGGTGGCGGCTTCGTAGCGGGCGTGCCGGAGCACGATGACAGCTACTGCCAGCGCCTGGCGCACAACCTGGGCTGCCTGGTGGTCAACCTCGACTACGTGCTGGCGCCCGAGCATCCCTTTCCGGCGGGGCTTAACCAGTGTTTCGCGGTGCTGGAGTGGCTGGCGGACAACGCCACTGAGCTGGGCATTGACCCCTGGCGCATGGCTGTTGGCGGGCACAGTGCCGGCGGCAACCTGACCGCTGGCGTTGCCGCCCTGGCGCGCAATCATCAGCGTCTGCGCGTGGTGCATCAGGTGATCGACTACGCCGCGCTGGATCTGGCCGCGCCTGCTGAGAGCAAGACATCACCGCTGGACAAACCGCTGCTGGCCCCCGGTCTGATGAAGTTCTTCATGAGCTGCTATTTCTCCGACCCGGCGCAGGCACGCGACCCGTTGGCTTCACCCGCATTGGCCTCGGTCGAGCAATTGCGCGGACTGCCGCCTGCCACGCTGATTACCGCCGAGTACGACGTCTTACTGGCGGAAGGCCAAGCCTATGCCGCCAAGCTGCGCGAGGCCGGTGTTGCTGTGCAGGAGCGCATGTTTGTCGGCTGTGACCATATGTTCACCCACCTGGGCCCGGACGACAGCGCCGAGCAGGCCTGGCAACTGATCGAAGACAGCCTGCGCAGCGCCTTCGCCGAGTCGCGGCCTGCCATGGCAGGGGCGTGATCGCCAGGCAAACGCGGCCTGTGCGCGCATTTGGATGCTGAGGACAATCGGGATGTTGAGGCAAATCGGTCGGCGCTTCGTCGACTGCTCGGTAGGGCAAAAACTCGTAGTCGGCTTTGGCCTGGTTTCCTTGCTCGCGGTATTGGCCATCGCCCTGGGGCTGCATGCCACGGCGTCACTGCTGAAGCAGAGCGGTGAAGTTGGCGAGCAAGTGGCGATCGATCAACTGGTGTTGCACATGCATGCCGCGCAGAAGGCTTATGCGCTGCAGCCTGAGCCTGCGCGCTTAGCTGAGGTCGAGCGCCTGATAGAGGATGTGCAGGCGCGCTTGTCTGCCCATTCGGGCGAGCCAGCGTCGCCGCTCAATGAACTATCGCGGCAACTGCGCGCAGCGCTTGACGGCTATCGCACGCAGTTTGAGGGCTTTATCAGCAGCCAGCGCGAGGCACGCGAGGCGCAGGCGCAGATGGAGCAACAGGCTGACGAAGCGCGCCTGCAATTCGAGGCCGTGCAGATGGACATGCTCGATCAGGTACGCGGCGCCTTGGACGGCGGCGTGCTGCTTGATGCCGACCCGCTGAGCCTGGCCGAGCAGGCCTCGACCTTGCTGCGTGAGCTGCTGGTGGCGCGCAGCCTGGAATTTGCCTACGTGCAGAACGCTGAGGCGGCTGTGCAGGCACGCTGGGGCGAGCGGGTGCAGGGCATGGCCACGGCGCTGGAGCTGCTCCACGGGCGCGTCGACCAGAACTCGGCGCAGAGCCTGGCGGCGGCGTCGCAGGCCTTGCAAGCCTATCGCCAGGCCTTTGAGCGCTACCTGCAGAGTCGCGACCTGAGCAGGCAGGCTGGCGAGCACATGGAGCAGCAGGCGCAGGCGCTGATGCAGCCGATCGAGCAGGCTGTCGTCGAAGGGCGTGCGCGTATGCAGGCACACGGCGATAAGGTGATGCTGGAGCAATTGAGCGGCGCAGCGGTGATCGTGCTGCTGGCGCTGGTGGCATCGCTGACCATTCGTGGGCTGATCCTGACGCCTCTGCGCAGCACCCTACAGCTTGCCCGGCGCATCGCCGAAGGTGACCTTGGTGCTGTCGACCTGGTCGATACCCGCAAGGATGAACTGGGCCAGTTGATGACCACCATGCAGGCCATGGCCGCAACGCTGCGGCAACTGGTCATGGGCATGGGCGCTGGCGTTGCCGGCCTGGGGCAAGCCAGCGGCACCTTGGCCGCACTCAGTACGCAGAGCAATGCTATTGCCCAACGGCAGAGGCAGGAGACCGAACAAGCGGCCACCGCCATGCATGAGATGGCCGCCACCGTGCAACACGTGGCGCACAATGCCGCGCAGGCATCGCAGGCCGCTACCCAGGCGCAACAGTGCGCGCACAACGGCGCCCAGGTGAGCCAGCAAGCGAGCCAACAGGTGCAGCACCTGGCCGAGCAGATGAGCCAGTGCGCGGCCGCGATGGATGACCTGCAGCAGCAGATCGGGCGTATCGATGGCGTGCTGGACGTGATCAGTGCCATTGCCGAGCAAACCAATCTGCTGGCGCTCAACGCCGCCATCGAAGCCGCCAGGGCCGGACAACAGGGCCGTGGCTTCGCCGTGGTCGCCGATGAGGTGCGGGCCTTGGCCTCACGCACCCAGGCCTCGACGCGCGAGATCGCGGCACTGATTCACGCTTTGCAGCAGGGCTCCAGGCAGAGTCAGGCGCAGATGCATGATTGCCGTGACTTGAGTGAACAGGCCGCCGCATGGGCTCAGCAGGCGGGCGTTGCCTTGGCCGATATCACCGCAGCGGTGGCGCTCAGCGAACAGATGAACCAGCAAATCGCCGCCAGTGCCGAGCAGCAGAGTAGTGTGGCCGATGAGGTAAGCCGCAATGTCAGCCAGATTCGCCATGATGCCGAGCGCGCCGCACAGGCCAATCAGCAGACGCTGAGCGCCAGCCAGGCACTGGCCACACTGGAGCAGCAACTGCGCCAGGCCATCGCCGGTTTGCGCACCTGAGGTCGTTGCCTTGGCGAGAGGGGCAGTCTGGAGGAGGGGGCCTCTAAAAACATAGGCGGGGCAGCCAGCGCAATACCGATGGCTGCCCCACAAAAACAGGCGAAAAACGACTCGGAGTCGCGTTCGACTTTACGCGCTGTAAATGAGCATTTTGATGGGGGCGCCTAGCTCGGACTCGCGCACGAGCCTGTTTTTAACGCAGCGATGGTAACGCACGACTGCATGGATGCAGGAGGTAGAGCGACGCAGGAAGCCAAAGCCGAGGTAGTTTTTAGAGGTGCTCTGGAGGGTATCCAGATGCTGAGATGACGGCGCCGCATGTTGGGCGCCGTCTCTGCGTTTACAGATCCACCACCAGACAAGCGCTACGCGAGCGCGAGCAGCAGGGGGTGAACTGGTCGTTGCGGGCTTTTTCCTCGTCGCTCAAAAACAGATCGCGGTGCTCCGGCTGGCCATCCACCACACGAGTCAGGCAGGTGCCGCAGATGCCCTGGCCGCACGACACCGGAATGTCGAAACCGGCGTCCTCCAGCACCTCCAGCGCGGTGCGATCTTCCGGCACATGCAGTTCCAGACCTGAACTGGCGATGCGCAGGGTAAAGGCGCCACCGCCGCTCTCAGCCTCCGGCGCGGCGAAGTATTCGCGGTGCAGGCGTTCCTCTGCCCAGCCCTGAGCGCGGGCAGTGTCCAGCACGTATTCCATGAAACCGTTGGGGCCGCACACATAAAGCTGGCTGTCGGCTGGCTCGGCGGCGAGCAGGGCGGGCAGGTCGAGCTTTTGCGCCGCCTCGCCATCGTCGCGGTGCAGATGCGTGTGCGCCGCGAAGGGCGCGCCGACCAGGCGCTCGGCAAAGGCGGCGAGCTTGGCTGAGCGCACACATTGGTGCAGATCGAAGTCCGCACCGATGGCATACAGACGCCAGGCCATCGACAGCAGCGGCGTGATGCCGATGCCACCGGCCAGCAGCAGGCTGCGCGGCGCCTGCTCATCAAGGGCGAACAGGTTGCGCGGCGCACTGATGCTCAGGCGTTGACCGATGCGCAGCAACTCGTGCACGGCCTGCGAGCCGCCGCGCGAGGCCGCGTCACGCAAGACGGCGACCCGGTAACGGTGGCGCTCGGCGGGGTCGTTGCACAGCGAATACTGACGGATCAGCCCGTTGGGCAGATGCAGGTCGATATGCGCGCCGGCCTCGAAGGGCGGAAGCGGCGCGCCATCGGCTGCCACCAGCTCCAGGCCGAGGATGCCCTCGGCCTCCAGGCGCATGGCGCGGATGATGACCTCGATCATGATGCGCTCCTGGCCAGAATCTGCCCGTCGCCCTGAGCCTGCTCGGCTTTGACCAGGCGCTCGATGATACGCCGCGCCTGCACGCCGCCGGCGTCGATATTGAGCTTGAGCAGGTTGCGTTCAGGGTAGCGCAGCAGGTTGCGTTGCTGGCGTTCGAGCATCTCCAGGTCTTCGCTGAAAATCTTGCCCTGGCCTTCGCGGATACGGTCGGTGAGTTCGGCGTCATCCACCTTGAAGCGCCGCGCCATGCCCCAGAAGTACCAGATCGAGGTGTCGTTCTCCGGGGTGATGAAGTCGACCACGATGCTGCTGGCCTTGTACTGATCAGGCGCCTCATAGCCGCCATGCCCAGCAATCGCCACGCCCACCTCGATCAGCACATGGCTGGGCGGGGTGAAGCGGCAGATCTGCCAGCGGTCTACCGGCGCCGTTTCGTCCAAGCCATTGGCGCTCAACGCCGCACGCCAGAAGGGCGGTGCAGAGATGTTCTCCATAAAGCGGCTGGTAATCACCTCGCTGCCGTCGACGCGGGTGTTGACCGGCGCCTCGTCGATTTCCTTCTGACCGATGCTGCTGGCATGCACGTAGGTTTCGTGGGTCAGATCCATCAGGTTATCGACCATCAGCCGGTAGTCGCAGCCGATGTGATACAGGCCGCCACCGTAGGCCCACTCGGGGCTTTCCGCCCACTGCAGATGTGGCAGTTGCGCCGGGTCGGCCAGGGCTTCATCACCGGGCCAGACCCAGATGAAACCGTAGCGCTCCACCACCGGGAAGCGGCGGATACAGGGGAAATGCTGCACACGTTGGTTGGGCATGGCGGCGGTCTTGCCGTCGCAGCCCATGGCCAGGCCGTGGTAGCCGCAGACCAGCAGGCCGTCCTCGACATAACCCAGCGATAGTGGCGCGCCACGGTGCGGGCAGAAATCCTCCAGGGCCACGGCGCGGTTTTCCGGGCCACGGTAAAACACCATCGACTCACCGCAGATGGTGCGGCCCAATGGCTTGTTATCGATCTCGTCCGGCGTGCAGGCCACATACCAGGTGTTTTTCGGAAACATGACAACCTCCTCAAATGGGCGTGTTTATTGTTATTGGATCCAATAGTTAGTCATTGGAGCGGTTTTGACTACTTTTGTTTGTGGTTGTGGATCCATTTATGGGCGTTTATCGCACAAAAAGCCGGTTTGAACTGGCCGCTGGCTACCGTAGACTGGCGCCATTGGATCCAATCAAGGAGAGGTCATGAGCGGGCCAGGACAACGTGTATTGGCGCTGCTAAGGCAGATGATTGCCGAAGGCAGCCTGGCGGCAGGCGAGCGCATTGCCGAGATCCCCACGGCTGAGCGCCTGGGAGTATCGCGCACGCCGGTACGCATGGCGTTTCGCGTGTTGGAGCAGGAAGGCCTGCTGATCCGCCATGGCGCACGCGGCTATGCCGTGCGCCAACTGGGCGAAGAAGAACTGGCAGGCGCGGTGGAAGTGCGCGGCGTGCTCGAAGGCCTGGCTGCGCGCCAGGCTGCTGAACGCGGGGTGTCCGAAGCCGTACGTGCGGTGCTGCTGGAATGCCTGACCCGCGGTGACCAACTATTCGAAAAGGGCTACCTGAGCGAAGAAGACCTGGCCAGCTACCACGACATCAACCTGCGCTTTCACCAGGCCCTGGTGGAAGCCAGCGGCAACCCGGCCATCGCCACCGCCCTGGCGCGCAACGACCACCAACCCTTCGCCTCGGTCAGCGCCCTGGCCGTGGATCGTGCCCACCTGGATCGCGAATACCGCCGCTTCAACTTCGCCCACCTGCAACACCACGCCGCCGTCGACGCCGTACTCGCCGGCCAGGGCGCCCGCGCCGAAGGCATCATGCGTGAACACGCCAACGCCACCTTGCGCTACGCACGCTTGTTCGGCACGGAAGAGGGCGCAAGGAGTGGGCGGACGGTGATACAGCGGGGCAGTCAAAAGGCGGGCTAGCGAAAGGCTGCTCCAGTCACGTAGCCCGGATGCAATCCGGGGTGGGCGTCACGAATAACCCGCTCACCCCAGCGGGCTGACGACACCGGCAAAGCCCTTGCCCAGTACGTGCGTGTAGATCTGCGTCGTGCGGATATCGGCATGCCCCAACAGCGTCTGCACGGTGCGTATATCACTGCCCCGACGCAGCAGTTCGGTGGCAAAACTATGGCGAAAGGTGTGGCAGCTTGCTGGCTTGTGCAGGTTGGACTGCCGGACGGCATGCCTGACCGCCTTCTGAATGGCACTGACATGCAGGTGATGACGAACAATCTGCCCGTCCTCATCGGTGCAAAGCCCCGTTGACGGAAACAACCACTGCCATTCGAATGAGTGGCCGGCCTTTGGATATTTGCGGCGTAACGCAAAGGGCAGGCTGACGGGGGCTTGATAGAAAATGTCCCGTTGCTTCCAGGCGCGAAACATACGCGCTCTGCGCTCCAGCAATGGTGTGATCAAGGGTGCCGGCAAGAGTGTAGTTCGATCCTTGGCGCCTTTGCCGTCATGGATGGTGATGACCTGCTTATCGACATCGATATCCTTGATGCGCAGGCGCGCCGCCTCTACTACGCGCAAGCCCGCGCCGTACATCAGCGAAGCCAGTAATTGATGAGGTTGACCCAACCTGGCAATCAGCGCTGTCGCTTCCTCGTGCGTTAGCACGCAGGGAATACGCGCCGAGCGTTTGGCACGCACCACCTCGCCAACTTGCCCAAGGGGCTGCTGCAACACCTTCTCGTACAGAAATACCAGCGAATTGAGCGCCAGATTCTGGGTGGCGGCCGCCACCTTGCGCTCAACGGCCAGCCAGGAGAGAAACGCATTGACCTCAGTAGCGCCAAGTTCAAGAGGATGGCGTAGTTGATGAAAGCGGATGAAATAGCGAATCCAGTACCAGTAGGATTGCTCCGTGCGGATGCTGTAATGATGCACACGCATTACCGCCCTGAACTGCTCTTGCAAACGAGGCTTGCTGGAGGTCTCCATGGCCGACTCCCTGGCTGTGTTTTTGTACAGTAGTAATGGTAGAGCAAAAAGAGGAAGTCAAGCGAATACGTTGGCAGGTCAGTGGCGGCGCGATAAGGTATTGATTTAAATAGATTTGCTTTGTGGTGGGAATGACGATGGTGCGGAGTTAGATGGAAGGCTCTACTATCGCGTTAGGGATGGTCTGAAAAAGACTTCCCGAATCTGTTGAAATACGCTGATCCCGCCAGCCGAGTTTTTCCATGAAGCAGATGACCTTCGCCGACGCCGAGTACGCAGGTAAGCGCAAGCAGACCCGCAAAGAATTGTTCCTGATCGAGATGGATCAGGTGGTGCCGTGGAAGGGGTTGCTTGCCTTGATCGAACCGCATTACCCGAAGGGTGACGGCGGCCGTCCAGCCTACCCGCTGATGGCGATGCTGCGTGTGCACCTGATGCAGAACTGGTTCGGCTACAGCGATCCTGCTATGGAAGAAGCGCTGTACGAGACGACCATCCTGCGTCAGTTCGCTGGGCTAAGCCTGGAGCGCATTCCCGACGAAACCACCATCCTCAACTTCCGTCGTTTGTTGGAGAAACATGAGCTGGCGGTCGGCATCCTTGGCGTGATCAATGGCTACCTGGGCGATCGTGGCCTGTCGCTGCGCCAAGGCACCATCGTCGATGCCACGTTGATCCATGCCCCCAGTTCGACGAAGAACAAGGACGGCAAGCGCGACCCGGAAATGCACCAGACCAAGAAGGGCAACCAGTATTACTTCGGCATGAAGGCTCACATTGGTGTCGATGAGGAATCGGGTCTGGTGCACAGCGTGGTCGGGACGGCAGCCAATGTTGCAGACGTTACTCAGGTCGACAAACTGCTGCACGGCCAAGAGAACATGGTTGCGGCCGATGCTGGGTACACCGGCGTCGAGAAGCGGCTTGAGCATGAAGGACGCGAAGTCATCTGGCAGATTGCGGCGCGCCGGAGCACGTACAAGAAGCTGGGCAAGAACAATCCGCTCTACAAAGCCAGACGCAAGATTGAGAAAGCCAAGGCCCAGGTGCGTGCCAAGGTTGAACACCCGTTCCGGGTGATCAAGCGGCAGTTCGGCTACATGAAGACGCGCTTCCGAGGTCTGGCGAAGAACACGGCTCATCTGATGACCTTGTTTGCCCTGTCGAACCTATGGATGGCGCGCCGACATTTGCTGACTACCGCAGGAGAGGTACACCTGTAATGTGAGGAATGGCCGCTACGAGATGCTCGTGACGGCCAAAAACGAAGCGCTGAGCGGACAACCTGACCGGTTTTGACTGGTCGGTGCGTTCAAAATCGGCAGAGGTCGAAGTCGGCCGGAAATGTCGGGCTATTTCAGACCATCCCTATGCGTTGATTTCTTTGCTCGTTAGATGCAGAGCTTACCTCAATGTCGTACTCATCATGGATTTCCTCAGCTTCGTCTAATTTTAACTCCGACTGGGATGTTCCTAACGCTAGCCAATAGCAAGGATGGATCAGTAGTCTCGAATTGTTGGAGAATTCTCTGTCTGGCTCCTTTCCATCGTGACAGAACACGAATGATGCTGATTGTTCGTTATACATGCCAATAAATCCTACGCTGTAAAGCCTTTGTAGGACTTGTGTTTCGTTTTCAAAAAGATAAATATCTTGGAGTTTTTCTCTGGCTATTCGATCTAGGGAAAAAATAGATGATATTTTTTCTGCTGCGTCAGCAGTGCTCATTTCTGGTTGGCAGCCGGAGAAAACTCTTGTGAACTCTTCAAGAGCTGGGAATATAGATTCATATTCCTTGTGCAGGTCATTTAAACGGTTTGATGAAATGCTTTTTGCTGTCGACTCTATATCGTCTAGTACTATTTCCTTTCTGTCGTGTGAGTGCGCTCTTAGGAATGCGTCGTTAAGGAGAACTAGAATGTCTCTAGGTCTGTAAAGAGTGAGTTTTAGGGCAGTTCTAAAGCCGTCCTTGCCTTTTAATTCGTTGGCTGTGAATTGATTCCAAATTCTAGTATTGTTTTCTATGTCGCTTTGGAATGCTGTTCTCATCCTGTTGCAGACTAGGTTAAATAAATTGTATTCGTCCCAGTGAAGTCTAAGGGTTTGGCCTTCTATATTTCTTGTGAAGTCTGGGTCTAGCTTTGATATTGAGCGGTATATGTTGTCTCTTACAAAGGCGAATGCAGTGATATATTCATTTGATCTGCTTTTTATGTCTATAGCTGTCTGAATGAACCCATCGACAATGGCGACGCCTAGGTCGTCGGGACTATAGCCTTCGTCTAGTTTGTCGGCAAATATTACATATTGAATGTCGGCTTTTTCTAGTGCTTCAAATAAGACTTCTTCGATTAAATCCAGTTCTAGAATATCTGATAGGTCGGCGATTCTGGATTGAGGACTTTGTTCGTTGTTGATTAGATCTTTTAGTTTTCTTCTGATTTTTGTGGAAATGCTTTGGCGCCTTGAGCCCCATGATTGTATGTGGTGTGTTATCGAGCTTGTATCAACAAATTTTTGTAGTTTGTAGTGGTTTAGTAGGTCTGTAATTATCTCCATATACATACCATATCTCCATGCCATTTTTGTGCCGGCTTTGATGTGGAGATATTTGTCGCCAAATAATTCAAATGTGTCCCGGAGTCCAATTATCTGTTCTTCTTCGGGGGATATGACCATTATTTTTGTTTTTTGCTTGTGAGACCAATGCTTAGATAGCATGTGGACTAATGCGCTCTTCCCTGTTCCTCGCCGGCCAACAACTATTGATCGATCGTTGGATTCCAATAAAGATTTATAGTCTGAAGTTTCCCAAAATGAGGATTCCAGCATTTTTGAGTCATGTTCTGCTCGGATATCACCTAAAACATTTCCTTTCATTGTTGCCTTCTTATAATTCACAAAAAAGCCCCGCTTTGAGCGGGGCTTTTAGTTTCTCTCGCTACCCCGAACATCCGTAATCAGGTAAAGCGCTTTCTAATGGTCTAGACCCAAGAATCAATCCCAGCTCAACGCCCCACCAGTCTGATACTCGATCACGCGGGTCTCGAAGAAGTTCTTCTCCTTCTTCAGATCCATGATCTCGCTCATCCACGGGAAGGGGTTGGTAGTACCTGGGTACTCTTCCTTCAGGCCGATCTGGGTCAGGCGGCGGTTGGCGATGAATTTGAGGTAGTCCTCCATCATCGCGGCGTTCATGCCCAGTACGCCGCGCGGCATGGTGTCACGCGCGTATTCGATCTCCAGTTGGGTGCCCTGCAGGATCATCTGGGTCGCTTCGTCCTTCATGTCGGCGTCCCACAGGTGCGGGTTTTCGATCTTGATCTGGTTGATCATGTCGATGCCGAAGTTCAGGTGCATGGATTCGTCGCGCAGGATGTACTGGAACTGCTCGGCGGTGCCGGTCATTTTGTTGCGGCGGCCCATGGAGAGGATCTGGGTGAAGCCGCAGTAGAAGAACACGCCTTCCAGGACGCAGTAGTAGGCGATCAGGTTCTTGAGGAACTGGCGATCGGTTTCCGGGGTGCCGGTCTGGAAGGTGGGGTCGCTGATCGAGCGGGTGTACTTGAGGCCCCAGGAGGCTTTCTTCGCGACGCTCGGGATCTCGTGGTACATGTTGAAGATTTCGCCTTCATCCATGCCCAGCGATTCGATGCAGTACTGGTAGGCGTGGGTGTGGATCGCTTCCTCGAAGGCCTGGCGCAGGATGTACTGGCGGCACTCGGGGTTGGTGATCAGGCGGTATACGGCCAGCACCAGGTTGTTGGCGACCAGGCTGTCGGCGGTGGAGAAGAAGCCGAGGTTACGCTTGACGATGCGGCGCTCGTCTTCGGTCAGGCCATCGGTGCTCTTCCACAGCGCGATGTCGGCGTTCATGTTCACTTCCTGCGGCATCCAGTGGTTGGCGCAACCATCCAGATACTTCTGCCAGGCCCAGTCGTACTTGAAGGGTACGAGCTGGTTGAGGTCGGCGCGGGCGTTGATCATCTGCTTGTCGCCGACGTGTACGCGAGCGCTTTCGCCTTCGAGTTCGTCCAGGCCTTCCTGGATGTCGAGGGCGTCCAGGGCTTTCTTGGCGCGGGCTACGGCGTCGGAGTCGGTGGCTTCTACGGCGCGCGCTTCGAGGGCGGCGTCACCGCCGACGCGGTTCAGTGCGTCGAGGCTCATGTCGCCGGTTTGTGCGGTGGCTTTGTGTGCGACGGCGGCTTCTGCGCCGTCTTCCTTGTCGAATTCATCCCAGCTCAGCATGGCTTGGCTCCTGCGTGAGGGCCGGTAAAAGTCCGGCCTGTATGGATATACAGATAATTTGAATTATGTTCCGTTGCGGTTTGCGCGCAAGGGTGAAACGGGTGCCGCTGGTCGGTAGGCGGTGGATTGCCTGCCGACCTGTGCCGCTCGACCCCGGAGGGAGGAGGGCGGGAATTGGTGGGGAGGGGCGATGGCTCGGGCTTTGGGTCGCGGCTAAAGCCCCTCCCACATGAATACGCCGAACCGCTTTCCCTCTCCCTCAACGCCTGCTCGGTGTGAGCGTGTAGCTGAGCGAGTGAGCGCTAGGCGCCTGGTAGGCTGGAGCCCCTGAGCGTACTTCAGTACGTGATGGGGGCCGGCCTACCGGGCAACGACGCGGGCGCCGCTCAGATACGCGCGCTTATTGGCACGCTTCGCAGTCGGGTTCGTCGATGGCGCAGGCTTTCGGTACTGGCGCCGGGGCCGGGGCAGCCTGCTGGGCAGGGGCCTGGGCCTTGGCTGAGAAGCCTTCGTCACCACCGGCGGAAACAGCGTTGAGCTTGCCGGTGTTGATGGTGGACTTCTCGGTGCTGGTGGCGGCCAGGGCACGGAGGTAGTAGGTGGTTTTCAGGCCACGGTACCAGGCCATGCGGTAGGTCACGTCGAGCTTCTTGCCCGAGGCGCCGGCGATGTACAGGTTCAGCGACTGCGCCTGGTCGATCCACTTCTGGCGACGGCTGGCGGCGTCGACGATCCACTTGGTTTCCACTTCGAAGGCGGTGGCGTACAGGTCTTTCAGATCCTGCGGGATGCGCTCGATCTGCTGCACGGAGCCGTCGTAGTACTTCAGGTCGTTGACCATGACCGGATCCCACAGGCCGCGGTTCTTGAGGTCGCGTACCAGGTAGGGGTTGATCACGGTGAATTCGCCGGAGAGGTTCGATTTCACGTACAGGTTCTGGTAGGTCGGCTCGATGGACTGCGACACGCCAATGATGTTGGAGATGGTCGCGGTCGGCGCGATGGCCATGATGTTCGAGTTACGAATGCCTTTTTTCACGCGCTCGCGGATCGGCGCCCAGTCCAGCGTTTCGGACAGGTCGACGTCGATGTACTTCTGGCCACGGGCTTCGATCAGCAGTTGCTGCGAGTCCAGCGGCAGGATGCCCTTGCTCCACAGCGAACCTTCGAAGGTGCTGTAGCTGCCGCGCTCGTCGGCCAGGTCACAGGAAGCCTGGATGGCGTAGTAGCTGATGGCTTCCATCGACTTGTCGGCGAACTCGACGGCGGCGTCGGAGCCGTAGGCGATGTGCTGCAGGTACAGGGCGTCCTGGAAGCCCATCAGGCCGAGGCCGACCGGACGGTGCTTGAGGTTGGAGTTACGCGCTTGCGGCACGCTGTAGTAGTTGATGTCGATGACGTTATCGAGCATGCGTACAGCGGTTTTCACGGTGCGACCGAGTTTGGCCACGTCGAGCTTGCCGTCATTGATGTGGTTGACCAGGTTGACCGAACCCAGGTTGCAGACGGCGATCTCGTCCTTGTTGGTGTTCAGGGTGATTTCGGTGCACAGGTTGGAGCTGTGCACGACACCGACGTGCTGCTGCGGGCTGCGCAGGTTGCACGGATCCTTGAAGGTCAGCCATGGGTGGCCGGTCTCGAACAGCATCGAGAGCATTTTGCGCCACAGGTCTTTGGCCTGGATGGTCTTGTACAGCTTGATCTTGCCGTACTCGATCAGGGCTTCGTAGTACTCGTAACGCTCTTCGAAGGCCTTGCCGGTCAGGTCGTGCAGATCCGGTACTTCGCTCGGGCTGAACAGAGTCCATTTGCCGTCTTCGAAGACGCGCTTCATGAACAGGTCAGGGATCCAGTTGGCGGTGTTCATGTCGTGGGTACGACGGCGATCATCACCGGTGTTCTTGCGCAGTTCGAGGAATTCCTCGATGTCCATGTGCCAGGTTTCCAGGTAGGCGCAGACCGCGCCCTTGCGCTTGCCGCCCTGGTTGACTGCAACAGCGGTGTCGTTGACCACTTTGAGGAAGGGCACGACGCCCTGGGATTTGCCGTTGGTGCCCTTGATGTAGGAGCCCAGCGCGCGCACCGGCGTCCAGTCGTTGCCCAGACCGCCAGCGAATTTGCTCAGCATGGCGTTGTCGTGGATGGCGCCGTAGATGCCCGACAGATCGTCCGGCACGGTGGTCAGGTAGCACGAGGACAACTGCGGGCGCAGGGTGCCGGCGTTGAACAGGGTCGGGGTCGACGCCATGTAGTCGAACGAGGACAGCAGGTTGTAGAACTCGATGGCGCGGTCTTCGCGGTTCTTCGGCTCTTCGATGGCCAGGCCCATGGCCACGCGCATGAAGAAGACCTGCGGCAGTTCGAAGCGGATGCCGTCCTTGTGGATGAAGTAGCGGTCGTACAGGGTCTGCAGGCCCAGGTAGGTGAACTGCTGGTCACGCTCATGAACCAGCGCCTTGCCCAGCTTCTCCAGGTCGTATTCTTTGAGTTTCGGGTCGAGCAGCTCGAACTGCGCGCCGGCTTCGACATAGGCCGGCAGGGCCTTGGCGTAGAGGTCGGCCATCTCGTGGTGAGTGGCGCTGCCAGTGATATTGAGGAAGGTCAGGGCCTCGGCGCGGATGTTGTCCATCAGCAGACGGGCGGTGACGTAGCTGTAGTTCGGCTCGCGCTCGACCAGGGTACGGGCGGTCATCACCAGGGCGGTGTTGACGTCCTTCTCGGCTACGCCGTCGTACAGGTTCTTCAGGGTTTCACGCTCAATCAGCGAGCCGTCGACCTCGGCCAGGCCTTCGCAGGCCTCCTTGATGATGGTCTGCAGGCGGCCCATGTCCAGCGGCTGCAGGTCGCCGCCAGCGGTGGTGATGCGGATGCTCGGGTGCGGCTGGGCGATTTCGCTGTCGGCGCTGGCCTTGCGCTTGCTGGCCTGGGCTTCGCGGTAGATCACGTAGTCGCGGGCGACTTTTTGCTCGCCGGCGCGCATCAGGGCCAGTTCGACCTGGTCCTGAATTTCTTCGATGTGGATGGTGCCGCCGGACGGCATGCGGCGCTTGAAGGTGGCGGTGACTTGTTCGGTCAAGCGCGCGACGGTGTCATGGATACGCGACGAGGCGGCAGCGGTGCCGCCTTCTACTGCGAGGAACGCCTTGGTGATGGCGACGGTGATTTTGTCATCGGTGTAGGGGACGACGGTGCCGTTGCGCTTGATCACGCGCAGTTGGCCAGGGGCGGTGGCAGACAGATTCTGCACCGAATCGTCGGCCTGCGGCGCCTGGGCCTGCGGGTTCTCGCGAGAGGTGTCGGTATGCATGGAGATCTCCGTGTTCTGTAATTTTGGGTTGGACGCCACGGTTGGAAACCGTGCCTTGTCCGCCGTTCATTCCTTAAACAACTCATTCGCACACAGCAGTGAGGCTGGGTACGGGGTGTTGCAAAAGCGGGCAGTCAGGGCGCGACTTCAGGTGCCGTCCTGGCGCAAAAGTCAAAACGGGGCGCGTGCACCCCGCCTACTACATATAGTGGTCGGCTAGCGAGCTGACTCGCCGCCTGACCTGCTCGCACATGCCTTGTGTAGGGGCTGTGCGGCTGTAGCCCAGGCTAGGCCTAGGCATGTATGAATCTGTCATTCGGATTGTCGGAAAACCTTGTGAAAAGGTCTTGCGCGATGCGTTGTTTTTGTATCCGGTTTCTGGCTGGAACCCAACATCTGGTGGGTGCTGCGTAATGGGGATACAAGATAGTGCGCTGTGTGAGGCAATGCAAGGCACTCGGAATTGGACAACCTGTGGATAACGTGTGAGTGGCTTGTGCGTGACAGCAGGGGAGCCCGCGTGATCTCTGGCTCTGACCGGGTATGACCGTTCGTCGCGCATTATTGGGGGCTGTGGGGGGAGTTCTTGCGGCTGTTCGCTGGCGCACAGACTACCACTATATGTAGTGATGTTGGCATGTGCCGTGCTTACAGCCGACCGCCGGGTTTTGCTGCTCGCGCTAAGGTGAGCGCAGCCCCTAGAATGGCTGGCGTTCGCGATGTGGATGAGGTGAGTTGTGGAGCAAGAAGCGTGGCAAGTCCTCATCGTCGAGGATGATCAGCGTCTGGCGCAGTTAACTCAGGAGTACCTGGAGGGCAACGGCTTGCGTGTGGCCATCGAGGCCGACGGAGCACTAGCGGCGTCGCGCATTCTGGCTGAGCAGCCGGATTTGGTGATTCTTGATCTGATGCTGCCGGGCGAGGATGGCCTGAGCATTTGCCGCAAGGTGCGCAGTGGTTACAAGGGGCCGATCCTGATGCTGACCGCGCGTACCGATGACATGGATCAGGTACTGGGTCTGGAGATGGGCGCCGATGACTACGTGTGCAAGCCGGTACGCCCGCGCGTGCTGCTGGCGCGTATCCGTGCGTTGCTCAGGCGTCGCGAAGGCGCTGACGGCGAGCGTGATGAAGGGGCGCCACGGCGTCTGCAGTTCGGCCCGTTGGCTATCGACAGCGCCATGCGCGAGGCCTGGCTGGGCGAGCAGGGTATCGAGCTGACCAGCGCCGAGTTCGACTTGCTCTGGCTGCTGGCGGTCAATGCTGGGCGCATCCTCTCGCGTGAGGAAATCTTCAATGCCTTGCGCGGCATTGAGTACGACGGCCAGGATCGCTCCATCGATGTCCGCATTTCGCGTATCCGCCCGAAAATCGGTGATGACCCAATGCACCCACGGTTGATCAAGACGGTGCGCAGCAAGGGTTACCTGTTCGTCAGGGAGGCTGCCGAAGGGCTGCTGTGAATAGGCCGAACCCGACTCGCCAGATGAGTAGCCCACTGACTGGTTTTAGCACCTTGACGACGCGACGCCTGCTGCTACGTGAAATCGTCCAGACGGATATCCAGGCGATTTTTCGTGGGCTGTCCCACCCGCAGATAACGCGCTACTACGGCGTGTCCTACGCCACGCTAGAGGCTACTCAGGAGCAGATGGACTGGTATCGCGAGCAGTTGCTTGAGCGCACCGGCATCTGGTGGGGCATTTGTCTGCCGCAGGCGCCAGGTGAGCTGCTGGGTGCCTGCGGTTATAACGACTGGGAGTGTGACCATCGCCGCGCGGAGCTGGGCTACTGGTTGCTGCCGCAGCACTGGGGTAACGGCATCATGCGCGAAAGCCTGGAGGTGGTGATCGCACACGGGTTTGCGGCGATGAATCTGCACCGTATCGAGGCGGTGGTAGACACCGACAATGGCGCCAGTAGCGGGTTGTTGCGGCGTTTGGGCTTTACCCATGAAGGCGTGCGCCGCGAGTGCGAGCTGCATAACGGACGTTATCTGAGCCTGGACTGCTTTGGCCTGCTGCGTGCACAGCGGGAGGCGCGATGAATTCGATCTTCCTGCGTATCTACGGCGGCATGCTCGCCGCGCTGGTGTTGGTGGCGCTGCTGGGTGTCGGCACCTTGCACGTGGTCAACCAGGTGCGCGCTGATCAATACCGCGAGGGCCTGGCGCGTGGCACTTTTCGCCTGATGGCGGACAATCTGCAGGGCATGAGTGAGGTGGAACGGCGCCGGGCACTGGTGGTGTGGTCGCGCTTGTTGGGTATTCCTCTGCAATTGCAGAACCTGACCGATGCGCCCCTGGAAAGCAGCGCGCGTAGCCGCCTGAAAAGTGGCAATGTGCTGGTGCAGCAGACGGGGCCGCATTCGGCGAAGGTCTACAGTTTGCTGGGCGGTAAGCAGCAGTTGTTGCTGACCGGTGAGGTGCAACAGATCAGCGAGCAATTGGCGCGGGCCACCAACTATTTGTTGATCGATGAGTTGGTGCGTTATCCCATTGATGAGCAGCCGCAGCGCCTGGCGCAGCTCAAGGCAGATAAGCAGTTCGGTTTCGACCTGCATTTAGTGCGCCTGGATGAGTCGCGCATGGATCCCGACCAGCGGCGCCGTGTCGATGAGGGCGACACGGTGATGGCGCTGGGGCGCGGCGGTGATTCCATCTACGTGTTCTCGGGTATCGTCGATACGCCCTGGGTCTTGGAGATTGGCCCGCTGTACCAGATGAACCCTTATCCGCCGCAGCTACTGGTGCTGATCGGTGCGGTCGGCCTGAGTCTGATCGGGCTGATCGTCTATCTGCTGGTGCGCTCTCTGGAGCAGCGCCTACGCGGGCTGGAAGCCGCTGCCACGCGTATTGCCGGCGGTAATCTGGATGCTCGCGTGCCGACGCGTGGAGCGGATTCGGTCGGGCGTTTGGCGAGTGGTTTCAATGCCATGGCCGAGCACTTGCAGAGTTCTCTCAATACGCAGCGTGAGCTGGTGCGTGCGGTGTCGCACGAGCTGCGTACGCCGGTGGCGCGGTTGCGTTTTGGCCTGGAGATGATTGCCGATGCCGAAAGCGACAAGGCGCGGCGTAAGTACATGGATGGCATGGACAGCGACATTCAGGATCTCGACAAGCTGGTCGACGAGATGCTGACTTACGCTCGCCTGGAGCAGGGCTCGCCGGCGCTGAGTTTTCAGCCGGTGGCGCTGGGTGCGCTGATCGCTCAGGTCATCGACGAACTGGCGCCTTTGCGCGCCAGTGTGCGGGTCGAGTGTGGGCCGTTGATCAGTGTGCAGGGCGAGGGCGCCTCATGGGTCGAGGCCGAGCCGCGCTATTTGCATCGGGCGCTGCAGAATCTGCTCAGCAACGCCATGCGCTATGCCGAGTCCCGCGTGCTGATCAGTTGCCAGGTTGGCTATAAACGCTGCCGTATCGATGTCGAGGACGATGGCCCAGGCGTGCCGGAGGACGCTTGGGAGCGGCTGTTCAGCCCCTTCCTGCGCCTGGATGACAGCCGCACTCGCGCATCGGGTGGGCATGGCTTGGGGTTGTCGATCGTGCGGCGGATCATTCATTGGCACGGCGGTCGTGCGCAAATTAGCCACGGTGAGCGTTTGAGTGGCGCGCGTTTCAGCCTGGTCTGGCCATGTCGCCAGGGTGAATGAGGTTAGGCCGTTACAGCCACTTGGCTGAGCACTTTGCCGTCGAACAGGGCGAACTGCCCGCTTAATTCGGCGCCGCTCTGCCATTGTTGGTTGAGGTCGATGAGCAGGCGCAGGCGGGTGTCTTGAGCTTCGCACTGCAGTAGCTCGGCATCGTGGAAATAGAAACGGGTCAAAGTCAGTGGGTAGAGGGCTTTGAACAGGCTCTCCTTGAACGAGAACGTCAGGCTTATGCGCAGGGCACGCGCTGCGTCATCCAGGCCTCGCAGGCGTTCCAGTTCGGCTGCTGTGAGAATCTCCGCTTGCAGGCGCAGTGCCCGCTCAATGGGCAGCAGTTGTTCCACATCCAGGCCAATAGCGCGCCACTGTCGTTGTGGCGCGACCAGGGCGGCGGCCCAGCCATCGCCATGGGTGATCGAGCCAACCACGCTGTGCGGCCATTGTGGCGCGCGGTCACTGCCGACTGACGGCACGCTGGCTTGGCCTGTCAGGCGCCGCAGCGCTTCGCGGGCGCACAACCGACCGGCCAGGTACTCGCTTTGGCGTTTGGCCACGCCAGGCACTGGGGCGATAGCGCAGCGAGTGAAATCCTCACTGTGCAGCAGAGCGGGGTCGAAGCGGGTGCTGATCAGGTGGCTGCCCGCCAATGGTTGAGGCAGTGGGTCATGATCGTCGAGGGCTGAGCAGCAGGCAGGGTGATAAAGGGTCATGGGGCGGCATTGTGCCGTGGGCGGAACCGACCAGTCATCCGCCGTTTACATTTCTTTGCAGGCGCACAACAAAGTTAAACGGATGTTTGAGTGGGGCTTTGCCACACTGCCGCTGCATTCCTAGTGAATGCAGGTGAGGTTGTGCCGGTGCTTGCACTGGCTTTTCTCCAAGGTCGAGAACGGTAGCCCGGTTGGGCTGCCGTTTTTTTTGGCGTGGGCAAAAGCGCGTGCGAGGCGGCTAAGCGTGGTGCTTGCACCAAAGCTTGAATAGCGGCTCGGCGAGAAACATCACCAGAAACAGCCGCAATACCTGCAGGGCCGTAACCAGTGCCACTGACAGTTGCAAGGCTTCTGCAGTCAGGCACAGCTCGGTGATGCCGCCGGGCATCATACCCAGCATCAGCGACAGGTGATCCTCACCGACCAGCCAGCCCAGGCCTTCGCCGAGCAACGCGGCGGCGAGCATGGCGAGCAGGGTGAAGAGCAGGACGCGGGCGAGAAACGCTGGTGCGCTGCGGAAGAAGGCGCGGTCGAAGTGACAGCCCAGCGCGCAACCGATCAACCATTGGCCGAGTTGGCCGAGGCCCGCAGGTAGGCCCAGGTGCAGATCGAAGCTGGCGCTGGCGACAGCGCAGGCGGTGAGTGGGCCAAGCATCCAGGGGTTGGGTTGTTTCAAGCGCCCCCAGAGCAGGGCCAGCACGCCGCCAGCAGCCAGTAGGCCGATGAGCCAGGCCCAGTCGACTGGTGCGCGTACCGGCGCGGGTACGTCCGGTAGGCTCCAGGTGAACAGTGCAGGGATCAGCAATACCACCAGCAGTAGGCGCATGCTGTGCGCGGCGGCGACGCGGGCTGGCTGGGCGTTGTGGCGCAGGGCCAGATTGACCATCTCACTGGCACCGCCAGGCATGCTGGCGAAGAACGCGGTTGCGCGGTCGACGCCGCTGCGGCGCAGGATGGCAATGCCGATCAGGCCGAGCAGCAGGGTGCAGATGGCGCCGATAAGAATGACCGGGAAGTGGCTGATGACCTGCTCCAGCACCTCGCTGGTGAAGTGCAGGCCAATGCCGCTGGCCACTAACCATTGACCGGTCTTGCGTCCACCGGGCAGTTCACTGAAGGGGCGGTTGGTCAGGCAGCGTATGGCGATTACCGCCAGCAAGGAGCCCACCATCCACGGCAAAGGCCAGCCGGCGAGGCTGGCCAGATAGCCGCCGACCGTACCGGTCAGCGGCGTTACCCAGAGGTCACGCGGCAGTGGCATTAGCCCCGGCCTTGAGCTGCTTGCGGCGACGCATCCAGCGGATGCCCGGCAGGGCCAGCATCAGCGCGGTCAGACCCCACAGCGCCAGGGTGATCGGGCTGCTCCAGAGGATCGACAGCTCGCCAGCGGAGATCGACAGAGCGCGGCGCAGGTTGTCTTCCATCATTTCACCCAGGACGAAGCCGAGGATCAGCGAGGACAGCGGGAAGTCCAGCTTGCGCAGGATGTAGCCGAAGATGCCCAGCAGCACCATCAGTACCAGGTCGAAGGTGGTGCTGTGCACGGCATAGACGCCCACCAGGCTGACGGCGGTGATGGCCGGCACCAGGATCCAGTTCGGCACAGCGAGCATGCGCGAGAACAGGCCGACCAGCGGAATGTTCATCACCAGCAGGATGATGTTGCCGATGAACAGCGAGGCGATCAGGCCCCACACCACGTCGGGCTGCTGTTCGAACAGCAGCGGGCCGGGGGTGATGTTGTACAGGGTCAGGGCGCCGATCATCACGGCGGTGGTGCCGGAGCCCGGCACGCCGAGGGTCAGCATGGGGATCAGCGAGCCGCACGCCGAGGCGTTGTTGGCCGCTTCCGGTGCTGCCAGGCCACGCAGGTCGCCCTCGCCGAAACGGCCCTTGTCGCCGGCCATGCGCTTCTCGGTCATGTAGGTCATGGCGCTGGCAATGGTGGCACCGGCGCCGGGCAGGGTGCCGATGACGAAGCCCGCCAGGGCGCTACGGATCATGGTCCAGAAGGCGAAGCAGAATTCCTTGAAGTTGAACAGCAGGCGACCGCTGGCCTTTACGGCGGCTTGGCCGGAATGGGTGTTTTCCAGCATCAGGAGGATTTCGCTGACGCTGAACAGGCCGATCACCACGATGACGAACTGGATGCCGTCGGACAGGCTGACGCTATCGAAGGTGAAGCGGTACACGCCGGTGGTCGAGTCCACGCCGACGGTGGCCAGGGCCAGGCCGATCAGGGCCGACATCAGGGTCTTGACCGGTTTGTCACCGACCATACCGCCCAGGCAGGCGATGGCGAAGACCATCAGCACGAAGTATTCGGCCGGGCCGAAGGCCACCGCCCATTTCGCCAGCAACGGGGCGAACAACACTACGCCACAGGTGGCAATCATGCTACCGACGAAGGAGCTTACGGCGGACAGCGACAGGGCGATGCCGGCCTTGCCCTGACGGGCCAGTGGGTAGCCGTCGAGGGTGGTCATGATGGCCGCTGCGTCGCCCGGCACGTTGAGCAGGATGGCGGAAATACGGCCACCGTATTCGCAGCCCAGGTACACGGCGGCGAGTAGAATCAGGGCGGTTTCCGGCGGCAGGCCGAGGGCGAAGGCCAGCGGCAGCAGCAGCGCAACACCGTTGATTGGACCGAGGCCCGGCAGCAGGCCGACCACGGTGCCGACGAAAGCGCCGAACAGCGCCACCAGCAGGTTTTGCGGCTGTGTGGCAACGCCAAAGCCCTGCATCAGGAAGTTAAGGGTTTCCATTTCAGCTCTCCACGAAGGCTTCAAGCAGGCCGAGCGGCAGGGGCACGTCCAGCAGCAGATCGAACAGCACGTACAGCAATACACCCATCAGCGCGGCGCTGATCAGGCAGGGAACGGGGCGACCGGTGAACAGCATGCCGAGCAGGAAGGTCGACAGCGCTGTACTGAACACGAAACCGAGGGGTTCGAAGGTCACGGCATAGATCAGCAGTGCCGCGATGCACAGCACGCTGCGCAGGGCGGTGGGAATATCCAGACGCTGCTCGTGCATGCCGGGCTTGATCACCAGCCACAGACTGCCAGCGCCCATCAGGCCGAGCAGCAGCAGCGGGTAGGCGCGCGGGCCGACCGGGTCATAGGCGAAGGGAGCCTGGAAGCCCCAGGCAACGACAGCGAGCCAGGCGCACAGCAGCAGCCAGACCGCAGAGAACAGGCGAACGTACATGGTGAGATACCTCGGGAGCGTAGGCCGACCGGGCGGTCGGCCTACGCAGGTTGTGCAGAGTGTTACTGGATCAGGCCGAACTCACCGGCCAGGGCTTTGTAGTCCTGCACTTGTTTGTGCACGAAGGCATCGAGTTCGGCGCCGGTCAGCGACAGTGGGAACAGGTCACGCTGTTCGCGCAGGGTGGCGAAGTCGTCGCGGGCCAGCATCGCTTCGAACTGGCCTTTCCACCAGTTGAAGGTTTCGTCCGGTACTTCCGGGCCCATGTAGAAGCCACGGATCACCGGCCAGCTAATGTCGAAACCTTGCTCTTTGGCGGTGGGGATATCGGCCAGCTTGCCCGGCAGACGCTCGTCGGACAGTACGGCGAGGATGCGTACCTTGCCGGCCGCCAGTTGCGGGGTCACTTCGCCGAGACCGCTGGAGGTCACCTGGACGTGATTGCCGAGCATCGCGGTCAGTGTCTCACCACCGCCTTCGAAGGCCACATAGCGCAGGTTCTTCGGATCGATGCCGGCGGCGCGGGCGATCAGTGCGGTTTGCATCCAGTCCTGGCCGCCGATGGTGGCGCCTGCACCGAAGACGACGCTGCTTGGGTCTTTCTTCAGTGTGTCGACCAGCTCGTTGAGATTTTTCCAGGGGGCATCAGCGCGTACGGTGATTGCGCCGTAGTCGGTGCCGATGGCCGCCAGCCAGCGCACGGCGTTCTCGTCATAACGACCGAACTTGCCTTGAGCCAGGTTGAGCAGAGAGCCCGAGGAGAAGGCGGTGATGGTGCCCGGATCCTTGGCGCGCTGGGCGACCACGGCGTTGTAGGCCACGGCGCCGACGCCGCCCGGCATGTAGGTGACGCGCATCGGTGCCTTGAGCAGGCCGGTGTCCTTCAGACCGCTTTGCGCCAGTTTGCAGGTCAGGTCGAAGCCGCCACCGGGCTTGGCCGGGGCAATGCATTCGGGGCGCTTGGGTTCGGCAGCGAGCAGTTGGCCGGCGAAGGCCAGGCAGGCCGTTGCCAGGGCGGCGCGGGTCAAAATGGATTTCATGATGTCAGTCCTCGTAGGGCTTGTTGTTGTTTACTAGATCGACAGGATGTGGCCGACGATGATGCAGTCTTCGTCGATGTTGCGGGGCTGTTGAACCGGGAGGGAGAAATCTTTGCGCTGCGCAGTCTCATCGCAGCAGATGGCGGCCGTGTTGAGCACGCTGATGCTGATGTTTTCGATGATGAGCGAGAAGGAGGCGATGCCCGCGTAGGGCGCTTGTGCGTGCGGCAGAGCCTGACATGAGGCATGCGGCATGATGTGGTGTCTCCGGTTCTTGTTCTTGTTGCGTGCCGCACCACTGCGGTCACGCTCAGGCAGGTGGGTCGAGCCACCTTTTGACGATCCTAGGTAGGCAAGCTTTCAGCAGGCTTTCAGCGGTGAAAGTTTTTCAGCTTGTGTCATGCGAGGGTGTTTCAGTGCTTCACAGTGGCGCGGCTGGCGCTAAACTGCGCGCCTCAAACGAGCCTGTGGTGGGAGAGATAGCGTGCGGATTCTGCTGGTTGAAGACCACCCGCAATTGGCGGAAAGCGTGGCCCAGGCGCTCAAGGGCGCCGGTTGGACGGTGGATGTGCTGCATGACGGCGTGGCTGCTGATCTGGCTCTGTCCAGTGAGGAATATGCACTGGCGATTCTCGATATCGGTTTGCCGCGTCTTGATGGTTTTGCCGTGCTGGCGCGCGCGAGAGACCGTGGCCAGACCCTGCCGGTGCTGATGTTGACCGCACGGGGCGAGGTCAAGGATCGAGTGCATGGCCTGAATCTTGGCGCCGATGACTACTTGGCCAAACCTTTTGAGCTCTCCGAGCTGGAAGCGCGCGTCAAGGCACTCTTGCGCCGCAGTGTGCTGGGCGGTGAGCAGGTGCAGCGCTGCGGGGGGCTGGTCTATGACCTGGGCGCACGCCGCTTCACCCTCGACGGTGAGGCGTTGACGCTGACAGCCCGTGAACAGGCGGTGCTGGAAGCGATGATCGCCCGTCCTGGGCGGGTAATGAGCAAGGAGCAGCTTGCTGCGCAGGTGTTCGGTCTGGATGAGGAAGCCAGTCCGGATGCCATCGAAATCTACGTGCACCGTTTGCGCAAGAAACTCGAAGGGCGCGCCGTGCGTATCGTCACCTTTCGAGGCTTGGGTTATCTGCTGGAGGCGGTTGAGGCATGAAGCGCGGTGGCAGCCTGCGCGGCCGCCTGCTGCGCCGTCTGGCCATTTTGCTGAGCGCGATTCTACTGCTCAGCAGCCTTAGCGCTTATTGGAGTGCGCGGCGTGCGGCTGATACGGCCTATGATCGGACGTTGCTGGCATCGGCGCGTTCGGTCGCCGATGGGCTCTACACCAAGGATGGCTCGCTTACGGCCAATATTCCTTACGTGGCTCTGGATACCTTTGCCTATGACAGCGCCGGGCGTATCTATTATCAGGTGATTGACCTCGATGGGCGCCAGGTCTCGGGTTATGAGGATCTGCCGCCGCCGCCTGCAGGTACGCCGCGCACCAACGACTATCCGGCGCTGGCGCGTTTTTATGATGCCGTGTACCGCGGACAAGGTGTGCGTGTGGTGAGTTTGCTGCAGCCTGTCAGCGAGCCTCTGCTCAACGGTATGGCCGAAATCCGCGTGGCAGAAACCCAGGGCGCTCGTGAGCGTATGACCCGTGACTTGCTGGTGGGTACGTTGTGGCGCATGGGGCTGCTGTCGATCAGTGCGCTGCTGCTGGTCTGGGTGGCGGTGAACCTGGCATTGCGTCCGCTGGAAACGCTGCGTCGCGCGGTGGCCTCGCGTGCCAGTGATGACCTGCGGCCTCTGCCGGATGGTGACATGCCGCGCGAAGTGTTGCCGCTGGTCGATGCGCTGAATCAGTTCAATGAGCGTCTGCATGGTTTGTTCGAGCGGCAGTCGCTGTTCATCGCCGACGCGGCGCATGAACTGCGTACGCCACTGGCGGCGCTGAAAGCGCGTATTGCGCTCGGTCTGAGATCCGATGAGCCGCAGGAGTGGCGTTCGACTCTTGAGCAGGTGGCGCAACAGTCAGATCGTCTGACTGCGTTGGCCAATCAATTGCTTTCCCTGGCGCGGATCGAAAGTGGCGGTCGGGCAATCGCCGAAGGAGGGGCGCAGCGCATCGATCTGAGTCTGCTGACCCGCGAGTTGGCCATGGCCATGGCGCCGCTGGCGCATGCCCGTGGTGTGGCGCTGGCTCTGGAGGCTGAGCGACCGGTGTGGATCGATGGTGAACCAACGCTACTTAACGAACTGCTCAGTAACCTGGTGGATAACGCGCTGGCGCATACGCCGCGCGATGGCAACCTGATTCTGCGGGTGCTCTCACCGGCCGTGCTGGAGGTCGAGGATGACGGCCCCGGTATTCCGCCCGATGAACGCGACAAGGTGTTCGAGCGTTTCTATCGGCGCAGCAATCAGGGCAATGGCGCCGGATTGGGCTTGGCTATTGTCGGTGAGGTTTGCCGCGCACACCGGGCGCAAATCAGCTTGCACCAGGGGGCTGTGAGCGGCTTGCGCGTGAGGGTCGAATTTCCCCTGTCAGGCGTTGAGGCATAGGTACGATTGCTGGGGTTCGTCTGGCTGGCGCCGTCCTTGGCACAGGCCGTCATTGCAGCATGCTGGTGGCTGCTTCCATGGCGGCGGAGAGGTCTTCGTCGGCTTGCATATCGACATTGGGGTCGAGGCCAAGCTTGGCGAAAGCGGGGATCTGGCTCCAGTCCAACTGCGTGTAGGGGTGTTCGCTGCCCAGATAGCTCTGCAAGGTGGCGACCTGAACGATGTCGACGTAGTCCACTTTGGCTGAGTCGCGGCTGAAGTTCAGGTATTGGCTGGGCACCATGGCGATGGGGGCGGGAAATTCCCAGGTGCGTAGAATCTTGTCGCCGATGATGGGATGAATCTGCTCGATGACATGGTTGAGGCTGATGGAGTCAGCCAGCAGCTCGCTGTGTTCTTCGGCGTAAGTGAGAATTGGCAGCACGCCGATCTGATGCACCAGGCCTGCCAGGGTGGCCTGATCAGGCATCAGGCGAGTGTAATGGCGGCACAGTACGTGGCAGATGCCTGCGATTTCCGTGCTTTTGTTCCAGACTTCGCGCATTTTTCGGTCGACGATGTCGCTGGTGGCCTGGAACATCTGCTCCATGGCCAGGCCGGTGGCCAGGTTGCAGGTGTAGTTGATACCCAGGCGACCGACTGCCATCTGCAGATCGGTGATTTCCTTGTTGCTGCGCAGCAGTGGGCTGTTGACCACTTTGATGATGCGCGCGGTGAGTGCGGCGTCGTTGCCGATGACCTTGCTGATCTGCGGGATGCCCACGTTGGGGTCTTCCGCCGCCTCGCGAACCTTCAGCGCCACCTCTGGCAGGGTGGGCAGTACCAGTTCGTCGTTCTCGATGGCGTGGATCAGTTCCTGTTGCACTCTTTCAGCGAGTTTGCTCATGCATCGGCTCTCATTGGCATTGCCGGGCGAGGCCCGTTAAGTGTAGTTCAGCGTTGGATTTCTGCGTCTGCATCCAGCGCATAGGGCAGGTCGAGCAGGGTCAGGCTCGGGCCTTCGAGGTTGGCGAGGTGAATGCGACCGTCCTTGACGGCATCCTCTTGCAGCACTGCCAGTAGTTCGACGGTTGTGGCGGTACGGGCGGCGAGCACGACTTCACCGACGCTCGAACCATGCACGGGGGAGAACAGTGCGCTGCCGGTGGCCGGAGTTTCGTCGGTTGCCAGGGCCAGGCGGTAGAGGCGACGCTTGAGTTTACCCAGGTACTGCATGCGCGCGACGATTTCTTGCCCGGTGTAGCAGCCTTTCTTGAAGCTCACGCCGCCTAGCGCCTGCAGGTTGATCATTTGCGGAATGAACAGCTCGCGAGTTGCGCCGAAAACTTGGCCGATCCCGGCGCGGATCTGTGCCAGAAGCCAGGTGTTCATATCGCGTTCGGGCAGTTGGGCGCTCAGCCTGGCTTGTAGGACTGGCGCTTCGCTGGCTGGCGCCCAGAGTTCGGCACGGCCATCGGCCAGGCGTATGGCTAGCAAACTGTCGGTGCGGGTGATGCTGTCGGCGGCGCTGCCGAGTTCGAGGCCCAGTTCACTCAAAATGCTGTCTGCGCCCTGTAGGCCGAAGCGTACCCAGGCGCAGGTCTCATCGCTGAGTTTGGATTTTGAGAAAACGGCGTATTTCTGCAGGTCGGCCAGTTGCGCGTCCAGCAGCTCGCGCGCCATGGCCAAAATGTAGCCATCTTGCTCGGCGACGATGCGAAAGCTCGACAGCATTCGGCCTTTCGGTGTGCAGCGGGCACCCAGGCTGGATTGGCTAGGGGATAGGTAGTTGAGGTTGCAGGTCAGTTGGCCTTGCAGGAATTTGGCGGCGTCAGCGCCACGCACGGCCAGCAGGCCTTCATGGTCGAGGGGGAGGAAATACGCGCTATCGGACATGGTGCAAATCGAATCGCAGGAGAAAAGTCAGGGGTACCATCATAAGAGTAGCGGCAAGCCTCAAGCTACAGGCTGCAAGTGAAAGCGTGGAAAAAGCCCGGCATTGCCTCGTTGTGCTGGCTGGCAGCGGCGCTCATCCTTCCTGCTGCTGTATACTGCCGACCTCGTCCGAGGAGTTCGTTGCATGGTTGAACAAAGTGAGTTGAATCGCCTGTTTTGGCACAGCCGTCGCGGCATGCTGGAGCTGGACGTGCTGCTGGTGCCATTCGTGCAGGAGGTCTATGCCAGCCTGGATGCCGAAGATCAGGCGCGCTACCGCAAGCTGCTGGAGTGCGAAGATCAGGATATGTTCGGCTGGTTCATGCAGCGCGGTGAGCCGGAAGACGCCGATCTTCGGCGTATGGTTCGCATGATCTTAGATCGTGTCCAGCCCAAGTGACCGCTTCGAGTGTCGTTGGCGGCCGTCGCGGGGGTTGCTGAAGCTTTACTTGGCCGTTCTGGGGCTGGCGCTGCTGGCACCCTGGCTGGCGGCTATTGCCTGGTGGTGGAAACTGCTGGTTTCCCTTATGTGCCTGACGCATGCCGGGTGGGTCTTGCCGCGCCATATCCTGCTGTCTTCTCGCGGTGCCTGGCGCGCGCTGCGTCACGATGCTGAGGGCTGGCAGTTATGGACTGTCGGGCAAGGCTGGCAGCCGGTGCAGTTGCGCCCGGACAGCCTGGCTTTGCCGCTGGTCGTGGTGTTGCGTTTTCGTTTGCCGGGCCAGCGTGTCACGCGTGGCCTGTGTATCCCGCGTGACGCCATGGCGCCTGAATGGCATAGACGCTTGCGTCTGCGCCTGAAATTCAGTCGTCGGCGCTGGGCGATGCCGCAAGCAGCGGGGTGAGTATGGTGTCGCGGGCGTCTGCTCGCAGCTCAGGATAATCCAGGGTGTAATGCAGGCCGCGGCTCTCACGCCGTAGCATGGCTGAACGAATCATTAGCTCTGCCACCTGCGCCAGGTTCCTCAGCTCGATCAAGTCGCGACTGACCTTGTAGTTGCTGTAGAACTCGTCGATCTCGTCCAGTAGCAGGCGCACGCGGTGTTCTGCGCGCTGCAGGCGCTTATTGGTCCGCACGATGCCCACGTAGTCCCACATGAAGCGGCGCAGTTCGTCCCAGTTGTGGGCGATGATCACGTCCTCGTCGGAGTCTGTCACCTGGCTGGCATCCCAGCTTGGTAGTTCGCTCGGCATTTCCACGCGGGGCAGTTGCGCGACGATGTCGGAGCAGGCCGAGCGGGCATAGACGAAGCACTCCAGCAATGAGTTGCTGGCCATGCGATTCGCGCCGTGTAGACCGGTGAAGCTGGTTTCGCCTATGGCGTAAAGGCCAGGAACATCGGTGCGTCCGTGTTGGTCGACCACTACGCCGCCGCAGGTATAGTGCGCGGCGGGTACTACCGGGATGGGCTGGCGGGTGATGTCGATGCCGAAGCTCAAGCAGCGTTCATAAACCGTGGGGAAGTGACTTTTGATGAAGCCGGCAGGTTTGTGGCTGATGTCTAGGTAGACGCAGTCGACCCCTAAGCGCTTCATCTCGTGGTCGATGGCGCGAGCGACGATGTCTCGCGGCGCCAGTTCGGCGCGTGGGTCGAAACGCGGCATGAAGCGCTCGCCGTTAGGCAGCTTGAGCAGTCCGCCTTCCCCGCGTACGGCTTCGGTGACGAGAAAGCTCTTGGCCTGCGGGTGGTACAGGCAGGTTGGGTGAAATTGATTGAATTCGAGATTGCCTACTCGGCAGCCGGCGCGCCAGGCCATGGCGATGCCGTCGCCGCAGGCGCCATCCGGGTTGCTGGTATAAAGGTAGACCTTGGCTGCGCCTCCGGTGGCGAGGATGACGAAACGGGCGCTGAAGGTATCCACTTCTCCGCGTGAGCGATCCAGCACGTACGCGCCCAGGCAGCGCTCTCCCGGTAGACCGAGCTTGCGCTCGGTGATCAGGTCGATCGCCACATGCTGTTCCAGTAGCTCGATGTTTGAACGTAGGCGTGCTTGCTCCAGCAGCGTATTGAAAATCGCCGCACCGGTCGCATCGGCTGCGTGGATGATGCGGCGGTGGCTGTGGCCGCCTTCACGAGTTAGGTGAAACTCGAAGCCGCCGTCTTCACGTGCGGTCTCATCGTCGCGGGTGAACGGTACGCCTTGATCGATCAGCCACTGGATCGCTTCGCGGCTATGCTCGACGGTAAAGCGCACGGCATCTTCGCGGCATAGGCCGGCGCCGGCATCCAGGGTGTCTGCTACGTGCGATTCGACCGTGTCGGTGTCGTCCAGAACGGCTGCGACACCACCTTGGGCCCAGTAAGTTGAGCCGTTGGCTAGAGGCCCTTTGCTCAGCACGGCAATGCGCAATTCGGCGGGCAGGGTGAGGGCGAGTGTGAGGCCGGCTGCACCGCTGCCGATGATCAGAACGTCGTGCTGGAAGTGTTGGCTCATGGAGGAATTCCGCGTGAAAGCGGGGCCTAGTATATAGAGAGGGCCGTCGGCACAATAGCCAGCTTATGACCGACCGTAGGGCTCGGGAACTTTCTTAGTCGTTAAGGTTCCAAGGTGGGTCGCTGATATGAAAAGAGCGCGCTGTCGCGTGCCAGCCTCCAGTGAATGGCTGGGGGTGTTAATGAACGGCGATAAGATAATTCACGCAAGCGAAAATTCTTCGCTTGCGTCATTCCAGGCAGAGACCAATGGGTTCTGCGGGAAGCTTGCTTGAAGGGGGAGAACTTTTGCGTAACGTCCGAGTCTATCTTGGTAGGCTGATTAGCTTGCGGGTGCAAGCCCCCTCCAGGCTTCTTGAGGAGAGTGCATGTTGACCCAAGAAGATGATCAGCAGTTAGTCGAACGAGTGCAGCGTGGTGACAAGCGTGCCTTCGATCTGTTGGTGTTGAAGTACCAGCACAAGATCCTTGGTTTGATCGTGCGTTTCGTGCATGACACCCATGAGGCTCAGGATGTCGCTCAGGAAGCCTTTGTAAAGGCATACCGGGCACTTGGAAACTTTCGCGGTGACAGTGCGTTCTATACATGGCTGTACCGCATCGCCATTAATACGGCGAAGAACTATCTGGTGTCTCGCGGTCGTCGCCCGCCAGATAGCGATGTGAGCAGTGATGACGCGGAATTCTACGACGGCGATCATGCCCTCAAGGATATCGAGTCGCCTGAGCGGGCAATGTTGCGCGATGAGATTGAGGAAACCGTGCATCGAACAATTGCTCAGCTACCGGATGATTTGCGCACGGCATTGACTTTGCGTGAGTTCGAAGGTCTGAGTTATGAGGATATTGCCAGTGTTATGCAGTGTCCCGTTGGTACCGTGCGTTCGCGGATATTCCGTGCACGTGAGGCCATTGATAAATCCCTGCAACCTTTGTTGCAGGATGCCTAAGGCAGCGGCGATAGCCAAGAGAGGTACGCCATGAGTCGTGAAACCCTGCATGAATCGCTGTCCGCGGTGATGGATAACGAAGCGGATGAATTGGAACTGCGGCGCGTGCTCGCCGCGAGTGCAGACGGTGAGTTGCGTGATACCTGGTCGCGTTATCAGGTTGCACGTGCCGTCATGCACAAAGAGTTGCTGGTGCCGCGTCTCGATATCTCCGCGGCAGTTTCGGCGGCTCTTGCCGATGAGGCAGTGCCTGTGCGTAAGGCTCCTTTGTGGCGTAGTATCGGTCGCGTGGCGGTCGCTGCTTCCGTGACTGTTGCTGTGCTGGCGGGTGTTCGTCTTTATAATCAGGACGATCTGGTTGGTGGTCAGCAGTTGGCTCAGCAAGGCGCAGCTCCAGCATTGACGCTGCCGCAGGTACAGGGGCCAGCTATATTGGCGGGTTACACCACTACCGAGGACGGCGTCGAGCCGAGTGCTGCAGGCGAGTCAAGCTGGCATGAGCAGCGTTTGCCGTCCTATCTGCGCCAGCATGCACAGCAGGCTGCCATGGGAACCGGGGAGAGTGCTCTGCCTTATGCGCGAGCTGCTAGCCTGGAAAATCGCTAACGATAAGGAATCACATGCGCGCGATCCCTCTCTGCCTGCTCAGTGGTCTGCTGGCGCTGCCAGTTCATGCTTCCGAGGTACAAGATTGGCTCAAGCGCCTCGCTGAGGCGGAACGTCAGCAGAGCTTTCATGGCACCTTCGTTTACGAGCGTAATGGCAGTTTTTCCACCCATAGCGTATGGCACAAGGTGGGAACGGATGGCTCGGTGCTTGAGCGATTGATGCAGCTTGATGGGCCCTCTCAGGAGGTTCTCAAGATTGATGGTCAGGCCCAGTGCGTCAGCGGCGCATTGGCTGATCAGGTCAGTGATGGGCAGTCCTGGCCTGCTCGTGACTTCGATGCGGCTCAGCTTGGTGAGTGGTATGACATGCGTGTCGTCGGCGAGTCTCGTATTGCTGGGCGCGATGCTGTGGTGTTGCTGCTTTCGCCAAAGGATCAGCACCGCTATGGCTTTGAACTGCACTTGGATCGAGAAACCGGGCTGCCTTTGAAGTCCTTGTTGCTCAGCGAGAAAGGGCAGCTACTTGAGCGTTTCCAGTTCACCGATCTTGAGGTCGGTGTGCCTGATGTTGCTGATATGCAGCCTACTTCCGACTGTCAGCCGGTTCGTTTCAAGCCTACCGATGCGATGGCCGATGGCGCGTGGCGTTCCGATTGGTTGCCGCCAGGTTTTTCGTTGACGTCTGCGCAGCTACGGCGTAGCGATGTGTCTGATGAGCCGGTAGCCTGTTTGATGTATGGCGATGGTTTGGCGCGTTTCTCGGTTTTTCTTGAGCCGCTACAAGGCGAAGTGGCTGATGACGTGCGCAGCCAGCTTGGTCCGACCGTTGCTGTATCGAGGCGAATGACTACCAGCGATGGTGATGTCATGGTTACGGTGGTGGGTGAAATCCCTCTGGGTACCGCTGAGCGGGTTGCCCTGTCGATGCGTGCTGGAGCGAGTGAACAGGCTGCCAAATGATCGAAGAGCAGGGGCGTGTCGTGGCGGTCGAACCTGGCGTGGTCTGGGTGGAGACGTTGCGCAAGAGTACCTGCTCGGCCTGTTCAGCTAACGCGGCTTGTGGCCAGGGGTTAATGGAACGCCTGGGTGTTGGTCGTCAGCGTGGTTATGTGCGTGCCCTGTCTACGCTGCATCTGCGCGTAGGTGATGTAGTGGTGATCGGTGTCGGTGAGCAGTTGCTGGTGCGCAGCTCATTGCTTGTTTATCTCTTTCCTCTTCTGGCTTTGCTGGCTTGCTCTGTTGCTGCTGATGCGGCAGGGCTTGCCGAGCCTTTGGCTATTCTCTCTGGCCTTGTAGGCCTCCTCACTTCCTGGTTGCTAGTGCGCAGGCATGCGTTGCGAGTAGCCGACGATCCTCTTTTGCAACCTGTTGTCCTGCGCGCATTGCTGGCCTATAGCCCGTAATTTTTTGCGTGTATTTCGTTCTGCACCTGGAGTTGTCGCTGATGAGAAATATCAAGTCCGTTGTGCCGTTGCTAATGGCTGCCCTGCTATGGGGGCAAAGTCTGGTGGCGCAGGCTGATCTGCCTGATTTCACGCCTCTGGTGGAGGAGGCGTCGCCTGCAGTGGTCAATATCAGTACGCGACAGAAAGTACCTGATCGCAGTGTCGCTTCTCAGCAGGGGATGCCTGACCTGGATGGTTTGCCGCCGATGTTCCGTGAGTTCTTTGAACGCAGCATTCCGCAGCAGCCACCGCGCAATCCGGGTGGTCGTCAGCGTGAAGCGCAATCTCTAGGGTCGGGGTTCATCATTTCCTCTGATGGCTACATCATGACCAATAACCATGTGGTAGCCGATGCTGACGAGATCATTGTGCGTCTGTCTGATCGCAGTGAGCTGGAGGCTAAATTGGTGGGGGCTGATCCGCGCAGTGACGTGGCGCTGCTCAAGGTCGATGGCAAGAATCTGCCGACCGTGCGCCTGGGCAAGTCGGAAGACCTCAAGGTTGGTGAGTGGGTGTTGGCCATCGGTTCGCCGTTTGGTTTCGATCACTCGGTCACCGCCGGTATCGTCAGTGCCAAGGGCCGTAGCCTGCCTAGCGATAACTATGTGCCGTTCATTCAGACCGATGTGGCGATCAATCCCGGTAACTCCGGCGGCCCGCTGTTCAACCTGAAGGGCGAAGTGGTAGGCATCAACTCGCAGATCTTCACGCGCTCCGGTGGTTTCATGGGGCTTTCCTTCGCCATTCCGATGGATGTGGCCATGCAGGTCGCAGACCAGCTCAAGGCTGGCGGCAAGGTGACGCGTGGTTGGTTGGGTGTGGTGATTCAGGAAGTGAACAAGGATCTGGCTGAGTCCTTCGGCCTGGACAAGCCGGCTGGTGCGCTGGTCGCTCAGGTGTTGGAGGACGGTCCGGCTGACAAGGGTGGCTTGCAGGTTGGAGATGTGATCCTGGCTCTCGATGGCAAGCCCATCATTATGTCGGCCGATCTGCCGCATCTGGTCGGCAATCTCAAGCCGGGCGAAAAGGCCGAGCTGGATATCGTGCGTGAGGGGGCGCGCAAGAAGCTTAACTTGACTATTGGTACCCTGCCTGAAGAGGGGCAGGAAGTTGCAGCCAGTGGCATGCCGGATGGTGAGCGTAGTAACAATCGCCTTGGCGTGACTGTGGTTGAGTTAACCGCAGAGCAGAAGAAGGGGCTCGACCTTAAAGGTGGCGTTGTGGTCAAGGATGTGCTTGATGGGCCAGCGGCGATGATTGGCCTGCGTCCTGGTGACGTGATTACGCACCTGAACAACCAGACTATCGACTCCACCAGTACCTTTACCGAGGTCGCTCAGTCGTTGCCGAAGAACCGTTCGGTGTCCATGCGTGTACTGCGCCAAGGACGCGCCAGCTTCATTACCTTCAAGCTGGCAGAGTAATCGCAGTGTCGGGCCGCGGGGTGCTTGCTGCTCCCCGTGGCCATGCCTTTGCGAGCCGTGCAGGCGTGACGCAAGGCGTTTTGATCAGGTACACTCCGCGACTATTTTCGTCAGGCATATGCCCTGTAGCCTCTTTGAGTGTTGATCTGTGAGTGACCTGAGTCATATCCGTAATTTCTCCATCATCGCCCACATCGATCATGGCAAATCCACCCTGGCTGACCGCTTTATCCAGATGTGTGGCGGTCTCGCTGCACGTGAGATGGAAGCTCAGGTGCTGGACTCCATGGATCTGGAGCGTGAGCGTGGTATTACCATCAAGGCGCACAGCGTCACCCTGCACTACAAGGCGCAGGACGGTAAGACCTACCAACTGAATTTCATCGACACCCCCGGCCACGTTGACTTCACCTACGAGGTCAGCCGTTCCCTGGCTGCCTGTGAAGGCGCGCTGCTGGTGGTGGATGCGGGGCAGGGCGTCGAGGCGCAGTCTGTTGCCAACTGCTATACCGCCATCGAGCAGGGCCTTGAGGTCATGCCGGTACTGAACAAGATGGATCTGCCGCAGGCTGACCCAGATCGCGTAAAAGACGAGATCGAGAAGATCATCGGCATCGACGCCACCGACGCTGTGGCGTGCAGCGCCAAGAGCGGTATGGGTGTGGATGAGGTGCTCGAGCGCCTGGTGCATACCATTCCCGCGCCGGTCGGTGAGATCGACGCGCCGTTGCAGGCCCTGATCATTGACTCCTGGTTCGACAACTACCTGGGCGTGGTGTCGCTGGTGCGTGTGCGCCAGGGCCGTGTGAAGAAGGGCGACAAGATTCTGGTCAAGTCCACCGGTAAGGTGCACCTGGTCGACAGCGTCGGCGTCTTCACCCCGAAACACACCGCCACCGTCGATCTCAAGGCTGGTGAAGTGGGCTTTATCATCGCCAGCATCAAGGACATTCATGGCGCGCCGGTCGGCGACACCCTGACCCTGTCCACGACGCCTGAAGTCGAAGTGCTGCCAGGCTTCAAGAAGATTCAGCCGCAGGTCTACGCTGGCCTGTTCCCGGTTAGTTCCGACGATTTCGAGGACTTCCGCGAGGCACTGCAGAAGTTGACCCTCAACGATTCGTCGCTGCAGTACGCGCCGGAAAGCTCGGACGCGCTGGGTTTCGGCTTCCGCTGCGGCTTCCTCGGCATGTTGCACATGGAGATCATTCAGGAGCGCCTGGAGCGCGAGTACGACCTGGATCTGATCACCACCGCGCCGAGCGTGATCTACGAGCTGGAGCTCAAGACGGGTGAGGTCATCACCGTTGATAACCCGTCCAAACTGCCGGACGTGTCGTCTGTAACCGACTTCCGCGAGCCCATCGTCACCGCAACCATCCTGGTGCCGCAGGAGCACCTGGGTAACGTCATCACTCTGTGCATCGAGAAGCGTGGCGTGCAGCGCGACATGCAGTTTCTCGGCAGCCAGGTGCAGGTGCGTTACGACATGCCGATGAACGAAGTGGTGCTGGACTTCTTCGATCGCCTGAAGTCGACCAGTCGCGGTTACGCGTCGCTGGACTATCACTTCGATCGCTACCAGTCGGCTAATCTGGTCAAGCTGGACGTGCTGATCAACGGCGACAAGGTCGATGCCCTGGCATTGATCGTGCACCGTGACAACGCCGCCTATAAAGGGCGTGCATTGACCGAGAAGATGAAAGAACTGATTCCTCGGCAGATGTTCGATGTGGCGATCCAGGCAGCCATTGGCGGCCAGATCATCGCGCGAACCACTGTCAAGGCGCTCAGAAAGAACGTACTGGCCAAATGTTACGGTGGCGACGTGAGCCGTAAGAAAAAACTGCTCGAGAAGCAGAAGGCCGGTAAGAAACGCATGAAGCAGGTCGGCAACGTGGAAATTCCACAGGAAGCCTTCCTCGCGGTACTCAGGTTGGATAGCTAAGACTCTATGTCGATCAATTTCCCGCTTCTGTTGGTTATCGCCGTTGCTGTTTGCGGTTTTCTCGCGCTGATCGATCTGATCCTGCTGGCGCCTCGGCGTCGGTCGGCGATCGCGGCCTATCAGGGGCGTGTCGACGAGCCCGATGAGCGGGTGCTGGAGCGCCTGAACAAGGAGCCCCTGCTGGTCGAGTACGGCAAATCCTTCTTCCCGGTGCTGGCCATCGTGCTGGTGCTGCGCTCGTTTCTGGTCGAGCCGTTCCAGATTCCGTCCGGCTCGATGAAGCCGACCCTGGAAGTAGGCGATTTCATCCTGGTCAACAAGTTCGCCTACGGCATTCGCCTGCCGGTGATCGATACCAAGGTGATCGAGGTCGATAACCCGCAGCGCGGCGATGTCATGGTGTTCCGCTATCCCAGCGATCCGAGCATCAACTACATCAAGCGCGTAGTCGGCCTTCCGGGTGATCGTATCGAGTACACCCAGGGCAAGCGCCTGCTGATCAACGGTGAACCCATTGCCGAAAAACTCCTGGGTGAAGAACCGGGTAGCCTGGGCAGCGTCACGCTCTATCAGGAGCATTTGGGCCAGATCGAGCACGTCATCCGCAAGGAAATGAGCCGCATGCGCCGTGAGCCGGGCGGTCAGTGGGTAGTGCCTGAAGGGCATTACTTCATGATGGGTGACAACCGTGACAACTCCAACGACAGCCGTTTCTGGCGTGATCGCAATATCCCGCAGGAACTATGGGGCATGGTGCCGGACGACCATATCGTCGGTAAGGCTTTCGCCATCTGGATGAGCTGGCCGGAGCCGAAAACCAGCCATCTGCCCAATTTCTCCCGTGTCGGTCTGATTCATTGAGCACTGGCGCGCTGTTGTGTACAGCGCGTCAGGCTATAACTAGTCTTGCCGCATCGGCATTTCAACAAGACCGAATCTTCTGGGGATACACATGAAATTCGCGCGTTCGCAGCAGGGGCTTTCCATTCTGGGTTGGCTGGTGACCCTAGCCGTCGTGGCGTTCTTCGCCAGCACGGCCTTCAAGGTGATACCGCATTATTTCGACTACATGTCGATGGAAAAAATCATCACCTCGGTGGAAACCGACAAGGCGCTGGAAATCCGCACCGTCGGTGATTTTTACAACCATCTGAGCAAGGGGATGGAGGTCAACAGCATCCGTGACCTGAACCTGCGTGATGCCGTGAAAGTGAGCGTTGAGAACAACGAGTTCCTGGTTCACCTCAAATATGAAAAGCGTGAGCCGCTGATCGAGAATCTCGATCTGGTGGTCAATTTCGATAAAGAATTTCGTGTACGAATGCCGTGAGTTCTGACCTTTCCCGTCTCGAGCGCAAGCTCGGCTACCACTTCAAGGACCAGGATCTGATGATCCTGGCCCTGACCCACCGCAGTTTCGCAGGGCGTAATAATGAGCGCCTGGAGTTCCTCGGTGATGCCATCCTCAACTTCGTCGCCGGCGAGGCACTGTTCGAGCGCTTCCCACAGGCCCGCGAGGGGCAGCTGTCACGCCTGCGCGCGCGGTTGGTCAAAGGCGAAACCCTGGCCGTGTTGGCCCGTGGCTTCGAGCTTGGCGACTACCTGCGTCTGGGGTCCGGCGAGCTGAAAAGCGGCGGTTTTCGTCGCGAGTCGATCCTCGCCGATGCGCTCGAAGCGCTGATTGGCGCGATCTACCTGGATGCCGGTATGGATGCGGCGCGTGAGCGTGTGCTGGCCTGGCTGACCGGTGAGCTCGACGGCCTGACACTGGTTGACACCAACAAGGATCCGAAGACGCGGCTGCAGGAATTTTTGCAGTCGCGTGCCTGTGAGCTGCCTCGTTACGAGGTGGTGGATATCCAGGGTGAGCCGCACTGCCGTACCTTCGTGGTCGAGTGCCAGGTGGCCCTGCTCAATGAAAAGACCCTGGGCCAGGGTGGCAGTCGGCGTATTGCCGAACAGGTCGCTGCGGCTGCGGCGCTGATCGCCCTCGGGGTGGAGAATGGCAATGACTGATGCACCTATGACCCGCTGCGGCTACGTCGCTATTGTCGGCCGACCCAATGTGGGCAAGTCGACGCTGCTCAACCATATTCTCGGGCAGAAGCTGGCGATCACTTCGCGCAAACCGCAGACCACCCGCCACAACATGCTTGGGATCAAGACCGAGGGTGATGTTCAGGCCGTCTACGTCGATACGCCTGGTCTGCACAAGCACAACGACAAGGCGCTCAACCGCTATATGAACCGCAGCGCTTCCACTGCGCTGAAGGATGTCGATGTGGTGGTGTTCGTCGTCGACCGCATGCGCTGGACCGACGAGGATCAACTGGTGCTGGAGAAGGTGCAGCATGTCACATGCCCGATCCTGCTGGCGGTGAACAAGGCCGATCGCCTGGAAGACAAGAGCGAGCTGCTGCCGCACCTGAACTGGCTGGCCGAGCAACTGCCGCAGGCCGAAATCGTGCCGATCTCCGCACTGCAGGGGCAGAACCTTGACACGCTGGAAAAATTGGTCGGCGAGCGCCTGCCGGAGTCCGAACACTTCTACCCGGAAGACCAGATTACCGACCGTTCCAGTCGCTTCTTGGCGGCTGAGCTGATCCGCGAGAAGATCATGCGCCAGCTCGGCGCCGAGCTGCCGTACCAGATCACCGTGGAGATCGAGGAGTTCAAGCAGGAGGGCCGCATCCTGCATATCCACGGCCTTATCCTGGTCGAACGTGACGGGCAGAAGAAAATCATCATTGGCGACAAGGGTGAGCGCATCAAGCGCATCGGCCAGGACGCACGCAAGGACATGGAAACCATGTTCGACTCCAAGGTGATGCTCAACCTCTGGGTCAAGGTCAAAGGCGGCTGGTCCGACGACGAGCGTGCACTGCGTTCGCTGGGTTACCTGGATTGATCGAAGCGCCATGCGCATCCTCGTTGTTGCTCATGGCGCATGTTGGCGGTTACCCACATGATTTCTGCCGCCTACGTTCTGCATAGCCGCCCCTACAAGGAAAGCAGCGCCCTGGTGGATTTCTTCACTGCCCAGGGCCGCATTCGTGCCGTGCTGCGCGCCGCACGCGGTAAGGTCGGCAGCATCGCTCGGCCATTCGCGCCCCTAGAGTTGGAGCTGCGCGGGCGTGGCGAGCTGAAGACGGTTGGCCGTCTGGAAAGCGCTGGTATTCCTCTGCTGCTGACGGGCGAGGCGCTGTTTTCCGGCCTTTATCTCAATGAGCTGCTGGTTCGTCTGCTGCCGGCCGAAGACCCACACCCTGTGATGCTCGAACATTACGCCCTGACCCTGCAGGCGCTGGCCGCCGGTCGGCCGCTGGAACCCCTGCTGCGTGCCTTCGAATGGCGCCTGCTGGATGAGCTGGGCTATGGTTTTGCTCTGGATCGCGACCAGCACGACCAGCCCATTGATCCCGCAGGCCTGTATCGCTGGCAACAGGACGTCGGCTTGGTGCCGGTGGTACAACTGCAGCCCGGCGTGTTTCAGGGCCGCGAACTGTTGGCCATGGCCGAAGCCGACTGGCAGACGCCTGGTGCGCTGGCCGCCGCCAAGCGCCTGATGCGCCAGGCACTGGCCCCCCATCTCGGTGGCAGACCGTTGGTCAGCCGCGAACTTTTCATGACGCTCAAGGAGCCCAAGCGTGACTGAGGCCAATCGTATTCTGCTCGGTGTCAACATCGACCACGTCGCCACCCTGCGCCAGGCGCGTGGCACGCGCTACCCGGATCCGGTCAAGGCCGCACTGGACGCCGAAGAGGCGGGCGCCGATGGCATCACCGTGCACCTGCGTGAAGACCGCCGACACATCCAGGATCGCGACGTGCGCGTGCTGGCCGATGTGCTGCAGACGCGGATGAACTTCGAGATGGGTGTCACCGAGTTCATGCTTGGCTTCGCCGAACAGATCCGTCCGGCCCACGTTTGCCTGGTGCCGGAAACCCGCCAGGAGCTGACCACCGAAGGTGGCCTGGACGTGGCGGGGCAGGAGTCGCGTATCGCTGCGGCAGTGGAACGCCTGTCGCTGGCTGGTTGTGAAGTCTCGCTGTTCATCGACGCCGAGGAGCGGCAGATTGAGGCAGCCATGCGCGTCGGCGCGCCGGCCATCGAACTGCACACCGGGCGTTACGCCGATGCCCACACGGCAGAAGAGGCTGCCCAGGAGCTGGCGCGCATTCGCGATGGCGTCATCTGCGGCCTCAACCATGGCCTGATCGTCAACGCCGGCCATGGCTTGCACTACCACAACGTCGAGGCGGTGGCGGCGATCATGGGCATCAACGAGCTGAACATCGGTCATGCGCTCGTCTCCCATGCCCTGTTCGTCGGCTTCAAGCAGGCCGTCGCCGAAATGAAGGCGCTGATCGTCGCGGCGGCCGAACGCGGTTAGCAGAACGAAGACTGCAATCGTAGGGAGGGTTTCACCTGCCCTACGTGAGCTATTGCCTTTAGGGTTTGCGCGCGACCAGCACGGCGCGGGTCGGCGCCGGTAGGCCTTCGATGGTGCGGCTGTGGTCGGCCGGGTCTAGGAACTCGGGCAGCGACTGGAAGCGCATCCACTCGGTGGCGCGCTGTTCCTCCACCGAGGTGGTGCTGACGTCGACGCAGCGCACGTCCTCGAAGCCTGCGCGGCGCAGCCAGCGTTCCAGCGCCGACACCGAGGGCAGGAACCAGACGTTGCGCATTTGTGCGTAGCGATCTTCCGGCACCAGCACTTGTTCGGCATCGCCTTCGACCACCAGGGTTTCCAGTACCAATTCGCCGCCCTTGACCAAGGCGTCCTTGAGGTCGAGCAGGTGATCGATGGGTGAGCGTCGGTGGTAGAGCACGCCCATGGAGAACACCGTGTCGAAGCCTTGCAGCTTGGCTGGCAGCTCTTCGAAGGCCAGCGGCAGGTGCCACACGGGGTAATCAGGCAGATAACGCTTCATCGCCAGGAATTGGCAGAGGAACAGCCAGTTGGGGTCGATGCCGACCACACTATCGGCACCGTCGCCGAGCATGCGCCACATGTAGTAGCCGTTGCCGCAACCAACATCGAGGATGCGCTTACCGGCCAGATCCAGGTGCGGGGCGACACGCTGCCACTTCCAGTCCGAGCGCCATTCGGTGTCGATGTGCACGCCGAACAACTCGAACGGCCCCTTGCGCCAGGGGATCAGCCCTTGCAGCGCCGTTTTCAATTGCGCCCGCGTGGCGTCGTCACAGGCACCGCCGAAGGCGAAGCGCTGCGCCAGCTCTACCTCGCTCACCGGCAGATCCGGTAGCGCCTGCACCGCGCCGTACCAGCGCGCCAGGTCACCATGACCGATGGCCAGCTTGGCATCGAGCTGGCCAGGCAGCTCGCACGCCCAGTCTTGCAAAGGCGTACCAGCAAGCTGTGCCTGCAGCGCGTCGAGATCCAGGTCGCGCATCATGGCAGGGCCACCAGCGAGGCGAAGTTCAGGCACTGGAACCACGGCAGCACCTTACTGAAGCCAGCGGCCAGCAGGCGCTCGCGATGCTGTTCGAGGCTGTCGGGCAGCATCACCTTCTCGATGGCGCTACGCTTCTGGGCTATTTCCAGTTCGCTGTAGCCGTTGGCGCGTTTGAAGGCGACGTGCAGTTCGGTGAGCAGCTCGTGTTCGGCGGCGTCTTCGAAGCGCAGCTTCTCCGAGAGGATCAGCGCACCGCCCGGCAGCAGGGCCTGGCGAATCTTGCTGAGCAGTTCCAGGCGGCGCTCTGGTGGGATGAACTGCAGGGTGAAGTTCAACGTCACCAGCGAAGTTGGTTGTAATTCGAGCGCAAGGATATCGGCCTCGATCACCTCCACCGGCAGCAGCTCTTGAAACATGGCGTCCTGGGCATGTAGGTACTCGCTGCAGCGTGCGACCATGGCCGGGGAGTTGTCCACGGCGATTACTCGGCAGCCATCGCTGCGTACATGGCGGCGTAGCGCCTGAGTCACAGCGCCGAGTGAGGCGCCTAGGTCATATAGCTGGGTATGCGGCTGAGCGAACTGGCCAGCGAGCACGCCGATGTTCTCGACGATGGTGGGGTAGCCGGGCACTGAGCGCTTGATCATGTCGGGGAACACCCGTACCACGTCCTCGTTGAAGACGAAATCGGGCACTTCAGCCAGAGGCTGGGCGAACAGACGGTCGGATTCTTGGCTCACGGCAACGGCAACAGGTAGCGGAAAAGGTCGGCATTCTAGCCAAGTAAGGGCCAACAGTCAGGCGCTGTTACTGCGGCTGAAGGCTGAGGCGGTGATGCCCCATTGACCGAGCCAGTAAGTGACGATGATGGCGTAGGGCGCAGCGTCGAAACTGACAAGGAAGCGGTCGATGCCAATAAGACTGTCGGATAGTACGAATAGAGCGGCGCCACCTGCCGCCAGCCAGGTGCTGCGTGGTTGCAACCTGGGATGGCCGAGCTGAGCCAGGGCGCGCCAGAACATCAGGCTGATCGCGGTGACGTAGCAGGCCACTGGCATCAACAGTTGCCCCAGACCGGCATTGGCCAGCACGGCGAACATGCCGCCACCTATGAGTAGAGCGGGCAGTAGCGCGAGCAGAGCAGGGTGCCGAGTGTTGTGGAGGTAGGCGCGCAGATAGGCCAAGTGAGCGAACAGAAAGGCGCTCAGACCCTGCACGAATAGATCACCTGGCCAGGCCAGCAACAGGTCACCCGCCAGCGAAAACAGCAGGCCCAGGCTGATCCAGCGGCGATATACGCCAGGCTTTGTCTGGCGCAGCCAGAAGAGCAGGGCGATGACCGGGATGCCCTTGGCGAGCAGGCCGAGTTGCGTATCGCCAGTGATCAGACTGTAGAGGTAGGCGCCAGCGCCTGCCAAACCCAGGAGCAACCAGCCCATGATGAGCGTCCTTTCACGCTTGAATGGGCTGCGACTATGCCGGGTAGGTTCTCCGTTTGCCAACGCACGGCGCGCCAGATTCACAGACCAATGGCGCCGCAGCGCGCCGGGCGCACCCGGCGCGCTGCGGATCAGCCAGCGACCAGGACGCGGATCGCTTCCAGGCGCAGGGCAGCCTTGTCGAACATCGCCTGACCTTGTTCGCGCTGCTCGCGCAGAGCGGCAATCTCGCTGTCGCGCACGCTGGGGTTGACCGCTTGCAGGGCGACCAGGCGAGCCAGTTCTTCATCCAGCTCAGCGAGCAGGCGGCGTTTGGCATCGGCAACGCGCTCGACGTGGCGCGGCATGATCTTCGCCTCGGCGGCGGCGATCTGCTTGGCCAGTACGTCACGCTGGGCCTGGATGAACTTGTTGGCACTGGCGCGCGGCACGCTTTCGAGCTGGTCGTTGAGCGTCTCGAAGCCGACTTTCGGCGCCAGGTCGTTGCCGTTGGCATCGAGCAGGCAGCGCAGCGCCGCCGGCGGCAGGAAGCGACCCAGTTGCAGCTTGCGCGGGGCAACGGCTTCGCTGACGTAGAGCAGTTCCAGCAGCACGGTGCCCGGCTTGAGCGCCTTGTTCTTGATCAGCGCCACGGCGGTGTTGCCCATCGAACCAGACAGCACCAGATCCATGCCGCCCTGCACCATGGGGTGTTCCCAGGTGAGGAATTGCATGTCCTCGCGGGCCAGTGCCTGGTTGCGGTCGTAGGTGATGGTGACGGCCTCGTCGTTGCCCAGCGGGAAGCTGGCGTCCAGCATCTTCTCGCTGGGGCGAAGGATCAGGGCGTTTTCCGAGTGATCTTCACTGTCGATGCCGAAGGCGTTGAACAGTTCTTCCATGTAGATCGGCAGGGTGAACTGATCGTCCTGTTCGAGAATGGCTTCGACCAGCGCTTCGCCTTCACCAGCACCACCGGAGTTCAGCTCCAGCAGGCGGTCACGGCCATTGTGTAGTTCGCCCTCCAGGCGCACGCGCTCCCCGCGGGCTTCGTCGATCAGGGCTTGCCATTGGTCATCATCGGCGCCTTCGAGCAGCGGCAGCAGGCGCGGGCCGAACTGGTGCTGCAGGGCGTTGCCGGTCGGGCAGGTGGCGAGGAAGGCGTTCAGCGCTTCGTGGTACCACTGGAACAGGCGCGCCTGCGGGCTGGTTTCCAGATAGGGCACGTGCAGTTGGATCTTGTGCTTCTGGCCGATCCGGTCGAGGCGGCCGATACGCTGTTCGAGCAGATCCGGGTGCGATGGCAGGTCGAACAGTACCAGATGGTGAGCGAACTGGAAGTTGCGGCCTTCGGAGCCGATTTCCGAGCAGATCAGCACCTGCGCGCCAAATTCCTCGTCGGCGAAATAGGCCGCTGCGCGGTCGCGCTCAAGGATGCTCATACCTTCATGGAAGACGGTGGCCGGGATGCCGGAGCGCACGCGCAGGGCGTCTTCCAGATCCAGCGCGGTTTCGGCGTGGGCGCAGATCACCAGCACCTTGAACTTCTTGAGCATCTTCAGGGTGTCGATCAGCCATTCGACGCGCGGGTCGAAGCGCCACCAGCGCTGCTCCTCGTCGACATCGTCCTGCGCCTGGTAGCTGACTTCCGGGTACAGCTCGGCATGTTCGCCGATGGGCAGTTCCAGGTATTCGGCCGGGCAGGGCAGCGGGTAGGGATGCAGTTCGCGCTCGGGGAAGCCCTGCACGGCGGCACGGGTGTTGCGGAACAGCAGGCGGCCTGTACCGTGGCGGTCGAGCAGTTCGCGTACCAGGCGGGAGCGGGCTTCGTCATCGCCACTGTCGACGGCGTCGAGCAGTTCGCGGCCTTCATCACCGAGGAAGCCGCCGATGGCATCACGCGCCTGGGCGCTCAGCTTGCCCTGATCCAGCAACTCCTGCACCGCTTCGGCCACCGGGCGATACTGGCTGCTTTCCGCGCGGAAGGCCTGCAGATCGTGAAAGCGCGCCGGGTCGAGCAGGCGCAGGCGGGCGAAGTGGCTGTCCTGGCCGAGCTGTTCGGGGGTGGCGGTGAGCAGCAGCACGCCGGCGATGACTTCGGCCAGTTGCTCGACCAGCGAATATTCGGCGCTGGCCTTCTCCGGGTGCCAGACCAGATGGTGGGCTTCGTCCACTACCAGCAGATCCCAACCAGCGGCGAACAGGGCGTCTTGCGCCTTCTCGTCGTCCACCAGCCACTCCAGGGCGACCAGGGCCAGTTGGCAATCTTCGAAGGGGTTGCTGGCGTCGCTTTCCATGAAGCGTTCGGCGTCGAACAGCGCCACTTCCAGGTTGAAGCGTCGGCGCATCTCCACCAGCCACTGGTGCTGCAGGTTTTCCGGCACCAGAATCAGCACGCGGCTGGCACGGCCGGAGAGCAGTTGGCGGTGAATGACCAGGCCGGCTTCGATGGTCTTGCCCAGGCCCACTTCGTCGGCCAGCAGCACGCGCGGGGCGATGCGGTCGGCAACGCTGCGGGCAATGTGCAACTGGTGGGCGATGGGCTGGGCGCGCACGCCGCCCAGGCCCCAGAGCGAGGACTGCAGCAGGCGGCTGTTGTGTTCCAGGCTGTGATAGCGCAGGGCGAACCAGTTCAGTGGGTCGATCTGGCCGGCGAACAGGCGGTCGCTGGCTAGGCGGAACTGGATGAAGTTCGACAGTTGGGTTTCCGGCATGCTGACCGGTTGATGCTGAGCATTGAGGCCGTGGTAGACCAGCAGGCCGTCGATGTCTTCGACTTCCTGCACGCTGAGCTTCCAGCCTTCGAAATGGGTGATCTCGTCGCCCGGCACGAAGCGCACGCGAGTCAGCGGCGCGTTGCGGGTGGCGTATTGGCGCGTCTCGCCGGTGGCCGGGTAGAGCACGGTGAGTAGGCGGCCATCCTCGGTAATGATGGTTCCAAGGCCTAATTCCGCCTCGCTGTCACTGATCCAGCGTTGCCCCGGTTGATACTGCGCCATGCCTGTCTCCCGCGTAAAAAAGCCGACTATGGTAACGGATGCCGCGCTATGGCCAAAGCGCTCACGGCACTATCGATGCAGCCGTCAGTCGAAAGTCTAGCGAGCTCGCTCTAAAGTCGTCGTTCATGGCGCCGACAGTCTGACCAAAGGAGGTGCTGTTTATGCTGCCACCGATCCCCCACAGTCTGGTGCCGGTCACTGCCACGCAGGACGTAGTCAAGCCCAGGCCCGAGGTTCCTCCTGTGACTCCAGCTCAAGGCAGTGCCGAGGAAAGTGCGCTGGGCCTGGACAGGCGCCACCCGCAGGAGGCCGAGGAACTGCTGCGTGAAGAGCAGCGCCGCCGCCAGCGGCGCGGTTATACCCCTGAGCAGTTGGCCGAAGCCGAGCCAGAGGAGATGGCGCAGGCGCTGGGCGATGTGCCCCGGCAGGGACTGTGGGTGGATGTGGAAGTCTGACAGACTCACCAAGCCTTCTTGTTGCAAGGGATATTTCGGTGTTGTTTGACGACTCTTTGCCGCCACTGGCCGATGCTGAGCTCGACTACCAGCCTGCTTGGGTCGATGCTGCGCTGGCGGATATCTGGCTTGAAGCGCTGATCGAGCAGACGCCCTGGCAGCAGCCGCAGTTATTTATCCATGGCCGGCATCACTCGGTTCCTCGTCTGACTGCCTGGTATGGCGAGCCCGAAGCGCGCTATCGCTATTCCGGGGTGATCCACGAGCCATTGCCGTGGACGCCCTTGCTCGATGAGATTCGTCAGCGCGTCGAGCAGTGCGTCGGTCAAGCGCTCAATGCCGTGCTGCTCAACTATTACCGCGACGGCCAGGATTCGATGGGCTGGCACAGCGATGCCGAGCCCGAGCTGGGGCGCAACCCGCTGATCGCCTCGCTGAACCTGGGCGGTAGTCGGCGTTTTGATCTGCGCCGGGTGGGCGCTACGCGTATCGAACATTCGCTGACACTCGACCACGCTTCGCTACTGGTCATGCGTGGGCCGACCCAGCATCATTGGCAGCACCAAGTGGCGAAGACGCGCCGAGTCTGTGCGCCGCGCCTGAACCTGACCTTTCGCCTGATCCGGTTTCCGCTATGAGCAACGACGACAAGCTGATCGATTTCGCCGCCGAGCGCGACAAGCGCATCCATGACCTCAACGACAAGCGCCTTAATGACATGCGCCAGGCCTTCGAGCAGGTGCTGCCGCTGAGCAAAGGCAAGAAGAAGTCCAAAGGCAAACCTAAAAAGCGCTGAAGCAGTCCTTGACCCTTCCAGAGCGATTGCCTACCCCTGATTTTTTGATCTGAATCAGTTTTCGGTTTGGCCAGGTTGGCCTGCCTATCGAGCATTGATCCAGATCAATTCCCGCCTCGCTGCCGCTGATAACGTGAAGCCACCCCAGACAGACAGGCATAACAGGAGGCAGCCATGTTCGTCGATACAGTGGTTCTCGCCGGAGTCGGCACCGTTCTTCTGATGTTCGCGTTCTTCGGGGGTGTTGGTTATTTCATCTGGAAGGATTCGCACAAGCGCAAGCAGGGCTGAATCTTGCCAGTTCACTGGGCACGCAAGGCAATTCGGGCAACTTCGGTTGCCCTTTTTTTCGTTGGTCATTTGCTCCGCGCCGTGTATGCATGAGATGGCTTAACGGCGGGCGGGGCATTACGGGGTGGACGAAAACTAGATAGCAGGCTAATAATTAGCTCAATTGGCTGTCCGCTCGGGCCGCCGTCTATGCTTTCAGTCGTTCTCCTCAGATTCCGACCCCATGCGTGATTCTCTGTCGGCCTTGGTTGCGCCCAGTGCGCAGGCCATTCAATTTGCTATGAAGACCCTGTTGGCCGGTGCTCTGGCTTTGTGGTGCGCTTTGCGTTTCGGTCTGGAGCAACCGCAGTGGGCGTTGATGAGCGTGTTCATCGTCTCCCAGCCGCTGTCGGGCATGGTGGTGCAGAAAGGTTTGGCGCGTCTGCTCGGCACGTTGGTCGGCGCCAGTATGTCGGTGCTGATGATGGCGTTGTTCGCCCAGGCGCCCTGGTTGTTTCTGATTGCCGTGGCGCTGTGGATGGGCCTGTGCACGGCGGCTTCGACCCTGTTGCGCAGCGCCTGGGGTTATGCCTTCGTCTTGGCCGGTTATACGGTCGCGATCGTGGGGCTGCCGGCGATCAGCGAGCCTTTGACTATCTTCGATCAGGCGGTTGCACGTGGCACTGAGATCGCGTTGGGGATCATCTGTGCCACGGTAGTCAGTGCCGTGCTTTGGCCGCAGCGCGTGGAGTGGCAACTGGGGCAGCAGGCGCGTAGCGCCTGGCAATCCGGGGTGAATGCTGCTGCGCAGACCCTCGTTGGTGAGCCCATGGCGCGTCAGGGCTTGCTGGAAGTATTGGGACGCATGGTGGCGGTTGATGCGCAACGAGAGCATGCCTGGTTCGAGGGGCCGCGTGGGCGTTTGCGAGCGGCGGCTTTGCGCCTGCTCAGCCGTGATCTGCTCACCTTGTTGCGCCTGGCGCGAGGTGTTGGGCGGCAATGGCGTCAACTCAGCGAGGCCGAGAGCCATGCGCTGGCGCCTTGGATGCAGCGGGTGCGCGATTGCCTGTCAGAGCCGCAAGGCCCGCGTTGTGCGCGTCTGGCGCAAGAAATGCGCGAGGTCGCTGAGGATGAGCGCTTGAGTGCTGCGCAGCGCCGTTGCCTGGATCGCCTTGCACTGCTTTTGCTGCGTCTGGAAACCGCCGGTAACTCGCTGCAGGCGGTGGAGCAGGGTGAGGCGCGCGGCAGTCTACCTCCGGCGTTGTCCTGGCACCGTGACTGGCAGACTGCGCTGCTTTATGGCTCGCGTAGTGCGTTAGCCTTTCTGGCGCTGGCTGCGTTTTGGATGGGAACCGGCTGGACGGCTGCCAGCGGCGCGATGTTGTTGGCCAGTGTGGTCTGCAGCCTATTTGCCAGCCGAGAGAATGCAGCGCAAATCGGCTTGTTGTTTCTGCGCGGGGTGTTCTATGCCGTGCCGGTGGCCTTTTTCGTCGGACAGATATTGCTGCCGCAGCTCAATGGTTTTGCCATGCTCTGCCTGGCGCTCGGCGTGCCCTTGTTCTTTGGGGCGCTGGGGATGGCCAAGCCGGCAATGATGGCGACTTCGACGTCGTTCTGTTTGCACTTCATCGTGCTGTGCGCGCCACAGAACGACATGAACTACGACCTGGCGTTCTTCTTCAACGAGGCGCTGGCCATGCTCATCGGCGTCGGCTGCGCTGTGCTGGCCTTCAACCTGATCGGTTTGCGTAGCCCGAACTGGCATGGCCGTCGTTTGCTGCGGGCAACCTTGCAGGATCTGGCGCGTCTGACGCAGCACCGTTTGATCGGTGCCGAAAGCTGGTTCGGTGGGCGTATGGCTGATCGTTTGCTGCAACTGGCGCGGCATTACCCGTTGCTGCCGAGCCAGACCCGTAATCGCTGGGATGACGGTGTGGCCAGTCTGGACTTGGGTGATGAGCTGCTGCATCTGCGAGCCTGCCTGGCTGCTGGTGACGGCTCGCTGGGGCAAGCTGAGGCGGACTTTCTCGCGCGCTTGCGTCAGCAGTTGCTGCTGGGGCCTGCGGCCGAACGTGAGTCGGCCTTGGACGAGGCTGCCGAACAACTGTTGCAGGCTTTACGCTCGGCACCGTCGAGCATCGACAGGCGCCTGGCAGAAGCGGCGTTGCTGCAGTTGCAAGAAGGCTGGCGACGCTGGTGTGGATTACAGGAGGGCTCTGATGGGCTTGCATGAATGGTCGCTGGGTGGCGTGCTGCTCAGCCCGTTATTGCTGTATGCGCTGCTGGCACTGCTGTTGACTGGCGTGTTGCGCATGGGCCTGCAGCGTGTCGGCATGGCGCGATGGATTTGGCATGAAGCGCTGTTTGATTGCGCGCTGTATGTCTGCGTATTGGCGGCCGTGGTGGCCGTGCTTGGACAATGAACGAGGAGAAAGGCATGCGTTCGATCCTGCGTGTCAGCGTTACCTTGAGCCTGGTAGCTGTGGCGATCGCCGCTGGCGCCTGGCTGTGGCAGCACTATTTGTATTCACCCTGGACGCGTGATGCGCGCGTGCGCGCTGATGTGGTCACCATCGCCCCAGATCTGTCCGGTTGGGTGCGCGAACTGAAGGTGCGCGACAACCAGCATGTCGCCGCTGGTGAACTGCTGATGAGCCTGGACCGTGATCGTTACCAGGCCGCGTTGGAGCAGGCGCAGGCGGTGGCCGAGACCCGGCGCCAACAATTGCTGCTGCGTGAGCATGAGTCCGTACGCCGTGATCGCCTGGGGGCGCAGGCGATCAGCGCCGAGTTGCTCGACAACGCCCGGCTCAACGCCGAGATCGCACGGGGTGAATATCGTCAGGCGCAGGCGGCGGTGAAACTGGCTGAGCTGGATGTACAGCGCAGTGAAGTCCATGCTCCGCGAGCCGGGCAGGTGACCAACTTGCGTCTGGCCGAGGGCAACTACGTGCGTGCGGGGTATCCGGTGCTGGCGCTGGTGGACGAGGCTTCGTTCTACGTGCAGGCCTATTTCGAGGAAACCAAGCTGCCGCGTATCAAGATTGGTGCGCCGGTGCAGGTCTGGCTGATGGGCCGAGATCAGCCGCTGGACGGCGAGGTGGAAAGCATCAGCCGTGGTATCACCGATCGCAATGCCAGCCCGGACGGCCAGTTGTTGGCCGATGTCGAGCCGACATTTAACTGGGTGCGTTTGGCGCAGCGCATACCGGTGCGTATCCGTCTGACCGAGCTACCGCAAGACGTACAGCTCAGTGCAGGCATGACCGCCAGCGTGCGAGTGCTGAACGACTGAGCAGCATGCAGGCTGCGCGAAGCGCGTGACGTGAGCGCGCACATGGTCGACACTATGGCCCCGTTGTTTCGTCCACCGTTTCAGGCCGGTTATGGGCCGGCCCTTGTCGAGAGGTCATGTCATGTCGTTCAAAGTTTTCGTCGACGGCCAGGAAGGCACCACCGGCCTGCGTCTGCAGGATTATCTGGCTGGGCGCACCGATATCGAGTTGCTGCGTATCGACGAGGCCAAACGCAAGGACAGTGCCGAGCGCGCACGTTTGCTCAATGCCGCTGACGTGGCCTTCCTCTGCCTGCCTGATGCTGCCTCGCGTGAAGCCGTGAGCCTGGTGAGCAACCCGAACACCTGCATCATCGACGCCAGTACGGCTTTCCGTACCGACACGGGCTGGACCTACGGTTTGCCTGAACTGGCCGCAGGTCAGCGCGAGGCAATCCGCGCCAGCAAGCGCATTGCCAATCCGGGCTGCCACGCCACGGCGTTCATCCTGCTGGTTCGTCCGTTGGTGGATGCCGGCCTGCTACCCAAGGATTACCCGATCAGCGCCTTCTCCCTGACCGGCTACAGCGGTGGCGGCAAGTCGATGATCGCCCAGTACGAAGCGGGTGGCGATGCTCGCCTGAGCAGTCCGCGCCCTTACGCCATGGCGCAAGCGCACAAGCACCTGCCGGAAATGCGCGTGCAGACTGGAATTGCCCAGGCGCCGGTGTTCAGCCCCATCGTCGGCAACTTCCTCAAAGGTCTGAGCGTGACCGTACCGCTGCACCTGGATCGACTGGCTGCCGGTACCACGCCGCAGCAAGTGCATGAAGCCCTGCAGCGCCACTACGCTGGCGAGCGTTTCATCCGTGTGATGCCGCTGGAGGGCGAACAGAATCTGGATGAAGGCTTCTTCGACGTACAGGGCTGCAACGACACCAATCGGGCCGATCTCTTCGTGTTCGGCAATGCCGAGCGCGTGACGCTGGTGGCGCGCCTGGATAACCTCGGCAAGGGCGCAGCAGGTGCCGCCGTGCAGTGCATGAACGTGCATATCGGGGCGGCAGAAGACAGCGGGCTGAGCAGCGGGCTTTAAAGCACCCTGTTCTCCAGAGGTGGCGCTCTGGAGACTGCCCGCCTAGATCCATATAGAGAAACGCCGCGAACCCAATCGGATTCGCGGCGTTTTCTATTCTCCAGAAGCTGCTTGCTGGCTACCTAGCCCACGTCACTGATCATCGAAATACCGCTCGTGCCAGGCCACCAGCGGGTGCGGGCTGCCCAGTTTTTGGCCGTAGATCACCGAGTAGGACAGCACGTTCTGCACGTACTGGCGCGTTTCGTCGAAGGGAATGTTCTCCACCCACACGTCATAACTCAGGTGGTTGGCGCCACGCAGCCATTGGCGCACGCGGCCCGGACCTGCGTTGTAGGCGGCGGAGGCGAGGACGCGGTTGCCATTGAACTGGCCATATATCTGGCTCAGGTAGGCTGCGCCCAGTTGGATGTTGATATCCGGGTTGAGCGCCTGCCGCGGCGAAGCCATGGGGATGCTGAACTTGCGCGCGGTTTCCTTGGCGGTTCCCGGCATCAATTGCATCAGACCCATGGCGCCAGCGTGGGAGCGGGCGTCGGCCATAAAGGCACTTTCCTGACGGGTGATGGCAAATACCCAGCTCGAATGTATGTCGCGGCGCTGCGCTTCGCGAACCAGTTCGTCGCGGTGAGCCATGGGGAAGCGTACGTCGAGGTCATCCCAGTATTGCGCCTGGCTGATGGTGCGAATGGCCGGGAAGTACCAGCCCATGTCGTAAGCCAGGCGTGCCTGGGCCACCAGTTCGTCACGGTTGAACAAGCGGCTGACGTGATACCACTCGCGGCGTCCGTCGACAATCTGGCCGCGCGCATGAAACTCCATGGCACGCTTGATTCCAGCGGTGTTGCGTACCTTTTGTACGGTCTTGGGATCGAGCGTCAGCGGCTGGTTATTCAGCTTGTAGGGGGCTTTGACCTGGTCGGCAGCCATGAAGCCGTAGAAGTCGCGCTCTTTGGCCAGCGCCTGGAATAGGGTCGCCGGCTGCTGGCTGTTTGGCTGTGCCAGTTGCAGGCTGCGCGCTGCCCAGTAGCGCCAACGGTTGCTGCTGGCCAGCTCTGCGGGCATACGTTGGGTCAGTTGATAGGCTTCGTCCCAGCGACCGCTACGCAGCAGCAGGCGAGCGCGCCATTCGCTGACGGTGTTGTCACGCAGTTGCGGGTCGTACTTGGCCATGACATCAAGGCCGCGGGGATCGAAGCGGCGCGCCAGAGTCAGGCCGATCTGCCGGGCAATGGCGACTTGTTCGTCCTGGGAGAACTTCATCCGCTGAGCGTAGCTGTCGAGCAAGCTCAGGGCGTCCTCGGGGCTCTGCCGTGCCAGGCGACGTAGACCCAGACCCACCACATCGGCCATGGCGGCGTCAGCGGGGGTAAAGCGAGCGCTCTGCTTGAGAATCTGTGGTTTCTGCGCCACTTCCACCATGAGCGCGCCACGGGCTCCCAGAGTCGGCATGCTCTTGATCAGAAAATTGGCCAGGCCGTAGTTACCTGCCTCGACCGCGAGCTTGGTGCGCTGCCAGCGGCGTTGTTCGGTCAACTGGCCGTTGGCCTCCCAGCGCTCGAACAATGGGTCGCAGGCGTTGGGCTGCGATTTGCCGACCAGCCAGAGCTTCTCGGCGGTGGCGTTGCCCTCGGCGTTCAGGCCATGGCTGAGCTGATACTGGCCATACAAGCAATTGAGTTCGGTGAAGTTGAGCTTGGCGTCGTAGTGGGCGAGGAACGGCTTCCAGTCGCCACGTTCGGCCAGCAGGCGCAGCCAGCGCAGTTTCATCCAGCTAGCCTGCGGCAGGTCGCCATGTTCGGCGAGGAATTTTTCCACCTCGGCATTGCTGGCCGATTTCAGGCGGTTGGTCAGGTCGTCGTAGGCCAGATAAGGCGTCAGCGGGTAATCGCGTAGCGCGCTGGCATAGTTGCGGTAGGGGCCGCTGTCGCCCTTGGCCAGGGCACGTTTGGCTTCATCGTAGAACTGGCGTTGCTGCGCCAGATTGGCGGCATCGGCTTGGGCGATGGCGACGGAGCTTAGGATCAGGCAGGACAGAACGGAGAAAAGGCGACCACGCATGACGATTCCAGGGCAAACAGGTAAGTGGGCAGCCGCTTCCATCTGGCCGCATGGCCCTAGCTTAGCCTTTCGCGCCCTGTCGGCGAAAGCGTGAAGCAGCGTGGCGACATAGCTGGAAAAAGACTGCTGAGCGCTCGACTGTTCTCGCCGAAACGGGAACTTGGCAGGCACAACTCGGGTAGAATGCGCCCCCTGTTTCCGGAGGTAGTCATGACCCTGCTCAAGTTCGCCGATGTATCCCTCGCCTATGGCGCCATGCCCCTGCTCGATGGGGTTTCCTGGCAGATCGCGCGAGGTGAGCGGGTGTGCATCATCGGCCGCAACGGCACGGGCAAATCGAGCATGCTGCGCCTGGTCAAGGGCGACCAGATGGCCGATGACGGTGAGATCTGGCGCGCGCCGGGGCTGAAGATCGGTGAACTGCCGCAGGAACTGCCGCGCGCCGACGAGCGGACGGTGTTCGATGTAGTGGCCGAAGGCTTGGCCGGTGTCGGCGAGTTGCTCGCCCGCTATCACCATCTGGCGCAGAACATTCAAGGCGATGACGACCTCGAACAACTGATGCACGTGCAGCAGGAGCTGGAGGCGAAGGACGGCTGGCGCTTGCAGCAACTGGTCGACAGCACCCTGAGCCGCCTGCAGTTGCCGGCCGACAAGACCCTGGCCGAGCTTTCGGGTGGTTGGCGTCGGCGCGTGCTGCTGGCCCAGGCGCTGGTTTCCGAGCCGGACCTGCTACTGCTCGATGAGCCGACCAACCACCTGGATATCGGCGCCATCGCCTGGCTGGAAGAGGCCTTGAAGGACTTCGGCGGTGCGGTGCTGTTCATCACCCACGACCGTTCCTTCCTGCAAAATCTGGCCACGCGCATCCTTGAATTGGATCGTGGCGGCTTGATCGACTGGAACGGCGACTACGCCAGCTTCCTGGTGCACAAGGAGCAGCAGCTCGCCGCCGAGGAAACCGCCAATGCACTGTTCGACAAGCGCTTGGCGCAGGAGGAAGTTTGGATTCGTCAGGGCATCAAGGCCCGGCGTACCCGCAACGAAGGCCGTGTTCGAGCGCTCAAGGCGATGCGCGCCGAGCGTTCCGAGCGCCGTGAGCGTCAGGGCAAGGCCAGCATCCAGCTAGATGCGGCGGACAAATCCGGCAAGCAGGTGATAGTGGCAGAAAACGTCAGTTTTGCGCACGCAGGGGGAGTTGATCTGGTGCGCGATTTCTCCATGGTGCTGCAGCGCGGCGACCGCATCGGCCTGCTGGGCGCCAATGGCACTGGCAAGACCACACTGCTCAAGCTGCTATTCGGCGAGTTGCAACCGACTGCTGGCACGATAATGGCAGGTACCAAGTTGGAGGTGGCGTACTTCGATCAGTTGCGCCTCCAACTGGAACCTGAAAAGACCGTGATAGATAACCTCGCCGAAGGTCGCGACTTTATCGTCATCGATGGCCAGAGCCGTCACGTCCTCAGCTACCTGGGGGACTTCCTGTTCAGCCCGCAGCGTGCTCGCACCCCGGTCAAGGCATTGTCCGGTGGCGAGCGTGCGCGTTTGTTGCTGGCTAAGCTGTTCAGTAAACCGGCGAACTTGCTGGTGCTGGATGAGCCGACCAACGATCTGGACGTGGAAACGCTAGAGCTGCTCGAAGAGGTGCTGCTGAGCTTCCCCGGTACAGTGCTGATGGTCAGTCACGACCGTGCCTTCCTCGATAACGTGGTCACCAGCACGCTGGTGTTCGAAGGTGAGGGGCGTGTGCGCGAATACGTCGGTGGTTATCAGGACTGGTTGCGTCAAGGTGGATCGCCGCGCCTGTTGGGTGTTGGCGAGAGCAAATCGGGCAAGGCTGAACTGGCCAGTGCGGTGGTCGAGGCGCCGCAACCAGCGGCAAGCGCGCCTGCTGCGACACAGGCCACAGCGGAACCCGCGAAGAAGAAACTGAGCTACAAACTGCAGCGTGAGCTGGAGGCGATTCCTGGGCAGATTGATGCCCTGGAACAGGAGATGGCAACGCTGCAGGCGCAGATTGCCGACCCGAGCTTCTATCAGCAGGCGTCGCAGATCACTACGCAAGCATTGGCGCGTCTCGATGACCTGCAGACGGAGTTGGACAGGTTGATCGAACGCTGGGCAGAACTGGAAGCCTGATAGGGGCACATAACCGCATGGCCATCGAATACCGCATTACCCTCGACGACAATCATCAGTTCAGCTACAGGATTGAGCTGAGCCGTGAGTACGATCCTGAACAGGCCCGGCAGACGCCTGCCTGGACGCGCCTTGGCCATCAGCAGTGCAGTAATTGTCCGCTGAGCCGCGAGCAGTTCAGCCATTGTCCGGCGGCGGTGGATTTGCACCGCGTCATCGAGGATTTTCGTGGCCTGCCGGCGTTCAAGAAGGCCAGCGTCTGGGTGCGTACGCCCGAGCGTGAGTACAATAAGCATCTGGGGCTGGAGGAGGGCTTGCGCGCCTTGCTCGGCGTGATCATGGCCACCAGTGCCTGCCCGCTGCTGGGGCGTCTGCGGCCGATGGCGCAGCACCATCTGCCGTTTGCTAATAATCAGGAGTTCATCCTGCGCACGGTGTCGCTGTACCTGACGCGGCAGTACTTCAATATGCGCGAGGGGCGTCTGGCGGATTGGGAACTCAAGGGGCTGGTGCGTATGTTCCAGCAGCTCAAGCTGGTCAATCAGGCGTTCTGGCAGCGTATCCACGACACCTGCGAAGGTGATTCCAACCTCAAGGCCTTCCTCACCTTCTTCTCGATGTCATCAAGCATGACGGTGTCGCTCGAGACCCAGTTGCAGAAGATACGCCCGCTGGTGATGAGTGCGGGCGATAGTTTCGACTGACGACGTTGGCGCTGCTTGACGTTTTACTCGGACTTTTTCAGGCGCACGGCCAGCACGTCGCAGGGCGCACCGTGCAGCACGTCATTGGCTGTTGATCCGAGTAGCAGCGCCAGGCCGTGGCGACCGTGGCTGCCGACGACGATCAGGTCGCAGCCCTGTTCTTCAGCCAGACGGTGAATTTCCTGGCGAGGTTGGCCGTAAGCCAAGTGGCGCTGTTCGGCTGACAGTTCCGGGTATTTGCCGCTGAATGCCTCCAGGCGCTCGCGTGCCTGCTCGAACTGCTGCTGTTGCAACATTGACAGATCCATCGGCACGTCGCCGCCAAAAGCCATCGCCATTGGCTCGACAATATGCACCAGAGACATCTTGGCATTGCTGGCCTGCGCTAGTTTGCGTGCGCGTGTCACGACGGGATCGCACTCTTCAGTGAGGTCGACGGCGACCAGAATGTGCTGGTAGGGCATGGTGAACACCTCCTAAGGGTAAGAAACCGCTGTGCACTCAGTATCGCTCTGGATGTGCGCTCGTGTCTTGAAGAAAAAAACGGTGTAGGCACCGGGCTAGGGTAAGGCCAGGCAGGCCTTAGTATGCGAGGCATCAGAGCTGGTTGGCGGCGTATTGGGCCGCTACGTTTTCCAGTTCCTCGATGATGCTGTTGGAATATTTGCTGACCAGAAAGGGCACGGTGTTCTGGTTGTAGTTCAGCAGAGACTTCTCGATATAGTGAAATTTATTGGCGATATTGCCAAGTTCTGCTCTGATCTTCGGCGTGTTTTGCTTGGCTTGGGTGAGTGTGTCCAGACGCGTTGCCAGCAGCCTCACTTGCTCATCGAGAGCGTGTTCCTCGCCGCCACCGAAGAAGCTGGCACCTACTGAGGCGCTGCGTGAGGCGTAATCCACCGCAATACCCTGCATCAATAGGCTTAGTTCGCGGCTCTGCTGGGTCAGTGTGGGGACAACATATCCGCTTTCCTGCTGAATCTTCAGATATAGAGTCTGTGCGGTCTCCATCAATTGCCGGTTGCTGTCGGCCATGCTGGCAACTGGCTGTAGGTCAGTAAATCCCTGCTTGCGCATCGTTTCCATCAGGCCTTGCAAGGTGTCTTGATAGTGCTGCCATTCGCTTGCCAGTCGCGCTCTTAGGGTCGCCGAGTCCTCACCTGGCATGGTGCTCGGCGTGTCCAATTTTGCCTGGGCCTGCTGTAGCGACGTGTTGATCATCCGCGCGTAGCGCTGATCAGCGTCCATGCTGCTGAACATGTAGAAGTCACCCAGACTCTGCTGTACGGCCAGGCGCATTTGGTGGACATGCAGCAGTTCGTCGGCTGGCGCTGCCAATAGGTAGGGGGCGAGGAGCAGGTTGAATGCGAGGCTGAGAAAGGCGCATTTAAATGATGCAAGTGTTTGGCGGCTCGGCATGGGGAACTCCGCTGGCCCATCGTGGGGCTCGATTTGTTTTTCTGTGCGGGGCTGGCGTTGAACCAGTCGAACTGGGAACTGTACCGGCAGGTTTTATTTATGGCTAGGCAGAACACGGGGCGTGGTGCGTCACGCAATCATTGCTATATGCCGGTATAAGTACTGTTTATGACGTCGATGGACGGTCCTCGGACTGCCTGGCCTGGTTAATCGTGGTGGGCCAGAGGCGTAAGAAGGCCAATTGACAAGTTCAGGGTTTTGCCTGATGGTGTGCACACCCAAATCAAACGGGCGTATGAATTGAGCGTTTGCCTGGTCAGGCGCGCCGTTCCGAGCCCGATTATCGCGTCGGCGGGTGTGCCGTACTGATTGGGGCTATGCTCGATGGCAATGCCGCGAGCTGGCCTGCCGGTTGGCTCCGATGTGTACTGTTCAGCTTCCATACCGTGGAGATCAGTTGATGATTTACGAAGGTAAAGCCATCACGGTTAAGGCTCTTGAGAGTGGCATCGTCGAATTGAATTTCGACCTCAAGGGTGAGTCCGTCAACAAATTCAACCGCCTTACCCTCAATGATCTGCGTGCTAGCGTAGATGCGATCAAGGCTGACGGTTCGATCAAGGGCGTGATTGTCACCAGTGGCAAGGACGTGTTCATCGTCGGTGCCGACATCACCGAATTCGTCGATAATTTCAAACTGCCCGACGAAGAGCTGGTGGCTGGCAACCTGGAAGCCAACAAGATTTTTAGTGATTTTGAAGACCTCGCTGTGCCAACGGTCGTTGCCATCAATGGTATAGCCCTAGGTGGCGGTTTCGAGATGTGCCTGGCCGCTGACTACCGCGTGATGAGCGAGAGTGCCAAGGTCGGCCTGCCAGAGGTCAAGCTGGGTATTTATCCGGGGTTCGGCGGCACAGTCCGTCTGCCGCGCGTAATCGGCGCCGACAATGCTGTCGAGTGGATTGCCTCCGGCAAGGAAAACAAAGCCGCAGACGCCCTCAAGGTGGGTGCCGTCGACGCCGTCGTTGTCGCTGACAAGCTCAAGGATGCTGCACTGGACCTGGTCAAACGTGCCATCTCCGGTGAACTCAACTACAAGGCCAAGCGCCAGCTCAAACTGGAAAAACTCAAGCTCAACGCCATCGAGCAGATGATGTGCTTCGAGACCGCCAAGGGCTTTGTTGCAGGGCAGGCTGGGCCAAATTATCCGGCGCCTGTCGACGCGATCAAGACCATCCAGAAAGCCGCCAACTTCGCTCGTGACAAGGCGCTGGAAGTCGAGGCCGCTGGTTTCGTCAAGCTGGCCAAGACCTCGGTTGCCGAGAGTCTGATTGGCCTGTTCCTCAACGACCAAGAGTTGAAGAAGAAGGCCAAGCATTACGATGAAATCGCTCAGAGCGTGAAACTGTCCGCCGTGCTTGGCGCCGGTATCATGGGCGGTGGTATCGCTTATCAGTCGGCCTCCAAGGGCACCCCGATCTTGATGAAGGATATCCGTGAAGAGGGTATCCAGATGGGCTTGAACGAGGCCTCCAAGCTGCTCGGCAAGCGTGTCGAGAAAGGCCGCATGACTGCGGCGCAGATGGCTGATGCGCTCAATGCCATTCGCCCGACCATGTCCTATGGCGACTTTGCCAATGTCGACATCGTCGTTGAGGCTGTAGTCGAGAATCCCAAGGTCAAGCACGCTGTGCTGGCCGAGGTGGAAGGCCAGGTGCGCGAGGATGCGATCATCGCTTCGAACACCTCGACCATTTCCATTTCCTACCTGGCTCAGGCACTGAAGCGCCCCGAGAACTTCGTCGGCATGCACTTTTTCAACCCGGTGCACATGATGCCGTTGGTGGAAGTTATTCGTGGCGAGAAGTCCAGTGAAGTGGCCGTGGCGACCACCGTTGCTTATGCCAAGAAAATGGGCAAGACCCCTATCGTGGTTAACGACTGTCCGGGCTTCTTGGTCAACCGTGTGCTGTTCCCGTACTTCGGCGGTTTCTCCAAGTTGCTGGAGTTTGGCGTTGATTTCGTGCGTATCGACAAGATCATGGAGAAGTTCGGTTGGCCCATGGGCCCGGCCTATCTTTCCGATGTGGTCGGTATCGATACCGGTCACCATGGCCGTGATGTGATGGCTGAAGGTTTCCCCGACCGCATGGCTGTGGAAGGCAAGACCGCCGTTGATGTGATGTACGAGGCCAATCGTTTAGGGCAGAAAAACGGTAAGGGCTTCTACTCCTACGAGATGGACAAGCGCGGTAAACCGAAGAAAGTTTCTGATCCCGAGGCTTATGAAATCCTCAAGGCCATCGTCAAGCAGCCGCGTGAGCTGACTGACGAGGACATCATCAATTTCATGATGATTCCGCTGTGCCTGGAAACCGTTCGCTGCCTGGAAGACGGCATCGTCGACACCGCAGCCGAGGCCGATATGGGCCTGATCTACGGTATCGGCTTCCCTCCCTTCCGTGGTGGTGCGCTGCGCTACATCGATTCGATCGGTGTGGCCGAGTTCGTCGCCCTGGCCGACAAGTACGCCGAGCTGGGCGCCCTGTACCACCCGACCGCCAAACTTCGCGAAATGGCCGCCAAGGGCCAGAAGTTCTTCGGTTAATCGCGCAGCGAACAGAGCGAGAGTAGAAATATGAGCCTGAATCCAAGAGATGCAGTGATCGTCGACTTCGGTCGTACCCCGATGGGGCGTTCCAAGGGCGGCATGCACCGTAACACCCGTGCGGAAAACATGTCCGCGCACCTGATCAGCAAGCTGCTGGAGCGCAACGACAAGATCGATCCGAAGGAAGTCGAGGATGTGATCTGGGGTTGCGTGAACCAGACCCTGGAGCAGGGCTGGAACATCGCCCGCATGGCGTCGCTGATGACCCAGATTCCGCATACCAGTGCCGGCCAGACCGTCAGCCGTCTGTGCGGCTCGTCCATGAGCGCCCTGCACACCGCCGTACAGGCGATTCAGACTGGCAATGGCGACGTCTTCGTCATTGGTGGTGTGGAGCACATGGGCCACGTCGGCATGATGCACGGCGTCGATCCCAACCCGCACTTGTCGCTGTACGCCGCCAAAGCGTCCGGCATGATGGGCCTGACTGCTGAAATGCTGGGCAAGATGCATGGCATTAGCCGCGAGGCGCAGGATCAGTTTGGTGTGCGTTCGCACCAACTTGCCTGGAAAGCTACGCAGGAAGGTAAGTTCAAGGACGAGATCATTCCGATGGAAGGCTATGACGAAAATGGCTTCCTGAAGATGTTCGACTTCGACGAAACCATTCGTCCAGAAACCACGCTGGAGGGTTTGGCCTCCCTGAAGCCTGCCTTCAACCCCAAAGGTGGCACCGTGACGGCGGGGACGTCCTCGCAGATCACCGATGGTGCGTCCTGCATGATCGTCATGAGTGCCCAGCGTGCTAAGGACCTGGGTGTCGAGCCGATGGCTGTGGTACGTGCCATGGCGGTTGCTGGCGTAGATCCGGCAATCATGGGTTACGGCCCCGTACCTGCAACGCAGAAGGCGCTCAAGCGTGCCGGTCTGACTATCGACGACATCGACTTCCTTGAGCTCAATGAGGCTTTCGCCGCCCAGGCCTTGCCGGTGCTGAAAGATCTGAAACTGCTCGACAAGATGGAGCAGAAGGTCAACCTGCATGGTGGTGCTATTGCTCTAGGACACCCCTTCGGTTGTTCCGGGGCCCGTATCTCCGGTACCCTGCTGGGCGTCATGAAGCAGAACGGTGGCACCCTGGGTGTTTCCACTATGTGTATTGGGCTTGGTCAAGGCATCACCACCGTCTTCGAGCGTATCTAAGCGATCTCGTTTAGCGTTAGCGGACACGAAACCGGGGCCACACGCCCCGGTTTTGCTTTTACGGCTTTTTATTTTGGAGCCCTCTCATGCAGTTGCAGCCAGGACTTTATCGCCATTACAAGGGGCCGCAGTACCGTGTATTCGGTGTGGCGCAGCATTCCGAAACCGAGGAACCGATGGTGGTCTATCAGGCTCTTTATGGTGAGTTTGGACTTTGGGTTAGGCCGCTGGCTATGTTCTGCGAGCAGGTCGAAGTGGACGGGCAGCCATATCCACGCTTTGCTTTGATTCAGGCTGAAATCAGTCCAATCGGTGGTGGCAGTGCCTGAAGGCGCAACCCCCTTTGCTTGACCTTCACTCGGTCGCCACTATATATAGCGGGGCCTCAAGGTTACCCGCCTTCTATATTTCGCAATTCAGGAATCTTCTGATCCATGGGCAAATCGCTGGTCATCGTGGAATCCCCGGCCAAGGCCAAGACCATCAACAAGTACCTGGGCAGCCAGTACGTGGTGAAGTCGAGCATCGGCCACATCCGTGACCTGCCTACCAGCGGCTCGGCAAGCGCCACCAAGGAGCCGGCCAAGCGTGGCAAGGCTGCCGCCGAGGCGCCTGCACTGTCGCCCAAGGAAAAAGCCAAGCGTCAGTTGTTCGCTCGCATGGGCGTCGACCCTGAGCACGGCTGGAAAGCCAAGTACGAGATCCTGCCCGGCAAGGAAAAGGTGATCGAAGAGCTGCGCCGTCTGGCCAAGGATGCTGACACCATCTATCTCGCAACCGACTTGGACCGAGAGGGGGAGGCCATCGCTTGGCACCTGCGCGAGTCCATTGGTGGCGATGACAGCCGCTACAAGCGCGTGGTGTTCAACGAGATCACCAAGAAGGCGATTCAGGACGCTTTCTCCAAGCCCGGTGAGTTGGACATCAATCGTGTCAACGCTCAGCAGGCCCGTCGCTTCCTCGACCGCGTGGTGGGCTACATGGTCTCGCCGCTGCTGTGGGCCAAGATTGCCCGTGGCCTGTCTGCCGGTCGCGTGCAGTCGGTAGCCGTGAAGCTGGTGGTTGCGCGCGAGAAAGAAATCCGCGCCTTCGTCCCAGAAGAATACTGGGAAGTGCACGCCGATCTGGGCACCGCGAAGAATGCCAAGGTGCGCTTCGAGGTCGTTCGTGAAGACGGCTCGGCCTTCAAGCCGGTCAACGAAGCGCAGGCCATGGCGGCGCTGGAGAAGCTCAAGGCTTCCAGCTACAGCGTGGTCAAGCGCGAAGACCGCCCGACCAGCAGCAAGCCCTCGGCTCCGTTCATCACCTCGACCCTGCAGCAGGCCGCGAGCAACCGCCTGGGCTTCGGGGTGAAGAAGACCATGATGATGGCCCAGCGTCTCTATGAGGCTGGCTACATCACCTATATGCGTACCGACTCGACCAACCTGTCCAACGACGCGGTGGAGATGGTGCGTGGTTTCATCGGCAGCGAGTACGGCGACAAGTACCTGCCGGGCAAGCCCAACCTGTATTCGAGCAAGGAAGGCGCGCAGGAGGCGCACGAAGCGATTCGTCCGTCCGACGTCAATCTGCGCCCGACCCAGCTCTCCGGTATGGAGCGTGATGCCGAGCGTCTGTATGACCTGATCTGGCGCCAGTTCGTCGCCTGCCAGATGCCGCCGGCTGAATACCTGTCCACCAGCGTCACCGTGGCTGCCGGCAACTTCGAGCTGCGCGCCAAGGGCCGCATCCTCAAGTTCGACGGTTACACCCGTGTGCTGCCGCAGCAGAGCAAGCCCGGCGAGGACGATGTCCTGCCGGAAATGAAGGAAGGCGAGGGCCTCAAGCTGATCCAGCTCGACCCCAGCCAGCACTTCACCAAGCCGCCTGCTCGTTATTCTGAAGCCAGCTTGGTCAAGGAGCTGGAAAAACGCGGCATCGGTCGTCCATCCACCTACGCGGCGATCATTTCCACCATTCAGGATCGTGGCTACGTCACAGTGCACAACCGCCGCTTCTATGCCGAGAAGATGGGCGACATCGTCACCGAGCGCCTCGATGAAAGCTTCGCCAACCTGATGGACTACAGCTTCACCGCCACCATGGAAGAGCATCTCGACGATGTGGCCCAGGGCGAGCGCGAGTGGAAGAACCTGCTCGATGAGTTCTATGGCGACTTCAAGAAGAAGCTTGAGGCTGCCGAAGCAGGCGAGGGCGGCATGCGTGCCAACCAGCCGACCTTGACCGATATTCCCTGCCGCGATTGCGGTCGGCCAATGATGATTCGTACCGCCTCTACCGGTGTGTTCCTCGGCTGCTCCGGTTATGCTCTGCCGCCGAAAGAGCGCTGCAAGGCCACCATCAACCTGGTGCCGGGCGATGAAATCGCCGCCGATGACGAGGGTGAGTCCGAGTCCCTGGTGCTGCTCGGCAAGCATCGCTGCCCAATCTGCTCTACGGCCATGGATGCCTACCTGCTGGATGAGACTCGCAAACTGCACATCTGTGGCAACAACCCCGATTGCACGGGCTACGAGATCGAGCAGGGCCAGTACCGCATCAAAGGCTATGAAGGCCCGAGCCTTGAGTGCGACAAGTGCGGCAGCGAAATGCAGCTCAAGACGGGGCGTTTTGGCAAGTTCTTCGGTTGCACCAACTCCACCTGCAAGAACACCCGTAAATTGCTGAAGAATGGCGAGGCTGCTCCGCCTAAGATGGATAAGGTGGATATGCCGGAACTCAAGTGCGAGAAGGTGGATGACACTTACGTGTTGCGCGATGGGGCTTCTGGTCTGTTCCTTGCGGCTAGCCAGTTTCCGAAGAACCGCGAAACGCGTGCGCCCTTGGTGCTGGAGATTGTCCCGCATAAGCACGAAATCGATCCCAAGTACCACTTCCTGTGCGATGCACCGCAGAAAGACCCGGATGGTCGCCCTGCGGTGATTCGCTACAGCCGCAAGACCAAGGAGCAGTACGTGCAATCGGAAGTGGACGGCAAGCCCACTGGGTGGCGTGCCTTCTTCGACGGTGGCAAGTGGAAGGTTGAGGACAAGCGCTGAGCCTATGGGCTCGGCGATGTTTTCCAGATCCACTACGCGCCGACTTTGCTCGGCGCGCGTATGATGGCTCCACCTGCAATGGAGATCGCCACAATGGCCAAAGAGCTCTATACCCGCACTAATCAGAAGATCTTCTTCGCTGGGATTGCGCTGGACAATTGGCGTAAGGCCGAAGCCTCCTCCGCTTTCAATGTATCGGCGCTAGTTCAGGCGGAGCGAGAAGCGGCGTTGTTCCATCTATATGGCGGTGTGTTGGGGGTGTGCCACGAAATTGCCGGTTATTACCGCATGCCGGATGGCATGGTGACTCGTGTTGAGGCTTTTCTTGATCAGGCTGTACTTACCCGTTCCCCGAGCCCTGAGCTTGCCGAGCTGGTGGAGTTGGCGCAGCAGCCTGAAACCTGGTTGGCTCAGTTGCTGGCGGCGTATGCAGAGTTGTTCAAAGCTCATCAGGACGTCCCAAAAGCCAAGGTTGACCCGGCTATGCCATTGATCACGGCGCTCAGCCTGGAATCATCGCGCCCCGAACTCACATTGGACGATCTTGATGAGTACCGTCAGCAGCTCAAGACGCTGGTGCTGCGTTTTCGTGAAGGGCTCAGTGAGTGCTGATTGCATTTATCTGGACAAGTGGGCTGGGGCTGTCTTCGGCTGACTGTTACAATGTCGTGTTTTCGTATAGAGATTGAGCCATGTCTACGTCCTTTCTGGAAATCGTCGAACTGCCCGATGGGCGTATCGCCTTGCGCCGTGCAGAGGATGAAGAGGCTCTGGTGACTCTGGATTTTTCCGCGGATGCCAAGGCTTTCTTGCAGGGCCAGCATGTCGAAGTGGCCAAGGCCATGCTCAATGTTGGCGTGCAGATGGCGGGACGAATGGCTGAGGGTGATTTCAGTGCTGAGGATGAAGGTCCGCGAGTTTTGCACTGAACGATCACTTTCAGGCTTCAGGCAATAGCGAAAAGCCCCTCCAGTGTGAGGGGCTTTTCATTGGGGCGCATTCATGGTTTAGGTCATTGACGAATCATCGTCCGGCCGGACGCTTTTGTAGCCTGTAGCCTGTAGCCTGTAGCCTGTAGCCTGTAGCCTGTAGCCTGTAGCCTGTAGCCTGTAGCCTGTAGCCTGTAGCCTGTAGCCTGTAGCCTGTAGCCTGTTCAGCCCAGGCTGATATTCAGGCTCTGTGCTTTTCCTGTTTGGGCTGCTTTGGCAAGGCTTAGTCGTGTGCTGCGTGCAACGGGATGCAGCCAGCTGATCACCGTATGGCTGCGCCCCAACTTAAGGGCCTCTTCGGCCAGCTCCAGTGCGCTTTGTCCCTGGCGCGGCTGCAGCAGCAGGATGCGCTCACGGTTCAGGCCAGCTTCGCGTAGCCAGGCTTGGGTCAGGCTGGCGGGTGGGGCTACCAGTGTCAGCCAGCGTGCATCCTGATTCTGGCTCAGCTCACGCAAGATGGGCGCTAGCAAGTGCAGGCAATGACCGGCGGCACCGCGCAGGGCCAGTTCGCTGAATGCTTGATCATCCTCGCCGTGCAGGATGTCATCGCTAGCGACCATCGGTTCGCTGGATGTGGGTGCCAAGAAGGCTTCAAAAAGGTGGAGTTGTGAGCGCTCGAATGACTGCTGCACTTGCATGACACCTCCTCAGCGGCGGATTACACCGACACTCAAGCCTTCGATGATCAGTTCCTGGTGCTCCAGATCCACTTCGATTGGTGAGAACTCCGGGTTTTCAGCGATCAGCCAGACTTTATTACCCTCGCGTTTGAAGCGTTTGACTGTCACTTCATCATCGATACGGGCGACGACAATTTGGCCGTTGCGGGCTTCACGGGTGGTATGTACGGCAAGCAGGTCACCGTCGAAGATGCCGATGTCCTTCATGCTCATGCCGCGTACGCGCAACAGGTAGTCGGCCTTGGGCTGAAAGAATGCGGGGTTGATCTGGCAGGACTCCTCGACATGCTGCTGGGCGAGGATCGGTGCGCCGGCGGCGACGCGACCGATTACGGGCAGGCCGTCGTCGTCGTTGGCGGCGCCTGGTTCGAAGCCGGGGATGCGGATACCACGCGAAGCGCCAGGCGTCATCTCGATAGCGCCTTTGCGTGCCAGTGCCTTGAGGTGTTCTTCTGCGGCATTGGGTGATTTGAAGCCCAGCTCCTGAGCGATTTCTGCGCGGGTAGGCGGGTAGCCGTTGTCTTCCAGGCAGCGCTTGATGAAGGCGAGAATCTCGGCTTGGCGTGGGGTCAGTTTCAGCATGACTGGACTCTGTCTTTTTATACAGTTGCTGGGATTATATACAGTAAGTTCGGCTTGGCAACGGTCAATTTCATCTTGGCTCTGTTGCTCTGTAACTTGGCGTAATCGGCGCTCGTCATAGCCTCCTGTATGCTGTGACCGGTCGGGCAGAATCTGGCTTGTGCGGCTTGACAATTCGGTGGGCTGAAACGTATGTTTCAAACGATTGTTTGTCTGGTGATAAGTCATGGCTCAGTCTGAAACCGTTGAACGCATTCTCGATGCAGCGGAGCAGCTATTCGCGGAGAAAGGCTTCGCTGAAACGTCGCTGCGCCTGATCACCAGCAAGGCTGGGGTTAACCTGGCTGCTGTCAATTACCACTTCGGTTCCAAGAAAGCACTGATTCAAGCGGTCTTTTCGCGCTTTCTAGGGCCGTTTTGCGCCAGCCTGGAAAAAGAACTGGATCGCCGCCAGGGTAAGATCGAGGCTCAGTTTACGCTTGAGGAGCTGCTTGAGTTGTTGGTAGAGCAGGCGCTGGCCGTCAAGCCGCGTAGTGGCAATGATCTGTCGATCTTCATGCGTCTGCTGGGATTGGCCTTCAGTCAGAGCCAAGGGCACCTGCGCAAATATCTCGAAGAGGTGTACGGCAAGGTGTTTCGCCGCTACATGCTGCTGGTGCACGATGCCGCACCGCGTATCCCGCCGTTGGAGTTGTTCTGGCGTGTGCATTTCATGCTCGGCGCTGCGGCGTTCAGCATGTCCGGTATCAAGGCGCTGCGCGCCATGGCAGAAACGGATTTCGGCGTGCATACCTCCATCGAGCAGGTGATGCGTATGATGGTGCCGTTCCTCGCAGCCGGTATGCGTTCTGAAACTGGTGTTGCCGATCCGCAACTGGCGGCAGCTCAGCTCAAGCCGCGCAACAAGACCGCGAGCGCGCCAACCAAGGCGTGACAGCGATGGGCTCGCCTGGCGTCATCCGCTAAGCTAGCCGCATGCTGGATCTCGACCTGCTGCACATTTCCATTGCCGACCAGATGCTCTACGGCCTGAAGGCCGGGCGTCTGTGCGTACGTGTTCCTGTATCAACGGCGCTCAATGGGGCGGGCGAGCGCAACGGTAGCGGCTGCACACCGCGCGGTCTGCATCAGGTACGTGCACGTATCGGTGCGGGATTGCCTCTGGCGGCCGTGTTGCGCGCTCGGCGCTGGACGGGTGAGGTTTGGTCGCCGCATTTGCATCAGCAGTTCCCGCGGCGAGACTGGATTCTGACGCGGATTCTTTGGTTGAGCGGTCTGGAGCCTGGGCGCAATCGCCTGGGACAGGTCGACACCTTTCGCCGCTATATCTATCTACATGGCACGCCGGATACGGAACCCATGGGTACTGCGCTGTCCCATGGCTGCATTCGCCTATGCAATACCGACATGCTGGCGCTTTTTGAGCGCGTCCCTCTGTATTGCCGGGTGTTTATCGATGAGGCGCCCTGCCCACAGTGGTCTGCAGGTCACGACTTTCAATAAGGAATATTCCCATGCAAGGTTCTTTGATGATGGACATTGGCGGCGCTTGGTTGACCGCCGAGGACCGTCAGATGCTGCGCCAGCCCGAGGTGGGCGGCTTGATCATTTTCGCTCGTAATATCGAATCCCCTCGTCAGGTACGCGAGCTGTGCCAGAGCATTCGCGCAGTGCGCCCGGACTTGCTGTTGGCAGTTGATCAGGAGGGGGGGCGTGTGCAGCGTCTGCGTCAGGGCTTTGTGCGTTTGCCTGCGATGCGTGCTATCGCTGACAACGACAATGCTGAAGTGTTGGCTGAGCATTGTGGCTGGTTGATGGCGACCGAAGTGCAGGCGGTGGGTCTGGACTTGAGTTTTGCTCCCGTGCTTGACCTTGATCATCAGCGCAGCGCCGTGGTTGGTAGTCGTGCATTCGAAGGCGACCCGCAGCGTGCCGCCAGGCTGGCGGGGGCGTTCATTCGAGGCATGCACCAGGCTGGCATGGCGGCTACCGGCAAGCACTTTCCGGGGCACGGTTGGGCCGAGGCTGACTCCCATGTCGCTATTCCGGTTGATGAGCGCAGTCTCGATGAGATTCGCGCCTGTGACATGCAGCCGTTTCGTTTGCTGGGCACTGAGCTGGATGCAGTGATGCCCGCTCATGTGATTTATCCGCAGGTCGATGAACAGCCTGCTGGTTTCTCGCGTCGTTGGCTGCAAGACATCCTGCGTGGTGAGTTGGGCTTTGATGGGGTGATTTTCAGTGATGACCTGTCGATGGCCGGGGCTCATGTTGCAGGTGATGCTGGGCAGCGTATCGAGGCGGCGCTAGTGGCTGGCTGTGACATGGGTTTGGTGTGCAATGACCGCGCAGCCGCTGAGGTGGCCCTGGCGGCTTTGCAGCGCTTACAGGTGAAGCCGGCGCAGCGTTTGGCGCGTATGCGCGGGCGAGGTTATGCCAGCACTGATTATCAGGCAGCACCGCGTTGGTCGCAGGCTATTGCGGCTTTGCGCGCTGCCCAGTTGCTGGAGTAAAAGGCCATGACCGTTCATGCGATCATCGGTGGTACCGGCCTAACGCAGCTTGACGGCTTGCACATCGAGACCGAACTCAGCCTGCAGACGCCTTACGGCAGCCCTTCGGCGGCAATCCTGCGTGGTGAGTATGCTGGGCGTACGGTGCTGTTTCTGGCGCGTCATGGTCAGCCGCATCGTATTGCGCCACATCAGGTGAACTACCGGGCCAATCTCTGGGCGCTCAAGCAGGCTGGGGCGCAGGCGATTGTCGCGGTCAATGCGGTCGGTGGTATTGCACAGGGCATGCCTGCCGGACACTTCTGTGTGCCGCGACAGATCATCGATTACACCTATGGTCGTGCTCAGACTTTTTTTGAGGATGAGCTGCAGCAGGTTACCCATATCGATTTCACTGAGCCATACGATGCCGGGCTGCGTGCGATGTTGATTGCAGCCCTGCGTAGCGAGCGGGTTGGGTTCAGCGATTACGGCGTCTATGGCTGCACGCAGGGGCCGCGCCTGGAGACTGCTGCTGAAATCCAGCGCATGGAGCGCGATGGTTGTGATGTGGTGGGTATGACTGGTATGCCCGAGGCAGCACTGGCCCGTGAGCTGGCCTTGCCATACGCCTGCCTGGCGCTGGTGGTCAATCCGGCGGCGGGTAAGTCGAGTGCACCGATTACCATGGAGGGCATCGAGCGAGTGCTAGAGCAAGGTATGGGCTCAATCAGGTCGGTGCTGGCGCGCGTGCTGGCGATCAATTAAAGGGTGAAAAGGGCTGCCTTGCCTGACCTTCGCTCGCTACGTTTTCACTCAGTCTGTTAGCGGCCCTTTCTGTTTTGCGTGCAGGCTTAAAGCGGGCTGACGCGAATGAGGGCGCCGAGGCTGCCATGATCGAGATAAGTCAGGCTGTTGTCTTTAAGGCGTTGGGCAATTTTCATGTGCTCACTGGCCTCGACCAGACCGTCGGTGGTGAAGCGATTGATCCAAAGCTCGATATCCAGATCGGTGAAGCGATCCTGTACGAAGCTGAGTGTGCCTTCGACTGGGTAGTGGCCAAGCTGGCTTTGCCCGCTCGTTACGGCAACACGGCTAGGTGTGTCGCTCATGGTTTGGCTCCAGGCTTTGTGTAATAGCACCTGATAGCCGTTGTTTGGGTTGAGTTTGGCGGCTTCGCTATCCAGTGCTGTGGCGCGCTCGTTGCCGGTGATTGGCAGGGCAGTACCGGCCCAGTCGTCCGGTGCGATTTTCGGCGCGAGCACGGCCTCGCCAGGTTGGCGGAACACCAGTAGCTCCACCTGGTATAGGCGTTCAGCGAAGGCGCTTGGTGCGAGTAAGCAGAGCAGCAGGGCAATCAGGTGCAGTGGGCGCATTTAAGAGTCCTTCAGGTGGTGGGTGCAAGGCATTCGAACAGGGCTTCCAGGGTGTTGAAGCGTTCTTCTGCGCGCTCCATCGGTATCTGGATCTTGAAGACGGTGGCGCCTTCGAATTTGTAGCGTTTGGGCTGGGTCTGGATCAGTTTGATCAGCGTCAATGGGTCGACGCAGGTTTCGGCGGCAAATTCGATACGACCGCCCTGTGGCCCTGCGTCGACCTTGGTGATGCCGAGCTTTTCTGCCTGCAGTTTGAGTAGGGTCAGGCGCATCAGATGCTTGGCAGGCTCCGGCAGTAGGCCGAAGCGATCGATCATCTCCACCTGCAGTTCTTTCAGGCCGTCCTCGTCGGTAGCCGAGGCGATGCGCTTGTACAGGATCAGCCGTGCATGCACGTCGGGCAGGTAGTCCTCGGGGATCAGCGCGGGGACGCGCAGGTTGATCTCCGGGCCGCCGCCCAGTGGCTGGTCGAGGTTGGGCTGCTCGCCTTTCTGGATGGCCTTGACCGCGCGTTCGAGCATTTCCATGTACAGGGTGAAGCCGACGGCCTGGATCTGCCCGCTCTGGCCGTCGCCGAGCAACTCGCCGGCGCCGCGGATTTCTAGGTCGTGGGTGGCCAGGATGAAGCCGGCGCCGAGATCCTGAGCGCCTGCGATGGCTTCCAGACGCTTCTGTGCGTCTTCGGTCATGTTCTTGCGCGGCGGGGTGAGCAGGTAGGCATAAGCCTGGTGGTGACTGCGGCCAACGCGGCCGCGTAGCTGGTGTAGCTGGGCCAGACCGAACTTGTCGGCACGTTCGATGATGATGGTGTTGGCGCTGGGCACGTCGATGCCGGTTTCGATGATGGTCGAGGCCACCAGCACATTGAAGCGCTTGTGGTAGAAGTCGCTCATCACCTGTTCCAGCTCGCGCTCGCGCATCTGTCCGTGGCCAACGCCGATACGCGCTTCCGGCACCAGTTCGGCCAGATCGGCGGCGCATTTCTCGATGGTCTTAACATCGTTGTGCAAGTAGTACACTTGGCCGCCACGCAGCAGCTCGCGCAGCAGCGCTTCCTTGATGGTCGGCTTGTTCTCCTCCATCACGAAGGTACGCACCGACAGGCGCCGCGCCGGTGGCGTGGCGATGATCGACAGGTCGCGCATGCCAGCCACGGCCATGTTCAGGGTGCGCGGGATCGGCGTAGCGGTGAGGGTGAGGATATCCACCTCGCTGCGCAGCGCCTTGAGCTGCTCTTTCTGGCGCACGCCAAAACGGTGTTCTTCGTCGATGATCACCAGGCCTAGGTTGTGGAATTTTACATCGTCCTGCAGCAGCTTGTGGGTGCCGATGACGATGTCCACCTTGCCTTCGGCGAGCTGTTGCACGGCGCCTTCGACTTCCTTGGCGCTCTTGAAGCGGCTCATCACCTCGACCTTCACCGGCCAGTCGGCGAAGCGGTCGCGGAAGCTGTTGTAGTGCTGTTGGGCGAGCAGGGTGGTGGGCACCAGCACGGCCACCTGCTTGCCGCTGTGCACGGCGATAAAGGCGGCGCGCATGGCCACTTCGGTCTTGCCGAAGCCGACATCGCCGCAGACCAGGCGATCCATCGGCTTGCCAGCCAGCATGTCACTGCGCACGGCGTCGATGGCGGTCTGCTGATCGGGCGTTTCCTCGAAGGGGAAGCCGGCGCTGAAGGTGGCGTAGTCCACTGCTGGGTCTTGGAAGGCGAAGCCTTCGCGGGCAGCGCGGCGGGCGTAGATGTCGAGCAGTTCGGCGGCGACGTCGCGCACCTGTTCGGCGGCCTTGCGCTTGGCCTTCTGCCAGACTTCCGAACCCAGGCGGTGCAGCGGTGCGAGAGCGTCGTCGCTGCCGCTGTAGCGGGCGATCAGGTGCAGGCTGGCCACTGGCACATAGAGCTTGGCCTCGTCGGCGTACTGTAGGGTGAGGAATTCGGCAGCCTGGGCGTCAAACTCCATGGTCACCAGGCCCAGGTAGCGGCCGACGCCATGATCGATATGCACCACCGGCGCGCCCTCGCGCAGCTCGGTGAGGTTCTTGATTACGTTGTCGCCGCCTTCGCGGCCTTTCTCGCGGCGACGACGTTGCATCACGCGCTGGCCAAATAGCGGGTTTTCCGGGATGAGTGCCAGCTCGTCGAGCAGCAGGCCCTCATCCAGCGGCGCGATGCAGATATTAAGGCGTTCCGTGCTGGCGACGAATGCCGACCAGCCGTCGACTTCCTTGGGCTTGAGCTTGAGGCGGGCGAGCAGTTCCAGCAGCACTTCGCGGCGACCGGCCGACTCGGCGCAGAACAGCACGCGGCCCTGATACTCCTCGATGAAGCGGCGCAGGGCAGCCAGCGGCTCGCCGGCCTTGGCCTGGATCGCCAGGTCGGGCAGGGCGCGTGCGTCGAAGCGGGTCTGGCCGACGCCTGGCTCGATGTCGTCCTGATTGACCACCACGCGTGGCCAGTTCTTCAGGCGCGCGAAGCAGTCTTCGACCGGCAGGAAGATGTCGGCTGGCGGCAGCAGCGGACGCTCGGGGTCGACGCGGCGGTCTTCGTAGCGGTTGCGCGCATCCTGCCAGAACTGTTCGGCGGCTTTCTCGATACCCGGCAGGGAGAACACCTGGGTATCGCTCGGCAGGTAGTCGAACAGGGTGCCGGTTTCTTCGAAGAACAGTGGCAGGTAGTACTCGATACCGGCCGGGGTGATGCCGCTGGACAGATCCTGATAGATCGGGCAGCGGCGAAAATCCACGTCGAAGCGCTCGCGGAAACGGCCGCGGAAATCGGTGACGGCTTTCTTTTCCAGTGGAAACTCACGCGCCGGCAGCAGGCGGATCGACTCGACCTTGTCCACCGAGCGCTGGGTTTCCGGGTCGAAGGTGCGCAGGGTCTCGATTTCGTCGTCGAACAGGTCGATGCGGTAGGGCGTCTCGCTGCCCATGGGGAACAGGTCGATCAGCGCGCCGCGTACGGCGAACTCGCCGTGCTCGTAGACCGTATCGACGCAGCGGTAGCCGCCCGCTTCGAGGCGGGCGCGCATTTCCTCGACATCGAGTTTCTGTCCAACGTCCAATACCAGGCCGCTACCGAGCAGAAAACGCTTTGGAGCCAGGCGATGTAGGGCTGTGGTGATAGGCACTACCAGAATGCCGCTGGCCAGCTCCGGCAAACGGTAGAGCGTGGCGATGCGCTGGGAAATAATGTCCTGGTGCGGTGAGAACACGTCGTAAGGCAGCGTTTCCCAGTCGGGGAAATGCAGCACCGGCAGGTCGGGAGCGAAGAAGGCCAGCTCCTCCTGCAGGCGCTCGGCGCTCTGACTGCCCTCGGTCAGTACCAGGGTGAAGCGTTTGGCGCCGCTGGCGGCTGCGGCGATGGCCAGCGAGATCGCTGCACCGGGCAGGTTGCCCCATTGCTGCTTGCCGGCGCTGGATGGCAGGGCGGGGAGTCTGAGTACGGACGCGGTCGTTGCGGACACTGGCGGCTCACGATCATGACGAAAGGCTCGGAATTGTAGCGGGGCTTGGTGGTCAATGTCAGTCGCGACAGGCGCGCATTGCTCATGCAGGCGCTCGCCGTCATAATGTAGCCCCTTTTTTCAGCCCCTACATGTAGAAGGTACTGCCCGTGACTCAGAAGCCCGACCAGTGTCTCGGTGAATGGATCGATCGTGAAGCCCTCGCGGAAGCCATGATTCCGCTGATTGGCCAGCTCTACCGCAACAACAATGTGGTGACCTCGATTTATGGCCGTGGCCTGATCAATCGTTCGGTCATCGACATTCTCAAGGCCCACCGTTTCGCCCGCCATCGCTTGGCCGAAGAGGCTGAGCTGTCCGTGCACGATACCTTCCCCATGCTCAAAACCATGAGCGAGCTGAAGCTCGGTGCTGCCTCTGTTGATCTGGGCAAGCTGGTTGCCAAGTTCAAGGCCGAGGGTGCTGGTCGCAGCGTTGAGCAGTTCGTCAAGGACGAGCTGGCCGATGTGGTTGGTAAGCAGAACGGCTCGGCGCGTGAAGGTACTGACGTGGTGCTGTACGGTTTCGGCCGTATTGGCCGTCTGCTGGCACGTATCCTGATCGAGAAGACCGGTGGTGGTGATGGCCTGCGTCTGCGTGCCATTGTCGTGCGTAAGGGCGCGAGCAATGATCTGGTCAAGCGTGCCAGCCTGCTGCGTCGTGATTCGGTGCATGGCAAGTTCAATGGCACCATCACCATCGATGAAGAAAATAGCACCCTGACTGCCAACGGCAATCTGATTCAGGTGATTTACGCCAAGGATCCGAAAGAAGTCGATTACACCCAGTACGGCATCAAGAATGCACTGCTGGTGGATAACACCGGTGTATGGCGTGATGCCGAGGGTCTGGGGCAGCACCTGCAGTGTCCGGGCGTTGATCGCGTAGTGCTGACCGCGCCGGGCAAGGGCGCGCTGAAGAACATTGTGCACGGCATCAACCACAGCGAAATCACCGCTGAGGACAAGATCATTTCGGCTGCTTCCTGCACCACCAACGCCATCGTGCCGGTGCTCAAGGCCGTTAATGATCAGTACGGTATCGTCAACGGTCACGTCGAGACTGTTCACTCGTACACCAACGACCAGAACTTGATCGACAACTTCCATAAAGGCAGTCGTCGTGGTCGTAGCGCCGCGCTGAACATGGTCATCACCGAGACCGGTGCGGCCACCGCAGCCGCCAAGGCGCTGCCGGTGCTGAAAGGCAAGCTGACCGGCAATGCCATTCGCGTACCGACGCCGAACGTGTCCATGGCCATCCTCAACCTGAACCTGGAGAAGGCTACCAGCCGCGAAGAGATCAACGAGTATCTGCGTCAGATGGCCATGCACTCGGATCTGCAGAAGCAGATCGACTTCGTCAGCTCGCAGGAAGTGGTGTCGACCGACTTCGTTGGTTCGCGTCATGCCGGTGTGGTCGATGCCGAAGCCACCATCGCCAACGATAACCGCGTCGTGCTGTACGTCTGGTACGACAATGAGTTCGGTTATAGCTGCCAGGTGGTGCGTGTGATGGAAGATATGGCCGGGGTCAACCCGCCAGCCTTTCCCCGCTGATCAGCGGCAAGCATGAACAACGGGAGCTCAGGCTCCCGTTTTGTTTTTCTGGCAAGTCTGGGTGAGGGCAGACTGTTGCCGACTGTTACCGAAGCGCCAAAAAAACAAGTGCTTGGGTGGTCAGTGTGGGGGGGCATCTCTATAATTGAGCGGTTTTTTACCCAGGTTATGCACCTTCATTCATGCCCGCAATACGCTGGCGTGGGTAGCCCTATTAGGGTTTCGAGTGCAACCCCTGTCCTATAAGAAGCTTTCTAAATCAGTGGTTAGGCAGACCTATGATCAAACTAAAGCATGGGCTTGATTTGCCCATAACAGGTGCGCCGACACAGCGTATCGAGGCCGCCAGGCCCGTACGCAGCGTCGCCGTCATCGGCTTCGACTATCACGGGATGAAGCCGACGATGGAGGTGGAGGTGGGCGATCGAGTGAAGCTCGGTCAACTGCTGTTCACCGACAAGAAAACACCTGGCGTGCGTTATACCGCTCCGGCTGCCGGCGTGATCAGCGCCATCCATCGCGGCGAGAAGCGTGTGCTGCAGTCCGTGGTCATCGACGTCGATGGCGACGAACAAGAGACTTTCGCTCAGTATGCGGCTGACCAGATCGAGTCGCTGAGCGATGCCCAGGTTCGCGAGAACCTGCAGCAGTCCGGCTTGTGGACTGCCTTGCGCAGCCGCCCGTTCAGCAAGGTGCCGGCCATTGATGCCGTGCCCAGCTCGATCTTCGTCACTGCTATCGACACGCACCCGCTGGCCGCAGATCCGGCAGTGGTCATCGGCGAGCATGCCACTGATTTCGAAAACGGCCTGAAAGTCCTCGGGCAACTGGCCAAGGTTTTCCTGTGCAAGGCCGAAGGCCTCAGTCTGCCAGGCGAGAAACTCGCCAAAGTACACAGCGAAGCCTTTGCGGGCCCGCATCCGGCCGGCCTGCCGGGCACTCACATTCACTTCCTCGATCCGGTCAGCGCCAGCAAGAGCGTTTGGCAGATCGGTTATCAGGACGTGATCGCCGTGGGCAAGCTGTTCACCACCGGTCAATTGTTCGTCGAGCGCGTCGTCGCGCTGGGTGGCCCCGTCGCCGAGCAACCGCGTCTGTTGCGCACGCGTCTGGGCGCCAGTCTGGAGGCACTTACCGCCGGTGAGCTCAAACCGGGTGTCAATCGCGTCATTTCCGGTTCAGTGTTCGGCGGTCGTACCGCTCGTGGTGCATTCGCTTTCCTCGGCCGTTACCACAATCAGGTGTCTTGCCTGAGCGAAGGCAACGACCGCGAAATGATGCATTACCTGCGTGCCGGGGTGAACAAGCACTCGGTGCTGAACATCTTTGTGTCCAAGCTGACTAGCGGCAAGCTGTTCAACTTCACCACCACCACCAACGGCAGCCCGCGCGCCATGGTGCCGGTCGGCAACTACGAAGCGGTAATGCCGCTGGATATCCTGCCGACTCAACTGCTGCGCTACCTGATCGTCGGTGACACCGAGATGGCGCAGAAACTGGGCTGCCTGGAACTCGACGAAGAAGACCTGGCGCTGTGCACCTACGTCTGTGCTGGCAAGTATGAATACGGCCCGATCCTGCGGGATAACCTCGCCCGTATCGAGAAGGAGGGTTAATCCGTGGGTATCCGTGCATTCCTCGACAAGATCGAGCACAACTTCGAAAAGGGCGGCAAGTACGAGAAGTGGTACGCCCTCTACGAAGCCATCGACACCTTCTTCTACCGTCCTGGCAGTGTGACCAAGACCACCGCTCACGTGCGTGATGGCATCGACCTCAAGCGCATGATGATCACCGTGTGGCTGTGCACCTTTCCGGCCATGTTCTTCGGTATGTGGAACACCGGCTACCAGGCCAACCTGATCTTCGCCCAGAGCCCTGATCTGCTGGCGGCGCAGGAAGGCTGGCGCTTCGCCCTGATCGGCTCGCTGGCCGGTTTCGACCCAAATAACCTGTGGGACAACTTTATCCAGGGTGCGGCCTACTTCCTGCCCGTCTACGCGGTGACCTTCATCGTCGGCGGCTTCTGGGAAGTGCTGTTCGCCTCGATCCGTCGTCACGAAGTCAACGAAGGCTTCTTCGTCACCTCCGTGCTGTTCGCCCTGATCCTGCCGCCGAGCATTCCGCTGTGGCAGGTGGCTCTGGGTATCAGCTTCGGCGTGGTGATTGGCAAGGAAGTGTTTGGCGGTACTGGCAAGAACTTCCTCAACCCAGCATTGACCGGCCGTGCCTTCCTGTTCTTCGCCTACCCGGCGCAGATGTCCGGTGACGCGGTGTGGACTGCCGTTGATGGTTTCGCTGGCGCGACTTCGCTGAGCCTGGCGGCATCTGGCGGCGTCGAGAACGTGATCAACCATGGCGTGACCTGGATGGATGCCTTCGTCGGTACGATTCACGGCTCCATCGGTGAAACCAGCACCCTGGCCATCGCCATCGGCGGCCTGATCCTGCTGCTGACTCGTATTGCTTCTTGGCGCATCGTCGCTGGCGTGATGTTGGGCATGATTGGTCTGAGCCTGCTGTTCAACAGCATCGGTTCGAACACCAACCCGATGTTCGCCATGCCCTGGTACTGGCATCTGGTAGTGGGCGGTTTCGCTTTCGGCATGTTCTTCATGGCCACCGATCCGGTATCGGCTTCCATGACCAACACCGGCAAGTGGATCTTCGGTGCCCTGATCGGCGTGATGGTGGTGCTGATCCGTGTGGTCAACCCGGCCTTCCCCGAGGGCATGATGCTGGCGATTCTGCTCGCCAACCTGTTCGCACCGCTGATCGACCACTTCGTCGTTCAGGCCAATATCAAGCGGAGGCTGGCACGTAATGTCTAGTCAAAAAGAATCCACCGTCCGCACCCTCACGGTAGCCCTGCTGGTCTGCCTGGTGTGCTCGGTGTTTGTGGCCGGCGCGGCCATCGCCCTGAAACCGACGCAGGTGGAAAACCGCTTGCTGGACAAGCAGCGCAGCATTCTGGCCATCGCCGGCCTGGGTGAGCCGGGCATGTCTTCGGCCAAGGTGAAAGAGGTATTCGGCAGCACCATCACCGCCAAACTGGTCGACTTGCAAACCGGCAAGTTCTCCGATGCGTTCGACCCGATGACCTTCGATCCGCTCAAGGCAGCCAAGGATCCGAAACTCTCTACTGCACTCAAGGGCAGTGAAGACGTGGCGGGTATCAAGCGCCAGGAGCGTTACAGCACCGTTTACCTGGTGGAAAAGGATGGTCAGGTGCAAACCCTGATCCTGCCGGTGCGTGGCTACGGGCTGTGGTCGACCCTGTACGGCTTTATCGCCGTCAAGGGCGACCTCAATACCGTGGTCGGCATGGGCTTCTACCAGCACGGCGAGACGCCGGGCCTTGGTGGTGAAGTCGACAATCCGAAGTGGAAGGGCCAGTGGCCGGGCAAGACGCTGTTCGACGAGAACGGCAAGCTGGCGGTGAAAGTGGTCAAAGGCGGTGTCGATCCGCAGAGTCCGCAAGCCGCACATCAGGTCGATGCCCTGGCTGGCGCGACCCTGACCAGCAACGGTGTCAGTCACCTGCTGCAGTTCTGGCTTGGCCAGAACGGCTTCGGTCCGTTTATCGCTAACCTGCGTGCAGGGGAGGCCTGATCATGTCGCAGCCGACTATTAAAGAAGTCCTGCTTAATCCGATCTTCAACAACAACCCCATCGGCCTGCAGATCCTCGGGATTTGCTCGGCCCTGGCGGTCACCTCGAACCTGAAGACCGCGCTGGTGATGTCCGTTGCCCTGACGCTGGTAACGGCCTTCTCCAACCTGTTCATCTCGATGATCCGCAGCCAGATCCCCAGCTCGATCCGCATGATCGTGCAAATGGTGATCATCGCCTCGCTGGTGATCGTGGTGGATCAGGTGCTCAAGGCCTACGCCTTCAGCCTGTCCAAACAGTTGTCGGTGTTCGTCGGTCTGATCATCACCAACTGCATCGTGATGGGGCGTGCCGAAGCTTTCGCCATGCAGAACCCGCCCGTGCTGTCGTTCTTCGACGGTATCGGTAACGGCCTGGGTTACAGCGCCATGTTGATTGTTCTGGGCGTGGTGCGCGAGCTGTTCGGCGCTGGCAAACTGATGGGCTACGAGATCATTCCGGTGGTCAACGACGGCGGCTGGTACCAGCCCAATGGCATGCTGCTGCTGCCACCGTCCGCGTTCTTCCTGATCGGTCTGTTCATCTGGGCGTTGCGTAGCTGGAAGAAAGAGCAGGTCGAGAAACCGAGCTACAAGATGGCGCCTCAAGTGTCCAACAAGGAGGCCTACTAATGGAGCACTATCTCAGCCTGCTGGCCAAGGCGGTGTTCGTCGAGAACATGGCTCTGGCCTTCTTCCTCGGCATGTGCACCTTCATCGCTATCTCCAAGAAGGTGGAGACCGCGATCGGTCTGGGTATCGCCGTGGTCGTGGTTCAGGTCATCACCGTTCCGGCCAACAACCTGATCTACACCTATCTGCTCAAGGACGGCGCGCTGGCCTGGGCCGGTCTACCTAACGTAGACCTGAGCTTCCTTGGTCTGCTCAGCTATATCGGCGTGATCGCCGCCATCGTGCAGATTCTGGAAATGCTGTTGGATAAATACGTGCCGGCGCTCTACAACGCTCTGGGCGTGTTCCTGCCGCTGATCACCGTGAACTGCGCCATCATGGGCGGCACCCTGTTCATGGTCGAGCGTGACTACAACCTGGCGGAAAGTACCGTGTACGGCTTTGGCTCGGGTCTGTCCTGGGCGCTGGCTATCGCTGCGCTGGCGGGTATCCGCGAGAAGCTCAAGTACAGCGACGTACCGGCTGGCCTGCAGGGGTTGGGCATCACCTTCATCACCATCGGTCTGATGTCGCTGGGCTTCATGTCCTTCTCCGGCGTGCAGCTGTAAGGAAAGGATGAACAGATGAATTACGAAATCTTCCTCGCGATCGGCATGTTTACCGCCATCGTCCTGGCGCTGGTGGTGATGATTCTCGCCGCACGCGCCAAGCTGGTTTCCAGCGGCGATGTGAGCATCGAGATCAACGGCGAGAAAACCATCGTGGTACCGGCCGGCGGCAAGCTGCTGCAAACCCTGGCCGCCAACAACGTCTTCCTGTCTTCGGCCTGTGGCGGCGGCGGTACCTGCGCTCAGTGCAAGTGCATCGTGGAAAGCGGCGGCGGCGAGATGCTGTCTACCGAAGAGTCGCACTTCACCAAGCGCGAAGCCCGTGAGGGCTGGCGCCTGTCCTGCCAGACCGCAGTTAAACAGGACATGAAGATCGAAGTCCCCGAAGAAGTCTTCGGCGTGAAAAAGTGGGAGTGCACGGTCGAGTCCAACCCGAACGTCGCCACCTTCATCAAGGAACTGACGCTGAAACTGCCGGAAGGCGAGAACGTCAACTTCCGCGCCGGTGGCTACGTGCAGCTCGAATGCCCGCCGCACACTGTGCACTACAAGGACTTCGACATTCAGCCCGAATACCGTGGCGACTGGGACAAGTTCAACCAGTGGAAGTACGTGTCCAAGGTCGAAGAGACCGTGATTCGTGCCTACTCGATGGCGAACTACCCGGAAGAGCAGGGCATCGTCAAATTCAACATCCGTATCGCCTCGCCGCCACCGGGCAAGGATCATCTGCCACCAGGCAAGATGTCGTCCTTCGTCTTCAGCCTCAAGCCCGGCGACAAGGTCACCGTGTACGGGCCGTTCGGTGAGTTCTTTGCCAAGGATACCGACGCCGAGATGGTCTTCATCGGTGGTGGTGCCGGCATGGCGCCGATGCGTTCGCATATCTTCGATCAGCTCAAGCGCCTGAAGTCCACGCGAAAGATCAGTTTCTGGTACGGCGCGCGCTCCATGCGCGAGGCCTTCTACAACGAAGAGTACGATCAACTGGCGGCGGAAAATCCGAACTTCCAGTGGCACCTGGCACTGTCCGATCCCCAGCCGGAAGACAACTGGACGGGACTGACCGGCTTCATCCACAACGTGCTGTACGAGAACTACCTCAAGACCCACAAGGCGCCTGAGGATTGCGAGTTCTACATGTGCGGCCCGCCCATGATGAACGCCGCGGTGATCAAGATGCTGACCGACTTGGGTGTCGAGCCGGAGAACATTCTCCTCGACGACTTCGGCGGTTAAGCATGAAGCTTGCTGTACTTCAGCCCGTTATCGCTGTCGCCCTGGCGGCAGCCCTAACGGGCTGCTTGCATTCTGAGCGGATCGAAGAGTTCGGCGGCCCGACCATGGGCAGCACCTATTCGGTCAAATACGTGCGCAGCGAGGGTGTCGCGCCACAAACCGAAATAAAGGCCGCGACCGAGGCGATCCTTGCCGAGATCGACCAGCAGATGTCCACCTACCGCGACGATTCGCTGATCGAGCGCTTCAACAAAGCCCCAGCAGGCACCTGCCAGGCTATGCCTGAGGGTGTGCTGGATCTGGTGCGTGCCGGCAACCGGCTGCATGAGGAAAGCCAGGGCGCGTTCGACCTGACCCTGGAGCCGCTGCTCGATCTCTGGGGCTTCGGCCCGCGCGGTGTGGGCGAGGCAGTGCCGAGCGACGAGAAACTGGCCGAGGTGCGCCAGCGTGTCGGCCAGCAGCATCTGCGCATCGACGGCGAGCAGCTATGCAAGGACGCTGACGTACAGGTCGATTTCAATAGCATTGCCGCCGGTTATGCGGTGGATCGTATCGTTGCGCGTCTGGGCGAGCTGGGCGTCACCAGTTACCTGGTCGAAGCCACAGGTGAGCTCAAGGCTGCGGGCCTCAAACCTGATGGCAGCCACTGGCGTATTGGCCTGGAAGCGCCGCGTGACGACGAGCGTGTCGCCCAGCGGATTCTGCAACTCGATGGCTACGGTATTTCCACTTCAGGTGATTACCGCAACTATTTCGAGGAGAATGGCGAGCGTTATTCGCACACGCTCGATGCGTTGACCGGGCGCCCGGTTCGCCACAAGCTGGCAGCCGTCACCGTGGCCGATAAGTCGACCTCGCGCGCCGATGGCTTGTCTACTCTGTTGATGGTGCTCGGGCCCGAGGCCGGTATGGCCTTCGCCGAGCGCAACGGTATCGCCGCGTTCTTCATCACGCGTGACGGCAAGGGCTTCGTCACGCAGGGTACGCACGCATTCGAGCAGCTATTCGCTGCAGGAGAAGAGCAATGACATTCGTGGTGGTATTTCTGGTCATGGTGCTGGTCGTCGGCATGATGGCCATTGGTGTGATCATGGGGCGCAAACCCATCGCCGGTTCCTGCGGTGGCATCGCCAACCTGGGCATCGAAAAGGAATGCTCGATCTGTGGCGGTAGCCGCGAGAAGTGCGAAGAGGTGAACCGCGACAAGGACGAAGCGCCGCGTACCGACCTCGCATACGACGCCAGCAAGCGCTGAGTGCAAACGAAGCATTGAACGATAGCCGACCCGCCAACCTGGGTCGGCCCTGCCGAGGGTGCGCCACAAGCGCTCCGGCCTGATCTGAGGAGTAAACATGGCGGTCTACAACTATGACGTAGTGGTGCTGGGCTCGGGCCCGGCGGGCGAGGGCGCGGCGATGAACGCGGCCAAGGCCGGGCGCAAGGTGGCGGTCGTCGACAACCGCCCGCTGGTCGGCGGCAACTGCACCCACCTCGGCACCATCCCGTCCAAGGCGCTGCGCCACTCGGTGCGGCAGATCATGCAGTTCAACACCAACCCGATGTTCCGCCAGATCGGTGAGCCGCGCTGGTTCTCCTTCCCCGACGTGCTGAAAAGCGCCGAGAAGGTGATCGCCAAGCAAGTCACCTCGCGCACCGGCTACTACGCGCGCAACCGCATCGACACCTACTTCGGTACCGCCAGCTTCGCCGACGAGCAGACCGTCGAAGTGGTCTGCCTCAATGGTGTGGTGGAAAAACTGGTGGCCAAGCAGGTCGTCATCGCCACCGGCTCGCGCCCTTACCGCCCCGCCGATATCGATTTCAACCACCCGCGTATCTACGATAGCGACACTATCCTCAGCCTCGGCCACACGCCGCGCCGTCTGATCATCTACGGAGCCGGTGTGATCGGCTGCGAGTACGCCTCGATCTTCAGCGGTCTGGGTGTGCTGGTCGACCTGATCGACAACCGAGACCAGTTGCTTAGTTTCCTCGACGACGAAATTTCCGATGCGCTCAGCTATCACCTGCGCAACAACAATGTGCTGATTCGTCACAACGAGGACTACGAGCGCATCGAAGGGGTGGAGAACGGGGTGATCCTGCACCTCAAGTCCGGCAAGAAGATCAAGGCCGACGCGCTGCTGTGGTGCAACGGTCGTACCGGCAACACCGACAAGCTGGGCTTGGAGAACATCGGCATCGGCGTCAACAGCCGTGGCCAGATCCAGGTGGATGAGTATTACCGCACCGAGGTCAGCAACATCTACGCCGCTGGCGACGTGATCGGCTGGCCAAGCCTGGCCAGTGCCGCCTCCGACCAGGGCCGTTCTGCGGCCGGCAGCATCGTCGACAACGGTAGCTGGCGCTTCGTCGATGACGTACCGACCGGCATCTACACCATTCCCGAGATCAGCTCCATCGGCAAGACCGAGCGTGAGCTGACCCAGGCCAAGGTGCCCTACGAAGTGGGCAAGGCCTTCTTCAAGGGCATGGCCCGTGCGCAGATCTCGGTGGAGCCGGTCGGCATGCTGAAGATTCTCTTCCACCGTGAGACCCTGGAAGTGCTTGGCGTGCACTGCTTTGGCTATCAGGCTTCGGAGATCGTCCACATCGGCCAGGCGATCATGAACCAGAAGGGCGAGGCCAACACGGTCAAGTACTTCATCAACACCACCTTCAACTACCCGACCATGGCCGAAGCCTACCGGGTAGCAGCGTTCGACGGCCTCAACCGGCTTTTTTGAGCGGCACCGGCCGGCGGCCTGAGCCGGTCGGGGAGGTAGGCTGGGAGCAGGCTTGCGACTGGCGCTGGCCGAATCGGGAGAGCTTCTAGCGTCTCAGGCGGCAGCAAACGACAAAACCGGCTTTAGGCCGGTTTTGTCGTTATGGGCGCTGTATTCGTAGCCCGGATGCAATCCGGGGGGCTCGGGGCAGGCATCCCCGGATTGCGTCCGGCTACGCGGCTGCACCGCTCCGCATCGCGGATAAATCCGCTCCTACCTCAGTCCGTAGGGTGCGCTGCGCGCACCAAGGCTATCGAGCTGGAGCTCGCTAGTGTGGGGTGCTGGTGTGCATGGCGCACCCTACGAGGTTCAGCCGCGCAGCGTCTGCACCGCCGGGCGGTGCATCAGGCCCGGCTGGTTGCGTTCGATTACTCGACCATGCAGGCCGCAACCTGCTCAGCTATCAAGGCCTGCGCGGCTTGAGGGGAGAGTCGTGCGCTATCGACGGTGAACGGTGCGTTCTGCCAGGCTTCATATTCATGCTGGCTGACTGATTGCCTGGTCGGTGGTACCAGGCCAGGCACGTCGCTGATCCTCGACTCCACTGGCTGCCGGTGAAGACTTTCATCGGAGCAGATGGCTAGCACGTTCAGTAGCCGGCAGTTGGCTCTGGCTGCTGTTGCAGCCCAGGCTGCACGACTTTCCTGAACCGGGTTGACGCAGTCAGCGACAACCAGGCGACCATTGTTCAAGTTATCCAACGCGATGGCATTGGCGACCGCGTAGGCACTGCTGCCGATCTCACTGCCCATGGCCTGGCTGTTGCGCAATGACTGCTCGATGCTGTCAATACGCAGGTAAACAGCCTCCAGGCTGACCGCCAGCGCTCTGGCTAGGGTGGTTTTGCCGGTACCTGGAAGGCCGCTGAACACGATGAGCATGACTGGCCTCAACCGCGCAGCGTCTGCACCGCCAGGCCGGGGAAGTCGGTGATGATGCTGTCGACGCCGAAGTCGGCGAGGCGGCGCATCAGGGCGGGCTCGTTGACCGTCCACACCGACACGTGCAGCCCTTGCTTCTGTGCCTTGAGTAAACGCTCGGGCGTGCACAGCGTCCAGTTCAGTGCCAGCAAGTGACACTGGTAATGGGTGGCAACCTTGAGCGGATCGAGCCAGGCGTATTCGGCCACCAGCCCCAATTGCAGGTGCGGCGCCAGCTCGCGCGCGGCCTTGAGCACTTCCCGCGAGCTGGAGGTGATGGTCACGCGTTCGTTCAAACCGTGCTTGGCAGTCAACTCGGCGATGGCCAGTACGGTACGTGCCGCACGAACCCGCGAGGCGCTTTTGACCTCCAGTTGCCAGTGCTCGAACGGGCACTGCTCGAATAACGCTTCCAGGCGCGGAATCGGGCAGGGGTGCATCCAGCCGGGGCCTCCCTTGCGCGCGTCGTATTGCACCAGATCGGCGGCATTGTGTTCGACCACCTTGCCGCGTTGGCCGGTGGTGCGTTTCAGGGTCGGGTCGTGGATGACCATGAGCTCGCCATCGCGAGACAGGTGCAGATCCAGTTCGCAGCGATTGACGCCGTGTTCCAGGCAGCGCTGGAAGCTGGTCAGGGTATTTTCCGGTGCTTCGCCCTTGGCGCCGCGATGGCCGTAGATAAGGGTCACTGTTGCTCCTTGGCGGGTTGGCCTGGCTGGTGATGACGCACGCTGTCGAGCACGTGGTCGTATTCGAAATAGACGCTGAAGTCGCGGTAGTCCCAGCGGGTGATTGGCGGCTTGCCGATGGGGGCATGTTCTTCGTCGGCCAGGCCGAAGCGTTCGAGCACCGCACGTTTCGACTCGCCCTTGTGCGGCAGACTGGCAACATCGATGTCGGCGCCCTGGCTACCGACGGGGATGGTCAGGGTGTCGGCGAGCAAGGCGCCGGGAGCAAGCAGGGCGAGCAGAAGGGCAAGACGCTGCATGGCGCTTCCTTGTGTGGCGGTCATTCACGGGCCTGGCGCCGTTCCAGCGCCTGTTTCTGCAGGATGTGCCGGGCCAGCAACTGGCGCTGGGCATCGGTCAGCGCTTCGAACTCGGTGCCGATTTCGTACTGCCCGTCCGCGCGTTGGCTGCAATGCACCACCTCTGCGCGCAGTAACAGGCCGAGGGCCTGTGGCATCAGCACCATCTTGATCGCCAGGTGGCTGCCAGGCGTTACCGGTTGCAGGTTGTTGAAACTGATGCCGCCCTCGGACAGGGACACCCGCCGTGGCGTACCGATGTCGCGCAGCAGGCTCTGCGCCATGGCCTGGCCGAGCAGGTCAATGCGCTTGTTGATCACCTTCAGGTAGTTGGCCAGTGTACGGTCGCGCTCGCTGATATGACGCAGCAGGTGCTGTGACTCGAAGTCCATCAGGTGCAGGTCGCTGAGCAGGTTGAACAGCGGTGAGGCGTCGTGAAGTACGTCGCTGGAATGCGCCGCGGCACCTGACAGCAGGTTGAATTCCAGTGCGATCGTATCGTCGATACGGTAGTATTCGCGGCGATCATCTACATCGTTTGTCGACATGGCGAACCCATGGCAGCGGTGGTGGTCAGAGAACTCGTTGACGATCCGGCCAGGGCCTGGTTCGCATAGGTTCTGAGTGTAAGGCCGCTGCTCAGGCCCCGCCACAAGGACGTTCCTCTTTCCCCCGAATCCTCCCCGACATGTTCAAACCTCTGTTCGTTTTCATCGGTACGCGCTACACACGGGCCAAGCGCCGCAACCACTTCGTATCCTTCATCTCGCTGACCTCCATGCTCGGCCTCACCCTGGGGGTGACGGTGATGATTTTGGTGCTGTCGGTGATGAATGGCTTCGACCATGAGATGCGTACCCGTGTGTTGGGCATGATCCCGCACGCTACGGTAGAGTCGCCGACCCCGGTGAGCGATTGGCCGGCGCTGGAGCGTCAGGTCAAGCAGCATCCGGGTGTGGTGGCAGTCGCGCCGTTCACCCAGATGCAGGGCCTGCTGACCCACGATGGCAAGGTACAGAAGGCGCTGATCAACGCCATCGACCCCGAGCAGGAGCACAAGGTGTCGATCATCGACAACTTCATGCGCGAAGGTGATCTGGCGAGTCTGGCGCCTGGCGAGTTCGCCATGATCATCGGCGACAAAGCGGCCGCCAAGCTGGGCGTCAAGGTCGGTGACAAGGTCACCTTCGTCGCCCCCGAGGTCACCGTGACCCCGGCCGGCATGTTCCCGCGTCTGAAGCGCTTCACCATCACCGGAATTTTCCATGTCGGTGCCGGCGAGATCGACGGCGGCCTGGCTCTGGCCAATATCACCGACCTGGCGCGTTTGCAGCGCTGGAAGCCAGATCAGGTGCAGGGCCTGCGTCTGAAGTTCGACGACCTGTTCCAGGCCCCGCGTGCCGCCTGGGAAATTGCCCAGCGTCTGGATGGCGACTTCTACGCCCGTGACTGGACGCGCACCCATGGCAACCTGTACCAGGCCATCCGCATGGAAAAGACCATGATCGGTCTGCTGCTGCTGCTGATCGTCGCAGTGGCCGCGTTCAACATCATCTCCACGCTGGTGATGGTGGTGAACGACAAGAAGGGCGATATCGCCATCCTGCGTACCCTGGGCGCTACGCCGCGGCAGATCATGGCCATCTTTATGGTGCAGGGCACGGTGATCGGTGTGGTCGGCACCCTGATCGGCGCCGTGCTGGGCATTCTTGCCGCGCTTAATGTCAGTGCGCTGATCGCCGGTATCGAGCATTTGTTGGGGATCAAATTCCTCAATGCCGATGTGTACTTCATCGACTACCTGCCGTCGCAGTTGCAGGCCGCCGACGTGATCATGGTCTGCAGCGCCGCCCTGTTCCTGAGCTTCTTTGCCACCCTGTATCCCGCCTGGCGCGCGTCGCGTACCCAGCCTGCCGAGGCCCTGCGTTATGAGTGAATCCATGACCCCGAACGCCATGAAACAGCACAATGCCGTGCTCAGTTGCCGCAACCTGAGCAAGCGTTACGACGAAGGCCCCGAGTCGGTAGTGGTGCTCGACGGCCTGGAGCTTGAACTCTTCCCCGGCGAGCGCGTGGCTATCGTCGGCAGCTCCGGCTCGGGCAAGAGTACGCTGCTGAACATGCTCGGTGGCTTGGATACGCCTAGCGATGGCAGTGTGTGGCTGGCTGGCGAGCAACTCTCGGCGCTCAGCGAAACCGCCCGTGGTTTGCTGCGTAACCGCGCCTTGGGCTTTGTTTACCAGTTTCACCACCTGCTGGCTGAATTTACCGCGCTGGAAAATGCCTGCATGCCGCTGTTGATCGGCAAGACGCCGATACCTGAAGCGCGCCAGCGTGCCACCGTGCTGCTGGAGCGGGTCGGCCTCGGCCACCGGCTGAATCACAAGCCGGCCGAACTGTCCGGTGGCGAGCGTCAGCGCGTGGCTATCGCCCGTGCGCTGGTCAACCGTCCGGGCCTGGTGCTGCTCGACGAGCCTACCGGCAACCTCGACCAGCACACCGCCGAAGGCATCCAGGAGCTGATGCGTGAACTGAGTCAGGACTCCAATACCGCGTTTCTCGTGGTGACCCACGACATGCAGCTCGCACGGCAGATGGATCGCGTGCTGAGCCTGCAGGACGGCAAGTTGGTGGCCATCTGATGTTCCGTCCGCTGAGTCTGTTCATCGGCACCCGCTATACGCGGGCCAAGCGCCGTAACCACTTCATCTCGTTCATCTCGCTGACTTCGATGATCGGTCTGGCGCTTGGCGTGCTGGCGATGATCGTGGTGTTGTCGGTGATGAATGGCTTCCAGAAGGAAATGAGCTCGCGCATCCTCGGTATGGTGCCGCATGCCATGCTTTACGGCGCCGAGCCGGTGGCCGACTGGCGCGCTCTGGCCGCCAAGGCCATGAGCAATCCAGAGGTGAAGGCGGCTGCGCCTTATGCCGAACTGGAAGGCATGCTCTCGCATCGCGGCACGATGCAGCCGATCCAGATTCACGGCATCGATCCGGCCGAAGAGGCCAAGGTATCGATCCTGCCCAATCACATACGGCAGGGCAGCCTGAACAATCTGCAGCCCGGCGAGTTCGGCGTGGTCATCGGCGATATCACCGCGCGTCGCTTCGGCCTGCAGGTGGGTGACAAGCTGACCCTGATCATCCCCGAGCTGAGCAACGCGCCGGGCGGCGTCACGCCGCGCATGCAGCGCCTGAACGTGGCGGCGATCTTCAAGGTCGGCGCCGAGCTGGACAGCTCGCTGGCGCTGATCAACGTCGCCGATGCCGCTACGTTGCAGCGCCTGCCGGACGGCACGGTGCCGGGCATTCGCCTGGCGTTGAAAGATTTGTACCAGGCGCCGCAAGTGTCCAAGGCGCTGGTCGCCGAGCTGGGTAGCGGCTACCGCGCCGATGACTGGACGCACACCCAGGGCAGCCTGTTCAGTGCGATGAAGATGGAAAAGACCATGATTGGTCTGCTGCTGTTGCTGATCGTCGCGGTGGCGGCGTTCAACATTATCGCCACGCTGATCATGGTGGTGTCCGACAAGGGCGGTGACATCGCCATCCTGCGCACGCTGGGCGCCACGCCCCGGCAGATCATGGCGATCTTCATGGTGCAGGGATCGGTGATCGGGGTGGTCGGCACTCTGATCGGTGGCGTACTCGGCGTGCTTGCGGCGCTCAATGTCAGCGCACTGGTGGCCTGGCTGGAGTCCTTCGCCGGTGAGCGCGTGCTGAGCTCCGACGTCTACTTCATCAACAGCCTGCCGTCGGATCTGCAATGGCTGGATGTTGCGCTGATCTGCTCAGCGGCCTTGATCCTCAGCTTCCTGGCCACGCTCTATCCTTCCTGGCGTGCCGCCCAGGTACAGCCCGCCGAGGCGCTGCGCTACGAATAAGCAGCGGTAAGCTGCTAGCTACAAGCTGCAAGTGGATGGCGCTTTTACTTGTCGCTTGCAGCTTATAGCTGTTTTTGCCTGCTCTCCTGGCGCTTGCGCCAGCTATGCTGCACCCACCAGCGCCAGTAGAGCATGGTCAGGCAATAGCCCAGTATGGCCAGTACCACGCCTGCGACGAACGACCCTAGATAGAGCGGCTTCCATAGGTGCGTCAGCTCCGCCGCCATCCACTCCAGTGTCAGATGCTCGGGCATACGCATGGTGGGCGTATCGCTTAGCCAGGCGCCCAGTTTGTAGCTGCAGTAGAACACCGGCGGCATGGTGATAGGATTGGTCAGCCAGACCAGGCCAATGGATATCGGCAGGTTGGCGCGTAATGGAATGGCCACGGCGGCGGCCGCGAGCATCTGCATCGGCATGGGAATCATCGCCCAGAACAGCCCTACGGCCATGGCACGCGCCACGGAGTGGCGGTTCAGGTGCCAGAGATTCGGGTCATGGATCAGGGTGCCGAGAAAGCGCAGGGACTTGTTGCCCTTGATGCTGTCGGGGGAAGGCATGTAGCGTTTGAAGAGACGACGCGGCATGAAGGGACTCTGACAATCGGAAGCCCTGGCATTATGCCCGGATTGATGACCATTAGCCTGACGATATTGTGACCGCAGGTGCACGCGCTCGGCGTGCAACGTGACAAAGGAATGTCGATGCGTACAGGGATGCTCGCGCTGGCAGTCGGTCTGCTGACTCTGCCTTTTCTAACCGTCTTGCCGCCGCACAAGTGGCTATTTGTGGCCGTTGGTATCGGTTTCTTGCTGCTGTTCACCCGTGCGTATTTCGTTGGCTTCTTTCTGCTTGGTTTCGCCTGGGCCTGTCTGTCGGCGCAATCGGCGCTGGATGATCGCCTGGCGCCTGAGCTCGATGGTCGAACCCTATGGATAGAGGGGCGAGTCGCCGGGCTGCCCGAGGTGGGTGAGGGTGTGGTGCGTTTCGAGTTCGAGGACGCGCGGTCACGCCGCGCGCAATTGCCCCAGCGCCTGCGCCTGGCCTGGTATGGCGGGCCAATGTTGCAGGCAGGGGAGCGCTGGCGCCTGGCGGTCAACCTCAAGCGTCCGCAAGGGTTGGTCAATCCACAAGGCTTCGACTACGAAGCCTGGCTGCTGGCTCAGCGCATTGGTGGCACGGGCACCATCAAGTCCGGCCAGCGTCTGAGCGAGGCTACAGGCTGGGCAAGCTGGCGTGATGCCTTGCGCCAGCGCTTGCTGGCCAGCCCGGCTTACGGTCGTGAGGGTGGACTGGCCGCGCTGGTGCTGGGCGATGGCTCCGGGCTCAGCACTGAGGATTGGCGCCTGTTGCAGCACACCGGCACGGTGCACCTGATGGTCATTTCCGGGCAGCACATCGCGCTGCTGTCCGGCTTTCTCTATCTGCTGGTGGCTGGCCTGGCCAAGCGCGGTTGGTGGCCTGCAGGTTTGCCCTGGCTGCCTTGCGCCTGTTTGCTGGCCCTGTGTGGAGCACTGTTCTACGGTGCGCTCGCCGGTTTCGAGGTGCCGGTCAGGCGGGCCTGTGTGATGGTCGCCCTGGTGCTGTTGTGGCGCCTGTGTTTTCGTCATCTTGGCGCGGGTTGGCCATTACTGGCGGCACTGTTGACGGTGCTACTGCTCGAACCCCTGGCTTCATTGCAACCGGGTTTCTGGTTGTCGTTCGGTGCTGTGGCCTTGCTGGTGCTGATCTTTGGCGGGCGTCTGGGGCGTTGGGGCTGGTGGAGCAGCCTCTCGCGCGCGCAGTGGGCCATGGCCGTCGGTCTGTTGCCGATGATGCTGGCGCTGGGCTTGCCGGTGAGTATCAGCGGGCCGCTGGCCAATCTTGTCGCGGTGCCCTGGGTCAGTCTGGTAGTGGTGCCTGCAGCCTTGCTTGGCACGCTGTTCTTGCCGATCCCGCTGTTCGGGGACGGATTGCTGTGGTTGGCAGGCGGTGCGCTGAATCTGTTGTTCGAGCTGCTGGCCGTGATCGCTGCTTGGATGCCTGCATGGCTGCCAAGCAAGCTGCCGTTATGGGCGTGGCTCATGTTACTGCTGGGCGCTCTGTTGTTATTGCTGCCTGCGGGCATTGCCATACGCCTGCCCGGTGTCGTGCTGATGCTGCCAGCACTGTTTCTACCGACTGCTGTACCGCTGCCAGGTAGAGCCGAGGTCTGGCTGTTCGATGTCGGCCAGGGCTTGTCGGTGCTGGTGCGTACCCGTGAGCACAGCCTGCTGTATGACGCAGGGCCACGCTTTGGCGATTTCGATGTGGGTGAGCGTGTGGTGTTGCCTTCGCTGCGCGCGCTGAATGTAAAGCGGCTCGATACGCTTCTGCTCAGTCATGCCGACACCGATCACGCCGGTGGCGCTGAAGCGATCATGAGCGGGCTGCCGGTCGATGAGTTGATCAGCGGCGAACCTGAGCGCCGCGCCTCAGGGCGCCTTGCTGAGGCCTGTGCCTCTGGCCAGCATTGGCAATGGGACGGCGTGACCTTCACGCTCTGGCAGTGGGCGCAAGGCACGACAGGCAACCAGCGCTCCTGCGTGCTGCTGGTTGAGGCCGATGGCGAGCGTTTACTGCTGACCGGCGATATTGATGTGCAGGCTGAGGCCGCCTTGCTTGCGACCGATCTACCGCGTCCGGTGCACTGGCTGCTGGCGCCGCACCACGGCAGTCGCACCTCGTCGAGTCAGGCCTTGATCGAGGCGCTGGCGCCCACTCAGGCGCTGATCTCGCGCGGGCGGCATAATCATTTCGGCCATCCGCATCCAACGGTTGTGGCGCGCTATCGCCAGGCTGGCGCCGCGTTGCAGGACACCGCTCTGACTGGCGCGCTACAAATAATCCTGGGCGAACAGGGCGGCGCCCAGGGTCTGCGTGAACAGGCGCGCTTCTGGCGGGAAAAATGAGAACGGCGGCGGTCGTCGGCGCTGCACCCTATGCTAGAGTGGCGCGACTTTTTCGAGGGGGATTCACTACCGTGTGGGAACTGGTCAAAGCTGGCGGCTGGATGATGCTGCCGATCATTCTCTGCTCCATCGCCGCTGCCGGCATCATCGCCGAGCGCCTGTGGACCCTGCGGCCCGCCCGCGTCACCCCGGCTAACCTGCTGGCTCAGGTGTGGCGCTGGATCAAGGACAAGAAGCTGAACAACCAGAAGCTCAAGGAACTGCGGGAAGACTCGCCGCTGGGGCAGATCCTCGCCGCTGGCCTGGCCAACTCCAAGCATGGCCGTGAGGTCATGAAGGAGTGCATTCAGGAAGCCGCCGCTCGTGTTATCCATGATCTTGAACGCTACCTCAATGCACTCGGCACCATCGCCGGCATCGCACCGCTGCTTGGTCTGCTCGGCACTGTGCTAGGCATGATCGATATTTTCAGCTCCTTCATGGGCAATGGTACCGGCAATGCGGCCATCCTTGCGGGCGGTATCTCCAAGGCGCTGATCACCACTGCATCGGGTCTATTTGTGGCCATTCCGGCACTGTTCTTCCACCGTTATCTGCAGCGTCGCGTCGATGAGCTGGTGGTGGGCATGGAGCAAGAGGCGATCAAGCTGGTGGAAATGGTGCAGGGCGATCGCGACGTCGACCTGGGCGAGGGCAAGGCGTGAAATTCCGGCGCAAACCGCGGGAGAACGTCGAGATCAACCTGGCCTCGTTGATCGACGTGGTGTTCATCCTCTTGCTGTTCTTCGTGGTCACTACCACCTTCACCCGTGAGACCCAGCTCAAGGTCGACCTGCCCGAGGCTGCCAGCGGCACGCCGCCGGAGCAGACCGAGCTCAAGCAGATCGAGGTGCTGATCGGCGCCGATGGCGGTTATTCGGTCAACGGCAATGCGCTGCTGGAAAGCAATCTGAAAAATCTGATGGCGGCGATGCAGAAGGAGTCCGCTGGCGACAACAGCCTACCGCTGATCATCAGTGCTGATGGCAAAACCCCGCACCAGGCGGTTATCACGGCCATGGACGCTGCGGGCAAGCTGGGCTTCGCGCACCTGCGCATCACCACGGTGGAAGCGCAGGAAGCCCCTTAAGTGAGTGTTGCCGACCGTTTGCTTGAGGCCTGGTATCGCGGCCATCCGGCGCTGGCGCTGCTGCGCCCGCTGGAGTGTCTGTATCGCCGTGTGGTGCAGGGTAAACGTGCGCGCTTTCTGGCGGGCGAGGGCGACATCTATCGCGCGCCGGTGCCGGTGCTGGTGGTGGGCAACATCACCGTCGGCGGCACCGGCAAGACGCCGCTGATCCTCTTTCTTATCGAACACTGCCGCGCTCGCGGCCTCAAGGTCGGCGTGGTCAGCCGTGGCTACGGTGCCACGCCGCCGAGCCTGCCCTGGCGCGTGCACGCCGAACAGTCGGCGGCGCAGGCCGGTGATGAGCCATTACTGATCGTGCAGCGCACGGGCGTGCCGCTGATGATCGACCCGGATCGCAGTCGCGCCGTGCGTGCGCTGCTGGATGAAGAGACGCTGGATCTGATCCTTTGCGACGACGGCCTGCAGCACTATCGCCTGGCGCGCGACCTGGAGCTGGTGTTGATCGATGCCGCCCGTGGCCTGGGCAATCGCCGTTGCCTGCCAGCCGGGCCGCTGCGTGAGCCGAGCGAACGCCTGCGTGAGGTGGATGCCGTGCTGTTCAACGGCGCCGAGGTGGATCGCGCCGATGGATTCGCCTTCCGCCTGCAACCGACTGCTTTGGTCAATGTTGCCAGCGGCGAGCGCGTCGGCATCGAGCATTTCCCGGCCGGGCAGGCCGTGCATGCGGTGGCCGGTATCGGCAACCCGCAGCGTTTCTTCAATACCCTCGAAGCGCTAAACTGGCGCCCGGTTCCGCACCCCTTCGCCGACCATGCTCAGTACGACGTGGCGCAGCTCAGCTTCGAGCCATCGCTGCCGCTGCTGATGACGGAGAAGGATGCGGTGAAATGCCGGGCCTTCGCCGCCGCCGACTGGTGGTACCTGGCCGTCGATGCCGTGCCTACGCCGGCCTTCGTCGACTGGTTGGACAAGGCACTGGCCCGCCTCATACCGGGGTCGTGATGACCCCAGCAAGGACTCCAGCATGGACCTTAAACTGCTCGACATTCTCGCCTGCCCGATCTGCAAGGGCCCGCTGCAGCTTTCCGAAGACAAAACCGAACTGATCAGCAAGGGTGCCGGTGTGGCCTATCCGATTCGCGATGGCATCCCGGTGATGCTGGAAAGCGAAGCCCGTACCCTGACCACCGACGAGCGTCTGGACAAGTAAATGAGCGCAGCCTTCACCGTCGTCATCCCCGCCCGTTACGCCTCCACCCGCCTGCCCGGCAAGCCGCTGCAGGACATTGCCGGTAAACCCATGGTTCAGCACGTCTGGGAGCAGGCGCAGAAGAGCTCGGCAGATCGTGTGGTCATTGCCACCGACGATGCCCGTATCGTCGAGGCCTGCCAGGCGTTCGGCGCCGAGGTGTTGCTGACGCGTGTTGATCACAACTCCGGCACCGATCGCCTGGCCGAAGTGGCCAGCCAGCTCGGTCTTGCCGCTGATGCCATCGTGGTCAACGTGCAGGGCGACGAACCGTTGATTCCGCCTGTGATCATCGATCAGGTGGCGGCTAATCTGGCGGCTAACCCGCAGGCCGGTATCGCCACGCTGGCCGAGCCCATCGAGGATGTCACGGCACTGTTCAATCCCAATGTGGTCAAGGTGGTGGCCGACAAGAGCGGTCTGGCCCTGACCTTCAGCCGTGCGCCGCTGGCCTGGGCACGTGATGCCTTCGCCAAGAGTCGCGACGTGCTGCCGACTGGCGTGCCATACCGCCGCCATATCGGCATCTACGCCTACCGCGCGGGTTTCCTGCATGACTTCGTCGCCTGGGGCCCATGCTGGCTTGAGGATACCGAGTGCCTGGAGCAACTGCGCGCGCTGTACAACGGCGTCCGTATCCATGTTGCCGATGCTCTCGAAGCGCCGGCTGCTGGCGTGGACACGCCCGAAGACCTGGAGCGGGTGCGTAGCCTGCTGGGGGCCTGATGAAGGTTCTGTTCGTCTGTCTGGGCAACATCTGCCGTTCGCCCACGGCCGAAGGTGTGCTGCGCCACAAGTTGCGTGCCGCAGGACTGGAAGAGCGCGTGCAGGTGGACTCGGCCGGCACCGGTGACTGGCACGTTGGCAAGGCGCCGGATAGCCGCACCCGTCAGGCTGCGCTGCGCCGTGGCTATGATCTGTCCGCACAACGTGCACGCCAGGTCGAGGTCGCCGACTTTCAGCGCTTCGATCTGATCCTGGCGATGGATCAGAGCAATTTGCGTAATCTCAAGGCGCTGCGACCGGCAGATGCTCGTGCCGATCTCGACCTTTATTTGCATCGCTTCGATCTGGCCCTGGATGAAGTGCCTGACCCGTACTACGGCGGCGAAGATGGCTTCGAGCAGGTGCTGGATCTGATCGAGCAAGCCAGCGATGCACTGCTGCTGGAAATCAAGGGGCGCCTGTGAGCCTGAATCTGCAGAGCGACGTGTCGCTCAAGGCCTTCAACAGTTTCGGTGTAGAGGTGCGTGCCCGGCTGTTCGTCGAGGCTCATGACGATGCCGAGGTGCGCGAGGCGCTGAGCCTGGCCGCGCAGCGTAGTCTGCCGCTGCTGGTGATTGGCGGTGGCAGCAACCTGCTGCTGACCCGCGATGTCGAGGCGTTGGTGCTGCGAATGGCCAGCCGCGGCATCCGTATCCTCGAAGACGACGGCCAGCAGGTGCTGGTGGAGGCCGAGGCCGGCGAGCCCTGGCATCCCTTCGTGCAGTGGAGCTTGGCGCAGGGCCTCAATGGCCTGGAAAACCTCAGCCTGATCCCCGGCACTGTCGGCGCAGCGCCAATGCAGAACATCGGCGCCTACGGGGTGGAGATCAAGGATCTGTTCGCAGGCCTGACCGCCCTGGATCGACAGAGCGGCGAATTGCGAGACTTCAGCCTGGAGGAATGCGCTTTCGCCTATCGCGACAGCCTGTTCAAGCGCGAAGCCGGACGCTGGCTCATCCTGCGCGTGCGTTTTCGGTTGAGTCGTCTGGCGAGTTTGCGCCTGGACTACGGGCCGGTGCGTCTGCGTCTCTCGGACATGGGCATTGAGGTGCCGACTGCCACTGATGTCAGTCAGGCGATCTGTGCCATTCGCAGCGAAAAACTGCCCAATCCGGTTGAATTGGGTAACGCCGGTAGTTTCTTCAAGAACCCGGTGGTGTCGTTCGAGTTGGCCGAGTATATCCGTGCCGAGCATGCTGATCTGGTCAGCTACCCGGCGGGCGATGGTCTGGTCAAGCTGGCGGCTGGCTGGCTGATCGAGCGGGCAGGGTGGAAGGGCTTTCGCGAGGGCGATGCAGGCGTGCACCGGCTGCAGGCATTGGTGCTGGTCAACTACGGCCAAGCCACAGGGGCGCAATTGCTGCAACTGGCACAGCGTATCCAGAGCGATATCCTGGCGCGATTCGGAGTAACGCTGGAAATCGAGCCCAACGTGCTGTGAGGTTGCACTCCGGGGTGATTGCCTCGGATTGTATCCAGGTCATGTATCTGCAGTAGCGGACATGAAAAAGGGGATGCCTAGGCATCCCCTTTTTCGTTACCGCATTAGGATCAAGCCTGAGGTTTGATCGTCTCCTGGTCGTTTTTCGCTTCTGCTTCCGGCTGCGCCTGCTCTACCGTTTCGCTCGCATTGTGCTCGCTTGTAGCAGGGCTGTTATCGGTAGACGGCTCAACTGTAGCTGCGCTCTCGACGACGACTGCTTCGGCTTCAACCGGAGTGCTTTGCGCTACGGTCGGTGCGACTTCTGCCGCCGGTGCTGCAGCGGCAGCCTCTGCAGCTTCACGAGCCAGACGCTCAGCTTCACGCTGGCGGCGACGCACTTCGCGTGGATCGTTCGAGGCGCGGCCAGTGGCGTTGGCGGGAACCGCTGCAGCAGCAGGTACTGCTGGCTCGATCGGCACAGGAGCTGGCTCCTGAGCGACTTCGGCAACCGCTTCGACTTCAGCTACAGGCTCAGCGGCTGGTGCTTCGGCAGCAGCAGGTGCTTCAACTGTGGCAGCGGGTTCGACCTCGGCTGCTTTTTCGGCAGCCGGAGTGCTTTCCACTGCTTGCGTTACGGCAGCCTCGGCTTGTGCTTCGACCGCTTGAGTGGCAGGCGCTTCAGCTTGGGGGGCGGGCGCTTCAGTGGTCGGCGCTTCGTTGGCGACGACGGCGTTTTCAGCGGCGCTTTCGGCAACGACTGCTGCGGTAGTGGCGACTGCAAGCGGAGCGGCGGCTGGAGTTTCGTTGCCGGCGGCTTCGCTGTTCTCGGCGCTTTCGATCAGGTTGCCATCGGCATCACGCTGACGCTCACGGCGATTGCTGCGGCGGCGCTGGCCACGGGAGCGGCGACGTGGACGCTCGTTCTCGTTCGCATTGTCCTGCTCGTCATCAGCGAGCTGCTCGTCGTTCGGCAGTGCCTCTTCCTGAGCGGCCTCGGCCTGCTCTGGACGTGGCTGACGCTCTTCGCGCGGCGGACGCTGACGTTCCTGGCGCTCGCCACGTGGCTGACGTTCGGCGCGAGCTTCTTCGTTGCGTGGCTGTTCGCTGCCGTTGTTGTCGAGCGGCTCGCGCAGTTCACGTACACGTTCTTCGCGCGGTGCGCGCTCTTCGCGTGGGCGACGCTCGCGGCGGTTTTCCTGGCCTTCACGTGGCTGACGCTCTTCACGCGGCTGGCGTTCCTCGCGAGGTTGACGCTCTTCGCGCGGAGCGCGCTCTTCACGGGGGGCGCGCTCCTCGCGCGGCTTGCGCTCTTCGTCACGGCGACCACCACGGTTACGGCTCTGCTGACGACCGTTGCGGCGCTCCTCGCGCGGCGGCCGCTCGTTAGTCTTTTTCTCGACTACGGCTGGCTGGGCTTCTTCTTCCTTGCCGGCGAACAGGCTGACCAGTGATTTGACCAGGCCTTTGAACAGGCTCGGCTCCGGTGCGTTGCTCGGTGCCAGCGGAGCTGGTTGCGGCTCGGCAGCGACCGGTGCGCTGCTGCGTGGCGCTGCTTTGATCGCGGCCTCTTGGCGAACCAGAGTGCGGGTGGCGGTCGGCAGGTGCGCGGTAGCGTCTTCAGCGTCAGCGGTCGCGGCGATCTCGTAGCTGGTCTGGCCGCTCAGTGCTTCCGGGTTGTCGTCACGCAGGCGTTGCACTTCGAAGTGCGGCGTTTCCAGGTGATCATTCGGCAGGATGACGATGCGCGCGCGGGTGCGCAATTCGATCTTTGTGATCGAGTTGCGTTTCTCGTTGAGCAGGAAGGCGGCGACCGGGATTGGTACCTGGGCACGAACTTCGGCGGTGCGATCCTTCAGCGCTTCTTCTTCGATCAGGCGCAGGATGGCCAGCGACAGGGATTCGACATCGCGGATGATGCCTTGACCATTGCAGCGCGGGCAGACGATGCCACTGGTCTCGCCCAGCGACGGACGCAGGCGCTGACGGGACATTTCCAGCAGGCCGAAGCGCGAGATGCGGCCGACCTGAACGCGGGCGCGGTCGGCTTCCAGGGCTTCGCGGACTTTTTCTTCCACGGCGCGCTGGTTCTTGGCCGGGGTCATGTCGATGAAGTCGATGACGATCAGGCCGCCGATGTCACGCAGGCGCAGTTGGCGGGCAATTTCCTCGGCCGCTTCCAGGTTGGTCTGCAGGGCGGTTTCCTCGATGTCGCTGCCTTTGGTAGCGCGCGCCGAGTTGATGTCGATGGAAACCAGGGCTTCGGTCGGGTCGATGACGATGGAACCGCCGGACGGCAGCTTCACTTCACGCTGGAAGGCGGTTTCGATCTGGCTTTCGATCTGGAAACGGTTGAACAGCGGCACGCTGTCTTCGTACAGCTTGATCTTGCTGGCGTACTGCGGCATCACCTGCTGGATGAAAGACAGGGCTTCTTCCTGGGCTTCGACGCTGTCTACCAGCACTTCGCCGATGTCTTGGCGCAGGTAGTCGCGGATGGCGCGGATGATGACGTTGGATTCCTGATAGATCAGGAACGGGGCAGGGCGGCTGGTGGAGGCTTCCTTGATGGCGCTCCACAGTTGCAGCAGGTAGTCGAGATCCCACTGCATTTCTTCGCTGGAGCGGCCCAGACCGGCGGTGCGAACGATCAGGCCCATGTCGGCCGGGGCGTTGAGGCCGTTCAGTGCCTCGCGCAGTTCGTTGCGCTCTTCGCCTTCGATGCGGCGGCTGATGCCACCGGCACGCGGGTTGTTTGGCATCAGCACCAGGTAACGACCGGCCAGGCTGATGAAGGTGGTCAGGGCTGCGCCTTTGTTGCCGCGCTCTTCCTTCTCGACCTGGACGATGACTTCCTGGCCTTCCTTGAGCACGTCCTTGATGTTGACGCGGCCGCCTTCAGGGGATTTGGAGAAATATTCGCGGGAGATTTCTTTGAGGGGGAGGAAGCCGTGGCGTTCGGAGCCGAAGTCGACGAAGGCGGCTTCAAGGCTGGGTTCTACGCGAGTGATGCGGCCTTTGTAGATGTTGGCCTTCTTCTGTTCGCGAGCGCCGGACTCGATGTCCAGATCGTAGAGTTTTTGGCCATCTACCAGGGCTACACGCAACTCTTCGGGCTGAGTTGCGTTGATCAGCATTCTTTTCATGTTGTACCAATGGACTCCGGGGCTGCCGGAAGCCACGTTAGGCACACACGACTCTCAGGGTCGGTGTCAGGCGCGTCAGAAACGGTCGTAAATCGTTCCACTGTCGAGCGACGGTCAGCCATTACCAGGCTGCGGTCGCGACGGACGTCTCCTGCTTGCTGTGGTGACAGAAAGCACTCAGTCAGGAGGAGGAATCAACTGCAGGTCGCGGACGAGATAAGGCGTCTTTGATCAAGCCAGAGGCTACGCAGGCCGCAGTTGTACGTCTCCACCCTACACGTATCGCTGAAAATCGGGTGCCGCGCGCGGATTCCGCAGCGGTTGTCATTTACCGCGACCGCCGGTAATGGCGAATCGCGCATCATACTCAAGGCGTTATTTCCGAATTTTTCGCGACCACTTCGCGGCCTTTGACTCTGAATAATCCGTCGGACGGCCTCACGTCCTTAAAGGGTTGCTCGGGCAGGGGATGGCGATATTGGCTGCATCCGCAGGCCTGGCCGCTTTGGGCGGCGTTCGCGACTATATCAGCAATGATTAAGTGCTTCAATTCCATAAAAAATTGTTATGATTGCGCGATGAATAATCCTGCCTCTCCAACCTCTGGCGTTCAAATGCTTGAGGTTGCACCGGAACTCGCCGGCCAACGTATCGATAACTTCCTCCGGGCGCAGCTCAAGGGCGTGCCCAAGACGCTGATCTATCGCATTTTGCGCAAGGGCGAGGTGCGTGTGAACAAGGGGCGCATCAAGCCTGAATACAAGCTGCAGGCTGGTGACATCGTGCGTGTGCCGCCACTGCGTCTTGCCGAGCGTGATGAGCCTGAGCCGCTGGCGCAAGGGCTGCTTGAGCGTATCGAGGCGGCCATTGTCTACGAGGACAAGGCGCTGATCGTACTGAACAAGCCAGCAGGTATTGCGGTGCATGGTGGCAGTGGCCTGAATTACGGGGTGATCGAAGCCTTCCGGCAGTTGCGTCCCGATGCTAAGGATCTGGAGCTGGTGCACCGTCTGGATCGTGATACGTCCGGTCTTTTGATGATCGCCAAGAAGCGCAGCATGCTCCGTCATCTACACGAGCAATTGCGTGGCGATGGTGTCGACAAGCGCTATATGGCGTTGGTGCGTGGCCATTGGGCGACAGCCAAGAAGCAGGTTAATGCGCCGCTGCAGAAGAGCAATCTGCGCTCGGGTGAGCGTATGGTCGAGGTCGATAGCGAGGGCAAGGAGGCGCTGACGCTGTTCCGTGTGCTGCGTCGCTTCGGTGACTTTGCCACGCTGGTCGAAGCCAAGCCGGTAACCGGGCGTACCCACCAGATCCGCGTGCACGCCAAGCATGCCGGGCACTGCATTGCTGGTGACTCCAAGTATGGCGATGATGAATTTACTCGCGAAATTCGTGAATTGGGTGGTAAACGTCTGTTTCTGCATGCCTATGAGCTGCATGTGCCGCTGCCTGATGGTGGTGTGCTGAAGTTAGAGGCTCCGGTGGACGAGATGTGGGCCAAGACCCTGGAGCGCTTGAGTGCCTGACTATCAGTTACTGATCTTCGACTGGGACGGCACGCTGGTCGATTCTATCGGGCGCATCGTCGAGGCCATGCATCGTGCTGCGGATGTCGGTGAGTTGCCGCGCTGTAGCGATGCCGAAGTGCGAGGCATCATCGGGCTGGAGTTGGGGCATGCCATCTGCACGCTCTACCCGGAACTCGCAGATCCGGCCAGGATCGAAGTCATTCGTCGTGCCTACAGTGAGCAGTATCTGTTGCTAGAGCGCGAGCCTTCGCCGCTTTACGAAGGGGTGCGCGAGTCGCTGGCCTACTTTCGTGAGCAGGGGTATCAACTGGCTGTTGCTACGGGCAAGGGGCGTAATGGCTTGCAGCGTGTGTTGGCCGACAAGGGCTGGCTGGACTATTTCGATATCACCCGCTGCGCTGACGAAACTGCCGGCAAGCCGAATCCGCGGATGCTTCACGAGATCATGGCGCACTGTGGCGTGCCGCCAGAGCGCTCGCTGATGGTGGGGGATGCGACCTTTGATCTGCTGATGGCGCGCAATGCGGCTGTAGATAGTGTGGCGGTCGGTTATGGTGCGCAGCCATTGTTAGTGTTGCGTGAATTTGAGCCGTGTCTGGCGATTAACCAATTCAATGAATTACGTGCGTGGCTGGATGAAAAAGCGGCTGCAGCGCGTCACCGAGGTGAGTAAACATGGCAGATGAGTGGAAGTCGTCTAGCGACTCTCAGGGCGAGGATGCCAAGAGTTGGAAGCTATTGGAAAAGGCATTGCTGTCCAGTGTGCAGGAGCAGCGTCGCTCCCGGCGCTGGGGGATTTTCTTCAAGCTGCTGACTTTTACTTATCTATTTGTGGCGCTGGCGCTGTTTCTGCCTTCCTTGAATCTGGATAAGGCTGCTACTGCGGGGCCGCATACGGCGGTCATCGAAGTGCGCGGTATGATCGCTGATCGCGAGGAGGCCAGTGCCGACAAGATTATTGGCAGTCTGCGTGCCGCTTTTGAGGATGCCAATACCAAGGGCGTGGTGTTGCGTATCAATAGTCCGGGTGGGAGTCCGGTGCAGTCCGGCTACGTTTATGATGAGATTCGTCGCCTGCGTAGCGAGTACCCGCAAACTAAGGTCTATGCGGTTATCAGTGACTTGGGGGCTTCTGGTGCCTACTACATCGCCAGTGCTGCCGATGAGATCTACGCCGATAAGGCTAGCTTGGTGGGCTCTATCGGTGTTACGGCTGCCAGCTTTGGTTTCGTTGATGCGATGGAGAGGCTAGGGGTAGAGCGCCGTGTCTACACCTCGGGTGAGCACAAGGCTTTTCTTGATCCTTTCCAGCCGCAAAAGGAAGAGGAAACCCGCTTCTGGAAAACCGTGCTTGATACCACACATCGTCAGTTTATCGACAGCGTGAAAGCGGGGCGTGGTGATCGTCTGAAGGTTGAGGGTAACCCTGATTTGTTTTCTGGTTTGGTCTGGTCTGGCGAGCAGGCACTGCAATTGGGCTTGATCGATGGCCTGGGTAGTACCAGCTACGTGGCGCGTGAAGTCATTGGTGAGAAAGAAATGGTTGATTTCACGGTGCGTGATACGCCGTTCGATCGTTTTGCCAAGCGCCTGGGTGCTAGTGTCGCCGATCGCATTGCTTTGTGGATGGGCTTCCAGGGTCCGACGCTGCGCTGAGGGATGATCTCGTAGGCTGGGTGCAGTCCGCCAATCGAGACTGTCAGATTTTTTGTGTGCGGGCGTTAACGCCCGTCACCCGACGGACAGTGAATTCACCAGGCGGGCCTGGTGAAGCGATCTCCGTAAAGGATCGCGAATTGATTCATGGCTCCCTTCCAATCATTCGCGGCTCTGCCCCAATTGGCCGTGATATTGCGCAACGCCAGCCAGATCAATTTGGTAGCGGCTTCGTCATTCGGGAAGTGCCCACGCGTCTTGANCATCGGGCCTGTGACGAACTGTTCGACCAGCTCCTTAGGAATCTCAGGCAGCTCTTTCTTGGCCTTGATGGCCGGGGTCTTTTTGCTAGGCATGTCATGCACCTTAAACGCATGTGATGCCCGAACATAAAATTACTGACAGTCCCCGCCAATCTCGGTCGGCGGCTTGCGCTCGTCCTACGGTATCTCGACGCCCTCGTTCAGTAGCATGTCCACCAAGCGAATCAGAGGTAAGCCGATCAGGCTGGTGGCGTCTTCGCCGTCCGTGCTGCGAAATAGGCTGATGCCCAGTCCCTCGGATTTGAAGCTTCCTGCACAGTCGAAGGGTTGTTCGCGTTGTAGGTAGCGCAGGATCTGTGTGTCGCTGAGTGGGCGAAAGTGCACGGTGAATGGTACGCAGTCGACCTGACAGTTGCCGGTGCTGGTGTTCAGTAATGCCAGTCCTGTCAGGAAAGTGACGCTGCTGTCGCTGGCGGCGCGTAATTGCTTGGTCGCTGTTTCGAGGTTGTAAGGTTTGCCGAGGATTTCGCCGTTGCCAAGAATGGCGACCTGATCCGAGCCGATGATGAGATGGTCGAGATGTTGGTTTGATAGTGCGCGGGCTTTTTCTTCGGCCAGGCGCTTCACGAGTTCAATGCCAGGTTCGTCTTTCTGCCGGCTTTCATCAATGCTTGGTGATTGCCAGGTGAATGGCAGTTGCAGGCGCTCAAGCAGTTCGCGGCGATAGGGTGAGCTGGATGCGAGCAGTAACGCTGGCATGTTCTTTTCCTTTTAATTAAGTGGCTGATGAATTCTACTGGCGGCCACTGAGTGAAGACAGGCTGAATTTCCTTTGACACGAGAAGGGGGCATCCCTAGAATGCTGCGCCTATGTTGAATGGGCCGATTCCACCTCACGTTGATCCGCGCAAGCTCGCCGACCGCGAAGCTACCCTCGAAGGGCAGCTCGAACTGGCCAGCCTGCCGCGTCTCTGCGACCCGCTTGCCGATACGGCAGGTTTGGTGCAGGCGAAATATAGTTTCGCGCGTGACGAGCAAAAAACTGTGGTGATCCGCAGTGAGCTTGAGGTTGAGGTCAAAATGGTCTGCCAGCGTTGTCTGGAGCTGGTCGCACTACCCATCCGCAGCGAATGTGAATACGCGGTGGTTCGGGTTGGAGCGAACACTCAGTCCTTGCCGAAGGGCTATGACGTACTGGAAGTGGGTGAAGAGCCGTTGGAGTTGCTTGGCTTGGTCGAGGATGAATTGCTTCTCGCCCTGCCGATCGTTCCCGCTCATGCCCCAGGTGATTGCCAGCAGCCGGACGGTCTCGATGAGCCCGAGCCGGGCGAGGACGAGGTATCGCGGTCCAACCCGTTCAGTGTATTGGCGCAGTTAAAGCGTGACCCAAACGTTTAGGAGTTAATGAGTTATGGCTGTTCAGCAGAACAAAAAATCCCGTTCCGCCCGCGATATGCGTCGTTCGCACGATGCGCTCGAGGCAAGCGCCCTGTCCGTAGAGAAGAGCACCGGTGAAGTTCACCTGCGCCACCACGTTTCTCCGGAAGGTGTATACCGCGGTCGCAAAGTGATCGACAAGGGCGCTGACGAGTAATCCTTGTCCGCCTCGATCATCGCGATTGATGCAATGGGTGGGGACTTCGGTCCCCACTGCATTGTTCCAGCCTGCATTTCTGCACTGGCTGACTTCCCCTCGCTACATCTGACCCTTGTTGGTCAATCCTCTCTTATCGAAGAACAGATCGCCTTTCATGACGGCGTCGATCGCGCACGCCTGCGTGTTCATCACGCCGGTGAAGTGATTGCTATGGATGAGCCGCCAGCTCAGGCGCTGCGTGGCAAGCCTGATGCCTCAATGCGTGTAGCCTTGGAACTGGTGCGTCAGTCTCAGGTGCAAGCTTGTGTCAGTGCGGGAAATAGTGGAGCGCTGATGGCGCTGTCGCGGCATGTGCTGAAAACCTTGCCGGGTATTGATCGGCCTGCGATGGTCAGCCCTATTCCTGTCGAGGGTGGGTGCTGCTATTTGCTGGATCTCGGGGCGAACGTCGACTGCAGTGCCGAGCATCTCTATCAGTTCGCGATAATGGGGGGCGTGGCTGCAGAGACCCTTGGTGTCGTTCGGCCACGAGTGGCGTTGCTCAATGTCGGTACTGAGGACATCAAGGGTAATCAGCAGGTCAAGCTGGCGGCCGGTATGTTGCGGCAGGTGCGTGGGTTGAACTTTGTCGGTTACATCGAGGGTGATGGGCTTTATCGCGGTGAGGCGGATGTTGTCGTCTGTGACGGTTTTGTCGGCAATATTTTGCTCAAGTCCAGTGAAGGGCTAGCGCGGATGATCACTGGCAGGCTGGAGGCGTTGTTCAGCGAGGGGCTGTTCGCTCAGGCGATAGGTGCTTTGGCAATGCCGTTGTTGCGTCGCTTGAAGGCCGATTTGGCACCTGCGCAGCATAATGGGGCGAGTTTTCTAGGTTTGCAGGGCATTGTGGTAAAGAGCCATGGTGCGGCGGGGCAAGATAGCTTTAAGAGTGCCATTGGCTGTGCTCTACGTGAGGTGCAGGAAAATTTGCCGCAGCGACTACATGGTCGACTTGAAGACTTGTTGTTGTAGACTCGTCACGATTATGGGTGAGCGCGTGCCGGTAATGTGACTACAACGCGCAGCTTGTCATCCAATTGTCAGTTTGCTGCGCCAGGCTCCGGCTTGGTGCTGCTTTTTCGACTCAAGGGACTTTTTCATGTCTGCATCCCTCGCATTCGTCTTTCCCGGTCAGGGTTCGCAAGCCCTGGCCATGCTCGCCGATCATGGTGCTCAGCAGAAGCTGGTACTCGATACCTTTGGTGAAGCCTCCGAAACACTCGGTTACGATCTCTGGGCGCTGACTCAGCAAGGCCCGGAAGAGCAACTGAACCAGACCGACAAGACTCAGCCGGCCATCCTTACTGCCTCCATCGCCCTGTGGCGCCTGTGGCAAGCCGAGGGCGGTGCCAAGCCGGCCTTCGTCGCCGGTCACAGCCTGGGTGAATATTCCGCGCTTGTCGCTGCTGGCAGCATCGCCTTCGCCGATGCTGTGAAGCTGGTAGAGCGCCGCGGCCAACTGATGCAGCAGGCCGTACCGGCCGGGCAGGGCGGCATGGCTGCCATCCTCGGTCTGGAAGATGCCGACGTGCTGGCCGCCTGCGCCGAAGCGGCGCAAGGTGACGTGGTCAGCGCGGTCAACTTCAACGCCCCTGGTCAGGTGGTGATCGCGGGTAGCGCCGCTGCCGTCGAGCGTGCCATCGAAGCCTGCAAGGCGCGTGGCGCCAAGCGCGCCATGGCGTTGCCGGTCAGCGTACCGTCGCATTGCGCGCTGATGAAGCCGGCTGCCGAGCGCTTCACCGAGTCGGTCGAAGCCCTGAGCTGGCAGGCGCCGCAGATCCCGCTGGTGCAGAACGTCAGTGCCGCTGTGGTATCGGATCTGGCCATGCTGAAGGCTGACCTGTTGGCTCAGTTGTACAGTCCGGTGCGTTGGGTTGAGTCCATGGTGCGTCTGTCCGAGCAGGGCGTGACCGAGCTGGTCGAATGCGGCCCCGGCAAGGTGCTCAGCGGTCTGAACAAGCGTTGCGTCAAAGGCATCAACACATACAACCTGGATACCCCCGATGCTTTCGCTGCTGCTCGTGCTGCGTTGGCTTGAGAAAGGAGAACGAACATGAGTCTGCAAGGTAAGGTTGCGCTGGTCACCGGCGCTAGCCGTGGTATCGGCCAGGCAATTGCTCTGGAACTGGGTCGCCAAGGCGCGACCGTGATCGGTACTGCAACTTCTGCGTCCGGCGCCGAGCGTATCGCTGCCACGCTGAAAGAGCACGGCATCAGTGGTACCGGCATGGAGCTGAACGTGACCAGCGCCGAGTCCGTCGAGAGCGTACTGGGCGCCATCGCCGAGCAGTTCGGCGCGCCGGCGATTCTGGTCAACAATGCCGGTATCACCCGTGACAACCTGATGCTGCGCATGAAAGACGACGAGTGGTTCGATGTCATCGACACCAACCTCAACAGCCTTTATCGCCTGTCCAAGGGCGTGCTGCGTGGCATGACCAAGGCGCGTTTCGGTCGTATCATCAACATCGGTTCTGTGGTCGGTGCCATGGGCAACGCCGGGCAGGCCAACTACGCTGCTGCCAAGGCGGGTCTGGAAGGCTTCGGTCGCGCTCTGGCGCGGGAAGTCGGTTCGCGTGGTATCACCGTCAACGCGGTGGCTCCTGGTTTCATCGATACCGACATGACTCGCGAGCTGCCGGAAGCGCAGCGTGACGCGCTGCTGACGCAGATTCCGCTGGGTCGTTTGGGTCAGGCTGAGGAGATTGCCAAGGTGGTTGGTTTCCTGGCTTCCGACGGCGCTGGTTACGTGACCGGGGCGACAATTCCGGTCAACGGCGGTATGTACATGAGCTAAAAACCGAGCCTTCGGAGTTCCGAAGGCTCTCGAATGTGACGCGAGCCATCAGAAAACTGTCATAGTCGCTGTCTAAAATCCGTTATAAAGCTGCAACAGGTTTATAGACAGATCGTTGAAGTGTTCCTGGGGGCTCCCCGGCATTCAGCTTGAAATGCTAAAAACCCTTTCTATACACTTGGCCGCTACCAGCTGCCTGGATTTGTCCAATAGGAGTGAAAACAAGGTATGAGCACCATCGAAGAACGCGTCAAGAAAATCGTTGCCGAGCAACTTGGCGTTAAAGAAGAGGAAGTTACCAACAGCGCTTCCTTCGTCGAAGACCTGGGTGCCGACTCTCTTGACACCGTTGAGCTGGTGATGGCTCTCGAGGAAGAATTCGAGACCGAGATCCCGGACGAGCAAGCAGAGAAGATCACCACCGTTCAAGAAGCCATCGACTACGTGACTGCCAACGCGCAATAAGTCACTGTCAGCTTCTGACCGAGAAAAGCCGCACTGCCCTAAACAGGCGTGCGGCTTTTTTTACGTGTAAGGCGCAGGTGCGCCTGAGTAGAAAAAGAGGAGATTGCTGTGTCGCGTAGACGCGTCGTGGTTACCGGTATGGGCATGTTGTCGCCGCTGGGTAACGATGTGCCGAGCAGCTGGCAGGGCATTTTGGCCGGGCGCAGTGGCATCGGTCTGATCGAGCACATGGACCTGTCCGCCTACTCCACCCGTTTTGGCGGGTCGCTCAAGGGCTTCAACGTCGAGGAGTACCTCTCGGCGAAAGAGGCGCGTAAGCTCGACTTGTTCATTCAGTACGGGCTCGCCGCCAGTTTTCAGGCTGTGCGTGATTCCGGTCTGGAAATCACCGACGCCAATCGCGAGCGCATCGGTGTGGCCATGGGCTCCGGCATCGGTGGCCTGACCAATATTGAGAACAATTGCAAGTCGCTGCACGAGCAAGGGCCGCGGCGTATTTCGCCGTTCTTCGTGCCGGGCTCGATCATCAACATGATTTCCGGTTTCCTGTCGATCCACTTGGGGCTGCAGGGGCCTAACTACGCCATCGCCACGGCGTGCACCACCGGTACTCACTGCATTGGCATGGCCGCGCGCAATATCGCCTACGGCGAGGCTGACGTGATGGTCGCCGGCGGCGCCGAGATGGCGGCCTGCGGTCTGGGCATGGGCGGCTTCGGTGCGGCGCGTGCACTGTCTACCCGCAACGACGAGCCGACCAAAGCCAGCCGTCCGTGGGACAAGGGGCGTGATGGTTTCGTGCTTTCCGACGGTTCCGGCGCCTTGGTGCTGGAAGAGCTGGAGCACGCCAAGGCGCGTGGTGCCACCATTTACGCCGAGCTGATCGGTTTCGGCATGAGTGGTGATGCCTACCACATGACCTCGCCGCCCGAAGATGGCGCCGGTGCCGCGCGCTGCATGGCCAACGCCTTGCGTGATGCCGGCATCAATGCCGATCAGGTGCAGTACATCAACGCGCACGGCACCTCGACGCCTGCCGGTGACAAGGCCGAAGTTGCGGCAGTGAAGAGTGTGTTCGGTGAGCACGCCTACAAGCTGTCGGTCAGTTCGACCAAGTCGATGACGGGGCACCTGCTCGGTGCTGCCGGTGCCGTAGAAGCAATCTTCAGCGTACTGGCGCTGCGCGACCAGGTTGCGCCGCCGACCATCAACCTGGACGAGCCGGACGAGGGGTGCGACCTGGACTTCGTTGCGCACCAGGCCAAGGCCATGCCGATCGAGATTGCCCTGTCGAACTCCTTCGGTTTCGGCGGCACCAACGGCTCGCTGCTGTTCCGTCGGTACCACGGCTGATGTTGTGCTGGGTCAACGGCGCGCCCGGCGAGCAGTTGTCGGTTCGCGACCGTGGCCTGGCTTATGGCGATGGTCTGTTCGAGACCATCGCCGTGCGTGGCGGGCGGATCCCACTGTTGGCTCGGCACCTGGCCCGTCTGGGCGATGGTTGTCGGCGTTTGTCCATCCCGCTTGATGTCGCCCTGGTAGAAACCGAGTTGCAGGCCTTCGCCACGCAGCTTGGCGAGGGCGTTGCCAAGTTCATCGTCACCCGTGGCGAGGGGCAGCGCGGTTATGCACCGCCACAGCCGTGCCAGCCGCTGCGTATCCTGCAGGCTGCGCCTTTGCCGCAGTATCCTGCCGAGCATGCCGAACAGGGTGTGCGTTTGTTTCCCTGTGCCACCCGCCTTGCCGAGCAGCCCTTGCTGGCCGGCCTCAAGCATCTCAATCGCCTCGAACAGGTGCTGGCCCGTGCCGAGTGGCAGGACGCCGAGTGCAGCGAGGGGGTGATGCGTGATACCGCTGGCCGGGTGATCGAGGGCGTGTACAGCAACCTGTTTCTGGTGAAGGATGGGCGTTTGTCGACTGCCGATCTGTCGCGTTGCGGTGTCGCTGGGGTGATGCGTGCCGAAATTCTGCAGCAGGCAGAGCGTTCGGACATGAGCGTCGCTGTCTGTGATATCGCTTACGACGAACTGCTGGCTGCCGACGAGGTCTTTGTCTGTAACAGCCTGTACGGTATCTGGCCCGTCCGCGCACTGCAGGCGCAGCACTGGCCGGTTGGTGCGCTCACCCGTAAACTGCAGGCCATCGTTCGCAGCCTTCTGGAATCCTGATCAGTGCTACGCAAGTTCTTGTTGCTGCTCGAATGCGGCGTGTTGTTGGCCGCTCTGCTGGTGGTGGGCGCTGCCTGGCAACAGAAAAAGGCGCTGGATCAGCCGCTGCATATCGAGGCTGAGTATTTATTGCAGGTGCCTCCGGGCTCGACGCCGAGCGGCTTGCTCAACCAGTTGCAGGCCGAGGGGGTCATCGATGGTGCTTTCTGGTTGCGTCTGTACTGGCGCTTCAACCTCAAAGGGCCGACCCTGCACAGTGGCGAGTATCGCCTGCTGCCACAACAGACGGCACGTGACATGCTCGGTCTGTGGCAGCGCGCAGAGGTGGTGCAATACAGCCTGACGCTGGTTGAGGGCTGGAGTTTCCGCCAGTTGCGTAGCGCACTCGCCAAGCAGGAGGCGTTGACGCAGAACCTGGCCAATCTCAATGATGCCGAGGTCATGACTCGCCTGGGGCTGGCTGGGCAGCACCCGGAAGGGCGCTTTTTCCCCGACACCTATCACTATGTGCGTGGCATGAGTGATGAAGAGCTGCTGAAAAAGGCCAATGCTCGTCTCGAAACCGTGCTGGCCGAAGAGTGGCAGCAGCGTGCTGAGGGGCTGCCGTATAACGAGCCTTACGATGCGCTGATCATGGCGTCGATGATTGAGAAGGAAACCGGTGTTCCCGAAGAGCGCGGCGAGATTGCCGGAGTGTTCGTACGTCGCCTGCGTATCGGCATGCGCTTGCAGACCGATCCGACGGTGATCTATGGCATGGGCGAGCGTTACAGGGGGCGCATTACCCGTGCCGATCTGCGCACACCAACGCCTTACAACACCTACACAATCGATGGCATGCCGCCGACACCGATTGCTATGGTTGGCCGTGAGGCTATCCATGCTGCGCTGCATCCGCAGGAAGGCAAGGCGCTGTATTTTGTTGCTAAGGGCGATGGCAGCCACGTGTTTTCCAATAGCCTCGACGAGCACAACCGCGCTGTGCGCGAGTATCAGCTCAAGCGTCGAGCCGACTACCGCTCAAGCCCAGCGCCGCGCGCGGCTGACAGCCAATAAGGTTTTATCTGTGACCGGTTTGTTTATCACTCTCGAAGGCCCGGAAGGCGCCGGCAAAAGCACCAACCGCGATTATCTCGCTGAGCGTCTGCGCGAGCGCGGTGTGGAGGTGCTGCTTAGCCGCGAGCCTGGTGGCACGCCGTTGGCCGAGCGCATCCGTGAATTGCTCCTGACGCCCAGCGACGAGCCTATGGCGGTCGATACCGAGCTGCTGCTGGTGTTCGCCGCTCGGGCCCAGCATTTGCAGCAGGTGATCCGCCCGGCGCTGGCGCGTGGCTGTGTGGTGTTGTGCGACCGTTTCACCGATGCCACTTACGCCTATCAGGGCGGTGGTCGTGGCTTGCCCATCGAGCGCATCGCCCAGCTTGAACAGTTCGTTCAGGGCGAGTTGCGCCCGGACCTGACGCTGATCTTCGACCTGCCCATCGAAGTGGGCCTGGCACGCGCTGCTGCGCGTGGCCGCCTGGATCGTTTTGAGCAGGAAGGGCGGGGCTTCTTCGACGCGGTGCGCCATGCCTATCTACAGCGTGCCGCACAGGCACCGCAGCGCTATCACGTATTGAATGCGGCGCAGACTCTGGAGCAGGTACAGGCCGATCTCGACGCCTTGTTGCCACGCTTGCTGGAGGCTTGCCGTGGCTGATGTCTACCCCTGGCAGACGGGCCTCTGGCAACAGCTCGCTGGCCGTAGCCAGCATGCACATGCCTATCTGCTGCATGGCCCTGCTGGGATTGGCAAGCGCGCACTGGCCGAGCGCCTGATGGCGCGTTTGCTCTGCCTGAGCCCGAATGGCCTGGATGCCTGCGGCAACTGCAAATCCTGTCACCTGCTGGCTGCGGGGACGCATCCCGATAATTTCGTCCTAGAGCCCGAGGAAGCGGACAAGCCGATCAAGGTCGATCAGGTGCGCGAGTTGGTGGAGTTCGTGGTGCAGACCGCGCAGCTTGGCGGGCGCAAGGTGGTATTGCTGGAGCCGACCGAGGCGATGAACCTCAATGCCGCCAATGCGCTGCTGAAAAGCCTAGAGGAACCCTCCGGCAATACCGTGCTGCTGCTGATCAGCCACCAGCCCAGCCGCCTGCTGCCGACCATCAAAAGCCGCTGCGTGCAGCAGGCTTGTCCGCTGCCGGGACAGGCCGTGAGCCTTGAGTGGCTGGCCACGGCCCTGCCGGAGATGAGTGCTGAGGAGCGTGATGAGCTGCTGGCGTTGGCTGCCGGCTCGCCCCTGGCTGCTCTGCGCTTGCAGGAGCAGGGCGTGCGTGAGCAGCGCGCACAGGCGGTCGACGGCGTGAAGAAGCTGCTCAAGCAGCAGATCGCACCGAGCCAATTGGCCGAAGGCTGGAAGGCGCTGCCACTGAAGCTGCTTTTCGATTGGTTCTGCGACTGGGTGCAGTTGATACTGCGTTATCAGTTGACTCAGGACGAAGCAGGCTTGGGCCTGGCGGATATGCGCAAGGTGGTGCAGTACATGGCCGACAAGACGCCGCAGGCCCAGGTGTTGGCGATGCAGAGTTGGTTGTTGGAGCAGCGCCAGAAGGTTATCGGCAAGGCCAATCTCAACCCGGTGTTGTTGCTCGAGGCGCTGTTGGTACAGTGGGCCGCGCTACCCACTGGGGATCGCCGCTGAGCGCAAACCTTCTATGCTTTCTGCGGGGCGTCACATTCTGCTGGCTGCGTGCCAGTAGTGGTTTGCGTGCCGCCCTGAACAGGCCCTAGAATCGGCCATTACGCAATAGCTGCCGGGAAATACGCTGATGAGCTTGCCACCCAATCTGGGCCCTCGTAACGGAATCTTGTCCCTGACCATCAAGGACAAATCCGTGCTCTACGCGGCGTATATGCCTTTCATTAAAAATGGCGGCCTGTTCATCCCCACCAACAAGAGCTACAGGCTTGGCGATGAAGTGTTCATGTTGCTCAACCTGATGGACGAGCCGGAAAAAATCCCGGTCGCCGGCAAGGTGGTGTGGATCACTCCGAAAGGCGCTCAGGGCAACCGTGCCGCCGGTGTCGGCGTGCAGTTCAATGACGGTGACAATACCGCGCGTAATAAGATCGAAACCTATCTGGCTGGTGCACTCAAGTCAGATCGTCCGACTCATACCATGTAACAGCAGCGGTAAGCCACAAGCCACAAGCGACAAGACAGCGGCCTGCTCGCACTTGCTTTTACTTGCGGCTTGAAGCTAACCGTTTGAGGCTTTTCCTAATGCTTATCGACTCCCACTGCCACCTTGATCGTCTTGACCTCGCTGCCCATGGCGGCTCGCTGGATGCTGCTCTCGATGCGGCGCGCGCTGCAGGGGTTGGGCACTTCCTGTGCATCGGCGTGAGTGCCGACAATGCTGCTACGGTAAAGAACCTGGCCGAGCGCTATGCCGACGTCGATTGTTCGGTGGGCGTGCATCCGCTGGACTTGGAGCCAGGGGCAGAGCCTGCGCTGGACTGGCTGTTGAGTGAGTTGGCCCATCCGAAGGTGGTGGCCATTGGTGAAACCGGTCTGGATTACCACTACGAGCCTGAATCCGCGCAGTTGCAGCAAGCCTCGTTCCGTCTGCATCTCGACGCCGCTCGTATCACCGGCAAACCTGTGATCGTGCACACCCGCGAGGCGCGGGCCGATACCCTGGCCCTGTTGCGCGAAGCGGCGCTGCCGCAAGCCGGGGTGCTGCACTGTTTCACCGAAGATTGGGAAATGGCCAAGGCCGCGCTGGACATTGGCTTCTACATCTCGCTCTCGGGCATCGTCACCTTCCGCAATGCCGAGGCGCTACGTGAAGTGGCGCGCCAGGTGCCGACGGACCGGCTGTTGGTGGAAACCGACTCGCCATACCTCGCACCTGTGCCGCATCGCGGTAAGCCCAATCTGCCGCAGTACGTGCGTGAGGTGGCCGAGTATCTGGCCGTGCTGCGTGGCGTAAGTTACGAGGTGTTGGCTGAGCAGACGTCCAGCAACTTCAAGCGCCTGTTCCCTCTGGCTAGCGTGAGTCAATAAGCGGACTCGCAGGTAAGCCGGGGCTCTACGCTAGCGGGCCAGTGTGGAGGCAAAAAAAACCCGGATTCTGGGGGGTGAATCCGGGTCAAGACCATTAGGAGTAAAGCAAGACACGCAATCCACGCTGTCTTGGCCGGTGGGGCGCTTGGGGGAGACGCCGCACACCAGTACGTTCAGTATCGGTCAGGCTGGCTAACCGTCCAGGCCGTTTTGGATGTTTTTTAAACAGATTTGGAATACCGCAGACGCTGCTGAGTGCTTACCCTTTTGTCGCCTGGGTTAGTCGAGCCAAAGTCTGCTCAATTATGTGCTCACTGGTGTAAAAGTGAGGCGACAGACGAACACCTCTGCCACGTTGGATACAGACGATTTGCTCGTCACGTAGACGCTGGTGCAGCGCGTTGTTATCCCAACCCGCCAGGCTGAAGTTAACGATCCCGGCCCTGCGTTCTGAAGAGAGAGGGCTGTGCAGCGTGGCACCTGGAAGCTGGCGTATGCCGTCGGTCAGGTGCTTGACCCGTTCTTCCAGTCGTTTGCTGACCTCATCCATGCCGACTTCATCGAGCAGTGACAAGCTTGCCTCCAGCGCGAAGGCGCCCAGCATGTTCGGGCTGCCACACTCGAAGCGGCGTGCGCTGTGGGCCGGTTGCCAGTCTTGGCGATTGTAGTCGCCAGCATGTTCGAGCATGTGCCAGCCGTACTCATGCAACTTGAGCGTCGGACGTACCGAACGGCGGCAATAGAATACGCCGAGCCCTTCCGGGCCGAGCATCCACTTATGGCCGTCGGCCATGGCGAAGTCGCAGTCATAGGCCTGGACGTCGAAAGGCTGGGCGCCGAGTTGCTGAATCGCATCAATGCAAAACAGTACGCCATGCTGACGGCAGCCCTGGCCTAGGCGTGGCAGATCCAGGCGCATACCGCTGGCGAATTGCACGGCGCTGATCGCCAGCAAGCGTGTCCGCGGGGTGAAGGCAGCGAGTAGGGCGCCTTCGGGGTCTGCACCCTTGAGGCTAACTTCGATGACCTCCACACCTTGTGCCGCCAGTGCCAACCAGACGATGCGGTTGGAGGGAAATTCTTCGTCACTGATGATGACCTGGTCGCCCGCGCGCCAGTCCAGGCCGAAGGCGACGAAGGACAGTGCTTCTGATGTGTTTTTGACCAGAGCTATGTCACTCGTGCTTGGTGCATTTAGCAGGCGGGTCAAGCGTTCGCGTAGTGTTTTCTCAAGCTTCAGCCAGTCTGGATAGTCACGCGCGCCGTAGGTTACGTTCATTTCGCAGAAGCGTCGCACCGCTTCAGCACTGCGCTTGGGCCAGGGGGCCACCGCCGCGTGGTTCAGATAACACAGGCCGGGTTCTTGCGGGAACTCATCATGAAACTCGTACATGGTCGGATGATCCGTGCAATTTGGCTACATTTAGGCATAATGTGCGGCTTCGAATTTTGACTCCGCAGTCTCTTTATGCAGAAAGAACCTCGTAAGGTCCGCGAATTTCGTCGCCGTGAACAAGAGATTCTCGACACCGCACTGAAACTCTTCCTCGAGGAAGGGGAAGACAGCGTTACCGTCGAGATGATCGCCGACGCGGTGGGTATCGGCAAAGGCACTATTTATAAGCATTTCAAGTCGAAGGCGGAGATTTACCTGCGCCTGATGCTCGACTATGAGTGCGATTTGAACGAGTTGTTGCACTCGTCTGACGTCGACCGGGACAAGGAGGCGCTGTCGCGCGCCTACTTCGAGTTCCGCATGCGCGATCCGCAGCGCTATCGCCTGTTCGACCGCCTCGAGGAAAAAGTGGTCAAGGGCAATCAGGTGCCAGAGATGGTCGAGCAACTGCACAAGATCCGCGCTTCCAACTTCGAGCGCCTGACCCAGTTGATCAAGGGCCGTATCGCCGAAGGCAAGCTGGAAGACGTGCCGCCATACTTCCACTACTGCGCCGCCTGGGCGCTGGTGCATGGCGCCGTGGCGCTGTATCACTCGCCGTTCTGGAGCAATGTACTGGAAGATCAGGAAGGCTTCTTCCAGTTCCTGATGGACATTGGTGTTCGCATGGGTAACAAGCGCAAGCGCGACGCTTGAGTGTCCAACCACCCGGCCATGGTTTTGTACCGTGGCCAGGTGGCGATGTTATGTGCTCCAGCACTTGGCTCTACTGGCTGTGGCGCGTTACTCGCTACGGATGGCTACCGGCGTCATGCGTTGCGCCCAGATGGCCAGGCAGACCATGACTGCAAGAACGCTCGCCAGTACTGCGGAGGAGCCGATGGTGCTCAGATCCAGGCCGCCTTTTTCCGTGCTTTTGGTCAGCACATCGCCAAGAGTGGCGCCGAAGGGGCGGGTGAGCACGAAGGCGATCCAGAACAAGGCCACGCGCGACAGCTTCGTGCGGTAGTAGGCCAGAGCGACAATCGCCAGCAAGCTACCAATCAGTAGCGCGCCGCCAGCGAAGCCCAGGCCTGAATCATCGGCCAGGTAATCACCTAGCGCCGTACCCAACGTATTGGAAACCAGAATAGCGCCCCAGTAGAACAGCTCTCCGCGACGGTTGGAGATGTGATCCACCGCCAGTGATTTTTCGCTCAGGTGCCAAGCCAGTAATACGCTAGCCAGCAGGCTGACGAGCACCAGCGCGCCTGCGGCATAACCCAGGCCAAGCGAGCGATCCATGAAGTCCGATATCGTTGTGCCGGCCGTGCTGGTGGTGAGAATGACCGTCCAGTAGAGCGCCGGTTGATAGCTGCGCGCACGCAATTGGCCAAGCAGCGAAACGACGAACAGGCTGATCAACAGTAATGAGCTGAGCGCGTAACCAATATCGAGGGTCATCGATAGCAAATCGCCTGCGGTTTCGCCGAGTGTGGTTGCACAGATTTTCATGACCCAAAAGGCCAGGGTTATCTGGGGGAGCTTGTTCATGGGCGCGCCTCGTGCTGTGCCAAGGGGTTTGGCAGGTGTTGGCAGCCTAAGCAGGTGGATGTCGAGGCCCTGTCAAAAACGCATGAAAAATACGTCAAAGCCGTGATCCATCATCGCGCAGTGCCCGGTTGGGGGCTTGGCAGTGGCTGGCGCAGAATCTGCATCCTTGGCATATCTGCCGGTTTTCCGTCACCGGCCTGTGGAGGATTGATTCATGCGTAACCTGTTTCTCCTGCTGGCGCTGTTAGGCCTTAGCGGTTGCATGAAGGTCAGCGACCTGGCCAGTGGCGCTGAGTACCATCTGCGTGATGCCGGGGTTCTCGACCATGGGCGTACCGAGCGCATGGCCTCGCGGCGTTTGCAGCAGGATTCCTTCATCTACATTGCCCAGGGGCATTTCGTGCCGCCGGGGCATGGCTACCCGCGCCCCAACGTGGTGGCTGAGGAAGCGTTCAAAGGCTTCGTCCAGTACTTCCCATTGGTGCGTCGGGCCAAGCAGCCGCTGGGGTTGGAGCAGGCAATGAGCGAAGCACGCTCAGCGGGGGCCCACTACCTGCTCTACAGCCGCTTTGCCTACAGCGACGACCGCATCGGCACCGAGGAGGAGTGGGAGGATCAAGAGGCGCTGGATCGTCTGGGCACCGACCGAGCGGTGATTCAGCTAATGCTGATCGAAACCAACACGCGCTTTCTTGTCGACAGTGCGCGCATACGCAGCCGTGGCGGATTCCTGACGTTCTATGACGCGCAGCCACAGGATCTCATCGGCCCGCCGCTGGAGGATTACGCGCGCAGCTTGCTGGGCGTGGCGCGCTGAGCCTGTAGCACTGCGTAACCTTGCCGGTCGCGGCTAAAGCCGCTCTCACGGTGTATGCTCGTCGGCTCGTAGTAACGTGGACGAGGGCAGAACATGAGCGATCCAGGCAAGGCAGGCGACCTGCTGGCGCAAATTCCCAAGGGTGAGGGCAAAGGGTTGCCTCCCGTGCACCTGTGGAACCCGGATTTCTGCGGCGATATCGACATGCGTATCGCCCGCGATGGCACATGGTATTACCTGGGCACGCCCATCGGCCGTAAACCCATGGTGCGCTTGTTTTCCACCATCATCCGCCGCGATGGCGATGACTACTTCCTGATTACCCCGGTGGAGAAGGTGGGCATTCAGGTCGAGGATGCGCCCTTCGTGGCGGTGACCTTACAGGTCGAGGGCGACGGTCAGGCGCAGGTGCTGCGCTTTACCACCAATGTCGAGGATGAGGTCGTGGCCGATACGGAGCATCCGATTCGCGTTGAGATCGATCCTGCGACACTCGAACCCTCGCCCTATATTCTTGTACGACGTAACCTCGAAGCACTGATTCATCGCAATGTGTTCTACCAGTTGGTGGAGCTGGCAGTGGAGCGTGAGGTCGATGGTGAACCTTGGCTTGGGGTATGGAGCTGTGGGCAGTTCTATCCTATTGGGCCTTCTCCGCGCTGAACGCTCTCGGTAGGCGGTTTGACAGGAGTGGGGAATGAACGAACATCGCATTGAAACCGAACGCCTGACCTTGCGCACGCCGCAGCTTGAGGATGCCGCCGAGGTGCAGCGCCTGGCGGGGGATTTTCGTATTGCCGACGTTACCAGCAGCATTCCCCATCCGTACCCGGCCGAGTTGGCGCAGCAGTGGATCGAACGCTGCGCTCAGGATTGGGCCAGTGGTACGGCAGCTCACTTCATCATCACCGAGTCGGACGGTGGGCGCTTGGTCGGCAGTATGTCGCTGCAAGACATCGCGCGTGGCGAGGCCGAGGTCGGTTACTGGATCGGCGTACCGTTTTGGAGTCGTGGTTACGCCAGTGAGGCGTGCAATGCGCTGGTCGACTTCGCCTTCCAGCAATTGCGCCTGCGCCGCCTGCATGCCAGCCATCTGGCGCGCAATCCACAATCCGGGCGCGTGCTGTTCAAGGCCGGTTTCCGCCATCTGGGTCTGGGGCACAGTACATGTGGCCACCAGGGCAAGGTTGAACCGGTCGAGTTGTATGAGCGGCTACCCGAGGCTTGAGCCGCGTGCTCAACGCACCCGATCCCGACTCTGTACCGCCAGATCCAGCGCCTTCTGCATATCCAGCCGCGCCGAGCGGCCAACGTCCTTGTCGGTCAGTTGGTAGTTGCGTTCCGATGGCAGGATGGGGGCGGTGAGGTCTTCGGCATCCATTGGTTCGAAGTCGTAGTCACCGCCGATGGTCATGGCGCTGCGTCGCAGCAGCATGCGCAGTTGCTCGGGCTGCAGGCGCGGGTTGATCGACAGCATGGCGGCGACGATGCCGGTGACCATCGGCGTGGCGTAGGACGTGCCGCAATGCACTTCGCCGGTCGCATCGGGTTCGCGGGTGGAGGCACGGGCGCAGGCTGCTGCGGTGATGTCGACGCGCATGTCGACGTTCGACGAGTTGCGTTTGACCACGTAGGCCGGGTCGTCCACGGCGACGTCCGGCCTTTCGCTGCGCTGGTGCCCGCCGACCACCAGCAACTGCTCGGTGATGAAGGAGGAGGGCAGGCGGTATTCGTCGCGCCCGGAGAAGGACGAGCCGTTGCCCGCGGAGTTGACCACCAGCACGTCCGGGTGCTCCTTGCGCAGCCACAGGAAGAACTCCTCCAGCAGTTCCTCGTAACCGCTCATGGCGATGCCAGAACGCACCAGTGAGTCGATCTCGTCGCCCTCGACGTTTCGCGTGCCGACGCGGTGGATGCCCCAACTCCAGTTGAGTGCGCGCACGCCATCTTCGACCAGGTTGACCGAGGCGGCGATATTGGCGGTGATGCCGGCATCGGAGTTGCGCTCGACGATCACTTCGAAGCCGTTGCTGGTCTTGTCCAGCCCACGCAGGAAGCCGGTATTGCCGCCCTTGTCCCAGTGCGCGGCGAGAATACCGGCGACCGTACTGCCGTGGCCGTCCGGCTGCTCGGCATCACGGGCGTAGAGGCAGGTGCGCGGTTTGCCGTCGGGGCAGGCGCCCAAGTAGTCGACAAAGTCTGGCGCGTCGAAATCGACGTCACGTTCGATCACGCCGACGCGAATTGGCTTGGGCTCGATGGGGGCGTTGCCAGCAGGAAGGCGCCGACGGTAGTAGTTCACCGCATCGGCGAAACGGTTCGCCGCCCATTCTTCCGAGTTCCTCTGCGGCCTTGGCGCGCGCCCCGCTTCGGCTTCCTGGCCAGATTCCGGGGCGCTTTCCTCGACCACCACGGCATCGACGCTGGTTTCGCTGCCGATGCGCAGCACCAGGGCATCGCGTTCGGTGAGGTCCTTCACCGGCAGGCGCAATTGGTAGGTGTTCAGCGGTGGGATGGCGCCGACCACCTCGGCGCCGTATTTTTTTGCCAGACGGCTGGCCTCATCGCGGCCTTCGTGGCTCTCCTCGATCAGAACGCTGACCAGGTCTACATAAGTGGTCAGTCCATCCATGTTCTTCGCCACCTCATCGGGCGTGGCAGCGAGCACGTGGCTGCTGTTGAGCGACAGCCATACCGGGTTGCTGACCCGTTCACCATCCTCCAGCCAAAGCGCTGCACTGCGGTATTGAGCCGCGCTCAACTGCAGACGCAAACCGCCTTCGCTGCGGCGTACGAGCGAGGCGGGCAGAGTGCTTTCGCCGAGATGCAGTTTCGGTAGCGTGCTGCCGAGCCCGCGTACCTGTAGGCACCAGTCCTGGTGCTGGTTGTCGAGCAGGTCGCCGCAGCGCTGCAGGCTCTTGATACGCAGGGCTTCTGCGGCGTCTGCCAGTGGGCTGAGCAAGGCCATGAAAAAAGCGCAGAGCAGGGCGCGGTTCGGCTGCATAGGGCGAGGCTCCGTGGCGGCTGTTCTGCTTTCCGACTGCTGTGGCCAGGCTTCGTTCAGACGGGTGCTTCTTGCCGATGTTCGCCTATGTAGCGCTCAGTCACTCCGTTTCAATCAATAAAAGTTATAGTATTACGTTTGTTCTTAGCCCAATGTCGAAGCGATCCATGTCCTCCAATCGTCTGCTTTCGATCGATGCCCTGCGCGGCTTGGTCATCCTCTTCATGCTGCTCGATCACGTTCGCGAAACCTTCTACCTGCATATGCAGGTGGGGGATCCGATGGATGTGACGGCCACCGATCCGGCGCTGTTCTTCAGTCGCACCCTGGCGCACCTCTGTGCACCGGTGTTCATCTTGCTGACCGGCCTGTCGGCGTTTCTCTATGGCGAGAAGCAGATGAGTCGGGCGGCGACCAGTGCCTTCCTGTTCAAGCGTGGCCTGTTCCTCGTGGTGCTGGAGATAACCCTGGTGAATTTCGCCTGGACGTTCCAGTTTCCGCCCACGGTGATCTATCTGCAGGTGATCTGGGCCATTGGCCTTAGCATGCTGGCGCTGTCGTTGTTGCTGTGGTTGCCGCGTGCGCTGTTGGCCGTGCTGGGCCTGGTGCTGGTGGCCGGGCACAACCTGCTCGATGGGCTGCATTTTGCGCCTGAGTCGGCCATGCATATCCCCTGGGCAGTGCTGCATGATCGTGGCTGGATCGAGCTGTCCGATTCGCTACGCCTGCGCACTTCCTATCCTGTGTTGCCGTGGATCGGCGTAATTGCTCTGGGCTACGTGATCGGCCCCTGGTTTCGTTGGTCGAGCGTGCCTCAGCAGCGGCTGCAGGCTTTGCGCACGGTAGGCTTTGGCGCACTGGCCGTATTTGTCGTGCTGCGCCTGGTAAACGTCTATGGCGAGAAGCCTTGGGCAGTCGAAGCAACGTGGCAGCAGACGTTGATGGGCCTGTTCAATATCACCAAATACCCGCCGTCGCTGTTGTTCCTGGCGCTGACGCTGGGTGTCGGCCTGCTGTTGCTGGCGTATTTCGAGCGGCGTAATGATGAGCGACTGGTGCGTACGCTGGCGGTGTTCGGCAGTGCGCCGATGTTCTTCTATCTGCTGCACCTGTATGTGTTGAAACTGATTTACCTGGCGGCTTTCGCTATCTGGGGGGCGAACCAGGGCCATTACTTTGGCTTCGATTCGGTGCTCTGGGTCTGGGCGGCGACACTGCTGCTGGCCGTGCTGTTGTTCGCGCCTACACAGTGGTTTGCCCGGCTCAAGGCGCGGCGTCGCGATATTTCCTGGTTGAAGTACCTCTGACAGGCCGCCTTACGCAGACGAAAAGGCCAGGTTTAACCTGGCCTTTTCGTTGGGTGCATGGGTTACAGCTTCATATTCACTGACAGGTAAGCGGAACGGCCTGGGGCAGGGGAGAACATCGGCCGATCGTCGCCACCCCAGAAGAAGTTGTCGAACCACACGTACTCGTATTCGCTATCGGTCAGGTTCTTCACTTGCAGATCCAGGCTGGTGCTGGCCGATAGCTGGTAATGCACGTTGGCGTCCAGTACCGCGAAGCCGCCGTACTTGCCTTGCTCATTGAGTGTGTCGATGTAGTAGTCGCCCTGGGCGCGGGCTTGCAGACCGAAGCGCCAGGCATCGTTGAACTGATAGTCGGCGCCAAGGTTGCTGACGTAGCGCGGTGTGGAGAACACCTCTTTACCGGCCAGCGATTGGCCGCCTGCGCTAAAGGCGCTGATCACCTTGGCTTCCTGGATGGAATGCGAGCCCCAGACGCGCCATTGTTCGTTGACCTGTACGGACAGTTGCAGGTCGATGCCTTGGCGGCGAGTCTTGCCTAAGCCGACCGTAGTGCCGGTCGCCGGCATGTTGGAAACCTCGTCAGTGGCGTCTTGTCGCCACACGGCGATGCGCGCTTGGGAGTCGGCAAAAGGTTGGAATTTCACCCCCAGCTCCTTGCCGGTGTTGATCGATGGCGCGTAGGCGGTCTGACCGGGGGTGAGGTAAGCCGCGCCGTCCGAGCCAGTAAGTATCTGGAAGGTACGGCCCCAGTTGGCGTAGACGTTTACGTCCGGCGTCAGGCTGTAGATCACGCTGAGCTTGGGCTGTTCGATCCAGCCATAGTCCTGCAACTTACCTTTTACGCCGCTCATCAACTCGGTATTGCCCGAGAACTGATCGACCCGGTAGGCCGGAATGATCTTCAACTGCTCAGTCGGCTGGATGATCGCCTGAACGTAAGCGCCCGTGTTGTACAGCGTGTAGCTGTCATCGTTTTGTGTGCGTGCAGGCGTTGCATCGAAGTCGGTGGGGATGCCGAAGTTGTAGCGATAGCGGCGGTATTCGCTGCTCTGCTGCTCGTAGTTGATGCCGCCATCGAGGGTGAGCATCTCGTGGGCGTGCCAGGTCAGGTTACTGAGCATGCCTGTCTGCCGTTCCTGCCACTGGCGCCGTTGGCGCGGGGCGTTACCGAGCGGGTAGTCGGTAAAGGTCACGGTACGGTCATCGTCGTAACTGTTGAAATACAGCTTGTTGCTCAGGCTCAGGTCATCGTTGAGCTGGAAGTCAGCATGCGCGCTGAGGTGCTTCATGTCACGGTCGTCGCCGTCGTTGTCGTTTTTGGCCGGTGACTGGCTGCGGCTGGCGGCCAACTGCTCGGCAGTGAGGAAGCCTGCTTCCTCAGCCTGATGATGGTAGAGGCGGGCGATCACGCCGAGCTTCATGGTTTGCTCGTCGTCGCTGACGAACCACTTGCCGCCGAGCGAGTACTTGTTCGACGCGCTGTGCTCGCGAACCCCCTGCGAGTCCTGCTTTGCCATGAAGTAGTTCTGCGCGAAGTTGCCTTCTTCGTGACCGACCGCCAGTTGCACTTCGCGGGTGTCGAAGCTGCCGTAGGTCAGGCGGCCATCGCTGTAGTTGCCGCCCTGGCGCGTGACGAAGTTGATGTTGCCGCCGATGTTGTGCAGGCCATAGCGCGGATCGTTGGTGCCGCGCACCACCTCGATGTAGTCGATGTCCAGCGGGAAAATCATGTCGATAAAGCGCTGGTTGCCGCTGTTGACGTTGCTCGGAATGCCGTCGATCAGGGTCTTGATGCCATTGATGTAGCCTTCGCCGTTGAAGGCGCGGAAGGTGACCTTGCCGGATTCGGCGCCCATGCGCGTTTCGGTCAGTTGGATGCCGGGCATCTGGCCCAGTAGCTCCCAACTGTTGCTCACGTTCTTATCTTCGATCTTGTCGCTAGCCAAGATGTCTACCGAGGTCAGAATGCTGTCGGTGAGCAGTGGGCCATTGTGGCTGGGGGTTACGGTAAGTTCACCCAGTGAGAGGGTTGAGCCGCCGGCTGACTCGGCGTGCAGATCGGCGGTGAATAAGGCAGTCAGGACGGCAACCGATGCCGAAGTGGCTTTCATGGAGATTCCTAGTGTGCGGTGCGATGGGATGGGGTGGGGAGGTGCTGCAAAGGAGAGGTTTTTAGATAATGAATAAATATGTTATATCATAACCTTTATGGTGTTGTCCCCTGTACCCCCAGGCGTATCAGCGTCGCGTCGCGGCTTGCTCAGCGACTATGGATCGCTCCGTCGTAGAGATGGAATTGGTTTTTACCGCTGTGTTTGGCCTGGTACATCGCCTGGTCGGCTTGCTGTAGCAGCTCCGAAGCCGTGCAGGCCTGCCCTTTGTAGATCACGCCACCAATGCTGGTGCTGCAGTGGTGCAAATGCTCAGCCAACTGGTAGGGCTCGGTCAGGCGCTTTCTGACTTTCTCCACCACTTTGTACAGCCATTGCGTGTCGGATGCCGGGATTTGGTGCAGGTTGATCAGCAGTACAAATTCGTCGCCGCCAAGGCGCGCGGCGGTATCCGATGCGCGTAGGCTTTCGCGCAAGCGCTCGCCGACTTGTTCCAGCAATGCGTCACCGGCTTCATGGCCAAGGCTGTCATTGACCTTCTTGAAGTCGTCCAGGTCGAGAAACAGCAAGGCGAATGCGCTGTGATTGCGCCGATAGTGGCAGATGCTTTGTGTCAGTCTGTCCATTAGCAAGCGGCGGTTGGCCAGGCCGGTCAGGGTGTCGTAGAAGGCCAGGCGATGAATCTCAGCTTCTGCCGCTTTGGCCTGGGTGATGTCGCGGGCAATCTTGGATGCGCCGATAATGTGGCCATCTTCGCTGTATATCGGTGAAATTGTCGCAGATATGTCGATTAGGTGACCGTCGCGATGCCTGCGCTGCGTTTCGAAGTGCGACACCTTCTCGCCGTTTCGGATCTTCTCCAGAATCTCGTCTTCCTCGAAGGCGCGTTCTGGCGGGATAAGGCGGCGGATCGAGCTGCCGATCATCTCGTCGGCGCTATAGCCGAAGATGCGTTCAGCACCTGTGTTCCAACTGGCGATGATGCTCTCGGTTGTCTTGCTGATGATGGCATCGTCCGATGATTCGACGATGGCCTTGAAATGCATCAGGTTGAGCGATGCCAACTGGCGTTGCGTGCGGGCGATCCAGCTCAGCACGCTGTCGCCTTCTGCAGCGCTTATTGGGGTCAGGAAGTCGCCGCGGCCCAGGCGGCCGATGGTGCTATACAGTTCCTGCACCGAGCAGCCGATTAGGCGGCGGATTTCCCGGCCCAGCAATGGGATCAGCACCACCAGCGAACCGGTCATCAGAAATAGGAACAGAGTGGCTATCGAGAGGCGCTGTTGGGCCGTGTCGACAGCCTCCTGAGTACGCTGTACGACCATCTGCTGGGCTTCAATGATCGGTTGCATCACTTGCACCTTTAGGGTGATGAAGCGCTGGTCGGTCAGTGATGTCAGTGCCTGATCGCGCGCGCGGTGCGAGCGCGGTTGGTTATCGATCAGGGACATGGCCTGCATCTCGATTTCCACCAGACGATCCGAATTGCCCTTGGCACTGATCAGTTTGTCCAGCTCCTCTTCGGTGAAGCCCGCACGGCGCATAAGTTCTAGCAGTGCGACAGTTTCCCCCGGTTGCCCTTCGGTATGCAGTGCTTGCTCGCCCTCAATGGCTTTTAATTCCCAATAAGCCAGGTTGTAGTTGGCTGGTCTGGGTTGCAGTCCCTCGCGGATTGCCACCACTGTGGTGAAATGCTCACGATAGAGCGGGTCGCTGGTGATCACGTAGCTGCGTACCATCCGCGCGAGGTCTGTTGAGGATTGGCGCAATTCCTCGGTTAGGTGCAGCGACAGTTCACGAATCTCCGTGGCTTGCCGGTAGCGGGCTTGCTCGCGCAGTAATACGGCGAATGCCAGGCCAAGCAGCAGAACGACTGCAAACATGGCGTACAGATAAAACCTGAAGCGATTCGGATGCGATGCATTCATCGAGATGGCTCACCAGATTCTCAGCCCCAGGGCAGTGGGTTCCCTCTCGGTTCCCGGTGCGACCTATGGCCATTGGCTGGCTCAGCAGGTGGCCGAGCGTTGCACGTTTGGCACAGGCGTACCTTCAGGTATAAGCCACATTCTGGCTGCGCGCTAAAATCCGTTATCGGGAAAAGGTCGAATTGCACGTTTTAAATGTGGCCAATAGCACGCAGCGGAGCACGGACATGCAAAACAAGAGGCGCCATGACAGAACCTGAACTATTGCATCGCGACGGCTATGTGCTGCTGCGTAGCGCCATTGCCCCTGCATGGCTGGACGATCTGCGCGGCATTTTCGAAGAAGGAATCCTGGCCAGCGATCGTTGGCCGGTACCCCGCAGTAGCGAATACAACCATTCGCGCCTTGAGCACCAGGCACTGGTACTGGCGGTTTGCCGTCTGCCGTCGGTGCTCGCGGCTGTTGCTGAGCTGATCGGCGAGCGCTTCTTCCTGGCGCAAGTGGAGGGGCGCGAGCCACGGATGGGGGGTGGGCAGCAATTAATGCATCGCGATCTGTCGACACAACGGCCAGGGGATACGGTCAATGCCTTGGCATTCTTCGACGACTACAGCCTCGACAACGGCGCTACGCGTCTTGTGCCTGGCAGCCATCGCCCGGCGCCGGGGGCTTTGCAGCACGATCACCACGATCAATCCCAGGTCGTGCAGCTATCGGGGCGTGCAGGTGACATCCTGGTGTTCGACGCCGATTTGCTGCACGCCGGCGGCCTTAACCGTAGCGGTGCACGGCGGCGCTCCATTCTTATCAGTTACTTCGCTGAACCGCTATATGCCTCGCACATACAGACCCAGAGCCTGCGTGGGGGCGCGATGGCCAGTCGTGAGCGCTTCGAACCCGCTGATTTTCCCTGGCCTGACATCTGAACCCGCAGTCGACAGGCTTGGCCGCGCGGCTCGATCTGTCACCGCGCCCGCTGAGTATTAGGCCGGTGTCGGCTCGAAGCTGTCGGCGCGCGCCATGCGCCACATGCGCTGGTAGAACTCTCCGCCGATTTCACCGCTGAGCAATTCGCCAGGTTGGAGGAAAACGTGCTGCTGGGCGAACAGCTTGATCTCGGTCGCCGACATGCGCTGCACCAGATGTTTGGCGTCGATCTGCGAGGGATGGTCGAGGCCGGCGGCGGCGAGCATCTCGGCCAGCGCCTTGAGCGTGTTGCGGTGGAAGTTGTAGACGCGCTGGGCCTTGTCCTCGACCACCAGGGCGCGCTGGCGCAGCGGGTCTTGCGTGGCCACACCGGTCGGGCACTTGTTGGTGTGGCACGACTGCGACTGGATGCAGCCGATGGCGAACATGAAACCGCGCGCTGAGTTGGCCCAGTCGGCGCCGATGGCCAGCACACGGGCGATATCGAAGGCACTGACGATCTTGCCGCTGGCGCCGAGCTTGATCTTGTCGCGCAGGTTGCTGCCGACCAGAGTGTTGTGCACGAACATTAAACCCTCGCGCAGCGGCACACCGAGGTGATCGGTGAACTCCAGCGGCGCCGCGCCGGTACCGCCTTCCTTGCCATCGACGACGATGAAGTCCGGCAGGATTTCGGTCTCCAGCATGGCCTTGACGATGCCCATGAACTCCCACGGGTGACCCAGGCAAAACTTGAAACCCACCGGTTTGCCGCCAGACAGTTCACGTAACTGAGCGATGAACTGCAGCAGCTCAAGCGGTGTGGAAAAGGCGCTGTGGCGCGACGGCGAGACGCAATCTTCGCCCATTGGCACGCCACGGGTGCTGGCGATTTCCTCGGTGATCTTGTGCTTGGGCAAAATGCCGCCGTGGCCGGGTTTGGCGCCCTGGCTGAGCTTAATCTCGATCATCTTCACCTGCGGGCTGGTGGCCTGGGCGGCGAAACGCTGCGGGTCGAAACTGCCGTCGCTGGCGCGGCAGCCGAAGTAACCGCTGCCCAGTTCCCACACCAGATCGCCGCCGTGCTCGCGGTGGTAGGGGCTGATGCTGCCTTCGCCGGTGTCATGGTAGAAGCTGCCGAGCTTGGCGCCCTCGTTCAGCGCGCGAATAGCATTGGCGCTGAGTGAGCCGAAGCTCATCGCCGAGATATTGAACAGCGAGGCCGAATACGGCTGATTGCACTGCGGCCCGCCGATCTCCACACGAAAACTGCCGGGGTCGGTCAGCGGCGCCGGACGCATGGAATGGCTGATGAACTCGAAGCCGTTCTGGTACACATCGCGTAGGGTACCGAAGGGCTTATCGGCACCTTCGTTCTTGGCGCGGGCGTAGACCAGCGAGCGCTGAGCGCGGGAGAACGGCAGTTGCTCAGCATCGCCCTCAAGCAGGTACTGGCGGATTTCCGGGCGGATGCCCTCGACCAGATAACGGATATTGCCGAGGATCGGATAGTTGCGCCGTACCGCATGGCGGGTCTGCAGTAGATCGCCGACGCCGATCAGGCTGAGCACACCGCTGAGCAGCGTGAACGGCCACAGCCATTCATGGCGAAGGAAGGGCAGGCTGGCCAGAGTGAACAGAACGCAGAAGGCGAAGAAAGCGTAGCGGCTCAGTAGCGAGAGGTTCATGCAGGCTCCTGGAACACGGGTCAGACTGCATGTTAGACCAGTTGGCTATAAACGGTCAGGTTGTGGCTGTTCAGACACTCTCACGGGCTGAGGACGAATGGCTTTGCGCTGTGGCACACTCCGTGACTCGGAGCGAAACCGTCGTCAGAGTTTCGCCCGCATCCCCCGATTTCCGGCTCGCGCGCTCATCGCCAGCCGACTGCCTGAGGCCGCCAGTGGCCGAGAAGAGGAATGACCATGCATAACGTCGTGATCAGTGGTACCGGCCTGTTCACTCCGGCCAACAGCATTTCCAACGACGAACTGGTGGCATCCTTCAATGCCTACGTGCAGCAGTTCAACGCCGACAACGCCGAGGCCATCGCCCGTGGCGAGATCGAGGCGCTGAGCGAGTCGAGCACGGCCTTCATCGAGAAGGCGTCGGGCATCAAGAGCCGCTTCGTCATCGACAAGGACGGCATCCTCGACCCGCAGCGCATGGTGCCGCGCATCCCCGAGCGGGATAACGAGCAGTGGGGCATTCTCTGTGAAATGGGCGTGGCTGCCGCCAAACAAGCGCTGGAGCGCGCTGGCAAGACCGTCGCCGATATCGACGGGGTGATTGTTGCCTGCTCCAACCTGCAGCGCGCCTATCCGGCAGTGGCCATCGAAATTCAGGCCGCGCTGGGCATAGACGGCTGGGGTTACGACATGAACGTGGCCTGTTCTTCGGCCACTTTCGGCATCCAGGCCGCGACCACCGCGATCCAGACCGGCCAGGCCCGCGCCATCCTTATGGTCAACCCGGAAATCTGCACCGGCCACCTCAACTTCCGTGATCGTGACAGCCACTTCATCTTCGGCGACGCCGCCACTGCCGTGATCATCGAACGCGCTGACCAGGCCACTTCCAAGCACCAGTTCGACGTGGTCGGCACCAAGTTGCTGACCCAGTTCTCCAACAACATCCGCAACAACTTCGGCTTCCTCAACCGCGCGGCGGAAGAGGGCGTGGGCGCGCGCGACAAACTGTTCATGCAGGAAGGTCGCAAGGTGTTCAAGGAGGTTTGCCCGATGGTCGCCGAGCTGATCGCCACACATCTGGCGGAAAACCAGCTCAACGTCAGCGACGTCAAGCGCTTCTGGCTGCACCAGGCCAACCTCAACATGAACCTCTTGATCGCGCGCAAGCTGCTGGGGCGCGAAGCCGAGCCGCATGAGGCACCGGTGATCCTCGACACTCACGCCAACACCAGCTCGGCTGGCTCGGTGATCGCCCTGCACAAGAACCAGGACGACCTGCCGGCGGGTAGCCTGGGTGTTCTAAGCTCCTTTGGTGCCGGTTATTCGATCGGCAGTGTAATTTTGCGCAAGCGTTGAACTCTCTGTAGGTATGCCTGAGGCGCACGGGAGTGTTCACACCTGTGCGCAGGCATCACCTATGGGAGTGCTATGTCCGATTCCGAACTCTTGGGCCGCCTGCTCGCCGGTGAGCAGAAGGCCTACCGCGAGCTGGTCGCGCGTTATCAGGGGGCGATGCGTGCGGTGGCCTATGCCATCGTCGGCAGCCGCCACGCCGATGAAGTGGTGCAGGATGCCTGGCTTGCCGTGGTGCGCAGCCTGGCGGGTTTTCAGGAGCGCGCCAGCCTCAAGACCTGGCTGCTGACCATCACCGCCAACACCGCCAAGACCCGCCTCAAACACAACCGCCGCGAGGTGCTGCTCGACGACCTAGCCGCGCCGCACGGCACGGTAGGTGACGAGCGTTTTTCCGACGACGGCCACTGGCTGCTGGCGCCCCATGCCTGGCATCAGGACAGCCCCGAAGCCCTGCTCACCGAGGACGAACTGCGCCAGTGCCTGGAACACACCCTGGCCAGCCTGTCCGAGTTGCAGGCCAGCGTGCTGGTGCTGCGCGAGCGTCAGGGCCTGGAGCTGGAGGCGATCTGTAATCTTCTCGACATTTCCCTCTCTAATGCTCGTGTGCTGCTGCACCGGGCACGCCTGAAAGTCTTCGCCACTCTGGAACATTTCGAGGAGACAGGCCAATGCTGACCTGCAAGGAACTGGTCGCTCACTCCAGCGATTTTCTCGACGGCCAACTGACCCTGCGCCAGCGCCTGGCTGTACGCACACACCTAGCCATGTGCAGCCACTGTCGGCGTTTTATCCGCCAGATGAAACTGACCCAGGCGGTGATCCGGCAGATGCCGGAGGGCGAATTACCCGAACTCGATGCCCTGGCTGAGCGCCTGGCGCAGGATCGGCGTAATCAGGGGTGAACTGAGGGCTTGCTAGACGGCTTGGTGTCGCTCACTTGGGCAAGTCACTGCGTAGGGTGGATGACGCTTTTATCATCCACCGTTTGCGGTGGTTGTTTGGGCTGCTTGCTGTGCCATAAATAAATCTGTGTGCGCCAGTACAAACTGGCAAGAGGTAGTCGGTGCAAGTCCGATACGAGAACGAAGTGGCGAATCATCTTGGCCCCGAGTCATGCGTTGGTCGTCGTGAGGCGGGCAGCGAAGTATATCGCTGTACTTCTTGCCGGAAAGCGCCGCCAGCCCGGCACCATCACGCACGACGGTGGGCCGCAGGAAGACCATCAGGTTGCGCTTGATATGTGCCTCGCGGGTGGAGCGAAACAGCCGTCCGAGCAGCGGGATGTCGCCGAGCAGCGGCACCTTGGATACCGATTCGGTGACGTCGTCCTGAATCAGCCCGCCGAGCACGATGACCTGGCCATCGTCGGCGAGGATGGTGCTTTTGATCGAGCGCTTATTGGTCACCAGATCGACGGCCTGGGCGTTGAGCCCGGTGCTGGGGGCGATGGAAGAAATTTCCTGCTCGATCTCCAGGCGCAGCGTGGCGCCGTCGTTGATGTGTGGGACGACCTTGAGGGTGACGCCGATATCCCTACGCTCGATGGTGGTGAAGGGGTTGCTCGAACCGGCGGCATCCGTGGTGTAGGAGCCGGTCTGGAAGGGCACGTTCTGACCGACGAGGATTTCCGCTTTCTGGTTGTCCAGCGTCAGCAAGCTGGGCGTGGACAGCAGATTGCTCTTGCTGTTGGCCGATAGCGCCGTGATCAGTGCGCCGAAGCGGTCGCTGCCGATGCCGACAATGGCGCCGTCGGGCAGGGTGGTGCCGTCGGGGATGGCGCCGTCCTGNCTCGAACCGGCGGCATCCGTGGTGTAGGAACCGGTCTGGAAGGGCACGTTCTGACCGACGAGGATTTCCGCTTTCTGGTTGTCCAGCGTCAGCAAGCTGGGCGTGGACAGCAGATTGCTCTTGCTGTTGGCCGATAGCGCCGTGATCAGTGCGCCGAAGCGGTCGCTGCCGATGCCGACAATGGCGCCGTCGGGCAGGGTGGTGCCGTCGGGGATGGCGCCGTCCTGCAGCGCCTGCAGCACGGTGCCGACAGACAGACCGGAACCTGCGAAATTGACCCCACCGAGCCCGCCGCGATTGCCGCGGCCATCCACGGCCCACTGTACGCCAAGGGCATCGCTGATATCGCCAGAGATTTCGACGATGGCGGCTTCGACCATCACCTGCGCGCGTGGGATATCGAGCTGGCGCACGATTTCCTCAAGGCTGGCGACGATATCCGGCTCAGCCAACAACACCAGCGCGTTGAGGCTTTCATCGGCGCGAATGAGGATATTCGAGGGCTTGCCAGTGGCCTCGGCAGCTTGCTGATTGTTCATACCCTCCGTGATTTCGCCGAGGGTTTCGGCCAGGGCCTTGGCATCGTTGTGGCGCAGACGGATGACGCGGGTGTTGGCCGAGCGGCTGCTGGGGGTGTCCAGCGAACGGGCTAGTTCGGCCAGCTTGGCACGGGCTTGCGGCGGGCCGAGCAGAATCAGGCGATTAGTGCGGGCGTCGGCAATGATCTGTGTGCCTACAGCGCCTTGACCCCGCTCGATGAGGCCGTGCAGCACGGCAGAAACGTCCATCGCTGAAGCATGCATGAGCTCGATGCTGGCGTGGTCGTGATGCCGCTGTTGGTCGAGTTCGCTTACCAGTGCCTCGATGCGTTCGATATTAGCGTTGCGGTCACTGATGATCAGTGCGTTAGCCGAGACCACAGCGCTTAACTGGCCGTAGGGATTGATCATCGGCGTGAGCAATGGCAACAGCTCGGTGACAGAGTGGTGTTGCACCTTTATGAGTCGGGTGGCGAGCTGGCCGGGTAGGGCTGTCGCGTCATTGGCTTCGCTACGGCTGCTTGTGGTTGGAATGATCTTCGTTTGCTTGCCTTGCGTGATAGCGCTTAGGCCATGGCTGCTCAATACCATCAAGAACAACTGGTCGATCTCTGCGCGTTGCAGACGGGCCTTGGAGAACACATCCACCTTGCCGGAGACCTGTGGCGCAAGGATGAAGGTTTGGCCGGTCATGTCGGCAATCTGCGCGATAAACGTACGGATATCGACACCACGTAGGTTGATCATCCAGTCGTTCGCCGATTCCTTTTCCGTCGCTGCGAAGGACGGGCAGGTGAGGCCGAGACTCAGGGCTAGCACGATTATTTTTAGGCGTATTACTAACCTGGTCATACGAGTTTCTTATGGATTTAAGGCGTGTTTTTAAGGTGTTTTCGTTTTATGTAGTTGTTTTTTAAGGGATTTAATTGTTTTACTGCTGCGTTGTGAAAATTTCTTCTGAGTGCAGGTTGTCACAAATATAGACAAAGTTGTCACACGTACGACAACTTTTTGTTTGTGCTGCTATTCTTTGTTCTGGCCCTTTCCAGGGCTATGGACGGCTCCTGGCTGGATGAGGGGCCATTGCATGATGACTAGGAGAATAAGAATGCATCTGCTCAAGAAAACCACTGCCGCACTTATGATGATGGGAAGCACCGTGGCATTCGCTGCGCAAACCGGTGGCTTTGCCACTACCGATGGCGGCAATGTGAGTGGCGCCAGATCTTTCACGGTTAGTAGCTATACCGAGATCAACAACATCCTGGCCGAAGCGCGCCTCGACCCTGCCACCGGCAAAAAGGTTTCAGGTGGCGCTTACCCGGTGATCATTACCTACACGGGTAACGAGGACGCCTTGATCAATCAGGTGATTCGCGATCACACACCTGGCGCCGACGGTGTGTGCCCCAATCCACGCTGGAACGACGCTTACCGTGAAGTGCAGATCAAGGAATTCACCAAGGGCGTGACTATCCAGGGGGCCAATGGCTCTTCCGCCAATTTTGGTATCACCCTGATCAAAAGCGCCAACATCGTTATCAAGAACATGAAGATGGGTGCCCTTGGCGGTGCCAACAACGATGCCGACCTGCTGCGTGTCGACAACAGTTCTAACGTCTGGATCGATCACAACGAGCTGTTTGCCTTGAATGTCGAGTGCAAGGGCTCACCTGACAGCGATCTGACATTCGAGTCGGCTCTGGATATCAAGAAGGATTCGCAGAACGTCACGGTGTCCTACAACTACATTCACGACAGCAAGAAGGTTGGCCTGATGGGGCATACCGTGAAATCTGGCGTCGCGGACTTTCAGCGTACGGTCACCTACCACCACAACATCTACCGTAACGTGAACGGTCGCCTGCCGCTGCAGCGTGGTGGTTGGACGCACATGTACAACAACTTCTACGACAGGATCACGGGTTCGGGGATCAATGTTCGTTCGGGCGGTTTCGCGCTGGTGGAGCGTAACTGGTTCCAGAACTCCAATAACCCACTTACCTGCCGCTTCGATACGCTCAATTGTGGCAAGTGGGATCTGCGCAACAACAACACTGTCAACGAAGCCAGCAATGCCACGTATGGCATCGTCTGGGATTCCGCAGGTTCAGGTGGTGTTAACGCGCAGAACTGGACGACCACGGGGGCTTTCCCGATATCCCTGCCATACACCTATCAGCCGGTTTCGGCGCAGTGCGTTAATGACAAGCTCGCCAATTACGCAGGCGTTGGCAAAAACGGTGCGCAGCTAACTGCTGCCAATTGCGGTAGCTAGTTCCGGCTGGCGATCTTGTGGACGCTTATGCCGTGCAGTGGCAATAGCTCTGCAGGTGTGAGGCGCAAGAGCACCGGTAACGAAGCTGAGCGTTGCTCTCAGCCAAAGCCCTCACCGTTCAGGTGCACGTCTGAACGGTGAGGGCTTTTGTTTTACAGACGCTTGGCGTCGATGATCAGCACTGGCTCGCGCGGTACGTTTTGGTACATGCCGCGGTTGCTGGTAGGGGTTTGGGCGATCTTGTCGACCACCTCCATGCCGCGGGTCACCTTACCGAACACCGCATAGCCGAAGTCGCGCGAGCTGTGGTCGAGGAAGGCGTTGTCCTTGTGGTTGATGAAGAACTGGCTAGTGGCTGAGTCGCGCGCCTGAGTACGGGCCATGGCGAGGGTGCCGCGTACGTTGTGCAGGCCGTTGTCTGCTTCGTTCTTGATCGGCGCGTCGGTGTCCTTTTGGCGCATATTGGCATCGAAACCACCACCTTGGATCATGAAGCCGGGAATCACCCGGTGGAATTGGGTGCCATTGTAGAAGCCGCTGTCGACGTATTTGAGGAAGTTCTGTGTGCTGATCGGTGCCTTGTCGGCGGCCAGCTCCACTTCGATTTCTCCTGCGCTGGTGGTCAGCAGCACCTTGGGATTTTCCGCCGCTAGCAGGTTGGAGGACAGCAGCAGGGTGCAGGCAGCGAAGGCGAGTTGCTTGAGCATGATGGTCAGTTTTCCTTGTTGGCAGTGCCGTCGACCTCGGCGAGGAAGTCGAGCAGGGCGGTATTGAAGCGTTGAGGTTGATCCAGAGGTGTAGCATGTCGCGAATTGTCGATCACCTGCAGGCGCGCGTTGGGCAGTTGCGCTACATAGGCTTGTTTGTCTGCGATCGGGGTGTAGTCGTGGTCGGCGCTAATAACCAGCGTAGGACAGGTGATGCGCTGCAGGTGTTCCCGCACGCTCCAGCCAATGATGGCATCCAGGCTGGCCAGGTAGGCGTGCTTGTCATTGCGTGGCCAGCGTTGCTCCAGCTTACGTCGCAGTTCGGCCTGTTCGGGCCTTGGGAACAGCAGCTTGCCCAGGGCCTTGGCCAGGGTTTCCAGCGACAGCAGGCGGGCCAGTAACCAGCGCTTGGCGATTTCCAGGTGTTCGTGCAGGTTGCGCGCTTGTACGTGCGGTGTGCTGTTGATGATGGTTAGGCTGCGCAGCAGTTGCGGCTGGTCGACCCCGAGCTGGAAGCCGATCATGCCCCCCATGGAGATGCCCACTAGGTGCACCGGGGGCAGTTGCAGATGCTCAATCAGTGCTGCGACGTCATCGGCGAAGTCGACCATGCGATAACGCTCACGCGGTTTGTCGGAGCGACCATGGCCGCGTACGTCCAGTGCTAGCACGCGGTAGTGCGCGCTCAGGGCGGGAATCTGATATTCCCAGTCCAGTGTGCTGGAGCCCAGGCCGTGTAACAGCAGCACCGGTGTGCCGTGCCCGTAGTCCTCGTAGTGCAACTGATTGTTGTCGTTATCGAAGTAGGGCATGGCCGTGCCTCAATTGGGTGACTGCGGTGCCGCGAAGGGCGTGTCGAGGGGGGCGAGGTCGAAGTTCTTGATCAGTTCGATGAGGATTTGTGTGGCCGGGCCGAGTACTCGGTCCTTGTTGCTATAGAGGAAAAAGCGTGGCTTGCGGATGCCGCCCTGGGTCAGCGGCAGCGGTTTGAGCAGCCCCTCCTGCAGTTCGCGGGCGATCAAGTGTCGCGGCAGCCAGGCGAAGCCCAGACCGCTGCTGACGAAGGTACGTGCGGTTGGCAGGCTGCCGACCGTCCAGCGCTGTTCCGCGCCCAACCATCCTGCATCGCGTGGTTGTAGCCTGCCGCTGTCGCGGGTGACCACCTGCATCTGCCCCGCCAGGTCCTGGAAACTAAGCTCGCGCTGCATGCGGTGCAGGGGATGTTCCGGGTGTGCTACGGCGACGAACTCCACCTCGCTCAACTCCAGGCCCAGATGACCGGTGATATTCAGTGCACTGATGGCCAGGTCGGCTGTGCCTTCGAGCAGCACTTCCTCAACCCCGGACAGCACTTCCTCACGTAGGCGAACCCGGCAACCGCGGCTCTGCGGCATGAAGGCCGATAGGGCGCGCACGAGATTGGCCGTGGGATAGGCAGCATCGACCACCAGGCGTACCTCCGCTTCCCAGCCCTGCTCCATGTGATGGGCCAGGTCTTCCAGTTGGCTGGCTTGTTTGACCAACTGTCGCGAGCGGCGCAGCAGCACATCACCCGCTTCAGTGAGCACGGCTTTGCGCCCGTCGATGCGCAGTAGCGGTACGCCTAGCTGCTCCTGCATGCGCGCTACGGTATAGCTGACCGAGGATTGCGAGCGGTGCAGCACGTCGGCCGCCTGGGCGAAGCCACCTTGATCCACTACAGCCTGCAACGTACGCCATTGATCCAGGGTTACACGGGGAGCTTTCATCACATCATCCTGCTGCTGGCTGTCATCGCCAGGGCTATCGACCTAAACTGGTGCCCCCGACGGAGAGCACCTTATGAAAAGAACAAGCTGTCTGCTGCTATTGGCCTGCCTGCCTCTTGGCGCCCATGCCTACCCGATCGAGCTGGAAAAACAGCTCAATGGCGCCGAGGTATCCGCGACTACTCAGGATATCGACCTCAATATGGCGGCGTTGATGCTCTATAACTATGGCCAGCGCGATGCTGAATGCACTGCAATATTCCGTAGCGGGCCGGAGGCACCGCGTATTCGCCGCAAGGCACTCACAGCCGGGGCGAGCAGTAATATGACGGTGAAGTTCACGCGCAGCGTGATTCGTCTGCGCGTTGACCTCACCTGCAAGCCTAAGTAATCAGAGGCTAGCGCTGCCTTTTTGATAAATCAACTTAGTCGATATATTGCAGCGGATCTTTGCGCTTTTTTATCGATAGGTGTGAGCATAGCCTGTCCTCCATCGACACTCATTCATCTCGATGGAGTTTTCCTTATGTCCCGCGTTCTGGTTATCGAAAGCAGTGCTCGTCAACAAGGTTCGGTGTCTCGCGAGCTGACTCAGCAATTCATCGCTAACTGGCAAGCCGCTAATCCAACTGATCAGATTCAGGTGCGCGATGTGGCTGCTAACCCGCTGCCACACCTGGATCTGACCCTGCTGGGTGGCTGGATGACGCCGACCGAGCAGCAGAGCGAGGCGGAGAAAACGGCTCTGGCTCGCTCCAATGAGTTGACTGAAGAGCTGCTGGCCGCTGACGTGCTGGTACTGGCCGCGCCGATGTACAACTTCGCCATTCCCAGCACGCTGAAAGCCTGGCTCGATCATGTACTGCGTGCCGGTGTTACCTTCAAGTACACCGAAACCGGCCCGCAAGGCCTGCTGACCGGCAAGCGCGCCATCGTGCTGACCGCGCGTGGCGGCATCTACGCCGGTAGCGCGCTGGATCATCAGGAACCCTACCTGCGTCAGGCGCTGGCCTTCATCGGTATTCACGACGTGCAGTTCATCCATGCAGAAGGTATGAACATGGGCGGCGAGTTCGTGGAAAAGGGTCTGGCTCAGGCCAAGGCCAAGCTGGCCGAACTGGCTTGATCGTGAATCAATGCTCCTAAGCGTCCTCAAGGGCGCTTATTTTGGCCATCACAAATGCGATGGCCGATTTTTTATGTTGTGCCCGCACGATGCTTGCAGCGTTGTGTGCCTGATTTCTCGATCAACTGTAGATTGTTCGGCTTTGGCGAACGCGCTAAGGTCGCCGCCTTCTTCTGGAGGTGGCCGTGCGATACCTGTTGATTGTGACCCTGCTGTGGGCCTTCTCCTTCAGCCTGATTGGTGAATACCTGGCCGGTCGCGTAGACAGCTATTTCGCCGTGCTCACGCGTATCGTCATCGCAGGTTTGTTGTTCCTGCCGCTAACGCGCTGGCGCGGGCAGGCTCCGGCCTTCGTGCGCGGTATGTTGTTGATCGGAGCGCTGCAGTTCGGCATCACCTACGTCTGTTTGTACCTGAGTTTCTCGGTGCTGAGCGTACCGGAGGTGCTGCTATTCACGATTCTTACCCCTTTGCACGTGACCTTGATCGAGGACGCGCTGAATCGGCGCTTCAACCCCTGGGCGCTAGTTGCCGCCGCAGTTGCAGTGCTGGGGGCGGCGATCATTCGTTATGACGGCATCAGCTCGGGTTTTTTGTTCGGCTTCCTGCTGCTGCAAGTGGCCAACTTCACCTTTGCCGCCGGTCAGGTGCTGTACAAGCACTTGCTGCGCCGTTACCCCAGCGACGAGCCGCAATATCGACGTTTTGGTTTCTTCTATTTCGGTGCTTTGCTGGTCGCCCTGCCAGCCTTTTGGCTGCTGGGCAATGCCGAGCGCATGCCCGCCACCGCTCTGCAGTGGAGCGTACTCGGCTGGCTGGGCGTGATGGCTTCAGGGATCGGGTTGTATTGGTGGAACAAGGGCGCGAGCCAGGTTGATGGCGGTACCCTGGCTGTGATGAACAATGCGCTGGTGCCGGCCGGTCTGTTGGTCAATCTGCTGATCTGGAATCACGACGCCGATTGGCTACGTCTGGCGCTGGGCGGTGCGGTGATCGCTGCGTCGTTGCCCTTGGTGCGACTGGGACGCGTGGCGAGGGCGGTCTGATGCATTTGTCTGGACGTGGTGTGGCGCTGTCGGTCGCGGCCTCTGTGTTGTTTGCCGTGATGCCCGGTTATGTGCGCTGGCTGGCGCCTCTCGATGGCGTGCAGGTGTTCGCGCAACGTGTGCTGTGGTCGATTCCGCTGGTGCTGTTGCTGGTCGTATTGGTGCGACAGACGGCGTTGTTGCGTGAGACCTTTGCGCGCCTGCGGCGCGAGCCGCTGTTATTGGCTGCCTGCCCGCTTGCCGCTGCGTTGATCGGTGTGCAGTGGGGCGTGTTTCTCTGGGCGCCCTTGGCTGGGCATATGCTGGAAGTGTCCATGGGCTACTTCCTGCTGCCGTTGGCGATGGTGCTGACCGGGCGCCTGTTCTATGGCGAGCGCCTGCGACCGTTACAGCAATTGGCGGTGGCGTGCGCCGTGCTCGGTGTGCTGCATGAGCTCTGGCGTACTCAAGCGTTTTCCTGGCTGACGCTAATCACGGCGCTGGGCTACCCGCCGTATTTCATGTTGCGCCGTTGGATGCGTCTCGATGCGCTGTCCGGTTTCGTCGTGGAGATGCTCATGTTGGCACCGTTGGCCGTCTGGCTGATCGTCGTCTATGGGCCGGTGGGGGCTTTTACTCAGAAGCCTGAACTGTGGTTCTTGGTCCCGAGCATGGCGCTGATCGGTACGCTGGCGTTTGCCTCGATGATGGCGTCGAGCCGATTACTGCCGCTCGGGTTGTTCGGCATTCTCAGCTATGTCGAGCCGGTATTGCTGTTTGCTGTCGCGCTGCTGCTGTTGGGGGAGCACTTCGATGCTGGGCAGTGGCTGACTTATCTGCCGATCTGGCTGGCGGTGCTGTTGGTGGGGTGCGACAGCGCGCGCCTGTTGCGCAAGCAGCGCCAGGTCTAGTCAGGCAGCGTGGTGCTGTGATTGCGACTGGGCTGTCAGATGCTGGTTTTTCACCTGGTAATGTAACTGCAGAACGCCATTGTTGAAGCGACGTTGATCTTTGAGCTCCAGGCTGCGCTCGATTCCGGTAGCGAAAAGCCTGATACCGGCGCCCAGCAGATGGGGTGTGAGGTTGATGAGTATTTCGTCGATCAGCCCTGCTGCGTAGCAGGTGCCGGCTAATGATCCGCCACCGACCAGCCAAGTGCGCTGAAAACCGGCTCCACGCAGTGCAGTGATTGCCTGTGCAGGCGTGCAGTGAGTCAGTTGCACCTCGCTGGCTGTGCGCGCCAGTTCACAGCGGGTCAGCACCACGCAGGGCTTGCCAGGGTAGGGCCAGGGGCCGCTGCGCGACAGCAGCGCTTCGTAGGTCATGCGGCCCATCAACAGGGAGTCGATATTGGCGTAGAAGTACTGGAAACTGTACTCCTCATCTGCTTGGCGTGTGCTGTCGAACCAGTCGAGGCTGCCGTCTGGGTGAGCGATATAACCGTCGAGACTGGACGTCACGTGGTAAATCAGGGACGGGTTCATCATGCCTCCACAGCAGGCGGGTGCGTATTGGAGTGCTGGGCGCAGGGCAAGTTCTTCGGGTTGGTTACCGTTGGTCAGTCCAGTACGTTGCGCAGGATCTCGTAGACGATGCCTGTTGCCACGGCTACCAATACCACATCGGTGCCGATCTGCTTCCACTCGTAGCCCTCGTAATAGGGAAGGCGGCTCGACAGGCGGCTATCGAAGTTCTTGGCGATGCCGGGCGGCAGAGGCTTGCCGCGAGCCAGGTTTTTGGCGATGCCCGGTGGGAGCGGGGCGCTGTTGCTGATCAACTGGCGATGTTCACCCAGTACGATGCGAACCTGGCCAATGTCCACGCTGGGGCCGCGCATATCGATCTGCACTTGATCCTGGCCGCCGTGCTTGTTATTGCCCTTGCCTGGCGGCGGGCTGGCCAGCAACGGCGAGGCGGCGAGTAGCAGGCTGAGAGTAAGGCACAGAGAGGAGCGAGTGTGCTGGGGCATGGCGGCGTTCCGTTGTGGCGATGCTAGATAGATAGCCCAGTGCGCGCACCGGTTCCAGTGACGATTGTGATTACCCTGAACTGAGTCACGAGCGGCCTGATGGATTTTTCCTGCAAAGAAATTCGGCCCGGACGCCGGAAACCGTTAGGCTATGCACCGTTTTGTCGATTCTTCGAGGTAGTGCCCTGTGTTTGCCCAATTCGCCCTGCATGAACGCCTGCTCAAAGCCGTGGTCGAGCTTAATTTCGTCGAGCCGACTCCGGTGCAGGCAGCTGCGATTCCGCTTGCGCTGGAGGGCAAGGATCTGCGCGTGATCGCCCAGACCGGCAGTGGCAAGACCGCCGCCTTCGTGCTGCCGTTGCTCAACCGCCTGCTCGGCGATGGCAATTCCCGCCAGCGCCTGAGCATCCGCGCGCTGATCCTGCTGCCGACCCGTGAGCTGGCGCAGCAGACGCTCAAGGAAGTGGAGCGTTTCGCTCAGTTCACCTTCCTCAAGGCCGGGCTTGTCACTGGCGGCGAGGACTTCAAGGTGCAGGCGGCGATGATGCGCAAGATCGATATTCTGATCGGCACACCTGGGCGCCTGATTGAGCATGCCAATGCCGGTAACCTGCCGCTCGATGAGATCGAAGTGCTGGTGTTCGACGAGGCTGACCGCATGCTCGACATGGGCTTCGCCGAAGATGCCCAGCGCCTGGCTGAGGCCTGCGGGCCGCACCAGACCCTGTTGTTCTCCGCCACCACCGGCGGCAATGGCCTGCGCGAGATGATCGCCAAGGTGCTCAAGGAGCCGCAGCACCTGATGCTCAATAGCGTCAGCCAGCTCAACGAGGGCACCCGCCAGCAGATCATCACGGCCGACCACAACTATCACAAGGAGCAGCTTGTCGACTGGTTGCTGGCCAACGAAACCTATGACAAGGCCATCGTTTTCACCAACACCCGCGTCCAGGCCGACCGCTTGTACGGCAAGCTGGTGGCGGCTGGGGTCAAGGCCTTCGTCCTGCATGGCGAGAAGGATCAGAAGGATCGCAAGCTGGCTATCGAGCGCCTGCGCCAGGGCGCGGTCAAGGTGCTGGTGGCCACCGACGTGGCTGCACGTGGTCTGGATGTCGATGGCCTGGATCTGGTGATCAACTTCGACATGCCGCGTTCCGGTGATGAATACGTGCACCGCATCGGCCGTACCGGCCGCGCCGGCGGCGAAGGCCTGGCCGTATCGTTGATCTGCCACGGTGACTGGAACCTGATGTCGAGCATCGAGCGCTACCTCAAGCAGCGTTTCGAGCGTCGTACCATCAAGGAGCTCAAGGGCACCTACCAGGGGCCGAAGAACCTCAAGGCCTCGGGCAAGGCCGCCAGCAGCAAGAAGAAAAAGACCGACAAGAAAGACCCGAAGAAGGCCGCTGCGCCCAAGCGCAAGACCGGCCCACGCCCGGCTGGCAAGCCATCTGCGCTGGTCAGCGCCGACGGCAGCGCGCCGCTCAAGCGCAAGAAGCCGACTGCGGAGTCGTAATGTAGGGCGGGTGCAACCCGCCAGCAGGTACTGGCGGGTTGCACCCGCCCTACCTTTATTCCACTCCGACGAAACCACCGGTCTGGTGTTGCCACAGGCGCGCATACAGACCGCTCCGGGCGATCAGCTCGGCATGGCTGCCGGTTTCGATGATCTGGCCCTGGTCGATCACCACCAGGCGATCCATCCGTGCGATGGTCGACAGGCGGTGAGCAATGGCGATCACCGTCTTGCCTTGCATCAGACTGTCGAGGCTTTCCTGGATGGCGGCTTCCACTTCCGAATCCAGCGCTGATGTGGCTTCGTCGAGCAGCAGAATCGGTGCGTCCTTGAGTAACACGCGGGCGATGGCGATGCGTTGGCGCTGGCCGCCAGACAGTTTCACGCCGCGCTCTCCGACCTGAGCATCCAGACCATGTCCGCCCTGGCTGTCGTCGAGCGTCGGGATAAAGGTATCGGCACGTGCTTTACGGGCGGCCTCCCAGAGTTGTGCGTCGCTGGCGTCAGGCTTGCCATAGCGTAGGTTGTCGCGAATCGAACGGTGGAGCAGGGCGGTGTCCTGAGTGACCACGCCGATCTGCGCACGTAGGCTTTCCTGGGTCACGCTGGCGATGTCTTGGTCGTCGATTAGAATGCGCCCATTTTCCAGGTCATACAGGCGCAAGAGCAGGTTGACCAAGGTTGATTTTCCGGCGCCGGAGGGGCCGACCAAGCCAATCTTCTCGCCTGGGCGGATGGTCAGGTCGAGGCCCGCGATCACACCACCACGTTTGCCATAGTGGAAGTGGATGTTCTCGAAGCGTACACCGCCTTGCTGTACCTCAAGTGCTTTGGCGTCGTTGCGGTCGAGCACCTGGCGCGGCTGTACGATGGTCTGCATGCCGTCTTGCACGGTGCCGACGTTCTCGAAAATGCCGTTGACCACCCACATGATCCATTCGGCCATGTTGTTGATGCGGATGACCAAACCGAGGGCCAGGGCGATGGCGCCGGTGCTAATCAGCGTCTGGCTCCATAGCCACAGGGCCAGGGCACCGGTGCCGACGATCAGTGCGCCGTTCATGCAGGTGATGAGAAAGTCCAGGGCGCTGATGGTGCGTGATTGCTGGCGGAACCTGTACAGCAACTCCTGCATGGCCTCGCGGGCGTAGCTTTCTTCTTCCTGCGAGTGGGCGAACAGCTTGAGCGTGGCGATATTGCTATAGCCGTCGACCACTCGCCCCATGACCTTCGAGCGCGCTGCCGACGCAGCCGCCGAGCGTGCCTTGATGCGTGGCACGAAGTACCACAGCGCCGCACTGTAACCGATGATCCACAGCGCCAGCGGCACCACCAAACGCAGGTCGGCGGCGGCAAACAGGTACAGCGCGCTGCCTGCATACACCAGCACGTGCCATAAGGCGTCGATTACCTGCATGGCTGACTCACGCAGTGATGGGCCGGTCTGCATCACGCGCTGGGCGACGCGGCCTGCGAAGTCGTTCTGGAAGAAGCTCAGGCTTTGCCTGAGCACGTAACGATGGTTTTGCCAGCGGATCAGGTTGCTCAGCCCTGGGTTGATCGCCTGGTGCGCCAGAAGGTTGTGCAGGCCGAACACCACGGGGCGGATGATCAGTGCCACCAGCAGCATCCACAGCAGTTCGCTCCGGTGCTCGCTGAAGAAACTGTCGGCGTCCTTGCTGGTTTGGGCCATATCGATCAACTGGCCGAGGAAGGCGAACAGCGCTACCTCGATCAGGGCTGCCAGGAAGCCGACGATGAGCATGGCCAACATCAGCGGCCACACCTGCTTCAGGTAGTGGGCATAGAAACGCAGCAGTCCCGAAGGCGGAGCGACATCGGGACTGGGCTTGAATACGTCGATCAGGGACTCGAAATAGCGAAACAGCATGGTGCGGCATCCTGCCTGTGAGCATGAATGCCGATCCTAGCAGGCTGCCTCGCAGGTACCTATGCCGCTGGCCGCTCAGTGCGTTGCGGTTTCGTCTGGCTGCGTGCGTTTGAGCGCGTCAGCCCACGTCAGTAATGGAACCTCGGTTTGCGGTTGCCAGATCCGGCGCAACAACAGCATCAGTTGCTCGGGCTCGCCGCGTGAGAAGCTCAGGCGGGAGATGTGTTCATGTACTTGCCATCGCCCTTCTTGCCATTGGGCAAAGTCAAAGCGGAAGGGGTGAAAGCCTGTCATGCCCAGGCGCAGGTCGGTGACGATCAGGTGATCGTCCACGCGGTCGTAGCGCAGCATGCCGCCGGTGAACCAGTCCAGGCGTTGGTGCATCGGCGTATCGGCCAGCGCGGTGCGCAATTGAGTGCCCAGCGGCAGGCGCTGTAACTGTGGCGGTGCACTGTCGAACCAGCCGGTCAGGGCTTCGTAATAATCCTCTCCATCGAGCACGATGACTCGCCACAGCAGGCTGTTGAAGGGCGTTGGGGTGGCGAAGATCCGCTCGGCACTGATGCCTTGATGCGCCAGTTCGCGCTCGACGCGCTGTTCGGCCATGTATTTGCCCGCCAGGGTAAAGCCCAGATAAAGCGTCGACAGGGCCAGCGCGATGGTGGGGATGCGTGTGCTGCGCTTGTGCAAACCGCCGATCAATCCAGCCAGTACCGCGATTATCAGCGGCAGGGTGTACAGCGGATCGATGATGAAGATGCTCGACCAGGCCGTGGGTGTTGGCATCAGCGGCCAGAACAGTTGGGTGCCATAGCTAGTGAAGGCGTCCAATAGCGGATGGGTGATCAGTACCAGCCATAACGTCAGCAGCAGGCGCTGGCTCGAATAGCCGGGGTGCGGGCGATAATGCCGCACTAGCCAGGTCAGTAGCAGGGCCAGGCCGCTGAGGACGAACAGCGAGTGGCTGAAGCCCCGATGGTAGGTCATGTCGGCAACTGCATCGCCGTAGTCGATGAAGACATCGAGGTCGGGCAGGGTGGCCAGGGCCGCGCCGTACAATAGGGCCTTGCGTCCCTGCCAGCGGCCGAGCAGTGCGCCCTGAATGGTGGCGCCGAGAACGGCCTGAGTGATTGAGTCCATGAATGGGATCCGCGAATGACGAGGGCGCTACGTTAGCCGAGCCCTGCGTGCGCCGCTGTAGCGAAATTTCAAGCAAAGGTTACAGTGGGCGCTGCTTGAGTCAGGTTGTTTTCCCATGCTGATCATTTCCAATAGCGTCCACCTCTCGTTGGACGAAATCGAGCTGACCGCCATCCGCGCCCAGGGCGCCGGTGGGCAGAACGTCAACAAGGTTTCCAGCGCCGTGCATTTGCGCTTCGACAGCCAGGCGTCGTCGTTGCCGCCGTTCTACAAGGAGCGTCTGCTGGCGGCGAGCGATTCGCGCATTACCGCCGACGGTGTGGTGATCATCAAGGCGCAGCAGTTCCGCACTCAGGAGCAAAATCGCGCCGATGCGCTGGAGCGTCTCGCGGAGTTGATCCGTAGCCTGGCCAAGGTCGAGAAAAAACGGCGTCCAACCAAACCTACCCGAGGCTCGCAAACGCGTCGTCTGGACGGCAAAAGCAAGCGCGGTGCGATCAAGGCCGGTCGGGGCCGAGTCGATTATTGAGTGTCAGAGGCTGAACACGCTGACTTTTTCCTGCAGGCGGTTAGCCAGCTCTGCCAATTCGCGGCTGGCCGCCGCGACCTGCTCGGATCCTGCTGAGGTTTCCTGAGTGGCTTGGTGGATACGCCCGATGTTGTGATTAACGTCCTCTGTCACACCGCTTTGTTGCTGCGAGGCGCTGGCAATTTGTGCGTTCATCGCATTGATGGCAGTCACTTCGCGGTGGATTGTGCCTAGTGCAGTTTCCGCTTCGCGAGTCTGCTCGACGGTCTGCTGAGCCAATTCTCGGCTGTCACGCATGACCTCAGCCGCTTTGCTCGTGCCTGCTTGCAGCGTTGCGATCATGTTACGAATTTCGCGGGTCGAGTCCTGCGTGCGGGTAGCCAGCGAGCGCACTTCATCGGCAACCACGGCAAAACCACGCCCGTGTTCACCGGCCCGCGCGGCCTCGATGGCGGCATTGAGTGCCAGCAGGTTGGTCTGTTCGGCGATGGCGGTAATCACGTCGGTGATCTTTTCGATGCTCTCGCTATCTTGTGCTACCTGTAGGACGCTCTGTGCGGCGCTTTCCAGCGTGCTGGCCAGGTTCTGGATGGCGCCGGCTGTGCTGGCCATGATCTTATTGCCTCTGGCAACTTCGACATCGGCGTTCTGTGTTGCCTCTGCTGCCGTGGTGGCATAACCCGTGACTTCGCCAACCGTAGCGCTCATCTGCTGGATCGCCGTGGCGACCTGCTCGGCTTCGCGGGCCTGCAGGCGCAGTTGCTGATTATTGCTGGCAGAGGTGGTGAGCAATTGCTCCGACGCCCTGAGCAATTCGCTGGCTGCGTTGCGTACCTGGCTGATGGTGTCGGCCAAATGGCGCGAAGTATTGTGCAGGCTGCCCATCACACTGTTCGGGTAGCGGGTGTGGATCTGCTGGTTGAGTTGTCCTTCCGCCAGGCGGCAAATGACCTGCGCCACTTCGTGAGGCTCGGCGCCCAGCGTGGATTTAAGGCGCTGGATCATGCGTAACGAAATGCCAATACCCAGGATGATGGCGATTGCCGTGACCAGCAGCATCAGCCATTGGAAACCACCGGCAGTGGCACGTACTTCGCTGAGACGTTCAGCGATGGTGCGTTCCTTGAAGTCGATGAAGGCGTTGATCTGCTTCAGCCACTCGCTGTAAGCCGGCGATACCTGTTGCAGCAGAAAGGCTCTGGCACCTTCACGGTCGCCGTTTTGGCGCAGTTTTATCAGGCTGTCGGTCAAGGCCAGCGTGCGTTGTTCGGTGGTTTGGATGGCGCTCAGGAGGTTCTGCTCTTCGGCCTCGGCGGGCTGAGTCTGCATGAGTTGCTGCAGGCGTGTGGCCGAGTCAAGGTATTCGCCTTGCAAGCGTTTGATGTTTTGCAGGTGGCCTTGCAAGGCGCTGTCATCCGCCAGAACGGCGTCACGGATGCTGATGGCGCGATCATGCACGCTGCCGCGAAAGTTGATCGCATAGCGTTGCTTCAATGCTGCACCCTCGCTGACTTCGGTGAGGGTGCTGTCGATGAGCCCGACGCGCTGCACGCCGATCAGGCTGATCAGTAGCATCAGGGACAGAACCAGGCCAAACCCCAGGCCAAGGCGTTGCGCAATGCTGAGCTGAGCGGGCATTTGGTTGGTTCCTGAGTGCGAGTGGAGAGACCACAGAGATATATAAGCTAGGCAGGCCTGATGACCAGCACAATAGTGTTATGTGGCCAATAGCTATTGTCCATAACGCCTCTGCGCTCAGCGATACTCTGGAGTGCTTTCTGACGTTTTCTTAATGTCAGGGCGCGTGCGGCGCCTGTGCTGAGAGCGTGTGGATTGTCTGGCGACGATCCACGCGCTGAGGTTCTTAGATACCTTGCGGAATCTCTTCGCCGCCTAAGGCAGTGAACAGCTCGGGCAGGAACTCCACCAGCGTCATCATCATCAGGACGAAGCTGGCATCCTGCTGTGCCAGAACGTCATCACCGCCATCCTGCTCGGCCTGCTCCTGCAGCACGTCCTCGAAACGCAGGCGCTTGATGGTCAGCTTGTCGTCCAGCACGAAGGACAGCTTGTCTTGCCAGGCCAGTGATAGCTGAGTGACCTGCTTGCCAGTGGACAGGTGTAGCTGGATTTCCTCGCTGGTCAGATCCTGGCGCTTGCAACGCACCACGCCGCCATCTTCATGGGTGTCGCGCAGCTCGCATTCATCCAAAACGAAGAAACCTTCGGCCGCGCTCTGGTTTTTCAGCCAGTCGGTGAGGGTGGCGGTTGGGGCTATCTTCACCGACAGCGGGCGTACCGGCAGCGAGCCCATGGCCTCGCGCAGGGTGGAGAGCAGGTCTTCGGCCTTCTTGGCGCTGGCACTGTCGACCAGGATCAAACCCTGCTTCGGCGCGATGGCGGCGAAGGTGCCGGACTTGCGAATGAAGGCGCGTGGCAGGAAGGCCTGGACGATCTCGTCCTTGATCTGGTCGCGCTCCTTCTTGTAGACCTTGCGCATCTGCGTGTTCTCGATCTCGTCGACCTTGTCCTTCAGCGCATCACGCACTACAGAGCCGGGCAGGATGCGTTCTTCCTTGCGTGTACCGATCAGCAGGAAGTCACCGCTGACGTGCACCAGCGGCGCATCTTCGCCCTTGCCGAAGGGGGCGACGAAGCCGTAGGTGGCCAGCTCCTGGCTGGCGCAGGGGCGGGCAAGCTTGCTCGCCAGGGCGGCCTCCAGCGTGTCAGCGTCGAAAGGGATGTCCTGAGTGAGGCGATAGACCAGCAGGTTTCGGAACCACATGTGCAGATGACTCTCCATTGGCGTAAGGGGCGCGGACCGGCGGGCGGTGCGACGTCGAACGCGGCAGCCAGGCTGCCGATGCGAAGCGCGCATTATTGTCGGCCTCGGCGTTCAGGCCAACCATTGGCAAGCAGCCGCCCGGAAAATTCCTTGGGCTGCGCTAAGTTCTTGCTAATTCGATAAATTTTTTTCACATCGGGGCTTGCCAAGGTCATAAACGCTCTCTAGAATGCGCCCCACTTCGAGAGTGAATGGGGTGGTTAGCTCAGCCGGGAGAGCATCTGCCTTACAAGCAGAGGGTCGGCGGTTCGATCCCGTCACCACCCACCAATCTCGCAGTTACGCGCAGCGGTAGTTCAGTCGGTTAGAATACCGGCCTGTCACGCCGGGGGTCGCGGGTTCGAGTCCCGTCCGCTGCGCCATTTTTATCCTCGCTTCATCCCCTCCTGTGACACATCTTCAGCGTTCGCTGAAAACTTCAAAAAATCCTTTGCCTACTTGAACTTATGCATGCTGCTCGGCTCCTATGCCGTAGCCAGTGATCATGGCGTGCTGCTAAGCTCGCGTTTTCACACGACGGCCTTCGGGCGCATCTACAAGGAACAAGCATGAAACAGCATCGTTTGGCGGCGGCGGTTGCCCTGGTGGGTCTGGTGCTCACCGGTTGTGATTCGCAGACCAGCGAAGTCGAACTCAAGTCCCCGGCGCAGAAAGCCTCCTACGGTATCGGTCTGAACATGGGCCGTAGCCTCTCCGAGGAAGGCATGGATGACCTGGATTCCAAGGCCGTCGCTCAGGGCATTGAAGATGCGCTGGCCAAGAAAGAGCCGCGTATCAAAGATGAGGAAATGGTTGAGGCTTTCACTTTCCTGCAGAACCGTGCCCAAGAGCGCATGGTTGCTCTGAGCAAGGAAACGGCTGAAGCCGGTAAGAAGTTCCTCGAAGAGAACGGCAAGCGCGAAGGTGTGGTCACCACCGCATCCGGTCTGCAGTACGAAGTGATCAAGAAGACCGACGGCGCCCAGCCCAAGGCCAGCGACGTGGTGACTGTTCACTATGAAGGCAAGCTGACCGATGGCAGTGTGTTCGACAGCTCGGTTGCTCGTGGCAGCCCTATCGATCTGCCGGTTAGTGGCGTCATTCCAGGCTGGGTTGAAGGCCTGCAACTGATGCACGTCGGTGAGAAGTACAAACTGTACATTCCTAGCGAGCTGGCTTATGGCGAGCAGAGCCCGTCTCCAGCTATTCCGGCTAACTCGGTTCTGGTTTTCGATCTTGAACTGATCGGCATTAAAGATCAGAGCAAAGAGCAAGGCCAGGATCAGAGCGCTGCTCAGTAACATCGATGAGCGCCAAGCAAACGCCCCGTTTTGACGGGGCGTTTGCGTTTTTGCCCCTTGACCTAGGCGCTCGGAGCTGATCCCGGTGTTACGCTTATGCACATTTTGGGAATCGCTCCCAAATGAATTTCGTTACATCTGGGCTTGGTCTTTGTCAACGCTCAACTGATTGATTTTATTGGATTTTATGGGTTGGGCAAAAAATGTCCGATCTAACCGAAGGCCCCATGCCATGGGGCTTTGGTAAGCTTGTCGAAGTTATTTGCACAGGTTTATCCACAGCTTCGGTGGATAAGCGGGTCAATCCCAGGCAGCAACTGGGCTGCCAAGGAGATGTGATGAAAACTCCCTGGAAACTGGCACGTTACCTCCCTCAGGCTGCGCGCTTTTTGCGTGATGGCCGCCTCCCTGAGTTGCTGCGCGCGGTAGCCGATAAGAAAACGCCGCCAGGTGCGCGATTTGCCGCGTTCAAGGATGACCTCGACTTGTTGCGAGCACTCTGTATGGCTTGGCTCAAGGGTGAGTATCGGCAGGTCAGCAAGCAGGCGCTGCTGATGGTCGTTGCGGCATTGCTGTACTTTCTTACGCCGCTCGACGCGATACCGGATTGGCTGGTTGGCTTAGGGTTTGTTGATGACCTTGCTGTGCTGGCTTGGGTCTTGAGCACTTGGAAAGCCGAGCTCCAGGCGTTTCGTACATGGCGTGAGCAACAGAGCCCGCAACGTCTTGCGGTGATTGAGTATCTGCCGACGGATGATCAGGCCAGCCCTGTATCGCCGCGGGCGAACATCTGATGTCAGACGCCTGTTAACATGGCCGCCTGTCAAGGAAAGAGCCGGGTGTCGGCTCTGTTGTTCCCGTGGAGATATCGATGACAGTGCAAATCATTGCCCGTGACGGTGAGCCGGAATATGCGGTGCTGCCCTGGGCGCAGTACCAGGCTTTGTTGCAGGCCGCAGGGCAGGTTGCTCCGCAGGCTCAACCGGCGGCTGCGGAGCCTTCTGGCTCGGTGCGCCCAGCATTTTCTGAGTTGCAGCGTCTGCGTGAGGCCAAGGGCATCGCCGCCGAGGCGTTGGCGCGTAGCGTTGGTATCAGCCCCCATTATTTGGCGATGATCGAGAGCGGTGAGCGGGTGCCCGATGCGGCTATCCAGCGTTCATTGGCCTGGCAGCTTGGCCAGGAGGGGTGGTCTTGAGTGTGCGGATCAGCCGCCACCACTGGCAGGCGTTGCTCGCCGAGTTGGATGATGCGCGCCGTCAGCACCATTTATTGACTTATCGCGCATTGATCGAGCGCTTGATGCTGCCAAGCCCAGCCATGCAGACCCTGACCGCAGCCCTTGAGCATCTGGCTGCGCTGGATGCGCGTGCCGAGCGTCCTTTGCGCAGTGCGCTGGTGGTCAGTCAGGGCGCCAGTCGTTTGCCGCGTACTGGATTCTTCGATTGTATTACCCGTTTGGGGCGTTTCTCTGGTGCTTCCGATGGTATCGCTGCTGCGTCTTGGCATGCGGCGGAAGTGGCGCGCGTTTTCGAGTGTGATTATCCCGACGATGTCTAGGTTGCTCTGGAGCATACGTGCGCGCTTGGGGTATTGGCTGGCTAGGCGTCTGTTCCATTACCCCGCGATCATGCGCCAGCCGCGTATATGGCTGTGGATGCAAGGGCAGTACGGGCGTATGGCCAATCTGGGGGATGTCGCAGCGCAGAGTTTTTATGGCCATATTCTGTTGTTCCGTGGCCAGGGACTTGGCGCGTGTGAAGAGGGCTTACGCTTGCTGCGTTTGGCGGCCCAGAGTGGCGATGGCAAGGCGGCTTATCAGTTGGGGTTGCGAGCGCTCAAGGGTGACACCCGGCAGGCACCGGATGCTCAGGAAGCTGGGCGTTGGCTGGAGTTGGCACTGCAGGCCGGGCACCCTTTGGCTGCCCGGCATCTAGCTCAGCTATATCTGCAAGGAGCTGCTGGTCTTCAGGTCGATGCGCAGCGGGCCGCCCGTTATGCTGAGTTGGAGGCGCAGGTGCGCTGAGTCGCGTCGATAATGTGCACGCTATAGCCCGGTATGGCCTTTGCGGCGCGCTTGGCGTCGGAAGCGCGTTCGGCCAGTTGGGCCGCGTCGAGGTCGCTGCAGTCTTCTTTCAGCAGGTTCACTACGCCGATCGAGAGCGAAAGCAACGGGTATTCCTGGCGCAGCCCCTGGCGATTGTGGGCAATGAAGCAGCCTGCTTGTAGATGCTCTTCACGGTAGAAACGCCTGCACTGGTTTTGGAAATCCTCCAGCAGGTGGTTGAGTTTTTGTCGCCAGTCATCGCTGCCTAACACCAGCATGAAGTCATCGCCGCCGATATGGCCGACGAAGTCCCGTGTGGGGTCTACTCGCTCGTTCAGACATTGCGCCAGGCACAGCAGCACTTCATCGCCCTTGGCGTAACCATAGAGGTCATTGAAGGGTTTGAAGCTGTCGATGTCGACATAGCAAACCGCTGCTTGGCGCTTCTGCTGCAGCAAGCGGGTCAGGCATTGCTGGATCGGTACGTTGCCCGGTAGCAGCGTCAGCGGGTTGGCATGGCGGGCCTGCTGCAGTTTCTGTTCGGTGATTAGCTTGAGGACGTCGATCACCCGACCCAGCCCGCGGTAACGGCCTTGCTGGATGATGATGAAATCTTCTTCGATGCGTTGCCGTGCGCGGCTGGTTAGCAGGCGGCTGACTTTCTGTAGTGACTGCGACAGCTCGACGGCAAGAAAGTCTTCACTCATCAGGCGGCTGATCGGTTTGCGCGCGAAAAGGTCGGTCGCAAATGGTTTTAGCAGGGCTTCCGATAGCGAGTGGCGATGAACGATACCTACTGGCTGCTGTTCGTTGTTGAGCACTGCCAGTGAATTAAGGCTGGGTTGGGCGCGGAATACATCGAGTACTTCCGCGATGGCGGTCTTCTGATCAACGGCGGGCAGTTCGTTGAGCAGAGCGCCGAGATCGTGGCTCTCTTCGCCTAACGCCTCCTGGCTGTTCAGCATCGCTGGCAGGATCTGCTGGATGTCGCGGGGTGGCTTTTCCTGCGGGCGGCCAATCAGGTAGCCCTGCACCAAGTCCACACCCATCTCGGCCAATACGGTCAGTTCTTCCGCTAGCTCGATACCTTCGGCGATGACCTGTGCGCGGGAGGCCTTGGCCATTTTCAGGATGGAGCCGACAAACTCACGCTTGACCGCGTCCTGGTGAATGCCATCAATGAAGTGGCGGTCGATCTTCACATAGTCCGGGCGTAGCTCCGACCACAGACGCAGGCTGGAATAGCCCGCGCCCAGGTCGTCCAGGGCGATAGAAAAGCCCATGGCGCGGTAGTGATGCAGGGCGTTGTCGAGCAAGCCGAAGTCTTCGGTTGGCGATTGCTCGGTCAGCTCAATCACCACCTGGCTGGGTGGAATACCGAAGGCTTGCAGCAATTGCAGTGTGCGTCCCGGTTGATGATTGGCTTCAAGCAAGGATTCAGGGGAGACGTTGAGAAACAGTTTGCCTTCGAGCCCCAGATTGCTGAAACGCTTGCAGGCGCTCTTGCGGCAGAGCACTTCCAGATCGCTGAGACGCCCCGCATGGCGTGCAACGGCAAACAGTGTGAGTGGGGAGTGTAGGGCGCTGTTGGACGGGCCGCGGGTCAGGGCTTCGTAGCCCAGAATGCGCTGCTCGGACAGGGATATGATGGGCTGGAATAGGCTGCTTAGGTCGCCGTGAGCGAGGATGGCCCCCAGTGCGCTCAACTGCTCGGTGACGGTCATGTTGGTCTCGTTATGCCAGTAAACGAAAGGGCCGATATGAGAACGGCCCTTTGCATTTCACGACAGTATGATGACGTTTTGATGACGCCTTATCTCGTGCTCGCTCAATGCAGCGCGAGAGATGGGTTCAGCCCCAGGTAGTCGATGAGAATGTGCCCGGACTCGGTCAGATAGGCGTCGTCTTCAGGCTTACTCTTGTCATCTTCGGCGGGTAGGGCGTCTTCGTCTTCCTTGGCCAATTCCTTGAGCGGCTCCTCGCCTTTGGCTTGGCGTCGGTCATTTTCCAGCTTGAGCTGCTTGGCCTCGATATCTGCCTGTTGCGCGCGGCGCTTGGTCTCGTTGAGGCTGACGGTGGTTTCGGCCATCAGTTGCTTCGACAAGTCGATGCTGGCGCGAGTGAAGAGGAAATCTGGATCATGTGCGGTACGCTGATCGTGCTTGCTCTGCAACTGCTTGAGGAAGGGTTTGATCGGATCCAGTTCCGGTTTAATGGCCGGGCGGATACTGTCCCAAGGCATGGCTGCCGGTAGGGCGCTCTCGCCGATGTCCTTGGTGTTCATTACGTCAGGGTAGGCGATGTCCGGCAGTACGCCCTGATGTTGGGTGCTCTGCCCGGAAACCCGGTAGAACTTGGCCAGGGTCAGTTTCAGCTCGCCATGGTTGAGCGGCTGGATGGTTTGTACGGTGCCCTTGCCGAAGGTCTGCCCGCCGAGAATCAGCGCGCGGTGATAGTCCTGCATAGCGCCAGCGAAAATCTCCGAGGCAGAGGCGGAAAGGCGGTTGACCAGTACGGCCAGTGGGCCTTTGTAGTAAGCCCCCTTGTTCTCATCGGCGAGCACATCGACGCGACCGTCGGAGTTGCGCACTAGCACGGTTGGGCCCTGATCGATAAACAGGCTGGTCAGTTCGGTGGCTTCCTGCAACGATCCGCCGCCGTTGTTACGCAGGTCGATGACCAGACCGTCGACCTTCTCACTCTGCAGTTCGTCGATCAGGCGCTTCACGTCACGGGTGGTGCTCTTGTAGTCGGGGTCGCCAGCGCGGAAGGCCTTGAAATCGAGGTAGAAGGCCGGCAGTTCGATCACGCCCAGCTTGTAGTCGCGGCCGTCCTGATTCAGATGCAACACTTTCTTCTGTGCGGCTTGCTCTTCAAGCTTGACCGCCTCGCGGGTGATGGTAACTACCTTGCTGGTCTGGTCGCTCGGAGGATTGCTCGCCGGGATCACTTCCAGGCGCACGGTGGAGCCTTTCGGGCCACGGATCAGCTTGACCACTTCGTCCAGGCGCCAACCGATCACGTCGACCATTTCATCGTTGCCTTGCGCGACACCGATGATCTTGTCGGCCGGGGCGATCTGCTTGCTTTTCTCCGCCGGGCCGGCCGGCACCAGGCGCACGACCTTGACGTATTCGCTGTCGTTCTGCAGGACCGCACCAATGCCTTCGAGCGACAGGCTCATGTTAATGTCGAAGTTTTCTGCGTTGTCCGGCGACAAATAGGTGGTGTGTGGATCGTAGGTGGTGGCAAAGGCGTTGATATAAGCCTGGAACACGTCTTCGCCACGCGTCTGCTGCAGACGCGAGAGCTGGTTCTTGTAACGCTTGGTGAGCAGTTCCTGGATGGCCTTGGTGTCCTTGCCGGCGATCTTCAGGCGCAGCACCTCGTCTTTCACGCGCTTGCGCCAGAGTTCGTCGAGCTCGGCACTATCCTTGGCCCAGGGGGCTTTTTCACGGTCGACTTGCAGGCTCTCGTCGACGCTGAAGTCGATCTTGTCTACACCCTTGTCGAGCATGCTCAGGGCATAGTCCAGGCGCTCCTTGAGGCGGGTCAGATGGCGCCGATAGATAGCGAAGCCGGGTTCAAGATCGCCGGTTTTCAGCAGATCGTCGAACTTGCTGCGCCACTGATTGAACTCGGCGATATCGGCAGCAGTGAAGTAGCTGCGCGTCGGATCGAGCATCTTCAGATAGTTGTCATAGACCTGGATCGAGCGTTCGTCGTTCAGCGGCGGCTTGTTGTAGTGGTGACGACGTAGAAGTTCCACTACGTTGAGGCTGGCGATCACCTGCTCGCGATCCGGTTGCAGGTATTGCCAGTCGGCGCTAGTGGTCTTGGCCGCCAGCGGTAAGGCGCTGAAACCAAGGGCGAGGGCGAGGGCGGTGCTTGCGAGAGAGCGCTTCATGCTGATTCGACGTACTGGCAGGTGATAACGCATATTAGGCCGTATTTGAGGGCGCCAGGTTCCGTTGGCGCTGGGCAGAAGCCCGGCGGTCAGCCGCTGGGCTCGGTTCACTTGCACTATGGAGGCAGCATGAAGGCATTGCAAGGCGTCGAAGGGCGCATAGAGTGGCTGGAACAACCGAGCCAGACCTGCGATGTAGGCCAGATTCGAGTAAAGGTCGCCGCCGCCGGGCTTAACCGTGCCGATCTTTTGCAGCGTGCCGGGCTTTATCCGCCGCCGCCAGGCGCCAGTCAGGCGCTTGGTCTGGAGTGCGCGGGCGTGGTGACGCAAGTGGGCGCTGGCAGCTCTTGGGTGGTGGGCGATCGTGTGTGTTGTCTGCTGGCTGGCGGAGGTATGGCCGAGGAGGTGGTGGTCGATGCCCGGCATGCTCTGCCTGTGCCTGATGGTTTGAGTTTGGCGCAGGCCGCTGCGTTGCCGGAGGTGTACGCCACGGCCTGGCTCAACCTGTTCCAGCTCGCGGGCCTCAAACCGGGTGAGAAAGTGCTACTGCATGCAGGCGCCAGTGGCGTTGGTTCCGCTGCCATACAGCTATGCAAGGCTTTTGGCAGCCCCTGCTGGGTCAGTGTCGGCTCGGCGGATCGGCTGGCCTACTGTGAGGCGCTGGGCGCGCAAGGTGGCGTTTTGCGTGGGGAGGATTTGGAGGGGCTGCGTGATTTCGGCCCATTCGATGTGATTCTCGACCCGGTTGGCGGCAATTACGCAGCGCTCAATCTCGACCTGCTTGCCCAGGATGGGCGCTGGATCAACATTGGTCTAATGGGCGGGCGAGAGGCTTCGATCGATTTGGCCAAGGTGCTGGGCAAGCGTATTCAACTGATTGGCTCGACCTTGCGCAATCGTGATGATCGCTTCAAGGGTGAGCTGCTGCGGGATCTGCAGCAGCAGGTTTGGCCGTTGTTCGGTGAAGGGCGCGTCAAACCGCAACTCGAGCGTACCTTCGCACTCAAAGATTTTGAGGCCGCTTTCGAGGCGCTGGCCAGTAATCAGGTGTCCGGCAAGGTGGTGCTGCTGATCGAACCCCAACTGGCTGAATAGAGCGTTTCGATGATGGGCCGCACTGATTGCCACATTCAATCGTTATCATGGGCGCAATCAATAAGCTTTTTTTCGATAGGAGGCTAATATACGCCCCATCGAAGCTTTTAACCCTCAGTAAAAACTCAGTTAAGGAGTTCAGAGATGTCCCTCATCAATACCCAAGTGCAACCGTTCAAGGTCAACGCTTTCCATGCTGGCGAGTTCGTCGAGCTGACCGAGGAAAGCCTGAAGGGCAAGTGGTCCGTGCTGATCTTCATGCCGGCTGCTTTCACCTTCAACTGCCCGACCGAAATCGAAGACGCCGCCAACAACTACGCCGAGTTCCAGAAGGCTGGTGCCGAGGTCTACATCGTGACCACCGACACCCACTTCTCGCACAAGGTCTGGCACGAAACTTCCCCAGCCGTCGGCAAGGCTCAGTTCCCGCTGATCGGTGACCCGACTCACCAACTGACCAACGCGTTCGGCGTGCACATCGCTGAAGAAGGTCTGGCCCTGCGTGGCACCTTCGTGATCAACCCGGAAGGCGTGATCAAGACTCTGGAAATTCACTCCAACGAAATCGCTCGTGACGTTGGCGAGACCCTGCGCAAGCTGAAAGCTGCCCAGTACACCGCCGCTCACCCAGGCGAAGTTTGCCCGGCCAAGTGGAAAGAAGGCGAAGCCACTCTGGCTCCTTCGCTGGATCTGGTTGGCAAGATCTAATATCTGCCAATGCCCTTCCCGGCCTTTCAGCCGGGGAGGCACGATTGTGCGCTGTTTGGGCTTTTACCAGCCCTTGTGGTGCCCGATGCCCGGGCGCGATCCGTCCGGGCATTTTATTGCCCGAATTTTATGTTTCTGAGGACTTTCCATCATGTTGGACGCCAATCTTAAAGCCCAGTTGAAGGCCTATCTGGAAAAGGTCACCCAGCCGTTCGAGATCGTCGCGTCCCTCGATGACAGCGCGAAATCCCAGGAACTGCTTGGCTTGCTGAACGACATTGTCAGCCTGACCGACAAGATCACTCTGAATACCGATGGTAGCGATGCCCGTCGTCCTTCGTTCGCTTTGAACCGTCCGGGAGAAAATACTGGCGTCGCCTTCGCCGGTATTCCCATGGGCCACGAGTTCACCTCGCTGGTGCTGGCGCTGCTGCAGGTAGGCGGCCACCCGTCCAAGCTCGACGCCGAGACCATCGAACAGATCAAGGGCATCGAAGGCAAGTTCGAGTTCGAGACCTATTTCTCGCTGAGCTGCCAGAACTGCCCGGATGTGGTGCAGGCATTGAACCTGATGGCGGTGCTCAACCCCAACATCCGCAACGTCTCCATCGACGGCGCGCTGTTCCAGGAAGAAGTCGAGCGTCGCCAGATCATGGCCGTGCCGAGCATCTATCTGAACGGTGAAGTGTTCGCCTCTGGTCGCATGGACGTGAAGCAGATCCTCGCCAAGATCGATACCGGCGCCTCCAGTCGCGATGCCGAGAAAATGACCGCCAAGGAAGCCTTCGACGTGCTCGTGGTCGGCGGTGGCCCGGCTGGCGCCTCGGCGGCCATCTATGCCGCCCGTAAAGGCATCCGCACCGCGATTGCCGCCGAGCGTTTCGGCGGTCAGGTGCTCGATACCATGGCTATCGAAAACTTCATTTCGGTGAAGGAAACCGAAGGCCCGAAACTAGTGCGCGCTCTGGAAGAACACGTCAAGGAATACGAAGTCGACGTGATGAATTTGCAGCTTGCCTCTGCCCTGGTTCCGGCCAGCAGCGAAGGCGGTCTGCATGAAGTGAAGTTCGAGAACGGCGCTTCGCTCAAGGCCAAAACAGTGATTCTCTCCACCGGCGCGCGCTGGCGTGAGATGGGTGTACCCGGTGAGCAGGAGTACAAGGCCAAGGGCGTGTGCTTCTGCCCGCACTGCGACGGCCCGCTGTTCAAGGGTAAGCGCGTGGCGGTGATTGGCGGCGGTAACTCCGGTGTCGAGGCTGCCATCGACCTGGCGGGTATCGTCGCCCACGTGACTCTGCTGGAGTTCGCCGATACCTTGCGAGCTGACGCCGTGCTGCAGAAGAAACTCTACAGCCTGCCGAACGTCACGGTGATCAAGAGTGCGCAGACCACCGAGGTCAAAGGCGATGGGCAGAAGGTCAATGGCCTGGTCTACAAGGATCGCACCACTGAGGAGCTGCACACCGTCGAGCTGGAAGGCATCTTCGTGCAGATCGGTCTACTGCCTAATAGCGACTGGCTCAAGGGAACTCTGGAGCTCAATCGGTTCGGCGAGATCATCGTCGATGCCAAGGGAGCGACCAACATTCCAGGTGTGTTCGCCGCCGGTGACGTGACCACCGTGCCGTACAAGCAAATCGTTATCGCCGTCGGCGAAGGTGCTAAGGCTTCGCTGTCCGCTTTCGACCACTTGATCCGCCATAGCTGATCAGTGTGCTAGAACGACAAAGGCCACCTTCGGGTGGCCTTTGTCGTTGGTGTATCTGTGGGAGGTGCTTTCGGCTCGGGCATCCTGCTTCCATGCAGTCGTAGCGGCGACAGCTTCGCGGCTGAAGCCGCTCCTACGGGCACGTGATCATTCAGCGTTTCAGACCGCCCAGGGTCAGCGGCATTTGGCGGTTCACATCCTTATACAGCAGGTAGCGGAAGCGACCTGGGCCGCCGGCGTAGCAGGCCTGCGGGCAGAAGGCGCGCAGCCACATGAAGTCCCCGGCTTCCACCTCGACCCAGTCCTGATTCAGGCGATACACCGCCTTGCCTTCTAGCACGTACAGGCCGTGTTCCATGACGTGGGTTTCGGCGAAGGGGATCACGCCGCCCGGCTCGAAGTTGACGATGTTGACGTGCATGTCATGGCGCATGTCGCTGATGTCGACGAAGCGTGTGGTGCTCCAGCGGCCTTCGGTGCCCGGCATGACGATGGGCTCGATGTCCTGCTCATGGGTGACGAAGGCTTCCGGATAGGGCACGCCGTCAACGGCCTGGTAGGCCTTGCGCAGCCAGTGGAAGCGCACCGCTTCGCTGCTCTTGTTGCGCAGCGACCAGTCGCTCTGCGGCGGGATGAAGGCATAGCTGCCTGGGCGCAGGGCGTGCTGCGTGCCGTTCAGGGTCAGCTCGCAAGTGCCTTCGACGACGAAGATCACGCCTTCGGCGCTCGGATCCAGCTCCGGCTTGTCGCTGCCGCCGTTGGGGGCGACTTCGACGATGTATTGCGAGAAGGTTTCGGCGAAGCCGGTCAGCGGGCGGGCGATGACCCACATACGCATGTTGTCCCAGAACGGCAGGTGGCTGGTGACGATGTCACGCATCACGCCTTTGGGAATCACGGCATAGGCCTCGGTGAACATGGCGCGGTCGGTCAGCAATTGCTCCTGACCAGGGTGGCCGCCATGCGGGGCGTAGTAGTAGGGTGTTTTACTCATCGAGAAAGCCTCGGCGATGGTGAAGCGTCGGGCGATCGCCCGGCGTGGAAAAGACGTGCAGGCACTATAAGCAAGCGGCCGCTGGATTCTGAAATTAAATAGTAGAATGCCTACCAGTGGCTTTCATGATGGGGTGGTGCCGTGCTCGATCCGGTTCTTCTGCGCAGTTTTCTCGCCGTGGTGCAGACCGGCGGCTTTACCCGTGCTGCTGCCAGCCTGCACCTGACCCAGTCCACCGTCAGCCAGCAGATTCGTCGCTTGGAAGAGCAGTTGGGTGTGCAATTGCTTGATCGTAGCGGGCGCTACGTGGTTACCACCACCGAGGGCGAGCGCTTGCTCGGCTATGCCCAGCGCATCGTCGCGCTAATGGATGAGGCGCAGTTGGCGCTGGGACGCAGTGCCGAGGACGGCGAAATTCGCCTCGGTGTGCCGGATGACTTCGCTGCTAACAGCCTGACCCCGTATCTGGCGGATTTTGCCGACAGGCACCGAGGTATCCGTCTGGAAATCACCAGCGGCCTGAGCCATGACGTGTGGCGCGCCTTCAACGCAGGAGAACTGGATCTGGCGCTGATCAAGCAGCGCGCAGGCAGTGCCAAGGGGGTGGCCAGTTGGGCTGAGCCGCTGGCATGGCTGGATAGTCGTGCCAGGCCGGTGCGCGCGCGTGAGCCAATACCGTTGGCGGTATTTCCGCCCAATGGCTTGTATCGTCTGGAGATGACCCATGCGTTGGATACCATGGGTAAGGCCTGGCGTATCGCCTACGTCAGCAGCAGCTTGCCGGGCGTCAGCGCGGCTGCCGAGGGCGGCCTGGGTTTAACACTCTTGCCGCGGCGGCTGATTACTTCTGAGCACTGCGAACTGACCGAGGCTGAAGGTTTTCCGCCAGTGGCGGCGGTAGAGGTCGCCCTGCATGCCCGAGCGCAGTTGCCGGGGCATGCAAGGGAGCTAGCTGCTGCGCTGATTCAGGCCTGCGAAGGCATCATGCAGCGCGGTTAGCGCAACTGGCTCAACTGGCCAGCGTCAGCGGCTGGCTCTCTTGTGGCAGCGCCACGCCTGCGAGGAAGTCCTCGCCCCAGCGGCGGATGTCGTTGTAGCTGACAATATCGAACAGCTCGCGCAGGCGTGCCTGGGCTTCGCTCTTGGGCAGGTTCAGTGCCAGATAGCAGGTGTGCACCAAGTCAGCCGGGTCATGCGGATTGGTCAGCAGCGCGCCTTTGAGTTCGGCGGCTGCGCCGGCAAATTCTGATAGCACCAGCACGCCGCGCCCGCCAAGCAGCCCTTGAGCGGCGACGAACTCTTTGGCCACCAAGTTGAGGCCGTCACGCAGCGGGGTGATCCACATGACATCGGCCATGGCGTACCAGGCGCTGACTTCCTCGAAGGGCAGGCTGCGGAAGAAGAATTGCAAAGGCGTCCAGCCGATGCGGGCGAAGCGTCCGTTGATGCGCCCGACGGCTTGTTCAATCTGCGTCTGCAGCTCGTCGTAAATGGTCATCTCACGCGCGGCCGGCACGCAGACGGTGACCAGGGTGACTTTGCCGAGTAACTCGGGGTTGTCGGCGAGCAGACGCTCATAGGCGTTGAGTTTTTCCAGAATGCCTTTGGTGTAGTCGAGGCGCTCCACCGAGAGAATCAGCTTCACGCCTTTCATCTCTTCGCGCAGTTGCGCCATCAGTTCCTTGATCTTCGGGGCTTCCAGCGCGCTGCGCACGCGGTCGATGTCCAGCCCGACCGGGTGCGCGCCAAGCTTGACTTGGCGGGTGCCGGTATCCAGCGCGGTGGTCATGCGCTCCAGACCCACCGCACAGCCGTAGGTGATAAAGCGAGGGGCGCAGCTCTGTCGCTCCGGCGTCTTGAGCGGGAACACGCCGCGAGCGACGTCGACGAAATTCTCCACTTGGCGCGGGATATGGAAACCGATGTAGTCGCACTGCAGCAGGCTGCCGACGATCTGCCGCCGCCACGGCAACACGTTGAACACATCTGCCGAGGGGAAGTAGGTGTGGTGGAAGAAGGCGATACGCAGATCCGGGCGCAGCTCGCGCAGATAGGCCGGCACCATCCACAGGTTGTAGTCGTGCAGCCAGACGATGGCGCCCTCGGCGGCCTCCAGCGCGGTGCGTTCGGCGAAGGCGCGGTTGACCTTGCAGAACACCTGCCAGTCGTCCTCGTTGAAGGTGGCGCGTTCCCAGAAGGTGTGCAGCGTGGGCCAGAAGGCTTCCTTGGAGAAGCGCTTGTAGAACACGTCCACTTCATCCTTGCTCAGTTTGACCCGCGCGGCGGTGAGCTTGGGGTAGCGCTCGGCATCCACTGTTGTGTGGCTGTCGAAAGGCTCGTCGCCGTCTTCGTGCACGGCCCAGGCGACCCAGGAGCCAGGGCGGCCATCGCCAAAGAAGCTCAGCAGAGTGGGGATGATGCCGTTGGGCGAGGTGGGGCGGCGACGCTGCAGTTTGCCTGCATCATTGCGGTATTCCTCGTATGGCAGGCGATGATAGACCATCACCAGTTCGGCCTTACCCGGTTGCGCGGCTTGGCGGCGCTCGGCAGCGATGCCGTGCTTACCCAGAAAACCGAAATGGGCGAAGGCTTCGAGAATGCCGCCGCAGCCCGGACGATTGGCGTGCAGGGTGCGCGAGTGACTGCGCGTGGCTTCCAGCAGAGCACTCTCCGATTGACCGACGCACACACCATGGAAGCTGGCGCTGAGCATCGACAGGTCATTGAGCGTATCGCCAGCGGCCAGTACCTGATCGTGGCTCAGCTCCAGCCAGTCGGCCAGGGCTTGCAGGCTGCTGCCCTTGTTCACGCCTTTGGGCAGGAAGTCCAGGTACAGCCCGGCTGAGTACAGCAGGTCACAGCCCAGCTCATCGGCGATTTCGCGCAGTGCCGGATTGGCCGCTTGCTCGGGCGTGCAGAAGTAGGAACAGCGGCGCGCCTGCGGTACGTCCTGGCGCTCCAGGCCGAACGGCTCGATAGCACTGGCCACCTGGCTTTCGCCGGGCCAGCGGGCATCGACCATGCTTTGCAGGGACTGGATGGGTTGCAGGCTGTCGCCATGCACCAAGGTCGCGCCAACGTCGGCGATGATGTAGTCCGGTTGCGGCAGCGTCGGGTCGGCCAGCAGTGGCAGCACGGCTTCCAGGCTGCGCCCGGTGACGTAGGCCAGTTTGATCTCAGGGTGAGCGGCGATGGTTTGATAGAGGCTCAGGCGATCTTCGGGGTCGCCAGCGAGAAAGGTTCCATCCAGATCGGTAGCTAATAGCATCGTTGTTTCTCCAGAAGTGACCGGTTCGGCTCGGCGCAGATGCGAGCGGCCGACAGGCCAGGGTTCTGGCTGCTTGGGGAAGGCTCGAGGCCTTGCCGAAACAGCCGGGTTACGTCTTCAGGACGCAGGGTTCGGGGCATCCTCCAGTGGCTCGTGAGGTGCATCGGGCATCAGCTCCAGCACTGTGGGGCTGGTGCGCAGCATGGGCACGAAGTGCGCGGCGTCGCCGCTGACCAGATCGCTGACATGGCGCAGCCGATAGACGGCATAAGCGGCCAGCAGGCCCAGCGTACTAGCGAAATACAGCGGCAATGCCGCTGCGCCGAGTTGTTCCATCAGCACACCGGCCAGCAACGGTCCGCAGACCGAGCCGATGCCATTGACCATCAGCAGGCTGGCGGAGCCGGAAAGGATTTCGTCACTGTGTAACTGGTCGATCAGTTGTGCTACGGCGATGGGGTAGATGGCAAAGGCCAGACCACCCCAGATGAAGATGGCGCCGAGCAGCAGCGGGCCTGCTGGCAGCAGACTCATGATCAGTGCCAGGACCACTGCCAGCACCACAACCCAGAGCAGCACCTGGCGCCGATCGTGACGATCGGAATAGATGCCGATTGGCCATTGCAGCAGCGCTCCGCCCAGAATGGTGGCGGTCATCAACAAGCCGACGCCCGATGTGTCGAAGCCCGACAAGCTGGCATACACCGGCGCCATGCCCCAGAAGGCGCCGAGCGCCAGGCCGGACAAGCCCGCCGCGACTATTGCCAGTGGGGCGATGCCCCACAGTTGGCGCAGGTTGTTTGGCGGCGTTTCCGGCAGGCCAGGTTGTGCCTGGCGGGTCAGGGTAATGGGCATCAGCGCCGCACTGATAAGGATGGCGGCAACGGCGAACAGAGTGAATTGCACCGGATCAGCCAGGTGCAGTAACTGTTGAGCCAGTGCCAGTGCGCCGAGGTTGACCGCCATATAGATAGCGAACACCTGGCCGCGTTTTTCATTCGCGGCCTGGGCGTTGAGCCAGCTCTCGATGACCATATACAGGGTCACCAACGCGAGCCCATAGAGCACGCGCAGCAGCAGCCAGACCCACGGATTGATCAGCAGCAGATGGAGCAGGGCGGCAATGGCGGCCAGCGCTGCGCAGCAGGCGAACGCACGAATGTGCCCGATGCGCCGAACCAGCGGAGTTGCCAGCCAAGTGCCGAGAAGGAACCCGACGAAGTACCCGGACATGATCAGACCGAGCATCGTTGTGGAGTAGCCTTCGGCAACACCACGCAGGGTTAGTAGAGTATTGAGCAGACCATTGCCGAGCAGGAGCAGAGCCACGCCGCTCAGCAGTGAGCTGATGGGGGCAATGAGAGACCGCATGCAAACTACCCTAGGGAACTATGCCGATGATGGCAAGCATGAAACAGGCCATAGCATGCAGGTCGGTTGCTTTAAGTCATTGATATTAAAGTATAAAAAATACTGACGAACGGTCGTGTTGGTTTTGCGGGCGTTATGGCTGCCCCATGCTTGAGCGCCCAGGCACCTTTTTTGCTCTCTCGATGTTTGCCTGTCGAGTGCTGTTTATGCGGGTAACTGCATGTTGGCGGTAGGCATTCTGGCGGTTTGCGACGCTGTATTGATGGCTGCTTTGGGGCTGCCGCGCAGTGCTGAACACCTGCGGTTGGAGGGGCACTGCGCCTTATGTTGGGGATTGACCAGCGCGCCGCAGGGTTGCCTCGGCGAGTTGCCTGTTCAACGTCCGTGCGGCTGGCATTATCGGCAGTGCTGCGGCGCGTAGGCGCTTTTGCATGGCGGCATTTAGCCGAACATGTTGGCCACGTTAGTTGCGCATGCCGCCAAATTGAGCGCAGCCACGCATGACTTTGCCATCGAGACGCAACTCAGCGGTGAGATGGCTGATTGCGCCACTCATGTCGTCAACGCAGCGTTGTGGTGCGACCCACAGCTCAAGGCGCTGGCCGTTGGCCTCGCTGCTGAAACTGATGCGCTCGTCCGGCAATTGCTCTTCCAGGTAAGGCAGTGCCAGGGGCTCGTGATCGGGGCGGTTGAGCACCAAGCCCTTGCTGCCGACCTCTACCTGCCAGAACGGTTCGTTGCCGCTGGCGCGTAAGGTCATGCGCTTGAAGTTGAGGTCTTGGCATCCCTGGCCTTCGCGTTGCAGGTGATACAGGCGGCTGACCTCGAAACGGCCATCGCTGCCTTGGCCTTGGCTGCCGCCTAGTTGTCCGGCGACGTCGGCGAACAAGTTGGTGTGCCCGCCTGCCAGCAAACTTATGGCCTCGCGCTCGATTGCGCCGCCGCCGTCGTCGATCAGGATAAAGCGGCGCTGCTCTTGGCAGGGAGTGAACAGCAGAGCGCCGTTCTGCACTTGCACTTCGCCTTGCAAGCGTGTGGCCGGAGGCGGGCCTTCGGGCTTGCCGCTGTAAACCTGGCAGGCGGTGACGAGCGGGAGCAGGGCGAGGGTAGCGAACAGGCTGCGGGTGATGGACATGAGGGCCTCCGAAGGAAGCCGCCACCATAGCCACAGCGCGTTCGCGGCTCAAGCCGTTTGCTTTGACGAGGCGCGCAGGCTGCGGCCTAATGCGCCGTTTTCCAGTTTTCGGTTGACCAATCATGTCCAGCTCCGCCATGCGCCCCAGCACCCTCCACCTGCCTCAGGGGGAGTGGGCCACGGTGCTCGACTGTCTATGTGATCACTTTCCGGCAATCGACCGTGCCACCTGGCTGGAGCGCATGGCTCGCGGGCGGGTACAGGATGCCGAGGGTGTGCCCATCGCAGCTACGCATCCTTACCGTGTAGGGCTCAAAGTGCGTTACTTCCGCGAGGTGCAGCAAGAAACGCCGATTCCCTTCGAGGAGCAGGTGTTATGGCAGGACGAGCATTTGTTGGTGGTCGACAAACCGCACTTCCTGCCGGTGATGCCGGCTGGCGAATACGTCGAGCAGACCTTATTGGCGCGCTTGGTCAGGCGAACCGGCAACCCGGATCTGGTGCCGATCCATCGTATCGACCGGCTGACCGCTGGTCTGGTGTTGTTCTCGGTTCAGCCAAGTACACGCGGTGCATACCAGGCGCTGTTCCGCCAGCGTGAGGTGCACAAACGCTACGAGGCCATCGCTCTGGCCTTGCGGCAGCTCGAATTTCCCTACGTGCACCGTTCGCGCATGGTCGAGGGCGAGCCCTTTTTCCGTATGCAGGAGGTGGCGGGGGAGGCCAATAGCGAGACCCATATAGAGGTGCTGGAGCGCCGTGGCGAGCTATGGCGCTATGGCTTGTCGCCGGTCACCGGGCGCAAGCACCAACTGCGCGTGCATCTGGCTGGCCTGGGCGCGCCGATCCAGGGTGACGACTTCTACCCGCAACTCAGCAGCGCGCGCCAGCAGCGTGATGACTACAGCAAACCGCTCAAACTGCTGGCGCGTGGCTTGCGTTTCATCGACCCGCTCAGCGCCCAGGAGCGCGAGTTCGAGAGCCGATTGCAACTGCTCTGGTAGGTGCTCGCCGCCAAGGCTGTGATGACATGGCGAGCCCGCATTGGTTCGCCCATGCACGTACGTCGCCTGGCAGTACCATTGTGCAGGCATAGCGCATACACTTCATTTGACGAATAAATCCAGTCATTTGACTGAGGTGATTATGAGCGCTCCAACCGTTATCAGTCGGCCTGGCAAAAAGAAAGACCCGCGCAGCGCTGTGACCGCCTTGTTCTGGGATTTCAGCGCACAGCGTGGCGCGCTTAACGAGTCAGAGCGGCTGCTGCAGATCAGGCAAGGCGTTCCGGCGAAGCTCTTCCAGGCTGTTCGAGTCACGTTCGATCTTCAGGAGCGCAGCGTGGCTGCATTGCTCAACGCTTCCATCTCTACGCTCGAACGACGCGTGCGTGAGAGTAAGCCGCTGGACGTTGTGGCATCTGAGCGGCTGGATCGTATCGCGGATGTTTCTCAACTGGCAGAAGAAGTATTCGAGGATCGCGAAGCCGCGGCGAGCTGGATGTCGAGGCCGAACAAGGCGCTCGGCGGTGCTGCGCCGATCATGCTGTGCGAAACGGAAATTGGTGCCAAGCAGGTGCGTCGTGTGCTTCACGCGCTGGAGTGGGGCGGCGCGGCCTGATGTTGGCTTGGAGAATCGCCAAGGCTAAGCGCGCGACCGATCTTTCCGGGCGTGGTGCGGCGATAGAAGGCGGACGCTGGAACGATCAGGATGTCCCGGCGGTTTACATGGGGCTGACCCCGGCAATTTGCTGCCTGGAGACCTTCGTGCACGCCGATGGTGAGCCGACCTTTCCACTGACGATCACCTGTTTTGAATTGCCTGATGATCACGACCTGTATCTAAAGGTCGATGCAACGAAGCTTGCGCAAGGCTGGTCGAGTCTGCCTCCTGACCGTCCTAGCATGGAGTACGGCACGCAGTGGCTTAAGGCGAAAACTCATCTGGGCCTGATAGTGCCTTCGGCAGTCCTTGCGCTGGAGCGCAACTTGTTGGTGAATCCGAGTCACCCGGCGATAGAGCGGATAAAAGTGGTGGAGGTGTACGACTTCATCTACGACCCGCGCATGTTCAAGTCGTAATTTTCGACATACTGCTACGCCAACATCGGGCTGGCTATGGCGCACGTGGCTGTCGTCAGACGGTGTTGCGCGTGTGGCTTTATGGCGCGCATTTGCAGTCAAATGCCTGTGCGGGCAAAAACTGACCCCCGCGAGGACCATGGACGATGACCCAACAATCGCAGTTCGCCCTGCTCGGCAAGAAGCGTTTTCTGCCATTTTTCGTGACGCAATTGCTTGGCGCTTTTAACGACAACATCTTCAAGCAGTCGCTGATTCTCGCCATTCTGTTCAAGCTCAACACCGACGCTGATCGTGATTTTCTGGTCAATCTCTGCGCATTGCTGTTCATCCTGCCGTTCTTCCTGTTCTCCGCACTGGGCGGTCAGTTCGGCGAAAAGTTTGCCAAGGATGCGTTGATTCGCCGGATCAAACTGGCGGAAATCTTCATCATGCTCGCTGGAGCTGCTGGTGTGCTGCTCAACAGCCTGGAGTTGATGCTGGTGGTGTTGTTCGCCATGGGCACGCAGTCGGCTTTGTTCGGTCCGGTCAAGTATTCGATTCTGCCGCAGCACCTGCAGGCAGAGGAGTTGGTCGGCGGCAATGCGCTGGTGGAGATGGGCACTTTTCTGGCCATTCTCGCCGGCACCATCGGCGCCGGCATCATGATGGCCAGCAGCGCTTATGCCTCAATCGTGGCGGCTTCTGTGGTGGGGGTGGCGGTGCTGGGGTATCTCGCCAGCCGCAGTATTCCCTCGGCTACAGCGGCGATGCCTGCCTTGAAGCTGGACTGGAACATCCTGCGCCAATCCTGGTTGACCATGAAGCTGGGCCTGGGGCAGCACAAAGCGGTATCGCGTTCGCTGGTAGGCAACTCCTGGTTTTGGTTTCTCGGGGCGATCTACCTGACGCAGATTCCGGCCTATTCCAAGGAATGGTTGCACGGTGATGAGAGCGTAGTGACGCTGATTCTTACCGTGTTCTCGTTAGGCATCGGCCTGGGCTCGATGCTCTGTGAGCGTATGAGCGGGCACAAGGTGGAGATCGGCCTGGTGCCTTTCGGCTCGATTGGCCTGACCGTCTTCGGCATTCTGCTGTGGTGGGGTTCCGGCGGTATTCCCGAGGCTGCTGTGCCCTATAGCTGGCTCGATTTGCTCGGTTATGGCCATGCCTGGTGGATCTTTGGCTGCATTCTGGGGATTGGCCTGTTCGGCGGTTTTTATATCGTGCCGCTGTACGCGCTGATTCAGTCGCGCACCGCCGAGCATGAACGGGCGCGGGTCATCGCCGCCAATAACATCCTCAATGCATTGTTCATGGTGGTCTCGGCCATCGTTGCGATTCTCTTCCTTAGCGTTGCCGGGCTGAGCATCCCGCAGTTGTTCCTGGTGGCCTCGCTGATGAACGTGGCAGTCAACAGCTACATCTTCAAGATCGTCCCCGAATTCAGCATGCGCTTTCTCATCTGGCTGCTGGGACATTCGCTGTACCGCGTCGAGCACAAGGGGCTGGATGCTATCCCCGAGCAGGGGGCGGCTGTGCTGGTGTGCAACCATGTGTCGTTCGTCGATGCATTGCTGATCGGCGGGGCGATTCGCCGACCGGTGCGCTTCGTCATGTATTACAAGATTTACGATCTGCCGGTACTCAACTTCGTCTTTCGTACCGCCGGGACCGTGCCGATTGCTGGGCGTAACGAGGATCTGCTGATCTACGATGCGGCGTTCAAGAAGATTGCTGAATACCTGCGCAATGGCGAGCTGGTATGCATCTTCCCCGAGGGTAAGCTGACCCGTGATGGTGACATTGACGAGTTCAAGTCCGGGGTGGAGCGCATCCTTGAAGAGAACCCGGTGCCAGTTATCCCGCTGGCGCTGCAAGGCTTGTGGGGCAGTTTCTTCAGTTACGCCCCGAACAAGGGGTTATTCAAGCGCTTCTGGTCGCGGGTGACGTTGGTGGCGGGTGAGCCCATGGCACCCGAGCAGGCCGGGCGTGAGGCGTTGCAGGCGCGTGTAGCGGCGTTACGGGGCGAGCGCCTGTAGGGTAAAGCTGGGCGGCTTTGGTTTGCTGCGCACGCCATCCTCTGCATTGATGCAGGTATAAGCCAGGCCTCTCTGAGACCTGGCACGTTCATGTGGCGCAGCATGCCGATATCTCGATTGCAGCGCATTTCTCGACTACAGGCCGAAGGCGGCCGATTGATCAGGCGCGCAATGCTCTGGTGTTACGCCTGTTTTTGCCGTCGCATTTATATGAATGGCAATCGTTTGATCCAGGTCAGCGCCATAAAATGGCTGGTGGTTATTCTCGTTCGCATGCAAGCCCTTGAATGCGAGAGGAAAACATGTCCAGCCTGTCTGTTTTTAAGAATGAAAAGAGTCACTTGTATTTGCCGTTTATGAGTGACTTTTACAATGGCTTCGCTCAGCCATTTGGCTGGGCACTATTTCGCATCATTATTGGCGGCATGCTTGTTGTCGAAGGTTGGCCAAAAATAGTCGCTCCACTCGCTCAGGTCGGCTTTGTGGAAAACTTGGGTTTTTATCCCGGCTGGCTTTGGTCGCCTATGCTGGCTGGCATGCAGTTTTTTGGTGGCGTGTGTATTGCGATAGGTTTGCTGACTCGTCCAATCGCTTTAGCCAATGCAGTCATGCTGGCTATCACCGTATGGTTCCATGTAGCCCATCCTTATGGCGACGCATTATTAACCCAAGCCGGCATAGACGCTCTCAAGTCTGGTAGTGAGTATTTCACTCCAGATGGCATAAAGCGCTTGGCGGATGGCGGTAGTGCTTTTCTGGCTGCGGTACAACTAAAAGCTGAACTGGCTTCTATCTTTTGGGCAGCAGGGGCTCTGTTGGTTGCCGCGTTTGGTGGCGGTTATTTTTCGCTAGATCGTATGTTCAGGAAGCAGTTCTAAGGGGCTTCAGTAAACGACGCTGGCCGCGTGGCGCAGGTAGGTGACATGACCTGCGGCAGTAACAGCCGAAGGGCGAGGGGTATGAGTTAGCGCGCTTGGGCTGCAGTCCGCTGAACACGGGGGCCTACCTGTGTTCAGCGGATGTGCGCGCCAGGCTCAGGCTTCGTTTTTCGCGCTATCGCGCCCCATGCGTCGATAGACAGTTGCCAGCAGTGGGCCGGAAAGGTTGTGCCAAACGCTGAACAGCGCACTCGGTACTGCCGCCAGCGGGCTGAAGTGGGCGCTTGCCAACGCTGCGCCGAGGCCAGAGTTCTGCATGCCGACTTCGATGGAGAGCGTCTTGCGCTGGGCCAGGGGCATGCCGAACAGGCGCCCGGCCAGGTAACCCAGAGTCAGGCCGATAGCGTTGTGCAGCACGACCACGGCCATGATCAACAGGCCAGACTCGGCGATCTTGGCCTGGCTGGCCGCGACCACGGCGGCGACGATGGCGACGATGCTCACCACCGAAATCAGTGGCAGTACATCCACCGCCGTTTTCACCCGCTCACCAAGCAGGCGCTGTGCGACCAGGCCGAGCACGATGGGCAGCAGCACCATCTTCAGGATCGAGATGAACATGGCGCTGAACGACACCGGCAGCCATTCCGAGGCCAGCAACCAGATCAGCGCGGGTGTCATCAGTGGTGCGAGTAGGGTGGTTACCGAGGTGATCGCTACCGACAGGGCCAAATCGCCGCGTGCGAACCAGGTGATGACGTTTGATGCGGTGCCACCGGGGCAGCAGCCAACCAGTATCACACCTACTGCGACTTCTGGCGGTAGGCTGAAGGCCTGGCACAGTAGCCAGGCGGCGCAGGGCATGATGATGAACTGCGCCAGTACGCCGATCAGTACCGCAATCGGGCGGCGCACCACGTCGCGAAAGTCTTCGGCTTTCAGCGTCAGGCCCATGCCGAACATGATCAGGCCGAGTAGCGGCACGATCCAGGCCGTTAGAGGTAGAAACCAGGCCGGTTGCATGAAGGCCAGGATGGCGAACAGCAAGACCCACAGGGCGAAGGTATTGCCGACGAAGCGGCTGAAGGCGATCAGGGCACGCATGGAGGTATGTCCGGGGCAGTCTTGGAAAGGGTGGCAAGCCTAGCAAATCGGGCCGCGTTAGGGCGCGGCAGGCAAGATAAAGCGATTAAGGTTGTTGTGTTTTTGGTCGATTTATTGCCTGCATGAGAATTGTTGCGGCATGTGAGCGAATGAAGGCGTGTTACCTGAAGATGCATTCGCTCATGGCGAGATACCTGTCTTGCTCGCCGTTTACTGTTACGTGCTGCCGACTCTGACGCGTGCGTTGGCTTTGGTTGCAGATGCAGGCATTGATGATATGGCGCACCTGGGTTGTCAGACATCTAGTTGAATGGATGACTTTATTATGGCGCCGTGATATCGTCGCCGGTCTCGTCATTTGGTTCAGAGTGCCGAGCAGTCCCGAGCTGGTAACAAGAACAATTCTCCAGCGGTTGCGTAAACCATGATCCCCGGATGGAGAATTACATGAGCAAATGGCTCGGCAATCTTAGTGTTACCTTCAAGCTAGCTTTAGGTTTTGGTTTTGTCCTGCTGCTGACTTTGGTGCTGGCCGCCGCCGGCTGGAATGGTATTGGCCGTCTGATCGAGCGCAATGAGCGGCTTGTCGAAGTCAGTGAGGTTAACGATATGCTCGATAACCTGCGTGTCAGCCGTCTGCACTACGTTGCCAGTAATGGTGACGAAGCCTCGGGTAAGCACATGCAGGAATTACTGGAGCAATATCGGCAGGCGCAGAAAAGCAGCAGCGAGAACTTCGCCAGCCCGATCAATACCGAGCTACTTGAGCAGCAGAGCGTGCAGATCGAGCTCTACCAGGGCTCGCTCACTACGATGCAGGCCGCTTACCGCCAAGCCAATGCCGCGCGTGGCGACATGGGGCGCCTGGCCCGTGATGCTTTCGCCCAGTTAGAGCAGGTCGAGGCGTTGGTACTGCGTATTCCTGAATATGACCCGCAGCGGCTGCCCAGCTATCGCGCCATGCGCGATGCCAAAGAGGGGCTGCAGTTGATGCGCTATGAGGTGCGCGGTTACACAGCCAATGTCAATGCTGATACCGAAGCGGCAATGACGCGGCAACTGCAGCGTACTCGCGAGACTCTCGATGAGCTCGATAGCATCCTTGGCGCGCAGGCTGGCGAGCAGGTCAAGACCATCCTGACTGCCTTCGAGGGCTGCCGTACTGCAGTGCAGGCTTTCCAGCAGGCCAATACTGCCATTATCAAGGCACGAGAGGGGTTGGATATTCAGGGCAGCGAGATCATTCGCCTGAGTAATGCGCTGATTGAGAACATCGTCAAGCAAAGTCATTCGGCAGGCTCGACGGCGAAAAGTGTGCAGCTAGTTGCCACTTTACTGGCCTTGGTGGTCGGCGTGCTCTCGGCTGTGGTCATCACACGTCAGATCACTGGGCCGTTGGCCACAACCTTGGCAACCGTGGAGCGTATTGCTGGGGGCGATTTGACGACCATCCCGCAGACCACTCGACGTGATGAAATCGGTGCACTGCAGCAAGGTGTGCAGCGTATGGGTAACGCTTTGCGCGAGTTGATCGGCGGTATTCGCGACGGCGTCAGCCAGATTGCCAGCGCTGCTGAGCAATTGTCGGCGGTGACCGAGCAGACCAGTGCCGGGGTTAACAGCCAGAAGCTCGAAACCGATCAGGTGGCAACCGCGATGCAGGAGATGGCGGCCACTGTTCACGAGGTCGCCCATAATGCCGAGCAAGCTTCGCATGCTGCCAGTGATGCCGATGCTGAGGCGCGTCAAGGAAGCGCGGTGGTAGTCGAGGCTGTTGGCCAGATCGAATCCTTGGCCGGTGAGATGGTGCGCTCCACCGAGGCCATGGACTTGCTGCAACGTGAAAGCGAGAAGATCGGCAGCGTGATGGATGTGATCAAGGCGGTGGCTGATCAAACCAACCTGCTGGCGCTCAATGCTGCCATCGAGGCGGCGCGGGCGGGTGAGGCCGGGCGCGGTTTTGCCGTGGTGGCTGACGAAGTGCGTAACCTGGCGCGGCGTACTCAGCAGTCCACCGAGGAAATCGAAACCCTGATCGGTGCCCTACAGCGTGGCACGCAGCAGGTGGCTAATGTGCTGCAGGAAAGCCGCAGTCTGACCGAGGGCAGTGTTGGTCTGGCGCGCAAGGCGGGTGAGGCACTGGTGGTGATCAACCAGAAGGTCTCCAACATCCAGTCGATGAACCAGCAGATCGCCGCCGCGGCCGAGCAGCAAGGCGCCGTAGCGGAGGAAATCGGTCGCAGTGTGGTCAGCGTGCGCGATGTCGCTGAACAGACCGCCGAGGCCAGCGAAGAAACTGCCGCCAGTTCGGTGGAGCTGGCGCGCCTGGGGGGGCATCTGCAGTCATTGGTCAATCGTTTCCGCGTCTGACCCGTTCGCCCAGGTGTGGCCAGTGCCACACCTGGGCACCGCTAAAGCCATCAGCAACCTTATTTTCTGACCGGGTCGACAAATGGCTGTGCCTCGTATGGCAAGGCTTGCGTCATCAAGTGTCCTGCTGGTTTCAAGGACGAACAACTCTCCAGCGTCCCTCATCCCTTCGTGGAGGTTGTTCATGCATTCGTGGTTCGCCAACCTTAGCGTTACCCGCAAGTTGGCCTTAGGTTTTGGACTGGTTTTGGCTTTGACTTTGGCACTTGCCTGGGTTGCCTGGAGCAGTCTCGGCAGCGTCATTACCCGCAGTACCTGGATGAGCGAAATCGCTCAGCTCAACAATACCCTCACCACCCTGCGCGTCGCGCGCCTGCAGTTCATGCTGGCCAACGGCGATGCCCCCAGCACCGAGCGCCTGCTTGGGAGCCTGGATGTTTACCTGAAACAGCAGAAGAAGTTGTTGGACACTTTTGTTAATCCGGTCAACGTCAAGTTGCTGCGTGAGCAGGACGGCTATAACCAGGCCTATCGGCAGTCCTTAGAGGGGATGCGTATGGCCTACAGCTCTGCTGAGCGGGCTCGCAGTCGCGTTGCCGGTGCAGCGCAGCAACTCGATCAAGTGCTGACCAAGATGCTGCGCGGCGTGCAGTTTTTGCCCGAGTACGATGGTCGTCGCTTCACTCAGTTGCAGGTGTTGAGCCAGGCGCAGGGCGCGCTGCTCAGCGTGCGTTACCTGCTTGAGCGTTATGACAACAACCCGGATAGCAATAACGAGCAGACACTGGTGGCCGGTCTGGCTACGGCGCGTGACTCGTTGGCACCGCTGCGTGAGGCTTTTGATGCCTCGCGTGGCAATGATGTTGCGCAGATCGAGGTGCTGCTCGGCAGCTATAGCGAAGCCCTGCAGGCACTCAAGCAGGCCACTCAGGACATTGCCCTTACGCGCCAGGAAATGACCGATCAGCAGCGCGAGATCGTGCGTATCAGTGATGCCTTGTATGCGTTCCAGACCGAGCGTATGGCCGTCGAAAGCAGTCAGGCGCGCACCTGGCAGATTATCGCCGTGCTCCTGGCGGTGCTGTTCGGTGTGTTGGCGGCGTGGTTGATCACCCGGCAGATCACTCAGCCTTTGCAGGATACTCTCGGCGCCGTGCGGCGTATCACCGATGGCGACCTGACCGATACGGCACAAGTAAATCGCCGCGACGAGTTAGGCCTGCTGCAGCAGGGCATCGCCCAGATGGCCAGTACCCTGCGCGAGCTAATTGGCGGCATTCGCGATGGCGTGGCGCAGATCGCCAGCGCTGCCGAGCAATTGTCGGCTGTTACCGAGCAGACCAGTGCTGGTGCCAACCACCAGCGTCAGGAAACCGATCAGGTGGCCACCGCCATGCATGAAATGTCGGCTACCGTGCAGGAGGTGGCGCAGAACGCCGAACAGGCCGCGCATGCCGCCACCGCTGCTGACGGCGAGGCACGCCAGGGCAACCAGGTGGTGAATCAGGTGGTTGCGCAGATCGAGCGTCTGGCCAATGAAGTGGCGCGTTCTTCCGAGGCCATGACCGGCCTGCAGAAGGAGAGCGACAAGATCGGCAGCGTGATGGACGTGATCAAGTCGGTGGCCGAGCAGACTAATCTGCTGGCGCTCAATGCCGCCATCGAAGCGGCGCGTGCCGGTGAGGCCGGCCGTGGTTTTGCCGTGGTGGCGGACGAGGTACGCGGCCTGGCGCAGCGTACGCAGAAATCCACCGAGGAAATCGAAGCACTGATCGCCGGCCTGCAGAGCGGCACGCAACAGGTTGCCGCAACTATGCGCGCCAGCCGCGACATCACCGACAGCAGCGTGGAGCTGAGTCGTCAGGCCGGTAGCTCGCTGGCCAGCATCACCCAGGCTGTGTCCAACATCCAGTCGATGAACCAGCAGATCGCTGCCGCTGCCGAGGAGCAGAGCGCGGTGGCCGAAGAGATCAGCCGCAGCGTGATCAGCGTGCGCGATATCTCCGAGCAGACCGCCGGTGCCAGCGAGGAAACCGCCGCCTCCAGCGCCGAGTTGGCGCGCCTCGGTGGGCACCTGCAGGCGTTGGTCAGTCGTTTCCGTCTGTAAGCAGAGTGGCGGGTTTCACCCGCCCTACATCTGATCGCGGCGATTCACCGCCAGCTCAGAACCGGCCAGCCGGCCTGCTCGGCGTGAGCGCGCAGCACCGGGTCGGGGTTGACCGTGAACGGCTTCTCCACCAATTGCAGCAGCGGCAGGTCGTTGCGCGAGTCGGAGTAGAAGCTGGCTCCAGCCAGGCTTTCGCCCTGCTCGGCGAGCCAGGCGTTCAGGCGTGTCACCTTACCTTCGCGGTAGGTCAACACGCCCTCGGTACGCCCGGTGTAAAAACCGTGCTGCTGCTCCAGATCGATGGCCAGTACCTCGTCGATGCCGAAGCGTTCAGCGATGGCGCTGACCAGAAAATGCGCCGAGGCGGAAATCACCAGCAGGCGGTCGCTGGCCTGACGGTGCGCGGCCAGGCAGTGGCTGGCGTCGGTGTAGAAGATCGGCTCGATCACATCCTCGACGAAGGGCTCGACCACATGGGCGACCTCTTCGGGTGTTCGGCCAACCAGCGGCGACAGGGTGAAGGCCATGTAGTCCTCCATGGCCAGGGTGCCGGCGGCGTACTGGCGCATCAGCTCCTGCTCGCGGGCGAGGAAGGACTCACCATCGGCCCAGCCGATCTTCACCATTTCCGCCGTCCACAGGCTGGCGCAGTCGCCATGGATCAGGGTTTCGTCGAGATCGAAGATCGCCAGGGCCATCACGCCACCTCCCGGATCGCGCTTGCGTCGATCTGCAGGTTGATCATCTGGCCGTTGGGGTAGAGGTCGGATGCCGAGCGGTTGAGCACGTCGACCAGCAACTGGCAGCCTTGGGCCTCGACGCGGTAGCGGATGACGTTGCCCAGCAGGCTGTGGCTGAGGATCTGCGCGGTAATACCGCTCGTGGTGAAGGCAATGGCTTCCGGGCGGATGGCCACGCGTGAGGCCACCGGCTGGCCGAGCAGGCGGCTGGCGGCGTCGGCGTCGAGCAGGTTGTAGTTGCCGATGAAGCCGGCAGCGAAGGCATCCACCGGGGCGGTGTAGAGGGTTTCGGCGTCGCCGCTCTGGACGATCTGGCCGGCATTCATCAGGAAGATACGGTCGCTCATGGTCAGCGCCTCTTCCTGATCGTGGGTGACGAAGATGGTAGTCAGGTTCAGCTCCTGCTGGATGGCGCGGATCTGTTCGCGCAGGTGCTTGCGGATGCGTGCATCGAGGGCCGACAGCGGCTCGTCGAGCAGCAGCAGGCGCGGACGGGTGACCAGCGAGCGGGCCAGGGCCACGCGCTGGCACTGGCCGCCGGAGAGCTGGTGCGGGTAGCGCGCGGCGAAGTCGCCCAGCTCGACCATCTCCAGCGCTTCCTGCACACGCTTTTCGCTCTCGGCCTTGGCCACCTTTTGCATGCGCAGACCAAAGGCGACGTTCTGCGCCACGCTCATGTTGGGGAACAGCGCATAGCTCTGGAACACCATGCCGATGCCGCGCTTTTGTGGCGTCAGCGGCACCAGATCCTGGCCGTCGAGGAGAATCTGGCCGCCGTCTACACCGGTCAGCCCGGCGATGCAGCGCAGCAGGGTGGACTTGCCGCAGCCGGAGGGGCCGAGCAGGGTGACGAACTCGCCTTGGCTGATTTCGCAGTTGATGTCGCTGAAGATACGGGTGTCGCCGTAGCTTTTATGCAGGTTCTGGATGCTCAGAAAACTCATGCCTTGTCCCTGTTCAAACGGTTGGCCGCCCAGGTGAACACCAGGACGAAGAAGAAGTAGGAAATCACCAGCGCACTGTTGAAGTGGCCGCTGCTGTTACGCATGTTGTTCAGGTACACCTGCAGCGTCTCGTAGCGGGTGCCGACCAGCATGTTGGCGAAGACGAACTCGCCGAACAGAAAACTGAACGACAAAAACAACGACACCATCAGGCCCTTGCGCAGGTTTGGCAGCACCACCAGGAAGGCCGCTTGCCAGGTGCTGGCGCCGAGCAAGTGGGCAGCATCCATCAGGTCGCGCAGGTTGATCGCCTGCAGGTTGTTGGCGATGGCGCGGTACATGAACGGCAGGGCGATGGTGAAGTAGCAGCCGAGCAGAATCCACGGCGTGCCGGTCATCGCCAGCGGGCCGGAACCATAGAGTTGCAGCAGGCCCACCGAAGACACCACCGGCGGCACGGCAAACGGTAACAGGATCAGCACGTTCATCAGCGTGTCGAGTTTGGGGAAGTGGTAATGCACCACGAACATCAGCGGCAGGATCAACACCACCGACAGCGCCAGGGCGCCGAAGCACACCAGCAGCGACTGGCCGAAGGCACGCAGGAAGCGCTCGTCACTCCACAGTGCGGCGTACCACTTGAGGGTCAGGCCGTCCGGCAGGATGGTCGCCGACCAACTGGTGGACAGCGAGTAGAGCAGGGTGCCGGCCAGGGGCAGCAGCAGGATGAGAAACAGCAGCCAGACCACGATGTGGTGGTAGAGGCTGGCGGTGGTGGTATCAGCGCGTGACATGCCGGCTCCTTTTCAGCAGCAGTTGGTGGACGACGGTGATCAGCACCATCAGCCCGACCAGGATCATCGACAGGGCGCTGGCCAGGTTCGGGTCCAGCGAAATATCACCGGAAACCATCGCCGCGATGCGGATGGGCAGCACGTTGAAGTTGCCGGTGGTCAGGTAGTACACCGTGGCGTAGGCGCCCAGGGCGTTGGCCAGCAGGATGACGAAGGTGCCGAGCAGCGCAGGCGTCAGCACCGGCAGGCCGATGTGTCGCCAGAAGTCCCAGGTGCCTGCGCCGAGCAGTGCGGCGGACTCGCGCCAGTCCTGACGCAGGGCGTCGAACGCCGGGTAGAGCAGCAGCACGCCGAGGGGAATCTGGAAGTAGGTGTAGAGCACGATCAGGCCGTTTTTCGAGTAGAGGTTGAAGCTCTCGATCAGGCCGAGTTGGATCAGCAGCAGGGTTAGCGCGCCGTTGAAGCCGAGCTGGATGATGAAGGCGAAGGCCAGCGGCACCCCGGAAAAGTTGCTGGTCATGTTGGAGAAGGCGATGACGAAATCGCGCAGCTTCGAATCCACCTGGCGCAGCGAGTAGCTACCGAGGATGGCGATGGCCATGCCGAACAGGCTCGACCAGAAGGCGATCTCCAGGCTGTGCTTGATTGCCTGCAGGTAAAACTTGGAGGCGAAGATCTTCTCGAAATTACCCAGGCCCCAGCCTGTGGGGCTGTTCAGGCTGTTGATCGCCACCCATACCAGCGGCGCCACCTGGAATACGAGAAAGAACGCAGCGAAGGGCAGCACGCATAGCAGCGGCAACCAGCGCCGCACAGAGGAGGGTGCGCTCATTTCAGCAACTCCGCGCAGTAGGGTTTGTCGTGGGGCACGCCGAGCAACTGGCAGATGCTGCCGCACAGTTCGAGCTGGCGTGGGCGCGCACTGGCATCGAGGCTGAAGGCATCGCCGATGACGAACAGTGGCACCTGGCGCTCTTCCGGCAGCAGGCCGTTGTGCGAACGGTCGACGTTCATGCCGTGGTCGGCAGTGACTAGCACCTGATAGCCGGCATCGACCCAGTTCTGCAGGTGGTCGGCCAGTAACACGTCAGCCGTGCGCGCGGCGTTGCGGTATTGGGCGCTGTCCAGGCCGTGCTTGTGGCCGGCGTCGTCGATATTCATAGGGTGCACCAGCAGCAGGTCGGGCGCGTGCTGCAGGCGCAAGCTTTCGGCGTCGACGAACAGGTGCGAGTCCGGGTAATGGTCGGCGTAATAGAAGTGGCCGTACTGGATCGGCTGCGACTCATCACAGGTGTGGCGGTCGCGCACAGCAACGAAGGGCGAGCGGTTGTACAGCTCGCTGACCCAGTGATAGGCCGCTGCCGCAGTGTTCAGCCCGGCGTCGCGGGCGTAGTGAAAAATGCTGCGCTCGCGCGACAGGCGTGAGACGTCGTTATGCACGATGCCACTGTCGATGGGGCGCACGCCCGTGAGGATGGCCTCGTAGAGCGGGCGCGACAGCGCCGGCAGTTCGCAGTCGAGGCGGTAAAAAGCCGCGCGCCCGGCGTCGCACCAGGCGTGCAGATGGCCCATGGCGTGTTGCGCGACCGAGTGGCTAAGGCCGTCGAGCACGACGAGGATGACCTTGGAAGGCATGGGATGTCCTAAAAATCGTAGGGCGGATCGCGCTTCATCGATCCGCCGCATGGGCAAGCGCCGAAATGACAAGGTGGACGGATGAAGCGTCAGCTACGCGCCCCGGTCCACCCTACGCGCTCCTACGGCTTGTGGGAGGGGCTTTAGCCGCGACTGTCGCCGCTGAAGCGCCTCCCACCGAGCGTGGGTTATTCCATATTGATGATCACGTTCTCCTGCCACAGTTGCGGCAGTGCCTTGGAAGTGGCTTCCCAGGCAGCGGCGTCCTTGATCGGCTGAACCTTGGCGTACTGCTCGTTAGGCAGCAGCTTGGCTTTGACTTCGGCTGGCAGGGTCAGGTGCTCGGCGCGGATCGGCCGGGCATTGCCCTTGGCCAGATTGATCTGGCCGGCGTCGGAGAGGATGTACTCACGCGCCAGCTTGGCCGCGTTGGGGTTCTTGGCGTACTTGTTGATGATGGTGGTGTAACCGGAAATCACCGAACCATCGGACGGGATCAGCACCTCGAAGCGGCTCGGGTCGATCTGGTCGCGGTAGGACAGGCCGTTGAAGTCCCACACCACGCCGACTTCCACTTCACCTTTTTCCAGGGTCTGGATGTTCGGGTTGGACAGCGACAGGCGGCCCTGTTCGGCGATGGCAGCGAAGAAGTCCAGACCCGGCTGGATGTTCTTCTCGTCACCACCGTTGGCGATGGCGGCGGCCAGTACACCGTTTACTGCTTGGGCGGCGGCGCTGACGTCACCGATAGCGACACGGTATTTGCCGTTCTTCAGATCAGCCCAGGAATGCGGGATGTCCTTGACCAGTTGCTTGTTGACGATAAAAGCGATGGAGCCGGTGTAGGCCAGCATCCAGTGGCCGTCCTTGTCCTTGGCCCAGCTCGGAATCTGCTCCCAGGTGCTCGGCTTGTACGGCTGGGTCACGCCCTGCTGCACGGCGATGGGGCCGAAGGCGGCGCCGACGTCGCCGATATCGGCGGTGGCGTTGTCCTTCTCGGCGGCGAACTTGGCGATCTCTTGCGCCGAGCTCATGTCGGTGTCGGTGTGCTTGAGACCGTACTTGGTGTTCAGATCGTTCCAGGTGTCCTTCCAGTTGGCCCAACTGTCGGGCATGCCCACGCTGTTCACCGTGCCTTCGGCACGAGCGGCTTTTTCCAGCGCTTGCAGGTCGGTGCCTGCAGCCATGGCGGAAGTGGCCAGAGCAATGGCCGAACCCATCAGAGAAGCCAGCAGCAGTTGTTTCATTGGAAACTCCTTTGCAGTGTGAGTGTTGGTCTAGATCAGCAATACCCGAGCCAATCTAGGCGGCTTTGATGACAGTTTTATGTCCCGATGCCTGTCTCGGGAGACAGGGCCGCCGCCTCATGCAGGGTCAAACCAGCCTAGACCAAGGGCAAAGCCGTGAAATTACGGGCCTTGAGCATGGCATGCGGCATGCTTGTCGTTGCTCTGTCATCTAATGGTCATCTCGCCTGCCTAGGCTTTTCATAAATCAGTGCTGCATATTTTTGCCCTGCTATGGGGCTGGACTAGTCCAATAGGGAAACAATTGATGCGTCTCGATGCGCCACGCGCTGTTACCACCATCTGCCGAGCGTTACAGGAGCAGATTGATCGGGGGTTGCTGCCGTCAGGGAGCAAATTGCCGGCCGAACGCAAGCTCAGTGAGTTGTTCGAAACCACGCGTATTACCCTGCGCGAGGCGCTTGGGCAGTTGGAGGCGCAAGGACGGATCTACCGCGAGGAGCGCCGGGGCTGGTTCGTGTCACCGGCTCGTATCGCCTACAACCCGCTGGTACGCACGCACTTTCATGCCATGGTGGCGGGGCAGGGGCGGGTACCTGCGACGGAAGTGCTCAGCGCGCGCTTGATTCCGGCACCGGCGCAGGTATGCCAGACCCTGGAGCTGGAGGCGCTGTCCAGCGTTTATCAGGTACGTCGGGCACGGCGCATCGATGGGCGTTTGGTGCTGTACGTCGAGCACTACCTGAACCCGGCTTACTTCCCTGGCATTCTCGACTTCGACCTGACCCGTTCGCTGACTGACCTGTATGCCAGCGAGTACGGCATTCACTATGGGCGGGTGCGTTTCGACATGGTGCCCAGTGTCTTGCATGTCGAAGCGGCGGCCAGCCTACGGGTGGCGCCGGGCAGCCCGGCCTTGCACATCACGCGGGTCAACCGCGACCAGCATGGGCGCATCATCGATTGCGATGTGGAGTTCTGGCGGCACGACGCCATTCACGTCAGCGTCGAGGTGCCGGAATAGGCTGTAGGAGCGGCTTCAGCCATGCACAGGACGCAGCAGTGGGAGGGGCTTTAGCCGCGACGTCGAGGGGCCGGAGTAGAAGGTTGTAGCCCGGATGCAATCCGGGGAAGTCGGTTGCAGGATAAATGACCGTGGGAGGCGCTTCAGCGGCGAGCTCTTGTCGCGGCTAAAGCCCCTCCCACGGTTTACTTCGGCTACGGATCAACCGCCGAGGTAGGCGTCGCGTACTTTCGGGTCGTTGAGCAGCTCTTCACCGCTGCCGCGCATGACGATATGGCCGTTTTCCAGCACATAGCCACGGTCGGCCAACTTCAGCGCCTGGTTGGCGTTTTGCTCGACCAGGAATACGGTCACGCCGTCCTGCCGCAGTTGCTCGATGATGTCGAAGATCTGCTGGATGATGATGGGCGCCAGACCCAGCGACGGCTCGTCGAGCAGCAGCAGGTTGGGCTTGCTCATCAGCGCGCGACCGATGGCGAGCATCTGCTGCTCGCCGCCGCTCATGGTGCCGGCGCGTTGGGCGAAGCGTTCCTTCAGGCGCGGGAACAGGTGCAGCACCTTGTCCAGTTGCTCCTGATTGTCCGCCTTGTTGCCGAAAAAGCCGCCCATGGCCAGGTTTTCCTCGACGGTCAGACGGGCGAACACGCGGCGGCCTTCCGGCACGATGGCGATGCTCTTGCGCATGATCTCCGGGGTTTCCATACCCACCAGCTCTTCACCCATGTAACGGATGCTGCCACTGGTGGCGCGCGGGTTGCCGCACAGGGTCATCAGCAGGGTCGACTTGCCGGCGCCGTTGGCACCGATCAGGGTGACGATCTCGCCTTTCTGCACGTCGATGCTGACATCGTGCAGCGCCTGGATCTTGCCGTAGAAGGTGGAGACGTTATTGAAGCTGAGCATGGATTACGCCTCCCCCAGATAGGCTTTGATCACGTCCGGGTTACTGCGGATCTGCTCCGGCGTACCGTCGGCCAGGGGCGTGCCCTGGTTGATCACGTAAATGTGGTCGGAAATGCTCATCACCAGCTTCATGTCGTGCTCGATCAGCAGCACGGTGACGTTGTGCTCGTTGCGCAGCACGCCGATCAGTTCTTTCAGGTCTTCGGTTTCGCGTGGGTTGAGGCCTGCGGCTGGCTCGTCGAGCATGAGGATGCTCGGCCGCGTCATCATGCAGCGGGCGATTTCCAGGCGGCGTTGCTGGCCGTAGGCCAGGGTGCCCGCCTCGCGGTTGGCGAAGTCCAGCAGATTGACCTTTTCCAGCCAGTAGGCGGCAAAATCCATCGCTTCACGTTCGCTGCGGCGAAAGCTCGGCGTCTTGAACAGGCCGGCCAGGTAGCTGGTGTTGAGGTGGCGGTGCTGGGCGATCAGCAGGTTTTCCACCGCAGTCATGTCCTTGAACAGACGCACGTTCTGGAAGGTCCGCACCACGCCCTTGCGGGCGATCTTGTGCCCCGGCAGGCCTTCGATGGCCTCGCCATTGAGGCGGATGCTGCCCGAACTCGGCTGGTAGAAACCGGTCAGGCAGTTGAACACGGTGGTCTTGCCGGCGCCGTTCGGGCCGATCATCGACACCACCTGCTTTTCCTTGACGTTCAGGCCCACCCCGTTGACGGCCAGCAGGCCGCCGAAACGCATGGTCAGGCCGCTTACTTCGAGAATCGTGCGGCTCATCGCTTCAGCTCCAGGTGGGGACGTTGCATCGGCAGCAGACCTTGCGGGCGCCAGATCATCATGAAAATCATGACCAGGCCGAAGATCAGCATGCGGTACTCGCTCAACTCACGCATCTCCTGCAGCATCACCATGACGATGGCCGCGAGGATCACGCCGAGCTGCGAGCCCATGCCGCCGAGCACGACGATGGCGAGGATCATCGCCGACTCGATGAAGGTGAACGACTCCGGCGTTACCAGGCCCTGGCGTGCGGCGAAGAAGCTGCCAGCGAAACCGGCCAGGCTGGCGCCGATGGTGAAGGCCGAGAGCTTGATCACGGTGGGGTTCAGGCCCAGCGCGCGGCAGGCGATTTCGTCTTCACGCAGTGCTTCCCAGGCGCGGCCAATCGGCATGCGCAGCAGGCGGTTGACCAGAAACAGCGTCAGCAGCACCAGCAGCAGGGCGATCAGGTAGAGGAAGACCACCTTGTACTGCGAGTTGTAGGCCATGTCGAAGAAGCCATGGAAGGTCGGCATGTCGGCCGGCACGCGACGCTCGAAGGACAAACCGAACAGGGTCGGCTTGTGTTCGTTGGCAATGCTCAGGCCGTTGGGGCCGCCGGTGAGGTCGGTGAGGTTGCGCAGCAGGATGCGGATGATCTCACCGAAGCCCAGGGTCACGATGGCTAGGTAGTCACCACGCAGGCGCAGCACCGGGAAACCGAGCAGGAAGCCGAACAGTGCGGCCATCATCCCGGCAATCGGTAGGCAGATCCAGAAGCCAAAGCCGAAGTAGTGAGAGAGGATCGCGTAGCTGTAGGCACCGACGGCGTAGAAGCCGACGTAGCCTAGGTCGAGCAGACCGGCCAGACCGACGACGATGTTCAGACCCAGGCCGAGCATCACGTAAATCAGGATTAGCGTGGCAATGTCCACCGCGCCACGACTGGCGAAGAACGGCCAGACCAGGGCGACCATCAGCATGGCGAGGATGATCCAGCGCTGAGTGGAGGGCAGGGTAAGGGCGTTACCGAGCTGGCTGGAGCCGCTCAGCAATTTGGGGCGCTTGGCCCAGGTCGGAGTGATGCGATCACGTAGCAGTTGCCAGACGAACACCAGCACGGCGGCACCAGCGATGCACCACAGCTCGAACGGCGTAGCGCCGTGTACTTCCAGGCTGATGCCTACAGTGGTCAGCTTCAGACCCAGCACCATGAAGGCCATGATCAGCACCAGCAGGGCGCCGAAAATGGCGGATTTGAGATTGCGTGTCATACCTTTTCAACCTCCGGACGACCGAGGATGCCGGTAGGACGGAACAACAGCACCAGCACCAGTAGGCTGAACGCCACCACGTCCTTGTATTGATCGCCAAAGATATCGGCGCCGAAGGCTTCGGCCACGCCCAGTACCAGGCCGCCTAGCACGGCGCCGGGGATACTGCCGATGCCGCCGAGCACGGCAGCGGTGAAGGCCTTGATGCCAGCGAGGAAACCTAGGTGCGGGTTGATCACGCCGTATTGCATGCCCAACAGCACCGAGGCGATGGCGGCCAGGGCGGCGCCGATCACGAAGGTCAGGGCGATGATGTTGTTGGTGTTGATGCCCAGCAGGTTGGCCATCTTCAGGTCTTCGGCGCAGGCGCGGCAGGCGCGGCCCAAACGCGAGCGGGAGATGAACAGGGTCAGCCCGACCATGGCGACGAAGGTGACAATGAAGATCAACACCTGCATATAGGAAATCACCACGCCATTGGCGGCGCTTTCACCGAGCACAAAGTTGCCCGGCAGCAGGTTGGGAATGGCCTTGTCCTTGGAGTCCTGAGAAAGCAGTATGGCGTTCTGCAAGAAAATCGACATGCCGATGGCGGAGATCAGCGGAATCAGACGGTTGCCGCCGCGTAGCGGGCGGTAGGCCACGCGCTCGATGCTGTAACCGTAGGCGCTGGTGACGATCATGGTGACCACGAAGGCGGCGATCATGACCACGGGTACGGCATCTATGCCGTACATGGCCAAGCCGGTTATCACGATAAAGGCGACGTACGCGCCAATCATGTAAACCTCGCCGTGGGCGAAGTTGATCATGCCGATGATGCCGTAGACCATGGTGTAGCCAATGGCGATCAGGGCATAGGTGCTACCAATGGTCAGGCCATTGAGCAACTGTTGCAGGTAATGATAAAGATCAGGCATAGCCTAACTCCTGGGCAGCGCGTAAAGCGGCGCTTGTGGCGCAGCGCGAGGCCGGAATTCTTCTAATAGACAAAGCCCACTGCGGAAGGCGCAGTGGGCTTTGGGTTCAGACAGGTAGCTTACTTGGCTTCGGACTTGGTGCCGTCCTGGTGCCACTCGTACACCACGAAGCTGAAGTCTTTCAGATCGCCCTTCTCGTCGAAGGCCAGGGTGCCAGTGGGGGTGTCGAAGCTGTTGGCGCGCAGGGCTGCGGCCACTTTAGCGGTGTCGGTGTCGCCAGCTTTCTCGATGCCTTCGGCGATGACCTGCACGGCGGCGTAGGCTGGGAACACGAACGGGCCAGTCGGGTCTTCCTTCTTGGCTTTGAAGGCCTCGACCAGTGCCTGGTTCTTCGGATCCTGGTCGAAGGATTTCGGCAGGGTCACCAGCAGGCCTTCGGAAGCAGGGCCTGCGATGGCCGAAATTTCCTTGTTACCCACGCCTTCCGGGCCCATGAACTTGACGTTCAGGCCGCGCTCTTTGGTTTGGCGCAGCAGCAGGCCCAGTTCCGGGTGGTAGCCGCCGTAGTAGACGAAGTCGACACCGGCCTGGTTGAGCTTGGCGATCAGTGCGGAGAAGTCCTTGTCGCCGGCATTGATGCCTTCGAACATGGCGACTTTCACGCCTTTGCTTTCCAGGGTCGACTTGACCGCAGTGGCGATGCCTTCACCGTACTGCTGCTTGTCGTGGATCACGGCAACGGTCTTGGGCTTGATGTGGTCGGCGATGAAGTTACCGGCGGTCGGGCCTTGCAGGCTGTCCAGGCCGATGGTGCGGAACACCAGTTCGTAGCCACGAGCGGTGATTTCCGGGCTGGTGGACGCCGCGGTGATCATCAGGATGCCTTCGTCTTCGTAGATGTCGGAGGCCGGTTGAGTGGAGCTGGAGCACAGGTGGCCAACGACGAACTTGACGCCATCGTTGACGATTTTATTGGCAACGGCTACGGCTTGTTTCGGATCGCAGGCATCGTCATAAACCACGCCTTCGAGCTGGGCACCGTTCACGCCGCCCGCCTTGTTGATCTGCTCGATGGCCATTTTGGCACCGATGAATTGCATCTCACCGTACTGGGCGACCGCGCCGGTAACCGGGCCGGCCAGAGCGATCTTGATGGTGTCTGCTGCCATCGAATAGCTGGCCGCCCCTGCCAGTGCCATTGCGGCAAACAGTTTGGAAATCTGTTTAGTAGCCTTTTTCATAGTGCTCCACTCTTTTTGTGCTTTCGTTGTTTTAGTTCTTGCGGCCATCGCTGCAGAACTGGGTTGTAACCCCGTCCATAGCGCCGACAACTGTACCGGTTCAGTTTAGAGCGCCGATTTATGCCTTGAAAAGCTAACAGTCAGAGGCGAAAGGAGGGGTGTCGCTTAATTGCAAGGAACGTATAGAAACACGGCGTGTCCCGTTACGGGCGCAGAGCGTCTCGCGGCTTGCCAGCGGGTATGTCGGCGCTATCATTGCGCGCTTCCATACGCCAACCGACACGGGGCATGCCATGACGGAACAAACAAGCACCCTCTATGCCAAGCTGCTTGGCGAAACGGCCGCCATTACTTGGCAGGAGTTACAGCCATTCTTTGCACGTGGTGCATTGCTATGGGTCGAAGGTCGTCAGGATTTGGTCGCAGTGGCCGAAGCCGTTGCCAGCGATGATCAAGCTAAAGTCGCGCAGTGGATGGCGCAGGGTGTGCTGGGCAAGCTCGAAGACAGTCAGGCTGAAAGCTTGCAGGCGCGAGAGCCTCAGCTCTGGGCCGTAGTCGTTGCGCCTTGGGTGTTGGTTCAAGAGCGGTTGTCGGCTGTTTCGTTGCACTGATAAGGTGCGCTGAGTATTGAAGAGGCTCGTTCTAGAGCGTTCGGCGCCTCTTTGTTGTGGTTCATGAGGGAGTCATGAGATGTTCCAGCCCGGCCATTTGCACCGTGACAATATCCCAGGCCTCGCTGGCCAGCCCGAGTACCGTATCGACTTCTACTACGACGTGCGCCTTGACCCTCAGGAAGGGCTGATGCTGCATGGGCGCCTGGTGGGTGAAATTGAAGGCAAGGTCTTCGAGGAAATCTTCGAGATGCACCGCGACACGGCCTTCAACTTCGCCAGTCTGATCTCGCGCTTGGTCGCCAAGCATGGCCTACATCCCAACCACAGCCCGATCATGCGCGAGCATAAGGAATACGACGCCATCTTCGAGGACATCCGCGCCAAACTGCATGCCAAGCCAGGTGACGCGGTGAATTTCGACCACCTTGAGCAAGATGGCCTTTGAACGCAGGCGCTATGGGCTAATCCGTTTCAGATGAGGCCAGTGCTGCCTAAGCGCTGGGCAGACATGGCGGTGGGGAAGAGGAGATCGAGCGCATTAGGCGCTGTAGGTATGGGTGCAGATGCGGTTACGGCCTTCGCTTTTGGCGCGATAAAGTTGTTCGTCGGCCCAACGCAGGTGCTGTTCCTGACTGGCGATTGAGGTTGGTAGCAGGGTTGCCGCACCGATCGAGAGCGTTACCCTGCGTGCTATCTCTGAGGCCTGATGCTCGACGCCAAGTTGCTCAATCGCCACCTGTAGTTGTTGCGCTACGTTCAGCGCGCCTGCTTCATCGGTATCCGGCAGCAGTACGGCGAACTCTTCACCGCCGAAGCGGCTCGCCTGGTCATGAGGTCGACGTACCGAAGCATTGAGTGCCTGAGCTATATCGCGCAGGCACTGGTCGCCACGTAGGTTGCCATAGAAGTCGTTGTACTTTTTGAAGTGGTCGACATCGATCATCAGCAATGACAGCGGGTTTTGCTCGCGCCGAGCATGGGCGTGGGCGATCTCGAAGCGTTGATCGAAGCTGCGGCGATTGGGAATACCGGTCAGCCCATCGAGCATGGCCATTTCGCGCAGTACATCGCTTTGCAGCTTCAGCTTCAGGTGATTCAGTACACGGGCGCGCACCACGACGGAGTGAAAAGGCTTGCGGATGTAATCCACTGCGCCCAGCTCGAAGCCAACAACTTCATCATCCTCGTGGCCTTTTCCGGTCACGAAAATCACCGGAATGTGGCTGGTTTCTGTAGCCGCCTTCAGGCGCCTACAGACCTCGTGCCCATCCATATCAGGCATCATCACGTCGAGTAGAATCAGATCCGGGAAAAGGTCGCGGCTCATTTTCAGCGCCTGCTCGCCACTGGTTGCCATGTAGACGTCACACTCAGCGCGGAACAGCTCATGCAGCAAACGGATATTCAGTGATTGGTCGTCGACAAGCAGCAGTTTCGGGCGGCTGTTTAGGTAAGTCTGCAGGCGCTCCAAATCAATCCCCTTTTACAGTGTTGTGTAATGCGTGAAGCAAGTGCCGCGCACGTTGGAAGTCCAATGCATTGACGGCTTGGCTGATTTCATTGAAGCGTTCGCGTTGCGCTTCAGGTATCCGTGTCGCCAGTTGTTGCACCGAATCAAGGGCGCTCAGATTGCCTTGCTCCAGTTGCACGTTAAGCGCTTGCAGTGCCTGCGTCCACTCTGTGCTTGCTGGGGATTGGATCGTTTCAGGGGCGGGTACGTCACTTGCGGCGGCAAATATCGTTTGCAGGCGCGCGCAACTGTCGGTGAGTTGCTCGCGTAGGGCGATTATCCAACTGCCATCTTCAAGCAGGACGCTGGGGTCTTCGGCGAGCTGTTTTTCCAGGGCTGCGCAGCGCACCGAGAGCTGCCGGGCTCCGATGGTTCCGGCGCTGCCTTTGAGTGTGTGTAGGCTCTTGAGCATGGCGCGGGTATCGCGTTGTTGCAGGTGCAGTTGCAACTGATCTAGCTGTTGTTTCAGGTCGGCGGGGAACAGTTCCAGCATCGAACGCAAGAGTGTCAGGTTACCGCCAAAGCGCTTGAGAATGGCTTCTTCGGCTTCGAGGCTGTCGTCCTCTTGGGTTGCGGTATTGGCTGTCGTCTGTAGACCGCACCAGTTACGGAGCACCGCGACCAGCCTTTCGATGTCGATGGGCTTGCCGATATGATCGTTCATGCCGACAGCCAGGCATTGGTCTCGGTCGGTATTGGACGCATTGGCGGTCATGGCGATGATTGGTTGCGTCTGGTGAGTGGGATGCTGGCGAATCCGGCGGGTAGCTTCCAGGCCGTCGATGTCGGGCATTTGCACATCCATGAGGATGGCGTCGAAGGCGGGGTGTGCATTGAGGGCCAGTTGCACGCCTTGCAGCCCACCTTCGGCGAGTTGCACGTCGGCGCCTTCGCCTGCCAGCAGTTCACGGGCGACCTGGCGGTTCAGTGCATTGTCTTCGACCACCAATAGCCGTAAGCCCAGTAGACGCTGGCCCAGTTTATAGCCTGGCAGCACTGGCTCGACGCTGTTGCCATGGCGAGCTTGGTGGATGCAGGCGACCAATTGGCGCGGGGTGACCGGTTTGGTGAGGAAGCCGGCAAATGGCGCATTGGCTTCGCCGTAGCGGTCAGACAGCACTTCTCGGCCATGTGCTGTGATCATGATGACCGTTGGTGGGGGCAGGCCCGGTGTGCAGCTCTCGCGTATGCGCTGTGCTACTTGCAGGCCATCCATTTCGGGCATGCGCCAGTCCAGCAGGACGATATCGAAGGCGGGCTGTGCTTGTTGTACGCACAGTAGGGCGTCATCACCACTGTCGGCGGTTTCGGCATACCAACCCAGGTCGAGGATGGTCTGCTGCAACAGTTGCCGCGCCACTGGGTTGTCGTCGACGATCAATAGGCGCAGAGGTTCGGGGGCGTTATGGCGGTGCACCAACAGATCCGCCTCTTCGCGTGCGCCCAGTTCGATGTCGAACCAGAAGCGGCTGCCTGAGCCGAGTTGGCTTTCCACGTGCAGCGTACCGCCCATCAGTTCTACCAGGCGTTTGCAGATCACCAGACCAAGCCCAGTACCACCGTAGCGGCGTGTGGTGGAGGCTTCGGCTTGGGTGAAGCCGTCGAAGATCCGCTGTAACTGCTGCTCGCTGATACCAATGCCGGTATCACTGATGGCGACACGTAATCTGATGCGCTCGGCCGTGCGCTGCAACTGGTGCAGGCTGACCACGACTTGGCCGCTGTGGGTGAATTTGAGGGCATTGCCTGCCAGGTTGATGAGCACCTGCTGCAGGCGCAGGCTGTCACCCAATAGCGCACTGGGCAGGGCCGTGTCGACGTCGAACATGACTTCGATGTCCTTGTCGCCCTGGTTGCCTGCCAGCACGACTGCCAGGTCGCGCAGCATGGGTTCCAGCTCGAACTCGTGTAGATCCAATTGCAGTTTGCCAGCTTCGATCTTCGAGTAGTCGAGAATGTCGTTGAGCAAGCCGAGCAGAGAGTGTGCTGCGCCTTGCGCCTTGAGCACGTAGTCGAGCTGCCGCGGGTTGAGCTCGGTGCCTTGCACCAGTTGCAGCATGCCCAATACCGCATTCATGGGGGTGCGAATTTCATGGCTCATGTTGGCCAGGAAGGCGCTCTTGGCTGCGCTGGCTGCGTCGGCTTGTTCTTTGGCGTGGCGCAGGCTGGCTTCGAGTTGCAGTTGCGCCGTGATGTCGCGGTTGATGCCGGTGACCTTGACGGGGTTGCCCAGATGATCGCGCTCGACATGCGCGCCAGGCTGGATGTGCAGTACCTGGCCGTCGGGCCTGATGACGCGAAACACGCGGTCGAATGTCGCCCGGCCAGCCAGTACGTCCTGCAGGTTCATCTCGGTGGCAGGTCGGTCGTCGGGGTGCAGACGCTCACGCCAGTGCCGGTAATTGATGTTGTCTTCACGTTGCTCGGGTGAGTAGCCGTAAAGCTCGAACATCCGGTCATTCCACTGCAGCCGGTTGTCCGCAGGTGTCCAAGACCAGATGCCCAGCTCAGCGACTCTGGCTGCCAGGGCGACTTGGTCGTGTGCGGCCAGCGCTTCGCGGCGTAGCCGAACTTCCTTGGATAGATCCAGAGCGATGCCCAGGTAGCCAACCAGATCCCCGCTGGCGTTGCGCATGGCGGTCACCAGCAAGGTCACCAAAAGGTGTGAGCCATCCTTGCGCACGTAGGTCCATTCGCGGTTTTCAGCGCCTTCCAGTTCCGACTTATGCACGAATGCGCGAAAACCGCTGATGGGCTCGCCGTATTCCTGGCTGAGCTCTTCGCCGCGTGCTTGAACCTCTTCGGCGAGGTGGAAGATCGCCGGTGTTTGTACGCCCAACATTTCCTCGGCGCTATAGCCCAGCAAGCGTTCGGCGCCTCGATTGAATACGCGAATCACCCCGTCTAGATCCGTGGCGATGATCGACACCTCGGAGGCTGACTGCAGTACGTTGTTGAGCAGCACATTGAGTTCGCGTAGTTCCTGGGTGCGCTCGTTGACCTGCTCCTCAAGGTTGGCATTGAGTTCGAGGATGCGCGCCTCGGCGGCTTTTTGTGCCGAGATGTCGCGTACGGTTTTCGACAGGCCGATCAGTGTGCCGCTGTCGTCGAGCAGGGGTGACACCGAAACGGATACGTCAACCAGATGGCCGTCCTTGTGCTGGCGCTGGGTATCGAAGTTGTCGACGGGGTCGCGTGCGAGGATGCGCTGTAAGATCGTGCGTTCTTGCTCGACGAGGTGCGCTGGAACAGTGAGGCCGAACAGCGTGCGGCCAATGGTTTCTGCTGCGCTGTAACCGATGATGCGTTCAGCACCAGGGTTCCAGCTCAGCACCCGGCCTTCGAGATCCAGACCGATGATGCCGTCACTGGAGCTGTCCACGATGGCGGCTGAGCGTGCCTGTTCAGCGATGATCTGCCGATGATGGTGGCGGTTGACCAGAATTGCGCTGGTTAGCGCTGCCAGCATGAGACTCAGTAGAGTGCCGATCAGGGCTGTCAGGCGTGGGGAAACGAGATTCAGCTGATTTGCGAAGGCTGGCAGGGCATGCAGCTCTATTTGCCAGAGCCTCCCATATACCTGGCGTGAGACGGCATAGCTGTCAATTTCTTCCTGAGATACCTTGCGCTGGCCGAAAAACTCTTGCGCTTGGTTGGCATCGCTGATGTCGCTCAATTGCAGGTGCAGTCCTTCGCGGTCGAGTTTCAGGCCTTGCAGCACTTCCTCGGTGAGTAGGGGCGCGTAGCTCCAGCCGATACCCTGAGCCATGCGTGCTTCTGCTGTGTCAGGCGTGACCGAGCCGCGATAGATGGGCAGCAGGATCAGAAAAGATTGCAAGGGACTACCGGTGGCTTGTACCAGCGTGATGGGCCCGGTAATACGCACTTCGCCACTGGTCATGGCAGCCATGGCGGCGCTACGGCGGTTTTGCTCGGAGGCGATGTCGAGCCCGACGGCCTGGCGGTTGTTTGCCACCGGCTCGATGTATTGGATGATGAAGCGTTCGCCGTCATGCGGGGTCAGTTGGCGAATCTGGAAGTCCGGCATGCCATCGGCGCGGGCACTGGCAAGAAAGCGCTCTTGTTGTTGCGCAGGTACTCGACGGATGAAGCCGAAGCCACGTGCGCCGGGAAACTCCTGAGTGACGTCACGCGTTTTGCTGTAGTTGATAAAACCCTCGCGGGTGATGCCGTTTTCGCCGCTGGCCAACACCGCGCCGCGCGCGCCGCGCAGGCCATACTGATAGAGTTCGATGCGTTTGGTTACGGCATCCGCCGCGCGCTCGGTGGCGTTGACCAACGCGCTGTGTATGCGCTGTTGGTTGCTTTGTTGCAGCACTCCGGTAACCAGGGCCGTAGCGGCCATACCTGCTGCGAAGGTAAGGGCAACGATCAGCCGCACCGTGGGTATTCCTTTTGCTTATTGATGTTCTCGGGCTGATGTCAGGCCAAGGCAGGCGCACAACTGCTCGAATGGCATGGGACGGCAGTAATAGAAGCCTTGCATCAGTTCACAGCCCAGAGCAAGCAGCTTTTCTGCCTGTTCCAGGTTCTCCACACCTTCTGCAACCAACTCTAGATCAAGAGCCTGGCCCATTCGCACGATAGCTTCAATGATCGCCGCATCGCTGTGGTCGGTGAGCATGTCGCGGACAAAGCTCTGATCGATCTTCAGCACATCGATGGGCAGCTTCTTGAGGTAAGAGAGACTCGAATAACCCGTGCCAAAATCATCGATGGCGATGCGTACGCCCATCTGTTTGAGAGCCTCCAGCAGGCTGCGCGCCTGATCGATGTCGCGCGCCAGTACGCCTTCGGTGATTTCCAGTTCCAGCAGTTCAGGCGGCAGTGCGGTTTCTTTGAGCACGCCTTTGACCATGTCGAGAAAGGACTCTTCGCGAAACTGCACCACCGAGATATTCACGCCTACGCACAAGCGCTGGCCCCTATCGAGCAGTGTTTTGGCGTCGCTGCAGGCTTTATGTAGCACCTGTTTGCCGATTGGGATGATCAGCCCCGTTTCTTCCGCCAGTGGGATGAAGGCGGCAGGCGAAACCAACTCGCCACTATCGCGGCGCCAACGAATCAGGGCCTCCATGCCACGGCTTTGCGCGTGGCGTACGTCGAAACGTAGCTGATAGAACACCTCGAATACGCCAGATTCCAGGGCGCTGCGCATATGGCTTTCCAACAAATGGCGAGCTCTTGCATCGCTTTCGATGCTTTGCGAGAAGAAGCGGTAGCGATTACGGCCTTCCTGCTTGGCCTGGTACATCGCTGCATCGGCTTGGCGATAGAGCGCTTCGAGGTCTTCGCCGTCGTCGGGGAAAACACTGATGCCGATGCAGGCGGAAAGATCGAAGCGATTACCGGCAATGTTCATCGGCAGGGCAATGATCTCCAGCAGGCGCTGCACATAGTCGCTGATGTTTTCGGAGCGCTGTAGGTCGGTCACCAGAATCACGAACTCATCGCCGCCCTGGCGGCTGACGGTGTCGACGCCGCGTGATGCCGTGCTCAGGCGCTGGCTGACCTCTTTTAGAATCAGGTCGCCGGTGGAGTGCCCCAGTGAGTCATTGATACCTTTGAAATTGTCCAGATCCAGCAACAGCAGGGCGAGCCGGGATTTGCTGCGGCGGGCCTTCTGCAGCATTTGCTCGACGCGGTCACGCAGCAGCATGTGGTTGGGCAGGCCGGTCAAGGCGTCGAAATAAGCCAGCCGTTTGGCCTCGGCGCGCAGATTCAGGTGTGCACGCACATGCGCGCGAGCGACCGGGATGCTCAGCGGTTTCTGGATGAAGTCGATGCCGCCTTGTTCCAGCGCCTGGATTTCGTTTTCCGTGTGTGTGTGGGCAGACACGAACAGGATCGCGGCGTCGCACAATTTGGCGTCGGCCTTGATCAGTCGACATAATTCGAAGCCGCTCATGCCAGGCATTTCGATATCCAGCAAGACCACATCAGGTCTGCAGAAGCGTGCCACCTCCAGGGCCATGCGGCCATCGTCGGCGACGTGTACTTGTGCCAGTTCGCCAACGGCTTCTTGCAGAATTCTGACGTCATTGGTTTGGTCATCAACGATCAGAATTACAGGTGTGGGATCGAATCGGTTTTCGGCCATAGCGGTGCTCCGGAAATCCTCTTTCCTTGGAGTCAGACTAGCCTAGCTTCGTTAATGCGCTTGTTGTCTGGAGGCTTGAGAGGTAAAAACCGATTGATGGCGTTGTGCCTTTCGATTCGGCTCTTTGGATGGGGGCGGCGAGGTGCTGTAGGTGGGGCGGTGCAAGCGGTTGCCGTTTCTGCTGAAACGGCAACCGCCTGAGGTCATCCTTGAGGTTGCGTTTCTTCCAGCGTCCTGCGGTAGTCATCGGCTTCTTCTTGAGTACGGAAAATGCCGACCAGCTCACCGTTTTGAATCACATCCCAGGCCTCTAGGCCCATAGCGCGGGCTTCATGGGAAATATGTTCGCTGTCACGCTCATGCACGATCACGTTCATGCTTGTCTCCTCAAATTACGGGTGCGGCAAGATGTCGCACATCGGTTATACGCCTCGTTAGCAAGCTAATTAAACCGGTCATTCGAGAAAGAACTGTTGCGCTGGTGCAACGATAGAAAATCAAACTTTGCTGTCGTTGCAATCCTGCGACAGCGCTTAGCGGCCCATCATGGTCTGGCGCGGCTAGCCATCCAGCGTCGATAGCGACGGGTGCTCAGTAGGTCGATTACCTGCTGCGTCAACAATGCCCAGACGGGTGACACTGTGGGGCAGGGCTGGCCTCCTTGGCTCAGCTTGCGCAACTGGTATTTGACGCGCGCCATATTGGCCAGCGATGCCAGAACCTTGTTGTTCCAGCTAATTGGCGGTAGCTGTGGCGCACTGCTGATGCCTTGCTGCCAGTCACGCGGCAGGTTCGGATTGATGGTCAGGGCTGTACCGATACCGACTGTCTCAATGCCACTGGCTAACACTTCTTCAGCAACCGGGGCGCGGCGTATACCGCCGGTAACCATCAAGGGCAGGCGCGTTACGTCGCGAATCTCGCGGGCGAACTCCAGAAAATAGGCCTCACGTGCCAGCGTGCGGCCATCGCGTGCCTGGCCTTGCATGGCTGGTGCCTCGTAGCTGCCGCCAGAAAGCTCGATCAGATCCACGCCCAGCCCATCGAGTAGGCGCACTACGTGTTGTGCGTCTTCGACGCTGAAACCGCCACGCTGGAAGTCCGCCGAATTGAGTTTGACTGCTACGGCGAAGTCCGCTGAGACCTCGGCGCGTACCGCCTTGACGACCTCCAGTAGCAGGCGTGCGCGATTTTCCAGTGAGCCACCCCATTGGTCGTTGCGGCGGTTGCTCAGCGGTGAGAGAAACTGGCTGAGCAAGTAACCGTGCGCGGCGTGTATCTGTACGCCAGTGAAACCGGCTTGTTCGGCCAGGCAAGCGGTGCGGGTGAAGCGTTCTATCACTTCTTGAATGACTGCAGGGGGCATTTGCTGAGCCGTGGCGAAACGCTTGGACAGATTGCCCAACTCCAGTGCCACGGCCGATGGCGCCCAGGTCGGTTGGCCCATGCCTGCTTGCATTTGTCGACCAGGGTGGTTGATTTGCAGCCAGAATTGCGCGCCATTGGCACGCCCGATACGGGCCCATTGAGCGAAGCGCGGCAGATGTGTCTCGTCTTCCAGTACAACACCACCTGGTCCTGTCATCGCGCGTCTGTCGATCATCACGTTACCGCTGATCAACAGGCCGACACCGCCTTCGGACCACGTGCGGTAAAGGCGCAGCAGACGCTCGGACGGAGCATGGTCAGCATCGGCCATGTTCTCCTCCATCGCAGCTTTGGCGATACGGTTGGGCAGAACCGAGCCATTGGGAAGGGTTAGAGGATCGAATAGAGGCATGGGTGCTTGCTCGGGCTGAGATGGCGTGACTGTAAGTAGCAGAGACGTCACTTTAATCGCCATCTCGGCTCACGCAACAGTGGCGCCGCTCGGGGCATGAGTGGTCGGGTGCTATTGGTGGCAGCGGCTATGATTGTTGGTTAGTCCAGAACTCCAGGCGTAACGCGTGAAGCCTTCGATACTCTTTCTAGCGCTGCTGTGTCTGATATCTGGCGCTCTGGTCAGGGCAGAACCCTATCAAGTCGTCACGGAAGAGTGGGCGCCTTACAACTATCAGGTCAATGGTCAGCTCACCGGCATGGCGACAGACATCGTGCGGGCGATCATGGCGCTCACCGGGGATGCCTTCGAGATCGCTCTGGTGCCGAGCATGCGCGCCTCTTATGCAGTGCAGAATCACTCCCGAACCATCATGTACTCGATGTTCCGCACGCCCGAGCGTGAGTCACTGTACAAATGGGTGGGCCCCATTGCGCAGGAGTCGATCCACCCCTACCAGTTGGCGGCTGTGGCGCGGCCAATCACTTCTCTGGAGCAGTTGCTGCATGCCCCGCGCATCACCACGCGTCATGCGGGCCTGGTGCCGAGCATGCTCGAATCACTGGGCTTTAATAACCTCGACAAAAGCGCAGGCGAGAGCCATCAGCTCTATCGCATGCTCTTGGCGGGTCGTACGGAGGTGATTATTGGCGATACCGATGCCGGGGTGGCGTATTACAGCCGCTTGCTGAACATCGCGCCGGGTACTTTGCGGCAAGTACCTATCGAGTTGTATCGCTCGTCGCTGTATATCGCCTTCAGCCAGGATAGCGACGATGCCGTGGTGGCTGCTTGGGCTGATGCCCTAGACCAGCTTCAGCGCTCGGGGGAGCTGGCGCGCATCCAGCAGCGTTACGAGCGGGGCGATGCTCAGTGATAGAGGGCAGATGCACACAAGGAGCCTGGCGGCGCGTCAATGCTCGTGATGATGAATCGTAGCGCTGCCGTGCATACAATGGGCGCCTGAATCTTCCAGGCCATGCGTATGGCTGCATCGAACGAGGAAAACGCCCATGGCCTCCCCAGACAAACAGAAGAAACGTGCCCAACGGGCCAAGACCAAGGCCAGGCAGAACCGCATGGGTAAGGCCAAACCGCAGGCCAAGGTGGTGCATCCGATCCTGGCCAATCCATTCATCGATGAGCCGTTCGATGATGTCGAGATCGATCTCTCCACCTTCGACTTCAAGGACATCGAGGAAAACGGCTTCGACCCCGCGCATTTCGATGACCTGTTCCAGGCCATGAAGGCCACTGAGGGCATCAGCCTACTTGGCCTATGCCTGGTGTTCCTGCAGTACCCGGTACTGGAACTGGTGGTGGCCGAGGAATCGCAGGAGGCCGCGATGGATTTCATGATGGGCCTCTTGATCGTCTATCGCGCGATCTTCCACGAGGAAGACGAGGACGCGGCCATGGCCTGGATCAGCAGTGATGCATTCCAGAACGCCTATAACGAAGCCTCGGACATCCTGCTGAAGAAGAACGCCCGAGGTTGAACAAAACAAGCCGCGCAGTGGTGCGCGGCTTGTTGGTATTCAGCGTTTGGCGATGATGTACACCGCATGAACGATCCCTGGGATGTAGCCCAGTAGCGTCAGCAGAATGTTCAGCCAGAACGCCCCGGCAAAGCCGACCTGCAGAAAGACGCCCAGAGGCGGCAGAAGGATGGCTATTAGAATTCGGATCAGATCCATGGGGATTCTCCCTGTCAGTGGCCTTTACGAGCCGTCCTGATAGTCGACCATGGCTGGTCCTGATGGGTTCCTCGGTGTTTGTTTCCTGTTAATGCTCACCTGCACGGGCAGCGCCACGCTTATCCGTAAGCTTGGGCGAATGTTTCGACGGCAGCCATCAGGCGCGACTCGTTGACGGGCATGGGATTTCTACAGTCGATGTTCCCCACCGCTAGCAGGAGAAACTGGCTGGCGGTTTGCTTCGGTGCTGTACAGCGTGGCGAGCACGACAGAGCCCTTTCCAGGTAGCGCTGATAGGGGAGGTAGCGTTGCTGCCAGTGTACCGACGGTGTGCGGTTGGAATGCAGCGCTATTTGGCTGAGCGCTTTAGTGGCTGGATGCTCAGTGTGCCGTAGCAGTTCATGCGCAACGCGTTCCAGGCAAACGCGTAGTTCCTCATGCACCAGAGTTGGCAGTTTCGGTACAGGCAACTGTTCCAGCCAGTAGCTATTGACCTCCTGAAAGAGCTGCTCTTTGTCTGTGAAGTGTGCGTAAAGGGTTGCCTTGGTGGTACCGGCTGAGTCGGAGATGGCTTGCATGTTGGCCAGCTCGAAGCTGCTGGTCGCGAATGCATCGCTTGCTGCGAGTAGCATTTCGCGCCGACGAATTTGTCGGCGCAGATCTTTTGCGGCAGGCCTTTGCACCTCAAGGCTCCCAGTGCCGGAACAGTAGGCTGGCATTGACGCCGCCGAAGCCAAAACCATTCGACAATGCGTAGCGTATCGGCATCTGCCGTGCGTGCTGGGCGACCAGATCAAGGCCCTCAGCCGCCTCGTCCGGGTTGCTGAGGTTCAGGGTCGCCGGGACGATTTGGTCACGCAGGGCCAGTACGGTGAAGATTGCTTCGACGCCACCGGCAGCGCCAAGCAGGTGCCCGGTACTGGATTTGGTCGAGGTGATCGCTACGCCCGAGCCTGTGCCGAATACCGAGCGAATGGCGGCCAGCTCGCCTTGATCGCCCACGGGCGTGGAGGTGGCGTGGGCGTTGATGTGCTGTACGTCGCCTGGGGCTACGCCTGCCTGGTCCAAGGCAAGCTGCATGGCACGTCGCGCGCCGTCGCCGTTCTCGGGGCCAGCGGTGAGGTGGTAGGCATCGGCGCTGGTGCCATAGCCGACCAGCTCAGCTAATGGCTGCGCGCCACGGGCCAGAGCATGCGCTAGCGATTCGATGACCAGCAGGCCAGCACCCTCGGCCATGACGAAGCCGTCGCGGTCACGGTCGAATGGGCGAGAGGCTTGCTGAGGATGCTCATTGAATGCCGTGGAAAGGGCGCGAGCGGCGGCGAAGCTGCCAAGGGTGACGCGGTGGATAGCGGCTTCTGTGCCACCGCACAGGGCGACATCCGCTTCCCCGTTGCGAATCATCCGGGCGGCATCACCAATGGCCTGTGCACCTGCTGCGCAGGCGGTGATCGGAGCGCCGAGCGGCCCTCTGAAACCATGGCGGATGGATACTTGACCGGCTGCCATGTTGGCCAGGAACGACGGTGCGGTAAACGGTGAAAGACGGCGCGGGCCGCGTTCGTCTGTGGTATGCACAGCCTCGGCAATGGCGCCGAAACCGCCGACACCAGACGCGATGACGGTGGCCGTGCGCTGACGCTGGGCCTCGTCCGTGGGGTGCCAGCCTGCTTGCTGCAGGGCTTCCTCGGCGGCCACCAAGGCGAACTCGATGAAGCGATCCATCTTCTTGCGCTCTTTAGCGGGGATGACCCGCTCCGGGTCGAAACCGCCCTGCGGATCTTCTGCTACATCGGGCACACGACCGCCAACTGCGCAGCCGGTGCCATCACTCAGCGCCTCAGGCAGCGTACGAATGCCTGATTGGCCGGCCAGCAGGCGTGACCAAACCGTTTCACTGCCACAGCCCAAGGGGCTGACCATTCCCATTCCGGTGACGACGATGCGTACACGGTGATCTTGATGCATTGTGCTGCCTCGATTTTGGAACGATGAATAAGGTGTTTGCTCAGCCGAGGCCGAAGGTCTTGCGCAGGCCCGAGTCGACAGGGCCTGCGGGCATGAAACGGCGTAGCTTTCGCAGCAGTGACGCTTCGCCCTTGGGTGTGTGGCGCATTTTCCAGGTGCCCAAGGCTGCCTCGACGATGGTGGCGGCTACACCATCAGGTGCTGGGGCTTTCTTGACATTTAGCTGGATGGCTTGGGAGACCACGTTGCGTTCGCTGTCATAGGCGGCGATAAGCGAGGCAGCCAGCGGCGCATTAACATCCAGATTGGTCTTGGTGAAGGAGGGCTCAACCAGAGCAACGCGAATGCCGAAGCGGCGTACTTCGTGGTCCAGGGTTTCGGACATCCCTTCTACGGCATGTTTGGATGCTGAGTAGAGGCCCATGTAGGGGGCGGGAAGAAACCCCAGCACTGAACTGACGTTGACGATGCGCCCGGCGCCTTGTTTACGCATATGCGGCAAGACGGCCTGAGTCACGCGGAGCATGCCCCAGAGGTTAGTGTCGAACAGTGCCTGAGCTTCGGTTATCGAGGTTTCTTCCGTTGCTCCCAGGAGGGTGCCCCCGGCACTGTTGACTAGCACATCGATGCGCTGTGCTTCGTTGATGATGCTCTGGATGGCTTGGCGCACCGAGGCATCATCGCGGATGTCCATTTCCACGAGTTCGACGCCAGTGATGGGCTGGGCCTGGGCCAGGTTGCGCACGCTGCCGAATACTCGGCAGCCGCGTTTGGCAAATTGCTCGGCAGCCATCCGGCCGATACCCGATGACACACCGGTTATGATTACAACGCTTGTGTTGGACATTGCAGTTCCTCTTGGTCGTGGGGCATGCCAGCTCAAGCGGGCTGCGCATGGCGTTGTGGTGCCGGGTTATTGGGGCGGATACCGAACCAGATGGCGTACATGGCCGGCAGGAACACCAGGGTCAGTACCGTGCCGGCGAACGTGCCGCCAATCAGGGTGTAGGCGAGCGTGCCCCAGAACACTGAGTGGGTCAGTGGGATAAAGGCCAGGATGGCTGCCAGGGCGGTGAGCAGTACCGGTCTGGTGCGTTGCACGGTGGCTTCGACCACTGCGTTGAATGGGTCGAGACCAGCCTGCTCGTTATGGCGGATCTGTCCTATCAAGATCAGCGTGTTGCGCATCAAGATCCCCGAGAGCGCGATCAGCCCTACCAGCGCGTTGATGCCGAATGGCTGCTGAAACAGGATCAGTGTCGGCACCACGCCGATCAGCCCCAGTGGGCTGGTGAGAAAGACCATGATCATCGCGGAGATGGAGCGCACCTGCAGAATAATGATGATCAGCGTGAAGGCCAGCATGATGGGGAATAACGGCAGCATGGCCTGGCTCGCCTTGCCTGATTCCTCGATGGAGCCTGCTTCGGCGATGCGGTAGCCGCTCGGCAGTTGCGCCATGAGCGGCTGCAATTGCTGGGTGATGAGCGTCGAGACATCGGGCGGCTGCAAGCCTTCAGCAATATCGCCACGCACGGTGATGGTCGGCACGCGATCACGCCAACGCATGATTGGTTCTTCCATGCGTACCTCCACCGTACCGACCTGCGACAGCGGAATGCGCTGGCCATTGGCCCCCGCCAGGGTGAAATCCATGATGCGGCTCGGGTCGAGGCGGATATCGCCGGCGGCGCGGGCCATTACCTGCACCGTGCGGATGTCCTCGCGTACGGCGGTGACGGGCACGCCGCTGAGCAGAAACTGCAGTTGCTGGGCGACAGCGCTGGAGGTCAGCCCCACCGCTTGCAGGCGATCTTGCAGCAAGTTGAAGTGCAGCGTAGGAACGCGGGTGCCCCAGTCGCTGTTGACAGTACGCATCAGTGGGCTGGCATCCATCACTTGCTGTACCTGGGCGGCGATTTCCCGCAGCTTGTCAGGATCGGGCCCACTGACCCGGTAAGCCACCGGATACGGCGAGTAAGGGCCGAACACCAGTTGGCTGACGCGCACCTGCGCTTCGCTGGCCAGCCCTTCGGCAATCGCCTGGCGCAGGCGATGTTTCAGGGCCTCGCGCTCCTCCTGATTGTCGGTGCGTACGACAATCTTGGCGAAGGACGGATCAGGCAACTCCGGGCCCATGGCCATAAAGAAACGTGGTGCACCCTGGCCGATATAGGCCGTGACGATGCGGGCTTCTTCTTGCTGGGCCAGCCACGCCTCGACTTTCTCGGTGGCCGCGCTGGTTTGGGTGATGGCGGTGCCATAGGGCATCTGCACTTCCACCAGCACCTCGGGGCGGTCGGAAATCGGGAAGAACTGCTTCTTGACCACGGCCATGCCGAGCACGGCTGTCACGAACAGCCCAACCACGGAACCGGCGACGAGCCATTTGAGGCCGATCACGCGGCTCAGCAAGCGGCGGAAGCTGTTGTAGCGCGGGGTGTCATAGATCGCCTCGTGGCCGCCTTCGACTTTTTGGATCTTGGGCAGCAGCTTGACGCCGAAGTACGGCGTGAAGATCACCGCGACCAGCCAGGAGGCGATCAGAGCAATGCCGACAATCCAGAACATATTGCTGGTGTATTCCCCCGCTGTGGAACGGGCGAAACCATTGGGCATGAAGCCGACAGCCGTGACCAGGGTGCCGGATAGCATTGGCGCGGCCGTGTGGCTCCAGGCGTAGGCAGAGGCCTGCACGCGGCTGTAGCCTTCCTCCATTTTCACCACCATCATTTCGATGGCGATGATGGCGTCGTCCACCAGCAGACCGAGCGCGAGAATCAGCGAGCCTAAGGTGATGCGGTCGAAGTTCTTGCCGCTAGCGGCCATCACCACGAAGACCATCGCCAGCGTCAGTGGCACCGCTACGGCGACCACTACGCCAACGCGCCAACCCATGCTGATGAAGCACACCAGCATGACCACCAGTAGCGCGACGAAGAACTTGATCATGAACTCGTCGACTGAGGCGCTGATGTTCACGGCCTGGTCAGTGACTTTGGACAGGCTCATGCCCAGCGGCAGCTCGGCGTTGATCGAGCCGACCTCTTCGGTCAGTGCCTTGCCCAGATCAAGCCCGTTCCAGCCTTCACGCATGATGATGCCGAGCAGCAGCGCCGGCTCGCCGCCATTGCGGATCAGAAAGGTGGCAGGATCTTCATAGCCGCGGGTAACCGTGGCGACATCCGACAGCTTCAGCGTGCGACCTTGGGCCACCACTGGCGTGTCGCGAATCTTCTGCAGCTCATCGAAGGCACCGTCCAGGCGCAGGAAGACATCCGGCCCTTGGGTTTCCACGGAGCCGGCCGGTGTCAGTACGTTTTGCTCATTGAGAGCGGCGAAAACCTCTTGCGGGCCGATGCCCAGCGTAGCCAGGCGCTCGTGAGAGAACTCGACGTAGATGCGTTCGGCCTGTTCGCCGATGATATTGACCTTCTTTACCCCCGGTACATGCAGCAGGCGCTGACGCAGCGTTTCGGCGTCGCGCACCAGCAGGCGTTGTGGCTCACCTTTGGCCTTGAGGGCGAACAGGGCAAAGGTGACATCGGAGTATTCATCATTGACCAGCGGGCCGATCACGCCTGCCGGCAGTGTCTTGGCCTCGTCACTGATCTTCTTGCGCGCCTGGTAGAACTCCTCGGGCACTTCCGCAGGTGGCGTTGTATCGAGCAGGGTCAGGGTGGTGAAGGCCAAGCCTGGTCGCGTGTAGGTCTCGCTGCGGTCGTACCAGCGCAATTCCTGCAGGCGCTTTTCGAGCTTCTCGGCGACCTGATCCTGCATCTCCTGAGCGGTGGCGCCCGGCCAGGCGGTCACGATGGTCATGACCTTGACGGTAAAGCTTGGGTCTTCGGCGCGCCCGAGTTTGAAGAAGGCGATCAACCCCGCCAACGAGATCAGGCAGACCAGAAACAGGGTAACTGAACGCTCGCGCACGGCAAGCGCGGAAAGGTTGAAACGACCTTCGCTCATGGCTGGCCTTCCTCGGTTGCCGCTACGGAGGGCTGGTCGGCCAGGCGCACCTGATCGCCTTCGTGCAATAGATGAGCGCCCAATGCGACGACTTTGTCGCCGGGCTTGATCGAACCGGTGACGCGTGCGCGCTCATCACTGAGCACGGCAATGGTTACTGGCGTCCACGCCACCTGCGCGGGCTCCCCCCGGATGATCCAGACGCCTGGGCCTTGGCCCGCGTCGTACAGGGCGGCAAGCGGCACCTGCACTTCGTTTTCCTGGGCCGTTCTCTGATCGTTTATTTGAACAGTGATTGTGGTGCCCAGCGGCGCATTGGCCAGTTCGCCTTCAAGTACATAACGAGCTTCGAAGGTGCGTGTCAGTCGGTCGGCAACGTCCGAAAGCTGGCGCAGATGGGTGGTGACGCTGATGTCGTTCCTGCCAAAGAGCTTGGCCTGAGCGCTGGAGCCAACCGCCGGGCGCAGGGTCTCCGGCAACTGCACCAATGCTTCGCGCGGGCCTGCGTGGGCGACGCGCACTACAGCCTGACCGGCGCTGACTACCTGGCCTGGCTCGGCCAGGGTTTCCATGACGATGCCGTCGGCATCGGCCTGCAACTCGGCATAGCGTGTCGCGTTGTTGGCAACCTTGGCCTGGGCTTGGGCTGCACTCAGTTGCGCACGGGCTGCATCGGCTGCGGCCTTGAACTGATCGTAAGCAGACGCCGAGATCGCACCGGTGCCACGCAGAGCGCGGTAGCGTGCTTCATCATCGATTGCCTGCCGAGCGTTTGCCTGTGCGGCGGTGACGGCTTCGTGTTGGGCGCGAGCGGCGAGTTGTAGGTCAACAGGGTCAAGGCGCAACAACACTTGACCACGCTTGACCGACTGCCCGGTGTCGACTAGGCGCTGTAGCACCTTGCCTGAAACACGGAAGCCCAGATCACTCTGAACCCTGGCGGCGACGATACCCGTGAAAGCGCGTGATGCAGGTGTTGCCGACTCAATGGTGGCGACGCGCACCAATGGTGCGCCTGTGCGCGGATCCGAAGGGGGCTGATCGCCACAGGCGACCAGCGCAAACGGCATCACGCCGACAAGGGTTAACAAAAAGAGGTTGCGCCGACGCATGAGGAACCCGTTGCGAAATCATGTAGGGGACCTCACTTTGATTCTAGTGACCAATTTAGTCAATAGTCACTTATCAAGGTGACAGGCTGCGCAACACCAGGCTGGACAGCAGGGCCGGCGCTTCATCGGTGGTTTCGAGCCCGTACTGGAGCAGCAGCGGGTTGAAATAGGGGCGCATGATCAGGTGGATCGCGCGGGTGGTTTCGTCCAGGGGCGTCTTGCGCTCGAAGTCGCCGCTCTGTCGGCCCTGCTGCAGGATCTCGCGAAGGGTCTGCTCGATGAAGTCTTCGTAGAGCAGGGTTGCCGGCCAGCGCCCGGAGGCGGCTGAGGCGGCGATTTCGTAGAGTTTGCGATCTTGGAAGAACAGCCGCAGGCAGGCTTCCACCAGCGCCTTGAGCATGCGCCGCAGCTTCTCCGGCGGGCTGTCCACTTCATCGATGGCGGCTTTTACCTCGGTCTGTATCTGCTGTAGGCAGTTCGAGCAGATCACCTCGCCGATGGCCTGTTTGGACTCGAAGAACTTGTAGATATAGGCCTTGGAGAAACCGATGCTCTTGGCCAGATCGGATACGGTGGTCTTTTCGTAGCCGTAGAGACGGAAGTGCTCGGTCGCTGCCGTTACGATCTGGTCGCGAACCTCGTGATCTACCGGGCCACGCGCTGCAACTTTGGGGGAGGGGGTCTTGTTCATGAGGCATAGCCTACAGAGCGGCAGGGTGATAGACAATTGGTGACCAAAATGTATTATGGTCACATTTTGTGCAGTCTCCTCCCTTGCCCAGGAAGAACATCCCATGCCCTCAAAGCGACTCCTCGTTGTACTGATCAGCACCGGCCTGGTGGCAGGCTGCGCGGTTGGCCCTCATTATGAGCGTCCTGAGTTTTCGCTGTCTGAAGGCTATCTAGGTCAGCCCGCTGTTGATGGCCGGTCAGCCCGCACTAAGGCGGATCTGATTGACTGGTGGGTTGGCTTTGGCGATCCGCAGTTAACCCGACTCGTGACGTTGGCTCTGGAGCAGAATCTCGATCTTGAACAGGCCGCGGCGCGTATTGAGCAAGCCCGTGCTGGTCTGGGGGCGGCCAATGCTGCATTGCTGCCCTCGGGCTCCATCAGTGGCCAGGGCGGCAGGGCCTATCAGTCGGTCGAGACGCCACTGGGACAGGTGCTCAATTCCACGCCCGGCTTCGATCGCTACGGCAATAGTTATGAAGCCAATCTCGGCGCCAGTTGGGAGTTGGATGTTTTTGGTGGTCTGCGTCGTGACCGTGAGGCCGCCATTGCGCAATACCAGGCCTCTGAGGCAGGCGCAGTGGCCACGCGGCTGGCGGTGGCGGCCCAGACCGCCGATCTGTACATCACCATCCGTGGGCTGCAAACCCGCATTGAGGTTGCACGAAAACAGGTGAAGACGCAGGAAGACCTGTTGGCGACTATCCAGTTGCTGCAGGGCCAAGGGCTGGCGGCCGAGCTTCAGGTACATCAGACCGCAGGTGCACTGGCTCTGGTGCGGGCGTCCGTGCCGGTGCTGGAAACCGGTCTGGATACGGCGTTCAATGCGCTTGATGTGATGCTGGGCGCGCAGCCCGGCACGCACCGTTCTGAGCTGGTTGAGGCTGTAGGCATTCCGCTCGCTCCGCAAATTGCCGCCACCGGCGAGCCCGGTGATCTGCTGAGGCGTCGGCCGGATTTGATCGTGGCTGAGCGCCGTTTGGCGGCCTCGAACGCACGCATCGGCGCCGCCATTGCCGAGTATTACCCCAAGTTTTCTCTCAGCGGGTTGATTGGCAGCGCCACGTCAGTGTCTGACGGCAATCTGTTCAGCAGTGGTGCTAGCCAGATGAGTGGCGTGCTTGGGCTGCGTTGGCGGTTGTTCGACTTTGGCCGTATCAATGCACAAATTGACCTGGCCAAGGGGCAGGAGGCTGAGAACCTGGCGGCCTACCGCTTGGCGGTACTGCATGCGACCGAGGATGTGGAAAACGCCTTCTCGGCGCTGGTCAAGCGTGAGGAGCAAACCTATCTGCTTGAGCAGGGTGTGGATTCGCTCAGTCGCGCGCGCCAGGCCTCGTTCGCGGCGTACCAGCAGGGCGCTGTCAGCCTGATCGAGGTCTTGCAGGCCGATGAAAACTTATTGCAGGCCTCCGATGCTAAAGCTCAGGCGCAAACCGCGTCAGCTCGTGCCGCAGTGGCGGCGTTCCGGGCGCTGGGTGGTGGTTGGAAGGCGCCCGAGGCACTTGCGGCCAAGTGATTGCAGGCGCGTCAGGGGTTCGATCAGGTGCTTACCCAGCGCTGCCGTGCCCAGCCGCTCAACGCATCGACCGCCAGCACTAACAGCAACATGGCGAGTATCACGGTCGCGGCCTGGGCTTCCTGGAACAGGCTGAGGCTCATGTAGAGCATCTGCCCGAGGCCGCCGGCACCGACGAAACCGAGCACGCTGGCCATGCGGATATTGTTCTCCCAGCGGTACAGCGTGTAAGCGACTAGCTGTGGCCAGACGCCCGGTAGGGTGCCGTAACAGAAGGCGACGATACGCCCGCCACCGTTTTCGCGGATGGCGGTGGCAGGTGCGTGCGGGGTGTTTTCCAGTGCTTCGGCGAACAGGCGGCCAAGCACGCCTGCGGTGTGCAGGGCTAGGGCCAGGGTGCCGGCATTAGGGCCGAGGCCGGCAGCCAGCACCACCAGCGCAGCCCACACCAGTTCGGGAATGGCGCGCAGGGCATTGAGCAACAGTCGCGCGGTGTGCTGCGCGAGGCCGCCGAAACGCCCAGCGGCTGGCAGCGCCAATACCAGGCCGAGCAGGGCTGCCAACAGTGTGCCAATGGCGGACATCGCCAGGGTTTCCAGCGCGCCACGGCCAATGGCCTGCAGGTGTGCTGCGGAAAAGTCCGGCTGCAGGAAGCCGCTGGCGTATTTGCCCATCTGCCCCAGGCTGTCACCGGCGACCAGCGCGCCGAGGTCGATGCCCAGGTAGAGAAACGATGCGCTCACTGCGCCGAGCATGACGCCGAGCAGGATCAGATTGCCGACTTTCATAGCAGCCTCGCGCGTAGCAGGCGGCTGAGTTGGTCGGCCAGCAGCACCAGCAAGAGGAAGGTGAGCAGCATGCTGGCCACCTCACCCCCGGCGAACATCCGCAGCGACAGGTCGATCTGCTGACCCAGGCCGCCCGCGCCGACGAAGCCCATCACCACCGAGGCGCGGATGGCGCACTCCCAGCGGTACACGGTATAGGACAGCATCTCTGTGGCGGCATTGGGCAGCACGCCATAGGCGAACGCATTCAGGCGACTGCTGCCCGCACCGAGCAGAGCGCGGGCTGGGCGGGTATCGACCGATTCGAAAATTTCTGCGTAGACCTTGCCGAGCATGCCGCCATAGGTAATGGCGATGGCCAGCACGCCGGCAGTTGGGCCAAGGCCGACGGCGCGGACGAACAGCAGCGCCCAGACGATCTCCGGCACGCTGCGCAGGACGATCAATAGGCTGCGTACTGGCCAGCGTGCCAGGCTCGCCCACCAGGCCGGTCGCCCTCCACGGTGCGCGGCTGACAGCGACAGTGCGCGGCTGGCTAGCAGCGAGGTGGGAACGGCAATTAGCAGCGCCAAGCTCATGCCTGCGGTGGCGATGGCCAGAGTTTCCAGGGTGGCGCGGCCAAGCAGGGCGAGAAATTCGCCATCATGCGCGGGCGGCCAGAAACCGGTGAGGAAGTTACCCATGGCGCGGGTGTTGTCGCCATCCACTAGTACGGCCAGATCCAGCTCGCTGAGGCTGACTCCCGGCCACAACAGCAGCAGCGCCAGTACGCTGATGAGCAGCCGTGGCAGGGCGGCGGGGTCGCGTGGGGCAGTGCTCAGCATCGCGGGATATGCACAGGCTGTGTGGGCGGGCTGGGCAAGGGCTGCAATTGCTCGTTGGCGTACAGCGCCTGCAATTGCTCGGGCTGCACCTCGTTGCTCGGCAGATCGAAGGCGATACGTCCGTCACGAAGGCCGATCACTCGGGGAAAGTGCGCCAGGGCCAGGTCAACGGCATGCAGGCTGGCGAGCAGGGTCATGTTGCGTGCGGCGGCCTCGCGGTTAAGCACGGCCAGGGTGTGTCCGGCCAGCACCGGATCCATGGCTGAGACGGGTTCGTCCGCGAGGATCAACTCCGGCGCCTGGTACAGCACGCGGGCGATGCCGACGCGCTGCAACTGGCCACCGGAAAGCTGGTCGCAGCGCTGGTAGAGCTGCTCGCTAATGTCCAGACGCGCTAGGGCCGCTTGCGCGCCGCTGGCATCCAGCGGATGCAGCAGGTTGAGCAAGCCCTTGGCCAGAGACCACTGGCCGAGTTTGCCTGCCAGCACGGCGGTGACCACGCGTTGGCGCGGCGGCAGCGGCGGCGCCTGGTGGATCAGGCCGATGCGCGCGCGCAAGCGCTGGCGCTGGCGGCTGGTTAGGTGCCAGGGGTTGTATTGCAGCAGTTCGATTGCGCCTTGCGTGGGCTGCAGGCTGGTGGCCAGCAGCCGCAGCAGAGTGGTTTTACCAGCGCCTGAAGGGCCGATGATCGCCACCCGTTCGCCAGGGGCGATGTGCAGGTCGACGTTATCGAGCGCGACTTTGCCGTTGGCGTGGGCCAGGCCCACGCCACGCAGGGTGATGCTCACTTGAGCAGGCCAGCAGCGCGAGCGGCCTCTTCTATACCGGTGTAGTTTTCCGGCTGGGTCTCGATAAAGCGGCTGGCGGCCTGCAGGTCGAGAATCGCCTTGTGCTCCGGCTTGGCCGGGTCGAGGGCGAGGAAGGCGGCCTTGATCTTCGCTTGCAGCGCCGGGTCGAGGCTACCGCGCACCGTCCAGTTGTAGTCGTAGTAGGTCGGTGTGGTGGCGAAGACCTTGACCTTGTCGGTATCGACTTTCTTGGCGTCGACCAGCTTCTGCCACACCGAAGCATTGAGTACGCCTGCGTCGGCCTTGCCGGCTTGCACCCAGGCAGCGGTGGCGTCGTGGGCGCCGGAGTAGGCTACGCGGCTGAAAAAGTCTTCCGGCTTGATGCCGTCTTGCAACATGAAGTAGCGCGGCATCAGGCTACCAGAGGTCGACGACACCGAGCCGAAGGCGAAGGTCTTGCCCTTGAGATCTTGCAGCGATTTCACCGCTGGGTCGGAGGTGATGAACTTGCTGGTGAACTCGGCATCCTGCTCGCGCTGTACCAGCGGCACGGCGTTGCCGGTTTTCAGACGCGCCTGGACGAAGGTGAAACCGCCCAGCCAGGCCATGTCGATGCGGTCAGCGGCCAGCGCTTCGACCACGGCGGCGTAGTCGGCCACCGGCACGAACTCTACCTTCATACCCAGCTCTTGCTGCAGATAGGCACCGAGTGGTTTGAACTTGCGCAGCAGCTCGGTGGGGGCTTCATCGGGGATGGCCGAAACCTTGAGCACGTCGGCGGCGTGCGTGAATGTTGCAGATACGGACAGGGCGAGGCCGGCGGCGAGCGCCAGGGTTTTCTTGAACATGTCGGATTCTCCGGTTCAATAGCGGGGAAGGCGTGCCGAGTATAGTGGCCCGTCGAGGCGCTTGCAGCCGTGCTTTGACGCTGGGGTTAAGATGCTGCACTTGACCCCGCATCTGGAGCTATTCGATGACTGCCACGTTGCCCGCCCTGGCGTTTGCCGGGATCGGCCTGATGGGCCTGCCGATGACCCGCCGCCTGCTTGCCGCAGGCTATCCGCTGAGCGTCTGGAATCGCTCACCAGACAAGTGCGCGCCGCTGCTGGCGCAGGGCGCACATCAGGTCGAGAGCCCTAGTGAGCTGTGCCGCGACGCCAGTGTGGTGATGTTGTGTTTGGCCAATACCGAGGTGGTGCGCGAGGTGGTGTTCGGCCCCGGCGGCATCGTCGAGGCCGCGCGCCCCGGCCAATTGCTGGTGGACTTCTCCAGCCTGGAGCCAGCCGCCACCCGTGCGATGGCCGCTGAGCTGGAGGCGCGTACCGGCATGCGTTGGGTCGATGCGCCGGTGTCTGGCGGCACGCCCGGCGCCGAAGCTGGCACCCTGGCGATCATGGCTGGCGGGCGTGACGAGGATGTCGAGCGTGTGCGACCGATTCTCGCGCACCTGGGCCAGCGCCTGACGCGCATGGGCGCTGTGGGCGCCGGGCAGGTGACCAAGGTGTGCAATCAGATGATCGTGGCCTGCAACGCGCTGGTGATCGCCGAAGTAGTAGCGCTGGCTGAGCGCTCTGGGGTCGATGCCCGTTTGATCGCGCCAGCCTTGGCCGGTGGTTTTGCCGATAGCAAACCGCTGCAGATTCTCGCCCCGCAGATGGCGGCCAGCCAATTCGAGCCGATCAAATGGCATGTGCGAACCTTGCTCAAGGATCTCGATACGGCGGTGAAACTGGCGCGTGAGGAGGGCGCTGCTACGCCTATGAGCGGTTTGGCTGCACAACTGATGCGCCTGCATGGTAGCCAGGGCAATCTGGAGCACGATCCTGCCACGCTGGTAGATATGCTACGCGAGCAATGCCCATGAAGATCGCCGCCAACCTGTCGATGCTGTTTACCGAGTTGCCGTTGCGCGAACGGGTGTTAGCGGCGATGCGTGCTGGATTCGAGGGTGTCGAGATCCAGTTCCCTTATGAGCTGCCAGCCATCACGTTGAAAGAAGTGCTGGCGCTGAGCGGCTTGCCGCTGGTGCTGATCAATGTGCCAGCGGGTGATCTGATGAGCGGTGGGCCAGGTCTGGCCAGTGTGCCGACGCGCCAGGCTGATTTCGACGCGGCCTTGCAGCAAGCGCTGAGCTACGCGGCCATGGTGCGCCCAGCATGCGTCAACGTGCTGCCCGGTCGTCTGGCTGAGGGCGTGAGCCGCGAGCAGGCACTGGCTTGCCTGGCCGCCAACCTGCACAAGAGCGCCGAGGCCTTCGCCGTGCTGGGCATTGGCGTGCTGGTGGAGGCAATCAACCCCATCGATATGCCGGGCTTTCTGATCAATACGCCGGAGCATCTGGATGAGCTGTTGCGGGCGGTGAATCACCCTAACCTGGCGGCGCAATACGACCTCTACCACATGGCGCGCCAGGAGCTGGACGTGGCGGCGGGAATGCGTCTGCTGGCGGGGCGCATTGGCCACGTGCAGTTCGCCGATGTGCCAGGGCGTGGCGCGCCGGGTAGCGGCGAGCTGGCCTTTGCGCCGCTGTTGATGGCGTTGCGTGATAGCGGTTACGGCGGCTGGTTGGGTGCCGAGTACAAGCCGGGAGAGCAGGGCACCCAGGCGAGCCTGGGCTGGTTGCCGTCGTTCAGGCTTGCGGCCAACGTGTGAAAAGTGTCGGTCTGGGGCGCGGCTAAAGCCCCTCCCACACTATCGATGCCGCTTTGTAGGAGCCGCTTTAGCGGCGAGCTTTTGGGTGTGGCGACGGCGCTAGAACCTTGCGGCGACACGCTCCAGTGGTCGCTCATGGGGCTGAAACTGGTTGATCAGCTCGTCCAGCGGTACCGGCTTGCTGAACAGGTAGCCCTGCACCTGATCACAGCCGTGCTCCTGCAGGAAGCTCAGTTGCTGTGTCGATTCAACACCTTCTGCGACCACCTTCAGGTGTAGGGCGTGAGCCATGGCGATGATGGCGTGGACGATTTCTCGATCCTGGCTGGAGTGAGCGATGTCTTGAATGAACGAGCGATCGATCTTCAGGGTGTTCAGCGGCAGGCGTCGCAGGTAGGCGAGGGAGGAGTAACCGGTGCCGAAGTCGTCAATCGATAAGCTCACACCGAGCGCGCGAATGCCTTCGAGCAAGTCAATGGCACGGTTGATGTTGCTCAGCAGAGCGCTTTCGGTGACTTCCAACTCCAGGCGTTGGGCTGGACAGTGTGTTTCGTTGAGAATTTGCTCAACGCGCCCGGGGAGCAGGTCGTTGCTCAGATTCAGCGCCGAGCAGTTTACGGCCACTCTGAGCTCCGCATAGCCCTTTTCCGAGAGGTAGCGCAGGTCGTAGCAGGCCTGGGTCAGCACCCAGTCGTCTAGTTGGGCAATGAATCCATTGGCCTCGGCAATGGCAATGAAGCGGTCGGGCGTCAGCAGGCCGTGATGGGGGTGCTTCCAGCGCACCAGCGCTTCCAGTTTGGCCAGCTCGCCGGTGCGCAGATCGATGATCGGCTGGTAGTAGAGCAGCAGGCCACTGCCTTGTTGCAGTGACTGGCGCAGATCTTCTTCGAGTTGTAGCTCGAAAGAGGCCTTCTGCCGCAGGTGTGGGTTGAAGAAATGCACCACGTTGCGACCGCTGCCTTTGGACTGATACAGGGCCAAGTCGGCGTGTTTGAGCAGTTCGTCGGCGCTACTACCGTCCTGGGGGAACAGGCTGATGCCTATGCTGGTGGTCATCACCATCTTGCGTCCGGCCAGCATGATGGGTTCTTTCATCTGCTCCAGCAGGCGTAGGGCCAGGAGTCGTGGGGCGGTGTGGCTGTCGAGGCTGGCCACCACACAGAACTCGTCACCGCCGAAGCGGGCAACGATGTCACGCTCGCGCAGGGCGCTACGGATACGCTGGGCGACCACGCGCAGTAGCTCGTCGCCAGCATCGTGGCCGAGGGTGTCGTTGATACGTTTGAAGTGATCCATGTCCAGAAACATTACCGCCAGGCTACGTCCGGTGATGGCGTGTTCTTCTAGGGCTGCGGCGAACACCCGGTTGAAACCGCGACGGTTGAGCAGTTCGGTGAGCGGGTCGAAATGCGCCGCCTGTTCCAGCGATGCACGGGCGTGATCGAGTTGTACCAGCAGGGCGTTGACGCGCTGCAGGTCGCGCTCCTTATCGTCCAGCTTGCGACCGATCCAGGCTGCGGCAAGGCTCAGGCTGAGGATCAGCAGCGTGGTTGTGGCGACGATCAGCACCAATTGCACGCTGTTATCAGCGCTGCGCAATTGCAGCTCGGTGCTTTCGGGCACGACCAGATACAGCGCGGCCATACCGGTGTAGTGCATGGAGGTGATGGCCGCGCCCATCACCAGTGCGGCGGAGTATTTGAGCGACTTCTGGCGGCGTAGCGAGCCATAGCGGAAGTACTGGGTTAGCAGCAGGGCGGCGAAACTGGCCGAGATGGCGATGGCGATGGAGAGCGCGAACAGCCCGCCGTGGTAGTAGGCCTGTGCTGGAGAGCGGATGGCTGCCATGCCGCTGTAGTGCATGGCGGCGATACCGCTACCGATGATGAATGCTGCCAGTAGCTGCCGCGTTAGGCTCGGTCGTGGCTGGGCCATACAGTAGAGCGCCAGCAACGCGGCGGCCAGGGCTACCAGAAGCGAGAGTAGGGTGGTGGCGAGATCGTAATGAATGGCCACGGGTGCCTGAAAGGCCAGCATGCCGATGAAGTGCATCGACCAGATACCGCCGGCCAGGCATAGCGCACCGACCAGTACCCAGGTTATACGCATGCTGTGGCGCTGTTCGTGGTCGAGCTGCTTGGCGATATTCAGCGTGCTCAGGCTGCCAGCGGTGGCAATCACGTAGGAGAGCAACACCAGCCAGGGGTCGTGGCGGCAGTCGAGCAGCAATTGGCCCTGTGCGGGCAAGCTCCCGAGAAAATGGATCGAAAATCCTTCCATCGTCACCTCGTCTTGCCGAGATTCTGGGCGTGTCAGTGCCCGAGAATATGGCCGATGCAGGCGCCGCGCGAAAAACGCAGTAGGTGACGGGGATGCCTGGGAGCTGTAGTGCGATTGCAGCCATTATGCGGATGTACGGTACTACTCACGTATCTTCAATGCTCGACCGTGAAACTCGTCTACTCCTTATATGCTGCCAGCGCAGTGGTAATTCCCGTCATGCCTTGCCGCTAAGCGATTCGCGCGGTTATCGGCCATCAACTCATCAGTTATGCGCTGCATTGGCGATGTGCCATGCGCTGCTCTATTGGTTCTAGCACGTAAATCTGCAGTCTGCTTGCTAGCCACATGTTTGGCTGTGTTGCGCCATCGCTCGACATCAGCGTAGCGAATGTTCGCAGACACGCCAGGGCAAGGGCTCTAGGCTCTGTACGCAAAGCGCTGGGTACGAAGTTGCTTGAAGCATGCATCACGTCGCAGCCGTACTGATGTGGCGTTAGTGAACATTTCGATGCGATTTCACCTTCAGGATCATCGAGCCTAGGTGCTTTCGTATACAGCCTAGATTGCAATTCCCGGTATTTCGCTGGCGCTACCGGGCGACGGCATCACGAAGCCCGGCGCAGATAACAACAAGAGATGAGTTGCCATGCAGACCAATCAGCAAGCTGCAAACGCTTGGCGCATTCTGTTTCTGCTTTTTCTCGCCAACCTGTTCAATTTCTTCGATCGCACCATCCCGGCCATCATCATCGAACCGATACGCATGGAATGGGGCCTGAGTGACCTGCAACTGGGGTTGATCGGTACCGCATTCACCATCGTGTATGCAGTCGCTGGTGTACCTCTAGGGCGTATGGCCGATACCGGTTCCAGGCGCAAGATCATGGGCTGGGGGCTGGCTGCGTGGAGTGGTTTGACCGCCCTCAATGGCCTGGCCTGGAATTACTGGAGCTTCCTGCTTATCCGCATGGGTATTGGCATCGGTGAGGCCAGTTATGCCCCAGCAGCCAATTCGCTGATCGGCGATCTCTTCCCCGCCCACAAACGGGCTCGGGCTATGGGGGTCTTCATGCTCGGGCTGCCGTTGGGTCTGTTGTTGGCCTTCTTCACCATCGGTGCCATGGTGCAGGCGTTTGACAGTTGGCGTGCGCCCTTTGTGATCGCTGCGGTGCCCGGGCTGATTCTGGCGGTGTTCCTGTTCTTTATCCGCGAACCTGCGCGTGGTGCGGCCGAGAGCCGCCCGGTCAGCGATGCACCGGTAGACAAGCCGATGCGTAAGGTGCTGGCGATTCGCACCTTCTGGTGGCTGGTGCTGGCAGGGCTGGCGTTTAACTTTGCCACCTACGCCTGTAATTCCTTCCTGGTGCCAATGCTGCAGCGGTATTACGGGCTGACACTGCACAACGCGGCGATGGCGACTGGGGTGATTGTCGGTCTGACCGGGTTGGTCGGCCTAACGCTGGGCGGTTGGGTCGCAGACAAGGTGCATCAGCGCTGGGCCAATGGGCGCTTGCTGTTCGCGGCTCTGAGCATGCTGATCGGCGGTGTTTGCACGGGTTGGGCACTGCTCGCCGGGCGGCTCGATACGGCAGTGTTCGTGGCGGTGTTCAGTGTGGGCTGGCTGTTTGCCTACAACTTCTATACCTGCGTGTATACGGCCATTCAGGACGTCATCGAACCGCGTCTGCGTGCTACGGCGATGGCGCTGTACTTTGCCGGTCTCTACCTGTTGGGCGGTGGCCTTGGCCCATTAGCTGTGGGCTGGTTGTCGGATCATTACGCCAAGGCCGCGATGCATGCCGCCGGTGCTAGCGAAATGACTGAGGCTTTCAAAGCTGTTGGCCTGCATGATGCGATGCTGTTGATCCCAGTCGCTCTGTTGCTCACTCTGCTGGCCTTGCTGCAGGCGGCGCGTTGCTTCCAGGCCGATGCTTTGCGTATGCGTGGTGAGGTTGAGCAGGCTGTACCGACTGAAGGCGCAACACTGCTCGATTGAGGCGTATGGCCTGAACGCGGGGCTGCGTTCAGGCCGCTCGGAGTCAACCGTGCTTCAGGGGACCAGCAGGATCTTGCCGTCGCGCTCGCCGCTGGCTGCAGCGGCTATGGCTTCCTTGATGTGAGCCAGATCATAAGTAGCCGCTATGCGGGTTTTGAGCTTGCCGCTGGCGATCAGTTGCACCAACTCGCCGAACACCTTCATTTGTTCAGCTTGACTGGCTTGTTGAAACCACTTAGCCAGCCAGAACCCGCGCAGCGTTATGTCGCGAAATACAAACGACGCCGGTGATACTTGGCAGGCTTGGCCGCTCATCATGCCGTAGTTGACCAATATGCCACCGTTGCTCATGGAGGCTGCCAAGTGCTCGGTGCTGACACCGCCGACAGCATCAATGCCCAGGCGCACATCGGCGCCGCCGGTGGCTTCACGCACACGTTTGGCCAGGTCCGGGCCATCAACCAGTACCACGTCGCCCCCTTCGGCTTGCACGGCAGCAATGGCTGACTCGCGGCGCACTACGTTGATAGTCTTGAATCCGCGCAGCTTGGCCAGTTGTACCAGGTAGCTGCCAACGCCCGAATTAGCGGCGTTCTGGATCACCCAGTCACCGGGCTTGAGGTCGACAAACTCGCTCAGCAGCAGCGAGGCGGTTGGCGGGTTGACGGTGAGCATCGCCAGTTGCTGCGGATCGGCGTCGGGTAATGGAATGAGCTTATCCGCCGGTGCGTTCATGGCGCTGACCCAAGTACCGCTGCCGGCCGGCAGTAGAACGGTCTGGCCGACTTTGAGATGGCTGACGCCTTCGCCCAGTGCTTCGACGCGGCCAACACCCTCATTGCCGCCAACGGCCGGCAGTGGCGGCAGAATGCCGTAGGCGCCGGTCAGGGTGAGGACATCGGAAGGGTTGATCGAGGCGGCCAGTACCTTCACACGAACCTGACCAGCAGCGGGCTCGCTGAGTGTCAGTTCGACCGCTTCGATCACGTCTTGCGGAACGGGGCCACGTTTTTGGTATTCAGCTTTGAGCATGGTGTTTTCCTGGCAGTAGCGAATGTGTCGAGCCAGTCTAGCCGCTGAGGTGCAAAGCGGAATGAATCACCTTGCATCCAATCTGGTGATTAAGGCGCAGAGCCGACTATGCTCAGTCCAAATGATGGTTCGGAGGCAACATGTATAGATGGTGGTGGGGAGTACTCCTGTCGTTGTGGGCCTTAGCGGCATCTGCGGAGCAACTGAATGTCGGCTTTGGCAGTAACAAGCCACCTTATGTGTTCGAAGGAGAGCCGCGCGGGCTAGAGTACGAGCTGGTAGGCCGGGCGGCGCAGAATGCCGGGTTCGAGGTCGTGGCTTACTACATGCCGATGGAACGGCTGCATTTGATGCTCAGGCGCGGTGAGATCGACGCCATTACCACCACCAATCAAAACAGTGGTGTCAGCGCGTACTACTCGGACGTTTATATTTATTACCGTAACTTCGCCGTGGCTTTGGCCGAGCGGGCCTATCGCATCGATACCATTGCCGATCTCGGTCGCCATTCGATCAGCACCTTCCAGAGGGCACGCCAGCTCATGGGGCCTGAGTTCGAGCGCATGGCGTCGAGTAATCCGCAATATCGAGAAGAGGCTCAGCAGATCAACCGTAACCGCTTGCTGTACAGCGGGCGTGTCGACGTGGTGGTTGGCGATGAGCGCATCATTCGCTATTTCAATAAGCTCGTGGCCGACCAGGTCGACGTGACTCAACCCTTGACGTGGTACGAGCTTTTCCCACCGACACCCTATCGCGTCGGTTTTCGCCTCGACAGCCAACGTCTGCGATTCAATGCAGGTCTTCATCAACTGCGGGAAAGTGGTGAGTACGAGCGAATCATTCAGCGTTACCTGAGCGACTGAAACCTGGCGAAACCTTTAGGCGGCTGCCTCTTCGTTTGCGTTGTAGCACCCTATGCGCCGGTTTTATCCGTGCAGGAGCCACCTAGATGCCGCGTCCCATCCCTTTCATCTGCTTGGCGCTGTTTGCTCTGTTTGGCATCTCGCCTGCTTGGGCGCAAGAGCAGCGCATGGCCACTGAACTAGGTTCATTGCAGGTACAGACCGTAGCCGAAGGGCTGGTCTACCCCTGGGCCGTGGCATTTCTACCGGATGATCAGGGATATCTGGTCAGCGAAAGGCCTGGCCAGCTACGCCGTGTGAGTGCCGAGGGTGAGCTGTCGGCGCCTCTGCCTGGCGTTCCGCAGGTCTATGCTTCGGGGCAGGGCGGGCTGCTCGATGTCGTGCTGTCTCCGTCATTTAGTGAGGATCGACTTGTCTACCTGTCGTACGCCGAGGCTGGCGATGGTGCGGCAGGCACTGCGGTTGGGCGCGGTCGTTTGTCGGCCAGTGCCGATGCACTGGAAGATTTTCAGGTGATCTTCCGTCAGCAGCCCAAGCTTTCCACTGGCGCGCATTTCGGCTCGCGTTTGGTATTTGATCGCAACGGCCATCTGTTCATTGCCCTGGGCGACAATAACCAGCGTCCTACGGCGCAGGATCTCGACAAGCTTCAGGGCAAGCTCGTGCGTATTTACCCCGATGGTCGTATCCCCGAGGACAATCCTTTCGTTGGTCAGAATGGTGCGCGTCCGGAAATCTGGTCCTACGGTCACCGTAATCAGCAGGGCGCAGCCCTAAATCCCTGGACAGGCGCGCTGTGGACGCATGAACACGGCCCACGCGGTGGTGATGAGGTCAATATTCCCCAAGCTGGCAAGAACTATGGCTGGCCGCTGGCCACGCATGGCATCAACTATTCGATGCTGCCGATTCCCGAGGCCAAAGGGGAGACCGTCGAGGGTACAGAGCCGCCATACCATGTCTGGGAGAAATCACCGGCGATCAGTGGTATGGCGTTTTACGATGCTGAGCGTTTCCCGGCTTGGCAGCGTAGCGTGTTCATTGGTGCGTTGGCTGGTCAGGCGCTGATTCGCTTGCAGCTCGACGGTGATCGCGTGGTACACGAAGAGCGCCTGCTGCAATCGCTTAGCACACGGCTGCGCGATGTACGGCAGGGGCCGGACGGCTATCTCTACGTGTTGACGGACTCGCCCAATGGACAATTACTGCGCCTAGGGCTGGCGCAGTAGAGCGTGTTACTTGCGGCTGATGGTGATTTGCCGAGTGCCGCCAGTCTGCTGACCGCTGACGCCCTTGGCGATCTGCTGAATTTCGCCGCCATCACTGATGAAGGCGGCGATCTGCGCCTCCAGCGATTCACGGGTGGCCACTGCCGGTTCGGGTTTGCTGGCTTTGCTGGAAGAGGATTTGACGCGCAGGGTAGCCATGAGCTTTCTCTTGTCTTTTCAGTGAGCGGCCGTCCATTGTGCCTGAATGGGCGCGTTTCTGCTCGCACGATTGCCTCGCTCGTGCCGTGCAGAGCCTCTATGCGGACTAGAAAAACCTGTCTGCTCAGCCAGTTGGCAGTCACCTGACCGGCTGTCGAATAACGTCCAGGGCCGCCCGATAATGGCTCAACTGGTTTAGAATGCTCGGCTGTTTTGGTGAGGTGAAACGCGATGGCCTTGATTGGGCGGATGAATTCTTTGCAGGTGGTCAAACACACCGACTTCGGGCTGTACCTCGATGGCGGCGCCGATGGCGAAATCCTCCTGCCCAAACGCTACATCCCCAAGGACACGCCCAGCGAAGTCGAAGACTGGCTCAACGTGTTCATCTACTTCGACAGCGAAGACAAGCTGATCGCTACCACGCAAAAGCCGAAGATCCAGCTCGGCGAATTCGCCAGCCTCAAGGTCGTCGACATCAACCGCATTGGCCTGTTTCTCGATTGGGGGTTGGCCAAGGATCTGTTACTGCCGCACTCCGAGGAAAAGCGTCCGCTGCAGCTTGGCGACTATTGCGTGGTCTACCTCTATCTGGACAAGCGCACCCGCCGCCTAACCGCCACCGCACGCCTGGATCGCTACCTTGATCAGACACCGGCGCCATACCAGGCCGGTCAGGAAGTCGACCTGCTGGTTGCTGAGCGTACCGACCTGGGCTTCAAGGCCATCATCAACGGCAAGCACTGGGGCCTGATCCACAAGAATGAACTGTTCAAGTTCGTGCGTAGTGGCATGCGCGAGAAGGGCTACATCAAGGAAATGCGTACCGACGGCAAGATCAGCCTCAGCCTGCAGCCTATCGGCCGCGAGGCCGCCACCGGCCTGACCGAGCAGATCCTTGAGCGCCTGCGTGAGCAGGGCGGCGTGTTGGCCCTGAGCGACAAAAGCCCGCCAGAAGCGATCACCGAGCAGTTCCGGGTCAGTAAGGGCAACTTCAAAAAAGCTATCGGCGGCCTCTATAAAGACGGGCGAATTCGTATACACGACGACCGAATCGAACTACTCGGTGACTGATCGCTCGCTTGAGTCCCGCGGTGCCAACTCGCATAATGCGCGGGTCTTCTTGCCGGTGTAGCTCAGTTGGTAGAGCAGCGCATTCGTAATGCGAAGGTCGCAGGTTCGACTCCTGTTTCCGGCACCACAAAAAATCAAAGGGTTAGCTTCGGCTAGCCCTTTGTTTTTTCAGCAGGTGTCCCACAAGTGTCCCATTCTTGTCTCAGCAGGGAGAGGGGCGAATGAGTCAGCACCGTTGAGAAGTGATCAGGCGCCAGGTGCGAATAACGCATGGTCATCTTGATGTCGCCGTGGCCGAGGCCCGTCAGCCTTGGCCAAGAGCACGGCCATCAGCGATCGTCGCCGATGGCAGACCGTGGCGACCGACACCAGAACCAAGACCAGGGTGGAAGACCTGTCCGCGCTGCTGGCGGCATACCCTGAGTACGAGCTGTACATTGTTCGAGGGGAGGTTGATCCATCCCGAGGACAGATCAGTCCGGCTTATGCCGAAGCAGACCTAAAATTGGCAGGACAAGAAGCGGGCAGCAGGTAACAACGGAAGTGGCCCGGCGATGGTTTATGCGTGGAATCTGGACTCTAAACTGGTCATAGAGGCCCTGCTAAGTGTCTAGCAAATGTTTGTTCAAGAGTGGAGGCTTCAGATTCAATATGTTCATGCAAACGCCAGCCTTCCAACCTGCTGCAGATCTACATGCTGGCGGGCATTCCATAAGTCGTAAGCATCCTGCATGGCTAGCCAGCTCTCAGGTGAGCGACCAAGTGCTACCGAGAGGCGCAGAGCCATTTCCGGCGTTACGCGGCTGGTGCCCTTGAGCACACGGCTCAGGGTCGAGGGTGCTACGCGCAGCTTTTCGGCCAGCTCACGACCGCTGATGCCGTTCGGCTCCAAGTAGATGTCGGTGATGAATTCACCGGGATGGGGCGGGTTGTGCATGTTCATCAGTGGTAATCCTCATAGTCCAGGACATAAGCGTTTCCGTCGCGAAACTCGAACGTCAGCCGCCAGTTGCCGTTCACCATGATCGACCAGCGCCCACGCATTTCTCCCTTGAGCGGGTGCAGGCGAAAGCCTGGGATATCCATGTCGTCTACCGTCATGGCCGTATCCAGGGCTGCTAGCTGCATTCGTAGCCGCTTGACATGGGTGGGTTGTACGCCTGCTGTGCTGCCCGTCTCGAAGAGCTTGCGCAGCCCTTTGTGCTGGAAAGATTTGATCATTGGCGAAGCCTAGCATGTTGCGCAACACGCAACAACTTGAGGTGTCCCTAAATGGGGCTCGGGGGCAGGTTAGTGAAGGATTATCACATCGAAGGTGCTCTAGAAGCCTCGGTTTTACTGACTTCCAGCTTATACGGAAGGAGGTGCCGTATTTTCGTAATGCGAAGGTCGCAGGTTCGGCTCCTGTTTCCGCACCACAAAAATCAAAGGGTTAGCTTCGGCTAGCCCTTTGTTGTTTCTGGCGCTTTCCCCGACGTGCCCCTATGCCAGTTAGCTGCCGCCTGGATAGCAGAGAGGGTCTTGGACGACGCCGTATTTGTCGAGCATCAAGCCTGCTGGGTGCGTAAGACGCTCAGGGCCGCTTGGCTCTGGTGTGATGTCGAAGCCTTCCAGGCGCTGGCTGGCGGGATGGTTCGACTGGAGGATCTTGGCGTAGTAGGTCTTTTGTCTTCCAGAGTCATATTGGGCATCGTGCAAACCTCGTGCGCGAGATGCCGACCGTTATAGCGGATGCGGGTTTGCTGCGTCTTGCAGGTTTTTTCGCTGGGCAAGGCCAGGGGGAGTCATTGAGCGCGGTAGCGACCTCTCACGTGGATATACTTGCGTATCCATCTGAGAGGTCGCTGAGGCTAGACAAGAATGACTCTTTTCCAACATCCGTCTGTATCTGTGGCTTCTGATGAGCCGTTGAATCAGGTCCAAGGCTTTTTGCTTAGCAAGCCTGATCTGCTCGGTGTCGTAGGGCGAGCTATTCGGAAGGCTTTCGATGAGGTTATCGACGGCCCTAGAACCGGGCGCTATTGCATTGAGCAGTTGGAAAAAACGGAAAAGACCTACATTGGCACCAAGATCGAGATTGTCTTGCGTAACGAGTTGGGGCTCGAGCGAGGCTGGGAATTGGATAACCTGATCGTCGGGCATGAGGTGGACACCAAGTTCACCATCGGCAGTACCTGGATGATTCCACGAGAGGCTGTTGGGCAGCTCTGTTTATTAGTGACCGGTGATGACAACTTAGGTCAGTGCGGCATGGGCATTCTTCGGATGGTGCCGGGGGTGCTCACCAATGGCGCAAATCAAGACGGTAAGAAGAGCGTATCGGCACTGGGCAAGGAACAAATCACCTGGCTTGCGCGAGGGCCGATGCCGCGTAACTTTATGCTTGATTTACCGGATGTTGCACGGGGCGAGATTATGTCCGCTACAAGCGGCAGGCAGGCGATCTGGGCTCTGTTTCGCAACGCAACCGGTCGGCTGATTCCTCGTGCTGTCATCGAGCAGGTCGCGCAGCAGAAGGATGCGGCCAAGCGTGCCCGAGAGGCGAAGGCTGTACTCGCGAGTGAAGGTATTCAGGTTTTGTGTGCGACGTACAGGGAGGATCGTGCCGAGATCATGCGGCATGGGTTTGCCCGTTTTAACGACGACGACTGGCTCAGCATGCCAATACGGTAGCTCCCCTTGTCGATAGACTTTGGTGCAGCGTAGAACAGAGTGGTTGCTGGGCGTTTTGCGGTGCGCTGGCCGTCTGGCGAGGCTTTGAGGTGCTTGTCAGCGGGCGTGGACTGAACTGCACTCCGGGCTGAGCACTGCTGCGAGGTGTTGTGCTTGCAGGCGAGCGCGGAGGTGTTTGTGAGTGAGTGGCGCTGCAGTGTGCAGCCCCCGCGCAAACCTTACGCGGTGGCTCAGTACATCAGGTTATAGCTGACGTAGCCCAACATGCCGAAGGCGAACAGGAATATGCCGTATACCGGCCAGAGGCTGTCTTGTCGTGAGGGTGTGCTGTGCTCGTTGAGCATGTCCTGAGCTTGGCGTTGCATATGGCTAAGGTGCTGAAGGTTCTTCGGGGGATGGATGATTTTCACCGCCGACGGGGCATTGGGTGCGAATGTTTGGGGGCGTGGCGATGTGCTGAAATTGTCCCAGGACGGCTGTTTGCCAATGCGGTTGGGTACAGCGGTGTGCCACGTTTGGGATTCCATGCCCATTTTGCCTCCTGGCTAGGTGCTATCACGGTGCCACCATGCTACAGCAGGTTGCTAAAAATGCTAGCAATATGTGATGTGGTCGTGGTTTTGCTCGGCGCCAGTCGCTGCAACCATTTAAGAAAGCCGGGTCAAAGAATTTGAGTGTGGGGGAATGTCGTTTTTCAATCATGGGAGGTATCGATGCTGTTACGTGCCTTATCAGTGGCAGCGTTATGTCTGTGCGGCGCAGTGGCGCTGGCTGCAGAGCCGCCAACTATTCGCGTTGTTCCTAAGAGTTATGTCAGCCCTGGCGCCAGTGGCAGCGTCTCCGAGTCCACGCAGTACCAACAATACGATCTGTACGGCGGTCAGCGTTTGCCGTCGGGTAGCGTTAGGCAGGAGAGCGGCTATGGCAGTTATTCCAGCGAAATGCGTGGAAATATCCGGCAGAGCACCGAATATCCCGGTGGTTTTAGGATCGAGCGACAACCGGGGATTGGGACTTATGAACAGCAACGTAGCCGTTAGAGGTGCCTTAGGTTCTGTACGAAAAGTGCCTGCGCTCGGTGATGCTTCGTTAAAAACAGGTTCGGAATGCTCATTTACAGCTCGTAAACTCCGCTTCCTCACCTGTTTTTGCCTCGCCTGACCTTCGCTCGACGACTTTTCGTACAGAACCTAGAGTGCATTCGAGGCGCGTTGTTGTGTTCAGTGCATGCGTAGGGCAATCAGCGCTTTGTTGCGTTGATAGCGAAGCAGGCGTTGTTGCAGCTCGGCAGGTAGCGCGTGGCAGAGGTTAAAGCCCAGACGCTGGTAGAACGCAAGCAAGCTGGGGTGGCAGAACAGCCAGATCGGCTCAGGGTGCATCTGCAGTGCTTGCGCCACGAGCGTTGAGGCTAGGCCCTGGCCGCGTAATGCAGGTGTGACGAATAGCCCGGTCAGCCATTGACCATCCGCTGCGCGGCGAAGGTTGAGAGCTGCGACGATTTCACTGCCATCCTGCGCGACCCAGCACTCATCCCCGCCCTGGCTGCGCATGGGCGAGCGGTGCTGGCGGTAGAACTTGTCGACCAGCGGGCGTAATGGGGTGGGTAGCAGGCGGCAGGTTGGCATGCAGATAGCGCCTGGCGGCATCGTGAGACGAAGCCAGGCGCGCAGGCGCTTATAGTTGGCGCTTGAGCTCGGCGATATGCTCCGGGCCGATACCGCAGCAACCGCCCAGCATGCTCGCGCCGCGCTGGCGCCAGTCCTTGGCCCAGACCAGGTAGCCCGGTGGGTCGAGGTCTTCGCGCAACTCGTCCAGGCCGTCATTGGCTTTGGCATCTTTGGGCTGCGGTGGGAAGGCGTTGGCGTAGGCACCGAGGGTGACGTCCACGCCCAGGCGGGCGAAGGTGTCACGGGCGACATCGATCGCCGCGCCGATCACTTCCGGCTGGCTGCAGTTGAACAGCAGGTACTGCACACCCAGGCTGGCCATGGCTTCGGCCGCTTCGCTCAGTGCCTCACCGGAGCGCAGGCGCGGCACATCATCGACACCATCGTCTTGCAGGGTAAAGGACACCCAGAACGGCTTGCCGTCTTGCGGCAGCAGCGCATGGGTGGCGCGCACTTCGGCGATCGAGCTCTGGGTCTCGGCGAGCCACAGGTCGACATGGGGCGCCAAGCCTTGTAGCAGTGGCGTGAGGATTTCACTGACGCGTTGCGCTTGGAACAGATCCGGCCGGTAGGAGCCGAACAGCGGTGGCAGCGAGCCGGCCACGCGCACCTTATGAGCGCTGGTATCTGCAGCACTGCGTGCCAGACGGCCAGCGGTGTCAGCCAGGCTCAAGCCTTCGGCAGCGAAGCGTTCCTCACCGATGTGAAACGGTACGACGGCGTAGCTGTTGCTGGTGATGACCTGCGCACCGGCGTCGATGAACGCCGTATGAGCGGCAATCACGGCCTCCGGTGCTTCGGTCAGGGCCAGGGCTGACCATTCTGGCTGGCGAAAGGGCGCGCCACGGCGCTGCAGCTCTCTGCCCATGCCGCCGTCAAGAATTACCAAAGGCTTGTCGTGCATATAAGTTCCGAATATATCAATATGAATAGAATTCACTTCTTGGATGCCGTTTATAACTATTTAATACGCCATCCTTTTGCCTATCTATTGTTCAGGTATTTCAATGCGTTTGCCAACCTTGCTCAGTGCCACCCTACTTGCCGCTACCGTCACCACTCAAGCCCTGGCTGGCGAGATTCTTGACCGTGTGCAATCAAAGCAGGAGATGGTCAACGTCCTGATGGAGAGCTATCCGCCGTTCTCCTTCCTCAATGAGCAGAATCAACTCGATGGTTTCGACGTCGACGTGGCCAAGGCCGTAGCCGAAAAACTGGGGGTCAAGGTGCGCTTCGAGACGCCGTCCTGGGATGTCATTGCTGCTGGTCGCTGGAGCGGTCGTTATGACATCTGCATTTGCTCAATGACGCCGAGCCAGGCACGCGCCGAGGTCTTCGATTTCCCGGTGAAATATTACGCCTCGCCGGCGGTGATCGTGGTCAACGCCCAGGATGAGCGTATTCAGTCAGCTAAGGACCTCAATGGCCTCAAGGTCGGTGTGATCAGCGCTTCGAGCTATGAGAGTTACCTGAACAAGGGGCTGGTGATCGAAGGGGACGAGGATCGCAAGATTGATTACCCGTTCGACTTCGTGCAGGCCGCTCCTTATGACACCGAGAACGTCGCTTTCCAGGATCTGGGCCTAGGTGCCGGTGTGCGCCTGGATGCCGTGCTGACCAACATGGTAACGGCGCAGGCGCGTCTGCAGCAGGACAACCGCTTCAAGTTGGCAGGTGCAGCGCTGTACGAGGAGCCCAACTCGGTGGCCATCGAGAAGGGCGATGCCGAATGGGACGCCAAGGTGCGTCAGGCGTTCGCCGAACTGAAGGTCGACGGCACGCTGACGCGTCTGTCGCAGAAGTGGATCGGCGCCGATATCAGTAAATGAGTGATCAGCAATCTACTCGAAGCCAGGCTCAGGATGGGGTTGGCTTCGACCTGTTCGGTTTTCGTTCGCGCCTGTACCTGACCTGGCTGGCGCTGTTCGTTCTGTTCGTCGCCTTTTTCCTCAGCTTTGATCTGAAGTTCTCCATCATTGTGGAGAAATTCCCCTATCTGGCAGGTTTCAAGCTCGGCCCGAATGGCTTCCTGCAGGGCGCAGCGCTGACGTTGTTCCTGTGCCTGTGCTCGATCGTGGTGTCCTTGTTGCTCGGCTTCGCCGCCGCACTGGCGCGGCTGTCGAGCAGTGCCGTGCTGCTTGGCGTGGCCAGTTTCTACACCTCGTTCTTCCGCGGCACGCCGTTGATGATCCAGATTCTGCTGATCTACCTCGGTCTGCCGCAGATTGGTGTGGTGCCGGGGGCGATCAGTGCCGGCATCATTGCGCTGTCGCTGAACTATGGCGCGTATCTGAGCGAGATTTTCCGCGCCGGCATCATGGCCGTACCCGCTGGCCAACGTGAAGCCGCGCTGGCGATGGGCATGCGACCGACGCAGATCTTCTGCTACATCACCTTGCCGCAGGCCATGCGTACCATCATCCCGCCGACTGCCAACCAGTTCATCTCGATGCTCAAGGACTCGTCCCTGATCTCGGTGATGGGCGTCTGGGAGGTGATGTTCCTGGCCCAGTCCTATGGCCGCTCCAGCTATCGCTATCTGGAGATGCTGACCACCGCTGCGGTGATCTACTGGGTGCTGTCGATCTTGCTGGAGCTGGTGCAGGCTCGCCTAGAGCGGCACTTCTCGCGTGGTTACCGGCGCTGATTCAGGCTGGCGTCAGCGGGCGTCGCTCGGCGCGGATTTCCGGCAGGTCGCTGCGACGCAGGTAAACGCGTAGCGGCTCGCTGAGATTGACCCGGTCGTCAATGCGCTGCTCCTGCAGCCAGGCCAGGCGCTGGCGATCCAGGCGCATCAGACCCGCATCGTCTGCCTGCCAGACATGCTCGCAAGTCGGTGTGATGGTATCGGCCGGCACATCGAGGCCGAAGCTGTCCTCGGAAAAGCGCAACAGGTACTGGCCGGTCTTGGCATTGAAACCGACGAAACCTTGCAACTGGTCGGCGGCCTGGCAGATCTGGGTGGACGTGATACTCATGGCAAACCTCGCTGACTATGGGCTTGCACGCAAAGAGAATGGTTCTGTTTATCGGCGCAGCCTAATGCTTGGTGCTGCCGCTTGCCTTGCCGTGGATCAAGAAACTGCCGGGAGCAATTTTTGACGCCGCTTGCGATGGCTCGCAGGTGCGGCCTTACATAAGGCGTTGCAAGGCTGGCAGTACGTGTTCGCGCAGTAGCGGTGCTAGGTCATTGGGTAGCGGTTGCTCGGTATCGAGCCAGCGCAGTTCTTCCAGCTCGGCGGCGGCTTGCACCGCATGGGGCAGGGCGGCGCGGTAGATATCCGCTTGCAGCCAGGTGTCGGCCTCATTGGCGGCAGGGGCTTGGAACTGGCCAAGCGGCTGCAGCGCCGTGTCGTCCAACTGCAGTTCAAGCTCTTCGTGCAATTCACGCTTGAGCGCCGACAGTGCATCCTCGCCGGGCTCGCGTTTGCCTCCGGGCAGCATGAAGAAGCGGGTATTGCGCTTGCGTACCAGCAGCAGGCGCCCCTGTTCGTCGAACAGGCAGGCAGCGGCGATATGCAGGGTGGTTTTCATAAGGCTAGGTGTCTGGGTGGTAGGAGCGGATTAATCCGCGAAATACGTTGCCATCAAGGCAGTAAGCATCGCGAATCAATTCGCTCCTACTCGGGGTCAGCCGGCGAGACCGACGTAGACGTTTTGCACGTCGTCATGACCGTCGATGGCTTCGAGGAAGGCCTCGACTTCTTCCATCTGCTCCGGGGTCAGGCTGGTAACCGGGTTCTTCGGGCGGTAGCCGAGCTTGGCCGAGTTGACGGTGAAGCCTTGCTCCGGCAGTGCTTTGCACACGGCGTCGAGGTCGGTCGGGTCGGTGATGAACAGGGTCGCGCCCTCGTCATCCGGCACGAAGTCCTGGGCGCCAGCTTCGATGGCGGCCAGTTCCGGGTCGGCATCGCTGTCGGTGCTGGCTTCGATCAGACCAACGTGGTCGAAATCCCAGCTCACCGAGCCGGAGGCGCCGAGCTGGCCCTTGCGGAACAGCACGCGAATTTCGGCGACGGTACGGTTGACGTTGTCGGTCAGGCACTCGACGATCAGTGGCACCTGATGCGGAGCGAAACCCTCGTACAGGGTGCGCTCGTAGTTGACCACCTCACCGGACAGCCCGGCGCCTTTCTTGATGGCGCGATCCAGAGTGTCCTTGGGCATCGAGGCTTTCTTGGCCTGGTGGATGGCCAGGCGCAGCTTGGGGTTCATGTCCGGGTCGGCGCCGTTACGCGCAGCGATCATGATTTCCTTCACCAGCTTGCCGAAGATCTTGCCTCGGGCATTGGCGGCGGCTTCTTTAGGTTTGGCTTTCCACTGGGCGCCCATCTGGGGTCTCCTGGCCGAGAAGTGAATCGGCGTCAGGCCTTGGTGCGCCTGACGATCGGATAGGGTGCGGATTCTAGTGCCTTGCGCGGCTGTCGGCACCTGCAATTTCCGCCAAGCGTTATCGATAGCCTCGTGTCTTGCCCGATTTATAACGAATGTGCGGGTGTTCGCTTCACGGAACGATGATGCTTGTCTGGCGTGCTCGCACGAAAGACCATGGCGACCCTGCGTAGTCGTCAAAGGGAGTTGCTTATGTCGCGCTGGATGTTGGCCTTGGGTGTATGGATTGTGGGTGTGGTTCAGGCTGCGCCCGAACAGGTGCCGCTGTACCGGGAGATCAAGGACTGGGTCGTTGCCTGCGATAACCTGCGCGGATGCCAGGCATTGAGCGCGCCGGAAAGTTTCGGTTACACGCCTTTCAGTCTCCTTCTAGAGCGTGCAGCAGGCGGCCAGGCGCCTCTACGCTTGTCACTGTACGATGCCAAACAAAGCGGCTATGCGCCGCTGCGGCTCGATGGTCGAGGCCTTTCCACTGCCGATCGCCTGCACCCGACTGAAAAGCAGGGTGAAACCACGCTGGTAGCCGAAGGTGCTGATGCCCTGGCTGTGCTGGCCGAGTTACGCAACGGTACTCACTTGAGTATGGAAGGGGTGTGCGAGTACGAGGCGGTGGTTTCGCTCAATGGCCTTTCTGCGGCCTTGCTGCTGATGGATGCCGTGCAGGGGCGGTTGGACAGCCGTAGTGCCCTATATCGCCCCGGTTCACGACCTGACAGCGAGGTGTCGGCTGCGCCACGGGCGCCGCACCTGCGCGCCTATCCCGGCGCCCCCTCTCTGAGCGAAATGGAACAGCGTGACATCGTCCAGCAGACGATGGCAGCGACTCGCAGCCAGTGGCTTGAAGAAGACATGAGCCGCGAGCCCGAGGCCCAGGCTTTTGCGCTCAACGACCATGAAGCGCTGGTCATCATTCGTACCTCGTGCGCTGCCTACAACTGCGACTTCGCTGTGTATCGCGTCGATCGTGAGCCGCCTTACGTCGAGCGTGATCTGCGTCTCGAAGCACCGCCGCTGGAGCTTGGCGTGCTGTCCGGTGCGGTGAGTTACAACCCTGATACTGGTGAGTTGGGTTATTTATACAAGGGGCGCGGCATTGCAGATTGCGGTGACTCGGGCAGTTGGCGCTTCGATGGCGAGCGCTTTCAACTGGCCTCGCTCAGTTTTCTTGGTCGCTGCGCGGGGCGTAGTCCGGGCGAATGGCCTGAGTTATGGCGCGTGGTCGAGCCTTGATCCCGCGCGGGCATCTGGCCGGACTCGCTACAGATAACGCCAGATCAACTGCACCCCAGCCAGCAGAATGCCCAGCCGCGCGATGCGGTAGAACCGCTGGTGGTTGACCCGGGCTTGCAGCCACAGGCCGCTCCACACGCCCAGCGGTACGATGGGGGCGAGCATCAGGCTGAGCAGAAGGTTTTCCTGGGTGAACTGGCCCAGCGCCACGTAGGGAAACAGCTTCGCGGCGTTGGTCAGCAGGAAGAACAGGTTGATGGTCGCGACGAAGCGCACCTTGTCCAGTTGTTGTGGCAGCAGATGCATCATCACCGGTGGCCCGCCAGCATGGGCGACGAAGCTGGTGAAACCGGCAAGGCCCGACAGCAGTACGCCGCGACCCTTCTGCAGCGGTCTTGGCGTCTGGTTGCTGGCCAGCAGGCCCAGGCCGACGAAGCTGATGGCAATGCCGCCGATCAGCAGGCCAATGGCGCGTTCATCGAAGAAACCGAAGGTCAGCGAACCGATGGCGATGCCAATTACCGCGCCGGGCAGCATCACCTTGAGGTTGGCCGTGTCCCATTTGCCCCAGTAGGCCTTCAGGCCCACCACGTCGGCCAGGCAGAGAATCGGCAGCATTACCGCGACGGCTTGTTTCGGTGAGGTGGCCAGGGCTAGCAGCGGCACGGCGATACCGCCCAAGGCGCCGCCGAAGCCGCCTTTGGACAGGCCAGTGAGAAAAATCGCCGGCAGCGCGAAGAGCAGGAAGTCGTGCAGAGTCATGGCAAACAGGGCGCAGCGCTGGGGGCGCGCAGATTAGCAGTCAGGCGTACCTGTGTGGTTTTTTTCATGACTGACTGTGTCTGTCGGCAACTGTGGCGCGGCTGCTCTAATGCGCGCTCATTCAGTGCGAGGCCGGTATTCATGTCACCCAGGGATTTGTTGTTGGCGTTGTTGGTGATCGTGGTCTGGGGGCTGAATTTCGTGGTGATCAAGGTGGGTCTGCACGATATGCCGCCGATGCTCTTGGGCGCATTGCGCTTCTTGCTCGCCGCCTTTCCTGCCGTCTTCTTCGTGCGCCGTCCGCAGGTGCCGCTGCGTTGGATGCTGGCCTACGGCCTGACCATATCGCTGGGGCAGTTCGCCTTTCTCTTCTATGCGATGCATGTCGGCATGCCGGCTGGATTGGCCTCGCTGGTGCTGCAGTCGCAGGCATTCTTCACCCTGTTCTTTGCCGCGCTCTTTCTCGGCGAGCGTTTGCGTGGGAGCAACCTGTTCGGACTGCTGGTGGCGGCAGCAGGACTGGCGCTGATCGGCCTGCAGGGTGACCGGATGATGACCCTGGCAGGGTTCGCCCTGACCATCGCGGCCGCTTCGATGTGGGCGCTGGGTAATGTGGTGACGCGCAAGTTGGGCAAGGTCAATCTGGTGGGCCTGGTGGTGTGGGGGAGTCTGATTCCGCCGCTGCCCTTCCTCGGGCTGTCGCTGTGGCTGGACGGGCCGCAGGTGATCGCGGATTCGCTGCGCCATTTCAGTCTGGATTCGGCATTGGTGCTGGCCTACCTGGCATTTGGTGCCACCATCCTGGGTTACGGGCTGTGGAGTCGGTTGCTGTCGCGTTATCCGGCCAGCCAGGTGGCGCCGTTCTCGCTGCTGGTGCCGGTGGTGGGCATCAGTTCGTCGGCGCTGTTGTTGGGGGAGCGCTTGAGCAGCCTGCAAATGCTCGGCGCGGCGCTGGTCATGGGCGGTTTGCTGATCAACGTCTGGGGTGGGCGTTTGCTCGATAGCTGGCGCCGACGTGCGCTGGACATGGCATAACAACTCCACGGAAGTTGTCTTTAGCGGGGGCACAGCAGTTTTTCAGGCGGCTTAGGCGAAAAGGGCTGCAGGGCAGCCCTTCACGAGACGATCAGTCCTGACGGCTGGTAACTTCCAGCAGGTGGTAGCCGAACTGGGTTTTCACCGGGCCCTGTACGACGCCGACCGGCGCGCTGAAGACCACGGTGTCGAATTCCTTAACCATCTGGCCGGGGCCGAACGACCCCAGGTCGCCGCCGTTACGGCTGGAGGGGCAGGAGGAGTTGTCTTTCGCGATTTGGGCGAAGTCGGCGCCGCCTTCGATAGCGCTTTTCAGTTCGTTGCACTTGTCTTCGCTGGCAACCAGGATGTGACGGGCAGTGGCGCGAGCCATGGGATACCTCCATTAGAAATGAGTGTGCGAGCCTAACGTAATCGACGTGCCAAGCAAATCGGGTCGCCTTGATCGTCGTGTTTGCACGTCTTGTGCGAGGTGACGATTACGTCGCCCAAGAAGGCCGTGGTGGGCGGCAATGTATTGCCAAATCAGGTAAGGCTATGCCGTTGGAAAATAGCTGTAACCCTTGCTAGTCATGGGCTGGAGTCGTTGGCTCGAAATCTGCTTTCTGAGTGTAGGGCGATTCAGGAGGCCTTTATGACCAGCATCAACAACAGCACTGCAGCCATGCTCAGTTATTACGGTAAGCAGGCGAGCAGTCAGGCGGCGGCAAGTACGTCGGATTCCACGAGCCAGGCCAGCAGTGATCCGTTAACGGATCTGCGGCGTTTGGCCAAGCACATGGTGGCCAGTAGCGAAGGTGGGCTGCTACGTGCGCTGAACGGCGGTACGTCCTTGTCCAGTAGCGCGCCGGTTACGCAAGCTGGCAAGCAAAGCTCGGCGGGGATACAGCTACCAGACGTTGCCAGTTTGGATCGCGATGAGGCAGCCAAATTGCTCGAGCAGTTGCAGAAGCTGGACGACTCGGGTTTGGGCCAGACGCTTGGTTTCAACGGCAGCAATGGCGAACAGAAGACAGATTCGCTGCAAACCTATCAGCAGTGGCTGCAGGCTAAGGGTGGCATCAGCGTTTATGCCTGATGCAGGGCCGGTTGCTCATCCCAGGCGACCACTTGATTGCGCCCCGCGCGTTTTGCCGCGTATGTGCGTTGATCAGCCGTTAGCAGCAACTCGTCGAGTGTTTGACCGTCCTTGCCTAGTTCGGCGATGCCAGCACTCAGGGTCATCGGTAGCACTTCATCGTTCAACCCAAGGGGCTCCTGCGCCAGCCGCTCGCGCAGGTTTTCGGCAATATTGTGTGCCAGCTGGGTCGTGCTGCTGGGCAGCAGTACCGCGAACTCCTCACCGCCCAGGCGGCATAGCAGATCATTGACTCGCAGGCGTTGTGACAAGGTCTTGGCGAAGTGTGTCAGAGCTCTGTCACCGACCTCATGGCCGAAGCGGTCGTTGATCTGCTTGAAATGATCGACATCGAGAAACACCAGCGACAGCGGGGTCGCGTTACGCAGCGCATGAGCGCGTTCGCGCTCGAATACTTCCGCTAATTTCACCCGGTTGGCCAATCCCGTCAGGGCATCGGTGGTGGCCAGTTCGGTCAGGCGTTTCTCGTTAATCAGACGGCTGCGCTCGTAGATGTGTGCCAGTGCCATGATCAACAGGCTGGCCAGGCCAAGGTTGGTGACGATTTCGAGATTCGGTAGCCAATTGCCTGCCCAATAGCGTTGGCTGAATGCCCACAGGCCGATGCTGACGAATACCACCGAACTGAGCATGCCAAGGCGCACGCCGAGCAGCATGTAGCAGATGATTGGAATGGTCTGAATCCAGGCAAATACCGCGAAGATCGTTTCGGTTTGGCCGATGGCCAAAATCATAATGCTGAAGAACGGCACCAGGTAGATGGTGGTCAATAGCTGCAGGCGATGCGTACGATCGATGATTCGCAGCATGTACGCAGAGATTGCGCCGTAGGTCAGTTCCAGTGCGGCCAACAGATTGTTGCCATTGAGTGCGTTAACGACCGAGAAAAAGAGGCCACCAATCAGTGTGATCCACAGCAGCGCTTTGAGTACCTGACTTCGGTGTCGTTCAGTGTGCATGAGTGGGTCGGTCATTGGGTTATCCATGTGAGCGTGCAGGTCGCTGGAAAGCCTGTCGACAAAACTTGGGAACATGGGGTCAGGGCCCGGCATAAGTGGCGCTGCCAGTTATGCCACGATGCCCGATCTCGTATCAGAATCACGACGTCCGCTGGAGAGATGGTATGACAGAAGCACAGAACATGAATACCTGGCGACGCTGCCTGTGGCTGGCGTTGACGCTGTTGGTTGCGCCCTGGGTGCAGGCCGCGCAGGAGCCGCAACTGATCAATGCGATCAATGGCTATCGTGGCGAGGTGCAACGCTGCGCCGGCCAGGCGTTCGAGCCTCTGCCGCCGCTCGCAGCAGACCGACGCCTGGAGTTGCCTGTAGCTGCCAGCGGCGATTTGCAGCAGGAACTGACCCGCGTCGGCTACCCCATGGTCACGGTACAGGCGATCATCCTATCCGGCCCGCGTGATGCTGCGTCGGCGCTGCAGGCCTTGAGCGAGAGCTTCTGTCAGATTCTGCTCGATCCGCAGTTCGTCGATATCGGCATCAGCCGGGAGGATCGCGACTGGCGCATAGTCCTGGCGCGCCCGCTGCTCAGTGCCAAGCTGGGGGACGTGAAGACGGAGGGACAAAAACTGCTTGAGCATATCAACCGTGCGCGCGCCCAGTCGCGTCAGTGTGGCAAGCAGTCTTTCAGTGCCACTGCGGCCCTGACCTGGAATGACAGCCTGGGCGCTGCGGCGCAAGACCATAGCCGCGCCATGGCCAATGGCAACTTCTTCTCGCACCTGGATCGTGATGGCCGTACGCCGGGTGACCGAGCCGAGTTGGCTGGCTATGAGGGCACGCATGTTGGCGAGAATATCGCGGCGGCTCAGGACTCCTCCGAGCGCGTGGTCGAAGCCTGGCTGGCCAGCCCTGATCATTGCGCCAACCTGATGAATCCGCAGTTCAGTGAGCTGGGGGCAGCCTATGGCAGCGATCCGAAAAGCGATGCTGGCATCTATTGGACGGCTTTGTTCGGCGGGCGTTGAGATCGTATTGAGCGGTTCAGCGAGTGCCTACTCGCCGGACTGCACGTTTTTTGCTGCGTTTTCTATGCTTGGAGTCGATGCGAACCTCTATAAAAACGGAGGCTTGCCGATATTCTGGATAGGATCGCTAGCGGAGAAGGCGCATGTTCGGTAACCGGTTGAAGCAGGAGCTGCAGGAGAAGAATGCTGAGCTGTCGCTGTACAAGCAGCTTTATCAGGGCATACAAGCGCAGATGATCATGCTCTCGATTGATGCTTCGCGCCGGATAATCGAGGTCAATGACAACTTTGCCCGTTTCGTCGGTCACCCGGCTGAACAGCTCAAAGGACGCCCGTTGAACGATATCGTGCCGAGTTACGTCAGGGATCTGCCGTGCTACAAGAATCTCAATGCAGTCATTGACTCGGGGCAGTCGGTCAGTGACCGCTATCGCTTCCTGCGCAATGACGGCGAACTGGTATGGATTCAGGCCTGCTGGCAAGCGGTGGTGGACGAGCGCGGCGTGGTGCGTGAAGTGCAATGCGTGGGCAGTGACGTCACCGAGAGCATGAACAAGGCGCGCGAGAACGAGGATTTCATTGGCGCGCTGCTGCGCTCCACGGCGGTGATCGAGTTCGATCTCAGCGGTCATGTGCTCAAGGCCAATGAGCAGTTTCTCAGCGCGATGGGCTACAGCCTCGATCGTATCAAGGGTAAGCACCACCGCATGTTCTGCGACCCTCAGGAGACGGCTTCGCCTGACTACGCTCGGTTTTGGGAACGGCTCAACCGTGGCGAGTTCGTTGCCGGGCGCTTCAAGCGCGTAGACAGTCATGGCTGTGTGGTTTGGCTCGAAGCCACCTACAACCCGGTGCATGACACGCAGAACCGCCTGTACAAGGTGGTCAAATTCGCCACTCTGATTACCGATCAGGTCAACCGCGAGGAAGAGGTCAACGACGCGGCGGGCACGGCCTTCAGTATTTCACAGCAGACCGATGCCACCGCTCAGCGTGGCACTCAGGTGGTCACCGAGACGGTGCAGACCATGCAGCGCATTGCCCAGGAAATGACGTTGGCCTCCGACAATGTCGAGGCGCTGGGTAAACAATCGATCCTGATTAGCACGATGGTGCAGACCATTGGCGGTATCGCCCAGCAGACCAACTTGCTCGCGCTCAATGCGGCCATCGAAGCGGCGCGGGCAGGAGAGCAGGGGCGTGGCTTTGCTGTGGTTGCCGATGAGGTCCGGCAATTGGCCAGCCGCACCAGTAAAGCTACTGAGGAAATTGTCGGAGTCGTGCAAGACAATCAGAAGCTGGTGGATGCCGCTGTAAGCAGTATGGCCAGCAGTCGCGCCCAGGCTGAGACTGGTCTGGAACTGGCCGGTCAAGCTGGAGATGCCATCGTGGAGATTCGCCAAGGCGCCAAACAGGTTTTGGGCGCCGTGGAGCGTTTCTCGCGGCAACTGCAGTGAAAACTGCTCAGCCCTCTACAGGAACGCTAAACACCACTGCCGCCAGGCCGATTAGCCCGAGCAGGGCAAAACCGGTCGCCTGCAGACTGCGCCGCAAGCCAGGCGCTTGCTGGGCGGCGCGCATGGCAGCCAGCAGCGACTGCAGGCCGTAGTACAAGGCGAAGGCGCGCGAAGCGTGGCTGATGATCTCAAATACATCGAGCAGCCAGGTCAACAGCAGGCCGGTGATGGTTAGCAGCACATAGCCGTGACGAGCGCGCAGGCGCTGGCCGCTGAGTTCGTGGATCAGCCCGCCCGAGGCACTGGTATCGGCCACCGCGGCGCTGAACTGAGCACTGAGTGCGGCGGCGATCAGCAGCGGCGGCAGCACCACGGCGACCACACCCATCAGGTCGATAATCGCTGTCTCGTCCAGGGTCATCGTCTGTTGGTGGAAACTCAGCGTCAGCAGGGCCGCATAAATCAGGTAGATAGCGCTGGCGAGCCACTGTGCGTGGCGCATCGAGCGCACGCGAGTGGCGGCGTTGTAGTGCTGGCCGAGGTAGCGCGAGGTTTCGAAGCCCTGCACGGTGACGATCAGCCCCAGCAACAGTTGCAGTGCCAGCGTACCCTGGGCCTTGGCCGGGCTGTAGGCCAGCATGCTCGGCACATCCTGTTGTGTGGTATGCACGGCCAGACCCGCGAGCAGGCTGGCGATGATCGCCAGTTTCAGGCTCACGGAGAATTTTTCCAGGCGCTCCATCACGCTGAAACCACGCAGGTAACCTGCGGCGAGAATCAGCAGGTAGATGACCGTGGTGATGACCTTGGGCAGCGTGCCGCCACGCACGTCGACGATACGCCCGGCAAAGGCACCGAACAGGTTGAGGTAATAGGCCACCGAGATGAAATAGGCGAAGGCCAGTACCCAGGATGACGTCTGCTCGCCGAGAGCCTGCAACGGTGTGCCACGGCGTTGTGGTCCGTCACCCAAGTAGTGGATGTTGAAGCGCATGGCGCTGCCGAAGGCATATCCCAGGGCGCACAGAACGAGCATCGTCAGCGGCCCCCAACTGCCGAAGTTGACCAGCATCACCGGGCCGAGGATGAGAAAGCCGCTGCCGATGATCGAGGCCAGCGGGGTCACGGTAGCGCGCCACATCGGTGCCTGCGCAACACGTGGCCAGAACAGCAAGGCGGCTACCAGCAGCAAGGTGACAACGATCGTCCCTGTCACTCCAAGACCTCCGGCGGTCAGTACGTCGAGGGCGCCCATTCAACTGCCAGACGCCCGCCGGATCAAGCCTGCGCTTAGTGGGCGTAGCCGGTGGGCTTGCTGCGAATGGTCTTGAGCAGGTCGTCCGGGCTGATCTGCCCGACCACCTGAGCGGCGGCGCTGCCTGGTTGCGGCAGGTCGAGAATGTGTCCCTTCATCTTACCCACCACGTGCATCTCGCAGGGTTTGCAGTCGAACTTCAGGGTCAGCACTTCATCGCCGTGAACCAGTTGCATCGGCGCGACCTTGGTGCGTACGCCGGTGACGCCCTTGGCCTGTTTTGGGCACAGGTTGAAGGAGAAACGCAGGCAGTGCTTGGTGATCATCACCGGCACTTCGCCTTCTTCTTCGTGCGCCTCGTAGGCCGCGTCGATCAGTTGCACGCCGTGGCGATGGTAGAAGTCGCGGGCCTTCTGGTTGTAGACGTTGGCCAGGAACGACAGGTGCGAGTCCGGGTAAACCGGCGCCGGGTCTGCTTCGGGCTTGCGGCTGCCACGCGGGTGGGCGGCGATGCGGGCTTCGGTCAGCGCTTCGATGGCCTCGCGGCGCAGGCTTTTCAGTTGCGAGTTAGGCACGAAGAACGCCTGCGGTGCATCAAGGCTGACGCCCTGAGCGTGGTAGATGGTGGTGCCGAGCTGGGTGAGCAGATCGCGCAGGCCATCGAGCGCCTGTTCCGGCTTGTTGGCGGCGCCGAACGGGCCGGGCAGGGCGACGTCAACGCTAATGCCTTCTTCGCTGGTGGCGGTGAGCGTGAGGGCGTTCTCACGCAGCACGGCCTTCCAGCTCACGCCGATACGGCGTTCGGCGCTGGTGCGTTGCAGCGCTTGCTGCCAGTTGTGGTCGAGGTTGCGCGAGAGCGGGTGATTCGGGCGTAGGCGGAACAAGCCTTCGGGCATCTCGTTGGGCTCGACGCGGTAGCGGTAGCGCTTCTCGCCGTCTTCTTCGAACTCGCCCTTGAGTTCGCAGATGTTGGCGCGAAAGCCCACCACCTCGCGTTTGACCAGCACATTGAGGCCGTCGCCGTTGGACAGCGGCTCATGGGTGACGGCGATCAGGTCGCGCTTGTTGACCTTCTCCACGTTGCCGACCAGCAGGCCAGTGAAGGTTGGCGAGTCGAAGGCGCCGATGTCCACCTTGCGCTCGGTGACGAAGTAGTCGGTGCTGCCACGGTGGAAGGTCTTGTCCGGATCGGGCACGAAGAAGTGCGCGGTGCGGCCGCTGGAGGCGCGGGCCAAGTCCGGGCGATCTTCGAGGATGGCATCGAGTTCGCGGCGGTAGTGCGCGGTGATGTTCTTCACGTAGGCCACATCCTTGTAGCGGCCCTCAATCTTGAACGAGCGCACGCCGGCCTCGACCAGGGCGCGCAGGTTGGCGCTCTGGTTGTTGTCCTTCATCGACAGCAGGTGTTTCTCGTAGGCGATCACGCCGCCTTTTTCATCCTTGAGGGTGTAAGGCAGGCGGCAGGCTTGCGAGCAGTCGCCACGGTTGGCGCTGCGCCCGGTCTGCGCGTGGGAGATGTTGCACTGGCCGGAGAAGGCCACGCACAGCGCGCCGTGGATGAAGAATTCGATGGCCGCGTCGGTGGCATCACTAATCTGACGGATTTCCTGCAGGTTCAGCTCGCGGGCCAGCACCAGTTGGGAGAAACCGGCCTGGTCGAGAAACTTGGCCCGTGCCAGGGTGCGAATGTCGGTCTGGGTGCTGGCGTGCAGCTCGATCGGCGGAATATCCAGCTCCATCACCCCCATGTCCTGCACGATCAGCGCATCCACGCCGGCGTCGTAGAGCTGGTGGATCAGCGTACGCACCTGCTCCAGCTCGTCGTCATGGAAGATGGTGTTGAGCGTGGTGAACACCCGCGCGTGGTAGCGCCGGGCAAACTCCACCAGCTTGGCGATCTCGCTCACCTCATTGCAGGCGTTGTGCCGCGCGCCGAAGCTCGGGCCGCCGATGTAGATGGCGTCGGCGCCATGCAAAATGGCCTCGCGGGCGATCTCGACATCGCGGGCAGGGCTGAGCAGTTCCAGGTGGTGTTTGGGCAGGGACATGGTTTTTTCTTTATCAGGCAGCACGGGCAAGGCGCGCATTGTAGCGGGCAGCGGCGGCGAGGGCACTCGCCAGATGCCGGACGGCGCTGGCAAGTTGGGCCGATGGCTGTACAGTAGCGGCCTTTTTTCAGGGGGCGTTTGCGATGGATAACCGAGGACTGGAGAAGCTCGATCAGTGGCTGCTCAAATACGGCAACGATGATTCGGTCCTGTCGGCCAGTGAGCTCGACGGTTTTTTCGCCGCCATCGTATCGGCGCCACGTCAGGTCGCGCCGACCGTGTGGTATTCGGCAATCTGGGCCGACCAGCCGCCGCAATGGCCGAGTGACAAGGACGGCGAGCGCTTCATGAAGCTGGCCGTCGAGCTGATGAGCGAGGCGGCCTATATGCTCGCCGAGGAGCCGGACGACTACGAGGCAATCTTCCTCGCCGACAATAACGGCAAGGGCGAGAAGCTGATCGTTTCGCAATGGTGCGCCGGTTACCTGCGCGGCGCGCAAGTGGCAGGCTGGATTGATGCCGAGTTGCCCGAGGCGCTGGATAAAGCCTTGCAGAGCATCGCCCTGCACGGCAGCGAAGAGGGCCAGGAAACGCTCAATGCCATGGCGGATGCCGAGTACGACGCCAGCGTGGCCTTGGTCGAGCCGGCGGCGGTCGAGCTGTATGCCTACTGGCAGGAGCACCTCGATCCGCTGCTGCCTGTACGCCGTGATGAAGCCAAGGTGGGGCGCAACGATCCTTGCCCCTGTGGCAGCGGCAAAAAGCACAAGCAGTGCTGCATGCGCTGAATGGAGTAATGGGCGTGATTGGGGCGAATTCTGGCGCGCTCGATTTGGCGCGCCAGAGGCGCTGTGTGGCTGCTTAGCTCAGCAATTCGGCGAAGGCTTTGTCCGCTTCCAAAACCGCAGGCAGCGCTTCGAAGAGCAGGCTCAGGTCGATTTCTTCGAACAGGGGGCTGTCGAGGCTCTGCAACGCTTGTTCACTGATGCCATTGAGTTCAACCGTTTCGCCAATCAGGATGGCTTGGGCGATCAAGCGGGCATAGCGGCCATCGTCGGGGGCGGAGTTTGGGCGGGCCTGGTAGGCGATGGCGTTCTGGATCAGCAGCGGGAGCTGCCAGCGTCGCGCCAACTCGGCACCCACTTCGGGGTAGCCGAAGCCCAGTTGCAGGGTTTCCTCGGCGGCGTGTGCGGTGGCTTCGCGGTGTGCATGGCGGTTGAGTTTACGGGCGAAGTCTGGCGCGCCAGCCTGGATCAGCAATTCACCGATGTTGTGCATCATGCCGCAGGTGAAGGCCGCGTCGGCATCGATCTTGAGCTGCTTGGCCAGGGTGCGGGCAATGCTTGCCACGCGGAAACTATGAATCCAGAAAGTCTTGAGATCGAAACCGGTGTCGACCTTGAACGCTCCGGTGACTGCCGATGCCATCACCAGGGTGCGCAGGGTGTTGAAGCCCAAGCGCATGGCCGCATCTTCGACGCTGGTGGCTTCGCGGGCGCCGCGAAAACGCGCTGAGTTGGCTAGGCGCAAGACTTTGGCGGCGATCACCGGGTCGCGCTCAATATTGCGCGCCACGCTCTCCAGGTTGGAGGTCGGGCTGTCAAATTGTTGGATCAGCTCCTGCGCTACTTTGGGGATGCTGGGCAGGCTGTGCAGTTCGGCGAATAGGCTGTCTATATCCATTGCACTCTCCGGTCGGGCTTCGGGTAGGAATGCTTTGAGCATAGTCACGCCTTGTGCGTACGTCAGGGTAAAGAGCGGTCTAGAGCGGGTATTTTTGCCGATAAGTCGAGATTTTATCGTCATTAATATGACGCTGGATTATTGCCGCCACACGCGCTGGAGGGCTGAGGCAGATGCCTCGGCCCCGCTGCGTACTCAGGCGAAGACGAAGTACTTGCGCACCGTTTCCACGACTTCCCAGGTGCCTTTCATGCCGGGCTCGACCACGAAGATGTCGCCAGCTTTGAGGTGGATCGGCTCCATGCCGTCGGGGGTGATGATGCAGTAGCCTTCTTGAAAGTGGCAGTACTCCCACTTCACGTACTCGACGCGCCATTTGCCGGGGGTGCAGATCCAGGTGCCCATGATCTTGCTGCCGTCATCGGAGGTGTAGGCGTTGAGGTTGACGGTGTGCGGGTCACCTTCGATGCGCTCCCACTTGCAGGCATCGACGACGGGCATCGGCTGGGTATCGCGCAATACGGTGATGGGCTTATTGGCCATGACTGGTTCCCGGTGTGAGTGAAAAGGGGCTCCACCATAGGCTGCGTGCGTGTGGGGAAATTGTCTGGCGTCGACATCGGGCTAGCCGTTTGCGCTGTCGAGTGCTTTAGCTCGTGTGCTGTTGGCCTGCGGATGGCCGTGTGTGATGTAGGCGGCTGGTGCTAGGCCATCGCCACGGTCAGTGACCGTGGCGATGCAGGTGTCAGCGCACGAACGTGGCGCCGCGCGTATTGACGAACAGTGAATAGATCGAGTGACTGCTGGCCATGAACAGGCGGTTGCCTTGAGCGCCGCCGAAGCACAGATTGGCGCAGCGTTCGGGCAGGTAGATGTGGCCGATGGCTTTGCCTTGCGTGTTGAACACCCGTACGCCGTCCAGCTCTTCGGGTTTGCCCTGCGGCGAGCCATTGCTGCCCCAGCCGCACCAGAGGTTGCCGGCCTCGTCGCACTTGATGCCATCGAGTGCGCCGGTGGCGCCGCCGTCTATGTGCTGGCGGCGTTCGCCCAGGCTGCCGTCGGCGTTTACCGCATAGGCCCAGACCAGGCGATTGGGTTTGGCGCGGCCTTCGACCACGTAGAGGGTCTTCTCGTCGGGAGAAAAACATAGGCCATTGGGGCCCGCGAGGTTGTCGATCACTCGACTGACCTTCAGCGTTTGCCCGTCGATGCGGTATACCCCGTGCGGCAGTTCGATCTGCACCTTGTGGCCTTCGTATTCGTTGCCAGCCTGGAAGGGCGGATCGGTGAACCATACCGAGCCATCGCGTTTGACCACGATGTCGTTCGGCGAGTTGAAGCGCTTACCTTCGAAGTTATCGGCCAGCACGGTGATACTGCCGTCGGGCTCGGTGCGTGTGATGCGGCGGCCAAGCCCCTGTGTGGTGGAGCCTTCACAGGCGATCAGACGACCTTCGTTATCGCGGGTCAGGCCGTTGGAGTAGTTCGAGGCTTCACGATAAACGCCAAGCGATTGGCTGATTTCGTCCCAGCGCATGATGCGGTTATTGGGGATGTCGCTGAGTAGCAGATAGCGCCCGTCACCCACCCATACCGGCCCCTCGGCCCAGCGCAGACCCGTGGCTAGCTTTTCGACGCTGGCATTGAACAGGCGCAGCTCCAGAAAACTGTCGTCGAGAATTTCTACCGACGGATCGGGGTAACGCTGGTTCAGCGGTTCGCCAGCCTGTGCCAGGTGTGGCAGGAGTGAGGCGGCACTGGCGGCAGCAACGGAGTAGGTGAGGGTTTGCTTGAGAAAGTGACGGCGCGAGCCGTTCGGTTGGTGTTCATCATTCATCGTGTGATTCCTTGTTGTTCTTGTGGATCGCATGGGCGACTGTGAGAACTTATACGATGTATGACGACTTGGGGAGTGTTGATGTCGGGGGGCGCGTCCATACACGGATTGTGCGTCCGTCGATTTCGCGCACAAACGAGTAAGGGCAGGGCGCGCCAATGCTGGCGCGCCTGGCCAATTGAGATGCTGCCTTGCTCAGAGCTGCGTAGCGAAACTCTCCACCGCCGCGACCACGCGGCGCGCGCCATCCTGAATCTCTTCGATCACTTGGCCCGCCTGGGTGGAAAGTTCCAGACCCAGCTCGGCCTGGCTCTTGCCTCGTCCGATGATGTCCACCGCGCGCTCGGCCAGTTGCTGGTTTTGACCGACCACTGAGGTGATTTCCACTGTCGCGGCGCTGGTGCGCGAGGCGAGTTGACGTACCTCGTCGGCGACTACAGCGAAACCGCGGCCCTGATCGCCGGCCCGCGCGGCTTCGATTGCGGCATTGAGTGCAAGCAGGTTGGTTTGGTCGGCGATACTGCTGATGTTTTTGACAATCGAGCCAATCAGTTGCGACTGCTTGTCCAAGGCCTCGATGCCCTGGGCGGCCTCTTGCATACGCTCGGCCAGTTCGGTCATGGCGTCGAGCATCTGCTGCACCACCGAGGCGCCATTGCGTGCGCTGGCGTCAGTGCCTTTGGAGGTGGCGAAGGCGATATTCGCCGCCTGTGCTACCGCCTCCTCACGCTGTACCTGCTCGGTGATTACCGTGGCGAATTTGACGATTTTATATAGCCGGTCGTGTGCGTCGGTGATTGGGTTGTAGGACGCTTCCAGCCAAACCGCATGGCCGTGGCTGTCGATGCGCTTGAAGCGGTCGACAACGAAGTCGCCCTTGCGCAGCCTCTCCCAAAACTGCTGATAGGCCGGTGAGTTGACCTCGGCGGCATCACAGAACATACGGTGATGCTTACCCTGAATCTGCTGCAGGCTGTAGCCCATGGCATCGAGGAAACGCTTATTGGCGGTAAGCACTTCGCCGTCGAGGCTGAACTCGATCACGGCGGTCGAGCGCTGCAGTGCCTTGATCAGGTTTTCGTGCTCGCGCGAGGTTTCTATGGTGCGGGTCAGATCGCTTGCATACAGCGAGAAGAAGCGAATTTTCCCCGCGCTGTCGTGTACCGGTTGCAGGATCGAGCGCAGCCAGGCTTCCCGGCCATTGCCGCGTACCAGGCGGATGACGCCAGCCAAATGCTCGCCGCGCTGTAGTGCCTGACGTACGCGATGGTGGAAGTCGAGATTGCGCACATGCTCTGGGATCAAATCCAGCAGAGAGCGATTCAGCAAGTTGGCCGCTGTGTAGTGCATTTCATTGAGGAAGTTGGCGTTGACCTCTTCGATGCGGCCTTGTGCATCGAGCCTCAGTTTCAGCATCTCCTCATCCAGGCTGGCGCGTACCTGTTCGACGGAAGAGAGGTCTTCACGCAGTTTTTCCATCTCTTGCTTCAAGCGAGTGTTGAACATATTGGAGTCCGCCAAAAGGAGTGCATATCTATATCTGCTGCCAGTCGCCGAGCTTTAGCTAGGCAGCAAGCGATTTTCAGTCTGTGGCTCCTGCCAGTTGAGGTTGCACATACCGCTGCAGGCGGGCTTGGACTATCATGCGCGACCTTCCCAATACGCAGGTCAGTATGTCCGGTAATGCCCTTTACACCGACCTGTCGGGTTACTACGACCTGATGTGCGCCGATATCGACTACCAGGCCCAGAGCCACTGCGTACAGCGCCTGCAGCAACTGTTCGGCAATGGCGGTTGTCATCATCTGGATCTAGCCTGCGGCACCGGCCCGCACGTACGCCATTTTCTCGATGCTGGTTATAGCAGCAGTGGCTTGGATATCAACCAGCCAATGCTCGACCGTGCCGCTTTACGTTGCCCAGAAGCGCGTTTTTCCTGCCAGGACATGTGCACCTTCCAGATCGAGCAGCCGGTGGATTTGATCACCTGTTTTCTCTACTCGATTCATTACAGCGCCAGCATCGAACGGCTGACCGCCTGCATTGCCAGCGTACATGCCGCGCTGGCCAGTGGTGGTGTGTTTTGTTTTAACGCCGTGGACAAGCAGCGTATCGACAATGCGTCGTTCGTCTCTCATAGCGCCCAGCATGGCGACGGACAATTTCGCTTCAGCTCTGGTTGGTACTACCGGGGTGAGGGCGAGCAGCAGGCACTGCGTTTGCGCATCGAGCGTAGCCAGGCGCAGAAAACCGAGGTATGGCACGACGAGCACCCGATGGTGGCGGTCAGCTTCAGCGAGCTGCAAGCCTTGCTGGCGCCGTACTTCGAGGTGCAGGTGTTGGAGCATGACTACCAGCGGTTACTGCCCTGGGATGGGCAATCGGGCAACGCGTTTTTTGCGTGTACCCGGCGTTGAGCTTCTTGGTGTTGAGATGATTCGGGGCGTTGGAAAGAGGGCGTATGTGTGTTGCGCTGATGATCTAATCGCTCCTGCTTGAGGAGATTCGAATGGCTCATTTTTTCTGAAGCAGAGCATCAATTTCGGCTGAGAGGTTATGCATCTGATTGAGGACCTGTTTAGGCAGGAAATCGGAGGCAACTGAGGGATATCTGCCATCTAAACCATGTCGATCAAGCAGAAGGATTTCCTAATATCGCCGGAGTTTTTTGGTGAAGTTGATGATCGGGCATGATTCTCAAGAACCGCCTGCGCAAGGGCGATTAAAAGCATTTATTCTCATTTGCTAAAACAGCCTTCTTGCTTATCATCGCGCCACTGTCGTCTGGGGAGGCTGGGGTGTGGAGGCGTTGTTGCCATTGACTGATCTGTTGGCTGTGGTCGCCCATCAGTTCCAGGGGCTGTTCGACCTCAACGGGCGTATCGGCCTGTTCTTCATTGGACTTTCCTATGCCGTGGCCTATTGGCTGTATCGCCAGCGTCGCGGGCCAGAGGGCGCCGCTTCGTTCTGGCAGTTCGTGGGCGGGCGTGAGGTCTTGCTGCATCCTTCAGCGTTGCTCGACTACCGTTACTACTTCGTGCGGGCCTTGTTACGCGTGCTGTTGATCGTGCCGGTGATCGGCCTGGTTGACCCTTACGTGTTGCGTTCGGCGGATTACCAGGCCTTCTTCAATAACCTATGGGGTGCAAGGCCGCGTCTGGGGGAAAACCTCGGGCTTAGCCTGCTATACGGTCTGGGCGTATTTTTGATCAACGACTTTGCCAGCTACTGGACGCATCGTGCCTTTCATACGCGTTGGCTGTGGGAATTCCACAAGGTGCACCATGTCGCGCCAGTGCTGGTGCCGCTTACCGCCAGCCGCGTGCACTTCGTGGAAAAACTCGCCGATAGCTTGCTGACTCTGATGTTGCTGGGCGCATACTCTGGAGCGTTCTGGTATGTGTGTGGTGGAGAGGTCAGCCGCTACACGCTGTTTGGGGTCACCTATCTGGTGTTCATCTTCAACTGTTTGGCCGCTAACTTGCGCCACACCCATATCTGGCTGTCGTTCGGGCCGTTGCTGGAGCATGTGCTCAACAGCCCGGCACAACATCAGATCCATCACAGCGATGCCCAGCATCACTTCCACAAAAACTTTGGAACCAACCTGTCGATCTGGGATTGGTTGTTCGGCACGCTCTACACCACTACGCGTACGCCTGAACGTCTGAGCTTCGGCACGGCCGAGCGCGACGCGCATCGCTACCAGAGCTTATATAGCTTGATCGTACTGCCCTTCGTTGACACCGTGCGCAAGCTGTCAGATGGCATCAAGGGGCAAGGATTGCGCCGTAGAATGCAGGGCGCACGGCGTCTGGAGCCGAAGGGTTAGTTCGCATATGAAGGGTTGCCGACATGTTGCATGTCGGCAATTGCAGACCGAGGGTTAGGCGTTTACCGTCACCTGTGGCATCGGCGGCATGGTCACGGTCTGTTCGGCGCTCGGAGCGAGCACTTCGGCTTCGCCATCTACTACTTGCTTGCCGTCCTGGTTGAACACGCGGGTAGCGATGCGAACGCGGTTTTTCGGCAGCTTTTCCAGCACTTCCAGTTTTACGGTCAGGGTGTCGCCGAGTTTCACCGGGCGGGTGAACTTGAGCTGCTGGCCGAGGTAGATGGTGCCTGGGCCGGGCAGGTTGCAGGCGATGGCGGCGCTGATCAGTGCGCCGGTGAACATGCCGTGGGCGATGCGCTCCTTGAACATCGTCTCGGCGGCGAAGGCGGCGTCCAGGTGCACCGGGTTGTTGTCACCGGAGACGGCGGCGAACAGTTGCACGTCGCGTTCTTCTACCTGTTTTTCCAAGCTGGCCTGCTGGCCGACTTCAAGGGCTTCGTAGGGGATGTTGGTTACCTGGGTCATGCATCGCTCCTTTTATCAGTAGGGCAGTGCCGACTATGGCTGAGCACCTGCTCAAGCCAGCCGACCAAATGTTCGCTGACCTCGTCGCGGTTGAGTTCGTTGAACAACTCGTGACGGGCCTCGGGGTAGATCTTCAGTTGCACGTCATGCACGCCGCCAGCGCTCAGGGCGTTGGTCAGATCCTGCAGGCGTTTGCCATCGCTGACCGGGTCACGACTGCCGCCGATTACCAGCAGCGGCAGGTCGGCATCGATTTGCGCGAGGTGCTCAATGGGGGTGATGTGCTGCATGCCGTCGAGCAGGTCGCACCACAGTTGAGTGGTGCAGACGAAACCGCACAGGGGGTCGGTCACGTATTTGTCCACTTCGGCGGCGTCGCGGCTGAGCCAGTCAAAGGGTGTGCGGTTGGGCTTGAAGGCTTTGTTGAAGGCGCCGAAGGAGAGAAAGTCGATGATCTGGCTGCGGCCTAGGGGGCCCAGGCGCCAGCGTTCGAAGCCTGCGATCAGCCGTGCTGCTTTATACAGCCTTAGTGGCTGGTAGTTCGAGCCGCTGAGGATGGCTCCTTGCAGGCTGCAGCTATGCGCCATCAGGTAGGCCATGCCTATGTAGCTGCCCATGCTGTGGCCGAGTAGGAAAATCGGCGTCTGCGGATGCTGCTGGCGGATATGGTGGTTGAGGGTGGCCAGGTCGTCGACCACCTTGTGCCAGCCGTCGTCGTCAGCGTAGTGGCCCAGGGTGCCTTGTTCGGCGCTGCGGCCATGGCCGCGCTGGTCGTGGGCGTAAAGATCAAAACCGGCTGCGATCAGGCTTTCGGCCAGACGCGCATAGCGCAGGCTGTGTTCGGCCATGCCGTGGGCAAGCATAACGATGGCGCGTGCGGGCGTGTCGCCATGCCAATGATTGACATGCAGATGCAGGCCGTCGCGGGTGGCCATTGGGAAGGCGTTGTGGCGCATGGCGAATCCTTGTGCCGGAAACTCGCGGCATTGTGCACCTTGGCCTGTTTTGCGCAAAGGGTTGCACGCTGTGCGGTGTTTTTCCGGTTGCCGTAAAGATCAGTAACGAATCGCCGTATTTGAACCGAGATTCAGGCCATCAATGAGGTGTTCAAGCTATAGGCGGAGTGCCGCTGAACTGCTACTTTCCGGGCAGTCCCGCAATGCGGGCCAGATATTTTCAGGGTTAGAGGACAACAACAATGCAACCTGATTTCTGGAACGATAAACGCGCCCCAGGCGTGCCTAGCGATATCGACCTGGCCAGCTACCAGTCGGTCATCGAGGTGTTCGAGCGTTCGTGCAAGCGTTTCGCTGATCGGCCTGCCTTCAGTAATCTGGGCGTGACGTTGACCTATGCTGAGCTGGATCGCCTTTCTGCAACCTTTGCTGCGTATTTGCAAAAGCACACCGATCTCAAGCCGGGCGAGCGCATCGCCGTGCAGATGCCCAACGTGCTGCAGTACCCGGTGGTGGTTTTCGGTGCTCTGCGCGCCGGGCTGATCGTGGTCAACACCAATCCGTTGTACACCGCCCGTGAAATGAAGCATCAGTTCAAGGATGCCGGTGTGCGTGCATTGGTGTACCTGAATATGTTCGGCAAGTTGGTGCAGGAGGTGCTGCCCGAGACCGAGATCGACTACCTGATCGAGGCGAAAATGGGCGATCTGCTGCCGAGCCTCAAGGGCTGGCTGGTCAATGCGGTGGTGAAGAAGGTCAAGAAGATGGTGCCCGACTACCATCTGCCACAGGCCATCGCCTTCAAGCAGGCGCTCAAGCAGGGCCAGAGCCAGCCGCTTGCGCCGGTCAAGGTTTGTCAGCAGGACGTCGCGGTGCTGCAGTACACCGGCGGCACCACGGGGGTGGCCAAGGGCGCGATGCTCACCCACGGTAACCTGATCGCCAACATGCTGCAGGCCGACGCCTGCCTGTCGCAGCTTGGCGATGATGGTACGCGGTTGATGAAGCTGGGCCAGGAAATCATGATCGCGCCGCTGCCGCTGTACCACATCTATGCCTTTACCGTGTGCTGCATGTGCATGATGGTCAACGGCAACCACAACATACTGATCACCAACCCGCGCGATATTCCTGGCTTCGTCAAGGAGTTGGGCAAGTGGCGCTTTTCCGCGCTGCTCGGGCTCAACACCCTGTTCGTCGCACTGATGGATCACCCCGAGTTCAAGAACCTCGACTTCTCCAACCTCAAGGTCACCAACTCCGGTGGCACGGCGCTGGTCAAAGCCACAGCCGAGCGTTGGCAGGCCATGACCGGCTGCTCGGTGGTCGAGGGCTATGGCCTGACCGAAACGTCTCCAGTCGCCAGCGCCAATGCCTATGGCCATTTGGCGCGCCTGGGAACCGTTGGCATTCCAGTGCCGGGCACCACCTTCAAGGTGATCAATGATGAAGGTGAGGAGCTGCCACTGGGCGAGCGCGGCGAGCTGTGCATCAAAGGCCCGCAGGTGATGAAGGGCTACTGGCAGCGCCCCGAAGCCACCGATGAAGTGCTCGATGCCGAGGGCTGGTTCAAGACCGGTGATATCGCCGTGATCGACCCGGACGGCTACGTGCGTATCGTCGACCGCAAGAAGGACATGATCATCGTCTCTGGCTTCAACGTGTATCCCAACGAGATTGAGGATGTGGTCATGGCGCATCCGAAAGTGGCCAACTGTGCCGCCATCGGTGTGCCGGACGAAAAATCCGGCGAGGTGGTCAAGCTGTTCGTGGTGCCGCGTGACACCGATGTCACCGTGGAAGAGCTCAAGGCCTACTGCAAGGAAAACTTCACCGGCTACAAGGTGCCCAAGCACATCGTCTTCAGAGATGCTCTGCCAATGACGCCTGTGGGCAAGATTCTGCGTCGCGAGCTGCGCGACATCGCCTGACATCCAGCCCCACCTTCTGCCAGGAGGGTGGGGCTGCCCCGCCTTATCGGCCGCAACGGCCAATTGTTGTGATTTGGTAACTGTACGCCCGATCCTTGCGGCGTATCGTCGATACTCGACAGTGCCCCCCGATTCGATTAAATCTAGGCGTCGTCCGCTGTAACTGGCGCGATAGAGGCCTTTAATCGGGCTGTGCGGTGATCAAATGGTTGTGACTGATTGGTTGGTTTTGGTCACTTTTGTTACTGTGCGGTTGGGTTCTGGTGCTGGTTAGCCTCTGGCAAAGCTGCTACTCTCGGCGCGCTTGCGGGCCTTGGGTCAGCGGGAAAGCGAGCTAAATACACAACAAACAACCGCCTTCGCGCGGTGAAGATCAGCTGTAGTTTAGGAGTGGGCTTCCATGACCGAAAATTTCTGGAAGGACAAGTATCCAGTCGGGGTCGCTGCTGAAATCGATCCTGATCAGTACCCGAACATTCTCGCGGTGCTGAAAGAGTCCTGCCAACGCTTCGCCGACAAGCCTGCTTTCAGCAATCTGGGTAAGACGCTCACTTACGGTGAAATTTACGCGCTCTCTGGCGATTTCGCCGCCTACCTGCAGCAACACACCGATCTCAAGCCCGGCGACCGCATCGCCGTGCAACTGCCCAACGTCCTGCAATACCCCGTGGTGGTCTTCGGTGCCTTGCGTGCCGGGCTGATCGTGGTCAACACCAACCCGCTGTACACCGCGCGGGAAATGGAGCACCAGTTCAACGACTCCGGCGCCAAAGCGCTGATCTGCCTGGCCAATATGGCTCACCTGGCGCAGCAGGTTGTGCCCAAGACCGGGGTGAAGACGGTGATCGTCACCGAAGTTGGCGACATGCTGCCGACCTTCAAGCGCCTGCTGGTCAACTTCGTGATCAAGCACGTGAAGAAGATGGTGCCGGCTTACAACCTACCGCAGGCGGTCAGGCTCAAGGATGCACTGGCCAAGGGGCGTGGCCAGCGTGTTAGCGAGGCTAACCCGAGCAACGCGGATGTCGCTGTACTGCAGTACACCGGCGGCACCACCGGCGTGGCCAAGGGCGCCATGCTTACCCACCGCAACCTCGTGGCCAACATGCTGCAGGTCAAGGCGCTGATGGGCGCCAACCTCGATGAAGGTTGCGAGGTGCTAATCGCACCGCTGCCGCTGTATCACATCTATGCCTTCACCTTTCACTGCATGGCGATGATGCTGATTGGCGGCCACAACGTCCTGATTACCAATCCGCGCGACCTGCCAGCGATGGTCAAGGATCTGACCAAATACCGCTTCACCGGCTTTGCTGGCCTCAACACGCTCTTTGTGGCGCTGTGCAACAACGAAGACTTCCGCAAGCTGGATTTCTCTCGGCTGAAACTCACCGTCTCCGGCGGCATGGCCCTGCAATTGGCCACTGCCGAGCGCTGGAAGGACGTCACAGGTTGTGCCATTTGCGAAGGCTTCGGCATGACCGAAACCAGCCCGGTGGCCACGGTCAATCCATTCAATGCCATCCAGCTTGGCACCATCGGCATTCCGGTGCCTTCGACCCTGTGCCGCATCATCAACGATGACGGCCAGGAACTGGCTATCGGCGAGATCGGTGAGCTATGCGTGAAAGGCCCGCAGGTGATGAAGGGCTACTGGAAGCGTCAGGATGCTACCGACGAAATCCTCGACGTTGATGGCTGGCTGAAAACCGGCGATATCGGCCTGATCCAGGAAGATGGCTACCTGCGTATCGTCGACCGCAAGAAGGACATGATTCTGGTATCCGGTTTCAACGTCTACCCGAATGAACTGGAAGACGTGCTGGCGACTCTGCCGGGTGTGCTGCAGTGCGCCGCCATCGGTGTGCCGGACGAAAAATCCGGTGAGGCGATTAAGGTCTTCGTGGTGGTCAAACCCGGCGAAAGTCTGACCAAAGAGCAGGTGATGGAGCACATGCGCGCCAACCTCACCGGCTACAAGGTGCCCAAGGCCGTCGAGTTCCGTGATGTGCTGCCGACCACCAACGTCGGCAAGATCCTACGCCGCGAACTGCGCGACGAAGAGCTGAAGAAACTGGGCAAGAAGTGATTCGAGCCTGCTGAAACGAAAACCCGCTACGGCGGGTTTTTTGTTGCCTGGCGATCTGGACGGTAGGTCGTATTTGGCTTTGGCTTCCTGCATCCATGCCGTTGTCGCGAAGCGGTGCGCTGTCTGGGTTTCGCTGGCTCGTTGGGGAGCCTGGCATGGCCTGGCGGGCTACTCGCTGGCGCTCGTGAGGCCGCTCTACGCGCTGGGTTCGGTGGGCCGTGTATGGAAGCGTCCGCTGCCCGGCTTGAACTGTGTTGCCATGGCCATCAGTGCCAGGGTGGCCACGGCCATCGCCAGCCAGCTCAGGCGCAGGTCGGCGGTGTACTGGCGCAGCAGGCCAGCCAGCAATGGCGCCGTAGCGGCGATCAGGTAGCCGCCGCCCTGCACGAAGGCCAGCAGGTCGCTGGTCTGGCGCGGATCGTCCCGATGATCCTGGGCCACCACCAGCGACAGCGGGAACAGTGCGCCGATGCCGATGCCCAGCAGAATGCAGATCGGCACCACCAGTTGCAGCGGTGCGAAGATCAGGCCGAGCAGGCCAGCCAGCAGCGATAGCAGTACCATCGCCAGCAACACACGCCGATCCGGGTAGCGTGGCAGCAGGCTCGATGCCAGCAGGCCTGCGACCACTTCGCATAGCGTCAATGTCGCCAGCAGCAAACCGCTTGCCTGCGCGCTCCAGCCCAGCGCGGTGTAGTAGGGCGGCAACCAGGCCAGCACCAGCGTGTAGCCGGCGGTACCGACACCGAAGAAGCTCATCAGCAGCCAGGCTCTGGGTGAACGCCAGACGTTCAACTGAGGCGCAATGGCCGATGCCGCCAGCGCTTGCTCGGGGGTAGCGCGTTGCCATAGCGCGGCGGCCAGCAGGGCCGGCAGCGTCCAGCTCGCCAGTGCCCATGACCAGCCTACCGATTGCGCCAGCCAGGGCGTCAGCGCGGCGCCGAAGGCTGCGCCACCCATGATCGCGCAACTGTAGAAGCCGATCAGGCGCCCGCTGTCAGCAGCAAAGCGTGACTTGATCAGGCCAGGCAGTAGTGCCTGGATGAAGGCGATCCCGGCACCGGCCAGCAAGGCCGTCGTGATCAAGGTGGTGGCGTCGGGCCGTACGCCACGCAGCAGGCAGGCGACGGCGATCAGCAGCACGCCGAGCAGTATCCCGTTGCCTTCTCCCAGGCGTTCGCGCAATACCGCGGCGGTCAGGGCGCCGAGCCCCATGATTACCACTGGCAGGCTGGTCAGCAGGCTGGCGCCGATATGATCCAGGCCTGTATCGAGCTGGATGCGGTCGAGCAGCGGGCCGATGGCCGCCAGTACCGGACGCAGGTTCAGACCAAGCAGAACGATGGCGAGCAGTAGCAGGCTCTGACGCCTCATACCTGAGCCTCCTTCGCGTTGCGCCAGGCTACTAGCAGCACGCCGCTGACGATGCACAACGCTGCCAGCAGCATGCTCAGGCTGCCTTCTTCGCCGAACAGGCCGGTAGCCATTGCCGCCCCGATGATTGCCGCCACCGAGCCGATCTGGCTGAGATAAACCGTACCGGCCAGGTTCTGCAGGATGAAAAACAGGGCGTAGGTCGCGGCGAATAGCAGTATCTGGACGAGCAACAAGGCAATGGTCGAAATATGCTTCAGGTTTGGTGTGAGGTCGACGCCCAATGCAGTTGTGGCGCTCAGTAATACGGCGCCGCCCAGCAACATGCCAGGCGCCAGCGACAGGGGCGTGGCGCCGCTCGGCCAGTAACGGGCGCGATAGATGTTGCCCAGCGCCAGAAACACCGGCACGCAGAGCGCCGCTATTACCCAGAGCGCTGGACTACTGCCACCGTACAGCTTGCCCAGTGCCAGGATCAGGCTGCCGGCGAGGCCCACACAGATACCCAGCAGGCGGATGCGGCTCAGCCCCTCCATGCGTAGCGCCAGGGCCAACAGGTAGGTGAACAAGGGCGGGAAGGCCAGGCACATCGAGGCGAAGCCCGCGCCGACATGGCTGATGGAGCTGAACAACAGAGCGTTCGGCACCGCGATGCTGAGCAAGCCGGACGCCAGGTAGTAGCGCTGTGCCGACAGGCTCATGCCGGGCCGCTCACCGCGCCACCAGGCGAACAGCAACAGCAGCACACCGCCACCGAGCAGACTCCACAGCAGATAAGCCATCGGCTGCCAGCCGGCGCTGCCGGCCAGTTTGACCAGATTGCTGGTCAGCCCCATCAGCGTGCCGATCACCAGCAGCAATGAGAGGGCCAGAAGAGGGCGAAAATTGGAGCCTGGCATGCGGATGCCTCCTTGGCATGAATACGTTACGATGGCGACATTCTTTTTGAAAAGTATCTTGATGGCAAGATATATCGAGGGCGACATGCAAGACCGTGCACAACTGGCTGCCGAGCAGTGGCAGCAGCAGCGACCTGATCTCGATGGTTTCGTCATGGCGATCATGGGGCGGTTGGGGGAGTTGAGTCAGGTGATTAGCCGCGATCACCTGCTGCCATTTTTCGCTGAACATGGGCTGCAAGCTGGTGAGTTCGACCTGCTTGCAACGCTGCGCCGTAGCGGTGAGCCCTATGCACTGATGCCGACGGCCTTGTACGAGAGCGCGATGATTTCCTCGGGCGGCATGACCAGCCGTATCGACAGATTGGAACGGGCTGGGCTGATCGAACGGCGCAAGCATCCCAGTGACCGCCGTGGCGTCTTGGTGGCATTGACGCCTGCCGGCTTCGAACTGATCGATGGCATGCTCAAGGCTCATGTGGCCAACCTGCAGCGCGTGCTTGCAGGGTTGAGCCGTGATGAACAGCGGATGCTGCATGCGCTAAATGGCAAGTTGCTTGAAGGGTTGAGTCTGCGTGCTGATGAGTCTTCATCAGCACCTCGCTAATGCGCCTCACGCTATCTGTGCTGAAGTTGTGCCTGCATGGCGCACGGGGCTGTGCGCAGATTTTTTTTCGGCCTGTGCGCTGTCGTGATGATCTGCGTTTACACTGCGCCTTTACGACGCTTTCTGTCGCTCTGACGAAAACCCGTGAAAACCTGGGGTTGCGTTGTAAGAAGTTGTCGCATGACGACAAGGTCGACCCCGAATCAATCCCTACAATCCTTGGCATTCCCTGTCGTTTCGGGCGTTTTGGCTGCCCGTTCACGGCTGGTATTTCTCATCAGGAGAGCTTCGATGTCCGTTCAGCACGATGCGGTGCAACGCGCCGACTACGACCAGTTCATGGTTCCCAACTACGCCCCAGCAGCCTTCGTCCCCGTGCGCGGCCTGGGTTCGCGAGTATGGGATCAGAGCGGTCGCGAGCTGATCGACTTCGCCGGCGGTATTGCCGTCAACGTGCTTGGCCACTGCCACCCGGCGCTGGTCGCAGCGCTGACCGAGCAGGCCAATACCCTGTGGCACATCTCCAACGTGTTCACCAACGAGCCGACCCTGCGCCTGGGCAAGAAGCTGGTCGAGGCGACCTTCGCCGAGCGCGTGTTCTTCTGCAACTCTGGCGCCGAGGCCAATGAGGCCGCGTTCAAGCTGGCCCGGCGTGTCGCCCATGACCGCTTCGGCGCGGAAAAGCACGAGATCATCGCTGCCACCAACAGCTTCCACGGCCGCACCCTGTTCACCGTCAGCGTGGGCGGTCAGCCCAAGTATTCCGATGGTTTCGGGCCGAAGATCCAGGGCATCACCCATGTGCCTTATAACGACCTGGAGGCACTGAAAGCGGCCATCAGCGACAAGACCTGCGCCGTGGTGCTGGAGCCCATTCAGGGCGAAGGCGGTGTCTTGCCGGCTGACAAAGCCTATCTGGAAGGCGCGCGTGCACTGTGTGATGCACACAATGCGCTGCTGGTGTTCGATGAAGTGCAGAGTGGCATGGGCCGTAGTGGCGAGCTGTTCGCCTACATGCACTACGGCGTGGTGCCGGACATCCTCTCCAGCGCCAAGAGTCTGGGCGGCGGCTTCCCGATTGCGGCGATGCTCACTACCACCGAGCTGGCCAAGCATTTCTCCCCTGGCACTCACGGCACCACTTACGGCGGCAACCCGCTGGCCTGTGCGGTCGGTGAGGCGGTGCTGGATATCGTCAACACTGCCGAGACGCTCAATGGTGTGAAGGCCAAGAGCGAGCAGTTCAAGAACCGTCTGCAGGCGCTGGGCGAGCAGTACGGTCTGTTCGAACAGGTGCGTGGCATGGGTCTGCTGCTCGGCTGCGTACTCAATGACAAGTGGAAAGGCCAGGCCAAGCAGGTGCTCGACGCCGCGTCTGCCGAAGACCTGCTGGTGCTGCAAGCCGGCCCGGATGTAGTGCGTTTCGCGCCGAGCCTGGTGGTCTCCGATGCGGACATCGAAGAGGGTTTGCAGCGCTTCGAGCGTGCGCTGAGCAAACTGACAGCGGCCTGAGTCCTTGTTGATGACCTGCTGTGGGAGGGGCTTTAGCCGCGACAGTCGCTGCTCAAAGTGCCTTCCACGCGGGTTAAAGATCTCGCAACTTCCGTGTTTAGAAGGAGTGCTTCCATGCTGGTGATGCGTCCCGCGCAAATGGCAGATTTGGCCGATGTGCAGCGCCTGGCAGCGGACAGCCCGGTGGGCGTCACCTCGCTGCCCGATGATGCCGGTCGGCTGGGTGACAAGATCGGCGCGTCGGAGTCGTCCTTCTCCGCGGAGGTCAGCTTCAATGGCGAGGAGACCTACTTCTTCGTTCTTGAGGATACCGTCAGTGGGCGCCTGGTCGGTTGCTCCGGCATCGTCGCCTCGGCTGGGTATTCCGAGCCGTTTTACAGCTTTCGCAACGAAACCTTCGTGCACCATTCGCGTGAGCTGAAGATCCATAACAAGATCCATGTGCTCTCGCTGTGCCATGACCTGACGGGTAACAGCCTGCTGACCAGCTTTTATGTCGAGCGCCCATTGGTGGCGACGGTTTTTGCCGAGCTCAATTCCCGTGGTCGTCTGTTGTTCATGGCCGCTCACCCCGAGCGTTTCGCCGATGCAGTGGTGGTGGAGATCGTCGGTCACAGTGATGAGCACGGTGATTCGCCTTTCTGGGATGCTGTGGGGCGCAACTTCTTCGACATGAGTTACGCCGAGGCCGAGCGGTTGTGCGGGCTCAAGAGCCGCACCTTTCTGGCCGAGCTGATGCCCAATTACCCCATCTACGTGCCGCTGCTGACGGATGAGGCCCAGGAGGCCATGGGGCAAGTGCATCCGCGTGCGCAAATCACGTTCGACATCCTCATGCGCGAGGGCTTCGAGACTGACCACTACATCGATATCTTCGATGGCGGCCCGACGCTGCATGCGCGCACCTCGGGCATCCGCTCGATTGCCCAGAGTCGGCTGGTGCCGGTACGCCTCGGTGAGGGCGAGCAGGGCGGTCGTCAGTATTTGGTGAGCAGTGGCCAGTTGCAGGACTTTCGCGCCATCGTCGTGGAGTTGGACTGGGTGCCGGGCAAGCCTGTGACTCTGAGCAGCGAGGCTGCCGAGGTACTGAGTGTGGGCGAGGGCGGCAGCGTGCGTCTGGTGGCGGTTTGAATCGAAGCGTCAAGCTACAAGTCTCAAGCGGCGAGCCAGCCTGGCTGCCGACTTGGGGCTTGCTGCTTGACGCTAATAGTTGATCCGGAGGATCCAATGATTGTTCGTCCCGTGCGCAGTGCGGATTTGTCGGCCCTGATCGAGCTGGCGCGCAGTACCGGCGCCGGCTTGACCACCTTGCCGGCCAATGAGGCACGCCTGGCGCAGCGTGTCGGCTGTGCGGAGAAGACATTTCGCGGTGAAGTCGAGCGCGCCGATGCCGACTACCTGTTCGTGCTGGAGGACGATGACGGCCGAGTGCTTGGCATCTCTGCCGTGGCAGGGGCGGTTGGTCTGCGCGAGCCCTGGTACAACTACCGGGTCGGCCTGACCGTCACCGCTTCGCAGGAGTTGGATATTCACCGGCAGATTCCGACCCTGTTCATGGCCAACGATCTGACTGGTAATTCCGAGCTGTGCTCACTGTTTCTGCACGCCGATCATCGCACTGGGTTCAATGGGCGCCTGCTCTCCAAAGCGCGTTTTTTGTTCATTGCCGAGTTCCGCGAGCTGTTCGGCAGCAAGGTGATTGCCGAGATGCGTGGCATGTCCGACGAGCGCGGTCGTTCGCCATTCTGGGAAAGCCTCGGGCGGCACTTCTTCAAGATGGAGTTTTCTCAGGCCGATTACCTGACTGGGGTTGGTAACAAGGCTTTTATTGCTGAGTTGATGCCCAAGTTTCCGCTCTACACCTGCTTTCTCTCTGAAGATGCGCGTACGGTGATTGGGCGTGTGCACCCGGATACCGAGCCTGCGCTGACCATGCTCAAGGCCGAGGGCTTCAGCTATCAGGGCTATGTCGATATCTTCGATGCCGGGCCGGCCATCGAGGCGGAAACTGCAAAGATTCGCGCGGTGCGCGACAGCCAGCAACTGGTGTTGGCCATCGGCACGCCCGGCGACGATGCCGTGCCCTATCTGGTGCACAACCGCAAGCGTTATGACTGCCGCATTACTGCCGCGCCGGCGCGCGTGGCGGCCGGGACCTTGGTGGTGGCGCCGCAGACGGCCAAACGCCTGCGCCTGTCCGCCGGTGACGTGGTGCGTGCCGTGCCGCTGGCTGCCGGTAGCTGACAAATCTGTACCGGGCCGGTCAGCCTGCCGGTCGTGAAACAGGCTGTTGAAAAACGTAGGCGAGGCAGGCAAGACAAGGCAAAAACAGCCAAAAAAGCGGAGTTTACGTGCTGTAAATGAGCATTTTGAGGCTGTTTTTAACGCAGTATTGCCAACGCAGGTAGTTTTTCAAAAGCCTGGTAATGCGTGGAGTGAAAAATACAATGAGCACTCACTATATCGCTGGCCAATGGTTGGCAGGCCTTGGCGAGCCGTTGCAATCGCTCGATCCAGTCAGCCAGGTATTGGTTTGGGAAGGGCGCGGTGCTGATGCCGCACAGATCGATGCTGCCGTAACGGCTGCACGTCAGGCGTTTCCCGCCTGGGCCGGGCAGTCTTTGGAGGCGCGCATTGCAGTGCTTGAGCGCTTTGCCGTGCATCTGCGCGACCACGCCGAGCAACTGGCGCAGGTCATTGGCGAGGAAACTGGCAAGCCGCTGTGGGAAGCGGCTACCGAAGTGACCAGCATGGTGGGCAAGGTCGCTATCTCCATCCAGAGCTATCGTGAACGCAGTGGTGAGAAGCGCGGCCAGGTCGTGGATGCCAGTAGCGTGCTGCGGCACAAACCGCATGGTGTCGTGGCCGTGTTCGGCCCCTACAACTTCCCCGGTCACTTGCCCAACGGCCATATCGTGCCGGCCTTGCTGGCGGGTAACTGTGTGCTGTTCAAACCCAGCGAGCTGACGCCCAAGGTAGCCGAGCTGACGGTCAAATGCTGGATCGAGGCCGGGCTGCCCGCAGGCGTACTCAACCTGCTGCAAGGTGGGCGTGAAACGGGTGTCGCCCTGGCTGCTCATCCTGCTATCGATGGACTGTTCTTTACCGGCTCCAGTCGCACCGGCAATCTGCTGCATACGCAGTTCGCTGGCCGTCCGGAAAAAATCCTGGCGCTGGAGATGGGCGGCAATAACCCGCTGATCGTAGATCAGGTCGCTGATGTCGATGCTGCGCTCTACACCATCATCCAGTCCGCTTTCATTAGCGCCGGTCAGCGCTGCACCTGTGCGCGGCGTTTGTTGCTGCCGCAAGGCGCCTGGGGTGACGCTCTGCTGGCGCGCCTGGTGGAGGTCGTCGGGCGGATCAAAGTGGGGCGTTATGACGCGCAGCCTGCGCCGTTCATGGGCTCGGTGATTTCTCTGCAAGCCGCCAGGCAACTGCTGCAAACGCAGGATGAACTGCTGGCCAGAGGCGCTACGGCGTTGCTGGCGATGACCCAGCCGCAGGCCAATGCCGCACTGCTCACGCCCGGCATCCTTGATGTCACGGCCGTGAGCGCGCGTCCTGACGAAGAGTTCTTCGGCCCGTTGCTGCAGGTACTTCGTTACGACAGTTTCGAGTCCGCCATTGCCGAAGCCAATGCCACGGCCTATGGACTGGCCGCCGGCCTGTTGTCCGATTCGCGGGCACACTATGAGCAGTTTTGGCTGCATAGCCGTGCCGGCATCGTCAACTGGAACAAACCACTCACTGGGGCTGCCAGCAGTGCACCGTTCGGTGGCGTCGGCGCCTCGGGTAATCATCGTGCCAGCGCCTATTACGCGGCTGATTATTGCGCGTACCCGGTGGCCTCGCTGGAGAGCGAGCGCTTGGCCTTGCCCGCAAATCTGGCGCCGGGGGTGACGCTTTGATGCCAGCGTATGAAATGAATTTCGACGGACTGGTCGGCCCGACGCACAACTACGGCGGGTTGTCCTACGGCAACGTGGCCTCGCAGAGCAACAGCAACGCTGTGTCGAATCCACAGGAGGCCGCCAAGCAGGGCCTGGCAAAGATGAAGGCGCTGATGGACATGGGCTTCAAGCAGGGCGTGCTGGCCCCACAGGAGCGCCCGGATGTCGCTGCACTGCGCCGCCTGGGCTTTACCGGTAGCGATGTCGAAGTGATCCAGCGCGCCGCACGTGAAGCCATGCCGCTATTGGTTGCAAGCTGTTCGGCGTCGAGCATGTGGACGGCCAACGCCTGCACCGTCAGCCCCAGCGCCGATACAGCAGACGGGCGCGTGCATTTCACCGCCGCCAACCTCAACTGCAAGTTCCACCGTAGCATCGAGCACCCGACCACCAGTCGCGTGCTGCAAGCGATGTTTGCCAGCGACGCTCACTTCGCTCATCACCCGGCATTGCCAGCCGTGGCGCAGTTCGGTGATGAGGGTGCAGCCAACCACACGCGCTTTTGCAAGGGCTATGGCGATGCCGGTGTGGAATTCTTCGTCTATGGGCGCAGTGCCTTCGACAGTCGCTACCCGGAACCGATGCGTTACCCGGCACGGCAGACACTGGAGGCTAGCCAGGCGGTGGCTCGCCTGCATGGGCTAAGCGAGGCGGGTGTGGTCTACGCCCAGCAGAATCCGGCAGTTATCGATCAGGGCGTGTTCCATAACGATGTCATCGCTGTGGGTAATGGCGAGGTGCTGTTTCATCATCAGGACGCCTTTCTTGAGGCGGACAAGGTGCTGGCTGAGCTGCGTGAGAAGCTGGCGCGATGCGGTGGGCATTTTCAGGCCGTCTGTGTGCCGAGTTCTGCGGTGAGCGTGCAGGATGCGGTGAAATCCTATCTGTTCAACAGCCAACTGCTGACCCGCGCCGATGGCCGTATGCTGCTGGTGGTGCCGGATGAGTGCAAAGGCAACCCGCGTGTTTGGCGTTATTTGCAGCAGCTTACGGCCAGCGGCGGGCCGATTGCCGAGGTGCGCGTGTTCGACCTCAAGCAAAGTATGCAAAACGGTGGTGGCCCGGCATGCCTGCGTTTACGTGTGGCACTCAATGAACGGGAGCTGGCCGCCGTGAATCCGGGCGTGGTGATGAGTCATGAACTGCACGACACTTTGGTGGCCTGGGTCGACAAGCACTACCGCGATCGCCTGAGCGAAGCCGACCTGGCTGACCCGCAGCTACTGAGCGAATGCCGCACGGCATTGGATGAACTGACGCAGATCCTTAAACTGGGTTCGGTCTATCCTTTTCAATTGAACTGACCCCTATCTCGGAGATTTTATGAGCGACGCTCTGCAACTGGTACTTGAAGACACTGACGGCACCCAACTGGAAACATCCTGCACCCGTTTCGCCGTGGTCTGGCAGGGCAAGGAAGTGTGGATTCAGGCCGTTGGTGATCAACTGTTGATCGGCGTCGACGTGGAGGAGGGCGACACCGAGTACGCCAACCTGCTGCTGCGTCCGCAGGCCACCAACCTGGTCAGTCTGCAACTGGAGATGGAGCCGGTTGGCGCAGATGACGACGATCACGTGCATGGCCCGGACTGCAATCACTGATCGAATCCTGTAGGGTGGGCCGGGCGGCGCTCCGCTTCAGCCCAGCACGGCTGGCCGCTGTTAGTGGGCTTCAGCCCTCCCTGCTCGCTCCACCAACATGCTGCGAACCAAGGAGCCGCCATGCTCGCTCTCGGTAAACTGCTTGAACTGACCCTGGCCGGCCATGAGCCGTCGGCGAAGATTCAACTGACGCCTGATGGCACGCGTTTGCGCTGGCTCGACGAGGGCGTGCTGGAGGTGACGCCGCCTGCGGCGCGGGACAATGGGCTCGACCTGTTGCTATCGGCGGGTATCCACGGCAACGAGACCGCGCCAATCGAGTTGCTCGACCGTTTGTTGCGCGGTATCGCGCGCAAGGAATTGCTACCGGCAGCCCGTATTCTCTTTCTGTTTGGCAACCCTGAAGCCATGCGCCGTGGCGAGCGTTATGTCGAGCAGGATCTCAACCGTCTGTTCAGTGGGCGCCATGCCCAGACCAGTGGTTTCGAAGCGATTCGGGCCTGCGATCTGGAGCATCTGGCCGCCACCTTCTTCGGCAAGAACAGTCCGCGTACCCGTCTGCATTACGATCTGCACACCGCCATGCGTGGCTCGAAGATCGAGCAGTTTGCTCTGTACCCGTGGCGCGAGGGGCGCGCGCATTCACGGCGCGAACTGGAGCGTCTGCGTGCCGCAGGCATCGGCGCTGTGTTGTTACAGAACAAGCCCTCTATTACCTTCAGCGCCTATACCTATGCCCAGCTCGGGGCGGAGGCTTTTACCCTGGAACTGGGCAAGGCGCGTGCCTTTGGGCAAAACGAGCCAGCCAATCTGGATCTGATGGAGAACGCCTTGTGCGCGTTGATCGAGGGGCGTGAAGTCATTAGCGGTGAGCCGACGCTCGATGGCATGCAACTGTTCTCGGTGTCGTGTGAGGTCATCAAGCACAGCGACAGCTTCCAGTTGCATGTGCCTGGCGATATCGAAAATTTCACCGAGCTGGAGCCGGGCTATTTGCTCGCCGAGGACATCGCTGGCACCCGCTGGCTGGTGGAAGAGCAGGGTACACGGATCATCTTTCCCAATCCCAAGGTCAAGAACGGCTTACGCGCCGCCATTTTGATCGTCCCCGACGACGGCGCCGGCTTGGTGTAGTTGCTGGTGCGTAACTTACCGTAGGAGTGGTCTCGATCGGTTCTGATCCCTTCACGGGCTAAAACAGATGCAACCCAGCCCCCCTGCAGTTCCGCTGCCCGTGTCGCTTGATTTCACTCCAACTGTATCTTGTGGGGTTATTCACGAGCTCTTTAGCATGGCCCTTTCGCCAAAAAACGGGAAAGCCTGTCATGCCCCTGATCGACCTGCGTAGCGACACTGTCACCCAACCCACTGCGGCCATGCGCGAGGCCATGATGGCTGCCGAGCTGGGGGATGACGTGTACGCTGAAGACCCGACCGTCAATCGCCTGGAAGCCTGGCTGGCTCAGGAGCTGGGCTTCGAGGCAGCGCTGTTCGTACCGACTGGCACCATGAGTAACCTGCTGGGCCTGATGGCGCACTGTGAACGTGGTGATGAATACATCGTTGGCCAGCAAGCACATACCTACAAGTACGAAGGTGGTGGCGCCGCCGTGCTCGGCTCCATCCAGCCTCAGCCCATCGAGGGTGAGGTCGATGGTTCGCTGGATCTGGCCAAGGTCGAGGCGGCGATCAAGCAAGATGACTTCCACTTCGCCCGTACCCGCTTGCTGGCCCTGGAAAACACCATGCAGGGCAAGGTGCTGCCGCTTGACTACCTGTCTGCTGCTCGCGAGTTAACCCGTCGTCATGGCCTGAGCCTGCATCTGGACGGTGCGCGGTTGTACAACGCCGCCGTCAAATTGCAGGTGCCCGCGCGTGAGATTACCCAGCATTTCGACTCGGTGTCGGTGTGCCTGTCCAAGGGGCTTGGTGCGCCGGTCGGTTCGGTGCTCTGTGGTAGCGCCGCGCTGATCGCCAAGGCGCGGCGTCTACGCAAGATGGTTGGTGGCGGCATGCGTCAGGCTGGGGTGCTGGCTGCAGCAGGGCTGTACGCGTTGCAGCATCAGGTCGAGCGCCTGGCTGAGGATCATGCCAAAGCCGCGCATTTGGGCGAGGCATTGCTGCGTCTGGGCTACGACGTCGAGCCGGTACAGACCAATATGGTCTACGTGCAACTGGGTGCGCGTGCCGAGCGGATCAAGGCATTTATGGCTGAGCGTGGCATTGTTGTCAGCGCAGCGCCCAGGCTGCGGTTGATCACCCATCTTGATGTCGGCTCAGAAGGTGTCGAGCGGGTGATCGAGGCGTTCGCCGCGTTTCGCGATCATTGATCTGCTTGTCGGCCGCTCATAGTTCTCGGCTATCAACAAGGCACTAGCCGCGGGCGAAAGGGCCGATATAATGCGTCCTTTTGCCGGCTTTGCCGTGGCCGCCTGATTCCGTGGATATCCTTCTATGAAAAGCGCAGAAATCCGTGAAGCCTTCCTGAGCTTCTTCGAAGAAAAAGGGCACACCCGTGTCGCTTCCAGCTCGCTGATCCCGGCGAATGACCCGACCCTGCTGTTCACCAACGCAGGCATGAACCAGTTCAAGGACTGCTTCCTGGGCCTGGAAAAGCGCGCCTACACCCGCGCTACCACCAGTCAGAAGTGCGTGCGTGCCGGCGGTAAGCACAACGATCTGGAAAACGTCGGCTATACCGCGCGCCACCACACCTTCTTCGAAATGCTGGGCAACTTCAGCTTCGGCGACTATTTCAAGCGTGATGCCATTACCTATGCCTGGGAGTTCCTGACCTCCGACAAGTGGCTGAACCTGCCCAAGGAAAAACTCTGGGTCACCGTCTACGCCACCGATGACGAGGCCTACGACATTTGGACGAAGGAAGTCGGCATCCCCACCGAGCGCATGATCCGCATTGGTGACAACAAGGGCGCGCCGTATGCTTCCGATAACTTCTGGGCGATGGGCGATACCGGCCCGTGCGGCCCGTGCACCGAGATCTTCTTCGACCACGGCGAGCACATCTGGGGCGGCCCGCCCGGCAGCCCGGAAGAAGACGGTGACCGCTACATCGAGATCTGGAACAACGTCTTTATGCAGTTCAACCGCACCGCGGATGGCGTGCTGCACCCGCTGCCGGCGCCTAGCGTGGACACCGGCATGGGCCTGGAACGCATCAGCGCCGTGCTGCAGCACGTCAACTCGAACTACGAGATCGACCTGTTCCAGAACCTGTTGGCCGCTTCGGCTAAAGCCATTGGCTGCGCCAACGAAGGTCAGGCTTCGCTGAAGGTGGTGGCCGACCATATCCGCTCCTGCAGCTTCCTGATTGCCGATGGCGTGACCCCGTCCAACGAAGGCCGTGGCTACGTGCTGCGCCGCATCGTGCGCCGCGCCTGCCGTCACGGCAACAAGCTGGGTGCCAAGGGCAGCTTCTTCTACCAGATCGTCGCCGCCCTGGTGGCTGAGATGGGCGAAGCCTTCCCCGAACTCAAGCAACAGCAGGCACATATCGAGCGCGTGCTGAAAACCGAAGAAGAACAGTTCGCCAAGACCCTGGAGCAGGGCCTGAAGATCCTCGAACAGGATCTGGCTGATCTACAGGGCTCGGTCATTCCAGGCGATGTGGTGTTCAAGCTGTACGACACTTACGGTTTTCCGGTCGACCTGACTGCTGACATTGCCCGCGAGCGCGAACTGTCGGTGGACGAGGAGGGCTTCGAGCGTGAAATGGAAGCGCAGCGCGAACGCGCCCGTTCTGCCAGCTCCTTCGGTATGGATTACAACGCGCTGGTGAAAGTCGATACTGACACCAACTTCCTCGGTTACGAAGGCACCAGCGGCAGCGGCAAGATCATCGCCCTGTTCAAGGCCGGCGCCGCAGTCGACAGTCTCGCCGAAGGCGAGGAGGGCGTGGTGGTGCTGGACCAGACCCCGTTCTACGCCGAGTCCGGCGGTCAGATCGGTGACTGCGGTTATCTGGAGGGCGTCGGCGTGCGCTTCGACGTGCGTGACACCACCAAGGCGGGCGGCGCTTTCCTGCACCACGGCGTAGTCGCCAAGGGCGGCCTGAGCGTCGGCACCAGCGTCAAGGCCGAGGTCGAGGCCGATGTGCGTCAGGCTACCGCGCTGAACCACTCGGCGACCCACCTGCTGCATGAAGCCCTGCGTATCGTGCTCGGCGACCATGTGCAGCAGAAGGGCTCGCTAGTCAACAGCCAGCGCCTGCGCTTCGACTTCAGCCACTTCGAGGCGATCAAGCCGGAGCAGCTCAAGCAGATCGAAGACATCGTCAATCGTGTGGTGCGCGAGAACACGGCGGTGGAAACCGAAATCACCGATATCGAAACCGCCAAGGCCAAAGGTGCTATGGCGCTGTTCGGTGAGAAATATGGTGATCAGGTGCGCGTGCTGAGCATGGGCGGCGACTTCTCCGTCGAGCTGTGCGGTGGCACCCACGTGGCCCGCACTGGCGACATTGGCCTGTTCAAGATCGTCGGCGAGGGCGGTGTGGCAGCAGGTGTGCGCCGTATCGAGGCGGTTACCGGTGGGCAAGCGTTGGCTTGGCTCAATGGCGCCGAGGAGCAGCTCAAAGAAGCCGCTTCGCTGGTCAAGGGCAATCGCGACAACGTGTTGGACAAGCTCTCGGCGCTGATCGAGCGCAACCGCCAGTTGGAAAAGGAGCTGGAACAGCTCAAGGCCAAGGCCGCCAGCGCTGCGGGTAACGATCTGGCTGGTTCTGCTGTGGACGTGAAGGGTACCAAGGTGCTGGCTGCGCGTCTCGATGGTTTGGACGGCAAGGCATTGCTGGCGCTGGTCGATCAGCTCAAGAACAAGCTGGGTAGCGCGGTGATTTTGCTCGGCGGCGTGTTCGAGGAAAAGGTCGTACTGGTCGCGGGTGTCACCCAGGATCTGACCGCCAAGCTCAAGGCTGGTGACCTGATGCGTCAGGCCGCGGCAGCCGTTGGTGGCAAGGGTGGCGGTCGCCCGGATATGGCTCAGGGGGGCGGTGTCGATGCAGCCAAGCTGGATGACGCCCTGGCGCTTGCAGCGGCCTTGGTCGAACAAGCTTCGTAATTAGTATGAAAACGGGGCCCGCAGTGCGTCCGGCGGGCCTTGGCAGTATGGCCCGATGCGGGTTTAATGGGCGCCCTTCGAGGATTCAGGCGGCTTTTTGAAATGGCTTTGATCGTACAGAAGTTTGGGGGCACCTCCGTCGGCACCGTCGAGCGTATCCAGCAGGTGGCCGAGAAGGTGAAGAAATTCCGCGAGAACGGTGACGACATCGTCGTCGTGGTTTCCGCCATGAGTGGCGAGACCAACCGCCTGATCGATCTGGCCAAACAGATCACCGAGGGCGAGCCGGTGCCGCGTGAGCTGGATGTGATGGTCTCCACGGGGGAGCAGGTGACCATCGCGCTGCTGGCCATGGCGCTGATCAAGCGTGGCGTGCCAGCGGTGTCCTATACCGGCAACCAGGTTCGCATCCTCACCGATAGCGCCTACAACAAGGCGCGCATTCTGCAGATCGATGATCAGAAGATTCGTGCTGATCTCAAGGCGGGTCGCGTCGTCGTTGTTGCTGGCTTCCAGGGCGTCGATGAGCAGGGCAGCATCACCACGCTAGGTCGTGGTGGCTCCGACACCACAGGTGTAGCGCTGGCTGCAGCGCTGAAAGCCGATGAGTGCCAGATCTATACCGATGTCGATGGTGTTTACACCACCGATCCACGTGTGGTGCCTAAGGCTCAGCGTCTGGAAAAGATCACCTTCGAAGAGATGCTGGAAATGGCCAGTCTCGGCTCCAAGGTGCTGCAGATCCGCTCGGTGGAGTTTGCCGGCAAGTACAACGTCCCGCTGCGCGTTCTGCACAGCTTTCAGGAGGGGCCGGGCACCCTCATTACCCTTGATGAAGAGGAATCCATGGAACAGCCGATCATTTCCGGCATCGCTTTCAATCGCGACGAAGCCAAGCTGACCATCCGTGGCGTGCCGGATTTGCCGGGCGTGGCCTTCAAAATTCTTGGCCCGATCAGCGCTGCCAATATCGAAGTGGACATGATCGTGCAAAACGTGGCGCACGATAACACCACCGATTTCACCTTCACCGTGCATCGCAACGACTACAACAACGCTCTCAGTGTGCTGCAGAAGACGGCTGATGAGCTGGGTGCCCGTGAAGTTGTCGGTGACACCAACATTGCCAAGGTTTCCATTGTTGGTGTTGGTATGCGCTCCCATGCAGGCGTTGCCAGTCGCATGTTCGAAGCTCTGGCCAAGGAAACCATCAATATCCAAATGATCTCTACCTCTGAGATCAAGGTTTCTGTGGTTATCGAGGAGAAGTATCTAGAGCTGGCTGTGCGTGCTCTGCACACCGCTTTCGAACTCGACGCCCCGGCCCGACAGAGCGAGTAATGGATCGACCCGAAAGGCGCGGCTGGTTCCGCGCCTTTCGTTTTTTTGACTGGCATGCGGGAACTTTCTTTCTGCGCGGGCTGGTCAATACTTGGGTGGAAGCTTGACGGCTCAATTGGGTTGCAGGCTGCCGCCATTTTATTTTTGCAGACTGTTGTTCTGAAAATGTAATCCGTGAGGAGAAAGGAATGCTGATTCTGACTCGCCGGGTCGGAGAGACCCTGATGGTCGGTGATGAAGTGACTGTCACCGTGTTGGGTGTGAAAGGTAACCAGGTGCGTATTGGTGTCAATGCGCCGAAAGAGGTTGCCGTGCACCGTGAAGAAATCTACCAACGCATCCAGAAAGAGAAGGGTGACGAACCAAGCCACTAATTTTTCTACAAATTTTTGTTTGCAAACGGGGAAAACATGGTTATCATGCGCCCCGTGTTGCGGAGAGGTGGCCGAGTGGCCGAAGGCGCTCCCCTGCTAAGGGAGTACACCTCAAAAGGGTGTCGGGGGTTCGAATCCCCCCTTCTCCGCCATTATTCAGCGAGTCTGGTGTAAGCCAGGCTGGCGAATCAACCAGAGGTGATCTGGTATAAAAGCACCGACCGGACTCATAGCTCAGCTGGATAGAGTACTCGGCTACGAACCGAGCGGTCGGAGGTTCGAATCCTCCTGAGTCCGCCATATTAAAATGGCTTGCATCGCTGCAAGCCATTTTGTTTCAACCAGCGGTGATCTGGTCTAAAAGCGCCATAAGGTCGTACGAAAGCGTAGCGAGCGAAGGGTAGGCGAGGCGAAAGCGAGCGAAGAAGCGCAGTTTAGTTTTCTAAATGAGCATTCTGAGTTCGCTTTCAACGAAGCATAACCAAGCGCAGTACCTTTCGAGTGATCTGTAACGGACTCATAGCTCAGCTGGATAGAGTACTCGGCTACGAACCGAGCGGTCGGAGGTTCGAATCCTCCTGAGTCCGCCATATTGAATGGCTTGCAGTGCTGCAAATCATTTTGTTTCAACCAGCGGTGATCTGGTCTAAAAGCGCCATAAGGTCGCGCGAAAGCGTAGCGAGCGAAGGGTAGGCGAGGCGAAAGCGAGCGAAGAAGCGCAGTTTAGTTTTCTAAATGAGCATTCTGAGTTCGCTTTCAACGAAGCATAACCAAGCGCAGTAGCTTTCGAGTGACCTGTAACGGACTCATAGCTCAGCTGGATAGAGTACTCGGCTACGAACCGAGCGGTCGGAGGTTCGAATCCTCCTGAGTCCGCCATACCAAAAGGGCCTGCAGTAATGCAGGCCCTTTTTATTTGTGCTTTATTTCTTTACGCAACCCGCTTCGTCGAAATTGATCTGCTGGCGCTTGCCGCGTTTGTCGTCATAGTAATAGCGCTGCCGCCCGTTCTGGCGGGTGATTCTGTCCGGTTTGCCCAGGCTGCTTTCTACATCGGCGCGGCTCATGCCGCTGCGTATTTCTTGGCGAATGATGGCCTGGCGTCTTTCGCTGCTACTGATCAGATTGCCGCAGCCATCGTCGTGCTGACCCACAATGACTAGATCCTCTTGGGAGGTTGCTGGTTTGGGGCGTTTTGGGGTGTTTGCCAGTGGAATGGCTTTGCCGCTGCTGGGGGTGTGGTTGCGTGCATCCTGCAGATGCTGTTCCTGGTCGCTTTTGCAGCCGTGGCGTGTGAAGGTGACATGGCCGTTGGCGTCAACGCAACGGAACACGCTGGTTGCTAGGCTGTCTTGAATAGGGGAGAGAAGCACGGCAGTTAACAGTGCGGCGAAGTGTGATCCTCGCATGATTCGTCCTCCTTGACGGTTTCATGACTAGGCTAGCCCATTTTTTCGTATGCGTCAGGGTGTCTTGCGGGCGATAGCTGGCGTCGCATAGCCAGGTTTTCATGCGTGATCGAAGTTTGTGATGCAAGCGCTTGTTCTTGCCGTGCTTTTGTCACGTACAAAGCGATTTGCGGTGTTATTATTCGCCGCGTCAGCCTCGCCGAGGCTTGTGGAATACCACCATGGACTTACCCAGTAGTTACTCAAAACTCCCCTCGTACAATCGTGTAAGACCTGATTGATCCCCTTTGGCGCGCCTGCCAACTGGGGGTGGAGCGCGCTATGACTGAAGTAGAAGCCAAAAAGCCGCAAGAGAGCCTGCAGGATCGCCTGGCACAGGTGGTCGAGCTGTTGCACCGGCATAAGCTGGTTGAAGACTTGACTCATCGTCAAGAGGGCCAGCATCAGGATCGGGTCGAGATCCTGGTGCATCGGCAGAATCTTGCCGAGTTGCAGCGCAAGCTCGAAGGTGTGCATCCCGCCGATATCGCTCACATTCTTGAGGCTTTACCGCTCGAAGATCGTTTGACCGTCTGGCAATTGGTCAAGGCCGAGCGCGACGGCGACATCTTGCTGGAAGTGTCCGACGCGGTACGTGAAACCCTGATCGCTGACATGGATGATCATGAGATTCTCGCCGCGGCCAAGGACCTCGATGCTGATGAGCTTGCCGACTTGGCGCCCGAATTGCCGCGCGATGTCGTTCACGAGCTTATGGAGACGCTCGACGCCCAGCAGCGTGAGCGTGTGCGTTCGGCGCTGTCCTATGAGGAGGATCAGGTCGGTGCGCTGATGGACTTCGAGATGGTGACTATCCGTGAGGATGTCAGTCTTGAGGTCGTGCTGCGCTACCTGCGTCGTCTGAAGGAGCTGCCAGGTCATACCGACAAGCTTTTCGTTGTGGATTATGACGGCGTGCTCAAGGGGGTGTTGCCGATCAAACGTCTGCTGGTCAACGACCCGGATAAACAGGTTGGCGAGGTTATGGCTGACGATCCGGTGAGCTTCCATCCTGATGAAGATGGCTACGACGCTGCTCAGGCTTTCGAGCGCTACGATTTGATTTCTGCTCCGGTCGTGGACAAAAACGGCAAGCTGATTGGTCGTCTGACCATTGATGAAATGGTTGACCTGATCCGTGAGGAAAGTGAAAGCGAAGTGCTGAATATGGCCGGTCTGCGTGAGGAAGAGGATATCTTCGCCTCAGTGTGGAAATCGGTGCGCAACCGTTGGGCCTGGTTGGCGATCAATCTGGTAACGGCCTTTTTGGCGTCGCGAGTGATTGGTCTTTTTGAAGGGTCGATCGAGAAGCTGGTCGCGTTGGCGGCGTTGATGCCCATTGTTGCAGGTATTGGCGGCAACTCGGGTAATCAGACCATCACTATGATCGTGCGTGCCATGGCGCTGGATCAGGTCAGCACGGGCAATACGGCACGCTTGGTGCGTAAGGAGCTCGGCGTTTCATTGATTAATGGCATTCTTTGGGGGGGGGTAATTGGTGGGGTTGCCTACTATCTGTACGGCAGTTGGTCGCTGGGTGTGGTGATGACTACGGCAATGACACTGAATCTCTTGCTGGCAGCGTTGATGGGGGTGTTGATTCCTATGACTCTGGCGCGCATGGGGCGTGACCCTGCCATGGGGGCTAGTGTAATGATCACCGCTATGACTGATAGTGGTGGCTTTTTCATCTTCCTTGGGCTGGCTTCAATCTTTCTGTTATAGGCCTGTCTAGCTGCTTGAGCGCTCGCATTAAGTGTGTGGGCGTTGTGCATTGCCCGATTCTGTGGGGAGGTAATGCAATTGAAAACAAAAAACCGGCTTTATCAGATTGTGTGAAAACTTCCGCTCAGTCTGATGTTCGCGTCGCCATGCGGAAAGTTCAGAAGCTTCCCGATCTGGCTTGCTCAGATCTGACAAGAGAGCGCCAAGTGTGATCGTTGATTGATCAGACCTGGCGCTCAATTCGTTTTCACACGGCCTGATAAGGCCGGTTTTGGGAAAGGGCTTGCTTAGGCTTCTTCAGTTGCCATTTCCACGTCGTGTGCAATGAGTGCGACGAGTGCGGTCTGCTGTCGGCGTGACAGTTGGCGGAAGCGTTGCAGGAGTTCGCGCTCGTGCAGCGACAGCTCAGGACTGTCCAAGCGCATGTTGAGGTCGTCGTCTAATGCACCTTCCTGCAGCATGCTCTGCTCAAGGCGGGCAATGATTTCCGAGTTCATGCTGCGGTGATGGTTGCGTGCTACGTCAGCGATACGCTCACGCATGCCATCAGGCAAGCGAACGACAAATTTGTCAGCCGTGCGGCTGGAGTAGGTAGCCTGTTTCATAGGGCGCATTCATTACCGGTTAGTTCAGGGAGCGATACTGGTAGTCAGTGTCGAGATTGTCACCGGTTTGACCGTCTTTAGCACTAGCCGTTCAACCGGTATCGCGTTCTGCGTCGTTATGACCCGGAGGTCTCTGAACAGTTCCTTGACGCCAAATACGTGGCACATTGTCATCGAAGTGTGGGCTTTATGCCAGCACCAATTGTCAGAAATGCGTAGCATTCGGCATAACGCTTCTCTTGGACGTTTCTTTGCTTAAAAGATTCAAGATTGCGCTATCTCTTGGCATGTGAGCTTCGAGGTTGTGACGGTTTCTACATATTTGGCTGCATTTTTGCCAGGGTTCGTCGATTTTACAGTCTTAATGATAGTAGACGGCCATCATTGTGTCTGCGAAGGGCTGGCGATTTTGGGCTCTCAAATGTTCTCCATACGATCGCTTGGCGTGTTTGTGCGAGAGTGCTGCAAAATGTGTATTCGCTGACGTGTGCAGTTTTGCACGGCCAATAGTCGCGTTCGCATAGATGCATTCGTCGCTTGGGGCTGGTGTGGTGTCAGGCAGGAAGTATTTCAATGCGAGGCCGGTTGATCTATCTGATGGGGCCTTCGGGGTCGGGGAAGGACAGTTTGTTGAGTGCGGCACGAGCGCCGCTCGGGGCTCATGGTTGCCGTTTTTCTCGACGGGTCATCACCCGCAGTGCCGAGTCGGTTGGTGAGGATGCAGTGGGCGTCACCTTGGCTGACTTCGAGCGGTTGGAGGGGGAGGGTGCTTTTGCTATGAGTTGGCGCGCCAATGGCCTCGCTTACGGGATACCGCGAGAAATCGACGACTGGCTCGATGCTGGGCATGATGTCCTGATCAACGGTTCGCGTGGGCATCTGACGGCAGTTCGCCAGCGTTATCCTGAGCTGCTTGCTGTGCTCCTGCAGGTTGATGAAACGATTTTGCGACAGCGGCTGCTGGCTCGCGGGCGGGAAACGCCTGAGCAGATCGAGCAGCGATTGGCTCGCAGTCGTCGTCTGGCAGTGGAAGACGATGAGTCTTTGATCATCTTAGATAACTCCGGTCCCTTATCGCAGACCGCTGCCCGTTTGCTGCAAGTGCTGACGAGGTCTACTGAAGCGCCTGGGATGCCATCTTGACTGCTGGCTGGAACGCCCTATCAGGGGCGGCGTGGCTTTATTCCAGTGGTAATTCGGTGGTGCGTTTGACCTCGCTCATGGCGATATGCGAGTGCGCTTCGTGCACGTGTGGGCGCTGTAGCAGGTGATCGCGTAGAAAACGCTCGTAGTCGGCGATGTCTTTGGCCACCACTTTAAGCAGATAGTCCGAGCCGCCGGCCATGCTGTAGCACTCCAGCACCTGCGGGTAGCCGACCACGGCTTGCTCGAACTCGTCCAGATTGCCGCGGCCATGGGCCGACAGTTTGATATCGACGAATACGGTGATGCCAAAGCCCAGGCGCTTGGGGTTGAGCAGGGCGACCTTGCGTTCGATCAGTCCTTCTTCCTGCATGCGATGAATGCGCCGCCAGCAGGGTGACTGTGATAGCTCGACCTTCTCTGCTACCTCGGCGGCGGAGAGGTCGGCATTGTGCTGCAACAGGCGAAGAATACGGCGATCGATGGGGCTGAGCTTGTCTTGCATGTCTGTTCCCCTTTTCTTGTGATTATTGGAAGCATCATGCGAAGTATTGTGGGTGCACTGCGAAAATAGAAAGAAAAAAGCCAAATTCTGCGCTCATGCTTAAAGCCAGTCTGTTGCGGCGATCCTGTGACTAGACTGATGAGGCGTACCTACCGTCGCGCCTCTCGTGCTCGCATAACAATAAAAGGAGCGCTCCATGTCACTGGCCGAAATCCGTCTGGATGACAAATACCGCCTCGCCACGGGGCAGCTCTACCTGACCGGTACTCAGGCGCTGACCCGTCTGCCCATGCTGCAGAAGCAGCGGGACGCCGCCTACGGCCTCAACACTGCCTGCTTCATTTCCGGCTATCGCGGCTCGCCCCTGGGCGGCCTGGACAAGAGCCTGTGGGACGCGCGCGAGTACCTGAAGGAAAATCACATCCACTTCCAGCCCGGTGTCAACGAGGAGCTGGGCGCCACCGCCGTGTGGGGCAGCCAGCAGGCCAACCTGTTCCCCGGCGCGCGCTACGACGGCGTGTTCGCCATGTGGTACGGCAAGGGGCCGGGCGTGGATCGCAGTGGTGATGTGTTCAAGCACGGCAACTCGGCTGGCGTTTCCAAGCATGGCGGCGTGCTGCTGCTGGCTGGAGACGACCACGGCTGTAAGTCCTCGACCATCGCTCATCAGAGCGAGCATGCCTTTATCGCAGCGTCGATTCCGGTGCTCAATCCGGCCAATGTCCAGGAAATTCTCGACTACGGCATCATCGGCTGGGCACTGTCGCGCTACAGCGGCTGTTGGGTGGCGCTCAAGACCATCGCGGAAAACGTCGATTCCTCTGCCGTGGCGGATGTCGACCCGTTGCGTATTCAGGTGGCGATTCCCACAGATTTTCAGCTCCCCGAAGACGGCGTGCATATCCGCTGGCCCGATCCGCCCCTGGCCCAGGAAAAGCGCCTCAACGTCTACAAGATCTATGCCGCGCGCGCCTTTGCCTTGGCCAACGGCCTCAATCAGGTCAAGCTCGATTCGCCCAATCCGCGTTTGGGCATCATCACCACCGGCAAGTCCTATCTGGATGTTCGCCAAGCCCTGGATGATCTCGGTCTAGACGAAGCGCTGTGTGCCCAGGTCGGCCTACGTGTGCTCAAAGTTGGCATGAGTTGGCCGCTGGAGCCGGTATCGGTGCACCGTTTTGCTGAAGGCCTGGACGAGATTCTGGTGGTGGAGGAAAAGCGCAGCGTGATCGAGGATCAGCTCACCGGCCAGCTCTATAACTGGCCGGTAGGCAAGCGCCCGCGTGTGGTCGGTGAGTTCGATGAGCAGGGTAATTCCCTGTTGCCGAATCTGGGGGAGCTGACGCCAGCAATGATCGCTCGGGTGATCGCCAAGCGCCTGGCGCCGATCTACAGCAGCCCGACCATCGAGGAGCGCCTGGCCTTCCTCGATGCCAAGGAAAAGGCCCTGGCCGCGCCCAAACACAAGACCGCGCGCACCCCGCATTTCTGCTCCGGCTGCCCGCACAACAGTTCGACCAAGGTGCCCGAGGGCAGTCGTGCCCTTGGCGGTATTGGCTGTCACTACATGACCCAGTGGATGGGGCGTAGCACTGACACCTTCACCCAGATGGGCGGTGAGGGCGCCACCTGGATTGGCCAGGCGCCCTTCACCGACACCCCGCACATTTTCCAGAACCTCGGTGACGGCACCTACTTTCACTCCGGCCACCTGGCTCTGCGCGCGGCGGTAGCCGCTGGCGTCAGCATCACCTACAAGATTCTCTACAACGACGCGGTTGCCATGACTGGCGGCCAGCCGATCGATGGCGAGCTGCGCATCGACCAGCTCAGCCAGCAAGTGCATGCCGAGGGCGTCAAGCGCATCGCCCTGGTCAGCGACGAGCCGGACAAGTACCCGAGCCGCGCCACCTTCGCGCCGGGGGTGACCTTTCATCATCGCCGCGAGCTGGACGCCGTGCAGCGCGAGTTGCGCGAGGTCAAAGGCGTATCGGTGATCCTCTACGACCAGACCTGCGCCACCGAGAAGCGTCGTCGGCGCAAGCGTGGCAAGTTGCTCGACCCGGCCAAGCGCGCCTTCATCAACCCGGCGGTTTGCGAGGGCTGCGGTGACTGCAGCGTGAAATCCAACTGCCTGTCGGTGCTGCCGCTGGAAACCGAGTTGGGGCGCAAACGAGAGATCGACCAGAGCGCCTGCAACAAGGACTTCAGTTGCCTGGAAGGCTTCTGTCCGAGCTTCGTCACTGTGCACGGTGGCAGCCTGCGCAAGCCTGAGGCCGTGGGCCAGGGCGCTTTGTTCATTGCCTTGCCGCAGCCACAACAACCGACGTTGAGCCGCCCTTGGAACATTCTTCTACCCGGTGTTGGCGGCAGTGGCGTAACCACCGTTGGCGCCTTGCTGGGCATGGCTGCGCATATAGAGGGCAAAGGCTGTACCGTGCTCGATCAGGCTGGGTTGGCGCAGAAATTCGGCCCGGTGATCAGCCACATCCGTATCGCCGAGCGGCAAAGCGACATCTTCGCGGTGCGAATCGCCGCTGGCGAGGCTGACCTGTTGCTGGGTTGTGATCTGGTCGTTGCATCGAGCGAGGATTCATTGGCCAAACTCAACGACAAGATCGCCCACGCCGTGATCAATAGCCACGAAACGCCTACCGCTGAATTTACCCGTAACCCGGATGCTCAAGTGCCCGGCGCCGCTATGCGCGAGGCGCTCAGTGAAGCGGTGGGCGAGGGCAAGATTCATTTCGTCGATGCCACGCGCCTGGCCACCCGGCTGCTTGGTGACAGCATCGCCAGCAACCTGTTCATGCTCGGTTATGCCTATCAGAAGGGATGGGTACCGGTGTCCGCTGAGGCCATCGACAAGGCCATCGAACTCAACAGCGTGGCGGTCGCCTTCAACCAGCAGGCTTTTCTTTGGGGGCGTCGTGCCGCGCATGACCTGGCCGCAGTGGAAAGGCTCACCGCGCCCACGGTGGTCGAGGCGCCGCATTGCCAGACGCTGGAGGAGATCATCGAAGATCGTGCCCAGCGCCTGAGCGCTTACCAGAACGCCGCCTATGCCGAGCGTTACCGCGAGCTGGTCGAGCGTGTGCGCAAGGCCGATACCGATGCCGAGCAGCGCTTGAGCAAAGCCGTGGCGCGTTACTACTACAAGTTGCTGGCCTACAAGGACGAGTACGAAGTGGCGCGGCTGTACAGCGAAGGCACGTTCCGCAAGCAGCTAGAGGCGCAGTTCGAAGGTAATTACCGCCTGCAGTTTCACTTGGCGCCGAGTTGGCTGAGCAAGCCGGATGCGCTTACTGGCGAGCCGCGCAAGCGCAGTTTTGGTCCCTGGATGCTCAAAGCCTTCGGCGTGCTGGCGCGTCTGCGCTTTCTGCGTGGCACGCCGCTGGATGTGTTCGGCTACAGTGCTGAGCGGCGCCTGGATCACACGCTGATCGAGTGCTATGAGGCGGATCTGGTCTACCTGCTGGATGAACTCAAGCCCGGTAACTACCAGGCCGCGCTGGCATTGGCTGAGCTGCCTGAGCACATACGGGGTTATGGTCATGTGCGTGAAGCTGCTGCACGTCAGGCGCGCGAGCAGGCCGAGCAGCTCAAAGCGCGCGTGCGCGTTAGCGAGATTGAGGCGGTGAAGCTGTTCGAGCCGACCGCTTGAGTATGAAGAAAGGTAAGCGCGACACAGCGGCATGACAAACCGCTGCAACGCCGCTAAGATGCCGCCCGGTCGTTGCAATAACGGCCGTGTCCCCTTAGTTCAACGGATAGAATAAGCCCCTCCTAAGGGCTAGATGCTGGTTCGATTCCAGCAGGGGACGCCATCGACTCAGTAACGAAAAAGCCGACTATCTCAGTCGGCTTTTTGTTTTTACAACAGTAGAAAGGCGCTCCGCCCGGAGCGCCACTGGCTTACCAGTTGAAGTTCACCGAAGTGAGCATGGTGCGCTCGTCGCCGTAGCGGCAGATGGCGAATTCGCAGTAGGTGTACTGCTTGTTGGTGAGATTGTTGGCGTTAAGCGTTACTGACCAATTTTCGTCGATCTGGTAACGGGCCATGGCATCGAACAAGGTATAGGCTGGCATGGCAGAATCTATCCCTGATGCCTGGGTCGTGCCTTTGTAGCGCGCGCCTGCGCCCACGGTCAGTTGCGGAATGCCCCAGTTGACGAAGGCGTAGCTGGCCCACAGGGCGGCCTGGTGGTAAGGCGTGTCTTCGCTGCGTTGACCGACTTCTGTGGCAATGGCGCTTTTAGTGATGCGGGCATCGGTATAAGCGTAGGACGCAATGAGGCTAAGAGCATCGGTCACATCCGCTTTGGCTTCCAGCTCCAGGCCGCGGGAGCGTACTTCACCTGTTTGTCGGTAGCTAAGATCGCTCGGATCCTGCTTCAGAACATTCTCTTGCGTCAATTCATAGATAGCAGCGCTAAGCAGCAGGTTGCTGTCCTTGGGCTGATAGCGCACACCGATTTCGTATTGCTTGCCTTCTGTGGGGTCGAAAGTCTGCCCCGTGACTTCTGCGACAGAGACGGGGAAGAACGACTCGCTATAGCTGATATAGGGCGCCAGACCATTGTCCGCCAGGTAGACCAGGCCTGCACGATAGGTGGTGGCTTCGTCATCCTGACTGGCTTTGTCATCGTTGCGATGCGCCGCTTGTTGCTGATCGGCCCAGTCGTGGCGACCGCCCAGCAGCAGGATCCATTTATCATCGAATTTGATTTGATCCTGCAGATACACGCCTTTTTGTAGCGTGTCGAGCTGCGAGCCGCGATCCGCTGCGCGGTTTCTGTTGACCACGATAGGCTGGCCATAGTTGTAACGGGTTAGATCCAGATCCATGCTGCGGTTGGTAGCGCGGAAGTTGTGCGAATCGTAGGAGGTGTCATAGCCGTCGAAACCAACCAGTACCGTGTGCTCGACGCTGCCAAGCTGCCACTTCGACTCGATATTGGTATCGCTGGCCCATGTGCGTGCGCGTTCGCGGCGGTCACTATATTGCCTTTGCAAAATACCTGTCGTGGCAGCCTGGTTGATTACTGCAGCTGTTGTAGCGGCGTTGCCGGTTCTGACCTGGAGGTAGTTCCACTTCACATCCGATTCGGAATACCGCAGCTTGTGGTTGAGCGTGAAGTTCTCGTTGAAGTGGTGTTGAAACTCGTAGCCCAGTGCCGACATCTCGCCGTTCATATCGTCGTAATCAGGCTCGCCGATGAAATCGTGGCGGCCGATCTTGAAGCCGCTGTCACCGACACCCTTGACCAACTGATAAGGCAGGGGAGCGGAGAAGCGCGTATCGGTCTTCTGGTAGAAGGACAGCAGGGTCAGCGAGGTGTCTTCGTTGGGGCGCCAGGTCAGCGCCGGTGCGATGTAGAACTTGTCGTCGTTGATGTAATCCTGCTGGGTGTCGCTGTCGCGGCTAAGCAGGGTCAGGCGATAGCTCAGGGTATCGCTGCCGGCCAACGGGCCACTGAAGTCGGCGGAGAGTTGCTTACGATCATGTGAGCCGACCTGCATGTTCAGCTCATGGAAGGGCGTTTCGGTTGGTCGCTTGCTGACACCGTTGATCATGCCGCCCGGCGAGAGCTGGCCGTAGAGCACCGAAGCAGCACCGCGAATGACCTCGACGCGCTCCAGGCCGTAAGGCTCTTGCACGCCATCGTAGGAGTTGTTCTGCAGGCGCAGGCCGTCGCGCAGCGAGCCGCCGGTGCCGGATTCGACGTCGAAGCCGCGAATGCGGAAACGGTCGGCGGTACGGTTGAAGCTAGTCGGCTGACTTGTTATGCCAGGGGTATAGCTCAGCGCCTGGGACAGGGTTTCGGCCTGACGGTCGCGCAGCTCGTCACTGGTGACGATGGACAATGACTGCGGCGTTTCGGTGATCGGCGTGTTGGTCTTGGTGGCGCTCATGTTGCGCTTGGCGACATACCCGGTCACATGCTCGGTAGGTTGCTCCACGACTTGGCCGGTGACGTTGATTTCGCCAATTTCCACAGGGTCTAGCGTATTTGCCTGGGTGGCCTCTGCGGCAGCCAGGTGGCCAGAGCTGAGGCTGGCGATGGCTAGAGTGAGAGCGGTAAGGCTGAAGGCGGGGCGGCGAAAGTCGTATTCCGGGCGTTTCTGCGTGTCATGGCGCATGGCGTGACGAGTCCTGTTGTCTTTCGATGTGTGTCTGCGCGAGGCCGAGGATATTCTGGCGATCCATCATGCCGGAGCGCTGGTGGCAGCCTACTATGGCGGAACGCACTCTACATCTAAATGAGAAAGATTTGTACTAATTCACAATTTATTGTCTTCACTAGGCTATTGCTGCAAGCTACGCGCAATAGCCTGGGGCTGGGAGGATGCTGGTTTGAGGCGTCTCCCAATGTCGATGAGCCGGGCGTGTTTGCCGTGATGAATCCGCAAGCCCATGAGCCTGCTCGGTGTTAAGCCGGACGGGCGCGGCTGTGCTTCGAATTTGAGTGTGTGTGCATGTTGAAAGCGACGCGACTTCAGCTCCAGTTTGCTGAGCTGAAGGTGCTGGATGACATCAGCCTGACGATTCCCGAGGGCTGCTTTACTGCGCTGCTTGGTGCCAATGGCTGTGGCAAGACCACCTTGCTCAATGTATTGGCGCGTATGCAGCGTCCGGCCAGTGGTGAGGTGCTGCTCGAAGGCAAAGCGCATGCGCAGTTCTCGCGGCGCGAGCTGGCCAGGCGTGTGGCGCTGTTACCCCAGCGTACTTCTTCGCCTGCGGGTATCACTGTGCGTGAGCTGGTCATGCAAGGGCGTTATCCCTGGCAGACCTGGTGGCAGCAATGGAGCGAAAAGGATCAGCAGGCTGTGGATCGCGCTGTGGAGTTGGCCGATATCACGCAGTTGCTCGATCGCACCTTGTCCACGCTTTCCGGTGGCCAGTTACAGCGTTGCTGGATCGCCATGACGCTGGCGCAGGACACGCCGGTGATTCTGCTCGATGAGCCCACCACCTTTCTCGATATCGCCCACCAGATCGCCTTGCTGGAGTTGTTGGCAGGGTTGCGTGATCAGGGCCGTACCATCGTTGCCGTGCTGCATGACCTGAATCAGGCCGCGCGTTATGCCGACAATCTGGTGATGCTGCGCCAGGGCAAGGTGCACGCACAGGGCGCGCCGACGGAGGTGTTCACGCCTGCCAACCTCAAGGCCGTATTCGATCTGGATGCTCATATCATTACCGATCCGCACTCGGGGGATCTGTTATGTGTACCGGCTTCGTCGACTCGCGCTCGCGCCGCTGACTGCCAGGTAAGCCCGTGACGCGTACGTGGAGTTGGCCTGTCTGGCTGTTGATACTGCTTGCCATTGCCCTGGCGTCGACGCTGCATTTGGCGGTCGGTGCCAAGTCGATCCCGTGGAGCGATGTCTGGCAGGCGCTGGTTGCCTATGATCCGGGCAATACCGACCACAGCGTGATTCAAGGTTCACGTCTGCCGCGTCTGTGGGTGGCCATGGTGGTGGGCGCCTGTCTGGGGTTGGCCGGTGCGGTGATGCAGGCGGTGGGCGACAACCCGCTTGCTGATCCAGGAATCTTAGGCGTCAACAGCGGTGCGGCGCTGTTCGTCGTGGTCGGGCTGTTGGTGCTGCCCGGCAATGACATGAGCATGATTCCTCTGTTCGCCTTCAGTGGTGCGTTGGTGGCGGCGCTGGGCGTCATGCTGTTGGCGGGGCGTACGCCCAACCCGGTGCGCTTGACGCTGTCCGGCGCGATGATGGCGGCGCTGTTCGGCGCAATTACGGCAATCCTGCTGCTTCTGGATCAGCAGGGACTCGACAGTCTGCGCCGCTGGCTGACCGGTTCTTTGGGCATCACGGGGGGCAACTTGCCGAGTTGGCTCTGGCCTTATGCGTTGGCCGGTGCGCTGTTTTGCCTGATCAATGTGCGGGCGCTCAATACCTATCGTCTGGGGGCGCAGGTCGCCGCGAGTATGGGCGTCAATCTGCTGCGCATGCGTTTGCTGAGCCTGGCAGCGGTGGTGCTGTTGTCCGGCTGTGCCGTTGCGCTGGCCGGGCCTATCGGCTTCGTCGGTTTGGTGGTGCCACATGCGGCGCGGCTGTTGGTGGGGCACGATTTGCGTCGTTTGCTGCTGGCTGCTCCGCTGCTGGGGGCCTTGCTGCTGATTTTGGCCGATGTGGTGGCGCGAACGCTGGTCAGCCCATACGAACTCAATACCGGCATCGTAACGGCTTTGATCGGTGGCCCGGTGTTTGTCGTTCTGGTGTTGAGGAAGGTGAAATGAGCGGCTGGCTGACGACGCCCAGGCGCTTGGCTGGGTTGCCCTGGATCGGTCGGCCGATTGATGTGTTGTCCGCATTGCTGCTGGTCGTGCTGCTATTGGCTTTGGCGCTTTATGCGGCCACCGTGGGCAGCTACTCGATGGGCATGGCTCAGCTCTGGCAGAGCCTGTTTAGTGGCGATTTGTCCGCCGTACAGGACAACGTGCTGTGGGAGTTGCGCCTGCCGCGTATTTTCCTGGCGATCCTCGGTGGCGCGGCGATGGCCTTGGCGGGCGTTCTGATGCAGTCGTTGACGCGCAATCCCCTGGCGGCGCCGGGGTTGGTCGGTGTCGAGGCGGGTGCCAGTGTGACCATGCTGCTGATTTTGGTGCTGTGGCCGTCACTACTGCCAGTGTCGCTCTATCCGCTGGCAGCGTTGCTGGGTGGCCTGGCGGTGGCGTTGTTCATCGTCGGTCTGTCCTGGCGTGGCGGTATCGCGCCGCTGCGTCTGATTCTGGTTGGCGTGGGGCTGACCGCGATGCTCGGTGCGGTTGCCGATCTGCTGATCACCTACGGCAATATCGACCGCGTCGAGTCGGCGTTGATGTGGCTGGGTGGTAGCTTGCACCGTGGTGGCTGGCCGCAGGTGCAGAGTCTGGCGTTGTGGCTGTTGCTGGCAGGCTTGCCGCTGCTGTTCTGCCATCGTCAGCTCAACCTCATGCAGTTGGGCGAGGGCGTGGCGCTCAGTCGAGGCCTCAACCTGACCTGGCTGATGCTTCTGCTGTTGCTCAGCAGTGTGATGCTGACCGCAGCGACAGTGGCCAATATCGGTGTGATGACCTTCGTTGGCCTGGTTGCGCCGCACCTGGCGCGGCAGCTCTGCGGCGACCGGCATGGCGCATTGTTGCCGCTGTGCGCGTTGTTCGGTGCCGTATTGGTCTTGCTCGGTGACACCCTGGGGCGTGCGCTGCTGCCGCCGTTGCAACTGCCTGCCGGGTTGGTTGTGGCCATTATCGGTGCTCCCTATCTGTTGATTTTGCTGGCGCGGCAACGCAGCCGTTGACGCGCCTTCACACAAGGACATGACGAAGAAAATGGTTAATCTGAGAGCGTTTTCCCTGGCGGCCTGCGCGCTGTTCGGGCTGATTTCCGTGCAGGCGTTCGCGGCTGAGACGCGAGTGTTCGAGAACCAGTTTGGCCGTGTCGAGGTGCCGGTTGCGCCGCGTTGCGTGGTGTCCTTGCACGATCTCAGCCTGACCACGCAGTTGCTCGAACTGGGCGTGACGCCGTGTGGTTCCACGGGCCGCAAGAAGCTGTTCTCCGATGCGCTGTTTCGTGGTGCGCAGCAGCGCTTCGATGTTTCCGCCATTCGCTACGTTGGCTCGCACCAGTCGCCTGACCTTGAGGCTATTGCGGCGTTGAAACCGGATCTGATCGTCGGGTTGTCCTATCACGAGGAGCTGAAAGAGCGACTCAGCAAGATCGCCCCTGTGGTTCTGCTGCCGGCGCGTGAGGCGGATATCAAGACCTACGCCAAGGAGCTGGCCGATCTGGTCGGCAAGCAGCAGCGCTATCAGGAGATGCTCAAGGAGTATCAGTGGATCGTTAGTGAGTTTCACAAGCGAGTCAAAGATCCTGCGCGCATTACCGTGACCACTCTGGAGGTCTACCCGGACGGCTTTCAGTTGATCGGCCGTTCTGGCATGGATGACGTGATTGCCGACTTCGGCCTCGGGCGTGTAGCAGCCTTCAAGGAGGCGCGGCAGAACGTGCCTTACAGCCTGGAGCGCATTGGCGACTTCGACAGCGATTTCATCATCGACACCTACGAAGAAATGCTCGACTCGGAGGCCAGTACCGAGGCGTTTCGGCAGTCGCCGCAGTGGCAGAACCTGTTTGCGGTGAAGAATCACCAATTCCTCTACTTCAACCGCAGCCGCTTCGCCGACACCATGCAGGGCATGATTGGCTCTGCCTACCTGCTGCTGTCGCACATTGGTGAACGTGCCTACAACCTACAGACGAAGTGAAGAAAACTTCAGCTCGCATTTGAGGTTGGCAACGCGAAGGTTTGTCGTGAGGGTGTGAACGGATCCGGGTCTGTTATCAATTAATATTGATTCTTGTTTGATAGTGAGTGGCTTTTGCGATAATTTGGTGCGCCTCATCAGTAGCGCCAAGGAATCCAGATGCTTACCGATTCGCTCAGCCGTGCAGGTCTCTCACAAGTTCAAGCTGATATCGAGGGGGCTCTGCCATTCGTCTTGCGTGCCCCGGTGTCGGGCGACTCCTGGCGTGATCATGCTGATCTGATCAGGCGCACTGTCGACAGCCAGTTGCAGACCACCGGTGGCATCCTGTTCCGTGATTTCGCCTTCCGTGATGCCAACGACTTCGAGGATTTCGCCCGCAGCTTCGGCCATGAGCTGCTGACCTACGATTACGCGTCCACGCCGCGCACCAAGCTCAACAGTCGCGTCTATACCTCCACCGAGTACCCCGCGCATCAGGTCATTCCGCTGCACAACGAGCAGTCCTACTCGTTGAACTGGCCAATGAAAATCTGGTTTCACTGCATTCAGGCCGCCCAGGTCGGCGGTGAAACACCCATTGCCGACAGTCGGCTGGTCTATCAGCGTATCGATCCCGCCATTCGTCAGCGTTTCGCCGACAAGCGCCTGATGTATGTGCGCAACTACGGCAATGGCCTGGATCTTACTTGGCAGCAGGCTTTCAGTACCGAGGATCGCAACGAAGTCGAGCGCTTCTGCCGCCTCAGTCATATCGACTTCGAGTGGAAGGACGACGGCGAATTGCGCACTCGCCAGGTGTGTCAGGCCGTGGCCCAGCATCCGGTTACCGGGGAGTGGGTCTGGTTCAACCAGGCGCACCTGTTCCACATCTCCAACCTGCCTGCGGCGCTGCGCGAGACGCTGGTGTCCATCGTCGGCGAGGAGGGCGTGCCGCGTAACGTCTTCTATGGCGATGGTTCGCCCATCGAGCTGGAAGCGCTGGAGCATGTGCGCGATGTGCTGCAGCGCACCCAGGTCATTTTCCCTTGGCAGACCGGCGATGCACTGATGCTCGACAACATGCTGGTTGCCCATGGGCGCTCCACCTTTCAGGGGGCGCGCAAGGTCGTGGTGGCCATGGCTGAGCCCGCGCCGGCGAACTGATGCCCCTCACTCCCGATGCCGCCGCGAAGGCGGCAGACCTCGAATCTGCAAGATGAAGGACGACACATGCTTGATCGCCTGATGCGTGACTGCTGGCTGCGCGGTATTCGCCTGTCCGCGAATGAGGGGCGTTTGATGGTTGCGGCGGCTACGCCGCAGGCCTTGAATGCCGATCTGGAACAGGAACTGCTGGCGCGCAGCGGTGAAATTCTGCTGTGGCTTGAACGTCGCCCAGACTATTTCGCGGCGCGCCCACTGAGCGATAACGAGCAGGCGCTGTGGTTTCTGCAGCGCATGGAGCCGAACAGTTGCGCGTACAACATCGCGCTGGCCGGGCGGGTCAGGCCGCAATACCTGTGGGTGGATCTGCCTGTGCGTCTGGAGCGTGCCTGGCAGGTGGTGCAGCAGCGCTACCCGCAGTTGTGCAGCGCCTATGTCGAGCGTGATGGGGAGTTGCTGCAGTGGGACTGCCGCCCGCAGCCCACAGCGCTGCAATGCGAAACCTTGCACGGCGCAGATGCGGCTAGCATTCAGCGCCGCGTGATCGAGCTGGCCGACAGGCCTTTTGACCTGGCCGCTGGTGAAGTCAGCCGCCTGGTGCTGTTGCGCAATGAGCTTGGCGACCGTACCGAACACACGGTACTGCTGGGCATTCACCATATCGCCTCCGACCTGACCACCTTCGATGTGGTGTTCAGTGAGCTGTTCGCCCTGGTCGATGAGCAAGCGCTTGCCGATGTCGACCCTCAGGCCTACCGCAACTGGTGTTGCGATCTGTACGTGCGCAGTGAGGCGATCGAGGCCGAGGAGCTGGCCTGGTGGCAAACGCAGTTGGCCGATGTGCCGAGCCTGGAGCTGCCGACCGATTTCGCCTATGGCAGCAGTCAGGGCTTCGAGGGTGGAGAGCTGTCGTTCCATTTTGGCGCGGACAATAGCGAGCGCCTGCGTGCGGTGGCCAAAAGCCTGGGCGTGACGCCCTACGTCTATTGGTTCTCGCTGTTCCAGCAATTTCTCGGCGTGCTGTCCGGGCAGGACGATTTCGTGCTCGGCACCCCGAGCGGCTGGCGCCTGAAGCGCGAGCAGGCCGAGCTGCCTGGCTATCTGGTCAACCCGTTGCCGGTGCGCTGCCGTGTGCGTCGCGACCTGTCCAGCGCTGAATGGGCCAAGGCGGTAGCGGCCAACGTCAGGCAGACCTTGCGTCACCGTCACTATCCCTTCGCGCGTTTGGCCAAGCACCTCGATCTGCCCCGGCAGATGGGCAGGGCGCCGGTGTTTCAGCACATGTTCACGCTCAATAAAGAGCGCGACGTGCCGTTCGAGCGCTACATCGAGCGCATGATCGGCGAGCAGCGCGGCGCGGCTCACGAACTGAACCTGGTGATCGTCGATGATTTGCCGGAATTCATCGGGCGCTGGCGCTACAGCAAGGCGCTGTATCGGCGCGAGAGCGTCGAGCGCTTCCAGGCGCAGTTCCTTGCCCTGGTCATGGCGGCTATGGAGCAGCCGGACGTGCCTTTCGCCGAGCTGAACTGGCTGGCTCCCGAGCACCGTTCGCAGTTGTCTGGCGAGGTGCTGCCGGTGCCGCAAGAGAGTGCCTGGCAGGCGTTCGCCAAGCAGCGCATGGCGCGTCCGCAGGCCGTCGCGCTGGAGGATGAGCAGGGCCAATTGACTTACGCCGAGCTGGCCAAGGCGGTGGTCGCCCGTGGTGAGCGCCTGCAAGGCTCGCTGAGTGCGTTGGGCGATCGGATTGCCCTGTGCCTGCCGCGCAGCCGCGAACTGGTGATGCACATGCTTGCCGCCTGGCAGTGCGGCGCTACCTATCTGGCCCTCGATCCGCAGTGGCCTGAGTCGCGTCTGCAGGATATCTGCCTGGATGGCACGCCCAGGATCTGCGTGGGTGAGGGCGAACGGCCGCACTGGTTACCGATGTCGGTGCAGTGGCTGGCTGTGCCGAGTGCGCCGCTATTTAGCGATGCCCCGCTGCGTGTCGGTCTACCTGCGGATCTGCCAGCCTACGTGGTCTACACCTCCGGCTCCAGCGGGCGCCCCAAGGGCGTGGAGGTGACCCAGAGCAACCTCATCCACTACGCCAGCGCCTGCCTGGAACGCCTCAAGTTGAGTAGCGAAGCCAGCCTGACGAGTCTGGCCAGTTGCGCCACGGATCTGGGCCACACTGCTTTGTTCGGCGCGTTGCTCAGCGGTCGCCGCTTGCGCCTGCTGGACGAAGCATTGGCCTTCGACGCCGAGGAACTGGCGGCGCTGCTCGGGCAGCAGCCCGTGGACATGCTGAAGATCGTGCCCTCGCACCTCAATGCCCTGCTGGTGGCCAGCGAGCCGCAACGCCTGTTGCCACGCCAGTGCCTGGTAGTCGGCGGTGAAGCCCTGGGCGCCGACCTGCTGGCGCGGCTACGCGCCTTGAGCCCGAATCTGCGCATCGTCAACCACTATGGGCCCAGCGAAACCACCGTGGGTGTGTTGACTCACGAGGTCGAAGGCGAGGGTGACGCACCGCTTGGTCGCCCGTTGGCCAATCTGAGCGTCAGCGTGCGTGGGCCCGATGGCGCCGTGCTGCCGGCTGGGGTCAGTGGTGAGCTGTATATCGAAGGTGCCACCGTGGCGCGTGGTTACCTGAGCGCCAGCGAGGCCGACCGGGCGCGTTTCGGTGAGTGGGGGTATCGCACGGGCGACCGGGTGCGCCTCGATCATCTGGGCCGTGTGCTGTTCCTCGGGCGTCTGGACGAGCAGGTGAAGATTCGTGGCTACCGCGTCGAGCCCTCGGAAGTGGCGACGCAATTGCTCGCGCTGCCGCAGGTCGAGGATGCACGCGTACTCAATGCGCCAACGCCGCTGACGGGCAATCGCCTGGTGGCCTTCCTGGTCGCTGCCGCCGATGCCCTGGCGGATATCCAGACCGCGTTGCAGGCACGTCTGCCTGACTATATGCAGCCGGCGCAGTGGCATTGCCTGGAGGCGATGCCGCTGTTGGCCAACGGTAAGGTCGACCGTCAGGCCCTGTTGGCGCTGACCGAGCAAGCGCTGCGCAGCGTTGAAACGCGTGCCGAGCAGCCGCTGAACGAAGTCGAACGCGCCTTGCTGGAGATTTGGCGCGAGCTGTTAGGCAACCCCAATATCGGCCCGGATGACAACTTCTTCGCGCATGGCGGCGACTCGATTCTTGGCCTGCAGATCATCGCCCGCGCACGTCAGCAGCAGATTGGCCTTACGCCCAAGCAACTGTTTGCCGAACCCAGCGTGCGAGCGCTGGCGCGGGTGGCGCAAACGCCGCAGCGGGCCAAGGTCGAGCGCCTGCTGGCGATTGCGCGGGAGATTCTGGAAAAGCCCGATCTGCAAGCCGACGACAACTTCTTCGCGGTCGGTGGCGACTCCATCCTCAGCTTGCAGATCATCGCCCGCGCCAAACAGCAGGGGTTGCAGCTCAAGCCCAAGCAGATTTTCGAGTTCCCCACGGTCAGCGGCTGGGCCGAGCAGGCGCAGCAGCTCAGCAGCGTCAAGGAAACCGGCAAGGCCGATAACGCTGAGCCGAGTGCGGCCTTCGCCCTGACACCGATCCAGGCCTGGTTCTTCGGGCAGCAGCAGAGCACGCCGCACTACTGGAATCAGTCGCTGTTGCTGGCGGTGCACGAGCCGTTGGAGCCAGTGCGCCTGGCCCAGGCGCTGGCGACCTTGCTGCAGCGCCACAGCAGCTTGCGCCTGGTCTTCGAGCAGGGCGCGCAGGGTTGGCAGCAACGCTATCAGCCGCTGTCGACGGAGATGGCCGACACGCTGCTGCGGGTGGTCGAACAACCACTGGACGACGCGCTGTTGCAGCAGTGGCAGCAGGGCTGGCAACTGGATCGAGCGCCGTTGATTCGCTGGGTCTATTTCACCGGCAGCGGGCACTTGCTGTGCACGGCGCACCATCTGCTGGTCGATGCCGTGTCCTGGCAGGTGCTGCTGGAGGAGTTGGAAAGCCTCTACCTCGATCCGCAGGCCGCACTGCCAGCCGCTTCCGCCAGCTTCCATCGCTGGAGTGAGGCTCTGCAGCAGCATCGTCAGGAGCCGGCTGTTTTGGCTCAGCGCGACTACTGGCAGGCGCAGTTGGCCGAGGAGGGCGAAGTCGCCCGCACTGTCAGCCTGTACGGCGCAAGCCGCACGCTGGAAACCAGGCTGACCGCCGAGAAAACCGAGCGGCTGCTAGGCGATTGCCATGAGGCCTACAGCACTCAGGTGCAGGATCTGCTGGTCGCCGCACTGGCTGGCGTGATCGGCCAGTGGCTGGGGCGCGAGCAGGTCACCCTGGAGATGGAAAGCCACGGCCGCAGTGGCTGGGAGCAGGGCCCGGATCTGTCGCGCTCGGTGGGCTGGCACACCAGCCGCTACCCATTGGCTGTGGCCGCCGCCGAACAGCCGGAGCAGGCGATCATCGCGGCCAAGGAAGCGCTGCGCCGCGTGCCGGAGCAAGGCGTCGGTTATGGCCTGCTGCGCCTCGATCCGCAGCATGGGCTCGGTGCCGCCTCGCTGCTCACCTTCAACTACCTGGGCCGCGTCGATCAGTGGTTGGGCAGTTCGCGTCTGTGGCGCCTGGCGCAGCCGCTGTGCCCGGCCATGCGTGCCCCCGACACCCGCCGCACTCATCTGCTGGATGTGACGGCATTGGTCGACCAGGGCCAGTTGCATATCGAATGGCGTTACGCCCCGCAGGTGCATGAACAGGCGCTGATCCGCGAGTTGGCGCAGCAATTTCAGCAGCGCCTCGAAGCCTTGCTCGAACACTGCCTGGATCCGCAAGCCGGTCGCGCTACTGCTGCCGACTTCGCCGATTCGGGGCTTTCCGACGACGAATTCCTTGGCCTGCTGGAGCAATTGCAATGACCACCCCAGGCGCCCCCACATCCCCAGTTCACGGCAAGGAGACCCTCGGCATGAACGACAAGGTCAAGGCACTTTCCCGCAATATCGAGGCCATCTACCCCCTGGCGCCCATGCAGCAGGGGCTGCTGTTCCACAGCCTGATGCATCCGGGCAAGGGCATGTACCTGCTGCAGTACCGCCATGTCATGGTGCTGCCGCAGCTCGATCTGGACGCCTTTCGCCAGGCCTGGGCACAGGTGGTGGAGCGCCACGAACTGCTGCGCACCTCCTTCGTCTGGAAGCAGCAGAAGCGTCCCATGCAGGTGGTGCACAAGCAGGTCGAACTGCCCATCACCTACGAGGACTGGTCGGCTATCGACGAGGCCGAGCAGCAGGCGCGCCTGGAGCATCTGCTGGCCGAGGAGCGCCGCGAGGGGCTGGACTTCACCCAGGCGCCGCTGATGCGCGTGCGCCTGTTCAAGCTGGCGCCGGACACCTACCAGTTCGTGCGTAGCTACCACCATATCCTGATGGATGCCTGGTGCTTCTCCATCATCATGATGGATTTTCTCGACGGCTACCGCGCCGCGCGTGAGGGGCGTCGTCTGGAGTTGCCCAAGCCGCGCCCGTACCGCGACTTCATCCGCTGGCTGGAACAGCAGAAACCCGAAGAACATCAGGCTTTCTGGCAGCAACGTCTGGCCGGTTTCGACACGCCCAATCAATTCGGCTTCGGCCACCCTGGGCGCGTGCTTGATGCGCCGGAGCCGGTGGAGGATTGTGTCGAACACCTCAGCGTCGAGCAGACCCAGGGCCTGCAACAGGCCGCCAGCCGTCTGGGCATCACCCTCAACACCCTGGTGCAGGGCGCCTGGGCCTTGCTGCTGGGGCGTTACAGCGGCAATCGCGATCTGCTGTTCGGCGTCACCGTGGCCGGGCGCCCGGTGCACATGCAGGGCATGGAAAGCATCGTCGGGCTGTTCATCAACAGCCTGCCGCTGCGCTGGAACTGGCAGTCGCAACAATCGCTCGGCACCTGGCTCAAGGCCCTGCAGGCCGAGAACCTGAGCCTGCGCGAGCACGAAAGCGTGTCGCTGGCGCAGATCCAGAGCTGGAGCGAGGTGCAACGCCAGGATCTGTTCCAGAGCCTGTTCGTCTTCGAGAACGCGCCGATTTCCGCCAGCCTGCGCCAGGGCCAGTTGGACTACCTGATCAGCGACATGGCCAACCGCACCCACACCAACTACCCGATCACCGTGGTGATTGTGCCCGGCGAGCGCCTGCACCTGCAGTTGACCTACCAGACCGACTGGTTCCTGCGTGATGAAATCGAGCAGATGCTGCGCCACTTCCGCACGCTGCTGCTGAATATGGGCGAAGCCCTGGCCAGCGACGCGGACACCCCGCTGCAACGCCTGACCATGCTCGATGCCACGGAGATTGCCCAGCAGCACGCTTGGGCCACTGGCGACGTGGCGGCGGATGAGGCGCTGTTGCAGCCGCTGTATATCGAGCGCCTGCAACGGCAAGTGCGCCTAACGCCTGAGCGAATTGCCGTGGTGCATGGCGAGCGTAGCCTGAGCTTCGATCAACTGAACCGCACGGCCAATCGCCTGGCCCGTCATCTGCGTGCCAATGGCGTGCAGGACGGCGACTTGCTGGCGCTGCTCGACGAGCGCGGCCTCGACCTGGTGGTGATGATCCTCGCCACGCTCAAGGCCGGTGCCGGCTGGTTGCCGCTGGATCCGCGCAACCCGCCACAACGCCTGGCCCAGGTGCTCACCCAGAGCCGTTCGCCGCTGTTGATTCATGGCGTCGAGCAGGGCGACCTGGCCCAGCAGGCGTTGCAGCAGATGGCCCAGCCACCGGCGGCGATCCGCTACGAGTCGGCGGCCCTGAGCGGCTATAGCGATGCCGACCTGGACATCCCCGTGCATGGCCTGTCGCTGGCCTACTGCATCTTCACCTCGGGCTCCACCGGCACGCCCAAGGGGGCGATGGTGGCTCACGCCGGCATGCTCAACAACATCCTCGGCAAGCTGCCGGGCCTGGGCCTGAGTGAGCAGGATGTGATCGCCCAGAGCGCGCCGCAGTGCTTCGACATCTCCGTCTGGCAGACTCTGGCCGGTCTGGTGCTGGGGGCGCGCACGGTGATTCTCGGCGACTGCGTGGTGCAGAACCCCGAGGCGCTGACCGAGGCCATCGCCCGGCATGGCGTGAGCATTCTCGAAGCGGTGCCGTCGCTGATGCAGAGCCTGCTCGACGCGGGCCTGGAGCACACCGCGCTGCGCTGGGTGTTGGCCACTGGCGAGGCGCTGCCACCAGCGCTGGCGCGGCGCTGGTTTGAGCGTTACCCGAGCATCCCGCTGATGAACGCCTATGGCCCGGCTGAATGCTCCGATGACGTGGCCTTCCACCCGCTCACCGAGCGTCTGGCGGATTCGCGCAGCAGCGTGCCGATTGGCCGCGCCACCCTGAACAACCGCTTGTACCTGCTGGATGCCGAATTGCAGCCGGTGCCGCGCGGCGCGGTGGGGGAAATCTTCGTCGCCGGTGTCGGTGTTGGTCGTGGCTATATGGCTGATCCGGCGCGCACTGCGGCTGTGTTTTTGCCGAACCCAATCGCCAACGACGGCAGCCGTCTGTATCGCACCGGCGATCTGGCGCGCTTTTTAGCCAATGGCGAGCTGGAGTATGTGGGGCGTACCGACCACCAGGTGAAGATTCGCGGCCACCGTATCGAGCTGGACGAGATCGAAGCCTGCCTGACCCGTTACCCTGGCGTGCGTGAAGCGGTGCTGCTGGCCCGTGACGACCAGCAGCGCGCCAAGGTGCTGGTGGCCTACGTGGTGGCCGAGCCGCAGCCCTCCATCGAGGCGCTGCGCGAGTTCGTCGCCGCCAACCTGCCGCCGTACATGCTGCCCAGCGCCTTCATGCTGCTCGAACGCATGCCGCTCAACGCCAACGGCAAGATCGACCGCAAGGCCCTGCCTGCGCCTGATTTCGCCGCACAGAGCGAGGCGCGCTACGTGGCGCCACGCAGCGAGCTGCAAGCGCAATTGGTCGAAGCCTGGCAGTCCGTCCTCGGTCTGGCGCGGGTCGGCATTGAGGATCACTTCTTCGAGCTGGGTGGGCATTCGCTGCTGGCCACGCAACTGATCGGCCAGATTGGCAAGCTCAGCGGCAAGGAACTGCCCCTGCGCGTGGTCTTCGAGCGCCCGACCATCGCTGCCATGGCCGAGTGGCTGGAGCAGCAGGAGGCCGGCGAGAGCAATACGCCGAAGCGCCTGCCGCGTCCGCAGAGCCTGCCGTTGTCGTTCGCTCAGCAGCGCCTGTGGTTCCTTCAGCAGTTGCAGCCTGAAAGCCCGGCCTACAACCTGGCCGGCGCGGTGCGCCTGAGCGGCGACCTGCACATCGTTGACCTGCAGGCAGCGCTGCAGGCCCTGGTCGATCAGCACGAAGTCCTGCGTACCCGTTTCGTCAGCGACGGCGGCGAGCCGCTGCAGGTCATCCTCGCCAGCGCCGAGCTGGCCCTGCCGCTGATCGAGGTGGCCAGCGAAGCGCAGTTGCACGAGCTGCTGCGCCAGGACGCGATGACCCCGTTCGCTCTGGACAGCGCGCCACTGCTGCGTGCCTGCCTGTATCGCCTGGGGCCGCAGGCGCATGTGCTGGCGCTGAACTGCCACCATATCGTCGCCGATGGCTGGTCGCTGCAACTGATCATCGACGGCCTCTGTGCCCATTACCGCGAGCTGCGCCAGGGAGGTAAACCGGCGTTGGTCGAGGCGCCGATGCAGTACGCCGACTATGCCCTGTGGCAACGCCAGTGGATGGCCAGCACCGCCTGTCAGCACGAGCTGGCCTACTGGCGCGAGCAGTTGTCCGGCGAGTTGCCGGTGCTCGAACTGGCGGCGGACTTCCCGCGTCCGGCGCAGGCCAGCCAGGCTGGCGGGCGCGTCGAGCAGCGCCTGCCGGATGAGCTGGCGGCGCGCCTGCGGGCCTTCAGCGCAAGCCATGGCTGGAGCAACTTCATCCCCATGCTCTGCGCCTTTCAGCTACTGTTGCGCAGTCGCAGCGGCGAGCACGACATCCTCGTCGGGGTACCGGCTGCCAACCGTCACCATGCGGCGTTGCAGCCGCTGGTGGGCTGCTTCGTCAACACCCTGGTGTACCGCCAGAAGCTCTCCGGCACGACCAGCCTGTTGCAGCACATGAACGAATTGCAGGCGCTGTCGGTGGCGGTGCAGTCGCACCAGGATCTGCCCTTCGACTACCTGATCGAACAGCTCGGCGTGGCCCGTCAGGTCAGCTACAACCCGCTGTTCCAGGCCATGTTCAACTATTTTCCGGGCCATGCCCTGGAGCGTTTCGAGCTGACCGAGCTGATCGCCGAGCCCCTCGACAATCGCCCGGACAGTGCCTTGTGCGACCTGCATCTGGACGTGCGCGACAGCGAACACGGTATCGCCCTGAGCCTGCAATACAGCAGCGAGCTGTTCCGCGAGCAGACCGCTGGCGCCATGCTCGATCAGTACCTGGCGCTGCTCGACGCCGTGCTCGAACAACCTCGGCAGGTGCTCGGTGAGCTTGCCTGGCAGCCCGAGCAGCGCGCGCTGGCGCGCTTGCACGGTGAGCCTGTGCAGGGCCGCGAAGACATCCTGCAGGCCTTCGCTCGGCAGGTCGCCGAGCAGCCCGAGGCCATCGCCGTGCAGGCCGGCCAGCAGCGCTTGAGCTATGCCCAATTGAATCAGGCGGCCGAGCGCCTGGCCGCCGCCTTGCAGGCCCGTGGTGTCGGCACCGAGGATCGTGTGGCCCTGCGCCTGCCGCGTGATGCGCGTCTGCCCATGGCCATGCTGGCCATTCTCAAAGCGGGCGCGGCTTATGTGCCGTTGGCCGAGGACACCCCAGCCGAGCGTGGCCGCTACATCCTCGCCCACGCGCAGCCACGGTTGTGCCTGAGCAATGCCGAGGCCCTGGCGGAACTGGCCGAGTGGGGCAGTGCCGTCGAGCTGCTGGATATCGATACGCTGACCAGCAGCCAGCCCTACCGCGCGCCGAGCGTACATCCCGCCCAGCTCGCTTACGTGCTCTACACCTCGGGCTCCACCGGCCAGCCCAAGGGCGTAGCCATCGCGCGCGGCAATCTGATGAACCTGGTGCTCGGCGTGCAGCAGGTGCTGCCGTTGACGGTGCAGGACAAGGTGTTGGCGCTGACCACCGCGACCTTCGACATCGCCATCGTCGAGCTGCTGCTGCCGCTCGGTCGCGGCGCCAGCATCCTGCTCGCCGACCGTGAGCAGGCGCGTGACCCGCAAGCCCTCGACCGCCTGATCGAGGCTGCCCAGCCGACGGTGATGCAGGCCACGCCGGCCACCTGGCGCATGCTGGTGGCGCATACCCAGCGCAGTTGGCAGGGCGTGCGCGCCATCTCCGGTGGCGAGGCACTGCCAACCGCGTTGGCCGAAGCCATGGAGCGCCGTGGCGCTTTGGTGATCAACGGTTACGGGCCGACCGAGGCCACCGTTTACAGCACCTTCGAGCCGCGCCAGGGCGATAGCGACGGGGTCGAGGTGCCGATTGGCCGCCCCGTGGTCAATACCGCCGCCTACGTGCTGGATGCTGACCTGCAACCCGTGGCGCCGGGCGTGTCCGGCGAGCTGTACCTGGCCGGTGCCAACCTGGGCCGTGGCTACTTCGCCGCGCCGGGGTTGAGCGCAGCGAGTTTTCTGCCTGATCCGTTCGTGCCGGGTGCGCGCATGTACCGCACCGGCGACCGCGTGCGGCGCAATGCCAATGGCAGCCTGGACTATCAGGGGCGTCTGGATTTCCAGGTCAAGCTGCGTGGTTTTCGTATCGAACTGGGCGAGATCGAAGCGCTGCTGGCGCGCGTTGCCGGGGTGCGCGAAGCGGCGGTGGTGCTGCTCGGCAGCGGCGACAGTGCGCGCCTGGTGGCCTACTACTCGGTCACCCAGGCGGCGGGCGAGCTGACTGATGCCGTGCTGCGTGAGCAACTGGCACAACACCTGCCCGACTACATGCTGCCGAGTCAGTTCGTACGCCTCGACACGCTGCCGCTGAGCCCCAGTGGTAAGGTCGAGCGCAAGGCGCTGCCAGCGCCCATCCAACATGAAGGGCAGCGCGACGGCGAGTTGAGCCAGCCCTGGGAGGCGCAACTGGCCGAACTCTGGTGCGAGCTGCTCGGTTGCAACGCGGTGGGTGCAGACGACAACTTCTTCGCCCTCGGCGGCCATTCGCTGCTGGCGGCGCGTATGGCGGCGCGCCTCGCCGAGCGCTACGGGCGGCATCTGCCGCTACGCAGCGTGTTCGAGTGCCCGACCCTGCGTGAGCTGGCGGCCAGCCTGGCCGCTGCCGAGGGGGCAGACGAAAGTATCCTGCGGCCATTTGGCGAGGTTGCGGCGCCGCTGCATTTCACCCAGCAGCGGCTGTGGTTCCTCGACCGCTTGCAGGGCGACACCCAGGCTTACCACCTGTCCCTGGCCATGCACCTGCACGGTAACCTGCAAGCCGATGTACTGGAGCGCGCACTGGAAAAACTGGTGCAGCGCCAGCACAGCCTGCGCAGCGTGTTCAGCGAGACGGACAAAGGCGCGCGGCAGCAGGTCGTGCAGTGGCACGGCCCGCTGCTCAGCGTCGCACCCTTGCAGCAGGATGTGCATGCGCCGGCCTTCGCCCGCACCTTGAGCGAGGAGGCGCAGCGCGCCTTCGACCTGAGCGCTACGCCGCTGTGGCGGGTGCGCCTGTACCAGGGCGAGGGGCAGAGTGTGTTGCAGGCCACCTTGCACCACATCATCGCTGACGCCCGTTCGCTGGAAATCTTCTTCGACGAGTTGCAACGCCTTTACCAGGCCGAGCTCAGTGGCACCCAGGCGGCGCTGGCGCCGCTGCCGCTGCAGTTCAGCGATGTCGCTGCCAGTTGGCAGAGCACTGCCGGGCAGGCGCTGATCGAGGCGCAACTGGACTACTGGCGGCAGACTCTGGCCGGCGAGCCGCCGGTGCTGGATCTGCCCACTGACCTGCCGCGTCCTGCCGAACAGGGCTACCACGGGCGGCGCCTGCGCTTCGAGCTGCCTGCCGAGTTGGTCGAGCGCCTGCGCGCCACCGCGCAGCGCCATGGCCTGACCGCCTTCGCGCCGCTGCTGGCCGCGTGGAAGGTGCTGTTGGCCCGGCATTCCGGGCAGCGTGAGCTGTGGATCGGCCTGCCGGTGGCGCAGCGTCAGCAGGCGCACACCGACAACCTCATCGGCTATTTCGCCAGCACCCAGGTGCTGCGCAGCCAGATCGATCCGCTGCAATCGGTGGCCTCGTTCTGGCAGGCCTTGCAAGCCACCCACCTGAGCGCCCAGCAGCACGGCGACGTGCCCTTCGAGCGGCTGGTGGAGGCCTTGCAGGTACGTCGTGATCTCAGCCATACGCCGCTGTTCCAGGCCCTGTTCAACCTGATCCAGCGTGACGACGTGGCGGCGGTTGGCCAGGGCTTCGCCGGGCTGGCTGCGCAGCGTCTGGATGTCGAGAGCGACAGCGCCCTGGTGGACATCGGCCTGCATATCGAGCAGCACGGCAGCGCCTGGCACTGCGTGCTGGAGTACAACACCGAGCTGTTCGTCGCCAGCACCATGCAGCGCTACGCCGACGAGTACCGTCACCTGCTCGCAGGCATGCTGGCGCGACCCGAGGCGCGGCTGTGGGACATCGACCTGGCCAATGCCGATCATGCCCTGACTCGCCGCCCGTGGAACCTGCCAGCGCACACCCTGAGCGAAACCGAGGATCTGATCGCCCGCTTCGAGCGCCAGGTCTTGCAGAGCCCAGACGCTCTGGCGGTGGATTGCCAGGAGCAGCGCTACAGCTATGCCCAGCTCAATGCCCTGAGCAACCGCCTGGCCCACTGGCTGCGCGCCCAGGGGGTCGGTTGCGACGACCTGATCGCCCTGTGCCTGACCCGTGGCCCCTGGCTGCTGCCCTGCATCCTGGCGATTCACAAGGCAGGTGCAGCCTACCTGCCGCTGGATCCACAGCAGCCGGGCGAACGCCTGCGTTTCATCATCGAGCACGCACGGCCTGCACTGGTGCTCAGCGAGCAGGCCTGTGCCGAAGTGCTGGGAGCAGTCGACAGCACGCTCGTCGAGCACCTGCCGTTGGATGCACAGCCCGCGCATGACCTGGCCTTGCCGGTGACGCAGCAGCAGCGTGCCTACGTGATCTACACCTCCGGCTCCACCGGCACGCCCAAGGGCGTGCAGGTTACCCGTGGCAACCTGAGCAATCTGCTCGCCGGTCTCGACCAGCAGTTGCCGTTGACGGTCGAGGACGTCTGGCTGGCCAGCACCACCTACGCCTTCGATATGTGCAAGCCGGAGCTGTTCCTGCCGCTGCTCAAGGGCGCGGCCATCCTCCTGGCGCGGCGCGAGCAGGTGGTCGACGGTCACCGCCTGTTCGAGCTGCTGCGCCGTGCCACGGTGTTCCAGGCCACCCCAGCCGGTTGGCAGCTCCTGCTGGAAACCGGGCGTGACGACTGGCCGGCCCTGCGCGGCCTGATCGGTGGTGAAGCGGTGCCGGCCGAGTTGGTCAAACTGCTGCAAGCCAAGGGCGTGCAACTGATCAACGCCTATGGCCCGACGGAAACCACCGTCTGGTCGACCACCCAGGCGCTGCGTGAGCTGCCTGCTGGGGTTGCCGATATTGGCATGCCGCTGCTCAACACCCGTTGCTATGTGCTTGACGAATGCCTGCGGCCCGTGCCGCTGGGCAGCACCGGCGAGCTGTATATCGCTGGCAGCGGGGTGACCCGTGGCTACCAGCGTGCGCCGACTATTACCGCAGCGGCGTACCTGCCCGATCCGTTCGCCAGCGAACCTGGCAGCCGCATGTACCGCAGCGGTGACCTGGTACGCCGACGCGGCGACGGGCGCCTGGCCTATGTCGGTCGTGCCGACTTCCAGGTCAAGGTGCGCGGCTTCCGTATCGAACCGGGGGAGATCGAATCGCTGCTGCGCCGTTACCCCGGTGTGGAAGAGGCGGTGGTGATGCTCGATGGTCGCAGTCACAGCCTGTTTGCCTGGTTGCAAAGCCCGAGCCCGGTGGACGAGGCAGCGCTGCGCCGTCATCTGGAAAGCCTGCTGCCGGCCTACATGGTGCCGACCGGCTTTATCCAGCTACCGCGTTTGGCCCTCAATGCCAACGGCAAGATTGATCGCAAGGCCCTGCCAGCGCCGCAAACGCAGGCCGAGCAGGGCGTGGCGCCACGCACGGCGCTGGAGCGTGAGCTGGCCGAGCTGTGGCAAGAACTGCTCGACCTGCCGCAGGTGGGTGTGCTCACCAGCTTCTTCGAGCTGGGCGGCCATTCGCTGCTGGCGATGCGCCTGATGACCCGCGTGGAGAGCCGCTTCGGGGTCAAGGTCGAGCTGCGCAGCCTGTTCCATAACCCGACCATTGCCGGCCTGGCCGAACAGATCGAAAACCCGCAGCGGCCTTCGACCGACCAGGCACTGGATGAGATGCAGCGTTTGCTGGCAGAGATGGAAGACTGAAGATGAATGCGACCAACCAACAGGCCTTTGTCGAAATCGCCCAGCGCCTGGCCTCGCTGCCAGCGGACAAGAAGCAACTGTTCCGTCAGCGCCTGGCCGAGAAGGGCATCGATAGCTGGCGCCTGCCTATCGTCCCGGCCACTGGCGGGGAGGGGGCCGCGGTGCCGCTGGCCCATGCGCAACTGCGTTTTCTCTCCGCTGAGGCCCTGAGCAGCCGCGCGCTGTACAACCTCTGCTCGGTGCTGCGCTTCGATGGTCGGCTGGATCTGGCCTGCCTGCAGCAGGCCATGCAGCAACTGGTGCAGCGCCACGCCATCCTGCGCACCCGCTATCTGGCCGATGCCCATGGCCGCTTGCAGGCGCATTGCGAGCCCTGGACGGCGGGCCTACCAGCGGTTGAGCCGTTGCCGCCAGAAGCTATCGCCGACCCGCAGCAATGGTGCGCCGACGAGTACGCCCGGCAACTGGCCGAGCCCTTCGACCTGAGCCGCGAGATGCCCTGGCGCTGGCGTGCGTTCAGCGATGCTGAGCAGGGCAGCACCTGGCTGTTCTTTACCATCCACCACGTTGCCTACGACGCCTGGTCGGCCCAGCAACTGACCCGCGAACTGGCCGAGGGCTACCGCGCGCTGAGCCTGGGCGAACCCGCTCAGCAGCCATCGCTCAGCATCCAGTACGCCGACTACGCAGCCTGGGAGCACGAATGGTTAGCCAGCGACGCCTGCCGCCAGCAGCTCGATTACTGGCGCAACCAGTTGGCCGATGCGCCTGGCCCGTTGGCTCTGCCATACGACCACCCGCAGCCGCCGACCAACCAGCGCCGCCACAGTGGTGCAGTGCGAGTGCGCGAGCTGCCGGCTACCTTGTCGGCGCAGGTCGATAAGGCGATTCGTGAGCAGGGCGTGACCCTGTACATCTTCGGCCTGACGGCCTTCGCCTGCCTGCTGGCGCGCTACAGCGGCGAACGCGACCTGTGCCTGGGCACCTCGGTGGCACAACGCGATCGCCCCGAGCTGGCGCCGCTGATTGGGCCGCTGCTCAACACTCTGGTGTTGCGTCAACGCCTGGAGGATGACCCGGACTTTCGCAGTGCTCTGCTGCGCACTCGCGACAGCGTGGCAGCCGCCTTCGACCAGCAGACCCTGCCTTTCGAGAAGGTGCTCGAAGCGCTCGACCGACCGCGCTCCAGCCCGTTGTTCCAGGCCATGTTCGTCCAGGTCGAATTGCCGGAAAGCCGTACCCTGAGCCTGCCGGGCGTGAGCGTCGAAGTGCTCGACCCGCCGCAGCGCCATGCCCGTTTCGACCTGACTCTGCGCTTGCTGCGCTGCGCCGATCAGCGCCTGCGCTGCGAGCTGGAATACAGCGACGAGCTGTTCGAGGCCGCCACCATCGAACAACTGCTCGACGATCTGCAGGCCATCCTGCAGGACGCATCAAGCAATCCCGAACAGCGGCTGTCGGCGCTGCGCCTGGCCTCGCCGCGCAGTGAACTGCAGGGCCCCGCGCTGGACACCAGCCCCGAACCGCTGGATCGCCAGGTGCAGCAATGGGCCGCGCGCACGCCACAAGCGCCCGCCCTGTGCGATGCCCGGCAGACGCTGGCCTATGGCGAACTGGCCAATGCCGTGCAGGCCCTGGCGCTGCGCTTGGCCGAGCAGGGCATTGGCCCTGGCCAGGTGGTGGCCCTGTGCATGCCGCGCAGCGCCGAGCAGGTGCTGGCGCTGCTGGCTTGCTGGCAACGTGGCGCTACCTGCCTGTTTCTCGATCCGGCGCAGCCCGCGCAGCGTCTTGAGCAACTGCTTGCAAGCAGCGCGGCGAGCCTGCTGCTGACCCTGACCGAGGCGCCAGCGCTGAACGGCGCGGTGGCGCGCTTGCAACTGAGCGCCGCCGATCTCGCCGCCCCCGCACCGCAGCAGCCGGCGGTCAGCCTTAGCCAGCCCGAGCAGGCCGCCTACCTGATCTATACCTCGGGCTCTACCGGCCAGCCCAAGGGCGTGCTGGTCAGCCATGCCAACCTGGCGCACTACGCCGTTGCCGTCAGCCAGCGTTTGCAGGCCAGTGCCGGCAGCCGTTGGGCGACCCTGGCCACGGTGGCCGCCGACCTCGGCCTGACCTGCGTATTTGCCGCCTTGCACTCAGGTGATCCGCTGATCCTGCCGGAGGCCGCGCTGGCTTTCGATCCACCGGGCTGGGCCGACTTCCTGGCGCAGCATCCCGTCGACTGCCTGAAGATCGCCCCCTCGCACCTGCGCGGCCTGCTGGCGCTGGACGATGCTCGGCGGGTACTGCCGCGTCGCTTGCTGATCCTCGGCGGTGAAGGTTTCGATGCGGCGTTGTTCGCGCGCATCCGCGAGCTGGCGCCGACGCTGCGTGTGTTCAACCACTATGGCCCGTCGGAAACCACCGTCGGCGTGGTCTGTGGCGAGGTGACTGAGGCCGGGCAGGGCGCTTACCTGCCGCTGGGCCAACCATTGGCCGGTGCCGAACTGCGTATCGTCGATGTCGCGGGCCAGACGGTGCCGCACGGCGTGGCCGGTGAGCTGCTGATCGGCGGCCCGCAGGTCGCACAGGGCTACCTCGGTCAGCCCGAAGCCACAGCCGCTGCCTTTATCGAGGACGCAGGGCGGCGCTTCTACCGCAGCGGCGACCGCGTGCGCCTGGATCAGCTCGGGCGCCTGCTGTTCCTCGGGCGCCAGGACGATCAGGTGAAGATTCGTGGTTTCCGCGTCGAACCCGGCGAGGTCAGCGCCTGGCTGAGCCGACAGTCGCTGGTGCGCGAAGCCGCCGTGCTGGCGCGCGAGATTCAGGGTCGTCTGCAACTGGTGGCCTATGTCGCGCCGCGCCTGACCCCGGACGAGCTGAGCGCCCTCCAGGCGCAGGCCCGTGCGCAACTGCCTGAACCTCTGCAGCCGGCGTATTGGTCGAGCCTGGACGCCCTGCCGCTGACTGCCAATGGCAAGCTGGATCGCCGTGCCTTACCCGAGCCGCAAACCAGTGTGGTCGTGGATGAGAGTGGGCAGGCGCCGCAGAGTGCCAGCGAGGTGTTGTTGGCGCGGCTGTGGTGCCAGGTGCTGGGTTGCGCCTCGGTCTGTCGCCAGGACGATTTCTTCGCCCTCGGCGGCGACTCGATCCTCAGCCTGCAACTGATCGGCCTGGCCGCGCGCGAAGGTCTGCGCCTGCAACCACGCGACGTGCTTGAACAATCAACCCTGGCGGCCATGGCGGCGAGTGCCGACTGCCGCGCGCAGCCGCGCCTGGCCAGTATTCTGGCGGCCTTCCGTGAATTGCTCGGCCAAGCGCAACTGGGCCTGGACGACGACTTCTTCGCTGCTGGCGGCGATTCGATCCTCAGCCTGCAACTGATCGCCCGGCTGCGCCAGGCCGACCTGCGCCTGATGCCGCGCCAGTTGCTGGAAAACCCCACGCCACGACAACTGGCGGCTGCGCTGGAGCCTGCGCCTGAACCCGCAGCGCCGCCGCCAGCACAGGTCAGCGCCGTGGCACGGCTGTCCCATGCTCAGGAGCGGCTGTGGTTTATGCAGCAGCTCGAACCCGAAGCCACCGCCTACAACGTCACGCAACTGCTGGCCTTGCAGGGTGAGCTGGATGTGCCACGCCTGCGCAGCGCCTGCCTGAGCCTGATCGAGCGCCACGAAGCCCTGCGCTGCCGCTTCTTCGAGGACAGCGGGCAGGTGCGTCAGCGCCTGGTTGAGGCGCCCGAGGCCAGCTTTACCCTGCATGATCTGCGCGCCTCATCGGCAGCGGAGCAGGCGGCAGCGATTGCCCAGGCCGCGCAACGGGTCTTCGACCTGGCCCAGGGGCCGCTGGTGGCCATCGACCTGTTTCAGCTTGCCGAAGACGACTATCGCCTGCTGTTCAATGCCCACCATATCGCCGTAGATGGCTGGTCGATGGGGCTGCTGGTGCAGGATCTGGCCAGCCTCTATGACGGTCGCCCGAGCGCGCCAGCAACGGGACTGCTCCAGGTGATCGAAGCGCAGCGCCAGGCGCTGGAAGGACAGGCCGGTCAGAAATTGCTCGATTACTGGCAGCAGCGCCTGCAGGGTTTGAGCGACGAGCCGCTGGTGCTCGGTGAAATGCCGCGCCCGGCATTGCAGGCGTATGCCGGTGTACGGGCGCAATTCCCGCTACCGGGCGAGTTGACCGGCGCACTCAAAGCCCGTGCCCAGCAGCTTGGTGTGACGCCTTTCGTGCTGTATTTCGCGGCGCAACAACTGCTGCTCTGGAAACATTCCGGGCGCACAGATTTCGCCATCGGCGTGCCGGTGGCCGGGCGTGAGGCGGCGGACAGCCAAGCGCTGGTGGGCCTGTTCGTCAACACCCTGGCGTACCGCGTGCAGGTCGAACCGCAGGGCAGTGTGCAGCAGTTCATTCAGGCGCTGGCGCAGCGCCTGAGCGACGATCAGGCCCATCAACAACTGCCGTTCGAGCGTCTGCTCGACGTGCTCGATGTCGAGCGCAGCCTCGACCGCACGCCGCTGTTCCAGGCCATGTTCAACTATCAGGTCGATCACCTCGGTGCGCGCAACCTGCAATTGCCGGGTGTTACGGTCGCGCCGCTGGCGTTGCCGCAAGGCGCGGTCAGCGCCAAGTTCGACCTGACCTTCAACCTGTTCAGCCAGGGCCGTGGCGAGGAGGCCAGCAGCCAACTGATCGTCGAATACGCCACCGCGCTGTTCGATGCCGAGCGCATCCAGTGCCTGGTGGATGACTACCTGGCGCTGCTCGGCAATCTGGCCCATCTGGATTTGCAGCGGCCACTGCTGGCGCTGCCACTGGCTTCGATAGAGCGTGTGCGCAGTGCCGGTGAGGTGGCTGAGCTGCACGCCGAAGACGACTTCGTGACCCGCTTCGAGGTGCAGGCCGCGTTGCACCCCGAGCGTACCGCCGTGTTCTGCCGCGACCGGCAACTGAGCTATGGGCAGTTGCAGGCGCAGGCCAACCAGCTTGCCCATTGGTTGCTGGCGCAAGGCGTAACGGCGGAGTCGACGGTGGCGTTCTGTTTGCCGCGCGATGAGCGTCTGCTGGTGTGCCTGTTGGCTATCCAGAAGGCCGGGGCGCAGTACCTGCCGCTCGACCCCAGCCATCCGCCTGCGCGCCAGGCCGCCATCTTGCAGCGAGCGCAGCCACGCCTGCTGTTGTGCGAGTGTGAGGATGAGCATTTCCCGGCCGAGCTGCGCTGTCAGCGCTGGCAGGATCTGCCGTTGTCGGCGCAGCCCGCGTACGCACCGGCGTTGCCGAGGCACCTGCAGCAACTGGCCTACACCCTCTACACCTCCGGCTCCACCGGGCAGCCCAAGGGCGTGCAGATCAGCCGGGGCAACTTCGCCAACTTCCTCCTGGCGATGGAGCGCGCCTTGCCGCTGGACGGCGTGCAGCGCTACCTGGCGCTGACCACCGTGACCTTCGATATCAGCGGCCTGGAACTGTGCCTGCCACTGGTACGCGGGGCCAGCGTGGTGCTCGCCGATGACGAGCAACGCCAGGATCCGCTGCTGTTGGCGCAACTGATCCGTGAGCAGGCGGTGGATCTGATCCAGGCCACCCCGGCGACCTGGGCCATGCTGCTGCAGGGCGATCACCAGGTGTTGGCCGGGCGTGTCGCTTTGGCCGGTGGCGAGGCACTGGCAGCGGAAATGGCCAGTGCACTGAAACCACTGGTGCGCTGCCTGATCAACGTCTACGGGCCGACCGAAACCAGCGTCTGGTCGACCCAAACGCCAGTGACTGAGCTGACTCAGCCGGTGGTGCCGATTGGCAGGCCGCTGCTCAACACGCGCTGCCATGTGCTCGACGAGTTTCTCTGCGAAGTGCCACCGGGCCGTGCCGGCGAGCTGTATATCGCAGGCGAAGGTCTGGCCCGTGGTTATGCCGAGCAACCGGCGCTGAGCGCCGAGCGCTTTATTGCCGACCCGTTCGGCACAGGCGGGCGTCTGTACCGCACCGGTGATCTGGCACGCTGGCAGGCTGATGGCCAGTTGTACTACCTGGGCCGCAGCGATGATCAGATCAAGCTGCGTGGCTTCCGTATCGAGCTGGGCGAGATCGAGGCGGCGCTGCTCGCGCATCCTGATGTTGCTCAGGCGGTAGTAGCGGTGCAGGGCGAGCACCTGGCTGCGTTCTGGGTCGCCCAGCCTGGCGCAGAGCCGAGTGCCGACGCGCTGCGTGGGCATCTGCAAGCACGCCTGCCGGTGTATATGCTGCCAACCCATGTGCAAGCGCTGGACGCCTTACCGCTCAACAGCAACGGCAAGGTGGATCGCAAGCAGTTGCCGCAGATGAGTGACGCGCCTCGCACGGCAGATAGCGCACAGCGGCCAATGAGCGCCAGCGAGGCGCTGCTGAGCGAGATCTGGGCGCAGGTGCTGCAGCTTGAGCAGGTGCCGCTCGATGGGCACTTCTTCCAGCTCGGCGGGCACTCGCTGATGGCTGCGCAGGTGCGCGCGCGGCTGCGCGAGCAGGGCTTCGAGGTGCCGCTGCGTTGGTTGTTCGAAACGCCAACGCTGACGGAGCTGGCAGCGCGCCTGGAGACCCAGGCCGCCGCTATCGACCCGGCCACATTGAGCATCGCGCGGGTCGATCAGCAGCTCGACCAGCCGCTGTCGCCGGCGCAACAGCGGGTTTGGCTGATGCAGCAACTGCAGCCCGGCGACAGCAGTTTCAACATGAGCAGTAATGTGCGCCTGCGTGGTCAGCTCGACGTCGAGGCGCTGCAGCGTGCCTTGCAGCGGGTGGTGCGGCGCCATGCGATTCTGCGCACCACCTACCATCAGCAGCAGGGGGAGGCGCGCCAGCGCATCCATGCGCAGTCGACGCTGACGTTGCAGCAGGTGAGCGTCAGCGCAGCACAGTGGACGCAGGCCGCCCATGAGCTGGCCACGCGGCCGTTCGAGCTAAGCAGCGAGGCGTCTCTGCGTGCGGTGCTGTATCGCCTGGGCGAGCAGGAGCATGTGCTGCAACTGGTGTTGCACCATATCGCCTCCGACGGCTGGTCCGGTTCGGTATTGATCGGTGAGCTGGTCGAGGGCTACGAGGCTTATAGCCAGGGTCAGGCGCCGGTCGAGCAGGAACTGGCAATCCAGTACGTCGACTATGCCGCGTGGCAGGCTTCACCCGCGCTGCGCGCGCGTCAGCGCCTGGGCCAGCAGTTCTGGCAGCAGACCTTGGCCGGTATTCCAAGCCAGGTGCCATTGCCGTTCGACTTCCCGCGCGCCGAGGCTGATGTCAGCGCTGGGGCGGCGCTGGACTTCCAGTTGCCGGCAGCGACGCTGGCGCGTCTTGAGGTCTTGCAGCGCGACAGCGGGGTTTCTCTGTTCATGCTGTTGCTGACGGTTTATGCCGCCGTGCTGCAACGGCAAACCCAGGGCCGCGATCTGGTCATCGGTACCGACGTGGCCAACCGTGAACACCCGGCCACCGAGGCGCTGATTGGCTTTTTCGTCAACCTGTTGGCGTTGCGCATCCGCGTGCAACCGGAGCTGAGTTTCCGTGAGCAGGCGGCACTGGTGCGCGATGTTTGCCTGGATGCCTTCGCCTGGCAGGACACGCCGTTCGAGCAGGTGGTCGAATGCCTCGATCTGCCGCGCGTGGCCAATCAGCATCCGCTGCTGCAGACGCTCTTCGTGCTGGACAACACACCACGTCAGGCGCGGCGTCTGGGCAGTCTCGAAGTGACGCCGCTGACGGGCGAACAACAACACTCCAAGTTCGATATGGCGCTGTTCGCCAGTGCCGACGGCGATGCCCTCAGCCTGCGCTGGGTGTATCGCACCAGCCTGTTCCGCGCGGCCACTATCGAGCGCCTGCGTGACAGCTTCCTGGCACTGCTTGAGGCCGCACTGGCCGCGCCGGACAGCCCTATCGACACCTTACCTCTGCCTTCCAAGGGAGCCGCTGCTATGTCCACCGCTACGGACAATCCGCTGCAACGCAAAATGAGCAAACTCGGCAAGATGCGCCAGAGCGGCCCGGCTGTGGCTGCCGCGCCGATCGAAACCCGGCCACTGCGCGCGGGCTCCAACTTCCCGCTGCTGGTGCAGTTACGTGATCGTGAACTGGCGCCTGCGGTTTGGGCCGAAGCCAATCGCGAGAAGGTGGAGGGTTGGTTGCGTGAGCACGGCGGGATTCTCTTCCGTGGTTTCGATCTGCCCACCCCGGCGGACTTCGAGCAGTTCTGCCAGGCCTTGTGCCCGGAGCTGTACGGCCAGTACGGCGATCTGCCGAAGAAGGAAGGCGGCAAGAAGATCTACAAGTCCACGCCGTACCCGAAAGACCGCATGATTCTGTTCCACAACGAGAGCGCCCACCAGCATCGCTGGCCGCGCCGCCAGTGGTTCTATTGCGAGACGCCGGCGGCCAGCGGCGGTGCCACGCCCATCGTCGACAGCCGTGAGGTGTACCACGAGCTGCCGAGCTGGCTGCAGGACAAGCTGCGGCGCAAGCAACTGATGTATGTGCGCAATTTCAGCGCCAGCCTGGACGTCAGTTGGCAGCATTTCTTCCAGACCGAGGAGCGTGCCGAGGCCGAGCGCATCTGCCGCGAGGGCGGTATCGAATTCGAGTGGCGCGGCGCCAATGAACTGCACACGCGCCAGGTGTGCCCGGCAGTGATTCTGCATCCGCTGACCGGCGAGGCCAGCTTCTTCAACCAGATCCAGCTCTACCACCCGGCGTTTCTCGATGCCGATATCCGTGAGCAATTCCTCAAGGGCCGCGACAGCGTGCTGCCTCGGCAGGTGTTCTACGGCGATGGCAGCGAGCTGGAAGAGGCCGCCATTGAGGCGATCAACGCCGCCTACGAGCGTTGTGCGGTGCGTTTCGACTGGCAGCGTGGCGATGTGGTGATGCTTGACAACATGCTGGCCGCCCATGCCCGCGACCCCTTCGAGGGCGAGCGGCGCATCGTCGTCGCCATGGGCGACATCTACCGCCGCGATCAGGTCGCTGCCGCACCGGCGCAGGCCGAGGAAAATGCTCTGGAGGTGACACCATGATGGATCTTGGTCTGACCCTGACTCCGGCACAGAAACAACTGGCCGAGGCCAATGCGCAGGGGTATCGCTGGGTGCGGATGGCCCTTGCAGGCACTGCGCCTGAGCGCGTCGAGCAGCGCCTGCGTGATCTGCTCAATCGCCATGCGGCGCTGCGTCTGCGCTACCAGCGCCCGCTCGGCGCCACGGGCTTGCGCCAGCGCGTGACCGAGCCGGGCGAGTTGCGTCTGGACTGGCGCCAGGCTGCGGCAGGCATGGACGCGGCCACCTGGCAGCGCGAGGCTCAGGCGCATTGCCAGGCACAGCAGCCTGATCTGTTGGCCTGGTGGTGTGATCAACAGTTATGGCTGGCGCTGCCAACCTACTCGCTGGATCTGCGCAGCTTCGAGCAACTGCGGTGCGAGCTGTTGGGGAATGGCGTTGCGGGCGATGACGAGCCGATGCAGTACAGCGATTACGCCGAGTGGATCGCCGGTCTGCAACTGGACGAGGACGCCGAGCAGGGCGCGCAGTTCTGGCGCAACCAGGCTTTGCAGGAGGTGCCGGGGCAACGCCTGATCGAGCGCTACGGCATGGCCAGTGGCGCTCGCGCCTGCGTGCAGCAGACGCTCGAACCTGCATTGCGTTCGGCCGTGCAGGCACTGGCCGAGGCTGAGGCACTGGGCGTCGAGCCGCTGGCCCTGGCGGCCTGGGGCGCGCTGCTCAGCCGACTCAATGGCCAGCGTCACGCACAAATGGGCCTGCAGCACGATCCGCGTGACGATTATCAGGAGTTGCAGGGCGCTTACGGGGTGTTCGAGCAGACTCTGCCGATGCAGGTGCATCTGTCCGAGCACGCCAGTTGGCTCAGCTTGGCGCGGCAACTGGCGCGGCAACTGGAGAACGCCGTGCTCTGGCAGGAATACCTCGGCCAGGCCGAGCTGCTGCCGGAGTGGCGCGCCAGCTATCAGGCCGGTTTGCGCATGCAGCAGGTCAGTGAGGTACAAGGGCTGCAGGCCTTGTCCTTCGACACGCCGATGGAACTGCAACTGCACTGGCTGCTGGATGAATCCGGCCAGGGCCAGTTGGCGCTGGTGTATGACAGCGGGCTGTATCGCCGTGAGCAGATGCAGCTATTGCTGCGCCGCTATGTGCACTGGCTCGGCCAACTGCTGCAGGCGCCGCAAGCGCCGCTGGACAGCCTGGATGCCTTGTTGGCCGAGGAGGCGCAGCCAGCGGCGGCGGTCGAGGGATTGCCCGCTGACGAGGATATCGTCGAGCGCTTGCGTGCCCATGCGCGCAACCAGCCAGATAGTCCGGCGCTGCGCGATGGTCAGCAGGTGTTGTCTTACGCTGAACTGGATGAGCTGAGCGATCGTGTCGCCGGTAGCTTGCAGCAGGCGGGCGTCGGCCCGGATCAGGTGGTGGCGCTGCTGCTGCCGCGCAGTGCGCAGATGCTGGTGGCCATGCTGGCCTGCTTCAAAGCCGGTGCGGCATACCTGCCGCTGGATCCAGCGCAGCCGCCGCTGCGTTTGCTCAGCATTCTCGACGATGCCAAGCCTGCGTTGTTGTTGCATCTCGATGAGCTGACGAGCACCTACGGGTTGCCCAGCCTGACCTGGGCACAGGCCATCGACGGGCCAGCGCTCAGTGCGCCTGTGGCCACCGCAGGGCAACACCTGGCTTATGTGCTCTACACCTCGGGCACCAGCGGCAAGCCAAAAGGTGTGCAGATCGAACAGGGCCAACTGCGCCACTATGCGAACCAGATCACCCGTGCCCTGGATCTGCCGGCTGGGGCTCACTACGGGCTGGTGTCGTCGCTGCTTGCCGATCTGGGTAACACCGTGCTGTACCCAGCCTGGTTGCAGGGCGGCTGCGTGCACCTGCTGAGCCAGGCCAGCGTCACCGACGCGCAGGCCTTCGCCGACGAGTTGCGCGAGCATCCGCTGGATGTACTGAAGATCGTTCCGTCGCACCTTGAGGCCTTGATCGGCGAGCATCCGCTGGAGGGTGTGCTGCCGCGTCAGGTGCTGGTGCTCGGTGGTGAAGCGGTGGGCGAGAGCTTGCTGGCGCGGCTGGCACAGGCAGGTGCTGGCTGCCGTCTATACAACCACTACGGGCCGAGCGAAACCACGGTAGGCGTGCTCTGGCGCGCCATCGACATCGAGCAGGGCGTGAGCGGCACGGCCTTGAACCAGGTGCTTGGCAACAACCGCATTTGCCTGCTCGACGAACAACAGCGCCCCGTTCCCTGTGGGCAGGCGGGCGAGTTGTGCGTGGCCGGCGCCAGTGTCGGCCGTGGCTACCTGGGTAATGTCGGCGGCGCGGCGTTCGGCGTTGACCCGCTGTCCGGTGCGCGCCTGTATCGCACCGGCGATCTGGCGCTGCGCCAGGCCGATGGCGCCTTGCGCATCCTCGGGCGCAACGATCAGCAGGTGAAGATTCGCGGTTTCCGCCTGGAGTTGGCGGAGGTCGAGCATGCCTTGCGTGGCTTGCCAGGCGTACAGCAGGCAGCGGTACTGCTCGATGGCGAACGCCTGCTGGCCTTTATCGTGGAGGATGAGGGGCAGAGCCGCGCGGCGAACCTGCTGCGTGACGACCTGGCCCGGCAACTGCCCGATTACATGCTGCCTGCCGGTATCTTCGCCCTTAAATCCCTGCCGCTGAACAGCAACGGCAAGCTGGATCGCCAGGCGCTGCTCGAACGTGCCCGGCAGCGATTGCAGGGCGCGCGCGTGGCGCCGGTCGGCGAGCTGGAAAGCGCCGTGCTGGAAATCTGGTGCCGCGTGCTCGGCGTCGAGGATCTCGGCGTGACTGACAACTTCTTCGCCATGGGCGGACACTCGCTGGCGGCGATCAAGGTGGTGGCACTGATTCGCGAGCAACTGGGGCTCAACCCGCCAACCAATCTGCTGTTCGAGCGGCAGACCGTGCGCGAGCTGGTGCAGAGCCTCGATCAGGGCGCGAGTGGCGAGGGCTGGCAGGTGCTTAATGAGGTGGCCGGTGAAACGCCTGCTGTGCTGCTGGTGCACGGTGCTCAGGGCCATCTGCAAGCCTACCGAGCGCTGATCGAACAATTGGGCGAGCAGCAGGCGGTTTATGGTCTGGCAGCATTCGCCGACGGTTGGCAGGAGGCTGATCTGGACGCGCTGCTGCAGCGCTATGTGCAGAGCATGCCCGCGTCGCTCAAACAGCGCCCGCTGGTGCTGCTTGGCTGGAGCCTGGCGTCGCGTCTGGCATTGCTGTTGACGCCGCATCTGCAAGCGGCGGGTTTCGATGTCCAGGCCCTGGCGGTGGTGGATCACGACCCGCAGCGCAGCCTGGCGGGCGAGGGCGATGAAGGCGGGCAGTTGCTCGCCGACCTGGCCTTTCAGTGCCGTAGTCAGTCGCGACCGCTTGGTAAATCGCTGCGCGAGCGTCTGGGGCGGCAACTGGCCGATTGCGATTATGCCGAGGGCGTGACGCGGCTGCTGGCTGACGCCGAGGTGCGTGAGCATCTGCAATGGGACGGCGCCGATGCCGAGCTGCAGGCCATGCTGGTGCGTTATCGAGCGATCAAGACGCGTTTGTACGAGCAAGCGTTGCCGGCGGTCGAGGTGCCCATCTGGCTGTGGCGAGGTAACGCCCACGGCGATCTGCGCGCGCAATGGCAGGCGCACACGCGTAACACGCTGCGTGATCTCAGCCTGGATGTCGGCCATCATGCGCTCCTTGCCGAGCCGCGTCTGAGTGCGGATCTGTTGTCCTTGCTGGCGCCGAGCATTGCGCCGCAACACCAAGCCGAGAAGGTGCCTAACTGATGATGTTATTGAGGGAACTGCTGATTGACGCGCGCTGGCGCATTCTCCTGGCGGTGCTGTGCAGTGCCTTGAGTGCGGCCAGCAGCATCGGTTTGATCGGCTATATCAACCGCAGCCTGGAGCAGGGCCTGGATAACCTGGGTCAGGCGCTGGCGCTGTTCGCCGGCCTGCTGTCGCTGCTGTTCGTCAGCGGCACCCTGGCCCAGTGGCTGCTGGTGCAGATCGGCCATCGCCTGGTCTATCAGTTGCGCCTGCGCCTGGTGGGTAAGGTGCTCGGCACCACACTGGAGCGCATCGAGCGACTGGGCAGCCCGCGCATCTACAACGCCCTGACCAAGGACGTAACCACCGTGGCCACGGCCTTCAAGCAATTGCCGATCTCCCTGTACAACGGCTTGCTGCTGCTGACGGGGCTGGCCTACATGGCCTGGCTGAGCCTGCCGTTCTTCGTCCTGACCCTGGTGGTGATCGCCTTCGGCGTAGCGCTCGATGTGCTGCTCGGGCGCCAGGTCAAGCGCTTGATGCAGCAGGTGCGGCAGCAGGATGACCGCTTGACCGAGCAGTTCGAGGCGACCATCAACGGCCGCTGCGAACTGGCCTTGAGCCGGGAACGTCGGCAACTGCTGTACAACCAGCGCCTGGAGCCGATCGCCCGCGATTCTCTGCAGGCCTCGGTACGCGCCGATACCCTGTGGGCGATCAACCTGAACTGGACCTCGCTGCTGGTGTTCCTGCTGATCGGTGCGCTGTTCTTCCTCGGCCAGGGCTTCGGGATGCTGAGCCAGCAGGTGGTGGTGGGTTACGTGCTGGCGATCATGTTCCTGCGTACGCCGATCTCGATGATCCTCGACGCCGTGCCAGCGGTGATTCGTGGTCATGTCGCGTTGCAGGCCATCGACGATCTGGCGCTGGGTGAGCCGGTGCAGTTCACCCAGCCTGAGCAGACCTCCGAGCCTTTCCGTGAGTTGCGCCTGAGCAATGTGCAATACCGCTACCCCGGACAGAGCGACGAGTTCGCCTTCCACCTGGGGCCCATTGATCTGCAGGTTCGCCGGGGCGAGTTGATCTTCATTGTCGGTGGTAATGGCAGTGGCAAGTCCACATTGGCCAAACTGCTGACCGGCCTTTATCAGCCGAGCGAGGGGACGGTTGCGCTCAATGGCGTGACGCTAGATGCAGCTAACAGCGAATGGCACCGCGAGCATTTCGCGGCGATCTTCGCCGACTTCTACCTATTCGCCGATGTGCTCGGCGAGAACGGTCAGCTCGATGGGCTGGAGGAGCGGGTCGATCACTACCTGCAACGCCTGGGGCTGGCGCACAAGGTGCAGTTCGTGGAGGGGCGCCTGTCCACCACGGCTCTGTCGCAGGGGCAGCGCAAGCGTCTGGCATTGTTGCTGCTGATGATGGAGGGGCGCGAGGTGCTGCTGCTCGACGAGTGGGCAGCGGATCAGGACCCGGTGTTCCGCCACGTCTTCTACCACGAGCTGCTGCCCGAGCTGCAGGCCGCCGGCAAGACGATCATCGCCATCAGCCACGATGACCGCTACTTCGACGTGGCGGATCGCATCTACCGACTCGACTACGGCCAACTGGTGGATTACGACCGTAGCAGCGAGAGTCCCTTCCAGGTGGTTAGGTAGTGGGTTACTCGGGCGTTTTGTCGTGATCGAGCGGGCAACTGCTGCAATAGCCGATGCCGGGCAGGCGGTAGCGAATGCAGCAGATACGGCGTAGCCGCTGCGCTTCGCTGGTGCCGACATCCTTGTAGTGCACTGGGGCGAACAGTGGGTTGCGTCGACCATTGGGGCGCAAGCGGCTTTCCAGTATGGCTCTGGCGGGCGCAGTGCAGCCTGGCGCCGCCAGTGGATGCAGTTCGAGCTGTGTGGTGACGAACTCGAAGGTGTTGCCGGCATTGCTCCAGAACAGTCGTGGTGATGCGCCTGAGGCACCAGCCATGATCTCGATTACCGGCTCCAGATGTCGCTCCATCAAGGTACTGAAGCGTTCGAAGGGCGAGCAGGGCGGCAGATTGTTGCCGTCATGCTGCAGGCGCAGGCCAAGGGGTTTGCCTTCTGCTGAGAGGGCCACACCAATATCGCCCAGGGCGATGGGCAGGTCGCGCTGCAGCAGCAGACTGGCGGCCAGTGTAGGGGCGAGAAAGCTGGTGAAATACCACTTCGACCAGATGGAAGTCAGTGCCAGTAGATCGTCGGTGCCATGGCGTGCAGCCAGGGTGCGGATGAACTCAGCGAAGTGTTCTGCCTGAAACAGCCTTGAAGCGGCAAGTGCCTGGTCTTGCTCTGTGGCTATCTGCAGATTTTCCCCATAGGCAGCCAATGGGCCACTGAATAGCGGGGCAAGGCTGGCGATCATCAGGAATGCTCATTACTGCCAGGCGGCAGAGGCGATGGTTTGGGGCAAGAGCAGTGAATTGTTAGGACCATGCTGAACGCTTGTTTATGAGACTCGTTATCACTTATGGCATCGGCAGTATAAACGCACCGAACCTGGCAAGCGAAGCGAGTGGGATAAAAGTCAAAGATGCTTAATGATAATTGTTATTAATTGTATTATTCTGCAGGAGCATCTCGGGCATTCTGCGATGCTCGCGAATATTGGTATCAGCTCGCTAAAACGGAGTGAAACATGAGTCTGGACAGTCCTGAAACGCGCTTCCTGGTTGTGGTCAACGCTGAAGAGCAATACTCCATTTGGCCCGAGTACAAGGAAATACCACAAGGCTGGCGCGAGGCCGGCAAGCAGGGCAGCAAGGAGGAGTGCCTGGCCTATATCGACTCGGTGTGGACCGACATGCGCCCACTCAGCCTTCGTAACGCCATGCAGGTCGCGGATCGCGGCTGATGCAGCGGCCATCCAGTCCCTGGTTTTCCGTGTTGGCAAGTGGCGCTCAGCTACCTGTGCTGCGACTGTATTGCTTTCCTTACGCTGGCGCAGGGCACACGGTTTTTCAGCATTGGCGCGCCGGATTGCCAAGTGATATCGAACTGGCTTTGGTCAAGTTGCCTGGGCGCGGTGCGCGTTTTGGCGAGCCTCGCGCCACTTCGCTGGCCGAGTTGGCCGAAGCTCTGGCCGTAGAGGTTGCCCAGGCCTACGCCGATGGCATTCCCTTCGCGTTTTTCGGCCACAGTATGGGGGCGCTCCTGGCATTCGAGACAGCGCGCCAACTGGCGCGGCAGGGGCTGTCGCCGGCTCAGTTGCTGGTTTCGGCACGTACGGCGCCGCTCGCGCATGGCTGGCGCGAGCGGTTGGCAAATCTGCCACAGGCGCAGTTTCTCGAGATCATCCGTGGCATGAATGGTTTGCCCCAGGAGTTGCTCGACAATCCTGAATGGATCGAACTGTTCCTGCCGATCATCCGCGATGACTTCGCGCTGTGTGAAGACTATTGCTACCACCCTGCGCCGTTACTGCCATGCCCGATCCAGGTGTTGGCCGGAGAAACCGACGCCAGCGTGCCACTGTCGCTGCTCGATGGCTGGGCCCAGGAAAGCCAGGCCGAGTGCCGAACATGGCTGTTTCCTGGTGGGCACTTTTACCTGTTCGAGCAGGAAGCTGAGTTGCTCGCTCTGATACAGCGCCTGCTGTTGAGCGATCCACTGCGGCAGGTCGCCAACTGAGTCCCATTTTCTCGTTCAGGCATGATGCGTTCCTGCCTCTGGATCGTCTGCATCAGAGCGGCTGCAGGCGCAAAGGGGTACGCCTTGTTCTGTGACAGCGCTCAAGTTTCGCGTTTGATTAACATAATGATATTAATTATCATTTATAAATAGCTCGCTAGAGGTGTGCAGGGTGCATTGCTGTTCTCTGCTCAATCCTGCGGTGTCTGTCAGATCACGCGCTATCTGCGCGTCACGAGGATGCACTGATGAATGCAATCGCTCCGATTACCACCACCATCGTCGATCTACAGAGTCGGCATAGCGGGCTTCGGCAGCGCTATTGTCTGGACAGCACGCCAGTGCTGGAAAGGCAAACTCAGCGCGAGTCGAATGCGCGTAGTTACCCGCGCCGCATCCCGCTTGAGCTGAAGCGGGCGCAGGGTGTTTATGTCGAGGATTCGCGCGGCCAGGTATACATCGATTGTTTGGCAGGCGCCGGTACTCTGGCGCTGGGGCATAACCATCCGGTGGTGGTCGAGGCGATTCAGCGAACGCTGGCATCGGGCATGGCGCTGCATACGCTGGATCTGAGTACGCCGATCAAGGATGCCTTCGTGCAGACCCTGTTCGACTTATTGCCTGGTGATTTCGCCAAGGACGCGCGCATCCAGTTCTGCGGTCCGACCGGAGCGGATGCGGTGGAGGCGGCGCTCAAACTGTCGCGCACGGCCACTGGGCGGCAAAGTGTTCTGGCTTTCCACGGGGCTTACCATGGTATGACTCTTGGCACGCTTTCGATCAGCGGCAATCTCGGGCCGAAGAGTGCGCTGGGCGGGTTGCTGTCCGGTGTGCAGTTTCTGCCTTATCCGCATGATTATCGCTGCCCGTTTGGTCTCTCAGGCGAGCAATCAATCGATGCCAACCTGCATTACATCCGCCACCTGCTCAGCGACCCGGAGAGCGGCGTGACGCAGCCAGCGGCGATGATTCTGGAAACGGTGCAGGGCGAGGGCGGCGTGATTCCCGCGCCTGATCGCTGGTTGCAGGGGCTGCGGGCGATTACCCGTGAGCAAGGTATTCCGTTGATTCTCGATGAAATCCAGTGCGGTATTGGCCGTACGGGCGATCTCTTCGCCTTCGAACGCAGTACGATCATTCCAGACGTGATGACACTGTCGAAGGCCATCGGTGGAGGTTTGCCGCTTTCCGTGGTGGTCTATCGTGGTGAACTCGACCAGTGGCAGCCAGGCGCCCACGCCGGAACCTTCCGTGGTAATCAGTTGGCTATGGCTGCTGGCGATGCCACTTTGCGTTTCATTCAGCGCGAAGGTATCACTGATCATGTGCGTAGCGTCGGTGCTCGTTTGCAAGGAGTGTTGCAGGGGCTGCAAACCGAGTTCGACTGGGTGGGTGATGTACGAGGTCGTGGTCTGATGCTGGGCATGGAAATCGTCGATCCGTCGCGCAATGACGGTGTCGGCCGTCCCGTGGCCGATGGCGAGCGAGCACGCAAACTGCAGCGTGCCTGCCTTGAGCGTGGCCTGATCGTGGAACTGGGCGGACGCCATGGGGCGACCGTCAGATTCCTGCCGCCGCTGATCATCACTGAGGCTGAAGTTGAGCTCGTTGGGCAGATTCTCTATCAGGCCGCTCAGTCCACTCAGGGCTTTGCCCTGGCCGCGCAGCAGTGAGCTAGGCACGGCGAGGTTGATCGAAAGATAGATAGAAGGCTTGTGCATTGCACAAGCCTTCTTGCGTTTCAGTTCTGAGGTTTTCTCCTATCCGCCACAGTCGCGTAGATGTTCTCTGAGCAAACGCATAGCCGTTCGACGAACCGACATGGCTGCAGTGGAAACGCACCTATCCGGTAAATGCTGGCAAACTTGCGCTTCGATTTTCGACAGGAGTGAGTCGATGCCCGCCAGCCCGGAACTGTCGCCCGGCCTTATCGTTATCCACGGTAACCACCTGGAAGAGCTGCGCGCGCTCTCGGTGGCCTGGATGCGGCGCTATCCCTTGCGCCCGCTGGAGAATGAGGTGCTGCTGGTGCAGAGCAACGGCATCGCCCAGTGGCTCAAGCTGGCGCTGGCCGAGCGTGATGGCTGTGGAGTCGCGGCGGCACTTGACGTCGATTTGCCCGCGCGTTTTCTCTGGCAGGCCTACCGCAGTGTGCTGGGGCGTGATGCCATCCCGCCGCAGTCGCCTTTGGACAAGGCGCCACTGACCTGGCGGCTGATGCGTTTATTGCCTGGGTTACTGAGTGAGGCGGTATTTGCGCCGTTGCAGCGTTTTCTTGCCGATGATCAGGATTTGCGCAAGCGCTACCAGTTGGCTGAGCGCCTGGCTGATCTGTTCGACCAGTATCAGGTTTACCGTGCCGACTGGTTGGAGGACTGGGCGGCTGGGCTGGATCGTTTGCGCACTTCACGCGGCGGCGAGCGCCCGCTGGATGATGCTTCGCTGTGGCAGCCCGCGCTCTGGCGCGCGCTGCTGGCGGATGTCGGCCAGGAGCACCTGGCCGAGAGCCGTGCCGGCGTGCATCCGCGCTTCGTCGCGCATCTGCGTGAGCTTAATAGTCGACCTGCCGGTCTGCCGCGGCGTATCACGGTGTTCGGTATTTCTTCGTTGCCGGCGCAGATGCTCGAAGCGCTGGCCGCCATGGCGCGTTTCAGTCAGGTGATGCTCTACGTGCACAACCCGTGTCAGCATCACTGGGGCGATATCGTCGAAGACAAGGATCTGCTGCGCCACGAGTACCGCCGCCAGCGGCGCAAGGGTAATCCCGCCGGGCAGATCGGTTTGTTCGATGAGGCCGAGATGCATCAGCACGCCCAGCCGTTACTGGCCGCTTGGGGCAAGCAGGGGCGTGACTACATCAATCTGCTCGATCAATACGACGAGCCGCAGCGCTATCGCGAGCAGTTCGAGCGTATCGACCTGTTCAGCCCGGCTGCTGCAGATAGCTTGCTGGGCCAGTTGCAGAACGACATCCTCGATTTGCGCACCCTGCAGGAAAGTCGCCAGGCCTGGCCGCCCGTACGGCCGGAGCACGATGCATCGCTGCGTTTTCACGTGGCGCACAGTGCCCAGCGCGAGGTGGAGGTGCTGCATGACCAGTTGCTGGATCGCTTCAGTGCCGACCCGAGCCTGCGCCCGCGTGATGTGATCGTCATGGTGCCGGACATCAACGCCTACGCGCCGCATATTCAGGCTGTGTTTGGGCAATACGGCAAGGATGATCCACGCTTCATTCCCTTCACCCTGGCTGACCAGGGCATGCGTGGCAAGGAGCCGCTGGTCATTGCGCTGGAGCACTTGCTGCGCTTGCCCGATAGCCGCTTCAGTGTCAGCGAGATTCTCGATCTGCTGGATGTCGAGTCGCTAAGAGCGCGCTTCGCCATCAGCGAGCAGGCGTTACCGACCTTGCGCCGTTGGCTGGAGGGCGCGGGTATTCGTTGGGGGCTCGACGCTCGCCAGCGTGAGGATCTCGGTCTTGGCCAGGGATTGGAGCAAAATACCTGGCGTTTTGGCTTGCGCCGTATGCTCCTTGGGTATGCAGTGGGGCGTGGTTCGGCTTATGCCGATATCGAGCCTTTCGACGAAATCGGCGGGCTCGATGCCGCCCTTATCGGGCCGCTCAATCGTTTGCTTGAAACGCTCGAACAGCTATTGCAAACCCTGCGTGAGCCAGCACCGCCGGCGCTCTGGGGGCAGCGTCTGCGTGATTTGCTGGCGCATTTCTTCCTAGCCCAGGACGAGCGTGACGAGGTACTGCGCAATCAGTTGCTCGAAGCCCTCGATACCTGGCTGGAATTGTGCGAGGGCGCCGCGTTGGAGGATGCCCTGCCATTGGCCGTGGTGCGTGAGGCCTGGCTCGGTGGCTTGGATCAGGGGCGCCTCAGCCAGCGCTTTCTTGCCGGTGCGGTGAACTTCTGCACCCTTATGCCCATGCGCGCCATTCCATTTCGGCACGTTTGCCTGCTCGGCATGAACGATGGCGACTATCCCCGCAGCCAGGCGCCGTTGGACTTCGACCTGATGGCGGGTGATTACCGCCCCGGTGATCGCTCCCGCCGCGAGGATGATCGCTACCTGCTGCTGGAGGCGCTGCTCGCTGCCCGCGACCACCTTTATATAAGCTGGGTAGGGCGCAGCGTGCGTGACAATAGCGAGCGCCCGCCATCGGTGTTGATTGGCCAGTTGCGTGATCATCTGGGCAATGCCTGGCGCTTGGCGCAAGACGGTGACTTGTTGCATGCGCTGACCACCGAGCACCCCTTGCAACCTTTCAGTCGCCGCTACTTCAGTGGTGAGGGGCCACTCTACAGTTATGCCCATGAATGGGCCGATGTATATGGCCAGGCGCCGCAAGGGCAACTCGTCGATAGTCTGCCGACTTGGTCGGAGGGGCATAGGCTGACGCCTGAGTTGCTGCAGAGCTTTTTGCGTGATCCGGTCAGGTGCTTCTTTACCCGTCGTCTCAAGGTGCATCTGGACGAGGATGCTCTGTATCAACTCGACAGTGAGCCTTTCGCCCTCGACGCCTTGCAGCGCTACCAGTTGCAAGAGCGTCTGCTCAAGGCGGCGTTGCTGTCCGGCGATGAATCGCCGGAGCAGGCGCTGGCCACTGCCGCTGAGCGTTTACGCCGTAGCGGTGTGCTGCCTATGGCGGGCTTCGGTGAGCAGTATCGGCAGGCCCTGCTGGCGCCCCTGCCTGCTCAGATACTGCGTTATCAGACCCTGGCACAAGCTTGGCCGCAGCGGGTCGACTCGCCGTTACCCCTGTACTTTTCTGACGCTGATCGGCAATTGGACGGGTGGCTGAGCGGCTTGCGGCGCAATGGTGATGGCGCGCTGGCCAATCTACAGGCCCTGCCAGGTGCTTTGGCCAAGGACGGTGGCTGGAAATGGCACCGCCTGTTGCGACCCTACGTGCTACATGTGGTGGCGGCGGCCTGCGGGCAGTCACTGACCACGCTGCTGGTCGGCGAGGATCGGGCGTTAGCCTTCGATCCATTGCCGGTCGAGTGTGCGCGCGAGGTACTGGTCGCCTGGCTTGATGGATGGACGGCTGGTATGTGCGCGCCGCTGCCGGTGGCGTTGAAGACATCGCTGGTCTGGCTGCAGGACGGCAATGAGGACAAGGCACGAGCGGTGTACGAAGGCAGCTTCAATCAAACCGGGGAGGTGGCCGGTAGTGCCAGCCTGGTCCGGCAGTTCCCGGATTTTTCCAGCCTGGCGGCTGATGGCGCTTTTGCTCAGTGGAGCGAGTGCCTCTATCGCCCGTTGCTCGACAGTAGCCCGCGTGCACTTGAGGAGATGCAGCCATGACTGGTACTCAGCGCCCGCTGGCCCTGAGTTTTCCCCTGCATGGCAGTCGCCTGATCGAGGCGAGTGCCGGTACGGGTAAGACCTACACCATTTCTGCCCTGTATTTGCGCTTGATCCTACAGCACGGCAGCGATGCCGCTTTCGCCGAACCGCTGCTGCCGCCACAGATTCTGGTGGTGACCTTCACCGATGCTGCCACGCGCGAACTGCGTGATCGCATTCGTGCGCGCTTGGTGGAGGCGGCGAGTGTGTTTCGCCAGGATCGTGACGGGGATGCTTTGTTGGCGACGCTGCGCGATGACTTTGCCCCAGCGCAGTGGCCTGATTGCGCGCGGCGTCTGGAACTGGCTGCGCAGTGGATGGATGAGGCAGCGGTTTCGACCATCCACGGCTGGTGCCAGCGCATGCTGCGTGAACATGCGTTCGACAGTGGCAGCCTGTTCAGTCAAACCCTGGAGACCGATCACAGCGAGTTGCTCGCCGAAGTCGTGCGTGATTATTGGCGGCAGCATTGCTATCCCTTGCAGGGCAAGGGCCTGAGCTGGGTTGCCCTGCAGTGGGGAACGCCGGATGGTTTGGGCGTACGCTTGCGGCCGTTGCTGGGCGAGGAGGGCGAAAGCCCTGCACAGTCGCTGAGCGAGTTGCTGGATCAGGCACTGGCTGAGCGTGAAGCCGAGCTGGCGGCGCTGAAAGCCCCCTGGATGAACTGGGCCGATGAGCTGCAGCTCTTGCTGGACAAGGCTGTAGCCGACAAGCAGGTGGATGCGCGCAAGATTCAGGCGCGCTACTACAACCCATGGCTGCTCAAGTTGCGCGAGTGGGCGAGCGGTGAAGAGGCCGCGCTCGATCTGGGCAGCGGTTTCAAGCGCCTGACACCCGATGGTCTGGCCGAAGCCTGGAAGGGCGAGGCGCCTGTACACCCGGCTCTGTTGGCAATGGCCGAACTAGAAGCGCGCCTGGCCGCGCTCAGTGATCCCACTGTGGCAGCTTTGCGCCATGCGGCAGCCTGGGTGCATGCGCGTTTCGATTGGGAAAAACGCCAGCGCGCTGAAATGGGCTTCGACGATATGCTCACTCGCCTCGACCGTGCGCTGCAGGGCGAGAACGGATCGCGCCTGGCTGAGGTGATCCGCCGTCAGTTCCCGGTGGCCATGATCGACGAGTTTCAAGACACCGACCCACTGCAATACCGCATTTTCGACACCCTCTATCAGGTCGAGGCCAATCGCGACGACTGTGGCCTGTTCATGATCGGTGACCCCAAGCAAGCCATCTATGCCTTCCGTGGGGCCGACATCCACACATACCTGCGCGCGCGCCGGGCGACCCTCGGGCGCCACTACAACCTGCAAACCAACTTCCGTTCCAGCCAGGCCATGGTCGATGCGGTCAATGCGGTGTTTTTGCGCGCCGAACAACGCCAGAGCAGCAGCGGTGCCTTCCTGTTGCGCGACGAGCTGCCGTTTCTCGCTGTAGGCGCGCAGGGGCGCAAGGAGTGTTGGGTGGTTGCGGGGCAAGAGCAGCCCGCGCTGACGGTTTGGCATCTGCACACTGACGAGCCACTGTCGAAAAAAGCTTATGTGCAAGCCATGGCCGCTGCGGCTGCCGGAGAGATCGTCACATTGCTCAACCACGGGCAAAACGAGCAGGCCGGTTTTCTCCGAGCAGATCGATTAAGTGCTCTGCAACCGAGTGACATCGCCGTATTGGTGCGTGACTTCAGCGAAGCTCAGGCGATCCGTGACGAGTTGAGCGCGCGTGGTGTGCGCAGTGTTTACCTGTCCGACAAGGACTCGGTGTTCGCCTCACAGGAGGCGCGTGATCTGCTGCTGTGGTTGCGTGCTTGCGCCGAGCCGGATCAGGACCGCCCGCTGCGCGCCGCTCTGGCCAGCGCCACCTTGGGGTTGCAGTTGAGCGAACTGGAGTGCCTCAATCTCGATGAGCGCACCTGGGAACAACGCGTCATGCAGTTTCGTGCCTATCGCCAGAGCTGGCAGCGACAGGGCGTGCTGCCGATGTTGCGCCAATTGTTGCAGGACTTCGCTCTGCCGCAGCGATTGATCGGGCAGGACAATGGTGAGCGGGTGCTGACCAACTTGCTGCACCTGGCAGAGCTGTTGCAGCAGGCCTCCAGCGAGCTCGATGGCGAACAGGCGTTGATTCGTCATCTCGGCGAACTGCTGGCTGGCCAAGGGCGGGGCGCCGATGAGCAAGTGTTGCGTCTGGAAAGCGACGAGGCCTTGGTGCGAGTGGTGACCATTCACAAGTCCAAAGGGTTGGAGTACCCCCTGGTGTTTCTGCCTTTCATCTGCAGCTTGCGCCCGCTGGATGAAAAGAAACCTCTGCTCGTGCAGGACGGCGAGCATCGTCGCGTGCTGTTCAACGCAGACGAGGAGGCGTTCGCACGCGCCGAGCGTGAGCGCCTGGGGGAAGATCTAAGGCTGCTTTATGTTGCGCTGACGCGTGCACGTCACGCCTGCTGGCTGGGTGTGGCCGATCTCAAAATTGGCAATGGCAAAAAATCGCGCCTGCATCAGTCTGCGCTTGGTTACTTGCTTGGTGGTGGCGAAGCGCTGACGCAAAGCGTCGATCTGGCTACCTGGCTGCAGGTTTTTGCCAATGCTCCAGGTAGCTGTCTGCTGGCGCTTCCAGATGTGGGCGAAAGTCGGTATCAGCCCAAAACGCTCGCAGCCTTTCAAGCGCGCTGGCGAACGCCGCTACGGCGGGCTGCGGAGCATTGGTGGATCGCCTCTTACAGTGCCTTGAGGATGGAGGAGGGCGAGTCAGCGAGCGTGCAGCGTCACGAGGATGCAGCGCCCGACAGTGCGGCTATCCAGAATGCAATGGATGATGAGCCAGCGATGCTGCTGGAACAGGCGATGCCGTTATCGGCGCAAGGGCTGCATCGTTTCCCTCGTGGGCCGAATCCCGGCACCTTTCTCCACGGCTTGCTGGAACTGGCGGCCAGCGAAGGCTTTGCCAGCGTGCTCGCACAACCTCAGACGCTGCGCGATCTGCTCGCCCGGCGTTGCCAGCGGCGTGGCATGCAGGCCTGGATCGAGCCGCTGCAGCAGTGGCTGCTGAGTCTGCTGCAGCAGCCGCTGAATTTGGCAGAAGGGGGCTGCGCCAGCTTGGCGCAACTGAGCGAGTATCAGGCCGAGTTGGAGTTTTGGTTCGAGGCGCGCCAGGTCGATGTTCAGCAGCTCGATATGCTGGTGCAGCGCTTCGAGCTGCCAGGCATGGCCAGGCAGCCACTGCGTGCTGACCGACTCAACGGCATGTTCAAAGGCTTCATCGACCTGACCTTCGAATGCGACGGGCGCTATTACGTGCTTGATTACAAATCCAATTGGCTGGGCGCTGACGACAGCGCATACACCCAGGCGGCAATGGCGGAGGCGATCGCCAGTCATCGCTATGACTTGCAGTACGTTCTTTATGTAGTGGCGCTGCACCGGCAACTGCAGTTGCGCCTGACGGACTATGACTACGATCGACATGTGGGCGGCGCACTTTATCTGTTTCTGCGTGCGCCGGGGCAAGGGCAGTACCTGGCCCGCCCGCCACGACAACTGATTGAGCAGCTCGACGCACTCTTTATGGGTAATGCCCAGGAGGTGCAGGCATGAGCGCTGCATTGCAAAATCGCGAGGCGCTGTTCGACCTGCTAAAGGTCTGGAGTGAGCGCGGTTGGCTACGTGAGCTGGATCGCTCACTGGCGCAGTTCTTTGCAGAGCTGGATGAGACGGCCTCACCGCTACTGCTGTTGGCAACGGCTCTGGCCAGCCACCAACTAGGGCAAGGGCACGTCTGTTTGGATCTGGCCGTAACCTTGAGCGATGCCGATTTTGCCCTGTCGCTGCCGCCGGAGGGGGAGGAGGCAGAGCAGACTGTGCTGCTGCCGTCACAGGTTTTGCAGGAGGTGACGCTTGCGCAGTGGCGCGATGCCTGTCGCGCGAGTGTATTGCTGGCTGCTGGGCACGACTCACCTTTGGTGCTGCAGGGCAACTGCCTATACCTGCGGCGCTATTGGGATTACGAGCAAGGCGTCGCAGAGCACATTCGCACACGCTTGCGAATGCCCGTGCAAGAGCCCAAGCAACTTGCTGCGCGCCTGAACCGCCTGTTTCCAGAACCTCTGCTGATAGCTGGCAAGCGTCAGACGGATTGGCAGAAATTGGCCTGCGCGCTGGCAGCTTGCGGCCGTTTTACCCTGATCACCGGCGGGCCGGGGACCGGCAAGACCACCACGGTGGTGCGTTTGCTGGCCTTGCTGCAAGAAGCTGCAATGAGTGAAGGCCCTGCATTGCGCCTAAGCTTGGCCGCCCCTACGGGCAAAGCCGCTGCGCGACTGACCGAATCGATTGGAGGACAAGTGGCGTCACTGCCACTGGATGAGTCGATCAAGCAGCAGATTCCGACAACGGTGACGACGTTGCATCGCCTGCTCGGAAGCCTGCCGGGGAGCCGTCACTTTCGCCATGACGCAGGCAATCCCTTACCGCTCGATGTGCTGGTCGTCGACGAAGCCTCGATGATTGATCTGGAAATGATGGCCAATCTGCTCGATGCTTTACCTGCACATGCGCGCTTAATCCTTTTGGGTGACAAGGATCAATTGGCTTCGGTCGAGGCCGGTGCGGTACTGGGGGATCTGTGTCGAGACGCTGAGGCTGGCGGTTACAGCTCCCAGACGCTTGCCTGGCTGCAGGCTCGCACGGGGGAGCAACTGCATGATGCCTCTCTGATCAGCAGCGAGCAGGCCCTGGCGCAGCACATCGTCATGTTGCGTCACTCTCGGCGTTTCGGCAGTGACTCCGGGATTGGTCAGCTAGCGTTGGCGGTCAACGCAGGCGAGGCCGGGCGAGCCAGAAGTGTCTTGGAGGCCGGGTATGCCGATCTGTATAGATTGAACCTAGCGGGCGAGCAGGAAGCGGCCCTGGAGCGTTTTCTACTCGACGGTATCGCTCGGCAGGCGCAGGGCTATCGACATTACTTAAATGTATTGCATGAACAGCGTCCAGGTGACGAGGCATCCTTAGCCGACTGGGACGGCTGGGCCAGACGCGTACTGTCGGCATTCGACCGCTTTCAACTGCTCTGCGCGGTACGCAAGGGAAGCTGGGGCGTCGAGGCAATGAACCTACGAATTGCTCAGTCATTAAGACTCGCAGGTCTGCTGGAGGCAGATCAAGGTTGGTACGAAGGGCGGCCTGTACTGGTGACGCGCAATGATTACAGCCTGGGGCTGATGAATGGCGATATCGGTATTGCCCTGAAACTACCGGATGATAACGACGGGCTAAGAGCGCCTGTCCTGCGAGTCGTATTTCCACGCAACGACGGCAGTGGCGAACTGCGTCATATACTGCCTAGCCGCCTGAATGTCGTGGAAACCGTATTTGCCATGACCGTGCACAAATCCCAGGGCTCGGAGTTCGAACACTGTGCACTGCTCATTCCCGACGCACTCAACCCGGTACTGACCAAGGAACTTGTATACACCGGCATTACTCGTGCCAGGCGCTGGTTTAGCTTGATCGAAAGTCGCGCAGGTGTATTCGAGCAGGCCGTACTAAGACAGGTTGTACGACGCAGTGGCCTGCGTGAGGCCATCGAGCCGCGAGAGTAATAAAACTGAAATTAAAGCTTGACGCGTATTCTGCTGGATGTAGAATGCGCGCCACTTCAGCGATGAAGCGCTTCAAAAACTTCTTGTTAATCAATAAGTTAAGTTGAATGAAGGGCTTGCAAAGCTGGATCTGGTGTGTAGAATGCGCGCCGGTCGACAGGGTGGTGGTTGAGTTCTGTTGGTGATTCGGTCAAGTGGATCGAGAGCGGTAGAAAAGAGGTGTTGACAGCGGTTTTGAACGCTGTATGATTCGCCTCCCGCTTGAGAGAAGAAGCTCTGATCGAAAGCGCAAGTGGTTGAGTAGAAAGAAGTTTCTCTGGAAACAAAATCGAAAAACAGCTTGACGGATTGAGGGGCTGCTGTACAATGCGCGGCCTCGGTTGAGACGAAAGACTTAACCAACTGTTCTTTAACAACTGAATCAAGCAATTCGTGTGGGTGCTTGTGAGGTAAGACTGAGAGTCGAAAGATTATCAGCATCACAAAGCAACACTCGTTAATTCGAGAGTTAACTCTTTAGTAATAAAGAGATTTGCGATTGCTGAGCCAAGTTTAGGGTTTTCTCAAAACCCAAGCAGTATTGAACTGAAGAGTTTGATCATGGCTCAGATTGAACGCTGGCGGCAGGCCTAACACATGCAAGTCGAGCGGATGAAGAGAGCTTGCTCTCTGATTTNGCGTGGACAGCAGATTGCTCTTGCTGTTGGCCGATAGCGCCGTGATCAGTGCGCCGAAGCGGTCGCTGCCGATGCCGACAATGGCGCCGTCGGGCAGGGTGGTGCCGTCGGGGATGGCGCCGTCCTGTATCGCCTGCAGCACGGTGCCGACAGACAGACCGGAGCCTGCGAAATTGACCCCACCGAGCCCGCCGCGATTGCCGCGGCCATCCACGGCCCACTGCACGCCAAGGGCATCGCTGATATCGCCAGAGATTTCGACGATGGCGGCTTCGACCATCACCTGGGCGCGTGGGATATCGAGCTGGCGCACGATTTCCTCAAGGCTGGCGACGATATCCGGCTCAGCCAATAACACCAGCGCGTTGAGGCTTTCATCGGCGCGAATGAGGATATTCGAGGGCTTGCCAGTGGCCTCGGCAGCTTGCTGATTGTTCATACCCTCTGTGATTTCGCCGAGGGTTTCGGCCAGGGCCTTGGCATCGTTGTGGCGCAGACGGATGACGCGGGTGTTGGCCGAGCGGCTGCTGGGGGTGTCCAGCGAACGCACCAGTTCGGCCATCTTGGCCCGCGAGTCAGGTGGGCCAAGGATGATCAGGCGGTTGCTGCGGCCATCGGCGATGATCTGCGTGCCCGATGGCCCCTGGCCGCGATCGACCGCACTGCGCAGGGCTTCTGCGGTATCCAGAGCCCAGGCGTACTGCAGGTCGATGACCATGTGATCGCCACGAATCTGCCGGTCGAGTTGCTGCAGCACCTTCTCGATGCGATCGATGTTGGCACTACGGTCGCTGATGATGATGGCATTGGCGGAAGCAACGGCTGCCAGATGGCCGTATTGGTTGATCATGGGGGTGAGCAGTTGCAGCAGCTCGCTGGCGGAGTTGTGTTGCACGGCAATCAACCGGGTTTCCAGTTGATCGGGGGCAATGGCGCCGCTGTTGGCTTCGCTCTTGCCGTTAACGCTGGGCACGATGCGTGACTGCTCGCCCTGGGTGACCAGGGTGAAACCGTGGGTGGTCAGCACGGAGAGAAATAGCTGATAGACCTCGGAAAGGTTCAGCGGCTTGCTGGCGTACACGCTGACCTGGCCGCTGACCTGCGGCGCCACGACGAAGGTTTGCCCGCTGATTTGCGCCACCGTGTCGATGAACTCGCGGATATCGACACCCTTGAGGTTGATGACCCAGGTTTCCTCTTCTTCCTGCGTGCTGCTGGCTGTTGGTCGCAGGCCAGCAGAGGCGTCGGCGGCCAGTGCAACAGGCGCGAGGGTCAGGTTCAGGCAAAGCAGAGCCAGGCTCAGGCGGCTGAAAGGGTGCTTCATCGTATGGTCTTCCATGAGTTCGGGAGGCTGGCGAGTGAACCCGGTAGGGGCATTTCTGATAACGCCCCAGGTTGCCAGCGTTGTGCGTGCAGGGGGGCAATCTCGCTCAAGTCGGAATATGATGGCATACGGCCATACTTGCAGGGGGCGCAATGCCGCTGCTGGTGACGGCGTGGCAGCCTGGAGATGCTCTGAAGGGGTGTTTCTGTAAAGGTTATCATACGACTGTGATCCGCTGCGGCATCCATCTCGCCTTGCATCTTGGCGATTTAATCAAGAATCGTTTACCACTCTGAGCGTGATCAGTTGCGGTGAAATACCTGATTTAGAGCCTTTCTGTCTTTATTTTTGGTTTTTGCGGTAGATATTTTTGCTTTGGCAGAACCGTATCATGGCTGAGGTTGGCCAAAATTTCTTGGATTTTTTCTTGTTGACAATGATTTTGTAAGTGGTAAAGCTCGAAATAGTTATATGACAACATATAACGACTCGTCGCCTCAGGGGGATGGGTGCTTCGAATATTTGTGTGTCAGTTAAAAAACTCAAAATGGAGCATCACACATGAAACTGAAAGCAACAGGAATGTTGGTAGGGCTGGCCCTGCTAGGTAGTCTGCCAACCGCGCCAGCACACGCTGATACGGCCCTCTGCAAGGCTGGGTCGATCATCAGCAACCAGACCGTCGACTGCGAAGGTGCCTATATCTCCGGCGGTTGGTGTGAAGGTGACGATGATGGCCAGGCTGCGGTCATCATCTTGCGCAATGCCACCATCAAGAACGCCAAGTTCGCTCAGGGCAAGGCGGGCAAGGGCATCTGGTGCGAGTCCGGCACTTGCAACGTGGAGAACGTGACCTTCGACGAAGTCTGTGAAGATGCCGTCAGCACCCGTAAGGATGGTGTCACCCTGAACGTCAAGGGCAGTACCTTCAACAACACGATGAGCAATGCTTTCGCCTATGGCAAAAAGCCGGACAAGTTCATCCAGGTCAACGCCAAGAACGTCAAGGTGAACGTCTCCGACTCCACTTTCCGCATGGTTCCGGGTAGCTCCTCCACTCCGGAAAAAATCAGCGGCAAGGCCGGTAAAGTGGTGCGTACCTGTGGCAACTGCAGTGGCAATGCGGGGCCGCGTGCGATTACGCTGACTAACGTGAAAGTGTATGGGCCTATCGATTCGATCGCGGGTGTCAACTCCGAGTACCGTGGTCAATCGTCGAGCATGCGTGACACGGTCACGATCAAGAATCTGAAAATCGAGAACTACAGCATCAGCGGTGACAAATCCACGCCGCCGGTATGTGTTCAGTTCGAAGGTTTGGACAAGACCAAGCACAGTGGCGACTCGCCGAAGCTTGATCAGGCCTGGGAAACCGCTAGCTGCATCGTCAAGAAATCCGACGTATCCAAGCTATGAGATAAGCGGCTCAAGTTAAGCCGCTCAGGCGCGGCTTTCTTTGAAAGTCGTGCCGTGTCGAGGCTGGGTGGCTGTGTCAGCACCCAGCCTGTCTGGATCCAAGACCGTCACTGATGGCACTAGGCGAGTGTGGCATTACCTGCTTGCTGAGTGTTTGAATAGGCTGTTGCGCGCTCTGTATCGTTGTGCCAATTCATTGATTTTCCGTGTCACGTGATTGATGACCTTCGCTGTATTTCGAGTTCGTAGATGGTCTTTATGGATATGAGCCAGGTTTCTCGTCGGTTGCCGTTCAGCTTCGCCAAACGCCACGGCGTGGCCTTTGTGATGCACGAGGGGCAGTTATCTCTGGCTCATCGCGCCGATTGCGATTTGCCCGCGCTGGCTGAGGCGCAGCGCTTCGCTGGAGGCCGCCTACCGTTGCAGTTGTTGGACGCCGCCGCCTTCGCCCAGGTGTTGGGCGCGGCCTATCAGCATGATTCAGCTTCCATGCAACTAGCCGAAGATATTGGCGGCAGCCTGGATCTGGCCTCTCTGGCCGATCAGGTGCCGGAAACCGAGGACCTGCTTGAGCAGGAAGACGACGCGCCGATCATTCGCCTGATCAACGCCATCCTTGGCGAGGCGATCAAGGAAAATGCCTCCGATATCCACCTGGAAACCTTTGAGAAGCGCCTGGTCGTACGTTTTCGCGTCGATGGCATTTTGCGCGAGGTTCTTGAGCCCAAGCGCGAGCTGGCTGCCTTGCTGGTCTCAAGGGTCAAGGTCATGGCGCGCCTGGATATCGCCGAGAAGCGCGTCCCGCAGGACGGGCGCATTTCTCTGAAAGTGGGCGGGCGCGAGGTGGACATTCGCGTCTCCACGCTGCCTTCAGCCAATGGCGAACGAGTGGTGCTGCGTTTGCTCGACAAGCAGGCCGGGCGTCTATCGCTGCAGCATCTGGGGATGCGCAGCGAGGATCGCGCCTTGATGGAAGAAACCGTGCGCAAGCCGCATGGCATCCTGCTGGTCACCGGGCCCACCGGCTCGGGCAAGACCACCACGCTATACGCCAGCCTGGTTAGCCTCAACGATCACACGCGCAACATCCTCACCGTTGAGGACCCTATCGAATATCACCTCGAAGGCATCGGCCAGACTCAGGTTAACGCCAAGGTGGACATGACCTTCGCTCGCGGCCTGCGCGCCATTTTGCGCCAGGACCCGGACGTGGTGATGGTCGGTGAGATCCGCGACAAGGAAACCGCCGAGATCGCCGTACAGGCCTCGCTCACCGGCCACCTGGTGCTCTCCACGCTGCACACCAACAGCGCCATCGGCGCCATCACTCGATTGGTGGACATGGGTGTGGAGCCCTTTCTGCTGTCTTCATCGTTACTCGGTGTGCTGGCCCAGCGCCTGGTGCGCGTGTTGTGCCCGGCGTGCAAGGAGCCTTACACGGCCGATGAGGCCGAATGTGCGTTGCTCGGAGTGCCATCGAGCCCGGCGCCAACGCTCTACCATGCGCGTGGCTGCGAGCAATGCCATCAACAAGGTTATCGCGGGCGTACCGGTATCTACGAGCTGGTGGTGTTCGACGAAACCATGCGCAGCCTGGTGCACAGTTGCGCTTCCGAGCAGGACATGACCCGCCACGCCCGCACGCTGGGGCCGAGCATCCGTGATGATGGTCGGCGCAAGGTGCTGGAGGGCGCGACCACCGTAGAGGAAGTGCTGCGTGTGACGCGGGAGGAATGATGGCCATTGCGATGTTGGCGGCGGATCTTGTGGGAGGGGCTTTAGCCGCGAGTGATTGTGAGTCGCGGTTGAAGCGGAATGCCGCCCAGCCGCTCCTACATTTACAGTCGGAGCGATTTGTCGATGGCGGCCTTTGAATACATTGCCCTGGACGGGCGCGGTCGCCAGCAAAAAGGTGTGCTGGAGGCCGACAGCGCACGCCAGGTGCGCCAGCTCCTGCGCGAACGCCAACTGGCGCCATTAGAGGTCAAGGCTACGCGCAGCCGCGAGCAGAACAGCGGCGGGGCGCGTTTGGGTTTCGCCCGTGGCCTGTCGGCGCGTGATCTGGCGCTGGTCACCCGGCAACTGGCGACACTGATTCAGGCGGCGCTGCCCATTGAAGAGGCGTTACGTGCGGCGGCGGCGCAGGCCACCAACTCGCGTATCCAGGGCATGCTGCTGGCGGTGCGTGCCCGTGTGCTGGAGGGCCATAGCCTGGCGGGTAGCCTCAAGGAATTTCCCGCCGCCTTCCCTGAGCTGTACCGTGCCACGGTGGCTGCGGGTGAGCATGCCGGGCACCTCGGCCCGGTGCTGGAACAGTTGGCCGACTACACCGAGCAACGCCAGCAGTCGCGGCAGAAGGTACAGCTTGCACTGCTGTATCCGGTGATCCTGATGTGCGCGTCGCTGTTGATCGTTGGCTTTCTGCTCGGCTATGTGGTGCCGGATGTGGTCAAGGTTTTTGTCGACTCCGGGCAGACTTTGCCAGCCCTTACGCGCGCCTTGATTGCCGCGAGCGATTGGGTCAAGGCCTGGGGGCTGGTTGCTGTCGTGCTGTTGGCGCTGGCGATCAGTGCTTTGCGCGTGGCGCTGCGCGATGACGCACACCGTCTGCGTTGGCACCGTTTTCTGCTGCGTCTGCCGCTGATTGGGCGGCTGGGGCGCGCCACCGATTGCGCGCGTTTCGCTTCGACCCTGGCCATTCTCACCCGCAGCGGCGTGCCGCTGGTGGAGGCCCTGGCGATTGCTGGTGAAGTCATCGGCAATCGGGTGATTCGTGGTGAAGTATTGGTGGCGGCGCAGAAGGTGCGCGAGGGCGGTAGCCTGACTCGCTCGCTGGAGGCCACCGGGCAATTTCCGCCGATGATGTTGCATATGATCGCCAGCGGCGAACGCTCCGGCGAGCTGGATCAGATGTTGGCGCGTACAGCGAAGAACCAGGAAAACGACCTCGGCGCACAGATCGCCTTGCTGGTCGGATTGTTCGAGCCGTTCATGCTGGTCTTTATGGGGGCTGTGGTGCTGGTGATCGTGCTGGCCATCCTGCTGCCGATTCTTTCTTTGAACCAAATGGTGGGGTAATTAGGTGATACGCAAACAAGCAGGTTTCACGCTCATCGAAATCATGGTGGTGGTGGTGATCCTCGGCATTCTGGCGGCGTTGGTGGTGCCGCAGGTGATGAGCCGACCGGATCAGGCCAAGGTAACCGCGGCGCAGAACGACATTCGCGCCATCGGTGCGGCGCTGGATATGTACAAGCTCGACAACCACAACTACCCCAGCACTCAGCAGGGCCTGGAAGCGCTGGTGAGCAAACCGAGCGGCAACCCGCAAGCGAAGAACTGGAACAAGGACGGCTACCTCAAGCGCCTGCCCATCGACCCTTGGGGCAATCCTTATCAATTCCTCGCTCCCGGCACCAAGGGCGGTGCCTACGACCTCTATTCCCTCGGCGCCGATGGCAAGCAGGGTGGCAGCGACCTGAACGCCGATATCGGCAACTGGGATCTCTGACCCGGCCATGCCGTCGTTCGCCGGTGGACGCGAGTTTGGCCAGCGTGGCTTCACTCTGATCGAACTGCTGGTGGTGCTGGTCATCCTCGGCAGCTTGATTGGTTTGGCTGTCTTCAGTGTCGGTATTGCCGGCCCTGGCCGCGAGCTGCGCAGCGAGGCCGAGCGTCTCAGTGGGTTGGTCGGCGTGCTGGTCGATGAGGCCGTGCTGGACAACCGCGAATATGGTTTGTACTTCAGCGAAAGCGGCTACCGGGTGCTGCGCTACGATCCGCGCCGTGCCCAATGGCAGGCGCTGGATGGCCAGGCGCATGAGTTGCCAGGCTGGGCGCAGATTGTCTTCGAAGTCGAGGGCGAGCCCCTACAATTACCGCGCGGCGACGAAGCCGATGAGCTGACGCCGCAGTTGCTGATTCTTTCCAGTGGCGAGCTGACGCCTTTCCGTCTGCGCTTGGCCGAGCGTGGCCGTGATGGCGTACGTCTGCAACTGTCCAGCGATGGCTTCCGACTGCCGCGTGTCGAGCAACTGGACACGGGGCGTGCCGGATGAAAGCGGCACGCGGCTTTACCCTGCTCGAAGTGTTGGTGGCCTTGGCTATCTTCGCTTTGGTTGCAGCCAGTGTATTGACCGCCAGCGCACGTAGCGTGCGTATCGCCAGCCAGTTGGAGGAGAAAACCCTGGCCATGTGGGTGGCCGACAATCACCTGACCGAACTGCAACTGGCTACGACACCGCCAGACGATGGCCGCGATGAAGGCCAGGTCGAGTTCGCCGGGCGCCTTTGGCAGTGGCAGAGCGAGATCGAAGCGACCAGCGAGCCGAGCATGCGCCGCGTAACCCTGTGGGTCGCTGCCGAAGAGCGCGGCGCCAGGGGTGCGTTACGTGAGCGCGCTGCGGTCACCCTCAGCGGCTTTCTGGGGGCGCAGCAGTGATCGGCCTCGCGCCTACTATTCGAGCGCAGCGCGGCTTCACGTTGCTGGAGTTGCTGATCGCCATAGCCATCTTCGCTCTATTGGGCCTGGCCACTTACCGCATGCTCGACAGCGTGATCAGTGCCGATGCCGTGACCCGTGAGCATGAGCAGCAATTGCGTGAGCTGACGCGCGCCTTATCTGCCTTCGAGCGAGACCTGCGCCAAGTCGCGGTACGGCCTATTCGCGATGGTTTTGGCGATCCGCAACCGGCGCTGCACAGTGACCTGACCGATGCCACGGCGCTGGAACTGACCCGTGCAGGCTGGCGCAATCCACTCGGCCAGCCGCGCGCCGAACTGCAGCGTGTGCGCTGGCAACTGAGTGGCGAGCAGTGGCAGCGCCGCTACTGGCGCGTGCTTGACCGTGCGCTGGATAGTCAACCGCAGGTGCAGCAGGCGCTCGATGGTGTGCAGAGCCTGAGCCTGCGTTACCTGGATAAGGAAGGCCAATGGTTGACCGATTGGCCGCCCGTCAATGCCACGAGCGACGTCGTACTGACAGGCTTGCCACGTGCAGTGGAACTGCGCCTGCAGCATCGCCGCTTTGGCGAGTTGCGCCGAGTGCTGCGCCTGCCGGATCTGCCTGTGCAGACGGCAGGCAGGGTGGCCGGGGAGGATCAGCCATGAGCCGTCAACGCGGCGTGGCGCTGATTACCGTATTGCTGGTGGTTGCGGTGGTTACGGTGGTGTGCGCTGGGTTGATCGCGCGTCAGCAGTTGTCGATCCGCAGCAGCGCCAACCAACTGCATGTCAATCAGGCCTGGCAGTACGCGCTGGGTGGGGAAACCCTGGCCAAGGTGATCTTGCAGCGAGATCTGCGCCAGGGCGACCCGCGCATACCGGTCGACACCCTTGGCGAGGCATGGGCGCAACCGATGACGCCTTTCCCGCTGGATGAAGGCGGTGAGCTGCGCGTGCGGATCGTCGACCCCAGTGGGCGCTTCAACCTCAACAGTCTGGTAGTGCGTGGGCGCGTCGACGAACTGGCGTTGCAGCGTCTGCGGCGTCTGTTGATACGCCTGCAGATCGCCAAACCTTATGCCGAACGCCTGGCCGACTGGCTCGATGGCAACAGTGACCCACTGGGCAGCCAGGGCGCGGAAGACAGCCAGTATCTGTTGCTGAGCCCGCCTTATCGCACGGCCAACCGGCAGATCGCCGATGTGTCCGAGTTACGCCAACTGCTGGAAATGCAAGAGGCCGACTATCAGCGCCTGCTGCCCTTTGTCAGCGCGCTGCCGAGCGAGGTCTCGCTCAACGTCAACACCGCCAGCGCGGTGGTGCTCTCCAGCCTGGCTGACAATCTGGATATCGACAGGGCCATGGCCATGGTTGCAGCGCGTGGGCTCAAGGGCTACACCACGCTGGCTGATTTCACCGCGCAGCCTTTACTGGCGGGGCTTGGCGGCCAGGTGGCGCAGGGCGTGGCGGTGGGCAGCCAATATTTCGAGGTGTTCAGCGAGGTCAGCCTCGGTGAGCGCCGTGTGGTGTTGCGCAGCCTGATGCAGCGTAGCAATGATGGCCAGGTCAAGGTGCTGGCCCGTGATTTGGGGCAGGGCGGCGCTGTGCCGACACCGCTCAGCGAGGAAGCGCAAAGATGAATCGACAATGGATCTTTCTACCGCCCCAGGCCTGCCAGGGCTTGAACGCAGAGCTGCAGGTGCACCTGTTGGCGGCTGGTCAGGTGCGCGTACTGGCACTGCATGAGGCGCTGGCGGCGCTGGATGGGGCCTGGCAGTTGGTGCTGCCGGTCGAGGCTGTAACCGCCTGCGTCGTGCAGTTGCCGACCCTGCGCACACGCTGGCTGCGCCAGGCACTGCCATTTGCGGTGGAGGAGTTGCTGGCCGATGACGTCGAGCAGATGCACCTGGCCTTGGGCGAGGTGCTCAGTGATGGGCGCCACCGCGTGTATGCCGTGCGTGCTGCCTGGCTGCGCGAGTGCCTGGCGCTGTTTGCCGCCAAGCCGCCGCAGGCCATCCGCATGGATGCCGACATGCTGCCGCGTGAGGGCAGTCAGTTGCTGTGCTTGCACGGGCGCTGGCTGCTGGGCGGTGAAGGCGCTGCACGCCTGGCCCTGCAGACCGAGGATTGGCCGCTGCTGGCTGCACGTTGTCCGGCGCCGCACAAAGTCAGTGCCCGTGCCGGACAGGCGCTACCGGAGATGATCGATGACGCGCAGGTGCTGGAGCAGGCCGAAACCTGGCTGGTGCAGCAAGGCGCAGGTGTGGATCTCGCTCAGGGCGAATTTGCCGTGCATGAAGTGGGGGCGGGCTGGCGCCGCTGGCGCTCACTGGCGGGCATCGTTGGCCTGTGTCTATTGCTGCAATGGGGCTTCAACCTGGCGCAAGGCGTGTATCTGCAACGCGAGGCCGACGATTATGCCGAGGCCAGCGCCGCGTTGTACCGCGAGCTATTCCCGCAGGACAGCAAGTTGATCAACCTGCGGGCACAACTCGACCAGCATCTGGCTGAGGTCGGCGGTGTCGATAGCCCAATGCTGAGCCTGCTGGGTGACGTGGCTGGCGCTCTGCGTGGCGACGAGGTGTTACAGGTGCAGATCAATCAACTGGATTACAGCGCTGTCCGCGAGGACTTGGCGCTGCAACTGCAAGCGCCGGATTTTGCCGAGCTGGAACGCTTGCGCGAGCGCCTGCAGCAGACCGGGCGCGCCGTGCAAATGGGCTCGGCCAGCCGTGAGGCTGAAGGCGTCAGCGCACGTTTGGTGATTGGAGGATGAGCATGACGATGTGGCGTGAATGGCAGCAGGGCCTGCACCTGCAATGGCAACGCTCGTCGCTGGCGCAACGCTGGCAGACGCTGGCGCCGCGTGACCGTCTGGCGCTGCTGGTGCTGGGCGGCTTCCTGATTCTGGCGCTGGCTTATCTGCTGCTGTGGCAGCCGGTGCAGCGTCAGGCGCAAGCGGCGCGTATGGCCTTCGAGGAGCAGCGCGCGCTGTATACCTACCTGCAAAGCCGCGCGCCCGAATTGCGTGGGCGTGATCTGCAACCGCGCAGCAGCCTCGACCCGGCGCGCCTGCAGGGGTTGGTGACGGCCTCGGCGGCGCAGCAGGGCATCACCATCGAACGGCTGGACGCCGAAGGTGACGGCGCGCTGCAGATTGGCTTGCAGCCTGTGCCGTTCGAGCAACTGCTGCGCTGGGTCGAGGCGTTGCAGGCACAGGGCGTGAGCGTGCAAGAGGCTGGTCTGGACCGCGCCGAGGGTAATCGTGTGGTGGCGCGGTTGGGGCTGCGGGCTGGCAGCTAGCGCTTATGCCACCCGCTGCTGGCCGGTGAAGTGCAGTGTGGCCTTGCAGCGCCGACAAAAGTAGCGCCGCCCTTTGGCAACCAGCGCGTGACGCTGGGCGGAGAAGGGGAACTCGCCATCCGGGCAACTGCAGCGATAGATGAAGCGGCTGACCTTGCGCCGCTCGACCTCGTAGTTATGGCAACGGTTTGGCGCTAATTCATAGACGCCACGCATGATCAGTTGCCACTCTTCGCCATGTGGCTGGATACGCAAACCGAACAATTGATGCGCGACCAGATGAGCCACCTCATGCGGCACCGTCTGGCGCAGGAAGTCCTCGCGGTTATCGCGATAGAGCTGCAGATTGAAGCGCAGCTTGTTTTCCGTCAGATGGGCAACACCCGCCTTCTGCCCACGCAGCTTGAAACTGACTTCAGGGCGAGGGAAGCGTTGTTTGAAGAAGGTCTCGGCCAGTTGGTAGCAGGCTTCGACACGGGCGTGGAGCTGGTCGGGCATGATTGCTGTCAGGGTATTACGGTTGGCCGATTATGCCGCAACCCGCACCTTGTCGCAGGGCTCATTCGTCGCTGGGCTGGCGCTTGCTCAAGCGTTTAGGCGCGCCTTTCCCGGCACCCAAGTGATTGCGCGTTATAAAGCAAGCAGCCCTGCCATAAAACGCGCAGCCATGAAAAAGGCCGGGAGTGGGCGAGCGTCATCAGTTGGTATACACCGGCCCGACCCCAAGCCCCCAGAGAATCACCGAACTGGCGATTATCGCCACCAGCACCACCAGGCCGACCGCCAGCACCGAGCTGGAGAACATAAAGCCTTCGTCTTCCGAGATGTTCATAAAAGGCGGGATGCCGACATATAGCAGGTACACCGTGTAACAGATCGCCAGCGTGCCGATGATCATGCCCAGCCACAGGTGAGGGTACAGCGCGGCCAGGCCACCAACGAACAAGGGCGTAGCGGTGTAGGCGGCGAACACGATGCATTGCGTCAGGCTGGGGCTGGCATCGTAGGTGCGTGCCATCCAGTGGATGAAGCTGCCCATCACGGCCACCCCGGCCAGCATCGCCAGGTACGCCATGATGGCCATGCTCAGTGCGCTGCCTTCGGTGAGCATGACAGGCGGGCCTTCAGCGATGGCCCAGCCGACCTGGGAGGTGCCAATAAAGGCGGAAATGGCCGGGATGGCCGCGAGTAGCAATATATGGGTCAGGTACAGGTGGCTGATGGATTCTTCCTCACCACGGATTTCCTGCCACTCTTGATCGGGATGGGTGAAGAGCCCCCAGACGTGATGAATCATGTCAGATACCTCTGTGCTCATACGGTCTTCCCCGGCTGCACCCGGCGTGCATGGTCAGCGGCGCAGGGTGCCAAGGCCGGATCTGTGCAACCTCATTGCGCAGTATAGAACGCCAGCCAAAGCCACGTGGCGCCTGGGGTTAGAGTCAATGGCTCTGTCGCTTTCAGTGGTAATAACGGGCCAGAATTTCCATGGCCTTGTTGATCGACTGCAGGCGTTGCGTGCTACCCCCTCGATCCGGGTGATGCAGGCTGACCAGTTGCCGATAGCGCAGCTTGATGCGCGCCAGATCGAGCGGCGTGTCGTCGTCGAGCTCGAACAGTTGCAGGGCTGCGAGTTTCTCTTCGCCGCCTTGCATGCGCGTCCAGAAACTCGTTAGCAGACGCTCGACATCCCGCTCGTCGGTGCCCTGCAATTGGCTCATATCCAGGTAGTAGTCGCGCAGCTCATCGCGCTCGCTCAAGGCTTCGCTGCCCGCTTGATAGGGCAGCAGGCGAATGCACAGTGGGCTGATTTCAAGCAGGTGCGTACCCTGCTGCCAGAGCGTATCGCGCAGGCGATAGAGGGCGTTGAACAACAGAAAGTGGGTGCGAAACAGCACCAGCTTGTCGGTCAGCGGCAGGTCGGGCAGATGGCCGCTGTGACGCTCCTTGAGTTGCTGGATCAGGGCATATTCGGAGAGGCCGTCGGGTGAGGATTGCAGTAGCTGCAGCACCTGTTCGGCAAGATCCTGGCTGGGGTTTAGATCGTCGTTCATCGGCAGAGCCTAGCATTTAACCGTCGACGGGGTGGGGCGCGGGCGCCTTTGTGCGTAAAATGTCGCGCTTTCGTTCCCACCCCTCGGATCTCGACGCACCATGGGCACCCTTTCGGTCAACCAGAACAAACTGCAGAAGCGCATCCGCCGCCTGGCCGGCGAAGCCATCACCGACTTCAACATGATCGAGGATGGCGACAAGGTGATGGTCTGCCTGTCCGGCGGCAAGGACAGCTACACCATGCTCGATGTGCTGCTGTACCTGCAGAAGGTGGCACCGATCAAATTCGAGATCGTCGCGGTGAACATGGATCAGAAGCAGCCCGGCTTCCCCGAACATGTGCTGCCGGCCTACCTCGAATCCATCGGTGTGGCGTACCACATCATCGAGAAGGACACCTACTCGGTGGTCAAGGAGAAGATCCCGGAAGGCAAAACCACCTGCTCGCTGTGCTCGCGCCTGCGGCGCGGCACGCTGTACACCTACGCCGACGAAATCGGCGCGACCAAGATGGCCCTGGGGCACCACCGCGACGACATCCTGGAAACTTTCTTCCTCAACATGTTCTACGGTGGCACGCTCAAGGCCATGCCGCCCAAGCTGCTCTCCGACGACGGCCGCAATGTGGTGATCCGCCCGCTGGCCTACTGCGCCGAGGCCGATATCGAAGCCTACAGCCAGCTCAAGGAATTCCCCATCATCCCGTGCAACCTCTGCGGCTCGCAGGAGAACCTGCAGCGCCAGGTGGTCAAGGAGATGCTGCAGGAGTGGGAGCGCAAGAGTCCGGGCCGGGTCGAGATCATGTTCCGCGCCCTGCAGAACGTGCACCCCTCGCAACTGGCTGACCGCAACCTGTTCGACTTCAAGAGCCTGAAGATCGACGACAGCGCTACGCCGCGCTTTCTCGATGTGATGAGCCTGTAACGCCCGACGCGGCTAAAGCCTCGCTCACCGGCAGCCCTGTGGCCTGGTGGGCGGTGCATCCTGCGCCATCGCCACTACATCCGGTGATGCTCCAGCAGAAAATCCACGAACACCCGCACCCGCGCCGGCATCGCCGAGCCGCCGACGAACACTGCATGAATCGGCTCCCGGTCGCCGGGGTTGAAGGCTTGCAGCAGCGGCACCAGCGCGCCGCGTTGCAGGTCTTCAGTGACGCTGAACTCGCCGATACGCGCGATCCCCGCACCCGCCCGCGCCAATTGCGCCAGCGCTTCGCCACTGCTGCATTCGATATTGCCGCAAACCTTGAGTGAGAACGCCTGGCCATCGCGGATAAACGGCCAGTTCGGCTCGGCGCGGCGAAAGTTGAAACGCAGGCAGTTGTGTCGCAGCAGGTCTTCCGGCTGCTGCGGCGTGCCGTGGCGCTGCAGAAAGTCGGGGGAGGCCACCACCACTTGACCGGTCTCGCCGATACGGCGTGCGGTCAGCGGGCTATCGGGCAGATGGCCGAAGCGCACCGCCACGTCGGCCTGACCGCCAAGAATGTCGACCACCTCATCGCCCAGCGACAGATCGACAGTGATATTCGGATAACGCGCGCTGAAGGCCGCCACCAGCGGCACGATGGCCAGCCGACCATGACCCAGCGCCGCACTGACACGCAAGCGGCCCTTTGGCACGCCCTGATCAGCGATGGCTTCCTCGACTTCGGCTAGGTCAGCGAGGATACGCCGGGCACCGCGCAGATAAGCCTCGCCCTCGGCGGTGAAGTTGAGCGCGCGGGTGGTACGCAGCAACAAGCGCGTGCCTAAGCGCTGCTCGGTCCGCGCAATGATGCGGCTGACTGCCGAGGGCGTCAGCCCCAGCGCACGAGCCGCCGCCGATAGACTGCCTTGCTCCGCAACCGTCGCGAACACCGCCATTTCACCTGACCGGCCGTTGAAATCCATTTGTGCTCCATAAGCAAAGGTGTTTGCCAGAAATGCCATCTAGCGCTGTCAAGGTTTGGATCCTAGCATTCGCAGCATAGATGAGGAGGCTTCCATGCGTATCAATCCACCACTCGTTGCACTCGCCATCGGCGCCTTCGGTATCGGTGTCACCGAGTTCGCCCCCATGGGCATGTTGCCGGGCATCGCCAGCGATCTTGGCGTCTCCATCCCGGCGGCCGGCCTGCTGGTCAGTGCCTATGCATTGGGCGTGCTGCTCGGCGCGCCACTGATGACCCTGACCACCGGCAAGATTCCCCGGCGCTACCTGCTGATCGGCCTGATGGCCATTTTCACCCTCGGCAACCTGATGTCGGCCCTGGCCACTGACTACACCAGCCTGCTGATCGCCCGTGTGGTGACCTCGCTGAACCACGGCGCCTTTTTCGGCGTTGGCTCCATCGTCGCCGCCAGCGTGGTCGCACCGGACAAACGCGCCGGGGCGGTGGCCGCCATGTTCATGGGCTTGACCCTGGCGACCATCGGCGGCGTACCGTTGGCTGCCTGGTTCGGTGAAACCTTTGGTTGGCGCACGGCGTTCTGGGGCATTACTGGCCTGGGCGTGCTGGCCATGACCTCGCTATGGTTCGCGCTGCCCAACGTGCCGTTGCCGAAAAGTGCCGGTGTACTGGCGGAAATCCGCGTGTTGGGCCGTGGCCCCGTGCTTGCCGCACTGGCCCTGACCGTGATCGGCTCCAGCGCCATGTTCACCGTATTCACCTACATCGCGCCGATTCTTAGCAACGAAACGCACGCCTCGACAGCCTTTATCACCGCCATGCTGGTGCTGTACGGCATCGGCCTGACGCTGGGCAATGTGTGGGGCGGCAAGGCGGCGGATCGCTCCGTCGACCGCACCCTGATCGTCTCGCTGAGCGCGCTGATCGCAGTGCTACTGGCCTTCACCGTGCTGATGCGCTGGCCGCTGCCGACCGCCGTGGCCATCCTCATCTGGGGCATCGCCAGCTTCGCCATCGTGCCGCCGCTACAGATGCGCGTGATGGAGGCGGCCAAGGCCGCACCCAACTTGGCTTCGGCGGTGAATATCGGCGCCTTCAACTTGGGCAACGCCATTGGCGCAGCGCTGGGCGGCGCGGTGATCAAGGCGGGGCTGGGCTACCCGGCGATCTCCTTGGCCGGTGCTGCGATGGCGGGGATTGGGCTGCTGATGGTGCTGGGGTTTGCCTGGCGTGCCAGGGCGGTGACGGTGCCAGCGGCATGTCAGTGACGTAAGGTCGGACGGTTGGCTACCCGCGCGTAGTGAGGTGCCCGCGAAGCCAAGCGTCATTGCTCTAGGGGGGGGGCTTCAGAGTGAAGCGAGGTGGACAAGCTGCGCGTTGTCCACCCTTGTACGCCCTGGTTTGACCGGGTGGATGACGTTTTTTCATCCACCGTTTAATTGGTTAACCGGTCTACCTGCTGGCCTGGAGTGACTCGCCCAAGTAAAAAGAAACCCCGTCGAGTGCGGGGCGTTTTAGGCGTTGAGCATTCCACAGGAGCAAGGAGAAAACTTCTCACGCGTGTGCGGGCTCTTTAACGGCTTTCTTCTGTTTAACCTTTACTTCGACGCGCATGTCCGCGTTGCTAAGCAAGTTGACCAATGCGTCCAGGGAGAATTTAGCGATTTTTCCGTTGAGCAGGTCGTTGAGTCTCGGTTGAGTAATGTGCAGCCGTTTGGCTGCATCTTTCTGTGGAATGTTCCATTTTTTCACCAGCTCGCTGCACTCCATCATTAGCTGCGAACGAAGGCGCAGGTTGAGTGCTTCTTCTGGCGAGTCGGTCAGCGCATCCCAAACATTGTGATAGCTGTTGGTTGCCATTTTCATGTGCCTCTTGGGGTGGTCAGAGCAGGACATAGCTCTGTGCAGCTCTGACGACTTTACCCTCCCATTTGTGGATGGGAGGGTAGGGTGTCGCCGATGCTACTCAAGCTGCTTGAACCTCGCTTTTGCCAGGTCAATGTCCCGCTTTTCCGTCTTCTGAGTGGTTTTGCGAAAGGCATGCAGTACTGCGACTGTATTGCCACGGTTTGCCACATAGAACACGCGAAAAGCCCCTGAATCCTCTCGTATTCGTATCTCTATAACACCGGGTCCTACGGTGTTGATCGGTTTCCAGTTTGTGGGTTCCATTCCCGATTGGACGCGGTGAAGCTGGTACCCAACTTCATGAATCACATCCTTGGGGAACGCTCTAATATCATCGAGGCTGGTGCCGCAGAATTGAATGTCTTTCACTGAGGGATCTCCGCTGCCCGTAGAGGGCGCTATGGAATTTTTTAGAAGTTTTCATCTTGGTCACCTTCGCTGGCTTCAGTTTCAGTTCAGTTTTCAATTCAGCTTTCAGTTCAATTTTCGATTACGCCAATTGACCACGGTGGAGAGCCACCGTGGGAGAAAATTTATATCAAATTGGATATAAGTCAAGCTCTGCTTGAGCCCCGTTCCCAGGCGTAGCTTGGGCGCGATCAATGAAAAGGCGAGGGCAAGCCCTCGCCTGATTCGCTACAGCCGCAACTCCGTGCGCAATGCCTGATGCTCGCCGCCTAGTGGCGAGCACAGGCGTTGGTGGATGCGACTGAGAAAGCCCAGCTCGAAGGCATGGCGCTGGGCGCCCGGCGGGTACAGTTGCCGCTCCATTAACAGATTGGCCCACAGCCAGGCGCTATTGGCGTTGTCCAGCCAGCCTTGCGCGGTTTGTACGCCATGGCCGAAGCTCGCCTGGCAATCTGCGTTCCAGCCGAACTCGGCAGGCGGTTGCCCATCATGGCCAGGCAGGTGGGTGAGATAGCGTTGCAGCTCAATCAGGCTCGGCCCTCCCGGCTGCCTGGGCGATGGCTCGGCGGTAGAGCACGATCAACTCGCTCAGCAGTGCACTGGTGCTATTGGTCAACTCCTGCTCCGGCTGACCTGCTACCACCTTCACTCGCCTCAGTCGGCCGGGAATGCTCGTTTCGCGGATGAAATAGATAGGATCCAAGGGCTGCAGGTTGAACTACGGAGCAGACCGAGGCGTAATCGCGGAAATGGTGGATGGGATTCATGGAGTGCTTGCTCTGAAACCGCCAACTTTGTAACTGACACAACACATTCATCTGGCCCGGTTAAGCTACGCCGCTTATCTATGCGTGGTTATTTCTTAACGAGAACAAATTTAAAGGACATGCTTATGAGCCGTGCTCTTGTGCTGTTTGCCCTACTGGCTGCCAGCGTTAATGCCGCTGCGCAATGCCCTGATTTCACCAGTCCAGCCAATCCGCCAGCATTTACGACGCCGACGAAGAAAAGCTTCCGGCATTTGGGAAGCAAGGTCTTGGTTGGTCTCTATAGCCCATGGCACATGGTGCACGACGAAATAGTTGCTGATGGCCAATCCGCCAGCGTGACCGCCAAGTTCGACTACAGCGCAGTGCTGCACAAAGATCTGGAAGACGAATATGTGCAGGCCTATCTCTACGGCAGCGGCATGAGCAATTGGGAATACCTGGGACGTTATCTGACCAATAGCGACGGTAAGATCTCGGTGAGTGTGGGCAATCGAGCCGTGGGCGAATATCGCCTGCGCTTCGTTGTTGAGGGCGATCTCAGCCAAGTGGATGGTTATCTCAGCGTCGTGAATCCGCAGCGCCCAGCGGTATTATTCGATGTCGACGGCACGCTGACCATCAATGATTTCGAGGCTTATGCCGATTACGTCGGAGTGAAAACCGCACAGGCCTATTACTATGCGCCTGAGACGGTTCGCGCATACCGCGATAAGGGCTACCAGTTGGTGTTTCTCACGGCGCGCCCTTACTGGGTGACCAAGGAAGCGCGCGAGTGGTTCGACTATGAGAATTTGCCGCAGTGGCATTATCGCTCCAATGCCGACAGTGATAGTGCCCAGGTGCACAAGACTAAGTACATCAAATATCTGCGCGAACAAGTCGGCCTCAATATTGTGCGTGCCTACGGGAATGCAACGACTGACATCGCCGCATACGCCGACGGCGGTATTGCTAAGGCTGATACCTGGATCATCGGACCACATGCCGGGGAAGAGGGTACCCAGGCGCTGGGTAGCGACTACAGCTACCATTTCAGCACGGTGCTCGCGAACACTGCATCGGCACGCTGCAACTGATGCCTAGCGCTTGTGCCGATGCCAAGGCGACCTGGGCGAGGGTGGATAGCCCATAACCTGGGTTGAGCGTAGCGAGGCCTCGATGGGTTTCGCTGCATTCAACGCCTTCTAGCGTCGGCCAAAATCATCGGCGCCAGTGTCCGCGTTGGGCGTACGGTGACCCGATACACCTACGCGATGCATTCCCACGCGGCGCGTAGGAACGATCAATAACCCGCCCCTCCCGCGCACCATGCGGCCGCGCAACCATTGCAACCCCCCAGTGTTTTCATCATGGCAAGCCGGGTTTCGGCGTCGGATTGCCGTATCCGCTGCAGAAGCGATAAAGCTGCTCGCGGGATAGGCCGGTTTCTCTGGCCAGTTCGGTCATGCCTTTGGCGCGTGCCACCACGCCCAGGGCTTTGGCGATATAGCCGGTATCGCCGGTTTCCAGGGCGTCGCTCATGAACTCGGCAATGGCAGCGGGGCTGGTGAGGTAGTCGGCGGGGTCGAAGTCGCTAAAGGTTTCTGTCATCTCGTTTTCTCCACGTCTACAGGATCTGCAGGGCGGCCTTGAACGTCGAGTGTGGAACGATCAATTGCTCTTGGGCTGTGTCTTCGAGTGTGAAGCGAGGTGGACAAGCTTCGCGTTGTCCACCCTACCCGAGATTTCGCCGTAGGGTGGATGACGCCTTTTTCATCCGCCGTCACTGCGGATGGCCGGGCTACTTGCTGACTACCGCAGGAGAGGTACACCTGTAATGTGAGGAATGGCCGCTACGAGGTGCTCGTGACGGCCAAAAACGAAGAGCTGAGCGGACAACCTGACCGGCTTTGACTGGTCGGTGCGTTCAAAATCGGCAGAGGTCGAAGTCGGCCGGAAATGTCGGGCTATTTCAGACCATCCCTAGAGGCTTCGATATCGTGGTCTGTACCTGATTTTTGCTTCGTTTTTGACAGGTGTAAGGAGTTGGACTAAATAAAAACGGTTTAACAACCAATGCAATAAAAGGAATCGACTATGAGTATCAAACCTGGCCCTAAAAGAAAAAACGAAGACGGCACCCCGGACAAAAGGCAGAGGGTTACGCCTGAAAAGCAAAAGGAACATCCTTACCTGAAACCTCACAGGCATAAAAAAGGGGAGTAGGCTTGAAAAGCAGCTATTAAGAGCTGCTTTTGGGGGCTGTTCGTTAGCTCTGTGGGTGGGCGGTGTTCCGAAAATAAGAGAACATGAAAATGCATCGGGATTAGGCGTGAAAGCTGGCGTATGCGAGCGAATACTTTCGGCCAGAAGCAAGCAGGGGGGCAGAGATAAACCCCTTTTCTGTCGTGAGCAGCGCAATGGTGGTGCTCGTGTCGACTATTTAGATTCACTCGAAAGCCTCTTCACCAATGTTAAGCTGTTTTCAGCCACCAAATAGATTTAGGTATGTAACTTCAGCTAAAGGGTGGAAGGCTCAAAGGTCTAGGCAACCTCGAATCAGAAGTGGAATTTTTTAAAATTGTGGAGTATTTATGGCGCTGATTCCGAGGCATGAGCTGTGGCGTAGGCAATATCGGGAAAATCCATATATAAGACATTTGTCGGCTCTTGAGCTGGAGGAGCGGTTCAAGGATATACTCAATATCCTGACGATTCTTACGCCGGATGGAAAAATTGGTGTGGGAGTGGGGAAAAATCTTAATAATGAAATGTGGGCTAAGTGCACTCACGTTCTGACTGAAATGGAAGATCGTTACGGGCCTTTTCCCAATGGTTTTACAAATGGCTTTATCAAAGATGCCAATATGGTTCATCCTACATTTCCCAATCCTCCTAAGTCGAAGTTGGCTATAGAGCTTGCTGGAGGGATCGTTTCCGGTAGAATTTATAAGTTTTCTAAGAAAAAGTATATTGATGAAATGTTTAGTTTCGGAAAGTTTCGTGTTGCGCCTGCCTCTTATTACAGCGATCCGTCATTGAATGTTGCAATACGAGATGATGAGTTGGTATTTAATGGTTCTATTTTTTCTGGGTTAAAAGGAATTGTAAAGCCTGGGGAAGCTGTTCCTTCCTACGGCAGAATAGAGTACTCGGTAAAAGCGAGAACAAACTACTACGTTACCTGCTTTGCGTCAAATTATACATACCGTGAATTTTCTGATTTTGACGCTGACTCGTGTTTGGTAATCAAAAAACCACGCGCATTTACAGACAGACTTATCCGAGTAGGTAATCAAGCTTTTTCAGGTTATGAGGGTTTTGCTGGTAGCGTAAAATATTTAGATCCTATTCTTTGTGATCCAAGAAGAATAGACGTCAATTTCGCGAAGCATTTCAAATACGCATATCAAAATGAGTACCGCATAATCTGGGCTCCTAGGGAGCCTGTGTCAGAGTTGCAGCCAATTTATCTTGAGATAGGGCCGCTCGATGATATAGCGGAAATTATTGAGATTTAATCATTGGTTTACTCCGTGTAGTGGACGACTTTGAAAGTCGTTTCAGTGTCTCTAGTGTCACTAAAACTTTTAAGGCTTGAGGCTTCGTCCCCTGCCCGAACTTTTCTGGATCTTGGAGCAACCGGGGACAGACCACGATATTGGTGTTGAGGGGCTTCGCGTCGAGCGCAGCGTTGTAGGGCGTCCCGATCCACGCGCTGCATTACATGCGCACGCTAGGTAATGACACCCTCATCGCGTATGCGGCCGTGCCGCCATTTCAATCCCCAGCGCCTTCATCACCGCAAGCATGGTTTTCAGTGTCGGGTTGCCGTGTTCGCTGAATGAGCGATAAAGCTGCTCGCGGGACAGGCCGGTTTCTCTGGCCAGTTCGGTCATGCCTTTGGCGCGAGCCACTACACCCAAGGCCTTGGCGATATAGCCGGCATCGCCGGTTTCCAGGGCGTCGCTCATGAACTCGGCAATGGCTGCGGGGCTGGTGAGGTATTCGGCGGGGTCGAAGTCGCTAAAGGTTTCAGTCATCTCGTTTTCTCCAGGTCTGCAGGATCTGTTGGGCGGCTTCGATGTCGCGGCGTTGGCTGCCCTTGTCGCCTGCGCAGAGCAGGATCACCAGCGTGTTGCCTTGCTGGTGGAAATACACCCGGTAGCCGGGGCCATAGTGAATCCGCAGTTCGCTGACGCCGTGGCCGACCGGCGCCACGTCGCCTGGCAGGCCTTCCATCAGCCGGTTGATCCGGGCCACGATGCGCGCCTTGCCGGTTTCGTCCTTGAGCTTCTTCAGCCAGTTTCTGAAGGTGGCGGATTCGATTTTTTGCATGGGCTGAATGTAGTTTATAAAGCACAAATTGCCAAGGTGGAGGATCTGGCTGCGTTGTAGGCGTTCCGTTTGCGAAGCAGTACGCCGTTGGGAGCACTGGGCGTAGGTTGTGGTGCCATTTTCAGCATGGGCCGGTGGACTGTTCGCTGGCGCTCCTGAGTTCACCCTACGCGCTGTCGCTACGAGCGGTCGGCGTTCCGATCCATCCTACGCGCGCTCCCGGCAGCGGGCAGGGCTCGAATCTGCGACAATCCCGCCTTTGCCCTGATTGCCCCGATCCAGATGACTGACCTCGCCACGCTGCAGAACAACCTCGACCACGTCATGATCGCCGAGCGCCATCGCTTGCGCCGGCAGTTGCATGAGCTGCAGAAGCACCCTGACGAGGCCAAGCTGGCGCAGTGGCTGGAGCGTTTTCAGGCGTCCAGCGACAAGGTGGCGGCGCGGCGTAGCAGCATCCCGGCGATGCGCTACGACGATGCGCTGCCGATTGCCGCCAAACGCGACGAGATCAAGGCTGCGCTGGAGAAGAGCCAGGTAGTGGTGATTGCCGGTGAGACCGGTTCGGGCAAGACCACGCAGTTGCCGAAGATCTGCCTGGAGATCGGTCGGGGCGTGCATGGGCTGATCGGCCATACCCAGCCGCGTCGCTTGGCGGCGCGCAGTGTGGCGACGCGAGTGGCCGAGGAAATCGGCACGCCGCTGGGCGAGCTGGTCGGTTATCAGGTGCGGTTCGAGGATCAGAGCAAGGACGGCACGCTGATCAAGCTGATGACCGACGGCATCCTGCTCGCCGAGACGCAGCACGACCGCTTTCTGGAGAAGTACGACACCATCATCGTCGACGAGGCGCACGAACGTAGCCTCAACATCGACTTCCTGCTTGGCTATCTGAAGACTCTGCTGCCGCGTCGCCCGGATCTGAAGCTGATCATCACCTCGGCGACCATCGATCTGGAGCGTTTCAGCAAACATTTCAACGACGCGCCAATCATCGAGGTGTCCGGTCGCACCTACCCGGTGGAAACCTGGTATCGCCCGTTGGCGGCGGAGGTGGACGAGGAGGGCGAGCGTCTGCTCGATGACCTGTCCATCGATCAGGGCATTCTTGCCGCGCTGGATGAGATCGCCGAGCACGAGCGCAGCGTCGGCCAGCGCCCCGGTGATGTGCTGGTGTTCCTGCCTGGCGAGCGCGAGATTCGCGAAGCCGCCGAGGTGCTGCGCAAGGCCAATCTGCGTTTTACCGAGGTGCTGCCGCTGTATGCGCGGCTGACGCCTGCCGAGCAGCAGAAGATTTTCGCGCCCATGGCCGGGCGCAAGATCGTGCTGGCCACCAACGTCGCCGAAACCTCGCTGACGGTGCCGGGCATTCGCTACGTGATCGACAGCGGCACCGCGCGCATCAGCCGCTACAGCTACCGCGCCAAGGTGCAGCGCTTGCCCATCGAGCCGGTGTCGCAGGCCAGCGCCAACCAGCGTAAGGGCCGTTGCGGGCGGGTCGAGCCGGGTATCTGCATTCGTCTGTACAGCGAGGAGGATTTTCTCGGGCGCCCGGAATTTACCGACCCGGAGATTCTGCGTACCAACCTGGCGGCGGTGATTCTGCAGATGCTGCACCTGCGCCTGGGCAGCATCGAGGACTTCCCCTTTATCGAGCCGCCAGATGGCAAGGCCATCAGCGACGGCTTCAATCTGTTGCAGGAGCTGTCTGCGGTCAACCGCGAAAGCCAGCTCACGCCACTTGGCCGCCAGTTGGCGCGCCTGCCCATCGACCCGCGCCTGGGGCGCATGGTGCTGGAAGGCGCCAAGCAGGGCAGCCTGGAGGAAATCCTCATCGTCGCCGCCGCGCTGTCGGTGCAGGACCCGCGTGAGCGACCGATGGATCGCCAGCAGGCCGCCGACCAGGCGCATGCGCAGTGGAAGGATGTGGATTCCGACTTCGCCGCGCTGATCAACCTGTGGCGCGGCTTCGAGGAAAAACGCCAGGAGCTGGGCAGCAACCCGCTGCGTACCTGGTGCAAGAAGAACTTCCTCAATTACATGCGCCTGCGCGAGTGGCGCGACGCACACCGGCAACTGGTGCTGATCGCCCGTGATCTGCAGTTGATGGGCAAGGGTGCAGCTAAGGTGGATAACGCGTCCGCCAAGGTGGATGGCTCCGGCCATCCACCCTACGAAAAGGCTCAAAACCCGGCGCCGACCAAGGACAACCGCGTCAACGCCATCGCCCGCCAGCAGGCCGAGGCCAGCGAGGCGGCGGTGCGGGCGAAGAACTACGCCGCCGTGCACAAGGCGATTCTCGCCGGCCTGCTCAGCCAGATCGGCCAGAAGACCGAGGAGGGCGACTACCTCGGCGCGCGTCAGCGGCGTTTCTGGATTCACCCGTCCAGCGTGATCGGGCGCAAGAAGCCCAACTGGATCATGGCCGCCGAACTGGTGGAAACCACCAAGCTGTTCGCCCGTATGGTGGCGAAGATCGAGCCGGACTGGATCGAGCCGCTGGCCGCTCATCTGGTGAAGAAGAACCATCTGGAACCGCACTGGGAGAAGAAGCGCGGCCAAGTGGTGGCGTACGAGCAGGTCACCCTGTACGGCATGATCATCGTCGGCCGCCGCCCGGTGCATTACGGCCCTATCGACCCGCCCGTGGCGCGCGAGATGTTCATTCGCGAGGGCCTGGTGCGTGGCGAGATCAACAGCCGCGTGCGCTGCCTGACCGCCAACCGACAGTTGCTGGAACGCCTCGACGAGCTGGAGGCCAAGTCGCGCCGCCGCGACATCCTCGCCGACGAGGAAACCCTGTTCGGCTACTACGACGCGCGCATCCCGCAGGACATCTACCAGGCCGCGAGTTTCGAGAGTTGGTACAAGAAGGGCAGCGCCGCCGACGCGCAACTGTTGATCATGCGCGAGGAAGACGCCCTGGCCCGCTCGGCCTCCGAAGTCACCGCCGCGCAGTACCCGGACACCTTGCGCATCGGCGAGCTGCAACTGCCGCTGAGCTATCACTTCGAGCCCAACCACCCGCGTGATGGCGTGACCCTGCGCGTGCCGGCGCCGCTGTTGCCGCAACTGCAACCCGAGCGTCTGGAATGGTTGGTGCCGGGGCCGCTGGAGGCCAAGTGCATTGCCCTGGTGCGCGGCCTGCCCAAGGCGCTGCGCAAGAACTTCGTGCCGGTGCCGGATTTCGTCGGTGCCGCGCTGGACAAACTGGTGTTTGGCCAAGGCTCGCTGCCGCAGGCACTCGGCCAGGAGCTTTTGCGCATGACCGGCGCGCGGGTATCGGATGAGGCCTGGGCGGAAGCGGCGCAAGGCTTGGAAAGCCATCTGAAAATGAATATCGAGGTGGTGGATGCGCGCGGCAAGTTCCTCGGTGAAGGCCGCGACTTGGCCGAGTTGACCGCACGTTTCGCCGAGGCCAGCCAGGCCGCATTGGCCATCCCGCAGCAGAGCGACAAACCGAAAGCGGTGGAGGCCAAGGCCTTCGCCGAGGTGGCCGAGAAGGCGCAGCAGAAGATCGCCGGGCTTTCCATGACGGTTTATCCGGCGCTGGTGGAAGAGGGCGGGGTGGTCAAGGAAGGGCGCTTCCCGACTCAGGCTGAGGCCGACTTCCAGCATCGCCGCGCGTTGCAGCGCCTGCTGTTGCAACAACTGGCCGAGCAGGCGAAGTTTCTGCGCGGCAAGCTGCCGGGGCTGACCGAGCTGGGGCTGCTGTATCGCGACATTGGCCGCGTAGAGGCGCTGGTCGAGGACATTCTGCTGGCCAGCCTGGATGCCTGCATCCTCGAAGGTGAAGCGACGCTGCCGCGCGATGGCGCGGCGCTGGCGCAACTGGCCGAGCGCAAGCGTGGCGACTGGACGGCGCATGCCGAGCGCATCGCTCGTCTGGTGCTGGAAATCCTCAAGCTCAACCATGGCTTGCAGAAGCGCTTCAAGGGCAAGATCGATCTGGCCCAGGCCATGGCGCTCAACGATATCAAGCAACAGTTGGCCAATCTGGTCTACGCCGGTTTCGTGCGTGAAACGCCGGGCGAGTGGCTCAAGGAAATCCCGCGTTACCTTAAAACCATCGAGCAGCGTCTGGACAAGGTGGGCGCGCAAGTGCAGCGTGATCGCGTGTGGATGGGTGAGCTGGCGGGGTGCTGGGAACAGTATCAGGCGCGTGCTGCCAAACACGCTCAGGAAGGCAAGCGCGACCCGCAGCTCACGTTGTATCGCTGGATGCTGGAGGAGTACCGCGTGTCGCTGTTCGCCCAGCAACTGGGCACGAAAATGGCGGTATCGGACAAGCGCCTGAACAAGCAGTGGACGCTGGTTGAAAGTTGATTTGATGAGCGGGTTCGTTAGCGAGCCCGGTGTGAGTCTGCCACTGGTGAATTTGGAACGTGAGACAAATGAGTGTGAATGATGAAAGCGTCGGGCTGGGCCGTCGTGGCTGTCTTGGGCTGTTGTTGGCGGGGGTGGCGTTCGTCGTACTGACCTTTGTTGGGCTCATCTACGTGATGACCCGCCCGCAGGACAGTGATATCGAGGCAGGCGAGCGTGCAGCCATTGAAGCCTGCTGGAAAAGCGCGCAGAGCACCGAACGTAGCTTCACCGAAGAAAGCTGCAAGGAGATGGAAAAGCAATTCGTGCGTAAGTTCGAGCGTCAGCCATGAGTGTGTTGAAGCGTCTGAGTTTCAAGCATCTGGTGGTGGGCTTCTGTGTGTTGGCGCTTGGCGCTGTGGTGCTGATCTGGTGGCTCACGGGGGCTGCGTACTTGCGGCCTTATAGCGAAAAAACGGTGATCTTCGGGCAAAACACGCTGCGTTTGCCGGCGCAGATGGCGGGCCCTGGGCCTATCCGCGTGGTGCACTTCTGGGATCCGCAATGCCCTTGCAACGAGGAAACCGACGCGCACCTGCGCTATTTGATCGGTTTGCACCGTAATTCCGATGTCGAGTTCTACAGCGTGCAGAAGCCCGGTAGCAAAGGTGAGCTGGCGTCCTTTCTGCGCGGGCGCATGAAGCCTCTGGAGTACATCGAGGGGATGGAGTCGCTGCCGGCCAGCCCGGCGCTGGCTATTTGGGACCGTGCAGGCAATCTGGCCTATGCCGGCCCTTACAGTGAAGGGTTGGTGTGTAACTCCAGCAACAGTTTCGTCGAGCCCGTGCTCGAAGCGCTCACGGAGGGGCGTGAGTTTACCCTGGCCAGTGGCCTTGCCGTCGGTTGCTACTGCGACTGGCAAGACTGATTCGGGAGCACCCCTCTTGTAGGTGCTCCGTCCTGCCCCCATCTCCTTTTCCAGTGACTGAGCCTGCTCACGTTTGCCGTGGTGCGGGCGCTCAGGCTGCGCGGCGCGCTGCGCACGCTGTTGCCTGGCCTGTCTGCGGCCTTGTCAGGGCTGAATCACGCTGTCGTCCGACTGTCATTGATTCCTGTCAATTTGCTTACAAACTGCCCTGTGGCAAGGGGTGTGATCATTTGTCGCACCCCTGTGCATTTGTCTGCTAATTGCCGTCAAATGTTGCAAATGTTTGCTTATATGCTGCGAAAAGCTCGTTTCGAGTGGCTTTGCAATGCGCGTGGATAGGCCGCTAATTAATTGTGCGGGGGCGCCATAGCCTTCAACATCGCGCTTATCCCACAGTTCTCACGCTTTGCTTGCAACGGATGCTCAAGCTTAGAGCACCCGCTGTCGGCCTTTTGCTCGATGGGCTGCATGTCGGCTGAAGCCAGAAATGTGGGACATCACTCAGCTGAAGGTCGTGATATGAAAGAAGAGAAGTACCATCGTTTTGCGCGCTGGTTGGTGATGGCGATTGCCTTCTCAGCGCTCGGTGGATGTGACTGGGCACTGTTCAACTCGAAAGGGCAAATCGGCATTGAACAGGGCAATCTCATCCTTATCTCCATTGGGCTCATGCTGATCGTGGTTCTCCCCGTGATCTTCATGACTTTCTGGTTTGGCTGGCGTTATCGCGAGTCCAACGAGAAAGCCACCTATACGCCTGACTGGGCGCATTCGCACAAGGTCGAAGTGATCGTCTGGGGCGTGCCTCTGATCATCGTGGCGATTTTGGCGGTGATCATCTGGGAAACCTCGCATTCGCTTGATCCTTACAAGCCGATCGAGTCGGACAAGCCGGCGCTGAACATCGAGGTGGTTTCGCTCGATTGGAAGTGGCTGTTCATCTACCCGGATCAGGGCGTAGCCGTGGTCAATGAGTTGGTGATTCCGGAGAACACTCCGGTGACGTTCCACATCACCTCCGATACCGTGATGAACACGCTGTCGATCCCGCAACTGGGCGGCATGATCTACGCCATGGCTGGTCAGCGTACTCAGCTGAACCTGATCGCCAATGAGCAGGGTGAGTTCTTCGGTCAGTCCGGTAACTACAGCGGCAGCGGTTTCTCGGCCATGCGTTTCACCACGCATTCGGTCAGCGACGAAGCCTTCGCGCAGTGGGTCGACAAGGTCAAGCAATCGCCTGAAGTCATGGACTTCGCTGCCTTCAAGCAAGTGGGCGAGCGCGGCGAGATGGTCAACCATCGTTACCCGATCTACCCGATTCGCTACTTCGGCCAGGTTGAACCCGACCTGTTCCGTAAGGTGATCGGTCAATACGTGACCCTGAAAGATTCTCAAAGCAAGGTTGTTGCCAAACACGGCGACGCCGACGCGGAGGAGTGAAGATGTTTGGAAAGCTGACTCTGGATGCTGTTCCTTATCACGAGCCGATCGTGATGATCACCCTCGCCATGGTGGCGCTGGGTGGTCTGGCTCTGGTAGGGGCGGTGACCTACTTCAAGAAGTGGGGTTACCTGTGGAAAGAGTGGTTCACTTCGGTGGACCACAAGAAAATCGGTGTCATGTACATCATCGTTGCGCTGGTCATGCTGGTGCGTGGCTTCGCCGATGCGATCATGATGCGTACCCATCTGGCGATGGCGCACGGTGACGGCAAGGGCTACCTGCCGCCTGAGCACTACGACCAGATCTTCACCGCGCACGGCATCATCATGCTGATCTTCGTGGCCATGCCACTGGTCACCGGCCTGATGAACATTGTCGTACCGCTGCAGATCGGCGCGCGTGACGTTGCGTTCCCCTACCTGAACTCGCTGAGCTTCTGGCTGTTCGTCGGTGGCGCACTGCTGATCAACCTGTCGTTGGGTCTGGGCGAGTTCGCCAAGACCGGCTGGGTGGCTTATCCGCCATTATCAGGAATTCAGTACAGTCCAGGCGTAGGTATGGATTACTACATCTGGAGTATGCAGCTATCGGGCTTGGGTACGACCCTGACGGGCGTTAACTTCATCGCCACCATCCTGAAGATGCGTGCACCGGGCATGAGCCTGATGAAGATGCCGATTTTCACTTGGACCATCCTCATCACCTGCATCCTGATCTGCGGCGCCTTCCCTCCGCTGACCGCGACGCTGGCGATGCTGTCGCTCGACCGCTACCTGGATTTCCACTTCTTCACCAGTGAGCTGGGCGGCAACCCGATGATGTATGCCAACCTGTTCTGGGTCTGGGGTCACCCCGAGGTGTACATCCTCATCCTGCCAGCGTTTGGTGTGTTCTCCGAAGTGGTCGCGACCTTCTCGCGCAAGACCCTGTTCGGTTATGCCTCGATGGTTTGGGCGACTGCGGCCATCGGCGTGCTGTCGTTCGTGGTGTGGCTGCACCACTTCTTCACCATGGGTTCCGGTGCCAGCGTCAACGCTTTCTTCGGCATCATGACGGCGATCATCGCGATCCCGACCGGGGTGAAGATCTTCACTTGGCTGTTCACCATCTTCCGTGGCCGTCTGCAACTCAACGCCATGACTTGGATGACCCTGGGCTTCCTCGTGACCTTCTCCATCGGTGGTATGACCGGTGTGTTGATGGCGGTACCGGCTGCTGACTTCGTGCTGCACAACAGCCTGTTCCTGATCGCTCACTTCCATAACGTGATCATCGGTGGTGCCGTGTTCGGTTACCTGGCCGGTATCATCTACTGGTTCCCGAAAGCCTTCGGCTTCAAGCTGATCGATCGCTTTGGTCGTTACTCCTTCTGGTGCTGGCTGATTGGCTTCTACTTCGCCTTCATGCCGCTGTACGTGCTGGGCTTCATGGGTATGACCCGTCGTCTGAACCACTTCGACAACCCGGCCTGGGTACCGTGGATTCAGGTGGCTGTGGTCGGTGCGGTGCTGATCGGTATTGGCATCATCTTTACCGTCGTGCAGTTCCTCACCAGCTACATCAAGCGTAAGGAAAACCGCGACGTCACTGGCGACCCGTGGGATGGCCGTACCCTGGAATGGGCGACTTCCTCGCCACCTCCGTTCTACAACTTCGCCGTCATTCCGACTGCGGACAAGATCGACGCCTTCTACGAGGCGAAGAAGAACGGTGTCGAGCTGATGCCTGTGCCGGAGCACTACGAGCCGATTCACATGCCGAAGAACACCGGCAATGGTCTGGTCGTGTCGCTGTTCGTCATCGCCTTTGGTTTCGCCATGATCTGGCATATCTGGTGGCTGGCCATCGTAGGTCTGGTCGGCGCAGTGGTCAGCTTCATCGTGCGTTCCTTCGATGAAGACATCGACTACTACGTGCAGCCCGAAGAGATCGCTCGCATCGAGCAAGCGCATCTTCAATCCAAAGCAAACGCAGTCGTACAGGCATAACCATGACCGCATACGAGTCTACTAACCACGCTCATGGTCACGATGACCATGAGCACCACCACCACGACACCAGCGGGTTGAAGCTTTTCGGTTTCTGGCTGTACCTGATGACCGACTTGCTGATCTTCGCCACCATCTTCGCCACCTTCGCGGTGCTGAGTACGTCCTTCGCCGATGGTCCAACCGCGAAGGAAATGCTCGGTGGCGGCCTGCATCTGGTGTTGGTTGAAACCTTCGCCCTGCTGTTCTCCAGTATCACCTACGGTATGGCCATGCTGGCCACCTACCGGGGTGACAAGGGCGCTGTGCTGCGCTGGCTGGGCATCACCTTCCTGTTGGGTGCGACCTTTATCAGCATCGAGCTGTATGAGTTCAATCACCTGATCCACGAAGGTGCTGGCCCGCAAACCAGTGCTTACTGGTCGGCGTTCTTCACCCTGGTCGGTACTCACGGTCTGCACGTCAGTGCTGGTCTGCTGTGGATGCTGGTGCTGATGTATCAGGTCAGCACCCGTGGCCTGACCGACACCAACAAGACCCGTGTTGGCCTGCTCAGCTTGTTCTGGCACTTCCTCGACGTGGTCTGGATCTGCGTATTTACCGTCGTCTACCTGATGGGGGTGTTGTAAATGGCTCATCAAGACAACCACGCCGCACACGCGGTGGGCTTCAAGGACTACCTGACCGGTTTCATCCTGTCGGTAATCCTGACGGTCATTCCGTTTGCTCTGGTCATGTACCCTGACGTGCTGGGCCTGAGCCGTGGCGCGACCCTGATCACCGTGGTGCTGTTCGGCCTGGTGCAGGTGCTCGTTCACCTGGTGTACTTCCTGCACATGAAGACGGACGAAGAAGGCCGCTGGAACGTGATTTCGATGATCTTCACTGTGTTGATCATTGCGTTCGTAGTGGGCCTGTCGGTCTGGATCATGTGGAGCATGCACTATCACATGATGGTCAACTGATGCTGGCGCTCCTGAAGCAATACCTCAACCTCGCCAAGCCAGGCATCGTCTTCGGAAATCTGATTTCCGTTACGGGCGGTTTCTTCCTGGCTTCGCGTGGCGATGCTGACTTGGCACTGTTCTTCGCGACAGCGCTGGGGGTTTCGCTGGTTATCGCCTCAGGCTGCGCGTTCAACAACTACATCGATAGGGACATCGACCAGAAGATGGAGCGAACCCGTAACCGGGTTCTGGTGCAGGGGCTGATTTCCCCTGCACACGCCATCATCTATGCCTGCGTGCTTGGGGTTGCGGGTGTGGCACTGCTGTATGCCGCCACCAATACCCTGGCTGTGCTGCTGGTGCTGATGGGCTTCGTGGTCTACGTCGGCTTTTACAGCCTGTGGCTCAAGCGTGGCTCGGTCTACGGCACTCTGGTGGGCAGTCTGTCAGGGGCTGCTCCGCCCGTGGTGGGCTACTGTGCGGTCAGTAACGAGTTCGATACTGGCGCCGCCATCTTGTTGTTGATCTTCAGCTTGTGGCAGATGCCGCATTCCTATGCCATCGCCATCTTCCGTTTCAATGACTACCAGGCCGCGAACATCCCGGTGCTGCCGGTCATCAAGGGGATCTCGGCTGCCAAGCGGCAGATCGTGCTGTATATCGCCGCCTTCGTGGTCGCGACCCTGATGCTGACCTTGAGCGGCTATGCCGGTTACAGCTACTTCGTGGTCGCCGCGTTGAGCGGTGCCTACTGGCTGTGGATGGGCGTGTCGGGCTACAAGGCCGCTGATGACCGAGTATGGGCGCGCAAGCTGTTCATGTTCTCGATCGTCACCATCACCATGCTCAGCGTGATGATGTCGGTGGACTTCGCAGCCACGCCGGATCAGGTGTTGATGACCTCCATCAATCACTTGTGCAGTCAGTTTGGCTCGGCGCAGGGCATCTGCGCTGTGGTCGCTGGTATCTGACCTCGGCTCTGGGGGAGGGGCTTTAGCTGCGACGGTCGCCGCTGAGGCGCCTCCCACGGGGTTGTGGATGCGCGCTTTACATCCCCCGTTTGTGCACATGTAGCCTGGGTAGAGCACCGCGAAACCCGGGTAATTCGTTTCCGGGTTTCGCTTTGTTCTACCCAGGCTACGCCAACTTCGTAGGAGGGGCTTTAGCCGCGACAGTCGCCGCTGCAGCGCCTCCCACGGGGTTCACTCCTGGCCGATACGATTGAGCGCCTGCTGCAGTTCGTCGCGGCTCATGTCCGCCAGGGGCAGGGCGAGGAAGGCGCGGCAGCGTCGCTCGATATGCGCCAGGGTGGCCTGGAACGCGGCGTCGATGGTGGCCTCGTCGCCTTCTACGTGGGACGGATCTTCCAAGCCCCAGTGGGCTTTCAGTGCTGGGCCGAAGTAAACCGGGCAAGCCTCGCCGGCCGCCTTGTCGCAGACGGTGATGACGATATCCGGCGGGCAACCTTCGAAGGCGTCGTTGCCCTTGCTGCTCAGGCCTTCGGTGGCGATGCCGACTTCACGCAGGCTGGCCAGGGTGCGCGGCAGCACCTCGCCGCGTGGGAAACTGCCAGAGCTGACAGCTTGGTGCTCGTTCGGCGCCAGGTGGTTGAACAGGGCTTCGGAGAGGATGCTGCGGCAACTGTTGGCCGTGCACATGAACAGGACTTGCATCGGAAGGCTCCAGGTCAGAGGCTCAGGCGTAGGGCCAGGGCCGATAGGGTGAGCAGCAGCACTGGCAGTGTGAGCACGATGCCGACCTTGAAGTAGTAGCCCCAGGTCACGCGGATGCCCTTGCGCGCCAGTACGTGCAGCCAGAGCAGGGTGGCCAGGCTGCCGATGGGGGTGATTTTAGGGCCCAGGTCGCATCCAATGACGTTGGCGTAGATCATCGCTTCACGCACCGCGCCGCTGGCCTGGCTGGCGTCGATGGCCAGCGCCCCGATCAGCACGCTGGGCATGTTGTTCATGATCGAGGAGAGTAGGGCGCTGAGCAGGCCGGTGCCGAGCGCGGCGGCCCACAGGCCCTGAGCGGCCAGTGCGTCGAGCAGCACGGTGAGCTGGCCGGTGAGGCCGGCGTTGCTCAGGCCGTAGACCACCAGATACATACCCAGCGAGAACACGACTACCTGCCACGGCGCACCACGCAGCACCTTGCCGGTGGCGATGTGTTGACCGCGCTGGGCGACGCCGAATAACACGGCGGCGCAGACCACGGCAATCGCACTGATTGGAATGCCCAGCGGCTCTAGCGCGAACAGGCCGATCAGCAGAGCCAGCAGGACGATCCAGCCGCCGACGAAGGTACGCGGATCGCGGATCGCCTCGCGCGGCGTTGGCAGGCTGTCGACGGCATAGCGCGCCGGGATGTCGCGGCGGAAGAACAGCCAGAGCATGCCCAGCGTGGCCGCCACGCTGACCAGATTGACCGGCACCATCACTGCGGCGTAGGCGCCGAAGCCGAGGTCGAAGTAGTCGGCCGAGACGATGTTGACCAGATTCGACACCACCAACGGCAGGCTGGCGGTGTCGGCGATGAAACCTGCAGCCATGACGAAGGCCAGGGTCGAGGCTGGCGAGAAGCGCAAGGCCAGCAGCATGGAGATGACGATGGGGGTGAGGATAAGCGCCGCACCGTCATTGGCGAACAGTGCCGAAACCCCGGCGCCGAGCAGGATGCAGAAGGCGAACAGGCTTGCGCCGCTGCCGTTGGCCCAGCGCGCCACATGCAGAGCCGCCCACTCGAAAAAGCCAGCTTCGTCGAGCAGCAGGCTGATGATGATGAGGGCGATGAATGTGGTGGTGGCATTCCACACGATATGCCACACGATCGGGATGTCACTCAGGCTGACCACGCCAGCGAGCAGGGCGAGCAGGGCGCCGAGCGAGGCGCTCCAGCCGACGCCCAGGCCGCGCGGCTGCCAGATGACCAGAATCAGAGTGAACAGAAAAATAGCGCAGGCAATCAGCATGGTGTGTTCTCAGCAACAGGTCGTGAGGCGAGTGGGGCGATCACCCATGTGAGCCAGGCGCTTGGCATCCTGCTCCAGCCAGGTGCGATTGGCGGCCAAGGTGGCGGCGATTACCTCGCGTACCCACTGCGGCAGATCTTCGCCCAGACGGTAGTAAACCCATTGTCCTTGGCGACGATCCTGCAATAGGCCGCTTGCGCGCAGTTGCGCCAAGTGGCGGGAAATCTTCGGCTGGCTGTCGCTCAGTGCGCAAACCAGCTCGCACACGCACAGCTCGCCTTGGGCGGCGATCAGCAATATGGCGCGTGCGCGTGTCTCGTCCGCCAGGGCTTTGAACAGGGCGTGCGGTCTAAGATTCTCGGGCATTGGCTGGCTCTATATATGGATTGGCGAATATACGGAAATCCATATGTGTTGGGCAAATTCAGAATCTGGCAGTTGCCCTCGCTGGGGACTGTGAGGGGGCAGCCTGTAAATGTGGGGGTATTGAGAGCAGGCGTCAGTGCAAGCCGTAGCATGACGGCTTGCACTGACGCAGGGAGGTTACAAGCGGAAGCGGCTGACCAGTCCGTCCAGTTGCGAGGAGAGGGCTTGAAGGTCACTGCTGGCCTGGTTGAGCTGGTCGGCGATGTGAGTGGTGCCAACGGTCAGCTCATTGATATCGACGATATTGCGGTTGATCTCTTCAACCACGCTGGACTGTTCCTCGGTGGCGGTGGCGACTTGGATATTCTGATCGCTGATCTGGCCGATATGGCTATTGATCTGCTCCAGTGCAGCCGATGCCTTGTTCGCGTAATCGACCACCAGAGCGCTCTGTCGTTGACCTTTGGCCATGGCCTCGACTGCCGAGCGAGACTCGTTCTGCAGGCGGTCGATAACCTGCTGAATTTCCTCGGTGGAGGCGCCGGAGCGGCTGGCCAGGGTACGCACCTCATCTGCCACCACGGCGAAACCGCGGCCTTGCTCACCGGCACGGGCTGCCTCGATAGCGGCGTTGAGAGCCAGCAGGTTGGTCTGCTCGGAGATGCTGCGGATGGTGTTGAGTGTGGTGCTGATGGCGTTGGTCTGCGAGGCCAGCGCTTCGATCACCTTGGCTGCCTGCTCCAGCTCGCCATTGAGGGCGTTGATCTGCTGCTGCGCCTGGCTGACCACTTTGCCGCCATCACCGGCATGCTGGGTCGCTTCACGCGCCACGTCGGCGGCGTTTTCGGCATTGCGTGCGATTTCGTTAACGGTCGAGCCCAGTTCATTGATAGCGGTGGCCACCTGTACCGTGCGGTCGCTCTGCGCTGCGCAGTTGCTCTGGGTCAGACGGGCACGTTCGGCCACATCGCGTGCCATGCCGGACAACTGCCGCGAGTTGTCGGCAAGTTGGCGCATGGCGCCGTGCACCTTGTCGATGAACTGGTTGAAGCTGCGAGCGATCTCGCTCAGTTCATCCTGGCCAGGCAGGTCGATGCGAGTATCGAGAGCCAGGTTGTCGGCAGCTTGGCCCAGGCTGCTCTGGAGCACGGCGACGCGGCGGCGCAATTGAATGACGATCAGCCAGGAGACGAGCAGCGATACCAGAATGCCGACAACGATAATGGCAATCTGGCGGGTCAGCCCGTCGTCATAACTTTGGGCGCTGTACAGATTTTGCTGCTCAGCCTGCTTGAGCAGGACATCGAGCAGGTCGTTGGTGCCTTGACGCATCACCCCGTAGGACTTGGCGTACTGGTCACGATAAATCTGTTGCGCACGGGCCATGTCGCCTGCCTCGAAGGCGGCGAGCATGGGGTTCAGCTCGTTGCTTACCACTGCCTCGAATTGATCGAGCAGTTGTTGAGCCTGGGCCTTACGCTCGGGATTGACTTGCGCTGACACCGCCTGGCGCATCGCCGCGCGCATGTCGGGGATGTCTTCATTGCGGGCGTCCTGCACGCGCGATTTGACCCCGCGTTCATCACGTAGCGGGGTGTCTTGCAGCAGCATCATGTCGATACCCACACGCATGCGCGGCACGCGTGAGGCGACCTCGGCCATCGCGCGCATGGGGGCTGCGGTATTGAGATAAAGAACTTCCGTGTTCTGGTGCATGCGGGACATGCTGTTCAGGCTGGCCAGGGCTACCAAGAGCAGGGCGATGCAGGGTATTGCCACCGCTATGATCAGGCGGGTTTTCAGGGACACGGCGTCGAGACGCATGGGCGAACTCCGGTTCTTGGGTGTATGTAACGCATTGGCGAGCAAGCTGCGCCAGCGCCACTGTTGTTATATCGGCGTGCTGGTAGGGAGCATGAGAGCAGTCTTGGTTAAATCTGGTGCATGGTTTGAGGGTTGTCGAACCGTCTGCATCAATCAGAGGGTGCCGTCTATCGGGTAGGCCATGTGCGCGGGCAGCTTGTTGTGTTGCATGGCGAAGAAACCTGGAGGAAATATGTAGAAGCCTATGGCGGCATGTTTGGCTTTTCACTTAAACCCCATACGGCAACCCATGGTCGGCTGTGCCAGCCATGCCAGCATCAATCAGCGGATTCGTGCCGCGTGGGCAAGCTGGCGTAACATCGCGCTTCGCCCTCGTTCAAGAGCCCGTACGCATGTTCGAAATCACCCCCATCAAGCCTGAGCACTATCGTCAGCAGACCCGCCGCATCACCGCCGTGGTCGCGGCGATTTTCGTCGTACTGGCCATGCTCTTGGCGACGCTTTGCGTGCAACTGTTCGGTGAAGCGGGGGGCGACGACAACTTTCGCTGGAACCTGCTCGGCGTCGCGCTCGGCTTCGTCCTCACCGTGGTGCTGGTGCGTCAGCAGTTCTGGCATCGCCCATGGATGGCGCCGGCTGTCTACGGTTGGCGCCTCAAACGCAGCCTGATGCGCGTCACCAATGTCATGCATCACGTCAAGGCGGGCGTGGCGCAGGGCGATGAGAGCGCGATGAAGCTGCTGCGCTTCTATCACCTTGGCGTCACCCAGATGCATCAGCTCGACGGTAATTCCAGCGAGCTGAGTCAGATGGTGGGCGAGATCAATGCCCATTGTGAGGCGATGCAGCAGCGGGAGCTGGATGTGGAGCAGACGCGGCTCGATCCGGCCTGGGTGGAGCAGGTGAAGACGTTCAAGGCGGCTTGATCAATCGCCCAGCGACAACGCCACGGTCTGACCTTGCCAGATACCTTGGCGGCGGCGCGCAATGACCAGGCAATCGCCCGTGCCGACTGCGCTCACAACCAGTTGTCCGCCGGGCGCCCAGAATGCACTGCGGCCCGCACAGGCCCAGCCACCGGAAGGGCCGCCGTGGTTGGCCATCAACACCCCGAGAGACAGTTCAGCGGCATAGCCTTGCAGCAATTCGCTGTCGCGTGGGTAGCCGCTTTCGCTGATCAGCACGCTGGTCGCGTAAATGCCCGCGCCGCTCTTGGCAGCCGCCCTGGCATGGCTGGCGTGGGTGAAGTCCGCGCAGATCGACAGGGCGATGCGTTCGTCACCGATAAGCAGCGGTGCACCGCCAGCGCCCGGGCTGAATACGCGCTCTTCCCCCGCATGCAGGTGCTGCTTGGTGTAGATCGTCTGCGTGCCATCGGCGCCGAAAAACAGGGCGCCGATCAGAATGCTATCGCGCGCATCACACCGTAGTGGCAAGCCGACCTGAGTGGTCATGCGCAACTGCTTGGCTAGCTCGCGCAGTGGCTGCAGCCTGGCTGTGTCCGGCGTTTGCACCAGTGCCAGTGCCAGCGACGGCTCGTAGCCGGTCAGCGACAGCTCGGGGAATAGCAGGAACGTGACGCCCTGTTCAGCGGCGAGTCGCATGACCTGCAGGTGGCGATCGATGTTGGCATCGAGGTCTCCGGCGACGGAGCAGTATTGGGCTGCGCAGAGATCGAGGTCGGTCATGGCATCGGCTTTCACGAAGGAGGCGACAGTAGAGCATGAATTGCACGGGCAAAGGTTCGAGCACTCTCGCTATCGCTTGGGTTGACGTGGCTTTCTCGCGCTGCGTCTTGCGTCGAACATGGGCCACATCTGCCCGCGACATATCCCCTGACATTTGCCGTCGCCGATGTCCACGGCCTAAAGGTTTTTGAAAGGTTCGCCTCTTAGTCTCCGGGCGCGCTCGTTGCGCCCCACAAGAAAAAGAGGAGAAAGCGGTTTGTTGACCCTGATCGGTCTGTTGACCATTTGCTGCCTGGTTGTGCTGTTGCTCGTCGGGCGCATGTCGCCTGTTCTGCCGTTGATCGTGGTGCCGCTTTTGGGTGCACTGGCTGCTGGTTTCGGCCCAGAGGCGATTTCCGGTTTCTTCACCGATGGCATCGGCCGCGTGACGGCGATTGCCACCATGTTCGTATTCGCCATCACCTTTTTCGGCGTGCTGCAGGACACTGGGCTGTTCCGCCCGTTGATCAGCGGCATGGTGCGCCTGACGCGTGGCAACGTGATCGCGGTGACCGTGGCCACCGCCGTGATCGGCATGCTGGCGCACCTCGATGGCGCCGGTGCGACCACCTTTCTGCTTACGGTTCCTGCTCTGTTGCCGCTGTATAAACAACTGCGCATGAGCCCCTATCTGATGCTGCTGTTACTGGCGCTCGGCGCCGGTATCTTCAACATGCTGCCTTGGGCCGGGCCTTTGGGGCGGGCGTCGGCGGTGACCGGTATCGAGGTCACCGAACTGTGGCGACCGCTAATCACCATTCAAGGCATCGGTGTGGTGCTGTTGATCGCCTTGGCGGCGCTGCTCGGCTGGCGCGAGCAACGCCGCATCGCCGCTGGCAAGACGGGCGACGAGGGTGTACTGGTGGAAACCAGCAGTGATCTGCACGAGCCGAGCGCCGATGAGCTGGCCCTAGAGCGTCCGCGCCTGCTGTGGGCCAACGCCGCGTTGTTTCTGGCGGTGCTGGTGTCGCTGTTCTCCGGTGTGTTGCCGGCCGGCTATATCTTCATGATCGGCCTGTGCCTGGCCTTGCTGATCAACTATCCGGGCGGCAAGGCGCAGATGCAGCGTATTTCGGCGCATGCGCCGGCGGCACTGAGCATGGGCATGATCATTCTGGCGGCGGGCTCGATGCTCGGCATTCTTACCGGTAGTGGCATGCTCACCTCCATCGCTAAGGATCTGGCCGGTGTGCTGCCGACATCGCTGGTAGGGCAGATGCACATTGTGCTGGGTCTGTTCGGCTTGCCGATGGAGCTGATGCTGAGCACCGATGCTTATTACTTCGGCCTGCTGCCGGTGACGTTGGAAGTGGTCAGTGGCCAGGGCGTGGCGCCGGCCAGCGTGGTCTATGCACTGACTATCGGTAACATCATCGGTACTTTCATCAGCCCGTTCTCGCCTGCGCTGTGGTTGGCTCTTGGCCTGGCCGGGCTGGATTTGGGCCGCCATATCCGCTACTCGCTGTGGTGGATGTGGGGCTTCTCGCTGGTGTTGTTCGGCGCAGCCTGGGTGCTCGGTCTGTTCTAACGAGCGGTGAGATTATCCTGGAGAACGGCGACGTAACTGTCGCCGTTCGCCGTTTCTGGATCACAGAAAACAGCAAAATTACCGAGTTTCGCTGATGGCTAGGTGCCAATGATTCATCTAACAACCCTGCCTGTTTGCGATCCACCTTGCGGCGGTTCAATCGCGTGCAGATATAAGGGCGTGCGGCCTGCAGGCTGGTCGTGCTCCTAACAGATATCCACCTGATAGCGGAAGTTTTCCGCAGCGGCGCGTGATATCCGGTATTCCAGCGGAGTGCGGTCGTAGCCTTGCGCTTTACGGGCGATCACGACCACTGGGCTGCCCACTGTCACGCCGAGGATGGCGCTGAGGCTTTCATCTGCACAAGAGATGGTCAGGGTTTCCTGTGCCGAGGCGATACGCTGGCCACATTGCTGTTCATAGAAGGGGTAGAGCAGCGGCGGGAACTCGCCGGGCTCGATGGCCTGTAGCGCGCTGAAACGTGAGGCGGGCAACCAGATGCGTTCATGGAACATGGGCTGCTCTTCGATCAGGCGTAGCCGCTCCAGATACAGGCAATGCTCGCCGGGTTGCAGATTCAAGGCCTGGCGCGCGGTTTCTTCGGCGGGTTCTAGGCGGCTGAGCAGGATGCGGCTTTGCGGAACCTGCGACTGCCCACTGGCGCTGATCTGACGAAAGAAGCGGAACAGTGAGCCGTCGAAGTTAGGCCGCCGGACGAAGGTGCCACGGCCTTGAGCACGCAGCAGCAAACCTTCGGCTACCAAGGTTTCCACGGCCTTGCGCACCGTACCGACGGCTACGCCGTACTGGCGGGTCAACTCCGCTTCGGTCGGGATGGCTTCACCCGGCAGCCACTCGCCGGCCGCAATTTTGGCCAGCATTTCATCGTGCAGTCGCTGATAAAGCGGTAACCGCTCGTCTTGTCCCAGAGGTGTGGGGCTCATAAGGCATCAATCCGAATTTAAACCGGGCGTCACTTTACCACTGCACTGCGCGTTGACAGCAGTTCATCTCTGGCGTTAGATGGCGCCAATTCATATATATGACTGTATGTATGAGGCGCTGACCCAACAGGTAGTTTTCAACGGACTGTTAACGGGTTCGAACATTCATTCGACAGAGGTACCGCTCCGTGACGTCCCTGCCTTATGCCGGTATCACCGGCATCGACACCCACGCGCACATTTTTCGTCAGGACTTGCCGATGGTGCCTGGCCGCCGCTACAGCCCCGGCTATGACGCCACGGTGGAGCAGTACCTGGCCCATCTCGATGGCTGCAACTTGTCCCATGGCGTGCTGATTCAGCCGAGCTTTCTGGGTACCGACAACCATTACATGGTCGAGGCGCTGCGCCGTTTTCCCGAGCGCCTGCGCGGCGTGGCAGTGGTCGATGCGCGGGTGAGCGATGCCGAGCTGGACGAGTTGGCGGCTGTCGGTGTGGTGGGCGTACGCCTGAATCTGATCGGCAAGGCGCTGGCGGATTACGCAGGTTCGGCTTGGGACAATCTGTTCCGTCGCCTGGCTCAGCGCGGCTGGCAGGTGGAGATCCAGCGCGGTTTCGATGATCTGGTGCTGATCGTCCCGACGATTCTTGATTCCGGCGTTAGTGTGGTGATCGACCATTTCGGCTTGCCCGATGCGGGCGTGCAACTGGACGACCCGCAGCATGACGCCTTCTTCGCGCTGCTCGGCCAGGCGCCGGTGTGGATCAAGCTGTCCGCCGCCTACCGCAGCCAGTCCGACCTGGCCCGCGCCCAAGCCATCGAAGTGCGTCTGCGTGAGGCCTGTGGTGGCGTGGATCGTTTTCTCTGGGGCAGTGATTGGCCCAATACCCAGTTCGAGTCGCAGACCCGTTACGATCAGCAATTCGCGCTGTTCGAGGCCCTGCTACCCAACCCCGAGGAGCGCCGTCGCGTTCTGGTGGATAACCCCGCAACCCTGTTCGGTTTCGCGTAAACGCAGCCGACGCTCACATCAGAACAACAAAAGGAGTCAAACATCATGATGAGCTTGCTCGTCGTCAGCGCGATTGTTCTCGCCGTCGCACTGGGTTACACCACCAAGATCAACATTGGTCTGTTCGCCATCGCCTTCGCCTATCTGCTGGGCTGCTTCGGCATGGGCCTGAGTCCGAGCGACATCATCGGCATGTGGCCGCTGAAGATTTTCTTCGTGATCTTCTCGGTTTGCCTGTTCTACAGCTTCGCTACCGTCAACGGCACCCTGGAGAAACTTGCCGGACATTTGCTGTATCGCTGCCGAGGCGTGCCGCATCTGCTGCCCTATGCCATTTTGATGACATCGGGGGTGATTGCTGCCATGGGCGCGGGTTATTACACCGTACTGGCATTCATGGCGCCGCTGACCCTGCTGCTGTGCCAGCGCACCGGCATGAGCATGATTCTCGGCGGCATGGCGGTGAACTACGGTGCTCTGGCCGGCGCCAACTTCGTCTCCAGCCAGAGCGGCATCATCTTCCGTGGCCTGATGACCAGCGCCGGCATGCCTGAAAGCGAAGCCTTCATCAATGCGCTGGCGATCTTCGCCAGTACGGCGATCATTCCGCTGCTGGTGATTAGTGCTTTCGTTTTCCTCGGTGGCCATGGCCGCAACCTGAAGAATGCGGTGCTCAACGCCGATTTGCCGGAGGCCTTCAACCGTGAGCAGAAACTGACTCTGTTGCTGACCGTGCTGATGATGTTGCTGGTACTGGCTGCGCCGCTGGCGCTGCTGGCGTTCCCGGACAACGCCACGGTCAAGTTCATCAACAGCAAGGTGGATATCGGCCTGATCGCCAGCGTGTTCTCGGTGATCGCGCTGCTGCTCAAGCTCGGTGACGAGCGCAAGGCCATCGCCTCCGTGCCATGGGCCACGCTGATCATGATTTGTGGTGTCGGCATGCTGATTACTGTCGCCATCAAAGCGGGCACCATCGCCGCGCTGTCGTCCTGGATCAGCGGCAACATTGCGCCCGTGATGATCCCGGTGGCCTTCGGTGTGGTCGCGGCGCTGATGTCGATTTTCGCCAGCACACTGGGCGTGGTCACGCCAGCGTTGTTCCCGATGGTGTTGCCGCTGTCGGCCTCAATGTCGATCGACCCGATGATCCTGTTCGTCGCCATCGTGGTCGGTGCCCAGGCTACCTCGATCTCGCCGTTCTCCTCCGGTGGCAGCCTGCTGCTGGGTTCCTGCACGGGAGAGAAGGCACGTGCCACGCTGTTCTCGCAACTGCTGCTGCGCGCCGCGCCTATCGGCTTCGTCGCCGCCATGCTGTTCAACCTGGCGCTGACTTTCCTGTACTGATGTCGCCGCCCGACTGGCTTGCCAGTCGGGCGGCTCGCTACTGCCTCATTTCAAGCGATAGCGCGCCAAATCGTCTTGGCTCAGCAGGTGCAGGCGGCCTTCCGGTACGCGGTAAATGGCTTCGGCCAGGCTGACATTGACGCCCATCTCACGGAAATAGTTGGCCGGGCTCAGAGGTGCACGTGGGCTGGCTACTTGAGCCAGTGCCGAGTCGCCATTGGCGAAGGGCGGGCGACGCAGCGCCACGGCGCCTTTTACCGTGCGCTTGCTACCGGCTGCCAGCAGGTAAATGCAACTGCCCTGGCACAGGCCGTTGGACGGTACCAGTGCTTCGAAGCCGGTTTCACGCAGCAGCCGCCCCATTCGCATGGCTTCGGGCATGCTGCCGCCGAGGCTGTCGAGCAGCATGATCTTGCGCGTGAACTTGCCTGGGTGGGCGCGCAGTGCCTTGAGCAGTGCCTCGTAATCGCCCGGCACGATCTCTTCGGACACCTTTGCCGCCAGCAAGCCATCGTGCACTTCGACCTCCACCTTGGCCGTGGCGTCGATGGCGGTAAGCAGGGCGGTAGCGATCAGGGCGAAGCGCAGCAGTTGGGCGATCATCGAGGGATTCGTGGCAGTGGCTCGGGAGGCAGAAGATACCTGTCGGCGCACTGCCACGCACCTCTCACGTTCGTGGGGTCTTCTGCTGCACGTGCCAGGCCCAGGCGAACAGTGCCAATCCGCACAATGCCGTCGCGGCGCCGATGTAGCCGGTGATCGTCCAGCCCATGCCGGCGCTGATGGCTAGGCCACCGAGCCAGGGACCAAGGGCATTGGCGACATTGAAGGCGGCGTGGTTGGATGCTGCCGCCAGGGTTTGCGCGCCGGTGGCGACATCCATCAGGTGAGTTTGCAGGGCTGGGCCGAGGGCGATCATGGTGCCGAGGACGAAAATCGCCGGCAGGATCGTCCACAGGTTATTGGCCGCCAGGGGGAAGAGCAGTAGAACCAGTGTGCTCCAGGCCAGGATCCAGGCGACTGCACGTAATTGCAGGCGGTCGAACAGCCAGCCGCCAGCACTGTTGCCGATGATGCAGCCGGCACCGAACACGCCCATGGCCAGCGGGATCCAGCCTGCGCTGACCCGAGTGACTTCCAGCAGGGTTGGCGCCATGTAACTGAACACGCAAAACATCCCGGCGAAACCAATCGCACCGATAGCCAGGGCCAGCCAGATTGGCGCGCGGTTGAAGGCGCGCAACTCACCCATCGGGCTGCTGCGTACTTCATCGGGGTCTTTCGGCAGGAAGATCGCCACCATGGCGATGGTGGTGATGGCAATGATGCCGACCAGGGCAAAGGCGTAGCGCCAGCTCATGAACTGGCCGAGCCAGGTGGCCAGCGGGTTGCCGATCAGGATGGCCACGGTCAGACCAGCCAGTACCCGGCTCACGGCTTTGGCGCGTTTGTGTGGTGGCGCCATGGAGGCGGCCAGCAGCATGGCGATGCCGAAGTAGGCACCGTGCGGCAGGCCTGCAATGAAGCGGAAGATCAACAGAGGCTCGTAGCTGGGGGCCAGGGCGCTGGCGAAGTTGCCGAGGGCGAAGCAGCCCATCAACAGCAGAAGCAGGGTGCGCCTGGGCAAGCGCGCGCCGAGCAGGGCCAGTAAGGGGGCGCCGACCACCACGCCGAGGGCGTAGGCGCTGATCACATGGCCGACTTGTGGTTCGCTGACGCCAAGATCAGCAGCGACGTTGGGCATCAGGCCCATGATGGCGAACTCACCGGTGCCGATGGCAAAGCCGCCAAGCGCCAGTGCAAGTTGAATGAGTAAGATCGCGCCAGGCGACAGGGCTGTGGCGGCGCTGGGAGAGTGCTGGTTCATGAAGGACCTGGAGGGAAAAACAGGCGGCGCATTATATTCCCCCAGGCCTGTGCGTTGGTATCGCCAAGCCTTGTGTTGCGGGCTTTATGACGAGTGGTGGGCGTGATTGAAGGCTTTGATGTAATCGACGAATGCGCGCAGTGGCGCCGGTACATGGCGCCGGTTGTGGTAGTAGAGGTAGGGCCCTTCGAAATGCTTCCACCAGTCCTGCAAGAAGGGCTGCAGCTCGCCGCTTTCCAGTTGTGGGCGGATGTACTCTTCGAAGGTGTAAAGAATGCCATGGCCCGCGCATGCGGCAGCGAGCAGCAAATCCGGCGAAGAGCTGATCAGCGGCCCCTTGGGGGTGATGCGCAAGGCATCGTCACCTTGCACGAATACCCAGGTCGCGAGTTTGCCGCTGGCAAAGCGGTTACCGAGCAGTCGATGTGCGTTGAGTTCGCTCGGGTGCTGCGGCGTGCCATGGCGCTCCAGGTAGGAGGGCGCGGCAACGGCCATGAAGCACTGCCGACGCGGCCCGATGGCAATGGCGATCATGTCCTTGTCCAGGCTTTCCTCATAGCGAATCCCGGCGTCATAACCGGCCGCGACCACGTCGACGAAGGTGTTGTCCAGGTTGATTTCCAGGGTGACGCCCGGGTAACGGGTGAGAAAACCATCCAGTAGCGTTGGCAGGATGTGCCGGGCGATGCCTGGTACGTGCAGGCGCAGCGAGCCTACCGGGTGTTGGGGGTCTTCCTGCAGGTCGTTGAGCGCGCTATTGATTTCATCCAGTGCCGGGCGCAGCCGCTCCAGCAGCCGCGCGCCAACCTCGGTGGGGGTCAGGCTGCGGGTGGTACGGTTGAGTAGGCGCACGTCCAGTTCCTCCTCCAGCCTGCGGATGCCGTCGCTCAGTGATGATGGCGACATGCCCAGGCGTTTGGCCGCTCTGCGGAAGCCACCGGCTTCGACCACTGCGGCGAACAGGGCAATATCGGAGAGATTGGGCTGGCGCATGGAGGTGAACCGATTGATGAGCAAACGCCCGATGATGCGTGGCGGTAATCTGTTTGCCAAGCCAGAGGGCACGGTGGCCGACGTGCATGTGTTGCATAACAAGTCGGCGCAATAAGCTTGGGTAATCGTGATGGTGATTTTGCGCTGCACGGGGTTTGTATGCGTGCCTATTGGCTTAGCGCGATTGCCGCGCAGCATCACCGATTGCTTACAAGGCCCCGTGCTCTGTCGCAGCCAGTGCAGCGCATCCGCCAGTGAACTCCAGGGCTGTGTAATGTGAGCGCTGGTTGGGGCGTTGTGTAATACCCGGTAACTGTCCGCCTGAACGTATGCACTGTTCGGTTGGGGGTGGCTTATCCAAAAAAGTTTCTGTCCGCACCTTATATCCCGGCGTCGGCGTTTGGCTCGGCGCAACGAGCTAACGGATATGAGGAAATCCCCGATGAGTAAACACCATGAGAGCAGACAAGGGCATACGCGTCGCGAGACTTTGAAGCTGTTTGGGGTAGTAGGTGGCGGGCTGGCTCTGCACGGTGTGATGGGCGCAATACCGTCGCTGGCCTGGGCAAGTGAAGGTGATATTGCAAACTGGCAAGCTGCGGATATGCCGTCGCTCAAGGGTAAGCGGATGCTGGTCACTGGTGGCAGCAGTGGTATTGGCTTTGAAACCGCACTGGGGCTGAGCCGCGCCAGTGCGCAGGTGATTATCGCGGCACGTAACCCGCAGCGTGGTGCGCAGAGCATCGAGCAGATCCGCGCGCAGGTGCCGGGTGCCAACCTGCGTTTCGAGCCGTTGGATCTGGCCGACTTGGCGTCGGTGCGGGCATTGGCGCAGCGCCTGAACGACGAAGGCGAGCCTATTGATGTGTTGGTCAATAACGCCGCGATCATGGCGGTGCCGCAGCGTGAGGTGTCGCGTGATGGCTTCGAGATGCAGTTGGCAACCAACTATCTCGGTCATTTTGCGCTGACTGGGCAGCTTCTGCCGACACTGCGCAAGTCTTCCGATGCGCGTGTGGTGAGCCTGGCCAGTATTGCCGTGCACCGTGGGCGTATGGACTTCTCTGACTTGCAGGCTGAACGCAACTACAACCCGCTTGCTGTCTATGCCCAATCGAAGTTGGCTTGCCTGATGATGGCCATGGAACTGCAGCGGCGTAGCACCGCCAATAATTGGGGCGTGCTCAGTGTCGCTGCGCATCCGGGGGTGGCGGTGACTGAACTGGTCGAGCGTGGCCCAGGGTTGGAGAGTGAGTTCGGCCGTCAGTGGGCGAAGGATCTTGAGGTCTATCATTCCGCTGCGCAGGGGGCATTGTCGTCGCTGTACACGGCGTCGATGCCAGGTGTTGAGGGTGGTCGCTACTATGGCCCGACCGGTGCCGATGAAAAACGTGGCCCTCTGGGGCTGGCCAAGGTGCCAGCGACGGCCAATGCTGATGACGCTGCCCGCTTGTGGGCAGAGGCAGAGCGCCTGACCGGCGTTCGTTACGGCTGAGTGTGACGGTGCGCCGTCAAGGCGCACCCCTTTGAGGTAGTTCTGATGTCATCGTTGACCCTGTCGCAGCGTGTGGCCATAGCCATCAACGCGCAAGGCCACGAGCTATGGCCGGCTATTGCCGGCTTTGGCTTGTTCTTCAGCCTGTTCTCAGGCTATTTCATGCTGCGACCGATTCGTGAGTCGATGGGCATTATGGCCGGGGTGGAACACCTGCAGTGGTTGTTCACCGCGACCTTCGTGGTGATGCTGCTGGCGGTTCCGCTGTTCGCCTGGCTCAACTCGCGGGTGCCGCGTCTGCATTTCATTGACTGGGTGTACGGTTTTTTCGCCCTGAATCTGCTGCTCTTCGCTGTCTTGTTTCTCGCTCGTGATGAGAGCGTATGGCTCGCGCGCGGCTTCTATGTGTGGATTTCGGTCTACAACCTGTTCGTGGTTTCGGTGGCCTGGAGTTTGATGGCCGATGTCTTCGACAGTGAGCAGTCCAAGCGTCTGTTCGCCTTCATCGCTGCGGGCGCCAGTGTCGGTGGTCTGGCCGGGCCTGCGCTCAGTGCGCTGCTGGTAGGCGTAGTTGGCCCCTCGGGTTTGATGTTGCTGGCAGCACTTTTGCTGGCTGCGGCATTGCTGCTCAAGCAGGTGTTGATGCGCTGGCGCGAGCAGGGCGGTGCTGGGCGTGCAGGTGCTGCGCGTACAGAAAGCCCACGGCAACCGGTGCCGGGCAATCCCTTCAGTGGTATGACCCGTGTACTGGCCTCGCCGTACCTGTTGGGCATCGCTGGTTTCGTGATTTTGTTGGCCACGGCCAGCACCTTTCTCTACTTCGAGCAGGCGCGTCTGGTCGCCGAGTTGTTCCCGCAGCGCGATGATCAGGTGCGTGTATTTGGCGTGATCGATTTCGTGGTGCAGGCCGGTGCGTTGTTGTCACAGTTATTCATCACCGGGCGTATTGCCCGGCGCATGGGGATCCGGGTGCTACTGGCCTGTGTGCCGCTGTTGGTGTGCGTGGGCTTTGTCGGTTTGGCGCTGATGCCGACCTTCGCCATGCTGGCTGCGCTGATGATCGTGCGTCGGGTGGGGGAATATGCCTTCGTCCGTCCTGGACGCGAGATGCTATTCGCCCCGCTGGATGCCGAGAGTAAATACAAGGCGAAGAACTTCATCGATACCGTGGTCTATCGCGCTGGCGATGCCATGAGCGGCTGGCTCAAGAGTCTGCTGGACATGGTGGCCCAAGGCGCCTGGTTGGTGGCGCTGGTTGGCGCCGCGTGCGCGGCGCTGTGGGGGTTGCTTGGCTGGTATCTGGGCGCTCAGGCCGATGACAAGGCCAGCGCCCGGCAGGGTGTCGCACAAACCTAGTCAAAAGGCGCAGGAGCGAAGTGTTCGGCTCCTGCGCGGGCGTTCAGGTGCGGGCGGGGATGTTCAGCCCGCGCTGTACCGCCGGGCGGGCGAGGAAAGCATCGAGCACGCGGCGTACATTGCCGAAGCGTTCGAACTGCACCAACTCGTCGGCTTTGTAGAAATCCACCAGGCAACGTACCCAGGGCAGCACGGCGATATCGGCGATGCTGTAGTCACCCATGATCCAGTCGCGGCCCTGCAGGCGCTGATCGAGTACGCCGAGCAGGCGCGCCGATTCGGCGACATAGCGATCACGCGGGCGCTTGTCCTCGTATTCGGCACCGGCGAATTTATGGAAGAAGCCCAACTGGCCGAACATCGGCCCGACTCCGCCCATCTGCCACATCAGCCACTGCAGGGTTTCGTAGCGTGCCGCTGGTTCTTCGGCGAGCAACTGGCCGGTTTTCTCCGCCAGGTAGACGAGGATGGCACCTGACTCGAACAGCGCCAGCGGCTGACCGCCGGGGCCGTTCGGATCGAGGATGGCGGGAATTTTGTTGTTCGGCGTCAGCGAGAGAAATTCCGGGCTGAACTGCTCGTTGCGCTCGAAACTGACCAGATGCGGCTCGTAGGCCAGGCCGGTTTCCTCAAGCATGATCGAAACCTTGACCCCATTGGGTGTCGGCAGCGAGTAGAGCTGCAGGCGTTCGGGATCGGTTGCTGGCCATTTGTGGGTGATGGGGTAGCTGGAGAGATCGGTCATGGGATGTCCTTGAGTGCAGTTTCGCTTAACTATGGGGGCAGTGGCGTTGTCGGTTCCCATCGGGGTATGTTGCGCCCCTCAGAACCACGCACAGGGAGCGCCTTCATGAGCCTGATCGGCCAGTACGATACCGACAACATCTTCGCCAAGATCATCCGTGGCGAAGCGCCCTGCTTCAAGATCTATGAGGACGAAGACGTTTTGGCGTTCCTCGACCTGTTTCCGCAATCCTATGGCCATAGCCTGGTGATTCCCAAGCGCGCTGCGGCACGCAACATTCTCGAAATCGACTCGGACAATCTGGCCAAGGTCACAGCAGCGGTGCAGAAGGTGGCGCGCGCGCTGGTCGACGAGCTGCAGCCGGCCGGTGTTCAGGTGGCGCAGTTCAACGGTGCGCCGGCTGGGCAGACCGTCTTTCACCTGCACATGCATGTGATCCCGCGCTTCGACGGCGAGGGGCTCGGCATTCATGCGGCGAACAAGGCCGACCCGGTAGAGTTGGAAAAACTTCAGGCGCGCCTGAGCAAGCGACTCCAGGGTTAAATGGAACGGGCGCCTTTTAAGGCGCCCGTTTCATTCGGCTCAACCATTCTGGCTGCTCTTGCCGCCCCATTCGAGATAACGCACTTTGTGCAGTTCGCCTTGGCTGTCGCGGTACACCATGATGGTCGGCACTACACCGCTCTTGCCGGAGTTGTCGGTACGTTCCAGTACGCTGGCGACATCCAGTTGCATGCCGTAGTGATAGTTCTCCACGGGGATACCGTGGCCAGCCTTGCCGACGTCTTCGGCAAACGCCATGGGAGCCAAGCTGGAAATGACAGCGGAAACGACGGTTGCGATTTTCATGAGTGAGACTCCAATCGATTACGCCGCGGTCTTGGGTGTGCGGCGGGTACGGGACAGATGAAACCACCGCGTTGCACAGGGCAGAAATCGAAGCGCCTGCTAGTTGGCATCAGTGACATCGATGGCACTTGCTCTGTGCATTGCGTACGCCAATACTCAGGGCGCACTTGAGATGCCCTTGGAGGGCTACATGCGTTCCTTTCTTTTCGCTGTACCGCTGCTGCTGTTGGCGGGTTGTTCTTCGTTTCGCGCCGACCCTGAGCATGTTCGCCCCGTGCCGGAAGATCGCCTGCTGGCTTTCCAGCAGGCTGAGGCAAGTGGCGCGCATATCGTGGTTACGCGTGATTTTGGTCTGATGGGTGGCGGCTGCTATGTCGCCATCGAGGTCGACCGCAAGGTCGCCGCGCGTATCGGGGTTGGCGAAGAGGCGCGCTTTGAGGTGCCGCCGGGTACGCGCGTGGTCGGTATTACCCCTGATCGCATGGATGACACCCTGTGTGGCATGGGGCGTCTGCTGCGTGAGGTGGCCGTACCGATTGAGGCTGGGCAAACCCAGCAATTGCGAATCGTCAGCCAGAACAAGGGCGGTTTCGACATCCTGCTCGATGACCCGAGCAAGCGCTAGTCGCCGCTGACCCGCTCGCTGTGTGGGGCGCTGATGGGCGCCACTTCGCAGCCTTTGAGCACCAGACGGATGATGGTCTGTGCGGCGGTTTCGTAGTCGGCGTCATCCAGTGTGGCCTTGCCGGTGACTGCGGAAATCTGCCAGTCGAAGTCGGCGTAGGTCTGCGTCGCCGCCCAGATGCTGAACAGCAGATGGTGTGGATCAACCTTGGCCATCAGGCCCTGGTCGATCCAGCGCTGGATGCACGCAATGTTGTGGCTGGCCTGCGCGTTCAATTGCTCGGTTTGTTGTGCCGAGAGGTGCGGTGCGCCGTGCATGATTTCGCTGGCGAAGACCTTGGAGGCATGTGGCAATTCACGGGAAATGCGGATCTTGGTGCGGATATAGGCGGTAAGCACCTCAGCCGGATGGCCGGGCGAGTTGAATGGCGCGGAGGCGGCGAGCAAGGGCTCGACGATGCTTTCCAGCACCTCGCGGTAGAGGTTTTCCTTGGACTTAAAGTAGTAATAGACGTTGGGCTTGGGCAGGCCTGCCTTGGCGGCAATATCGCTGGTCTTGCTGGCGGCGAAGCCTTTGTCGGCGAATTCTTCGCTGGCTGCGCGTAGAATCAGCTCTTTGTTACGCTCGCGAATACTGGTCATAAGCCCTTGCGTGTCGATCTGCCATCCGCCGGTCAGCGAAGGGTCGGCATGGTAGCACCGGCCTCGCGCGCCGCTCAAGCGAGCGGCCATGGGGCTTTGGCGGCTTCTTTGACCTTTGGGTCAGATGCCGATGTACAGGAAATCGCATTTCTGTTTCCATCGCACATTTTGCCGTGCGTGCGCGCTAGGCCTTCGAACCGAACGGAGATTTTTCATGACCACCCCCCAGCTTGTCGATCCGTTCGGCCGCCACATCACGTACTTGCGTTTATCGGTTACCGATCGTTGTGATTTTCGCTGCACCTACTGCATGAGCGAGGACATGGTGTTCGCCCCGCGTGCGCAGATCCTCAGCTTGGAAGAGCTCTATACCGTGGCCGATGCCTTTATCGGCCTGGGTGTGAAGCGTATTCGTGTCACTGGTGGTGAGCCTTTGGTGCGCAAGAACCTGCTCAGCCTGCTGCAGCGTCTGGGGCAGCGTGAAGAGCTGGAGGATCTGGCCATTACCACCAATGGTTCGCAGTTGGCCGAGCTGGCGCCGCAGTTGCGTGCTGCGGGGGTCAAGCGGCTGAACATCAGCCTGGACTCTTTGCAGCGTGAGCGCTTCGCCGCGTTCACCCGTCGCGATCGCCTGGATCAGGTGCTGGCCGGTATCGAGGCGGCGCGTACGGCGGGCTTTGCCCGGATCAAGCTCAACTGCGTGGTGCAGAGCGGGCGCAACGATGATGAAGTGCTGGATATGGTCGAGTTCGCCATGGCGCGCGGCTTGGATGTCAGCTTTATCGAAGAGATGCCCCTGGGTGGCGTGGTCAGTCATAGCCGCGAGCAAACCTTCTGCAGCAGCGACGAAGTGCGTCAGCGTATCGAGCAGCGTCATGCACTGGTGCGTAGCAGCGCCACCACAGGCGGCCCGTCGCGTTATTGGCAGGTGGCTGGCAGCGATACGCGTATCGGGTTCATCTCACCGCACAGCCATAACTTCTGTGGCGACTGCAACCGGGTGCGGGTCACCGCCGAGGGTAAACTAGTGCTGTGCCTGGGGCATGACGACGCGCTGGATCTCAAACGTCTGCTGCGCGCTCATCCGGGCGATACCGAGCGCCTGCGTCAGGCGTTGATTGATGCACTGCGTCTCAAGCCGCAGCAGCACCACTTCTCTACCGACGAACAGGTGCAGGTGGTGCGCTTCATGAGTGTGACCGGCGGCTGAGGCAGCCGCCGCTTGCGCGTCGGTGCTTGGTTTTACACCGTGGCATCAGCGCCTTTCAGCGCTCGTGCCTGGCCACGCATCAGACCATAGTGCAGCAGCGCGCCGAGCAGTGCGCCGAGTAGCCAGGCATAGCCAGACAGTTGGCCGAGTGCCGGTACCCAGACGGTGGCAACGGAAAACACCGAGGCGATGACGAAGGCCAGCAGTGCCTTGCGGTTCCAGCCGCCATCGAAGTAGTAGGCGCTGCCGACTTCGGCACTGAACAGTTGCTGCAGATCGAGCTGGCGGCGACGTACCAGGTAGTAGTCGGCGACGATGATGCCGTACAGCGGCGCAAGCACGGCGCCCAGGGTGTCGACGAAGGCGGCGATGCCGACGTTGCTGATGAAGGCTACCCACAGCGCGCCGATGAAAAAGGCGATGGCAGCCGTGATGAAGCCGCCGGTGCGAGCGCTGATATGCGCCGGTGCCAGATTGGCCAGGTCATAGGCTGGCGGAATGAAGTTGGCCACCAGATTGATGCCCACGGTGGCGGCGAAGAAGGTCAGTGCGGCGATGATGGTCAGGCTCAGGTTATCCACGCGCGCCACGATATCGGTGGGATTGGTCAGCGTCTCGCCGAATACCACCACGGTGCCGGCAGTGATGACCAGGGCGATCAGCGAGAAGAACGCCAGGCTTACCGGCAGGCCGAGAAAGTTGCCGATGGTCATTTGCTTTTCGCTTTTGACGAAGCGGGCAAAGTCGCCGTAGTTGATCACCACTGCTGCGAAGTAGGCCACCATGGTGCCGACCACGGCGAAGAACGCGGCCACTGGGCCGGCCTTGTACTCACCCGTACCGCTGAAGATATTGCCCAGCTCACTGAGCAGGCTCGGCCCGGCCTGATACCAGATGATGCCCATGAGCGCGATCATCACCACGTACACCAGTGGCCCGGCCCAGTTGAGGAAGCGGGTGATCCAGCTCATGCCGCAGATGAACAGCCCGACTTGAAACAGGCAGACCAGTGCATACGACAGCCAGCCGATGGCGGTCAGGCCCAGGTATAGCTGCGGTGCTTCGGGTTGCAGCAGCGAATTAAGCAAGAGGGCGACGGCGGTTGAGGCGAAGTAGGTCTGCACGCCGTACCAGAAAATAGCGACGATGCCGCGTACCAGGGCTGGGAAGTTGGCGCCGCGTACGCCCATGCTGGCGCGAGCGAAGACGGGGAAGGGAATGCCGTACTTGACGCTCGGTTTACCGGTCAGTTGCACCAGACCCATGACGATGAAGCCGGCCAGGATGATGCCCGCCAGCACCGCCCAGCCATTGAGGCCGTAAGAGATGAACAAGGTTGCAGCGAGGGTGTAGCCGAACAGGCTCTGGATGTCGTTGGACCAGACGTTGAAGATCTCGAACCAGCCCCAGGTGCGTTTTTCCGGCGCCAGGGGAGCGAGATCTTCGTTATGCAGCGTAGGGTCGATGTGCGTGATGCGAAACTCTTCGGCGGTGGACATAGACAGCTCCCTGATGGCTCTTGTGCCGCAACGGCGTGAGGAGCTTTGGTTGCAGGTTTTGTTCCATTTGTTGTGAGTCATTGAATTTTTGTTTGTATACAATTTTTATGGCGTATGAAGAGCAATAAACTTCTGTATTTGATGCAGTTTCTCTGCTCACACGTGCGGCTGGCAGACTGCGCTGCACATCATTTGGCAGGCGGGATGGGTGTTACGGAGAGCATTTTTGCGCTTTTACGGAGCACAGCAGGTGTTACTGCATCCGGCTAGTGCAGGCTGGATGCCCGCACCATGAGGTACGGGCAGGCGGGGGGTCAGCGGGGGTAGAGCGGTGGCAGCGGCGTGCTTTCCTGAGGTGTGCTGCTGGGCTCCTGCGCGGTGGGCAGGCTGCGGATCGCCTTCCACAGTTCCTCTCCTTGCCACTGCTGGCTGGTTTCGCTGTATAGCGCGCCGTTGAGGCCATCGAGGGCATCGGACAGCGGCACGTAGCGAGCCGCCATGTCGGCCAGGGTTTCCGGCTGCTGGCGAGCCCAGGCATCGAGGGCATGGCGGGTGGCCTGGGCATCACCGGCCAGGCAGGCGCGTTTGAGATCGTCGAGCAGGGTGCGTGGGCTAGGGCCGCTCTGTGCGGCGCGTTGAATGGCCGGTTGCCGCCGTGCATGCCACCACAGGCCGAAGCCGAGAAGGGTAGTCAGAGCAAGCAGGGCTGAGGTCAGTTGCCATGGCCACAGTAGCGGACTTTCAGCTTGATCGTGCTCGACCGGGATGGCGCTGACCGGCTCGTCTGGCTGTAGGGCTGGGTTGTCCTTGACCTGCAGCGTCCGGGCGGCGAGGGTGGTGCGCTCCAGGCTGTCGGTCTGGGTGTTCCACCACACCACCTGCAGGGCCGGCAGTTCGACGGTACCGCTGCGGCTTGGTACCAGCGCTTCGCGATCCTCACGGCTGCCGAGCATGCCGTTGTCGCTGGGCTGGTCATTGAGCTGTGGTTGATCCGGGTAGCGTCGCAGACCATCGACCTGGGTAGCTGGCAGTGGTGGGAGCTGTGCGCTGGACAGGCCGTCGACCTTGAGGATCAGGCGGCGGGTCAGCGAATTGCCGACTTCGGCCTGATCTGGTTGTGGGTTCCAGCTTTCGGCCAGACCCAGCGCCCGCGCGGGCAGCCAGGGTGCGTCAGCCGGGTAGTCAGCAGGTTTGGGGCGAACCTGCAAGGGGATATCCGGCGATTTGACGCGTGAGATGCGTCCGGGGCGCGGGCCGAATGGATTGAAGTCATTGTCGTTGCCGCGCTGGGCCAGCGTGGCGCTGAATACCTGGCCGGGAATGGTTAGCTTGCCGCTGCGCTGCGGGTAGATCGCATAGCGCACCTCGATCACCCCATGGCGTACGCCGCCGATATCTTTCTCGTAGGTACGTGGCTCGCCCAGGCGCTCGACACGGGCATCGCTGATCTGCAGCGGGGTCAGGCTGCTGTCGTCATATAGCGAGACGGAGTGGTAGATGCGCAGGGTGAGCACGGCTTGCGCCTGCACGTAGACGCTTTCCTGATCGAGGCTGGCGTCGATGAATACCGGTGCCAGCTTCTCGCCTTGGCCTGCTTTGTTCGCGGCTTCGATCTGCAGGGTAATGGGCAGGGTTTCGGCGTCTTCCAGGCGTATCGGAGGGATCTGTACCTGGCCGCTGCGCTTGGGTTGTAGGGTCAGAATCCAGCGGGTGGCGGCGCGCGGTGTATCGCCGAGGGTGGTCAGGCGATTGACCTGGCGGCTACCGAGGATCTCGAAGTCAGCTTCCAGTGGGGTGAAATCGGGGCGCCCGAAACGGGTCGGGTCGGTGGACTCCAGGGTCAGCACGACCGTTTCACCTTCGCTTAGGTGAGTCCGGTCAACGCTGGCGAAGAAGGCATCGGCGCGAGCTGCTGTGGCTAGCAGCATGAGCAATAGCAAGGTGAGAAGCGGTTGCAGGGCGCCTCTGAAGATTGCTGCGCTGAGATTTTTAGCCGGGCCCTTCATCGGGGTCGCTCCTGACGCTGTTGCTGTTCGTACCAGAATTTACGCCGTAGCAGCTCGCCCGGATCGTCCGGGATCTGCCGTAGCCATTGCTCCATCGCTTGGCGGCGCTCCTGTGCCGTGCCCAGTTCCTCCTCGCTCAGTTGTTGCGCGGGGCCTTGCTCGGCGGTTGATGTGTCCGGGCTGAGCTGAGCCTGTTGGCCTGGTGTGTCCTCGGTGCTCTGTGTGGCGCTGTTGCTGTCTGCAGTGTTGTCGTTCTTGGCCGGGGTGTCGGACGGCTTGGGCGGTGCGTCTGGGCTGTTCGTATCCTGGCTGGCTGCGCTTTGGTTCGGCTGTTCTTGGGGCGCTGCTGGTTGTTGCTGCGCTTCACTGCCCTTGGACTCCGAGGGCGATGCCTGGCGTTGGCGCAGGGCTTGTTCGACCAGTGTTTTGTTGTGTTGGGCCACGGCCAGATCGGGCTGGCGTTCCAGGGCCTGATCATAGGCGTCCAGCGCGGCTTCCAGCTCTCCAGACTTGGCCAGGGCGTTGCCGCGGTTGTAGTGGTCTTGGGCGGTATCGCCTTTGGCGAAGCGCTCGGCTGCAGCGGCGTAATCACCAGCCTCGAACAGGGCCTTGCCTTGCCATTGCGGATTCTCGAAGTGTTGCGCCGCTTCTTGCGCTCGTTGTGCCTCAAGCAAGCGCGCCCCTTGCTGATCCGGGCGCAGCCAGAGGTCATCGAAGTCGAAGGCGTAGCTCGTCTGTGGCGGCAGTAGGAAGAGCAACGGCAGCACCAGTAGCCAGCCGCGTCTGCTGGCGCAGGCTGCGAGCAGTAATAGCGGCAGGAGCAGCCAGTAACCCTGATCGATGCGGGCGTCGAGCTGCGTGGATTCACTGGCGTCGTGCATCGTCTGCGGGCTGTCGAGTAGGCCAAGGCGGCGTAGGTCGTCGTCATCCAGGCGGATTTGCGTGTAGCGGCCTGCGTTGTTCGCTGCGAATTGGCGCAGGCCTCGGGCGTCGAGGCGCGGAATGATAATGGCGCCGCGTTCATCCTTGAGAAAACTGCCGCCTTCTTGTACCACCGGCCCACCTTCGCGGGTGCCGACGCCGAGAATCAGCAGCGGAGTAGGGCGTTGGCTGAGAGCGTCGGTTATGCCTTCACGCTCCTGTTCACTCAGGCTGCTGGTAATCAGCAGCAGGCGGCCTTTACCCAGTTGCGCTTGTTCCAGCAGTTGCAGGGCGCGCTCTACGGCCAGATCAGCACGTTGTCCGGCTTCGGGCATCAAGGAAGGTTTGAGTGCTTCGAGCAGGTTATTGCTGGTCGCTAGATCGTCGGAAAGTGGCACCAGGCTGTGTGCGCTGCCGGCATAGACGACGATCGCTGTCTGCGCATCGCGGCGTGCTTCGAGCAAATCCAGCAGCTTGCGCCGTGCGTGTTCCAGGCGCGTTGGCGGGGTGTCGCTGGCGAGCATGCGCGGGGTCAGTTCGAGCACTACGACCAGCGGGTCAGCCGGTTTTTGATTGCTTTGCTGCGCCTGTTGCCAGCTCGGGCCGACCAGGGCCAGCACGGCGAGCAACCAGGCTAGGCCAAGGAGTATCCAGGGCAGACGGCTACCGCGCCCGTTGCCGCCTTGCAGCAGCACAGCATGGAAGGCCGCCGGTAGCAATTGCTGCCAACGTCCGCTTTGGCGTTCGCGGTGCCATAGGCGCCAGAGCAGCCAGGCAAGCAGGGGCAGGGCGAGCAGCCATAGGGGGCGCAACCATTCGGGCCAGAGCAGGCTCATCGGCGCCACCGTAAATGTTGTTGCCAGTCGGGCCAGAGCGTGCGGCTGGCCAGTAGCAGGCTGCCGAGCAGCGCCAGCGTCAGCGGCCAGGTGTACAGGGCCAGGGCTGGGCGGGCGAGGATGGGTTGCTGAGCGACGGGCTCAAGGCGGTCGAGGGACGCTTCGATTTGCTCCAGCTCGCTCTGGCTACGTGCGCGGAAATACTCGCCGCCTGTGCTGTCGGCGATGCCGCGCAAGGTCGGTTCGTCGAGATCCAGCCCGCTGCTGAAGCCGAAGGTGCCGAGCACGCCGTTTTGCTGCGGGTCGGCGCCGATGCCGATGGTATAGATGCGTACGCCTGCCTCGGCGGCCAGGCGTGCAGCGGTCATCGGCTCCAATGCGCCGCCATTGCTGGCGCCATCCGTTACCAATACCAGCACGCGACTGTCGGCGGGGCGCTGACGCAGACGTTTGACGGCTAGGCCGATGGCATCACCAATGGCGGTGTTCTTGCCGGCAATGCCGATCAGCGCTTCGTCCAGCCAGGTGCGTACAGTGTGGCGGTCGAAGGTCAGCGGTGCTTGCAGGTAGGCTTGGCTGCCGAACAGGATCAGGCCGACGCGGTCGCCACGACGGCCTTCGATGAAGCCACCGAGCAAGCGCTTGACCAACTCCAGACGGCTGATGGGCTCGTCGTCCCATTGCATGTCGGCATAGTCCATGGAACCCGATACATCCACCGCCAGCAGCAGATCGCGGCCGCTGGCCGGCAATGGCAGTGGCTCGCCGACCCACTGCGGGCGTGCGGCGGCGCACAGCAACAGCAGCCAGATCGCCACCAGTGGTGCCTGCTGGCGCCAGCCTGGCAGGGCGGCGCGGGCGCGGCGGCCGCTCAAGGCTTGCAACTCGTCGAGAAAGCCGACACGCAGGGCCGCATCACCGCTGTCGGCGGCCGGCAACAGGTAGCGCAGCAGCCAGGGCAGCGGCGCGAGCAGGAAGATCCACGGCCAGGCGAACTCAAACATGCTTGCGAATCCAGGTGGCGATGGCCTGGTCGAGCTCGTCGACGGCCTTGTCGTTCAGGGTGCATTGCGGCTTGTAGGCGCCTTCGACGAGGATCATCCAGCGTGTCAGCCCAGCAGCCGGGCAGCGGTTGTCGAGGAAGGCCAACCAGGCGCGGCTGCTCAGCACATGGCTGGCGGCATCAGGGTAGCGTTCGCGGCACAGGCGCTTGAGCAGGCCGTTGAGCTGCTGCAGCCAGAGCCCGGCAGGCGCGCCGTCATAGGGTTTACGCAGTTGCTGCAGCTCCTGCAGGGCGGCCTGGCGCAGGCTGTCCAGCGGCTGTTGCGCGGCCACGCGCACTGGCCGTGCGCGCAGGCGTCGCAGCAGGCGCCAGGCGCCCCAGGCCAGTAGCGGCAGCAGGGCCGCGAGCAGCCACCAGCCTGGCGCAGGCGGCCACCAGGGCACCGGCGCAGGATCGATCAACGGCTGCAACTGGTCGAGTGGGTTCATGGCGCCTTTCTCGGGTGCTGGGCGCTCAGTTGCTCCTGCAACTGTTCGATCAGTTCGAACTGGGTGCTCAGCGGCAGCAAGGGCACGCCAAGCTTCTGCGCCAGGCGTTGCCAGCGTGCTTCGCGCGCCTGGGCTTGGCTTCGGTAATGCTGGCGCAGGCTGTCGTTGTGGCTGTCGACTTCCAGTTGCGCGCCGCCCTGGGTGAAACGCAGCAGGCCAGCGGCGGGCAGGGCGTGGTCGAGCGGGTCGGACAGTGGCAGCAACAGCAGGTCGGTGTGGCGGGCGAGCAGGCTCAGTTGCTGTTCGGCGTTGTCGTTCAGCGCGCGTTCGTCGCACAGCACGATCACCAGGCTGCCGGGGCGCAGCACTTCGCGGGCGCGGCGCAGGGCCAGGCCAAAGGTGTCGCGAGCCGTTGCAGCGCTGCCATCCGGGCTCAGCGCGTGGTTGGCGCGGGCCAGCAGGTTGAGCAGTTGCAGCAAGCTCTGCTTGCTGCGGCGAGGCTTGACCTCGTGGTGCTCGTTGTCGGCGAACACCAGGCCGCCGATGCGGTCGTTGTGGCCCAGCGCAGCCCAGCCGATCAGCGCGGCGGCGCGGGCCGCCAGTACCGACTTGAAGCACTGGCCGGAGCCGAAGAACAGGCGCTGGCTCTGTTCAGCGATGATGAAGATGGGGCGCTCGCGCTCCTCGTGGAACAGCTTGGTGTGTGGCTCCTGGGTGCGCGCGGTGACGCGCCAGTCGATGGTGCGTACGTCGTCGCCGGGCTGGTAGACACGCACCTGGTCGAAGTCCACGCCACGCCCGCGCAGGCGCGAGTGGTGCAGGCCGATCAGCGGGCTGCGCCGCGCCGGTGTGGAGAACAGTGGCACCTCATGCACCTTGTGGCGCATGTCGATCAACTCGGCGAGGGCGATATGGATGCCAGCTTGCAGCTTGTGGCTTGCCGCGTGCGGCTGCATCTAGGCCACCGCCACCACGTCGAGGATGCGCTGGATCACGCGATCCTGGTCGATACCCGAGGCTTCGGCCTCGAACGAGAGGATGATGCGGTGGCGCAGCACGTCGAACAGCACCGCCTGGATGTCCTCGGGGCTGACGAAGTCGCGCCCGGCCAGCCAGGCGTGCGCGCGCGCGCAGCGATCCAGCGAAATGGAGCCACGTGGGCTCGCGCCGTAGGCGATCCATTCGGCCAGCTCGGCATCGAACTTGGCTGGGGTGCGGCTGGCCATCACCAGTTGCACCAGGTATTCCTCCACGGCATCGGCCATGTACAGGCCGAGGGTTTCCTTGCGTGCGGCGAAGATCGCCTGCTGGCTGACCCGGTGCTCGGGTTTGGCCTCACCGTTGAGCGCATCGCCACGGGCCTGAGCGAGGATCTTGCGTTCCACGGCGGCATCGGGGAAACCGATCTTCACGTGCATCAGAAAGCGGTCGAGCTGCGCTTCGGGCAGCGGGTAGGTGCCCTCCTGCTCGATGGGGTTCTGCGTGGCCATGACTAGGAACAGCGGCGACAAATCATAAGTCGAGCGACCTACCGAGACCTGGCGCTCGGCCATGGCTTCGAGCAGCGCTGATTGCACCTTGGCCGGAGCGCGGTTGATTTCGTCAGCCAGCACCAGGTTGTGGAAGATCGGTCCCTGCTGGAACACGAAACTGCCGGTTTCCGGCCGATAGATCTCGGTGCCGGTGATGTCCGCCGGAAGCAGATCCGGGGTGAACTGGATACGGTGGAATTCACCTTCGATGCCTTCGGCCAGCTCCTTGATTGCTTTGGTTTTGGCCAGGCCGGGCGCACCCTCGACCAGCAAGTGGCCGTCGGCGAGCAGCGCCACCAGCAAGCGGTCGATCAGGCGATCCTGACCGAGAATCTGAGTGGAGAGAAATTGGCGTAACGCGACCAGCGCTTCACGGTGTTCCATCGTCGGACTCTTGTGGGATGGGCAAGGGCGGTTGCCATCTTGCAGGCAGGCCGACGACTTTAATCCATTTGCCGCGTCAGCCGCTATGCATGGTGCTGTCAGAGCGGGGCAGGCGCTTGCAATTTGTGTCGCGGCTGACGCCATGCCCAGGCTTTAGCTGCATGGCGCTCAATTAAGTCTCGCCGCCATAGCAAGGCGCCCGCTACTTGCCAGCGCCTGCTATCGCCACATTCGACGTGGCTCAGGCCAGGCGGAACTGGCTGGCACTGCGCCCCAGGGCGTCGACCTGAGACGACAGCCCCTCGGTATGACCGCCCAGAGCATGGCGGATGTTCTTGCTTTGCGTGGTGTGCTCGTTGATGGTTTCCATCTTGTCAGCGATGTCGTCGGTGGTCGCGGAAACCTCTTCGATGGCTACGACCACTTGGTTCATCTCACCCGTTAGGCGCTCCATGGCCGAAGTGATCGAGCCGATGGCGCTGGCGACCTGGGCCGCATGACGCTCGCCATCGGCGGCCAGACCGATACCGTTGCTCATCAGTTCGTGCATCTGCCGTGTTTGCTGCTGGAACTCGCCGACGATGGTACTGATGTCGGTAGTGGCCGCGACGGTTTTTTGCGCCAGTGAGCGTACTTCGTCGGCTACCACTGAAAAACCGCGCCCGGCCTCGCCAGCGCGTGCCGCTTCAATGGCGGCGTTAAGCGCGAGCAAGTTGGTTTGGTCGGCCAGGCTGTTGATGACGTCGACGATGCCATTGACCCGTGCGCTGCTCTGGCCGAGGGCATCGACTTGGCTGTGGGTGGCCTGGATCAACTGCGCCAGGCGGCTCATGCTATCGACGCTGGCGGCTATTACCTTGCCGCCATCACGCGCGGCATCGTAAGCGCTGGTGGTGGCGGTACCGACTTCTGCAGTGCGTTGCGCCATGTCGTTGAGGGTGGTGCTGATCTGATGCGAGGCCGAGACAGCCTGTTCAGTCTGCATTTCAACCTGCGTGCTGTTTTCACCCAGTTGGCGCATGGTGTCGCCCAGGTGATGGTGCAGGCGATTGAGTTCGGTATTGGCGTGCAACACCTGAGTGACGATGCCGCCGATGCCCTGAATCATGCGGTTGGCGGCGTCGGCAAGCTGGTTGAATTCATCGCACGGGTTGCTGCCCACCGGTAGTTTGCCGGACAGATCACCAGAAGCCACCCGGCTGAGCATTTCGGTGGCGTTGCTCAGGCGTGTCACCAGTGTGCGCGAGGCTTGCATGAGGGTCAGCGAGAGTAGCGCCGAGACGGCCAGGAAACTCAGGCCCATGGCATAAAGCGCTGACATGCGGGCTTGCTCGGCCTCTTCTGAGCGTTGCTGCAACAAGCCGCTCTGTAAGTCCTGGGCTTGTTTTTCGAGGGTGGCTTGCAATTGCTCAGCGAGCTGATCGAGGCGCTGGTTGGTCGCGCTGATCTCTTCGATGCTGGCGTGGGCGTCGGCGAACGCCTGGGCGAAACCGTCGACGCTTTTACCAATCGGTGTGCTCTGCCATTCGAGGTCGGCAATCTGCGCCTGCAACTTGATGATGGCTGCCTGAGTGATCTGAGCGAAGCCTGCATCGAATGATGACAGGTAGTCGCGTTGGCCACTGATCGCGGCGCTGATGAAGGGTTTGATCAGTTCGAAACTGATGGCTTCCAGCGCCTTACCCTTTTCGCTAAGGCTCTTGCGCTGGCCTTCGAAGGGGGTCAGACCGAGCGCCTGATTAAGTACCAGCCACTTGCGTTGTTGGGCGATTTCTTCCTGCAACACGCCCTTGATCTCTTCGGCATGCTGCAAGGTCGTGGCGTCGTCCAGAGTGCGTGCCTCAGCGACCAACTGCTCGGCATGCTTCTGCAGTCCATCCAGACCGGCGTTGTATACCTCGAGTTTTTCTGGGGCCAATTGCTGGCGCAGGGTATTTTGTTGCCACCAGTAGTTCATCAGCTGTGTGCTAGCGCTAGCATAGGCAGCAGCGCTTTCCCTTGCCTGCAGGGCCGCGCTGATGCGCTGGCTGGCCCATAACGAGGCCGCAGCCATCAGCGCCAGGCTGATCAGGGTGAGCGCAATAAGGGCTCTGAATTTTTGTTGCCAGGACAGTAGAAAGTTCACCTTAACGCCTCGCCATCTTCTAATGGATGATCATTGTTTGTCGGCAGGTTGTCATATGACTTGACCAGGAGTCTATGGGCATCTTGTGCCTGAGAGGCGCGATGGGTCGCGAACGCCCCTGTCCCAAGCGTGCAGGGTATTGCTGGCAATCAAGCGCAGTGCGTCGCAAGTGTGTGCATGCTGGCGGCGCTCAAGGCGATTCGGGACGGTGCGTGGTCAACGAGTTGTAAGGGCAATGCCTGGCAACGGGGTTGCACCTTATAGGTGCAACCGTGAACGAAAATGTCGCAGCGCCGCAAGCGGTGTGGTGATAACCCTCGTTAAGCTGACCCGCCATATGTGACCGAACGGTCGCCTGTCTTCGCCATGGTTCTGCTGCAGCCAGTCGGTGTCATTGTCGCTTCATGGGCTAAGGTTGAACTAATGCGTGGATGGCGTGATCAAGACCCGCGATTGCCCAGGGCGCCTGTAAAAACGTGAGTGGTTTTTACAGGCGCCTTCTGACGAACCACCAGCCCAATGGAGCATTACCATGGCGTTCTTTACGGCGGCCAGCAAAGCTGACTTCCAGCACCAACTGCAAGCAGCCCTGGCGCAGCACGTGAGCGAACAGGCGTTGCCACACGTGACCTCGTTCGCTGACCAATTCTTTGGCATCGTCGCCCTCGAAGAGCTGACGCAGCGGCGTCTGTCCGATCTGGTCGGCTGCACCCTGTCGGCCTGGCGCATGCTGGAGAGCTTCGATCAGGCCAAGCCGCAAGTGCGGGCATTCAACCCCGACTACGAGAAACATGGTTGGCAATCAACCCACACGGCAGTGGAAATCCTCCACGGTGACATACCGTTTTTGGTCGACTCGGTCCGCATGGAGCTCAACCGCCGTGGTTTCAGCATCCATACCCTGCAAAACAGCGTATTCAGCGTGCGTCGTGACAAGAACGGCGCGCTACAGGAAATCCTGCCCAAGGGCACTCAAGGGGACGACGTACTGCAAGAAGCGCTGATGTTCCTGGAGATCGACCGCTGCTCCAGCAGCAGCGAGCTGAAAACCCTGGAGAAGGCCATCGAGGAGGTGTTCAGCGATGTGCGCCTGGCAGTGACCGACTTCCAACCGATGAAAACCAAGGCGCGCGAGCTGTTGGCCTGGTTGGATCGCGCCAAACTCAACGTCGACAAGGCCGAGCTGGACGAGATCAAGGTGTTTCTCGGCTGGCTGCTGGACAACCATTTCACCTTCCTCGGTTATGAGGAATTCAAGGTGGCCGATGATGCCGAGGGCGGGCGTCTGCAGTACGACGAGTCGTCTCTGCTTGGCTTGTCCAAGCGCCTGCGTGCAGGGTTGAGTGGCGAGGAATTGCAGATCGAGGCACAGGCCCTGGCTTACCTGCGTGAACCGCAGTTGTTGTCCTTCGCCAAGGCTGCCGTACCGAGTCGCGTGCATCGCCCGGCGTACCCGGATTTCGTCTCGATACGCGAGCTCGATGCTAAGGGCAAGGTGGTCAAGGAATGCCGCTTCATGGGCCTGTACACCTCGGCGGTGTACGCCGAGAGCGTGTGGAACATTCCCTACATCCGCCGCAAGGTTGAGGTGATCAAGCGCCGCTCCGGTTTCGAGAGCAGCGCACACCTGGGTAAGGAGCTGGCGCAGGTGCTGGAAGTGCTGCCGCGCGATGACCTGTTCCAGACGCCGGTGGACGATCTGCTCAGCACCGCCATCTCCATCGTGCAGATTCAGGAGCGCAACAAGATCCGCGTGTTCCTGCGCCGTGACCCCTACGGTCGCTTCTGCTACTGCCTGGCCTACGTGCCGCGCGATGTGTATTCCACAGAAACCCGCATGAAGATCCAGCAGGTGCTGATGGAGCGCCTGCAAGCCACCGATTGTGAGTTCTGGACCTTCTTCTCCGAGTCGGTGCTGGCACGGGTGCAATTCATCCTGCGCGTCGACCCGAAGAACGAGGTACAGATCGACCCCGTACGTCTGGAGAAGGAAGTTATCCAGGCCTGCCGTTCGTGGAAGGACGACTATGTCGGGCTGATGGTCGAAAGCCTGGGTGAGGCTCAGGGCACACGTGTACTGGCTGAATTCCCGGAAGGTTTCCCGGCGGGTTACCGCGAGCGCTTCGCCGCCCATTCGGCGGTGGTCGACATGCAGCACCTGCTCAGCCTGAGTGCGGACAAGCCGCTGGTGATGAGCTTCTACCAGCCGCTGGCGCAGAACGAGCAGCAGTTGCACTGCAAGCTGTACCACGCCGATACGCCGCTGCCGCTGTCCGACGTGCTGCCGATTCTGGAGAACCTCGGCCTGCGCGTGCTTGGCGAGTTCCCCTACAAACTGCGCCGTGCCGATGGTCGCGAGTTCTGGATTCACGATTTCGCCTTTACCTACGCCGAAGGCCTGGATGTCGACATCCAGCAGCTCAACGACACCCTGCAGGACGCCTTCATCCACATTGTCGGTGGCGATGCCGAGAATGACGCTTTCAACCGCTTGGTGCTGACCGCCGCCATGCCCTGGCGCGACGTGGCGCTGCTGCGCGCCTATGCGCGTTACCTCAAGCAGATTCGCCTGGGCTTCTCGCTGAGCTACATCGCCGCCACCCTGGTCAACCACGCCGATATTGCCAAGGAGCTGGTGCGCCTGTTCCGCACGCGCTTCTACCTGGCGCGCAAGCTCACCGCCGAAGACCTCGACGACAAGCAGCAGAAGCTCGAGCAGGCCATCCTCGCCGCGCTGGACAATGTTGCGGTACTCAACGAAGACCGCATCCTGCGGCGCTACCTCGACCTGATCAAGGCGACCTTGCGCACCAACTTCTTCCAGCCGGGCGAGAACGGCCAGAACAAGAGTTACTTCAGCTTCAAGCTCAGCCCACGGCTGATCCCGGACATCCCGCGCCCGGTGCCGAAGTTCGAAATCTTCGTCTACAGCCCGCGCGTCGAAGGCGTGCACCTGCGCTTCGGCGACGTTGCTCGTGGCGGCCTGCGCTGGTCGGATCGCGAAGAGGACTTCCGCACCGAGGTGCTCGGCCTGGTCAAGGCACAGCAGGTGAAGAACGCGGTGATCGTGCCGATGGGCGCCAAGGGCGGCTTCGTACCGCGCAAGATGCCGCTCGGCGGTTCGCGTGACGAGGTGATGGCCGAGGGCATCGCCTGCTACCGCATCTTCATCAGCGGCCTGCTCGACATTACCGACAACCTCAAGGAAGGCGAGGTGGTGCCGCCGGTAGGCGTGGTGCGCCACGACGCCGACGACCCCTATCTGGTAGTGGCGGCGGACAAGGGCACCGCGACCTTCTCCGACATCGCCAACGGCATCGCTGCCGAGTACGGCTTCTGGCTCGGCGACGCCTTCGCCTCCGGCGGCTCGGCCGGTTACGACCACAAGGGCATGGGCATCACCGCCAAGGGCGGCTGGGTTTCCGTGCAACGGCATTTCCGCGAGCGCGGCATCGACGTGCAGAAGGACAACGTCACTGTCATCGGTATCGGCGACATGGCCGGCGATGTATTCGGTAATGGCCTGCTGCTGTCGGAAAGCCTGCAACTGGTGGCGGCGTTCAACCACCTGCATATCTTTATCGACCCCAACCCCGATGCGGCCAAAAGCTTTGCCGAGCGCAAGCGCCTGTTCGACCTGCCGCGTTCCTCCTGGGCCGACTATGACAGCAAGCTGATCTCCGAAGGCGGCGGCATCTTCCTGCGCAGCGCCAAGAGCATCGCCATCAGCCCGCAAATGAAGGCGCGCTTCGACATCGCTGCCGACAAGCTGGCGCCCACCGAGCTACTCAATGCGCTGCTCAAGGCGCCGGTCGACCTGCTGTGGAACGGCGGCATCGGCACCTATGTGAAATCCAGCAAGGAGAGCCACGCTGACGTCGGTGACAAGGCCAACGACGCCCTGCGTGTCGATGGCTGCGAGCTGCGCGCCAAGGTGGTGGGCGAGGGCGGCAATCTGGGCATGACCCAGCTTGGCCGCGTCGAGTTTGGCCTGCATGGCGGTGCCAGTAACACCGACTTCATCGACAACGCTGGCGGTGTGGACTGCTCCGACCACGAGGTGAACATCAAGATCCTGCTCGGTGAAATCGTCGCAGGCGGCGACATGACCGAGAAGCAGCGCAACAAGCTCTTGGCCGAGATGACCGAGGACGTGTCCGAGCTGGTGCTGGGCAACAACTACAAGCAGACCCAGGCGCTGTCGCTGGCCGAACGCCGCGCCCGCGAACGCATCGGCGAGTACAAGCGCCTGATGAACGCCCTGGAAAGCGCCGGCAAGCTCGACCGCGCCCTGGAGTTCCTGCCGACTGACGAGGCGCTCAACGAGCGTGTCGCCAGTGGTCGCGGCCTGACCCGCCCGGAGCTGTCGGTGCTGATCTCCTACAGCAAGATCGACCTCAAGGAATCGCTGCTCAAATCCCAGGTGCCGGATGACGACTACCTGGCGCGCGAGATGGAAACCGCCTTCCCGGCGATTCTCACCGAGAAGTTCGGCGACGCCATGCGCCGTCATCGCCTCAAGCGCGAGATCGTTAGCACGCAGATCGCCAACGATCTGGTCAACCACATGGGCATCACCTTCGTGCAGCGCCTGAAGGAGTCCACCGGTATGAGCGCGGCCAATGTCGCCGGTGCCTACGTGATCGTGCGTGACCTGTTCCGCCTGCCACATTGGTGGGCGCAGATCGAGGCGCTGGACTACAAGGTGCCGGCCGAGCTGCAACTGCAACTGATGGACGAACTGATGCGCCTGGGCCGCCGTGCCACCCGCTGGTTCCTGCGCAGCCGCCGCAACGAGCTGGACGCCGCGCGTGACGTGGCGCACTTCGCCCCGCGTATCGAAGCGCTGGTCGGTCGCCTGGATGAGTTGCTCGAAGGCCCGGCCCGCGAGCAGTGGCTGGCGCGCTACCAGAGCTTCGTCGAGGCCGGCACGCCCGAGGAGTTGGCGCGCGTAGTGGCTGGCACCAGCCATCTGTATACGCTGCTGCCGATCATCGAAGCGGCGGACGTTACCGGCAAGGACGCCAGTGACGTGGCGGCGGCCTACTTCGCCGTTGGCGGTGCGCTGGATCTGTCCTGGTATCTGCAGCAGATCACCGGTCTGGCAGTGGAGAGCAACTGGCAGGCCCTGGCCCGCGAAGCCTTCCGCGATGACCTGGACTGGCAGCAGCGCGCGATCACCGTGTCGGTGCTGCAGATGGCCGACGGCCCGCAGGAGATCGAGGCGCGCCTGGCGCTGTGGCTGGAGCAGCATCAGCGCCTGGTGGATCGCTGGAAAGTGATGCTCAGCGAACTGCGTGCAGCCACCGGCAGCGACTACGCCATGTACGCCGTGGCTAACCGCGAGCTGATGGATCTGGCGCAAAGCGCCTGATAGCACTCGATAGCGCTAGAAACGACCAGGCCCCGCAACTGCGGGGCCTGGTCGTTTCTGCTGCCAATATTTAGCGGGCGATATGCGCGCCCTGTGCGATCCAGCGGCCGATCAGGTCGCGTTCATCCTGGGTCATCTGGGTGATGTTGCCCAGTGGCATGATCTGCGAGGCCACGGCCTGGGCCTGGATTTTCGCAGCTTGGGTCTGCATCTGCTCGGGTGTATCGAGCATGAAACCGGCTGGTGCGGCGCTGAACAGCGGGCTGGTCGGGTTGGCTGAATGGCACACGCTGCAGCGGGTGTGGATCACCTGTTCAACCTGAGCGAAGTCGACCGTGTCAGTCGGTGGTGTTGCGGCTGGTTCAGCAGGCTGTGCGCTCGCTGCCTGTTCGGCTGTGGCTGCGCTTGCGATGGCCGGTGGCTGAGCTTGCGCTGCCGTGGCTGGAGTGTGTGGTGTCGGCTTGGTAACGTAAGCCAGGCAGACCATGCCCAGCGCTGCTGCGGGGAGTGCCCAGGCGAAGCGTTGGCTGTTGTGGCGGGTGTTGAAATAGTGACGTACCAATACCGCCAGCACTGCGATGCCTGCGAGGATCAGCCAGTTGTACGGGCTGCCATAGGTGCTTGGGAAGTGGTTGCTGATCATGATGAACAGCACTGGCAGGGTGAAATAGTTGTTATGCCGCGAGCGTAGCAGGCCTTTGGCCGGTAGCGACGGGTCAGGGGTGGTGTGGGTTTCGATGGCCTTCACCAGTGCGCGCTGGGCCGGCATGATGGTGAAGAATACGTTACCGACCATGATGCTGCCGATGATGGCGCCGACGTGAATGTAGGCCGCCCGGCCACTGAAAATCTGGCTGAAACCATAGGCCGCAGCGATGATCGTCACGAATAGCACGGCGCCAAGCAGAGCGGGGCGTTTGCCCAGTGGCGAGTCGCAGAGCAGGTGGTAGATCAGGTAGCTGGCAACGATGGAGCCGAGGCCGATGGCGATAGCGGCGCTTGGCGCTAGATCGACTCCTGGTTTGAGCAGGTACAGGCTGGGGTTGAGGTAGTACACCACCAGCAGCAGCGCGACGCCCGACAGCCAAGTGCTATAGGCTTCCCATTTGAACCAGTGCAGGTTCTCCGGCATTTTCGGTGGTGCCAGTTTGTACTTTTCCAGGTGGTAGATGCCGCCGCCGTGAATGGCCCAGAGATCACCTGACAAGCCATCGCGCGGGTTGCGCCGGTCGAGGTTGTTCTCCAGCCAGACGAAATAAAAGGATGCACCGATCCAGGCGATGCCGACGATCATGTGCACCCAGCGGATGCTCAGGTTTAGCCATTCGGTGAAATGTGCTTCCACGTTCTTTACCTCTTCCCGCCGCCGTGAAGTGGTTGCGGGCTTCTCTTATCGGTGGGGAGTGAGGAGGAGAAGCTCGCCCTCATTGAAGAAATGCTCATCGCAGTTGTTGCCTGAACCACTGCGATCAACCACCAGGAAGTCATCCCGCTTTTCGATCGCCAGCACCGGATGGTGCCAGACGCCGCGATGGTAATTGATGCCCTGCCTGCCGTTGCTGAGGAAGGCGCGGACGGAACCTGATACAGGCGCATCGCCAGGTGGCGCGACCACGATCAGAAAGGGGTTGCCGAGCAGCGGGATGAAGGCCTGGCTGCCCAGTGGATGGCGTTCCAGCATGCCGATGGTCAGCGGCATCTCAAGCGCTTCGGCGCGAAAGATGCTGATGATGGCCTGATCCTCCGGCTGCGCGGTCTGCACCGTGGCCAGCTTGTGATAGCGACGAGTAGAGCCGTTGTTGATCATGAAGAAATCGCTGCCGTCGGTTTCGATCACGTCACCGAAAGGGGCGAAGGCTTCTTTGCTCAGGGGCTCGATGGTCAGGCTACGCATGGCTGTTCTGCTTGTTCTGTACGGTAAACATTAAGCGCCTTACAGCGCTTGCAGGCGAAAGAGGGCGATCTTGTTGATTTCCGCCAGGGCGGTGGCGAACTCCTGCTCAGGTGCGTTGTGAATGCGCTCTTCGAAGGCGGCGAGAATTTGATGGCGGTTGCTGCCTTTGACCGCCTTGATAAAGGGGAAGCCGAACTTGGCCTTGTAGGCGTGGTTGAGTTCAGTGAAGCGGGTGAACTCCTCGGCGCTGCACTCATGAATGCCCGCTCCGGCCTGCTCGCTGGTGCTGGAGGCGGTCAGTTCGCCGCGGATGGCGGCTTTGCCAGCCAGATCCGGGTGGGCGTTGATCAGCGCTAACTGCGCCTCGCGATCTGCGGCCAGGAGTATTTCGGCCATGCGCTGGTGCAGCGCTTGGATTTCATCGTGCGAGGTGTTCAAGCCGAGGTCATAAGCCTGTTGGGCAATCCAGGGCGAGTGCTCGTAGATGTCGGCGAAGGCTTGGATGAAAGCGGCGCGGCTCAGTGAGGAGGGCGTCAGGGTTTGGAAGCGGCTCATGGCTGGATCTTCGGCTGTAAGGGGTGGGTGGCGTGCCAATGGCGGGCGATGTCGACACGGCGGGCGCACCAGACCTTGTCATGGCTCTGCACGTAGTCGAGAAAACGCGCCAGCGAGGCCAGGCGCGCCGGGCGCCCCAGCAGGCGGCAGTGCATGCCGATGGAGAGCATCTTAGGTGCACCGGCTTGACCTTCGGCATAAAGCACGTCGAAGGCATCCTTGAGGTACTCGAAGAAGTCATCGCCTTTGTTGAAGCCCTGCACCTGAGTGAAGCGCATGTCGTTGGTGTCCAGGGTGTAGGGGATCACCAGGTGCGGTTTGTCTGCACTGCTGGCCGGATCCCAGTAGGGCAGATCGTCGTCGTAGGTGTCTGAATCGTAGAGAAAACCGCCTTCTTCGCGCACCAGGCGGCGGGTGTTCGGGCCCAGACGACCGGTGTACCAACCCAGCGGGCGCTCGCCGGTCAGCTCGGTGAGGATGCGGATGGCTTCAAGCAGATGCTCGCGCTCGGTAGCTTCGTCGACGTTCTGATAGTCGATCCAGCGCAGGCCATGGCTGCAGATTTCATGACCGGCGGCGGCCATCTGGCGAATCACTTCGGGATGACGTTGGGCGGCCATGGCCACGGCGAAAATAGTCAGTGGGATGCTGTGCTTGTCGAACAGGCGTAGCAGGCGCCAGACCCCAGCGCGGCTGCCGTATTCGTAGAGCGACTCCATGCACAGGTTGCGCTGGCCTTGCAGTGGTTGCGCGGCAACCATCTCGGAGAGGAAGGCCTCGGACTCCTTGTCACCATGCAGGATATTGCGTTCACCGCCTTCCTCGTAATTGAGTACGAAGGACAGCGCAATACGCGCATCACCCGGCCAATGCGGGTGCACGGGGGTCGCCCCATAGCCGATCAGGTCGCGTGGGTAGTCAGCGTTCACAGCAGTCTTCCTGTTTGAATCGTGGGCTTATGCGCTATGGCAAAACTGCCACGCGAAAAGAATTGTATACAAAGCATGATTCAATCTCTAAGCCGTTTGCTTGTCCAGACCTATGTTTAAAAGCAAGCAAAAAACCTGCCCGTTTGGTCAGGTAGTTTCTATTGGCATTCGGCTATTGCTGACGTATGAGAAAAATGGGAAAAGTCATCCAGAGGCTTCAAGAATATTCAGGCTGATTATTTGTATACAATTTTAGTGTTATTTTGTTTTTCAGGTTCTAGGCGCTGTTTGCTGCTGGCGTCAGCCTTGAAGCCCTTTTGGCTCAATCACTTAACGATGAGGTATGCATGGGACGTTTGACCACCCACGTGCTGGACGCCGCTCACGGTTGTCCCGGCAGCGACATCATGATCGAGCTGTATCGTGTTGACGGTGCACAATTGGAGCTGATCGGCACTGCCAGAACCAATCAGGACGGCCGCTGTGAGGCGCCACTACTCCAGGGTGAGGCTTATCGCAGTGGTACTTACCAACTGCATTTCCATGCTGGCGACTACTACCGTGCGCGTGGTGTGATGCTGGCCGAGCCGGCCTTTCTGGATGTGGTGGTGCTGCGCTTTGGTATCGACGCGGCGCAGCAGCACTATCATGTGCCTCTGCTGATTTCCCCCTACAGTTACTCCACTTATCGGGGGAGTTGAGGGCACCTCTACATCGTCGCCTGTTCTGCGGGGTTGCCTCGGTATTGTGCTGACTGCCTCGCCTACGTTTTTAGAGGCGCCCTTGAGGGGGCTCGCGTATAGGGAACCTGGCTGTAGAAGCGATGTTGGTGGGTGAGGTTTGTGTACAATCGCCCCGATATTTGCTGCGTGAATGTGCAGGTCAGTGTCTTCCTAGACCGATAGAACCCAGTAGAGTCGCGCTATTGCCGTCTCACCCATGCGAGCCAGAATGAACGATCAATTGCAGCCTCTCAAGAAGCCGTCGCGCGCGAGCCAGACCCGCCGCAGCGGGACTCAGGACGATGTCGTATACGCGCATATCTTCGATGCGATCCTCGAGCAACGTCTGGCGCCTGGCACCAAGCTCAGCGAAGAGGCGTTGGGTGAGATCTTTGGTGTCAGCCGTACCATCATTCGCCGCGCGCTGCTGCGTTTGGGGCATGAGGGTGTGGTTTTGCTGCGACCCAATCGTGGTGCGGTGGTGGCCAGCCCAAGCGTCGCCGAGGCGCGGCAGATCTTCTACGCGCGCCGCCTGGTCGAGCGCGCCATCACCGAATTGGCTGTCGAACACGCCACTGCCGAGCAGTTGGCCGAGCTGCGCCAGATGGTCAAGGACGAGCAGGAGAGCTTCTCCCGTGGTGATCGTGGCGCTGGTATTCGCCTGTCCGGTGAGTTTCACCTCAAGCTGGCCGAGGCAGCGCGCAATGCGCCGCTGGTGAGTTTTCAGCGCAGCCTGGTGTCGCAGACTTCGCTGATCATTGCCCAGTATGAGAGCGGCAACCGCTCGCATTGCTCCTATGACGAGCACAACCGGCTGATCGATGCCATCGAGTCGCGTGATGCGGCCAAGGCCGTGGAGCTGATGATGCATCACATGGATCACATCGACAGCAAGCTCAATCTCGACGAAGACGGCGCTTCGGATGACCTGCATGCGGTGTTCTCGCATTTGTTGCAGGGCAAGAAGCCCAAGGGGGGCGCCAAGCGCTGATGGTGTTGGCCGCCCCTGGCTGTTTGCTTAGTGATCGCGACGGTGCACTGAGCGGCCGGCGGCGAAGGTTTCCTTCACCGCGCGGTCATCACCTAGCATCATCAGGGCGAAAAGTTTTTCTTTCAGGTTGCGCGCCTGGCTCAGGCGGAAATCCATCAATGGCGTGGCCTTGTAGTCGAGTACGACGAAGTCCGCGTCCTTGCCTGTCGCGAAGTTGCCGATACGTTCGTCCAGATAGAGTGCGCGGGCGCCGCCGAGGGTTGCCAGGTACAGCGCCTTGAAGGGATCGAGGTTCTTGCCCTGCAATTGCAGCACCTTGTAGGCCTCGGACAGGGTGGTCAGTTGCGAGAAGCTGGTGCCGCCGCCGACGTCGGTGCCAAGACCCACGCGTACGCCGAAGCCTTCTACGCGCGGTAGGTCGAACAGGCCGCTGCCGATGAACAGGTTTGAGGTCGGGCAGAACGCCACCGCCGAGCCGCTTTCGCCGAGGCGCTGGCATTCCTCGTCACACAGGTGCACGCCGTGGGCGAATACCGCGCGCGGGCCGATCAGCTTGTGGTGGTCGTAGACGTCCAGATAGCCCTTGCGCTCGGGAAACAGCGCCTTGACCCACTCGATCTCCTTGAGGTTCTCGGACAGATGGGTGTGCATGTACAGGTCGGGGTATTCACCGAACAGCTTGCCTGCCAGTTCCAGTTGCTCGGGGCTGCTGGTGGGGGCGAAGCGCGGGGTTACTGCATAGTGCAAGCGGCCTTTGCCGTGCCAGCGTTCGATCAGCGCACGGCTGTCGGCGTAGCCGGACTCCGGGGTGTCGGTGAGGTAGTCCGGGGCGTTGCGATCCATCAGCACCTTGCCGGCGATCATGCGCAGGTCGCGCGCCAGCGCTGCTTCGAAGAAGGCATCCACCGATTGCCGATGCACGCTGCCGAATACCAGGGCGGTGGTTGTGCCATTGCGCAGTAGCTCGTCGAGAAAGCGCTCGGCGATGTCGCGGGCGTGCTCGGCGTCGGCGAAGCGGCCCTCGGCGGGGAAGGTGTAAGTCTCCAGCCACTCCAGCAATTGGGTGCCGTAGGAGCCGATTACGCCGAGCTGCGGATAGTGGATGTGGGTATCGATGAAGCCGGGGGTGATCAGCGCATCGCGATACTCGTTGATGGCGATGTTGGGGTAGCGCGGCAGCAGTTCGCTAGCATCGCCAGCGGCGAGAATCTTGCCATCTGCGACCACCAGCAGGCCGTCTTCGAAATAGGCATAGGCTTCGTCGACGGGCACCTGAGTGGGGTCGGCAAGGCAGTGGAGCAGGGCGGCACGGTAAGCGTGGAGCATCGAGAAGTCTCGTCAGGCGTGGGTTCGGCGCGAGGTGGGCAAAAGCCGGGTGAGCGGCTCGGACTGTTCGCCGAAATGGGCGTTGTAGTGGGCGACGATCTCGCCGGCGATGGACAGCGCGATCTCCATGGGCAGCTTGCCTTTGACCTCCGGCAGGCCCATGGGGCAGCGCATGCGTGCCAGGCTTTCGGCGGCGACGCCGCGTTCGCGCAGGCGGTGTTCGAACTTGGCACGCTTGGTGTTTGAGCCGATCAGGCCGAAGTAGGCGAAATCGCTGCGGTCGAGGATGGCTGTAGTCAGTTGCAGGTCGAGTTGATGGTCGTGGGTCATAACGATGTAGTAACTGCCGGCTGGCATCTCACGCACCTGATCCACGGGCTCTTCTTCCAGCACGCGGACGACCCCGGCCGGGATGCGTGCGGGAAATTCCGCCGCGCGTGAGTCGATCCAGCGCACTCGGCACGGCAACGCAGCGAGTAGCGGCACCAGTGCGCGGCCCACATGCCCGGCGCCGAATACGGCGATCTGTGCCTGCGCTTGGCCCATGGGCTCGAACAGCAGCACGGTGGCGCCGCCGCAGCACTGGCCGAGGCTGGCGCCGAGAGCGAAGCGCTCCAGGCGCGTCTGCTGGCTGCGTTCGGCGAGCATTTGGCGGGCGATCTGCATGGCCTTGTATTCCAGATGACCGCCGCCGATGGTCTCGAACAGGTGCTCGGCGGTGACGACCATTTTTGCGCCGGCATTACGCGGGGTGGAGCCCTTTTCCTCGATGATGGTCACCAGCACGCAGGCTTCACCTGTGTCTTGCAGCTCGGCGAGGGCGTTGATCCAGCTCATTTGCTCAGCCTCCAGAAAGGCGTGGTCTGTTTCGGTCGCGGCAGGTTCGGCGACGGGTCGAGAATCGGTGCCGGGCGAGCGAGGCGGTGCTCGGCATGTGTTGTCATTGCTGGCGTAGGGTGGGCTTCAGCCCACCAATACACGTCATTGAAGTTGGTGGGCTGAAGCCCACCCTACGTTCGTTGTTGCAACTTGCGCATCTGCTCCACACCCCAGAGCACACGCTCGGGCGTGGCGGGGGCGTCGATCTGCGGCTGCACGCGGTAGTCCGCCAGGCTGGCCACGGCGTCCTTGATCGCGCACCAGGCGGCGATGCCGAGCATAAACGGCGGCTCGCCGACAGCTTTGGAGTGGAACACGGTGTCTTCCGGGTTCTTGCGGTTTTCCACCAGCTTCACGCGCAGGTCGATGGGCGTGTCGGCGATGGCCGGGATCTTGTAGCTGGCCGGGCCGTTGGTCAGCAGTTTGCCCTTGTCGTTCCACACCAGCTCTTCGCTGGTCAACCAGCCCATGCCCTGGATAAAGGCACCTTCGACCTGGCCGATGTCGATGGCCGGGTTCAGCGAGTCACCGACGTCATGCAGGAGGTCGGCGCGCAGCATGCGGTATTCGCCGGTCAGGGTATCGATCAGCGCCTCCACGCAGGCCACGCCGTAGGCGTAGTAGTAGAAGGGCCGACCGGCGGCTTTGTCGCGGTCGTAGTAGATCTTTGGCGTGCGGTAGAAGCCGGTGGACGACAGCGACACCTGGCCGATGTAGGCCTTGTGTATCACCTGCTCGAAGGTGAGGAATTGATCGCGTACGCGCACCTGGCCACCCTTGAACTCCACATCCTCGGCGTACACGCGGTACTCGTGGGCAAGGAAATCCACCAGGCGTTGCTTGATGGTTTCGGCTGCGTTCTTCGCCGCCATGCCGTTGAGGTCGGTGCCGCTGCTGGCGGCGGTCGGCGAGGTGTTGGGCACCTTGTCGGTGTTGGTGGCGGTGATCTGGATGCGCGCGATATCCACCTGGAACACTTCGGCAACGATCTGCGCCACCTTGGTGTTGAGCCCCTGGCCCATCTCGGTGCCGCCGTGGTTGAGGTGGATCGAACCGTCGGTGTAAATGTGGATCAGCGCGCCAGCCTGGTTGAGAAAGCTGGAGGTGAAGCTGATGCCGAATTTTACCGGGGTCATGGCCAGGCCTTTCTTCAGCACCGGACTGTCGGCGTTGAAGGCGCGAATCGCTTCGCGGCGCGCGGCGTACTCGCAGCTTTGCTCCAATTCGGCGGTCATCTCGTGGATGACGTTGTGCTCCACCGTCTGGTGGTAATGGGTGACGTTGCGCTCGGTCTTGCCGTAGTAGTTGAGCTTGCGTACCTCCAGCGGATCCTTGCCGAGGTGGCGCGCTACGGCGTCCATCACCTCCTCGATGGCGAGCATGCCTTGCGGGCCGCCAAAACCACGGTAGGCGGTGTTCGAGGCGGTGTTGGTCTTGCAGCGATGGCCATTGATGGTGGCGTTGCCGAGAAAGTAGGCGTTGTCGGCATGGAACATGGCGCGGTCGACAATGGCGCCGGACAAATCCGGCGAGTAGCCGCAGTTGCCCGCCAGATCCATCTCGATGCCGTGCAGCAGGCCGTTGTCGTCGAAACCGACGTCGTACTCGACGTAGAAGGGATGACGCTTGCCGGTCATGCTCATGTCTTCCAGGCGTGGCAAGCGCATCTTGGTCGGGCGGCCGGTCAGGTGCGCGATCACCGCACACAGGCAGGCCGGGCCGGCGGCTTGGGTTTCCTTGCCGCCAAAGCCACCCCCCATGCGGCGCATGTCGATGACCACCTTGTTCATCGGCACGCCGAGCACTTCGGCCACCAGTTTTTGCACTTCGGTGGGGTTTTGCGTCGAGCTGTAGACCAGCATGCCGCCGTCTTCGCTGGGCATCACCGAGGCGATCTGGGTTTCCAGGTAGAAGTGCTCCTGGCCGCCGATATGCAGCGTGCCTTTAAGTCGACGCGGGGCGCTGCTCAATTGCTTGGGGGCGTCGCCGATGCGGTGGCTGTGGCTGTCGAGTACGAAATGCTTGTTGCGCAGTGCCTCGACCACATCGAGCACCGGCTCCAGATCCTCGTATTCGATGATCGCGGCCATGGCTGCCTTGCGTGCGGCCTCAAGGCTGTTGGCGGCTACGGCCAGCACCACCTGGCCCACGTACTCGACCTTGTCGTCGGCCAGTAGCGGGTCACCGCCGAAGATCGGGCCGATGTCCAACTGACCCGGTACGTCATCCTTGGTAATGGCGATGGCCACGCCTGGGACTGCGTAGCAGGGGCGGGTGTCGATGCTCAGGATGCGTGCGTGGGCGCGCTCCGATTGGCGCGCGTAGACGTGCAACTGGTTGGGAAATTCCAGGCGGTCGTCGACGTAGATCGCTTCGCCGGTTACGTGTTTGTCTGCGCTCTCGTGCTTGATGCTGCGCCCGACACCGGTGGTGATGCCTGCGCGGAACAGGGCGGCGAGTTCTGCCTGGGATGTGTGTTCAATAGGGCTGGACATCTGCGTCTCCAAAAAAACTGCGCGTTCAGGCGTAAGCCGTGACCCGTGTTGCGATGGCGGGCGACTGCTGTTCCAGAAAGAACTTGCGCAGCAGGTTCTGGGCGATGAGCAGGCGATATTCCTTGCTGGCGCGCAAATCCGACAGCGGGCTGAAGTCTTCAGCCAATGCCGCGCAGGCGCGCTCGATCACCTGCGCTGACCCACTCGTACCGAGCAGCGCCGCTTCACAGGCGCTGGCACGTTTTGCGGTGGCCGCCATGCCACCGAAGGCAATGCGCGCCTGCGTCACCACACCGTCTTCGATGCCCAGGTTGAAGGCCGCGCAGACGGCGGAGATGTCGTCGTCCACGCGCTTGGACACCTTGTAGGCGCGAAACACCTGATGCGCAGCGGCGCGTGGCACGATGATCTTCTCGATAAATTCGGCTGGCTGGCGGGCCGTTACCTTGTAGTCGAGGAAGTAGTCTTCCAACGGCAGGAGGCGCTGGCTGTTGCCCTGGCGCAGTGCAATCTGCGCGCCGAGGGCGATCAGCAGCGGCGGCGCGTCGCCGATGGGCGAGGCGTTGCCGATATTGCCGCCCAGGGTGCCTTGATTTCGGATCTGCAGGGAGGCGAAGCGGTGCAGCAGTTCGCCGAAGTCCGGGTATTCGTGCGACAGCGCCTCGTAGCAGTCACTCAATACGGCGGCGGCGCCGATTTCGATGGTGCTGTCGCTCACTTCGATGCGCTTCAGCTCTTCTATATGGCCGACATGGATCATCACCGGCAGTTCACGGTGGAACTGGGTGACTTCCAGAGCCAGGTCGGTGCCGCCGGCCAGCAGGCGCGCGTCCGGATTGGCCGCGTAGAGTTCGGCCAGGTCGGCCACGGTCAGCGGCACCAGGCAGCGCTTGTCGCCGCTGTTGAGTTCCGCCGTTTCACGCGGGGCGATGGCCTTGAGTCGGGCGATGGTTTCGCTTTCGAAGGCATCGAACTGATCCGGCTGCGGCTGGCAGCAGGCCTGCTCGGCGGCGTCGATGATCGGCCGGTAGCCGGTGCAGCGACACAAGTTGCCGGCCAGCGCTTCCAGGGTCTGGCCTTTGTCATAACCAGCCGAGTTCTTCTGCAGAGCGAACAACGACATGATGAAACCGGGGGTGCAGAAGCCGCACTGCGAGCCGTGGCAGTCGACCATCGCCTGCTGCACGCTGTGCAGCTTGCCCTGGTGCTTGAGGTCTTCGACGGTGATCAGTTGCTTGCCGTGCAGGCTGGCCACGAAGGTCAGGCAGGCGTTGAGGGTGCGATAGCGCACGCGCTCGCCATCAAGTTCACCGACTACCACGGTGCAGGCGCCGCAATCGCCGGAGGCGCAGCCCTCTTTGGTGCCGGTCTTGCCGAGGTGCTCGCGCAGATAGCCCAGTACCGTGATGTTAGGATCTAGGTCGTGCTCGGTGCGCAGCTCCCGGTTGAGTAAAAACTGGATCAAGGGCGACCTCCAGGCGACTTATTCTTATGCATCGGTGAGCTGGCCAGCGGCTGCGCGCAGCGGGTTGGCCGTAAGGGTTGATATCGCCGCAATCTAGGTTTTTATGACTTTAGGGTCAATTAAATATTGACCCTTGAGTCAATATTTTTGGGGCGGGGCTTGGGTCTGCGGCCAGATTAGCGTTTCTAGCTATCGGGCGCTCTAGTTCGGGTATTGCATTGGGGATCGCAATGGCGCCATCAGGCAAGCTCTGGCGCCTGAACTGGGCGCTGTGACGGCTCTTGGCCCGGTAACGCCCTGTGTTACACTCGCCGCCGGTTTTTCGTTTCCGCCCAGCCGTGGCGGGGCTCTCAGACTCGACCTCCCGCCCTGGTTCGCCGCAAATAAGGAATGTCATGACGTTCAAGGCCCCGGACAGCCTCGCCGAGCAAATTGCCCGCCATCTGGCCGAGCGCATCATTCGCGGTGAGCTCAAGGAGCGCGAGCGCATTCAGGAGCAGAAGGTCACCCAAGCGCTCAATGTCAGCCGGGGTTCGGTGCGCGAGGCGCTGCTGATTCTTGAACGTCGCCACCTGATCGTGATTCTGCCGCGCCGCGGCGCTCAGGTCAGCGAGCTGACCGCGCATCATGTCAGCAGTCTTTATGCTTTGAGCACCGAGCTTTACATCATGCTCGCCCGTGCGGTGATCGACCGCTGGCAAGAGCAGGCTGAACTGGTGCCCTTCATCGAGGTTCAGCAGCGCCTGTTGCAAAGTCTGCAGCGTGGCGACATCAGCGCCTTCGTCGAGAACAGTTTCGATGTCATGCGCGCCGCCTTTCCCTTCGCTGACAACCCCTATCTGCAGGAAACCCTGGAGAACCTGCTGCCAGCCATCAGTCGCACCTACCACCTGGCGCTGGAGCGGCGCAAAGGCGAGATGGGGCAGTTCATGGGGACTTTCGCCGGGCTGCTGCAGGCCGTCATCGCCCGTGATCATGGTCGTGCTCGCCAGGTGCTGGAGTCTTACGGTCAGCACAATTGCCAGCTCGTGCTGGCGACGTTGGCCGAGCGCTAAGCCCCAATGCGCCTGAAGAACATCAAGCTGGCGGGCTTCAAGTCCTTCGTCGATCCGACGACGGTGAGCTTTCCCAGCAATATGGCGGCGGTGGTCGGGCCCAACGGCTGCGGCAAGTCCAACATCATCGACGCCGTGCGCTGGGTGATGGGCGAGAGTTCGGCGAAGAACCTCCGTGGCGAGTCGATGACCGATGTGATCTTCAACGGCTCCAATACGCGCAAACCGGTGACTCAGGCCTCCATCGAGCTGATCTTCGACAACAGCGACAACTCGCTGGTGGGTGAGTACGCGGCCTTCGCTGAAATTTCCATCCGCCGCCGGGTGACCCGCGACGGGCAGAACACCTATTTCCTCAATGGCACCAAGTGTCGTCGCCGCGATATCACCGACATCTTCCTCGGCACAGGTCTGGGCCCGCGCAGCTACTCGATCATCGAGCAGGGCATGATCAGCAAGCTGATCGAGGCCAAGCCCGAGGAACTGCGCAATTTCATCGAGGAGGCGGCCGGCATCTCCAAGTACAAGGAGCGCCGCCGCGAAACCGAGAACCGTATCCGTCGCACCCAGGAGAACCTGGCGCGCCTGACTGACCTGCGCGATGAGTTGGAACGCCAGCTCGAACGTCTGCACCGCCAGGCCCAGGCCGCTGAGAAGTACCAGGAATACAAGGCCGAGGAACGTCAGCTCAAGGCGCAACTGCTGGCCCTGCGTTGGCAGGCGCTGAACCAGCAGGTTGGCAGCCGCGAACAGGTGATCGGTGATCAGGAAGTGGCCTTTGAGGCGCTGGTCGCTGAGCAGCGCAACGCCGACGCTAGCATCGAGCGCCTGCGCGATGGTCACCATGAGCTCTCCGAGCGTTTCAATCTGGTGCAGGGGCGCTTCTATTCGGTGGGCGGTGATATTGCCCGTGTCGAGCAAAACATCCAGCACGGTCAGCAGCGTCTGCGCCAGTTGCAGGACGACCTGCGTGAGGCAGAGAAGGCGCGCCAGGAAACCGAATCGCACCTTGGCCACGACCAGACCCTGCTGGCCACCCTGGGCGAAGAGCTGGAAATGCTCCTGCCCGAGCAGGAACTCACCGCCGCCGCGGCCGAAGAGTCCGCTGCCAGTCTGGAAGAGGCTGAAGCTGCCATGCACGGCTGGCAGGAGCAGTGGGACAGTTTCAATCAGCGCAGCGCCGAGCCACGGCGCCAGGCCGAGGTGCAGCAGTCGCGCATCGCTCAGCTTGAGCAGAGCCTGGAGCGCCTGGCCGAACGTCAGCGCCGCCTGAATGAAGAGCTGCAGCAACTGACGGCTGATCCCGAAGACGCGGCCATTGTCGAATTGAACGAACAACTGGCTGCAGGTGAACTGGAGCAAGAGGCGCTGCAGTTGGCTGAAGAACAACAGGCTGAACGCCTGCAGCACCTACGCGAAGAACTACAGCAGACCGGGCAGGCCCAGCAGCAGGCGCAGGGTGAACTGCAGCGTCTCAATGGCCGTCTGGCTTCGCTGGAGGCGCTGCAACAGGCGGCGCTGGATCCGGGGCAGGGCGCTGGCGAGTGGCTGCGCGATCAGGGCTTGCAGCAGCGCCCGCGTCTGGCCGAAGGGCTGCGTGTCGAGCCCGGCTGGGAGCTGGCGGTGGAAACCGTGCTCGGTGCCGATTTGCACGCGGTGCTGTTGGATGACTTCACCGGGCTGGATTTCAGCGCGCTGGAACAGGGTGAGCTGCGTTTGCTCAGCCCGTCTGCAGGGGGCGCACGCCGTGCCGGCAGCCTGCTGGACAAGGTGGAGTCGAGCCATGATCTGGCGCCTTGGCTGGCCAGCGTGCGCCCGGTCGAATCGCTGGAGCAGGCGCTGTCCGCCCGTGCGCAGTTGGCAGACGGCGAGAGCCTGATCAGCCGCGATGGCTACTGGGTTGGTCGGCACTTTCTGCGTGTGCGCCGCGCTGCCGAAGCGGACAGCGGCGTACTGGCGCGTGCCCAGGAGTTGGAGCGCCTGCAGCTTGAACGCGAGGAGCGCGAAGCGGCGCTGGCGCAACTGGATGAACGCCTGCTGGGGCTGCGAGATGAGCAGCACCGTCAGGAAGAGCAGCGTGAGCAACAGCGCCGCCAGGGCCAAGAGCTGGCGCGGCAATTGGCCGAGCTGAAGGCGCGTCTGTCTGCCAGCCAGGCTAAGGCCGAGCAATTGGGGCTGCGCCGTCGTCGTCTGCAGGACGAGTTGCAGGAGGCCGCCGAGCAGCGCGAGATCGAGCAGGAGCAACTGGGCGAAGCTCGTCTGCAACTGCAAGATGCGCTGGACACCATGGCGCTGGATACCGCGCAGCGTGAAAGCCTGCTGGCCAACCGCGACAGCCTGCGCGAACGCCTCGATCGCGTGCGCCAGGAAGCACGCCAGCACAAGGATCATGCTCATCAATTGGCGGTGCGCGTCGGTTCGCTCAAGGCTCAGCACGATTCCACCAGGCAGGCGCTGGAGCGCTTGCAGTCGCAAGCCGAGCGCCTGCACGAGCGGCGTGAGCAACTGTCGCTGAATCTGGAAGAGGGCGAGGCGCCCTTGGAAGAGCTGCGTATGAAGCTCGAAGAGTTGCTCGAACGGCGCATGGCGGTGGATGACGAGCTACGCCAGGCCCGTTTGGCACTGGAAGATGCCGACCGCGAACTGCGTGATGCCGAGAAGCGTCGCACCCAGGCCGAGCAGCAGGCGCAACTGCTGCGCAGCCAACTGGAGCAGCAGCGTTTGGATTGGCAATCGCTCAATGTGCGGCGCAAGGCGTTGGCCGATCAGCTCGCCGAGGACAACTACGACCTGCACGGGGTGATCGCCACGCTGCCGTCCGAAGCCACGGAAAGCGCCTGGGAGGAAGAGCTGGAGCGCATGGCCGCGCGTATCGCTCGCCTCGGGCCGATCAACCTGGCGGCCATCGATGAGTACCAGCAACAGTCCGAGCGCAAGCGTTATTTGGATGCGCAGGACGCCGATCTGGTTGAGGCCCTGGAAACTCTGGAGAACGTCATCCGCAAGATCGACAAGGAAACGCGCAACCGTTTCAAGGACACTTTCGATCAGATCAATGGCGGTTTGCAGGCACTGTTTCCAAAAGTTTTTGGCGGTGGCAGCGCTTATTTGGAACTCACCGGCGAAGATTTACTCGATACCGGTGTAACCATCATGGCGCGACCGCCGGGCAAGAAGAACAGCACCATCCATTTGCTCTCCGGTGGAGAGAAAGCGTTGACTGCTTTGGCGTTGGTGTTTTCCATCTTCCAGCTCAATCCGGCGCCGTTCTGTATGTTGGATGAAGTGGATGCGCCGCTGGACGATGCCAACGTGGGTCGCTATGCGCGATTGGTCAAGGAGATGTCTGCAACGGTGCAGTTTATTTATATCACCCACAATAAGATCGCCATGGAAATGGCTGATCAATTGATGGGCGTCACCATGCATGAGCCGGGTTGCTCACGCTTGGTGGCAGTGGATGTCGAGGAGGCGCTGGCAATGGTGGAGGCATAGTGCCATCAGCGTTGCGGTAAGGTGAACGCCAGCTCAACCTTGTGCGTGTGGCGGTGTAAAGTTGCCTTTCGTCGTGCTAGCTTATTGCCCTCTTTTGTTACACGCGGAAAACGTCGCTCAGACATACTGTTGACGCCGCGTTTTATAGTCGAGTTGCGATCCGTTTGATTGGATCTTTTTTTCACCAAAATTGTTAAGGGTCGGTACTTCATGGAATTCGGTCTGCGCGAATGGCTGATCGTTATTGGCATCATCGTTATCGCTGGGATTCTTTTCGATGGATGGCGCCGCATGCGCGGCGGTAAGGGCAAACTCAAGTTCAGGCTTGATCGCAGTTTCGCCAACATGCCCGATGACGACAGCGACCCCGATTTATTGAGTCCGCCGCGTGTGGTGCAGCGTGACCACGATATGCAGTTGGACGAAGACGACTTGCCGTCGATGAGTGCCAAGGATTTACCGCGTCGCCAGCGCAACGAGCCGCAGCAGGGTGACTTGAATCTGGCTGTCGACGAGCCCGTGCCGACACTGCTCAATCCGGTCGATGACGAACCCGCTGAGACGAAGAAAGCTGCCAAGTCGACTGCCGAAGCACCGGTCGAAGAAGTCCTGGTGATCAATGTGGTCGCGCGCGACGACATGGGTTTCAAAGGTCCGGCCCTGCTGCAGAACATCCTCGAAAGCGGCCTGCGCTTTGGTGAAATGGACATCTTCCATCGTCACGAAAGCATGGCCGGTAACGGTGAAGTGTTGTTCTCCATGGCCAACGCGCTCAAGCCTGGCACTTTCGATCTCGACGATATCGAAGGCTTCAGCACTCGCGCCGTGAGCTTCTTCCTCAGTCTGCCTGGCCCGCGTCATCCCAAGCAGGCCTTCGACGTGATGGTCGCAGCAGCCCGCAAGCTGTCCCACGAGCTGGGCGGCGAGCTAAAGGATGACCAGCGTAGCGTGATGACTGCACAAACCATCGAACATTATCGCCAGCGCATCGTCGAATTCGAGCGCCGGCAGTTGACCCAGAAACGCTAAAGAGCAGCGGCAAGCTACAAGCCTCAAGCTACAAGCCATGCGCTTGGCTTGGGGCTTTTTGTTTGGGCATATCCAGGTTGGATCGGGTTTCTGTAGGAGCGATTCATTCGCGATCTCGTCGCGGGCTTCGCGGATAAATCCGCTCCTACAGGCGTAACGGTGTGGCAATGGGGGAAGTCTCCCTGTGTCAGCTCTTTGCAGAGCCTCGTCGATCAGCGCGGTATGCCCTCGCGTTCTTGCCGCTTGAAGCTTGTCGCTTGAGGCTTATGTGATGACCGACGTTGCCCAACGTATCTCCGCGCTGCGCCAGGAACTGGACGCGCACAACTACCGTTACTACGTGCTGGACGAACCGAGCGTTCCCGATGCCGAGTACGACCGCCTGTTCCGTGAGTTGCAGGCGCTGGAAGCCGAGCATCCCGAACTGGTGACGCCGGATTCGCCGACTCAGCGTGTCGGTGGCGAAGCTCTCAGCGCTTTTGGCGAGGTGCGCCATGAGGTGCCGATGCTCAGCCTCGGCAACGCCTTCGAAGAGCAAGACCTGCAGGCCTTCGACCGCAGTGTGCAGAGTGGCTTGGGGTTGTCGGGTGGCGATCTGTTCGGCGGCGGCGCTGAAGTCGAATACAGTTGCGAGCCCAAGCTCGATGGCCTGGCTGTCAGCCTGCGCTACGAGAATGGTCAACTGGTACGCGGCGCCACCCGTGGTGATGGCGCCACCGGCGAGGACATCACCAGCAACGTGCGTACCATCCGCAACGTGCCGCTCAAGCTGCAAGGTGAGGGGTGGCCACAGGTTCTGGAGGTGCGTGGTGAGGTATTCATGCCCAAGGTCGGCTTCGAGGCGCTCAACGCGCGTCAGGCCGAGGCCGGTGGCAAGACTTTCGCCAACCCGCGTAACGCCGCTGCGGGCAGCTTGCGTCAGCTCGATCCGAAGATCACCGCCAGCCGTCCGCTGGAATTTTGCTGCTATGGCGTCGGTCAGGTCAGCGGCGAACTGCCCGGCACTCAGGTGGCCATGTTGCAACAGCTCAAGGCCTGGGGCATTCCGATTAGCCGCGAACTGAAGCTGGCCAAGGGCGTTGCAGACTGTCTGGCGTATTACCGTGATATCGGTGAGCGGCGCATGAGCCTGGCTTACGACATCGACGGCGTGGTGTTCAAGGTCAATAACATCGAAGACCAGCAACAACTGGGCTTCCGTGCACGCACGCCACATTGGGCCATTGCCCACAAATTTCCGGCGCAGGAAGAGCTGACCGAACTGCTCGGTGTGGAGTTCCAGGTCGGTCGTACTGGCGCGGTGACGCCCGTGGCGCGGCTTAAACCGGTCAAGGTGGCGGGTGTGATGGTGGCCAATGCCACCCTGCACAACATGGATGAGGTGGATCGTCTTGGTGTGAAAATCGGCGATACGGTAATCATTCGCCGCGCTGGCGATGTGATCCCGCAGATCATGGGGGTGGTGCCAGAGCGTCGTCCAGACGGTGCGCAAGATGTGAAAATTCCTGAGCACTGCCCGGTGTGCGGCTCGGCGGTGGAGCGCACGCAACTGATCAAGCGCAGCAAGGGCAAGGAGTCGGTCAGCGAAGGTTCGGTGTATCGCTGCGTCGGTCGTTTAAGCTGCCAGGCGCAGCTCAAACAGGCGATCATCCATTTCGTCTCGCGTCGCGCCATGGACATCGAAGGCCTTGGCGACAAGACCATCGAGCAACTGGTGGACGAGAAGCTGATCGGCTCGCCGGCTGACCTGTACAAACTGACCTTCGAGCAGATCATCGGCCTGGAAGGCTTCGCCGAGGTGTCCAGCAACAAGCTGTTGGCGGCCATCGCCGATAGCAAGCGACCGACCCTGGCGCGCTTTATCTATGCGCTGGGCATTCCCGATGTCGGCGAGGAAACCGCCAAGGTGCTGGCACGCTCGCTCGGGTCGCTGGAACGCATTAAGCAGGCGCTGCCCGAGGTACTGACCTACCTGCCGGATATCGGCCTGGAAGTGGCGCACGAGATTCACAGCTTCTTCGAAGATGACCACAACAAAGAGGTGATCAAGGCGCTGTTGGACGACTGCGGCCTGAAGTTGCAGGAGAAGGGCGAACTGAGCGCCGAGTTCAGTAAGGTCGCTACTCCGGGCGGCATGCTCGAAAAGCTGAACATCCCCAGCGTCGGCCCGGGCGCGGCGCAGAAGCTGGTCGAACGTTTCAAGAGCCTGGATGCCCTGATCGAGGTTTCCAGGCTGGCCGATAAGGATGCTGATGGACAATGGTTGAAGCTGAACAGCTTGGCCGGAGTCAATGAGAAGGCTAAGCAGTCGCTGCGGGCGTTCTTCGCCGATACTGCCAATCAGGCTCGTGCGCGCGCCATCGAGCAGCAACTGCGCGATTTTGGCATGCACTGGGAAAGCGAGAAGAAGGTCGCTGAAGGCCTGCCCCTGGCCGGCCAGACCTGGGTGCTGACAGGCTCGCTGACGGTCAATCGCGATGTGGCCAAGGGCAAGCTGGAAAGCTTGGGCGCTAAAGTGGCCGGTTCGGTGTCGGCTAAAACTCACTGTGTTGTGGCGGGGCCGGGGGCGGGCTCGAAGCTGGCCAAGGCCAGCGAGTTGGGTATCGCGGTGCTGGATGAAGCACAGTTTATCGAGCGTTTGCGGGCATTCGACATCGAGCTTTGAGGCTAATTGGATCAGGGGGTGTGAGATAGCGAAGTATCGAGCCTCTCCTGCGTTCGATTGCTGCTAGTCAGTTTTCACGAGAGGGTCTAAGTTGCCAGTCTCTGCGACATACGCTGGCGTGTGGCGGCATACAACATGACCTGAATCAAATCTAGATGCCTGAAAAACGCATCAGAGTTTTCTTAGTGCGCGCTCTCCACTAGAGTAAAGCTCGCTGCCTCTCCGGCAGTGTGCTTTTTAAGGGCTGTTTGCGGAGGCACCCATGGTTTATGTACAGCGCGACGCTGCCGGTCGCCTGCTGAGAGTTGAGCACGAGCCGTTCGAGGGCATGAGCGAAATGCTTGCGGTTGAAAGCAAGGAACTACATGCCTGGCTTGAGGCTCGCGAAGAGGTCAAGGCGCGCCTTGATAGTCTCAAACAGTCTGACCTGGAGCTTGTGCGGGTACTGGAGGATGTGGTCAGCGTTCTGGTCGAGCGGGGCGTGATCCGTTATACCGATTTGCCCGAAGCGGCACGGCTGAAGCTTGATCGGCGCGCCATTGCGCGGGCCGAAATCGAGGGGTTGAGCGGGTTGCTGGGCGATGATGAGCCCCATCAGGACTAGCGATTTACCCAGGCTGTTGACTGCCGGGCGCTGGCGACGGTTTGGCGCTCAGCGCGTGTGCAGTGTCTTCATGCGCAGTATGTAGAGGCTCACCAGAATGGCGCTGGTGAGCATGAACAGACGCGCCCAGAAGTGCGGCACCAGGTAGCAGGAGAGGGCGATACTCGACCACATCAGTGCCAGCGTATAGACCTTGGCTTTGCGTGGAATGCCCTGGCCGTCGAGGTAGTCGCGAATCCAGGGGCCGAGCTGCGGATGCGTCACCAGCCAGACATAAAAGCGCCGCGAGCTGCGCATGAAGCAGGCCGCAGCTAGCAGCAGGAAGGGTGTGGTCGGCAGCACCGGCAGGAAAATGCCGATAACGCCGAGTGCGATGCTTAGCCAGCCAACCGCCAGCAACGTATAACGCACGCTGCGGTGGCGACTCTCACGGACTTCTCGCGGCATGGCCGGGGCGGATGGCTCAGTGGCGCGGCTTGAGCAGGGCGGGCTTTTCTTCCGGGGCCTGGCACAGCAGGAACAGCGCGGTGAGCAGTTCAGGGATCTGATCGATCATGCTGTCTACCAGATCGTGGTCACGGGCGATCTCGGCGAACTCCTGCTGCTCGTCGAACAGGCCTGAGCCGACCATGATCGGCAGCAACAATTCGCTGACTTCGTCTTCGGCATCCTCGAACCACACGGCTTCGCGCAGAAACACGCCTTCCATAAAGCCGATGCACCAGCCACGCAGGTCGGAGTCGTCCGGCTCCTCTCCGAGGTCTAGGTCGCAGGGCAGCTCGGGTTCTTCCTCGCCTGCTAATTGGCGGGCAATGTGCGCCTTGAGGTGTACCAGAGTGCTTTCGATCTCTTCGCGTTCGGCGTCGCTGCGATAGTGCGGCGGTTCGGCGAACAGCGCGTCGATCCATTCGCGCTCGGGCACCTGTTCGGGGCAGATGGTCAACGCGGTCAGGTAGCCATGGGCGGCCACGTAGTCCAGCGCTTCTTCATGCAGCTCGTCGGCATCGAGGAAGGCTTGCAGGCGGGACAATTGCTCGGCGAAGGACATCGTGGAGTTACCTTGAGGCTGAATGCGAGGCCAGATTCTAGCAGGCTGGGGGCAAACTACCTACGCTGCGATGGGGGCAAGTGCATTGGTCAGTCTTCAGCAGGCTTTGCAGCGTTCCGCCGTGGCAATCGCTCGATGCCCTGCCTGGCGCCAGAGTGCGGCATAATGCGCGGCTCGATTCGGAGGCCTCCATGCTTGACCACGCGCAGCGCATTCTTAAAGACGTTTTCGGCTATGACGCCTTTCGCGGCAACCAGGCCGCGATCATCGAGCGCGTGGCCGCAGGCGGTGATGCCCTGGTACTGATGCCCACTGGTGGTGGCAAGTCGCTGTGCTTCCAGGTGCCGGCGCTGATGCGTGATGGCCTGGCAGTGGTGGTGTCACCGCTGATCGCGCTGATGGACGATCAGGTCGCGACACTTGACGAGCTGGGCGTGGCTGCCGTGGCACTGAACTCGACGCTGAGTGCAGACGAGCAGCGCGAGATTGCCGATCGCATCCGTCGTGGCGAGATCAAGATGCTTTACCTGGCCCCCGAGCGCCTGGTGCAGCCGCGCATGCTGAGCTTCCTGCAGGGGCTGGACATTGCCTTGTTCGCCATCGACGAGGCGCACTGCGTGTCGCAGTGGGGGCATGATTTTCGCCCCGAGTATTTGCAACTCGGCCAACTCGCCGAGCTGTTCCCCGAGGTGCCGCGCATCGCCCTGACCGCGACAGCGGACAAGCGCACTCGCGAGGAGATTGTCCAGCGCTTGCATCTGCAGAACGCTGAGCGCTTTTTGTCCAGCTTCGACCGGCCGAACATCTTCTATCGCATCCAGCCCAAGGATAATCCGCGCAAGCAACTGCTCAGTTTCCTCGCGCCGCGCAAGGGCGATGCCGGCATCGTTTATTGCTTGTCGCGCAAAAAAGTGGAGGAGGTGGCCGAGTTCCTCAGCAGCCAGGGCTACCCGGCGCTGCCGTATCACGCAGGCCTGGCCAACGACCTGCGCGCCTATCACCAGAAGCGCTTTCTCAACGAGGAAGGGCTGATCATGGTCGCCACCATCGCCTTCGGTATGGGCATCGACAAGCCCAACGTGCGCTTCGTCTGCCACCTCGACCTGCCCAAGTCGCTGGAAGCCTACTACCAGGAAACCGGCCGTGCCGGTCGTGACGGTCTGCCAGCCGATGCCTGGATGGCCTACGGCCTGCAGGACGTGATCTTCCTCAAACAGATGCTGGCCAACTCCGAGGGCGACGAGCGGCACAAGCGTATCGAGCAGCACAAGCTCGACGCCATGCTGGCGTTGTGCGAGGAGCCGCACTGCAGGCGCCAGGCGCTGCTGGCCTATTTCGACGAGGAACTGCCGCAGCCCTGCGGCCATTGCGACAATTGCATCGACGGCGTGCAGACCTGGGACGCCACCGAAGCCGCGCGCCAGGCGCTGTCGACCATCTACCGTAGCGGGCAGCGCTACGGCGTCGGCCACCTGGTGGACATCCTTCTGGGGCGCGATAACGAAAAGATCCGCAATGCCGGTCATCAGCATCTCGCCGTGTTCGGCATCGGCAAGGCGCACAACGAGAACGAATGGCGCACGCTGTTTCGCCAATTGGTGGCGCGTGGTCTGGCTGATGTCGACCTGGAAGGCTTCGGCGGTCTGCGTCTGACCGATGCCTGTAGGCCCTTACTGCGCGGTGAGGTGACTCTGCAACTGCGTCATGATCCCAAGCCAGCACAGAGCGCCAAGGCGTCGTCTTCCGGCAGCGCCGCCAGCCAACTGGTGCGTGGCCACGAGCGCGAGATGTGGGAGGCGCTGCGCAGCTTGCGGCGCAAGCTGGCCGAGGAGCATAGCGTGCCGCCTTATGTGATCTTCCCCGATGCCACGCTGCTGGAAATGCTGCGTAGCCAGCCGGAGTCGCTCGGTGACATGGCTCAGGTGAGCGGCGTTGGCGCGCGCAAGCTGGAACGCTACGGTCAGGCCTTTCTCGACGTACTCAATGGCGGCGCCGAAACGGTTTCGCCCGCACCGGTTGCCGATCTGCGCCATGAACTGGTCAGCCTGGCGCGTGCCGGGATGACGCCTGCGCAAATCGCCAGTCAACTGAGCTGCAGTGAACGCAACGTCTATAGTTTGTTGGCTGAGGCCATCGCCAAGCAGCAGCTAAGCCTGGAGCAGGCGCTGGATCTGCCCGAAGCGTTACTCGGTGACATTCAGGATGCCTTTCTCGATGGCGAAGGCGAGTTGCCGAGCGTGAGCGAGATCGCGCCGTTGTTCGCTGGCCGAGTCGATGAGGCTGTGCTGTACTGCGTGCGCGCGGCGCTACAGGCTGAGTTCGAGGGTTGATATGCACTGGCAGGCCGTGAAGGTCGCCCCTGCGTAAGGCGTAGGTGGTGGGCCGAGGAGGTAGGTTGTCGACTTATCATGCGTGGCTCAAGGATGTGCTTCCCAACCGTTATGCCGAACAACTGGATCAGGGGTTTCGGCGCTTGTCCTTCTGCGGCGCGCTGGAGAGTGAATATCGCGCCTACCTGATTGAAGACCGCTTCGAAATCAAGCGCATCGCGCTGATCGTTGCCGTCCTGATCTGGTCGGCATTCGCCGTGCTGGATGTCCTGCTCATGGGCGCGCCTCAGCTCGGCTGGATCCTCGCTATTCGTCTGGTTGTTCTGGCATTAGTGCTGGTGTTCGGCCGACTGATTCTCCAGCGGCTTTATCCGCGTTTGCTGCAAACGCTGAGCATGGCCTGCATCGTCGCGATTGGTTTAGGTGCGGCGTTAATTGTCGCGGTCGCACATGTGCACGATCCCAGCTACCCATACGAGGGGTTGCTGCTGATAAGCATTGCCGCTTACTTCCTGATTGGTCTGCGGCTCAGTGAAGCAATCATTTGCTCGCTGATTATCCTGTTGGTTTATATCGCGTTGGAGTGCTGGGCCGGTTTGCCGTTGTCGCGGTTGGTCAACAACGTCATGTTTCTGCTGTTCGGTAACCTGCTTGGCGCTGTGGGCTGCTACCTGCTGGAGTACAAGTCACGCGAGCATTTTCTGGTCAGTAATCTCATGCGCCTGCTGGCTGATCGCGACAGTCTCACGGGGCTGCATAACCGGCGCAGTTTCAATCGTCAGCTCGAGCGTCTCTGGCGTCAGGCGCAAGGTCATGATGAGTCGTTGGCACTGCTGCTGTGCGATGCCGACCACTTCAAACTCTACAACGACCGTTACGGCCATCAGGCCGGTGACTTGGCGTTGCAGCAGATCGCCCGTTTGCTGGAGCGGGTCGCCCAGCGTCCACTCGATTGTGCCGTACGCCTGGGCGGTGAGGAGTTCGCCGTGTTGCTGTTTGATACCCCGCTAGAGCAAGCCCGGCAGGTTGCCGAGTCAATACGTGAGGCCATGGTGGCGCTGGCTTTGCCCCATGAGGCGACTGCAACCGCAGTGCTGACGTTATCTTTGGGGGTGGCTGTCATGCAGCCACGTGAAGGTGACGAATTTAGCCAGCTATACATTCAGGCTGACCGTGCGTTGTACGAGGCCAAAGCAGGGGGGCGAAATCGTGTCGGCGGCTAAGTGGAAATAGGGCGCGACAATCTACGGGGTTGCTCTGAGCGAAGGGTTATGGCTAGCTAGCTAATAATTAGTTTTTGACCTTTGTAAGAGCCCGTTCATGTCTTACCCCGATCAACACCGCTTTGCCATGCAGGTCGCGCAATTGTCGCGAGCCTGGCGCTCTGAACTCGACCGTCGCCTGGTCGGTCTGGGGCTTTCCCAGGCGCGCTGGTTGGTGCTGCTGCACCTGGCGCGCTTTTCTGAAATGCCGACTCAGCGCGAGTTGGCGCAAAGCGTTGGTGTCGAGGGGCCGACATTGGCCCGACTGCTCGACAGCCTGGAAGCCCAGGAACTGGTAACGCGTGTTGCTGTACCAGAAGATCGGCGTGCCAAGAAAATTGCCCTGCAACCTAAGGCGCAACCGCTGATCGAGAAGATCGAAGCCATTTCCACGCAATTGCGCCAGGAGGTTTTCGCCGGTATCGACGAAGACGACCTGCGCCGCAGCCAGCTTGTGCATGCTCGTGTCCTCGCGAATTTGACCAAGTGACGGGCAAAAGTGGGCGTTTGCGTGGCAAACGCTGCTGTCCGTCGCTATGGCGCCCGTTTTTTGACTGAAAGCGCTTGCTGGCTTTGGGCCTTCGTCGGCAAACTGGCGTCCTTGGCTGCTTTGTGAGGCAGTCGTCATAAGTGTGGAGTGGTTCGGCGTTAAACCGACATCATTTCTCTTGAGGCGTGGATCTATCGCTTCGTGCGCTAATCTTTTGGCAAGGGTATGCCCGGACACGATGCTGAAGGCGCCGTGCAATGCGCAAAATGTGGAGGTCACATGGCTCGGATGCGTAAATTGGTTTTGGCAGTGGCCTCGGGTTCGGCTCTTTACTCCGGTATGGCGCCCGCGCTGGGGTTGGGGGAGATTACCCTGCATTCGGCACTGAGCCAGCCACTTGATGCAGAAATCGAGCTGTTGCAGGTTGGCGACTTGGCCACATCGGATATGCATATTCGTTTGGCTCCGGCTGACGTTTTTGCACGCTCGGGCGTGGAGCGTTTCTACTTTCTCAATGACTTGCGTTTCACCCCTATCCTGCGTGGGTCGCGTAGCGTGATTCGCGTGGCGTCTAGCAAGCCCGTACGCGAGCCTTACCTGAATTTCATCGTCGAAGTGGCGCGTCCAGGTGGCCAGCTTTATCGCGAATACACGGTGCTCCTAGATCCGCCGGGCTCGACTGCCTACAGCACCAGTGCCGCGCCTATCGTTGCGCCTGCCAGTGCACGGCAGCAAGCGGTTGCCTCGATGCCAGCGAAGAGCCCGCCAGTGCCCACGCGCCGACCGCCAGCCGCTTTAGGGCAGCGCTACAGTGTGCAGCGTGGCGACAGTCTCTGGCGCATTGCCGGGCATCTCATCGCCTCTGGCAGCCCTGCCAGTCGCGAGTCCTTGATGGCGGATATCTTTGCGTTGAACCCGACGGCCTTCGTGGGGGGGGATCGCCACCGTCTACGGGTTGATCAAAACTTGTTGTTGCCGGATTCTGCTGCACCTGCTGCACCTGCTGCACCTGCTGCACCTGCTGCACCTGCTGCACCTGCTGCACCTGCTGCACCTGCTGCACCTGCTGCACCTGCTGCACCTGTTGTGACAGATGTTGCGTCGCCAGTTTCCAGCGAGCAGGCTGCTCCGGCTGCTCCGGCTGCTCCGGCTGCTCCGGCTGCTCCGGCTGCTCCGGCTGCTCCGGCTGCTCCGGCTGCTCCGGCTGTCGAGGCAGCGGCTGCGCCTTCTAGCGTGTCGACACCAGCCTCGAACGAGGTGGCAAACACACCCGTGTTGCCCGATGCGTTGGGAGCTGAGACGCCTGCACCTGCGCCGCTTAGTGAAGAGGTTGCGCAGGTCAACGCGCAATTGCAGAGCGTGACTGACCAGAATGCTCAATTGCAGTCGGCGCTTAGTCAGATGCAGAGCCAACTGGATGAACTGCGTCAGCAGATGGCAGAGAAAGATCGCCAACTCGCGGTGATTTCTCAGGAAATGGCGCAGCGACCAGCAGGTGAGGAGGGTGCGGCGCCGAACGAAACGGCCCCAAGTTCATCCTTTGGCTGGAGCTTTTGGCTGGTGGCGGGGCTGCCTTTGCTTGGGCTAGCACTGTTCGGCTTGTTGGTTGCGTACCGCCGTCGAGCCGAGGAGCAGTCGCTTGAGCCGCAGGATGATATCCCGGTCGCGCCGCCTGCTGCCGAGCCCGCTATGGTCAGCCGTCCAGTGGTCGTCGAACCCGCGGCTGAGCCCGATCCGTTGGAAGGCGCTAACGTCTACATCGCCTATGGCCGTTTTGCCGAGGCAGCCAGTGCTCTGCGCCGCTCCGTCGAGCGTTATCCGCAGCGTGCCGATTTGCGCCTGCGCCTGAGTGAGGTTTATGGCGAACTCGGTGACGAGTCTGCGTTTCTTGAGCAGGAGAAAGCGTTGCTGGAGTTGGGAGTGCCGCCGGCTCGCCTCGAACCGATCAAGGCTCGTTACTTTGCTGATCGTCGTGATACTGCCGTGCGGCAGCCAGCATTCGTAGAGCCGGAAGCGGCCGAGCCGTTGGTCGACAGTGATTTCCAGCTAAATCTGGACGATTTGTCGCTCGATGCCGACTGGGATCTGGTCAGCCCATTCAAGGCCGAGACGCCAGCCCGTCTGAAAAAGAAGGAAGAAGAGGCTGCGCATGACGAGCATTTCGCCAGCAACCTGCAAGAGCTGCCGGAAGTTTTCGAAATGGACATGGATCAAAGCACACCACCTGTCGCCGAGGTGGATGAGTATGTGCTCGACGAGCAGTTCCTCGATGCTTTCGCTGATGAGCTTGAGCAACCTCAGCAGCCAATCGACCTCGATCATCTGGCTGGCAACCCCGAGCATATGACCAAGCTGAATCAGGCTTTGGCCTATATCAAGCAGGGCAATATCGCCGAGGCTTGCGACATCCTCAATGAAGTCATCGACGAGGGCGATGAGCAAGAGAAGCAGGCCGCGCGCCTGCTGCTCGCGGAGATTGCCTGAGCTAGAGCGCTTGGGTTCAACGACAAGGCCGCGCACTCTGCGCGGCCTTGTCGTTTCAGAAGCTCCTGCCCAGATTTAGGTACAACGCCTTTTCCCGCTCGTCGTTGAGGCCGTAGCTGAAGTTCAGCGGGCCGAGCGGCGTATCGAGTCCGAGGAAGATGCTGGCGGCATTGATGTAGCCGCTGTCGAATGCGTTGTCATTGTTCCAGGCGCGCCCGCGCTCCAGCGACATGCCCAGATACAGCGGGAAGTCCAGCGGCAGCAGCGAGTGCTGAGTCAGGCGGCGGTAGTAGATCATTCGCGCCAGGGCTATGTTCTGTCCGCTCAGTGCATCCTGACGGAAGCCCGACAATTGTTGGGCACCGCCGAGGGTGAAGCCGGATGTAACCACGTCGGCTTCGTCCAGAGTACGGCCATAGAGACCGCCGAGAATCCAGGAGTTGCTTTCATGGCTGAAGGCTTTGTTCAACTCCACTTGCCAGCGGCGATAGTCCTGATCCGAGTCGAGCCCCTTGTCGTATTTGCGCAGTTGCAGATTGATCTCTTCACCCTGGCGCGGGAAGTCGACGTTATCCAGGGTGTCGAAGGAGTACTTCAATTCGTAGTAGCCCTCGTTAAAGCTGAAGCTCGGCAGGTCGCGCTCACCAACGCGAACGTCCGCTTCGCCCCAGGCCTGGCCGATGCCGAAACGAATTTCACCGTTGTTGGCGATCTGCCGCCCTAGGTTGATGCCGTAGCCGTAGCGTTCCAGGCGATATTCGGCGATGGGGTCGTTATCGAGAATGGACTCGATGTTACGTGCCTCGCCCGACAGGTAAGGGGCGACGAAGTAGCGCGAGCCAGAGTCCAGCGGCTGATAGAACTCGCTGTACAGCTCCTGGCGGTCGCCCAGTTGCAGGCGGGTCAGCCATTCGGCGCCGAGTTCGTTGATGCCGTTGATGCGATAGCTGGCGCCGATGTTGAAGGCGCTGTCGCCGCGCATATCATCGGCCAGGTTCAGGCCTATGCGCAGGTAGTCGGTGCCGGTGCGCCGACCGCGCGCATCGATCACCAGAGCGCTGCCGTGTTCGTCCAGTGGGGTGATGCGGTATTGCACGCGCTCGAAATAGTCCAGGCCATAGAGCGTGCCCATGTCCTTTTGCAGGCGTCCGAGATCCAGCGGTTTGTTCAGCGGTTGACGGATGTGGCTGAGGATCACCGCATCGCCGACCTTGGAGTCGTTCTCCACGCGGATTTCGCGGATCAGCGGATTACGCTGCTCGCGTGAGCGCGCCACGGCCAGCGCCGGGCTACCGCCGCCTGGCTGGACAAGGCGTGCCAGGGCGGCGCTGAGCGCCTCGGTGGCGCGGTAACCGGCGTCGATCATCTGCTCGGCGCGGTTGAAGTCGGCTACACCATAACCGGCCAGCGGTGGGGTGATAAGCACATCATTCGGGGTCAGGGTCTTGAGTTGTTCTTCCGAGTTCTTGCGCGTCATCAGGGTGATCGACTGGTTCATCACATCGACCACCGTGGTTAACTCGTCCACGGGGCGCAACGGGGTGCCGAGATCGACCACGATGACCCGGTCGACGCCCATCTGCCGGGCTACATCGATGGGAATGTTGTTGACCATGCCGCCATCGACCAGCAGGCGGCCATCGAGCGCCACCGGCGCGAATACCGCCGGAATCGACATGCTGGCGCGCATCGCCTGAGGGAGGTGGCCGCTACGCAGGATCACCTCTTCACCGGTGGCGATATCGGTGGCTACGGCATGGAAGGGGATCGGCAGGCGGTCGAAGTTGCGCGTGTCGCTGCGGTGCACCAGCAGGGTTTCCAGCAGCATGGCCAGATTCTGCCCCTGAATTACGCCCAGTGGCAGACCGAGGCTGCCGTCATCACGGAAGCTGAGTTTCTGCTTGATCAGAAAGTCGCGATCATCCTGCTTGCGGCGAAAGGGAATGTCTTCGCGCGGTGGCGAATCGGAAAGTGCCTGTTGCCAATCCAACTGCAGCGCCAGTTGTTCCAGTTCTTCGACCCGGTAACCGGCTGCGTAGAGCCCGCCGATGATGGCTCCCATGCTGGTGCCGGCGATGGCGTCGATGCGAATGCCCTGGCGCTCCAGTGACTTGAGTACGCCGATGTGCGCCAGGCCGCGAGCGGCGCCACCGGAGAGCACCAGGCCGATTCTTTCCTCGGCATAAGTTGGCAGACTGAGCAGAGCAAGGAAAACGAGCAGCAGGTTGAGCAGGCGAGGCATGACGAATACCGGATGAGGCAGACACAAAGGTCGCTATTATAGGCACCCGCTTCGCCCATCAGAGCCTGTTTATGTCAGATCCCAAACCGGAAATCGTCATCACCTATTGCACCCAGTGCCAGTGGCTGCTGCGTGCCGCCTGGTTGGCTCAGGAGCTGCTCAGCACTTTCGCCGACGACCTGGGCCGGGTCAGCCTAGAGCCGGGCTCCGGCGGGGTGTTCCGTATCTTCTGCAATGATGTACAGGTCTGGGAGCGCAAGGCGGATGGCGGCTTTCCCGAGGCCAAGGTGCTCAAGCAGCGTGTGCGCGACCTCATCGACCCGGACCGTGATCTGGGGCATAACGACCGCCCTTGAGGCTCTGCCTGGCAGCGTATGAATGATCCGTTGCGAATCGTAGGCGTTGTTCTACGATCGTGCATGTCATTCGATGGTCTTTTACTTGTCACATAGCGTTCACCGCTAAGCCTCAAGCTTGTCTAAAACCAGCCGGAGGCCGCCTATGACCAGCGCCCAGCTCGCCAAGCCCAGCCGTAAGCAACGGGTCCGTACCTTGTGGATCTCCGACGTGCATCTCGGCACGCGGGATTGCCAGGCCGAACACTTGTCGGCCTTTCTCAAGCGCTATCACGCCGACCGCATCTATCTGGTCGGCGATATCATCGACGGCTGGAAGCTGCGCGGCGGTATCTACTGGCCGCAGGCGCACACCAACGTGATTCGTCGTCTGCTGACCATGAGCAAGCGCGGCACCGAGGTGGTCTACGTCACCGGCAACCATGATGAGTTCCTGCGCCGCTATTCCAGCCTGCTGCTGGGCAATATCCAGTTGGTCGATGAGGCGGTGCACGTGACCGCCGACGGTCGCCGCCTGTTGGTGATTCATGGCGATCAGTTCGATGTGATTACCCGCTACCACCGCTGGCTGGCCTTCCTCGGCGATTCGGCCTACGAGTTCACCCTGACCCTCAACCGCTGGCTCAATCATTGGCGGCGCCGTTACGGTTACGGCTACTGGTCGTTGTCGGCCTACCTCAAGCACAAGGTCAAGACGGCGGTGAATTTCATCAGCGACTTCGAGGAAGCCATCGCTCATGAATGCGTCAAGCGTGGGCTCGATGGCGTGGTCTGCGGGCACATCCACCATGCCGAGATTCGTCAGGTCGGCGGCGTGGAATACCTGAACTGCGGCGATTGGGTGGAGTCCTGTACGGCGCTGATCGAGCACTGGGATGGGCAGATCGAGCTGTATCGCCTGGCCGAGGCGCAGGCGCGTGAGGTTGAACAGGACCGCGCCGCCGCGCTGCTTGAGCCGGGCGCATGAGGGTTTTGATTGTCAGCGATGCCTGGTCACCAGCCTGGCGGCGCTGGTGCGTGAGCTGCGCGGTCTGAGGCATCAGGTGAAACTGCTGTCACCTGCCGGTTTTCGCAGCCTGCCGTGCCCGACCTACCCGGAAATCCCGCTGGTGTGGGATCTGTGGCGCGTCGGCGCGGCGATTCGTGATTACCGCCCCGACTGCGTGCATATCGCCACCGAAGGGCCGCTTGGCTGGGCGGCTCGGCGCTGGCTGGTCAAGCGTGGGCTGGCTTTCTCGACGGCTATCCATACGCGCTTTCCCGAATACGTCAGCACCCGCTGGCCCTGGATCGCGCCACGCTGGGGCTATGCCTTCCTGCGCGCCTTCCATCGTCCCAGTCAGGTGGTGCTGGTGACCACCGAAGCGGCTGCGCGAGGAGTTCGCCAGTTGGGATTTCGCGGGTCTGCAGCGATGGCGCAAGGGCGCCGATACTGCGCTGTTTCGCCCGGATAACCAGCGTCTGCGGCCTGCTCTGCCGGTGTTTTTGTATGTCGGGCGCATCGCCGCGGAAAAGAAATTACCGGCCTTTCTCGATCTGGATTTGCCGGGCGAGAAGTGGGTGGTGGGTGATGGCCCGCAGCGTGAGGCGTTGCAGCTCCAGTATCCGCAGGTGCGTTTTCTCGGTTACCGCCATGCTCAGGCACTGGCTGAGGTTTATCAGGATGCCTCGGTGCTGGTCTTCCCTTCGCGCACCGATATCTACGGTCTGGTGATGCTGGAGGCGTTGGCCTGTGGCGCGCCCGTAGCTGCCTCCCGGTCGCGGGGCCGCAGGATGTACTGCAGGCGGGGGTGAGTGGGGTGATGGACGAGGATCTGCGCGCTGCCTCTCTGGCAGCGCTAGAGCTCGATCGCGAGCGCTACGCTGCGGCGCAGTCCTGGCGTGCCTCGGCGCTGGAGTTCCTCGCCCTGCAGCCGCTGATCAATGGCGAGCCTGCGTTGGCGGCAGCGCTGGGGACGTAGGTGCAGGCTTACAGAATAATCTTGTCGCGTAGCTTCTCGGCAGCCTGATTGAGCGCCTGGATCACCCGCTCCTTGTCGTAGTTTTGGATGCCGTTGGTGTCCAGGTACATGGAGAAGCCCGGTAGCTCGTGCTCGACGTAGCTGGAGGTGGCGCCGAGGTCGCGGCGGAAATCCACCACCTGATAGATCTGCACCGGGCGGGTGAAGCCTTTGACCGTAATCTGGCCTTTGTCGCGGCACATGATCACGTCTTTGACCAGTGAGTAGGCCTCGTGGGAAATGAGGATCTCGCCGGCTTCGGCGGCGCTTTCCAGGCGACTGGCTAGGTTCACTTCGCGGCCAACGATGGTGTAGTCCATGCGTGTGTCGGCGCCAAAGTTGCCCACCGTGCAATAACCGGTGTTCAGGCCCATGCGGATTTCCAGTGGCTTGGTGATGCCCTGAGCACGCCATTGCTGGCGCAGCACTTTCATGTGCTTGCGCATGGCGATGGCCATGGACACGGCGGCCACGGCATCCTTCTTGGCGCCCAGGCTGCTGGGGTCGCCGAAGAACACCATGACGCTGTCACCGATGAACTTGTCGATGGTGCCGCCGTATTTCAGGGCGATCTTCGACATCTCGTTGAGGTAGGTGTTGAGCAGGTCGGTGAGTTGCTCGGCTTCCAGCTCTTCGGTCAGTTCGGTGAAGCCCTTGATGTCGGAGAAGAACACCGTGAGCTTCTTGCGCTGGGTCTCCAGGCGCACGCTCTTCTTGCCACTGAAGATCGATTCCCACACCTGCGGCGACAGGTACTTGGCCAGGTTGCGTGCCAGGCGTGCGGCCTTTTCCTGCTCGCGCTTGATCTCCACGCGTACCTGCGCCAGGCGTAGACCCTGTTGGTGCATGAAGTAGGCGGTGATGCCGATATACAGCGCGGTGAAGAAGATGCTCGCCATGCTTACGGTGGTCGGGGTATCGACCGTTAGATGGAGGTTGGTCACGGCGGTGCACAGCAAACTGGCGCTGAGGGTGGCCAGCAGGGCGATACCCAGATAACGCAGGCCACCAATCACCAGCGCACTGAAGCTCAGAATCAGCAGGAGCATCGAGCTGGGCACGCTGGAAAAGCCCATCAAGGCTGCTGAGATACCAACATGCAAGGCATCGATGAACAGCAGGGCCAGATCGGTTTGTTGCGGGTGATCGTTCTTGAAGCGGCGGCTGACCTGATAGGCCAGGTGTGGATAGAGCAGGGCGTAGGGGACAACCCACAGGATGTCGTAGGTGAAGTGCCCGACTGCCGTGCCTGCGGCGATGCTGGCTGCCGTGGTGATGTAGGCAAGCACTCGGGAGTAGTATTCGCGCAGCGGCGGCGTCGGCAGACTACTGGATCGGCTTGAGGTGGCTGGCTTCATTCGCGCTAGGGATCCCTGATTGGGCGCCTTTTTCAGGCGCCTGAGCGGTCTGCGACACCCGAACCAGAGGCCGGGTGGGCGGGGATCATAACCAAGGGGACAAGAAGCAGCCAAGCATCACCGCCGAACGGCACAAGGCCAGCATACCGGCGGTCGCGTGCTGTTATGCCCTGCCTGCAGGAAACTGAGCGAACGCAGAGGGCCTGTTAGAAGCGAATGCGACCAGTACAAACATCCTTGAGCATCACCCAATCGCCCATCAGGCTATACAGCGGATATTGAAAGGTCGCTGGGCGGTTTTTCTCGAAGATGAAGTGCCCGACCCAGGCGAAGCCGTAACCGGCCAGCGGCATGGCCAGCAACCACAGCCACTGCTGGGTTAGCAGGGCATAGGCGAGGATCGCCAGCACCAGCAGGCTGCCGACATAGTGCAGGCGACGACAGGTGGCGTTACTGTGCTCCTGCAGATAGTAGGGATAGAACTCGGCGAAGCTCTGGAAGCGTTCGGCGGTTTGGGCGGTCATGGCGCACCTCCTGTTATTGTCGAACTCAGTTTAGAAGAGTGCTCTGTAGGGACCAGTGACTTGCAGGGCCAGTCTTGTATCCTTGCGCCGCCAGCCCGCACAAAAACACAAGAACAACAGCATGAGTGAAAGAACCACCTCTTCCAGTTGGGCCATGGCCATCGTTCAGGCGTTGGAGCTTGGCGGCGTTGATTGCTGCAGCTTGTTCGCCGAATTGGGGCTCGATTATGCGGCGTTGAACGACCCGGATGCGCGTTTCCCGCAGGATGGCATGACTCGCCTTTGGCAGCGGGCGGTTGAGTGCTCGGGCGACCCTGCCATCGGCTTGAACATGGCGCAGGTGGTACGGCCGGCTTCTTTTCATGTGGTCGGCTACGCGCTGATGGCCAGCCGCAATCTGCTTGATGGTTTTACTCGCCTGGTGCGTTATCAGCGCATCATCGGTGAGGGCGCCGAGCTGCATCTGCTGGCGCAACCCGACGGCTATGCGCTGACGTTGACCATCCATGGTGATCGGCTGCCCGCCGTGCGGCAGAGTGCTGAAGCCTCGCTTGCCTATTGTCTGGCGTTCTGTCGCTGGCTCAGTGGTAAGCCTTTGCAGCCGCGCGAAGTGCGTTTGCAAAGCCAGGCACCGAAGGATCTGGCGCGTTATCAGGCGGTGTTTCAGGCGCCGCTGCGCTTCAATGCTGAGCAGGATGCGCTGATTTTCACGCGGGCTGATCTGGAGGCTTCGCTGCCGAGCGCCAACGAGGCTTTGGCGCAGTTGCATGATCGCTTCGCCGGGGAGTATCTGGCGCGCTTTTCTGGCAGTCGCGTCACTCATCAGGCGCGTCAGGCGTTGTGCCGGTTGTTGCCGCAAGGCGAGCCGCGGCGCGAGGTAGTGGCGCAGCACCTGCACCTGTCGCAACGTACCTTGCAGCGGCGTTTGCACGAGGAGGGCACCAGCTTCCAGCAACTGCTCGACGATACGCGCTGCGAACTGGCCGGGCAGTACCTGCGGCAAGCCAATCTGACCTTGCTGGAAATTGCCTATCTGCTGGGCTTTGCTGATTCGAGCAATTTCTTTCGGGCGTTTCGTCGTTGGTTCGGGCAGACGCCGGGCGAGTACCGCACTGCTTTGCTGGGCGAGGGTTTCAGTGACGCCAGAACGCCGGGAATGCCAGCACCAGCACGGTGAGAATCTCCAGACGACCGAGCAGCATGCCCAAGGTCAGAAACCACTTGGCCAGGTCAGGAATGTTGGCGTAGTTGCCAGCCGGGCCGACCATCTCGCCCATGCCAGGGCCAACACCAGACACCATGGCGGCTGCACCGGTTAGTGCTGTGATCCAGTCCACGCCGCACATGGCCACTGCCAGTGCCAGGGTGGCAATGGTGATGGTGTAGAAAAAGGCGAAGGCCAGGATTGAGCGCACGATGTCTTCGTCGAGGCGATGGCCGTTGTACTGCTGCTTTATCACCGCGCGCGGGTGAACCAACAGCTTGAGGTTGGCCTTGAGCAGGATGTAGGCAACCTGGAAGCGGAAGATTTTCAGACCGCCGGCGGTGGAGCCGGAGCAGCCGCCGACGAACCCGAGGTAGAAGAACATCATGCTGGCGAAGGGGCCCCACAGGTGGTAGTCGCCGACAGCGAAGCCGGTGGTGGTCATGATCGAGGTGATGTTCACCGCGACCAGGCGCAGCGCATCTAGCCAATACAGGTCGGTGGTCAGCCACTTCCAACTGGCCAGCATCAGCCAACTGCCAACCAGTAGCAGGAGAAAACCGCGCACTTGGGCATCGCGTAGTAGCGGCCGATAGTTGCCGCGCAGCGCCGTGACATAGAGCACGAAGGGCAGGCTGCCGAGCACCATCACCAGTACCGCCACCCAATGAATGGCAGGCTGCTGCCACTTGCCCAGCGATGCATCGGAGGTGGAGAAACCGCCGGTGGCGATGGCCGACATGGCGTGGTTGATCGAGTCGAACAGCCCCATGCCGGCCAGCCAGAAGGCTGTCACAGCCAGAATGCTGAGGCCGACGTAGGCCAGCACCATGTATTTGGCGACCATGTGCGAGCGCGGCATGACCTTTTCCGAGCGATCCGAGGACTCGGTCTGGAACAGGCGCATGCCGCCGATACGCAGCATGGGCAGAATCGCCACGGCCATGGCGATAAAACCGATGCCGCCGAGCCAGTGCAGCAGCGAGCGCCAGATCAGGGTGCCGGGGGACATCTCATCGAGGCCGCTGAACACCGTGGCGCCGGTGGCGGTGATGCCGGACATGCTCTCGAAATAGGCATCGGTAATGCTCGCGCGCTCGGCGAAAAGAAACGGCAGAGCGGCGAAGATCGACACCATCATCCAGCTCGACACCGTCAGCATGTACATGTCGCGTGGGCGCAGGTTGGTTTGTTGTGGGCGGCCCTGAGCCACCATTGCCATGCCGCTCAGCGCGGTGATCAGGCTCGACCAGAGGAAGGCGTTGATCTCCTGCGGGCGCTCGAAAATGATCAGAGTCACCACCGGTACCAGCATGCTCAGCGCCAGCGTGAGCAGGAAGATGCCGTTGATGAAGGCGAGGATACGCAGGCTCGAGGCTGGCATGGTTTAACTTTTCCAGAAGCTGCGGGTGACCAGCACCAGCACGGTGAGAATTTCTAGGCGTCCGAGCAACATGCCGATGCTTAGCAGCCATTTGGCGGTGTCTGGCAGGCTGGCGAAGTTGCCGGCCGGGCCGATGATCGGGCCGAGACCCGGGCCGACGTTACATACCGCGGTGGCGGCGCCGGTCAGTGCGGTGATCCAGTCCAGCCCGGTGAGGGTCAGGGCCAGCGCCAGCACACCAATGGTGATGGTGAAAAAGAATGAGAAGGTGATCAGCGAGCGGACGATTTCCTCGTCCAGGTTGTGATCGTTGTACTGCTGCTTGATTACCGCCCGTGGATGCACCAACTGCATCAGGTTGGCCTTGAGCAGCACGAAGGCGACCTGAAAACGGAAGATCTTCAGGCCGCCTGCCGTGGAACCTGAGCAGCCGCCAACGAAAGTCAGATAGAAGAACAGCAGCACGGCGAAACTGCCCCAGGTGGTGTAGTCGCCGAGGGCAAAGCCTGTGGTGGTGACCACCGAGGTGACGTTGACCGCGACGATGCGTACGGCATCGAGCCAGGCGTAGTCGGAGTTCAGCCACAGCCAGGTGCCAAACACCAGCCAGGTCAGTACGAGAAAACCGAGAAAGCCGCGCACCTGATGATCTCTGAACAGGGCCCGGCGATTGCCGCGGATGAAGGCGACATAGAGCATGAACGGCATGCCGCCGAGGAGCATTAGCACCACTGCCGTCCAGTGCACGGCGGGCTGCTGCCAGTTGGCCAGTGAGGAGTCGGATGTGGAATAACCGCCGGTGGAGATGGACGTCATCGCATGGTTGAACGCCTCGAACAGGGTCATGCCCGAAGCCCAGAAAGCCAGTACACCGAACAGCGTGATCGCGACGTACACCAGCAACAGGTACTTGGCCGCCATGTGCGAACGTGGCATGACCTTCTCGCCCCAGTCCGAGGATTCGGTCTGGAACAGGCGCATACCGCCGACGCGCAGCAGCGGCAGAATCGCCACCGCCATGCCGATAAAGCCGATACCGCCCAGCCATTGCAGCAACGAGCGCCAGATCAGGATGCCGGGAGACATGCTGTCCAGGCCGGTCAGCACGGTGGAGCCTGTGGTGGTGATGCCGGACATGGTTTCGAACACTGCGTCGGTGTAGCTGATATGGGCAATCAGCATCATCGGTAGCGCGGCGAAGCTACAGACTACCAGCCAACTGCCGGTGGTCAGCAGGTACATATCGCGCGGGCGCAGTTGGGCATTGCTGGGGCGACCGGGTATCACCAAGGCAAGGCCTGCGGCCAGGGTGATCAGGCTCGACCAGAGGAATGCTTCAAGGTCTTCGGGGTGTTCCAGAATCAGCAGCGTCAGCATGGGAACAGCCATGCTCAGGGCCAGAGTGATGAGGAAAATGCCGATGATGAAACCGATGATGCGTAAGGTCGGCAAGGCCATGTGCAGTGGACTCTGGCGAGTGGCTGAGGAGGCGCCATTCTACCTGTGGCCCGGCGCCTGTAAACCAGCAGCGACAGGGGCTTTACAAGGCCATGGCGAATCATAGAATAGCCGCCAGTTACTGGCGCCCGCTGGTTTCCGAGTCCATCATCCATGTCCGAAGCTAATCCCTGCCTTACGTGCGGCGCCTGCTGCGCGTTTTTTCGTGTGTCCTTCTTCTGGGGTGAGTGCCAATCCGCCGGCGGTAGCGTGCCGGATGAACAGGTCATCCAGATCAGCCCGCACTATGTCGCCATGCGTGGCACCGAGAGTAAGCCTGCGCGCTGTACGCAACTGCTCGGTGACGTCGGTTGTGGCGTGCGTTGCACCATGTACGAAAATCGCTCCAGCAGTTGCCGAGAGTTCGAGGCGTCCTGGGAGAACGGTGTACACAACCCGCGCTGTGACGATGCGCGCAAGGCCCACGGTTTGCCGCCGCTGACACCGCCGGTACAGCCGGTGATATCGCCGGATCGGGTGGCCTAAGGCAGCCACAAGCGTCAAGCCTAAAGCTTCAAGTCAAAGTAATTGCGCGGTGTACGGCTGAGCGCATGATGCGATTGACCGCTATCAGGTATCGCTTGGCATTCTGATCGGCTTGCGGCTTGCGGCTTGCGGCTTGCGGCTTGCGGCTTGCGGCTTGCGGCTTGCGGCTTGCGGCTTGCGGCTTGCTGCATTGAGAATGCGCCATCGCTAACAGATGGAGGTGGCCGATGGAGGCTCTCGACGCGTTGTTCAACCGTGTTTCCGTTCCTCGCCTGGTGGCGCCCGCACCAACGGCTGAACAGCGCCAAGCATTGTTTCGTGCTGCCCTGCGGGCGCCGGATCACGGTCAGTTGCGTCCATGGCGTTTTCTGACCGTCGAAGGTGAAGCGCGGCAGCGTATGGGCGAACTGTTCGCCGAGGCACTGAACATCGCCGATGCTGATGCGTCGCCGGAAGCGCTGAACAAGGCGCGCGGCATGCCGCTGCGTGCGCCGCTGCTGGTGGTGGTTATCGCGTGCGTGCAGGTGCATCCCAAAGTGCCGGAGTCTGAACAGGTCATCGCCGCAGGTTGCGCGGCCCATGGCATGTTGTTGGCCGCGCATGCGCAAGGCATCGGTGCGGTCTGGCGAACTGGCGACATGGCCTATGACGCCCATGTCGCTAAGGGCCTCGGCCTGAGTGCAGACGAGCGCATTGTCGCCTATCTATACCTGGGGACGCCCGAGCGCGAATTGCGTCGCGCGCCTGAGCTGGCCGCCGAGGATTTTGTCCGCGTCTGGAACGGCTGAGCCGCTCAGGCGGGGTGTGCTCTGAGGGGAAGGTCGAGCGTGGCGATGAAGCCGCCATCGGGGTGATTGCTCAGCAACAGTTCGCCGCCGTGGCGCTGTGCTGCGCGCCGGGCGATTGCAAGCCCTAGGCCATGGCCCGCGCTGTTCTGGCCGGGCGCTCGAAAAAAGGGTTTACCCAGTTCCTGTAGATGTTGCTCGGCAGTGCCGGGGCCGTGGTCGCGTACGCTGAGCAGCAGATGCTCGCCAGTGCGTGTGGCGCTGATTTCGATGGGTTGGTCGGGCGGGCTGAAGCGCAGGGCGTTGCGTAGCAGGTTGTCCAGTGCGCGTTCGAGCATGTCCGGCCAGCCTTGCAGTTGTAGGTCGTCATCCTGCCGGATTTGTATTGGCTGCTGTGGTGCGCTGAGGTGGGCGTCGTCCTGTAGCTTGCTGAGCATGCTGGCGAGTTTGATTGGCTGCGCCGCGCCTGGTGCAGCATCCAGCCGCGCGAGGGCGAGAATCTCGCTGATCAGTGCCTCCAGGCGGTCGCACTCTTGGTTGAGGCGCGGCCAGAGTCTTTCGCGTTCGCTGGGTTCGGCGCGCTCGGCCAGGGCCAGGGCAATACGCAGACGCGCCAGCGGTGAGCGCAGTTCGTGGGAGACGTCTCGCAGTAGTTGACGCTGGCTGCCGATCAGCCCCTGCAGGCGCTCGCCCATGCGGTTGAAATCCGTGGCCAGTAGGCCCAGTTCGTCGCGCCGCGTGGCCAGGCGGGCCAGGCTGTTCTGCTGGTAGGTGGTTTGCCCCAGGTCATGTACGGCGCCGCGCAGGCGATCCAGCGGACGGGTGATCGACAGCGTCAGCAGCAAGCTGAACAGGGTCAGCACGACCAAGGCGATGATCAGTGCGCTGATTGGCCAGAACAGGCTGTCGCGGTGCCATTCGGCCAGCTCCGGGTAGGGAATGCGGTAGATGAACAAGTAGGTTTCACCGCTTGCGCTGCTGTACTCGGTGCTCAGCTGTCGCCAGGGCAGCGGACGATCGCGATTGCGTTGCTCGAAGGCGGCTGCCCGTGGGGGAAAGGTGCCCTTGACCAATGGGAGGCCGTTCTCACCGATGACCTGGGTATCGATACGGTATTGGCGTTTACGTTCTTCGAGGAAACGCTGGGCGGCTTGTTCGCCCTGTTGTTCGTAAAGTTCAGCCCACTGCTGGTCGAGCCCGTTGAGTCCAGGGTGCTGGCTGAGAATCCAGGCATCCTGATTCAAGGCACGGCCCAGCAGCATGGAGAGCCCGGCCGCCAAGGCGATGGCGAGCCAGAAGGTGGCAAGGATGCGCCAGAACAGTGAACGCACGGAGTGTCCTTATGCAGAAGCCGCCGAGCTCATGGAGCTCGGCGGCAGTGGGTTTGCGGAGGAGTTGACCAATTAGCTGGCCTTCTTGTCCTTCTCGGCTTTCCAGGCTTTGAATTCTTTCATTTCGGCGCGGCGTGCTTCCATTTTCTTCTGGTGCTCGTCGAACGCTTTCTGCTGCTCCGGGTTGAGCAGTGCGCGCAAGGCTTTCTGATTGTCTTCGCGAGCCTTGTCCAGATCCTTCTTCATCGCCTGTTTTTCCGCTTCCGGCAGCTTGTCCAGATAACGGCGGGTGATGTCATGGCGACTTTTCATTTGCTCACCCATCAGCTTGCGCACTTCCTGGCGCTGCTCCTTGCTCAGGTTCAGCTCCTTGAACATTTCCGGGCCGCGCTCATGCGGACGCGGGCCGCCTTCGGGCATGGCCATGGCCAGGGTTGGCAGGGTGGCGACGAACAGCAGGGCGGTGAGTGTCTTACGCATGGTGATTATCCTCGTCTCGAAACCGGTCGTTACCGGATGGGCTCAGTATGCGGCGGTCAAGGTCAAGGGCGGTCAGGCTAGGGTAAAGCCTGAGTAAAGGCATTTGCGCGCAGGCTTTACACTGTTCGGGGCGTTCAGGGGGCGTAGTAGTAACCGCGGCTGCGCAGGGCCAGGATGCGTGGGCGACCGTCTGGGTGCGGGCCGAGTTTCTTGCGCAGATTGCTGACGTGCATGTCCAGGCTGCGATCGTAGAGGGTGAGCTTGCGGCCCAGGGCCAGTTGCGCCAGTTCCTGTTTGTCCAACGGCTCACCCGGTTGGCGCAGCAAGGCTTCGAGTAGACGGCTTTCGGACAGGGTGAGGGGAATGTCATGGCCATCAAGCGTGGCGATGCCGCGGTTCGGGCTCATGCTCAGGTCGCCCAGCTCAAGCTGGCTGCTGACTGGGGCTGGAGTGGTGCGCCGCAGTACGGCGCGCAGGCGGGCTGTAAGCTCGCGCGGGTCACAGGGTTTGGCCAGGTAGTCGTCGGCGCCCAGTTCCAGGCCGAGGATGCGATCGAGCGGCTCTCCACGTGCTGAAAGCATCAGCACGGGCAATTCTGCATGCTCGCTGCGCAACTGCTTGAGCAGTTCCAGGCCGTTGCCGTCGGGCAGCATCACGTCCAGCACCACGGCGTCTGGCGCCTGTGTGGATAGGGCGCGACGGGCGCTGGCGGTGTCGTGGCAGGCGGTGATCTGAAAGCCCTCCTGCGCCAGCCAACTGCTCAACAGTTCGCAGAGTTCTTGGTCGTCATCGATCAGTAGCAATTGGCTCATGATGATCAGTTGATCCAGTCGCGGCGCGTCTTGCGCTGGCCGCGCAGCAGTGCGCCGAAGAGCATCGAAATCAGGCTGACGCCGCCGCCGATGGCGAACCAGGTTTGTTCTTCGCTGAGAAAACCTGGCTGCACCTGGGCCTGGCTTTCCTTGAGTTGCAGACGCAGGCGTTGGTTTTCCTGGCGCAGGCGTTGCTGCAGCGCGGTATTGCTATCTTCCTGCTCTCGGCGCAGTTGCTCGCTTTGCTCCAGGCGCTGTTGCAGTCCGTCTATTTGCTCGTGCAGGTGCGTTATATCCGCGGGCGGTGCTGGTAGTTCGGTTGTTTCTTCGGCCTGCACTACGCTTGTGGCCAACATAAGGGCGGCCACTAGGCTCAGCGGGATCGAACGCATGGCGACTCCTTGTCGATTCAAGGCGCAGTTCAGGGAAAGACTTTTTTGAAGGGTTTGACCAGGACATTAGCGTAGACGCCTGCGGCGCGGTACGGATCGGCTTCGGCCCAGGCTTGTGCTGTTTCGAGGGAGTCGAACTCGGCGACGATCAGGCTGCCGCTAAAGCCCGCTGCCCCCGGATCATTGCTGTCGATAGCCGGGTGTGGGCCTGCCAGTACCAGGCGACCTTCCAGCTTGAGTTGCTCCAGGCGAGCCAGATGCGCAGGGCGCGCTGCCAGGCGGTTGTCCAGAGAGTTTGCAACGTCAGTGGCGATGATGGCGTAGAGCATCTGAGTCCTTAGCTTGGAAGGGTGCTAGCGCCGTGCGGGTGTTTTTTACCCGATGGCGCAAGCCAGAATGGACATGTGGCGGCATAATAACAAACATCAAACCCAACGAAAGCGCCGCCATGAATGTCGATTTGCACTGCCACAGTACCGCCTCCGATGGTGTCCTGGCCCCAGCATTGCTGGTGGCTCGGGCGCAGCAGCGGGGCGTTCGGCTGTTGGCGCTGACCGATCATGACACGCTGGAGGGGCTCGACGAGGCGCATCGCGCGGCCGCGCAGTTGGACGTGCATCTGGTCAACGGTATCGAGCTGTCCTGCACCTGGGGCGGGGCGACTATTCATATTCTTGGTTATGCCTTTGAGCGCGATGCTCCCGCTTTACGCGAGGCTATTGAGGCGCTGCATCACGGGCGCTGGCAGCGTGCCGAGGAAATCGACCGACGCCTGGCGGCCAAGGGCATGCCAGGTGCCTTGGAGGGCGCGCGAGCGGTGCAGCAGGCGTTGGGCGATAGCGGCAATGCGCCGGCGCGCCCGCATTTTGCCGAGTTTCTGGTGCGTGCCGGGCATGTGCGTGATCGTGCCGAGGCGTTTCGTAAATGGCTGGGTGCAGGCAAGCTGGGCGATGTGAAGCAGCATTGGCCAGAGTTGGAGGCCGTGGTTGATACCCTGCGTGCTGCCGATGCCTGGATTAGCCTGGCGCATCCTTGGCAGTATGACTTCACGCGAAGCAAGCGCCGACGCCTGGTGGCGGCCTTTGCGGCGGCAGGTGGGCATGCTCTGGAAGTGGTCAATGGCATGCAGCCAGCCGAGCAGGTTGGTGGTCTGGCAATTCTGGCGCGCGAATTCGGTCTGATGGCTAGCGCAGGTAGCGACTTTCATGCGCCTGGCGATTGGTCCGAGCTGGGTCTCTATCGTCCCTTGCCGGACGACCTGACGGCGCTCTGGAAGCGCTTCGAATATGCACAGCCTGCCGTTGTCACCTTATGAACAGGGAGTGAGTGTGAGCCAATTCTTCCAGATACACCCGGAAAACCCCCAGGCGCGCCTGATCAAGCAGGCCGTGGAAATCATTCGCGCTGGTGGTGTGGTGGTCTATCCGACCGACTCTTCGTACGCGTTGGGTTGCGCCATCGGTGACAAGAACGCGGTCGAGCGTATCCGCCGCCTGCGCCAGCTTGATGACAAGCATAATTTCACCCTGGTCTGCCGCGACCTGTCGCAGCTCGGCCTGTTCGCCAAGGTCGACACCGCTGCCTTTCGCCTGCTGAAGATCCATACGCCCGGCCCTTATACCTTCATTCTAAACGCCACTCGCGAAGTGCCGCGCATGCTCCTGCACCCCAAACGCCGCACCATCGGCCTGCGCGTGCCGAGCCATCCCATCGCTTTGGCACTGCTGGAACAACTGGGTGAGCCGCTTATGAGCGTCAGTCTGATCCTGCCGGGGGACGATCTGCCGATGTCCGACCCGTACGAAATGCGCCAGTCGCTGGAGCATCACGTGGATCTGATCATCGACGGTGGCTTCGGCGGCCTGGAGGCCTCGACGGTGATCAACCTGTCCGGTGATACGCCCGAGATCATTCGTGTGGGCTGCGGTGATCCGTCCCCCTTTGCCGAAGACGATTGAGTGCTGGCTATAATCGGGACTTTTCTCGTTCAGGGTAGAACCTCTTGAGTGCCATTGACTCCGCGCGCCGTGTTATGTCCGGCATGCGTCCGAGCGGCCGTCTTCATCTCGGTCATCATCACGGTGTGTTGAAGAACTGGGTCAGGCTGCAACACGAATATGACTGTTTCTTCTGCATCGTCGACTGGCATGCGTTGACGACAGAATATGCCGAGAGCGGCGACCTCCAGCAGCATGTCATGGACATGGCCATCGACTGGCTGGCGGCTGGCATCAGCCCCAGTTCGGCAACGCTGTTCGTGCAGTCGCACGTGCCCGAGCATGCCGAGTTGCACTTGCTGCTATCGATGATCTGCCCCCTCGGCTGGCTGGAGCGTGTGCCGTCCTACAAAGAACAGTTGGCTCAGCATCCCGGCAAGGATCTCTCCACCTACGGCTTTCTTGGCTACCCGCTGCTGCAGGCGGCGGACATCCTGCTGTACCGCGCCGGTGTGGTGCCCGTGGGGGCTGATCAACTGCCGCATGTAGAGTTCGCGCGTGAGGTGGTGCGCCGTTTCAATCATCTGTATGGCGGTGAGGCGGACTTCGAACTCAAGGCCCAAGCCGCCGTTGGCAAACTGGGCAAGAAAGTCGGCAAACTCTACAGCAGCTTGCGTCAGGCCTATCAGGAACAGGGCGATGGTGAGGCGCTGGAAACTGCGCGTGCTTTGCTCAAGGAACAGAGCACGTTGACGCTGGGCGATCAGGAGCGTCTGTTCGGCTACCTGCAAGGCGCCGGTAAGCTGATACTGAGCGAACCTCATGCCTTGCTGGCCGATGCCGACCGCGTGCCTGGGCTGGACGGCCAGAAGATGGCGAAGTCGCGGGGTAACGCCATCTATCTGCGTGACAGTGATGAGGTGGTTGAGGAAAAACTGCGGCGTATGCCCACCGATCCGGCGCGCGTGCATCGCGATGATCCAGGCGAGCCGCAGCGCTGCCCGGTGTGGTCACTGCATCGCCTGTACTCCAGCGATGAGCGCATGCACTGGGCGCTGGAGGGCTGCCGCAGTGCTTCAATCGGTTGTCTGGACTGCAAGAGCGCGCTGTGCAGCTCGATTCAGGGCGAGCTGGCGCCGTTGCAGCAGCGCGCCATCGATTACGAAGGTAGTCCCGAACTGGTACGCAGCATCCTCGCCGAAGGCGCCGAGCGGGCCCGCGACGAAGCACGCGATACCCTGAGCGAAGTACGTTTGGCCATGGGCCTCAACCGCCGCTGATGGAGCCTGTGCGATGAGCGATGCCACGACCCCCGACGAACAGGCCGGCGCCCAGCAGGAGCTGCCGTTTGCTCTGGTGTACGGTGAGGCGGTCACCGAGCTGCCGCTGGATCTGTATATCCCGCCGGATGCCCTGGAGGTGTTTCTCGAAGCCTTCGAAGGGCCGCTCGACTTGCTGTTGTACCTGATTCGCAAGCAGAACATCGACATCCTCGACATCCCCGTGGCCGAGATCACCAAGCAGTACATGGGCTACGTCGAACTCATGCATTCGGTACGCCTGGAGCTGGCCGCCGAGTATCTGGTGATGGCCGCCATGCTCGCCGAGATCAAGTCGCGCATGCTCCTGCCGCGTTCCAGCGAGGCCGAGGAAGAGGAGGAGGATCCGCGCGCCGAACTGATCCGTCGTCTGCAGGAGTACGAGCGCTTCAAGGCAGCCGCCGAAGAGCTCGACGAGTTGCCACGGGTGGGGCGTGACGTGCATGTGCCGCGCCTCGATGCGCCGGAGGCGCGAGCGCGCAAGCTGCTGCCGGATGTCAGCCTGGAGGAACTGCTGGTATCGATGGCCGAGGTGCTGCGCCGCGCCGATATGTTCGAGAGCCACCAGGTCACCCGTGAGGCGCTGTCGACCCGCGAGCGCATGAGCGAGGTGCTCGAACGCCTCAAGGGCGGTGGCTTCGTGCCCTTTGTCGAGCTGTTCGCCATTGAGGAGGGGCGTCTCGGTGTCGTGGTGACCTTCATGGCGGTGCTCGAATTGATCAAGGAATCCCTGGTCGAGCTGGTGCAGAATGAGCCCTTTGCCGCCATCCACGTCAGAGCCCGTGCCGAATGAACCTGAGCGATCCGAAAGACCTGGCCCAGTTGCTCGAAGCCTTCCTCCTGGCATCCGGCAAGCCGCAGTCGCTGGAGCGTTTGTACGAACTGTTCGAGGAGGCCGAACGACCGGAGCCAGCGCAGTTCAAGGCGGCGCTTGAAGTGTTGCGTAAGTCCTGCACGGGGCGGGCGTTCGAGTTGAAGGAAGTGGCCTCCGGTTATCGTCTACAGGTGCGCGAGCGTTTCGCGCCCTGGGTTGGCCGCCTGTGGGAGGAGCGCCCGCAGCGCTACTCGCGTGCGTTGCTGGAAACTTTGGCGTTGATCGCCTACCGCCAGCCCATCACCCGTGGCGAGATTGAGGAAGTGCGCGGTGTAGCGGTCAACAGCAATATCACCAAGACCTTGCTCGAACGCGAATGGATTCGCGTAGTGGGTTATCGCGATGTGCCGGGCCGCCCGGCGATGTTCGCCACCACCAAGGGCTTTCTCGACCACTTCAACCTCAAGAACCTCGATGAGCTGCCACCACTGGCGGCGCTGCGCGAGCTGGAGCCCGAGCCGCAACTTGCGCTGGATGACGATGCTGAAGTGCCTGCTGGCCTGCAGGCGCGTGCTGATCTCGCCTTGCAGGATGAGGGCGAGCCGAGTGAGCCGCGTGAGGAAACCAGTTTCCGCAGCCTGCTGGCCGAGCTGGACTCGATGGAGGAGGGGCTCAAGACCGACTTCGACGACCTGCGCCAGGGTGAGGAGGTGGCGGCAGCCGACCGCGAGGATGATGAAACCTTGCATTGACGTGCTTTACCGGGCGCATGCATAGGATCAATCTCACTCGGGGCGCGCAGTCCTTATCCTGGCTGGCAAATCGTCATGCGAGGGGCTGTGTGGTGAGCAAGAAACCCTGTATCAAAATCTGCGAATTCGAGCGCGACATCTGCCTGGGCTGTGGCCGCAGTCGCCAGGAAATCAAAGCCTGGAAACACCTGGACAAGCAGGAGCGCCTGGCGCTGCTAGCCGAGGCTGATATGCGTTTACTGGCGTTGCAGGCGACCGGTCGTCGCAAGTATTGAGGCGGGCCGGAGTGAATAGGCGCTGCGGCGTGCATGTGCGTAAGCTTCGGCTACCCTAAGCGCTCGGCAGCGCGTATGATTCGCGCCCTTTTGATCATCCTTCATTACACCGGGAGGTGCCTTAGATGAGCGAACATGATGTCCAGCGTCCGGCTGGCGAAAAACTGCAGAAGGTACTGGCGCGCATGGGCTTGGGCTCGCGTCGGGAAATCGAAACCTGGATCGGCGAAGGCCGGGTCAAGGTCAATGGCGCAGTGGCCAGCCTGGGTCAGCGCGTCGAGATCAGCGATGCCATCGTGCTCGATGGTCGCCTGCTCAAACGCGAAGAAGTTGCCACCTCCGTGCGTCGCGTGCTGATCTACAACAAACCCGATGGTGAGATCTGCACCCGTGACGATCCAGAAGGTCGTCCCACCGTGTTCGATCGTTTGCCGCGCCCGCGTGAAGGTCGCTGGATCAACATTGGCCGCCTCGACATCAACACCACCGGCCTGTTGCTGTTCACCACCGACGGTGAGCTGGCCAACCGACTGATGCACCCGTCCTACCAGATGGACCGTGAGTACGCGGTGCGCGTGCGTGGCGAAGTGACCGAGGAAATGCTGGAAAACCTCAAGCGCGGCGTGATGCTCGAAGACGGCCCGGCCAAGTTCACCGACATCAAGCAAGCGCCCGGTGGCGAAGGCTTCAACCACTGGTATCACTGCGTGGTGATGGAAGGGCGCAACCGTGAGGTGCGCCGCCTGTGGGAATCCCAGGGGTTGGTCGTCAGCCGTCTCAAACGTGTGCGTTTCGGCCCGGTATTTCTCACTTCCGACCTGACCATGGGGCGCTGGCGGGAGATGGAGCAGCGCGAGGTGGATATCCTCAGCGGCGAAGTCGGTCTGACGCCGCAGGCATTACCTGCGATGAAGGAAAAAGTGCGCGAGAAGCTCGATCGTCTGCAGCGCAAATCGGCCAAGCCGCTGGAGTCGCGTGGTAAGCGCGTACTGCGTCCGGCGCAGGACGAGGCGGGTGAGACTGTGCGACCAAGTCGAGCGCCGCGTCAGAATAATGGCGAGCAGCGTCCGCAGCGTGGGTCGCGGTCGGAGTCCTCGGAGCGCGGTCAGCGTGATCGTGGTACGCCGGTGGCTGAGCGTCCGAGTGACGTGAAGAAGCGCCAGCCGCGCCCTGCGGTCGAGTTGACTGATCGCCCCGCGCGTAAGCCACGTCCGGCTGCACCCGGCAAGCGCTCGTCTGGCGATGATGGTCAGCGCCCAGGCTTTGGCCGCAAGCGCTAATACAGCGTTTGCAGAAACAACAACGCCCCGCACGCTTGACTGTGTGGGGCGTTTTCGTTTGTGGCGGCGTGTTCGGCTTGGTGTTGTGCTCAGCCGGCCATGTTCAATCGATTGCGCCCTTCGCGCTTAGCGACATACAACGCGCTGTCGGCTCGGCGCAGCAGGCTTTCACTGGATTCGCCGGGTAGCAGGGTGGCGCAGCCGAGGCTGATGGATACCTCAATGGGAGTGCCTGCATTGAGGCACTGCAGCTCCAGTACGGCAAAGCGCAGGCGCTCGCCGACCAGGGCGGCAGCTTCCCGGCTGGTGCTGGAGAGGATGATGAGAAACTCCTCACCGCCATAGCGGAATACCATGTCGACATTGCGCAATTGACCTTTAAGTGTCTGCGCTACGGCTTTGAGCACTTCATCGCCGAATGCATGGCCGTGGTTGTCGTTGATCTGTTTGAAGTGGTCGATATCGAGCATCAGCAACGACAGGGGTTGCAGGTTGCGGCGCGCGACATCCACTTCACGTTGCAGCACTTGATCCATGGCAATGCGATTGCCGGTGTCGGTGAGCGGGTCACGCAATGCGCTGAGCAGTGCGCTGCGATACAGCAGGGCATTGCGCAGTGGGAACAGCAGGCTGGCGAGCAGTGATTCCAGTTGCGCCAACTCTTCTTCATCGAACCGCTGACGTCGGCGGAAAGTGAGTTCACCGAGGTATTCGCCTTCGTGGCTAAGGCGATAGGCTGCCGAGTGTGGTGCGCGCTCGCCGAGCTCCAATCGCAGATCATGGGCCGAATGCTGGAAGCTCAGCGCGTCCAGCGGCACCAGGCGCTGCACCTCACGGAAGAACAGGCCGAGAATGCGTTCTATATCTAGGCTGGTCTGCAGTTGCAGGCCTAATTGCTGGCGCAGTTCGGCCAGCGAGGTGGACTTGACCGGCAGGCTACGTGCATCGGCAAAACCTATGCGCTGCAGTTTGGCTGCATCGAAATCGACGGTGTTGGTGCGGCTGGGGGGGAGCATTTGTCTGAACCTCTGGCGCAATGATGCGGCGACGAGGAGGCTAGAGCGATTTTCGTGCCATCTGTCTGTAACAGATTAAAGTCGTTTAAATTCAGTGTTTTATGGTTTTTATTGGCGCCGAGAGGCAAGGGTTTGCCGGTTGTATGGCGCTGCTGGTGGCAATTTGCTTCCGCTCGCGCCGGATTTTCGACGCGAGCTTTCAAGGTGGGGCGATTATTGCGCGTCTAGTGCTTGTCCGTTGACGCCCTGGCTGTCAGGGCCCATCAGGTAGAGGTAGACCGGCATGATGCTGTCTGGCTCAGGGCGGCTTGCCGGATTTTCACCTGGGTAGGCCTGGGCGCGCATCGAGGTACGGGTGGCGCCGGGATTGACGCTGTTGGTGCGGACGTTACTGATGCCGTCCAGTTCGTCGGCCATCACCTGCATCAGGCCTTCGGTGGCGAACTTGGACACCGCATAGGCACCCCAGTAGGCGCGGCCCTTGCGGCCGACGCTGCTGGAGGTGAAAACCACCGAGGCATCGGCCGACAGTTTCAGTAGCGGCAGCAGGGTGCTGCTGAGCATGAACATGGCGTTGACGTTGACGTGCATCACGCGCATGAAGTTGTCGCCGGAGAGCTGTTCCAGCGGCGTGCGCGGGCCTAGGATCGAGGCGTTGTGCAGCAGGCCGTCGAGGCGGCCGAATTCGTTCTCGATCAGCACTGCCAGCTCGTCGTACTGGTGCGGCAGGGCGGTTTCCAGGTTGAACGGAATCACCACTGGTTGCGGGTGGCCGGCCGCCTCGATCTCGTCGTAGACCTGGCTCAGATTGGCTTCGGTCTTGCCCAGCAGCAGCACGGTCGCGCCGTGGGCCGCGAAGCTCTTGGCGGCGGCGGCGCCGATACCGCGGCCGGCACCGGTGATCAGGATGACACGATCCTTGAGCAGGTCTGGGCGGGCGGTGTAGTCGAACATGTGAGGATCCTTCACAGAACTCTTGAGAGTAGGGCGGGTGAAACCCGCCTGATGGAGACATGGCGGATTTCACCCGCCCTACGTGATCAGCAGCCGCACAGGGCGCGGTCGAGTACGGCGCGTAGTTCTTGCGGGTGATCCACGACCACGTCGGCGCCCCAGTTGCGTGGGTTGTCTTCGGGGTGAATATAGCCGTAGGTCACGGCCGCAGTGCGGCAGCCGGCGGCGCGCCCGGATTCGATGTCGCGCGCATCGTCGCCGACGAACAGGACTTCCTCGGGGCGCACGCCGATTTGCTGGCAGGCCAGCAGCAGCATGTCTGGAGCGGGCTTGCTTTGCGCTACATGGTCTGGGCAGACCAGTACTGCGCAACGCTCTGCCAGGCCGAGGCGCTGCATGATCGGTTCTGCGTAGCGCACAGGTTTGTTAGTGGCAACGCCCCACAGCAGGCGCCCATGCTCGATGTCGGCGAGCAGGGTTTCGATGCCGTCGAATGGGCGGGTGAGCACCGCGCAGTGTTCCTGATAGCGCTCCAGAAACTCCTGGCGCAGAGCTTCGAAGGCGGGAGAGTCGGGCTTTTCGTCGAAGGCGCTGGCGACCATGGCGCGGGCGCCGCCCGACACCTGGTCGCGAATCGTCTTGTCCGCCAGGGGCGGCAGGTTGCGCGCGGCGCGCATAGCCTGGGTAATGGCGATGAAGTCTGGCGCCGAGTCGAGCAGGGTGCCATCCATGTCGAAGAGAACCGCTCTCAGGGGCATCAGTCTTTTCTCAGGGTCTGGATCATGTAGTTGACGTCGACATCAGCAGCCAGCTTGTAATGCTTGGTCAGCGGGTTGTAGGTCAGGCCGATGATGTCCTTGACCTCAAGACCGGCTGCGCGACTCCAGGCGCCCAGTTCGGAGGGGCGGATGAATTTCTTGAAGTCGTGAGTGCCGCGCGGCAGCAGGCGCAGGATGTATTCGGCGCCGATTACCGCGAACAGGTAGGCCTTGGGATTGCGGTTGATGGTGGAGAAAAACACCTGGCCGCCCGGTTTGACCAGCTTGTAGCAAGCGCGGATGACCGAGGATGGATCGGGCACGTGTTCGAGCATTTCCAGGCAGGTGACCACATCGAACTGGCCGGGCATTTCTTCGGCGATCTGCTCGGCGGTGATTTGCCGGTACTCGACCTCTACACCCGACTCCAACTGGTGCAATTGGGCGACCGACAGCGGCGCCTCGCCCATGTCGATACCGGTGACGGTGGCGCCGCGCTGGGCCATGGCTTCGCTGAGGATGCCGCCGCCGCAGCCGACGTCGAGCACGCGTTTGCCAGCCAGGCCGACGCGCTCGTCGATCCAGTTGACGCGCAGTGGGTTGATGTCGTGCAGGGGTTTGAATTCGCTCTCCCGATCCCACCAGCGGTGGGCGAGGGCCTCGAATTTGGCGATTTCGGCGCGGTCGACGTTGCTCATAAGCATCTCTTTCAAAGCGTGGAAGGCCTGGCCCGTCATGTTGCCAGTTTAAGGCGCGACGTGGTGCGGGCTGGGTTCATTCAATGTATGTCAGTTTGTCGCAGTCGTTTCGAGAAGGTGGCGTGGATTTTATCCGTGTTATCTGCTGGCCACTTTATTTCCCCATTCTCTGGCTTTGGCGATGAGTTCGTTTTCGTTCATGCGTGTCAGTCGGCCATCGTCCAGCAGTTGCTTGCCGCCCACCCATAGGTGCTTCACGCAATCGCGGTCACTGGCGTAGATCAGTTGCGAGACGGGGTCGTAAACCGGTTGTTGGGCCAGGCCGGACAGATCGAAGGCAACCAGATCGGCCTGTTTGCCTGGCTCCAGTGAGCCGATTTGGCTCTCCAGACCCAGCGCGCGGGCGCCGTTGAGGGTGGCCATGCGCAGGGCGCTATGGGCGTTCAGGGCAGTTGCCGAGCCAGATACGGCCTTGGCCAGTAGGGCCGCCGTGCGGGTTTCGCCGAGCAGGTCGAGGTCATTGTTGCTGGCGGCGCCATCGGTGCCGATGGCGACATTGACGCCGGCTTGCCACAGTCGCTCCACTGGGCAAAAGCCGCTCGCCAGCTTGAGGTTGGACTCCGGGCAGTGGATGACGCTGCAGTTGTGCTCGACCAGCAGGGCAAGGTCGTCGTCGTCGATCTGTGTCATATGCACGGCCTGAAAACGCGGGCCAAGCAGGCCCAGGCGCGCTAGGCGGGCCAGTGGGCGCTCGTCGTCCTCAGCGAGGGCGTCGGCGACTTCCTGGGCGGTCTCGTGCACGTGCATGTGAATGCCCGCGTCCAGCTCGTCGGCGAGCATGCGAACCTCTTCGAGCTTGTCATCGCTGACCGTATAGGGCGCGTGTGGGCCGAAGGCGATGCGGATGCGCGGGTGCTGTTTGAGGTCGTCGAACAGTTGCAGGCCCTTGCGCAGCGCTTCGGCTGCATCGCGGGCGCCCGGCACCGGGAAGTTCATTACGGGAATGCTGATCTGTGCGCGCACGCCTGCGTTGTGCACACACTCGCTGGCGACCTGCGGATAGAAGTACATATCCGAGAAGCAGCTAATGCCACCTTTGATCTGCTCGGCGATGGCCAGGTTGGTGCCGTCACGCACGAATGCCTCATCGACCCATTTACTCTCCGCAGGCCAGATGTGTTCGCGCAGCCAGGTCATCAGCGGCAGGTCGTCGGCCATGCCGCGTAGCAGTGCCATCGCGGCATGGCCATGAGCGTTGATCAGGCCGGGAGCGAGCAGGCAATCCGGTAGCTCGCGCACCTCGCATGCGCTATGGCGTAGGGCTTCTGTGCGGGGTGCGATTAGGGCGATCTTGCCGTCGCGAATGCCCAGGCCGTGGTCGCGCAACACCACGCCTGCCGGCTCCACGGGAACCAGCCAGGTGGGTAGAAGCAGGATGTCAAGCTCGGTGGCGGGCATGAATGAGGTGTCCGGTGCAATTGGGTTGTTCGGGCCGGTCGCCAGTCTATAGAGGAACGCCCGGTGCTTGAAGCGCTAGGCAGGGTGCGATCTCTGTCTGAGCGCGGGGCAGGCGGCGTATACTTGGCCGTTTTCGATTGCCAGATGTGAGGTAAGGAATGCGCGAGCAATTGCTGGCGGCAGAGAGGGTTCAGGCAATCGAGTGGCGTGACGGAGCGCTTTATCTGCTGGATCAGCGTTTGTTGCCCCATGAGCAGACGTGGTTGCTGATGGATTCGGCAACTGCGGTAGCGGTTGCGATCCGCGAGATGGCCGTGCGCGGTGCGCCGGCTATCGGCATCGCTGCGGCCTACGGCGTAGTGTTGGGCGCGCGACAGCGTCTGGCGGCCGGAGGTAACTGGCGTGAGGCGCTGGAGGCGGATTTCGAGCGCTTGGCGGCCTCTCGGCCTACGGCGGTCAATCTGTTCTGGGCACTGCAGCGCATGCGCGAGCGCCTGCAGCGTCTGAAGAATGATGAAACGGTGCTGGCGCAGTTGGAGGCTGAGGCGGTCGGCATCCATGCCAGTGATCGTGAGGCCAATCTGACCATGGCGCAGATCGGTATGGAGCTGATTCGCAAGCATCAGGGTAACGAGCAGGTACTGCTGACCCATTGCAATGCCGGTGCGCTGGCGACGGGTGGCTTCGGTACGGCGTTGGGGGTGATCCGGGCTGCGCATCTGGAAGGCTTGGTTGAGCAGGTCTATGTCGATGAAACGCGGCCCTGGCTGCAGGGCGCGCGGCTGACGGCCTGGGAATTGGCGAGTGATGGCGTCCCGGTTAGCCTGAATGTCGACTCGGCTGCCGCGCACCTGATGAAGGTCAAGGGTGTGTCCTGGGTGATCGTCGGCGCTGATCGCATCACTGCCAATGGTGACGTGGCCAACAAGATTGGCACCTACCAGTTGGCTGTCAGCGCCATGCACCACGGCGTGCGTTTTATGGTGGTGGCGCCCAGTTCGACCATCGACATGGCCCTGGACAGTGGTGAGGACATTCTGCTCGAAGAGCGTGATGGCGATGAGTTGCGGGCTGTGGCAGGTCAGCGTGTTGCCGCGGACGTACCCGTGACGAATCCGGTATTCGATGTGACGCCTGCGGATTTGATCGATTACATCGTGACTGAAAAGGGTGTGGTTGAACGCCCGGATGCCGAGAAGATGGCGCAGTTGATGTGCCGCAAGCGTCTGCATTGAGTTATGCGTTTGGTGTTTGCTGCTGGTGCCGCTTCGCGCTGGGCGGGGTAGGTGCAAGGCGGGCTTTGTGGTAACCTCCGGCAGTTTTCACGGGGCCTGCCCGCAGTTGCTTTTGGCGCCTCCTTATGTGGCATAACCCGTTGATTTATCGTGAGTCGTCATGGCTAGTCGCCAGGGCGACGAACTCCGTAGCGTTCAGGAAGAATGGCGCGGAGTTTCACCAGAAAAAGGAACCAGGCTTCTCATGGGCGAACTGGCCAAAGAAATCCTCCCGGTCAATATCGAAGACGAGCTGAAACAGTCCTACCTTGACTACGCAATGAGCGTGATCGTCGGGCGTGCGCTGCCAGATGCGCGCGATGGCTTGAAGCCGGTACACCGTCGTGTGCTCTACGCCATGAGCGAGCTGGGCAACGACTGGAACAAGCCCTACAAGAAATCCGCCCGTGTGGTCGGTGACGTGATCGGTAAATACCACCCGCACGGCGATACGGCGGTGTACGACACCATCGTGCGGATGGCGCAGGATTTCTCCCTGCGTTACTTGCTGGTCGACGGCCAGGGTAACTTCGGCTCCGTCGATGGCGACAACGCCGCGGCCATGCGATACACCGAAGTGCGTATGACCAAGCTGGCGCACGAGCTGCTGGCTGATCTGGAAAAAGAAACCGTCGACTGGGTGCCGAACTACGACGGCACCGAGCAGATCCCGGCGGTAATGCCGACCAAGGTGCCGAACCTGCTGGTCAACGGTTCTTCCGGTATCGCCGTCGGTATGGCCACCAACATCCCGCCGCACAACCTCACCGAAGTGATCGATGGCTGCCTGGCGCTGATGGACAACGCCGAGCTGAGCGTCGATGACCTGATGCAGTACATTCCCGGCCCTGATTTCCCCACTGCGGGCATCATCAATGGTCGCGCTGGCATCATCGAGGCCTATCGCACGGGCCGTGGGCGCATTTACATCCGCGCCCGCGTCGAGGTCGAGGACATCGACAAAGTGGGCGGTCGCCAGCAGTTGGTGGTGACCGAGCTGCCGTACCAGCTAAACAAGGCGCGTCTGATCGAGAAGATCGCCGAGCTGGTCAAAGAGAAGAAGATCGAAGGCATCACCGAGCTGCGTGACGAATCCGACAAGGACGGCATGCGCGTGGTGATCGAGCTGCGTCGCGGCGAAGTGCCTGACGTGGTGCTGAACAACCTCTACGCCCAGACCCAGATGCAGAGCGTGTTCGGCATCAACGTGGTGGCGCTGGTCGACGGTCAGCCGAAGACCATGAACCTCAAAGACATGCTTGAGGTGTTTATCCGTCACCGCCGCGAAGTGGTGACCCGGCGTACCGTTTACGAGCTGCGCAAGGCACGCGAGCGTGGGCACATCCTCGAAGGCCAAGCGGTTGCGCTGTCCAACATCGACCCGGTGATCGAGCTGATCAAGAGCTCGCCGACCCCGGCCGAGGCCAAGGAGCGTCTGCTCGCGACTGCCTGGGAGTCCAGTGCGGTGGAGGCCATGGTTGAGCGCGCTGGCGCCGACTCCTGCCGCCCTGAAGGGCTGGATGAGCAGTACGGTCTGCGTGATGGCAAGTATTACCTGTCGCCGGAGCAGGCGCAGGCCATTCTGGAGCTGCGTCTGCACCGCCTGACCGGCCTGGAGCACGAGAAGCTGCTGGCCGAGTATCAGGAAATTCTCGCCTTGATCGGTGAGCTGATCCGTATTCTCACCAGTCCAGAGCGCCTGATGGAAGTCATCCGCGAAGAGCTGGAGAAGGTCAAGGCCGAGTTCGGCGACAAGCGCCGTACCGAGATCATCGCCTCGCGTCAGGATCTGACCATTGCCGATCTGATCACCGAAGAAGAGCGCGTCGTTACCATCTCTCATGGCGGTTACGCCAAGAGCCAGCCGCTGGCCGCCTACGAGGCGCAGCGTCGCGGCGGCAAGGGCAAGTCCGCCACTGGCGTGAAGGACGAGGACTACGTCGAGCATCTGCTGGTGGCCAACAGCCATGCGACCCTGCTGCTGTTCTCCAGTAAGGGTAAGGTGTACTGGCTGCGTACCTTCGAAATTCCCGAGGCTTCGCGTGCGGCCCGTGGTCGTCCACTGGTCAACCTGCTGCCGCTGGATGAGGGCGAGCGCATCACCGCGATGCTGCAGATCGACCTCGAAGCGCTGCAGCAGAGCGCTGGTGCCGACGAGGACCTGGACGACGAAGGTGTGGTGATCGAAGGCGAAGCCGTCGAAGTGGTCGAAGCCGAGGAAGTCGAAGAAGTGGAGGGTGAAACCCCCGAGTTGGTCGCCGAGCCGACCGGCGCCTTCATCTTCATGGCCACTGCCTTTGGCACCGTGAAAAAGACTCCGCTGGTGCAGTTCAGCCGTCCGCGTAGCGCCGGTCTGATCGCTCTGCGCCTGGAAGAGGGTGACACCCTGATTGCTGCCGCCATCACCGACGGTGCCAAGGAAGTCATGCTGTTCTCCGATGCCGGCAAGGTGCTGCGCTTCGCCGAGAGCAAGGTGCGTACCATGGGCCGTACCGCGCGTGGTGTGCGAGGCATGCGTCTGGGCAAGGATCAGGAACTGATCTCCATGCTCATTCCTGAGTCCGGTGCGCAGATTCTCACTGCTTCCGAGCGTGGTTTCGGCAAGCGTACTGGTCTGGGCAAGTTCCCGCGTCGTGGCCGTGGCGGCCAGGGCGTGATCGCCATGGTCACCAGTGAGCGTAACGGCAAGCTGGTCAGCGCCATTCAGGTGCAGGACGGCGAGGAAATCATGTTGATTTCCGACCAGGGCACCCTGGTGCGTACTCGTGTCGACGAGGTCTCCAGCTCCGGCCGTAACACTCAGGGTGTGACCCTGATCAAGCTAGCCAAGGACGAGACTCTGGTTGGCCTGGAGCGCGTGCAGGAGCCGACTCCGGTAGACGAGGACGAGCTGGTCGAAGGCGAAGAGGGCGTTGAAGTCGCCGAAAACGCCGAAGCACCGGTTGCCGATGCCGAGGAAGGCAGCGAGGAATAAAGTCGGGCTTTGTGGGAGGGGCCGGGCGGCGTTCCGATTAGCGGCGACTGTCGCGGCTAAAGCCCCTCCCACGGCACGGCAGACAGTTTGGACATGCCATCGCCTGGTGGTGGCGCTCTGTGAATCTGAGAGAGACAGACGTGAGCAAGCGAGCTTTTAACTTCTGCGCCGGCCCGGCCGCGCTGCCGACCGCTGTACTGCAACGTGCCCAGGCCGAGATGCTCGACTGGCAAGGCAAGGGCCTGTCTGTGATGGAAATGAGCCATCGCAGTGACGAGTACGTGGCCATCGCCAGCCAAGCCGAACAGGACCTGCGCGATCTGCTCGCTGTGCCCAATGACTACAAGGTGCTGTTCCTGCAGGGCGGTGCCAGCCAGCAGTTCGCCGAAATTCCGCTGAATCTGCTGCCGGAAGACGGTGTGGCTGACTACGTCGAAACCGGCATTTGGTCGAAGAAAGCCATCGAAGAAGCCCGTCGTTACGGTGCGATCAACGTCGCCGCCAGCGCCAAGGTGCATGACTACTTCGCCATCCCGGGGCAGAACGACTGGCAGTTGTCGAAGAATGCTGCCTACGTGCATTACTGCAGCAACGAGACCATCGGCGGTTTGCAGTTCGACTGGGTGCCGCAGACCGGCGATACCCCGCTGGTGGTGGACATGTCCTCGGACATCCTCTCGCGCCCCATCGACGTCTCGCAGTTCGGCCTGATCTACGCCGGTGCGCAGAAGAACATCGGCCCCAGTGGCCTGGTGGTGGTTATTGTCCGGGAAGACCTGCTCGGTCGCGCCCGCAGCGCCTGCCCGACCATGCTCGACTATCGTGTCTCCGCCGATAACGGCTCGATGTACAACACTCCAGCGACCTATTCCTGGTACCTCTCCGGTCTGGTCTTCCAATGGCTGAAGGAGCAGGGTGGTGTCGAGGCGATGGAGCGTATCAACCGCGCCAAGAAGGATTTGCTGTACAAGGCCATCGACGACAGCGACTTCTACAGCAACCCCATTGCTCACAACGCGCGCTCCTGGATGAACGTGCCGTTCCGCCTGGCCGATGAGAAACTGGACAAAGCCTTCCTGGCTGGTGCCGATGCGCGCGGCCTGCTCAACCTCAAGGGTCACCGCTCGGTAGGCGGCATGCGTGCCTCCATCTACAACGCCGTTGGCCTGGATGCGGTCGAGGCGCTGGTGGCCTACATGGCCGAGTTCGAGAAGGAGCACGCCTGATATGTCCGAGCAGGAGCTGCAGGCGCTGCGGGTGCGTATCGATAGCCTCGATGAGCGCATTCTTGAACTGATCAGCGACCGTGCGCGCTGCGCCGAAGAAGTGGCGCGGGTGAAGATGAAGGAACTCAAGGAAGGCGAATCGCCGGTCTTCTACCGCCCCGAACGCGAGGCTCAGGTGCTCAAGCGTGTGATGGAGCGCAATCAGGGGCCGCTGGGCAACGAGGAAATGGCGCGGCTGTTCCGCGAAATCATGTCCGCTTGCCTGGCGCTGGAGAATCCGCTCAAGGTTGCCTACCTTGGCCCTGAAGGCACCTTCTCCCAGGCTGCTGCGCTCAAGCATTTCGGTCATGCGGTGATCAGCTCGCCGATGGCGGCAATCGATGAGGTCTTCCGCGAAGTAGCTGCGGGCGCGGTCAATTTCGGCGTGGTGCCGGTGGAGAACTCCACCGAGGGTGCGGTTAACCACACTCTCGACAGCTTCCTTGAGCATGATCTGGTTATCTGTGGTGAGGTCGAGCTGCGTATTCACCATCACCTGCTGGTGGGCGAGAACACCAAAACGGGGTCGATCACGCGCATTTACTCCCATGCCCAGTCGTTGGCCCAGTGCCGTAAATGGTTGGACGCGCACTACCCGAATGTCGAGCGCGTGGCTGTGTCGAGCAATGCTGAGGCAGCCAAACGGGTCAAAAGCGAGTGGAACAGTGCCGCTATCGCCGGCGATATGGCCGCCAGTCTGTACGAGCTGACCAAGTTGGCCGAGAAGATCGAGGATCGCCCGGACAACTCCACGCGCTTTCTCATTATCGGTAATCAGGAAGTGCCGCCCACCGGCGACGACAAGACCTCGATCATCGTCTCTATGCGCAATAAACCGGGTGCGCTGCACGAGTTGCTAGTGCCGTTCCACAATAACGGCATCGACCTGACTCGCATCGAAACTCGCCCATCGCGCAGCGGCAAATGGACCTACGTGTTCTTCATCGACTTCGTTGGCCACCATCGCGATCCATTGATCAAGGACGTGCTGGAAAAGCTGGCCCAGGAAGCCGTGGCGCTGAAGGTGTTGGGTTCCTACCCCAAGGCGGTGCTTTGAGTGGAGCCTGATCGGCAATGACGCTTCCCGTCGATCGCTGTCAGCGTGCCTCGATCAAGCATCAGGAGCCCTTCGTCATCTGGTTTACCGGGCTTAGTGGTGCTGGTAAGTCGACTCTGGCAGAGGCGCTGGAGCGTAGCTTGCTTGCTGCTGGTCGGCATACCTATCTGCTCGACGGTGATCGCCTGCGTCAAGGGCTCAACCGTGATCTGGGGTTTTCTCAGTCGGATCGGCGGGAGAATATCCGTCGGGTGGGTGAGGTCGCTGCGTTGATGGTCGAGGCGGGCCTAATCGTCATTGCTGCTTTGATTTCTCCTTTCCGTGCCGAGCGTGATTCTGCGCGCGCCTTGGTGCAGGGCCGATTTATCGAGGTGTTCGTCGACACGCCCTTGGCTGTCTGCGAGCAGCGTGATCCCAAGGGGCTCTATCGGCGTGCACGTGTCGGCCTGATTTCTAACTTCACTGGGATCGACTCGCCATTCGAGGCGCCATTGGCGGCTGAGCTGTGCATCGATGCCAGCCGTTGTACGGTCGAGGTGGCCGTGCAGCAGATCCATGACTACCTCAGGAGCCACCATGCCTTGTAGAGTGGCGCCTGCATCACCGGTTGCTGCCGGTGCCTTCGTCAACCGAGTTGCGTCAGAGAAGAGTCTCCGTTCATGAGTTGCGATTTCCTTGCCCTGGCTCTGCCGGGCGTGCAGAAGCTGTCACCCTATGTGCCCGGCAAGCCGGTCGATGAGCTGGCCCGTGAGCTGGGGCTCGACCCCGCGAGTATCGTCAAACTGGCCAGCAACGAGAACCCGCTTGGCCCCAGCGATAAGGTGCTGGCGGCTATCCGTGCCGAGTTGGGTGAGTTGACTCGCTACCCGGATGGCAATGGTTTCACCCTCAAGAGCGCTCTGGCCGCGCGTTACGGCGTCGATGCCGCGCAGGTGACTCTGGGCAATGGTTCCAACGATATCCTCGAGCTGGTCGCTCGCGCTTATCTGGCGCCCGGCCTCAATGCTGTGTTCAGCGACTACGCCTTCGCCGTGTACCCCATCGCCACCCAGGCTGTCGGTGCGCAGTGCAAGGTGGTGCCGGCTAAGGACTACGGGCATGACCTGTCGGCCATGCTGGCCGCTATTGACGACCATACGCGTGTCGTCTTCATCGCCAACCCCAACAATCCAACCGGCACCTGGTTTGGCCCGGATGCACTGGAAACCTTCCTTGCCAAGGTACCGGAACGCGTGTTGGTGGTGCTTGATGAGGCCTATATCGAATACGCCGAGGGTGACGAGTTGCCCGATGGCATGAATTATCTGGTGCGTTACCCCAATCTGCTGGTCTCGCGTACCTTTTCCAAGGCCTACGGTCTGGCCGCGCTGCGCGTTGGCTATGCGATCAGCTCGCCAGCCATTGCCGATGTGCTTAATCGTGTGCGCCAGCCGTTCAACGTCAACAGTCTTGCTCTGGCTGCGGCCTGTGCGGCTCTTGCCGATAACGATTACCTGGCTGAGAGCCGTCGCCTCAATGATGCTGGCATGCAGCAGTTACAGGACGGCTTGCGTGCGCTGGGGCTGAGTTGGATTGCCTCTAAAGGGAACTTCATTGCTGTGGACTTTGGTCGTGATACTGCGGCGATCAATCAGGCGTTGCTACGCGAAGGCGTGATCGTGCGGCCGGTGGCCGGTTATGGCATGCCCAACTTCCTGCGCGTGTCGATTGGCCTGCCGCGTGAGAATGCTCGCTTCCTTGAGGCTCTGGCCAAGGTGCTGTCGGCGTGACGGTGACTGTAACGGCAGTGCAATCGAGTGCCCCTAAGATCGGCCGCCTGGTGGTGGTTGGCCTTGGCTTGATTGGTGGCTCCTTTGCCAAGGGGGTGCGTGAGCGGGGGCTGTGTGAGGAAGTGGTTGGGGTTGATCTGGATGCGCAGTCGCGTCATCTGGCTGTGGCCCTGGGCGTCGTCGACCGCTGCGAGAGCGACCTGGCGCTCGCTTGCCAGGGCGCCGACGTGATTCAACTGGCGGTGCCGATTCTAGCTATGGAAAAGGTGTTGGCCGCGCTGGCCAAGCTGGATCTGGGGCGGGCGATACTGACTGATGTTGGCAGTGCCAAGGGCAATGTCGTTCGGGCTGCGCGCACAGCGTTTTTTGGTCGACCGGTGCGCTTCGTGCCGGGGCACCCGATTGCCGGTTCCGAGCAGAGCGGGGTGGAAGCGGCCAATGCCGATCTGTTCCGTCGTCATAAGGTCATCCTGACGCCATGTGAGCATAGCGATGAGGCCGCTGTGGCGGTCGTGGAGGGCCTTTGGCGTGAGCTCGGTGCGGATGTTGAGTCGATGGAGGTAGAGCATCATGATCAGGTGCTCGCCGCCACCAGCCATCTGCCGCACCTGCTGGCTTTTACTCTGGTGGACTCGCTGGCCAAGCGTAGCGAGAACCTGGAGATCTTTCGCTATGCCGCGGGTGGTTTCCGTGATTTCACGCGGATTGCCGGGAGTGACCCGGTGATGTGGCACGACATCTTCCTCGCCAATCGTGAGGCCGTGCTGCGCACGCTCGACGTTTTTCGCGACGACCTCGACGCCTTGCGCGACGCGGTTGTTGCAGGGGATGGGCACCAACTGCTTGGGGTATTTACCCGGGCACGGGTAGCTCGCGAACATTTCAGCAAAATTCTGGCCCGCAGGGCCTATGTGGACGCTATGCATTCGACCGATCTGATTTTTCTGGCCAATCCCGGTGGCAGCCTGAAAGGGCGCATTCGCGTACCGGGCGACAAGTCCATTTCGCACCGTTCGATCATGCTGGGCTCGTTGGCCAATGGCACCACCGAGGTTGAGGGTTTCCTCGAAGGTGAGGACGCTCTCGCCACCTTGCAGGCCTTTCGCGATATGGGCGTGGTTATCGAGGGGCCACACCATGGCCGTGTGACTATCCACGGTGTCGGTCTGCATGGCCTGAAGGCTCCGGCTGGTCCGCTGTACATGGGCAACTCGGGCACCTCCATGCGTTTGCTGTCCGGCCTGCTGGCTGCACAGTCGTTCGATACCACGCTGACTGGCGATGCCTCGTTGTCCAAGCGCCCGATGAATCGTGTGGCCAAGCCGCTGCGTGAAATGGGGGCGGTGATCGAGACCGGCCCTGAAGGCCGTCCGCCGTTGAGCATCAAAGGCGGCCAGCGCCTGACTGGCATGAGCTACGAGATGCCCATGGCGAGCGCTCAAGTCAAATCCTGCCTGCTGCTGGCGGGCTTGTACGCTTCTGGCAAAACGTCCGTGACCGAGCCAGCGCCGACCCGCGACCATACCGAGCGCATGCTGCGTGGCTTCGGTTACCCGGTGAACGTCGAAGGCAGCACCGCTAGCGTCGAATCCGGTCATGCGCTCAGCGCCACGCGTATCGAGGTGCCGGCCGACATTTCCTCGGCGGCCTTCTTCCTAGTTGCGGCGAGCATCGCTGAAGGCTCCGAGCTGGTGCTGGAACATGTGGGCATCAACCCGACCCGTACCGGCGTGATCGACATACTCAAGCTGATGGGTGGCGATATCACCCTGGAGAACCAGCGCGAAGTCGGTGGCGAGCCGGTGGCTGACATTCGTGTGCGCGCAGCCAAGCTCAAGGGCATCGAGATTCCCGAGAATCTGGTGCCGCTGGCCATTGATGAGTTTCCGGTGCTGTTCGTCGCTGCTGCCTGCGCAGAGGGGCGTACCGTGTTGCGGGGCGCCGAGGAGCTGCGGGTCAAGGAGTCTGATCGTATCCAGGTCATGGCCGATGGCCTGGTCGCGCTGGGTGTCAAGGCAGAGCCGACCCCGGATGGTATCGTCATCGAAGGTGGTGCGATGGGCGGTGGTGAAGTCTGGGCCCATGGTGATCACCGTATCGCCATGTCCTTCAGTGTCGCCTCGTTGCGTGCCAGTGCAGCGATCCGTATTCATGATTGTGCCAACGTCGCCACTTCCTTCCCCAATTTCCTTGGTCTGGCCGCTCAGGTGGGCATCCGCGTTGCGGAAGAGGGCAAGGCATGAGTGCTCCAGTCATCACCGTCGACGGGCCGAGCGGATCGGGCAAGGGCACCATTTGTGCGCTGCTGGCCAAGCAGTTGGGCTGGAATCTGCTTGACTCCGGCGCCCTGTATCGCTTGTTGGCGTTCGCTGCGGCTAACCATGGTATCGACCTGACCAATGAGGAAGCACTCAAGCAATTGGCTGCGCATCTGGATGTGCAGTTCATTGACAAGCGCATCATCCTCGAAGGCGAGGAGGTGACCGAGGCTATTCGCAATGAGCAGGTCGGTGCTGGTGCCTCGATGGTGGCCTCGCTGCCTGCCGTGCGTGATGCTCTGTTACAGCGTCAGCGCGCATTTCAGGAGATGCCTGGGCTGGTAGCTGATGGTCGTGATATGGGGACTGTGGTGTTCGCTGAGGCGCCGTTGAAGGTTTTTCTCACGGCCAGCGCCGAGGAGCGCGCTCGTAGGCGTTACCTGCAGTTGAAGGCCAAGGGCGATAATGTTAATCTTGCGAGTCTTCTCGACGAGATACGGGCGCGCGATGAGCGCGATACCCAGCGCGCGGTGGCACCGCTGAAGCCAGCGGTCGATGCAATCGTGTTGGATTCCACCGAGCTTTCCATCGAGCAAGTGCTAGAACGAATTCTGCGCGAAGTCGCTGATCGCGACCTCGCCGGTTAAGAGCCCCGGCTGTCTTAAGTCGGAAAGCTCGCAAGGAGGCATGCGGGAGACCAGTCCTTGTCCCGCAGGCCTCTTTTTACATGAACGAACCCACATGGTCTGGAGTGTGGTTTGGGCGAATCCCCGCCCTTGATCAACAGGAATCAACATGAGCGAAAGCTTTGCAGAACTATTTGAAGAAAGCCTGAAATCCCTCGACATGCAGCCGGGTGCCATCATCACCGGCATCGTGGTCGACATCGACGGTGACTGGGTTACCGTACACGCCGGCCTGAAGTCCGAGGGCGTCATCCCGCTCGACCAGTTCTTCAACGAACAAGGCGAGCTGACCATCAAGGTCGGTGACGAAGTCCACGTCGCGCTGGACGCGGTTGAAGATGGCTTCGGTGAAACCAAGCTGTCCCGCGAGAAAGCCAAGCGCGCTGAATCCTGGCTGGTTCTGGAAGCTGCGTTCAACGCTGAAGAAGTGGTCAAGGGCGTTATCAACGGCAAGGTCAAAGGCGGCTTCACCGTTGACGTCAACGGCATCCGCGCGTTCCTGCCGGGTTCCCTGGTCGATGTCCGTCCGGTGCGTGATACCACTCACCTGGAAGGCAAAGAGCTGGAATTCAAGGTCATCAAGCTCGATCAGAAACGCAACAATGTTGTCGTCTCCCGTCGCAGCGTCCTCGAAGCCGAGAACAGCGCCGAGCGCGAAGCTCTGCTGGAATCCCTGCAGGAAGGCCAGCAAGTCAAAGGTATCGTCAAGAACCTCACCGACTACGGTGCGTTCGTTGACCTGGGCGGCGTAGATGGTCTGCTGCACATCACCGACATGGCTTGGAAGCGCATCAAGCACCCGTCCGAGATCGTCAATGTTGGCGACGAGATCGACGTCAAGGTTCTGAAGTACGACCGCGAGCGCAACCGTGTATCCCTGGGCCTGAAGCAACTGGGCGAAGATCCGTGGGTTGCCATCAAGGCTCGTTACCCGGAAAACACCCGCGTCATGGCGCGCGTTACCAACCTGACCGACTACGGCTGCTTCGCTGAGCTGGAAGAAGGCGTTGAAGGTCTGGTGCACGTTTCCGAAATGGACTGGACCAACAAGAACATCCACCCGTCGAAAGTCGTCAACGTCGGCGACGAAGTGGAAGTCATGGTTCTGGATATCGACGAAGAGCGTCGTCGTATCTCCCTGGGTATCAAGCAGTGCAAGACCAACCCGTGGGAAGACTTCTCCAGCCAGTTCAACAAAGGCGATCGCATCAGCGGCACCATCAAGTCGATCACCGATTTCGGTATCTTCATCGGCCTGGAAGGTGGTATCGACGGTCTGGTTCACCTGTCCGACATTTCCTGGAACGAAGCCGGTGAAGAAGCCGTGCGTCGCTTCAAGAAAGGCGACGAGCTGGACACCGTGATCCTGTCGGTTGACCCGGAGCGTGAGCGCATCTCCCTGGGCATCAAGCAACTGGAAGATGATCCGTTCAGCAACTATGTTTCCCTGAACGACAAGGGCAGCATCGTTCGCGGTACTGTCAAAGAAGTTGACGCCAAAGGCGCCATCATCGATCTGGGCAACGAAATCGAGGCCACTCTGAAGGCTTCCGAAATCAGCCGTGACCGCGTTGAAGACGCGCGTAACGTCCTGAAGGAAGGCGACGAAGTTGAAGCCAAGATCATCAGCGTTGACCGCAAATCCCGTGTCATCAGCCTGTCCGTGAAGTCGAAAGACGTCGAGGACGAGAAAGATGCCATGAAGGAACTGCGCAGCAAGCAAGACGCTGAAAGCACCGGCCCGACCACCATTGGTGATCTGATCCGTGCTCAGATGGAAAGCCAGAACTAAGTTCAGGTATTCCATCCAGCAAAAAGGGCGGCCCTCGGGTCGCCCTTTTTCGTTTTAGCAAATCGTGTTGGCGTTCTACTCTCGCTTTTAGCCGCTCGTGCTAAGCCCTCTAGCGAATCTTAGGCGGTGAGTTGGTGGCTTTGCGAATGCACTGGTGCGTTCTGGCCTGAAACTTTGGGGCGATTTCGATATGGCGTGGCGCTTTTCGTCCAGGGTCAGTTTTGCCTGATGAAGTGCTTGGGCTAGCTGAGGGGTTGGCGAGCAGTACAGCGCGATACTGCGTTTATGCGAGCTTATCAGCGTGGCGTATTGCTGTGCTATTTGCAGTGGCGGGGGCTTAGCTGCTTCCTATGTGGTTGCCTTAGCGCTTCAGTCTTAACGAGTGGTGATCAGTTCACTCGGCATCCTGTTCGGTCAATTCTTCATGAAAGCCTTCGGCGCCTTGGCGCCAGTATGCGGCGACACGCATGGCTTCCTTGGGGTGACTCTTTTCTATCACTAGCGCCTTGCGAATGCGTTTCATCAGGCTGGCTTCGCCTGCGGCCCAGGCAAATCCTTCGCCTGTTGGAAGCACAAGGTCTTGTATCGCTGATAGCAGTTCTTCGGCATCGTTAAAGTGTTGAACCTTGGCAATATCAGGGAGGATGCGACGCGGTTTGCGACCGTCGAGCAGGAGCATGACGTGTACCAGGCTGGTCGCAGGTAGCTCCTCAAGGCGGCGATTAATGGCTGGGAGGGCGCTGGAGTCGCCGCGCTCAGCAATATCGCGCCTTGCGAGATGGGCCGTATGACATGACTCACATGGAATACAAGGTTCTGAACTTCTTTGCGGCAGAGCCGGATGCTACTTTGCGTGAATCGGTGCAGCGTTCTCGGCGTGACAAAGCGCAATTGGCGCAAGCATTTGTTGGAGGGGCAGGTTGATGCTGATGATCGCCGTATTACGCGACTACGTTTGACTCCGCAGGATTAGCGGTGCACGCGGCTTTCCAGCAGCAGGGGCGGCTCCTCAATGAAGTGGCGGGGCAGGGGCTCTCGCTTGAGGATCGAGCGCAGTTGTTGCAGTTGTTGCAGTTGTTGCAGCTGTTGGGGCGTGTCGGCAGTAGTTTGCGAAATGCTGCGGTCGACTGACCTATCCTTCAGGAGATCGTGCTAAGCCATCTCAAGCGGAGATGAGGGGCGGTGTTCGGTGCGAGGTGGATGTTGTCTGGGCATCGATTGCTCTCATGGTGACCATCAGAATCGTTGATTCATGTTCGGGAACACCTGCTTCTAAGCTGGTTCCAATGAAACCTAAAGGTTTGGAGGTGGCTATGCAGCGTATTGATGTGGTTTCTTTGGTGGGCAGTGCTGTTCCTGCCGAACTCAAAGCCGATGGTCATATGGTCTGCTGGGTGCTACTGGTCGATGGTCAGCCCGAGGCGGGACCTTTTATTTCGCGCGAGGCGGCTCTGGCCTGTCAGGCCGTCTGGCAGCTCGGCATGGTGGTTCGTACTAAGGTATCCCCTGTCTTTTGGGCTTGATAGCTTTTGCGCCCTCTTCATATGCTCCTTGTTCCGTTTTGATGGCGGGCTTCTTCGATGGCTTATGGCGGTAAACTGGCGTCTTTGTCGGTTGAGGTGCGGGTGTGAGGTGGGACATTTTCTGCGCTGTGGTAGACAACTACGGCGATATCGGTGTGACTTGGCGCCTAGCTCGGCAATTGGTCTCAGAGCATGGCCTGATGGTGCGCCTGTGGGTGGATGACCTGGAGGTCTTTGCTCATTTGTGTCCAGCGCTTGATCCGCACTTGTCCATTCAGGAGTATGCCGGTGTGGAGGTGCGTCACTGGGCTCGTACCTGGGAGCCGGTCGAAGTGGCTGATTTGGTGATTGAGGCTTTCGCCTGCAATCTACCCAGCGAGTACATCCAGGCAATGGCTGTGCGTGCGCAGCGACCTCTGTGGCTGAATTTGGAATACCTGAGCGCCGAGAACTGGGTGTCGGGGTGTCACGCATTGCCTTCGCCGCAAGTCGGTGGGCTGCAGAAGTTCTTCTTTTTCCCCGGTTTTGTAGAGGGTACTGGTGGCTTACTGCGTGAAGCTGAGTTGCTTGCTGAGCGAGATTGCTTGCAGGCCGACGTGGACGGGCAAGCAACTTTTCTGGCGCAATTAGGCGTTACGCGCCTGACTCAGGCGCAACTGATATCCCTGTTCGCTTATGAAAATCCTGGCCTGGGCGAGTGGCTGGATACTCTGGCGTCGAGTGATCGGCTCACGCAACTGCTAGTACCTCAGGGGCGCATTCTTGCTGAGGTTGCGCTGTGGTTCGGAGCGCAGTTGGTGCCAGGCGATCAACGCCAACGCGGTAACGTGCATGTGCAGGTTTTGCCATTCATGGCGCAAGCTGACTATGACCGCTTGTTGTGGTGCTGTGATTTCAATGCTGTGCGCGGTGAAGATTCCTTCATTCGTGCGCAGTGGGCAGGAAAGCCTTTGCTCTGGCATATCTATCAACAGGAGGAGGGCGCACATTGGGATAAGCTGCATGCTTTTCTCGCGCTCTATCGTCAGGGGCTCAGTGCTTCGGCAGATGCGGCACTGTTGCATTCATGGGCGGCCTGGAATGCCGGAAAGGGCATGGCGCAGGCCTGGGAGGCTGTGCAGGCAAATTGGTCTGAGCTGCACGCGCATGCCGTGCGCTGGTGCTCGCAGCAGGCCGCCCGGCCGGATCTCGCCTCAGCACTGGTGCAGTTTCATCGAAATTGGCTATCATAGCGGGCTTAGAATTCTGTACCTCCCGCATATTTCGGATATTCGCATGAAAACTGCACAGGAAATGAGAGTCAACAGCGTGGCCCTGATCGACGGCCAGCCGTGGCTGATTCAGAAGGCCGAGTTCACCAAGTCCGGCCGTAACAGCGCAATCGTCAAGATGAAGCTGAAGAACCTGCTCAATGGCTCCAAGACCGAAACCGTCTACAAAGCCGACGACAAGATGGAGCCGGTGATTCTTGAGCGCAAGGAAGTGACCCTGTCCTACATCAGCGGTGACGACTATGTGTTCATGGATCCGGAGTACAACTCCTACGAGCTGCGCGCCGAGGATCTGGAAAGCGTTCTGCCGTTCATCGAAGAAGGCATGAGCGACGTCTGCGAAGCTGTGTTCTTCGAAGGCAAAGTCATCTCCGTCGACCTGCCGACCACCATCGTGCGTCAGGTTGTCTACACCGAGAACGCTGCTCGTGGCGACACTTCCGGCAAGGTGATGAAGCCTGCCAAGCTGCGCAACGGCACCGAGATCAAAGTTGCCGAGTTCGTTGACATCGACGACTGGATCGAGATCGACACCCGCGACGCTTCCTACAAGGGGCGCACCCAGGCGCCGGCTTAAGTCCGAGCGTTTCGAAAAAACCGGCCCGCGTCAGACCGTGTGAAAATCTAGCAGTCTGAGTGCAAGCCGAAGACAATGCCTCCATCAGTCGATGGGGGCATTGTCGTTTATGGGCTACTTCCAACGCATCCGCTCCTCGCGCCGCCTGGAAACAGATTGCCAGCGCAATGTCGAAGTGGTGTGGCTGTTGGGCCGATTGGCACCGGGCTTCAAGACCATCGCCGACTTTCGCAAGGACAACAGTGCCGCGTTTCAGGCGACCTGCTGCGCCTTTGTGCAGTTTTGCCGATAGGTGGGGCTGATCAGCGGGCAACTCGTCGCCATCGACGGCAGCAAGTTCCAGGCGGGGCGTCACAACGCAAGCACCTGAGCCTGGCGAAGCTCAAGCGCCAATAAGCCAAATTGGAGGCGCAGATCGCCCGTTATCTGGCGGAGCTGGACGAGGCGAACCGCAGTGAAGCGACTGAAGTGGTTGATCGCAATGCCGTCAAGGCTGCGCTGCAACACCTAGAAAGCCGACATGCCGATAACCTGACCACTCAGGCGCTGATGGAGGTGCAGGGGCTGGATCAGTTCATTGTTGGCGAAAGCGATGCCCGCTTGATGCGTACCTACCAAGGGTGGCAAGCAGAACCTGAATGATCTGCTGGAAAACACCCTGATGAACTTCCATAACCTGCTGATCGCCAGCCTGAAGAACCAGGTCGCCCAACAGGCAATCACCAACGCCGAGCAACTGGGCATCGCCATGCCGCTGTCGGAGGCCGCACGCGACCCGAAGACCTCGACCTTGTTTCTCAAAGGTGGCAAGCGGGTGCTCTACCAGATTAACGATGCCCTGGTCTTCTAGGCGCTCACATCGCTGGCCGATCCGGGTCTCAATAACTTCGCTGTGCGCGCAATGGACAAGTTCAAGCGTATCTTCACGAACATGGAGGTGTTTGCGCTCGCACCATGAGCATGGTTGTCACGATCGGGGGCGACGTATCTTATGGCGACGGTAAATCTTTGATTTGGATATCGGTTTTAACTGTTATGTCTGCTTTAGGCGCAGTCATGTACGGCGAGCCAGTAGTGGCCTTGTAGCCTCGACATGACGAATAATCGCCGCTCCTTTCTTCACTGCTGGAGCCGCTGATGAGTGCCGTCCTGCCGCCCCTCGTTCTATCCATCCAATCTCACGTCGCCTGGGGCCATGTTGGCAATGCGGCGGCGGTATTCCCGTTGCAGCGCCTGGGTTTCGAGGTGTTGCCGATTCACACTGTGCAGTTTTCCAACCACACCGGCTATGGCCAGTTCCGTGGCCAGGTATTTGGCTCCGAGCACGTGCGCGAAGTGCTGTTGGGCTTGCGTGAGCGCGGCGTGCTGCCGCGCCTGTCGGCGGTGCTCTCTGGTTATTTGGGGGATGCCGACAGCGGCCGGGTGATTCTCGAAGCGGTCGGCGAGATCCGTCAGCACAATCCGAACGTGCGCTACCTGTGCGACCCGGTGATGGGCGATGTCGGCCGGGGCGTATTCGTCAATGCGGCGATTCCCGATTTTCTGCGTGACCAGGCGATTCCCTTCGCCAACATCATCACCCCGAACCAGTTCGAGTTCGAGCTGCTCACCGGGACAAAGTTGGGCAGCTTGCAGGAGGCGGTGAAGATCGCCCGGCAACTGCGTGGCCGTGGCCCGGATACTGTCGTCATCACCAGCCTGGCAACGCCGGATATTGCTGATAGTGATTTGGGCACCTTGGCCGTGAACGGTGAGGGCGCCTGGCTGGTGACCACGCCGCGCCTGGCGCTGCATCCCTTGCCCAATGGCATGGGCGACGTATTTTCTGCCACTTTGCTGGGGCGTCTGTTGGCCGGGCAGGCGCTGCCGCAAGCCCTGGAGCTGGCAACCGCGACGCTGTATGCCTTGGTCGAGCAAACCGCCGAGGGCGCGCGCGACTTGCCACTGGTGGCGGCGCAGGAGCAGATCGTCGCCCCAGCACTACGTTTCCTCGCGCATCCTTTGGGCTGAGTGGGGCTCTTTTGACAAACAGTCATGCCTAGTGACACATGGTTGAAACTGCAGGCTTGCCATAAGGTCGTTCAATGACTCTGTTGCTGGTGTATAGACCTTGCAGGGTTCCCAATGCTGTTTTGCAGGGGATTGCTAGGTTCAGCCTGGCGCCCCGTTTTTCCCATTGATCAGGAGATCGTTGATGAGCCTCGTTTCCTTCGCACGCAAGCGCTACACCACCAAGGCCTATGATGCGAGCCGCCAGGTGGATCAGGCGACCGTCGAGCAGTTGCTGGAGCTGCTGCGCCTGTCTCCTTCGTCGGTCAACTCGCAACCTTGGCACTTCGTCGTGGCCAGCTCTGCCGAAGGCAAGGCGCGTTTGGCCAAGGGCACCCAGGGCGCTTTTGCCTATAACCAGCCTAAGGTGCTCGACGCCTCGCATGTGATTCTGATTTGTACCCAGCGCGATATGAGTGACACGCATCTGGCGGTGCTGTTGGGCCAGGAGAGCGCTGATGGGCGTTTCCGCGATGAGGCGGCGCGTATCACGCAGCAAAACACCCGTAACAGCTATGTGAATCTGCACCGCGAACTGGGCGACATTTCGCACTGGATGGAGAAGCAGGCTTACCTTGCGCTGGGTTCGTTGCTGTTGGGTGCGGCCAGTCTGGGCCTGGATGCTACGCCGATGGAGGGTATCGACCGCGAGGCCCTGGATGCCGAGCTGGGCCTGGCCGAGCGTGGCCTGAGCAGCCTGGTGATGGTGTCGCTGGGTTACCACAGCGATGGCGACTTTAACGCCGCACTGCCGAAATCGCGGTTACCTGCCGAGCGCGTGTTCACGCGTCTCTAAGCAAGGCCATGGGGCGCGCGGCGCTATTGCGTCGTCGCGCGCTGCAGGCGTTCATGCACCGCTGCCCAGGCCGCTCCGGCTGGTGGCAGGGCGATATACAGATGGCGTAAATGCATGGCGTCGAGCTGGTACAGGGCGGCGTACAGACCGGCGGCGTAGTGCTCGGGGTCGGCGCTCAGATCGATGCCTGGGCCCTGGCTTGGGCGCGGCTGACCGCACCAGATCCAACCGCAGTCGGCGCAGTCCAGCGCCGCTTCAGGCGCCTCGATGAAGGTGCTGGCCAGAGTGCCCGGCGCATAGTGACGGCGATGCTGGCCCGGTGCCCGCAGGCCACCATCACGAGTCTCCAGCGCTTGCCCGAGTACCTGTTGCAGGCGCTGCTGATCGAGCATGCCGTGGCGCAACAGGCGTGGGCTGTCGCCGGGCAGCAGGGCGACGATGCTTGACTCCAGACCTACCTGACAGGCTCCACCGTCAAGAATCAGCAGTTCGCTGTCGGCGAATTGCTGAGCGACGTGGGCCGCGCTGGTCGGGCTGATCGACATATAGCGATTGGCCGATGGTGCCACCAGCCCACCGCCGAACGCGTGCAGCAAGGCGCGCGCGCCAGGATGGGCGGGCACGCGCAGGGCGACGCTGTCTTGCCCGGCGGTCACGCTGCGCAGCACGTCGTCACGGGCTGGCAATACCAGCGTCAGTGGCCCCGGCCAGAAGGTGTCCATCAGGGCCTGTGCCTGTGGTGGAATCTGGCTGACCCAGTCGCTGGCCTGGCTGGCATCGGCCAGGTGCACGATCAGGGGGTTACTGTCCGGGCGTTGCTTGAGTTGGAACACCTTGGCCACGGCATCGCCGTTGCGGGCGTCGGCGGCCAAGCCGTAGACGGTCTCGGTGGGCATCGCGACCAGGTCGCCGCCTTGCAGGTGCTGTGCGCAATGGGTGATGTCGTGGGTAATCGTCGGCATGGAAGCAGGTGGCTCGTGCATTCATCTGGTCGCCGGTAGTCGGCTGCGCGCGATTTTAGGGGATTTGCGCGCGGCATGGGCAGCTTCAGACACGTGGACGCAACTTCAGCTCCGGTGTTGGTTTGGGGGCCCCTTCGGCGGGGTGCAGCGCCGGATTGATCTGTGCGTGTTGCGCGATCTGCTGCGCCAGCGCTCGTAGGCTGTCGAGTTGTGCCAGGGCCAGTGCCGCCTGGGTCGGGTACTGGCCATGCGCGTTGGCGTCAAGTTCACCAAGGCCTTGCAGGGTGTAGCTGTAGCGCTCACTGAAGAAGCGGCGATAGTCCTCTGGCGTGTTTGCCAGCGTGCTGTAGGCGCGTTCCAGGCTGGCCAACTGTTCGGCGACGCTGGCCAGCATCAGGCGCAGACGGATGCTTTGATGGTTTTCCCAGTTCATCTTGATCGGCTGTGCGCCGCTCTGCCAGCAGTCCGGGCTGCCGAAGCGGTGCACAAATTCGATACCGGCCTGGCGCCCGTACTCGGTCAAACGGGCGATGCGCTCGGGGGGCATGGTCAGGTTCAGGCCGCCTTCTTCACGGGTCAGTTGGATCAGGCCAATACGGTCGCGAAAGCCTGGCAACAGCGACAGGGTTTCGTGGTTCCAGTCCTTGGCGACGTTCATCACGATGCGCAGAAAACTGCCGACGGCCCCCAGACCGCTTTCGGGAAAGCGCCGCCAATAGGCCAGACGTGCATCGCTGTTGCGCGCCGGGAAGTGTACGCGCGGGCCGTTGGCATCTTCGGTATTGCCCAGGTCGAGGCCGAAGGTGGGGCGTGTCGGCAGGGCCTGGTCGAAGAAGTGGATGGGAAAGTTGGAGGCGATGCCGCCGTCGGTGAACCAGCAGCGCTCCAGGCTTTTATGGCTGCTGCGGTAGTCCACGGCATACAGCGGCACGGCGCTGAGCAGCAGGGGAAAGCTGAGGCTCATTCGTACGGCCACCACCACCGGCAGGTCGTCCGGTAGCGGCAGGCGATACAGGCCGTCGGCCCGCTCGGGGCATTTCGACGGGCGCTGGCGCGCACGCATCCAGTTCACGACGTGCGGCGGAAATAGAGCGCAAAACTCGTCTTCGTGGAAGTAGAACTGGTTGTTTTCACGTACCTGCTCGTCGTTACGAAAGGGCAGGCGAAAAGGCCGCGCCATGCTGGCGCAGGTGGTCATCATCTGCAGATCGATGCCATGTCGGCGCAGGTCACCGAAGGTCAGAGGGCGTGCACGCTCCACTGCGTCGGCAGCGCTCGCACAGGCCTGAGGTTGACCGCTAAGGCGGTCGAGATAGGTGCTTAGCCAGGGCGTTAGCGCTTCTTGCGCGGCCGGATCATCCGGGCTGGACATACCACTGCACAGGCCGAAACCGTTGGCGGGTAGTTCGCGGCTGGTCTGGCGCAGCAGGCAAATGCCGGTTGCTAGCAGAGCACCGAGCAGGGCGGCCAGCAGCAGCCAAAGCCACAGCAGCAGGCTGTGGTTGGCGAGTGCTAGCGCCCATAGTGGGCCGCCGCCAAGCAGCGCGCCGAGGCCTGTTGCCAGTCCGTAATGACGTAGCACGGCTCGCAACAAACCGAGCGGCTTGCTCTTGGCATCGAGCGCGGCAGTAAAGGTGTCGAACAGGCCGCGGAGCCTGGGGCTCGGACGAAACAAGGCCAGCAGTTTGGTGCCATGGCCGCTGGTAGCCGCCGTGCACAGGTGAGTAGGCAGTCGTTCGATTTCGGCGAATCCTTGCGGATCTTCGCTCAGCTCACCGGCCTGGTAGCGCTGGCGCCCCAGTTCTGCCGCTGCCGCGGCTGCGGCTGCAATCGCTCCGGCGCTGGTGCCACCGATGCTGCGCAGGCGGAAAGCCTTGGCAATTTCACTAATGGCGAGTGGATAGACAATGCCGCTGGTGATGCCGCCCTTCATAACCAGGTCGCACTCGCGGGCGAAAACGGGCGGGCGGCTGGCGTTCATGCGGGCTCCAAGGGCGGGCTAGAGAGGCCGGTATGATAACGCGCTGATAGAGGCTATGTGCCATCATTTGTCAGTCGCGGTAGAACACCTGGATCAGGTGGTAGCCGAACTGGGTCTTCACCGGGCCGTGCACTTCGCGCAGTGCCTTCTTGAAAATCACCTGATCCACCGCGCGCACCATTTGCCCAGGGCGTACTTCACCGAGGTCGCCGCCTTTCTTGCTGGACGGACAGACGGAGTATTTACGCGCCAGGACATCGAAGGCTTCGCCAGCGGCGATGCGTTTTTTCAGCGCGGCGGCTTCTGTTTCGGTCTTGACCAGAATGTGGCGGGCCATTGCCTTTGCCATTGATGCGCTCCTCAAATTCGGCGGATGCTTATTGTGCCAGTATCCATCACGCCAGCAGAATGACGTCAACTTAAAGACAGGTCTCGTCGTCATCAAGTGGTGGCGAATCTTGGCTATGGTAATTCAATCGCCCCCACGGGAATGCCGCCATGGATCTCCATGCAATGCTCAAGGTGCTGTCCAGTCAGGACGGTTCCGACCTCTATCTGTCCACCGGCGCGCCGCCCTGCGCCAAGTTCAACGGCGTGCTCAAGGCGCTTAGCCAGGAGCCGCTGCGCTCGGGCGACGTGGCGGCCATTGCCGAATCGATCATGGATAGCGCGCAGCGTGAGGAATTCGAACGCGAGCTGGAGATGAACCTGGCGATTTCCCTGTCCGGTGTCGGGCGTTTTCGCATCAACATCTTCAAGCAGCGCAACGAGGTGTCCATCGTCGCGCGCAACATCAAGATGGAGATTCCGCGTTTCGAGGACCTCAAGCTGCCCGAGGTGCTGCTGAGCACGGTGATGGAAAAACGCGGTCTGGTGCTGTTCGTCGGCGGCACCGGTTCGGGCAAGTCGACTTCGCTGGCAGCGCTGATCGACTACCGCAACCGCAATAGCGGCGGGCACATCATTACCATCGAAGATCCGGTGGAATACGTGCATCGGCACAAGAAGTCGATCATCAATCAGCGCGAGGTGGGTGTGGATACCCGCAGCTTCCATGCCGCGCTGAAGAACACCTTGCGTCAAGCGCCTGATGTGATTCTGATTGGCGAGATTCGCGACCGCGAGACCATGGAGCACGCCCTGGCTTTTGCCGATACCGGGCACCTGGCGATCTCCACGCTGCACGCCAACAATGCCAACCAGGCACTGGACCGCATCATCAATTTCTTCCCCGAGGAGCGTCGTCCGCAGTTGCTCAATGATCTGGGTAACAACCTCAAGGCCTTTGTCTCCCAGCGTCTGGTCAAGACCCTCGACGGCAAGCGCCGCGCGGCGGTGGAGGTGATGTTGGGGACGCCAACGGTGCGCGATTTGATCAAGCGCAATGAGTTTTCCGAACTCAAGGAAATCATGGAAAAGTCGAAGAATCTCGGCATGCAGACCTTCGATCAGGCGCTGATCGATCTGGTGCATGAAGGTGCTATCGATGAGGAAGAGGCGGTGAAGAACGCCGACTCGGCCAATAACGTGCGCCTGAAACTCAAACTCTACCGTGATACTCCGCAGGCGGCGCCCGCCAAGCCTACGGTTGCCGTGGCGACTCCGGCACCAGCGGCCAAGGCCGCTGGCGATTGGGGGTTGGAACTCAAGCTTGAGGATATCGAGCAGGACGAGCCGCCTGAGGATCCTGGGCGCTCAGGCATTTGATGGCATCTAAGTGCGCTCAGTGCTCTTCGAGGTCCGGTAGATAGGCTGCGCGCAGACGCTGGCTGATGCCGTCGGACTCCAGTTGCTCCACGGCGGCCCGCAGTTGTGTGACAAGCTGCGGGTCGCACGTCTTGGAGCAGGCCAGATAGAGGTCGGTACTGGCCAAGGCAGGGCTTCTGCGCAATTTTTGCCGCTGCTGTGAGGATTTGTTCCAGATGTACAGGGCTTCCGGGATTCCGGTGAACCAGGCATCGATACGCCCGCGCTCCAGCAGGATGGCCGGATTCTCCCCCAGTTTGAGCTGGATGATCTGCTCATCGGCGAAGCCTTCACGGCGCAGAATTTCCACTTGCGCGGTACCGAGGCCGACCCCGATGCGGTGATAGCGCTGGCGCGCTTGCGCGAAGTCGGCGATCGGTTCGTCGAGGCTGAAGAACGCACGTTCGAGCACCATGATCGGGGCGATCCAGGTGTAGCGGTCTTCGCGATCCGGTGTGCGTGAAAGCGGGATGATCAGTTGATTCTTGCCGCTGGCAACCTTCACCTGGGCTCTGGGCCAGGGTTCTTCGATGATACGGGCGAGCCTGCCGGTGAGGGCGATGGCGGCGAGTGTCACATCGCCGACCATACCATTGCCGCCTTCATACTCGTACAGCGTTAGCGGAGGGGCGTCTGGCATATGCAGATCAAGAGGCTCGTCGGCAAGCAAGCGGCCTGTGTAGAGCAGGACAACCAGTAGGCAGACAGTAATACGCATTAGGAACATCCTGTCCGAGTTATGGGCCTAGTATAGAGGAACTCCCGTACCAGTTCTGTGCGGCCAGCTCAGTTATCTGCAGTGGATTTGGCCGGCAAAACCTAGACCTGCAGCTCTGGCAGGTCTTGGTATAACTGCAGCGCTTGTGGATTGGCCAGGGCGTCAGTGTTCTTCACCGGGCGGTCATGCACGACGTTGCGCACCGCCAGTTCGACGATCTTGCCGCTGAGGGTGCGGGGAATGTCGGCGACCTGGATGATCTTCGCCGGCACGTGACGCGGCGTGGTATTGGCGCGGATTACCTGGCAGATCGCGCTGCGCAGCTCGTCATCAAGTGTCAGGCCATCGCGTAGGCGCACGAACAACACCACACGTACATCGCCCTGCCAGTCCTGGCCGATGGCGATGGACTCCAGCACCTGCGGCACCTGTTCCACCTGGCGGTAGATTTCCGCAGTGCCGATGCGTACACCGCCGGGGTTGAGCACGGCATCCGAGCGGCCATGGATGACCAGGCCACCGTGCTCGGTCTCCTCGGCATAGTCGCCGTGGGCCCAGACGCCGGGAAAACTGGCGAAATACGCGGCGTGGAATTTCTCACCGCCTGCGTCGTTCCAGAACCCAACCGGCATCGAGGGAAAGTGTCGGGCGCACACCAGCTCGCCCTTGTCATCGGTCACCGCCTGGCCGTGTTCGTTCCACACCTGCACGTCCATGCCCAAGCCCTTGCACTGCAACTCGCCGCGCCACACCGGCAGGGTCGGGTTGCCCAGGGCGAAGCAGGAGACGATATCGGTGCCACCGGAAATCGATGACAGACACAGATCGCTTTTTATATCGCGGTAGACGTAATCGAAGCTCTCATGGGCCAGCGGCGAGCCGGTGCAAAGCAGCGTTTTCAGTTTCGCCAAACGGTGGCTCTGACGGGGTTTGACGCCCGCTTTTTCCAGCGCGGCAATGAACTTGGCGCTGGTGCCGAAGATGGAGATGTCCTCGGTGTCGATCAGATCGATCAGCCGCGTTGGTTCAGGGTGCAAGGGAGAGCCATCGTAGAGCACCAGGGTGGCGCCCAGGGCCAGGCCGGAAACCAGCCAGTTCCACATCATCCAGCCGCAGGTGGTGTAGTAGAACAGGGTGTCATCGGCGCCGAGGTCGGTGTGCAGGCCCAGTTCCTTGACGTGTTGCAACAGGGTGCCGCCCGTACTGTGCACGATGCACTTGGGCACGCCGGTGGTGCCGCTTGAATACAGGATGTACAGCGGCTGCTCGAAGGGTATGGGGGTGAACTGTGGCGCGCCACCGGGTTGGTAGAACTCCTGCCAGAGCGCCACTGATGCCGCTGACGTGTAATCGTCAGGGCTGGCCTCGTCACGTGAGTAGGGCACGATGACCAGGCGCTCCAGGTTGGGCAGTTGCGCGAGGATTTCGTTGAGCTTGCCGGTCAGATCGATGTTCTTGCCTGCATAGCGGTAGCCGGCGGCGGCGATCAGCACCTTGGGTTCGATCTGGCCGAAGCGATCGATCACGCCCTGAGTGCCGAAATCCGGCGAGCAACTCGACCAGATGGCGCCGAGGCTGCTGGCGGCGAGCATGCCGACTACGGTTTGCCAGGTGTTGGGCATGAAGGCCGCGACTCGCTCGCCAACCCCCACACCTGCTTGATGCAGGGCACGTTGCAGGCCGGCAACATGGGCGGCCAGTTGTGCGTAGCTGAGCTGCTCTCGGCTGCCGTCTTCTGCGATGGCGACCAGCGCCGGATGGCCGTCGCGCCGCCGCAGCAGGTGCTCGGCGAAGTTCAGCGTGGCGCCGGGGAACCACTGCGCATCCGGCATCGCCGGGCCTTCACGCAACACGCATGCAGCGGACGTGTGAAAACGAACTTCAAAGAAATCGACGATGGCCTGCCAGAAGTCTGCACGCTGCTCGACGCTCCAGGCGTGCAGGGCAGGGTAGTCGTGCAGTTGCAAACCATGGCGCTGATTGACGAAACGGCGCAAGGCGTCCATTTGGCTGGCGGTGATACGCTCGGGCGAAGGTGCCCACAGAGGGTGCTGCATGGGTCAGTCCTCGTCGTTCTTGTCCCTGAGCTTAAGGTTAGTGCGTTCAGGGTATTTGACCTTTAACCTAGACGACCTCGGCTGCCATTGCGCCGACCTTTTCACGCGCTCGGAGCGCGTTGCAAGGGGTGAACCGATAAAGAGCTTCGACCTGTGGGAGCGGATTCATCCGCGATTTTCGCGGCTAAAGCCGCTCCTACAGGTGCAGGTTGGCGCTCAGTGATTCACCAGCCGAGCACGCGCGACCCGCGAGCCGTTGGCCTTGCCCAGCTTGTCACAGATGCGCTGGCCAGCGGCGATCAGCGTGTCCATGTCCACGCCTGTTTCGATACCCAAGCCCTGCAGCAGGTACAGCACGTCTTCGCTGGCGACGTTGCCGGTGGCGCCTTTGGCATAAGGGCAGCCGCCCAGGCCTGCAACCGAGCTGTCGAATACATGGATGCCTTCGAGCAGGCTGGCGTAGATATTGGCCAGGGCCTGGCCGTAGGTGTCATGGAAGTGCCCGGCCAGCTTGTCACGTGGGATGTCGCGGCTGACTACCTCGAACATTGCACGCGTTTTGCCTGCGCTGCCTGTGCCGATGGTGTCGCCCAGCGATACCTCATAGCAGCCCATGGTGTACAACTCGCGAGCGACGCTGGCGACTTGTTGCGGCGTTACGTCACCCTCGTAAGGACAGCCCAGCACGCAGGACACATAACCGCGCACACGTATGTTCGCCGCCTTGGCTGCCTCCAGCAGCGGTACGAAGCGCTGCAGGCTGTCGGCGATGGAGCAGTTGATGTTCTTCTGTGAGAAGGCTTCGCTGGCGGCGGCGAATACCGCCACTTCCTCCACCTTGGCGTCGAGTGCAGCCTCGAAGCCTTTCAGGTTGGGCGTCAGGGCGGCGTAGGTGACGCCTGGTTGGCGTCCGATGCTGGCGAACACCTCGGCTGAGCCAGCCATTTGCGGCACCCACTTGGGTGAGACGAAACTGCCCACCTCCACATAGCTCAGACCCGCGGCGGTGAGGTCGTCGACTAGACGCACCTTGTCGCTGACGCTGATCGTTTGCTTCTCGTTTTGCAGGCCGTCGCGCGGGCCGACTTCGACCAGACGCACGGATTTGGGCAGGTTCATCGGTTGTCCTCGTAGGTGTTGCAGATGTCGTAAGGTGCGCCGCGCGAAGCGTCTGCGGCAAGACTCAGCTAAAACGGCGGGCTGAAGCGGATCGCCGCCCGGCCCACCCTACGCGACTGTAGAGCGTGGGCATCGCTTTTTATGTTGGTGGATCGATGAAGCGTGATCCACGCTTCGATTCGTAGGGCGGGTGTAACCCGCCAACATCATCTGGCGGGTTGCACCCGCCCTGTGCGGCATTGAGCTGAGTTGGTGGGCTAAAGCCCACCCTACCTTGGGGGGGCGGATCAGGCGTCCTCCAGCTCCACCAGCACTGCACCTTCGCTGACCATTTCCCCTTCATGGCAATACAGCGCTTTGACCGTACCGGCCTCGGGCGCACGGATGCTGTGCTCCATTTTCATGGCTTCCAGCACGACCAGAGCGGTGCTTGCTTCGACTGCCTGGCCAGGCTTGACCAGCACGCGAACGATGCTGCCGTTCATCGGTGCACTGAGGCCTCCTTGCTGGGTATGGCTGGTCTCGGCGGCGGCAATCGGGTCGAAACGGGTGATGGCATGCAGCTCGCCGTGCCATTGCAGGTAGAGGGTTTCGCCACGGCGGGTGGCGCGCAGGCGCTGGCGTGTGCCGTCGATCTCCGTCAGTAGCTCTTCGCCCTGCAAACGGCCCTGGTCGCTTGCGCATACCTTACGGTTTTCGCCCTGGCAGCTCAGGTGCAACTCGATTTCTGCTGCACTGCCGGAGCGCCAACCGCTGCGCGCGGCCCAGGGCGAATGCGGGTCATCGTCGCGCGCTAGTGGCGTTTCGCTCTGTACCCAGGCGTCGGCAGCCAGTTGCCAGAATATCTCCGGCAATTGAGCAGGAGGAGGCAGCAGTTGTTGCTGATGACGAGGGATAAAGCCCGTGTCCAGCTCGCACGCAGCGAACGCTGGGTGGGCGAGAATGCGGCGTAAGAAGGCCAGGTTGGTTTTCACGCCACCGACCAGGGTGTCGTCGAGCATGGCCAACAGGCGTAGGCGCGCCTGTTCGCGGTTCTCGCCCCAGGCGATCAGCTTGCCCAGCATAGGGTCGTAGAAGGGGGAAATGCTGTCGCCCTCGCTCACGCCACTGTCGATGCGCCGCCCCTCGCCGCCAGGTGCTTCGCGGTACAGGGCCAGGGTGCCGGTAGCGGGTAGAAACTCATGATCCGGGTCTTCGGCGTAGAGCCGCACTTCGATGGCATGGCCGTTCAGCGGCACCTGCTCTTGCGTAATCGGCAGTGGCTCGCCACGCGCCACGCGAATCTGCCAGGCCACCAGGTCGAGGCCGGTGATGGCCTCGGTGACCGGGTGCTCGACTTGCAGGCGGGTGTTCATCTCCATAAAGAAGAAGTCGCCGCGCTCGTCGAGCAAAAATTCCACGGTGCCGGCACCGACATAACCGATGGCCTGTGCCGCCTTGACCGCCGCTTCGCCCATGGCGCGGCGCAGCTCGGGGCTCAGGCCTGGCGCTGGTGCTTCTTCGACCACTTTCTGGTGGCGGCGCTGGATCGAGCAGTCGCGCTCGTTGAGGTACAGGCAGTTGCCGTGCTGGTCGGCGAATACCTGAATCTCCACGTGACGCGGCTTGAGCACGTATTTTTCCACCAGCATGCGCGAGTCTCCGAAGGCCGACTGCGCTTCGCGCTGCGCGGATTCCAGTGTCTCGGCGAGCTGCGCCTCGGATTCGGCCACCTTCATGCCTTTGCCACCGCCACCGGCTGCGGCTTTGAGTAGCACCGGGTAGCCGATGCGCGCGGCGGCCTCGCCGAAGGTGTCGAGATCCTGCTTGTCACCGTGGTAGCCGGGCACCAGCGGCACACCGGCGGCCTCCATCAGCGATTTGGCCGCCGACTTGCTGCCCATGGCGTCGATGGCTGAGGCGGGTGGGCCGAGGAAGATCAGCCCGGCGTCTTCACAGGCGCGGGCGAACTGGGCGTTTTCCGAGAGGAAACCGTAGCCAGGGTGGATCGCCTGCGCGCTGCTGGCCATCGCTGCCGCGATGATCTTGTCGATCAGCAGGTAGCTTTCGCCTGGCTTGGCGCCGCCGAGGTTTACCGCGACATCGGCTTCGCGCACATGGCGCGCGTCTGCGTCGATGGCACTGTGTACGGCCACGCTACGAATGCCCATGGCCTTGGCTGTACGCATGACGCGGCAGGCGATTTCGCCACGGTTGGCGATCAGCAGGGTATCGATCATGGTCAGTGCTCCTGCCAAGTGGGCTGGCGCTTTTCCAGGAAGGCGCGCAGGCCTTCCTGGCCCTCGGCGCTAACGCGCAGGCGGGCGATGGCGTTCTCGGTGTAGCGGCGCAGGGCCGGGGTTAGCTCGCCGCTGCCGACTTCACGCAGCAGATCCTTGCCAGCGCGCATGGCCTGTGGGCTGTTGTGCAGCAGGTTGGTCACCCAGGCTTCGACCTGGGCGTCGAGCTCGGCGTTTGCATAACACTCGGCGAGCAGGCCCAGTTCGCGGGCACGCTTGCCATCGAAGCGCTCGGCGGTCAGCGCGTAGCGCTTGGCCGCGCGTTCGCCGATGGTTTGCACGACGAAGGGGCTGATCACGGCTGGCGCCAGGCCGATGCGGACTTCGGAGAGTGAAAACAGCGCGTCTTCGGCGCCGATGGCCATGTCGCAGCAACTGGCCAGGCCCACCGCACCACCGAAGGCCGCACCCTGGACAACGGCCAGCGTGGGGATCTTCAGGCCATGCAGGTTGTACATCAGCTCGGCCAGCTCGCGGGCATCGCTCAGGTTGGCGTTGTAATCGAGAGTCGCGGCGTGCTGCATCCAGGCCAGGTCGGCACCGGCGGAAAAGTGCTTGCCACGGCCACGCAGCAGGAGAAAACGCAGGCTCTTGTCTTCACCCACGGTGTCGAGGGCGAGGATCAGTTCGCGGATCATCTCGGCGTTGAAGGCGTTGTTCTTTTCCGGGCGATTCAGCCACAGGGTGGCGAAGCCGCGCGGGTCTTTCTCAAGCTGTACGGTGTTGAAGTCGGTCATCTGAACTCCTGCGTAGGGCGGGTGCAACCCGCCGGAAAATGGCGGGTTGCACCCGCCCTACGGTTAATGGGGAGTGTCGGGTTACATCCTGAACACGCCAAAGTGGGTCGGCTCGATGGGCGCATTGAGGCTGGCCGACAGGGCCAGGGCCAACACCTCACGGGTCTGCGCCGGGTCGATCACGCCGTCGTCCCACAGGCGGGCGCTGGAGTAGAAAGCGTGTGCCTGCCGTTCATACTGCTCGACGATGGGTTGCGTCAGGTGTTGCTCGTCTTCTGCACTGAATGGCTGACCGGCGCGTTGCGCTTGTTCACGCTTGACCTGTACCAGCACGCCAGCGGCTTGCTGCGCGCCCATCACGCCGATGCGCGCGTTGGGCCACATCCACAGAAAGCGCGGATCAAAGGCGCGGCCGCACATGCCGTAGTTACCGGCGCCAAAGCTGCCGCCGATGATCACGGTGAATTTTGGCACCTGGGCGCAGGCCACGGCGGTGACCAGCTTGGCGCCATGCTTGGCGATGCCGCCTTCCTCGTATTTCTTGCCCACCATAAAGCCGGTGATGTTCTGCAAAAAAAGCAGCGGAATGCCGCGCTGGCAGGCCAGTTCGACGAAGTGCGCGCCTTTCTGCGCCGATTCGGCGAAGAGGATGCCGTTGTTGGCCAGAATCGCCACCGGGTAGCCGTTGATACGGGCGAAGCCGCACACCAGGGTGGTGCCGAACAGGGCCTTGAATTCATCCAGTTGCGAGTCGTCGACGATCCGCGCGATCACCTCGCGCACGTCGAAGGGCTGTTTGGCGTCTGCCGGGATCACCCCGTACAGCTCCTCGGTGGCATAGCGCGGGGCGATGGGCGCGCGGCTGTCGAGCTGGCCGAGCTTGCGCCAGTTCAAATTGCTGATGCAGCGCCGGGCCAGGGCCAGGGCGTGTTCGTCATCTTCGGCGTAGTGGTCGGCCACACCGCTGGTTTTGCAGTGCACGTCGGCGCCGCCGAGTTCTTCGGCGCTGACTACTTCGCCGGTGGCGGCCTTCACCAGCGGCGGGCCGGCCAGGAAGATGGTGGCCTGCTCGCGCACCATGATGGTTTCGTCGCTCATCGCTGGCATATAGGCGCCACCGGCGGTGCAGGAGCCCATGACCACGGCGATCTGCGCGATGCCCATAGCGCTCATGTTGGCCTGGTTGAAGAAGATCCGCCCGAAGTGTTCGCGATCCGGGAACACCTCGTCCTGGCGCGGCAGGTTGGCGCCGCCGGAGTCCACCAGGTAGATGCACGGCAGACGGTTTTCACGGGCGATGGTCTGGGCGCGCAGGTGTTTTTTCACCGTCAGCGGGTAATAGCTGCCACCTTTAACCGTGGCGTCGTTGGCCACGATCATGCATTCCACGCCTTCGACCCGACCGATACCGGCGATCACGCCGGCGGCGGGCACGTCTTCGCCGTACATCTGGTAGGCGGCGAGCGGGCTGATTTCGAGAAAGGGCGAGCCTGCATCGAGCAGGCGATTGATCCGTTCGCGTGGCAGCAACTTGCCACGCGCGCTATGGCGTTCCTGCGCCTTGGCGCCGCCGCCTTGATGAATGCGGGCGAGCAGGGCGCGCAATTCATCCACCTGGGCAAGCATGGCCGTCTGATTGCTGGCGAACTCTGGCGAGCGGGTGTTGATTTGGCTGTGCAGGATGGCCATTGGTGGCGCTCCATGTCGTAGCCCGGATGCAATCCGGGGCAGGGTTTCCCGGATTGCATCCGGGCTACACAGGCTTACTGAGTCTCGTTGAACAGCTCGCGACCGATCAGCATGCGGCGGATCTCGCTGGTGCCCGCGCCGATTTCGTAGAGCTTGGCATCACGCAGCAGGCGCCCGGCCGGGTAGTCGTTGGTGTAGCCGTTGCCGCCGAGTAACTGGATGGTGTCGAGGGCCATTTTGGTGGCCATCTCGGCGGTGTAGAGAATCACTGCGGCGGCGTCCTTGCGCGATTCCTCGCCGCGGTCGCAGGCGCGGGCGACGTTGTACAGGTAGGACTTGGAGGCGTTCATGCCCGCGTACATATCGGCGAGCTTGCCTTGCACCAGTTGGAATTCGCCGATCGATTGCTTGAACTGCTGGCGCTCATGCACGTAGGGCAGTACCACGTCCATGCAGGCGCTCATGATCCCGGTGGGGCCGCCCGAAAGTACGGTGCGCTCAAAGTCCAGGCCACTCATCAGTACGCGCGCACCGCCGCCTTCGCGGCCTAAGATGTTTTCTTCCGGCACCTCGCAGTCTTCGAACAGCAGCTCGCAGGTGTTGGAGCCGCGCATGCCCAGCTTGTCCAGCTTCTGGTGGCGGGAGAAACCCTTGAAGTCGCGCTCGACGATAAAGGCGGTCATGCCGCGCGAACCGGCGTCGATATCGGTCTTGGCGTAAATCACGTAGGTGTGGGCGTCCGGGCCGTTGGTAATCCACATCTTGTTGCCGTTGAGCAGGTAACGGTCGCCGCGCTTTTGCGCACGCAGCTTCATCGACACCACGTCGGAACCGGCGTTGGGTTCGCTCATGGCCAGGGCGCCGATATGCTCGCCGGAGCACAGCTTGGGCAGGTACTTATGCTTCTGCGCTTCGCTGCCGTTCTTGTGGATCTGGTTGACGCACAGGTTCGAATGCGCGCCGTAAGACAGGCCCACCGACGCCGAAGCGCGGCTGATTTCCTCCATGGCCAGCACGTGCGCCAGGTAGCCCATGTCGGTGCCGCCGTATTCTTCCTTGACCGTCATGCCGAGCAGGCCCATGTCGCCGAACTTGCGCCACATGTCCATGGGGAACTCGTTGTCACGGTCGATCTGCGCGGCGCGCGGCGCGAGTTCGGCCTGGGCGAACTGGTGCACCGCATCGCGCAGCATGTCGAGGGTTTCACCAAGGCCGAAGTTGAGGGTGGGGTAGTTCATGTGGGCACCTTGATTGTATTTGTTCGATAGGAAAAAGCGCCGGTATTGACGTTAACGTAAAGGTGAGTTCTGATGCTGTCAACTTCACGATGGATAGCGTAGTCGCGGCAGATGTACCGGAGGTGCTAGGTGGCAGTTGCGTTGACGTCAACGGAAGGCATTGCTAGCGTGCTGGCTATCTGGCCTCACTCTCGGTGGTGCCGTTCATTTGAGGAGTCACTCGGCATGGTCGCCCAGACTTATAGTATTTCCGAACTGGCGCGTGAGCTGGATATCACCACGCGCACGATCCGTTTTTACGAAGAGCAGGGCATGCTGGCGCCAACCCGAAGGGGTCAGGAACGTATCTACACGGCCAAGGATCGTGTCGTGCTGAAGCTGATTCTGCGCGGCAAACGCATTGGCTTCTCGCTGGCTGAGTGCAAAAGCCTGATCGAGCTGTACGACCCGCAGGACAACAACCGCAATCAGCTCAATATCATGCTGGGAAAAATTGCCGAGCGGCGTTTGCAACTTGAGCAGCAGTTACTCGATATCCAGCAGATGCAACTGGAGCTGGACACCGCCGAAGAGCGCTGCCGGGCAGCGCTGTTGGAGATACCTGAAGCCCACTGAACGGGCCTTTTGCTCTGCGCACAGCGCCATTGCTCGTCGGTGTGCGTGAACCTCGAAAGCGTTTTGTTGTTGCCGTGACCTGGCTGGTCATTAGGTGACCATTGGTTGTTCCGTTTCCGTAAACGGTATGCTTAATTGCGCTCTGGCTGTCCCCTGACAAGCATAAAAAGAGAGGGAACCATGACTTCACTGAGTTATAGCCGTGGCCCGCAGGACAACGCCTTGCTGGCGATGACCATAGGTGCGGCATTCGACCAGAGCGTGGCGCGTTTTGCCGAGCGTGAAGCGCTAGTGGTGCGCCATCAGCAAGTTCGTTTGACCTGGGCGCAATTGGCTGAGCAGGTCGAGGTCTGCGCCCGCGCGCTGCTCGCCATTGGCATGCAACCGGGAGAGCGCCTGGGCATCTGGGCACCGAACTGCGCCGAGTGGTGCATTACCCAGTTCGCCAGCGCCAAGGTTGGCGTCATTCTGGTCAACATCAACCCCGCTTACCGCCTCAGCGAGTTGGAATACGCCCTCAAGCATTCGGGTTGTCGCTGGCTGATCTGCGCCGATACGTTCAAGACCAGCGACTATCACGCCATGCTCGGTGAGTTGTTGCCGGAGCTGCCTGCGTGCGCTGTCGGGGCGTTGCAGTCCCGTGTATTGCCTGAGTTGCGCGGGGTGATCAGCCTGGGGCGTACGCCGCCGGTCGGCATGCTTGGTTGGTCTGAGTTGCTCGCTAAAGCCGAGCAGGTCAGTGCGCAGCGTGTACAGGCGTGCAGCGCGCTGTTGCAGTTCGATGAGCCGATCAACATTCAGTACACCTCGGGCACGACAGGCTTTCCCAAGGGGGCGACGCTCAGCCACTACAACATTCTCAACAATGGCTTCATGGTCTGCGAAAGCCTGGGTCTGAGTGAGGATGATCGCCTGGTGATTCCGGTGCCGTTGTATCACTGCTTCGGCATGGTGATGGGCAATCTGGGCTGTCTGACCCACGGCAGTACCATGATCTATCCTGGCGATGCGTTCGATCCCCTCGCCACCTTGCAAGCGGTGGCCGAGGAGCGGGCCACGGCACTGTACGGTGTGCCGACCATGTTCATCGCCATGCTCGATCATCCCCGGCGCAGTGAGTTCGATCTGTCCAGCCTGCGCACCGGGATCATGGCCGGGTCGACCTGCCCGGTCGAGGTGATGAAGCGTGTGATCAACGAGATGCACATGGCCGAGGTGCAGATCGCCTATGGCATGACCGAGACCAGCCCGGTGTCCACGCAGACTGCAGCAGATGACGATTTGCAGCGGCGGGTCAGCAGCGTCGGTCGCACTCAGCCACACTTGGAGAGCAAGGTTGTCGATGAGCACGGGCGCATCGTCGCACGCGGCCAGATCGGCGAATTGTGCACGCGCGGTTACAGCGTGATGCTGGGTTACTGGAACAATCCCGAGGCCACCGCGCAGGCAATCGACGCCGGGCGCTGGATGCACACCGGTGACTTGGCTGTAATGGATGAGGCGGGTTACCTGAGCATTGTTGGGCGCAACAAGGACATGATCATTCGCGGTGGCGAGAACGTATACCCGCGCGAGATCGAAGAGTTTCTCTTCGAGCATCCGGCGGTCGCTGACGTGCAGGTGGTCGGCATACCGGATGAGCATTACGGCGAGGCGGTTGTCGCCTGGGTCAAGTGCCATCCGCAGCAGGTACTCGATGACGCGCAACTGCGGGCGTTTTGTCAGGGACGGATTGCGCACTTTAAGGTGCCGAAACACTTCATGTTCGTCGATGCCTTCCCGATGACGGTGACCGGCAAGGTGCAGAAGTTTCGGATACGTGAGATCAGCGTCGAGCAGCTCGCCCTGGCGAAAGGCTAAGGCCGGGCGCGCAGGGCCAGATGAGTGAGGGTGAGGCCGATGAATCTGCAACATGATCCTGTCGTCATTGTCAGTGCTGCCCGTACGCCGATGGGCGGCTTTCTGGGCGATCTGTCCGGGCTTACAGCCGTCGCGTTGGGCGCCACTGCGATTCGAGCGGCGCTGGAGCGCGCCGGGCTTGCTGGTGAAACCGTCGATACGCTGCTGATGGGTTGCGTATTGCAGGCAGGGCAGGGCCAGGCGCCGGCACGTCAGGCGGCGCTGGCGGCGGGTTTGAGTCAGGCCGTGCAGTGCACCACGCTGAACAAAATGTGCGGTTCTGGCATGCAAGCGTTGATGCTTGGTCATGACCAATTGCTTGCCGGTAGCGCCGATGTGCTGGTGGCCGGTGGCATGGAGAGCATGTCCAATGCGCCGTACCTGCTGGCGCGTGCTCGCGGCGGTTACCGCATGGGCCACGGTCAGGTGCTCGATCATATGTTCCTCGATGGCCTGGAGGATGCTTATGAGCGTGGTCGGCTGATGGGAACCTTCGCCGAGGACTGCGCGCAGCATTACCGTTTCAGCCGTGAGCAGCAGGACGCCTATGCGTTGGAGTCGCTGCGCCGTGCTCAGCAAGCGATTGCCGACGGCAGCTTCGCCAGCGAGATTGTCGCCGTCGAGGCCGTGCAAGGGCGCGAGCGGCATCTGGTCAGCACCGACGAGCAGCCGCCCAAAGCTCGCCCGGAGAAGATTGCCACGCTGAAACCGGCGTTTCGTGATGGCGGCACGGTGACTGCGGCCAATGCCAGCTCCATCTCCGACGGCGCCGCCGCGCTGCTGATGATGCGCCTGTCGCAGGCTCAGCAACGGGGGTTGGTGCCACAGGCGCGGATTGTCGGCCACGCAGGGCATGCTCATGCGCCGAATCTATTTACCACCGCGCCGGTGACGGCGATTCGGCGTTTGCTGGCGCGGATTCAATGGCCGTTGGAGTCGGTCGATCTGTTCGAGATCAACGAGGCGTTCGCGGTGGTGCCGATGGTGGCGATGCGTGAGCTGGCGATCGCGCATGAGCAACTGAACGTAAACGGCGGCGCCTGCGCCCTTGGCCATCCCATCGGGGCTTCGGGCGCACGCATTGTGGTCACTCTGCTTGCGGCTTTGCAGCAGCGGGGCCTCAAGCGCGGGGTGGCCTCTGTCTGCATCGGCGGCGGTGAGGCCAGCGCACTGGCTATCGAGTTGTACTGAGCGGCGCAGCCTGGAGCAGGGCGCAAATCGGGGGCTGCGGGCTGGCCAGCTTCAGTCGAACTGATACTGCACGCCCGCGCCGACGTACCAGGCGCGCTCCGGGCCGGGCTCGTAGTAGCGGCCGCCGGGGCCAGGGGCTCCATTGTCGTTACCGACAATGACCGAGCCGATGTACTCGCGATCCAGCAGGTTGTCGAGGCGCAGTACCTGGTTGAAGGTCAGCGCCCCGACTTGCTGCTCGAAGCGCGCCTGCCAGTTGAATAGCGCATAGCTAGGGGCGGCCTTGGCGCTATTGCTGTCTTCGACGTACAGCTTGCTGCGGTACATGCCCTCCAGCGCAGTGCTGAACCACTCCAGTGGCTGCCAGGCCAGTTCGCCATATAGGCTGCGGCTGGGAATCCCCGGCAGCTTGTTGCCCTGTTCGATTTGCCGACCATTACTGGTGAAGGCCTGGCTGTAGGCAGCATCGATATGGGTGTAGGCGAGGTGGGCGCGCAGCGTATCGCTCAGGTTGCTTTGCAGGGCTAGTTCGAGGCCGCGGCGGCGGGTCTGGGCGGCATTCTGAAAGCGCGAACGGCCACCGCTGGCGGACTCGACCACCAATTCGTCGTCGGTGTCGATCTGGAACAGTGCCAGTTGCAGGCTAGTGGTTTCGGCCAGGCGGGCCTTGAGCCCCACTTCGATTTGCTCGCTGGTCGCAGGCTTGAGGTCGAAACCGAAGCTATTGCCTGGGCCCGAGTAGGACAGCTCGTTCAGTGTTGGCGTCTCCAGACCCTTGCCCCAACTGGCGTAGAGGCTCAGCGCCGCGCTTAGGGCGTAGCTGACGCCCAGCGTTGGGGTGAGCTCGCGGTAAGTGACCGAGCCGCTGTCGTCGCCATTGCCGAGAAAATGGTCGTCCACGTCGAAGGCTACTTCGCTGTGGCGCAGGCCCGCCTGCAGGCCGAGTTTGCCCGACTGCCAGGCAGCCTGGAGGTAGGGCGATAGGCTGGTGACTGCGTTGCGCTCGTCACGGCGCAGGTTACCTGTGACGCCGAGGTTGCTGCTGACAAAGTTTTCATAGCCCTGGCGGTCATCGCTGGCGTAGTCGTAATCCACGCCGACGGTCAGCGTCAGCAAGCTGCTACCCAGTTCGAAGGGCTGGATCCAGCGATTGCCGAGGCCGTGAAAGCTGCGCTCGAAATTGATGACCCCGCCGGCGCTGGATGGGTTGCCTTGCGCCGCAGGCGGAATCGAGAGGAACTGAATCACTCGCCTTGTGCCGCTGTAGAGCGTGCTCTGCCAGGTGCCGGTGGCGAAGCTGCGCTCAAAGTGGAGGGCGAACTGGCGGTGATCGACGGTCTTGCGTGTGTTGAACAGCAGCGCGTTGGGCGCGGCGGCTCGGCGGTCGGCTTGCACCTGAGTCCAGGTCAGCCCCTGCGGGTCTTGGGTGTCGTTCTGATCCAGTTCGCTGAAACTCAGGCTGAGTTTGCTGAAGTCGTCCGGGTGCAGGGTCAGCTTGGCGAAGGTCTTATCGAGGATGGCGCCGCTGTGCGCGCGGTAGCCGTCGGTCTCGAAGTGAGAGCGATTGACGATGAAACCGGCCTTGTCGTTGCCACCTTCGGCTGCGACGCGCGTTCTGCTGGTGCCGTAGGCTGCTTGCGAGGTATCGAGCGAGAACTTGGGTGGGCCTTCGCCATCACGCGAGAACAGTTGGATCACGCCGCCGGAGTTGCTGCCGTAAACGCTGGCGAACGGCCCGCGCAGGACTTCAATACGCTCCAGGGTGTCGAGGTCGAAGGTCGCCACCTGGCCCTGGCCGTCGGGGTTGGACAGCGGCACGCCATCGGCCAGCAGTTTGATACCGCGAATACCGAAGGCTGCGCGGGCACCGAAGCCGCGCGAAGACACCTGCAGATCCTGGGCGTAGTTCTGCCGGTTCTGGACCACCAGGCCTGGCACGCTGCCGAGCGCTTCGGAGAGGTTGACGCCGGGTTTGCCGAGTGTTGCTTGCTCGGCATTGATGCGGTTGACGGAAAAGGGCAGTTGCCAGCCGCTGCTCTCATAGCGGCTGCCGGTGACCACTAATGGGTCGAGCGTAAAGCGGTTGTCTTCGGCAACAGCGTGCAGTGGGAGGCAGAGCGCGGGCAGGTAGAGGCGAAGGCGAGTCGGGCGCATGGTCGGTGCCTGGGCGAGAGAAGGCCCGATGGTGCCGATTGCTTGAGAAGGCGACCAGTGCAGGTCGCGCTGAATGCTCTACCAAATATTGCAGGCCGCCAGCTTCAGCCTTTCTTGCGTGAGGCGGCCAGTTGTTCGGCTGCCTCCAGACGCAAGCGCTCGTGGGCATCGAAGCGTTGCGAGGCCAGAGCGTCGAGGGCAGCCTGGCGGTCGTTGGCGCTGAGCCCGCGATTGTTCTGGATGAGCGCCTTGGCCGCCAGGTAGTCATCCAGACGTTGTTGCCAGCGCTGGCGTTGGTCATCCAGTGCTTCGAGGCGCATGGTGGCTTCGGCGCCGACCAGTTGCTGGCGCATCTGGCGGATCTGCGTCGCACTGGCGCCGTTGGCTTGTAATTGCAGGGTGTGCTGGCGTAGCTCCTGCTGCAGTTGCGGCAGTACGACGTCCTGCAAGTCAGGGGGGAGGTTGGCGCGTAGGCGGTCGATGGCTTGGCCCTTGGCCACATCGCTTAGCTGGGCATTCTGCGCGATGGCGAGGCGTTGCAGAGTGAAGCGGTTGTAGCCTTCTTCCTGAGCAAAGAAGGCTTGGTGCGTTTGGCTGTCGAACAGGCGCGCCCGCAGTGCCTGCACGGCGGCCTCGCGTTGGCGCAGGGCGTCGAGGCTGCTCAGTTGCGGCAGATCGCGCTCCAGCAGCACCAGCTCGCGTTTGTAGTCCAGGTATTGGTCGAGCAGGCGCTGGGCGTGGGCGCGGGCAGGCTCGTGCAACTGGCCATCGATATAGCTGCGCAGGCGTTTGACGCTGGCTCGCAGGCTGTCCTCACCAATGCTGGCCAGGAAGTAGTCGAACAGGCGGCGGATGCCTTCATCGATTAGTAACTGGCCCGTCGCGTCGACGTGCAGACCGCCATCGATTTCAGTGCCCACGAACGAGGCTGGCAATGGCTGGCCATTGCGTTTTTCTGGCGTGCGCTCGGGTTCCGGCTCCGCTGTCGTTTGCACTGCGTGTTGGCCCTGGGCAACGCGCGCATCCGTTTGCACGGCTGTGTGCTCGATAGCGATTGGTGGCTGCAGATAAAGCATCAGCGCCAGGCTGACGGCGAAAAAACCGGGTATGAGCAATAACAGTCTATTCACGTATTGTTCTCGCACATGCCCTGGGCGGATCGAGCCCGCCCAGGGCGATGGTTACAGGCCAGCGTTCTTCAAACGATTGGCGTGTTGGCGATAGACCGTGACCGGATCAGTCTCGAACAGGCTGGTCAGGCCCAGGGTCTGGTTGACCTCGTCGAGGTGGTTCATCCGGTAGTTGTCGCGTATCACCTGGCCCATGTGCGAGCTGCAGCGGCCGACCAGACCGTCATTGGCTTCATTGCCAAATGTCAGCGAAGCGGCGCCGGTCAGCAGGTCGCTAGGGTCGAGCGCATTGGTCAACGGGCTGGTGCCGCTCCATGAGTAGTAGCGCACACCGCCGACGCTATAAGCCCCTTCACCACAGGCGCTGGTGGGGATGCCTTGTGGAAATTTTGCGTTGAAGCGGGCCGCGCCCTGGCTGTTGAGCGACTCCAGCGTGCCAAGGGCATTTTGTGGGGTGGTGCTGGAGCTGCCCGAGAGGAAGTTGATCAGCGTGCCCAGCGCGTTGGTGATGCCTGCCAGGATGGGGGTGGCCACCGGGCCAGTTGGGCCGTCGCTGATACCTTTGAGAAAATCTGCTGCTGCCGAGCCTTTGTGTGGCGCGCCAACGCTGGTCACCGAGGCCACCAGATCCGGGCGCACCGCCGCGACATAGCGGGTGGTCGGGCCGCCGTGGCTGTGGCCGATTAGATTGACCTTGGGCTTACCGCTGATGGCGACGATTTCCTCAACTTGTGCCAACAACTGCTCACCGCGTGCTTCGGAAGTGTCTAGCTGGCTGACTTCGGTGACGAAGACGGTCGCCCCGTCACGGCGCAAGGCCGCTGGAATGCCGTACCAGTAGTCGACGCCGAGGAGCCTGTCGAAACCGAGCATGCCGTGGCCAAGAACGATGGGGTAGCGGGTTTGTGTGTAGCCGGAGCTTGCTGCCTGGGTGGGTTCACTGGCCAGTAGGCCAGCAGCGAGACAGAGGGCGAGCAGGGTCTTGTTTTTATTCATGGGCGCTCTCGTGGTTGAGGCAATCGACGGGGCGTCTTGCAGTGCCGTGCGCGGCACTCAGGTAGTTGGCAGGAAACGTGCCATCACGGCGCGTGGGCAGAGAAAGGCGTCAGAAATGCGGCTTTCGGCGATCATGCGGGTTTAAGTCAATAACGTGCGGCGATCGAATCTGTTACGTGACGAAACGCCGTGTTTCTGTTTGTGCCTACGTGTGTTCTGTCATGGCTGTTCGACACGTGCTATAGGCCTGTTCCAGGCACGTGTTTGACTGCCAACAGTGCCTTGACGCTATGGCTGCGCTTGTCTAGGATGCCGCCCTGCGCCGATTTAAACAGCTACTTGCGGGGCGCCAGAGGGAGTCATAGACACCTGAAATTCCGCTAAAGCGCTGGTTCGGTGTCGCCTCCCACCGCTGCCCAGCGGTAACGACGAGGCGGAGACTCGAAAATGACCTGTCCCCAACCGCTTATTCGCCTGGCGCCCATCACTTCGGGCTTGCCTCTGCGCAATCCGCGTATTCTGCTTGGCGGTAATCATCAGCCCACTTTGCTGCGCTACCTCGAAGGTTGGCCCAAGCGTTGGAGCGGGCCGCGAGCCTTCCGCATCCAGTTCGTACAGAACGGCGAGTCGTTGCGGCGTTTCCCCCGCGACAGTTTCGATCTGGCCGTATTGCAGGCGCCGTCAGCCGAACGTCTTAACGAAACCATCGGTGATTTGGTGCGTGTAGCGCGCCAGGGCTTAATCACGCGGCGTTGACGGTGCACTCGATGTACTGAGGCGCTGCCAGAGCGCCTCAGTCGTATTGAATCTCGACGATGTAGCAGGTTTTCTCGCCAGTTGGGGTGTGCACGCGCACCTCGGCGTCCAACGGCTTGCCCACCAGGGCGCGGGCCAGCGGCGAGTCGATACTGATTAAACCCTGCTTTAGATCCAGCTCGTCAGGGCCGACAATACGATAGCGCGACTGCTCGCCTTCCTCGTCCTCGATGGTGACCCAGGCGCCGAAATACACCTTATTCGGATCAGACGGTTTATCGCTGACGACCTTGAGTTTCTCCAAGCGCTTGGTCAGAAAGCGCACGCGACTGTCGATTTCGCGCAGCATCTTCTTGCCGTAGGTGTATTCGGCGTTTTCCGAGCGATCCCCCTGCGCCGCTGCTTCGCTGACCGATTGCGTGACCTGCGGCCTGCGTACATGCCATAGCTCATGCAGCTCGGCGCGCAGACGCGCCTCGCCCTCGGGGGTAATCAGCGGTGTTGCGGCGGGGCGAGGCGGGCGATAGCGGCTCATAGCGACTCTTGGTGTGAAAGGGGCGCCAGTCTAGCAAACCCCATTTCGCGTTCCAGCCATTAACCTTCGCGTAATACGCTCAGTGGGCTGGCATTCAGCGCCCGGCGCGTACCCAGTACGCCAGCACTACCGACCAGCAGGGCACCGATCAGGGGCAATATCAACAGCCAGGGGTGCGGCTGCCAGGTGATATCGAAGGCATAGCGGTACAGCAGAAAACTCACCAACTCGCAGCCCACTGCCGCCAGCAGGCCGGCGGCAGCGCCGAGCAGGCCGAACTCCGCCAGGCGTGCACGCGTCAGCAGGCTTCGCTGCGCGCCCAGGGCGCGCAGCAGGGCGCCTTGGCGAATGCGCTCATCGAGCGTGGATTGCAGACCGGCCAGTAGTACCGTCATGCCTGCCGCCAGCACGAACAGCAAGACGTATTCGATGGCCAGGGTGACCTGGGCGAGGATGCTGCGCAGTTGTGCCAGTACCGCATCGACCTGTAGCAGCGTGACGCTGGGGAAGGTGCGGCTGAGGCTGACCAAATCGGCGTCGTGACCCGGTGGCAGGTAGAAGCTGGTGAGGTAGGTGACGGGTAGATCCTGCAGCGTATTTGGCTCGAAGATCATGAAAAAGTTGGGTTGAAAATTGTCCCATTGCACTTCGCGCAGGCTGGTGACCTGAGCCTCGTGTTCGATACCGGCGATATTGAAGCGCAGGCGGTCGCCGAGCTTGAGCTTCAGGCTTTGCGCGAGCTCCACCTCGACCGAAACGCCTGGCAGTGCATCTGCCTGGCGATCCGACCACCAGGTGCCTTCGACGATGTTGTTGTCGGCTGGCAGTTCCTGCGACCAGGTCAGGCTCAGGTCGCGTTGCACGGCGCGCTCGCCACGGCTGTCCTTGCTGACAATCTGCCCAACCGCTTCATCGTTGATGGCCACCAGGCGGCCAGGCACCACTGGGTAAAGCGGCGCGGGATGTGGCGAGAGTTCGGCCAGGCGCGCCGCGAAGGCCTCGCGTTCGGCAGGCAGTACGTTGAGGGCGAAGTGATTGGGGGCATCAGGCGGCAACTGCTCCTGCCAGGTGTCGAGCAGTTCGCCACGCAGCAGTGCGATCAAGGCCATGGCCAGCAGAATCAGGCCGAAGGCCAGCGATTGTCCGGCCGCTGCCAGTGGGTGACGCAGCAATTGACCTAAACCTAGGCGCCAGGGCAGGGCAGAGCGTTGCAGCAAGCGGCGTAGGCTCTGCAGCCCCACTAGCAGCAGACCGCCGAGTAGCACGGTGGCGAGCAAGCCGCCGCCCAGCAGCGATAGCGTCAGGCGCAGATCCAGGCTCAAGCGCCACATGATCAGGCCTAGAGCCAGCAGCGCCGCGCCATAGATCAGCCATGAACTGGCCGGTACCGGCAGTAGGTCGCGACGCAACACACGCAGCGGTGGCACGCGGCCAAGGGCTGCCAGCGGCGGCAAGGCGAAACCGGCCAGTGCTACCAGGCCAGTGGCCATGCCTGCCAGTGCCGGCCCAATACCTGCCGGTGGCAGGTCGGCGGGCACCAAACCGCGTAACAGATGAAACAGCACGTATTGACCGAACCAGCCGATCAGTGCGCCAAGCACGCACGCCAGTAAACCGAGTAGGGCTAGCTGCAGGCTAAATAGACTCAGCGCCTCGCGTCGCGACAGCCCCAGGCAGCGCAGCAAAGCGCTGGCATCGAAGCGCCGGGCGGCGAAACGGCTGGCAGATAGTGCCACGGCGACACCTGCCAGAAGCACGGCAGCCAAGCTGGCCAGATTCAGATAGCGCTCGGCGCGGCCCAGGGCACCGCCGACCTGGCGATTGCCGTCGCGGGCGTCATCCAGGCGCTGGTTCGGTTGCAGGCTCGGTTCCACAGTCTGGCGATAAGTAGCCAGGGCTTCATTCTCGCCGCGCCACAGCTCGCGATAGCGCACGCGGCTGCCGGGCTGCACAACTTCGGTGGCGGCCAGGTCGTCGAGGTTCATCAGCACGCGAGGTGTCAGGCTATAGAAATCGCCCGCTGTGTCCGGGTCATAGGTGAGCACACGTGCCAGGCGCAGACGCTTGGCGCCGATCTCAGCGTCGTCACCGACGCTCAGGCCCAGCGCGACCATCAGACGGGCTTCGGCCCAGACCTCACCGGGCGCAGGCCCCTGGCCGACTTCTTCGGCCTGGTAAGGCGCTGCGGCGCTCTTGAGTTCGCCGCGCAGCGGGTAGGCGCCATCGACAGCCTTGATGCTGGCGAGCTGGATGCCGTCATCGGCGGCGACCACGCTGGAAAATTCGACCATGCGGGCATGTGTCAGCCCCAGGCGCGTGCCTGCGTCGACCTGCTCCTGACTGGCAGGTGAGCTGCCGCTCAGGCGTAGGTCGGCAGCGAGAAACTCGCTGGCGCGCAGCACCATGGCATCGTTCAGGCGGGCGCTGAAATAGCCGATAGCGCTGCTGGCTGCAACTGCAACCAGCAGCGCGAAGAACAGCACGCGCAGTTCGCCCGAGCGGGCGTCGCGCGAAAGCTGGCGAGCCGCCAGCGACAGCAGGCGAGCGAAAGGCATGCGCGTCATCAGGGCTCCACGTGGTCGATCAGATGACCGGCTTCCAGGCGAATCAGGCGGTGGCAGCGGTGGGCCAGGCGTTCATCGTGAGTGACCAATACCAGCGTCGTGCCGCGTTCCTGGTTGAGCTGGAACAGCAGGTCGCTGATGCGCTCGCCGGTCTGGCTGTCGAGGTTGCCAGTGGGCTCGTCGGCGAACAGTACGTCCGGGTCGGCGGCGAAGGCGCGAGCGATGGCCACGCGCTGCTGTTCGCCACCGGAGAGCTGGCGCGGGTAGTGCGAGAGGCGCTGGCCCAGGCCTACGCGTTCGAGCAGCGCACGGGCGCGCTGACGGGCATCGGCATGACCCTCAAGCTCCATGGGCAGCATGACGTTCTCCAGAGCGTTGAGGCTGTCGAGCAACTGGAACGACTGGAATACGAAACCGACGTGCTCGGCGCGCAGGCGCGCACGCTGGTCTTCATCAAGCTGGCTCAGATCCTTGCCAGCCAGCAGGACGCAGCCTGCACTTGGCAGGTCGAGTCCGGCGAGTAGGCCGAGCAGGGTGGACTTGCCCGAGCCGGAGCTGCCAACGATGGCCAGGCTGTCGCCCTTGTCCAGGTTCAGATTGAGGTCATGGAGGATGGTCAGCTCGCCTTCCGCGCTGCTGACCACTTTGCTAAGGTTCCGCGCAGCGAGAATGCTCGAAGTCATGGAGATTCCAATGCGTGCATGGTGGTTGAGTGGTGCCTTGAGCCTGCTGTTCTGGGCCCAGGGGGCATGGGCAGGCACCCTGCTTGTGGTCGGCGATAGTATCAGCGCGGCTTTTGGCCTGGATAGCCGCCAGGGCTGGGTTGCATTGCTGGAAAAACGTCTGCAGGACGAGGGTTTCGACCATCAGGTGATCAACGCCTCGATCAGTGGCGATACCAGTGCAGGCGGCCTGGCGCGGCTGCCTGCGCTGCTTACAGCGCATCGCCCGCAGGTGGTGATTATCGAGTTGGGTGGCAACGATGGCTTGCGCGGCCAGCCGCCCATGCAATTGCAACAGAATCTTGCGTCGATGGTCGAGAAGTCGCAGCAGGCAGGGGCCAAGGTGCTCATTTTGGGGATGCGTTTGCCGCCCAATTATGGTCAGCGCTACACCACGGCTTTCGCGCAGGTGTTTACTGATGTGGCTCGCAGCAGTGAGGCGCCCTTGGTGCCGTTCTTCCTTGAGGGGGTCGGTGGTGTGCCGGGCATGATGCAGGCTGATGGTATTCACCCCAATGTCACGGCGCAGCCGGTGCTGCTGGATAATGCCTGGTCGGTGTTAAAGCCATTGCTCTGACCCTTTTCCGGGTCTGGGCTTTCGGCTAATGTGGCGGCCCCGCCCAGGAGCCTTCAATGCCGCGTCCCGTCTGGTCCCTTTATGCCTACCAGCTCATCGAGCCGGACGAGCAGCTCGATCTGTTCGCCTGTCGTGAGGTACGCCTGCATTTGGTCGCCCGACAGTTGCGCTTGGGTGGGCATGCCGACCGTACGCTGTGTGGCGGTTTGTTGCCGGCGCAGCCGCGCTGGCGCGCGCTGGATAACCTGATGCTGCGTGATCGACGCCTCTGTCCTGATTGCCTGGCAACCTTGCATGCTCAGCGTCAGGGGCTTTGCTCTAACTGGGTGGACGCCTGACGACTGCCTGGCTGCTTGGCGGCGGTGTACAATCACCTTCTTTTCTATTTCAACCCATCAAGGATTCCCGGATGTTGTCGCGATTCTCTGCGGTCAGCCGCTGTTTCGCTGCTCTGGCGTTGTGCTCCAGCGCGGCGGTGCAGGCACTCGAATTTCCCTTGCCGGCTCCTGGCGACGATATCGTCGGTCAGGTTCAGGTGGTCAAGGCCAAGTACGAGGACACCTTCGCCGATTTAGGCTCGGCCAATAATCTGGGCTATCTGGAGATGGTTGCGGCCAATCCGGGAGTCGATCCTTGGCTGCCGGGCGAGGGCAAGGACGTTGTTCTGCCGACGCGCTTTATTCTGCCGCCGGGCCCACGCGAAGGCATTGTGATCAACCTGGCCGAATATCGGCTGTATTACTACCCGAAAGACAAGAACGTGGTGTACACCTTCCCGCTCGGTATTGGTCGCGAGGGCTGGGGTTCTCCTCTTGGCACCGGCCGTATCACGGCGAAAACGCCGAACCCTGCCTGGTACCCCCCTAAGTCGATCCGCGAAGAGCATGCCGCCGATGGCGAGATTCTGCCGACTGTGGTGCCGCCGGGGCCGGATAACCCGCTGGGCCCTTACAAGATGACTCTGTCCTTTCCGGGTTACCTGATTCACGGTTCGAACAAGAAATTCGGTATTGGCATGCAGGTCAGTCACGGCTGCTTCCGCATGTTCAACAACAACGTGCTGGAGTTGGCCGCAATGGCACCGGTGAATACGCCGGTACGCATCATCAATGAGCCTTACAAGTTCGGCATCAGTGGCGGCAAGGTCTATCTGGAGGCGCATGCACCCTTGGATGATCAGGGCAAGCCGTCTGTTGTGGACAAGCACACTGCCGTGATCAATTCGCTGCTCAAGCGTGAAGACCTGACTGGGCTGCGTTTGGACTGGGACATGGTGCGCGAAGTCGTGGCTTCCGAGGATGGTTTGCCGGTACCTATCGCTCAGGTTGACAACAGCGTGGTTGCCAGCACCGGCAGCGATCAACCAGCTTTCTGACGCCAACTTACCCAATAACCCGCCCGTGTTCGCATCGGCGGGTTTTTTATGCTTTAAACAACTCAGTATTACTTGTGGATAGGTAATAAAAAAGCCGATCCGGTTTGCCCGGATCGGCTTTGGAAGTGGCCAGTCGCTATTACTTGCGGCTAGCTTTTTCCAGCATACGCAGAGCGCGCTCGTTAGCTTCGTCAGCAGTCTGCTGAGCTTTCTGAGCAGCGGCCAGAGCTTCGTCAGCTTTGCGGTAGGCTTCGTCGGCACGGGCTTGAGCGCGAGCAGCAGCGTCTTCGGTAGCGGTCAGACGTGCTTCGGTTTCTTTGGACATGCTGCTGCAACCGGTAGCCAGAACAGCGGCCAGAGCCAGAGCAGAGAATTTCAGAACGTTGTTCATCGTGTTCCCCTTGAGGTGGAGTTTTCCATAAAAAGCAATTTCCCAACTGCGGGAAATTAGCCGGCCTACATACTACCTATTACTTTTAGTAAGTAAACGGAGCGAGGGCAATAGTTGCAATTTTTTTCATGTGGCGCTGCTTTGTCGCAGGCTTGATCTACTGTTTTGTACAAAAAACAAACAGAAAGCGCTGGCTCGCTCAGGAGCCTCTACAGTAGGGTATTTGTAGGCGCTGAATTGGCGTTGCTGGCGATCCAACTAAAAACAATAAAGGGACGTAGAGAATGCTTGGGAATTTAGGCTTGCTGCTGGGGCTTGCGTTGTTGATCTTCATGGCTCTGCGTGGGGTCAATATTTTTATCGCTGCGCTGGTATGCGCGTTGTTGGTGGCCACGACCAATGGTGTCGCAGTGCCCAAGGCGCTGCTTGAACATTTTCCATTCGGGCCGCTCGGCGCGTTTACTTTTGCTGGTAAGTTCTTCGTGTTGTTCCTTTGCGGCGCTATTTTCGGCAAGGTCATGGCCGCCAGTCAGGCTGCCAGCAGCATTGCTCAGGCCATCACCCGCGTAGTGGGTACGCAGCGAACTCTGTGGGTCGCGATGCTGGTTTGCGCTGTGCTGACTTACGGCGGTGTGGTGGTGTTCGTGGTGATTTTCACCATGTATCCATTGGGTGTGTCTTTGATGCGCGAAGCGGATCTGCCTAAACGCCTGTTCTGCGCAGCGCTGGCTTTAGGGGCGGGCACTTTCACGATGACGGCGTTGCCGGGGTCGCCATCGATTCACAATGTCATTGCGGCCAGCGCGCTGGGGACTGATCTGTTTGCCGGTGCTTGGATCGGTCTGCTCGCGTCGTTGCTGATGGTTGGCTTGGGCATGGCTTATCTGCAGCGCGAATGGCGCTTGGCACGTGAGCGTGGCGAGGGGTTTCAAGCCAATGCGCAAGACATTCGTATGGAGCAATTGGCGAGTACGCCAGGTACCGGGCCGCATTGGCTGCTGGCTTTGATGCCCATTGTCACTGTGCTGGGAATCATCTTGTTGCCGCGGGTGCTGGGGCTCTCAGACCTAGTGGTGGTGGGTGAGGGTGTGCTGGGGTATCTGTTGGCCTTCAGTCAGACCCAGCCGATTCTCTGGCCGAGTCTGGCGCTGGTGCTTGCAACGGGCTTGGCAATTGTGCTCTTCCCTCCGTTGCGCCGTAATGCACTCAATACACTGGGGCAGGGCGCCGATGATTCGATCATGCCGTTGCTCAATACGGCTGTGGTGATCGGTTTTGGTGGGGTGGTGGCGCAAACGCCTGGGTTCACTCAGTTCGCACAATGGATCGTGGCTATGGACATGCCACCACTGCTTTCGTTATTCGCCTCTGTCAGTGTGGTGTCGGGCATCGTTGGTTCCTCATCCGGTGGCCTGCAGATCTTCATGCAAACCCTCGCTCCGCATTACCTGGAGATGGGTATTGAGCCGCAGGTACTGCATCGCATTGCCAATATTGCTGCTGGCGGGTTGGATTCATTGCCGCATTGTGGCGCGGTTATCGCCATGCTGATGATCATGGGCTTGACGCACAAGCAGGCTTATAAGGACATCTTCGTGATCACTGTGTTGATACCGGTGATCGCCTGCCTGCTCTGCATTGCGGTTGTCAGCCTGATTTAGAGTGAGCGCGTCCAGCGGAGCGCCGGGCTGGTCTAAGTGTTTGATTGTGCGTGGCTGTCAGTGCTTTTGCCTGATAAGCTGAATTGGTTACAGACTTTTGCAGGGCAAATGACTGCGCTTTATTTGAGGCGTCGGTATCAGTACCGAACGGTTGCCACTGCACCGATCCGCTGCGGCGAGATGCAGCGAAGTACAGAGGAATCGAAATGAGCGAAGGGTTATCTATCCACCACGACCAGGCCAGTCATCAGTTCGTGACCAATGTTGACGGTGACCGTGCCTACCTGGCCTATATGGATCTGGGCAAGCAGACGCTGGATATCTACCGTACGTTCGTCCCCAACTCGCTGCGTGGTCGCGGCATCGCTGCTGCTTTGACCGAGCATGCGCTGCGTTATGCCGAGGGGCGCGGTTACACGGTGATTGCGTCGTGCTCCTACGTTGAGCGTTATATGGAGCGGCGCCAGCGCCATCAGGTTGGTTGAGGGTGTGGTAGAGACGAAAACGCCGGGCAATGCCCGGCGTTTTCTTTGTTGCTGATGCCTTCAGGCGCGTTGCCGTTTCGGCAGCACGTCCTTGAGCTTGGCATGCATGCTGCGCAGCGCTTTCTCGGTGGTGTCCCAGTCGATGCAGGCGTCGGTGATCGATACGCCGTACTTGAGGTCGCAAAGGTTTTTCGAAATGGACTGGCTGCCCCAGCCCAGGTGGCTCTCGACCATCAGCCCGACGATAGAGTTGTTACCTTCGAGGATTTGGTTGGCGACGTTTTCCATTACCAGCGGCTGCAGGGCCGGATCCTTGTTGGAGTTGGCGTGGCTGCAGTCGACCATGATGTTTGGGCGGATGCCGGCCTTGGTCAGTTCTTGCTCGCAGACTGCGACGCTGACCGAGTCATAGTTGGGTTTGCCGTTACCACCGCGCAGCACCACGTGGCCGTAGGCGTTACCTTTGGTGGTGACGATGGAAACGCCGCCCTGCGGGTTGATGCCGAGGAAGCGGTGCGGGCTGGACACCGATTGTAGGGCATTGATGGCGACGGTCAGGCCACCGTCGGTGCCATTCTTGAAGCCGACTGCAGAGGACAGGCCCGATGCCATTTCGCGGTGGGTCTGCGATTCGGTGGTGCGCGCGCCGATGGCTGACCAGCTAATCAAGTCCTGCAGGTATTGCGGGGAGATCGGGTCCAGTGCTTCGGTTGCGGTGGGCAGGCCCATTTCTGCAAGGTCGCGCAGCAGTTGGCGACCGATGTGCAGGCCATCCTGGATTTTGAATGAGTCGTCGAGGTAAGGATCGTTGATCAGGCCTTTCCAGCCGACGGTAGTGCGCGGTTTTTCGAAGTACACGCGCATGACCAGGAACAGGGTGTCGGATACCTCGGCAGCTAGCACTTTGAGGCGCTCGGCATATTCATGCGCGGCTTTGATGTCGTGGATGGAGCAGGGGCCGACCACGACGAACAGGCGATGATCCGTGCCATCGAGGATATCGCGTACCACCTGGCGGCCAGCCGCGACAGTATTTTGTGCTGCCTCCGTCAGGGGGATTTCGCGCTTGAGCTGGTCGGGAGTGATCAGCGTTTCATTAGAGGCGACGTTTAGGTCGTTGATCGGTAAGTCAGCCATCGTGCTAGTCATCAGGTCGTTGTCGTCGGGTCACGGGTGCAGGCCGCCAGCGCTTCCCTGAGTAATCACGGCCAGTTTGCGCAGGGGGAGCCGAACCTTATCGCGTACGGCGCGGCACGACAATGGGCTTGGGGCTAATGAAGCCGATAGACGGGGCCTTCAGGACATTTGGGGAAACTCTGCAGCATGCTGGGCTATCCACTCGCGCGCGCAGTGTTCAATGGCCACCGGCGTACCATGGCTCTTTTCGAGCAGGTGGCGATAATGTTCGATTTGGCATACCTGCTCGACCATTCGTGCGCGAAACAGCGTGTCTTCATCGGTGAAGGCGATACCTACCAGATAGCCTTCTGTCTGGCGCCGACACCAGGCGATGACTCCAGGGTAGCGTGCGTGCTCGCCGAGCAGGGGGATTCGCATTTCTACTGAGGTGCCGCGGCGAAAGCCACGGCTTGAGTTGCAAGCCACCCCGCCGAGGCTGATATTGTGCAGCCTTTGCCGAGGTACGTTGGGCTGTTTGCGCAGTACCAGTTCCACCGGCATGTCGCTGGGATGACGCAGAAATTTACGCATGAGCACCGACCTCAATTACCGGCAAATTGACATCATTGACTCCAGTATAGCTACACAGTTGGAGCTGACTGACCTGGATGCAGACCGGCGCTTGCTAGACCTTGACGGCACCTCGCTGCTGATCTTTACAAGCATTGGCTGTGCCAGTTGTCGTAGCGCGCGCCAAATCCTGCCTAGCATGCGCCTGCCAGTCGATCGTGTGTGTTGGATTGATGCCGCTCAAAACGCCGGTCTGGTGACGCGCTATGAGGTTTTTCATCTGCCAGCCTTGTTTGTCGTCCATAAAGGTCAATTTCATGGCGCCCTGCATGCGCCACTCAACCCCCATGAATTGGTCACAGCAATTGATCGCGCGTTGCGCGGCACTGCCGAGGAGCTTCCCTGATGTCCCTGAACACACCGGCGCGTATTGGCATTATCGGCACGGGTGCCATTGGCGGTTTTTACGGCGTAATGCTGGCGCAAGCTGGCTTCGATGTGCACTTCTTATTGCGCAGTGAATATATGACTGTCGCTGAGCATGGGTTGCGGCTCAATAGTCGGGTGCATGGTGAGATGCATCTTCAGCATGTGCAGGCTTATACCCGAGCCGAGGACATGCCAGCCTGCGATTGGGTGCTGGTGGGGGCGAAAACGACTGCTAATGCTGAGTTGGCTCCGCTGATCAACCGGATCGCGGCTCCGGGGGCGTGCGTCGTATTGCTGCAAAATGGCCTTGGCGTGGAGGCAGCGTTGCAGCCTCTGCTGGATGATGGTCTGCATCTGCTGGGCGGCCTCTGCTACATCTGTGTTCACCGCAGCGCGCCTGGCGTCGTTGAGCATCAGGCTCTTGGTGCGATCAATCTGGCTTATCACAGTGGCCCAGCCTCTAGTGCAGATGTTCAGGCGTTGGTCGAGGAGGGCGCGGAGATGTTCAGGGCCGCCGGGCTGGACTCGCAGACGATGGCCAATCTTGAGCAGACACGCTGGCAAAAGCTGGTGTGGAATGTGCCTTACAACGGCCTTTCTGTGCTACTGAATGCTGATACCCGTGCAATGATGAGAAACCCTGATAGCCGTGCGTTGATTCGCGACTTGATGCTGGAAGTGGTGCAGGCCGCCCAAGCTCTCGGCCTGAGCATGCCGGAGAACTATGCCGACAAGCTGCTGGCGGCCACCGATCGTATGCCGGACTATCTACCGAGCATGTATCACGACTTTGCTCAGCATCGCCCGGCTGAATTGCAGGCTATCTATGCGGCGCCGTTGGAGGCTGCCACGGCGGTGGGGCAGGATATGCCGAAAGTTCGTGCTCTTTATCAGGTGTTGAGGTTTATCCAGGAGCGGCAGGAGATTTAAGGCATGAGTAAGGGGTTGGGCGATAAATTGGTATTGGCGATTTCCTCGCGAGCCCTGTTCGATTTGAGCGAAAGCCATCAGGTTTATGAGCAGGAAGGCGTAGAGGCCTATCGGCGTTATCAGATCGAGCATGAAGACGAAGTGCTGATGCCGGGCGATGCCTTTCCTCTAGTAGAAAAACTGCTCGGCCTCAATACTCGCCTAAGCGAGCAGCGTGTCGAAGTGATTTTGGTCTCGCGCAATAGTGCCGACACCGGCCTGCGGGCTTTCAATTCGATTCAGCACTACGGCCTGGGGATTTCTCGTGCCGCCTTTGTTGGTGGACGCAGCCCTGACCCCTATCTGGCCGCTTTTGGCTGTCACCTGTTCCTGTCCACGCACGCCGATGATGTGCGCAGTGCGCTCAAGGCTGGTTTCGGTGCGGCGACCCTGCTTTCTGGTGGTTCGCGTCGCGCCTCTAGCAACGAGTTGCGTATTGCTTTTGATGGCGACGCGGTGCTGTTTTCCGATGATTCCGAGCGTGTTTACCAAAGCGGTGGCTTGCACGCCTTCCAGAGCCACGAGCGTGATGCCGCGCGCCAGGCCTTGCCTGGCGGGCCTTTCAAGCCTTTTCTTGCAGCTTTGCATCGTTTGCAGCAGGAGTTTCCAGAGAAGGACTGCCCGATTCGCACCGCTCTGGTGACAGCGCGTTCCGCACCTGCCCACGAGCGGGTGATTCGCACCCTGCGTGAGTGGAATATCCGTCTGGATGAGTCCTTCTTTTTAGGCGGTTTGAACAAATCTGCAGTGCTTGAAGCTTTCGCGGCGGATGTGTTTTTCGATGACCAGACCGGCCACTGTGAGGCTGCACGCCAGGTTGTTGCTACTGGCCATGTACCGCACGGGGTGAGCAATGAGCCTGTACCTTGACGGCCGCATATAGCCATTCGTCCTAAATAGCGCGGCCTATCTTGCTTTATCTACCGCACTGCTAAGCTCAGTTAGGGGCCCTAGGTAGTCTAAGGAGGCCAGATGATCCGCTCGATACTTTACGCCACCGATCTTGGGCTTTATGCCTCCTATGTGCTGCAGCACGCCTTGGCGATGACTCGCAGCTTCAATGCCGATCTTTATGTGATTCATGCGGTGGAGCCTATGGGGCTGTTTGCCGAATCCGTGCTGCAAACCTATCTGGATGAAAACACGCTTAGCGAATTGCGCCGCAATGGTCTGGGTACTGTGATGTCGAGTATCGAGCAGCGGGTGCTGGAAGGGTTTCGCGATGAGCTCGGTGATGGGGTGGCGGATCTTCATTTGATTCGCGCCGTGCGGGTGGTGCAGGGGGATCCACCGGCAGTGATTCTCGAGGAAACGCAGAAACTCGGTGTTGATTTGCTGGTCGTAGGCAGTCATAGCCATGGTGCAGATTTGGCCGTGCCATTGGGCCGCACGGCTGCGCGTTTGCTGCAATTATCCGAGGTGCCGGTATACCTGGTGCCGATGCTGCAACACCGTGGGCATGGCGAGTTGTAGATGGCACGAAAGAAAAACAAAGAAATGATCTAGATTAAAGATCAAAACCAATAATATGGTTATATAAGTGCCGGTCGCATGAATTGGCCGTCCAGCTTTGAGGGAAATTTATGAAGCTTCAGCAGTTGCGCTACATCTGGGAAGTCGCGCATCACGATCTCAACGTGTCGGCCACCGCGCAGAGCCTATACACCTCGCAGCCAGGTATCAGTAAGCAGATTCGCTTGCTGGAGGATGAGTTGGGTGTGGAGGTCTTCGCTCGTAGCGGCAAGCATCTAACACGCGTCACCCCGGCAGGTGAGCGCATCATTACTACGGCCGGCGAAATTTTGCGCAAGGTTGAGAGCATCAAGCAGATCGCTCAGGAATTTTCTAACGAGAAGAAGGGCACGCTGTCCATTGCCACCACCCACACGCAGGCGCGCTATGCCTTGCCGCCAGTGATTAGCGCATTCATCAAGCAGTACCCGGATGTCGCCTTGCACATGCATCAGGGTACGCCAACCCAGATTGCCGAGATGGCTGCCGATGGCAGTGTCGATTTCGCTATTGCCACCGAAGGTCTGGAACTGTTCAACGATCTGATCATGATGCCCTGCTATCGCTGGAATCGTTGCGTCGTCGTGCCGCAGGGGCACCCGCTGACCAAGCTGCCGAAGCTGACTCTCGAAGCCTTGGCCGAGCATCCTATCGTCACTTACGTGTTTGGTTTTACCGGGCGCTCGAAGCTGGATGAAGCCTTCAGTCATCGTGGTCTGACGCCCAAGGTGGTGTTCACTGCCGCCGATGCTGATGTGATCAAGACCTATGTGCGGCTGAATTTGGGGGTCGGCATCGTCGCCAAGATGGCGGTAGACGCCAAGTTGGATCCAGATTTGGTGGTGCTCGATGCCGATGAGCTGTTCGAGCCTAGCGTGACCAAAATCGGTTTTCGCCGCGGCACCTTCCTGCGTGGCTTCATGTGCGACTTCATTGAGCGCTTCGCCCCGCATCTGACTCGCGAAATGTTGGCCAAGGCCGTGCAGTGTCACAACAAGACGGAGCTTGAGGAGTTGTTTGCTGGCGTTGAGCTACCGGTGCACTGAACCTGCAAATCAAAACGAAACATGGCGCCCTGGGGCGCCATGTTTCGTTTTGGCGATTGAGCATCAGTGACTCAGGTGCAGACCGCACTCGCGATTTTCTTCGCCCTTGGTTGGGTCGAAGTAATCGAACTCGTTCGGCAGGTCATGGGCGACCAGATACTGGTACAGGTCCTTGGACGTCCAGTGCAGCAGTGGCGCGACCTTGATCAGGCCGTCCGGGTTGATGCTGATTGGGTCCATCTGTGCGCGCACGGCGGTGTCGGTGGCGCGTAGCGCGGTGAACCAGACGCTCGGCGCGGTTTCGCGCAGGGCGCGGGCGAAGGGTTCGAGTTTCACTTCCTCGGTGAACGCGGCGTGGCGAGGATCGTCCAGAGCCGGCACTGGTCCATCGATGGCCTCACGGTGTGCACGCGAGCGCTTGGGCAGGTAGGTGATCAGATTCAGGTTGAGCTTGCGCGTCACCTCGTCAGCGAAGCGGTAGGTGGCTTCGGTGTTGTAGCCGCTGTCCATCCAGACGATCGGAATGTCCGGCTTGACCTGGCTGACCATGTGCAGGATCACCGCTTCGAAAGGGCGAAAGTTGGTGGTGCAGATGGCGGGCTTGCCGAGGCCAATGGCCCATTGCACCAGCTTTTCAGGTTGCTGGCCGTATTCGGCGTTGAGCGCGTCCAGGTCGAGTTCCATGCTGAGGACTCCAGGTCGAGTGTGCGTGAGGGCACTGATGGTAGCAAAGGCGGGTTATGCGGCTAAATAACTAAGGGCTCGGCTGGCCTTTGTTATGGTTATAAGCGCTGCGTTGCGCCGGTTATGGCAAGCCGATAGAGTGCCGCTTCTTTCAAGCTCAACCGAGGAGTGCCCTGTGGAAATCGCGTGTCTCGACCTGGAAGGCGTACTGGTCCCGGAAATCTGGATTGCCTTTGCGGAAAAAACCGGCATCGAGTCGCTCAAGGCGACTACTCGTGATATTCCCGACTACGACGTGCTGATGCAGCAGCGCCTGCGCATCCTCGATGAGCATGGTTTGAAGCTCAAGGATATTCAGGACGTCATCGCCACACTCAAACCGCTGGATGGCGCCGTCGAGTTCGTCGACTGGCTGCGTGAGCGTTTCCAGGTGGTGATTCTCTCCGACACCTTCTACGAGTTCTCCCAGCCGCTGATGCGCCAGCTCGGTTTCCCGACCCTGCTGTGCCACCGCCTGATCACCGATGAGAACGATCGCGTGGTCAGCTATCAGTTGCGTCAGAAAGATCCCAAGCGCCAGTCGGTAATCGCTTTCAAGAGCCTTTACTACCGCGTGATCGCGGCCGGGGATTCGTACAACGATACCACCATGCTCAGCGAAGCCCATGCCGGCATTCTGTTTCATGCGCCGGACAACGTGATTCGTGAGTTCCCGCAATTCCCTGCAGTGCACACCTATGAAGACCTCAAGCAGGAGTTCCTCAAGGCTTCCAACCGTAAGCTGAGCCTGTAGTCGACATAGGGCGGGGTGCACCCGCCCTAGATTTCTAAAGCTTCTCCAGCGTATCCAGGAGCACCTTCACCTTGGTGATCGACTCCTGGTACTCGGCCTGTGCATCGGAGTCGGCGACGATACCGCCGCCGCCCCAGCAGCTAATGCGCCCGTCCTTGACCAGCAGGCTGCGAATGGTGATTGAGCTGTCCAGCTCGCCGCGTACGTCGAGATAGAGCAGGGAGCCGCAATAGGGGCCGCGTCGGGTTGGCTCCAGCTCGTCGATAATCTGCATGGCGCGAATCTTCGGCGCGCCTGTTATGGAGCCGCCTGGAAAGCTACCGGCGAGAAGGTCCAGTGCATCCTTGCCTGCTGCTAGTTCGCCAGTGATGCTGCTGACCAGGTGGTGAACATTGGGGTAGCTCTCCAGGGCGAACAGCTCCGGTACCCGTACTGAGCCGATGCGGCAACTGCGGCCTAAATCGTTACGCAGCAGATCCACGATCATCAGATTCTCTGCCCGGTCTTTGGGGCTGCCGAGCAAGGCTTCGGCCTGTGCTTGGTCGCTTGTCGCGGTCTCGCCTCGTGGGCGAGTCCCCTTGATGGGTCTGGTCTCTACGTGGCCCTGGCTGACTTTGAGAAAGCGCTCAGGTGACAAGCTAAGGATGGCGCCACCCGTTGGCAGGTGCTGGTAGCCGGCGAAGGGCGTCGGGCACGCCTGGCGCAAGGCTCGATAGGCGCTCCATGGATCGCCTTCACAGGTGCTCTGGAAGCGTTGGGTGTAATTCACCTGGTAGCAGTCGCCAGCCAGAATGTAGGCCTGAATACGCTCGATGGCTGCAAGGTATTGGCTGGGGTGCAGATCCGGACGAAAGGGGGCGTGCAAGTGAAATTTTGGTTGCGTTGCGGTGCTGGGCTGCTCGAATAATTCGCACAGGCGCTGGCGCTCGTCGGTGGGCAGCTTGGGGTGAAACACCAGTTGGCTGGTCGCTGTGTGGTGATCGCTGATCAGCGCCCAGCCGTATAGGCCAAAGCCTGCATCCGGCAGGTTCAAATCATTTGTGGTGTCTTGCCCGAAGGACTCCAGGCGGCGCCCGAAGTCATACGCCAGATACCCCATCAATCCGCCTGCGAAGGGCAGTTCGAACGGCGCGGGGATATGCGCTTCACCCAGTCCGTTCAGCGCTTCGCGCAGGCGCTGGAGAAAATCCCTGGCAGGCTCGTCATTCAGTGGTGCCAACTCTGCCAATGGCCAGGCGCTCATCAGATCGTAGCGTCCGCGTGTGGCGACTGGGCGGCCTGCGTCCAGTAGAACTGCGCCAGGCGCTGCGTGAATGCGTTCGAAATAATCGCCGGGGTCGGCTCTGTAAGGCAGCGAGTGAATTTGGCAGGTGGGCATGCGCGTTGGTCAACGTGGGCTGAGCGGCGATTGTAATGTGCTGCCGGAAATGATCCTAGGGCTGCCTGAACTGCGCTCCATCAGGTTATCGTGGGTTGCGCATGGAGAATGGTGGCGTGTTACCGGCTCATCAGGGCTGAGGCTGTATATGACTTGAGAGCGGCGCAGGAGCCCGCCAGGCTCCTGCATTCGGTGCGATCAGTCTTGCTTGGTGGCGACGTGACCGAACAGCTTTTGGGAGAAGCGTACGCGCTCTTCGGCGTTTTCCTGAATGCCTTTGGCTTTCAGCTCTTCAAGGTGGGCCTCGACGGCATGAGTGCGTTTGGTCAGGCCGCAGTCATTGGCGATCTGGATATTCAGGCCTGGACGGGCGTTGAGTTCGAGAATCAACGGGCCCTTGTCCTGATCCAGCACCATGTCGACGCCGATGTAGCCCAGACCGCACAGCTCGTAACAGCCGGCGGCGAGCTTCATGAAGCCATCCCAGTTCGGCAGTTGCACACCATCTACCGCATTGGTGGTGTCTGGGTGCTTGCTGATCTTGTTGTTCAGCCAGGTGCCACGCAAGGTAACGCCGGTGGTCAAGTCCACGCCGACACCGATGGCGCCTTGGTGCAGGTTGGCCTTGCCGCCAGATTGGCGTGTCGGCAGGCGCAGCATGGCCATTACTGGGTAACCCATGAGGACGATGATGCGGATGTCTGGCACGCCTTCGTAGCTGATGCTCTTGAAGATGGTGTCCGGGGTTACGCGGTACTCGATTAGCGCGCGGTCGCGGTGACCACCGAGCGAATAAAGGCCGGAGAGGATGCTGGAAATTTGCTGCTCCAGCTCCTCGTGGCTGACGATCTTACCGGACACCGTCTTGAAGCGATCCTCGAAGCGGTCGGCGATTACCAGGATGCCGTCACCGCCAGCACCTTGCGCCGGCTTGATGACGAAGTCGTTACGCCCGGCGATGATCTCGTCGAGCTTGTCGATGCCTTTTTCGGTGTCGATGATGCCGTACAGCTCTGGCACATCGATACCGGCCTCGATGGCGCGTTCCTTGGTGATGATCTTGTCGTCGACGATCGGGTACAGGTGCCGTTTGTTGTACTTCAGCACGTAGTCCGCATTGCGTCGATTGATGCCCATGATGCCTTTGGCTTCAAGGGCCTTCCACGTCTTGATCAGGCCGAACATGGTCTTAGTCCTTGAGGAAGGCTTTGAAGCGGAACAGCTCGGTCAGGCGGTAGCCGCGGTAGCGACCCATCGCCAGCATGAAGCCCACCAGGATCAGCAGGATCGCTGGGAAGGTGAACACGAAGTAGACCAGTTCCGGTACGTTCATCAGCAGGTGCGCAATGCTGGCCGCGAACAGGGTGCCAATGGCGACTTTGAACGCATGACTACCACCGCGTTCTTCCCAGGTGATCGACAGGCGTTCGATGGTCATGGTCAAAATCACCATCGGGAACAGCGCTACCGATAGGCCGCGCTCCAGGCCTAGCTTGTGGCTGAACAGGCTGATAGTCGCGATCAGCACGACAACGAAGGTCAATACCACGGACAAGCGCGGCAGCATCTGTAGCTTGAGATGCTCAAGGTACGAGCGCAGTGACAGGCCGAGTGCGGTGATTACGGTGAATAGGAAGATGCCGAAGCCCAGTTGGGTCTCACGGAAGGCCAGGGCGATCAGCACCGGCGTGAAGGTGCCCAGGGTCTGCAGGCCGCCGAGGTTACGCAGAATCAGAATGACCAGCACGCCAATCGGGATCATCACCATGATCATGAAGGTCTGCTGAGTCTGCAGCGGCAGGCCGTAGAGCGAGTACTCGAGGAAGGTGGCGTCGGTGTTCTCGTCAGTCAGCTTGGCCAGGCGGATGGCGTTCATCTCGCTGTTGTTCAGGCTGAAGGTGACTTGCGCTTGTTTGCCGCCTTCGAGGTTGATCAGCTCGCCATCGCCGGTCCACCATACCAGGCGGTCGGCTGGCAGGCCTTGTTCACCGGTTTCCGGGTTGAAGTACAGCCATTTCTGACCATTGAAGCTGCGCAGCCAGAGCTCGGGCGATTGTGCGACTTCAGCCATCAGGCGAATGGTATGCACGCGCTCCATCGGTACGTGGGCGATGGACAGCAGCAATTCGGTCACTGCGGCTTTCTTGGCGCTGGAGGGGTCACCGCCGAGCAGCAGTTTGACGTTGTCGTCGTTGGTGTTATTGACGCGCTTGATGGTTTCGCTGATGAAGGTTTCAACATCCGCCGAGTGTTGGCGAATGGGCGCCAGCAGCGCTTCGGCGGCGATCTTTTCCGGGCCTTCAACCGGCAGGCTGTCGCGGAAGATCGGGCCTTTGACAGGAACCTGCTCACCGCTGTAGCGCTTGGTCAGCACCAGGCGGTAATAGATGGTCTGCTTGCCACTGGCGCGGCGCGCAGACCAGGTCACGCGGCGGTTGCCGTCGACACGGTTGACGCTTACCCCGTAGTTGTTGGAAATGAAGCTCTCGTTGAGGCTGACATAGTCCTGATTCAGTGGCGGCACGAACATTTGCAACTTTACCGGCTCGCGCGGATTGGCCTGGAATTCGACTTTGGCGTCGATATTCCATAGGTCGTCGGTTTCGTCTTCGGTTACAGGGATGCCGAGGATGAAGATTTGATATGCCGTAATCAGAACGCCCAATGTCACCAGTAGGGTGATCAGGACTTTCAGATGCAGGTTCAAAGAGCGCATGGGAATTACTCGCCAGGGGTTGCGTCGTTGGTGCAGCTAGGCTTGCCAGCTGCATATTTAAGGCTTGGATCGACCATGGCACCGAAATGCTTGAGCGCTTCGGAGCCAATCAAAAGCGGATATTGGAATGCACTTCGGTCGGTCAAGTTCACTTCAATTCTGCGCAAAGTGTCGCCCATGCACAGTTCTAGCTCGATTACCGGGCGGGCCGTGTAGGTTTTTCCGTCCTCTTCATCGAAGTCGGCCGCGCGGCGTTTTATTTTGCTGATGCGCGCCAGCGGGCGCTCGAACGTGCGCTCGTGCGTATCGTCGATAGCCAGGATAAAACTGACCCAGGGCTCACCGTCACGCTTGAAGCGCTTGATCTCTCGTGCGCTGAGTGATGCGGTCTTGGCGCCAGTGTCGAGCTTGGCGGCTACTAGCAGGTCAAGCTCTTCGATGTGGATGTATTCATTAAGGCCGTAGGCAGTCTTGCCAAAGGCCAGGCCTGGGCAGCAGAGCATTAGCAGCAAGAGAAGGCGGGGCGGTATCGGTCTCATGAGTCCTTGAGAGGATTGGGCCTGAGGCGGGTAAAGGCGAGCTGGTGGCTTTCGGCCATGCATCTGTCTGCCATGGAGTCTAGCAGGCATGGCAGTAGCAATGACCAAGCATAAGTTGAACGCATTCTAGCATGGGGTTTTTCCGCGCAGACAGACGCTTATAGCGCATTGTGCAGGTAAGGTCGCAGTTTCTCTTTTAATATCTTTCGCCATTTTGTCGACAATGCATTCGTTTTCTTTGACGGTTTAGCGCTTTTGGCTTAGATTTTGACTGTCATTTTTAGTGATGTGTCGACAATCATGGCGCTTGATTTACATGCTTCTGCAACCTCTGCTATGGATTCTGAAACACTTTCCGAGCATGTGTTTCGCCGTATCCAGGCTGCTATCGTCAAGGGCGAGATCGCTCCTGGCAGCAAGATTTCCGAACCCGAACTGGCGCGCACCTACGGCATCAGTCGGGGGCCGCTGCGCGAGGCGATCCATCGCCTAGAAGGGCAAAAGCTGCTGGTGCGCGTACCGCATGTAGGCGCGCGGGTGGTATCGCTCAGCCATGCCGAGCTGATCGAGCTGTACGAGATTCGCGAGTCGCTGGAAGGCATGGCCTGCCGTCTGGCCGCCGAGCGCATGACTCAGCAGGAGATCGATGAACTGCGCCGGGTGCTGGAACTGCACGAGCAGGACGCTGCTTTCAAGGCCGGCGTCGGCTACTACCAGCAGGAAGGCGACTTCGACTTCCACTACCGGATCATCCAGGGCAGCGGCAATCGCACCCTAGCCAAACTGCTGTGCGACGAGCTGTACCAACTGGTGCGTATGTACCGCCTGCAGTTTTCCGCCACGCCTAATAGACCGCACCAGGCCTTCGCCGAACACCACCGCATTCTCGATGCCATCGCCGAACGTGACGGCGAGTTGGCCGAGCTGTTGATGCGCCGCCACATCGGCGCCTCCAAGCGCAATATCGAGCGCCACTATAAAGAGGCGCTTACCACTTCATCCAAGACCCGAGGTGATTCATGATCCAGCTTTCCGCCGGCCAACGCTTCCGCCAGGCCCTCGCCATCGAGAGTCCGCTGCAGGTAATCGGCGCCATCAACGCCAACCACGCTCTGCTGGCCAAACGCGCCGGCTTTCGTGCCATCTACCTGTCTGGTGGCGGTGTCGCTGCCGGCTCGCTCGGGCTGCCGGATCTGGGCATCAACACCCTGGATGACGTGCTCACCGACGTGCGCCGCATTACCGATGTGTGCGACCTGCCGCTTCTGGTCGACATCGACACCGGCTTCGGCCCAAGCGCCTTCAACATAGAGCGCACCATCAAGAATCTAATCAAGGCCGGCGCTGCCGCTGCGCACATCGAGGATCAGGTCGGCGCCAAGCGTTGCGGCCATCGTCCCGGCAAGGAGATCGTTTCCACCGAGGAAATGTGCGACCGCGTGAAGGCCGCCGCTGACGCCAAGACCGATCCGGATTTCTTCCTTATTGCCCGCACCGACGCCATCCAGGCTGAGGGCGTGGACGCCGCCATTGAGCGTTGCCAGGCCTACGTCGAAGCCGGTGCTGATGGCATTTTCGCCGAGGCTGCCTACGACCTGCCGACCTATAAACGTTTCGTCGAGGCGCTGCAGGTGCCGGTGTTAGCCAATATCACCGAATTCGGCGCCACGCCGTTGTTCACCCGCGATGAACTGGCCTCGGTGGGCGTGGCCATCCAGCTCTACCCGTTGTCGGCCTTCCGTGCGGCGAACAAAGCGGCGGAAAGTGTCTACACCTCAATTCGCCAGAACGGCCACCAGAAGGACGTCATCGAGCTGATGCAGACCCGCGCGGAACTCTATGACCGCATCGGCTACCACGCCTTCGAGCAGAAGCTCGACGCGCTGTTCGCCGCCGACAAGAAGTAAACAGTAGGGTGGGCCGGGCGACGATTCGCTTCAGCCCACCGCATCAGCGCTGCTGGTGTGGGTGAGGTTCGTGGTCTGGGCATGCTTGGCGCCATCGAGCTGGTGCAGGACAAAGCGACGCGCAAGCGTTACCCGGATGACGTGGCCGCTGGCATGGTCTGCCGGGGGCACTGCTTCAACAACGGTCTGATCATGCGCGCGGTGGGCGACACCATGATCATCGCGCCGCCGTTGGTAATCAGTCCGACCGAGATCGACGAATTGGTGGAAAAGGCGCGCAAGTGCCTGGATCTGACCTGGGAGCAGGTGCGTAGCGCAGTATGACCAGCAATTCGCGGCTGAAGCGGAGTGCCGACCAGCCGCTCCACAAACATGGCCTTTGTGAGCGACTTTGGCCGCGATAGTCGCCGCTGAAGCGCCTCCCACGGGGTTTACGCAGGTGGATGCGCGCTTCACATCCCCCCCACTGGTAGGCATGTAGGCTGGGTAGAGCATCGCGAAACCCAGGCTACGTCAACTTCGAGCGGCTGTAGCCGCGAAAGACGATGATCAAAAGAAACCCCGCAACCGGCAACGGTGGCGGGGTTTCGTTTTTCAGTCGCTTACTTGAGGCTGTTATTCAGCGTCTGCGCTGCCTGATCCAAGGCGGAACGCACCGCCGGAACTGCAGCCACCACATTGAGCAGGCCGTAGTCGTGGATCATGCCGTTGTAGCGCACGGCGGTCACCGGCACGCCAGCAGCGTTAAGGCGGCGGGCGTAGGCTTCGCCTTCATCACGCAGCACGTCCATCTCGGCGGTTTGTACCAGGGCCGGCGGCAGACCTTTGAGTTGTTCCAGGCTGGCGCGCAGTGGCGAGGCGTAGATCTCGTTACGCTGCTTCGGGTCGGTGGTGTAGTTGTCCCAGAACCACTCCATCATGCCGCGAGTCAGGAAGTGGCCTTCGGCGAACTGGTTATACGACGCATTGTTGAAATTGGCGTCAGTCACTGGCCACAGCAGTATCTGAGCGCGCAGTTTCGGCGTACCGGCTTCCTTGGCCTTGATGGCGACCACGGCTGCCATGTTGCCACCAACACTGTTGCCGACCACGGCCAGGCGTGAGCCGTCGACGCCAATCTGGCTGCCGTTGTCGGCTACCCATTTGGTTGCGGCATAGGCCTGGTTGATCGCAGTCGGGTACTTGGCTTCGGGCGACGGTGTGTAGTCGACGTAGATCGCCGCTGCGCCGGAACCGACCACCAGGTCGCGGATCAGGCGCTGGTGGGTCGGGTAGTCGCCCAGCACCCAGCCGCCACCGTGGAAGAACATGAAGCCCGGCAAGACGCCGCGCGCACCTTCAGGGCGCACCACCTTGAGGGTGAGCGACTGGCCATTGACCTGAATCACCTTGGTGTCGACCACGATGCCGGACACATCCACCTTAACCCCGGCCTGAGCGCCGACCAGTACGGCACGGGCGTCTTTTGGCGAAAGGCTTTCCAGCGGCTGGCCGCCACCGGCGGCCAGGGCATCGAGGAAGCCCTGAGTGGTACGTTCCACGCCGGGGCTGCCGGCGGCGAAGCTGCTGTTGATGGCCAGGGCGAGCAGGCCGGCAGTGAGGATGCGCGAGATGTTCATATTCCTGTTCCTTTGTGAAGAGGGCGCCGGGCAGCCCGGCGCCGGATCGGTCATACGATGGTCAAGGTGACGTCGATGTTGCCGCGGGTGGCGTTGGAGTACGGGCAGACGATGTGCGCGCGATCCACCAGGGTTTGCGCGGCGTCGCGATCCAGGCCCGGCAGGCTGATGCGCAGTTCCACTTCGATGCCGAAGCCGGTGGGGATGGCGCCGATGCCTACGGTGCCTTCGATGAAGGTGTCAGCCGGGATGCTCAGTTTGTCGCGAGCGGCGACGAACTTCATGGCGCCAAGGAAGCAGGCGGAGTAGCCAGCGGCAAACAGTTGTTCCGGGTTGGTGCCGTTGCCGCCGGCACCGCCGAGTTCTTTTGGGGTGCTCAGGGCGATGTCGAGAATGCCATCGGAAGAAACGGCGCGACCTTCACGGCCACCGAAGGCTTCAGCGGTAGCGCGGTACAGAACATTTTCGATAGTCATGCTGGTATTTCCTTTTGATTGGTTTGGTGGCTAATGTTTTGCGTACAAAGTATTTCTGCGGGGAGAAACTTATCGCGCAAATATTTTGCGCGCAATGTAAATTGCGAAAATATTTAGCTATATGTGCAAACGGATAATGGAATAAGCAGGCGCGGCAGGGCTGCGCTTGTGTCTTTCAGAGAGAACGTATGGCCGTTCGCTCATGGGTGGACACAAAAGGGGGAGGCGATGAAAGGGAGGAGAAGAGGGCGATGACGCGCATCGCCGGGTATCAGAGTGCGTTTTGCAGGTGCTGGCGCAACTCGACCAAGTCGTTGCGCAGTTTGCCTAGCTCTTCTAAATCGAGGCCTGAGGCTTTGAGAATGCAAGCCGGCAGTGCCTTGGCTTGTTCATGCAGTGCGCGGCCTTTTTCGGTGAGGTGCAGTTGCACCACGCGTTCGTCCTGGCTGCTGCGCTGGCGATGCAGCAGGCCCTCGCTTTCCAGGCGTTTGAGCAGCGGGGTGAGCGAGCCGGGATCGGTGAGCATGCGTGCGCTGATCTCGCTGACGGTGATGCCTTCGTTCTCCCATAGCACCAGCATGGCTAGGTATTGCGGGTAGGTGAGCCCGAGCGCCTGCAGCAGTGGCTTGTAGGTTTTGGTCATTAACAGCGAGGTGGAGTAGAGGGCGAAGCATAGCTGGTTATCCAGCATCAGTTCGGCGCAGGGTTCCACGGAAGTGCTCATGGCGAGGGGCCTGTAAGGTGGCGGGTGATTCAAGTTAGCGTGCGTGGCGCTGTAGGAAAAGTATCTGTGTTCGATGACTGTTCGTGCAGCGCCTAATCGGGGCGGGGGCGGGCATAATCTTTCGACTCTCAGTCTTACTTCACAAGCACCCACACGAATTGCTTGATTCAGTTGTTAAAGAACAGTTGGTTAAGTCTTTCGTCTCAACCGAGGCCGCGCATTCTACAGCAGCCTTTCAATCCGTCAAGCTGTTTTTTGAAGTTTTAGCTTCAGATTTAAACAGCTTGCGTCCTGATGATCAGTGCTAAAAAGCACAAGACTCACCTTTATACAAAAAGGAAACCCCAGACCGCGTGTGCGATCTGGGGTTTCGTATAGGAGCTTGACGATGACCTACTCTCACATGGTGAAGCACCACACTACCATCGGCGATGCGTCGTTTCACTACTGAGTTCGGGATGGGATCAGGTGGTTCCAACGCTCTATGGTCGTCAAGCAATTCGGTTGGGATCTCGCGGTTAGGCGCTATCCCTTGGATACGTGATAGAGGCTTGTAGCTCTCGCANGGACGGCTGTTTCGCTCCACCCGCGAGGCACATATCAAGCGCAACCTGATGGTCTTCCTGCGGCCCACCGTCGTGCGTGATGGTGCCGGGCTGGCGGCGCTTTCCGGCAAGAAGTACAGCGATATACGCGTCATCGGCCATGACGCCAGCAATGACCGCCCAAGCATCCTGCCCAGCCAACCGAATCAGCTATTCGATGGCCAAGGTCGCCCGGCCGTGGACTTGCGCCAATGAATCAGGTCAGGAGCTAACGCCGTGCGCGGCCATCTTCAGCAACGCCTCAGCGCGTACGCGCCACGCCTGCTCAGCGCAGCAGTGGCGCTCACGACCCTGGCCTTACTCAGCCTGCAAGGCGTCGATCTGTACACACGCCTGAATGTACAACCCTTGGCGCAGGCACACACTCGACCAGATGACAGCGCGCGCCAGACCGAGCCACTTATCGCCGAGCTGTTCGGCCAGGCTCAGTTCAGCATGCCCACAACGTCCAGCACGCCGGATCTGCCATTGACCCTGCTGGGCAGCGTCGCGCACAGCGACCCGCAACGCTCCAGCGCACTGATCCAGCGCCAGGGCCAAGCCACACGACGTTATCGTGTCGGCGAAGAACTGGCGCCAGGCATAAGCCTACAGGCCGTGTATCCGCGTTATGTGGAGCTGCGCTATCAAGGCCGCCTGGAAATACTGGCCCTGTCGAAAGCGACCGAGCGCCCCGCTGCGCTTGCCCAGGAGCCGCCTCTGGCGCAGACGAACTAGGTTCACGCCTGCTGTCCTGAGCGCGCAGGCTGGCCTGCCGAAAAACAGGCGACTGGATATCCGTCTGGCGCTTGCTGCTATGATCGCCCCGTTACTTAGAGCAGCAAGAAGAACCAGAACGTCGTTTGCGGAGTGATGCTGTTGCCCATCTCGCCCCTTGCCCAGCGCCTCAAGAACAATGCCCCAAGCCTGCTCGGCATCCTCATCTTGGCCGTCATAGGCATCAGCCTGGCCATGCAGAGTGCCGAGCTGTTGCGCCTGCTACGCGCGCCCAGCACCTCGCCCGAACAAGCCATCAACAACGACTCGACGCCCACCGCCCAAGCCCCTCTTGGGCAACTGTTCGGCCCCCCTCAAGAGAACGCTGACGGCCCGGCCCCCGCCACCAACCTGCAGCTCACCCTGCTCGGCAGCTTCGTGCATAGCGACCCGCAGCGCTCCAGCGCACTGATCCAGCGCCAGGGGCAACCCGCGCAGCGCTATAGGGTGGGCAGCGAGGTGGACAACGGCGTGCGCCTCGATAGCGTCCAGCCCGATCATGTCGAACTCAGGCGCAATGGTCGCCTTGAAAGCCTGGCTTTTCCTAAGCCCAACAGCAGCCAGCCAAGCACTTATGTACCACCTGCGGAACCAAACGCAGGCGCTCTGGATCAACTCGATCAACTGCAACAGGACAACATGCAGCAGCTACAGGAACGCATGCAGGCATTGCGTCAACAAATGGAAAACAACGGCTCCTCGCAGCCGCAACCCCAGACTGATCAGCCATTAGATAACGACTAGGCCAATGCCCGTACTCCGAAGCCGACTGACACAGGCCCTGCTCACAGCCAGCCTGGTGCTACCGCTGCCCGTGCTGGCACAAATTACGCCCGCCCCCAGCAGCAGCAAGCAACAGGAAGATAGCTGGACGATCAACCTCAAGAACGCCGATATCCGCGAGTTCATCGATCAGGTTGCGGCCATCACTGGGCAGACCTTTGTTATCGATCCGCGCGTCAAAGGCCAGGTCAATGTGGTCTCCAGCACGCCTTTGGGAATGTCCGAGATCTATCAGTTGTTCCTCTCGGTCATGGCAACGCATGGTTTCAGCGTCATGACCCAAGGCGATCAGGCGCGTATTGTGCCCAATGCCGAGGCCAAGGCTGAAGCCGACAGCAGCCAGCCCGCACCCGATCGCCTGGAAACGCGCCTGATCCAACTACAACAGGTGCCCGTCGCCGAGTTGATCCCGCTGATTCGTCCACTGGTTCCGCAGTACGGCCACCTGGCCGCCGTAACCTCCGCCAACGCCCTGATTATCAGCGACCGCAGCGCCAACATCGCGCGGATCGAAGCGTTGATGCGCCAACTCGATCAGAGCGGCGCTCAGGATTTCAGCGTGATAACCCTGCAAAACGCCTGGGTGATGGACGCCGCCGAAGTCCTCAACAGCGCCATCTCCCGTGGCCAGGGCAAGGGCACCAGCGCCACCCAGGTGGTGGCCGACGCCCGCACCAACCGCCTGATCCTGCTCGGCCCACCGGAGGCCCGTAAAAAGCTAGCCGAACTGGCCCGCTCGCTGGACAGCCCCAGCAGCCGATCAGCCAACACCCGCGTCATCCGCCTGCGCCACAACGATGCCAAGGCCCTGGCCGAAACCCTCGGCGAAATCACTGAAGGCATGAACAATCAACAAGCTGGCGAAGCCACTGGCAAGCCCTCGAACATCCTCATTCGCGCTGATGAAAGCCTCAACGCGCTGGTGCTGCTGGCTGAGCCCGACGTTGTGGCGAATCTCGAAGACATCGTGCGCCAGCTCGATGTACCGCGCGCACAGGTAATGGTAGAGGCCGCCATCGTCGAAATCTCCGGCGATATCAGCGATGCCCTTGGCGTGCAGTGGGCCGTGGATGGCCGCGGCAATCGCGGCGGGCTCGGCGGTGTCAATTTCGCAGGCTCCGGTCTGTCTGTCGGCACCGTGCTGCAGGCGCTGCAGGACGGCGCCATCCCCGACGGCACCACCTTGCCCGACGGAGCCATCGTCGGTGTTGGCAGCAACCGCTTCGGCGCGCTGATCACGGCGCTGTCGGCCAACAGCAAGAGCAATCTGCTGTCCACACCGAGCTTGCTGACGCTGGACAACCAGAAAGCAGAAATCCTCGTCGGCCAGAACGTGCCCTTCCAGACCGGCTCCTACACCACCGATGCCGCCGGTTCGAGCAACCCCTTCACCACCATCGAGCGTAGGGATATCGGCGTCACCCTCAAGGTCACGCCACATATCAACGACGGCGCCACCTTGCGCCTAGAGATCGAGCAGGAAATTTCTTCCATTGCCCCTAGCACCGGGCTCAACGCCCAGGCCGTCGATCTGGTGACCAACAAGCGCTCGATCAAGAGCACCATCCTCGCCGATGACGGCCAGATCATCGTCTTGGGCGGGCTGATTCAAGATGACATCACCGAGTCAGAATCCAAGGTGCCGCTGCTCGGCGATATCCCCTGGCTCGGTCGGCTGTTCCGCTCCACCAACCAATCGCACGTCAAGCGCAACCTGATGGTCTTCCTGCGCCCCACCGTCGTGCGCGATGGCGCCGGACTGGCGGCGATATCCGGCAAGAAGTACGGCGATATCCGCATTCTGGGTAACGGCAACAGTACAGACGGCAGCCCGAGCATCCTGCCAAGCAATCCGACGCAACTATTCGACCGCCAAGGCGCCCCGGCAGTGGATTTGCGGCAATGACCAAGACTCATGGCAGGACGGGTGCACCCCGCCACCGGGGCAATGGCGGGTTGCACCCGCCCTACTTGTGACAAACCGTGGGAGGCGCTTCGGCGGCGATAACTGCTGCCGGTCGCCTCATAAACCGACGTCAGTTGTCATCACAAGCGCGACCAGCGATTTCGTAGGGCGGGTGCAACCCGCCGCAATGGCAATGGCTACTTGTGACAAACCGTGGGAAGCGCTTCAGCGGCTGCGCCATCCTATTCACGCCAACGGTGGCGTACGCGGCGGTACCAGACGTTTGCTGCCGGTCGCCTCGTAAGCCGACGCCAGTTGCAGCAGCATCGAGTCATCGTAGGCACGGCCGGCGAAGGTCAACCCGACCGGCATGCCGATATCGGCCATCACCCCCATCGGCACGGTGACGGTGGGCACGCCCAGGTGACGGATCGCCAGGTTGCCATTGGCCACCCACACGCCATTGCTCCAGGCGATATCGGCGGACGCCGGGTTCACATCGGCATCGGCTGGGCCAACATCGGCCACGGTGGGGAACAGCACGGCGTCCAGGCCGAGCTGATCCATCCAGTCCTCCAGGTCGATCTTGCGCGTATGCTCCAGGCCGCGCAGGCCGTCCGGCAGCGTGGCAATCTGATCCCAGGGCTTGATACCGCGCTTGGCCATCTTGACGTACTCGTCCATACCCGCGGCCAAATCACCCTCGCGGTTCGGCAACGTGCCGGGGTCGTGCGGGAAAATCTGCGGGCCATCGACATCGGCCAAGCAGTTGAGCTTGGGATCGCCGTTGGCCCGCAGGAAGTCATCAAAGGCCCAGCCGGAAAGCTCCCATAGCTCGTCATGCAGGAACTCGGGCGTGACGATGCCGCGATTGAACACGGTCGGCGCACCGGGACGGTCACCTTCGCAGTTGGACACCAGCGGGAAGTCCACCTCCAGCACCTCGGCACCGGCTGCTTCCAGCGCCTGACGCGCCGCTTCCCACAGGGCGATCACACTTGGCCGCGTGTGAATACGCTGACCCGTCGGCCCGCCGATGCCGGGGGATTCGCTGGTGCCCGCCAACTCGTCCTGGTTAATGAACATGCGCGGCACGCCCAGGCGCTTGCCGACCAGAGTTTCGGCCTTGGCAGCCAGTGCCAGGTAGGAATCCGGACGCACATCGGACGGACGCGGGATCGGCACCCAGGGCTGCAGGCGCCACAGGTCACCACGCGTGTCTGCATCCTCGGCCACCACCACATCGAGCACTTCCAGCAGGTCGGCCATGCTGCGGGCATAGGGCACCACCACATCCATGGTCGGCGTCAGCGGCCAGTTACCGCGCACCGAAATCACCCCGCGCGACGGCGTATAGGCGCACAGCCCGTTGTTCGAAGCTGGGCCGCGACCGCTCGACCAGGTTTCCTCGGCTAGGCCGAAGGCACAGAAGCTGGCGGCGGTCGCCGTGCCGGCACCGTTGGACGAGCCCGAAGCGAACGGAGCGGTCAGGTAATCGGCGTTATAGGGGCTTTCCGCGCGGCCATAAACACCGCGCTGCATACCGCCATTGGCCATCGGCGGCATATTGGTCTTGCCCAGACAAATGGCGCCGGCGGCGCGCAGACGCTCGATGGTGAAGGCATCGCGCTGAGCGACCAGATCCTTGAACGCCGGGCTGCCGGAGGCCGCTGTCAGGCCCTTGACCAGATAGCTGTCCTTGGCGGTGTAGGGAATGCCATCGAGCGGGCTCAGCGTCGCACCACGAGCACGCCGTGCATCGGAGGCCTCGGCCTCGTTGAGCGCATCGGGGTTATGCACCACCACCGCGTTGAGCTGGGTCGTCGTATTCGGGCCGTCGTAGGCCTCGATACGCGCCAGATAGGCCTTAACCAGCTCGACCGCCGTGGTGCGGCCAGACTCCAGCGCGGCACGCAGCTCGGCAATGGAAACTTCGGTTACTTCGATCATGCTGTCATCACTCGCAATTAGCAGGCGAAGCGCGCTTATCGCACTTAATCGGTGCTTGATGATACATGCCGACAAGGCATCTCAGCAGCAGGGGCAGACCGCCATATAAACAGGAAGACAATAGGGGACAGCCCACGTGTTTCACTAAAGACCAGGCGCAATCTTGGGACGCCCAGGCCTACTTCTTGTCACTCTTCGCCCCAGCGCAGCTTCAACTTCGGCAGAAAATTTCGGACTTCCCAGTGCGTAATTTCCATTTGTCGCGGCACGTATTTGATCAACCATCCCTGGGTCTAGCTGATAGCGGAACACTCTCTGTAAGCCTTAGCCCTAAGCCTTTCATCTCGACTCCATGCTTGGTAGAGAGTATGTGGATAGCGCAGCACTGTGCACAGCCAAATACGGTAATACTGCCGCGAGCAAGGGCTCCTTGAATGCCTCCTGAAAGCGATGAGCCAAGCCTGGGATCAGCTTTAGCTGGGCTCCGCGAATATGCGCCGCTACGTGCACACCATGCATCACCGGCAACAGTGGGTCAGCAGTGCCATGCACCACCAAAGTCGGCACCTGCAGGCGATTGAGCAGATCCACCCGACTGGGCTCAGCCAGAATCGCCAACAACTGGCGCTGCACACCTTCAGGATTGAACGCGCGGTCATAGGCTATACGGGCTTGCTCCAATAACACCTTGCGATCATCACGCACCTGCGGACTGCCCAGCGCGGCCAGCAGATCGGCTTGTTGCTCCAGCGCCTGCTCACGGCTGCTGGCCTCGCGCCGGGCCAGCAATTGCAACAAAGCATCGCTTGGCGCAGGCAGCCCCTGCGCGCCGGAGCTGGTCATCACCAAGGTGAGGCTGAGCACACGGTGAGGCGCCATATCGGCCAAATGTTGGGCGATCATGCCCCCCATGCTCGCACCCAAGACATGGAAGTCACCGATACCCAGATCATCCATCAGGCCCAGTGCATCACCCGCCATATCACGCAGTTGGTAAGGCGCACCGAGTGACAATCCCAGCCGATAGCGCACCACTTCATACCCTAGATTGATGCTCGGCACCGGTTTGCGCCAACTGCTCAGGCCCACGTCACGATTGTCGAAGCGGATGACGCGAAAGCCCTGCTGACACAGGCGTTCTACCACCTCGTCCGGCCAGTGGATCAACTGGCCACCCAGGCCCATGATCAGCAGCAGCGCAGGATCACCTGCACTGCCGACGCTCTGGTAAGCCAGGCGCACGTCGCCAACATCCGCGTAACGGGTCGGCTCGGACAGGTCGCAACGATTGGCCGCAAAAGACGGCACGCCGCACAACAGCGCAGCGATGAAAAAGAATGCACGCATGGAAATACCAGAAACGCAGAACCCCACTGAAACGCGAGTCTGATGAAAGTCAGTCGATGGCGCTGCCACACAAGCATGACAGTTTGATGAAGGAGGACGAGCGGTCTTCCTCGCGGTGACAAGAGGTCGGCGACAGAGCGTCTGCGCCGCCTCCCGATAATTGAAGATCAGGCCAGTTCGGCACGCAACTGCCGGGCAGCAGCCACCATGTTCACCAGCGCCGCCTCGGTCTCCGGCCAGGCGCGGGTCTTCAGCCCGCAATCGGGGTTGACCCACAGGCGCAGCGCGGGAATGCGCCGCGCCGCCTCGCGCAGCAAGGCTGCCATCTCCGCCGTATCGGGCACGCGCGGCGAGTGGATGTCGTACACGCCAGGGCCGATCTCGTTGGGATAGGCGAAGTGCTCGAACGCCTGCAACAGCGCCATGTCCGAACGCGAGGTCTCGATGGTGATGACATCGGCGTCCATCGCCGCGATCGACTCGATCACATCATTGAACTCGCTGTAGCACATATGGGTGTGAATCTGTGTTTCGTCGCGCACGCCGCTGGCGGCCAGGCGAAAGGCCGCGGTGGCCCAGTCCAGATAGCCCTGCCAGGCGCTCTGGCGCAGGGGCAGGCCTTCACGGAACGCTGCCTCGTCGATCTGGATGATCCGGATACCAGCGGCTTCGAGATCCAGCACTTCATCGCGAATCGCCAGCGCCAACTGGCGCGCCTGCACCTCGCAGGGCAGGTCCTCGCGCGGGAACGACCACAACAGCATGGTCACCGGGCCGGTCAACATACCCTTGACCACCTTGTCGGTCAGGCTCTGAGCATAGCGAATCCACTCCACGGTCATCGCCTGCGGGCGACTCAGATCGCCGACGATCACCGCCGGTTTGACGCAGCGCGAACCGTAACTCTGCACCCAGCCGAAACGCGTGAAGGCATAGCCGTCGAGCCGCTCAGCGAAGTACTCAACCATGTCGTTACGCTCGGCCTCGCCATGCACCAGCACATCCAGCCCGAGGCGCTCTTGAATCTCCACGGCATGGCGGATCTCGCCCTTCATGGCCTCGTTGTAGTCGGCGGCGCTCAACTGGCCCTGGCGCAACGCCTGCCGCGCCTGGCGAATCGCCGGGGTCTGCGGGAAGGAGCCGATGGTGGTGGTCGGCAACAACGGTAATTGCAGGCGCTCGCGCTGTTGCTCGATACGCGCGGCGAACGGCGACTGACGCTGCGCGTGCTGCGGACGAATCGCCGCCACGCGCGCCTGCACCTCCGGCTTGTGGATGCGCGAAGACGCAGCCCGCGTCGCCCGGATCGCGCGGTTCTGCGCCAGCGCGGCCTGTACCTCGGCCGATTCCGGCGCTGCCAGCGCGCGCGTCAGCAGCGCCACCTCCTCGCACTTCTGCACAGCGAAGGCCAGCCAGCTTTTCAGCTCGGCATCGAGCTGATCCTCGCCAGACACATCCACCGGGCTGTGCAGCAGCGAGCAGGATGGCGCCACCCACAGCCGCTCGCCCAGGCGTTCATGGGCATGCCGCAGCACGCCGAGCACCTTCTCCAGATCGCAGCGCCAGACGTTGCGGCCGTTGACCACGCCCAGCGACAACACTTTATAGGCAGGCAGGCGGTCGAGGATGGTCGGGTACTGCTCGGGCGCGCGCACCAGGTCGATATGCAGGCCATCGACCGGCAAGTTGGCGGCCAGGCCGAGGTTGTCCTGCAATCCGCCAAAATAGGTGGCGATCAGCTTCTTGCACGGCTCACGCTGGATCAGGTTATAGGCGCGCTCGAAGGCGTTCTTCCAATCCTGCGGCAAGTCCAGCACCAGAATCGGCTCGTCGATCTGCACCCACTCCACGCCCTGCTCAGCCAGGCGCCGGAATATCTCGCCATACACCGGCAGCAGGCGTTCGAGCAGCTCCAGCTTGTCGAAGTCGCTGCCCTTGGCCTTGCCCAGCCACAGATAAGTCAGCGGGCCGATCAGCACCGGCTTCACCCGATAGCCCAGGGCGTGCGCCTGCTCCACCTCCTCGAACAGTTGCTCCCAGCTCAGGGCGAACGCTTGATCAGCCGAGAACTCCGGCACCAGATAGTGGTAGTTGGTATCGAACCACTTGGTCAGCTCCTGCGCGACCAGAGGCTGATCATGCGCCCCGCCACAGCAGGCATTCGCGCTTCTGCCAGCGCCACGCGCCATAGCGAACAGCGTCTGCAGGGTCGGCTTGCCGGAGGCCGGACGAAAACGCTCGGGGATCACGCCAAAGGTCAGGGAGTGGGTAAGCACCTGGTCATACCAGGCAAAATCGCCGACCGGCAGCAGGTCGATGCCGGCCTCTTTCTGCACCAGCCAATGCTCGGCACGCAGGCGCTCACCGACGGCACGCAGCCCGGCTTCATCCAGTTCGCCCTGCCAGTAGGCTTCTAGGGCTTTCTTCAGTTCGCGGTCACGACCGATACGGGGAAAACCGAGGGAATGGGACAGGGACATGGCTTGGCGCTCCAGATTGAATCGAGATGGCGCCATTCTCCGCAGGGCTCTTGATTGAGACAAACTCAAGATTTTCGTCTTGATATACAAATTCACTCATGTAGGCTGCATGAACAGCTTTCATCCAAACAAGCGAAGCGGATGAATCAAACCTGAACGAGACCGACATGCTTGAGCTACGCCACCTGAAAACCCTGCACGCCCTGCGCGAAACCGACAGCCTGGTCGAAGCCGCCGACCGCCTGCACCTTACCCAGTCGGCCCTCTCCCACCAATTCAAGGAACTGGAAGAGCGCCTGGGGCTGCAACTTTTCGTGCGCAAGACCAAGCCGGTGCGCTTCACCAGCGCTGGCCTGCGCCTGCTGCAATTGGCCGACGCCGTGCTACCGCTGCTACGCGGCACCGAACGCGACCTGGCGCGCCTAGCCGGCGGTACTGCAGGCAGACTGCACATGGCCATCGAGTGCCATAGCTGCTTCCAGTGGTTGATGCCGACCATCGACCAGTTCCGCGACGCCTGGCCAGAAGTCGAACTGGACCTGGCCTCCGGCTTCTCCTTCGCTCCGCTACCCGCACTGGCACGTGGCGACCTCGACCTGGTGGTGACATCCGACCCGATCGAACTGGCCGGGATCACCTACGTCCCGCTGTTTACTTATGAAGCCATGCTGGCCGTAGCCAACCAGCACCGCCTAGCCAACAAAGCCTTCATCCAGCCGCAAGACCTGATCAGCGAAACCCTGATCACCTACCCTGTCGAACGCGACCGATTGGACATCTTCACCCGCTTCCTTGAACCAGCCGACATCGAGCCCGCCCAGGTTCGCACCTCGGAACTGACAGTGATGATGATGCAACTGGTGGCCAGCGGCCGCGGCGTATGCGGCCTGCCCAACTGGGCCCTGCACGAATACAGCTCACGCGGCTATGTCAGCGCCAAACGACTAGGGGAAAAGGGGCTGTACGCCACGCTCTATGCCGCCATCCGTAGCGACATGCTCGACGCCCCTTTCATGCGCGACTTCCTACTCACCGCCAAGGACACCTCCTTCGCCAGCCTGGAAGGCGTCAGCGTCGCCCGTTGAACAAAAACCTTCCGCCAGACATACAAAAGCCCTCACTAAGAGGGCTTTTGTATGTCTGGCATAGCAACAACTTAGCCAGGGGAATTAGTACCGAGCTAACGAAGTGCATGGGGTCGGCATCCTGCCTGTTGACCACTTCGTTAGCCCAGTAACCGGAGAGTATTTCATCGCATGTCCATGTGCCAAGCCTAAATTTCACTGAGCACCACAACTCCCGTTCACCGGATGAACGATTCGGCATGGAAGAAAGCCAGGGTCAAAGCAGCGAAGAAGTTCCAGAAGCGTTTTCTGGCCCTGCTCCAGCGTGTTTTGCTGCAATCCGCGTTCACGATCTGAAGCACACCTTCGGCCGAAGACTTCGGGCTGCTGGGGTAACGGAGGAAGACAGGAAGGCTCTGCTGGGGCACAAGAACGGTAGCATCACCAGTCACTACTCAGCCGCCGAGTTGGGCAAACTGATCGATGAAGCCAACAGGATTTCGGCCACCGACTCGCGCGAGCCGACCCTGAAGATTTTGAGGAGGATGGCAGCATGAAAAAATCCCCGCAAAAGTCCCTGAAACAAAAAAGCCTGATCATCACTGACCAGGCTTTAATGTAGGGATTTGTTGGTCGGGACGGAGTGATTCGAACACTCGACCCCTTGCACCCCATGCAAGTGCGCTACCGGGCTGCGCTACGCCCCGACTGTGTTTTCGGAACCCCGAAAACGGGTTGAACTATACATTAAGCTTTTGAAATAAGGCAACTTTTTCTTTTGCCTTATTTCCGTAGGACCAACAAAACATCTTCAAGCTCGGCAATCATTTGCTTGATCAATTGCCGATATTGAGTCGTGTCATCTTTAGCTTCATCACCGGACAAGCGCTGTCGTGCACCGCCAATAGTAAAGCCTTGATCGTAGAGCAACGCCCGAATCTGCCGAATCATCAGCACATCTTGACGCTGATAATAGCGGCGGTTACCCCGCCGCTTGACCGGGTTCAACTGTGGGAATTCCTGCTCCCAATAGCGCAGAACGTGAGGTTTGACCGCGCAGAGCTCGCTGACTTCACCGATGGTGAAATAGCGTTTGCCGGGAATTGCCGGTAATTCGTCGTTATGACTTGGTTCCAGCATAGGCCTCGACCCTGGCTTTCAATTTTTGCCCTGGACGAAAAGTGACCACACGACGAGCCGTGATTGGAATCTCTTCCCCTGTTTTCGGGTTACGGCCAGGTCGCTGGCGCTTATCGCGCAAGTCGAAATTACCAAACCCGGAAAGCTTGACCTGTTCATTCAGCTCAAGAGCCTGGCGGATCTCTTCAAAAAACAGCTCCACCAGCTCCTTGGCTTCCCGTTTGTTCAGGCCCAGCTCTTCATACAGACGCTCGGCCATCTCAGCTTTCGTCAGAGCCCCCATACGCTACTTCCTTAACGTGGCGTTGAACCTTTGTTCGAGGCAAGTGATGATATTTTGCGTGGTAGCACTTACCTCATCGTCGTTAAGAGTGCGTGATGGATGTTGCCAGGTCAAGCCAACGGCAAGGCTTTTTCTATGAGGATCAATGCCTTTACCGTGATAGACGTCAAATAGCTTGAGGTCCGTCAAGCATTCCCCAGCCGTCTCACGGATCACCGCTAAAACACTTTCAGCCGACTGCTCGCGATCAACAAGCAATGCCAGATCGCGCCGGACCTCAGGGAAACGCGACAGCTCGCTGAACGCAGGCATACGTCCGGCGGCTACCTCTGCCAACACCAACTCGAAAAGGAATACTGGCTGATCAAGACCCAAGGTATTGGCCAGCTCTGGATGCAATGCACCAATAAAACCAACCAGGCGCCCCTCTCGCTCAACACGAGCGGTTTGCCCCGGATGCAGAGCAGGATGCTCACCCGCAACGAAACTAAAGGCATCGGCGGCACCTGCATAACCAAGCAACGCTTCGACATCGGCCTTCAGGTCGTAGAAGTCTACGCTGTCACGCGTATTGGCCCAGCCTTCCGGCTGACGGTTACCCGTGATAACGCCGGCGAGCATAGATTCTTGCTGCAAGCCTTCTAACTGCCCCACGAAACGAAGGCCGCTCTCGAACAGCCGCACACGCGACTGCTGGCGGTTGAGGTTATGCTGCAACGCCTTGACCAAGCCCGGCCACAAGGACGAACGCATGGCAGCCATATCGGCAGAAATCGGATTAGCTAGCTGCAACGGCTGGATGCCCGGAGCAAACAACTCGAACAACTTAGGATCAATGAAGCTGTAGGTGATCGCCTCCTGATAACCACGAGCGACCAACAAGCGGCGTAGAGCTGGCAGTTCAGCGCGAGCCTCTGCCTTGGACTGCGGAGCCAGACGGGCTTGCGGGTAGCGTACAGGCAAGCGGTTATAGCCGTACAAGCGCCCCAGCTCTTCGATCAAGTCGACTTCCAGGCTGATATCGAAGCGGTGACTCGGCACGCTGACCAGCCACTCGCCTGCGCCCTGAGCGGTGACGCCCAGCCCCAGACCAGTCAGCAGGCGCTCGACCTCTGCAGCGTCCATGTCCAGCCCCAGCATCTGCCGGATACGCTCGGCGCGCAGGGTAATTGGCGCGTTCTGCGGCAAATATTCGCTACTGACGACCTCAATGACCGGCCCCGCTTCGCCGCCGACGATGTCCAGCAAAAGCGCAGTAGCACGCTCAATGGCATTGCGCGCCAGTTGCCAGTCGACGCCACGCTCAAAACGATGCGAAGAATCGGTGTGCAGGCCGTAAGAGCGCGCCTTACCAGCAATCGCAATGTTGTCGAAGAAAGCGCTTTCCAGGAACAGGTCCCGCGTCTTGCTGCTAACGCCGCTATGCTCGCCTCCCATCACACCAGCAATCGCCAAGGCACGCTGATGATCAGCAATGACTAGAGTGTCGGCACGCAAGCTGACCTCCTGACCGTCGAGCAGAACCAGCTTCTCACCCTCCACGGCCGGACGCACACGGATACCGCCATTAATCTCGGCAAGATCGAAAGCATGCATCGGCTGGCCCAATTCGAGCATCACATAGTTAGTGACGTCAACCGCAGGATCTATGCTGCGCACGCCTGAGCGACGCAGACGCTCAACCATCCACAATGGGGCCGCGCGTGACAAATCAACATTTCGAATAACGCGCCCCAGATAGCGTGGGCAAGCCTTGGGAGCCAGCACTTCAACTGGGCGAATTTCATCATGTACGGGAGCGGCTGCTGCAATGGCTAGCGGAGTAACCGCCGCGTCATACATAGCACCAACTTCGCGAGCCAGACCGGCGATGGACAGGCAATCACCACGGTTAGGGGTCAGGCCCAGCTCGATGCAAACGTCATCAAGGCCAAGGTATTCACGCAGGCTCTGACCAACTGGCGCATCAGCAGCCAGCTCCATCAGCCCAGCGTTGTCTTCGCTGACCTGCAGCTCGGAAGCCGAGCAAAGCATGCCGAAAGATTCCACACCACGTAGCTTGGCCTTCTTGATTTTAAAGTCGCCCGGCAGCTCAGCGCCGACCATGGCGAACGGAATCTTGATACCTACACGGGCATTGGGCGCACCACAGACAACCTGAAAGGTTTCACTGCCATTGCTAACCTGGCACACGCGCAGCTTGTCCGCGTCCGGATGCTGTTCCGCACCGACGATCTCACCAACTACCACACCACTGAAGGCGCCAGCCACCGGCTGCACCGCGTCGACTTCAAGGCCGACCATGGACAGGCGCGCGACCAACTCGTCACGCGTTACTTGAGGGCTAACCCAGCTACGCAGCCACTGTTCACTGAATTTCATACTGACTGTTCTCCTTAAACGAATTCGATACGTGGACTACGAGCTCTAGCGAAATTGCGCGAGGAACCGCAGGTCGTTATCGAAGAACAGGCGCAGGTCATTGACGCCGTAACGCAGCATGGCCAGACGCTCGACACCCATGCCGAAGGCGAAGCCGGAGTATTTCTCCGGATCGATGCCGCTCATACGCAGCACGTTCGGATGCACCATGCCGCAACCCATAACTTCCAGCCAGCCGGTCTGCTTGCATACGCGACAGCCTTTGCCGGAGCACATCACGCACTGCATGTCGACTTCTGCCGAAGGCTCGGTGAAGGGGAAAAACGACGGACGAAAGCGCACGCCCAAAGGCTTCTCGAAGAACACACGGAGGAATTCCTCGATGGTGCCCTTGAGGTCGGCGAAGCTGATGCCCTCGTCGATCAGCAGACCTTCAACCTGATGGAACATCGGCGAGTGAGTGATATCGGAGTCGCAGCGATAGACACGCCCCGGACAAACAATGCGAATCGGCGGCTGTTGCGACTCCATAGTGCGTACCTGCACCGGCGAGGTGTGGGTACGCAGCAGCATGTTCGCGTTGAAGTAGAAGGTGTCATGCATCGCCCGCGCCGGGTGATGGCCGGGAATGTTGAGGGCTTCGAAGTTGTGGTAGTCGTCTTCGACTTCTGGCCCCTCAGCGACGTTGTAGCCAATATGGGTAAAGAACTGCTCAACACGCTCCAGAGTACGAGTGACCGGGTGCAGGCCACCAGACGCCTGACCACGGCCCGGCAGGGTAACGTCAATCCGCTCGGCAGCCAGCTTCTCGGCGAGCAGAGCCTGCTCAAGCACGGATTTGCGGGCGCTCAGGGCGTCTTGAACCTGATTCTTGGCAGCGTTGATAAGAGCACCGGCTTTCGGGCGTTCCTCAGCCGACAGTTTACCCAGGGTCTGCATCAGGGCAGTCAGTTCGCCTTTCTTGCCAAGGTACTGAACCCGGAGCTGCTCCAGGGCGTTGACATCTTCGCTTTGTTGCACGGCCTCGAGCGCTTGGGAGACCAATGCATCCAGATTTTCCATTTACAGACTCCAGATACGAAATAGGGGAAGAGCTGTTAAGGCTCTTCCCCTATCTTTGACGTTGCCACCGGTTACCCGGTGATTGTCGGGGGACTTAAGCCAGAACGGCCTTAGCTTTCTCGACAATCGCAGCGAACGCCGCTTTTTCGTTCACAGCCAGATCAGCCAGAACCTTACGGTCAATCTCGATCGAAGCCTTTTTCAGGCCAGCAATCAGACGGCTGTAGGACAGGCCGTTGACGCGAGCGCCAGCGTTGATACGAGCGATCCACAGAGCGCGGAACTGACGCTTGCGCTGACGACGGTCACGGTAGGCATATTGGCCAGCCTTGATCACCGCCTGCTTGGCGACACGGAACACACGTGAACGTGCGCCGTAGTAGCCCTTAGCGAGCTTCAGAATTTTCTTGTGACGAGCACGGGCGATGACGCCACGCTTAACACGAGCCATGAGTAATAACCTCTAAAAATCTTGACCGAATTAACGAACGCGCAGCATGCGCTCGACTTTTGCCTTGTCCGACGGATGCATCAGCTCGCTACCGCGCAGTTGACGCTTACGCTTGGTGGACATCTTGGTCAGGATGTGGCTCTTGAAAGCGTGCTTGTGCTTATAGCCCGAAGCAGTCTTCAGGAAGCGCTTTGCAGCACCGCTCTTAGTTTTCATTTTTGGCATGTTTAGTACTCCGCATTCATTAACAACTGATAACCATCAGGCCTGCCAGTGCCCGGGAGGTTATTTACGCTTCTTGGGAGCGATGACCATCATTAGCTGGCGTCCTTCCAGCTTAGGATGCTGTTCGACGGTGCCAAGCTCGATCAGGTCTTGTTCGACCCGCTTGAGCAGCTCCATCCCCAGCTCCTGGTGAGCCATCTCACGACCGCGGAATCGAAGCGATACCTTGGCCTTGTCCCCATCTTCAAGGAAACGTATCAGGTTGCGTAGTTTTACCTGATAATCCCCTTCCTCCGTCCCTGGACGAAACTTGATCTCTTTGATCTGCTGCTGATGCTGATTCTTCTTGGCAATCGCAGCCTGCTTCTTCTTCTCGAACAGGTGCTTGCCGTAGTCCATGATGCGGCAAACTGGCGGTACTGCATCAGCTGAGATCTCTACCAGATCCAACTTGGCTTCTTCAGCCACGCGCAATGCCTCATCGATCGAAACAATACCAATCTGCTCGCCATCGGCGCCGATCAGGCGCACTTCACGAGCGGTAATGTTTTCGTTGATAGGCGCCTTGGGGGCGGCCCGCTTGTCCTGTCTCATATCACGCTTAATAGTTCTTACTCCAAATCTTGGCGACCACGCCGGGAAACCGTTTGCTGCAATAGCGCCATGAACTGCTCGATAGGCAAAGAGCCCATATCGACGCCTTCACGGGTACGCACAGCGACGGATCGTGTCTCGACTTCCCGATCTCCAATAACCAAGAGATAGGGAACCTTGAGCAAAGTATGCTCGCGGATTTTAAAGCCGATCTTCTCGTTTCTCAAGTCGGCCTTGGCACGGAATCCGCTTTGATTGAGCGTTTTTTCCACTTCCAGGGCGAAATCGGCCTGTTTATCGGTGATATTCATGATCACCGCCTGGATCGGCGCGAGCCAGGCCGGGAAGGAACCGGCATAGTGCTCGATCAGCATACCGATGAAGCGCTCGAAAGATCCGAGAATCGCACGATGCAGCATGACCGGGCGCTTACGGTTGTTGTCCTCGGCGATATAGCTAGCCTCAAGACGCTCCGGCAGGTTCGGGTCGTACTGCAGCGTACCACATTGCCAGTTACGCCCCAGGCAATCCTTGAGAGTGAACTCAATCTTCGGACCGTAGAAAGCCCCCTCACCCGGCTGGTATTCCCACTCTAGACCGGACTCGTTCAAGGCATCAGCCAGCGCCCCCTCGGCACGATCCCAAAGCTCTTCAGATCCTACACGCTTGGCCGGGCGAGTCGACAGCTTCATGGAGACATCAGTGAAGCCGAAGTCACGATAGACCTGCAGCGTCAGCCTGATGAAGTCAGCCGCCTCTTTCTTGACCTGCTCCTCTGTACAGAAGATGTGTGCATCATCCTGCACAAAACCACGCACGCGCATAATACCGTGCAGCGCACCAGACGGCTCGTTACGGTGGCAGGCACCGAACTCTGCCAGGCGCAACGGCAGGTCGCGGTATGACTTCAAGCCCTGATTGAAGATCTGCACATGGCACGGGCAGTTCATCGGCTTAACGGCGTAATCGCGGTTTTCCGACGCAGTGGTGAACATGTTTTCTGCATAGTTGGACCAGTGCCCCGAGCGCTCCCAAAGGATGCGATCAACCACCTGCGGCGTACGCACTTCCACATAACCGTGCTCACGCTGCACTTGGCGCATGTACTGCTCCAGCACCTGATAGACAGTCCAGCCATTAGGATGCCAGAACACCATACCCGGCGCCTCTTCCTGCAGATGGAACAGGTCGAGCTGCTTGCCAATGCGGCGATGATCGCGCTTTTCAGCCTCTTCGATACGCTGAATGTAGGCTGCGAGCTGCTTCTTGTCGGCCCAGGCGGTGCCATAGATGCGCTGCAACTGCTCATTCTTCGAGTCGCCGCGCCAGTAGGCACCGGAAATGCGAGTGAGTTTGAATGCTTTAAGAAAGCGGGTATTGGGCACGTGAGGGCCGCGGCACATATCCACATATTCTTCGTGATAGTACAGCCCCATGGCCTGCTCATCCGGCATGTCGTCGATCAAGCGCAACTTGTACTCTTCGCCACGCGACTTGAAGACCTCGATGACCTCGGCACGCGGCGTCATTTTCTTGATGACGTCGTAGTCCTTGTCAATCAACTCCTTCATGCGCTGCTCAATGGCCGCCATATCTTCAGGCGTAAAAGGACGACCAATGGCGATGTCGTAGTAGAAACCTTCCTCGATGACCGGCCCAATCACCATCTTGGCATCCGGGTAGAGCTGCTTGACCGCATGCCCAACCAGGTGCGCACAGGAGTGGCGAATGATTTCCAACCCCTCATCATCCTTCGGCGTAATAATCTGCAGAGCCGCGTCGGCTTCGATCACATCACAGGCGTCAACCTGTTTGCCGTCGACCTTACCGGCCAGCGTGGCCTTGGCCAGGCCCGCACCAATGGATTGAGCGACCTCCAGCACGGATACCGGATGATCGTACGAACGCTGACTACCGTCGGGAAGAGTAATGATTGGCATGGCGCCTCCTCTCCTAGTGGTGACCCCTACCAAAGGTCACATGGGTTGGGATGAGCCAGGAAGCGATTCGGCGGCGTATCTGCCTAACGATGGCAGGAGCCCTATTACGGGCCGACCAGAACCGAACCAAGTCACTGGAAGTAAAGTTGCGAATGCTTCCAGAAAGCACCGCCCTCTGACAAGACATCCTTACGAATATCAGGCACTTTCCTGCAGCAACCCGAAAAAACAGAACCACTAAATCGCAGGAACAAAAAAGGGTCGCTAAGCGACCCTTTTTATCGATTTGGTAGGCACAATTGGACTCGAACCAACGACCCCCACCATGTCAAGGTGGTGCTCTAACCAACTGAGCTATGTGCCTTCGATGGGTGCACATTCTACGCAGATCTTTTCAGGCGTCAACAAGTTTTTTCGCTAACCCACTGAAATAATCCATTTTTTTATCGTGAGCGCTACGCTGAATAGTTTACCCAGCTACTAGTCGGCCATTTTCAACTCGGGTAGCATCAGGCTATTCGTAAAAAATAAAGAACAGAGGTTCAAAATGGCGCACACGGCATATCCTCAGTCCTATTACGCGGCATCGGCCAATCCAACTCCCCAGCGCCCTGCCCTGCTGGATGAAGTCGAAACCGACGTCTGCGTCATCGGCGCCGGTTACACCGGGCTGTCCACCGCCCTTTTCCTGCTGGAGAACGGCTTCAAGGTCGCTGTACTCGAAGCAGCCAAGGTCGGTTTCGGAGCGTCAGGGCGCAACGGCGGCCAGATCGTCAACAGCTACAGCCGCGACATTGATGTAATCGAGCGTAGCGTCGGCCCTAAGCAGGCGCAGCTACTCGGGCAGATGGCCTTCGAAGGCGCTCGCATCATCCGCGAACGTATCGCCAAGTACGACATCCAGTGCGACCTGAAAGACGGAGGCGTGTTCGCAGCGCTGACCGACAAGCAGATGAGCCACTTGGAGGCACAAAAAAAACTATGGGAGCGCTACGGCCATAACCAACTGGAACTGATGGACGCCAGACGCATACAAGAGGTTGTGGCAACAGATAATTATGTTGGCGGCATGCTGGATATGAGCGGCGGGCACATCCACCCATTGAATCTGGCGCTAGGCGAAGCCGCTGCCGTCGAATCGCTCGGCGGCGTAATCTACGAGCAATCCCCTGCCACACGCATCGAGCGTGGCGCCAACCCCGTGGTCCATACGCCGCAAGGCCGCATCAAGGCCAAGTTCGTCGTGGTCGCAGGCAACGCCTACCTGGGCAATCTGATGCCAGAGCTGGCATCGAAATCAATGCCATGCGGCACTCAAGTAATCACCACCGAGCCCCTGAGCGATGACGTGGCTGCCAGCCTGCTTCCACAGGATTACTGCGTCGAGGACTGCAACTATCTGCTCGACTACTACCGGCTTTCCGGTGACAAGCGCCTGATCTACGGCGGCGGCGTGGTCTACGGGGCGCGCGACCCGGCCAACATCGAGTCGATCATTCGCCCGAAAATGCTCAAGACGTTTCCGCAGTTAAGGGATGTGAAAATCGACTTTGCCTGGACTGGCAACTTTCTACTGACGCTGTCACGCCTACCACAGGTCGGCCGCATTGGCGACAACATCTACTATTCCCAGGGCTGCAGCGGCCATGGCGTGACCTACACGCATCTGGCAGGCAAGGTGCTGGCCGAAGCCTTGCGCGGCCAAGCCGAGCGCTTCGATGCCTTCGCCGACTTGCCGCACTACCCCTTCCCCGGAGGGCGGCTGTTACGAGTGCCTTTTACCGCCATGGGCGCCTGGTACTACAGCTTGCGCGACAAGCTCGGTTTCTAGCCAAATACCAGAACAATCCTCATGACCTAAAAAAACGCCCCGACTGATTCGGGGCGTTTTTCCTACGCAACGATGCTGACAGCCTGCCGACTCTAGAAGTCGTCTTCTACCTCGCCATCCTTGACCTTGAACTCACGATTCTGCAGGTAAGCATTGCGGATGAAGATGTACTTGTCGCCACTGATCAGGCGCTCCGCCGACAACAGATTGGCACGCGTATCGATAACCTCAACCCCCATCGCCACATTGCGCGTCGGGACATGCTCCATATAGGGATACGGCATAAGGAAGGAATCCGGGATACGGCCAGCAGCATCACGCACAGAGCTCGGCCCCAAGAGCGGAATCACCAGATAAGGGCCACTATCAAGCCCCCAAGCCCCCAAAGTCTGGCCGAAATCCTCGTCACTCTTGTGTAGCCCCATGTGCTTGGCCACATCGAAGAAACCCAGCAGACCAAACGTGGTGTTGAAGATCAAACGACTGGTATCGACGCCTGCATCATGCAGCTTGCCCTGCAGCAGGTTGTTGGCCAGGTTGCCTACGTCACCGATATTGCCGAAAACATTGTGCACGCCATCTTCGAGAAACTGCGGAGTCACTGCTTGATAGCCCTGAGCAACCGGCTTCAGCGCATAAGTATCAAGGGTATCGTTGAAGCGGAAGATGGTCCGATTGAAGCCCTCCCAGGGATCTTCTTCGGTGGCGGCCTGACTCAGAGTTGGCAGCAGGCTCAGCCCCATCACAGCCATCAGGCCACTGAAGCGCGCAACCCAGCGAGCAGCGATCACATGCATTGATATCTCTCCATGAAGAAAGTGGCTTGGACAACCGCCAGCGGCCACAGAGGCCGCGAAGTATAAAGCCTGGAACCCTGATTGGGCAGCATAGCTACATTAGCGATGAGCGTCAGCACAGGCCCTGACGCCAAGAGCCGCATGGCATAGAGCGTGATTGAACACGCAGGCAACCAGGACACTGTCATCAGACAGTCATCTTTCGGTCATTCGCCGACAGTAGATTGAATCGCCCCCGCCATGGACATTGTCATGCCCCGCCCTCCAACCGCTCTGCTCTTCGAACTATCCGGCTGCCTGGTCGATTTCGGCGCGCGCACACTGCCCGTGGCACTGCAACGCCTTCACCCCGAGCTCAGCAGCGCAACCTCTTTGGATATGCCGCAGCCTGAATTAGAGGCCTTGCTTGAAAAAGTCACCAGAGCGGCCCTGCAACAAGCGCTAAGCGAAGCGGCAGACGAGCACGCCGAACTGGCGCCTGGCACTGAACACTTGCTCAATGATCTCGCAAACGCCGAAATACCATGTGCCTGGCTCGATAGACTGCCCCTTTCAGCTAGCCTACGCCTAGCACAAGCACTGCCAAAGCCGATCCCAGCGGTTGCGCCGAACCTAGCCAGAGCCTGGCCCGCGCCGGATGTCTGCTGGCAGGCTCTGAGCCAACTCGGTGTCGAAAGCCTGGACGGCTGCATACTGGTCAGTGGCAATCCATTGCTACTCCAGGCCGGGCTCAACGCCGGTTGTTGGACAATCGGCCTCGCCACCTGCGGCCCTTTATGCGGCCAAGCCCCTGCCGACTGGCAGGCGCTCAGCAACGCCGAGCAAGAGCACCTGCGCGCCGACGCCACACTGCAACTCTATCGCCTGGGCGTGCATTCGGTGGTCGATCATCTGGGGGAAATCGCCGCCAGCCTGGATGACATCGGCATACGTCGCAGCAAGGGCGAAAAACCCTGAGTCCTTGTCCCAGATCAGGCAGAACAGCCGTGCCTGGGTTACCCTTTGAAAGCAGGCTGAAACCTTCCGGCAGCGCCTGAGGTCAATGCCTATGCCGATTCGACAAGGAGAACTGTATGCCCGCAAGCGATCTGCAGCAGCAACTGGAAGCCCTCCAGCAACATCTGGCCCAGGACACGCCGCTCAGTGAGGAAGAACGCGCATCGCTTTACCTGCTGACGCAGGAAATCGAAGTGCAACTAGCACGAGAAGCCGCATCAGCGCCCGACGCTACGCTGGTCGACGGCGTCAACCTGGCCGTAGAGCGCTTCGAAGCGAGCCACCCAACCCTCGCTGGCACCCTGCGCAGCATCATGCAAAGCCTGGCCAACATGGGGATCTGAGTGCGTGCGCTGCAAGCACGGTGAATCTAGCGAGCCGCGCTTGCAGCCTGGTACTGCCTACTGCCGCACCAGGCGGGTGTTATCCGGCACGATAGGCGTCGTACTGCGATAGGGATTGATGTCCAACCCACCACGCCGCACATAGCGGGCGTAAACCGTCAGCGACTGCGGTTCAAGCAGACGCAGCAGATCGAGAAATATGCGTTCTACACACTGCTCATGGAAGTCGGCGTGCTGGCGGAAACTCACCAGATAAGCCAGCAAGCTGGCATGATCCAGCGCCGCGCCACGGTACTGCACCACAAGACTGCCCCAATCAGGCTGACCAGTCACCGGGCAATTCGACTTGAGCAAATGACTGTGCAGGCTCTCTTCAACCACATGGCTGGCGTCGCAACGCAGCAGTTCGGGCTGCGGGTGATCGTACTGGCTAACACCGATATCCAGCTCATCAATGCACTGCCCCGGCAACGCCGCCACCCCCTCACTTGCAACCTCAGCCAATGAACGCAAGCGTACCGACACCGACTTGCCAGCCACCTTGGACAAATCACGCGCCAGCGTCGCCTGCAGCTCACCCCAGGAAGAGAAGACCGTCTGGTTCAACGAATTGAGGTACAGCTTGAAGGACTTCGACTCGATGATATTCGGCGAGTCGGACGGGATCGCAAACTCGCCAATCGCCACCACCGGTTTGCCAGACGGCAGCAACCAGGACAACTCGTAGCAGTTCCAGTAATCCACGCCCTGATACGGCAAATTGGCGCCATCGAGGCCAAGCTCTGCCCATTTGGTGCTACGCGAAATGGGGAACAGCAGCTCGGGGCTGTACTCGGCGATGTACTGGCTGGACTTGCCCAGCGGGGAATGTTCGGCGGGGTGCTGCATGGCACGCAATCCAGGGTGGCGAAAAACCGTGCGAGTTTAACGGGTTGGCCGTGCCCCCGCACGCATGAAGCCAGCACCAGAATGTGGAAGAGGCTTTAGCCGCGACAAAAGCTCGCCACTAAAGCCCCTCCCGCCAGCAACAGCAAAAGCGTTACTGGCGCATACCGCGCCCACTGATCAGCAGGCGGATACACAGTACATAAAGCACGCCAGTTGCCAGCAACATGAAGCCGATGGCCACACTGATACGAATATCCGATACCCCGAGGATACCGTAGCGGAAGGCATTGACCATATGCAGGATCGGATTACCCAACGACACCGCCTGCCAGAATGGCGGCAACAGCGTGATGGAATAGAACACTCCGCCCAGGTAGGTCAAAGGCGTGAGCACGAAGGTGGGGATGATCGAAATATCATCGAAGTTGCGCGCGAATACCGCATTGATGAAGCCACCGAGAGAGAAGATGGTCGCGGTCAGCAGCACCACCAGTACGGTCACGCCCAGGTGATGCACCTGCAGATGGGTGAAGAACAGCGACAGGAAGGTCACGATCACCCCTACCGCTAGGCCTCGCAACACACCGCCAACGACATAACCGATCAGAATGGTGTGCGGCGATACCGGCGATACCAGCAGTTCTTCGACGTTGCGCTGGAACTTGCTACCGAAGAAGCTCGACACCACGTTGCCGTAACTGTTGGTAATCACCGACATCATGATCAGCCCCGGCACGATGTACTCCATGTAGGTGAAGCCACCCATGTCACCGATTTGCCGCCCGATCAGGTTACCGAAGATGACGAAATACAGGACCATGGTGATCGCCGGTGGCAGCAGTGTCTGCGGCCAGATGCGCAAAAAGCGGCGCACCTCGCGATAAACGATGGTGCGCAAAGCCACCAGATTGGCGGCAAATTCACTGTTGAGATGCTGGGTATTCATTGCGCCACCTTGGCCAGATTCTTTTCCACCAGAGAAACGAACAGCTCCTCCAGGCGATTGGTCTTATTGCGCAAGCTAAGTACCTGCACCTGCTGTTGCGCCAATTGCTGGAACAACGCATTGAGGCCTTGGCTCTTCTCCACCTGCACCTCCAGGGTGTGATGGTCGACCAGGCGCGCCGGATAGCCGTGCAGCGTCGGCGCCTCGCTGTAAGAATTCTGCAAATCAAGCAGGAAGGTTTCCAGATGCAACTTTTTCAGCAGGTTCTTCATGCTGCTCAGCTCAACGATACGACCATGATCGATGATGCCGATATTGCGGCACAGTTGCTCGGCCTCCTCCAGATAGTGAGTCGTCAGGATGATGGTGATGCCTTGCTTGTTCAGATCGCTGAGGAAGGCCCACATCGATCGGCGCAACTCGATATCCACACCGGCAGTGGGCTCGTCGAGAATCAGCAAACGCGGTTGGTGCACCAGCGCCCGGGCAATCATCAAGCGACGCTTCATCCCGCCGGACAACTCGCGCGAGGCGACATCGCGCTTCTCCCACAGCCCGAGCTGAGTCAGGTACTGCTCGGCGCGCTCCTTAGCGATCGAGCTGGGAATGCCGTAGTAGCCAGCCTGGGTAACAACGATATCGAACACCTTCTCGAACTGGTTGAAGTTGAACTCCTGCGGCACCACGCCCAGGCAGCGCTTGAGCGCGTAGGGCTCACGGTCGAGGTCATGGCCGAACACGTTGACCGTGCCGCCGCTCTTGTTCACCAGCGTGGAGAGAATGCCGATGGTGGTGGACTTGCCGGCGCCATTGGGGCCGAGCAAGGCGAAGAAGTCACCTTCGGCGACGTCCAGATCGATGCCATGCAGGGCCTGGAAGCCATTTCCGTAGGTCTTGGTCAACTGGCGAATGGTCAGGGCGGTGCTCATGAAAATGGGGTTTCCCGCGCGAAAGTTGAGGTCGTTATAAGTGTGGGCAGAAGCACTCGATTGCAACCGGGTGTTTCCCCCCTCTTGGCTGGCATGCACCCTACCGACCTGAAGACCAAGAGAAAAGGCCATCCTGACGATCTTGTTTATTAACTCCATCGATATCGCGCCGAACTCGACCACCGCTCGGCGGTCATCTTTCTTGAGCCTGGCGGGTTACGTCCTGACCAAGCACGGCTTGCGTCAACATTTGTAGCTATGCTCGAAAACGTCGACCGAGCCAATCATGGAGAAATGCACATGCTCGTCATCTGGTTACTGGTTCTGCTGCTTGGCGTCGTCTATCTGGCCCACAGCCGCACAGCCGCCCTGCCCGCCATAGGCATCACGGCGATCTACCTGCTGGCCATGACCCTGTTCAGCCCCGTGCCGGGCTGGTTGCAACTGCTGCTATGGGTCATCACCGGCGCCGTTGCCGCCTTCATCATGCTGCGCGATCTGCGCCAGCAACTGTTTACACAGCCACTGTTCGCCTGGTTCCAGCGCGTGCTACCGCCGATGTCCACCACCGAGCGCGACGCCATCGAAGCAGGCACCGTCTGGTGGGATGGCGAACTGTTCAGCGGTAAGCCGAACTGGGACAAACTACTGGCCTACCCCAAGGCCAAATTGAGCGAAGAAGAACAAGCCTTCCTTGACGGCCCCACTGAAGAACTCTGCGCCATGATCAGTGACTGGCAGATTGGCCAGCAGATGGATCTACCGGAAAAGGCATGGGCGCATATCAAACAGCACGGCTTCTTTGCCCTGATCATTCCCAAGGAATATGGCGGCAAAGGTTTTTCGGCCTACGCCCACTCGCAAGTGGCGATGAAACTGGCCACGCGCAGCGGTGACCTGGCCACCACCGTGATGGTGCCCAACTCCCTCGGCCCCGCCGAACTGCTGCTGCATTATGGCACCGACGAGCAGCGCCAGCACTACCTGCCGCGCCTGGCCAGCGGTGAAGATATTCCCTGCTTTGCCCTTACCGGCCCGCTGGCTGGCTCGGATGCTGGCGCCATGCCGGACACCGGAATCATCTGCAAGGGTCAGTGGAATGGCGAAGAAGTCATCGGCCTACGCCTGAACTGGGAGAAGCGCTATATCACCCTGAGCCCAGTCGCCACCCTGCTAGGCCTAGCCTTCAAGGCCTATGACCCGGAACACCTGCTGGGCGACAAGGAAGACCTCGGCATCAGCCTGGCGCTGATCCCCACCGACACCCCCGGCGTAGAAATCGGTCGCCGCCACATGCCGCTAGGCGCGGCATTCATGAACGGGCCGAACGCAGGCAAGGACGTATTCGTCCCACTCGACTATCTGATCGGCGGCCAGGCTTATCTCGGCAAAGGCTGGATGATGCTGATGAACTGCCTATCGGTAGGCCGCTCTATCTCGCTGCCCGCGGTCGGCACCGGCGCGGCCAAGTTCACCAGCCTCGCCACAGGCCAATACACTCAGCTACGCGAGCAGTTCAATGTTCCACTGGCCGCCTTCGAAGGGATTCAGGAAGCTCTGGCACGCATAGGCGGAAATGCCTGGCTGATGGACAGTGCACGTATCCTCACCGCAAATGCCGTCGATATGGGCGAGAAACCCTCGGTGCTCTCGGCAATTCTCAAGTACCACCTGACCGAGCGTGGCCGCGAGTGCATCGGCCACGCCATGGATGTACACGGTGGCAAGGGCATCATCATGGGGCCGAACAACTACCTCGCGCGCTCCTGGCAGGGGGCGCCCATCTTTATCACCGTCGAGGGAGCCAATATTCTCTCGCGTAACCTGATGATCTTCGGCCAAGGCGCCATTCGCTGTCACCCGTACGTGCTCAAGGAAATGGCCCTGGCTGCACGCGAAGACCAAAAACAGGCTTTGGCCGAGTTCGACACACTGCTCATGAGTCATATCGGTTTTGCTGTGAGCAACGCCGCCAGCAGCCTACTGCTCGGCCTGAGCCTGGGCCGCTTTGGCAGGGTGCCCGGCGACGATCTCAGCCAGCCTTACTACCGTGCACTGAACCGCCTAGCCGCTGCCTTCGCCCTGTGCGCCGACAGCAGCATGATGTTGCTCGGTGGCGATCTGAAGCGCCGCGAGCGCCTCTCGGCACGCCTCGGCGACGTGCTCAGCTACCTCTACCTGGGCTCGGCAGCACTCAAGCGCTACCACGACCTAGACTACCCGCAAGCCGTCAAACCACTGCTGCGCTGGTCGCTGGAAGAAAGCCTGCAACACGCAGAACAAGCACTGGCTGATCTTCTGAGCAACTTCCCCAATCGAATCTTCGGCTGCCTGCTCAAGGTACTGGTGTTCCCACTGGGTCGCCGCCATTGTGGCCCAAGTGATGAGCTGGACGCCGAAGTGGCTGCCATCATCGGCCGCCAAGCTGGTGATCCGGCACTGGAGTCAGTGCTGGAAGGTTGCTACCGCCCACAGGCCGATCAGGATTCGGTCGGTGCCCTGCAGCATGCACTGAATCTGCTACACGCCAGCCAGGACGCCCGCCAACGCCTGCACCAGGCGCTCAAGGATGGCAGCCTGCGACCCGCGCCTGGGCACAATGCTGTCGACGCAGCGGTAGCCGTTGGCATCCTCGACGCCGAACAAGGCCAACGCCTGCAAGCAGCCGAAGCAGCACGGCGGCGCGTGATCGACGTCGACGACTTCGCCAAGGAAGAACTCAAACTGAGCCGCGGCAAGGTACGCTGACGCTAGCGCTTGTGGGAGGGGTTTGAGCCGCGAGCTTCTTGCATCGCACGTATCCTCTCTCACACAAAGGCCAGCCAAACGGGACAGCGGGCGCCAGGAACTCTATACTCCTGCGCCCGTTTTACCTTCAGGAAACCCCACCATGGCCAGCCACCTCGACCACCACCTCGCCCTGCTCAACCACCTGCGCGGCATCCTCGTCGCCCTGGGCGAAGCCGAACAGGTGCTCGACGACAGCCACGCCCTGTTCATCGAGCGCTACGACGAGTTGCTCGCCGAACTGCCGCGCGATCCGGTATCCAGCCAATACCTGGGCCAGGATCTGATCAGCCAGGTCTTCCACCGCTACCCGCAGATCGCCCATCTGGTGCCGCGTGACCTGCTGTGGTTCTTTGGCGGCGACTGCCTGCATTTCATGCCTGACGAAGAAATCGCCCTGTACCAGGCCCTCGACGAGCGCCGCTTCGAGGCCGAAGAAAACGATGAACCCTTCGACTGGAACCAGGAGAAACAACTGCTGGCCCTCCCCACCGACAGCGCCCCACACTAAATCTGCCGATGTCGGCCCGCTCAAAACGCTATGCCTGCCCACGCACAGCAGCAGGCTAGCCCCTCACCTGATCGAGGCGCTGCACAAACTGGCATCGTCGCCCCGTCGCCCAGAGCATGCAGAGCCAGATCATCAGGGCCAACCAACATTCTGCTGACCTGCATCAAGCCCCCTCCAGAGCCAACTCGTAACATTAAGACATATCCATAGCCGTCGGCACCGCCCCTGAACATGCCGAGCGATCTGGAGTGTCGAGATGTCAGACCGCCCAACCTCATCCCCTTGGCGAATCCCACTGGTTCGCGAAATAGCCGTAATTCTCCTGATAAAGCTGGTGCTGTTACTCAGCATCAAGGCCATCTGGTTCAGCGCACCGACATCACCCACTGACGGCCAGCCGCGTGCTGCCGCTCATTTGCTCGGACTGCCCACTTCCCCTTCACCAATCCCCACCGAGGAGAAACCGAGATGATCTCGGAATCAGTCGTCGATCTGTCACGCCTGCAGTTCGCCATGACAGCGATGTATCACTTCATTTTCGTGCCGCTGACCCTGGGCATGACCTTCCTCCTGGCGATCATGGAGTCGGTCTACGTGATGACCGGCAAACAGGTCTACAAGGACATGGTCAAGTTCTGGGGCAAGCTGTTCGGCATCAACTTCGCCCTCGGCGTCACCACCGGGCTGACCATGGAGTTTCAGTTCGGCACCAACTGGGCCTACTACAGCCACTACGTCGGCGACATCTTCGGTGCGCCGTTGGCCATCGAGGGCCTGATGGCCTTCTTCCTCGAATCCACCTTCATCGGCCTGTTCTTCTTTGGCTGGGACCGTCTGTCGAAGCTGCAGCACCTGGCGGTAACCTGGTTGGTGGCGCTGGGCTCGAACCTGTCGGCATTGTGGATCCTGGTTGCCAACGGCTGGATGCAGAACCCGGTGGGCGCAGAGTTCAACTTCGAGACCATGCGTATGGAACTGGTCGACTTCAGCGCACTGCTGTTCAACCCGGTGGCGCAGGTCAAGTTCGTCCACACCGTCGCCGCCGGTTACGTCACTGGCTCGATCTTCGTGCTGGCCATTTCCAGTTACTACCTGCTTAAAAAGCGCGATCAGGGCTTTGCCCGCCGCTCCTTCGCCATCGCCTCGGCCTTCGGCCTGGCCTCGATCCTCTCGGTAATCATTCTCGGCGACGAGTCCGGCTACGAAATCGGTGACGTGCAGAAGACCAAGCTGGCCGCCATCGAAGCGGAATGGAACACCGAAGAAGCCCCGGCCAGCTTCACCCTGTTCGGCCTGCCCAATCAGCAAGAGCAACGCACCGACTATGCGGTGAAGATCCCCTACGCACTGGGGCTGATCGCCACCCGCTCGCTGGATAAGGAGGTCAAGGGCATCAAGGATCTGCTCATTGAGCACGAGGCGCGCATCCGCACCGGCATGACCGCCTACAAACTGCTGGAGCAGCTACGTGGCGGCGATAAATCCGCTGCAACCATCGCCGCCTTCAATGCGGTGAAAAATGACCTGGGCTACGGCCTGCTGCTGAAGAAGTACACACCGAACGTGACCGACGCCAGCGAAGAGCAGATCAAACTGGCCGCGCGGGACACCATCCCCAACGTATTCGCTCTGTTCTGGACCTTCCGCATCATGGTCGCCAGTGGTTTTCTCATGCTGGTGCTGTTCGTCTGCGCCTTCTGGGCCTCGGCGAAAAAAAACGAGGAGAGCAAACCCTGGCTACTCAAGTTCGCCCTGTTCAGCCTGCCGCTGCCATGGATTGCCGCACAGACCGGCTGGTTCGTTGCCGAGAATGGCCGCCAACCCTGGTCGATCGGTGAAGTGCTGCCGACCCATCTATCTGCCTCCAGTCTGAGCAGCGGTGACATCTGGGGCTCGCTGACCGCCCTGATCGCCTTCTACAGCCTGCTGCTGGTGGTGGAGATGTACCTGATGATCAAGTTCGCCCGCCTTGGCCCATCGAGCCTGCACAGCGGACGCTACCACTTCGAGCAACAGCAGCCGGCCCACGCCTGAGGACTTCGTCATGTTCGACTACGAAACCCTGAAACTCGTCTGGTGGGTGCTGATCGGCGTACTGCTGATCGGCTTCGCGCTCACCGATGGCTTCGACATGGGCGCCATGGCGCTGATGCCCTTCGTCGGCAGGACCGACAGCGAGCGCCGCGTCGCCATCAACACCATCGCCCCACACTGGGACGGCAACCAGGTGTGGTTCATCACTGCCGGTGGCGCGCTGTTCGCCGCCTGGCCGATGGTCTACGCAGTGGCCTTCTCCGGCCTGTATTGGGCCATGCTGTTGGTACTGTTCGCCCTGTTCTGCCGCCCGGTGGGCTTCGACTACCGCAGCAAACTGGAAAACACTCGCTGGCGCAGCGCCTGGGACTGGGCACTGTTCGTCGGTGGCGCAGTTCCAGCGCTAGTGTTCGGCGTGGCTTTCGGCAACCTGTTCCTCGGCCTGCCGTTCCAACTCGATGACATGATGCGCTCAAGCTACCACGGCTCGTTCTTTGCCCTGCTCAACCCCTTCGCCCTGGTCTGCGGCGTAGCCAGCCTGAGCATGCTCAGCGCCCATGGCGGCGCCTGGCTGATGATGCGTACCGAAGGCGACCTGGCGGATCGCTCACGTAATGCCACCCTGCTCTGCGCCGTGGCATTCCTCGCTGCCTTCCTGCTGGCCGGCGCCTGGCTGATGCATGGCATTACCGGCATGAGCCTGGCCGCAGCAGTTGACACCGGCGCGGCACTCAACCCGCTGCACAAGCAGGTAATTGCCGACAACGCTGGCTGGCTTAACAACTACAGCCGCTACCCAATCACCATCTGCGCCCCACTGCTGACCATCCTCGGAGCCATGCTGGCAATTCTCGCCAGCCTCGCCCGCCGTGGCGGGCTGAGCTTCATCGGCAGCAGCCTGATGATCACCGGCAGCATCTGCACCGCCGGCTTTGCCCTGTTCCCCTTCGTTTTCCCGTCGAGCCTCGATGCCGCCTCCAGCCTCACTGTATGGGACGCCGTATCGAGCCAGAAAACCCTAGGCATCATGTTCGTGGTCGCCTGCATCTTCGTGCCGATCATCCTCATCTACACCCTGTGGGGCTACGTGAAGATGTGGGGCAAGCTCAACGACGACAGCATCGCAGCCAACCCCCACGGCCTGTATTGAGGAGAAAAGCAATGTGGTACTTCACCTGGATTCTCGGCGTGTTGCTGGCCTGCAGCTTCGGCATCATCAACGCACTGTGGCTGGAAACCACACAGGATCTCGATACCGAGAGCAAACATGAGTGACCTCACCCTGAGCGAGCGCGCGCCCATGCGCGCGCTCTCCTGGCTGCTGGCCAGCCCACTGGCACTGCTGCTGTTGATCCACCCCGGCGCCATGCTCGACAGCCAGGGCCGCTACAGCCATTCGCTGCTGATGCTGGTCATGTGGGGCGTATCCAACGCGTTCATCCACGGCGTCGGTTTCACCCCACGCCACTGGCTGTGGCGCGCGTTGTTCTCGCCCTGGCTGGGCTGGGGACTGTGTGGGCTGGGCTATGCCCTGCTATATCTGGCGCGAACGGCCTAACAGACTGTTGAACGCAAACGACAGAAACGAAAACGCCGCTCGATTGAGCGGCGTTTTCGTTTATTTGGAGCGGGAAACGAGACTCGAACTCGCGACCCCGACCTTGGCAAGGTCGTGCTCTACCAACTGAGCTATTCCCGCAGTACAACTTGAAGTGGCGTCCCCTAGGGGACTCGAACCCCTGTTACCGCCGTGAAAGGGCGGTGTCCTAGGCCACTAGACGAAGGGGACCTGGAACTTCGTTTGAAACCCTGCCTGAGCAGCATTTCTAAATTTGGAGCGGGAAACGAGACTCGAACTCGCGACCCCGACCTTGGCAAGGTCGTGCTCTACCAACTGAGCTATTCCCGCATTACAGCTTGAAAGTGGCGTCCCCTAGGGGACTCGAACCCCTGTTACCGCCGTGAAAGGGCGGTGTCCTAGGCCACTAGACGAAGGGGACACACCCCGGAACATCAAGCAACTTTCCGGCTTCCTTCGCTCTGCCTTGCAAGCTTTGCGCTGGAAGTGGCGCGCATTCTAGGGATGCTTTTAGAGGTCGTCAACCACTCTCTAAAATTTTTTTAAAATCAAAGACTTCAGCCCATAAAGCGATATGACACTAGGAGCCTTGCAGCCAAGCCACTACACTCGGGCGAATAGCCAGTAGCTGAGAGGTTCCAAGCAGTGTCCGCACTTGTGATAACTCTGCTGATCGTCGGTGGCATCGCCTTATTGATGGTGATTGCCTACGTCAACCATGCCGTCGAGAACAGCAAGCTCGACAAAGCCCGGCAGCGCGCCGATCTGCTTGATCGCATTCGCCGCTGCCAGGATCTCTCCGAACGCATGCCAGGCCAGCTAATGAGCCCTCGCTTGAAACTGCTGCTAACCCAACTGCAGTTGCAACTCAGCGAACGCCTGAAAACACTGGACAAGCAAAACACCGAGCTGGGGAACAACATCGAAGCGCTACGGGCTCTGGCCGTTCAGGGTGAATCAATCAGCGTGAACAACCCCCCTCAGACGATCATCAACGAAGCCAAGGCCAAGGAAGTACGCTTTCTCTTGGAAAACCTGCAGGCGCTGATCACCGGCTCGGTGCAAATCAACCTGATGCCCGTAAATGAGGGCAAGGCATGGCTCAAGCAAATTCGTCAGATGCTGGTGCAGGTTTACACCGAGTGTTTTAACGCGCTCGGCCAGAGCGCCATGCAGCAGAATCGTCCAGGCCAGGCGCGCCTGGCCTTCGAACGAGCCGTGCAGTACCTGCGCAAACAGCCAGAGCCTGCGCTGCACCAGGCACAGCTCAAGCGCTTCGAAGAACAACTGGCTCGCGCCAACGCCATGGTGCTCAACGCCACGCTACCTGCCGCCGATGAATCCAGCGAGCTGACCGATGGTCTCAAGGGCCTGGACGACGAAGACTGGAAGAAAAAGAACATCTACGATTGAGCGTTCTCACCTGCCTGAGCAGTCGCTGGCGGCGAGGAAAATCGCCACCAGCGCCTCAATACCGACCTGATCAACTTCGCTGAAACGCCCAAGTCGCGGGCTGTCGAGGTCCAGCACACCGAGCAGGCGCCCATCCTTGAGCAAAGGCACCACCAACTCGCTGTTAGAGGCGCTGTCGCAAGCGATATGCCCGGCAAATGCGTGCACGTCTTCCACACGCTGCGTTTGCAGGCTGCTCGCAGCCGCGCCACAAACACCACGGCCAAACGGAATGCGTACACAGGCTACCTTGCCTTGAAATGGGCCCAGTACTAGCTCATCCGCTTTGACGAGGTAAAAACCAGCCCAATTCAGATCAGCCAACTCGTGAAAGACAAAGGCCGAGAATTGCGCGGCGTTGGCGATGAAATCACGCTCCCCATTGAGCAACGCCTGTAATTGCGCGCAAAGCAAGTCGTATCCTTGCAGCCCCTCGCCCGCATGGGACAGATCGATCATGCCCGTTGCTCCAGCAATTGCAGGCCAACCCAGTGCCGGGCGAACTGATAGGCACAGCGCCCATTGCGATTGCCACGCCCCAGCGCCCAGCGGATTGCCGCCTTCTCCAACGCCTCGTCCCACTCCCAGGCAAGCCCGACCTGCCGCGCCTGAGTCGTGACCCAGTGGCGCACCACGATCAGGTAATGCTCCTGACTGAACGGATAGAAGGACAGCCACAGACCAAAGCGATCAGACAAGGCGATCTTGTCCTCGACGGCCTCGTTGGGATGCAACTCGCCATCGACCATCTTCCAGTTGTCGTTGTCGCTCTGGCGCTCTGGCACCAGATGACGGCGATTGGAGGTGGCATACAGCAGCACATTATCTGGAGCCTGCTCCAGCGAGCCGTCGAGCACGCTCTTGAGCACGCGATAATCGCCCTCGCCGGCCTCGAACGACAGATCGTCGCAGAACAGAATAAAACGCTGCTGCAAACCAGCCAGACACTCCACCACACGCGGCAGATCTGCCAGATGATCCCGTTCAATCTCGATCAGACGTAATCCAACAGCAGCATGCTCAGCAAGCAATGCACGCACCAGTGATGACTTGCCGGTACCGCGCGCGCCCCACAGCAAGGCATGATTGGCCGGTAGCCCGGTCACGAATTGACGTGTGTTGCGAGCCAACTGTTCGCGCTGAGCATCGACGCCGAGCAAGTCGCTCAAGGCCAGATCGAGGCTGACGTCCAGCGGCTGCAGAAAGCCACTGCGCCCATCACGCACCCAGCGCGCGGCCACGCAAGTATTCCAGTCAACCATCAGTCGCGGCGCCGGTAACAATGGCTCGAGACGCTCCAGCACCTCTTCGGCGCGCGCCAAAAAATGCTCCAATCGAGAATCCACGTTCTACTCCTCGTTTACGCATAGCCCTCTGCGCAGGACTCTGCCGATATTGTGCTGCAATCAGCTATGCTTGCCGCCAAGGAACACAGAGCACGCAGGCCTCCATGGATATTTCGCTCACTCATCGCCTGTCCTTCAAACAGGCCAGCTTGACCGTTTTGGTGGCGTTCATCCTTGGCACATTGCTCAGCATCATTCAGGTGGCGATCGATTATGCCAGCGAGGACGCCTCCATCAACCGCGAGATTCGGGCGTTGCTGGAAATCAGCCACAACCCGGCAGCCCGTATCGCCTACAACATTGACGCCGAGCTGGCCCAGGAACTGGTGCTGGGTTTGCTGCGTTCGCCTGCTGTCACCCGTGCCGAGCTGATTGACAGTAACGGGCAGATGCTGGCCAGCGTCAGTCGCCCGCGCAGCGAAAGCCGCTATCGCATCTTCAGCGATAGCCTGTTCGGCGCGCAGCGCGTATTCCAAGATCCACTCTATGTCGCCCACGCCCCTGACGAAGCCCTTGGCGTGCTGAGCCTGGAAGTCGATACCTTCGCCTTTGGTAACCACTTCCTGGGCCGCTCAGTATTGACCCTGGCGACGGGTTTCGCTCGCAGCCTGCTGCTGTCGCTGATCCTCTTGGTGCTGTTCTACTTCATGCTGACCCGCCCGCTGGTGGACGTAATCCGCGCGCTCAGCCAGCGTAATCCGCAAGACGCCCAGCACAAACCCGTGCCTTGCCCCAAGGGCCACGAGCGCGACGAAATCGGCATTCTGGTACAGGTCACCAACCGCCAGTTATCAGCCATCGCCCAAGAAATCGCGCAAAGGCGTAGCGCCGAAGATCGCCTGACGCAGTACCTCAGCGAGCTGGAAAGCATCGTCTCGGCACGCACTGCCGAACTCAAGGCCACCAACGCCCGCCTCAGCGAATCCAATAAAGAGCTGGAAATTGCGCGGACCAAAGCGCTGAACATGGCCCAGGCACGTTCGGCCTTCCTGGCCAATATGAGTCACGAAATTCGTACCCCGCTCAACGGCCTGCTGGGTATGCTGGCCCTAGCCCTAGATGGCCCGCTCAGCGCTGAGCAGCGCCAGCAACTGGGCATCGCCCACGATTCAGGCAAAGTGCTGGTGGAATTGCTCAACGACATCCTCGACCTATCCAAATTCGAGGCTGGCCAGCTCGAACTGGAAAGCATCCCCTTCGACCTTGGCGCACTGGTAGAGGAAACCGCCAGCCTGCTGTCACAGAACGCGGCTGCCGCCGTCGAACTGACCTGCCTGATCGCCCCGACGCTGCCAGCGCAAGTCATTGGCGACCCGACCCGCGTGCGGCAAATCGTCAGCAACCTGTTATCCAATGCGCTCAAATTCACCCGCTTCGGCCGTGTCGACCTGCTGGTCGAGCATGACGCCACAGGTATTCAGGTTCGGGTACGCGATACCGGCATCGGCATCGCCGAGGATGCACAGGCGCGTATCTTCCATCCCTTCGCCCAAGCCGAAGTTGGCATTACCCGCGAGTTCGGCGGTACCGGCCTGGGCCTGGCCCTGACGCGCCGTCTGTGCGAGGCCATGCACGGCACTCTCACGCTGCAATCGAAAGAAGGCTTCGGCAGTGAGTTCTGTGCTCAATTGCCACTGCCCAGCCAAGGCCGGAGTGCCGCCGTGCAACTGGGCGGCGATATCGTGGCAATGACCCCCAGCAGCAGCGGCCTGCACCAGTTGCTCGAACGCTGGCTCCCAGTTTGGGGGCTGAGCTATCGGCGCCTGGACACCGATGCCAGCCTGTTCGGCGTCCAGGCCGATCTATTGATCAGTGACTGCCCGGAATGCCTGTTCGGCCTACGCCCAGCCGTCAATACGCCGATTCTCTTGGTCACCGCCTATGGCAACTTCCTGCCACAGGAACAAGCACAACGCTTGGCGCCATTGCAGCAAATCGCCCGTCCGCTGGCACGCCACGGCCTGCTGCAGGCGCTGCGCCATGGTTTACGCCACGACGCCAGCGACCAGCCTGCCCCACAGAGCACGTCCAACCTCGAAAAACGCCGCACCCGCGTCCTACTGGTGGAAGACAACCCGGTCAACCAGATGGTGGCCAAAGGTATGCTGGTCAAGCTTGGCTGTGAGGTACTGGTTGCCGGTCACGGCGGTGAAGCCCTGGAACAACTGGAACAGGAGGCCATCGACCTGGTGCTGATGGATTGCAACATGCCGGTGATGGACGGCTACGAAGCCACCCGGCGTATACGCCTCAATGGCCGCTGGCCAGAGTTGCCCATCATTGCCCTGACCGCCAACGCCCTGTCGGACGAGCGCGAGCGCTGCCGCGCGGCCGGTATGAACGATTACCTGGCCAAGCCTTTCCGCCGTGAAGAATTGGCAACGCTGCTGGAAAACTGGCTACCGGTCGACACCTGAGACAGAAACGAAAAAGCCTCTTACTCACGCAAGAGGCTTTCACCTACGGGCTTGCTTGCCGCTTACTCGGCAACAGACTCCAGGCGCTTCAATAGCCGATCGAGGCGCTGGCGCAGCCCTTCCAACTCCAGCAGCTCAGACTCATCGAACTGACACAGCAACTGCATCTTGAGCGGCATAACCCGCGCCTGCAGTGCCACGCCCTGCTCACTCAGCGTCAGGTGCACTTCACGCTCATCCTGCACGGCACGCCGCCGTGACACCAACTCAAGCGCTTCCAGGCGCTTGAGCAGTGGCGTGAGCGTACCGGAGTCCAATTGCAAACGCTGGCCCAGCGCCTTGAGCGTGGGCTGCGCCGGTGGCTGCACCTGCCACTCCCATAGCACTAACATGACCAGATACTGCGCATAGGTCAGCCCCAATGCCTCAAGCATCGGCTTGTAGGTGCGAATCACCACGCGGGAAGCGGCATACAGCTTGAAGCACAGTTGATCGTCGAGCTGCAGACCGACATCACCCAAACCGGTCATTTGAGCAGGGCTTCGATCTCGGCGCCGATGTCCTCAGGCTTGGTGTTGGGGGCGAAGCGCTTGACCAGTTGGCCATCCTGGCCGATCAGGAACTTGGTGAAATTCCACTTGATGCCCTGGCTACCCAGCAGCCCTGGCGCACGTTTCTTCAGTTGTACGAACAAAGGATGCGCGTCAGCACCATTGACATTGATCTTCTTGAACAAGGGGAAGCTCACGCCGAAGTTCAACTCGCAAAACTCGCTGATCGCCCCTTCATCACCCGGTTCCTGCTTGCCGAACTGATTGCAGGGAAACCCCAGCACCACCAAACCCTGCTCCTTATAACGCTGCCACAGCGTCTCAAGCCCCTTGTACTGAGGGGTAAAACCGCACTTGCTGGCCGTGTTGACCACCAGCACGGCCTTGCCGCCAAAATCAGCCAGGGTCTTCTGCTCGCCTTTGATGGTAGTGACCGGAATATCGAAGAGTGCATTGCTCATGGAGATCGTCCTGAATGGGTTGAAAGTGCGATAAAAGTAGCGAGCAATTAAATTGCATGCAATTTAATTGCTCAAAGATAAAGCTGATGGATAACGCACTATCCGTAGGGCGAGTTAGCGGCGCAGCACACCGTGCTTGCTGCCCCAGATGAGCTCAACGCGCCACCTAACCCGCCAGCCGATCCATCGCGCTGCATTGAAACCTGGGTTACGCCGCACCAGACATCAAACTGATCAACAAGCGCGACAGATCAGACCGTGTGCAAACGTAGCGAGCGAAGGTCAAGCAAGGCAAAAAACGGCGAAAAAGCGCAGTTTACGAGTTGTAAATGAGCATTTTGAGCCATTTTTTAACGCAGCATGGCCGAGCGCAGTAGTTTTCACACAGTCTGAGATGGCGCCCTCTGGCTAAAGAGCGATAGCGCCCAAGGCTCGTACCAGAGCCGCCAACGGCGCTGAATCCCCCTCAATACGCACCCGCAAGCCATCGATCTCACGGCGCATCGGGTAGTGCTTGCGCAGGCGGTCGAAGGCCGCACGGCGCGCATCGGCATCGCCCACCAGGCTGCGGCGAAAATCCGCATCGTCGCGGCGCGGGTCGTAGACCGCGCGGCACAGACTGGCCAGTGCCCAGGCCGGATCGGCGCCGCCATCCACTGTTATTTCGCTCAGCCAGGGCGCTGGCAGAAGATCATCCAGACGCACCTGCTCGGGCACACCAAGCGCCCGGCAGCAAGCCTGGTATATCTGCGCCGTACCACGCAGCTTGCCGTCCAGGCTGTAGCCGGCGATATGCGGCGTGGCCAGTTGGCACAGTGCGGCCAATTCGACATCGGCCTGCGGCTCGCCCTCCCACACGTCCAGCACGGCCTTCAGGTCGGGGCGCTGCGGCAACAGCGCACGCAGCGCGCCGTTGTCCACCACCGCGCCACGGCTGGCGTTGATCAGCCAGGTGCCGGGCTTGAGTGCAGCCAGGCGCGCCGCATCGAACAGATGCCGTGTCGCTGCATCCAGCGGCGTATGCAGGCTGACCACATCGCACTCATTGATGATCTGTTCCAGGCTGACGAAATCGCCCGCCTCGATCGCCTGCCGTGGCGGGTCGCACACCCGTACCTGCCAACCCAAACCACGCAGCAGTTCGACCAGACGCCCTCCGACCTGCCCGGCACCGATCACGCCATAGATACGCCCGGCCGGATCGACGCCTTCGCGCTCGGCCAGAGTCAGCACGCTACCCAACACGTAATCCACCACACCGCGCGCGTTACAGCCCGGCGCGCTGCTCCAGGCGATGCCAGCCTCGGCAAAATAATCGAGATCCAGATGATCGGTGCCGATGGTGCAGGTGCCAACGAAGCGCACGCGGCTGCCAGCCAGCAGCGCCCGATCCACGCGGGTGACCGAGCGCACCAGCAGCAAATCGGCGTCTTTCACATCCTGCGCGCTGATGGCGCGCCCCGGCAGACGGCGGATGGTGCCGAAGCAGGCAAAGAACTCATCGAGCAGGGGAATATTTTCGTCGGCGACTATCAGCATGAGGCAGCTCCACGGCAAGGCGCGCATTGTACGCGAGGCGCCAGACAACGTCGCATCCAGACTTTCCTGACCGAGGCGTCAAGGCGTAGACTGCGCGGTTTCCCGCCGCCCTCGAAGACCCGAAATGCCCAGCGAAAACCGCCTGGGGCGCGTACGCACGGAACTGCGTAACCTGCTCGTCCTGGCCACCCCAATCATCATTGCCCAACTGGCGCACACCGCCATGGGCTTCGTCGACACCCTGATGGCCGGGCGCGTCAGCCCGGAAGATCTGGCTGCTGTCGCCCTGGGTAACTCGGTCTGGGTGCCGGTGTTCCTGCTGATGACAGGCATCCTCCTGGCCACCACGCCCAAGGTGGCGCAGCGCTTCGGCGCCGGTGACGAAGCGGCCATCGGCCCACTGGTGCGCCAGGCATTGTGGCTAGCACTGGCCGTCGGTGGCAGCGCTGCCGTCTTGCTGTGGAACGCCGAGGTCGTCCTGCATGTGATGAATGTCGACCCAGCATTGGTCGACCCAGCCATGGGCTACCTGCGCGCCGTAGCCTGCGGCTTCCCAGCCGTGGCGCTGTATCACGTGCTGCGCTGCTGCAGCGATGGCCTCGGCCACACCCGCCCGAGCATGGTGCTGGGCATCCTCGGCCTGCTGCTGAACATCCCGGCCAACTACATCTTCATCTACGGCAAGTTCGGCCTGCCGGCCATGGGCGGCGTCGGTTGCGGCTGGGCCACGGCCCTGGTGATGATCTTCATGCTGCTCGGCATGCTGGTGTGGGTGAAGTGGGCGCCCTACTACCGCGCCAGCGCACTGTTCGCCCGTTTCGACTGGCCACAATGGGCGGTGATCAAGCGCCTGCTAAGCATCGGCGTGCCGATTGGCGTGGCGGTGTTCGCCGAGTCGAGCATCTTCGCCGTCATCGCCCTGCTCATCGGCGGCCTCGGCGCCACCGTGGTGGCCGGGCACCAGATCGCTCTGAACTTCAGCTCCATGGTGTTCATGATCCCCTACTCGCTGGCCATGGCCGCTACCGTGCGCGTCGGCCAGGCACTGGGCCGCGGCCAGCCACGCGAGGCGCGCTTCGCCGCCGGGGTGAGCATGGGCGCAGCGTTGGGTTATGCCTGCCTGTCGGCCAGCCTGATGTTCCTGCTGCGCGAGCAAATCGCGCAGATTTACACCCCGGACAAGGCCGTGATCGCAGTCGCCGCGACGCTGATCGTCTATTCGGCGCTGTTCCAGTTCTCCGACGCCATCCAGGTGACTGCCGCCGGCGCCCTGCGCGGCTATCAGGACACCCGCATCACCATGCTGCTGACGCTGTTCGCTTACTGGGGCATTGGTCTGCCGGTGGGTTATGCGCTGGGGCTGTCCGAGCTGTTCGGCGAACCCAGTGGCCCGAGCGGCCTGTGGCAAGGTTTGGTGGTCGGCCTGACCTGCGCCGCCGCGATGCTCACCGTGCGCCTGGCGCGCAGCGCGCGCAAACGTATTCGCCGCGCGGCGTGAGGGCTGGTTTGGAGACAATGACGGCGTCTAGACTCATGGCATGACGCGCTTACTCCTACTGATCAGCCTTTGCCTGCTGGCCGCCTGCCGCCCCGGTGACGACGGCCTGGCACTGCAGCGCGACTATCTGCAGCGGCTCGACAACGCGTTAGAAACCGATGGCTTCACCGATTTCGACATCCGCAGCCTGAGCCAATACCGCCTGCCGCCACGCCGCGAACGCCTGATCGAGGTGCCCGAGCTGCGCATCAGCCTGCTCGATCTGGTCATCGATGCCCATAGCTGCCCTCGCCTGCAGCAACTGATCAGCCAACGCAACAGCAGCCTCGGCAAGCAACTGGTGCCCAGCCAACGTCTGGGCTACGAGGGCGATCTGCTGCGCGCCATCGACGACTGCCTGCCCGCGCTGCCGCCCGACACGGCGCTCCGCAACACCTTGCAGCAACTGGCGAGCGAAAAGCGCCAGCAATTACCGGCCGTTTTCTGGAATGCGCTCAATGGCAGCCAGGAGTTCGAGCGCTACCTGCGCTTTGCCGAACAGGCCCTGGCCGTCACGCCAAGCGAAGACAGCGCCGCACTCGACGCCCTGGAGCAACTGGCGCGCATCGGCGCCGCGCTGCCCGAGCACCAGCCACCCGAGGCTGCTGAGCTGGAGCCCTGGTTCTTCGCCCTCTATGCCAGCGACCAGGGCGGCCAATTGATCACCAGCCTGGCCAGCCTGCGCCACAACCTCGACAACGGCAGCGAGCTGCTGGAGCAACGCCAATCGCGCCGACCGATCTGCCCGCAAGGGCGGCCAACCCCGCGCGGCCGTATCCTGCAGAACATCTTCGTCAAGTTCTACGCTGGCGGCCTGCAGCCCTACCTGGCGCAGGTCGATCAGCGCGGCCAGCGCTGGCAGGCGGCGCTGCAGCACCTGCAAGCCGTGGACGGTATCCCGCCGACCACCCGCGCTTATCTGGAGCGCCTGGTGGGCGATCAGGATTCGTTATGGCAGGATTTCCGCGCTGCCACCGCAAGGCACGTCAAGGCCTGGCAGACGCTGCTCAATAGCTGCGGTCTGGCGCCGGGGCAGGCAGGATGGAACAGCGAACCGTAGGGCCGGTGCAACCCGCCATCGCAACCAACGACATCCGTTATTTGGCGGGTTGCACCCGCCCTACGAAAGCCGACGAAGCGCACAGCCCACCAGGGCCGCCTAATCCGCCTTCTTGCGAATCCAGTACAGGTAGCTGCCATCTTCCTCGGCCTGGCCAATCAGCTCATGGCCGAGAAAGACGCAGAACTTGGGGATGTCGCGACGGGTCGAGGGATCGGTGGCAATCACCTTGAGTAGCCCACCTGGGGAAAGGTCACGCACCTTGTTGTGCAGCATCATCACCGGCTCAGGGCAATTCAGGCCGCTGGCGTCGAGCAGGTCATCGTGATTGAGGGTCAGGGCTTCGGACATAAAGGGCTCCACAAACAGGCGCGCATTGTCGCGCAAAGGCAGCCCAGCGACCACCTCGCGCGCCAGCCATCTCACTTACCGAGTCGGCGCAAATGGCAGGTGACTTCTTCACGGTCGTGATAGAGCTGCTTGCAGCCGATGCTGACCTTCATGCCGCGCTCTGCCAGCCCCGCCTCGACGCGGTCAAGCAGGCGCCGCACCTCAGCGTAGCGCTGCTTCATCGGCAGTTTGAGATTGACCACCGCCTCACGGCACAATCCCTCACCCAGCCAGGCCTCCATCATCGCCGCCGTACGCGCCGGCTTCTCGACGATATCGCAGACCATCCAGTGCACCGGATGGCGCGGGCGGAAGGTAAAACCATCGGCGCGCTGGTGCACCACGAAACCCGAATACATCAGGCTCTCGGCCATCGGCCCGTTGTCCACGGCGGTCACACGGATTTCCCGGTTGACCAGTTGCCAGGTCCAACCGCCAGGCGCTGCACCCAAATCTACGGCGGTCATACCCGGCGCCAGACGCTGATCCCACTGCTCACGCGGGATGAAATGATGCCAGGCCTCCTCCAGCTTGAGCGTCGAGCGGCTCGGTGCCTCGCGCGGGAACTTCAGGCGCGCAATGCCCATCGGCCACATCGCCAGGTTGTCGGCCTCAGCGATGCCGGCAAACACCTCGCGACCACTCTTGAAGGTCAGCAGCAGGCGCGGCTTCTTCGCATCCTCCACCAGCTTGCCAGCCTTGAGCAGCGCCTTGCGCAGCGGTGCCTCGAACTTCTTGCAGAAGGTCGACAGCTCCTTGCCTTCGTTGGTGTCGAGCACTTCCAGCCACAAACTGCCGCACACCGGGTAATCGGCCAGGGCCTCAAGCAACACGCTGATGCGATCGCTCTCCGGCAGGCTGACGAACGCACCGCGCGCCCACTGGCGGGGGAAGATCAAGCGGTTGAAGCGGGTCTGGCGCATCAGGCGCTCGGCACCCTCGGCCTCGCTGCAAACGAACTCGGCGCAAGCGCTGCCGGGCTTGCTCTTAGGGTAGCCAGGCACCTCAAGCTGCGCGGCGATGTCGGCCATCTCGGCGCACACCTCACCCTCGAAACCGGGGCGGCAATGTAAAAACAGGGTATTCATCGAACGGACTCCTTGGGTCGGCCATGATACCCGAGGCGGGAACCTAGAGCCCGCCAACCTGTCCAGCTACTGTGTGCCGAGTGTTTTGCGCAGCCAGGCTGCCCTGACTCGGCGCCTACGCACATTAAAGGATCAGGTTCGCAGAACTCGCCAAGCCGGACTAGCTTGAAAGTCTGCAGCCACCGACCACGGCCCGAACCGTGCGGGCCTAACAGGCCGTTGAACACCTAGACGAGGCAGGCAAAACAAAGCCGAGGTCGTTTTCAACGGCATGCTCAAGGAGACGTGCAATGCCCTCCCACAATAGCCTGAACTGCCGCCGCGAACTGAAGATCGACGACGCCACCTACCACTATTTCAGCCTGCCCGAGGCCGCCCAGCGCCTCGGCAACATCGACCGCCTGCCCAAATCGCTCAAGGTGCTGCTGGAAAACCTGCTGCGCAACGAAGACGGCGAAACCGTTACCGGCGACGACCTACAAGCCATGGTCGACTGGCTGGACAAGCGCGCCTCCGAGCGCGAGATCCAGTACCGCCCGGCGCGGGTGCTGATGCAGGACTTCACCGGCGTACCGGCGGTGGTCGACCTGGCCGCCATGCGCGATGCCATGGCCAAGGCCGGCGGCGACCCGCAGCGCATCAACCCGCTGTCGCCGGTGGATCTGGTCATCGACCACTCGGTGATGGTCGACCGCTACGCCTCCTCCAGCGCCTTCACCGATAACGTCGAGCTGGAAATGCAGCGCAACGGCGAGCGCTACGCCTTCCTGCGCTGGGGCCAGCATGCCTTCGACAACTTCAGCGTAGTGCCACCGGGCACCGGCATCTGCCACCAGGTCAACCTCGAATACCTGGCGCGCACCGTATGGACGAAAGAGGAAGACGGCGCCACCCTCGCCTACCCCGATACCCTGGTCGGCACCGACTCGCACACCACCATGATCAACGGCCTCGGCGTACTCGGCTGGGGCGTCGGCGGCATCGAGGCGGAAGCGGCCATGCTCGGCCAGCCGGTGTCGATGCTGATTCCCGAGGTGATCGGCTTCAAACTCAGCGGCAAGCTGAAAGAAGGCATCACCGCCACCGACCTGGTACTCACCGTCACCCAGATGCTGCGCAAGAAGGGCGTGGTGGGCAAATTCGTCGAGTTCTACGGCGACGGCCTGGCCGAGCTGCCACTGGCCGACCGTGCCACCATCGCCAACATGGCCCCGGAATACGGCGCCACCTGCGGCTTCTTCCCGGTCGACGACATCACCCTCGGCTACCTGCGCCTGTCCGGCCGCCCGGACGCCACCGTGCAACTGGTCGAGGCCTACAGCAAGGCTCAGGGCCTGTGGCGCGAACCCGGCGACGAGCCGGTGTTCACCGACAGCCTGAGCCTGGACATGGGCAGCGTCGAAGCCAGCCTGGCCGGGCCCAAGCGCCCGCAAGATCGCGTCGCCCTCGGCCAGGTTCATCAGGCCTTCGACGACTTCGTCGGCCTGCAACTCAAGCCTGCAGCCAAGGAAGAAGGCCGCATGCTCAGCGAAGGCGGTGGCGGCACCGCCGTAGGCGGCGACAAGCAGAGCGGCGGTATCGACTACGAAGACGACGGCCATACCCATCACCTGCAAGACGGCGCCGTGGTGATCGCCGCCATCACCTCCTGCACCAACACCTCCAACCCCAGCGTGATGATGGCCGCCGGCTTGCTGGCCAAGAAAGCCGTGGAAAAAGGCCTACAGCGCCAGCCCTGGGTGAAAAGCTCACTCGCCCCTGGCTCCAAGGTGGTCACCGAATACTTCGACGCCGCCGACCTGACGCCCTATCTGGAAAAACTCGGCTTCGATCTGGTCGGCTACGGCTGCACCACCTGCATCGGCAACTCAGGTCCGTTGCGCGAGCCCATCGAAAAGGCCATCACCAAGGCTGACCTGACCGTCGCCTCGGTACTCTCCGGCAACCGCAACTTCGAGGGCCGCGTGCATCCGCTGGTGAAAACCAACTGGCTGGCCTCACCGCCCCTGGTGGTGGCATACGCCCTGGCTGGTAGCGTGCGCCTCGACCTAACACATGACGCCCTCGGCACCGACAAGGACGGCCAGCCGGTGTACCTGAAAGACATCTGGCCGACCCAGGCCGAGATCGCCGAGGCCATCGCCAAGGTCGACACCGCCATGTTCCGCAAGGAATACGCCGAAGTCTTCGCCGGCGACGAGAAATGGCAGGCCATCGCCGTGCCCGAAGCCGATACCTATGCCTGGCAGAATGACTCCACCTACATCCAGCATCCGCCGTTCTTCGACAACATCGCCGGCGAGCCGCCACGTATCACCGATATCCGCGAAGCACGCATCCTCGCCCTGCTCGGCGACTCGGTGACCACCGACCACATCTCGCCAGCCGGCAACATCAAGGCCGACAGCCCCGCCGGGCGTTATCTGAGCGAACACGGCGTGGACAAGGCCGACTTCAACTCCTACGGCTCACGCCGCGGCAACCATGAAGTGATGATGCGCGGCACCTTCGCCAACATCCGCATCCGCAACGAAATGCTCGGCGGCGAGGAAGGCGGCAACACCCTGCACATCCCCAGCGGTGAAAAGCTGGCGATCTATGATGCAGCCATGCGCTACCAGAGCGAAGGCACGCCGCTGCTGATCATCGCAGGCAAGGAATACGGCACCGGCTCCAGCCGCGACTGGGCAGCCAAAGGCACCAACCTGCTAGGGGTCAAGGCGGTGATCGCCGAAAGCTTCGAGCGCATCCACCGCTCCAACCTGGTAGGCATGGGCGTGCTGCCGCTGCAGTTCAAACCGGGTACCGACCGCAAGAGCCTGAAACTCACCGGCAAGGAAGTGCTGGCCATTGAAGGCCTGGAAGGCGTGGAACTGCGCCCACATATGCCGCTGACGCTGATCATCACCCGTGAAGATGGCCAGCAGGAGAAAGCCGAAGTGTTGTGCCGCATCGACACCCTCAACGAAGTCGAATACTTCAAGGCCGGCGGCATCCTGCACTACGTGCTGCGGCAGATGATCGCCAACTGATGCATGCGCCCCAACCGCTATAGCGGTTGGGGCGTACAGCCCAGTGCCGCACCGATGGCAAATTTCGCGACAGAAATGTGACGCCATTCAAAAAGCGATTACACTCGGCAAATACGGATCCTGCCCTCAACTTCGCTGCTCGTCGGCCGATTAAAGAGGGGCATAACAATGACGGACACTTTGCCATGCGTAACAACCAGCCGGTCACACAACGCGAGAAGACCTTCCCCGCCCAGCAACGTCTGATCTCCACCACAGACCTCAAAGGGCAGATCACCTACTGCAACGATGCCTTCATCGACATCAGTGGCTTCACCCGCGAGGAACTGATCCGCGCCCCGCACAATCTCGTCCGTCACCCCGACGTACCACCAGCCGTGTTCGACCACATGTGGACGACCCTGAAAAAGGGCCGCCCCTGGATGGGCATTGTCAAGAACCGCTGCAAGAACGGCGACCACTACTGGGTCAACGCCTACGTCACCCCCATCACCGAAAACAACCAAGTCGTCGGCTACGAATCCGTGCGCGTCAAACCGACCGCCGAACAAGTGCGCCGCGCCGAGGCCCTGTACAAGCGGATCAACAACGGCAAATCCGCAGTACCGGCCAGCAACCAGTGGCTCCCCGTGGTACAGGCCTGGATGCCCTTCATCCTGGTCAGCCAGATCGGCTTCCTGATCGGTCACTGGATGGGCAGCAACTGGGGCTTCATCCTTGCGGCCTGCCTGTCCGTGCCACTCGGCCTGGCAGGTATCGCCTGGCAGACCCGAGGCATCAAGCGCCTACTGCGCATCGCCGACCAGGTGACCTCCGACCCACTGATCGCACAGATGTACACCGACAGCCGCGGCTCCGAAGCGCGCCTGGAAATGGCCATGCTCAGCCAGGACGCCCGCCTGAAAACCTGCCTGACCCGCCTGCAAGACACCGCCGAACAACTTACCCGCCAAGCCAGCGAAGCCGACAAACTGGCGCACAACAGCTCCGCCGGCCTCGAACGCCAACGCAGCGAAACCGAACAGGTCGCCACCGCCGTCAATGAAATGGCCGCCACCACACTGGAAGTGGCCAGCAACGTCGCCCGCACCGCCATCGCCACCCAAGAAGCCAACCGCCTGACCGGCGAAGGCCGCTCCATCGCCACAGAAACCCGCGAAGCCATCCAACGCCTGTCGCAATCGGTAGGCGACACCGGCGAAACCGTGACCCGCCTGGCTCAGGACAGCAACGAAATCGGCGGCGTGGTTGACGTCATCAAAGGCATCGCTGACCAAACCAACCTACTCGCCCTCAACGCCGCCATCGAAGCCGCTCGCGCTGGCGAAATGGGCCGTGGCTTCGCCGTAGTAGCCGACGAAGTTCGCTCGCTGGCCCAACGCACCGCCGAATCCACCGAACAAATCCACAGCCTGATCGCCAAACTGCAGCGCACCGCAGAAGAAGCCGTGATGACCATGGACATTGGCCGCAAACAGGCCGACGAAGGTGTCGAACGCGTACTGCAGGCCGACCAAGCCCTGGCAGGCATCAGCGATGCCGTGGCCAACATCACCGACATGACCAACCAGATCGCCGCCGCCGCCGAAGAACAAAGCGCCGTGGCGGATGAAATCAACCAAAACATCACCACCATCGCCCAACTAGCCGACCAAACCGCCGACGAAGCGCAGAACACAGCCAAACTCAGCCAAGCCCTCACCGGCACCGCGCAAGGGCAGTACGCGCTGGTTGAACGCTTCAACCGCTAAAAGCCAGAACGCAAAAAGCCCTGAAAACTTGTTAGCTTTCAGGGCTTTACGCATCGACAAAGCAGCGACAAAGAAGAAACTTGAAACCGTTTCAGTAGCGTGTAAATACGTGCCAAACCCGCTCAATACGGGCTTTTCGTCCTTTTCATAGGCCCAATCCGTCGCTATACGGCCCTATGATTTCGACACTCAACCTGCACGCAGCTCGTTGATCAACTCCGGGTGCCGACCCAATATCTTGAACAACTGCACCAGAGGTTGCGGTGCTTCTGTACCTCGCTCGTAGCGAGAAAACGCATTCAGCCCACCACCGAACAGCTCCGCCGCTTCACGCTGACTCAACCGCAACTGCTTACGCACGCTGCGAATCAGCTCCTGATTGCCGTCCTGCGCGTTCACCTGCTGGCGAAACTCGCTCATGGCACGCATAACGCGCTCACTCTCAGCCGGCCCAGTCAGGGACTCACCACAGGCATCGCACCAGTCAGCCGTTACTGCAGTAATTTGGGTGGCCTGCCCCTGTAGGTGAAGGGCATATCGCGGCTGTCGTGAACCAGTTCCGCCCCGCCGCATACTGGACATTTCATGGTCACTTCTCCTTAAAGGAAACGATCAGCAGATCGGCCACCAGCGTGAACTTCAGGTAGACCTGCCCGAATTCGGTATCGGGTCGGTAAACGTCCTGCCAGGTAGTATGATCCGCATAGGTTGTCATGCTCTTGAAAAGTCGCGACTGCTCAGGGCACTGATGACGGCCAGCATGTCAGCCATCTCCATACCCAGCTCAGCGCCTCCTTCCAAGGCTACGCGGGTGAAGCGATAACGCGGGTCGGCTACGGCCTGCTTCACCCGCTCAAGCTTGAAATGGGGTTTGCGCTTTTCCATGCCGCATAAAACAACCTTTTAGGTTAATTTTTTCAAGGAAGCGTCCATGCCAGACGACAGCCGTACACGATTGCGCAACGAACTGCTTGCCGGTGCCGCGTCCAAACCTGCAAAACCTGCTGATCGCCAATACTTTGCTCACCTCCGCAGTCGCATTGAAACGTACCAACTGCAGTCTAAGACTATTTCCGAACGGTGAAGCACTCCTCGCGTTTCCTCCAAGTGCCATCAAAGCCTAGATTTTCTAACGTCATCTTGACATCATTGCGTGCATCTCTCACGAGACTTAGCTAAATAACGCCTAACTTGCATCAATAGAAAAACTGGAGATTTAATTGAAAATCAAGGGAATTGTTTCCGCACTGTCTCTCTTTGCAGTAGCCGCAGGCTGCTCTAGCGAGCCATCCCAGCATTATGTTTATAATCAAAATATTCTGGGGCCGTGGGACTGTAACTACAGTTTTAAAGACGACGACTTTGCAGCAAGCATCAGCTCGACTGACACCTATATTCGTAACGGCGCGTCCAATTCATTCGGCATCATGAAAATTCGCTACACAAGCGATACGCCAGAAGTCGAATACTCTTTAGCAGGTACTGCCACTTGGAAAATTCAAGGCAAGTACTTAATTCAGACCATGACAGATATAAAGATCGTCAATATATCTCACCCTAAAGTTGACGAAATTTTCAATTTACAGGAAATGTTCCCAACAAATGTCAGTGAATCGTCTGAGATTCTTAAACTGACAGCCACTGAACTTGTAATAGATAGTGAGTCTGGCACGGGGCTCTACACCTGCTCTAAAATAAACAAGCCGAAAGCCTAACCATCCACCACAAAGCCCCTTCTCTAGCTAGGGGCTTTACTGATCACCCCATTGGATTAAAACTGCCCACCGCAGAGCAATAGCGCGTTTTCATGCAGCACCGCAACCTATTTCGGCACTGCTAGCCGATGGTCAATACCAGAAACAGACTTCTGCCTAAAGCGGATTAAATCCATTTTCAGCCCTACAGTATGCTTTCCGAGACTCAGTGCGGCAGCGATGAACAAAGTACTCCTTGGCCGCTTTACGACAGTCCCGATATATAATTGAGCCTTTGCGATGGTTATGGCATACAGTGTCGTACTCTATCCACCCATTAATTGTTTCCCACTCAATTCTTATGCGGGCCTTTTTCCGGTCTGCCCCAATCCAATTCCAGTAAGAATAATTATTTTTCCTGACTTCTTTTTCAGCTCCGGCTTTTTTGCTAGCGGCGTAGTAAATAGCAGGCGGCGCAGCCATGGTATTTACATCTAGCCTAGGGGTGTAGTTCTGATCGTTGAAACTAGTCTGTCGTAACTCACCCGCTACCGAACCACCCTGCCCAGTCCACTCGATATCCGCCTGAGCCTCTTGTTGAGGTCGAACGTCTAGTGCGTGGCGATCAATGGGAATGGATGGCAGCCTTATAGGCTCTTCCGGCTCACTGTAGGGCTGTGGCGCCGGTTGTTGGCTGAACAGGGGTTTGCCGCCTACGTGGATCGCCTGCTTGAGCTGATCCACATTGATCACGATTGGCTTGGCAAACAGCGCGATCACGCCCCAGGTAATCGCGGAACCCACGCCCAGGATTACCACCATTCGCCATGGGCCGGGCTTTTTCTTGTTGCGTAGGTAGTCTGGTGCGTCCTCCCTGTCAGGTTTCATATTGCCTCCATGCTTTTCTAGCCCACCTTCATTGCATCCCTTTTTGCGTTACAAAAAAGCTTTATTGCTCAGACCCAACAAGAGGAAATTCAACATGTTCAGCGCACTCACTAATATTAGCAAGAGCAACCTTTAAATCACGAAACAACAAGTCGTCGCCCGCATACTTAAAATCCCAATGCGTCAAGCCTTTCTTTTTCTGCTTAAGACTTTTCTCGATTTCAAACGCTTGAGCGCTAGAGCTGTCAAGCTTAAATCGAGGGTCTTTCTGCAGTTCAAGAACATCCCTCATCTTTAGCGCAGCCGCAGCAGATCCAATTAAAGTATCCTTTTTAAATGGCAAAAAACCAAAAAACTGTACGGACGAAGTAGTGATATCTACCACCACCGCATCATTCAACTCAAAGAAAGATGCACTCGGCTCTTTCACTGTGCCGTCTTCGTTGCGCCGAATATCGAACGCTTCACTTTTAGCTCGGCAATTACCTGCGCTGTCCTTGTAATGATTATTTGGAGAAAGCCATCTCCATATCACAAGATAATAATTTGCAGCCCCCTCTATAAACTGGGCATCAGCAGACTCTTTGCTTAACGCAAACATCCTTTCACCTGCTTAGTAATCCATTATATTGAATATTTTTCTGATCTTTTTTGAATTAGACAAATAATTTGTCAAAAAGGATGTTCCAGATATTCTGCTGACGCCCTCCTCTGAGTCTGCGTAAGAAAAATACATCTCCCCATCTTCTTTAAACAAAACATCAAGAGTTTTTTTCTTTTTATGTATTGTTACTCCAAACCTATTTTCACCACTAAGGTAGAACCCTAAATCTTTAGAGTTTTCCTCTAGTATTGGCATAAAGCGAATCATACAAAAGAAAGATTTTAAGCTCGGAGAAGCCTCAGCAGCATCGTCCGGAAGAGACACTTCATTTTGAATATTCTTCAAGCGCATCTTTATTTTGTAAAAATCCGGAACCTCATTTGCAACCTTGCTAATGTCCGCGAATGACTGCTTGCTACGCCCAAGGTTTTCTTCTAACCGAGAAATCAAACCAAGCAATATCCGATTCCACTCTTTCCATCTTTCTTCATCCTCGTCGCAAGGCGCAGGAATTTTTTCAGCTTCGTAATATGTAACCTTTGCTTTTATTGCTTTAGGCTTGGCTTTCAGCCTGACCATAGCGTCGTACACAAGAGTACTTCTCGCCGGACTCTGATCTTTGGAAACAATTGTTTCGCCCAAAGAATTTAGCGGCGAAATTGAGGGCTTAAAATAATCAATCATTTCTTTGTGCTTTTTGCTTGAGAGATATCAGGAAATGCAGCCTCCAAGTTTTTTATTATATCTTTAGCGACACTTTTACTAACGGCGATTGAGGAAAAAACCTCCATCACATCGTCATCTCTTTCATTCATGAAGTCCAGAATCACTACATCTGCAGATTTCGCCACACGCAAGCCAAAGGGAAACTTAGTCTCTGTTATTTTGACAATCCTTTTCTCGCTCATTACCTTCTCCTAAACCTATGTCTACTTAAATTAAGTTAGCCGAGCTTGCCGCTTTCCAGCGGCTAAGTATGTAATCTTTATCCTGACTTTTGATTGTTCGTCTCTTCGTATTGAGGGCTTACTTGGCCTTTGTCAGGCATAATTTCGCCGGTCAACATCCACCAACGATACTGAGGGAAAACCTTAGCTATCGCTTCGATCTCCTCCTCTTTGATCTCTCGGCTTTTGGCTGGATTCTTCAGATTAGCCCATGTGTACCTACTGATACCGGTCTCCTCCTCCAGCTTCGGAAGACGCACATCTGCCCATTTCAGAATGGTTATAACGCGCTCTTTTATCATTCCAAAAAATCTAAATTAACCCTATCCATTTTGACTCAATCCCAATACGACTGATCCTGATTGAGCCAAATTGGATCAAGTCTTATTGGACTTGTTCATTTTGCTAATACTGACACGAATAGTGACGGAACGAGCATGGAACTGGAAGAGCTGGAACCTTCGAAGCTGATAGGTCCGCAACAGGACGTGGAAACCGTCGAGTCCTGAGCCGACCGCAACGGTTTGCCCCAAGGCACCGCGCGTACCAGGGCAATAAAAGGCGTTCTCCCCGTAGATAGTAAGTGCCGCATGATCAAGAGCGCCCCGCTCTATGGATTGGGAAGCCATTCAGGAAACCCTGTACCTGCTCTCAATTCCTGGCATGCGCGAATCCATCAAGGAAGGCATGGCTGAACCTGTAGACGAATGCGCCAAGGAACTGGACTGGTGACTTGGCAGCTCGTTTACACGAAACAGGCACAGAAAGACGCACAAAAGCTCGCTTCGGCAGACTTGAAAGACAAGGCAAAGGCATTGCTAGAAGTCGTGCGAGAAAACCCGTTCCAGAACCCTCCGCCCTACGAAAAGCTTGTCGGGGATCTAGCCGACGCGTACTCCAGACGTATCAACATTCAGCATCGCCTGGTCTATCAGGTGCTGCTGGATGAACAGACCGTCAAAGTGCTCCGTCTCTGGTCGCATTACGAGTAAACCGGGCTTTCGACACCTGCCGAAAGCTGAAAAGCAAAAAGCCCCGAAAACTTGTTAGCTTTCAGGGCTTTAGGTATTGCGAAAGTGGCGGTGAAGAAGAGATTCGAACTCTTGATACGGTTTCCCGTATACACACTTTCCAGGCGTGCTCCTTCAACCACTCGGACACTTCACCGGATCTCGACGTTTTGCGTGTACCCCGTCGAGGCGCGCTAATTTAGTCGAAGCTTTCTGCGAAAGCAAATATTTTTTAAAGGATTCATACGCTTATCGTTTCGCGGGGGCTTCAGGGGCAGGGCTGGCGAACAGTTCATCGAAACGTAGGCGGCCAAATAGCAGGAATCCGAGTGAGATGAACAGGCTGCCCGCGAATAGCAACAGCGCACCTCCCGGCGTGTGTAGGCGTGGTTCCAGGCTGAGCGCCACCGAGGCAGATAGCACGATGAGGATTGCCAGGCTGGATAGGGCATTCATTTGGGAGCTCCGAGTCATGACGAACACCCTATGCGCCGTAGCACCGTTCGAGCCAATTGCCATTTGCCATGGCGGCAATAGGCAAATTCGCTGACTCACCGGTCAGTCACGGCGCTTTACCCGGCGGTCTCGGCTGAGTACCTTCTGCCTCACCCAGCCTGCAGGCCCTATAAGGAAAACAGCCATGAGCGACCTGATCAGCTATCAACTCGAAGACGGCATTGCCACCCTCACGCTGAGCAACGGCAAGGTCAATGCCATTTCCCCGGACGTGATAGCAGCCTTCAACGCGGCGCTGGATCGTGCCGAGCAGGATCGCGCCATCGTTGTGGTTACCGGGCAGCCGGGCATTCTCTCCGGCGGTTATGACTTGAAGGTGATGACCTCGGGCCCGCAGAACGCTATCGATCTGGTCGCAGCGGGCTCTACGCTGGCGCGCCGCATGCTCGCCCACCCTTATCCGATCATCGTCGCTTGCTCGGGCCATGCCGTGGCCAAGGGTGCGTTCATTCTGCTCTCAGCCGACTACCGGATTGGCGTGCAAGGGCCATTCAGCATCGGCCTGAACGAGGTACAGATTGGTATGACCATGCACCATGTGGGCATCGAGCTGGCGCGCGAGCGGCTGAGCAAATCAGCCTTCCACCGCTCGGTGATCAATGGTGAGATGTTCGACCCGCAAGGCGCATTGGATGCGGGCTTCCTCGATAAGGTGGTGGCGGCCGACGCTCTGCAGGCAAGCACGCTGGCCGTCGCGCAGCAGTTCAAGAAGGTCAATATGACCGCTCACCGCAATACCAAACTGAAGGCGCGCAAGGCTCTGCTGGAGACACTGGACGCCGCCATTGCTCTGGATAAGCAACACCTGGGCTGACCCCCTGCCTGAAGGCAAGAGATGCCGTGGTAGTCACGGCATTTCGCTCTAACGCACCTCAACCGCCCTCCCCCGATTCCTTTACTGCCCGCTCGGGGATTCGGCGCAGCGCGAAACATCAAATCAATCGATAGTTAGTCTGTGCAGCATCCATTATTCAATCGAACCAGCATAAGTAAAGCTGTGCCCACTTCCCTTCCGGTTCCTGTGGAGCACGCCTCATGCCCAGCCTCGCCTACGCCGCACGCAACGGAGCACTGGCTGCCGTCGGCCTTTATCTGATCGTCATTATGGTTGCCCTGGCCCTGAGCTACGGCATGAGCACAACGCCCATCGCCCAGGTCAGCGACTCGCCGTTGCAAGCGTTCGCCGGGCTGCTACCGCGCCTGCTCGGCAACCTGACGTTGCGCTAAGGAGCCAATCATGATGAGTCGGCGCAACAGCCTGTTGCCACTGATTGCGATGGCCCTGCTCACAACTGCACTGGGGTTGCTTGGGATTGGCAAGGGATCGGCTGGTGTCATGGCGCGGCACCTCGAATGCAGCCAGCAACTGCAGCAGCGTACGGATCTGGCCAGGCAGCATGAACGGGGATCGCTCGGCCCGCCACCGCATGGCCCGTGAGACACGCAGGCGCCACGCCTTGCACGGCGCAAATGAAAAAGCCCGGAGCTTGCTTCCGGGCTTTTGCTATCACGAGTCCGGCTCAGGCCTTAGCATCGCGCCCCTGAGCGACGAAGCGCATCATCCACTGCGCCACCGTACTCCCCTGTTGCTCCTGGTGCAGGCTGTCGATTCCGCTCTGATAGATCTTGTCGCCCAAGTGCTGATGGCGCAGATCGAGCAAGGCGCGTGAATAGTCGTGGACAAACTCGGGATGCCCCTGGAAGCAGAGCACCTGATCTTCAATGTGATAGGCCGCGTTCGGGCAGAAATCACTGGTGGCCAGCAACGTGGCATTTTCCGGCAGTTGGGTGACCTGATCTTGGTGGCTGATCAGCAGTTGCAACTTGTCGAGCGGCGGCTCCATCCACTGCGGCTGGCTGGCGATGCGGTAGTTGTGCACGCCTACCCCCCATCCTTGCTCAGCACGCTCGGTCTTGCCCCCCAGCAGGAGCGCCAGAAGCTGATGGCCGAAGCAGATACCAAGCAGCTTGTGGCCGCGCTGGTAGCGATCAAGCAGGTAGGCCTTGAGCGTTTGAATCCACGGGTCGCTGCCGAAGGAGTCAGCCTTGCTGCCTGTCACCAAATAAGCATCGTAGTGCTCACTATCAGGCGGGTAGTTACCCTCTACGACGTTATAGACACTGAACTCTGCCGCCAACGGCTGCTTGGCGAACAATTGCTCGAACATATGACCATAACCTTGGTACTGATCGACCAGTTCGGGACGCAGGATGTCGGTTTCCAGGATGCAGATACGCAGTGACATGGGAATTCCTGAATTGAGCACGGGACGTGGTGTGAATCGTGCGTTTTTCTTAACACAGCCGTTCAGGCATTGAAATAGCCAAGCCTGATTTAACGGCCTTTACGCAGGCCAAGAGCGCCAAGTAACCACTTGAACGCTTGTCAATAAAAATTGACAAGCGTAACTGTAATCATTAGGCGCCTCGATAGTCACCATGAACCTCCTTTACTTCTGCGCAGATGCCTACTCGGTGAAGATGCTCCCTCATTCTCAGCACCGCTGTCTCAGCACTTCGCCGCGCTCAGCACAGCCGCATTCCCAAGGGGATTCACACGATGCACAGCCAGCTCAGCCAGGACGCCTACGGCATCACCTATGCCCGGATTGTCGACGGTGGCCTACAGTTCGAAACAGAAGCCGCCTTGCAACTTGAAGATGGCAGCCTAATCACTCTACGCATGCCAACCCGCCAGAGTGAGATGCTCGCCATCCATGAAGCGCTATGCATACACCAGGCTTAATGAACGCCTAATGATTGAGCGGCACCATTGAGCCCGAGCCCGGACGAACGGTCATAAGCGCTCCTCGCTCTGGCTGCTCCGCAAACGCGTCTGGCATGAGCCTCACCGTGATCGACTAACGCTCGGCATAACGCAACGATTCAAACCAGGGCAGGCTTGCAACCAAGTCGTCTAAAAGACAAGTAAAGCCCGCCCTAGAGTTAATTGTGCGCTCAGTCATTCAAGCGCTCAGATCACTGCCGGGCTAGGCCAACGCGACATCAGCCACTTACCCGCAATGCACGGTCGCCTTGCAGCCGCGCAACCAGACCTACTGCCAGCCAATAACAACAAAGGAAAGCAGCCATGTTGAAACAGCCGAAAATCCGCCAGGCCGGCATCATCCTCTTCGCTACCGCAGTCGTGCTGATCCTGCCCAATATGACGCGACTGGTCAGTTGACGCTGCCACGCCGGCGCGCCCCGCCCTAATCCCCGCTCCAGATGCCAGCGATAAAGTGAATGCAGGCTTGAGCGTCTATCGAAAGAACTGCATGGTTTGTCACCGCCTCAATGGCGCAGGTGATGCCGAGTTAGGCCCGGATCTGAATATTCCCCACAGCCCGACCGAGTACTTCGGCGGCGACTTCCTGCGCCAATACATCCGCGCCCCGCAGAGCCTGCGTCGCTGGCCACAAGCGCGCATGCCGGGCTTCAGTGAGAAGGTCTGGCGCCAGTGGAGCAGTTGATCGCTTACCTGCAGCACATGGCAGCACGCAAACAGCCACACGGCTCCTAGCGCTGCAGATTCTCTGCAAGCGCCTCACGGATCAGCTCCTGCAACAGCTTGACGGGCTCGCTGGGCGCCTCTTGAGCACGATGCAGGGCCAGCTCCAGCGTCGGCAATGTCGGCAATCCACTGCTCCCGGCGGTGAGCACCTCGACCCCATCAGGCAGGCTCAGCGCCGTGCGTACCGTAAGCCCCAGACGCGCGCGGGCAGCAGCCCACAAGCCCGCAAGGTTGGCACTGGAGAACACCACACGCCAGGGCAAGCCTGCGCGATCCAGCGCGGCACAAGGCTCGGAGCGAAACAGGCAGGGCGCGTCGAAGCAAAGCAGCGGCAGCGGTTCATCTGGCTGCTCACGCCAACGGGCTAAAACCTCGGGATCACCGATCCAGCACATCGGCACACTCGCCAGCCGCTCACGCCCCGGCATCCCCGATTCACTGCCCCAGACCAGCGCCAGATCAAGCTGTCCTGCGGCCAGCGCTTCGAGCAGTTCGCTGTTGCGTGCTACCCGTGCCTCAATTCGCACACGTGGATGCAAGCGGGCAAAACGGCCAAGCACCTCCGGTAGCAGAATTTCGCCAAAATCTTCCTGCAGGCCCAGGCGCACCTCACCGCTCAAGCGCCCCTCACTAAGCGCCGCGTAGGCCTCATCATTGAGCGCGAGCAGGCGCCGTGCATAGGCCAGCATCAGCTCACCACTCTCGGTCAGAGCCAGACCACGTCCCGAGCGCTGCAGCAAGATCGCGTCAGCCTGACTCTCGAGCTTGCGCAGTTGCGCACTGGTCGCCGAAGTTGAACGCCCCAGGCGCTGCGCGGCACGAGCGAAGCTGCCCAGTTCGATGCCTGTAACGAAGGTACGCAGAGCATCCATATCGAAGTTGGCCAGGCGCATGACAATCCTGTTTTTTGGAATCAACGGTTAAATATTATCTGATTTTCAGCACCAACTCTCTCTCGCACACTGCCTAACCTCAAGCGCGAGGCACTCGGCCTGCGCATGTGCCGTGAGAACCAAACATGACCATGCCCCCACCCACTGCCACTTCATGCCCGCCCAAAGCTCCGCCACTTGCTCAGCGCTGGAAAGTGCTGATCGCTGGCTTCGTTGCCAACGCCGCGCTGATCGCCGCCACCACCGGGCTGCCAACCACAGCGCTGAGCCTGAGTGCCGACTATGGCTTCGGCCACGCTGAGCTGGCCTGGATCTTCGGCAGCATGGGCCTGGGGCTGGCCTTGAGCGAGCTACCCTGGGGGCTGCTGACCGACCGCTGGGGTGACCGTCCTGTGCTGCTCTGCGGCTTACTGGCAACCTGTCTGGCACTATTTGGACTGGCCATCGGCGGGCAACCAGGCGACGGCGCGCTGACTCGATTATGCGTTGGCTTACTGTTGGCCGGGCTGGCAGGCGGCAGCGTGAATGCCGCCAGCGGGCGGGCAGTGATGGCCTGGTTCGGCCCTGGCGAGCGCGGGCTGGCCATGAGCATTCGCCAGACTGCCGTGCCCCTGGGCGGCTTGCTGGGTGCATGCACACTGCCGCCGCTGGCTTGTCAGCAGGGTTTCGCCATGGTGTTCGCTGCTCTGGCCGGACTCTGCGCGCTGGCTTGCTACCTGACCTGGAACTGGCTGCATGAAGCGCCAAACCAGTTGACAACAGAGTCGATGAATCATGTGTTGCGCCCGGCGTGGCGCGAGGCTCAGCTATGGCGGCTGGCACTCGGTATCGGCGTGTTGTGCATGCCTCAGTTCGTGATTCTCAGCTTTGGCGCCGTGTTCATTCATGAGCAACTTGACGGCAATCTGCTCATGGTCAGCGCCAGCCTGGCGACCTTACAGCTAGGCGCTGCCGCCGCACGGGTACTGAGTGGCCACTGGAGCGACCGACACGGCAATCGTCACTTGTATCTATGGCGCTGCGTACAGGCCGCGGCAGTGGCCTATCTACTGCTGGCAGGGGCAACAGCCCTGCAGGCGCAACAGCTATTACCCACCGCGCCAGTGCTGGCGTTGCTGATCGGCTGCGGCATCGTGATATCAGCCTGGCACGGCGTGGCTTACACCGAGTTGGCCAGCCAGGCGGGAGTGAGCCGTGCGGGTACGACGCTGGCCATGGCCAATAGCGTGGTCTTCCTCGGCATGTTCCTGACCCCAACACTGGTGGCTGTGGGCCTGGAACATGGTGATTGGTCGTGGGTGTGGTGTGCGGCGGCACTGCTGACATTCGCAGCGTGGCCGCTATTACGCGCGCCACGCCGCTAAAGCGCTTTACTGCTGGCGCACCTGCAACAACGGCGCGACCTGCACCTGGGCGTGCATCTGTTCGCCACCACCACCACGGCGCATACCGCGCACCGGGCAAGCATCGAGGTAATCCAGGCCAACCGCCAGTTTGAGGTGGCGCTCCGGGCGCGCCAGGCAGTTGGTTACATCGAAGCTGTACCAGGCATCGCCCACCCAGGCTTCCGCCCAGGCATGGCTGGCCAAGTGCTCGGCGTCGTCGGTGTAGAGGTAGCCCGACACGTAGCGCGCTGGCACGCCCAGACTGCGCGCGCAGGCAAGGAAGGCATGTGTGTGATCCTGACAAACGCCACGCCGCCCCGCAAAAGCCTCGGCCGCACTAGTGTCCACCTCGGTGATACCGGGTTGGTAGGCAATGTGGGCATTGAGCGCATGCATCAGGTCGATCAGGCCGTTGCGGTCGCATTGCGCCTTGGCATGCTGTGCGGCGAACTCCCGAATCGCATCATCGGCCTGGGTCAGACGGGTGAAGCGCAGGAACGGCAATGCCGACTGCTGCTCATGCTCGGCCTCGCAGGTTTCGTCGATTTCCACCTGGCCGCGTGCGCCGATAACGATGGACTCATGGGGCTCGTCCAAAGTCAGCACGTGCAGGATATTGCCGTAGGGATCGAGCTGAGCATGCACCGGACGTGGCAAATCCAGCTCCCAACTGAGCACCTGTTGGCGCTCGCTGTCATGCGGGGTCAGGCGCAGATACTGGATGCTCGCGCGTACCTGATCATCGTAACGGTAGGTGGTGTCATGGCTGATCGAGAGTCTCATGCGACCTCCAGATAGGACGTATGGATGGTGTTACCAAGCTGGCGCACCAGCAGGATGAAGTCGGTAAGCCAGGCGTGCAGGCCTTCGTCGAGCACTTCGCCGATGCTGGTGTAACGCAGTCGTGCGTCCAGCTCGGCGGCCAGGCGCTGTGCAGGGCGACCGTTCTCTCCCGGTAGACCGGCGAGCATCAGGTTGAGTTCTTCCATGCAGGCACGCAGTGAGCGCGGCACGTCAGGGCGCAGCAACAGCAACTCGGCAACTTTGCGCGTACGTGGCGAGCCACGATAGATCTCGGCGAAGGCTTCGAACGAGGACAGTGCACGTAGCAGCGCACTCCACTGGTAATAACTGCGCGCGGTGCGCTCCTCCAGTTCGTCGATCTCCTCGCCGAGCATTTCGTAGCGCGCATCGAGCAGGCGCAAGGTGTTGTCGGCGCGCTCGATGAAAGTGCCCAGACGGATAAAACGGTAAGCTTCGCCGCGCATAATGGTGCCGAAGGTCGCACCACGGAACAGGTGCGAACGCTCCTTGACCCACTCGCAGAAACGGCTGATGCCGTAGCGCCCCAGCCCCTGCTCGGCGATGCCGCGCATTTCCAGCCAACTGGAGTTGATGTTTTCCCACATGTCGGCGGTGATCCGCCCGCGCACTGCATGGGCATTGCTACGTGCAGCCTGCAGGCAGCAGTAGATGCTGCCGGGATTGCTCGCATCGAGGGCGAAGAAGTGCAACATGCGCTCGGCATGCAGCGGGCCGTGGCGTTCCAGGTAGTCATCCAGGGTGCCGGTGATCAGCAGCGGCATGGCCAACTCATCCAGGCCATCACCACGGCCATCCTGCGGCATCAGCGACAACGAATAGCTGACGTCGAGCATGCGCGCCAGGTTCTCGGCGCGCTCCAGGTAGCGCGACATCCAGTACAGATCGGAGGCAGTACGACTGAGCATGATTAGTCCTCCACCACCCAGGTGTCCTTGGTACCGCCGCCTTGCGACGAGTTGACCACCAGCGAACCTTCACGCAATGCCACACGCGTCAAGCCCCCAGGCACCAGGCGGGTTTCGCGACCGGTCAGAACGAACGGGCGCAGGTCGATATGACGCGGGGCGATGCCGCGCTCAACAAAGGTCGGGCAGGTCGACAGGCTCAGCGTTGGCTGGGCGATGTAGGCCTCCGGCTTGGCGATCAGGCGAGCGCGGAAGTTCTCGATCTCAGCCTTGCTTGCCGCCGGGCCGACCAGCATGCCGTAGCCACCGGAGCCCTGAGTTTCCTTGACCACCAGCTCGGACAAGTTAGCCAGCACGTGGGACAGCTCTTCCGGTTTGCGGCACTGCCAGGTAGGTACGTTCTTGAGGATCGGTTCTTCGTCCAGATAAAAGCGAATCATGTCGCCAACGTAGGGGTAGACCGATTTGTCATCCGCTACGCCGGTGCCGATGGCGTTGGCCAACACCACGTTGCGCGAACGGTAGGCCGACAGCAGGCCAGGGACACCGAGCATCGAATCTGGGTTGAAAGCCAACGGGTCGAGGAAGGCATCATCGAGGCGACGGTAAATCACGTCCACCTGGCGCGCGCCAGCCGTGGTACGCATGTAGACCTTGTCATCACGCACCAATAGGTCGGCGCCCTCTACCAGCTCTACGCCCATCTCGCGCGCAAGGAAAGCGTGCTCGAAGTAGGCACTATTGAAGCGCCCCGGCGTCAGCACAACGACGGTTGGGTTGTCCAACGGGCTGGAACTCTTCAACGCATCGAGCAGCAGATTCGGGTAGTGATCGATCGGCGCTACGCGCTGTGCGGAGAACAGTTCAGGGAACAGGCGCATCATCATCTTGCGGTCTTCGAGCATGTAGCTGACACCGCTGGGCGTGCGCAGATTGTCTTCCAGCACGTAGTAGCTGCCATCACCGTCACGCACCAGGTCGACCCCGGCAATGTGCGCGTAGATGTCGCGATGCAGGTCGAGGCCCTGCATCGCCATCTGGTAACCCTCGTTGGCTAGCACCTGCTCGGCAGGCACAATACCGGCCTTGATAATGCGCTGGTCGTGATAGAGGTCGGCGAGGAACATATTGAGCGCCTGAACGCGCTGAATGCAGCCACGTTCGACGACTCGCCATTCGCTAGCAGGAATGGCGCGCGGGACAATATCGAAGGGAATCAACCGCTCGGTGCCCTGATCATCCCCATAAAGGGTGAACGTGATACCCGCGCGGTGGAACAGCAAATCGGCTTCTCGTCGGCGCTGGGCCAGCAGATCATCCGGCGTTTCTGCCAACCATCGGGCAAATTCGCGATAGTGCGGGCGGACAGCGCCGCTCGCGTCGTACATCTCATCATAAAAGGTGCGGGGCATGCCGTACTCCTTGTCACCCGGACTTGCAGGGTCTATTGCAAGCCGCGAGCCAGTCTTACTAATCCATTAAAATCAAGCACTTAACAAAAAAAACTAATAGCTTCGCACCAATAAGGTGCGATGACGTGACCCGCTTTTGATGCCCCGCCCCATTGCGTGGCATGTCACATCACTGAGGCTTGCGCACCCGATCACAGACGCGCATTCCTTACTGCGCTTTTCGTGAAACTGGCGACACATAGTCGTCACATTGCGTGACCAATTGGTCAAGCGCAACCGCTTTCGCATACCGGTATTCGGCAGCCGACATGATGACTAAGTCGCCAAGTACTCGACGATTCTCTGGACCGCGGCCTCAAGATGCTGAGTATGGCTGAAGCCCGAAGCCTTTAGTGGCTTGAGGTCATGATCGGCCGCCTGCAGCCAGTGTAGTTCGACGGCGCTGGACAGCTCGTAACCCGCAACCGTTTCACGATTGCCCAAGGCATCGCGTTCCCCCTGAACGATCAAGGTTGGCGTGCCCAGCTCGGCAAGATGGGCCACGCGTGGTTTTTCCGGCTTGCCTGCGGCATAGAAGGGATAACCGAGACAGACCAGCGCCAGCGCCCCCAGCTCATCCGCCAGCAGGCTGGCCATACGTCCCCCCATGGATTTGCCACCAATGGCCACAGGCCCGCCGACCTGTCGACTGACCTGGGCATGGACCTGACGCCATTGCTGCAGCAAGTGCGCCTGGGGGTTGGGCGGCCTTCTGCGGCCGTCAACGCGGCGCTGCGCCATGTAGGCGAATTCGAAGCGCACCACCCGCACCCCACGCTCGGCGAGGCTCTGCGCGATGTGCTGCATGAACGGGCTATCCATCGGCGCACCTGCACCGTGCGCCAGGATCAAGGTGGTCGTTACCGCCTGCGACGGTTCGTCCCACAGACAGGGCAGCGCCTGCTCACATTGATCCGTGTCAATAAACTCCAATGGCCCTTTGCTCATGCTTGCCTCGCGTCGATATTCGTAGTGTTCATGGCTTGCTCATGCCTAGGGGGTGCCACGGATATCGGCCGCTCTGCCATAACCGTGGATGGAAGCCCAGACATGAATACAACAACCCGTTCCGCCTACAACTACAGGGTGGTTCGCCAGTTCGCCATTATGACGGTGGTTTGGGGCATCGTCGGCATGGGGCTCGGCGTCTTCATCGCTGCCCAGCTAGCCTGGCCCGAACTGAACTTCAACCTACCGTGGACCAGCTTCGGTCGCCTACGCCCACTGCATACCAATGCGGTGATTTTTGCCTTTGGTGGCTGCGCACTGTTCGCCACCAGCTACTACGCGGTGCAACGCACCAGCCAGACCGCGCTGTTTGCTCCCAAGCTTGCAGCCTTCACCTTCTGGGGCTGGCAACTGGTAATCGTGCTGGCAGCAGTCAGCCTGCCATTGGGCTGGACCAGCTCCAAGGAGTACGCCGAGCTGGAATGGCCGATCGACATTCTTATCACCGTCGTGTGGGTGTCCTACGCCATCGTCTTCTTCGGTACGGTGATGCAGCGCAAGGTCAGCCACATTTATGTAGGTAACTGGTTCTTCGGCGGGTTCATCCTCACCGTGGCCATCCTGCATGTGGTCAACAACCTGGAGATCCCGGTCACGCTGACCAAGTCCTACTCGCTGTATGCGGGCGCGACCGATGCCATGATCCAGTGGTGGTACGGCCATAACGCCGTGGGTTTCTTCCTGACCGCAGGCTTTCTGGGGATGATGTACTACTTCGTGCCCAAGCAGGCCGGTCGCCCGGTCTACTCCTACCGCCTGTCCATCGTCCACTTCTGGGCGCTGATCGCGGTGTACATCTGGGCCGGCCCACACCACCTGCACTACACCGCACTGCCGGACTGGGCTCAGTCGCTTGGCATGGTGATGTCGCTGATTCTGCTGGCACCGAGCTGGGGCGGCATGATCAACGGCATGATGACCCTCTCCGGCGCCTGGCACAAACTGCGTACCGACCCGATTCTGCGCTTTCTCGTGGTGTCCCTGGCCTTCTACGGCATGAGCACCTTCGAGGGCCCGATGATGGCTATTAAGACCGTCAACGCCCTGTCCCACTACACCGACTGGACTATCGGCCACGTCCACGCTGGCGCCCTCGGCTGGGTCGCCATGGTGTCAATCGGCTCGCTGTATCACCTGCTGCCGAAAGTCTTTGGTCGTGAGCAGATGCACAGTGTCGGCCTGATCAACGGCCACTTCTGGCTGGCCACCATCGGCACCGTGCTCTATATCGCCTCGATGTGGGTCAACGGCATCACCCAGGGCCTGATGTGGCGTGCGGTCAACGAAGACGGCACCCTCACCTACTCCTTCGTTGAGGCGCTGGAAGCCAGCCATCCCGGCTTCGTGGTACGGGTGATCGGCGGCGCGATCTTCTTCAGCGGCATGCTGCTGATGGCCTGGAACGTCTGGCTAACCGTGCGCAGTGCTGAGTCGAGCGAGATGGAAGCCGCTGCGCAGTTCTCGGTAGAAGGAGCCCACTGATGAAACACGAGATTCTCGAAAAGAACATCGGCCTGATGGCCCTGGTGATGATGTTGGCAGTCAGCATCGGCGGTCTGACGCAGATCGTCCCACTGTTCTTCCAGGACGTCACCAACGAGCCGGTCGAGGGCCTCAAGCCCTACACGGCGCTGCAACTGGAAGGGCGCGACATCTATATCCGCGAAGGTTGCGTCGGCTGCCACTCGCAGATGATCCGCCCGTTCCGCGCCGAAACCGAGCGCTACGGGCACTACTCCGTCGCCGGTGAAAGCGTCTGGGATCACCCCTTCCTGTGGGGCTCCAAGCGTACCGGGCCGGACCTGGCCCGCGTCGGCAGTCGCTACTCGGACGAGTGGCACCGCGCCCACCTGTACAACCCACGCAACGTCGTGCCCGAGTCGAAGATGCCAGCCTACCCCTGGCTGGTGGAAGGCACCCTCGATGGCAAGGACACCGCCAAGAAGATGAGCGCCCTGCGCACCCTCGGCGTGCCATACAGCGATGCCGATGTCGCCGACGCTAGCGACGCGGTCAAGGGCAAGAGCGAGATGGACGCCCTGGTCGCCTACCTGCAGGTGCTCGGCACCGCCGTGAAGAACAAGAGGTAAGTGCCATGTTCGAGTTTATCGATGTCGGCACGCTGCGCGGACTGGGAACCGCGCTGGTGCTGATCGCCTTCACTGCAGTCACCCTCTGGGCTTACAGCGGCAAACGCCGCGAAGACTTCGAGGCAGCGGCCAACCTGCCCTTTGCCGATGACCACAAGCCCGACGTTACGAGGATCCAAGCATGACCACCTTTTGGAGTGTGTACGTCACCCTGCTCACCGTCGGCACGCTGGTCGCGCTGCTCTGGCTGATCTTCGCCACGCGCAAGAGCGAAGTGCACAAGAATCCGACCGAGCAAACCATGGGCCACGCTTTCGATGGCATCGAGGAATACGACAACCCACTGCCCAAGTGGTGGTTCATGCTATTTCTCGGCACCCTGGTGTTCGGCGCGGCCTACCTGCTGCTCTATCCAGGCCTGGGCAACTTCAAAGGTCTGTTGCCCGGCTACAAGGATGGCTGGACGCAGGTTAATCAGTGGCAACGTGAGATGAAACGCGCTGATGAGCTGTACGGCCCAATCTTCGCCAAGTTCGCCGCCATGTCCATCGCCGAGGTGGCCAAAGACGAGCAAGCGCTGAAAATGGGCGGCCGCCTGTTCGCCTCCAACTGCTCGGTATGCCACGGTTCCGACGCCAAGGGCAGCTACGGTTTCCCCAACCTGGCCGACAGTGAATGGCGCTGGGGTGGCGACCCGGAAACCATCAAGACCACCATCCTCAAGGGTCGCCACGGCGTGATGCCGCCGCAAGGCGCAGCCATCGGCGAGGACGGCGTGCGCAACGTCGCTGCCTACGTGCTGACCCAACTGGGTGGCCGCGAACTGCCGGAAGGCGAAGTGGCAGATGTCGACGCGGGCCAGAAGATCTTCTCCAGCACCTGCTTCGCCTGCCACGGCGCTGACGGTAAGGGCACGCCAGTAATGGGCGCGCCGAACCTGACCAACCCAGCCGCGTTCATCTACGGCAGCAGCTTCGCGCAACTGCAACAGACCATCCGTTATGGCCGCAACGGCAACATGCCCGCCCAGGAAGACTTCCTCGGCAACGACAAGGCCCACCTGCTGGCCGCCTACGTCTACAAGCTGAGCCACAGCCAAGAGCAATAACCCCCGCCCCTACCGGTGGCCGCCCCTGCGGCCACCGGCCATCACCAATGCGACTGAGTGTCGCATCATCCGACCAAATAGCTCTGCGCATTCATTTTTCTGAGCTAAGCTCGCTTTCAGTCGTCATTGCCCGATAACTCCAAGGCAATCCCTCCTTAACGCGGCATAAACAGCTTGCGTACAGTGCTGAAAACGGTCTTTCCCAAGGCCTCAAAAGGCCCTCCAGAACAGCCCTGACAGCCGGTTAGCACGGGCTTGGCGCGTTGCAATGGCCACTTGCTTTCTCCATACTGCCGCCGTTTTTTTAATCAATAAAAAAATCCATTAACCGTGGAACCCCCAGCATGAGCACAGCAATCAGTCCGACTGCTTATAACTATAAGGTGGTCCGCCAGTTCGCCGTTATGACGGTAATCTGGGGGGTCATTGGGATGGGTCTAGGCGTGTTCATCGCCGCACAACTCATATGGCCGGAGCTCAATCTAGGCCTGCCGTGGACCAGCTTCGGCCGTCTGCGACCCCTGCACACCAACGCAGTAATCTTCGCCTTCGGCGGCTGTGCGTTGTTCGCCACCTCGTACTACGTGGTGCAACGTACCTGCCAGACACGCCTGGTTTCTGACACGCTAGCTGCATTTACCTTCTGGGGCTGGCAAGCCGTAATCGTGCTCGCAGTAGTTACCCTGCCGCTGGGCTACACCAGCTCCAAGGAATACGCCGAGCTGGAATGGCCGATCGATATTCTCCTCGCGGTCGTCTGGATCACCTACGCACTGGTGTTCTTCGGCACCATCATGAAGCGCAAGAGCAAGCACATTTATGTGGGCAACTGGTTCTTCGGCGCCTTCATTCTGGTCACCGCGATGCTGCACATCGTCAACAGCATGGAAATGCCGGTCAGCCTGACCAAGTCCTACTCCATGTACGCCGGTGCCACCGACGCCATGATCCAGTGGTGGTACGGCCACAACGCCGTAGGCTTCTTCCTGACCACAGGCTTCCTGGGGATGATGTACTACTTCGTACCCAAGCAGGCCGAGCGTCCCATCTACTCCTACCGCCTGTCCATCGTCCACTTCTGGGCGCTGATCACCCTGTACATCTGGGCCGGCCCGCACCACCTGCACTACACCGCGCTGCCGGATTGGGCGCAGTCACTGGGCATGGCCATGTCGGTCATTCTGCTGGCGCCGAGCTGGGGCGGCATGATCAACGGCATGATGAGCCTGTCCGGCGCTTGGCATAAGCTGCGCACCGACCCGATTCTGCGCTTTCTCGTGGTGTCGCTAGCTTTCTACGGCATGAGCACCTTCGAAGGCCCGATGATGGCTATTAAGACCGTCAACGCCCTGTCTCACTACACCGACTGGACCATCGGCCACGTGCACGCAGGCGCCCTCGGCTGGGTAGCGATGATCTCCATTGGCTCGCTGTACCACCTCATTCCGAAGGTCTTTGGCCGCGAGCAGATGCACAGTGTCGGCCTGATCAACGCGCACTTCTGGCTGGCGACCGTCGGCACCGTGCTGTACATCGCCTCGATGTGGGTCAACGGCATCACTCAGGGCCTGATGTGGCGTGCAGTCAACGAAGACGGCACCCTCACCTACTCCTTCGTTGAAGCCCTGCAGGCCAGCCACCCCGGCTACATCGTGCGGATGATCGGCGGCGCCTTCTTCGTCACCGGTATGCTGCTGATGGCCTACAACACCTACCGTACCGTGCGCGCCGCAAAACCAGCCGAGTACGACGCGGCAGCACAGATTCCCGCTGCCCACGCCACTGCCGGGAGCGCTCACTGATGAAACACGAAGTCATCGAGAAAAATATCGGCCTGATGGCGCTGCTGATGGTGATTGCCGTCAGCATCGGCGGCCTGACCCAAATCGTCCCGCTGTTCTTCCAAGACGTCACCAACGAGCCGGTCGAAGGCCTCAAGCCCTACACCGCGCTGCAACTGGAAGGGCGCGACATCTATATCCGCGAAGGCTGCGTCGGCTGCCACTCGCAGATGATCCGTCCGTTCCGCGCCGAAACTGAGCGCTACGGGCACTACTCCGTCGCTGGCGAAAGCGTCTGGGATCACCCCTTCCTGTGGGGTTCCAAGCGTACCGGCCCGGATCTGGCACGGGTCGGTGGTCGTTACTCGGACGAGTGGCATCGCGCTCACCTGTACAACCCGCGCAACGTCGTGCCCGAGTCGAAGATGCCAGCCTACCCATGGCTGGTCGAGAACAAGCTCGACGGCAAAGACACCGCGAAGAAAATGGAAGTCATGCGTGGCTTCGGCATCCCCTACACCGACGAAGACATCGTCGGCGCCCGTGATGCAGTGAAAGGCAAAACCGAAATGGACGCGCTGGTCGCGTACCTGCAGGTTCTCGGCACTTCCATCAAGAACAAACGGTAAGACGCCATGGATATCGGGACCATTCGCGGAATCGGCACGGCGGTGGTGTTCATCGCCTTCATCAGCGTGGTGCTCTGGGCCTACAGCAGCAAGCGCAAGTCGAGCTTCGACGAGGCCGCCAACCTGCCCTTCGCCGATGATCCCGAAACCAAGCGCGACCAAGACTCTTCCAGGAGCAATAACCAATGACCACGTTCTGGAGTTGGTACGTAACCATCCTCTCTCTGGGCACCATCTTCGCCCTGACCTGGCTGATCTTCGGCACCCGCAAGGGCCAGCGTGAAGAAGTCACCGAGGAAACCGTCGGGCACAGCTTCGACGGCATCGAGGAGTATGACAACCCGCTGCCCAAGTGGTGGTTCATGCTGTTCGTCGCCACCATCATCTTCGCCCTCGGCTACCTGGTTCTGTACCCAGGCCTGGGTAACTGGAAAGGCCTGCTGCCGGGCTACGACTACGTCGATAGCGAGAGCAAGACCCCCTTCGCCGCTGGCGTGCAGATCGCTGATGGCTCCATGCGTCACTCCGGCTGGACCGGCGTGCACCAGTGGGAAAAAGAGATGGCGCGCGCCGATGAGCAATACGGCCCGCTGTTCGCCAAATATGCGGCCATGCCCATCGAGGAAGTGGCCAAGGACGAGCAGGCGCTGAAGATGGGTGGCCGCCTGTTCGCCTCCAACTGCTCGGTGTGCCACGGCTCCGACGCCAAAGGCAGCTATGGCTTCCCCAACCTGACCGACAGCGAATGGCGCTGGGGTGGCGACCCGGAAACCATCAAGACCACCATCCTCAAGGGCCGTGAAGGCGCGATGCCGGCCCAAGGCCCAGCCATCGGCGAAGATGGCGTACGCAACGTCGCCGCCTACGTCTTGACCCAACTGGGCGGGCGCAAACTGCCAGAGGACGTCAAAGCCGATATCGAAGCTGGCCAGAAGGTGTTCGCAAGTACCTGCTTCGCCTGCCATGGCGCAGACGGCAAGGGCACTCCGCTCATGGGCGCGCCTAACCTGACCAACCCGGCGGCATTCATCTACGGCAGCAGCTACGCGCAACTGCAGCAGACCATCCGCTACGGTCGTCACGGCAAGATGCCGGCCCAGGAAGAATTCCTCGGCAACGACAAGGTGCATCTGCTGGCCGCTTACGTGTACAGCCTGTCACACCAGAGCCAGGAGCAGTAAGCGCAGCACGACTCCTTTGACGAGGATCAATGAACGCTCGGGTCGCGACTGCCAGTCGCACCCGAGCGTTGTCTTTCCGGCGTACCATATAGCCACCGTGAACTGACCCAGATCGGCACGTATCGTTCTGGGCTGCCAACCAACTGCTGTGGTACGCATTGATGAGCGATCAGATACCCGTTCGAGACGTCACGCCCTCTCCTGCCAAGACCGCCAGCGTCGATCTCTACGCCAGCCGCCAGAAAATCTACACCCGCGCCTTTACCGGCCTGTTCCGCAATTTGCGCCTCGTTGGCGGTGCCGCACTCTTCTTGCTGTTCTTCGGCACCGTCTGGCTGAACTGGGGCGGCCACCAAGCCGTGTGGTGGAACCTGCCGGAACGCAAGTTCCATATCTTCGGCGCCACTTACTGGCCGCAGGATTTCATGCTGCTGTCCTGGTTGCTGATCATCTGCGCCTTCGGCCTGTTTTTCATCACCGTGTTCGCCGGGCGCGTCTGGTGCGGCTACACCTGCCCACAGAGCGTATTCACCTGGGTGTTCATGTGGGCCGAAAAGGTCACTGAAGGTGACCGCAACCAGCGCATGAAGCTCGACAAGCAGCCCATGAGCCGCCACAAACTGGCGCGCAAAGTCGCCAAGCACGCGATCTGGTTGGGCGTCTCGCTGGTAACCGCCCTCACCTTCGTCGGCTACTTCGCACCGATTCGCGAACTGATCCCTGAGCTGTTGACCTTCGAAGCCAGCGGCTGGGCGGTATTCTGGGTGGGCTTCTTCACACTCGCCACCTATGGCAATGCCGGCTGGCTGCGTGAGCAGGTGTGCATCTACATGTGCCCCTACGCGCGCTTCCAGAGCGTAATGTTCGACCAGGACACCCTGATCGTTTCCTACGATCCACGCCGAGGCGAGTCCCGAGGCCCGCGCAAGAAGGACGCCGACTACAAGGCTCAGGGCCTGGGCGATTGCATCGACTGCAAACTCTGTGTGCAGGTCTGCCCCACCGGCATCGACATCCGCGACGGTCTGCAGATCGAATGCATCGGCTGCGCTGCCTGCATCGACGCCTGCGACAGCATCATGGAGAAGATGAGCTACCCCAAAGGGCTGATCAGCTACACCACCGAACACAACCTGTCCGGCCGCCAGACCCACCTGCTGCGCCCACGCCTGATCGGCTATGCCGTCGCACTCGTGGCCATGATTGGCCTGTTCGCCTGGGCCGTGGCCAACCGCCCTCTAGTGGAGCTGGACGTGCTCAAGGATCGCGTATTGTTCCGCGAGAACGAGCGTGGCGACATCCAGAACGTCTACACCCTGAAGATCATGAACAAAGCGCAACGCGACATGACCTACGTGATCAGCGCCGACGGTCTCGACGGCCTGGTCTACGAAGGCAAGCGCGAGATTCGCGCCCTGGCAGGCGAGGTCTATTCCTTCCCGGTCGAGCTGTCCGTCGCCCCCGAGAAACTACCGTCAAGCGCCAACAACATCGTCTTCCACGTACAATCGGCGGACGATCCCAGTATCAAGAACGACGCCGACAGCCGCTTCATCGGCCCCAGCGTCCGCTGACAACGGAAAGCACATGTCCGAGCAAGCACAATCGCCAGTCAAACCCTGGTACAAGCAGTTCTGGCCCTGGTTCATCATCGCCCTGCTGGGCTATTCCGTGGTGCAGGGCCTGACCCTGCTGACCCTGGCTACACGCAACCCGCCAGGCCTGATTTCCGACGACTACTACGACGTCGGCAAGGGCATCAACCAGTCGCTGGAACGCGAAAAATTCGCCGAGCGTCTGCAACTGCACGGCGAGTTGGTACTGGACAACACCACGGGTATGGCCACGCTATCGCTGCAGGGCAACAGCAAACCGCAGCAGATCGTCCTCAACCTGATTTCACCGACCCAGCCGGAGCGTGATCGTCGCGTCATCCTGCAACCGGCAGCCGACGGCCAATACCGTGGGCAGATGCTCGACGAGGTCAGTGGCCGCCGCTTCGTCGAGCTGCTGGGCGAGGAAGGCAGCAAGCAATGGCGCCTGTTCGAGGAAGAAAATATCGCCAGCGCACAATCCATTGCCATCGGCGACACCCCGTCCTACTGAACCTACCGATGCCCTCACCTACCCCCTGCTATCACTGCGGCTTGCCGGTACCCACCGGTAGCCGCTTCCATGCCATGGTGCTCGGTGAAGAACGTGAACTGTGCTGCCCAGGCTGCCAGGCGGTGAGCGAGGCCATCGTCGCCGGGGGGCTGGAGCACTACTACAGTCATCGCAGCGAAAATTCCGCCAATCCCCAGGCGCTGCCGCAAGCGCTACCTGACGAACTGGCGCTGTACGACCGCAGCGATGTGCAGCAACCCTTCGTCCAGCATGAAGGCGAGCTGAGCGAGGCCCAGTTGCTGATCGAGGGTATCAGTTGCGCTGCATGCGGCTGGCTGATCGAAAAGCATCTGCGCGGCGTGCCGGGCGTGGCCGAAGCGCACCTGAACCTGTCCAACCACCGCCTGCAGGTACGCTGGCAGGACAGCCAACTGCCGCTGAGCAAGCTGCTCGCCGAACTGCGCCGCATCGGCTACGCGGCGCATCCCTGGCAGTCCGACCAGGCCGCCGAGCGCCTGGCTGCGGAAAACCGTCGCCGCATGCGCGAGCTGGGCGTAGCCGGCCTGCTGTGGATGCAGGTGATGATGGCGGCCATGGCCACCTGGCCGGAATTCAACGTCGACCTGACGCCCGAGCTGGACAAGATTCTGCGTTGGACCAGCCTGTTCCTCACCACCCCCATCGTCTTCTACTGCTGCGGGCAATTCTTCCGCGGCGCCCTGCGCGACCTGCGCACCCGTCACCTGACCATGGACATCTCCGTCTCGCTGGCCATTGGCGGCGCCTACGTGGCCGGCATCTGGTCGACCGTCACCGGCGTTGGCGAGCTGTATTTCGATGCCGTCGGCATGTTCGCCCTGTTCCTGCTCGCCGGCCGCTATCTGGAGCGTCGCGCTCGTGAACGCACAGCGGCGGCCACCGCACAACTGGTCAAGCTGCTGCCGGCCTCCTGCCTGCGTCTGGACGCCGACGGCCAGAGCCAGCGCATCCTGCTCAGCGAGTTGCGCGAGGGCGAGCGCGTGCTGGTACAGCCAGGCTCGCTGATCCCGGCAGACGGTCGCATTCTCGATGGACAATCCAGCGTCGATGAATCCCTGCTCACCGGCGAATACCTGCCGCAACCGCGCGGCATCGGCGACAGCGTCACAGCCGGCACGCTCAACGTCGAAGGCCCGCTGACGCTGGAAGTGCAGGCCCTGGGCGATGCCACACGTCTGTCTGCTATCGTCCGCCTGCTGGAGCGTGCGCAGAGCGAGAAACCGCGCCTGGCGGAAATCGCCGACCGGGTTTCGCAGTGGTTTTTGCTGTTCATCCTGCTGGCTGCCGCGCTGGTTGGCTGCATCTGGTGGCAGATCGACTCCAGCCGCGCCTTCTGGGTCGTGCTCGCGCTGCTGGTGGCCACCTGCCCCTGCGCCCTGGCACTGGCCACGCCGACCGCGCTGACCACAGCCACCGGCAGCCTGCACAAGCTGGGGTTGCTGCTGACCCGTGGTCATGTGCTCGAAGGGCTCAACCATATCGACACGCTGGTGCTGGACAAGACCGGCACGCTTACCGAAGGCCGCCTGACCCTCAGCGCCATCCATCCGCTGCGCGAACTCGATCAGGACAGTTGCCTGGCCCTGGCCGCCGCCCTGGAAAACCGCTCAGAACACCCCATCGCCCGCGCCTTCGGCCAGGCGCCACGTGCCGCCGAAGCGGTCGACAGTCATCCGGGCCAGGGCCTGCAGGGCCGCATCGACGGTCGCCTGCTGCGTATCGGCGAGGCGGGATTCGTCAGCGCCCTGAGCGGCCAGTCCGTGCCGAGCCTCACCAGCGAGCACGGCCAGTGGCTGCTACTGGGTGACGAGAATGGCCCGCTGGCCTGGTTCGTCCTTGATGACCGCCTGCGCGAAGACGCGCCCGAATTGATCGCCGCCGCACGCGCCCGTAGCTGGCATATCCATCTATTGTCCGGCGACAGCTCACCGATGGTTGGCGAGGTCGCCCGCCAGCTCGGTATCGAGGATGCCCGTGGCGGCATGACGCCCGACGCAAAGCTGGCCGTGCTCAAACAGTTACATCGCCAAGGGCGCCGCGTGCTAATGCTCGGTGATGGCGTGAATGATGTGCCAGTGCTGGCCGCTGCCGATATCAGTGTGGCCATGGGCACCGCCTCCGACCTGGCCAAGACCAGCGCCGATGCGGTGCTGCTGTCCAACCGCCTGAGCAGCCTGGTGCAGGGATTGGCGATGGCCAAGCGTACGCGCCATATCATCATCGAGAACCTGGGCTGGGCGACGCTGTACAATGGCATGGTTCTGCCATTTGCCGCATTTGGCTGGATTACCCCGATTTGGGCAGCAGTCGGCATGTCGTTCAGCTCACTGCTGGTGGTGCTCAACGCCCTGCGCCTGAGCCGGTAATCTGCAAGCAAGCGAAGCCCAAACAGCTTCTTCGCGAGCAGAGCTCGCTCCTACAGCCACTATGGAGAGCGTATGCCCGCCCTGTACATCCTGATTCCCGTCGCCATCGCCCTGGTCGCTTTCGCCATCTGGCTGTTCTTCTGGGCCGTGGACAGCGGCCAGTACGACGACCTCGACAGCCCGGCGCACAGCATCCTCTTCGATGACGAGGATCCACTGCACAAGGCCGGTGTCGAGCAGGCTAAAGAGTCCAGCAAGCAGGACAAGCCTGATGCTTGAACTGCTGCCACTGCTGATCTCAGCGCTGATTCTCGGCTTACTTGGCGGCGGTCACTGCCTGGGCATGTGCGGCGGCCTAATGGGCGCCCTGACCCTGGCTATTGCTCCCGAGCAGCGTGGTCGACGCCTGCAATTACTGCTGGCCTACAACCTGGGGCGCATTCTTAGCTACAGCGCCGCGGGTCTCCTGCTGGGCCTGGCAGGCTGGGCAGTAACAGGAAGCGCGGCAGAAACCGCCCTGCGTACACTCGCGGCACTGTTGCTGATCGCCATGGGCCTGTACCTGGCTGGCTGGTGGAGCGGGCTGACACGCCTCGAAGCGCTCGGGCGCGGCATATGGCGACATATCCAGCCCCTGACGCGACGCTTCATGCCAATCACTAGCATCCCAAAGGCAATGATACTGGGTGGGCTATGGGGCTGGCTGCCCTGCGGCTTGGTCTACAGTACCCTGCTCTGGGCATCGAGCCAGGGCAATGCTCTGGACAGCGCTCTGCTGATGCTCGCGTTCGGCCTCGGCACCTCGCCGATCCTGCTGGCCACCGGGCTGGCAGCCGAGCGCGTCACCGCCCTGTTACGCCGTCGCGGCGTACGCGTCGCCGCAGGCCTGCTGGTGATCCTCTTCGGCCTCTGGACACTGCCCGGCCCGCACCAGCACTGGCTGATGGGGCACTAGAGCAGCTTCAGCGAACCTAGCCCGGATGCAAGCCTAAGCGGCACGTAGAAGCCATAAATCGAGCACGCGATGATGTTTTTCGCTCTTGCCTACAGCCTGAAGCCTGCCGCCTATAGCCTTTATCCCCTGCCTTGATCCCCGTTGATTCAGGTCAAGGCTCCTGAGCGCGTGCATCCCTAGACTGCCCACAAAGCCTGACCAGGATTATTTCCCATGTTCGACGCTATCCAGTGGGACGCCGACCTGATTCGTCGCTACGATCTCGCCGGCCCGCGCTACACCTCCTATCCAACCGCCGTGCAATTTCACGACGATATTGGCCCGTTCGACCTGCTGCATGCACTGCGTGACAGCCGCAAGGCGGGCCGTCCGCTCTCACTCTACGTGCACATCCCGTTCTGCGCGCACATTTGCTACTACTGCGCCTGCAACAAAGTCATCACCAAGGATCGCGGGCGCGCCTTGCCTTATTTAGAAAAGCTTGAGCGTGAAATCGAGATACTCAGCCGTCATGTCAGCAAGGGGCAGGTAATCGAGCAATTGCACTTCGGCGGCGGTACGCCGACCTTTCTTAGCCATGACGAACTGCGGCGGCTGATGCAACACCTGCGCAAGCACTTCAACCTGCTCGATGACGACTCGGGTGACTACAGCATCGAAATCGACCCGCGCGAGGCCGACTGGTCGACCATGGGACTACTGCGCGAGCTGGGCTTCAACCGCGTCAGCCTGGGTGTGCAGGATCTCGACCCGCAGGTGCAACGTGCGATCAATCGACTGCAAACCCTGGAAGAAACGCGCGCCATCATTGAAGCCGCACGCACACTGCAGTTCCGCTCGGTCAATATCGACCTGATCTACGGCTTGCCCAAGCAGACGCCTGAACGCTTCGCTCACACAGTCGCCGAAGTCATCGCCCTACAGCCAGATCGTCTCTCGGTGTTCAACTATGCACACTTGCCCGAACGCTTCATGCCACAACGGCGGATCAACAACGAGGATCTTCCAACTGCGGCAGAAAAACTGGCCATGCTAGAGGCCAGCATTGAACAATTGACCAAGGCAGGTTATCGCTACATCGGTATGGATCACTTCGCCCTACCGGACGACGAACTGGCAATAGCTCAAGAAGAAGGCACCCTGCAGCGCAACTTCCAAGGCTACACCACGCATGGACATTGCGACCTGATTGGCCTGGGGGTTTCAGCGATCAGCCAGATTGGCGACCTATACAGCCAGAACGACAGTGACATTAACAACTATCAGCAGAGCCTTGGCAACGCGCAACTGGCGACTCGCCGGGGCCTACACTGCAATGCAGACGATCGCCTGCGCCGTGCGGTCATCCAACAGTTGATCTGTCACTTCGAGCTAGACTTTCGCAGCATTGAACAGGCCTACGCTGTCGAGTTTCGTGACTACTTCTCGGCACTCTGGCCAGACCTGCAACGCCTGCACAGCGATGGTCTAATCGAGCTAAACGACCAAGGGATTGTCGTCCAACCTGCGGGCCGCCTGCTGGTACGCTCGCTGTGCATGCTCTTCGACCGCTACCTCAACGAGCAAGTGCGTCAGCGCTTCTCACGCGTGATCTGACAAACGCAGCCCCGGGCTGGCTCAGCCCTGGGCGGCCACTTAGCCCATCGCCAGCGAGGATGCAGTCTGCATCTGCTCGCCGCTCAGCCCCTGCTCGCGCATCTGCTTGATCAAGGTGGCATTGGCGGAGGTTAGCGCACCGTTCAAAGTGGCCAACTCGCTCTGCAACGCCTGCGCCTCGGCACGCTTGGTATCGGCATCCTTGCTCTGATCCGCCATCAACTCCCTGATCTCAGCCTGTTTGGCAGCAATCTCAGCCTTCAGTTTGCGGATCATCTTCAACAGATCTTTGATGTTATCCGGCAAACCGCTCTCGTCGATATCTTGGCTCTTTCCATTGGCACTGGCCGACAGGCTTTTGCTCAGCTCAGAGAGGCTGACTCGCAGGCCTTCTCGCGCCTGCTCAGGCGTTTGCTCGACTGCGCTATTTTGTCGCTGAAAGGACCTGCTCAGATTGCTCAATGGGGTGCTGGTTTCGACACGCATCTGGCGTCTCCTTGCTCAAGCTCATATCGGCCCCTGAATATCGGCCTCAATACTTCAGACTTGAGCGCCGGATCAACTTTCATGTGACTGGTCGCCCTGCTTCCCCTGCGGTACCCTTAGCCGCATTGCGTGTATATCAGGAAGCCGATCGATGTCTGAGAGCATCAAGCTGCGAACGCAGCACCAAGCCCATTGCAAGGATTGCAGCCTAGCCGCACTGTGCCTGCCAATCTCGCTGAACCTCGAAGACATGGACGCACTGGACGAAATCGTCAAGCGTGGCCGTCCATTGAAGAAGGGGGAGTTTCTGTTTCGTCAGGGCGACACCTTCGGCTCAGTTTTCGCCGTACGCTCCGGCGCGCTGAAGACCTTCGGCCTGAGCGACTCCGGCGAAGAGCAAATCACAGGTTTTCACCTGCCCAGCGAGCTGGTTGGTCTGTCCGGCGTGGATGGCGAGCGCTATCCGGTCTCCGCGCAAGCGCTGGAAACCACTTCGGTGTGCGAAATTCCCTTCGAGCGTCTTGATGACCTGGCTCTGCAACTGCCGCAATTGCGCCGTCAATTGATGCGGATTATGAGCCGCGAGATCCGCGACGATCAGCAGATGATGCTTCTGCTCTCGAAGAAAACCGCCGACGAGCGCATCGCCACCTTTCTGGTCAACCTCTCGGCACGTTTTCGCGCACGAGGCTTTTCCGCTAACCAGTTCCGCCTGGCCATGTCGCGTAACGAGATCGGCAACTACCTCGGTCTGGCCGTGGAAACCGTATCGCGCGTATTCACCCGCTTCCAGCAGAACAAGCTGCTCGAAGCCGAAGGCAAGGAAGTGCATATCCTCGACCCAATCGAGCTATGTGCCCTGGCAGGCGGCAACATCGACATCTGAGCCCGCCCGGCGCCTATCGGCGCCGACGGCTACTTTCATGATAGCGCCGCCCATGCGGCGCTTTCGTATGCCCGAAATACGCAGGAAATCTCATGATCTTCGACGAATTCAGCATCAAGACCCTGATCCGCCCGGTGGTGGACTTCCCCAAGCCTGGCGTGGTGTTCCGCGACATCACCCCGCTGTTTCAGTCACCACGCGCCCTGCGCCTGGTCGCCGACAGCTTTATCCAGCGTTACGTGGAGGCCGAATTCAGCCATATCGGTGCCATGGACGCCCGCGGCTTTCTGATCGGTTCGATCATCGCCTATGAGCTGAACAAGCCGCTTGTGCTATTCCGCAAACAAGGCAAGCTGCCGGCCGACGTGCTCTGCGAGGGCTACCAAACCGAATACGGCGAAGCCTTCTTGGAAGTGCACACCGACAGCCTATGCGAAGGCGACTCGGTGCTGATCTTCGATGACCTGATCGCCACTGGCGGCACCCTGATCGCTGCCGCCAACCTGGTGCAACGCATGCGCGCAAAAGTCTTCGAGGCCGCCGCAATCATCGACCTACCCGAGCTAGGAGGATCACAGAAACTGCAGGACGCAGGCATTTCCACCTTCACCCTCACCGCTTTCGCCCTCAACGAGCAGTAAACCAAAGTCACAAGCAGCCTGGGGCGCCCACTTTCTGTCAGCCAACCTCAACTAGGAGTTGGCTGTATCGATATCATGCTCATCTGGGCAACGCCTGATCCCATGAAAAACAGCATCGCCTCCTCGACAACCCGCTCCCCTCTCGTGTCGTTTCTGCGTAGCGCCGATGATGGATTGGACTGAAAAATGGCGGTTACAGGAGCTGAGTGCAACACGGTTATTGAATTGAAGCCAGTGCACCATGCTGCATAGCGATGTTTTTTCCATGACCTCGCACATGACCTCGATCAGGCACTTGAAGTCGAAGCGCTTACGCGGACGCATGTTCAGTGGTAGTGCAATGGCATTTAGCTCCTCCCGGCTGCGTACCGACAGGTCTGCAGCCTTGAGCAAGTACGGAACGCCGCGATCATGGACGCGACTCACCGCCAAGGCTCAGTGAGCGCCTGAGAAAAGATAAGCGATTGACCGCTCAAGAATACCCAGCTAGCCGAAAATGAAATCAACCATTTTATTGCCATGCCTGAACGGTGCGGCGCCTTAAAAAATAGCGGCCAAGCTGCGCGCTCCCCCTACGAGGCGGGTATTTCTGCGCAGCGTGAATCAAGCCTCTCCTCAGCCATTGGCAATGATTCAGGCTACTTACTGACAGGCACACTCATCCCAACATAGAAAATGCGATCGATAATATTTCCTTCACTGTCTGCGGATCCTCACCACGAGCAAGGTGTGACGAAGCACTACTTAGCTGTGCATCGATATAAATAGCTGCAAACTCCGATGACATGTCTGCAGAAAACTCACCTTTGGCCTTCGAACGCTCTACCCATTCTTTGAATGCGGCTAATCCTTGCCTTTCAAGGAAGTCAACTTGCGCCCGTGTTTCCTCACCCAAGTGAATACGTGATTCACGCATTTTGATAAAGAGACATCCCCTGGGGGATTCATGATTACAATTAGATGAAGCGGCAAATGACACGAGTCCATCAAGCGCGTCTCGAAACGAAGCATCGCCAGCCAACATCGCCTGCACAGGGCTTAGCACTTCCTCGTAATACCGAAGAACAACAGCCTTCATCAGGCCATCTTCATTCAAAAACTCCCGATACAAGCCGGGCTTCGATATATCACATCGCCTGCAAATTTCATTAAGAGACAGGTTGCCGATGTCCTCCTTCCAATAGGCCTCCATCGCGACATCCAAGATGCGGTCACGGCTCAAGGTCTTGGGTCGCCCTCTTGTAGGTTTAGCTGGATCCAAGCTCATTTTCGTACCACTCAGTATTTTATCTTGACACGGCATATGCGCCAGCTTATTGTACCGGTCGGTATTTAAATAGCAACCCAACAGGAAGAACACATGAACCACCCAGCGAAAACCGTAATTATCACCGGCAGCAGCAGTGGCTTTGGCTTGAAAGCAGCTAAGGCTTTTGCAGATAAAGGTTTCCAAGTATTCGCCACCATGCGGGGTCCAGAAGGCAAGAACGCTTCCGTCAAGAGCGAATTGGAAGCGTATAGTGACTTCATCCATGTTGTCGGCATGGATGTTACCAACGACGAGTCTGTCAAAAGCGTCATTGCAGGCGTACTTGATAAAGCGGGAAAAATTGACATCTTGATTAACAATGCTGGCGTAATGTACCTAGGCATTACGGAGGCATTTAGCATTGCCCAAGCCAGAGAACAGATGGAAACCAACTACTATGGTGCTATGCGTACTATACAGGCCGTGTTGCCAGCCATGCGCGAGGCCAAGTCCGGCCTAATCATCAACACATCATCCATGGTTGGCCAGATATCGGCACCGTACTTCTCTACCTACGCGGCGACCAAGCATGCACTGGAAGGCTACCTCCAAGGTTTACGCTACGAAGTGGCGCCATTCGGCATTGATATCGCCATAGTACAACCAGGCCCATTCCCTACCGGCCTGAGCGCAGCCGGACAAGAACCGAACCGTACAGACATCCTGGACAGCTACGGCACGCTAGCCCAAATTCCTCCCGCCATGTTTGAGGAATTCGGTAAATTTATGAAAAGTGATCAAGCACCTAATCCACAGATGGTCGTGGACGCGTATTTGGCACTCGCAGACATGCCTACGGGTAAGCGACCTACACGCACAGCTGTCGGTTTGGTTTGGGGTGTTGATGAGATCAACGCAGCGAAACAGCCTATCCAAGACCGCGTTTTGAAAGAGATGCAACTGGAAAATGTTTTAGGCGGCGCAGACGCGTAATTTTCGACATCAGGAGCAAACTACTTTTTGCTCCTGCTTCGACCATGCCGCGATTACACTCTTCGCCCAAGACGTCTAACTGCACTTCTTTACCCATTACTAAAACAACTCATTGAAATAACTAGCATCCAGTTACCATTCGCCGCCATGCTCACCGCATAACATCCCTTTAAAAACGGATTTTAAGCGAGCGACGGCACTGCCACCCCTGCCGGGGCAAGGACTACATGATGAGAGTCACACTTCTCTATAGCGGCCTGCTTACAATTTTTTTTATCGTACTAAGTGCCCGAGTAATTATTGAAAGAGCAGCACCTGGGAAAGCCAGCCTTGGGGATGGTGGTGATCCAGTCATGCTTCGGCGCATTAGAGGGCACGGCAACTTCGCTGAGTACGTGCCACTGGCGATTGTGCTAATGGGTTTTCTAGAATTAAGTGGCTCACCTCATTGGCAGCTACACACACTCGGCTTAGTACTACTTGCTGGGCGTATACTGCATGGTTATGCACTTTCGTTTACAAACAACAACCCATTTGCTCGTAGTGTCGGCATCATAACGACCAATTTAGTACTGTTTATTTCAGCAATGCTTTGCATTGGCAGATATTTAGGTTGGGCCTAAGGAAGGTCTGAACTAGGCCGCTATTTTGGGTCGACTTCGGCCATTACCGATTTTGAAAGAGGTGAATTGATCAGAAGGCGGTCAAATCACCTGTTTTTTTGCTGTATTCGGCCTCCGCAAGCGGCCTGCGGGGGCCAATTCCCACATTACAGGCGCACCTTTCCTGCGCGGCTCAACAAAAAAGGGGACCAAAAAAGGGGGTCGCGGTAGAGACGGTGGTTACCCACCGCCCCCCGCACAGATCCGTACGTGCAGCATTACCGCATACGGCTCCTGCCTCAGGTTTTGACGCGAAAACGTTCTGCCGGGTAGGGGTGTCGAGGTGCTCGTGACGGCCAAAAACGAAGCGCTGAGCGGACAACCTGACCGGTTTTGACTGGTCGGTGCGTTCAAAATCGGCAGAGGTCGAAGTCGGCCGGAAATGTCGGGCTATTTCAGACCATCCTTAGTAAAGATGTGAGCTTGGCCCGAGCATGCCCGTCGCAAAACAGGCATGCTCGGCGCTGATCAATGCAATGGTTACCTATGCTAACCCTCGGCTCCATAAATCAATGCCGAAACATCGGCAAATAACCAAACTCAACCAGCTTCGTATCGATATTCCCCACCCGCTCATAGTGCTCCTTGTTCTTCTCATCCATTACGCCAGGACAAGTAATCACTATCGTGCCGCGCTCAGGAATCGATATTAGATCCTCCGCCTCGGGAAGCATCTCCTTCGTCAATTCTTGCGGGCAGTAGCCAATCCAGCCGATGGTTTGCTGGTCATTGAAGACCCTATAATCCAGGTAGTAATTGCGAGGAGCAATTACGCCCCACTCGATTTCCGGCCATATTTCCACAACCGCACGCATCATGCCTATCAAAATATCGCGAGCATCAGGAATAGCTAACAGTAAAAAACCCACATCCTCAAACTTAATTGAGGGCCTACTTATAGTCATGTCATGACCATCGTATGAGATCGATAGCGCGCCCTTGAAGGGGTCAACCTGGCCATTCCACAAGACATATTTAGTTCGCTTGGGATTCACATGACCATCGTCATCACGCCAAGAGTCCGCCTCCTCACGTAGATACTCTGGATTCTCTACAACATTGAAGCGCAAACCTTCTTTGGGTGAACTACCACCTCTATACCAATTCTTCAGCAGCGGATGCAAATTCCCGATTCGCTCAAATAACTCTGTACTCCTCGCAAGCTGTTCTTCACGAGAAACCTGAACGATCTTTTTCTTATTGAAGTGCATCCCAAAAAAGAACCCTTTAAAAGACGCAGTCTTTCGCATATATTCTTCATTATAATCAACCATGACGACACCATACTCCAGACCAATTACTCAGGAACAGATCTGAAGCACTCACCACCATTCTTCTATTCCCCAAAAAAAGAAACTCGCCTTGCTGCCTATTTATACATAAAAATTAGCCCGAACAATCACCCTTACTACCATTCTACATAAATCACATTGGCAGATACCCAAGCTCCACCAATTTTGTATCTATATCTCCCACACGCTCATAGTGCTCTCTATTCTTTTCATTCATCACCTCCGAGCTACTGACGATGATACTGCCACGCCCTGGAATATCGACAATTTCTTCAGCATTTGAAAAATCCGCATTCTTTAGCGGGTACGGGCAATAACCGATCCAGCCAGCTGTCAACCTGTCAGTGAAAACCCTATACTTCAGGTAATAGTCTTCAGGCGCTACAACCCCCCATTCAATCTCAGGCCAAAATTCCACTGCAGCGCTCATCATTCCCACCAGCACGTCCTTGACGTCAGGCATAGCCATTACTAAAGCGCCTGCATCTTCAAACTCCATATAGGCAGGCATCATCTCGATATCATGCGCGAAGTAGCTAAGAGATAGGCCTCCCTTAAAAATATCTTCCTCGCCGTTCCATAGGCTGTATTGTATTGCACGGCTCATGTCTCCATCCTGATCGCTCACCCAGTCCATTACCTCCTTGCGCAGGTATTCGGGTTTATCAACAACATTGAAGCGCTTCGCTGACTCAGGCGAGTGGCCACAGAGATACCAGTCTTTCAAAATCGGGCTCAAGGCGCCTATCGCCTTGAGAAAGGAAACGCTACGTTCAACCTGCTCGTCGCGAGCAACCGATGCAATTCGAGCCTTATTGAACCGCATTCGAAATGTAAACTTCCTGAATGCCTTGGCCTTTTCCCTAAACTCTTCTGAGCTGTAGTAATCTCTCATGAACCGTCCAATTAAAGTTCCAAATTGCTCACCACTCAAGCATTGAACATCGGTAAATAACCAAGCTCAACCAGCTTCGTATCAATATCCCCCACCCGCTCATAATGCTCCTTGTTCTTCTCATCCATTACACCAGGGCAAGTAACCACTATCGTGCCGCGTTCAGGAATCGATATTAGATCCTCCGCCTCGGGAAGCATCTCCTTCGTCAACTTTTGCGGGCAGTAGCCAATCCAGCCGATGGTTTGTCGATCCTTGAAAACCTTACCCGCTTGGTAGTAGGCCGTTGGTGCAATGCTGACCCAGTCAATCTCAGGCCAAGTATTCACAGCTAGCTTGATGATCTCTACAAAAACTGAGCGAGCGTCAGGCAGCGTAGCGAGCAGAGCTCCAGCATCTTCAAAGCGCATTGCCGATACAGAATTCATATTGTGGGCACTGTAATGAAATGCCACGCCGCCCTTCAGCAAATCCTCTTCACCATTCCAGACAGAGAACTCCAGTAAATTAGGAAAACCAGGATCAAAGCTATCTTCCACCTTCTTTCTCAAAAAATCAGGTGTCAGCACCACATTTTTTGAAAGCGCATCCTTGACACTTCTCGCCTGCAAGTACCAGTTGCGTATGAGCGGCGATAGACTACCCAGATTTCCCAGAAATGAAATCGCCCTATCCACTTGCTCATTACGAGAGGCGTTCACAATGCAGCACTTATCAAAGCGCAGCAAGAAGACAAAACTCCTGAACATCAATAAACCCCGACATCATTGCCTTCAGCTTAAAAACATCGGCAAATATCCAAGCTCAACCAGTTCCGTATCGATATCCCCCACCCGCTCATAATGCTCCTTGTTCTTCTCATCCATTACGCCAGGGCAAGTAACCACTATCGTGCCGCGCTCAGGGAGCGATATTAGATCTTCCGCTTCGGGAAGCATCTCCTTCGTCAACTTATGCGGGCAGTAGCCAATCCATCCAACAGTCTGCCTGTCTTTGAAAATCCTGAAGTCCAAATAATAATTGAGTGGTGCAATAACACCCCATTCTATTTCCGGCCAGACTTCCACCGCAGCACGCATCATGCCTATCAGTACCTCACGAGCATCCGGAATGGCCAAAAGCAAAAAGCCCACATCTTCAAATTCAATCGAAGGCATGGTTATAGTCATGTCATGAGCATCATACAACATTGTCAATGCGCCATTTAAAGGGTCAACCTGGCCATTCCAAAGTACATATTTGGTTCGCCTGGCACTGACAGTTTCGCTATCATCGAGCCAAGAGTCTGCTTCCTCACGCAAATACGCGGGGTGCTCAACGACATTGAAACGCAGCCCTTCCTCAGGGGAATTACCACCGCGATACCAATTTTTCAGCAGCGGGTGCAGCTCTCCAATTCGGCTAAAAAAATCCACACTTCTCGCGAGCTGCCCTTCACGAGAAATCAAAGCAATCTTATTTTTATTGAAGCGCAGGCTAAAGTAGAAACTTCTGAACGACTTAGCCTTGCTCATATACTCGTCGCTGTACTCAGTCATCATATCAAGACGTCCTAGGCCAATTGCTCAGGGTTAGACTTATAGTATTCATCCATCTGCCGCTGTTCTTCCCGTCTCATCTCCTCATACTCCTGAGCATCTTCTCCACCCGGCATTGGATTCCAAAAAGCAAAGAGATTCGTCTTGCCCGAACGCCTATATCTTCCTGAACAGTACTCGTAGACCACTCGCTGTAAAAAGTGCCATTCAATCCTTACGGGTGGGGCCGGTACAGCTTGCTCCGCATGTTTAAAGGCCTTGTCAATCAAATCCCTTTCGACCGCTAAAATAAACCATGGCTTGGGTCTGTTGAACATCGGCACAAACATAAATGCATAATTCGCCTTCGCCTCCAACAAGGTGCAGCGGCTCTTATCGAATCCATCCCACCAAGTTCCGCTCCAAAACCACTCATGAGGATATGGAAAATTGGTCACCCACTGCTGATACTGCGCGGACAGCTCGGACATGCTGTGCCCTTTACCATTATTGGCAATGGCCATGACACCTTGCTCAGGTGGGCATTCGACGCAGTCCTTGTCCTCGGCCTTGCAGCTATCCTCACCTTCCCGCGTTTGCTCGCGCGTCATGGGTGGTGCATCGGTCTGTTGCTGGGTCTGTGGCTGCACCTGCGGTTGTGGTAACGGCTGAGGCAACGGCCTGGGCTGTGCTGAGGGGGCGGGCATAGGCCGAGGAGCGGGCGGAGCGACAGGTGCGGGCCTGGCCGGCGGCATCGGTAATCTCGTAGGGGGCACCCTCATCCCCTCTAGCGGCAAGCGGAAACCTCCCCGAGGCAGAGGGCCGCGAAACGCCAGTTGATCAGCCGAGCCAGTTCCACTTGACGGTTTGAATGGATTACTCATATTCGATCACTCCCTGTTCTCACTTGGCGCTGGGCCATTCCTTCAAGCCATGCAGGTACTGCATGATGCTGTCGTAGTCACGGAAACGCTGTTCGGGGCTATCCGCGACAGGTCGCTGCATCCACTTGATGAATTGTGGTTCCTTCTGAAAACCGGGCGTCATCAGGCTGTAGCGCATAAAAAGCTCGACCATCTCGGGATCTTTGATTCCAAAAGCCCAAGCCTCTTCGCGCTGCTCTTTGAGGTAACGATAAGCAGGCCACTCGCCCATTTTTTCGAGCCAGGCGGGATCATGCTCACGGACTTCGAGCAGTAGTTTTTCAATGACCTCATCCTCGCGCACCTTCTCCAGGCGTTCGAGTTGCTCCGCTGTGAACTCAAGCATCGCCAACCTCCATGGCTTGGGCGGACGCAAAGGTCAGGTAGTCGTTTTCCAATGGCTGCCAGACCTGCCAGTAAGCGATAGGCCGCATCAGCTCCGCCTCTTGCGCCTCGCTGAGTACACCTTGCAGAGCCCGGCGCACGGTCGGGTTGTAGTATCGAAACAAGGCTCTTCTGCCATCAGGCAGGCGAGTGAACAGGTTGCTGCGCAGGTGCTCGGCAAGGGGCTCGAAGGGCTGCACACTCCAAAGCCAGGACACCAACGGTGAGGTAACATCCCGGCTTATCAACCACTCCAGCAGTCCGTCGCTTCTTGCATTGTCTTCAGTGAATGCCACCAGGGCCGGGCCAGCATGCTTGATGCCATCGAGCTCCGTGCCTTCGAGCAGCCACTGCCATTGCAGCGCATCACCGGCGTTGGAGAATCGATTCCCCAAGGTCAGATAACTCGCTCCATCGACCAGGGCATAGTGCTTGAGCTGTGGGTTCTTGACGCGACGTTGCCGCATCGCCTGGTACAGGTTCTGCGTTTGGCCGTGCGCCTGAGCGACCGTATTCATTTGGAAGCCCCCAGATTTTCCAGGGGAACGAAGGTCGCGTTGCGCTTGGCGGCCAGCAATAGGCACGGCAAACAAAGGGCTGGCGCCTTGATGACAGGCGGAACGAACGCTGCACCACCGCCTGACATTCCAATGATGACGGTACCGGAACCACCGACCACCACGTTCCCATGACTTCCTACAGTGCCGATGGTGGTAGCCGGCAAGCCGTTGATCAGCACGTTGGGTACGACATTGCTGGCCAACGCACTTCCACAGGCCGTGCTATCGGTTTGCCGGGCAGCGCTCAGGCCGTCGAAAATCACATCCGGCGAGCCGCTGACGATTGGATTGGTGCCGTGCCCAGGTAATGGGCAGGCTGTCGGGTCGCTCACTCGGGCGGCGGGTTTTCCACTCATGACGATGCTCCTTGGGGTTGTATCCTGGTGTGCGACTCGTGCACATCCATGTTCGAGTTGGCAAAACACCAACGACACTCGACTGCATCGAACAACGCGAACTGAGAAGGCGTTTGCTGGGAGGAAAGAGGTGGCGGCATGGCATACAGGGCTTCATCTGTATGCCAACGCATCTCGGCAGCACAGACATCGTCCCATTCATTGAGCTGGGCGTTGTAATCGCGTAGCCCTACTCGGTCATAGCAGGCCTGCAGTTGCTGAGGCAGTTGCTGCCCCCAAGCCAAATAATGCGCTGAAGTCCATTGGCCGATATGCGCCTGAGCCAACCAGCCCATGGGAATCAAGCGCTGCTCCGCTTCCAGCAGGCGTCGGCTATGCGCCGCGAACCCACAGCAAATATGCAGGTTCAACCAGCCCTGGTGATGACGAAGATAGGCATTGGGATCGAAGCATTCGGATAGCAGGCGAGCCTTATATCCCTCTATGCCACAAGAGCTGATAACGATCTCGGCATCCAGACGCGAAACGAAAGCCCAAACGGCATCGCAGCCCTTGAGGTTGTGTACACACGCAATCTGGCCGGTCTGTTCACCTGAGCCAGTTCTGAACAGGCCATAGAGCCGAATAGAAGACTTGAACGTGGGAACACTCATCCTGACTCCCTAGCACGATCCTGTGGGCGCTGCTGCGTTCCGTTGCTGATCCTAGGCCAGAGTGTGTTGCACTTGCAGCAGGCATGTCCCGAACGCATGTCACAAAAAATGACGGCATGCACCGACGCGCCAAGCCAATCCCCCCTGTTGCACTCGGCAATTACAACCGCCACCCTTCGCCTCACCTTTCAAAACAAGAGCATCGACCCACCATGAACAATCTTGCACACAGCGCCATAGCCGCCCTGATGATCGGGCTGTCGAGTTTCGCCCAGGCTCAAGAACTGCCTTCGCATCTGGACAGGGTGTTGGAAAAAGGGGAGCTGGCGGTGTGTACCACCGGCGATTACAAGCCTTATACGTTCCTGCGTGAAGACGGTGAGCACGAAGGCATCGATATCGAGATGGCCCGTTCGCTCGCGCAAAGCCTCGGGGTGAAGGTGCAGTGGGTGCCGACCACCTGGAAAACCCTGCTGCCGGATGTAGTTGCCGATAAATGCGACATCGCCATGGGCGGTATCTCGGTAACGCTGGAGCGCCAGAAGAAGGCCTTTTACAGCAGCACGCTGGATGTCGACGGCAAGATCCCACTGGTGCGCTGTGAAGACGTTTCGCGCTATCAGACCATCGAGCAGATCAACCAGCCTTCAGTGCGCCTGATCGAGCCGGCGGGCGGCACCAACGAGGCCTTTGCGCGGGCATTCCTGCCGCGCGCTCAGTTGGCCTTCCACGATAACAAGACCATCTTCCAGCAACTGCTGGACAAGAAGGCCGACGTGATGATCACCGACTCGTCCGAAGCCCTGTATCAGCAGAAACGCATGCCCGGCCTGTGCGCGGTCAACCCGACGAACTACATGCAATATGGCGAGAAAGCCTACCTGCTGCCGCGCGGTGATGTGGTCTGGAAGAGCTATGTCAATCAGTGGCTGCATTTGAGCAAAGCCACCGGCGCCTATCAGAAAACCCTCGCCCACTGGCTGGCGGTGTCGGCGCAATAAGTGGATCGCGCCCGCGCAGTGCGTGGGCGTAATAGGTTGACGGGGGATGTATGCTCATCCTCCCGTTCGCCTCATGCCAAGTTCTACACAAAGCACCGGTTTGACGCCACGCGTGAGCTCACGCGGCGACTGTCTCACATACAGCCACACATGCTCAGGCCTGCCGCCGATTACTCGCGAACCTTGGCCTTTTTCTTGGCAATCGCCTTCACCCGCGCTGCAGCCTTCTGCACGGTGGCCATCTTCTCGGGGCGTTTCATGCCGCGCCATTTGCGGATTTCTTCGCGGGTGCGGCCGCAACTGACGCACAGCTCGCCGTTGAGCTGGCACAGTGAGACGCAGGGGTTCTCAATGTCCTTGGCCACGTGCGCCCCGCGTCTGCGCTTGCACGGCAAACACGACGTGCTTGTCGATATTGGCAACGCTGATGCCCACTTCAGCGAATGCAGCTAGCGTCAGCACCTGCATGCGCGCCTTGTCCGGGCTGGCCAGGGCCCGCGCCTTGTTCGCCTCGCTGTCGAACATCCACGTCACTACGAGGCTCTGTGGAAACTGCTCGTAGTCCACCTCATGGGTCAGCCATTGGAAGCCGACAATTTCGCTTTTGGCCGTTTCACAGGCGTTGGTCAAGGTACGGATCAGCTCACGTTCGATGCCTGAATATTTTCGTTTCGACGATGCCATAAAACCCTTTCACGTCTGAATCCGCTCGGCATAAGCGCCAGCCAGTGTTTGCTTGTAGACGGCCCACGTCACGGCAATGAATGCCGCCGCCGATGCCAGGCTGCAAAAGGTCGAGTCTACAGTGCTTGCAACGGCCTGGCCGCAATAAGGCCACTCGCTTAAAGCTGGTGCGCGCCTCATTGTCACGCACCATTTCTGTTCTAAACTCACAAACCCCAATAGCCTGAAGGCACTTTTAGTGCTTTTTATTGTGCGTTATGCACAAAACACGTTGAGCAACTCGCCTAGTCGAGCATGCTTTTTGAAGCTGGCACGCGCTCTGCTATTGGCAAGGCTTCATCAACCAAACCGGAGCCAGGCCCATGAGCAACGCCACCCCCGATAGCGATTACCCCCTGAGCGAGGTGCCCAACGGCGCACGCAAGGGGCTGTTTTCCACTGCCATTCTGCTGTTCGGTTTCACCTTCTTCACCGCCACCATGTTCGCTGGCGGCAAGATCGGCATGGCGTTCGATTTCACAACCCTGCTCTGGGCGGCGGTGATCGGTAATCTGCTGCTGGGCCTGTATGCCGCCGTGCTAGGCCTGATCGCCTGCCGCAGCGGGCTGAACTCGGTGCTGATGGGCCGTTTCTGCTTTGGCGAAGTGGGCAGCAAACTGTCCGACGTACTGCTGGGCTTCACCCAGATCGGCTGGTATGCCTGGGGCACGGCAACCATTGCCATCGTGCTGGTGAAGATTCTCGGCCTGCCCGAAAGCCTGACCATCCCGCTGATGGTGCTGTTCGGCTTCGGTTTCTGCCTCACCGCCTTCGTCGGCTACAAAGGGCTCGACCTGCTATCACGCGTCGCCGTACCAGCCATGCTGGTACTGTTGGTGGCGTCGTTGTGGATCGCCACCCGTGATATCGGCGGTTTGAGCGGCCTGCTGGCAGTGGAGCCCAAGGAGAGCATGAGCCTGAGCGTGGCCATCACGTTGGTGTTCGGTACCTTCGTCAGCGGCGCCACCCAGGCCACCAACTGGACGCGCTTCGCCAAGAGCGGCCGCGTTGCGGTGCTGGCCAGCCTGTTCGGTTTCTTTATCGGTAACGGCCTGATGATCATTGCCGGGGCCTATGGCGCCATCGTCTACCAGCAGCCGGACGTGGTCGAAGTGCTGGTGCTGCAGGGCTTGTCCATGGCCGCCGTGGTCATGTTGTTCCTCAACCTGTGGACGACGCAGGACAACACCATCTACAACTTCGCCGCCGCCGGCTGCAACCTGCTGCGCACCGGCAAGCGCAAGACCGTCACCCTTGTAGGTGCCGGCATTGGCACGCTGCTGGCCATCGGCGGCATGTACGAGATGCTGATTCCGTTTCTGATCCTGCTCGGCTCGATCATCCCGCCGATTGGCGGCGTGATCATGGCCGACTTCTTCTACGGCCACCGCGCGCGCTACCCGAAACTGGCCGATGTACGCCTTCCCGCATTCAACTGGGTTGGTTTAGGCGCCTACCTGATCGGGGCGCTGAGCGCCTACTTCTCGCCCTGGGTCGCGCCGCTGGTGGGCATCGCCGTGGGCGCCCTGGCCTACGTCGCGCTGTTTCAGTTGAATAAGGCGCTGACCACTAACCAGCAGGTCGCCGGCGCGTGAGTCTGACCGTCGCCGATGTACTCGCCCTGCCCGGCCTGGCCAGCATGCACCTGCGGGCAGGGCAGGCCGGGCGCGACAATGCCGTGCGCTGGCCCTACGTGGCCGAAAACGAAGGCATTGCCGACTGGGTGATGGGCGGCGAGTTGATCTTCGTCACCGGCATCAACCACCCGCGTGACGAAGCCAACTTGCTGCGTCTGGTGCGCGAGGGCCATGAGCGCGTGGTCGCCGGTATGGTCATCCTCACTGGCGCCGAGTTCATCCAGACCATTCCGCCCAGCGTCATCACCGAGGCCGAGCGCCTGAATCTGCCGCTGATCGAGCAGCCCTACGCGCTGAAGATGGTGGTGGTCACCCAGGCCATCGGTACTGCGCTGGTGCAGGCGCAGCAACTCGGGCGCTCGCGCCAGCACGTGCTGGAACAGGTGCTCGACGGCGATTACCAGTCGCTCGACGTGCTGCTGCAACGCGGCGACAGCCTCGGCCTGGCCCTGCACGTGCCGCGTCAGGTGGCATTGCTGCGCCTCGACGGCAGCGAGCAACTGTTCGGTGATCTGCCCGACGAAGACGCCGAACGCCAGCTACAGAGCCGCCAGCAACTGCTGCAAAGGCGACTGGAGCAAAGCCTCGGCGAGCTCGGTGACGCGCTACCGCTGGTCAGCCAAGGTCGTCACTGGATCGCCCTGCTGCCCTGCCCCGATGCCCACGCCGAAGCGCGCAACCGCCAGGCCATGACCGTACTGCTCGACGAACTGCGCCCGCAGCTCGACCCACTACGGCTGTTCCTCGGCCAGGGCAGCGCCGCCTGTGACGCCCCGCGCTTCGCCCAGGGCCTGGGTGAAGCACGCCAGGCCCTGGCCGTGGCGCAGCGCTTTCCCGAGCGCCTGGGTCTGTGCAGTTTCAACGAATTGGGCGTGCTGGAGTTGCTCGGCGCGATCCGCGACCGCAGCCTGCTTGATCGCTTCGTCGAACGCGTGCTAGGCCCATTGATCGGCGACGACTCGCGCCACCAACCGGTGCTGATGCCGACGCTGGAAGCCTGGTTCGCCGAGAACGGCAACCTGGCTCTGGCCGCGCAACGCCTGAACGTCCACCGCAATACCCTGAGCTACCGACTACAGCGCATCGAAGCGCTGACCGGTTGCTCGTTCGAAGACCCGCACGAGCGCCTGAACATCAGCGTCGCGCTGTTGATCCGGCGCCTGTCGTCGCCTGCCTGAGAGGAACCCCAATGATCATTCACAACGCCCGCCTGCGTGGCCGCGACGGCCTGCACGGCATCACCCTGAACGGCGAGCGCATCGCCGCCATCGACGCCCAGCACGCCCTGCATCCCATCGCTGAGGGCGACCTGGACGCTGCTGGCAATCTCGTGGTACCACCTTTCGTCGAGCCACATATCCACCTCGACGCTACCCTCACCGCCGGCGAGCCGGCCTGGAACATGAGCGGCACGCTGTTCGAGGGCATCGAGCGCTGGGCCGAGCGCAAGGCACTGGTCACCCATGAGGACACCAAAACCCGCGCCAAGAAGACCATCGACATGCTGGTCGACCATGGCATCCAGCACGTACGCACCCACGTCGACGTCACCGACCCAACCCTGGCCGCGCTCAAGGCCATGCTCGAAGTGCGCGAGGAGACCCGCCACCTGATCGACCTGCAGATCGTCGCCTTCCCGCAGGAGGGCATCGAGTCCTACACCAACGGTCGCGCGCTGATGGAGCAGGCCATCGAACTGGGCGCCGACGTGGTGGGCGGCATCCCGCATTTCGAGAACACCCGTGACCAGGGCGTATCGTCGATCAAGTTCCTCATGGATCTGGCCGAGCGCACGGGCTGCCTGGTGGACGTGCACTGCGACGAAACCGACGACCCGCAGTCGCGCTTTCTCGAAGTGCTGGCCGAAGAAGCCCGCGTGCGCGGCATGGGCGCGCGGGTCACCGCCAGCCACACCACCGCCATGGGCTCCTACGACAACGCTTATTGCTCCAAGCTGTTCCGCCTGCTGAAGATGAGCGGCATTAGCTTCATCTCCTGCCCCACCGAGAGCATCCACCTGCAGGGCCGCTTCGACACCTACCCGAAGCGCCGCGGCCTGACCCGCGTGGCGGAGATCGACCGCGCCGGGATGAACGTCTGCTTCGGCCAGGACTCCATCGTCGACCCCTGGTATCCGCTGGGTAACGGCAACATCCTGCGCATCCTCGAAGCCGGCCTGCATATCTGCCACATGCTCGGCTACGAGGACATCAAGCGCAGCCTGGATCTGATCACCGACAACTCAGCGCATGCGCTGAACCTGGGCGAGCGTTACGGGCTGGAGGTGGGGCGCCCGGCGAACCTGCTAATTCTTTCGGCGCCGGACGATTACGAGATGGTGCGCAGCCAGGGCCACGCGCTGGTGTCGGTGCGCCACGGCAAGGTGTTGATGCGCCGCACGCCAGCACAGATCGAGCGTGCCTGAAGCTAGCGCTGGAGCGAAGGACGCGCCCGATAGCTTTTGCTCAGTGCCCGGACATGATCGCGAATAAATTCGCTCCTACAAAAGCATCGATCCTGCGTCTGAGTGCCAGGGCGTACGGCCATGTAGGAGCGGATTTATCCGCGATAAGGGTTGGCGCCAGCCACATGCATGACTGGGTGCCCTCCCCTGGCCAACCTTATTCGAGCACTTCCACCGGCATGCCCACCTGCAGCTCACCTATGCCGCGCGGCAACAGGTTCTGCCCGAAGTACACCTCGCCTTCACGCTCCCGGTAAGTCTTGAGGGTAGTCAGGGGCTCACGGTCGGCGCTGCGTTCTCCGCTTTGCGGGTCGACCGTGGTGAGGATGCAACGGGTGCAACCTTTGGCCACGTCGAACTCCACCTCGCCGATGCGGATACGCTTCCAGCCATCCTCGGCGTAGGGTTGACTGCCGACCACCACCAGGTTGGGACGAAAGCGCAACATCGACAGTGGCTGGCCCACACGCTGCGCCAGATCATCCAGCGAAGCCTGGCCGATCAGCAGCAAGGGGAATCCATCGGCGAACGCCACGCGGTCGCCCGGCTGGGCATAGGCCGTGTCCACCTGGCGGGTACGCGCCTCGGGCACTTGCACCAGACGGCAGGCCCGCCCCAACAGCTCACTGAGCCAGGCAGCGGCCTCGTCACCGGCATCCGGTACTTGCAGGCTGTCGCGCCAGACGGTCACACTGCGCAAATTCTGCTCAGGCTCAGGCAGGGCGACATCCAGTCGGCCATGACCAGCAGCACTCAGGGTCAGGCCACCACGTGGGTTGTACAGCGCCGAGAGCTGGCTCATCTGCGGTAGCAGGCGTTGGCTGATAAAGCGACCGTTCGCCGCTTCGACCACCATCCAGCGACGATCACCCACCAGCCCCAGGCCGTTAACGGCGCTACGCTGTAGCGACTCGGCCTGCCCTGACTTGAGTGGGTAACGGTATAACTGCGAAAGACTCAACATGCCCCAATTCCCTGCGTCGGCAAAACGTCCTTATACGAGTTGCCGAGGGGCATCACAAGCGGTTAGGCGGGCTCGTCGAGAGCAAGGCGAGTGCGAATGACCTCGACCAGTTTGTCTGGCTGGAACTTGGACAGGAAGCCGTCGCAACCGACTTTCTTCACCATGGCTTCGTTGAAGCTGCCGGACAGCGAGGTGTGCAGCACCACGTAGAGATCCTTCAGGCGTGGGTCGCTGCGGATTTCACTGGTCAGACGATAGCCGTCCATTTCCGGCATCTCGGCATCGGTGAAGACCATCAGCAGTTTGTCGGTCATCACTTCGCCGGTATCTGCCCACTTCTTCAAGAGATTGAGGGCCTTGAGACCATCACCGGCCATGTGCAGACGAATACCGAGTTGAGTCAGGGTGTCACGCAACTGGCTGAGGGCGACGCTGGAGTCGTCCACCAGCAGCACCTCACGACCACGGGCTTTTTCCAGCAGCGGGTCGGCAAGCTTCTCGGCCGATACCTTGGCGCTCATCGGCACGATTTCCGCCAGCACCTTCTCCACGTCGATGACTTCGACGATCTGATCATCGACCTTGGTGATGGCCGTCAGGTAATGCTGGCGACCTGCGCCACCAGGCGGCGGCTGGATCGACTCCCAGTTGAGGTTGAGGATACGGTCGACGCTGCCGACCAAAAAGGCCTGCACGGAGCGGTTGTATTCGGTGACGATGATGGTGCTGCGCTCATCCGGCACCAGCGGGCGCATACCGATGGCCTGGGACAGATCGATGACCGGTAAGGTCTGGCCACGCAGATTGACCACACCACAGACGAAGCGGTGACGCTGCGGCATCAGCGTCAGCTTGGGCATCTGCAGGACTTCCTGCACCTTGAACACGTTGATGGCGAATAGCTGTCGGCCGCTCAGACGGAACATGAGAATTTCGAGGCGGTTTTCGCCAACCAATTGTGTACGTTGATCTACTGAATCAAGAATGCCGGCCATCATGCGCTCCCGTGGTGTGTAGTGAGTCTAGCCTGCCTTTTCCGTTATCGGCAGACTGTCGGCAGACTAAAGATTGCTAGCGCTAGGCCATCATGCCTCAGCCCCGTACACCTGACCAGTGATGCAACAACGGCGAACGCTTCGGCAAATGCAGGCGCAAGGCGCCCGGTTTGGCCATGAAACGCAGGCTGTGGCTCTCCAATGGCTCACCGTCGAGGTTGAGATCGAGGCCCTCTGGGGCGTCGACTTCCAGCCAAGGCAAGCGGGCACTGATCGCAACGCTCTGCAAGCCACGGATGCCACCCGATAGCAGCGTACCAAGCGTACCGACTGCATCGTGCGCCGCCGGTACGATGCAAACATCCAGCAAGCCATCGTCGACCGTTGCCTCGGGGCACAGTACATGCCCGCCACCGGCCTGACGGCCATTGCCGATACCCAGCGCCAGAAACTCCCCCTGCCACTGGAAGCCCGGCCCGCGGAAATGCCCGACCGCCGGACGCACCTCGGAAAAGCGGCTAAGCCCGGTGAGCAGATAGGCGGCACCACCGAGGATTTTCTTAAGCTCCTCCGGCGTATTGGCTGTCACATTGGAGCCAAAGCCGCCTGTGGCCATATTAAGGAAGGCGCGCTCACCGGCCAGGCCGATATCCACCGGCACCGGAGCGACATCGAGCAATTGCAGCGCTTCATGCGGATTCAGGGCAATACCGGCAGCATGGGCGAAGTCATTGGCGGTACCCAAGGGTAACAGCGCCAGACTGGCTTGCGCGTCGGCCTGGATCATCGCCTCGACCACATCGCGCAAGGTGCCATCCCCACCGCCGGCGATCAGGGTCGGATAGCCCGCCGCCAGCCCCTCCTCAACCAGGCGCTCGGCGTCTCCGGCCTCCCAGGTCAGACGCACCGCCAGTTCCCAGCCGCGCTCGCGCAAGGTATGCACGGCGGCCCTTACTTCAGCGTTCAGCGCCTGCTTGCCATGCAGAATGAGCCAGGCCTTGCGTGCGTTCATCGTCCGTCTCCTTGATTGCCCCACGAAAGCCTAGTGCTTAGGCCCTGGCAAACTAATCGAATGTATAGATATTTTTAAGGCTAAAAATCCGCTTTTAAATCGCACCAAGCGAAAAGATCATAGCGCCATCAACACTGCACGGGACTGACCCCGCGCACGACTGGAGGATTGACCATGATCGATGTACGTCCGTTCGAACAACTCGGTGGCGCTCACCATGGCTGGCTCAACGCCCGTCATCACTTTTCCTTCGCCGAATATTACGACCCACAACGCATGAACTGGGGCAGCCTGCGCGTCTGGAACGATGACGAGATCGCTGCGCAATCGGGTTTCCCACCTCATCCGCACCGCGACATGGAGATCATTACCTACGTCCGTGAGGGTGCCATCAGCCACCAGGACAACCTCGGCAACAAAGGCCGGACCGAAGCTGGCGACGTGCAGGTGATGAGCGCCGGTACCGGTATCGCACACAGTGAATACAACCTGGAAAGCGAAACCACCAAAATTTTCCAGATATGGATTCAGCCCAACCAGGCTGGCTTGCCGCCGTCCTGGGGCGCCAAGCCGTTCCCCAAAGGCGACCGTGCCGGTGCCTTCGTCACCCTGGCCAGCGGTTATGAAGAAGACGCCGATGCCCTGCGCATCCGCACCGACGCACGCCTGGTCGCAGCGACGGTCAAGGCAGGGCAAAACGCCGAGTACAATCTGCTGCCAGGGCGCAAGGCTTATCTGGTGGGCGCCACCGGCACCTTCACAGTTAACGGTGTAAGCGCCAAGGCGCGTGACGGTGTGGCCATCGCCGATGAGGCAAAAATCCGCATCGAAGCACAAGAAGACAGCGAGATCGTGCTGGTCGATGTAGCCTGAGAACGGCGAGGAGCGGGCCCTGCCCCTCCTCACGCACCAAGCACGCGCGGCACCGTTAGCCACACAGAACAAGACGACCGCATGGAAAACCTCGGCTATACCTCGGCTACGGCCCTGCTCAAGTATCTGCGCCTGGCCGACCATCTCGGCCTCGACAGCGCATGCGCGCTACAAGCTGCCGATATCAGCGCGCAGGACCTGGCCGACAACAGCAAGCGCATCCCCAGCGCAGCCCATGAACGCCTGCTGGCCCACTTTATCGAGATATCGGGCGACCCATTGTTCGGCCTGCATGCTGCACACTTCGTGCAACCGGGTTCGTGGAGCGTGCTCGGCTATATCACCATGAACTGCGCCACGCTGGGCGAGGCCATGAGCCGCATCGCGCCCTACGAAAAGCTGGTCGGTGATATGGGGACCAGCCATATCGAGGCAGCCGCCGACCACGTCCGGCTGATCTGGAGCTGCCGCCACCAGGCGCCAGAGGTGCGCCGCCATATGGTGGAAAACGTACTCGCGTCCTGGCTGCTGTACGCCCGCTGGATCGCCGACATCGAGCATTCGCCACGTGAGGTCTGGTTCGAACACGCACAACCAGCCGCCACTGATATCGCCGAATATCAGCAACTATTCGGTTGCCCAGTCCTCTTCGAGCAAGCGTGCAACGCCCTGCTGGTGCCGCCGCAGCACCTCGCCCTGCCACTGCGCCAGGCCGATGCCAACCTGCTGCGTACACTGGAAGAACACGCCGCTGCGCTGCTGGCTAAGCACAATGATGACGAGCCACTTGTACGCCGAGTAAAAGCCGCCCTGCGTCTACTGCTCAAGGACGGCCTGCCGCGCAAGGAGCGTGTAGCCGAGCAGTTCGGCATGACCGTTCGCACCCTGCAGCGCCACCTGCAACAAGCGGGTAGCGGCTACCAGCAGATCCTTGATGAGTTGCGCCGGGAACTGGCCGAACACTACCTGCTGCACAGCGACCTGGCGATACAGGACATCGCCTGCTACCTGGGTTTCACCGACGCGCGCTCGTTCCACCGTAGTTTCAAGGCCTGGACAAGCCAGACACCGGGCGAATTTCGCGGCGCGCGGCGCGGCCACGAAGGGCTGCTGCCGTAGCCGGGATGAAATTCAGGCTACGAGCGAGCGCCCCAAAGCGTCTCCCCCAGGGGACGCAGGTAGCCGCGACCGCAGGCCGTCAGAGCGAGGCTTAGTGATTGACCGTATGCGCCAACATCACCGATAGCTGGCACAGCGGTCGGCCACTCTCGACTTGCCACTGATTGAAGGCTGCCTGCACGGCGGCCAGGTCTTTCAAGCTGGTCGGCGCCTTATCGATCACACCCTGCGCCTTGAGCGCCGCGACCATGTCATCGGTGGGAATAAAGGTGTCCTTACCGACCATACGCAGAAAGCGCGGCGCCGACAGCCCGCCAAGCTGGCTGCCATGCTTGGCCAGGTACTTCCACAAACCGACGATATCGGTCACCGGCCAGTCGGCGATCAATGCGCCGAAACTGCCCTTATCGCGGCGCACGTCGAGGATGAACTGGGCGTTGCGCGGCACGCTTTTCAGCTTGCCCAGATGGCGGATCAAGCGCGCATCCTGCATCAGGTTTTCCAGGCGCTCGGCCCCCATCAGCACCACCTTTTCCGGGTCAAAGCCGAAGAACGCCTGCTCGAAGGCTGGCCACTTGGCGTCTACCAGGCTGTGCTTCAGACCCGCGCGGAAGATACGCAGGCTGATCAACGACAAGTAGCGGTCATCGGCAAGCGCGCGCAGCTCAGCAGCGCTGCACGGCTGTGGCAGCATGGCCTCCAGCGCCGTGGCCGAGCCGAAGCGGTTGAGGCAGAACGCGTGCAGCCACTTGTAATCACGCATGAATCGAATCCTTCACGAAATGGATGACGAAGCCTGCATGCAATAAGCCGAACACCGCAACCCCCGTAAACACCCGTAGGGCGGGTCAAACCCGCCAGTCTCGGGGCAGCGGGTTGCCCCGCCCTACTTGCGCAAACGCTCGGCGGCCTGACGCAGGGCCGCCTCGGTGCCGCTCCAGCCCAGGCAGCCATCGGTGATGGATACGCCATAGCGCAGCTCGCCGGTCAGCGCCTGGCAGCCGTCGAACAGATGGCTCTCCAGCATTACCCCACGCAGACTTTCATCACCCACCAAACGCTGGTCAATCACGCTGTCCAGCACCGCTGGCTGGCGCAGCGGATCCTTGCCGCTATTGGCATGGCTGCAGTCAACCAGAATGCGCGGCGTGATGCCCTGGCGCTGCAGCGCCTCACGCGCGGCGGCGACGCTGGCGACATCATGGTTCGGCGCGCCATGGCCGCCGCGCAGCACCAGATGCGTGTCCGGGTTGCCAGCGCTATGCAGCAACGCTGGGTGGCCAAGGTCATCGATGCCAAAGTGCTGGTGCGGGTGCGCCGCCGAACGCATGGCATCGCAGGCAATGCCGATACTGCCGTCAGTGCCATTCTTGAAGCCCACCGGCAGATCCAGACCGCTGACCATCTCGCGATGCACTTGCGACTCGCTGGTACGCGCGCCAATGGCGGCCCAAGCGAGCAGATCATCGAAGTAACCGGCGGCCATCGGTTGTAGCAGCTCAGTGGCCAGCGGCAGGCCACGCTCGAGAATCTCCAGCATCAGTTGCCGCGATTGACGCAGCCCCTCGGCCATATCGCCGCTACCGTCCAGGTGCGGGTCGTACAGCAGCCCTTTCCAGCCCACGGTAGTACGCGGTTTTTCCACATAGGCGCGCATCACCAGCAGCAGTTGATCATCGACCTGTGGCGCCAGCTCGGCCAGGCGTTCGGCGTATTCGAGCGCCGAGGTGCGGTCATGCAGGGAACAGGGGCCGACGACGACCAGCAGGCGCTGATCTGCGCCATCGAGCACGGCGCGGATAGCGTCGCGGTCAGCGGCGATACGTTCGGCAAGTGCGGCGGATAGCGGCAGGCGCTGGCGCAATACGGCGGGGCTGGGCAGCGGCTGAGCACTGCGGCGGGCGATGGTGGTGGCGGGGCAAACGAGTTGAGCGGAGCTGTTCATGATCTGGCGGTTCCTTGGCTGGCGCGGTCAATGCCGCGGCGGCGCTAACTGAGTGTTCGTGGCAAAGGTGTCAGGGCGGTGGTGAAGCAGCTAAATCGCCAGTCGTAGCGGTAGTTGCGGTAATAACGGTTCATCTGTAAGTCCTCAATGCTTGGCCACTTTGGGCCGGAAAAAACAAAACCCCCGGTCGGGTTGCCGACCGGGGGTTTTCTGGAAAACGTCTCTGGTGGCGACCCTGTCATCTCAGGCCGCCTGTGGGGTATCAGGCGCGCCTATGGCTAAACCAATACCCAAAGAAATAATACGCCGTTGCCACACCCGACTGCGCACGCGCCAGCGCAGTGCGAGTAGCACCGGCTTGCAGCAGAGACAGAAGGTTGAGGCAGGTAGGCATGCAATTCTCCGTAACAGTGGCCGAACCATACTCCAGGCCCTTACCGCCTGGCAAGCATGCGCTGCCGAGGTGTCCTAGCCTCGCTCCACAGGCGTTGAGCTGAGTTCGAAGGGGCTGTTGCTGCGGCGCTGGTTGCGGTCATCGCGCGGCGTGGCACCAAAGAAGTTGCGGTAAGCGCTGGAGAAATGCGGGCCGGAAGAGAAGCCGCAGGACAGGCCGATCTGGATGATCGACTTGCTGGTCTGCATCAGCAGTTGCCGCGCCTTGTTCAGGCGCAGCTCCAGGTAATACTGGCTGGGCACGCGATTGAGGTACTGCTTGAAGATGCGCTCCAACTGACGCCGTGATACGCAGACATGCTGGGCGATTTCGTCGGTGGTCAGCGGCTCTTCGATATTGGCCTCCATCAGCAGCACCGCTTGAGTCAGCTTGGGGTGGCTGGAGCCAAGGCGATTCTGCAGCGGAATGCGCTGGCGTTCGCCGCCCTCACGGATACGCTCGACCACCAATTCCTCGCTCACCGCACCGGCCAGTTCGGCGCCGTGATCGCGTGCCAGCACCGCCAGCAGCAGATCGAGCACCGCCAGGCCACCGCAGGCGGTGAGACGGTCACGATCCCAGTCGAACAGATGGCTGGTGGCGATGACCTTGGGGAAGCGCTCGGCGAAATCGTCCTGCCAACGCCAGTGCACCGCCGCGCGGTAGCCATCGAGCAGACCGAGCTGCGCCAGCGGGTACACACCCGCCGACAGCCCGCCGATCATGCAGCCACTGCGCACCAGTTGCTTGAGCGCGGCGGCCAAGGCCGCAGACACCTGCGCAGGCGGCGCATCGGCCAGTAGAAACAGCTTGTGCAGGCCATCAAGATGACCGGTCCAAGGCTCGCCCGGCAGGCGCCAGTCGCCTGCCGCCAGCGGCTCGGCCTGGAGGAATACCAACTCGTAGAGCACCTCGGGGTGCACCCGCTGCGCCACGCGCAGGGCTTCCTCGGCCAGGGAAAGCGTCAGGGCCTTGGTGCCGGGCCAGTAGAGAAAGCCGATTCGATGGAGGGTCATGAAAACCTGTTCACATTCTGCTGCGCCTTGAGCCTACTGCGTTAAAAAGCAGGCATTGCTGCGCAGTCTAGCTTCTTATTATTTGAGACTGCCGCGAAGGAACTGCTTGAGCCGCTCGGATTGCGGATTGGCCAGCACTTCACGCGGGCAACCACGCTCTTCGACCAATCCCTGGTGCAGAAACATCAACTGGTTCGACACTTCACGGGCGAAGCCCATTTCATGGGTCACCACCACCATGGTACGCCCCTCACTGGCCAGGTCCTGCATAACCTTGAGCACCTCACCGACCAGCTCCGGGTCGAGCGCCGAGGTCGGCTCGTCGAACAGCATCACCTCCGGCTCCATTGCCAGAGCGCGGGCAATGGCTACACGCTGCTGCTCGCCACCGCTCATGTGCGCCGGGTAAGCGTCCTTGCGGTGCGCCACGCCAACCTTGCTCAGGTAATGCTCGGCCTTGTCACGGGCTTCGGCCTTGCTCACGCCAAGCACATGCACCGGCGCTTCCATCACGTTTTCCTGGGCGCTCATGTGCGACCACAGGTTGAAGTGCTGAAAAACCATGGCCAGGCGCGCGCGCATGCGCTGCAGTTGCTTGGTATCGGCGGCGCGCAGCGAGCCGTCCTTGGCCGGCACCAGCTTCAACGCTTCGTTGTTGAGCAAGATCTTGCCGGCATGCGGCTGTTCCAGCAGATTCAGGCAACGCAAAAAAGTGCTCTTGCCTGAGCCACTGGAGCCGATGACGCTAATGACGTCGCCCGCCCTGGCTGCCATCGACACACCCTTGATCACCTCATGGCTGCCGTAGCGTTTGTGCAAGTCCTGAACTTCGAGTTTGTACATGCTCGGGGTCTCTTGAATCGACATGGCATCACACCTTGCGCGGGGCCATGTAGGCCAGCCAGCGGCGCTCGGCCCGCTTGAACAGGCGCACCAGGATAAAGGTCAGTACCAGGTAGAACAGGCCGGCAGTGATGAAGGCCTCGAACGGCAGGTAGTACTGCGAATAGACCGTGCGCGCCGCGCCGGTGATGTCCACCAGGGTGACAATGGATGCCAGCGAGGTGGTGTGCAGCATCATGATCACCTCGTTGCTGTACTGCGGCAGCGCCCGGCGCAGGGCAGACGGCAGGAGGATGCGGCGATACAGCTTGCTGCGTGACATGCCCATGGCCTTGGCCGCCTCGATCTCACCCGGCGGCGTGGCCTTGAGGCTGCCCGCCAGGATTTCAGCGGTGTAGGCACTGGTGTTGATGGCGAAAGCCAGGCAGGCGCAGAAGGTAGCGCTGGAGAAATACGGCCAGAGAAAACTGTCGCGAATGACATCGAACTGCGCCAGACCGTAGTAGATCAGGAACAACTGCACCAGCATCGGCGTGCCGCGAATCACGTAGGTGTAAAGCCAGGCCGGGAAGTTGATCCATGGCGACTTCGACACACGCATCAGCGCCAACGGCAAAGCCAGCGCCAGGCCGACGCTCAGGGAGATGGCCAACAACTTGAGCGTGACCAGCACACCGCTGAAATACAGCGGCAGGTTCTCCCAGATCACTTGATAGTCGAAGATCATAGCTCGGCCACCTTGGAGCCTAGGGAGTAACGCTTCTCCAGCAGACGCAAGGCCAGCAGCGACACGCTGGTCAGCAGCAGATACAGGCCCGCCACCGCCAGGTAAAAGGTGAACGGCTCGCGCGTGGCGTCAGCGGCGTTCTTGGCCTTGAACATCATGTCCTGCAGGCCGACCACGGAAATCAGCGCAGTGGCCTTGGTCAGCACCAGCCAGTTGTTGGTGAAGCCGGGAATGGCGAAGCGGATCATCTGCGGCACGAGTATGCGAAAAAACACCTGCGAGCTACTCATGCCATAAGCCGCACCGGCCTCCGCCTGGCCTTTGGCAATGGCCATGAACGCGCCACGAAAGGTTTCCGATAGGTAGGCGCCGAAGATGAAACCCAGGGTGAATACACCGGCAACAAAGGGATTGATGTCGATGTAATCCTCATAACCCACCAACGGCGCGAGGCTATTCACCAGGCTCTGACCGCCGTAGAAGATCAGCAGAATCAGCACCAGGTCGGGAATGCCGCGAATCACCGTGGCATAGATTTCGCCCAGCATGGCCAACCACCTGACAGGCGACAGGCGCGACGCCGCACCGATCAGGCCAAGGACGATCGCCAGCGCCATCGACGTCAGCGCCAGGAGCAAAGTGAGCCAGGCACCATCGAGAATGGTCGAGCCGTAGCCTTGAAGCATGCGCTAAACCCTCATCAGGCACCGCCTCGGCGCCACATAGCACAATCGAAAATACAGAGGGGCAGCACAAGCGCTACCCCAAGGGCTCATCAATAGTGGCGCGCCCAATGCTGGCGCTACCACTGCATCGTGCTTGGGGGCTTACTCGCCGTAGACGTCGAAGTCGAAGTACTTGTCCTGCACACGCTTGTAGGTGCCATTGGCGCGAATCGCTGCGATGGCCGCGTTGATCTTGTCGGCCAAGGCCTTGTCGCCCTTGCGTACGGCGATCCCCTGCCCTTCACCGAAATACTTCACATCGGTGAAATCGGGGCCTACGAAGGCAAAACCCTTGCCGGCGTCGGTCTTGAGGAAGCCGTCATCGATGTTCACCGAATCGGCCAGAGTGGCATCCAGACGTCCAGCCTGCAGGTCTAGGAAAACCTCGTTCTGCGAGCCGTAACGCACCACCTCGGCACCTGCCGGGGCGAAGATATCGGTGGCGTAGCGGTCATACACGGAGGAGCGCTGCACGCCGATTTTCTTGCCTTTGAGGTCGACCAGCGGGTCTTTCAGCTCAGTACCCGCCTTCATCGCCAGCTTGGCCGGGGTGGCGTAATACTTGCCGGTGAAGTCCACCGACTTCTTGCGATCTTCGGTAATCGACATCGACGACAGCACAGCGTCGAACTTGCGCACTTTCAGCGCGGGGATCAGGCCGTCGAACTCCTGCTCGATCCATTGGCACTTGACCTTCATTTCTTCGCACAGGGCGTTGCCGATGTCGTAATCGAAGCCGGTGATCTGGCCATCGGGAGTCTTGGAAGCGAACGGCGGATAGGCCGCCTCGATACCCATGCGCAGCGGCTTGTCAGCCATGGCCAGAGGCGACAACAGGGAAAGCGCCAGGGCGCCAAACAGGACGATCTTCTTCATTGCATGCTCCGTCGAATTGGGTAGGGCATCGATGGCAGTGAGGGGCCGAGCCTTTATGGGTTACATAAGGCAGCGTTACGCTGTCGTGCTGGGTAGACGACAAAGGGCCTTGGCTGGGTGTGCGGCATTCTAGCGGCAGGCAATGAGGCGATATTTCCTCAATGCGACAACTAATTACAGAAGCGCAGAGCGCGCGGACGGCAGATATTGACAGCGAAAAAAAGAGCTGATCAACAGAAAAAGAAAAATCGAAAACTACAGCAAAAACCACACCACATAGCGCTCAATCCCTCTACTACGCACCTCTGCGCGCTGCGACTCGTATTCGCCAGGCACCGAAAGGCACCAAAACGGCGCAACAGCGTTTCCGCTACACCCAACGCAGGGCGGTCGCGTTACGGAAAACATGCCCTGTAGGCGAGCAATAAAAAGCCCACCCTAAACAGACCGCGTAAAAACCACTGCACTCGGTCATGCGGCGTTTTCACAGGGTCTGAAAAAAGTGGGCTTGGACGCTCCCGCAGGTAGCAGGAGCGCACACTCAGGCAGTTTCGCGCTGACCGACCGGTGCCTCGACAGGCGCGACACTACGCCCACCATCGGCCAGCTCACGCTGCAGCGTGCCCTCATCAAGCTCCTTGCACCACTTGGCAACCACGATGGTGGCCACGCCATTGCCGATCAGGTTGGTCAGGGCGCGCGCCTCGGACATGAAGCGGTCAATGCCCAGGATCAGCGCCAGGCCAGCCACCGGCAGATGCCCTACCGCCGACAGGGTCGCGGCCAGCACGATAAAGCCGCTACCGGTCACCCCCGCCGCGCCCTTGGAGGCCACCAGCAGCACCAGCAACAGGGTGATTTGGTGGGTAATGTCCATCGGCGTATCGGTGGCCTGAGCAATAAACACTGCGGCCATGGTCAGGTAGATGGAGGTGCCGTCGAGATTGAAGGAATAACCGGTAGGAATTACCAGACCCACCACCGACTTGTTGGCCCCAAGCTTCTCCATCTTGCTCAGCATGCGCGGCAGAGCCGACTCGGAGGACGAGGTGCCAAGCACGATCATCAGTTCCTCGCGGATATAGCGAATAAAACGCAGGATGCTGAAACCATGAGCACGGGCGATGCCGCCCAGCACCACCAGCACGAAGAACACGCAGGTGATGTAGAAGCACATCATCAGTTGGCCCAACTGCACCAGCGAACCGACACCGTACTGGCCGATGGTGAACGCCATGGCGCCAAAGGCACCGAGCGGCGCGAGCTTCATGATCATATTGATCACGCCGAACATCACGTGGGCAATACGATCGATGAATTCCAGCACCGGCTTGCCGTAGTCACCCATGCGCTGCAGGGCGAAGGCGAACAGCACGGAGAAGAACAGCACCTGAAGAATGTCGCCATTGGCGAAGGCGCCGACCACCGTGCTGGGAATCACGTTGAGCAAGAAGCCAATGGTGCTTTGCTGCTCGCCTGCCGAAGCGTAAGCGGCAATCTTGCTGGCATCCAGCGTACTGGGGTCAACATGCATACCAGCACCCGGCTGGGCCACATTGACCACCACCAGGCCAACGATCAGGGCGATGGTGGACACCACCTCGAAGTACAGCAGCGCATAGCCGCCGGTACGACCGACGGCCTTCATGTCCTGCATACCGGCGATACCGCTAACCACGGTGCAGAAGATGATGGGCGCGATGACCATTTTGATCAGCTTGACGAAACCATCGCCGAGCGGTTTCAGCGCAACACCCGTTTCCGGGTAGAAGTGGCCAAGCAAAATGCCTACGGCGATGGCGAACAGCACCTGCACGTAAAGCATCTTGTAGAAAGGTTGACGGGCTACAGCAGTCGTCATGGCAGTACCTCAATGACACTCATGGCGGCATCCGCAGCGCACCATGAAGCCTTGCATAAGCGATGGCCCTCCTTCTGGAGGGATTTATTGTCGAGGTGCGTCCTGCGCACCCTTGAGGGCCCTATCGCAAAGCTCATGCCACAGCTTTCAGAATATTAAAAACCTTTGATTTCATTGGCTTGCAGAGGATTTAAGGGATGCAAGCGCGGCCAGAGCTGGCGGTTTTCCGCACAGCCCTGCGAAGCGACTGGCGGATATCCCACGGCAGCACATGGCTACAGCGGCTTATCCACCAAGATCATCAGTAACGCCGCGCTCGGCGCCTGGAGAGGTAGGTCAGAGGCGATTCAGCTCAGGCCCGCAACGCGCGCACGGGCCGCGTGCAGCTTCTTGTAGCTGTCGATCAGGCGCAGGTGTTTGTCCAGCCCTTCGAGCTGCATGCTGGTTGGCGTCAGGCCATGGAAGCGCACGCGGCCATCCACCGACCCGATCACCGCGTCCATACGCTCGTTGCCGAACATGCGCCGCAGGTTGTGCTCGTAGTTGGCCAGCTCCAGCTCGTCGTCCAACTGGATTTCCAGCACGGCATTGACCGCCTGGTAGAACAGGCCGCGCTCGACGGTGTTGTCGTTGTACTGCAGGAAGGCCTCGACCAGTTCCTTGGCCTCGTCGTATTTCTTCAGTGCCAGGTTGATCAGCAGCTTCAGCTCAAGGATGGTCAACTGGCCCCACACCGTGTTGTCGTCGAACTCGACGCCGATCAGCGTGGTGATGTCGGTGTAGTCGTCGACCTCGGCGTTGTTGAGGTTGCGCAGCAGCGACTTCAGCTCGCGGTCGCTGAGGGCGTGCAGGTTGAGGACGTCCTTGCGAAACAGCAGCGCCTTGTTGGTGTTGTCCCAGATCAGGTCCTCGACCGGGTAGATCTCCGAGTAGCCCGGCACCAAGATGCGGCAGGCGTTGGCGCCGAGGTCATCAAAGGTGGCCACGTAGACCTCCTTGCCCAGGTCTTCGAGGATGCCGAACAGGGTCGCGGCTTCCTGCTCGTTGGAGTCGCTGCCCTCGCCGGAGAAATCCCACTCGACGAACTCGAAGTCTGCCTTGGCGCCGAAGAAGCGCCAGGACACCACACCGCTGGAGTCGATGAAGTGCTCGACGAAATTGTTCGGCTCGGTCAGCGCCAGGCTGTCGAAGGTCGGCTGCGGCAGGTCATTCAGGCCCTCGAAGCTGCGGCCCTGCAGCAGTTCGGTGAGGCTGCGCTCCAGCGCCACTTCCAGGCTCGGGTGGGCGCCGAAGGAGGCGAATACGCCGCCGGTACGCGGGTTCATCAAGGTCACGCACATCACCGGGAATTCACCGCCCAGCGAGGCATCCTTCACCAGCACCGGGAAGCCTTGCTCCTCCAGACCTTTAATACCGGCGACGATGCCCGGATACTTGGCCAGCACCTCCTGCGGTACATCCGGCAGGCACAGCTCGCCTTCGAGGATTTCGCGCTTGACCGCCCGTTCGAAGATTTCCGACAGGCACTGCACCTGGGCCTCGGCCAGGGTGTTGCCAGCGCTCATGCCGTTGGACAGGTACAGGTTCTCGATCAGGTTGGAGGGGAAGTACACCGTCTCGCCGTCACTCTGGCGCACGAAGGGCAGCGAGCAGATGCCGCGTAGGGTGTTGCCCGAGTTAGTGTCGTACAGGTGCGAGCCGCGCAGCTCGCCGTCCGGGTTGTAGATGGCCAGGCAATGCGCGTCGAGGATCTCTTCGGGCAGCGCGTCCTTCGGGCCCGGCTTGAACCAGCGCTCGTTGGGGTAATGGACGAACTCGGCGCTCGCGATGTCCTCGCCCCAGAACTGGTCGTTGTAGAAGAAGTTGCAGTTCAGCCGCTCGATGAACTCGCCCAGGGCCGAAGCCAGCGCGCTTTCCTTGGTCGCGCCCTTGCCGTTGGTGAAGCACATATTCGACTGCGCATCACGGATATGCAGCGACCAGACGTTGGGCACGATGTTGCGCCAGGAGGCAATCTCGATCTTCATGCCCAGATCCGCGAGGATGCCCGACATATTGGCGATGGTCTGCTCCAGCGGCAGATCCTTGCCTGGGATGTAAGTGGTGGTGTCACTCACCGGCATCAGCAGCGCCTGGGCGTCAGCATCGAGGTTTTCCACTTCTTCGATGATGAACTCGGGGCCCTGCTGCACCACCTTCTTCACCGTGCAGCGGTCGATGGAACGCAGAATCCCCAGGCGATCCTTCTCGGAAATGTCCGCTGGCAGCTCGACCTGGATTTTGAAGATCTGCGCGTAGCGGTTCTCCGGGTCGACGATGTTGTTCTGCGACAGGCGGATGTTCTCGGTGGGGATGCCGCGTGTCTGGCAGTACAGCTTGACGAAATAGGCTGCGCACAAGGCCGACGATGCCAGGAAATAGTCGAACGGCCCCGGCGCCGAGCCGTCGCCCTTGTAGCGAATCGGCTGATCGGCGATCACCGTGAAGTCATCGAATTTGGCTTCTAGGCGAAGGTTGTCGAGAAAGTTGACCTTGATTTCCATGGAGCGGCACCGGCAAGCGAAACGAAATGGCCGCCATTATCCGGGTTTTGCTTCGGATGTCTTGCGCCATGCGCCAAAGGGCGGGCAATCGGAGCGGTCGCGGCTGAAGCCCCTCCCGCATCGAACCGGCACCGTGGGAGGCGCTTCAGCGGCGACTCAGTGACAAGCGGCCCGCCTCAGTCGTACAGGCGCACGCGGAAGCAGGCCCCGCCGAGTTCGGAATCTTCCAGGCTCAGTTCGCCGTCGTAGCTCTCGACGATGTCCTCGACCACCGCCAGGCCAATCCCCTGCCCCGGATTCTGCACATCAAGCCGCTCGCCACGCTGCAGTACACGTGCGCGCTGGTCAGTCGGCACGCCGGGGCCATCGTCCTCGATGGTCAGCAGGCAGCCACCCGGCAGCAGCACCAGGCGCACCCGCACCTGGCGCAAACACAGGCGATAGGCGTTTTCCAGCAGATTGCCGAGCAACTCCATCAAGGCGCCGCGCTCCATGGTGATCTGACTGTGCTCGGGTACATCGAGGGTCGCCTCAACCTGCTTGTCGCGGTACACCTTGGCCAGCGAGCGGCACAGGCTGTCGAGCAACGGCCAGACCTGCTCGCGATGGCGCACCAAGCCGCTGCGGCGCAAGCTGGCGCGCTGCAACTGGTAACCAATCTGCTGGCTCATGCGTTCGATCTGCGCCTGCATCAGTTGCGCTTGCTCACGGTTTTCGGCCTGTCCGGTCAGGGTTTCACCGACACCCTGCAGCACACTGAGCGGCGTTTTCAGGCTATGTGCGAGGTCTTCCAGAGAGTCACGGTAACGCTCGCGCTGGCGCCGTTCGCTATCGAGCAGACGGTTGAGGGAATTGGTCAGGCGCAATAATTCGCGCGGATGATCGTCGCTCAGGCGCTGGCGCGTTCCCGCCTCAACACCATCGAGCTCATCACTCAGGCCGCGTAGGCTGCGAAAGCCCCAGGTCAGGCCGAACCACAGCAGCCCCAGCAGTACCACCAGCGCCAACCCCAGCCACAGACGTAATTGCCAGGCAAAGCCGTTGAACAGGCTCCGGTACTCACGCGTGGGCTGCATGGTGACGATGCTCAGCGCCGTTTCGTCGCCGCGCAGCAGATCCACCTCAATGTCGTAGACGAAGTACTCCTGGCCATTCTTCTCATCACGCACCCGCACGAACTCGTGCCCACGACCATCATAGTGCGGCAGGTATTGCACCAGTTCGTCCTGGGAGGAACGCGAGCGCCAGATCAGCTTGCCATCGCGGTCGAAGATAAAGCCGAGCAGGTGCGAATCGAGATTATCGAATTCCTCGTCCGGCATTTTCTCCGGCATGTGCAAGCGGCCATCATGGATGCGCGCCGCCGAGATAAGGGCCGCCGCATCGGAGGCCAGGCGTTTTTCCACCGTTTGCTCCAGAGCCATCATGAAAACGCCCTGCAGCACCGGCATCAGCAGCAGCATGAACACCACGGCCAGCGCCGTGGTGCCCAACATCAAGCGTAGGCGCAGCGAGCGAAAGCGCGCGCGCAACTGCCTCACGATGATGCGCGCACGCCTCACTTACAGCGCTCGTTGAACAGATAGCCCTGGCCGCGCACCGTCTCGATCAGCTTGTTATCGACCGCTCCGTCGAGCTTGCGGCGCAGGCGTCCGACCAAGACCTCGATGACGTTCGGATCACGCTCGTCATCGCCTGGATAAAGCTGCTCCATCAGGCGTTCTTTAGCGACCACCTGCTGATGATGCAGCATGAGGTATTCGAGGATGCGGTATTCATAGGCCGTCAGTTGCAGCGACTGCTCGTCGACGGTCGCCTGCTTGCGGTTGAGATCGAGCACCAGGTTGCCCGCTTCGATGGTGGACTTGGTGAACCCTGAAGATCGCCGCAACAAGGCGTTCAGACGCGCTTCCAACTCCTCGAACTGGAACGGTTTGACCAGGTAATCATCGGCGCCGCAGGACAAGCCTTCCACCTTGTCCTGCCAGTTGCCACGCGCGGTCAGAATCAGGATCGGAAACGTCTTGTCCTGGCTACGCAATTGGCGGATCAGCTCGATGCCATTCATGCCAGGCAGGCCGAGATCGACCAGGGCCAGATCGTGATTGAAGTTCTCCGTACGGTACAACGCCTCTTCGGCCGTACGCACGGCGTCAACCACATGGCCATTCTCACTGAGGCGAGTGAACAAATGGTGGCGCAGCAGCGCTTCATCCTCCACCACCAGCAATTTCATGACATGTACTCTCCTCTTTGCAGTTGGACGCAGGCGTGACGAGCAGGCCTGGCCCACCCGCGCAACGTCAATCGCCTTCGATCTAGGTATTCCGACTCAGTTCCTGCATGGATATCAACCGGCCCCTAGCGTTCAGCCATCGCGCCAGGGGCTTGAGGCCTGCGCTTCGACCCAGAGGTTCTGTGGACGCAGGTTATAACCGCTGTAGCGGTCGGCGAAACATTCATCACCAAGGCAGTTATGCCCTTCGGCAGCGCGCCGACCTACGCGCACACTCCAAACGCCATCGTCATCGATCACCTTGTCCAGGCGCGGATCTGCGGGCCTGACGCTAAACACATAGGGTTTCTGACTATTGCGCGTATCAGGAAGGTTGTCGTCGGCTTGGGCAGCGCCGGCGCCCAGGACCAGGCAGGTGCTCAACACAACACGGTTCAGGGTGATTTTCATGGAATCAGTCCTCTCGCTGCAGTGCGATCAACTCAGCCATGAGTTTGCGCGAAGACTACTGAATCCCCGCTGAACCCTCCTTGAACCAGCACTGAACAGCTCGCATTCGCGAGCTATAAACGCCGCACCAGCGTCGCAGCGAGCAGAAACATCGCAGCCAACACCGCCAGCAGCGCCAACCAGCCAGCATGCTCCCAGACGTACCCTCCCAGATAGCCGACCAGGCTTGAGCCCAGATAATAAGCGCATAAATACAGCGCCGAAGCCTGCGCCTTGGCCCCTTGAGCATGCGTGCCCACCTGCCCGCTGGCCACCGCATGGGCCGCGAAAAAGCCCAGGGTGAACAGCGCCAAACCCGCCACAGCGGCACTCAGCCAGGGCGTAGCGCAGAGAGCGACACCCAGCAGCATCAGACAGATCGACCCCAGCAACACTTGCCGCGCGCCGAAACGCGGCACCAAGCGTCCAGCCCAGCCGGCACTGAAGATCCCCAGCAAATAGACCACGAACAGCAGACCGATAACCGTGGCCGACAGATTGAACGGCGCCCCGGCCAGGCGAAAACCGACGTAATTGAACAGGGCTACGAAGCCCCCCATCAACAGAAATGCCAGAGCAAACAGCAGGCGTAAACGCGGGTTACTCAGGTGCATGGCGAAGTTGCGCAAAAGCCCGCGCAGCGACAGTGGCTGCGCGGTGAAATGCCGTGAGGGCGGCAGCAGCCAGATAAACAGCGCCAAAGCCAATAGCCCCAAGCCGGCGATGCCTCCAAGTGCCCAGGGCCAGCCACCAAGATCGCTGAGCAGACCGGCCAGCAGACGCCCCAGCAAGCCACCTAATGCGGTGCCACCGATATACAAGCCCATCGCCGCTGGCAACGACTGCGGTGCGAACTCCTCACCGACATAAGCCATGGCCAGCGCCGGCAGGCCACTCAGCGCCAATCCCAGCAACGCCCGCAGCACCAGCAGGCTGCCCCAGTCCTCGACCCAGGAACAGGCAATGCCCAGCAACGCGGCCAAGCCCAAGGCCGCAGCCATGACCGGCTTGCGCCCCCAGCTTTCGGCCAGAGCCCCGGAAACCAGCAGGCACAGCGCCAGGCTCAGGGTGGTCAGCGACAGCGCCAAACTGCTGCTGGCCGCGGACACGCGAAAGTGCGCCGCCAACAACGGCAGCAGCGGCTGAACGCAATAAAGCATGGCGAAAGTGGCGAAACCGGCGCAGAACAGCGCCAGAGTGGCACGCCGATAAGCGGCGGTACCACGTACGAGATGGCTGGTGGGCATCGAAGCGACTCTTGCAACTCGACTCAGGGATGGGCGAAAAATCTTAGCATGCTATCGATACCAGTGACGCCTGTGCCGATCTTTCTCCGCTCACTGCCCGCGCAGGCGCTGCAACTGCGCCAGCAGGCCGGCTGAGGTCTGCTCACCCATCAGGCGCTCACGCAACTTGCCCTCGGCATCGATGATGTAAGTCACAGGCAGCGCATCGTTGTGCGGCAAACCGAAGCGCGCGGCCGGATCCTGCGCCAATACGGTGAACTGGATATCGAAGGCATCCGTGGCCTGCTTGAGCTCCTCGCCTTGCAAGCCGTCGAAGTTGACTCCGATGACCTGCGCGCCTTGTCCTTGCAGCGTCTTGGCCAACACGTTGAGCTCAGGGATTTCGGTACGGCACGGCGCGCACCATTGCGCCCAATAATTGATGACTAGCCACTGGCCATCGAGGCTATCAGCCGTTACCTTTCGTCCATGCTGATCCGGCCCGAAGTCTTCGCTGCAAGCAGTCAACAGCAGACCCGCACAGATACCCATTACCACCTTGCAGAGTGAGCCCATGCCCTCGATCCTCGAACTTCCGGGGTTGATATGACGCTGGATGCCCTACGCCTGGAAGTTCCCGAGATTCGCGCAGACGGCAGCGGCGTGCCTGCGGATCTGCTCGAACAACTGGCCCAGGCGCGCCAGCAGGATCTGGGCAGCGCACTGCAACGGGTGTTAGGCCTGCTGTTCAATCTCAACCGCAGCGCGCTGACCTTACTGGAAAGGCAGCGTGCGCTGCAAAGTTTCAGTGACGAGTTCCGCCACTACGCCGCCCTCACCGACACTCGCAAGACTCCCGACACCCTCTTCGTACACCTGTGCAGCGAACTGGCCATTGGTTTCAAACGCCTGTTGCTGCAGATTCTCCAGGGCCGCCACCCGTCCCGCCCGCACCTGGCCTGGTGCCTGTACATGGCGCAACATTTTCTCGCCCAACACTTGCTGCGCAACTACCAGCTCTACCAGGAGCCACCTGCCGCCATCTGGCGCGACAGCCACCTGCTGTACTGGATTGGCGAGCACCAGCAATGCCTGGACGAGCCCATCGCCGCCGCCTTCCAACCAAGACCCGCCAATACCCTACGCGGCCTCTACCAGCAAAGCTTGCTGCTGGCGCTAAGCAATCCATTCCACCTGGCGGAAGGCGAATGCCTGCTGCTGTTCGTCGCACTATCGCCCTACGCAGACTTGGCGCGCCTGCTGGACTGGGACAAGGACGACAACGAGGACGGCCCGACCATCGATCTAAGCCAGCCCCAGGCCTACCTGAGCCAGGATCAACAACCAGAGGGCGATGTGCACAACCTGCGGCGCCTCGAACTGGGCGCCCTACTGGTCGCACTGAGCGAACCTGCCCCGCTGCAGAGCCAGGCAGAACATGAACTGCTGGCACGCGTGCATGCACACTGGCTTGGCCGCGAGCAGCGTCGACACGAGCGCGCCGAGCTTGTCGGCCAATGCAATCTGGTCATCGGCCTGAGCGCCATCCATGCCCAATTGCTCGACCAGTTGCCACCACGTACGACAGCCAACCTGCTCGATACCAGCGCAGGTGGTGCACGCCTGCTGTGCCACCGCGACGAAGGCGCACAACTAAGCGTCGGACAATTGGTGTTGCTACTCACCGACAGTACACCCAGCCTAGCCCTGGTACGCTGGCGGCATCTCAACCATGCAGGTCTACACCTAGGCCTGCGCTACCTAAAAGGCCTGCCTCGCCCCGTGTGGCTGCGGCGTACCCCGAGCGCCCAAACCCACCCTGGCGTACTGCAAAGCACCCCCGAACCGGGTAACGGCTGGCATCACGGTCTCTGGCTACCGAGCGGCCAGTTCGTCGAAGGCGAGCACCTGTGGCTGCAACTGCTCAACATTCATAACCAGGCGACCCTGCCTTTACCGGCCAGCAACCTGGACACCCCTCTGGTATCGCGCTACCCGCTGCGCCTGGGCTAAGCCGCGCGGTCAATTGTCCACTCGTGCCTCCTGACGCCCGGACAACCAGGCTGCCAGATTTTCGCCAAACAGTTCGTCCTGTTGCGCCTGCAAGGTCTGCAGGGCCTGGCGCATGGCCGGATACCAAGGCTCATCGAGGCGCTCGGGCAACTGGCGCACACTCGGCAGCGGCCAGGGACTGTTTGCTAGCAACTGCTGCAGGCTGAAGTGGTGCAAATCGCGACACAGCACCCAACCGCCGCCACTGGCACGACACGCCAAGTGCTCACGCTCCAGAAATGCCATCACCTCCCACCACTCATCCTCCGGCACTCGCCAGCCCGCCCCCTGCAGGTCGCCGTGCTGCAACGGCTCACCACGCTGCTGGCGCTCCAGCAACAAACGCAGAATACCGAGCAACACCAGCGAGCGCGGCAGCGGGCGCCGCCGCCAGTGTTTCGGCAGCGACAGGCTGCACACCAGCTCGGCGCCGAGCAGCACGATCAACCACGACAGATAGACCCACAGCAGAAACAGCGGCACGCTGGCAAAGGCGCCATAGATCAGGTGGTAACCGGGAAACAGGCGCACATAAAGCCCGAACAGCGCCTTGGCGATTTCAAACAGCACAGCGGCGAACAGCCCGCCCTGCAAGGCATGACGCAAGGGCACCCGCGTATTGGGCACCGCGGCATAGAGCAACGTGAATGCCGCCACACTCGACAGCAAGGGCATGAAGCGCAATATCGTCTTGGCGCCCAGCACCGCGTCCGGCCCGGAGATCAGCGATAAGGAGGTGATATAGGTACTCACGGCGAAACCAGCACCAAGCAACAGCGGGCCAAGGCTGAGAATCGCCCAATACAGCAGGAAGCTGGACATGCCGCGCCGCGGCTGCCGCACGCGCCAGATGGCGTTGAAGCTTTTCTCGATGCTCACCAGCATCAGAAACGCCGTCACCGCCAGCACGGCGACACCTATCCAGGTCAGTTGCCGCGCCTGGCCAGTGAACTCGCGCAGGTACTGCTGCACAGTCTCACCGGTAGACGGCACGAAGTTATGGAAGATAAACGTCTGGATGTCTTCACCGACACCCTGGAAAGCCGGGATGGCCGAGAGCATGGCGAAGGTGACTGTCATCATCGGCACCACCGCGAACAACGTGGTATAGGTCAGGGCCGCCGCACTGCTGGTGCCGCGATCATCGACGAAGCGCTGCAACAGGGCACGCCAGAAGTCCAACCAATCGCGCAGTCGATGCTGCATGCCTTCTCCTAAATGCACTGCGTTGATCGACCCACGGATGCCGATGGGACTCCTTTCACGGTAAGCGCGTCATAACGCAATTGCCGACGCTCAATGGACAGCTCACCGCGCGAAAAGGTCGCATGAGCGTCACCGGCAGTTTTCGCGCTGGCAGGCGTGAGGCGGTTAGAATAGCCAGCACCTCAAACCAAATACAGCCCACCATGACCGACCTGACCCTCTACCACAACCCACGCTGCTCGAAATCCCGTGGCGCGCTGGAATTGCTCGAAGCGCGCGGCCTGCAACCAACGGTCGTGCGTTACCTGGAAACGCCGCCAAGCGCCAACGAGCTGCGCGAGCTGCTCGGCAAACTGGGCATCAGCGCCCGGCAACTGCTGCGTAGCGGCGAAGATGACTACAAGGCACTGGGCCTGGCCGATACCAGCCTGAGCGAGGCACAACTGATCGACGCCATGACCAGCCATCCCAAGCTGATCGAACGCCCCATCCTGGTGGCAGGCAACAAAGCCGTGATCGGTCGGCCACCGGAGATGATTCTGGAGCTGCTGGCATGAGCGCACCCTACATTCTGGTTCTCTACTACAGCCGCCATGGCGCCACCGCACAGATGGCCACGCAAATTGCCCGCGGCATCGAACTCGGCGGGCTCGAAGCGCGCTTGCGCACGGTGCCCGCGGTGTCCAGCGAATGCGAGGCCGTAGCGCCGAGCATCCCCGATGAAGGCGCGCCCTACGCCACCCTCGATGACCTGAAGAACTGCGCCGGCCTGGCGCTCGGCAGTCCGACACGGTTCGGCAACATGGCCGCGCCGCTCAAATACTTCCTCGATGGCACCAGCAACCTGTGGCTGACTGGTGAGCTGGTCGGCAAACCAGCCGGCGTGTTCACCTCCACTGCCAGCCTGCATGGCGGCCAGGAAAGCACCCTGCTGTCGATGCTGCTGCCCTTGCTGCACCACGGCATGCTGCTGTGCGGCCTGCCCTACAGCGAATCGGCGCTGCTGCAGACTCAGGGAGGCGGCACACCCTATGGCCCCAGCCATCACGCGGGTGGCGACGGCAAACGCCCGCTTGATGAGCATGAAATCGCCCTATGCCGCGCCCTAGGCACACGCCTGGCACGCATCGCGCAAAAACTGGAAAGCTGACATGGCCCGCACCCAGAAACCACTGCCCAGCCTGCAATGGCTGGAGCCACGCATGAAACTGAGTCGCTCCCTGAGCCTGTTCAGTTTCATTGCGCTGGTTGCCCTGCTACTGATCTGGAACCTGGCCTTCGCCGACCTGCACGGCGCCCGCATCGGCGTGGTGCTGGCCATCCAGCTAATCCCCCTGGCGCTGCTGGCCCCAGGCCTGATCATGGGCAGCGCGCGCGCGCATGCCTGGATCTGCTTCGTGGTCAACATCTACTTCATCCAGGGCGTACTCGCCGCCATCGACCCGCAACGCGCCCTGTTCGGCGCGCTGGAGGCGGTGATCAGCTTAGGTCTGTTCTGCTGCGCCCTGCTCTACACGCGCTGGCGCTTCCAGTACGACCGCAAACTGGCCGGAGAAGCCTGATGCGCCTGGTGCTGCTGCCCGGCATGAACGGCAGCAGCGCCCTCTTCAGCCCCTTGCTCGACGCGCTCACAGGTTTCGATTGCATGGTTCTGAACCTGCCGCCACAAGGGCCGCAGGACTATCACAGCCTGAGCGAAGCACTCTATCCGCAGCTTGGCAGCACGCCCTTCGTGTTGCTGGCTGAGTCGTTTTCCAGCCCACTCGCTTACCAGCTCGCCCTGCGCCAGCCAACGGGATTGCGCGGCGTGATCTTCGCCGCCTCGTTCCTGACTCGCCCCAATGCCGCGCTACCACTGCTCAGACACCTGCCCATGCCGCTGACGTTCGCCACACGGCCCTGGCTGCTGCGCGCGCTGTGCCTGGGCAAAGCCGCAGATGAAGAGGCCCTGCAAGGAGTGCAGCGGGAAATTCGTCGGTTGGATCAGAAACTACTACATGCGCGTCTCGCCACTCTGGCCAGCCTGCAAGCACCGACTCTGGCCCTGGATCTACCCAGCCTACACCTCTGGCCACAACAGGATCGCCTGGTCGCCAGCGCTGCCGCTGAACGACTGCCACAGTTTTGCCGCGACATCCGCCAGATGCGCCTGGACGGCCCGCACTTTATTTTGCAGACACAGCCAGAGGTCTGCGCCAAAGCAATCGTTGAGTTCATAGAAGCAGCTTCAAGCTGCAAGAAGGAGCACTCCCCCTCTGACTGACGGCTTGCAAGCAGCCCGAGCAGCCTCCGGGCCATGTCCTGATGTAGGAGCGAATTTATTCGCGATTCTGGTCAGGCACGAAGCTAAACCCTATCGCGAATGAATTCGCGCCTACAGTGGCAAGCCTTATCTGATCGGCATTAGCCCGTAGCCCAGATGAAATCCGGGATGGTGCAGGAAGACTCCCGGATTGCATCCGGGCGACGCTCTCGCTTGTAGCCTGGGCCTGCAGCTTGAAGCATGCAGCCTTCACCAGCCCAGGGTTTCCTTGAGAAAAGGAATGGTCAGCTTGCGCTGGGCCTGCAACGAGGCCTGATCGAGACGTTCGAGCAGCTCGAACAAGGCGCTCATGCTGCGTTCGCCACGAGTGAGGATGAACCGGCCAACCTCATCGCTCATCTGCAGGCCGCGGCGTGAGGCTCGCAGTTGCAGCGCGCGTAGTTTGTCTTCGTCAGATAGCTCGTGGAGCTGGAAGATCAGCGCCAGAGTCAGCCGCGATTTCAGGTCAGGCAACTTGATCGGCAACTCACGTGGCGACATGGTGCCAGCCAACAACAGGCGTCGGCCGCTGTCACGCAGGCGGTTAAACAGATGGAACAAGCCTTCTTCCCAATCACTGCGGCCAGCGATTGCGTCCAGATCATCGAGGCAAACCAGCTCGCACTGCTCCAGATTGTCGAGCAGCTCCGGGCCGTGCTGCACCACCTCACCGAGGGGCAGATACACCACAGCTTCACCACGCTGTTCGAAGCGCAAACAGGCAGCCTGCAGTAAATGACTGCGACCAACGCCTTCGGCGCCCCATAGGTAGATCAGGCTCTCCGTCCAGCCGGCATCGGCCTCGCACAGACGCTCGACATAGCCCAAGGCAGCGGCATTGGCGCCGGGGTAGTAGTTGGCGAAGGTGGCGTCATCGCGCAGACGCACCCCCAGGGGAAGCTGGATGGGTTTCATGCTGGGGGCTCGTGGGAACCGCTGTTCTCTCCGTAAAGGCCGGAAAGTTTATACAAATCATGAGCATGGCGCAGCAGAACCATGATCACGGCGGCAACCGGCAGGGCCAGCAGCACGCCAGTGAAGCCGAACAACTGACCACCGGCGAGGATGGCGAAGATCACCGCCACCGGATGCAGGCCGATGCGATCGCCGACCAGCAGCGGGGTCAACACCATGCCTTCGAGCAGTTGGCCAATCATGAACACCACACCAATACCGATCAGCGGATAAGGGTCGAGGCCGAACTGGAACAGCGCAGCCGTCAACGCCGCGCCGATGCCGACGATAAAGCCCATGTACGGCACGATGCTCGCCAAGCCGGCCAGCACGCCGATCAGCAGTCCCAGTTCCAGGCCCACGAACATCAGGCCGACGGCATAGATGACGCTCAGCGCCAGCATCACCATCAGTTGCCCACGCAAGAAGGCACCTAGCACCTCATGACACTCGCCCACCAGCTTGACCACCAGCCCTTCGCGCTGACGCGGCAGCAGGCGGCGTATGCGCTCGACCAGCAAATCCCAGTCACGCATCAGGTAGAAGCTGACCACCGGGATCAGCAGCAGGTTACCCAGCCAGGCCAGCAGCGCCAGGCCAGACGAAGTAGCCTGCGCCAGCACCGTTTTGAGCACGTCTGTGGTCTTGCCAAGGTTGTCGGAGAACACCTGCTTGAGCTGATCGACCTGCAATACGTCATTGCTCAGACCAAGATGCGATTGCGACCAGGGCAAGGCCGTGCCCTGCAGCCAGTCGAGCATTTCCGGCGCCAGTTGATAGAGGCTCACCAGTTGCCGCCCGAGCATCGGCACCAACACCAACAGCAGAATCAGCAAGGCCAGGGTGAACAGGGCGAAGACCACCACCACGCCACCAGTACGCGACAGGCGATGGCGTTCCAAGCGATCGACCATTGGATCGCCCATATAGGCCAGCAGGATGCCGACCAGAAAAGGCGAGAGAATCGGGTGCAGCAGATACAGCAACCAGCCGAGCAGAAACAGCCCAGCCATCCATAGCCAGCGAGTGGAATCAGTCATGCTCGGTCCTCGGAATCGGGGCGCGCCAAACAGGCGCTCTGGCCGGGCGACCAGAGCAACGCAGTCTACCAGCGAAAATACAGGGCGTTGTTGCTCGGCTGCACAGGCGCAGAGAGCGGCGCGCCAGGAGCCTGGCCAGCGGCGGCAGGTGCAGGTGCGGGTTCAGGTTTTGGCGCTGGCTCTTCCTGCAACTGGCCCAGGGCCAATTGGGCGCGCAGTTGATCAGCACTGGCGCTGACCTGATAGGTCAATTGCTTGCCGTTGACTGCCACCAGACGCGGGGCGAAAGGCTCAAGCAGACGCTCAACGGCCGCGAAACGGCTCAGATCGGCGCCATCCAGAACCAGAGTCAGGCTTTGTGCCGCACCCGGTTTGATCACGAAACGCGGCGCCAGACGTTCGTTGACCGCCAGCATCACAGCATCGGCCAGAGCCGCCTGATTAGCTGCTTCGACACTGCCTTGCTCACGCTCCTGACCAATCCACAAGCGCCATTGCGCCTGCCATTTACCATCACGCTCGCTGGCGCGCACCGCCAACAAGGCATCGGCGCCATAACGCTCGGAGGCGTCGCGCAGAGCCTGCGGATCATTAGCCGCAAGACCTTCCGGGGTGGCCACCAGTTGTTCGCTGAGATCAGCCATCGGCAGACGCAGCGGCAGCCCGCGATGCTGAGCAGCGTCGCGTAACTGGGCAGCCTCCGCCTGGCTCTCACCGATTAACTGGCTACCCACGTTCGTCTCGCTGAGCCACCAAGTGAGAATGGCGGGTCGATTGGCGCCCCACAGCGACAGCCCAGCACCACGCAACAGACGCTCGGTACTTGCGGGGTCGAACTCCACCGTCAATGCATCACCCTCATAGCCGAACTGACTGACGATCTGCTGAGGATCCTTGCGCAGCCCGTCAAGCCCCGGATTATTCACCGCCTTGGCGTCGCCGGTCAGGCGCTGCACCAGCGTCTGCAATGCCCGCTGCATGGCCTCGTCGCGGCTGGCAGGCTCCTGATCGGCAAGCGGCTCACGCACCTGATACAAGCCACTGACCGGCGCAGCCAGGACAGGCAGACAAAGCAGCGACAGGCAGAACAGTAACGGACGGAAGAACGGACGCATGATGGGCTCTCGCAGAAGAAACAACGGCGCGGGGCCGTGAGGGGCCTATACCTTAAACAGCCGTTGACGGCCGGGCAACCGGCGCCACGAGCGCGACGAAGCGCATGCGCGTGAGTGGCCGCTACCGGGCAAGCCTGATAAAATCGCGCGCCTTCGCCAGCCGGTAGGCGCGCCGGGCTCCGTGGATGAGCCTGCGCCATGTCGGCGCCACCCGAACTCCCTATTCAAAGGCCCGGATCTATGAGCAAGCAACCCTCCATCAGCTACAAGGACGCAGGCGTCGATATCGATGCCGGTGAAGCCCTGGTCGAGCGCATCAAAGGCGTGGCCAAGCGCACCGCACGTCCCGAGGTCATGGGTGGCCTGGGTGGCTTCGGCGCCCTCTGCGAGATTCCGGCTGGCTACAAGCAGCCGGTGCTGGTATCCGGTACTGACGGCGTCGGCACCAAGCTGCGCCTGGCGCTGAATCTGAACAAACACGACAGCATCGGCCAGGATCTGGTCGCCATGTGCGTCAACGACCTGGTGGTCTGCGGCGCCGAGCCGCTGTTCTTCCTCGACTACTACGCCACCGGCAAGCTCAACGTCGACGTAGCGGCCACCGTAGTCACCGGTATCGGCGCCGGTTGCGAGTTAGCCGGCTGCTCCCTGGTCGGTGGTGAAACCGCCGAGATGCCAGGCATGTACGAAGGTGAAGACTACGACCTGGCCGGTTTCTGCGTTGGCGTGGTGGAAAAAGCCGAGATCATCGACGGCTCCAAGGTTGCCACCGGCGACGCCCTGATCGCCCTACCTTCCTCCGGCCCGCATTCCAACGGCTACTCGCTGATCCGCAAGATCATCGAAGTCTCCGGCGCCGATATCGAGCAGGTGCAACTGAACGGCAAGGCTCTGGCTGACCTGCTGATGGCACCGACACGCATCTACGTCAAACCGTTGCTCAAGCTGATCAAGGACACCGGCGCGGTCAAAGCCATGGCCCACATCACCGGCGGCGGCCTGCTGGACAACATCCCGCGCGTACTGCCGCAAGGCGCTCAGGCGGTGATCGATGTCGCCAGTTGGGAGCGCCCAGCGGTGTTCGATTGGTTGCAGGAAAAAGGCAACGTCGACGAGCACGAAATGCACCGCGTACTGAACTGCGGCGTCGGCATGGTCATCTGCGTTGCTCAGGATCAGGTCGAAGCGGCTCTGGCCAGCCTGCGTGCAAGCGGCGAGCAACCTTGGGTCATCGGCCAGATTGCCGTAGCTGCCGAGGGCGCCGAGCAAGTCGTGCTGAATAATCTGAAAGCCCACTGATGGTCTGCAACGTCGTCGTCCTGATCTCCGGCTCAGGTAGCAACCTGCAAGCCTTGATCGACAGTTGCGCCCATGACGACAACCCGGCACGCATCGTCGCGGTGATCTCCAACCGCGACGATGCCTATGGCCTGCAGCGTGCGCAGCAGGCCGGTATCGCCAGCCGCGTACTCGACCACAAGCCGTACGCCGGGCGCGAAGCCTTCGATGCCGCGCTAATCGAAACCATCGATGCCCACCAGCCAGACCTGGTGGTGCTGGCTGGATTCATGCGTATCCTCTCCCCCGGCTTCGTCAAGCACTACAACGGACGTCTGATCAACATTCATCCCTCCCTGCTGCCTCGTCACAAAGGCCTGCACACCCATCAGCGCGCGCTGGAAGCTGGCGATCATGAACACGGCTGCAGCGTGCACTTCGTAACCGAGGAACTCGATGGTGGCCCACTGGTCGTACAGGCAGTGTTGCCAATCACGCCAGCGGACACACCTGAGCACCTAGCCGACCGTGTTCACCTGCTGGAACACCGCATCTATCCACTAGCAGTACGCTGGTTTGCCGAAGGCCGCTTGCGTCTGAGCGCGCAAGGCGCAATGCTGGATGGCCAGCCGCTGCCAGCCTGCGGCCACGTGATTCGAACCTAGGAGACTTTATGCGTCGTGCCCTGTTGTTCGCTCTAACTCTTTTCAGCCTGCCAGCCTTCTCGACAGAGCTGGAGCCCTTCTCCGCCAGCTACACCGCCGACTGGAAGCAACTGCCGGTCAGCGGCAGCGCCGAACGTACGCTCGAAAAAGTCGATGGTGAACGCTGGAAGCTGGACTTCGAAGCCTCGATGCTGGTCGCCGGCCTGACCGAACAAAGCACCTTCAAGCTCGACAACGGTACGCTACTGCCGCTGAGCTACCGCTTCGACCGTAGCGGCCTGGGCAAGAGCAAGAAAGTCGAGCAGGACTTCGACTGGCAGCAGAAGCAAGTCATCGGTAGCGACCGCGACAACGCCGTGCGCCTGCCGCTCAACCGTGGCCTGCTGGACAAATCCAGCTACCAGATCGCCCTGCAGCTCGACGTTGCCGACGGCAAGCAGAGCATGAGCTATCAGGTGGTCGATGGTGACGAGATCGAGACTTACGACTTCCGCGTACTGGGCGAGGAAGTGGTTCGCACCCGCGCCGGGCTGATCGACGCAGTCAAGGTCGAACGCGTGCGTGACCCCACCCAAAGCAGCCGTAAAACCATCCTCTGGTTCGCCAAGGACTGGGGCTACTTGCTGGTTCGCCTGCATCAGGTGGAAACCGACGGTAAGGAATACCAGATCATGCTGCAGGAAGGCACGGTCAACGGTAAGCAGGTCGAAGGCCGCAAAGACTGATCCTCAACAATGAAAAAGCCGGGAGACATTCCCGGCTTTTTCATGCCTGCAACACACCTCAGTCGTGGCTCACCGCACCGATCTTGTGAATCGACAAGTCGGCGCCATTGAACTCCTCTTCCTTGCCCAGGCGAATCCCTACTGTCGCCTTCAGCAAGCCGTAGACAGCAAAGCCACCCAGCAGAGCCACCAGCACTCCGACAGCCGTGCCGATCAATTGGCTGACCAGGCTCACACCACCCAGACCACCAAAACTTTCCTGGGCGAAGATGCCACACGCGATCCCGCCCCAGACGCCGCACAGGCCGTGCAGCGGCCATACGCCGAGTACGTCGTCGATCTTCCATTTCACCTGTGTGGCGGTGAAGGCCCAGACGAACAGAGCACCAGCGATCACCCCCGTGAGCAAGGCCCCCACCGGATGCATCAAATCTGAGCCTGCACAGACCGCAACCAACCCCGCCAACGGGCCGTTATGCAGAAAGCCGGGGTCGTTGCGCCCAACCAGCAAGGCGGCCATGGTACCCCCGACCATGGCCATCAGCGAATTGACCGCCACCAGGCCACTGATGTTTTCCAGATTCTGCGCACTCATGACGTTAAAGCCGAACCAGCCGATAATCAGAATCCATGAGCCCAGCGCCAGAAACGGAATATTCGACGGCGCCATCGCCACCAGACGCCCATCGCGATAACGACCATTGCGCTGCCCGAGCAGCATCACCGCACCGAAGGCCAGCCAGCCACCTACACCGTGTACCACCACCGATCCGGCGAAATCATGAAAACCTACGCCAAAATGCGCCTCCAGCCAGGCCTGGAAGCCATGATTGCCATTCCAGATCAGCCCTTCGAAAAAGGGATAGACGAACGCCACGATCAAAACGGTCGCGCACAACTGCGGAGCAAACTTGGCCCGCTCAGCAATACCACCGGAGATGATCGCCGGGATGGCCGCCGCGAAAGTCAGTAGAAAAAAGAACTTCACCAAGCCATAGCCATGGTTCTCGGTGAGCACCGCAGCCGGCTCAAGAAAGGTGATGCCATAAGCGACCCAGTAACCGACAAAAAAGTAGGCCAGTGCCGAAACTGCGAAGTCCGAGAGGATCTTCGACAATGCATTGACCTGATTCTTTTGCCTGACGGTGCCCACTTCGAGAAAAGCGAAACCGGCGTGCATGGCCAACACCATGATCGCGCCCAGCAGGATGAACAGCGTATTGGAACCGTGCACCAAAGAGGCGACGGCACTGTTGAGGTTTTCCATCTAAGACAAAGGCTCCGAAAATGGAAAAGCACCAAACGAAAGCATCAAGAGACATTCGTGCACCGCGAAGTGGCAAGACATGACTCAGCAGCCGAAAGAAGCGCAACAAAGCGCCGCAAAAATGGCATCGCACTTTTCTTTCAGAAAGGCACTTATTTTTATTTATCAATGAGTTATATGCGATATGGCCATCCTGAGCCAATCTGAAACAGCCCCATGAAAGGGCAATCTCAAGACATTGCGCACCAACTAAATGCAAACGATGTACCAGTGCGGCCTTTGCTAATCTGACTGAACCCTAAAGGCCACTCTGTACTCACACGCATACATTCATCACGCAAAGGATGCTCGATATGCCCCGCAAAACTGCCGCTTCATCCCAACAGGACAGCCTGCTCGAAGAGTTCCAGGCACTGGTCAATGACACCGAGAAACTGCTGCAGCATTCGGCCAGCCTGGCTGGCGAGCAAGCCGATAGCCTGCGCGAAGATATTCGCGGCAGCCTGTCCCGCGCTCGCGACACCCTGCAGCAGGCTGAGAGCAGCCTACGTGAACAGGGCAAGATCGCCGTGGATGCCACCGAAGACTACGTGCACAAGCACCCCTGGCAGGCATTGGGCCTTTCGGCGGCCATCGGTATGCTGGTCGGCCTACTCCTAAGCCGCCGTTGATTGCGCAAATATGAGCGAAAGCCCCTCCCCACGACGGCTCGGCGGCGCCCTACTCGGGTGGCTGCAGAGCCACCTAGAGCTGGTCGGCCACGAGCTGGAAGAACAACGCAGCCAGGCACTGCGCTTATTGTTACTGGGCGGATTGTGCCTGGGCTTCGCCCTGCTGCTGTTGATTGGCTTGTCGGCATTGCTGCTGATCCTCTATTGGGATACTCACCGCCTGAGCGTAGCCATCGGACTCTGCGCATTTTACGGCGTCGGCCTGCTGCTCTGCGCTGGCTGGCTGCTGGCCAGCCTGTTGCGCGCACCGCCGCCCTTCAGCGCGAGCCTAGAAGAACTGCAACGTGATCGGGAGCAACTGCTGCCATGACCCAGCCCACACTGCCCCGGCACACATCGCGTCGCGAGCTGCGCAAAGCCATGCTGCGCATGCGCCTGGAAATGCGTCGCCAGGAAATCCGTCATGAGGCGCTATTGCTGACACAACCACTGCGTCAGGTGAAAGACTTCAGCCTAAACCTGCGCAGCGGCAGCGCACCAATATGGCTCACAACAGGCGTACTCACATTCGTCGGCATCATCGGCGGAAAACGCGGCTGGCGCCGCTGGCTGCGCCTGGCACTGCTACTGGCGCCACTGCTCAGGCGTCGTAATTCCGGCACCCACCCTCCTGAGAACGACGTTACAAAAAGATAAATTACCGCTGCACTATAGCGCGCCTGGCCGCGATCTTGCTTAGTCGATGCGACTGCTATCCAATAGCCATAACACAGCCCATCACTAAGGATGCCCCGTTGATCGAAGGACAGCCCTTCGCCGTCTTCCAGCCCTTTATAGACACCGCCACTGGCCGCATCGCCGGTGTCGAGGCGCTGGCGCGGCTTCGTGATGAGCACGGACAGGAACACTCGGCCGGCCCACTATTCGCCGACCCCAAAACCCCTCCAACCGCTCTGCGCAGACTTGATCGCCAGGTTCGCGAGGACGCCTTGATGCGTTTTCACGAAGCGCCCAAAGACTGGTTTCTCAGCCTCAACATCTCACCGCGCTGGATCAGCCGTTTGCGGCCTGCGCAGCCTCTACCCAGCCTGATTCAACTGCAGCGCAGCGGGATCGACCCCACGCGCATCGTTTTCGAAATCACCGAACTCGGCGGAGCCAGCCAGCGCCTGCCACAAGTAGTGGCCCGCTACCGTGAAGCGGGCGCGCGCATCGCCATCGATGACTTCGGCGCAGGCTACTCGCAGCTCGACCGCGTTCTGGCGCTGCAGCCTGACATTCTCAAACTGGACATGCGCCTGTTTCAAGAAGCCGCTCGCGGCGGCCCAAGTGGAGAAGTGGTCAAGGCACTGGCACAAATGGCCGAGAAAACCGGCTGCTGGATCATCGCCGAAGGTGTGGAAACCGATGCCGAGCTGAATTTCGCCTTGGAATGCGGCGCACGTTATGTGCAGGGTTTTCTGTTCGCTCGCCCAGAGCGCGAACTGTTTGCCAGTGATGCCTTTGTCGGTCGCGTCGCCCGCCTGCGTGAAAACTATGTGCATCACAAGCTAAGCGAGCGGGCACGCCTGGTCAGCCTGCGCCAGCAACTGGCCGAGCTGATGGGCGAACTCAAGAACTGGGCTGAAAGTGGCGCCGCGGCTGATAGCTTGCGTGCGCCGGATAACTACCCCTGGTTACTGCGTATCTACCAATGCGACCGCCACGGCACGCAAATCACCCCCAACCTGGAATGGCACGACCAGCACTGGCAAACCGATGGTCGCTACCTGGGCCACAACTGGTCTTGGCGTCCTTACTTCTATCAACTGTTGGCCGAAGGCTGGGAGGAACGACGACTGACACTCTCCAGCACCTATCGAGACGCCACCAGCAACCAGTATTGCCTGACCGCTGGCCAGTTCATCGACAATGGCCGCCGTCTGCTGCTGGTCGATATCGACGCCGCAGGCCTGTAATCACAGGCTTGCAGCCAATCGCCCAAACACCCAAGCTAGTGGCCTGGATCAACCCGGCGAGGATCGGCCTTGGATTGGCATACCCTGCTCACCCGCGAACGTCTCGGCAAACCCGCCCCTAGCTCAGCCGAGCTGGGGCGCAGTCCGTTTCACAAGGATCACGACCGCATCATCTTCTCCGGCGCCTTCCGCCGCCTGGGACGCAAGACGCAAGTGCACCCGGTTTCAAGCAACGACCACATCCATACCCGCCTGACCCACTCGCTGGAAGTTAGCTGCGTGGGCCGCTCGCTGGCCATGCGCGTCGGCGAGATGCTCCGCAGCGAGCTGCCGGACTGGTGCGAGCCGAGCGATCTAGGCATGGTCGTGCAGTCAGCCTGCCTGGCCCATGACATCGGCAACCCACCGTTCGGCCACTCCGGCGAGGATGCCATCCGTCACTGGTTCCAGCAGGCCGCAGGCAAGGGCTGGCTGGACGCCATGAGTGACGCCGAGCGCGGCGACTTTCTCAACTTCGAGGGCAATGCCCAGGGCTTTCGCGTCCTGACCCAGCTCGAATATCACCAGTTCGACGGCGGCACACGCCTGACCTACGCCACCCTCGGCACGTACCTCAAGTACCCCTGGACGGCTCGCCACGCAGAAGCACTGGGCTACAAGAAGCACAAATTCGGCTGTTACCAGAGCGAGTTGCCGCTACTCGAACAGATTGCCAGCAAGCTGGAGCTGCCACAGCTAGAAAGCCAGCGCTGGGCACGCCACCCGTTGGTCTATCTGATGGAGGCCGCAGACGACATCTGCTATGGGCTAATCGACCTCGAAGATGGCGTGGAGATGGAACTGCTCGACTACAGCGAGGTAGAGGCCCTGCTGCTCGACCTGGTCGGTGATGACCTGCCGGAAACCTATCGCCAACTCGGCCCGCGTGACTCGCGCAGGCGCAAGCTGGCGATCCTGCGTGGCAAGGCCATCGAGCACCTGACCAACGCCGCAGCCGGCGCTTTCGTCGAGCAACAGCAAGACCTGCTGCGTGGCGCCCTGCAAGGCGATCTGGTCGAACACATGCACGGCTCAGCCAAACGCTGCGTACAACGCGCCAAGGCTCTGGCACGCGAAAAAATCTTCCACGACAAGCGCAAGACCCTGCACGAGATCGGCGCCTACACCACCCTGGAGATCCTGCTCAACGCTTTCTGTGGTGCAGCACTGGAGCAGCACAGCGGTTGCCCGCTGTCGTTCAAGCATCAACGCATCCTTGACCTGCTCAGTTACTATGCCCCCGAGCCAGGCTGGCCGCTGTATCGCTCGTTCATGCGAGTAATCGACTTTATCGCGGGCATGACCGATAGCTACGCAACTGAAATGGCCCGGGAAATGACCGGTCGCTCCAGCCCTCTCTAGCCCTCGATGAACAATCTGACTCGCAACCGTCTTAATTGGCATGCCGGGCCACCCGCCTGGGGCCCCGCCCTGATTGCCGGTATCGGCTGCGCTCTGCCGTTGCTACTTGGCCTATTCACCTCGCATACGGGCTTTCTCTGGGCCTCTCTAGGCGCGTTTCAGGCCGCTCAAGCCAATGCACTGCATCGCTTCGGCATGCTGCGCATGCTACTGCTCACGGCTTTCGGGGCCTGCAGCGCTGGCCTGGGGTTCTGGGCTGGCAGCCATCCGCTGCTCGGTCTGGCCCTGTTCGCCGCATTCGGTCTGCTACTGGCCTGGCTGCAACGCTTCGGCAGTGAGGCAGGCAAACTCGGTATTGGCCTGTCGATCTGCCTATGCATCGGCCAGGGCCAATTCGGTATAGGTAATCTGCACAACCCCTACGCTGTAGCCACGCTGTTCAGCCTCGGCGGCTTGTGGGTGATGCTCCTGGCCTTCGGCTTACGAGGCCTGCATGGGCTGCGTACATGGCCACACATGCCACGCGTAATCAGCCTGCTCAAGGTGCTGCGGCGGCATGCTCAGCGCCTGCCTCGTCGCCAATGGCGCCTGCACGCCCTGGCCTGCATGCTAGCTTTCGCCACGGCTGGACTGGTGGTCAGTCTCTCCGGGCTTTCGCGCGGCTATTGGTTGACCCTGGCGGTGATTACCACGCTGCAATTGGAGTTTCACAACAGCCTGGTTCGTGCGGTACAGGCCAGTCTCGCCAGCCTGGCGGCGGCAGGATTGCTGATACTGCTCGGCTACAGCCTGCAAAGCCCAGCGATGATGGTGATGACACTCCTGCCGCTGATCGTCCTCAGTCGCGTCCTGCAGGCCAATCATTATGGTCTGTTCGTTCTACAGAGCACTCTATGCTTCGTGCTGCTGACCGAAAGTTTTTCCGGGGACTGGCATCTACCTGAGGCGCGCCTATTCAACGCGCTGATCGGCACAACGCTGGCGCTCGCGGTGGCCCTGCTGATCCATGGCGTGCAATTGCGCCTGAGCAAAAAAACATCTACTGCACAGATCAATAACACTTCGCAATAAAGAGCCTGCAGATACGCTAATGTTTCACTACTCTTGACCAAGCCCCTCTAATAATCGCTAGCCCGCCCCCAGCAGCACGACCAATGGAGTGAAGTGCGATGCTCAAGACCACCACTTCGCGCGAGCGCCGATTCCCCCTGCACGTGCATATCAGCGTGTTGTTCACACTGCTTCTGCTCTTCACCGGTGTCGTGCTCGGTCTATTCAACTATCAACAGACCAGCCGCCTAATCTTCTCCAGCAGCAACACCCTGTTCCAACGCATCGAACTCGACGTACAGAAAGATCTGGACAGCACCTACCGCCCCATCCGCCACCTGCTCAGCCTGCTGGCACTCAATCCGTCCGCACAAGCCGACAGGCTTGATCAACGCCTTACCCTGCTGCCGTTGTTCGTCCAGGCTCTGCGTGACAATCCCAAACTGGCGTCGATCTATCTGGGCTACGAGGATGGCGATTTTTTCATGGTGCGCCCGCTGCGCGACAACGCCCTCAAGCAGCGTTTCGACGCCCCGGACAAGGCGGCCTTTCAGGTATGGGCCATTGAACGTAGCAGCATTGGCACGGCCAGCAACTACCTCTTCTATGATGGCTCGCTGAACCTGCTGAGCCGTCGGCAGATCCTCACCGAACACTACGATCCCCGCAAACGCGACTGGTTCAAACGCGCCCGCAGCGACGGAGGGCAGATCACCACAGCGCCCTATCTGTTCTTCTCAACACAGGAGATCGGCACCACTCTGGCTCGCCGTGCCGGGCTGACCACCGTACTGGCAGCCGACCTCACCCTCAACGATCTATCCAACACCCTCGCAGCCCATCGCGTGACGCCCCACAGCGAAGTGGTGCTGGCAGACAGCGAGGGTAATGCAGTCGCTTATTCGGACAGCAGCCGTCTACTGACAGAAAAAGACGGCCACCCAAGCCAAGTCAAGGTACGCGACCTCAACCCCGCCCTGGGCGAATTACTCGAACGCAGCCCAGACCGACAAGGCCAGGGCGTCATCGAGCTGGCCCAACAGCGCTGGGTCACGGCCCTTAGCCATATCCGCGAAGGCGGGCCACAGGGCCTGAACCTGGCTCTGCTGGTGCCCGAGCAGGAACTACTGGCAGACGCCTATCGCATCCGCTGGCAAGGTGCCCTGATTACACTGACCACGCTGTTGCTGTGCCTGCCACTGGGATGGCTGACCTCACGCTTGGTGGTCAAGTCACTCAGCGCCCTGGTCGAAAAGGCCGAGGCCATTCGTCGCTTCGACTTCAGCCACCCGAACAGCGGCCGTTCGCCAATTCTCGAAGTCGATCAACTCGCGCTGTCCATGTCTCACATGAAAGACACCCTGTCTCGTTTTCTTGATATTGCCGCGAGCCTATCGGCAGAGACCCGCTTCGACATGCTGCTCAAAAGGGTGATGGACTCGACCGTGGCCATTAGCGAGGCCGAGGGGGGGCTGCTCTATCTGCTCGATAGCGACAGCGCACGCCTGGAGCCTCAAGGCGTACTGATCGACGGCAACAGCCAGTCCGCACAGACGCTCGGCATCCAAGCCCTGCAGCGCGATGATGCCAACCTGCCCGACTGGCTCAGCGGCCCTGCCAACGGTGGCGCCAGCGTCGCCACCTCGATCGGCTTCGACCAGGCAGGCGACTTCAGCGGCCTACTATCGGCGATGGACAGCCCGCGCCTGCACCTGATCGCTGCTGGCCTGCATAACCGCCAGGGCGAAACGGTCGGTGTGCTAGTACTGCTGCAACGCGACAGCGGCGAGAATGGCGAAAGCATGCTCAGCCCAGAGCGCGCGGCATTCGTCGACGCAGTCTCCGGTAGCGCCGCATTGTGTATCGAAAGTCAACGCCTGCTGGCCAGGCAGAAACAACTGCTCGATGCCTTCATTCAACTGATCGCTGGCGCTATCGATGCCAAGAGCCCCTACACTGGCGGCCACTGCCAGCGCGTGCCGGAAATCACCCTGATGCTCGCCGAAGCTGCAGCCAGTAGCGATGCACCGCCTTTTAACGACTATCAACCAACGGAGGAAGACTGGGAAACACTGCACATTGCCGCCTGGCTGCATGACTGCGGTAAAGTCACCACCCCCGAGTACGTGGTCGACAAAGCCACCAAGCTGGAAACCCTATACGACCGCATTCATGAAATACGCATGCGCTTCGAAGTGCTCAAACGTGATGCCTGGATCACCTACTGGCAAGGTCGTGCCGAAGGCGGCGATGAGCAGGTACTGACCGACCAGCGCGAAGCCTTGCTAAAGCAACTGGACGAGGAATTTGCCTTCGTTGCCCGCACCAACCTGGGAGCTGAAAGCATGGCCGAGAGCGACCTCGCACGTCTCACGCAGATCGCCCAGCGCCGCTGGCTGCGCACACTCGACAATCGCCTCGGTGTTTCCTGGGAAGAAGCCAAACGCCTGGAGCGCACCCCAGCGGCCGACCTGCCGGTCGCCGAGCCACTATTGGCTGATCGTCCTGAGCACCTGATCGAACGTAATGCACAAGAGCGCATCGAAGCGGACAACCCCTGGGGTTTGCAACTGGATGAACCGGCCTACAAGTTCAATCGCGGCGAGCTGCACAACCTCGGTGTCAGACGGGGCACGTTGACGGCTGAAGAACGCTACATCATCAACCACCACATCGTGCAGACCATTCTCATGCTTAGCCGTCTGCCATTCCCACAACACCTGCAGAACGTAGCCGAAATCGCCGGTGGCCACCATGAAAAAATGGATGGCAGCGGCTATCCCAAGCGCCTGAAACGCGAGCAGATGAGCCTACCTGCGAGAATGATGGCCATTGCCGATATATTCGAAGCCCTGACCGCAGCGGATCGCCCTTACAAGAAAGGCAAGACGCTATCGGAGGCGTTGAACATCATGGCCGGCATGTGTCGAGATGCACATATCGACCCGGATCTGTTCGCCCTGTTCATCAGCTCAGGCGTCGCGGCACGCTATGCCGAACGCTTCATGGACAAACAGCAGATCGATACACTGAACGAACAGGCCATCCTGGCAAAGGCAGGGCTGGCCTGAACGTCAACTAGATGAGCGCCGGGAGTCCGGCACTCCAGCAAACTTACGCCTGGTTGATCGGGTTTCCCGGGTACCAGACATCGAGCAGCGGGCTGATCTCATAGCCTTCCAGCTCATCACGGCCTTTGAGCCAGGCCTCGACGGCAGAACGCTGTTCTTCGCTGACCGAACCACGTTTGGCCAGGCACACCAGGCCGTAGTCTTCGCCACCGACATAGTCCAGACCATTGCCGGCGATGGCATCGTCCAGGAACTGATCGATGAAGCTGTCGATCACCTGATCGCTCAGATCAGCCTTGAAGTTCAGGGTCAGCTCGAAGCCCAATTCCTGGAATTCATCGACACAGAGCTTCTTGCGCAGACGGCGGGAACGATTGGTCGCCATGTAACTTTCCTCATAGGTGATAACGCGCGGCACTCTAGCAGTTTCCACGCCCGATAGCCCGTCTTGATCGCGTGCAAAAACACAGCCGTGCGGCATAATGGGCGCGCCCATCTATCGTTGCTCCGCGTTGCGGAAGGTTTTCTCGATGATTCAACGGTTTCGCCAACTGGCGCTCGGCGCCCTCCTGCTACCCCTCGCTCTAACCGCTCACGCCGCCAACTCGATCAACCTACCGGCCAATGTCGAAAAAGCCTTACGGGCGAACAAGATTTCCACCCAGTCACTGTCCGTGGTGACGCTGCCTCTAAGTGGCCAACCTGGCGGCTTGCAGTTCAACGCGGATGTGTCGGTCAACCCAGCATCGACCATGAAGCTGGTCACCACCTTCGCCGCTCTTGAACTGCTAGGGCCGACCCACCACTGGGAAACCGAGTTCTATACCGACGGCCCGCTGCAAAACGGCGTATTGCAGGGCAATCTCTACCTCAAGGGCGGCGGCGATCCCAAACTGAACATGGAGAAGCTCTGGCTGCTACTGCGTGATCTGCGGCTCAATGGCGTGCAACAAGTGCAGGGCGATCTGGTGCTCGATCGCAGCTTCTTCGTCACCCCACAGCTACCCGCGTTCAATGACGACGGCGGCGATGAGAACAAGCCCTTTCTGGTCAAACCCGACTCGCTACTGGTCAACCTCAAGGCTCAGCGCTTCGTTGCTCGCGCCGCCGAGGGCAAGGTAAAGATCGCCATGGATCCGCCCATTGCCTCAATTCGCATCGATAACCAAGTCAAGCTACTCAAGGCCGCGGCCTGCCCGTCCTGGCCAGACGTACGCTACAACCCGGTGCAACAAAACGATGGCCTCACTCTGATCGTCAGCGGTCAACTGCCTGAGGGCTGCACGGCACAAACCTACCTATCACTGCTTGATCATCCGAGCTATGCAGCCGGTGCAGTACGCGGCATCTGGCAGGAATTGGGAGGCACGATTCTCGGCGCCGATCGCCAGGGCCAGGTGCCGGAGAAAGCACGCCTGCTGGTACGTGCACAATCGCCAGATCTGGTAGAAGTGATCCGCGACATCAACAAATACAGCAACAACACCATGGCCAAGCAACTATTCCTCAGCATTGGCGCACAGTTTCGTACCAGTGCCGACAAGGATGACGGCCTGGCTGCCCAGCGTGTGATCCGCAATTGGCTGGCTCGCAAAGGCATCACGGCCTCACGCCTGGTCATGGAAAACGGCTCCGGCCTGTCACGAGACGAGCGCATCAGCGCACGGGAAATGGCAGCGATACTGCAGGCCGCATGGCGCAGCCCTTACAGCGCAGAATTTCGCAGTTCCCTACCTCTGGTAGCAATGGACGGCACCATGCGTAAACGCCTGCGCCGCACGCCCTTGGCAGGTGAGGCACACATCAAAACCGGGACACTGAATAACGTACGCGCCATCGCCGGCTATAGCCGCGACAGCAACGGCCAGGACTGGGCCGTGGTGGCCATACTCAACGATCCAAAACCCTGGGGCGCCAGCTCCATTCTGGATCAAGTGCTGCTGGATCTGTACAAACAGCCGAAGCGCTGAGCCTCCGAGGTAAGCGCAGGGCGGGTGGATGATGTTTTTTACATTCACCCGCCCTGTACTCAATCGAGTAAGACACACGCCTACCTAGCGCGCAGTGAAACGCCAGGCTCGGTGAATCTTGGCGTTGCGCGCGAAATCCGCATCCAGCGTTTGCGCGCTGATTTCCTCGACCTGATAACGCGCCGCCAGCCCTTCATCGAGCTGGAACTTACGGAAGTTGTTGGAGAAATACAGCACACCGCCACGCGCCAGACGCGCCATGGCCAGGTCGATCAGCTCGATATGATCTCGCTGCACGTCGAACACACCTTCCATGCGCTTGGAGTTGGAGAAGGTTGGCGGATCGATGAAGACCAGGTCGTATTCCTGGCGGTCGGCCTGCAACCATTCCATGACGTTGGCCTGCTCCAGGCGGTGTTTGTCGGAAAAGCCGTTGAGCGAGAGATTACGCCGTGCCCAGTCCAGATAAGTCTTCGACAGATCCACACTAGTGGTGCTGCGCGCACCGCCCTTGGCGGCATGCACGGTGGCCGTCGCGGTGTAGCAGAACAGGTTGAGGAAGCGCTTGCCTGCGGCTTCTCTCTGCAGACGCAGGCGCAGCGGACGATGATCGAGGAACAGGCCGGTATCGAGGTAGTCGGTCAGGTTGACCAGCAGTTTCACCCCGCCTTCGGCCACCTCCATGAACTGGCCCTGAGCCGCCTGGCGCTGATACTGCTTGGTACCAGCCTGACGCTCACGACGCTTGATCACTACACGGTTCTGAGCAACGCCCAGCGCCTGCGGAATCGCCGCCAGGGCATCGAGCAGACGCGCCTGTGCCTTCTCCGGATCGATCGAACGCGGCGCGGCGTACTCCTGCACGTGCACCCAATCGCGGTACAGATCCACCGCCAAGGCATATTCGGGCATATCGGCATCGTACAGGCGATAGCATTCCACACCCTCGCGACGCGCCCACTTGCCCAATTGCTTGAGGTTCTTCTGCAGGCGATTGGCAAACATTTGCCCGCCCTCGGACAGGCGCGCCGACGTCGCCGCTTCGGCGGCTGCGGGCACATCTTCCTCGTTGCGCACCTTGCGCTCACCGGTGACGAACTGTTCGGTCTGTACCTTGATCAGCAACAGCTTGCAGGGCAGCGCTCCGTTCCAGAAGGCATATTGCTTGTGGCTGCGCAGCCCCATGCGCTTGCCCAGCTCCGGCGCCCCAGTAAACACCGCAGCCTCCCAGCCCAGACAGGCCTGACGCAGGCGCTCGCCGAGATTTTGGTAGAGATACAGCAGACTGGCCTCGTCGCCTAGACGCTCGCCGTAAGGTGGGTTGCTGATCACCAGACCTTTCTGGTTCTGATCAGGACGCGGCTCGAAGGTACCGAGTTCACCCTGATAGATCTTCACCCAGTCGGCCAATCCGGCGCGCTCGACGTTATTGCGCCCCGGCTGGATCAGCCGTGGATCGGCCTCGTAGCCCCGAATCCACAGCGGCGGTTTGGCTAAACCTGCGGCAGCACGCTGCTCGGCCTCGGCATGCAGTTTTTTCCAAAGAGCCGGCACATGGCCGAGCCAGTTGGAAAAACCCCAGCGCTCGCGCTTGAGATTGGGGGCGATATCGGCCGCCATCAGCGCCGCCTCGACGAGGAAGGTACCCACACCGCACATGGGGTCGGCCAAGGCGCCGCCCTCGGCGGCGATACGCGGCCAACCGGCACGGATCAGCACGGCCGCGGCGAGGTTCTCCTTGAGAGGCGCGGCGCCCTGCTGCAGACGATAACCACGCTGATGCAGGCTATGGCCGGACAGATCGAGCGACAACACGGCTTCGCCCCGGTCGAGGCGCAGGTGCACACGCAGGTCAGGATTGAGCTTATCGATGCTTGGTCGCTCACCGGTACGAGTACGCAAACGATCAACAATGGCGTCCTTGACCTTCAGTGCGCCGAAGTGCGTGTTGTCGATACCGGAACCATGGCCACTGAACTCGACAGCCAAACTACCGAACGGCTCAAGGTGGTCACGCCAATCCACGGCCTGGACACCATCATATAACTGCTCGGCGCTACCCATGCTGAAGCGCGACAACACCAGCAACACGCGATTGGCCAGACGCGACCAGAGACACAAGCGATAAGCCACCTCCAAATCGCCCTGCCCTCTTACCGCTGCAGTCTGTTCGCGAGCTTCTTCAAGCCCGAGACTGCGAGCCTCCTCCAATAGCAGACCTTCGATCCCCTTGGGGCAGGTAAGCACGATTTCGTAACGCTCGGACATGAACCATCCAATGCCAGTGGCAGATAAAAAGGTGCGGCGCACCTCGACTTACAGTAAGTGACAAAGCGCCGCAGCGCGACCCTTCGTCGGAATAATCAGCAATCTCATTTGCGCCATCACCGTGACAGCGCCGTGGCTACATCCCAGGCCCCACGCTACCTAGCTGAAGGCAACTGGACGCATGACCAGTCTACTTATGGCCTGACCCTCAATTAGGTTACGCCCTTATGACAAATCGATCATTCACAGGCCGTGAGGCATTCGTTAGAACTCTACCCATGGCTTCACCGCAACGGTGAACGCACAGGAGACTCGCCACGCCGGCAGCGACCTCCGCAGGCAGACATTCAACTGCCAGGCCTCGCCACGAGGCCAACGGGACATAACAGTCAACAGTGAGGGCAACACCCTATGAGAAGACTTAAGCGTGATCCGTTAGAACGAGCTTTTCTGCGCGGTTATCAATACGGCATCAATGGTAAATCCCGCGAACTTTGCCCATTCACCCTGCCATCGGTACGCCAAGCCTGGATTAACGGCTGGCGTGAGGGCCGTGGCGACAACTGGGACGGGCTCACCGGCACAGCCGGTATTCATCGACTCAACGAACTTCACGCCGTCGGCTGATTCAGGAGCCTGGCTTCGCTACTTAGCTAGCCAGGCTCCGAGACTCTTCAGACTTCACCATGCCGACCCCATCCGGGCGGCGGGCGCAAGCCCAGGGGCTCCAATGGAGCCCCTTTTCATTTACGCAAAGCGGCAATCGCATCCACCGCTTCGCGGATTAGCGCTGGGCCCTTGTAGATGAAACCCGAATAAATCTGCACCAAACTCGCTCCAGCAGCGATCTTCTCTGCGGCGTGCTTGCCTTCGGTAATGCCGCCAACGGCGATAATCGGCAGACGACCACCTAACTCCCCTGCCAGCACCTTGACCACGTGGGTACTCTTGTCACGTACCGGCGCCCCAGAAAGCCCCCCCGCCTCATCGCTATGCGCCAGACCTTCGACGCCCTCGCGGCTCAAGGTCGTATTGGTGGCGATCACCGCATCCATGCCAGCTTCAACCAATGCAGCCGCCACCAGTGCAGTCTCTTCATCACTCATGTCAGGGGCAATCTTGATAGCCAGTGGCACACGTTTGCCGTGCAACTGAGCCAAATCTTCCTGCCGCAAACGTAGAGCCTCGAGCAGGGCCTTGAGCTGATCACCGAACTGCAGGCTGCGCAGCCCAGGCGTGTTGGGCGAGCTGACGTTCACCGTCACGTAGCTGGCATGTGCGTAAACCTTGTCCAGACAAGCCAAGTAATCGTCTACCGCGCGCTCAACGGGCGTATCGAAATTCTTGCCGATATTGATGCCCAGAACGCCTTTGAACTTCGCCGCCCGCACCCGCTGCAGCAAATGATCGACACCCAGGTTGTTAAAACCCATGCGGTTAATCACGGCATCGGCTTCCGGCAGACGAAATAGGCGCGGCTTGGGATTGCCCGGCTGCGGGCGCGGCGTGACGGTACCAATCTCAACAAAGCCGAAGCCAAGCTGGGCGAAGCCATCGATGGCATCACCATTCTTATCCAGACCAGCCGCCAGACCAACCGGGTTAGCGAACTGCAAGCCCATCACCTGAGTCGGCAGCCTCGTCGGCGACTTGGTCAGGAGCGCGTTTAGCCCCAAGCGACCGCCCGCGCCGATCAAATCGATCGACAATTCGTGGGAGGTTTCAGGGGACAGCTTAAATAGTAGCTCGCGGGCCAGGGAGTACATGAACAGGCTCAGCTCGGCAAAAGATGGAAGGCGGCGATTATAGCCGCCGATACACCAACGGCGCGAGGCGCATGCTCACATCAGGACAATCTGCGCAAACTCAGCAGCTCACCTTCAGAACTGAACTCCAACTCGAAGGAGCCATGGATACCGGAATGAGTCAGAAAGGGCCGGAAATGATGTGCGGGTAAACTAACCCGGCGGCCATCGCGGCTTTGCGCCATAATCCGGTTGGCATGGCCGCGATAGATGGCCTGCACCCGCTCTGTCGATAACGCGATATCCAGCACCAGGCTGGGCATGGAGGCACCCTCGCAAATGACTGCTTCTATTGTGCCACAGTCCATGCCCCGCGTTTTTTGCCGAAACAGCTACATACAGACAAGAGCTAGCGCTGCCTGCAACACTGTAGCCAACCAATCTGGAGCAGTAAGCTGGTCATGAATCTGCCCGAGTCTCAGACTTTTAGCGCCAGGCTGACCTCGCTAGCCCAACGCCTGGGATTGATCGGACGCACAGCGCGTCAGATATTCCTGCGCGCAAGCACCCTGCATCTTCCGTTCAAGCCACTGCCAATACCTGGCAATAGTATTGCCTGGCAAGATGGCCCACCACTTTATCGCCTAGTCGATCTACCCCGCGATGCACTCTCCGGCCCCGTGCAGGAGGATAAAGCTCAAGCGCATGCCGCACTGGCTGGCGTGGTATCCATCGAGCAACAGATGTTACCGGCCTTCGACCTACGCTTGATCGACGGTTTCGCCAGCCCCCTTATCAGCGGTACGACCTATCGAACCTTCGAGGATTACACCACGAGCGAACACTGCAAACAGGTTCGCATCATCAGCTACAAGGACTTCATCCGCACATTCAGCCTGGCCTTACCTCGTTACCTGGCAGGCGAGCGTATCGAATTGCGCCAGGCTAGTTGGCTCGCCTCACGCACCTTCTGGGCAGGAGATCAGCAAGGTGCGAGCTTCGCTGGGGCTGTCGTCTATGCACGTCGCCGCGGGCTAGAAGTGGTACTACCGGCAAACCTGACGCATTACCACCTCAACACCCAGGCGCTGAAAAGCCTGGGGCAGCGTTATCACGTACTGGCAATGCCCTGCGAGGCCTGGAACGACGCAGCATTCATGGCCTTACTCCTGGATAGTGGGATGCCTTACGCACGCCTGTCGCTCTGGAAAAGCGCTGGGACGCCCGAACTACTATTGCTGCCTAAAGATCATTCGCAAGCCACCGCGCTGGGCGAAGGTCTGCGACAGGCAGGCGCGCCGGACATGCTGGCCTACATGAACGATCTGAACAGTTAATCCCACTCGCCACGTCCGCTCAACAAGCGAGCGATCATATCCATGGCGTAACCACGATAAGCCAAGAAACGCCCCTGCTGAGCGCGTTCGCGAGCATCGCTCGGCAAGTGCCCAGCAAACTTGCGCTGCCAGGTATCGCGCAACTGAGCAAACCAGTCGATACCGCAATCGCGCAGCGCTTGCTCAACCTGCGCACGCGCGAGGCCTCGCTGAACCAGTTCTTCACGGATACGCAGTGGACCATGGCCAGAACGCGCTCGTGCGGAGACGAAACTTTCCAAATAGCGCGCTTCAGAGAGCAGCCCCTCTTCGGTAAGACGATCAAGTACCGACTCGATCAATTCATCCGAGGCACCGCGTCGCCGTAACTTACCGGCCAGCTCAACACGACCATGCTCTCGCCGGGCCAGCAAGTCCATGGCCGCCCGGCGCACAGCGGCCGGGCTGTCCAACACAACAGGCATGATCGATTAGAAATCGACTTCGGCGTCTTCAGTCTCGGGCGCAGCGGCTTTTGTCGGCGAGCTGCTGACCAGCAGCTTGTCACGAATCAGGCCTTCGATCTCTCGCGCAACGGCCGGGTTGTCCTCGAGGTACTTGGCGGCATTGGCCTTACCCTGGCCAATCTTATTACCCTGGTAGCTGTACCAAGCACCGGATTTCTCCACCAGGCCCTGCTGCACACCGAGATCGATGATCTCACCATTACGGTAGATGCCCTTGCCATAGAGAATCTGGAATTCAGCTTGACGGAACGGCGGTGCAACCTTGTTCTTGACGATTTTCACCCGGGTTTCGCTGCCGACTACCTCATCACCTTCCTTGACTGCGCCTGTGCGACGAATATCAAGGCGAACCGAGGAGTAGAACTTCAAGGCGTTACCACCGGTGGTGGTTTCCGGGCTGCCAAACATCACACCGATTTTCATACGGATCTGGTTGATGAAGATGACCAAGCAATTAGCAGTCTTGATATTGCCGGTAATTTTACGCAACGCCTGGGACATCAGACGCGCCTGAAGGCCCACATGCTGATCACCCATTTCGCCCTCGATCTCAGCCTTGGGCACCAGAGCTGCCACGGAGTCGACGATGATCACATCAACGGCATTGGAGCGTACCAACATGTCGGTAATCTCCAGCGCCTGCTCGCCGGTATCCGGCTGAGAAACCAGCAGATCGTCGACATTCACACCGAGCTTGCCAGCATAATCTGGATCTAGAGCATGCTCGGCATCGACGAAGGCACATGTCGCACCCAGCTTCTGGGCTTCGGCAATAACCGAGAGCGTCAAGGTGGTTTTACCCGACGATTCCGGACCGTAGATTTCTACGATACGACCTTTTGGCAAGCCACCAATGCCAAGCGCGATGTCCAGCCCAAGCGAGCCAGTGGAAATAGCAGGAATAGCCTGGCGGTCGTGATCGCCCATACGCATCACTGCACCCTTGCCGAATTGCTTTTCAATCTGACCCAGGGCTGCGGCCAAGGCGCGCTTCTTGTTCTCGTCCATATCATCCTCACGTGTTCAAGAGGGCCTTAGAGCCCGAATCCAAGTTGCAGGAATCCTCCCGCGCTTGGATGCACAAGCTCTTGTCAGCCACGAATAACTGTATAAGTAGACAGTATTATTCCACAGGGCAAGCCGTACGCCTACCCCGCCCCGGGATTTTCCTCGTTAAGCATCCGCAAAAGCCCATGCAGCGCGGCCTCGACCGTCTGTCGGCGCACACTGTCACGATTTCCAGCGAAGTGATGTTGCACTGCATACAAATGATTGCCGTCCCCCCAGGCCATCCAGACCGTGCCAACGGGCTTCTCGATCGAGCCACCATCAGGCCCAGCGATACCACTAACCGCAACGGCATAGCGAGCGCCGCTTTGAGCCTGAGCCCCTGACACCATAGCTTCGACCACTTCTCGACTAACCGCCCCGACACTGCCAAACAGCGTCTCAGGCACTTGCAACTGACGCACCTTCTGGCGATTGGAATAGGTCACGTAGCCCGCCTCGAACCAAGCCGAGCTGCCCGGAATACGAGTAATGGCCTCTGCAATTCCGCCTCCTGTACAGGACTCAGCGGTAGTGACCTGCGCACCAGAATGCAGCAACGCACGCCCCAAGGATCCGGCCAATTCTGTGATTTTATCCACGCCTCTCTCACTCCAACGAAAATAGCCTATTGACCAAGCCTGGCACCAAGCGCTTATCCGGGAAACACTTGCGATATAACGCAGCAAGCGCTCACGCCCTCACCTGTAGAGAGGTACCTCACGGGGCTGCAAGCTACAGGCAACGAGCAGACCACGACAAACTAATTGCGTCGGATTCGCACCCCACGCCGATGGCGAAGTGTGGGAAAATTCTTGGCTTCGTCACACCCACCGCACGTAAGGCCAGGCATGACCGATCTCTCCGCACACACCCCGATGATGCAACACCAGCGGGAAAAACAGGCATAAGCTATTGATTATAAAAGGCTTTATAGAAAATTCGTCTAAGAACTAACGCTTACGAATGACGCCGGAACGCCACGAGCTACGCGGCGAAATCCGAGAGTTATAGACACAAAAAAGGCCTCACGGAGCGATCCGCGAGGCCTTTTCTTTACCGTCAAATTGAGTCGAACAACCCGCCCAGTTCGGCCGGTATCCAGTTCATGATCACCAGCTCGCCGGTGACGTCAGCCGTGCCTTGCCTCTGGTTGGTGTTGCTGTAGCGGATATCGATGCGCTCCATGTGGAAGCCTTCGAATGCAACGCGGATATCCGGGTGGTCGTTGATGCTGACCATCACCTTGCCTTTGCAGCGGCGCATGAAATCGGCCATCGCCAGGTACTGGTCAAAAGGGAAGTCCACCCCATAGCCCTCGGTCTGCCAGTACGGCGGGTCCATGTAGAGGAAGGTGTGCGCCCGGTCATAGCGCTCGGCGCACTCCAGCCAGGACAGGTTCTCGACATACACCCCGGCCAGGCGCTGCCATGCTGCCGAGAGGTTCTCCTCGATGCGCATGATGTTGGGCGCTGGCCCGGTGGTGGCCGTACCGAAGTTCTGCCCCGACACTTTGGCGCCGAAGGCATGATGCTGCAGGTAGAAGAAGCGCGCGGCGCGCTGGATATCTGTGAGGGTCTCCGGCCGGGTGATCTTCTGCCACTCGAATAGCTGCCGGCTGGACAGCGCCCACTTGAACTGGCGCACGAACTCCTCGACGTGGTTCTGCACCACGCGATAGAGCGACACCAGGTCGCCGTTGATATCGTTCAGCACCTCGACGGGCGCCGGCTGCGGACGCAGGAAGAAGAGCGCGGCGCCCCCAGCGAAGACCTCGACGTAGCACTCATGGGGCGGGAACAGGGGAATGAGGCGGTCGGCCAGGCGGCGCTTGCCGCCCATCCAAGGAATGATGGGTTGGGTCATTTGCAAACCTTTTACTGTATGGATTAACAGTGCTAGGCTCTCGCCGCTTCGTGCACGAGGCGAGGGCCTAGGCTGGGCTTGCAGGGATGGTCTGCGGTCTGGCGGCCGTCACGGGTGTTGGCGCACCCAGGGCGGTCGCCCTCTTTTGATTCGGTGGAATACCTACTGGCAGGCAGCCACGGCGCCTTCGAGCCTGGCTTCGTACCCTTTTCGCTGCAGCCGCTCTGCTCGCAGCGCACGCATCTGTTCGGCAATTGAGGCACCGATGGGTAGCGAGTCGACAGCGAACGCGGGCCGCGGCACGCGCTCAATGCGGCAAGGGATCTGCACGGGCACCTCGACTCGAACCACCAGAGGCTCTGGCTGCTCAGCAACCTGGCCAGCGCAGCCCGCCAGGGCCAGGCATAGAACGGCGATCAGTCGCTTCATTGACCACGCTCCCGTCTCAGTTCATCGTCGAAGGCCTGGCTTGCGGCGGCACAGGCATCAACGCCGGCCGGCGTGCGCTCCTGCAATACCAGCTGCGCCTGCTGATCTGCCTGCTGCGCCCTGCCCTCGGCCTGCTGCTGCACATCCCGGACACGGGCGGCGCGCTCCTGCTCGGCGGCGCGCAGTTCCGCCAGGGCGCCGTTCTGCTCAATGACCTGGCCGAGCAACGTCGTGCGCGTAGTGCGGCAGGCGCCGAGCTTGCCGGCGTCATCGAGCCGGGCTTGGCGCTCGGTCTCCAGCTCGGTCTGCAGGAGGCTGACACGGATCTGCTGCCCCGCCACCAGCAACAGACCGAGTAGCAGCGCCCAAGCCCAGGCCGGAATCAGTTTCAGCCAGGTCATGCCAGCGCTCTCCGCACGCCTTCATCGATCACTTCCGCTTTGTAGGGCTGACCGCCGTTCTCGTGCTTGATGATCTCGACAACCAGCGCACGCAGCACCGGGCGCTGGCGGACGTCGATGACGGTATCGGATTTGACGCCGAGCGCCCTGGCGACGGCGGAAATGTAGGCCTCGGTATCGTTTTCGTTACCTGGCGCCCAGCGGTTAATGGTTTCGCGCACAGTGTCGATACCTGGCCCGCCTACGCCCGGCATACCGTCTTTGCCGCGGTAGTTGAGCAGCAACTTGCCCAGTGCGCGGATGCCATTCTCCGGCGTGTCGAAGCGGGCAAAGCGCGGGCGCGGCACACCCAGCTCCAGGCCGAGCTGCCCTTGCCAGTTGTTGCGCGGGTTGAAGTCGATGTTGCCGGGGTTGTTGTTGCGAACGCCGCGAGGGGTGGAGGGCGACATAGGTTTCTCCAGGCGAAAAAAAAGCCCGCATGTGCGCGAGCGTTGGCATGACGTGGAGTAGCTGAACCAAGGATTCATACTCCCTGCGGATCTGAATCAGCTAAGCAGCTACTGGCCTTGATCCGAGGATTCCACTAAAGTCCCGTCTTTTGATGGAGCGCTGCCAGACAGGCAGGTACAGCGGCGCGATTCACTAGAGTGGGCGCAAATGGATAAAAAACTTGAATCGATACAGATTCTTCGAGCAATTGCTGCTCTTACCGTGGTTATTTTCCACTCTCACTTCGCGGTCGCGAGCTTTCCCGCCGAGTACAAGTTCAATGTTCCATTTATAGGAAAGTATGGATACCTAGGCGTTGACCTGTTCTTTGTCATAAGCGGATTCATCATCGCGCATATCACCAGCGGCAAGCAATTTAGCCTTTCCGACTTTGCAGCCAGACGATTCTTCCGAATCTACCCAATATACTGGGTCTTCTGTTTATTATCTTTTTACCTCTACTCGAGTTCCGGCCTGCATTTCGGCCCCAAGGAACTGACTCTAGAAAACCTCCTAGCGTCACTTGCGATTCTCCCAATCAATGGATCACCAGCATACGGCGTTGGCTGGAGCTTGGAGCACGAAATTATTTTCTATGTCACGAGCGCGCTAGTTCTGTGCTTTGGAAGCGTTCGACACCTAGCAATAGTTGTTGGCTTATTAGGAATAGCGGGATTAGTAAAGGAGGCACTTTTTGCAACTGGAACGGTGATTAAGTTCTGGGACTTTCACTTGGTATCACCATTCAACCTGTGTTTCCTAGGCGGAATACTCGCCCACAGCATGCGCGAACGCCTTTCATTTATAAATCCAGCCTTTGCACTCTCAGCATCAGCCCTTGTAATTTGGGCTTCTATCACACTAATGAAGAGCGCGACGCCTGAAATACGCATTATTGCTCGCTATCTGGGCGTCGCGATCGGCTTCACGCTGACTGTGATAGGGGCACTGAACATTGAAACAGCGGCGCAGAAGGTTAGCTCCCTCTTCAAACGCGCTTTGGTAGAAATAGGAAATGCCTCCTACTCGCTCTATCTGGTTCACTGGGTAATCCTGATTAACATGGGCCGGATAAAGTACAAGCTCATGTTCGGTGTGCCAGATTGGGCTGCGGAGCTGTGGCGCTACTCTTGGATTATGGTGTGCATAGTCATCGCCATCGCGATGTATCACCTGTTGGAAAAGCCCCTAATCAGGCTGGGCTCCACGATGATCAGGACAGCACGCCTGGCTAAGTCTGAGGCAGTGGGAATCTGAGTTTGATTTCTTCAACCTTAGCAAGCCAGGCCGTGTAGTCTGGCACGCCACCTGAAACCAAGGCGTCATGCTCAGCCTCTAGTTTCAGAGGATCGGACTCAATTCGATATGCCTCAAGTCGCATCCAGCGAACCTGATCACAATTCAAAACAGGCTTAGAGGGTGCAACCTCTGTGGGCACACCGTTGCTATCAGGAATGATGACATTCCCGCGCCCTGACGCCCCCATAAGCTCCACCCAACGCTCGTGGCTGACCTCAGCAAATCCAGGCCTACTGTAGTCATGAAAAAAACCAGTGACAGCATCGTAGAACATGGTCATATATCTATCCTTCATTAAACGCCAAACGAGAACCACAAGACAGAAAATGTGCCGGTCGCATCGGTAGGGCTGATAGTGATGGTACCGAGAGTTGGCGAGTGCACGGCAAACGATCCTTTTGAACTAACGCCCCCTGAAAATGCCGCGGAACCCCACTGGGCAAATCCTTTGTTAAATACCGTGCAGGCAATCGGTAGCGTGACTGTCAGCGGACTTCCACCTGTAATAGAGGCAACTCCAAACTGAAAAATAAGCTCTCGACGAGATCCGGTTGCTTTGTCCTTGAATGGAATCTTCACGTAGTCGTTCGTGGCGATGCCACCCGCCCCAAGGCTAATCGTGGACAAAGCCTGGATTGCGCCGAGTAGCTGCCCAAAGTCCCCCTTCACCAGCTCAATCCCAGCGGCTTCGACAACCTCCGCGATGTTTCCTTGAACATCGTTCAGCCAATCGGCTGTAACTGTGGTCGCCGGTACACCGCCAGCAGGGCTGCCCTCGGTAAATTGGTTACCGGCTGCAGCCGACGGCACATCAATTCTATGCATCTTGTAGCTCCTATAGGCGATCGCCAAAAAATTGCAGGTGCATGCGCTGCGGGTCGAAGTCGCCCCATGTTGAGTCCCCTGTTTTACGCCTGACCTCAATAAATTCACCACCCGTAGTACTACCGGTGTGGACGACTTTTATAGGGTCGGTGTTGTTCAGGTTGGTTATGCCACCGCCAACACTGCGTGACTTACCGGCCGGCATCGAGTAGGCCCACTGCACAGTGAACCGACCCACCGCGGTTTTGAGCACTCCGCCAATGTTCGAGGACTTGGAAATAATCGTGCATTGAGCGCCCACGGCTATGGAACTAGCGTCAAACACAACCCAGCCTAAGGCTGCCGATTGCCCTTTATCGGGATAGGTGATTTGAGGCTGCATACCAGCACTGGCCGGGATCACGCTCCCGTTTGCATTGTTCTTGACGTGATTTGCAGCACCGTTAGTCAACGAGTTCCGAACGTTAAGCGTGCCTGTCCAGGTTGAACCCAATGTCACCAGAGAACCAACGACTCCGTTAGATGAGCCCGTAATAGTGTCAATGCTCACCGAGCCAGCGCCGCTTGAAACCACGCAGTCCGCACAGGCCTCAAAATGAAGCCCCCGCCCAACGAATGTGTCGTTGACCAGACTGATACCGACAGGCAACTGGTAAGGTGTTGCTGCACCTGGTGGAGATCCCGCGATAGTTGCCCCATCCACAGATAAGACAAAACCACCAACTAGGCTCACTTGGTTGATACGGATTCCAGCGGCTGGGGTAGTGCCCATCCCTCCCGCAAAAATCTCTACATCCTTGAGCGGTACATACGCCGCGCCACCATAGCCACTGCTGTATTCCATCCCGTACTTGTTGAAGTTCATCAACAGTACCCGCTCAAGTCCGCAGGTTTCTTGCATGGCCACTGTGTAGATGCAGCGACCGTCTGGCCCGCCCTGAGCGCGCATGTCGAGCCATAGGTCGACCAGTCGGCTGCCGAACATGCTGGATGTTCCGTTGTTACCATCAATCATGCAGTCGTCGACGAATCCATCCAGCGCCTGAATGATGGTGCCTCGACCGTTCGCACCATGGATTGCCACGCGGTTGGGCTGAACTATTTTTCTTGAGATTCCAATCTTCCCCCGAGGGAGATTGATACGCATACCTTGTGCGCCACTCACTGCCAGCGAAGCTTCGCCAACGGCATCCTCCAATGCATTTGCGTAGTCCTGACCATTGGCCACGATTCCGAACTGCTCACCATCAATAAAGTGGTCGCGGTATAGCCTCACCCACCGACCTACGGGTACTCCAGTAACCTGAAAGACCGTGCCGTTGTTGTCGCCAATATTGCTGGTTGCGTCCCACACGAGCTGTCCGCCACCAACGCCATAGGTATTGACGCTATAGCTGGCGAGCATGGCGGTATCGCCGTCATAGCGTCCAGGAACTGCCCTTGCAACAGATACATCTCTAAACCACAGGACGGATCGGCCGAGAACGTAAGCGCCCTTCAGAGGATCAACCTCAGACTCAAGATCCTGCTGGTACAGCTTCAACCCCTCAACATCGGTCTGTAGCTGAGGAACATTGCCCAAGGCATCACCATGCTGGGCCAGAAACTCCGCAAGGCTTGGTAGTGGCCCTGATTCCGTCGGAATCAATGTTCCGGCCGGGTCGTTAGCGAACCGGCGGATGATCTCGGATCCGCTCTCGGCCTTTTCAGCAGCAGCTACATAGCGATCATTGATGTCGGCTGGCAGGCTCATACTGACTCCAAATTAGAGGGCAGCGTATAGTTCGCTGCGAAGAACAATTGATCTGCGGACTGGTAGATGCCTTCTGCTTCAGCGGCACCATAGCCCGTAAGCAAGATGGTTTGGGCTGGCTTAAGCTGGTTTAGCTTGCACTCCAAAACATCGTTGCCCCACGACTGCAAAGACTCGCCAGCCGCAGAGCGGCCCGCGCGGAACGAAATCACCGTGGTCTCCGGAGCATTGACCCGCCAGGCATAGACCCAGTCGCCATTGGTCAGCGGATCACCGGCCGCAGAGCGGCCCGCGCGAAACGGACGGAACTCGCTGATGGTCACGTCGAAGCCGAGCGAAAGGCCTACGCCCAGAAAGAACGCCACCGACTGGCCACCAGTAGCAAAGAGCTTGGCCACCAAGGCGTTACGGCGCCCTTGCAGGGTGGTTTCCAGCGCGCCTGAACATTTGTCCGGCAGCCCCAGGGCGGCCTCCCAGCGATCCAGTATCTCGTGAGTCGTCGAGGGATCAATCTCCCGATCCAAGTCGTCAGCACGACGATGGGCACGGGCCAAGACCTCACCGAAGGCTCGCAGCAAACGCTGCAACTGGCTGGCCGGATCGGTAGTCCAGGCGAGCCCCGGTGGCAGCAGTTGACCGAGCTGCCGGCCGTAGTCTTCTCCGTTCACAGCCATGTAATGCTCCCAAATACCGCCATCTCTCCGGCAGCGTGGACAACATTGGCAACCGGCGACTGCAGCACGTGATCGGTCTCGCCGACAGTGGTGCTAATGGCCTCAGCAATATGCGTACGTAGGATGGTGCCGCCGGGCTCTGCCTCACGGCGGAGCAGATCCTGCAGGGCGCTGGCCACTAGAGCGCGAAGAGCCGCTGTATCTGGCGTGAGCTGTATCTCGAAATTGAGCGGCACCGCGATCGGGGGAACTACAAAGACCTCGGCCGTCACGGGACGCTTGACGTTTATATAGGCGAGCACCGTATCCAGAACTGGTGCAGTTGGGATCAGGTCGGCTTCATTATCAGTGACCACCCGCACGACCACCGTATTGGCGCCCTGCTCCAGCGGCGAGACCCAAGCTCGAGTTACAGCGGCGTGCCCCTCCAGCGCCCAGGTCTCATAGTCCGCCGCACTGCCACCCATCGGCGGCTGACGCAGGCGCGACAGGACGCGGGCGCGCAACGCATCCAGACTCTCCTGATCAGCACCACCAGTCAGCCCACTGCCGGCTACGGTCAGGGTAGAACTGATACCAACAACTGGGCTAAGCAGGGTCAGCTTGGCTCCGACTGGCAGGTTGCCAGCCGCGCCAAAAACTTGCGCTTCGACCGGCACAGTGCCAGTCGTGCCAGTCAGAGTCAGGTCGACCGTTGTGGCGTATTCGGTGCCGTCACTGTATTGCAGGCGGGTACCGGCACTCAGCACCGCACCGACGCTGCCGGTCACGGTCAGCGGCCCAGCGGCCGCATTAGCGTCCAGGTACCAGTACCCGAGTAGCGTCGCCCAACGCTCTACGCCCTCAGCTTCGGCCCTATCATCCGGAAGGAAGTTTCGCTCGCGGGCCTGAATGTTAGCGTGCAGCCCCTGGGCCGCACCCGCTATGGCATGCCCGAGCACGCCGGTGACGGTGCGCCTAGTGCGGGCGTCGCTGCCCGGGAGGAAGGTTTCGATATCGGCCGCAGCTTGGTCTCGCAGCTCGACCAGAGTTGGCATTATGAAGGTCATCAGAGTGCGTCCCAGATGAATTCGTATTGAAAGTTTTCGATGTTGCCATCAAGCTTATGGATCGCCACGGACAGCCCGAGCATGCCGCGCCGCGGTACGCTGGCGGTTACATCGACGCGGGCGGCGATGCCATCCTTGATCATCCAGGCCAGTCCTTCCTCAGCGTACTCACGAGCACGCCGCACGGTTTCGGGTAGTTCCTTCTCGCGGCCGAGCAGCCAGAGGCGCGACCCGAGTTGATCGCCCGGCACCACTGCCCAGGCGTCCCCCCAGAAACCACGGCGGTCTCGCCCACCTTCGGGCAATTGGTCATCTGCCCGGGCTCGACGATCGGACATCAGGCTGATGATGGTGGCAGTCAGCAGGCTGTCATCAGTCGCCAGGTCGCCGCCCTCGAAAACCAGGTCGGCGCCGGAATCAGTCCACGCAAGCGCAAGGTCGCCCATCAGCCACCTCCCGCTATTGGAGCGCCACTCTGGCCCGACCCCGGCTGCACATTGCGATGTGGGTGCTGGATCAGGCTGACGTTTGCTGCCACGACATCCTGTTGCGCAACGATCTGGCCGGTCTGGGTGATGAGGGGAGTCTCGAAATTCACCGAGTCCGCCGCCTTGATGTTGAGCGTATGCGTCTCGACTTCGATGACCCGGCCACGCTTGAGATGGATCTTGTCCTTCTCGTCGGTGTAGATGGCCACCTCGCCGCCTTGCATGCCGGTGAGGCGGTAGCGGCGATCACCGCAGGAGACCACCACGCTGTGCGCACGGTGACCACCAACCGCCAGCACCAGGGCCTCGGCACCGCCCAGGGGATGGGCACTGAATCCATAGGGCTGCCAGTGCTCGACGTCGTCCAGCACTTCGTCGGCCATGACCCGCACCTGCAGCGCCTGCATCTTGGCTGCATCGTTGACCAGCATCACCACGCCCCGGGCAACTACGCTGGCCAGGCCACGCCGCAGGGGGCGCAGCAGCCGTTCAATTCCACGCATCGGTTGTCTCCGGCTCAGGTTGGCGGATAAGGTCAAAGGCTTCGCGCGGCATGACGGTCGCGCTTACGCGCTCGCCCTGATCATCGAGCGAGTAGCCGACATCGGTGATGAGTCGCTCGGCGCCGCGCAGGTATTGGTAGGCGTCATCGACAGCTACCAGCAGATTGGGCCGCCAGAGTTTTCCCGAACGCTGGCGGGCACCGCTGAGCAGGTAGGTGATTGCCTGCGACCGCCCCCAGCGCACATTCCGCTCCCACTCGACACGGTCACGGGCGCCCTGCGCATCGAGCGGCCCTTCGGCGATCACGGTCAGCGGTCGGTGACGCTTCACACGGTTGTCGCTGGCCGACGCCAGTACGCTGGTGGACTCACCGAAGTTAAAGTCACTGCCCTGTGTCTGCCCCTTCAGGGTGTACTTGCTGAAAACGTCGCGGCGGTCACGGCGGCCGTTGGCGGTGAGAATGTTCTCGCCGAGCACCAGGCGATCATCTGCCCTTCCGACGCCGGCACGAGTGATCACCAGGTTGCCGCGACCATCAGTAATCAGCATTACGCCGCGAATGCGCGCAGCCTGATCCAGCATCTCGAAGACAGTCTCGCCATCGGTCGGCTTCAGGCTTTTGAATGGAGCGTTGGCACCGGCCTCGTCGACCACACCAATGCCATAGGGCTTGAGCAGCTCACGAGCGACATCCGCCAGGCTGCGGCCAATCCACTGCGTGGGCGGAGCCGAGCAATCCACCAGGTCGCCCGTCTTGTCGCGCCCGGTCACCGTGACCGAGTGCGACTGCGAGTCATAGGTCGGATCCACCGAATCGATGTAGCCGGTAATCAGCACCTCGCCGTCATAGTGCAGGGCGCAGGGTTCGCCCTCCGGGATTTCTCGGCGGGTCGCCTGCCCTGGCCAACGCTCGGTGAGCTGCAGAGTGAACCCACCGGCAAGCTGTTGAATCCCAACGTTGACCTGGTAGCCCTTCCATCCGCCCCACTCAGTACGCCCGACCTCGAGCACGACTTCAGGCATTCTTGAGCACCTCCAGCACCTGGCCACCCGGCACGAAGCCCGGATGCTTGATCTTGTTGCGGGCAATGATGTCGCTGGCTCTGCTCGCATCACCATAGAGCCTATGAGCGATGAGCAAGGCTGGCTGCGTATCCAACAACTGGTATTCAGCCAGCGGCGCCAGAGAAGCCGATCTGCGGTTCATATCTGCGACCACGGCCGCACAAAGAGCAGCCAGGCTGCGGTAACGCTCCGGGCGAGCGGCGAGCTGTAGGCGATCCAACTCGATCACAAGCTGGTCTCGAACTTGCACTGCATCGTCACGGCTTTCAAAAACGACGCCTGGCGCAACCTGACCGTCTGGAGTCACCGGCCGCCCCGTGGCCAGCCGCGATGCCTCGACAGCGGCGGCACGTTCAATCAAGCGATATACGGCCTGCTGATTGTTTGCGACCTGCATGCGTCCGGGAGTGCTGTACCCTTGCGGCACTGGCACCTTGGGTCGGCTTCCCAAGTTGAACAATGACATCTGCGCCTTGAGCGCCGAGATTGGGTCGGTGCCTGACCCAAGCCCCCTAACCAGTCCCAGCAGGCTTGCGGCGAGATTGCCGGGCGCCAGGATAAGCTGCGCCAGGCTGCCCGTCAGCCGGTTATAGAGGCCGGATAGCTGGGCGCCTCCGCCCATGACCCCGCCAGCCTGATATACCCAAGCGGTAGCTTCCTGCAACATGGTGACTGCCTCTTCACCAACGAAACTGGCGTAGTCGGCCACATTCCAATCCTGCGCGAACTCTTCCACCGCTTCTTGTTGTACAAGGTCGGCCCTAGCATTTACCTCAACGCCAGGAACCGGACTCCCGTCGGGGCGGGGTTCCTCGCCCGCTTCGGCGAAGGTTTGGGTAATCCGTGCCAGGCCGCCCTCACGGGTGGACTCGACCACCCGGTACTCGCCGTAGGTGATCACCTGCAGCTCGCCGCGATAAGGATGCATCAGCGTGCCGGGGCCAGCCCCTTCGAGCGCCTCGATCAACTTGTCGCGCGCAGCCATGTAGTCCGCGCCGATCACGTACATGTCGAGCACGTACTGCCGCGCCTTGCGGCCCATGTCCTGGGTCGACGGCAAATCGCGCAGCGGGAATTCGTCGAGGATCGAGCGGCGACCGCCGGACTGATCGGAACCTTCTATGTAAAACGGAACGCCACGGAACGATCCGGGGCGCATCTCATCTCGCCAGGCCATTACTCACCTCTTCACGGGCCCATCATGGCTCCGCTGTAAACGTCGATATCGACCTGCCCTTTCTTTTCGACGGACTGGACGCGGGCGCGCCCCTCGGAGTCGACCTTGATGTTGATGGTGCCCCCGACCTCGGCCGCCATCTGCTCGGCCATCTTGTTGTTAGCGATGGCCTGGCGGGCTTCTTCGCTGAATGGCGAAAGTGCGTAGGCGACTGCCTCGCCGATGGCTTCGCCAATGGCCTGGCCGGTCTTGGTACCGAGTGCCCCCTGGTCGGTGAGCAGGTTGTCACTGATCAATGTGCCGACACCGTAGCCAGCGGCGCCGGCTGCACCCACCGCCCCAGCGCTGGTAGCCAGGGCACCTGCCCCAAAGGACGGCAGCGCACTCAGCGAGGAGCCACCCAACAGGGCCGCCGTGGTGCGCAGCTTGCCGAATATCTTGGGGGCCTTGCCCATGGCCTGGGCCAGGTCTGCCGCACCTCCTAGCGCCCCCGCCATGCCAGTGTCTGGCATGTTGGTCACGAATACCGGAGTGACACCCGTAGCAGCTTCGATGGCTTTGCCCTTGGCGATGCCGGCGGCGTCACCACCCACGCCCTTGAGGGCCTTCAGCATCTTCATGCCGGAGCCGGTGCCTTTGGCGATCTGGTACGCGCCATAGGCAAGGCCACCAGCAGCCGCAGCCAAGCCGGCGTAGGAGGCACCCTGCGCGAGCATTTCGTTCTGCTGGGCCGCTTCACCGAGCGCGCCTGTCCACTCGTTGGTCTTGGCAATCAGCGCCGTGAGCGGATCAAGCGCTGGGGTGAACAACGTCGCGATAGTGGACTTGCCCGTACCCTTGAGGCTTTCCAGCTGGGCATTGAAGCCCTTCATGCGCTCTTCCATCTTCTGCTGAAGTGGCAGCGCCTTAGCCATCTGCTCGACGATATCCTGATAGCTGCCCGCTCCCTCCCGCATCAGGTTGAGCGCAACCCGGGCGCCCTCGTCGCCGAACAGCTTGTTCAGCTTCGCCAGCCGGTCTGCCTCACCCAACCCGCCCAGCTTCTGCTTCAGGGTGTCGATGATCTCGGTGGTGGACTTCAGGTTGCCGTTGGCATCCTTCAGCGCATCGATCTTCACCGCCTGGCGGAAGAACGCTGCGATGCTCGTGCCAGCCGAGGAACCCTGGATACCGCCCTGCGCCAGGGTACCCACCAGGGCAAACAACTCGTCGGTGTCCCGCCCCAAAGAGGCCATCGGTCCGGCTGCATATTTGGCCGCTTCGACGATCTCCGCAGCGCCCGTGGTCGATGCCGAGGACGCGGCGGCGATGGAGTTGGACAGGTTCATGAAGCCGTCGGCAGCCACATTGAACGGTGTGGCGATACCGATCAGGCCTTTGCCGGTCTGCGCTGCGTCCATGCCCTCATACGCGGCAAGCGCGGCAGCGGCAGCCGCTGCGCCCTGCTTGCCCACGATCTGCGAAACCTTGGCGCCGGATTTGATCAGCTCCTTTTCCAGGTTGACGATCTGCGCCTGGTCGAATGGCGTGTAGGACTGAACCTGGAAGGCCGTCGATGAGATGTCGCTCATCGCCTTGGCCATCTCATCGGCGCCGTCGACAGCGCCCATCAGCTCAGTCTTGACCCCCAGCAGACTCTCCTGCAGGTCAGCCGCCGCATTGATGCCAGGCTTGATCTTGTTGGCCATGTACAGTCCGACCGCCGCCTGGGCGAACGAGCCGGTCATGTCCGCGAAGTGTTTCTTGACCTCTTGACTGGCCAGACCGAGGCCCTGAACATCCCGTTTGGTCTTATTGATCAACCCCCCGGTCTGATCCTTGGCACCCAGGGTCATCGCCAACTTGAGGCTTTCTGTCGTCATGGGATTCGCTCTGTTGATTCTGCTTATCGTCGCCCTGGCCATTCCGGCGGCGGCACGCGGCAACCGCCCAGCCACCACGCTGTTGTGGTTAGGGGGGTCGTTCCTGTGGTTGATGGGCGCGCTAGCGATGTCGCTGGTATGCGCCCTTATGCTTGGAATGGCGGGCCTGGGCGATGACTACCTGGCTCCAGTCGGCCTTGGGGTCGGGGGGACAGTTATGGCCCTGGTTACCATCGCGGGTTACCGAGCAGGCTCATCGAGCTGACACCAGCCTCCGCCAGATCAAGCTAGCTGCCCGACCTGGACAAAAGAGCCGTGCAGTAGAACTCAAGCTCCTCCAGGGAAAGCCCGCGGATTTCCGCGAGCGTCCACCCTGTTTTCACGCCGAGGAGCAGGAACTTGGCCATGAGCGGTTCCATCGCCTTGGCCTTCACTTTCCCTGTTTCTGCACCTCTTCCGACTTGTCGATGAGGATTTTGATGTCCTCGGGGTGCAGCTTGCGCAGCTCATCCAGCCCCAGTGCCCCTTCCAGCGTGCCGAGCCGCACGACCTTCAAGCCAGCCAGCAGAGCGTTGTAGGTCATGGGCTGGCGGTGCGGGTTCACCTCCAGCTCAGCGTCGAACATATCGCCGGCCAGGTGGGCGCGCATCTCGAACTCCTTGTGGAGCTCCTCGCCCACCTTGAGGCCGTGCTTCAGGGTTCCCTTGACCTTGACCATTACACCAACTCCGCAGGTTGACCGATCAGCTTGATAGGAACCTTGCCGCCGTCACCGCCCTCGGTCATTTTGGGCGGTACCGAGGAGAACGCCTGGCGGACGGAGTAGGTCTGCCCGCTGTCGCACTCGAAGGTCACGGTGGCATCGACGATGCGGTTATGCAGGCCGACAGGATCATCACCCGCCGCGATGGCCACCTCGCAGTCGATGGTCGCCGGGGTGATGGAACCGCTGAAGCCATGCACCTCGTTGCTGCCCACCACGGGCTGGCGATCCTCGCCGCCCGCCTCCAGGCTGGCACCCTTGAGGGTGCGCAGCGTTTGCCCATCCACACGGATGTAGGCCTTTCCAAACATTCGCGCCATAGGGCACCTCAGACGATGAATGCGGCCTTCATGGCCATGATGTTGAAGCCGTTGACCAGGTTCGGTCGGCCGTGGACGTTGAGGCGGTTCGGATCGTTCTCGTCGATCCAGACCAGCAGGCTCTCCGCGTAGTCGTCGTAGTTGCTCACCAGGCCAGCCCACTCCAGCTCACGGTAGAGAGCCAGCAGCTCGGCGCGCACTACCTTGGGCGTGACGATTGGCTGGCCCGGCGCGTAGCGGGTGCCATCCGGCGCGAGCTTGCAGCGCGGAAACTTCTGCGTGATACGCACACGGTTGGCATAGCGGAAGTAGCCCAGGGTCGCCGGGGTGGTGACGTCCAGGTAACTCGGGTCAGGCAGGCCGGCGGCGTTGTCCTGGTAAGTGGTGATCTGCCGCTCGATCAGCACCTTGCCTTCGCGGTCGACGGTGTGGGTGCTGATGCCGTCGTAGAGCAGCAGGTTGCGCTCCTCCAGCGTCCACTGTTTCTCCTTCGGCGCCGGCAGCAGGCCAGGCAGGGGCAGCGTCTTCAGCGGCCGCGCCGGGTCGTTGTTCAGCGCCTGGGTCGCCACGATGGCATCGACGGCGGCCCACAGGTAGGGCGGCGTCAGCGCCTCGTTACAGCCCATGACCGTCAGCAACTGGTTGTTATGCAGGTTGCCGAATGTGCCGGTCGAGGCGTGCGTGCCGCGGAACGCGGCGTAGGCCAGGCCATCCAGCGCGCGCAGCGGCCCCCAACGGTCGAGCAGCTCCTGCTTCAGCACCGCCAGGTTGGCAGCGTCGGTGTAGGGCATGGCGACGGCGTTCCACCATTCGTCACCCATCACCGCGATGGCCTCGCCTACATCCGGGTTGCCACTGCCGCCGGTGGGCTGAACCACGGTCAGAGCCAGGCCCGGCGGCAGTACCTCACCCACGTAGTAGTTGGCCTGCACATGAATCGTGTTGCCCGTCTCGCCCTTCCAGCGGCAAGTCAGGTCAACCTTGGCGTCGTCCACACCATTGACCGCTGCGATCAGGGGCTGGCGGGTGTTGGCGTTGATACCGGCGACGATGGCGGCAGCCAGCTCGGCAGGGGTCTTGCCGGCCTGGATGCCGATCTGCAGGCGCTCGCCTGCGATGTACAGCGCGAGCGTCCCGGCCGAGGTGGCAGCAGCAGCCACCGTGATAGAGCCAGCCGCAGCCGCGCCGGCTGCCAGTTCCTGCTGACCGATGGCCCACACTTCGAGGAAGCTGTTGGCCTTGCGCGCGTAGCGCAGCATCTCGGCCAGCATCGAACCGCGGCCAAACAGCGCCTCGCCCTGGTTCTCGCTGGTGATGCGGTGCGCGGTCAGGGGCTCGACGGAAGCCGTCGGCAGCATCTGGCCGATGACCAGCAACTTGTACAGCAGCCCAGGCGTACCGGTAACGGCGCCCGAGTTGTCGAACTCGATGGCGACAATCGGAACCCGGATGTTGTCGGGGATATCGTTGAAGGCGCCCATCAGCGCTCACCTCTCTTCTGTCGGGTTTTGGGTTTTTCGCTGATCAGCTCGACGATGACATCGCCATCTTCGCGCCGCCGGCGCCAGTAGCTGCTCAGCGGCTCGACAATGCCGGCGGCTGGCAATAGGGTTCCGTCCGGCTGGCGAACACGTCGCTCCGGCGCGGGCTTGATGCGGTACATGGGGTGCTCCTACTGTGGGAGGTGAATCTCATCCACAAGCTCAGGCGTGGAAGGCCCACCGAGCTGCACGCGGACGTTGCAGACCTCGAACGGGTTCACGCCCTGCTCGCCTGGCGGGACCTCGGGTTCCTCCTCCAGATAAACCACCTGCTCCCAGGTGACCGACCAGGACTCGTAACCCTTGGCACCCGGTCTGAACTCCGCCGCTCCCGCCGAAATGGCCGTGGGCGCATCGACGTATGCCAGACCCCAGGTATTGCGGCGCACCAACCTGACAACCTCGGCGGCAAACTGGCGGCACTCCACCTCGACGCGCGGCGTCTCGTTGGAAAGCATGCAGTGCAGCGCGAAGCGGCAACTGATGGCGGTCTCGCCGTCACCGATATCGGCGCCTTCGTCGAAGCCTTCCAGGTCGAGCAAGGCGGCCGGCGTGTTAACGCTGCCGCCCTGCACCGTGGCGGTGTATTCAGCCACGGTATCCAACTGAGGAAGCCGTGCTCGGACTGCCTCCACAATGGCGTCATGCAAGGCTTTAAGCTCGGCGCCGACGTGGCCGGAAGGGCTCGACGTTGAGGGCATAGTTCAGTTCCTGTCGGAGGATCTGTTGATAACGCTGGCGGGCGCCGGCCCGGTGCCGGGCGAAGACCGCCGCGGCAGCCTCATAGACCGGCACCTTCATCAGCTCCAGAGGGAAGCGGCCAGCGAGCTCCTCGTTGCGCAGCATCCGCCGCGTTGCAGCGGTAGAGCCCTTGCCACGCACCTTTCGCCGCCACACCTTCTGCTCGGCCCGACCGCTGTTACCGAAGTCAGCAGCGGCCAGGAACGCGCTCTCGAAGCGGTGCCCCAGGCCAACCGAGACACCGGCACGGGTCTGCCGAGCACGCCCGACACGGTGCGCTTCCATCGGGTCCAGGCCGAACCAGACGTTGGCATAGAGCGACTTCTCCAGCACGGTGATACGCGCCCGTGGCTTCAATGCCTTTTGGTTGATGCCCGTGGCCTGCTGAATCTCACGCATGATCTGCCGGAAGTACCACTGCGCCGTTTTGCGTAGCGCTCGGCGCACCGCCTTGCGGGCAACCTCAGCACGGTTGTCGATCCAATCGACGTAGACCGAGGTGATGTCGGAAACGTCGAGGTTCAGGCTAAGGCCTTGCTGGCTCATGGTTCACCTCAACGCCAGGTGGTGCCCGGAGCCGGATCGCCGGCTTGCGCCGGCACCAGGTCAAGCCGAGTCATCCCGCCGCCATCCGGCAGCACATCCTCAACCCGGTACCGGCCTTCCGGAACGGTGAGCATATGCCCCTTGCCGATGCCGACCAGATGCGGGGTCTCCGCCACAAAACAGGGCTTCTCCAGCGGGATTATCAGGCCAGGCGCCGAGCGCTCGGGGCGGTTCAGCTCCTGCAGGCCCGTGGGGTGCTCGAACAGGCCGAGCACCTCGCGGCCGCCGTCGAACACTGCCAGCACCTGGCCCACGCGTTCCAGCGCCCGGCGGTTGACCCGGGCGACTCGATCATGGAAAGACCGCATCACCGGTCACCTAGGCGGTGGCTTTCGGGAGCAGGCGCACCTTGACGGTATCCGTGCCTGCACCGGCAGCCTCGACCACGTAGCCGACGGCAGGGTTGTCGGTGGCGTCGCTGGTGATGAACAGGGTGTTATCGGCATAGGCCGTATCACCTACGCCCAGGTTGTCGGCGGTGACCTTGTCCAGCTCCCACACTTCCTCGGTGGCGATCTGGAACTCGGTATTGGCCGGCGCGCTGTCGAGCACCACGCCGATGATGGCGCCCTTCTGGAACAGGCTGCCGGCGGTAACGGCGGCAGTGTGAACCATGGTCAACACCGAGCCTTTCTGCACTTTGTTCTTGGCCATGACAGGCCTCCTTCGATCTGGATGGGGAAACGAAAAGCCCCGCGAGGCAGGGCTGATCAGAGGGGCCTATCAGGCGCCGGGGTTCTTCTGCATGGTGCGGAAGTCCAGCGGGGCCGCGGTGGCGTCGATGCGCACCTTGAACTCTACGCCGTCGATACCCCAGCCGGTCTGTTGCTCCATGGTCGGCTGCGCTACGCCGTCGAGGAAGTTGACCTCGATGGTGTCGTAGGCCATACCGGCCAGCACGTACCAGGCGGTAGCCGATACCAGGTCCAGTTCGGCGTCGGTGATCACTTCGGCCATGTTGCGGATCGGGTTGGGCGCCTTGGCTGCCAGATCCACATCCGGGTTGTACTCGGCACCCAGGATGGTGGTGAACAGGTCTTCCAGGGCGACCGGCGCCAGGATGAAGCCTGGGCGGATGTTCAGCACCGACTTGGCCGAGTCCACCTGCTTACGCATGGCAGAGCGCGCCGCACTCAGGGCGGCGGCAGACGGTGCCGCACCGGTCAGCAGGTTGTTGTGGTCGGCATGGAACAGCGCCTTGCCATCGGCCATCTTCGGGTTGCCAGTGAGAATGGCGAACACCAACTTGTTGACGGTGCGCATGGCCGCCGCGCCCATCTTCTGCGGCAGGCGGGTGAAGGCGCGCAAGTCATCGTTGATGATGGCCTGGCGGGTGATGCTGAACAGCTTGCCGTAGGTGGCCAGTTGCACGCGCTCACCACGCTCGCCAACGGTGGCGTACTTGTACTCGCCGCCCTCGGGTACCTTGTCCAGGGTCGGGAAACCTTCCAGGTCGAGGCGCTCTGCGGCCTTGAAGTCGGTCAGCTCGCCGATGCTGCAGAACTTCTGGAAGCTGGTCTCTGCCTCCTCGTAGCCCTTGAGCATGGACTTGTTGGCGACGTTGCCGAGCAGGCGGCCGAAGTCGCCGGAGGTGTGGGTGAAGGCCTGACCGACCATGTTCATCTTGTCCAGGCCGCCGGTGGCGATGTTGTGGCTGGCCAGCATGGCGCGCGCCATCTCGCCCAGGGTGAAGCCGCGCAGACCGTTGCCCTCGGTGGCCTTGGCCAGGCCCAGGCGGGCCAGCAGCGCGTTCTCGGCGTCGGCCATCAGGCGGTCGGTGCTGCTGAACACCTGGATGCTGACGGTCTTGTCGCTCGGCTGCGAGCTGGAACCCAGCGCGGCCAGCAGCTTCTCGGCAGCAGCGGCCGGGGTGCAGTTGATATCGTCCTGGCACTGACGCAGCAGATCGCCATGGGCGCTGGCAAAGGTGCCGAAGCGCTCGGCGATTTGGCTGCGGCGAGTGCCGTCCTGAGCCAGGATCTGCGCACGCACAGCGGCGTCATCCTGGGGTGCGGCGGCAACCGGCGCTGCAGGCGCAGCAGGGTTTGCCGGAGCGGGGGTCGGTTGAGCCGGGGCCGAGGGTTGGTTGCCTTGGGCGCGCGGCTGCATCAGTGCTTTGACTGCATCGGGCATGTTGGAATACTCCGTGTAACGGTTGGAAGTGAGAGCAGCGGCCGCGGCAAGCGGCTCCAGCAGTTCATCGGCGAAGCCGGCCTCGACAGCCTCTTTGCCGGTGAGCCAGGTGTCGGGCTTGAGCAGCGGAGTGATCTCCTCCGCCGTCTTGCCTGTCTTGCGGCTGTAGGCAGCCACCAGGTTCTTTTCGTTGCGGTCGAGAAAATCGGCGTACTCGCGCATGTCGTCCGCGTCGCCGATCTGCCCGCCCCAGGGCTTGTGGATCATCATCCAGGCGTTCTCGGGCATGGACAGGCGGGTGCAGGCCATGGCCACTACCGAGGCCATCGAGCAGGCCACTCCATCGACGTAGCCGTGCAGTTCGCCGGGCAGGCCGCGCAGCAGGTTGTAGATGACGAAGCCGTCCATCACATCGCCGCCGTAGGAGTGAATGCGCAGGTCAACGCGCTTGGCATCGAAGGCGCCCTTGGCGCGCAGCTCCTCGGAAAACTGGCGTGCGGTGATGCCCCAGGCACCGATGTCGTCGTAGATTTTGATCTCCACCACGCCACCACCAAGGGCATTGATGCTGTACCAGGATTCAGCCGGCGCAGCGGTGGGCGCAGCAGCGCTGGCCCGAGGGGCGATCAGCCCCAGGCTATGACTTTTGTTCATTGGGTTTCTCCGGCTTGAGCGGTTCCTTCACCGCAGAGCTAGTGGAGAACACCAGCCCTTCGGCGCGGTTCTCGCGCTCGTCTTGGACGATCTGTTGCTTGATGGCATCCGGATTCTTGCCGCGGGCCCGGATGATGTTCTGCGTGCTCTCGAAGCCCGCTTTGCGCAGTTCGCGATTGGCCGCCGCTTCCTTGAGTGGGTCGATCCAGATCATGGCCGGCGCCTGGTAGCTGGCATCGAGGATGCTGGCCCAGTCGATTCCAGCGGGTACCTTCACCAGGCCTGCGGTGATCGCCATCTGAGCGAACTGCCGATAGGTCGGGCGCACGAAGCGCGAGATCCACAGCGCCGAAAGCACCTGGTAACCCTGGTAGCCCTCGACCAGTTCCTGCCGCTGCGAGCTGTAGCTGCCCTCGTAGAGCTTGGCCAGGCTGCTGAAAGTGGTGCCAGTACCGGCGGCCACCGCACGCAGCATGGCGTCGCGGAACGGCTGCAGCAGAACCGAGGGGCGGTTGCTCTCGATGGTGCCGATATCCTCGCCGGGCTTCAGGTCATCGATGACCATGCCGGGCGCCATCTGGATCAGCCGCGGCTTGCTGCCGTCGCCGCCTTCGTAGTCGCCCTCCTTCTTGATGTAGGCGGCCAGCACCGCCGACACCCGGGCAGCAACCCGTTCCGACTCCTCGTATTCCTTCAGGTCGTTCAGGCGCACCAGGACGTTGGCAAACACACTGACGCCGCGCGCCTGGTGCAGCCGCTTGACCAGCTTGGCGTGGATCATGCGATCCGCCGGCACCGTCTTCAGGTCACGCGTCGATTGCCAGCGGCCCTCGCCCGGGTGCGTCTTGTAGACCTTGAAGGCCTTGGGCTTGCCCCAGGCATCGCGCTGGATGCCCTGGACGATGTTGTCCGCCGGACGATCCAGGTCGGTCGGCACGAAGTCAGGCTCTAGCAGCTCGATGCTGAAGGGCACGGCGCTGCTGTGCGTGAGCCCTGGCACGCGACCGGACAGCAGTTGGCTGAAAACCTCGCCATCACGGAACAGCGTGCGACCGGCCAGGTGCTGGGTCTGGATCCAGTCCAGTTCGCCAGTCACCTCGGGGGCCAGCCCCCAGCGCTGCCAGAGCTGGCCCAGCTCCCAGGCCAGATCGGTGGCAAACGTGCCATCGAGCATCATGGGCTGCGGCTCGACCACGATGCCGTTGGGGCCTATCGCGTACTTCACCAGGGTGTCGAGCACGCCGCTGGCCAGGTCATGGCTCTCGTCCAAGTAGCGGGCCTGCTCGCGCAGCGACACGCTTGCGCCACCAGCCTGCAGCGTGCCGCTGCCGGAGACGCGCTTGGCGGCATGGGTTCGGGTCGGCTTCGCTGCCTCGTAGGCCTGCAGGGCCAGCTTGGCCCGGGCACGAGACAGCCCCCACTGTGGCGCCACCGCGCCAATGGTTCGCTCGAGCCAGTTCATTGCGTGAAGCTCGCCAGGGAGAAGAGGCTGCCGCCATTGGTGCGCGTGCGAATACGCCGCTCCCATTCCTGCCGGCCGGCGCGGATCTCCTTGAGGTTCTCGTGGCCGATCTGGCGGCCCATGAAGGTGATGGTCTTGCCTTCGAGAATCTCGGCCTCGGCTTCCATGTAGAGGGCAACCATCTCCTCAGGGGTCTTGTTAGCCATGGATCAATTCCCCTTTATCCAGTTGGCGTGCGTGCTCAACCAGCCGCCGCCCTGCGTGGGCTGCTGCTCGGTGGGCTGCGCGTCGGTTATGGTTTCAACCGGCTCCTCGCGGAACAGGTCGTTCTGAATCAGCCGGTGTTCCAGGTCTTGCCACTCGGAGTCCTTCATCAGGTGCGTCCGCTTGGCACGGGCGGCGTGCAGGCTGTACACCTCGCAGTCGAGCGCCTCGTTGCGGCGCCCGGCCTTCTTCTGCCAGACCTTGATCGTCGGGTTGCGCGGGTGCGGCGCCAGTACCTCGTTGGTGAGCTGCTCGAAGTAGCCTTGCCCCACGCCCTCGTACCAGTGCATCCGGCCCGGGCCGGCGCCCTCCAGCTTGAGGCGCCCATCGATCAGGCTCTTGGCCTTGTGGGTGCCAACCAGGTAGGGGCGCAGCCCGTACTTCTCCGCCTTGGTGTGGCGCTTGTTGCTGTCCACCGACTGGCGCGGCTTGCTGAAGATCTCGCGCTCCCGGTTGTCCAGGGAGGCGCCCTTGATCGCCATCACGCCGTGCTTCTGCCGGGTGCGGACATAGCTGTACACCGCGTCCGATGTGGTGCCGTCCGAGCTGTCGATGCTCATCGCAGCGATGCCCAGCCGAGCCCCGCTGGCATGCGGGTAGGCCGCATAGAACAGCGAGTCCAGTTCGCTCCATACCGGGTCGTTCTTGTCGCCCGGGTTGCCGTGCAGCTCGCCCCACCAGAGCAGCCAGGATTCCTCGCCACGCCCCCATGCCCTGATCACCACGGCCAGCCGGTCGTGCTGAACGTCCACGCCCATTGTGATGAGCAGGCCGCCAGGCGGCACGACCTTCGGCAGGTACTGCTCGCAGCGCTTCTCCAGCACCTCGATCTCGGGCGCGTCGGACTTGTAGGCCCAGGTCTGCCCCATCTGCGAGTTGGTGAAGCTGATCAGCTTGGAGATGTCGCCGGTGTCCGCGTAGTGCTGGGCGGTGAGTTGCTTCTCCTTGAGGATGGCGAAGGTCGAGCCTGGGAAGGAGCTGTAGAGCTCGTTCAGGTAGAAGCCGGCGGTACCGTGGAACTCGGCGGTGGCCTGCCAGCGACCGCGGTGCAGCACGTTGTCGTTCTTCTGCGCGTCGTCCCACACCTCGCCGCAGTGCGGGCAGCTGTAGAACGCGGTCTCCGGACGGAAGCGACCGAAGATCGGGTGGTGGTAGTTCGGGTCCTCGTTGCAATGCAGGTTGTCGAAGCTGAGCTGATGCTCTTCACCGCAACCGTGGCAGGCGACCAGGCCGATGCGTTTGTCGGACTTCTCCATCTCGTTGGCGATGGCCGACAGGCCTTCAATCGTCGGCGAGCCGCCGATGATCGCCTTACGACGGTAGAAGGACTTCATCCGCTCCTTGGCGAGCTGGATGCTGTCCCCCTGCCCCTTCAGGTTCAGGTTGCAGTCGTCCGGCTCCTCCACCGCCACCCATGGGATGGGAGAGGACTTCACCGAGGCCGGCGAGTTGGAACCCACCAGCTTGAGGAAGCCCCCCGGAAAGCGCTTGAAGGTCTGCCGCTGCTGCAGCTTGCGCGAGCGGGTATCGACCCGGGCGCGCAGCCGCGGCGTGGCTTCCACCATCGGCTCGAACTTCTCGGCCATGTACTCCTTGGCCGAGCCGTCCTTCGGGAACAGGACCAGCATCGGGCCCGGGTCGACATCGATCTTGCGGGCGATGCCGTTGCCCAGCACGCCGGAAGTCCAGGCCACCTGGGCCGACTTCTGGCAGGCCACCACTTCCACGCGCGGATCGTCCAGCGCATCCAGCGGGCCGTTCTCCCAGGCGAGGTACGGCACCACATCGGTGTCGTAGCGACCTGGGCGGGCAGCCTCGAGCGGCGAAAGCCGGCGATAGCGGTTAGCCCAGTCCTTGGTGCTGATGCGCTCTGGCGGCGCCCACTTCTTCTGCGCCCGGCGCAGCGCGGCGTTAGCCGTCCGCCTCATCCGACGATTCATCGTCGGGCTCGTCAAAATCGTCGTCTTGAAGCTCATGCTCTACCAGCTCCTTCAGAGCCTGGTCGACCGGGGCCTGGAGCAGCAGCAGGTCTACCTTGAGGCCGTACTTGGTTTCGATCTGCACGGCCAGTTGGTCGACCAGCAGCAGGAGCCGGGAGCGCGCGGCCAGAATGTGCTCCTCCCACACGCGCTCGAAGTCGACGGCCGGTGCCACTTCGTCCAGCTCGCGGGCCAGGGCCAGCTCCTCGCGGTCAGCGCGCACACGTGCCAGGCGCTCGCTCTGCGTTTCGCGGCTGGCCCCGGCCTTGGCGCGCTGGATCATCCAGTCGATCACCTGGGCGGTGTCGTATTCGTTGGAAGCGCCTCGGCCTGCGTTAACCAGCATCGGCATGCCGGAGGCCTGCCAGTCGGTCAGGCTGCGTTCGGAGACACCGAGGATCTCGGAGAGCTCGCGCTTGTTGACGATCTTGCCAGCCATGCAGAAGCGCCCCTGCACCAACCGAGCAAAGAACCCTCAAGCGGTGCTAAGTGATTGAAAAAGAAAGGAAGTCCCTACACACCCCACAGCTGCAGAGATTCCGCGGCTCCGTTGCCCGTACTCCCCCGATTTCCAGGGAGGACCCGCGGCCCCGGAGGGGGTGTTGGCAGGGGTGTCGAGGCCCGCTCAACCCGGCCCTTCCAGGTCTGTCAGCTTGATGCGCAGCAGCTTGATAGCCAGCCGGCGCACCGCCTCGACACCGAAGAAACCAAGGGCGCCGCCGATGGCCACAGCCAGGCGGCCAAGTGGCGCCTCGAACTCTGGCCAGAAGAAGCCCAACACCAGGGCGGCCAGTGCAGTGCCGGCCACAGCCAGCACACCGCACAGCAAGCCCTCCAGCATGATCCGCTGCCAGGCCTTCTCCTTGCGGTCGTACATCACCCGAAGTACTGCAATCACCATTGCCATGAGAAACCCCTGAACCGTCGGCGACGGTTGCCCGAGCCAATCGAGGATCGCATTCCAGTTGCCGGGATCTTCCGCGCTCATCGACCACCTCGAATGCCAAGAAGAAAACGCCCGCTGCCACGGGCAGAGCCTGCCCGCATTCGGCGCGCAGGGAATCGGAAAAAGAAAACCCCGCCGGAGCGGGGTTTGCAGGTGCCCAGGCGGGGTGGCCTGGGGCTTTCGGCACAGCACTGTGCGCTCTGTTGCTCGGTAGGCGTACCTATCGAATCGTGGGGACTTTGTACCGGCGAAAGGACAAACCGAAAACCCCCTATTAACGGTTGTTCCTGACGGGGGCTTGCCGGGGCGCTACGGCGCCGACCGGCGCCGAGTCACCCGACGAACGGTCGCGCTTGTGCAGCTCAGCACCACGCGCCGCATGCGCCTTGGCCGCCTGCTGCAAGGACGCCTTGCGCATACGATCACCCGCCCGCTTGGCCTCGCGCTGCTGGTTCACTGTGCGCCCGTTGCGGGCCTGCAACTCAGCCTGCACCGCTTGATGCAGGCGCTGCACCAGGCGGGTGTAGGCCTTCAACCCCGCCTCACCGTGGCCCAGGTTCAAGTCCCGCACCTGCACCGCCTTCGCCAACGCGGGCTCGTAGGTGTAGCGCAGCCTGGCCAGTGTCCCGAGCACTTCGCCGCCCTCGCCACGTTCGATGGCAGCCAGCGCCGCACCAACCTCATCGGCCAGCACATCCGGCCCAGCACCGGCCAGCAGCATGCGCGATCCAGCAGCGCCAGTGCGCGGCGGGCAGCCCTTCCACTCCACCAATGTCCCGGCCGGGCTACCCAGGCCGCCGCTTGGCGCGCCGCAGCGCACGAACTCGCCCCAATGCTTCAGCACCGCTTCAATCGCCTCAATCATGGCCCGTTTCCCCCTCGCCAGAACCAACCCAACACAAAAACGCCCAACCCAACACACACCCAACACACTTAAAACCCAGCAAAATCAATGCTTTCAAAGCATCTGTGTTAGGTGTGTTGGGTTTGTTGGGGTTTTCAGTCCTCGCGTGAGAGAAAAAAACGCCTACGTCCTGAGTCGCTGTAGCTGATGAAAATGAATACGCGCACGCCTGCGCGCGCGGGTAAACCCAACACACCCAACACAGCACGCCAGAAACCGCGCCACACAAGGCTTGCACCTGTGTAGGGTTGCCGGAATCGACCCGACACAGACCCAACACACCCAACACAACCCAAGGCGCACTCATGCCGCACCTGCCTTGACGTGATCCCACGAATCCACCGCCCAGCCGCCCAAGCGCGCCCGTTCCCGCCATTCCTCGACGTGCTTGCCCAGCGCGGCCGCCGTCGTGGATGGTGGCAGGAAGGCCCCCTCATCAGATGGGAAGAAGAACGCCCCGAACCGTCGCCCAAGGCCAGCTGACCAGGGGATCGCCCGTGTCTTCTCCATCCCCGGCGCCGTGCTGATGAACAGCGAGAACTTCGTCTGGCTCATCGAGTGCTCCTTGTTCCGGTGGCACCACTCCAAGAACAGCGCGTAGATGTCCGTACTCAGGCACGCACCCCACAGCCCGCGCCCAAGCTCGCCCGCCTGCCACAGGTGCAGGAACGTCTGCCAGCTCGCCCGACTGAGTGCCACCAGGCGCTCACGCGCTGGCGTCACCGGCGGTTTGGTCTGCGGATCGAAGTCGCCTAGGTCAACGCCCAGCAGCCAGCCATACAGCGCCTCTACGCCACCGTTGGCCAGCTCATGCTTGATTGCCTTCTGCCGGTCGGCCGGCAACTTTTCCTCGGGCCACATCACCAGGAAGCGCCGGTCGCTGTCGCTGATCGGCCACGGCATGATCTCGTTCGAGAGGAACACCGCGTTCATATGGCTGGCTTCCTCCCAGCCGTTCACGAACTTGCTCTCGATGCGCACCGTCTGGCCGGTGATCAACTGCTTGATCTTGCCCACCTGGTTGTAGCGCTGGTCGCGGCTGACAACTTCCTCGAACACCGCCCACAGCTTGCCGCTCTGCCAGGCGTTGAAGTTGCCTTCCAGCTGGGTCTGCCCCACCGTGGCCGAGTACTGCCCGTAGAGCATCCCCATCACCACCGAGAACAACAGCGACTTGCCCGAGCCCTCGATAATCGAGTGCATCAAAACCGCCGTGTCCATCTTGGCGCCCGTGTGCTGCAGCGGGTACGCCAGCCACCGGGTCAGCCAGTCCACCGCGTTTTCCTCGTGGTTGCAGAGGAAGGCGATCAGCCAGCGCAGGTTCTCGCACGCCGCCAGGTTGTTCGCAGGCTCCAGCGGCAGCCCCTCGAAGGTGTTGATGTACACCGCCGGGTCATGCGTCATCGTCGGGTCGAACACGATGTGGTTCATATCCACCACGCGGCGCTCCGGGCTGTTCAGCCACAGGCTGTACGCATCGCCCAGCGACATCTTCACCGCGCCCTCGGCAATGCGCCGCTTCTTCGCGTAGTCCCATACATCCTTGGTGCCATCGATGTACACGTACCGCACCAGAGGCGGCATGGTGATATCGCCCACCGCCTTGCCGGCCATCGTCCGGGCCTGCTCGATATCGCGCACCCACTCCTCGCTGACCCGCTTCTTCGTCGAGTCAGTGACCGCGCTCCACTCCTTGAACTTGTCCTTGCCCACGTGCGCCTCGAAGGCCGCCCGCTTCATCTTCTTCGCCTTGTCGATATCCCACACATGGGTGGTGCCTTCGATCAACGCATACCGGCGCAGCAGCGCCTTGAGGCTCAGCCCCTCCCCCGCCCCCCCGTTGTCGGAGCTGCCGGGCTCGCCGCTCGCCTCAGTCCCGGTTGGGGCCGGGGGAAGGTCGCCCACGGGTGGTGGCTCTGGCGGCCTGGGCGCCGAGCGCTTGTGCTCCATACCCAGCTCACGCGCAGCGGCCTTGATCGCCGCCCCCGTGTCGCCGTTGTGCTCGAGGATGCAGAACACATCGAACGCGTCGTTCATGTGCCCGTTGGCCAGCGGGTCGGAGCCGTGGTGCGAATACAGGCGCTGCTCGCCCTGCTCATCCACCACGCTCACCCCAGGCAGGCCCGTGGAACTCTGCGGCGCGAGCCACTTGCGCCCGCGCTTGATGTAGCCGTGGCGCTGCAGCAGCGTCTCGATATCCGTGGCCCGGTTGAAGCTGTCGATCACCGAAGGGTGGTCTCCGGCCTCCTTGCGAGGCGGCGAGCTCTTCTTCACCTTGGCCGGCGGCTTGGGCGCGGCCGGCGCCCACGGGCAGGCCTCCAGCGCCGTGCGCTTGAAGATGTCCCACAACTGCCACGTCTTCACCAGGTCGCTCGGCAATTCCGGCAGCCCATCGGTGGGCGGGTTGCGCCAGGTGTAGGGCTGGCCGGTGTCCGGGTGGATCGAAGGCGGCAACACATCCTGCACCGCCCCGGCCCGCAGCTCGAACACCGTCACCGGCGCGAACTCCTTCTGCCGCGCCTGCATGGCCTCGATCTGATCCTTGTTGCCCGTCTCCCGCGCCTGCTTCAGCGCCGCAGTGGCCAGCTTGTGCTTGCTGCCGTCCGGGTCGAGCGGGTTCGGCCAGCTCAGCGAGTGGCGGTTGAACTCCAGCCCCTCGGGCAGCCTGAACATGATGCGGAATCGCGCCGGGTTGCCGACCAGCGTCGGATTCGCCGCCGCCAGGTCATCCAGATTGATGCCCAGCACGTCGCTGAACACCTGGCGGCAGTACTCCACATGGTCGACGTCCAGCGAGCACACCCGGCTCGGGCCCAGCACCACGCCCATATTGTGGTTCGGATGCTTCGTCCACCAGGCCTCGGCCTGATCGGCATCGGTGATGTACCCGCCCGGCTTGTTCCAGCCGTTACCCTTGGGCGCCTTCTCGCCCGGGTCGATCGACACCAGCGCGAGGTTGAACACTTCGATATAGCGCCGCGCCCAGGCGGCCATGTTCTTCGGGGTGGCCAGCTTGGTCATTCACCAGCCCCCTGCTCCTTGCCCTGATGGGCGATCTGATTGCGGTGGACTACGCGGCCGCCAAAGACGCTGACGAGGTTGGCGGCCGACCAATAGTCCATCCAGTAGGTGTGCTCTCCATTTGGATACTCCGCACGGAAGTTCCCATGGCAGGTCAGTTCGCGCAGCGGCAGCCGCGAGTACTTATCACGTAGGCGCTCAAGCCAAAGGAGAAAGCGTTTCATCGCCGCACCTCCTGCAGCCCCTGGCAATCCACACACAGTTGGCAGCCTGGCACCGCCAGGCGGCGAGCCTGGGGAATCTCCACGTCGCAGGTGGCGCAGAACTCAGCGCTCTCGCCCTGGTACTGCACGCGGCTGGCGAGCGACTGCTGGAGTTGAGCCTCCTGCAGGCGCTGGGCCATCTCGAAGTGAGCCTCATCCATCCTGGCGGCCCTCCATCGCGGCGCGGGCGCCGGCCATGATGCCGAGCACGGCGCGGATCACCTCATTGCCGTGGTGCTCCAGCAGTGCCACCTCGTGCGGCTCCCATTTGTTGTCGGCAGCGCCGCCATGCAGGCTGCCCACGAACTCGCCCTCTTTCTGCAGCAGCTCGCCCACCGCCTTCAGCGCGTCGCGGGTGGCCGGTACCGGCGTCGGCCTGAACCACACCGCTCCGGCCGGCCGCATCAGCGCGTCCAGCAGGCGAGGGTCTTGGGTGGCGCCGATGACCTCCTCCAGCTCATCCGGCGTTGGCCAGCGTGCCTCGAAGTCGAACTTCAGCTTCTTCTGCAGGGCATCCAGGTCCATGCCCAGATCGAGGGCGAGGCGGGTAAGCCCGCCTCGGTAGTCGCGCCCAGCGCGGTAGAGCGCCTGGCGGATGGTGAGTACCGGACCCGCGTCCGGCAAAAGGTCTGTGCGACTCATAACCGTAAATGACTCCTTTACGGCCTAGTCACAGCGCAGGGCAAGCCCTACTCTATAACCACGACCGATGCAGTGCTGTGTCGTCGTAAGCCGAAGCAAGGAGGTGAGAGTCCTTGCCCGGCACCCCGCCGGCGTGGGAGGTGAGAGTCCCGCGCCGGCAATTTCTTCAAGCTGCCTCTAAGCCACCAGCCGATCCACGCAAATACCCCCAATCGATATCCGGCCGGAGTACCTCACAAGGCACTTTGCCGCCTGAGTGGCGGTCGATGGAAATTGCCAAGGCGGCACCGGCGCGCCGATGACCATAGGCAATCTGCTTCAGCTGGCCTGTTGAGGTATCGCATGCCTCTGCGAAAGCATCGAGCTCTGCCTTGTTGAGCGGTTTCATGTAGTCGAGCAAGTTCATAGGCACCTCCAAACAGAGGCGAGATTAGCAACTGCTAACAGGCATGGCAACAGCAAACGCTAATTTACAGTTTGCTAACGGGCCGCCAAGATCCAGGGATGAATATGAATCAGCTACGTGTCGAAGCCCTACTCCGCATCATGAGCGGCCACAGCCAGGCCGATTTCGCGGAAAAGCACGACCTCAATCCCTCATACCTATCTCAGATTCTGAGCGGGCATCGTTCATTCGGTGAACGAGCCGCCATCAATATGGAGCGGAAAATCGGCCTGGAGCCAGGGACGCTGTCACGCCCCCCACTAGATGCGCCTGCTGCCGGGCTGCCCGCGCTACAACAGAACGTCCAAGGTGACCCAATTTCACTCAGGGAAGGAAAGGTGCCTGTGGTTGGAATGGCTAAACTCGGCGCCCAAGGCTACTTCGACGCCATCGATTACCCCGTTGGCCAAGGCGACGGCTTTGTCCTTATCAGCAGTGCAGACCCAAACGCTTATGCACTTCGCGTTGTGGGCGACAGCATGGAGCCAAGGATTCGGAACGGCGAGTACGTCCTGATCGAGCCAAATAGAAATTATTGCGCGGGCGATGAGGTGCTGGTGCAAGTGGTAGATGGTGTGCTCACTCAGTCGATGATCAAGGTGTTCATGTACGAACGCGACGGCTACGTCCGGCTGCTGAGCGTCAATGACCAACACCCGCCGATGACTATCGAAAAGCTCAGAATCCTCAAGATTCACCCTGTAGGCGCCATTCTCAAGCCATCGAGATACATCTCTGAGGGCTAGCCAGTGATCAACTGGTTCAGATTCTTCGACCGAGTTGCAAGCGGCGACCGCAGGGCCTTGCGGGCGCTGCTCGCCTGGGTCTGTTTCGTATTACTTTTTGCTATTGGAGCATCCGTATTCCTGTGAGATTTGCAGAAATTTAGCAAATGCTATTGCCTTGCTGATTAGCTATTGCTAACTTTGCTCGCGTACCCACTCTCACATCACGGAGTACGCGACATGCAATCGACACAGCACGCCCGTTGCCCGGTGCTACTGCACCCGGCCTGCACCACCAACCCTGACGCCATCCGCGCCGTACAGCAGGCCACCGGCCGCTTTGTGGTGCTCGCTGGTGGCCGCCCCATGCTCAAGCAACCCACCACCCTGCCCGCTTTTGAGGACTTCAGCGGCTTCGGCGGAGGCGCAGCATGAGCCAGCTCCTGATCGGCCTCTCCGGCCATGCCCGCGTGGGCAAGGACACCGTCGCCCGATACCTGGCGGCGCACCTCACCCTGATCAGCTACGCCTTTGCCGACCCGCTCAAGCAGGCCCTGGCCGGCATGTTCCACCTCACCGCCGCCCAACTGGAAGGCGCCGAGAAGGAGCAGCCCCTGCCCTGGCTGGGCAAGTCCCCGCGCGAGCTCATGCAACTGCTCGGCACCGAATGGGGCCGCGACCTGGTGCACCCGCAGCTCTGGCTGCTGCTCGCCGAGCAGAACCTCCAGCTACTTGCCGAGCACGACCAGGCCATGAAGGGCGTGGTGATCCGCGATGTGCGCTTCGACAACGAGGCGGACTGGGTGCGCAGCAAGGGCGGCGTCATCTTCCACATCAGCCGCCGCGGCATCCGGCCAGCCAACGGTCACGTCAGCGAGTACGGCGTGCGCCACTACCCGGGCGACTACGTGATCGACAACGACGGCACCCTGCCCGAGCTGTACGACCAGGTAGACCGCGCGATCTCGCACCTCATGCGCAGCAAGCGCGCAGCCTGAGGGCCGCAGCCATGAACCGCACCCTGCCCCAGGCTGCCCAGGTGCTGGGCATCCGTGAGAACGCGCTGCGCGCCTGGCTGCGCGACAACGGCCACCTGAACAAGGACGGCACCCTCGCCGCCAAGCACGTCGGCGCCGGCAACCTGTTCATGGAGCCCCGAGTCACCCAGCCCAAGCACCTCGGGTACCGCAAGCACTACGCGGTGCTCAAGGTGACGGAGCGCGGTATCGACTGGCTGGCCCAGCAGATGGGCATCGAGATCAAGGAAATCCCGCAGAAGGACACCGCCGCATGAGCAAGCCCAACCCCATCACCGACGCCATTGGCGTGGTCAAGCTGGCCGGCATGCACTTCCAGAACCCCACCGCCGTACCGGCCAACGTGGTGCGCGACGCCTCCACCGAGGTGCTGCAGCGCCTGGAGGCCATCCAGCCGGAGGCCTTGCAACTGGTAACGCTCTATACCGACCTGCTGGCGATCACCCCGGCCGGCTGGCTGCCGCACGTCACCCTCACCACCGACCCGCTGCGCCCCTTCGGCGCCGTGATCACCGACGAAGCCGGCAACGTCGCTGCCCACGACAAGGGCAAGACTGTCGACAGTCTGGTCGCGCTGTTGCGGCTCCGGCTTCCGGCGGGGTGTGGGGAGGCGCTGGCATGACGACGCTGGAATTGCTGCAACAGCGCTGGAAGGCCAACAGCTTGTCGCTGGAACAGGTGCGCGAGCACTACTTCCCGCACATCAAGACGGAGAAGCGCCTGCGTGCGCTGATCCGCGCCAAGGAGGTGAGCCTCCCGACGTTCAAGTACACCGATTCCCGCCTGGCGCCGCTGTACGTGCGCCTGACGGACTTGGCCGCCTACCTCGACTCCAGGGCCGAGGCAGCGGCTTAACCCGGGCAACCGCCCACCACAACCCAAGAGGCACAGCACATGAAAGCCACCGACGCATCTGACTTCATCCAATCCCTCAACGCCGGGGTCTTTGCCCAGCAACTGGGCAAGGCCCTCTCTGACGTCGCCGCCGGCTGCGTGGAGTTCGGCAAGCAGGGCCAGGTAACCGTCACCTTCAAGCTCAAGCAGATCGCGCAGAGCCACCAGGTGAACGTGACCCACACCCTGGACTACGTCGAGCCCACCAAACGCGGCAAGCGCCGCGAGGACACCACCCTCGACACCCCGCTCTATGTCACCCAGGACGGCCTCAAGCTGTTTCTGGACAACCCCACCGGCCAGTTGTTCCGCAAGGACGAAACACCCGTCCACGCGCGCACCTGACCACACCCTGCGTTCCCCTCTCACACCACAAGGAACTGATCCATGTTCGACAAAGACGCACTGCAACTCCTGATCGCCACCGCCCTGGCCGGTGCCAACCAGACCATCGAAACCAGCGGCCACAAACTGGCCTTGCTGCCCGAGACCATTCGCCCGCTCAACCTCGAGCAGTACCAGGCGCAGCGTGACCGCTTCCGCGGCGCATTGCGCACCCACTCCCTGGCCGACTTCGCCAACTACGTGGAGCGCCACAGCACCGACGAGAACAAGCCGGCCGGCTTCGTCGATCAGGACGGCATGAGCGCCACCGTGCTGTTCAACCTGGGCACCGCCACCGAGCCGGGCCACGGCGACGACACCGCCACGCTCACCCTCAAGCCCACCGCCGCCTACGTCGCCCTGCAGGCCATCGTCGGCAAGGCCATGAGCCAGCAGGCCCTGGCCGAGTTCCTCGAAGACTGGATGCCGTACCTGATGGCCGGCGCTGGTGACGAAACCCTGCCCATGCCGGCGGCGATCAACGCCGTGCGCCGCATGAGCATCAAGGCCACCAGCACGCAGAACAGCGAAGTGGGCGACCTCTCCGCTCGCCGCAGCGCCATGGACGAGATCGAGGCCCGCAGCCTGGAAACCATGCCGACCACCTTCATCTTCACCACCCGCCCGTATGAGCCGCTGGAGCCGGCGAGCATCACCCTGCGCGTCTCGGTCATCACCGGCCGCGACGAACCGCTGCTGAAACTGCGCTGGGTGGGCGAGGAGGCACAGCGCGAAGGCTTCGCCGACGAGTTCAAGCGCGTGCTGGAGGCCGCCGTGGGTGGCCTGGTACCGCTGACCATCGGCACCTACCAGCAAGGCAAGTAACCACAACCCCGTTGCAACACCCCGCCGCCGGACTCTCACAACCATTCCCGGCGGCGGGCTCTACGAGGACACAGCACATGCAAACCACCACCATGCTTACCCTAATCATCGCCGCCCTGGTGCTGGCCCTGATCGGCCTGGCCGTCTACACCCGCCACTCGGCAGGCAGCGCACGCGCCAATGGCTATGACCAAGGCTATGACGACGCCAAGCGCAGCCACGATGACCGCATTGCCGCGCTGCACGAGGACATCGAGCACCTTCACCGCACGCGCACCAACTTGGTAGCCGAACACCGCCTGGAGCGTGACGCGATCATGCAGGACTGCGACGCGCGCATTGCCATCTATGCCGCCCGCTCGCTCACCGCTGAAGACATCCTCACCCTGCGCGTCGTCAACAGCCAGCTGCTGCTGGCCGTGCAGACCTACACCAACCTCAAGCTGCTCGACCAGGCACGCTTCGCCAACACCGCCGTGCAGCGCTTCGGCCAGGTGATCGACCGTATTGCCGAGGCCCTGCCCGCAATGCCGAAACAGCCTGACTACATTCTCGACGTGGCCGCGAACTCGGTACCGAACGGCAAGAGCTGGCTGGTGCATGGACCGCAGGCCTGCGGCAAAACCCGCAACGCCCGAGCCATCGCAGACGCCCTCGGCCTGCCCGATATCCTCGACGACTGGCAGCCCGGCATGCCGGTACCGACCACTAAAACCCTGGTGCTGACCAACGCCGAAGGCCCCTTCCAGCCGTTCACCCGCCGCGTCCTGTCGTTCGAGCAGGCTATGAGCCTAGTGGCTTCCAAGCAGGGGGCCGCAGCATGATCAACGATACCCACTACGTGCTCGACCTGGAGACCATGGGCAAGGGCCCGCGGGCCGCCATCGTCGCCATCGGCTGCGTGCGCATCGAGCAAGGCACCATCACCGGCAGCCTCTACCGCAGAGTCAGCCTGGAAACCTCCCTGCAGGCAGGCCTACAGGTGGATGCCAGCACTATCGAGTGGTGGCTGCAGCAGCGCGAAGCCGCCCGGGAAGAGATCTACCAGCCCGGCGCGATCCGCCTCGAATCGGCCCTGGCCCAACTGGCAGAGTTCATGGGCTGCAACCACCTCCACAGGCCAAAGCCGAAGGCAATGCTGTGGGGCAACGGCAGCAGCTTCGACAACGTCATCGTCGGCAACGCCTTCGACGCCTGCGGCATCCAGCGCCCCTGGCTGTTCTGGAATGACCGCGACCTGCGCACACTGCTGGCCCTCTACCCCGAGGCCAAGGCACTGCCGTTCGAGGGCACCAAGCACCATGCCCACGACGACGCCATGCACGAGGCCAAGCAACTGCTGATGGCGCTGAATCTCCACCAGACCCTGCAGGTAGGAGCACTGGTATGAGCTGGATTCTCACCCGCAGCGGCCGCAAGTTCGACCTGGCCAACCCCACCGCCGACATGGTGGATCCGACCGATATCGCCCACAGCCTGAGCATGCAGTGCCGCTTCAACGGCCACACCCGCCACTACTACAGCGTTGCCCAGCACTGCTATCTGGTGTCCGACCTGGTGCCGACCGAGTATCGCCTGGAAGCGCTGCTGCACGACGCCACCGAGGCCTACGTGGGCGACCTGGTGCGCCCGCTCAAGGAGGGCATGCGCGACTTCGCCAACAGCCACAGCGACGAGTGCCTGTACGACCTCACCGAGCGCCGTGTCTGGATCGCCATCTGCCAGCGCTTCGACCTCGAACCCGTTCTGCCGGACTGTGTGAGGCACGCCGACCTGGTAGCGCTGGCCACCGAGAAGCGCGACCTGATGCCCGAGCACCCGGAGCCCTGGCCGTGCCTTGAGGGCGTCGAGCCCAACGCTGTCCCCATCGATCCCTGGCAACCGAGCCAGGCCGCCATCCACTACCACGGCCGCCTGCTCGAACTGCTGGCTACCACTCACCGCCGTCGCAGCGCCTGACCGATTTCATATTCGAGGACACCACCATGAACGCAATCACCCGCAACACCCTCCCCGTCATCGGCACCCAGTTTGAGGGCGGTTACTTCGCCGGCCTGTTCGCCCTGAACGGTGAAACCTACGGCTTGATCGTAGCCCCACGTGCGCAGGGCGAGCTGGAAGGAGCCACCTGGGGCGAGTACGGCAAAGACCTGCCCGCCGCCCGCCACTTCAATGACGGCCTGGCCAATACCCAGGCTATGGCCGAGGCCGGCTCAGACCTCGCCAGCTGGATGCTCGCGCTAGACATCAACGGCTTCGCCGACTGGTACCTGCCCAGCCGCGACGAGCTGGAACTGCTCTACCGCCACTTCAAGCCCACCAACGAGACCAACTGGGTTTACCGCCATGGCGAGAACCCCAGCAGCATCCCCATGGGCTACCCGTATACCGCCGAGGAGCCGGCACAGACCAAGCTGGACGGTTTCCAGGCAGATGCTGCCGAAGCCTTCGCGGATGAGTGGTACTGGAGCAGCACGCAGTACAGCCCGAACAGCGCGTGGAGTCAGAACTTCTGCGATGGCAGCCAGTTCAACTTCCGCAAGGTCTTCGAGCTTCGCGCGCGCGCCGTCCGCAGATTCAAGGTCACCCCTTGAACACTTCAACCCTTTGAAGCCGCGCGCGCAGCGCGCGGTTGACGCCAATTTTCAGGACATCGACATGAACACCATCACGATTGAAGTGGGCGACACCCGAATCGAAACCCCCAACGCCATCCTGGCGCGCCACGTACTGGAGCAGGCCACTGGCCTCGTACCGCGAGCGCCGGAACCGTTCGCCTGCACCGTCGAAACCATGCGGCTGACACCTACGCCCGGCATCGGCGAATTCTGGAGCGGCCAGGGCGGTATCTACGCAGGTCTGATGCGCGGAGAGAACGGGCACCCGGACTACCACCTGGTGGTCTCGCCCGCCGAGCGGGGCGAGGCGGAGGCAATCACCTGGGGCTCAGCCGGCAAATCTGAGCCAGGCGCCACCAACGAATGGGATGGTCTTGCCAACACCCGCGCCCTTGCGGAATCCGAGCACAGCCACCCCGCTGCCGAATGGGCCGCTGGCTTGGAGATTAACGGCCACCGCGATTTCTACCTGCCCAGCCGGCGCGAACTGCGCCTGTGCTGGGTCAACGCGCCCGAGCTGTTCGCCGAGAAGTGGTACTGGAGCAGCACGCAGTACAGCCCGAACGACGCGTGGCTTCAGGACTTCGGCGATGGCTACCAGACCACCATCCACAAGTTCAGCGAGCTTCGCGCGCGCGCCGTCCGCAGAGTGCTCAGCACTTCAACCCTTTAACCCTTTGACTCCGCGCGCGTAGCGCGCGGTTTTGCGAGTTTTCCAGCATGGCTATCACTCAACACCTGCCGATCTACCAACTGACTCGAGAGCTAACGGAGCTAGCGATTCGCCTCGCGGCGAACATGCCCCGCAATCTCACGCGCCTACTCGGTGATCGCCTTCTGAACGAGTGTTTCGACATAGGGCTACTGATCTTCCGGGCCAACGTGGCGCAGGGGGCTGACCGTCTGGGCCATATCCAGCAATTGCTGGAACGCACCCAGGTGGCCGAGCTGCTGCTGCGCCAGTGCGTAGACCTCAAGGCGATCAGCCACAAGCAGTACGCCCAGGCAGTCGAGATCACCGACCGGATAGGCAAGCAGGCAACCGGGTGGAAGAAACACACAGCCGCAGCGCCTGCAGCGTGAGTGTCAAGGTGCTCACGCCAGAGCGTTATGAATCTGGTCGTGCCGCTGGCCCACAAGGCCACCGCCATGCGCACCAGGGGAACCGCCGGGCACGTCCTGGCAGGCCTCGCGCAGTTTCGCCGCTGATCGGCCCAGGCCCTCGGCAACGAAACGTAGATAGCACGACTTGGCGCAGTACAGCCCGAACAACGCGTGGAATCAGAACTTCGACGATGGCAACCAGAACAACAACCACAAGAACAACGAGCTTCGCGCGCGCGCCGTCCGCAGCTTCAACCGGCTTTCAGCAAAGCCATGCTGGCTTTTCTTTCGAGGCCCTGGCGCAGGCGTACTTCGACTGCCGCCGCAGCAAGCGCAACAGCAAAAGCGCCCTGGCCTTCGAACTCAACTTGGAGCGCAACCTCATGCACCTGCACACCGAGCTGAACAACGGCACCTACCAGCCCGGCCCCTCCACCTGCTTCGTCGTCACCCGCCCGAAGCACCGCGAGGTATGGGCCGCCGACTTCCGCGACCGAATCGTCCACCACTTACTCTACAACCAGGTCGGCCCGCGCATCGAGCGCACGTTCATTGCCGACTCCTGCGCCTGCATCCCCGGGCGTGGCACGCTCTACGCCGCCCAGCGCCTGGAGCACAAGGTGCGCAGCATCACCCGCAACTGGCAGCGCCCGGCGCACTATCTCAAGTGCGACCTGGCCAACTTCTTCGTCACCATCGACAAGCGCGTGCTCGGCCAGCAACTGCTCGCCGCCATTCCTGAGCAACCCTGGCAGGCGCTGGCGCAGCAGATCCTCTGGCACGACCCTCGGGAGAGCTACTTCCTACGCAGCCCTTACCGCCTGGTCAACCGCGTGCCCCAGCACAAACGCCTGGACGCCCAGCCGGCCTACCGCGGGTTGCCCATCGGCAATCTGTCGTCGCAGTTCTTCGCAAACGTCTACCTAAACGCCCTGGACCAGTTCGTCAAACACCAACTGCGCGCGCGCCACTACGTGCGCTACGTCGACGACTTCGTGCTGCTGCACGAAAGCCCCCATAAGCTGAACGCCTGGCGGGAACAGATCGAGGCCTTCCTCGCCGACCGCTTGCACGCTCGCCTCAACCCCAGCAAGACCATCCTGCAACCGGTGACGCGCGGTATCGACTTCGTAGGCCAGGTGATCAAGCCACATCGCCGCATCACCCGCCGCCGCACAGTTGACAACGCCCTGCGAGCTGCAGCGCATCAGCCCGGCGACAGGCTGCGCGAAACCGCCAACAGCTACTTCGGCCTGCTACGCCAGGCCAGCCACAGCCACACAGACCGGCGCCACCTGACCAAAGCCCTGCTGCTGCGCGGGCGGACGGTGGACTACGGCATGACCAAAATTTTCAAAGGCGCCCGCGCCAACCCGGTGAAACAGCAGCGGAGCGAGGTGGAGTCATGAGCAACCTAAGGCGCATTACCACACCGAACGGCGCCCCGCTGCAGAACCTTGAACTGCCGTCTCGCTGCGATCAGTGCGGAAACCCTCGCAACAAGGGCAACCACCAGCGCTGCTCGCAACGCCGGCAGGCACTCAACAAGCACAAATGGATGGGCAGGCCATGAGTTGCACCATCACATACATCACCAACGCCCAGCCCGGGCAGGATGACCGCGCTCACAAGCGCGGTCGGATCCCGCGCAAGCCGGTGCAGTGGCAGGCTAGCGTCTGGATGATTGCCCCAGGCGGCGAGAAGACCACGCACTCCATCACCGTCCCGGCCTGCACCGCACAGGATCTTATCCCTGCTATTGGTGACCGCATCGACGCTCTGGCCCGCGAGAACGGTCAGATCTGCGTGCAGTTCGGCTGGACGGCAAGCGCCCACGGCGGCATGAAGAAGAATCGCAAGGGAGGAAAGCGCTGATGTTCCTCACAGAGTCTGAACTCCAAACCCTCTCCGGCAAGGTGAAGCCCAGCGCCCAGGTTCGCTGGCTCAAGTCCGAGAAGATCGCCCACATCATTGGCGGGGACGGCAAGCCCAAGGTGCTGCGCGACCTGGTGGTTGCGCGCCTCGGTGGCACCGCCCAAACTCGCCCTGAACCGCAGCTCCGCCTGGCTTCCTGATCATGCGACCACGCAAGAAAGACAGAGACCTGCCCGCCAAGGTCTACCGCAAGCACGGCGCCTTCTACTACGTTCACCAGAACAAGTGGGAGCGCATCGGCAGCACGCTCGAGGAAGCGCTGGAGGCCTACGCCCGCAAGGTTGCCGCTGCCAGCACCGGCGCCGGCATGCCCAAGCTGATCGACGACGCCCTGGGCGAGATCAAGAAGACGATCAAGCCCAACACCCTGGAGCAGTACGAGGCCGCCGCCCGCCGACTCAAGCAGATTCTGGCCGAGTTCGAGCCACACCAGCTGAAGTCGAAGCACGTCGCCGCCATCAAGAACAGCATGTCCGACACCCCGAACATGGCCAACAGGGTGATCAGCTTCCTGCGCAGCGTCTGCGCCTATGGCGTTGAACAGCAACTGATGGACAGCAACCCATGCGTGGGCATCCGTCGCTTCGAGGAGAAGAAGCGCGACCGCTACCTCACCGACGCTGAGCTGGCTGCCATCCTCGCCGTGTCGACGGAGAATATGCGCGTCATCTACCTGATGGCCTACCTCACCGCCCAGCGCATCAATGACGTGCTCAGCATCAAGCTGGCCGACATCACCGAAGAAGGCATCGCCTTCAAGCAGCAGAAGTCGGACAAGCGCCTGATCGTTGCCATGACACCCGACATCAAGGACGTCATCGCCCGCACCAAGGCCCTGCCGCGCTCTGCCCGTGGCCTGACACTGTTCACCACCAAGCGCACCTGCAAACCGGTGATCTACGAAACGGTGAAGCAGCAATTCAAGAAGGCCGCCATGCGCGCTGGCGTGAAAGACGCTACCCTGCACGACCTTCGAGCGAAGTCGATCACCGACGCCAAAAAGCAGGGCCACGACCCGCAAAAACTGGCCGGTCACTCGTCCGCCCGAATGACAGAACGATACATCCGGCTGCGCGAAATCGACGTCGCCCAGGGCCCCACCTTGGCCAAGATCGCAGCCGACGAACGGTAACTCAGAGCAAAAAGTATTAGACACAAATGCTCTGTCAAATAGACAAATTACGCTAAGTTATTGATTTATGGACGTTTCCGCACACACCCCGATGATGCAACAGTACTGGAAGCTGAAGAACCAGCACCCGGATCAGTTGATGTTCTATCGCATGGGTGACTTCTACGAAATTTTCTACGAAGACGCGAAGAAGGCAGCCAAGCTGCTGGACATCACCCTGACCGCCCGCGGTCAGTCGGCTGGCCAGTCGATCCCCATGTGCGGTATTCCCTTCCACTCGGTAGAAGGTTACCTCGCCAAGCTGGTCAAACTCGGCGAATCGGTAGTGATCTGCGAACAGATCGGCGACCCGGCCACCAGCAAGGGCCCGGTGGAACGCCAGGTGGTTCGCATCATCACCCCCGGCACTATCAGCGACGAAGCCCTGCTGGACGAGCACCGCGACAACCTGCTGGCTGCGGTACTGGGCGACGAACGCCTGTTCGGCCTGGCCGTGCTGGACATCACCAGCGGGCGTTTTACCGTTCAAGAGATCAAGGGCTGGGAAAACCTGCTGGCCGAACTGGAGCGTCTGAACCCGGCCGAACTGCTGATCCCAGATGACTGGCCACAGGGCCTGCCGGCCGAGAAGCGCAAGGGATCACGCCGCCGCGCGCCCTGGGATTTCGACCGCGACAGCGCCTTCAAGAGCCTCTGCCAGCAATTCGGCACCCAGGACTTGAAAGGCTTCGGCTGCGAGAACCTGACCCTGGCCATCGGCGCCGCCGGTTGCCTGCTGGCTTATGCCAAAGAAACCCAGCGCACCGCCCTGCCCCACCTGCGCAGCCTGCGTCATGAGCGCCTGGACGATACGGTGATCCTCGACGGCGCCAGCCGCCGCAACCTGGAGCTGGATATCAACCTCGCTGGCGGCCGCGACAATACCCTGCAATCGGTCATGGATCGCTGCCAGACCGCCATGGCCAGCCGCCTGCTGGGCCGCTGGCTGAACCGCCCGCTGCGTGATCGCGCGGTGCTGGAAGCGCGCCAGGACGCCATCACCTGCCTGCTCGACGGCTACCGTTTCGAAACACTGCAACCGCAGCTCAAGGAAATCGGCGACCTGGAGCGCATCCTCGCCCGTATCGGACTACGCAATGCGCGCCCGCGCGACCTCGCTCGCCTGCGCGATGCCCTGGCCGCGCTGCCCGAACTGCAGCAGGCGATGGTCTCGCTGGATACGCCGCACCTGCAGCAATTGGCCCACACCATCGCCACCTACCCGGAACTGGCCGACCTGCTGGCCCGCGCCATCATCGACAACCCACCGGCAGTGATCCGCGACGGCGGCGTCCTCAAGACCGGCTACGACGCCGAGCTGGATGAACTGCAAGCGATGAGCGAGAACGCCGGCCAATTCCTCATGGATCTGGAAGCCCGCGAAAAAGCCCGCACCGGCCTGGCCAACCTCAAGGTCGGCTACAACCGTGTGCACGGTTACTTCATCGAGCTGCCGACCAAGCAAGCCGAGTCCGCGCCCGCCGACTACATCCGCCGGCAGACGCTCAAGGGCGCCGAGCGCTTCATCACCCCGGAGCTCAAGGAATTCGAAGACAAGGCACTATCGGCCAAGAGCCGCGCCCTGGCCCGCGAGAAGATGCTCTACGACGAACTGCTCGAACGCCTGATCGGCCACCTGGCACCGCTGCAGGACAGCGCATCGGCCCTGGCCGAGTTGGATGTGCTGAGCAACCTCGCCGAACGCGCACTGAACCTCGACCTGAACCGCCCGCGCTTCGTCGAAGAGCCCTGCATGCGTATCGACCAGGGCCGCCATCCGGTGGTCGAGCAGGTGCTGACCACGCCCTTCGTGGCCAACGACCTGGATCTCGACGACAACCGCCGCATGCTGGTCATCACCGGGCCAAACATGGGTGGTAAATCCACCTACATGCGCCAAACCGCACTGATCGTGCTGCTGGCCCATATCGGCAGCTTCGTGCCGGCTGCTGCCTGCGTGCTATCACTGGTCGATCGCATTTTCACCCGAATCGGCTCCAGCGATGACCTAGCCGGCGGGCGCTCCACCTTCATGGTAGAGATGAGCGAAACCGCCAACATCCTGCACAACGCAAGCGAACGCAGCCTGGTGCTGATGGACGAAGTCGGCCGTGGCACCAGTACCTTCGATGGTCTGTCACTGGCCTGGTCGGCAGCCGAGCACCTGGCGCGCCTGCGTGCCTTTACCCTGTTCGCCACCCATTACTTCGAGCTGACCGTACTGCCGGAAAGCGAGTCGGTGGTGGCCAACGTGCACCTCTCAGCCACCGAGCATAATGAGCGCATCGTTTTCCTCCACCACGTCCAGCCGGGCCCTGCAAGCCAAAGTTACGGCCTGGCTGTAGCGCAATTGGCAGGCGTACCCGGCACAGTGATCAGCCGTGCGCGCGAGCACCTGGCGCGCTTGGAAGCAACGAGTTTGCCGCACGACCTACCCAAGCAGCCTACTGGCCAACCACAAGCGCCCATGCAAAGCGACCTGTTCGCCAGCGTGCCGCATCCGCTGCTAGAGGAATTGCAAAAGATCAATCCTGATGATCTGAGTCCGCGCAAAGCGCTGGAACTGCTATATAGCTGGAAGACACGGATCTAACGCTAACGTGCGCAAGCTGTTAGAATCGCGCGCATTTTTACGACAGCCCGGTTTATAGCCTGAGCCGCGGCACTGACAGGACGCCTGGAAACGCTTCGCAGAAAGAGTCCAGGCCGCCGCCCGAGGAGAAAATCAGACATGACCTTCGTCGTCACCGACAACTGCATCAAATGCAAATACACCGACTGCGTGGAAGTCTGCCCGGTCGATTGCTTCTACGAAGGCCCGAACTTCCTGGTGATCCACCCGGACGAGTGCATCGACTGCGCCTTGTGCGAACCCGAGTGCCCGGCCCAAGCGATCTTCTCCGAGGACGAAGTGCCCGAAGACATGCAAGAGTTCATCGAACTCAACGCCGACCTAGCGGAAGTGTGGCCGAACATCACCGAGAAGAAAGACGCCCTGGCAGATGCCGAAGAATGGGATGGCGTGAAAGACAAGCTGCAACATCTCGAACGCTGAGTTCACTACATCTGCTGAAAAGAACAAGGCCCGCAATATGCGGGCCTTGTTCTTTGCGCCACAAAACCGTCAGTTTTTTACAGGCAAAAAAAGGGGCGGCTTGCGCCGCCCACTTTTACTCCCTAGTCCCTGTTTTTCCCAACTTCATCATCCTGATGAATCGCCTCTTGCGATGTTCCTGACCATCATCCTGATGATCTGTGCTTGTCCCTGAGCACGAGTTCGATATTACTCGTCTATCGAAACCATTCAACGCCCCAATCTGCACAGCCAGAAGACATATTCTGCGGCACGTAAAAAAATAAATCGTTTAAAAACATAGAATTAGAAATATAGAACAACAAAACCCACTGATAACCGAAGCGAGTTCAACACAAAGTCTGACAGTCACTGTAAGCAATGACTGACATAAGCCTGATGAAAACAGCAGGATTCAATGCATAGACGTAAATGCTCGCAGCCAAAATGACGAAACCCGGCCTGAGCCGGGTTTCGTAGACAGCATCCAGTTACTGGAACAAGGCGTCGCTGGACAAGCCGTTTTTCTCAAGGATTTCGCGCAAGCGCTTGAGGGCTTCAACCTGAATCTGCCTGACTCGCTCGCGAGTCAGGCCAATTTCCTGGCCTACCTCTTCGAGCGTACAACTCTCATGGCCACGAAGACCAAAGCGACGCACCACAACTTCGCGCTGTTTTTCGGTGAGATCGCACAGCCACTGATCAATACTCTGCGAAAGATCATCGTCCTGCAGCAGTTCACAAGGATCTGTCGGTCGATCATCAGTCAAGGTATCAAGCAGCGTTTTATCAGAATCCGGGCCGAGTGAAACATCCACTGAAGACACCCGCTCGTTCAAACCCAGCATGCGTTTGACTTCACCAACCGGCTTTTCCAGCAAGTTGGCGATTTCCTCGGCCGAGGGTTCATGATCCAGTTTCTGAGTCAGTTCACGAGCTGCACGTAAGTAGACGTTGAGCTCCTTGACCACATGAATAGGCAGACGAATGGTGCGCGTCTGGTTCATGATCGCGCGCTCGATGGTCTGACGAATCCACCAAGTCGCGTAAGTGGAAAAGCGGAAGCCACGCTCAGGATCGAACTTCTCAACCGCTCGAATCAGCCCTAGATTGCCCTCTTCAATCAGGTCGAGCAGTGACAAGCCACGGTTGACGTAACGTCGCGCGATCTTAACAACCAGACGTAGGTTGCTTTCGATCATGCGTTTACGCCCTGCTGGATCCCCCTTTTGCGCTAGACGCGCAAAATGCACCTCCTCTTCAGGAGTCAGCAATGGCGAAAAGCCGATTTCATTGAGATATAGCTGGGTGGCGTCAAGCGCCCGAGTGTAATCGATGTGTTTGTGCTGTTTGGACGGGGTGGCGTGTTTGGCTTTGGTACGCGACGGCGGCACATTCTCCTCGTCGTGTTGAACCTCGCCCAAAACGATGCCCGGCTCCACTAGGAGCAGTTCATCGTCGACGTCAAACTCCGGCGCTTCTTCTTTTATGAGAGCCATTGTTGTAGTCCCAAGATGAGTTCGACAACAAGCTCTGGCGGACACGTCCTAGCCACACCGAGCCAGTCCCTCCCACGTGTCGAGAGAAGTGAAACGCAGATCAACGCTTAGGCAGGTACTGCAGCGGATCAACAGGTTTTCCTTGCCGGCGAATCTCGAAGTGGAGCTTCACCCGGTCGGCCCCTGTGGACCCCATCTCAGCAATACGCTGTCCAGCCTTAACCTGCTGCCCCTCCCGCACCAACAGCCTACGGTTATGGCCGTAAGCACTCACGTAGGTGTCGCTGTGCTTGATGATGACCAGTTCGCCGTAGCCCCGCAAACCACTTCCGGCATACACCACCGATCCATCAGACGCAGCTAAAACAGGCTGTCCTAATTCCCCTGCGATATCAACGCCTTTATTCAAACTACCGTTTGAAGAGAATTTACTAATTACCGCGCCCTGAGTAGGCCAAGCCCAACCGGTCGCCGAGCGGGTTACAGGGGTCACGGGCGTGGTGGCGGGCGTGGATGCCGCCGGCGGTTTGGCCGCACTGACCACCGGGGCCGTCACAACAGGCTGACTTGTAGGCTGAACCGGCGGTATCGGCGGTGCTGGGCTACGCGGGGCACTGGCCACTACTGGCGAGCTCGACACACTGCGATTATCAAAGCGGATGACTTGCCCTACTCGGATCAAATAAGGGTCACGCAAGCCATTATGGGCAGCCAGGGCCTTCCAATCCCAGCCGAACCGGAAAGCGATGGAGTACAGCGTATCGCCACGCTGAACCACATAGTGCCCGGTTCGCACAGGTTGGCGCTGAATCAGAGGCGCTCTTCCCTGGTGCTGTCCACGCTCGACGACCTGAACACCACCAGGCGGTGAACTGGCGCAGCCGACCAGTAGCAAAGTCCCCAACAACGAGGCGAGCAAACGAAGGTCAACGGCCTTGAAAATCAGCGCGTAAACGGTTGTGCGACTCACCCGGTGCTCCCTTGAACGATCCCGAATTACAAACATGATGCGGCTATTGCGCCGGATCAACCAGCCACTTGCGGCTTTCGCCTAGCCAGCCAATCCAGCGCAAGCACGACAAAAATACCGGTGAACGCCAGGAAAATGGCTAGCAGCAGTTGGGAATCTTGACCACTAATCTCGACAAACTGGCTAGGAAGCAAGTTGTGCTGCAGCAACGGCACCTGTTCACCCTTGCTATCGATACGCCAACTAATGGTCTCCTTCCAGGGCCAAACCTTGTTCAGCGAGCCCAGCATCAAACCAGTCAGAAATGACAACGTCAGATCACGCCAGTGCGACAACATCCAACTAAGCAGGCGGGCGAAGCTCAATAAACCGACCAGGCATCCCGCAGCGAACACCGCCAGGACGGCCAGATCCAAGTTCTTGACCGCGCCCAATACCGTGGCATAAAGCCCCAGCAGAAGCAGGATAAAACTACCGGAAATACCAGGCAGAATCATGGCGCAGATGGCAATGGCGCCAGCGCAGAACAGCGTCAGCGGATCGCTGCCCCATTGGATCGGCGCAGCCACAGTGATCCAATAAGCAAAGGCCAACCCAAGCAGAAAACTCAGGCCACGACTCCAGTTCCAGCGCCCGATATCACGCCCGACTAGATAAACCGAAACCAGAATCAGGCCAAAGAAAAATGACCAGACCGGCACCGGATGATGTGCCAATAGATAGGTAATCAACCGGGCCAGACTGAGAATACTGGTCACGATGCCAGATAGTAGAACCAATAAAAAAGTGGCATTAGCTGCCTGCCAGGCATCCTTGATTCGCCCCCGCAGAAGCAGCATCAACGCCTCGGGCACACTGGAAATAGAGCGCAGCAACTCATCATAAATACCGCTGATGAACGCGATGGTGCCGCCGGATACGCCAGGCACGACATCTGCGGCACCCATGGCGATGCCCTTGGCATAGAGCAGAAAATATTTTTTCATGGATCCTTCCGGTAGACCTGTGGCCACTAGGCCAAAGGGCCATTTAATAGGGGGACGAAGCGGACAGAATCGAGCACGTGACGGGAAAAACCTTCTTCTTCGCGAACGATCAACAGCAGTTGCTGCACATCGCCAGTTCCCACCGGAATCACCAGACGCCCGCCCGGCGCTAGCTGATTGAGCAACGCCATCGGCACATCCGCAGCCGCTGCAGTGACAATGATGCCGTTGTAGGGGCCAAGCGCATTCCACCCCTCCCAACCATCGCCCCAGCGAAAGACCACGTTGCGTAGTTTGAGTTCGACCAGACGCTCCTTGGCGCGCTCCTGCAAGGACTGAATACGCTCGACCGAGAACACCCGCTCCACCAATTGTGCCAACACAGCCGTCTGGTAACCGGAGCCAGTACCAATCTCCAGCACCTTGTCCAACGGCCCAGCAGCCAGCAGCAGTTCGGTCATGCGGCCGACCATATAAGGCTGAGAAATGGTCTGGTTGTGGCCGATGGGCAACGCAGTGTCCTCATAGGCGCGATGCGCCAGCGCCTCGTCGACGAACAGATGGCGCGGCGTACGGCGAATTACTTCAAGCACGCGGGCGTTCGACAGGCCTTCCTCATAAAGGCGCTGGATCAGGCGTTCACGCGTGCGCTGTGAGGTCATGCCGATCCCATGGCGTTGCAGGTCGTCCTGTTCACGCATCAGAAGATGCCCTCCAGCCAGCCGCTCATGCCCTCGAAAGCGGCACCGAAGGTGCGGTCGAGTTGCAAAGGCGTAATCGACACATAGCCTTGCATCACCGCATGAAAGTCAGTGCCAGGGCCGCCCTCTTCGACATCGCCGGCGGCGGCGATCCAGTAGCCCACCTTGCCGCGCGGGTTGACCACTTTGACCGGCGCGGCAGCGCGTGCACGGTGGCCGAGGCGCGTCAACTGCACGCCACGGATGTGCTCCAGCGGTAGATTGGGGATATTGACGTTAAGCACGGTACGCGGCGGCAATTCAAGGCGTTCGTGAGCCTCGACCAGCTTGCGCGCGAAATAGGCAGCGGTCGGCAAATTGTCCACCTGTCGCGACAACAGCGAAAAGGCAAACGCTGGCTTGCTCAGGAAACGCCCTTCCAGCGCAGCGGCGACGGTGCCGGAGTACAGCACGTCGTCCCCCAGATTGGCGCCCAGGTTGATACCGGACACGACCATCTCCGGCATCTGCTCGAGCAGGCCGTTGAGCCCCAGGTGCACGCAATCGGTTGGCGTGCCATTAAGGCTGGTGTAACCGTTGGGCAACACCAACGGGTGCAAAGGACGATCGAGCGTCAGCGAGCTGCTGGCGCCACTCTTGTCCTCGGCTGGGGCGATCACCACGCACTCGGCGTAGTCGTCCAGCGCCTGGTGCAACGCAGCAATACCAGGGGCATTCACCCCGTCGTCGTTGGAAATCAGAATTCGCATGGAGTATCCGTCTGCCCTGCTGGCACCAGATCGAGCAGTTCGCGTACCACTACGGTAGCGAAACACCCGGCCGGCAGGACGAATGCAAGTTGCAGAATATCGGGCTCGGGATAATGCCACGACAGGCCGCCGATGGGGAGGCGCAGAATTCGCCGTTCGTGCGCCATGTCCGCCTTGACCAGCCATTGCACCAGCGAGGCGCACTCATCGGCCACCAACTGCTCAAGATCCTGCACCGTAGCGGCGCTCGGCAACGCGCCATCGCCCCAGAGTGGGCCGGTCGGGTGCACATCGAGCGCGGCCAGTCGCGGGTCGCTGCATTCGGCCTCACCGGCGAGAAAGAAACTGCGGCTGGTGGTGAATGCCAACACATCGCCGACCTGCGCCTGGTTCCAGGTGCCGACAGCAACGCGCCTGGCCAACACCTGATTGAACAGGTAGCTACGTGCGGATGAAAGCAGCCGCGAACGCAGGTTGCGCTGCACCGGAAGCTCCTGACGCGAGGCAAAATCACGCGCCTGCTCGACATTGCCGCCATCGAAACCGAAGCGCTGCAGGCCGAAATAGTTGGGCACGCCCTGCTCGGCGATACGCTGCAGACGCTGCTCCAGCGCCTCACGATCCGCCTGGAGCGCCGTCAGGCGCAGGGTGAAGCCATTGGCAGCGTGAGCACCACGCTGAAGCTTGCGGTTATGCCGCTGGCTACGCAGGATCACCAGATCATCGCCCTGAGCAGCGCCCAGATCCGGGTCAGCCTTGCCCGGCAAATGCAGGCTGAACCACTGCCGAGTCAGCGCCTGACGATCCTTGAGCCCGGCATAGCTGACCGCCTTGAGCGGCAAACCGGCAGCACGGGCGATGCGCCGAGCGGCCTCTTCGGTATTCAGGCCACGCTTTTCCACCCACAGCCAAAGGTGCTCGCCCTGCCCTGTGAGCGGGATGTCGAGCACCTCGTCGACCTGGAAGTCCTCGGCCGTGGCCTTGAGCACGGCACGCCCGCAGGCCTCACCATGGGCGCGCGGGCCCAGCAGTTGCAACTCGTTCATGCCTTGACCAGCAAGGCGACGGCGTGCACCGCAATGCCTTCCTCACGCCCGGTGAAACCGAGCTTCTCGGTGGTGGTGGCTTTGACGTTAACCTGATCCAACGCCACGCCGAGATCCTCGGCGATACGCTCGCGCATCGTGTCGATATGCGGCGCCATTTTCGGTGCCTGGGCGATGATGGTGGCGTCGACATTGCCCACCGCATAACCCTTGCCACACACCAAGCCCATCACATGACGCAGCAGCACACGACTGTCGGCGCCCTTGAAGGTCGGATCGGTGTCGGGAAAGTGCTTACCGATATCACCCAGCGCCACCGCGCCGAGCAAGGCATCGCTCAGGGCATGCAGTAGCACGTCACCATCGGAATGGGCGACGAGGCCGAATTTATGGGGAATTCGCACGCCGCCGAGGGTGATGAAATCGCCTTCGCCGAAGCGGTGTACGTCATAGCCATGACCGATACGCATAAAGAACAACGCCCTGAAAAAGTCAGGGCGTGATTCTAACCGCATTGCCGAGTAGCCCGGATGAAATCCGGGAAATTCACCCGCGGATTTCATCTGGGCTAAGACGACTGCAAAACTGCCGCGTGATGGCGCAGGTGATCATCGATAAAGCTGGCGATGAAATAATAGCTGTGGTCATAGCCAGGCTGCATGCGCAGCGTCAGCGGGTGACCGGCCGCCTTGGCAGCCGCCTGCAATGCCTGCGGCTTGAGTTGGCCTTCGAGGAAGTCGTCACGGTCGCCCTGATCCACCAGGATCGGCAGCTTTTCGCTGGCCTCGGCGATCAGCACACTGGCATCCCACTCACGCCAGCGCGAGCGCTCTTCGCCCAGGTACAGCGAAAACGCCTTCTCACCCCAGGGGCAGTTCATCGGATTGCTAATTGGCGAGAACGCCGACACCGCCTGGTAACGCCCAGGGTTCTTCAGCGCGCAGATCAGCGCGCCATGGCCACCCATGGAGTGACCGGCGATGCCGCGCTTGTCCGAAACCGGGAAATTGGCCTCGATCAACGCTGGCAGCTCCTGCACCACGTAGTCGTACATGCGGTAGTGACGGGCGAACGGTTCTTGCGTCGCATTGACGTAGAAGCCGGCACCCAGGCCGAAGTCATAGGCGCCATTGGCATCATCGGCCACGCCTTCGCCGCGCGGGCTGGTATCCGGCGCGACGATGATCAACCCCAGTTCGGCTGCCATGCGCTGGGCACCAGCCTTCTGCATGAAGTTCTCATCGGTGCAGGTCAGGCCACTGAGCCAATACAGCACCGGCAGTTTGACGCCCTGCTCGGCCTGCGGCGGCAGGTAGACGGCGAACACCATGTCGCAATTGAGGGTGGTGGAGCGATGGCGATAACGCTTGTGCCAGCCACCAAAACTCTTGTTGCTGGATACGATTTCCATAAGGCCCTCCGGACAGCGTCAAGCGGCAAGCAACGCGCTCCACTTGCAGCTTGACGCTTACGCTGGTTAGAAATGGATAACGGTGCGAATGCTCTTGCCTTCGTGCATCAGCTCGAAGGCCTCGTTGATCTCATCCAGGCCCATGTTGTGAGTGATGAAGGTATCCAGCGGAATTTCTCCAGTCTGCGACTTCTCGACATAGCTCGGCAGCTCGGTACGGCCCTTGACGCCACCGAAGGCACTGCCGCGCCAGACGCGGCCGGTGACCAACTGGAACGGACGGGTGCTGATCTCGGCACCGGCCGGCGCCACGCCGATGATGGTCGACTCGCCCCAGCCCTTGTGGCAGCACTCCAGTGCGGCACGCATCAGTTGCACGTTGCCGATGCACTCGAAGCTGTAGTCGACGCCGCCATCGGTCATCTCGACGATGACCTCCTGGATCGGTTTGCTGTGCTCTTTCGGGTTGACGAAATCGGTCACGCCCAGCTCGCGGGCAACCGCTTCCTTGGCCGGATTGATGTCGATACCGATGATGCGCGAGGCCCTGGCCATCTTGGCGCCGATGATCGCCGCCAGGCCGATGCCGCCCAGGCCGAAGATGGCCACGGTGGAGCCCTCGGTGACCTTGGCGGTGTTGAGCACCGCGCCGATGCCGGTGGTGACGCCGCAACCGAGCAGGCACACCTTGTCCAGCGGGGCCTCTTTGGGGATCACGGCAACCGAGACTTCCGGCAACACGGTGTACTCGGAGAAGGTCGAACAGCCCATGTAGTGGTAAACCGGCTCACCGTTGTAGCTGAAGCGGCTGGTGCCATCCGGCATCAGGCCCTTGCCCTGAGTGGCGCGCACCGAGCTGCACAGGTTGGTCTTGCCGGATTTGCAGAATTTGCACTCACGGCATTCGGCGGTATAGAGCGGAATCACATGATCGCCGACCTTGACTGAGGTAACGCCCTCGCCCACCGCTTCGACGATGCCACCGCCCTCATGACCCAGCACGCAGGGAAACACGCCCTCGGAATCCTGACCGGACAGGGTGTAAGCATCGGTATGGCAGACGCCGGTGGCAACGATGCGTACCAGCACTTCACCGGCCTTTGGCGGCTCGACATCGATCTCGACGATCTTCAGCGGCTCGTTGGGGGCGAAGGCGACGGCTGCACGGGACTTGATCATGGAAGCGCTCCTGAGCGTTTACGAAAAGTCCCCGCAGTCTAAAGCAAGGCCAAATGGAGATAGTTCTGCAAATATCAAAACATTATTGCCAAACAGGGATAATCTATCGCACTTGAACATGGCCACACAGGAGTCGACGATGAATCGCTGGGAAGGTATGGACGAGTTCGTCGCGGTGGCAGAGTGCGGTCAGTTCAGCGCTGCGGCCGAACGACTGGGGCTCTCCACCTCACAGGTCAGCCGCCAGGTGGCGCGCCTGGAGGAGCGTCTACAAAGTCGACTGTTCTACCGCAGCACCCGACGTGTCGCCCTGACAGAGGCGGGTCAGACCTTCCTGCAACACTGCCAGCGCCTGCAGGACGCGCGCGAAGAAGCGCTGCGCGCCGTCAGTGACCTAGGCGCCGAACCCAAGGGGTTACTACGCATGACCTGCGCCGTCGCCTACGGCGAGCGCTTCATCGTGCCGCTGGTCAACCAGTTCATGGCGCAACACCCTCAGTTGCGTGTAGAAATCGAACTGTCCAATCGCCAACTCGACCTGCTGCACGAAGGGCTCGACCTGGCGATTCGCCTCGGCCGCCTGCAGGACTCACGGCTGGTCGCCGCGCGCCTGGCGCCACGGGTGATGTATCTGTGCGCGGCGCCGGACTATCTGCTGCACTACGGTCGCCCGCACTCGCTGTCCGAACTGTCGCGGCACAACTGCCTGATCGGCAGCAGCGAGCACTGGAACTTTGCCGAAAGCGGGCGAGAAACCCAGATCAGAGTGCAAGGCAACTGGCGCTGCAACAGTGGTCAAGCCGTGCTGGATGCGGCGCTGCGCGGTTTCGGCTTGTGCCAGCTCCCCGACTATTACGTGTTGCCGCACCTGCGCAGCGGTGCCCTTATTTCATTGCTCGAGCAACACCAGCCACCCAACACGGCAGTCTGGGCGATCTATCCGCAACAGCGTCACCTGTCGCCCAAGGTGCGGCAGCTCGTCGACCACCTCAAGCATGGCCTCGTCGAGTTTCCCGAATACGCCTGAGAGCGACGGGCAACAGATTGTCACAGCCAGGCGGGAACCCCAGGCTTCAGTTGCGGCCAGAATGAGTGATACCGTCGAAACGGTATCGTCTTCACCGAAACCGGAGGTAAGCGCTATGCAAGTCATGGTCAACAGCGACAACCACATTCACGGTTCTGCGGCATTGGCGGACAAGGTGCGGGGTCGCGTGCTACTCAAGCTCAAACGTTTCGAGGATCACCTGACTCGAATCGAGCTGCACTTCAACGACGAGAACAGTCACAAAGGCGGCGGCCTGGACAAGCGCTGCCAAGCAGAAGCACGGCTAAAAGGGCGTGATCCGGTTTCGGTGAGTCATAACGGTGACAACCTCGAACAGGCACTGGAAGGCGCCATGGACAAACTCGGCACAGTGCTTGAACGCAACCTCAGCCGCCATCGCCAGAACTGATCGTCACTGCGCGCTGCGCCCGGCCCACGCCAGGCGCAGCCACTGCAAATCTTCCGGGCGTGTGACCTTGAGGTTATCCGCACGCCCCTCGACCAAACGCGGCGCCAGCCCAGCCCACTCGATAGCCGAAGCCTCATCGGTGATTGCTGCTCCGACTGCCAACGCGTCGCCAAGGGCTTGCCGTAGTGCCCCCAAACGAAACATCTGCGGCGTGTAGGCCTGCCAAATCACGGCACGATCAACCGTCTGCACCACACGACCAGCCGCATCAGCCTGCTTGAGGGTATCGCGCGCTGGCACAGCCAGCAGGCCACCAACAGGATCTGTCGCCAGAACATCAAGCAAACAATCAAGGTCGCTGCGAGCCAGGTTCGGCCGCGCGGCATCGTGCACCAGAACCCAATCTGCTTCATCCGCACCGGCCTGTTGCAGCGCCTGCAACCCAGCTAGCACCGAATCAGCACGCTCACGCCCACCATTGGCACGATGAATAAGCGGATTGGCCGCCGACGCCAGAGCCGGCCAGAAAGGGTCATCCTCAGCCAGGCAGACCACAACACCGAGCAGGTCGGGATGATCGAGAAAGCAATCGAGGGAATGTTCGAGAATGCAGCGCCCGGCGACTTCCAGGTACTGCTTGGGCCGGTCGGCGGCCATACGCGCACCAATACCGGCGGCAGGAATCACCAGCCAGAAGGGAGCACTCATTTCGTCAGCAGATAGAGGGTTTCGCCCTCTTTGACCATGCCCAGCTCCTGCCGCGCACGCTCTTCGACGGTCTCCATGCCACGCTTGAGCTCCATCACCTCGGCCTCAAGGATACGGTTGCGCTCCAGCAGACGCTCGTTCTCGCCCTTCTGCTCGGCAATCTGCTGCTGCAGACGACTGACGTGCGCCAGACTGCCCTCGCCCCCCCACAGACGATACTGCAGGCCAGCCAGCATTAGGATCAGCACGATAAACAGCCAGTAGGGGCTACGCATGGAGCGGCTCGCGGTTTGAGTCATCGGCATGGTAGGGGCTGCGGTCATGCTTGAAAAGGAGCCGGCTGATGGGTGACATGGGTTTTAAGGTTCTGCATCCGTGCAAGGGTTCCCGGAAATCGACGAAACGACGATGAAAAAGGCCATATCAACAATGGCACAGCCCTTGTAGGAGCGGCTTCAGCCGCGACAGATCGCGGATAAATCCGCTCCTACATGCAGCACCAGCGCTGGAGCCGCCACGAAAAAGGGCGACTTGCGTCGCCCATTTTCAGACTAGAACGATCTCGCGAGCTAGAGACCTACAAGGCGCAACGACCAACGGGAGTAACAGCCGAAGGCTGGCCCGAAGGGTGAGCGCCAGCGAATCAAACAGGCGAGGAACGGTCGGAGTCGCGCTCGACTTTACTGAAGTAAATGAGCATTACTCGTTTCACTCGCCCTTCGGGCCGTCCTCTGGACGTTCAGTGACAAGTCACTGTCCGAGCCTGTTTTTAACGCAGTAGGGCCGACGCGCAGCAGATCGTGACTTAGCCGCGGAACTCGGCACGCCCCTTATACGGAGCCTTGCCAGCCAGCTGCTCTTCGATACGCAGCAGTTGGTTGTACTTGGACACGCGATCGGAGCGGCACAGCGAGCCGGTCTTGATCTGACCTGCGGCAGTACCTACGGCCAGGTCGGCGATGGTGCTGTCTTCGGTTTCGCCGCTGCGGTGCGAAATCACGGCGGTGAAGCCAGCAGCCTTGGCCATCTGGATGGCTTCCAGGGTCTCGGTCAGCGAACCAATCTGGTTGAACTTGATCAGGATCGAGTTACCGATTTTCTCGTCGATGCCGCGCTTGAGGATCTTGGTGTTGGTGACGAACAGGTCATCACCGACCAGTTGCACCTTGGCGCCGATCTTGTCGGTCAGGACTTTCCAACCCGCCCAGTCGGACTCGTCCATGCCGTCTTCGATGGAGATGATCGGGTAACGCTGAGTCAGGCCAGCCAGGTAGTCGGCGAAACCTTCGGCGCTGAACACCTTGCCTTCGCCAGCCAGATCGTACTGACCGTCCTTGAAGAACTCGCTGGAGGCGCAGTCCAGGGCCAGGGTCACGTCGTCACCCAGTTTGTAGCCAGCGTTGGCAACAGCTTCGGCGATGGCAGCCAGAGCGTCTTCGTTAGACGCCAGGTTGGGCGCGAAACCACCCTCGTCACCGACGGCAGTGTTCAGGCCACGGGCTTTCAACACAGCCTTGAGGTGATGGAAGATTTCCGCGCCCATGCGCAGCGCGTCAGCGAAATTCTTGGCGCCAACCGGCTGCACCATGAACTCCTGAATATCGACGTTGTTATCGGCATGCTCGCCGCCGTTGATAATGTTCATCATCGGCACCGGCATGGAGTAAACACCGGGAGTACCGTTCAGATCGGCAATGTGCGCGTACAGCGGCACACCCTTGGCCTGGGCAGCGGCCTTGGCGGCAGCCAAGGACACAGCGAGAATGGCGTTGGCGCCCAGCGTGGCCTTGTTCTCGGTACCGTCGAGTTCGATCATCGCGCGGTCCAGCGCCTGCTGATCGGCAGCGTCTTTATCCAGCAGCAGATCACGGATCGGGCCGTTGATGTTGGCCACGGCCTTGAGCACACCTTTGCCCAGGTAACGGCTCTTGTCGCCATCACGCAGCTCCAGCGCTTCGCGCGAGCCAGTGGAGGCACCAGACGGCGCGCAGGCGCTACCGACGATACCGCCTTCGAGGATCACATCGGCTTCGACGGTGGGATTACCACGGGAGTCGAGAACTTCACGACCCTTGATGTCGACGATCTTTGCCATTGTTGTTAGCACTCCAAAGGTTGACGATAAAACGGCAGCGACGGCTGCACGATGCAGCCGCGCGCAAGGGCAACGCGGCAACATCTGACTCTAAAGTCCGAGAATTGTTTCGGGGCGGCACTGTACCGGATTGCGACGACTTCAGGCAGTCTCGATCGGCGCAAAACCCTTCACCAGATCATCCAGTTGCTTGAGCTGGGAAAGGAAAGGCTCCAGCTTGTTCAAACGCAATGCACAGGGGCCATCGCACTTGGCGTTTTCCGGTTCCGGGTGCGCTTCAAGGAACAGCCCCGCCAAGCCTTGGCTCATGCCAGCCTTGGCCAGGTCGGTCACCTGCGCGCGGCGACCACCGGCGGAGTCGGCACGACCACCCGGCATTTGCAGGGCATGGGTCACGTCGAAAAACACCGGGTATTCGAACTGCTTCATGATGCCGAAGCCGAGCATGTCCACCACCAGGTTGTTGTAACCGAAGGAGGAACCGCGCTCGCAAAGGATCAGTTGATCGTTACCCGCTTCCTCACACTTGCGCAGGATATGCTTCATTTCCTGCGGCGCGAGGAACTGTGCCTTTTTGATGTTGATGACAGCACCGGTTTTGGCCATCGCCACCACCAGATCAGTCTGCCGCGAAAGAAAGGCCGGCAACTGAATGATGTCGCACACCTCGGCCACCGCAGCGGCTTGATGAGGTTCGTGAACGTCGGTAATGACCGGCACGCCGAAGGTCTTCTTCACTTCCTCAAAGATCTTCATGCCCTCTTCCAGGCCAGGGCCACGGAAGGAGGTGACGGAGGAGCGGTTAGCCTTGTCGAAGCTGGCCTTGAACACGTAGGGAATGCCGAGCTTCTCGGTCACCCGCACGTACTCTTCGCAGGCCTGCATGGCCAGGTCGCGCGATTCCAGAACATTGATGCCACCGAACAGCACGAACGGCTTGTCGTTGGCGATCTCGATGTTACCGACCTTGATGATCTTCTGAGCCATTCCTTATGCCTTCTTCGCTTTCTGAGCCAGAGCAGCGTTGACGAAACCACTGAACAACGGGTGGCCGTCACGCGGCGTAGAGGTGAATTCCGGGTGGAACTGACAGGCAACGAACCACGGATGATCCGGCGCCTCGACCACTTCCACCAGCGCGCCATCACCGGAACGCCCGGAGACTTTCAGACCGGCATCGGTCAGTTGCGGCAACAGGTTGTTGTTCACTTCGTAACGATGACGGTGACGCTCGACAATCACATCCTTGCCGTAGCAGTCGTATACCAGCGAACCGGCCTGCAACTGGCAGTCCTGCGCGCCAAGACGCATGGTGCCGCCCAAGTCAGAGCTCTCGCTACGCTGCTCGGTAGCGCCAGTCGCGTCTTGCCATTCGGTGATCAAACCGACCACCGGGTGCTGGCTGGCCATATCGAACTCGGTGGAGTTGGCGTCGCTCCAGCCCACCACATTACGGGCGTACTCGATGACAGCAACCTGCATACCGAGGCAGATACCCAAATACGGGATCTTGTTCTCGCGAGCGTACTGCACGGTCTTGATCTTGCCTTCCACACCACGCAAACCGAAACCGCCCGGTACCAGAATGGCATCGACGCCTTCGAGCAGGCTGGTGCCCTGATTCTCGATGTCCTCGGAATCGATGTAGCGAATGTTGACCTTGGTGCGATTCTGGATGCCCGCGTGGCTCATCGCTTCGATCAGCGATTTGTAGGCGTCGAGCAGTTCCATGTACTTGCCGACCATGGCGATGGTGACATCTTTCTCCGGGTTGAGCTTGGCATCGACCACGCGATCCCATTCGGAGAGGTCGGCCGCCTGGCACTGCAGGCCAAAACGCTCGACGACGAATTCATCCAACCCCTGGGCATGCAGTACGCCAGGAATCTTGTAGATGGTGTCGACGTCTTCCAGGCTGATCACCGCACGCTCTTCGACGTTGGTGAACAGGGCGATCTTACGACGCGAAGACACATCGATCGGGTGGTCGGAGCGGCACACCAGCACATCGGGCTGCAGGCCGATGGAGCGCAGTTCCTTGACCGAGTGCTGAGTCGGCTTGGTCTTGGTCTCGCCGGCAGTAGCGATGTACGGCACCAGCGTCAGGTGCATCAGCATGGCACGCTTGGCGCCCACTTCGACGCGCAACTGACGGATCGCTTCGAGGAACGGTTGCGACTCGATGTCGCCTACGGTGCCGCCGATTTCCACCAGCGCCACGTCGGCATCGCCGGCGCCCTTGATGATGCGGCGCTTGATCTCGTCGGTGATATGCGGAATGACCTGAATGGTCGCGCCCAGATAATCACCACGGCGCTCCTTGCGCAGTACATCTTCGTACACGCGGCCAGTAGTGAAGTTATTGTTCTGGGTCATGGTGGTGCGGATGAACCGCTCGTAATGGCCCAGGTCGAGGTCGGTCTCGGCGCCGTCCTGCGTGACGAACACCTCACCGTGCTGGAACGGGCTCATGGTGCCCGGATCGACGTTGATGTAGGGGTCCAGCTTGAGCATGGTGACCTTCAGTCCCCGCGCCTCCAGGATGGCCGCCAGTGAAGCCGAGGCGATGCCTTTCCCCAATGAAGAAACAACACCACCCGTGACGAAGATGTAGCGCGTCATGAAAAACCCTAGAAGTCTGCGTTTAAGCGGCCTGCGCCGCCGGGGAAAGCGAAGAAGGAGCACCACTGCCAGCGCAATGGCTAACTCGCCAGCTCTCAGAGAGAGTCGGCAAAGCTGTATTAAGACGGGAGCGTAGTCTACTCGAAAGGCCTTACCAGCTCAAACCTTGCGCGCCGATTGGTGGCGACCACTGCAAACTTACACCGCACTCGGCCAATTGCGCTGCCTGCGCCAGATTCGCAACGGCAACCAGTTCGTCGCCATCGAACAACAGCGGCAGGCGTGGTCGCACGAAGGTCGGCACCCGCCACTCGTTGAGCAGACGTTTAAGGTCGCGACGACCTCGCCCGGCCATATACAGCGACTCCCCGCCCTGCCGATAAGCCAGCCGCCACTGGCCGGCAGGTAACTGCCCTGTCAGCGCCAGGCAACCATTGCCCGGCAATTCGAGCGTCTCGACCAACGTGCCGATAGGCGGTACTGGTGACTGCAACCACTCACCACTGAGCCACCACAACCGCCCATCGGCACGATGCAATTCCCCTGCGGCCAAACGCCAGACAGGCATCGCCTCAGCATGGGCGTCGCGCAAATCGTACCAACCCGCCCAATGGTCGCTATCAGGCATAGGCGTCAAAGGTGCCAACCAGTGGCGCAGCAGATTGCGCTGCCGCGCATCGCTCAATGCTGAAATCTCAAGTAGCGACAGAGACGGCAGGGGCAACCAGGCAAAATCAACGCAACCACGGACAGTCGCCAGATCCACCTCGGCCAACTCGTCCAACAACTGCTGCGCCTCGCTCAAGTGCGCCGCACTGCGTGCCAGGTTGGCAGAAGCCTGCGGCCAATGTTGCGCAAGCAGCGGCAGGATTTGGCGTCGCAGGAAATTACGCCTGAAGCGCTCATCCTGATTGCTCGGATCTTCAATCCAGCTCAGCTCATGCTGCTGCGCGTATGCCTGTAACTCCGCGCGCGAACAACCCAGCAACGGCCTCAACAAACGGCCCTTGCCCAGTGTACGATTCACCGGCATGCCGGCGAGCCCACGCACACCTGCACCGCGCAACAAACGAAACAACACGGTTTCCGCCTGATCATCACGATGCTGGGCGCTCAGAAGAACATCACCGACCTGCAGCCATTCGGCTAATGCCGCATAGCGCGCCTGTCTTGCCGCCTGCTCAAGGCTCGCACCCGAACCGACCTGCACCCGTACCACGTCCAGTTCAATATCCAGACCCTGACACACCGCAGCGCAGTGCGCAGGCCAGGATTCGGCCACCGTTTGCAATCCATGATGAATATGCAAGGCATGCAACGGCGGTAAAGCCTCGTGGCGCGCCCATTGAGCAAGCAGGTGCAACAGCACGGTGGAATCCAGGCCACCGGAGAAGGCAACACGCCAGACAGGCGCCGTACGCCAGGGTTGCAGCGCGGCGCGTAAACGAATGTCGAGTGAAGTCATAAGCCAAGCCTAAACCGTTGCATACGCGAGAGCATCTTCAAGCCACCCTCCCAACCTGGATATAGCGCAGAAACGACAACGGGCCCGAAGGCCCGTTGCAAAACGACGCGACAAAGCAATCAGGCGATGCCATAGCTCATCAGGCGATCATAGCGACGCTTGAGCAGTGCATCGGTGTCGTGCTTCTGCAGGCTGGCCAGTTGCTTGGTCAACGCCTGACGGATCGACTCGGAAGCAGCAGCCGGGTCGCGATGAGCGCCACCTAGCGGCTCGGCGATAACTTGATCGACAATACCCAGGTCTTTCAGACGCTCAGCGGTGATGCCCATGGCTTCAGCCGCATCCGGCGCCTTCTCGGCGGTGCGCCAGAGAATCGAAGCGCAACCTTCCGGGGAAATAACCGAGTAGGTGGAGTACTGCAGCATATTCAGTTGGTCGCAGACGCCGATGGCCAACGCACCGCCGGAACCACCTTCACCGATAACAGTGGCGATGATCGGCGTTTTCAGACGAGCCATCACGCGCAGGTTCCAGGCGATGGCCTCGCTCTGGCCACGCTCCTCGGCATCGATACCCGGATAAGCACCGGGCGTATCGATGAAGGTGAGAATCGGCATCTTGAAGCGCTCAGCCATTTCCATCAGGCGGCAAGCCTTGCGATAGCCCTCAGGGCGCGGCATACCGAAGTTGCGGCGCACCTTCTCACGGACTTCGCGGCCCTTCTGGTGACCAATGACCATAACCGGTTGGTCACCCAGACGTGCCACACCGCCGACAATAGCGGCGTCATCGGAGAAGTGACGATCACCGTGCAACTCATCGAACTCGGTGAAGATGTGCTGGATGTAATCCAGGGTGTAGGGGCGGCGCGGGTGACGCGCAAGTTGGGCGATCTGCCAGCTAGTCAAATTGCCGAAGATGCTTTCGGTCAGTGCGCTGCTCTTGTCTTGCAGACGAGCGATCTCGTCACCAATGTTCAGCGCGTTGTCATTACCAACCAGGCGTAGCTCTTCGATCTTGGCTTGCAGGTCGGCGATCGGCTGTTCGAAATCGAGGAAATTCGGGTTCATAGTCATCCGTCTTGCGTCGACGGCCAAGTGGCCGGGGAGCTGTATCCATATGGCGCCTTACCTTACGGGATGCGGCGCTGCGGGTCGAATCTGCCGTGCGAAGAGAGAGCAAGCCCTCTTCTCGCATCAGCGGTAGTGCAAAAAGACGTTGTCACGCCCGAACTGGTCACGTAATGCCTGTATCAAAGTGTCAGCCGGATCAATTCGCCAAGCGTCGCCGAACTGAAGCAAAGCACGTGCCTCTTCGCCACTGTAGTCCAGCGTCACCGGGCAAGCGCCCTTGTGCTTGCTGCACAGCTCGGCCAGCCAACGCAGGCGATCGCCCTTGAGTGCCTCGCTGGCGACCTTGACCCGCAGGCTGTCGGCCAAACCGGTGCGCGCCTCCTCCAGGCTCATCACGCGCTTGGCACGCAGACGCAGACCGCCGGAAAAGTCGTCATTGCTGACCTCACCCTCGACCACCACCAATGCATCGTTTTGCAGTAGCGCTTGATTGCTGGCAAAGGCATCGGCGAACAACGACGCCTCGATACGCCCGGAACGGTCATCGAGGGTAATGAAGCCCATCTTGTCGCCTTTCTTGTTCTTCATCACTCGTAGGTTGACGATCATCCCGGCAATGGTCTGGGTATCACGCGCCGGCTTGAGTTCGACGATGCGCTGACGGGCAAAACGGCGAATCTCGCCTTCGTACTCATCGATGGGGTGACCGGACAGGTAGATGCCCAGGGTGTCCTTCTCGCCTTTCAGACGCTCCTTGATCGGCAGCTCGCGGGCCTTGCGGTGGTTGGCGTAGACATCCGCCTCGGGCTCGGCGAACAGGCCGCCGAACAGATCCATATGGCCGCTCTCGGCGCTGCGCGCGGTCTGCTCGGCGGACTGCACCGCCTCTTCCATCGACGCCAGCAGCACCGCACGGTTCTTGTCCACGCTGGCCTGGTAGGCCTTGAGTTCATCCTGATAGTAGGGGCCGAGACGATCCAGTGCGCCGCTGCGAATCAGCGCCTCGAGGGTGCGCTTGTTGATGCGCTTGAGGTCGACGCGGTTGCAGAAGTCGAACAGATCCTTGAACGGCCCACCTTCGGCGCGGCATTCGACGATGGCCTCGACCGGCCCCTCGCCCACGCCCTTGACCGCGCCGAGGCCGTAGACGATACGACCGTCATCGTTGACGGTGAACTTGTACTCGGAGACGTTCACATCCGGCGGATCAATGCGCAACTTCATGTTGCGGCACTCTTCCACAAGGATCACCACCTTGTCGGTGTTGTGCATATCCGCCGACAGCACCGCAGCCATGAACGGTGCCGGATAGTGCGCCTTGAGCCAGGCGGTCTGATAGGAAACCAAGCCGTAGGCAGCCGAGTGGGATTTGTTGAAGCCGTAACCGGCGAACTTTTCCACCAGGTCGAAAATGTTACCTGCCAGGTCGGCATCGATGTTGTTGTTGGCACAACCTTCGATGAAGCCGCCACGCTGCTTGGCCATTTCCTCGGGTTTCTTCTTACCCATCGCGCGGCGCAGCATATCCGCCTGGCCAAGGGTGTAACCGCCCATGACCTGGGCAATCTGCATCACCTGTTCCTGATACAGAATGATCCCGTAGGTGGGCTTGAGCACAGGCTCCAGCCCTGCGTACTGGTAGTCCGGGTGCGGGTACGACAGCTCGGCGCGGCCGTGCTTACGGTTGATAAAGTCGTCCACCATGCCGGACTGCAGCGGGCCGGGGCGGAACAGCGCCACCAATGCAATCATGTCTTCCAGGCAGTCGGGCTTGAGCTTCTTGATCAGCTCCTTCATGCCCCGCGATTCAAGCTGGAAGACCGCCGTAGTTTCGGCCTTCTGCAGCATGTCATAGGTTTTCTTGTCATCCAGTGGGATGAAATCGATATTGACCAGTTCTTCATCGCTGGCACCGGCGCGCTTCTGCTCGCGGTGGATGGTTTCCATCGCCCACTTAATGATGGTCAGGGTGCGCAGACCGAGGAAGTCGAACTTGACCAGCCCGGCCTGCTCGACGTCGTCCTTGTCGAACTGGGTCACCAGGCCCGCACCCTCTTCATCACAGGCAATCGGCGAGAAGTCGGTGAGCTTGGTCGGGGCGATCACCACGCCACCGGCATGCTTGCCGGTGCCGCGCACTACACCTTCGAGCTTGAGCGACATGTCCCAGATTTCCTGAGCTTCTTCGTCGTTCTTGAGGAACTCGCGCAGCGGCTCCTCCATCTCAAAGGCCTTCTCCAAAGTCATGCCGACCTCGAAGGGAATCATCTTCGATAGGCGATCGGCCAGACCGTAGGACTTGCCCTGGGCCCGCGCCACGTCGCGCACCACCGCCTTGGCCGCCATAGAGCCGAAGGTGATGATCTGGCTCACCGCGTTGCGGCCATATTTTTCAGCCACGTAATCGATTACCCGGTCACGGCCATCCATGCAGAAGTCGACGTCGAAGTCGGGCATGGAAATCCGCTCGGGGTTGAGGAAGCGTTCGAACAGCAGGTCATAGGCCAGCGGATCGAGGTCGGTGATCTTCAGCACGTAGGCCACCAGCGAACCGGCACCCGAACCACGCCCTGGGCCAACCGGCACGCCGTTGTTCTTGGCCCACTGGATGAAGTCCATCACGATCAGGAAGTATCCGGGGAAGCCCATCTGGATGATGATATCCAGCTCGAAGTTAAGGCGATCGATATAAACCTGGCGCTTCTCTTCGTAATCGGGCGTGGTCTCCTTCGGCCACAGCACTGCCAGGCGCTCCTCAAGCCCCTCGAAGGAGGCATGGCGCAAATAGTCATCGATGCCCATGCCACCCGGCGTGGGAAAATCCGGCAGGAAGTATTTGCCGAGCTGCACCTCGATATTGCAGCGCTTGGCGATCTCGACCGTGTTTTCCAGGGCCTCGGGCAGATCGCAGAACAGCTCCCACATTTCTGCGGCGCTCTTGAGGTACTGCTGATCGGAGTAGTGGCGCGGGCGGCGCGGGTCGTCCAGCGTGCGCCCTTCACCAATACATACGCGAGTCTCGTGGGCTTCGAAATCATCCTGCTTGATGAAGCGCACGTCGTTGGTCGCAACCAAGGGCGCTTCGACGCGACCAGCCAGGGCTACAGCCGCGTGCAGATACTCCTCGTCACCCACGCGGCTGGTGCGCTGCACTTCCAGGTAGAAGCGATCGGGGAACACATCCATCCACTCGCGCAGGCGTGTTTCGGCAAGGGCTGAGTCACCGTCCAGCAAAGCCATGCCGACCTCACCTTCGCGCGCGCCGGACAACGCAATCAGTCCCTCGGCAGCAGCCTTGACCCAATCACGCTGAATAATCACCAAATCGTTGCTCTGCCCTTCGGACCAGCCACGCGAGATCAGTTCGGTGAGATTGCGGTAACCCTTGGCATTCATCGCCAGCAGAGTCAGACGCGTCAGCGGGCCGTCCTCCTCGGCACTGGCCATCCAGATATCAGCGCCACAGATCGGCTTGACTCCCGCCCCCATGGCCGCTTTATAGAACTTCACCAGCGAGCACATGTTGCTCATATCGGTGACCGCCACTGCCGGCATGCCGGCCCCGGCGACGGCCTTGATCAGCGGTTTGACCCGCACCAGGCCATCGACCAGAGAGTATTCGGTGTGCAGACGCAGGTGGACGAACGCTTGGGTCATGAGGCGGCCTTGCAGATGAAAACGACAAAGCGCGGATTGTAGCCTAAGCGGGTCTGGCTTAGGGCCAGAGGTTCAGACTTCGAGCAGTGCCCGCACAGGAGCGAAAGAACGGCGATGAATCGGCGTCGGCCCCAGGCGTTTGAGCGCTTCAAGATGCACGGGCGTGGGGTAGCCCTTGTGACCGGCGATGCCATAGCCGGGATAGAGCCGATCCATCTCGACCATCTCGCGATCACGACTGACCTTGGCCAGGATCGAAGCGGCGGCGATGGCCGGCACCCGACTATCACCTTTGACCACCGGGGCGCTGGGCACCGCCAGTTTTGGACAACGGTTGCCGTCGATCAGCGCCAGTTTCGGCGTCACGCTCAAGCCTTCGACGGCGCGCTGCATCGCCAACATGGTGGCATGCAGGATATTCAGGCGGTCGATCTCATCCACCTCGGCACGAGCGATGCACCAGGCCAGAGCCTTCTCGCGAATTTCGTCGAACAGCGCTTCACGACGCGCCTCGCTGAGTTTCTTCGAGTCGTTCAGGCCGACAATCGGTCGCGACGGATCGAGAATCACCGCCGCCGTCACCACAGCGCCGCAGAGCGGGCCGCGGCCGACTTCGTCGACACCGGCGACCAGCTCTTCAACCAGAGTGAAATCCAGACCGAGCTGCATCAGCCACGCCCCACCAGCTTGAGTACCGCCTCGGCGGCCGAGACCGAGGCATCACGGCGCAGGGCACGGTGAATCACATCGAAGCCCTCGGTCTGCACCTGACCGCCATCAATCAGCGGCGCAATGGTCTGGGCCAGCGCATCGGCAGTCGCAGCATCCTGGATGAGCTCAGGCACCAGTAAACGCTCGGCCAACAAGTTGGGCAACGAGATATAGGGGCTTTTCACCAAGCGCTTGAGAATCCGATAGGTCATAGGCGCCACGCGGTACGCCACCACCATGGGGCGCTTGAACAGCAGCGCCTCCAATGTCGCAGTCCCCGAAGCGATAAGCACCGCATCACAGGCTGCCAACGCCTCATGGGAACGGCCATTGAGCAGGGTTAGCGGTAAGTCGCGATTGACCAACATCTGCTCTAGCTGCTCACGTCGCTCCGGCGTGGCACAAGGCAGCAAGAAGCGAATACCTGGGCGCAACGCGCGCAAGCGAATCGCAGCATCGAGAAACAGCTCACCCAGCCGTGCCACTTCGCCACCGCGACTCCCCGGCATCAGGGCAACCACAGACTCGTCCAACGGCAGATCCAGAACCTCGCGTGCAGCGGCACGGTCAGCCTGTTGCGGGATGGCATCGGCCAGCGGATGCCCGACGAAGCGTACCGGGACCTGATGCTCGTCGTAGAACTGCGCCTCGAAGGGAAACAGAGTCAGCATCAGGTCGCAGGCTTCACGAATCTTCAGCACGCGTTTTTGCCGCCACGCCCACACCGACGGGCTGACGTAATGCACGGTTTTGATCCCGGCATGGCGCAGCTTGAGCTCCAACCCCAAATTGAAGTCGGGCGCGTCGATACCGATGAATACGTCAGGCTGTGCAGCGATCAGATCGCGCGCCAACTGGCGGCGACGCCCCAACAGCTCGAACAGACGACCGAGCACCTCGACCAAGCCCATGACAGCCAGGCGCTCCATGGGGAAATAGGATTTCAGGCCCTCAGCTTCCATACGCGCACCACCAACGCCGATGAACTCGACATCCGGGTGACGTAATTTGATGGCCTGCATAAGGCCAGCGCCGAGAATATCGCCGGACGCCTCACCGGCAACCAGTGCGACGCGAAGAGGTCTAGTCATGGGAATCAGCGAGTAATGCCGCGCGTGGAGGCCTGAATGGAGTCACGAAATATCGCGACCTCCGGAAACTGAGCCGCAGACTCGGCCAGCTCGGCGAGCGCTTGCTCGACGGTCAAGCCTTGGCGGTAGACCAGCTTGTAACCTTTGCGCAGAGCGGAAATGGCCTCGGCGGAAAAACCACGACGGCGCATACCTTCGAAATTCATGCTGCGCGCTTGAGCAGGATTGCCGAAGACGGTGACGAACGCAGGCACATCCTTACCAATGGCGGTACCCATACCAGAAAAGCTGTGCGCGCCAATGCGGCAGAACTGATGCACCAAGGTGTAACCAGACAAGATCGCCCAGTCATCAACCCATACGTGCCCAGCCAGCGCGGTGTTGTTGACTAGGATGCAGTGATTGCCGATGACGCTGTCATGGCCAATATGGGCATAGGCCATGATCAGGTTATGGTCACCGATGGTCGTTTCACTGCGATCTTGCACGGTGCCACGATGAATCGTGACACCCTCACGAATCACGTTGTGATCGCCAATCACCAGGCGCGTAGGCTCACCCTTGTACTTCAGATCAGGCGTATCTTCGCCGACCGAAGAGAACTGATAGAGGCGATTGTGCTTGCCAATCACAGTCGGCCCCTTGAGCACCACGTGCGGGCCGATCACCGTACCCTCGCCGATTTCCACATCGGCCCCGACAATGCTCCACGGGCCGACGACTACGTCGTCAGCCAGCTTGGCACTGGGGTCGATGATGGCGCGAGGGTCAATTGAACTCATAGCTTGCGTTCCGCACAGATGATCTCAGCGGAGCATACTTCCTTGCCGTCAACAGTGGCACGGCACTCGAATTTCCAGATGCTGCGCCGGTCACTCAGGTACTTGGCCTCCAGGGTGAGCTGGTCACCCGGCAGAACCGGCGAGCGGAAGCGCAGCTTGTCCGAACCGACGAAGTAATACAGCGTGCCATCGGCCGGTTTTACGCCCATCATTTTGAAGCCAAGGATACCGGCAGCCTGCGCCATAGCCTCGATGATCAGAACACCCGGCATGATCGGATGTTCAGGGAAGTGCCCGTTGAAGAACGGCTCATTGATGCTGACATTCTTATAGGCGCGAATCTGCTTGCCTTCGACGTCCAGGTCCACCACACGATCCACCAGCAGGAAAGGATAGCGGTGCGGCAAATATTCACGAATTTCGTTAATGTCCATCATGTCCGGTTAAGCCTTAAGAAAAGAAAAGAGCACGGCCACGCCTTGCTCAGGCATCAGATGAGACGTTCGCTGCCTGGGTCACGGCAGCGAGCTGTTTTTCCAGCTCACGCAGACGCTTGGCCATCTCGTCCAACTGACGAATACGTGCTGCACTCTTCTTCCACTCGCCCGCTGGCTGCATGGCGGTGCCCGAAGAATAGGCGCCCGGTTCTGTAATTGAGCGTGTCACCATGGTCATGCCGGTGACGAACACGTTGTCGCACACCTCGATATGGCCAACCATGCCTACACCGCCGGCGATCATGCAGTTCTTGCCGATTTTGGTGCTACCGGAAATCCCGCAACAGCCGGCCATAGCCGTGTTATCACCGACCTGCACGTTGTGCGCGATCATGATTTGGTTATCCAACTTCACGCCGTTACCGATTAGCGTGTCGGACAGCGCGCCGCGATCGACCGTGGTATTGGCGCCAATCTCGACGTCATCACCGATGCTCACGCCACCGATTTGCGCGATCTTCTGCCACACGCCCTTCTCGTTGGCGAAACCGAAGCCCTCACCACCGATCACCGCACCGGACTGGATCACTACACGCTTGCCGATACTGACGTCGTGGTAGAGCGTCACACGCGGGGCCAACCAGCCGCCATCACCGATCACGCTACGCGCCCCGATCACACAATGCGCGCCGACCGTTACGTCCGCGCCGATGCGAGCAGCACTTTCAATGACCGCATAAGCACCGACGCTAGCACTGGGATGAACCACAGCATCAGCCGCGACCTGCGCCGTCGGATGAACACCCGCAACAGCTTTGGGCTTGCGGTCAAACAGGTGCGAAAGTTCGGCATAGGCCAGATAAGGATTGGCGACAATCAGCGCGTCACCGGCATAGCCATCGGCATCGGTGGCCGTCAGCAACAAGGCACCAGCCTGCGTCTGCGTCAGATACTTACGGTATTGGGCATTGGCCAGGAAGCTCAACTGTTCGGGCCTGGCCTCCTGCAAGGTGGCCAGGCCCGTGATGACCTTGCCTTCAGCGCCACGCAGTGTGGCGCCCAGGCGCTCGGCCAACTGGCCGAGAGTGAATGTCAGGGTCATGCTCAACGCATCTTGTTCATGCGCTCGATCACCTGGCGGGTGATGTCGTACTGAGGTTTGACATCGATTACCGCGCCACGCTCGAGTACCAGATCGAAGTTGCCGCTCTTGATCACTTCTTCCACCGCCTTATCCAGGTTCGGCTTGAGCTTGGCCAGCATCTCACGGTCAGCAACAGCCTTGGACTCGTTCAACTCCTTGGACTGGAACTGAAAGTCGCGGGCCTTCTGCTTGAACTCGAGTTCCAGGCGCTCACGCTCTGCCTGTTGCATCTTGTCGCCTTCCTTGACCATACGATCCTGAATGCGCTTGGCATCGCTTTCCAGGGTCTTGAGCTTGGAAAGCTGGGGGCCGAATTTCTTCTCGGCATCAACGGCGTAGCGCTTGGCGGCATCGGATTCGAGCAACGCCATCTGATAGTTCAGCACGGCCACTTTCATTTCCGCGAACGCCGGCATGGCGATCAGGGCAGTGGTGAACAGAACCAGTTGAGTCAACTTACGCACAATGCACTCCTGCAACAAAACTGTTGGCTTTCGGTGTTAGAAAGTTTGGCCGAGAGAGAACTGGAAGACCTGAGTTTCGGCATCTTCCGGTTTCTTGATCGGCATGGCCAAGCTGAAGCTCAGCGGGCCCAAAGCGGTAATCCAAGTCACACCAAGGCCGACGGAGCTGGCCAGGCTGCCGAAGTCGATGTTGCAGCTATCACTGACTTCCTTCTGACTCGACGAGCAATTGGTGTCGAACACGTTACCCACATCCCAGAACAAGGATGTACGCAGCGAACGCTGATCCTTGACGAACGGCAGCGGGAAGAGCATTTCCACCCCACCCTGCACCTGCACGTTACCACCGAACGGCAGCGGATCCTGGTCCGGGTCACGCAATGTTCCCGGACGGGTACCATCGCTTGGCGTACTGCGCGGCCCCAGGGTGTTGTCTTTGAAACCACGCACGGAGTTGAAACCACCGGCGTAATAATTCTCATAGAACGGCAGTTCGGCGGTGGAGCCATAGCTGTCGCCATAACCCAACTCGGTGTGGAAGCGCAGGGTGTAATTGTCGCTGAGCGGCGCGAATACCTGGCCACGGTAGTCGAGCTTGTAGAACGACAGATCACTACCCGGCAGCGTGGTTTCCAGCACCAAGCTCTGCGAATGACCACGAGTGGCGAGCGTGCCACGGTTCAGGGTCGATTCGGACCAACCGATGGAGCCCTTGAAGTTCAGGTAGCTATCACCCTCCTGATCGATGAAGTCGAAAATCTCATCGACGGTGTAGCGACCGGTATCGATGCTGTCCTGCTGTACAGTCAGGCCATAGGTCAGACGCGAAGTCTCGCTAATCGGGTAACCGATATTGATGCCCGCACCCAGGCTATCGACCGAGTAACTGGAGACATCGACATCGAGCTCGTCATAGTCGGTGGTGCGATAGAAGGCGTTGTAGCCCAGGCTGATACCGTCGACTGTCCAGTAGGGGTCAACGAAACCAAAGTTGTAACGGGTCTGGTATTCGCTACGCGTCAAGCCAATGCTGACGCGATTACCGGTACCCAGGAAGTTGTTCTGACTGATCGAGCCGCCGAGGATCAGACCGGCGTTCTGTGCGAAGCCAACGCTGGCGGTAATGGAGCCGGACGGCTGCTCTTCGACACTGTAGTTGACATCGATCTGGTCATCGCTACCCGGCACCTGCGGCGTTTCGACGTTGACTTCCTTGAAGAAGCCCAGACGCTCCAGTCGCGTCTTGGACTGATCGATCAGGTAGGTCGAAGCCCAGCCACCTTCCATCTGACGCATCTCGCGGCGCAGCACTTCGTCCTCGGACTTGGTGTTACCACGGAAATTGATGCGATTGACGTAGGCGCGCTTGCCCGGATCGACGAAGAAGGTGATGGAAACGGTGTTGTCTTCGTCATTCGTTTGCGGCACGCCATTGACGTTGGCGAAGGTATAACCCTCATTACCCAGGCGGCGCGTAATCAACTCACTGGTAGTCGTCATCACCTTGCGCGAGAACACCTGACCTTCCTTGACCAGCAGCAGCGCACGCACGTCTTCTTCCGGCACTTTGAGGTCGCCGGAGAGTTTCACCTCGCTAACACTGTACTTCTCACCTTCATCGACGTTAACGGTGATGTAGACGTGCTTCTTATCCGGGGTGATGGATACCTGGGTGGAGCTGATATCCATATTGATATAGCCGCGATCCAGGTAGTAGGAACGCAGGCGCTCCAAGTCGCCGGAGAGTTTCTCACGGGCGTACTTGTCATCGTTCTTGAAGAAGGACAGCCAATTGGTGGTTTTCAGCTCGAACAGATCGGACAGATCTTCGTCACTGAACACGGTATTACCCACCACATTGATGTGGGAGATAGCTGCCACGGTGCCTTCATTGATGGTGATTTTCAGCGCTACGCGGTTACGTGGCTGCGGAATCACCTCAGCCTGAATTTCGGCCGAGTAACGTCCCTGGGCGACATACTGACGCTGCAATTCATTGCGCACGCCTTCGAGCGTGGCGCGCTGGAAAATCTCGCCCTCGGCCAGGCCGGATTGATTCAGACCCTTGAGCAGATCTTCAGTACTGATGGCCTTGTTGCCGTCAATCTCGATACTGGAGATCGATGGGCGTTCGACTACATTGATAACCAGCACATCGCCATCGCGACCTAGCTGGATATCCTGAAAGAAACCGGTTTTGAACAAAGAACGCGTGGCATCGACAAGCTCATGATCATCGACCTGTTCACCCACGTTCAGTGGCAGAGCGCCGAATACGCTACCGGCGGAGACCCGCTGCAGTCCGTTGACACGTATATCGGAGATGGTGAAGGACTCGGCGTGAACTTCGGCGATCATCAATGCGGACAACACCGCAGGTAGCAGCAGACGTTTCATGAAGTCCTTTCTTATTCCAACTGACGATAAAAAATCTGCCGCACTAGGCGACAGATTTGTAATTCAGTGCGGGTTACAGACGACTGAGATCATTGACCAAGGCCAGCAGCATGACCCCGACAACCAGACTAATGCCTATCTGCATTCCCCAACCTTGAACCCGCTCAGACAAGGGGCGACCACGCACCCACTCGACTAGGTAAAAAAGCAGATGACCGCCATCCAGTACGGGGATGGGCAGCAGATTGAGAACCCCCAGACTAATGCTCAGATAGGCCAGGAAATTCAGGAAGTCCCCGAGACCAGACTGAGCAGAAGCGCCCGCCACTTTAGCAATGGTTATCGGCCCACTCAAGTTTTTTACCGAGAGCTCGCCGAACAGCATTTTCTTTAGCGATTCGAGGGTTAGCAGGCTCATTGCCCAAGTACGACGCGCACCTTCGGCCACAGCCTCTAACGGACCATAACTCACTTCGCGCAGCATCTCAGGCGGCCACTCGACACCTTTGACACCGGCCCCCAGGTAGCCGCTACGCGCCTCGCCCTCACCCCGACTGGCCAGGGTTAGCTGCACATCCTGCACTTGCCCTTCACGCTCGAAGCGCAACGAAATACGCTCGCCCGGCAGAGCACGAACCTTATCCACCACTTGCTGCCAATCACTCAACGGCTGATCATCCAGCGCCAGCAGACGATCACCAGCACGCAGGCCAGCAGCCTTTGCCGGGCCTAGCGCATCGAGCTCTTCGAGCACCGGCTGCAAGGCCGGGCGCCAGGGCTGAATACCCAACGAGCCTATCGGATCAGGCTCATCGGCACCGCGCAGCCAGTTGTTCAGCTCCAGGCGCTTGTGCGATTCAACCGTAGAACCTGGCTCCAGCACGCCGATATCGAGCACGCCACTCTCACCAAGGCGGCTCACCAACTGCAAATTGACCGCAGCCCAGCCCGTGGTGACCTGATCATTGACCGAAACGATTTCCTGGCCAGCCTGCAAACCAGCCGCAGCAGCCAGACTCCCCTCCTCGACGACGCCAATCACTGGGCGCACCTGCTGGCTGCCGAGCATGGCAACGGCCCAGAAGAACACTAGAGCGAGAAGGAAATTGGCAATCGGTCCCGCCGAGACAATGGCGATACGTTGCCCTACGGTTTTGCGATTGAAGGCCTGATCGAGCAGCGCCGACGGCACATCACCTTCACGCTCATCGAGCATCTTGACGTAGCCGCCCAACGGAATGGCTGCGATGACAAACTCAGTGCCATGGCGGTCATGCCAACGCACCAGCGCCTTGCCGAAGCCGACGGAAAAACGCAGCACCTTGACCCCACAGCGGCGCGCCACCCAGAAATGGCCGAACTCATGGAAGGTCACCAGCACACCCAGGGCTATCAACGTGCCCACCAGCATGTACAGCGCACTCATTTCAACTCTCCACTTCGCCTCAATGGCTGGCCAACCACTGCCTGGCCAGCTCTCGCGCCTGAATATCGGCAGCCAATACCACGTCGAGCGCTTGCACAGTCTGCGACGCCTGCCTGTTCAATACCGACTCGATCATACGCGCGATATCCGTAAAGCGGATGCGCCGCTGCAGAAATGCTTCAACGGCCACTTCATTGGCAGCATTAAGAACGGCCGGAGCCGTACCGCCCACCTGCGCAGCCTCGCGCGCCAGACGCAAACAGGGAAAGCGCTGCTCATCCGGCCGCTGAAAGTCCAGACGACCAACGGCGAACAGATCCAACGGCGCCACACCTGAGTCAATACGTTGCGGCCACGCCAGGGCATGAGCGATAGGCGTACGCATATCCGGGTTGCCCATTTGCGCCAACACCGAGCCATCGATGTAGTCAACCAGCGAATGGATCACGCTCTGTCGATGAATGACCACCTCAATCTGCGCAGGAGCGGCATCGAACAGCCAGCAGGCCTCGATCAACTCGAGCCCCTTGTTCATCATGCTGGCCGAGTCGACGGAAATCTTGCGCCCCATCGACCAATTCGGATGGGCGCATGCCTGCTCAGGCGTAACGAGCTCCAGATCAGCCAAGGGGGTTTCGCGAAACGGCCCGCCGGACGCCGTCAACAACACCCGGCGCACACCTACCTGAGCCAATCCACGCGCATAATCCTGCGGCAAACACTGGAAGATCGCGTTATGTTCACTGTCGATTGGCAGCAAAGTCGCGCCACTGTCACGCACAGCCTGCATGAACAAGGCGCCAGACATCACCAGCGCTTCCTTGTTGGCCAGCAACACCTTCTTACCCGCCCGCACCGCCGCCAATGTCGGTTTAAGACCCGCAGCACCGACAATCGCCGCCATCACGGCATCGACATCGGCATGCTCAGCAACGGCGCACAGACCCTGCTCGCCGACCAATACCTCGCAGCTCAGCCCGTCGCTACGCAAAGCTGCTTGCAAGGCCTGCGCACTGACTTCATCAGGCACCACGACGAATCGAGGCCGATGCACACGAGACAGCGCCTGCAACTCAGCCAAGCGGGAAAAACCAGTGAGCGCGAACACCTCATAACGGTCGGGATGACGCGCAATCACATCCAGGGTACTGAGGCCAATCGAGCCCGTGGCACCCAGTACGGTAATACGCTGCAAACCGCTCACAACGCCCCCCAACCCGCTATCCAGAGCAAAGCTGCAAACAGCGGAACAGCCGCTGTGAGGCTGTCGATGCGATCCAGTACACCACCATGCCCTGGCAGCAGATTGCTGCTGTCCTTGATCCCCGCCTGACGCTTGAACATGCTCTCGGTCAGATCCCCCACGACAGAGATCAGCACCACCAGTGCAGCGCCAACCAGCGCCAACACCACCCCCTTAGTCGACCACCCCTGCTGCAGACCGACCACGAGAGTGATCAGCAAACTGGCAGCCAGACCACCATACACACCCTCCCAGCTCTTGCCGGGACTGACGCGAGGCGCCAACTTCTTCTTGCCGAATGCCTTGCCCGAGAAATATGCCCCGATATCGGCACCCCAGACCAACACCATCACGGCAATGATCAGCCCATTAGCCTGCGGCCAGTGCTTGAGCAGTACCAACCCCTGCCAGGCTGGCAGCAAAATCAGCAGACCGATCCCCAGACGCCCAGGCAATCCACCCCAGAAACGACTGCTGCCAGGGTAGCTGAGCACCAACAAAGTCGCCGCCAGCCACCAAAGCACCGCCAGAGACAACACGACAGGCGCCAGTTGCGGCAGCCGATACAAGCCCGCCAGCAGTAGAGCAACCAACGACGCATAAGCGACCCTTTGCGCCTGCGCCTGCAACCCGGCAAGTCGTGCCCACTCCCACGCGCCGAGCACGATCACGGCCCCGATAAACAAGGCAAACGCCACCCCATCGAGCAGGAAAAAACCTCCCAGCGCGATAGGCAACAGCACCAACGCAGTGATGATTCGTTGCTTCAACATTAGGAGCGCGCCTCTGCCTCTACCTGCTCGCTGGTCTTGCCGAAGCGACGCTGACGAGTGGCGAAATCAGCCAGCGCCTTGCGCATGGCTTCATGCTTGAAGTCCGGCCAATAAAGGTCGGAGAAGTACAGCTCGCTGTAAGCGAGCTGCCAGAGCAGAAAATTACTGATGCGATGCTCACCACCGGTACGAATACACAGATCCGGCAGCGGCATGTCGCCCGTTGCCAAACACCCCTGCAAAACGTCAGCGGTAATTTCGTCAGGCTGCAGATGCCCAGCCTGCACTTCACGCGCCAGACGCTGGGCAGCCTGAATGATGTCCCACTGCCCACCGTAGTTGGCCGCGATCTGCAAGGTAAAACGCCGCGCCCCCGCCGTAAGCTGCTCGGCTTCGCGCATGGCGGCCTGCAACTCAGGATGAAAGCGCGAGCGATCACCGATGATGCGCAAGGCGATGTCGTTGTCGAGCAGGCGCTTTGCCTCGCGCCGCAAGGCACCGAGGAACAACTCCATCAGCGCGCCAACTTCATCGGCAGGGCGCTGCCAGTTCTCGCTGGAGAAGGCGAACAGCGTCAACACCTCGACACCCGACTCGGCGCATACCTCGATCACCGCACGTACGGCGTCCACGCCCGCCTTGTGGCCAGCCACACCGGGTAACAGGCGCTTCCTGGCCCAACGATTGTTGCCATCCATGATGATGGCGACATGCCGGGGCACCGCCTGCTGCTTGTTTTTATCCATGTCGGGACGCCTGAGCCGTCAAACGGCCATCAGGTCCTTTTCCTTGACCTCAAGCGCTTTATCGACATCGGCGATGAACTTGTCGGTGATCTTTTGCAGCTCGTCAGCAGCGCGGCGCTCCTCGTCCTCGCTGATTTCCTTGGCCTTGGACAGCTTCTTCAGATCGGCCAGAGCATCGCGACGCACGTTGCGTACAGCCACCTTGGCATCTTCGGCAACGCCACGCGCCTGCTTGGTGTAACCCTTGCGGGTTTCCTCGGTCAAAGCCGGCATCGGCACACGGATAGTGGTACCGGCGCTGCTCGGATTAAGGCCCAGGTCGGAGGTCAGGATGGCTTTCTCGATAGCCGCGCCGAGGTTCTTGTCATGCGCGACGATCTTCAGGGTACGGGCATCTTCCACAGTGATGGCCGCGACCTGATTGAGCGGCATCTCGCTGCCCCAGGCAGGCACGCGAACGCTGTCGAGAATGCTCGGGTGAGCGCGGCCAGTACGAATGGAGGCCAAATTGCGATCCAGCGCCTCCAGGGACTTGCCCATACGCTCCTGAGCGTCTTTCTTGATGTCGTTGATCATTGTGCTTCCTCCTCGATCAGAGTTCCTTCGGCGCCACCGACTACTACGTTCAACAGGGCACCAGGCTTGTTCATGTTGAAGACCCGCAGCGGCATGCTGTGATCGCGGCATAGGCAGATGGCAGTCAAATCCATCACTCCCAACTTGCGATCCAGCACCTCGTCATAGGTCAGGCGCTCGAATTTCTCGGCATGCGGATCCTTGAACGGGTCGGCAGTGTACACGCCATCCACCTTGGTCGCCTTGAGCACCACGTCAGCATCGATCTCGATAGCCCGCAGACAAGCCGCCGAATCCGTAGTGAAGAACGGGTTGCCGGTGCCCGCCGAGAAGATCACCACTTCACCGGTCTTCAGATGGCGCATGGCCTTGCGGCGATCGTAATGATCAGTCACACCAACCATGGAAATCGCCGACATAACGAGAGCGGGGATATTCGAACGCTCCAGCGCATCACGCATGGCCAGTGCATTCATTACCGTCGCCAGCATGCCCATGTGGTCACCGGTAACGCGATCCATGCCCGCTGCGGACAACGCCGCACCACGGAACAGGTTGCCACCACCAATCACTAGACCGACCTGCACGCCGATTCCAACCAATTGGCCGACCTCCAGCGCCATGCGGTCGAGCACCTTGGGATCGATGCCGAAATCTTCAGAGCCCATCAAGGCTTCGCCGCTCAGTTTGAGCAGAATGCGTTTGTAGCGAGGTTGGCGACCCGTAGTCTGCTGAGCCATTGCAAGTCTCTCCTGCGGCGATATGTGTTTTGAACGCAGCACCCTAATGGCGCCGCAATGATAAGGCGCCTAGACAGCGCCGATAGCCGCTCGTTGGAACGACCGCTACTGTATTCGCTACCCCTTATTCGGCAAAGAGGCCGCCCGCGCAAACGGGCAGCCTCTTTGGGGGTACATACCGAAAACCGATTACTGCTTGCTAGCTGCAACCTGAGCGGCCACTTCAGCTGCGAAGTCAGTCTCGGCCTTCTCGATGCCCTCGCCCACTTCGTAGCGCACGAAGGAAACGACTTCAGCACCGGCTTTCTTCACCAGGTCACCGACCTTGACTTCCGGATCCATGATGAAGGCTTGCTCGACCAGACTGGCTTCGGCCAGGAACTTGGCGATACGGCCTTTGACCATGTTCTCGACGATGTTTTCCGGCTTGCCGGCAATTTTTTCCGCGTTCAGTTGCAGGAAGATTTCTTTTTCCTTGGCAACCAGCTCTTCGGAAACCTGATCCGGGGAAACAACAGCCGGGTTGGAAGCCGCAACGTGCATGGCAACATGCTTGGCCAGCTCGTCGTTGCCGCCCTTCAGGACAACCAGAACACCGATGCGGTGACCATGCAGGTAGGCGCCGACGGTTTCACCGGCAACAGCAGTCAGACGACGAATGTTGACGTTCTCGCCGCACTTGGCAACCAGCGCTTCACGCGCCGACTCACGGGAAGCGATCAGCGGAGCGGCTTCGGTCAGATTCTGCTCGAACGCTTCATCGATGCTTTCTTTGACGAAGGCTTTGAAGTCGTCCTGCAGAGCCAGGAAGTCAGTCTGCGAGTTGACTTCGATGATCAGGCCACGGCCACCTTCGACGCGAACGGCGATGGAACCTTCAGCAGCGATGTTGCCAGCCTTCTTGGCAGCCTTGATGGCGCCCGAAGCACGCATATCATCAATGGCTTTCTCGATGTCACCACCAGCGGCAACCAGGGCCTTCTTGCATTCCATCATGCCTTGGCCGGTACGCTCGCGCAGTTCTTTAACCAGGGCTGCAGTAATCTCTGCCATCTTGAAAATCCTCTCGGTAGGTCTTCAACCAAATCAAATCTGTGAGTGGCAAAAAGGGGGCTTAGCCCCCTTTTTGCTCAGCACGTAACGCTATATGAGCGACGTTACTGCTTAGCCTTCGGCAGCTTCGGCAGCCGGGGCTTCTTCGACGAACTCTTCAGTGGCGCCGCCAGCATTGCTGCGACCACGGATCACGGCGTCAGCCATGGCACCCATGTACAGCTGAATGGCGCGGATGGCGTCGTCGTTACCCGGGATGATGTAGTCAACGCCTTCCGGGCTGCTGTTGGTATCGACGATGCCGATAACCGGGATACCCAGCTTATTGGCTTCGGTGATAGCGATGCGCTCATGGTCAACGTCGATCACGAACAGAGCATCCGGCAGACCACCCATGTCCTTGATACCACCCAGGCTGCGATCCAGTTTTTCCAGATCACGGGAGCGCATCAGGGCTTCTTTCTTGGTCAGCTTGGCGAAAGTGCCGTCCTGGGACTGGGTTTCCAGCTCGCGCAGGCGCTTGATCGAAGCACGGATGGTTTTGTAGTTGGTCAGCATGCCGCCCAACCAGCGATGATCGACGAACGGGGAGCCGCAACGAGCAGCTTCTTCGCGAACGATCTTGCCAGCGGAACGCTTGGTGCCAACGAACAGAATCTTGTTCTTGCCAGCAGCCAGCTTCTCAACGAAAGCCTGAGCTTCGTTGAACATTGGCAGGGTTTTTTCGAGGTTGATAATGTGAATCTTGTTGCGCGCGCCGAAAATGTACTTGCCCATTTTCGGGTTCCAGTAACGGGTCTGGTGGCCGAAGTGCACACCGGCCTTCAGCATATCGCGCATATTGACTTGGGACATGATAGTTCCTTGATAAGTCGGGTTAGGCCTCCACGCATCCCAGTTCCCAACCCTCGAACTTGTCGAAGGGCACCCAGGAAACCGTGTCGATACGTGTGTGGGTTTAGTGCTTTCGGGACACTGCCCGTAAAGCGGCGCGTTTTATATCACAAAGAGCAACCATAAGCTACAAGCCTCAAGCAGCAAGTCGAGCATAAGCCTGCAGCCTGCCACCTGCGCCTGTAGCCCCAAGCCTGTAGCTGCTAAGATAGCCACCTTTAATTTGCATGCATCCAAGAGCCCACCATGACTGTCACCATCAAATCCCCAGAAGAAATCGAGAAAATGCGCGTCGCAGGCCGCCTGGCTGCCGAAGTGCTGGAGATGATCGGCGAGCACGTCAAGCCGGGCGTCACCACCGAAGAGCTGGACCGCCTCTGCCATGATTACATCGTCAACGTGCAACAGGCCATTCCGGCGCCGCTCAACTACAAGGGTTACCCCAAGTCGATTTGCACCTCGATCAATCACGTGGTGTGCCATGGCATCCCCAATGAAAAGCCACTGAAAGACGGCGATGTCCTGAACATCGACATCACCGTCATCAAGGACGGCTACCATGGCGACACCAGCAAAATGTTCATGGTCGGCAAAGTCGCCGAGTGGGCCGAGCGCCTGAGCAAGATCACTCAGGAATGCCTATATAAAGGTATCGAACTGGTCAAACCGGGCACACGCCTGGGCGACATCGGCGAAGTGATTCAGAAGCATGCCGAGAAAAACGGCTTCTCCGTGGTACGCGAATACTGCGGCCATGGCATTGGCGCTGTCTTTCACGAAGAGCCGCAGGTACTGCATTACGGCCGCGCTGGCACTGGCCTGGAACTCAAGGAAGGGATGACCTTCACCATCGAACCGATGATCAACCAGGGTCGCCCGGAAACCCGCCTGCTCGGCGACGGCTGGACGGCAATCACCAAGGATCGCAAGCTGTCCGCACAGTGGGAGCACACCCTTCTGGTCACAGCAGATGGTTACGAAATCTTCACCCTGCGCAGCGACGACACAATCGCCCGCACCTCCGCCTGAATAACGCCCAATAAGATATAAGGAAGGCACCTGCATGCCGCAGATGGACCCCGAACTGTTCGATCGCGGCCAGTTCCAGGCCGAACTGGCCCTCAAATCCAGCCCCATCGCTGCATTCAAGAAAGCCATCCGCCGCGCGCACGAAGTGCTCGATGCGCGCTACAAAGACGGGCGCGACATTCGCCGCCTGGTACAAGATCGCGCCTGGTTCGTTGACCAGATCCTGCAAGAAGCCTGGAAACGCTTCACCTGGAGCAGTGATGCCGAAATTGCCCTGCTCGCCGTCGGGGGTTACGGTCGCGGCGAGCTGCACCCCTATTCGGACATCGATCTGCTGATCCTGCTCGATAGCGGCGATCACGAGATGTTCCGCGAACCGATCGAAGGCTTTCTCACCCTGCTCTGGGACATCGGCCTGGAAGTCGGCCAGAGCGTGCGCTCGGTCGATGAATGCGCCGAGGAAGCGCGCGCCGACCTCACTGTCATCACCAACCTGATGGAAAGCCGCACCATCGCGGGCCCCGAACACCTGCGCCAGCGTATGCAGCAGGTCACCCGCTCCGAGCAGATGTGGCCAAGCAAGGAGTTTTATCGGGCCAAACGCGAAGAGCGTAAGGCGCGTCACGCCAAATACAACGACACCGAATATAACCTTGAGCCCAACGTCAAGGGCTCGCCCGGCGGCCTGCGTGACATCCAGACCGTACTCTGGGTCGCCCGCCGCCAGTTCGGCACGCTCAATCTGCAAGCCCTGGTCAGCCATGGCTTTCTGTTGGAAAGCGAATACGCCCTGCTCGCTTCCAGCCAGGAGTTTCTATGGAAAGTGCGTTACGCCTTGCACATGCTCGCCGGGCGTGCCGAAGACCGCCTGCTGTTCGACTACCAAGCCCGCATCGCCGCCCTGTTCGGCTACAAGGACAGTGACGGCAAGCGCAGCATCGAACACTTCATGCAGAAGTACTACCGGGTGGTGATGGCCATTTCCGAACTGTCGGACCTGATCAACCAGCACTTCGAGGAAGTCATCCTGCGCGCCGGCGAAAACAGCCCGTCGACGCCGCTCAACAGCCGCTTCCAGGTGCGCGACGGTTATATCGAGGCGACTCACCCCAACATCTTCAAGCGCACACCGTTCGCCATCATCGAAATCTTCGTACTGATGGCCCAGCACCCGGAAATCAAGGGCGTGCGCGCCGACACCATTCGCCTGCTGCGTGACAGCCGCCATCTGATCGATGACGACTTCCGCAAGGACATTCGCAATACCAGCCTGTTCATCGAGCTGTTCAAGTGCAAGGAAGGCATCCACCGCAACCTGCGCCGGATGAACCGCTACGGCATTCTGGGCCGCTACCTACCGGAGTTCGGCCATATCGTCGGACAGATGCAGCACGACTTGTTCCACATCTATACGGTCGACGCGCACACCCTCAACCTGATCAAACACCTGCGCAAGTTCCGCTGGCCCGAGCTGGCGGAGAAATTCCCGCTGGCCAGCGAGCTTATCGAGAGCCTGCCCAAATCCGAGCTGATTTACCTGGCTGGGCTTTATCACGACATCGGCAAAGGCCGTGGCGGCGATCACTCCGAGCTGGGCGCCGTGGATGCCGAGGCGTTTGCCCGCCGTCACCATCTGCCCGCCTGGGACGGCGCCCTGATCGTCTGGCTGGTGCAACACCACCTAGTGATGTCCACCACCGCACAGCGCAAGGATCTCTCCGATCCACAGGTAATCAATGACTTCGCCCAGTTCGTCGGCGACCAGACACACTTGGACTATCTCTATGTGCTGACGGTGGCCGACATCAACGCCACCAACCCCAGCCTCTGGAACTCCTGGCGCGCCAGCTTGCTGCGCCAGCTCTATACCGAAACCAAGCGCGCGCTGCGCCGCGGCCTGGAAAATCCAGTGAATCGCGAAGAGCAGATTCGCCAGACGCAAACCAGCGCGCTCGAAAGCCTGGTACGCAGCGGCATCGATCAGGACGACGCCGAACAACTCTGGAGCCAGCTCGGTGACGACTACTTCCTGCGCCATAGCGCCGTCGATGTCGCCTGGCACACCGAGGCCATCCTTCAGCACCCCTCAAGCGGCGACCCACTGGTACTGATCAAGGAAACCACCCAGCGTGAATTCGAGGGTGGCACGCAAATATTCATCTACGCACCGGACCAACACGACTTCTTCGCGGTGACGGTGGCCGCGATGAGCCAGCTCAACCTGAACATTCACGATGCGCGGATCATCACCTCGACCAGCCAGTTCACCCTCGACACCTACATCGTGCTCGATGCCGATGGCAGCTCGATCGGCAACAACCCGGCGCGCATCCAGCAGATTCGCGAAGGCCTGATCACTGCCCTGCGCAACCCTGATGATTACCCAACCATCATTCAGCGCCGAGTGCCGCGTCAGCTCAAGCATTTCGCCTTCGCGCCACAAGTGACCATTCACAACGACGCACAGCGCCCGGTGACCGTACTGGAGCTGACCGCGCCGGATCGCCCCGGCCTGCTGGCACGTATCGGGCGAATCTTCCTTGAATACGATCTGTCGCTGCAGAATGCCAAGATCGCCACGCTCGGCGAGCGGGTCGAGGACGTGTTTTTCGTCACAGACGCAAACGGCCAGCCGCTGTCCGACCCGGAATTTTGCGCGCGCCTGCAGGAATCCATCGTCGCCAAACTCTCGGAACCAAGCCCGACCAATCCGAGCGGGCTCATCTTCTGAACCGGGCGGACTGCAGCGACAGGCGCTGCAGCCCAGAGATGCCTAACCTCAGATACGGAAGCTTTCCACTAACTGCTTGAGACGCGCAGCTTGCTGATCCAGCTCGGTACACGCGCTGAGGCTGGCCTGCAGGTTGCGCACACCATCCTGGTTCAGCGTGTTGATCTCGGTGATATCCATGTTCAGGCTCTCGATCACCGAGGTCTGCTCTTCAGTCGCCGTAGCCACGGACTGGTTCATGCCGTCGATCTCACCGATACGCCGGGTTACACCCTGCAGGTTTTCCCCTGCCTGCCCACCGATCAGCACGCTGTCATCACTGAACCGACGACTCTCACTCATGGTCATCACCGCGTCACGGGCGCCGCTCTGCAACTGCTCGATCATCTGCTGGATTTCCTGCGCCGAGCTTTGCGTACGCTGAGCCAGATTGCGCACCTCATCCGCCACCACAGCAAAGCCCCGTCCAGCCTCGCCGGCACGAGCCGCCTCGATGGCAGCATTGAGCGCCAGCAGGTTGGTCTGCTCGGAAATCCCCTTGATCACATCGAGAATCTGGCCGATATCGTTGCTCTTCTCGCTGAGCTGCTCGATATGGCGGCCAGAGGCCTGAATCTTATCCGACAATTCACGCATCGAGCCCAGCGTGCGCTCGACCATGCCCTGCCCCGCTTCAGCGTCACGCCGCGCATCGCTGGCCTGCACCGAGGCCTCAGCAGCGTTACGTGCAATCTCCTGAGCAGCAGCACCCAGTTGGTTGATTGCCGCCGCCACACTGTCGGTACGCGCTGCCTGCTCACTGGAATTGCCCATCGACGCATTGGAGGCCTGCACCACCGTACTGACCCGCGCATGCACCTCACGCGTGGCCGAGGCCACCTCACGGATCGACTCATGAATGCGCTCGACAAAACGGTTGAAGGCACCGGCCAACTCACCGAACTCATCCGTCGAATCGGTCTTCAGCCGCTGGGTCAGATCCCCTTCACCATCAGCGATACCGCTCATGGCCTGCCCCATCAGATGCAACGGCCGCAGCAGAATGCGAATCAGCGCCCCCAGCAGCAGCAAAATGGCCACCACGCCGATGACCGTCACCATCAACGCGGAAACCCGAAACTCATGCAGCGCCATGAAAGCCTTGCCCTCGTCGACGGACAAGCCAACATACCAGCGCACCCCTTCCAGGCCCTGTACCGGCACGAAAGTAACCATTCGCGCACTACCATCGAGCGCAGTGGCAGCCTGCAGGCCGGACGTTAAGCCCGGAGCCGCCCCAGGAAATGCATCGGCAAGCGACTTGAGCACCAAGCTCTTGTCCGGGTGCACCAGTACTGTGCCCCTCTCGTCGACCAGAAAGGCGTAACCCATCCCGCCCAGATCGAAGGAATTGAGAATGTCGTCGATGGTCTGCAGTTTCAGATCGCCACCGACCACACCACTGAGGGTGCCACCCACACTGACCGGGCGAGTAATGGTGATCAACAGGCCGTCACGCGGATCAGCCGCCAGGTAAGGCGCCGTCAGTCCCGGCCCCCGGCTGCCGATGGCGCTCTTGTACCAAGGCCGCTGGCGCGGATCGTAACCCGCAGGTAACTCGCTTGGCGGAAACTGGGTATAAGTGCCATCTGCCTGACCGTAGTACGCATAGAGGAAGGCCGAAGCAACGCTACGGTGTTGCAGACTCCTGGCCAAAGGCGCGGGCGAACTGTCGTCTTGCACCGCCTCAGCCAAGTTATCCAGCAGTTGCATGCGCCCATCGAGCCAGTGCTGGATGTTACCGGCGGACAACAACCCGACATCCTCGAGGTAACTGCTCAAACTGTCACGGATCGAGTTGCGCTGCAGGTAATCGTTGTACAGCGCAAAGGACGCGAAGGCTGCAACGACGACCAGAGACGCCGCCAGCATGATCTTATGGCTGAATTTGAGGGTACGCATGGTGATGATTCACTGTTGAAGGCTACCCCCATATTATCGGCGCGGCGCGCCACGTCTTGAGCTTCGCAGGTATCGACAAGGCGACCGATATGGACGGAAATCGGACGGACGAGGGGCATGTCAGCGCAAGGCCTGTCGTGCTAGTGTCGCCTCCTTTGTCGCCGCCTCACAAAGGACACGTCGGATCGCCATGAACCACGCCCTCGCCCAGTTGCAGTCCTACCCCTTCGAGAAACTCCGCGCCTTGCTCGCCGGCGTGCAGCCAACCGCCAACCGTTCACCCATCGCGCTGTCGATCGGTGAACCCAAGCACCACTCACCGGACTTCGTCGGCCAGGCCCTGACTGCCAACCTCGACAAGCTAGCGGTGTATCCAACCACCCTAGGCCTGCCCGAGCTGCGCCAGAGCATCAGCGCCTGGTGCGAACGCCGCTTCGGCGTGCCTGCAGGCTGGCTCGACGCGGCGCGCCACGTGTTGCCAGTCAACGGCACGCGCGAGGCGCTGTTCGCCTTTACCCAGGCCGTCGTCGAGCGCAGCGCTCAAGGCCTGGTGGTCAGCCCCAACCCCTTCTACCAGATCTACGAAGGCGCGGCCTTTCTCGCCGGCGCCGAGCCGCACTACCTGCCCTGCCTTGAAGATCACGGTTTCAACCCGGACTTCGACGCCGTACCGACTGAGGTTTGGCAGCGCTGCCAGATTCTCTTCCTCTGCTCGCCGGGCAACCCCACTGGCGCCCTGATCCCGGTCGAAACCCTGAAAAAACTGATCGCTCTGGCCGATGAGCACGATTTCGTCATCGCTGCCGACGAGTGCTACAGCGAGCTGTATTTCGACGAAGACGCCCCGCCGCCCGGCCTGCTCAGCGCCTGTGCCGAGCTGGGCCGCAGCGATTTCAAACGCTGCGTGGTGTTCCACAGCCTGTCCAAGCGCTCCAACCTGCCGGGTCTGCGCTCGGGCTTCGTGGCCGGCGATGCCGAGATTCTCAAGCACTTTTTGCTGTACCGCACCTACCACGGCTGCGCCATGCCGGTACAAACCCAACTGGCCAGCGTCGCGGCCTGGAACGACGAAGCGCACGTACGCGCCAACCGTGATCTGTACCGCGAGAAGTTCGATGCCGTGCTGAAGATCCTCGCACCGGTGATGGACGTACAGCGCCCCGATGGCGGCTTCTACCTGTGGGCCCGCACACCGGGCGACGACGCGCAGTTCACCCGCGAGCTGTTCGCCGCCGAGCATGTCACCGTGGTGCCGGGCTCCTACCTGTCGCGCGATGTCGATGGCGTCAATCCGGGTGCAGGGCGCGTACGCATGGCCCTGGTCGCGCCGCTGGCCGAATGCATCGAAGCGGCCGAGCGCATCGCACGTTTCATTCGCGATGCCTGAAGACCTCTAGAGTCTCGGCTAAAGCCCCTCCCACAGCGCTCAGGCGTGCCGGAGGGGCCTGAACCGGGTGGGCGCAACCCGCCACCCTAACCCCGCTGCGCCCTGAATCCGCCCTACGCCTGAACGCGAGCACTTCAGCTTTTGTGCAGGCGCATCTCGGCGATATCCAGATCGCGCAGAATCTCCGCCAGCAGATCGTCGTCCAGCTCGTTGTTATGGCGCATGCGGTACAGCTCCAGACGCTGAGTGCGCAGCGCCTGCAAGCGCAGGCGGTACTCCAGACGATTGGTCTCGCGCTGCTGTTCGTGAGTCTCATCGCCACCACGCGCGCGCTCCAGCAAGTCGCGGTATTCGCTCATCAGACGCGCCTTGACCTCGACCGCCGCGATAGCCCCTTCGGCATCGGCAGCACGTTCATCTTCGGACTCCAGATAGCGAATCGCCGCCTCCAATACAGCAGCGCGGTGGCGATTGAGCTCTCGCTCGTGCAAGGCGATATTGTCCTGCGGCAAGCGCGGCAAAATGCGCGGCAGGGCGACGCTGGCTATCAGCAGCGACAACAGAATCACCCCGGCAGCAATCAGGATCAGCAAGTCGCGCTCAGGGAAGGCTTGCCCATTGTTGAGCAGCAAGGGCAACGACATCACCCCCGCCAGCGTCACCGCACCGCGCACGCCGCCTAGGGTCAGTACCGCACTCAGGGCGATACGCGATTGCCCGGCGAAGCGCGTTGGCTCGCCACGCAGGCGCCGCAGCGCGCCCGAAACGCGCCAGTAACCATAGACCCAAACGAAACGCAGCAGCATCAGTACGGCGAAGATCGCCACCACCATACCTAGCGCCTGCAACGCGAAGCGCCAGGGCGCTGCATGCTCGCCGATGGCCGCCGCGAGGATATCCGGCAGTTGCAAGCCAAGCAGCAGGAAGATCAAGCCATTGAAGGTAAACTCCAGCAGCGCCCACACACTGCGATTGAGCAGGCGCGTGGAGGTTTGCCGAGGGAGCAGGTCGAGGCGACTCTGCATCATCCCCGCCGCCACCGCCGAGAGAATGCCGGATAGCTCCAGATGCTCGGCCGCCACATAGGCGGCAAACGGCAACAACAGCAGCAACAACACATGCGGGGCTGGATCCTCCCAGCCACGGGCGATCATCCAGGCGCGCAGACGGCCCAGCAGATAACTGAGCGCAACGCCGATGGCCAGGCCACCAAATGCCACCAGAACGAACTGCACACCGGCATCGGTGATCGAGAACACGCCGGTCAGCGTCGCCGCCACGGCGAACTTGAATGCCACCAAACCGGAGGCATCATTCATCAACGCCTCGCCCTGCAGCAGATTGTTCAAGGTACTGGGCAAGCGCCCGTGGGTGATCGCCGAAACGGCCACGGCATCGGTCGGCGACAGCACCGCTGCCAGAGCGAAACAGGCAGCCAAAGGCACCTGCGGCAGCAGCCAATGAATGAAATGCCCGGCCACGAGAATGGTGAAGAACACCAGGGCGAAGGCCAACAGCAGAATAGGGGTGCGCAATTGACGGAATTGCCCCTTAGGCATGCGCCAACCGTCGACGAACAGCAGCGGCGGAATGAACAGCAGCAGGAACAATTCCGGGTCGAGGCGCACATGCAGCCCCAGCACCGGAATTGCCAACAGGGCACCAATGAGAATCTGCAGCAAAGGCAGGGGCAGAGGGATGAACTGAGCGCTGATACGCGTACCACTGACCACCAGCAGCATGATCAAAATGGTGTAAAGCAATTGCATGGGGAAACCATCGCAGGGGCGAGCTAGAGCGCTATTCTAGCCCCCGGCGTGCAGCAATCGACAGTCATCCTCACGCCAAGACGCTCATCGCGAGCCATGGCATAATGGTCGGCCGTTTTTCCTGACATCCCGGCACGCCACTGATCAGAGGAAGCCCATGAGTTACGTCCTGTATGGCATCAAGGCCTGCGACACCATGAAAAAGGCCCGCACCTGGCTCGACGAGCACGGTGTCGACTATGCCTTCCATGACTACAAAAGCGCGGCAATCGACCGCGCGAACCTGGAAAAATGGTGTGCCGAGCATGGCTGGCAGACCGTTCTCAACCGCGCGGGCACGACCTTCCGCAAGCTCGATGACGCCCAGAAAGCCGACCTCGATCAGGCCAAGGCGATCGAATTGATGCTCGCGCAGCCGTCGATGATCAAGCGCCCTGTGCTGGATATCGGCAACCGTACCCTGATCGGCTTCAAGCCAGACGCCTATCAAACTGCCTTGGCCTGACCCTCCCTCGAATTTGTTGCAAGGAATCCCATCGATGAGCACCTCTCTCTTCAGCATCGCCTTTGGCGTCGGCACTCAGAATCGCCAAGGCAACTGGCTGGAAGTTTTCTACGCCCTGCCCCTGCTCAATCCCGCAGCCGACCTGGTTGCCAAGGCTGGCGAAGTTCTCGGCTACCAAGGTGGCAACCAGGCCATCGCCTTCAGCAACGCCCAGGCTCGTGACCTGGCCGAAGCGCTGAAAAGCATCGACGCCGCTCAGGCCGCACTGATGACCCGCCTGGCCGAAAGCAGCAACCCGCTGGTGGCCACCTTCCTCGCCGAAGACAGCGCGCTGACCAGCACCCCCGAGGCCTATCTCAAGCTGCACCTGCTGTCGCACCGTCTGGTTAAGCCACATGGCCTGAACCTGGCCGGTATCTTCCCGCTGCTGCCTAACGTGGCCTGGACCAGCCAGGGCGCGATCGACCTCGCCGAACTGGCCGAACACCAACTGGAAGCGCGCCTCAAAGGCGAGCTGCTGGAAGTGTTCTCCGTGGACAAGTTCCCGAAAATGACCGACTACGTGGTGCCGACTGGCGTGCGTATCGCCGACAGCGCGCGCGTGCGTCTGGGCGCCTACATCGGTGAAGGCACCACCGTCATGCACGAAGGCTTCGCCAACTTCAACGCTGGCACCGAAGGCCCTGGCATGATCGAAGGCCGCGTCTCCGCTGGCGTCTTCGTCGGCAAAGGTTCGGACCTGGGCGGCGGCTGCTCGACCATGGGCACCCTGTCCGGTGGCGGCAATATCGTCATCAGCGTGGGTGAAGGCTGCCTGATCGGCGCCAACGCCGGTATTGGCATTCCGCTGGGCGACCGCAACACTGTCGAAGCGGGTCTGTACATCACCGCTGGCACCAAAGTAAACCTGCTCGACGAGGGCAATGCCCTGGTCAAGGTGGTCAAGGCTCGTGAACTGGCTGGCCAGCCGGATCTGCTATTCCGTCGTAACTCGCTGACCGGCGCCGTGGAGTGCAAGACTCACAAGTCGGCGATTGAGCTGAACGAAGCCCTGCACGCCCACAACTAAGAGGCAGCGCCAAGCTGCAAGCGACAAGCCGCAAGTGCTGCGGCTTCAACTTGCAGCTTGCGGCTTGAAACTCATGGCTCTGAAATCCCCCTGGCGTGCCGACTTCCCCGGCGTTCTCGCCCTCGAAGCCGAAGGCCAGACCTACCTCGACAGCGCCGCGACCGCACAAAAGCCGCAGGCGCTGCTCGATGCCCTGCTCGGCTACTACGCCAGCGGCGCCGCCAATGTGCACCGCGCCCAGCACCTGCCGGGCGAGCGCGCGACCCGTGCGTTTGAAGTCACGCGCAGCAAGGCGGCGCAATGGCTCAATGCACTGAGCACCGACGAGATTATCTTCACTCGCGGCAGCACCGAATCACTCAACCTGCTTGCCTATGGTCTGGAGCATCTGCTGCCAGTCGGCGGGCAAATCGTCATCAGTGCCGCCGAGCACCACGCCAACCTGCTGCCCTGGCAGCAATTGGCCAAGCGCCGCGGCCTGGAGCTGGTAATCCTGCCGCTGGATCAGTCAGGCGACGTCGACCTGCATGCCGCCATGCGGCTGATCGGCCCGCACACGGCGCTGCTGGCAATCACCCAGTTGTCCAACGTGCTGGGGCGCTGGCAGCCAGTCGCGGCACTGTTGGCAATGGCCAAGGCGCACGGTGCACTGACCGTCATCGATGGTGCGCAAGGCGCCGTACATGCCAAGCCGGACGTACAGGCACTGGGCTGCGACTTCTACGTGTGCTCCGCACACAAACTCTACGGCCCGGACGGCGTAGGTTTGCTTTACGGCCGTGGCGAAGCACTGGCGCACCTGCAGCCTTGGCAGTTTGGCGGTGAAATGGTGCTCGACGCCGACTATCACGAAGCCCGCTTCCGCCCCGCCCCACTGGGCCTGGAAGCCGGCACACCCGCCGTTGGTGCGGTGATTGCCCTAGGCGCTGCGCTCGCCTGGCTAAGCGAGCTGGATCACGCCGCCGTGGCCGCCCATGAAGGCGCCTTGCATGCCGAGCTGCTGAGGGGCTTGCAGGCCCGAGCAGGCATACGCCTGCTCGGCGAGCCGCAACTGGCGCTGGCCTGTTTTCATGTCGACGGCGTACACAACGCCGACCTGGCCCACCTGCTCAGCGAACAGGGCATCGCCGTGCGCGCCGGGCATCACTGCGCCATGCCGCTGATGAAACACCTCGGCCTCGGCGGCGCCATCCGCGTCTCGCTCGGCCTGTACAACGACGGCAGCGACCTGCAGCGCTTCTTCACCGCACTGGATAACGCCCTGGAGCTGCTGCGATGAAACACGGCCAACGGCTTTGCGTGAAAGCGGCTTCAGCCGCGAATATCGGCGCCCTGACCTTCGCGGCTGAAGTCGCTCCCACAGGCTACGGAAGCCTCTCGCCATGAGCCTGTCAGTCGCCGCTCAAGAGGCACTGGAAGCCTTCACCACCTGCCCCGGCTGGGAACAACGCGCGCGCCTCTTGATGCAGTGGGGCGAGCGCTTGCAGCCCCTGAGCGATGCCGAACGCTGTGAAGCCAACCGCGTGCATGGCTGCGAAAGCCTGGTCTGGCTGGTCGCCGAACAACGCGCTGGTCACTGGCATTTTCGCGCCAGCAGCGATGCCCGCCTGCTGCGCGGCTTGCTGGCGGTGCTGCTGGCCAGAGTGGATGGTCTCAATGGCGACCAGTTGCTCGCACTCGACCTGCCCCAATGGTTTGCTCAGCTTGGCCTGCAGCGCCAGCTTTCCCCCTCGCGCAGCAACGGCCTCAATGCCGTATTGCAACGTATGGCGGCATTGACGCGTTAAACGCGCCCCGGACTGCATCCGCGCTACGACTGGCCTGACCTCAGACCGGGCCACGCTCACGTAGCGTCAATCCACGCAGAAAATTGCGCAGAATCTGATCGCCGCACTCGCGGTAATGCTTGTGCTCCGGCGCGCGAAACAGCGCACCAAGCTCGGCCTTGGTCATCGGCAGATCCACCGACTGCAGGATCGCCTGAATATCGTCGTCGCGCAGCTCGAAGGCCACACGCAGCTTCTTCAGCACGATGTTGTTGGTCAGGCGCTTGGCCACTGGCAAGGGCGCGCGACTCTCATCCTTGCCACGTTTGTGAAACACCAGCCCTTCAAGCACATGAGCGAGCAGCACATCGCTGCAGGAGCGATAGTCGGGCTCGTCTTCATGCAGCAGGCAGGCCGAAATCAGCCCCGGCTCAACCGGGTAATCCGCCAGACGGCAGAAATCTTCGAGCTTGCTGTCACTGACCTTGAGCAGATAACGCAGACTGCGCAGTACATCGTTATTTAGCATCTCTGCTCTCCTACACTCGCCGCTTCAAAGTACCTGATGTTGCCCACCGCGCGGGCGCTCGGATGGTCGGCGCGCGCCTGCAACCAGCTTGTCCACCAGCTTGGCGGTCGCGGCCATGGCAAAGGTGGCGGTGACCATCATCACCGCACCAAAGCCACCGGCACAATCGAGACGGACACCCTCACCGACAAAGCCCTTGGCCTGGCACACGCTGCCGTCGGGCTTGGGGTAACGCAATTGTTCGGTGGAAAACACGCACGGCACGCTGTAGTTGCGCCCCGGCGTGCGGGAAAAACCGTAGTCGCGGCGCAGCAACGAGCGCACCTTGGCCGCCAGCGGGTCGTTGAAGGTCTTGTTCAGGTCGGCGACCTGCACCTGGGTCGGGTCAATCTGCCCGCCCGCACCGCCGGTGGTGACAATCTGGATCTTGCGCCGTTTGCACCAGGCGATCAGCGCCGCCTTGGCCGGCACGCTGTCGATGCAGTCGATCACCCCGTCGAGCTGTTCGGTAATGTACTCGGCCATGGTCTCGCGGGTGACGAAATCGGCCACCGCATGCACCACGCAGTTGGGATTGATGGCGCGGATACGTTCGGCCATCACGTCCACCTTGGCCTTGCCCACAGCACCATCGAGCGCCTGAATCTGCCGGTTGGTGTTGGTGATGCAAACGTCATCGAGGTCGAACAGGGAAATCTCGCCGACGCCGGAACGCGCCAGCGCCTCGGCCACCCAGGAGCCGACACCGCCGATACCGACCACTGCCACATGCGCGGCAGCCAGGCGCTGATAGCCTTCATGGCCGTAAAGTCGGGCAATGCCGCCGAACCGCTGCTCGTCTGTGTTCATCTCACCCCCTAGTGAAGGCGCGCATTATAGGGAGAGCAGCACGACCACCCAAGCCCGGCAGACAGCCGGAGGCTGGGGAGTTTTGTTAACATGCTCGGCTTTCACGCCAGCCGCTGTACCGGAGCCGCCATGACCGCCCCCCTGACCCCAACCCTGGAACTCGCTTTCGACCTGATCCGCCGCCCGTCCGTTACCCCGGTCGACGAAGGTTGCCAGGAGTTGATGATGCGCCGCCTGGCCGCCTGCGGCTTCGAGGTCGAGCACATGCGTATCGAAGACGTGGAGAACTTCTGGGCCAAACGCGGCGGCGAAGGCCCGGTGCTGTGCTTCGCCGGGCATACCGACGTGGTGCCCACCGGCCCGCTGGACGCCTGGCAGTATCAACCGTTCGACGTACGCGTGGATGAAGACGGCATGCTCTGTGGCCGTGGCGCAGCGGACATGAAAGGTAGCCTGGCGAGCATGATCATCGCGGTGGAGCGCTTCGTCGCCGAATACCCGCAGCACAAGGGCGCGATCAGCTTCCTGATCACCAGCGACGAAGAAGGCCCGGCGCAGCACGGCACCAAAGCCGTGGTCGAGCGCCTGCGTGAACGTGGCGAACGTCTGGACTGGTGCATCGTCGGCGAGCCGTCAAGCACCGCCCTGCTCGGTGACGTGGTCAAAAACGGCCGCCGTGGTTCGCTCGGCTGCACCCTCACCGTCTACGGTAAACAAGGCCACGTGGCCTACCCGCACCTGGCCAAGAACCCGATTCATCTGGTCGCCCCGGCACTGGCCGAGCTGGCCGCCGAGCACTGGGATCACGGCAACGACTACTTCCCGCCGACCAGCTTCCAGGTGTCCAACCTCAATTCCGGCACCGGCGCCACCAACGTCATCCCCGGCGAGCTGAAGGCGGTGTTCAACTTCCGCTTCTCCACCGAATCCACCGTCGAGGGCCTGCAGCAGCGCGTCACCGCCATCCTCGACAAACACGGCCTGGACTATCACCTGGAGTGGGCGCTGTCCGGTCTGCCCTTCCTCACCCAGCCGGGCGATCTGCTCGACGCCGTGGCCGCCAGTATCAAGCACGTCACCGGTCGCGAGACCACGCCATCGACCAGCGGCGGCACCTCGGACGGTCGCTTTATCGCCACCCTGGGTACCCAGGTGGTCGAGCTCGGCCCGGTCAACGCCACCATCCACCAGATCAACGAACGCGTGCTGGCCAGCGACCTCGACCTGCTCACCGAGGTTTACTATCAAACGATGGTGAAGTTACTGGCATGAGCCTGATCTGCCCCATCTGCCAGACCCCGCTGGAACTCAGCGGCAACGCACTGGCCTGCGCCAACCGGCACAGCTTCGATCGCGCCCGGCAGGGTTACTACAACCTGCTGCCGGTGCAGCACAAGAACAGCCGCGACCCCGGCGACAATCAGGCCATGGTCGAGGCGCGTCGGCGCTTTCTCGACGGCGGCCACTACGCGCCGCTGGCCAAGCGCCTGGCTGAACTGGCCACTGAGCGCACACCAGCTCGCTGGCTGGATATCGGCTGCGGCGAGGGTTATTACACCGAGCAGATCGGCCGCAGCCTGCCGCAAGCTGAAGGCTACGCCCTGGATATCTCCCGCGAGGCGGTCAAACGCGCATGCAAGCGTGACCCACAGTTGAACTGGCTGGTGGCAAGCATGGCCCGTGTGCCCTTGGCAGACGCCAGTTGCAACCTGCTGGCCAGCGTGTTCAGCCCGCTGGACTGGAGCGAGGCCAAGCGTCTGCTCGCCCCAGGTGGTGGCCTGCTGCGCATGGGGCCAACGCGCGGCCACCTGATGCAACTGCGGCAGAAGCTCTACGACGAAGTACGCGACTACGACGATGAAAAGCACCTGGCGCTGATCCCGCCGGGCATGCACCTGGCGCACAGCGAAACCCTGGAGTTCAGCCTGCACCTGGCCGACGCCCAGGCCCGCGCCGACCTGCTGGCCATGACCCCACACGGCTGGCGCGCCAGCGCCGAACGCCGCGAAGCCGTCATCGCCGCGCCCTTCGATGTCACCGTTTCGATCCGCTACGATTGGATCGTCAACACTCAGGAATGAACCTAATGCGCCAACCCGACATCGAGATCTACCTGAAAGACGCCGAGCGCGACGCCGTGGCTCAGTGGCTGAGCGCCGCTCTCGGCAGTTGCAGCGACTGGCAGCAGAAAGGTCAGACTTTCAAATGCAAAGCCGGTGACGTGCCGGTGACTTGGCTGCCGAAAGCCGTGGGCAAATGGCACAGTCTCTATCTGGAAAGCGACGCCACCCCCTGGGCCGACGATCTGGCCTGCGCCCGCGCCGCCCACGCCGCGCTGGGTGTGCAGATTCGCTGCGCACCGGGCACCTGGGTGGAAGACGAGAGCGACGAAGAAGCCGACCGCTGGATCAAGGTCGATGCCGATGGCGAAAGCGAGATCGTCTGGCGCACCGAATAAACGCGGCTGCTTCGCGCAAGCGCCAAACCTGTGGAAGCGGCGCCCCGCCGCGAGAGCGACTGCGCGGGGTTGCCTCCAAGGCTGTTAGCGCGGGCTTTCCTGGCGGGTTGCACCCGCCCTACGGCGTATCCAGGGGGTAGCCCGGATGCAATCCGGGAACCGGCGCAGGACCTCCCAGATTGCGCACGAGCGACAACCATGAGGCCGTGAGCTTTCTGGCGGGTTGCACCCGCCCTACGCGTATCCAGGGGGTAGCCTGGATGCAATCCGGGAACGGGTACAGGGCTTCCCGAATAGTACAGAGCCACACCTATGAGGCTCCGTGCTTTCTGGCGGGTTGCCCCCGCCCTACGGCCTAGGCGACAGAAACGACAAGGCCCGTCGGTGACGGGCCTTGTTGTGTGAGCTGGGCTCAGAGCGTAGTGACGTCTTCGGCCTGCAGGCCTTTCTGGCCCTGGGTTACACCGAACTCGACCTTCTGTCCCTCGATCAGGGTGCGGTGACCGTCACCGCGAATGGCGCGAAAGTGTACGAACACATCTGGGCCGCTTTCGCGCTGAATAAACCCATAGCCCTTGGAATCATTGAACCATTTGACGGTTCCGCTCTCACGCTCTGCCATTAGCCACGTCTCCACACTCGCGATGTTTTTATTGTTGCGTATACGCTTTGGCGGCGCGCCTTGAACGCTGCTCCGACGGCACCGCAGGGCCGAGTATAAAGCATGCTCTACGACTGCAAAGTGCTTTTTTAGGCTGAAGCCATAAGCCTTGATATCACCGGCTTTCGGCGACAATCACGTGTCTTTCGCCAATAAATCACGTACCTTCTTCATCAGCCGCTGCACCTGCTGCGACTCCAGGCGATAAGCCCAGTCCTCACGGGCACTCACCTCGCCATCCTTGAAACCCTCACGCTTGCCGAGCACCAGCCAGTATTGCTCGCCTTGCTTGTACAACGCGCCTTCGAGCTTCTGCCCGGTAAAACCACTGAGGCTCAGTTGCAGCACCGGCGCCTGCTTGAAGCCGATCTGCGCCAGCGGCGCGGCGTCGGCGAACTGCAGGTTGGAGAACAGCGTGGCCACACCATTGGCGGCGCCCTCGAAGCTGAGCTTCTGCTCCTTGCGCAGCTCCTCGACGGCCAGGTTGTACTGCTTGGCATCGGCGCGCGTCAGGGTAAGCGTCTGGCCATCGGCATGGCGCAGTTCGAGGCGGGCAATATCGAGGAAGGGAATATCGGTCATGCGCCGATCCAGCCAATCCAGCTCCGCAGCCGGCAGTTGCAGTTGCTGATCAATCAGCCAGACCTGATCCTCCCCAGCACGCCGCACCAGTTGCCCGCCGCCCTGCTGCGACAGCTTGCCCAGGCGCAGTTGCAGATCCGGGTGGCCGTCGAACTTCAGCGTCAGACGCTGCGCCTGCTCGTCAGCCTCGCCCTGCTCAGCCAGGCCCAGGCGTGCGTGCCACTGCGGGTTGGCGGTCTTGGCCTCGACGATGCGCGCCTCACGCAAGCTGCGCAGCAGGTCGGCCAGCGTCTGTGGCGCCGCCGGATAATCAGCCTTGGCCGGCACCACCCAGGTTTCACCATGGCGCTCGATACGCACCGACGGTTGGCCGGGCGACTCGATTTCCAGCGCCTGCAAACTGCCCAGGTAGCCCTGCTCGGCGGCCAGCCACGGCGCCTGCTCGACCTGCGCGGTGCTCTGCTGCTGACTGCGCTGCACGGCCAGGTAGCCCGCCACGCAGAGCAGCACAATGACGATCAATGCGATCAGACCTTTGCGTCCCATACTCGTCTCACTGTTGATGATTCGGTAGCGGCGTAGGGTGGATCACGTTTCACCGATCCACCGTTGCGGTGGATGTACAAAGCGACATTCACCCTACGCTCGGTTCGTGGGAGGGGCTTTAGCCGCGACTGTCACCGCTCAAGCGCCTCCCACAGGTGCAGCCCTCAGCCCCTCTCATGGCTACTGGCCTCACGCGCGACTGCGGCGGCGCCACACCCACAGCGCCAGCACGCCGAACGTCAGCAACGCCGGCACCAGGGCAATGTTGATGATCTTCAGCGTTCGCCCCAGCGCCTCGATATTGGCGTTGAGCTGGTATTGCACGTCGCGCAGCTCCTTGCGGATTTCCAGCTTCTGCTGGATGAAACGCTGCAGCGTCTTCTGCTGCTCTGGCGTCAGTTCCAGGGCCTTGTTCGGATCATCGCTATGCTGCAACGCGGCTAGTTGCTGCTCGGTCTCACTCAGGCGTGCCTGCAGGGCCTGCTCCTTGTCGCGGAAACGCTGCTCGGCGGCGCGCTGCAACTCGTCCACCACGGTGAACGGACGGCTGAAGCGACCGCGCGAACGCACGCTGATCAGCGCGTCGGAGCCGGTCAGGTTATCCAGCGCGTTGACGGTGAAGCTGCCGTTATCGGCCCAGGGTTGCGGCATGCGCTGGCCGAAGAAGTCCTGCACCTGCACCCACATGCGGTCGCTGAGGATGTCGGTGTCCGCCACGGCGATGACATTGATGTTGTCCGCCTGCTTGAGCCCGTCCTTGTGCCCCTCGATGCCATCGGGGAAGGCGCTCTTGGCCGGCCCATCGATACGCGCGGCGATGGCATAGCGCTCGCCGGTCGGCTCCAGTTCGCGGATCAGCTCTTCCGGGTTGCTGAGCATGGCAAAACGCTTGGCGTCGAAGGGCATGGCGTATTCGGAGCTCTGGATCAGCGGGGTGAAATGCGTCTTCGCCCCTTCCACAGGTTCGAGGATGCCAGCGGTAGCGACGGTGATGTTCTCCAGCCCGGCGGTGGCGATGTCGTTCTGATCCAGCGCCTTGCGCGGCAGGTTCAACCAGGCCGCGTGGCGCACCGGGCGCTGGCCCTGACCACGGTTGACCGACATGGCGTAGGAGCCATCACCCAGCACCTTGTCCGGCACCATGCGCAGGCCCCAGGCCTTGAACAGCGGCTCGAGATCGGACGACTTGTCCACCGCCATCTCGCCCGGCATACCGCCCGTATCGGCTTCGGCATAGGGGTCGACGAACACCATCAGCTTGCCGCCACGCAGGACGAACTGATCGATGGCATAGAGCGTCTGCTGTGGCAGGTTTTTCGGGTGCACCAGCCACAGCACCGAGACCTTGTCAGGAATCTGATCGACGTCAGGCTTGAGGTTCTCGATCTGGAACAACTGGCGCACCTGCTCCAGCACCATCCACGGCGGCGTCGGCTGCTGCGTCATCATGTCGAAGCCGCCGGTCATCGGCAGCCCGGAGAGCACCCCAACCACCGGCAGTTGCGGCTTGGACAGCGTCTGCACCAGACGGCTCAGCTCGTATTCGAGGTGCTCCTCCTGATCCAGGGCGAAGAACGGGATCACCTGGGTGTCGTCCAGACCATTGGTGCCAGCCAGGCCGAAGTAGATCGAATCACCGCCTTGCTGCAGCGGAATGGCCTGCAGGCCGTACTGCGCCGCCTTGTCCTCGTCCTCGGAGAACGGCTCGGGGTCGATGATGTGCAGGTGGATCTTGCCATTGGACTGAGCCTGGTAGGCCTTGAGCATCTCCTCCACACGCTGCGCGTAGGTGCGCAGCGCCGGCAAGTCCTTGGCTATCTTGTCCGAGTAGAAGAAGTACAGGTTGATCGGCTCATCCAGCTCACTGAGGATCTGCCGGGTGCCGTCAGAGATGGTGTAGAGCTTCTGCTCGGTCAGATCCAGGCGCGCACCGCCCAGACCGATACCGGTCAGCAGGTTGAAGGCGATGAAGGCGACCGCGATCAGCAGCAGCCCGGCGCCGGAATAGATCAGCTTTTTCATGGGCGCATTCCTTCAGTCAGCTTTCTTCAGGTCGATGACTACGGCGGTGGCGGTCAGCCAGGCGGCGATCAGCGAGAGGAAATACAGCAGGTCGCGCGCATCGATCACGCCCTTGCTGATGGCATCGAAGCGCACCAGAAAGCTCAGCGAGGCGACGGCGTCCACCAGCCACTGCGGCGCCCAGGCAAAGGCGTCGAGCACCATGGGAAAACCACTGACGATGAACAGGAAGCAGGCACTGACCGCGAGGATGAAGGCGATCACCTGATTCTTGCTCAGCGCCGACATGCACGAGCCGATGGCCAGGTACGCGCCGGCCAGCAGCCAACTGCCGATGTAACCGGTGACGATGGCGCCGTTGTCCGGCTCACCCAGGTAGTTGACGGTGATGACCATGGGGAAGGTCAGCAGCAGCGCAATGCCAGCGAATACCCAGGCCGCCAGGAACTTGCCGGTGACCGCTTCAAAACGGGTGATCGGCAGGGTCATCAGCAGCTCGATGGAGCCGGACTTGCGCTCCTCCGCCCACAAGCGCATGGCGATGGCCGGCACCAGGAACAGGTACAGCCAGGGATGGAAGTTGAAGAAGGCCGACAGATTGGCCTGGCCACCCTCGAAGAAACCGCCCAGGTAGAAGGTGAACACCGCGGACAACACCAGAAAGATAACGATGAACACATAGGCCAGCGGCGTAGCGAAATAGCTCGCCAGCTCGCGCTTAAAGATCACGGGCAACTGGGTCATCACTGCTCTCCCCGGGTCAGCGTGCGGAACACTTCATCGAGGCGGCCGCGTTCCACATTGAGTTCACGCACCTTCCAGCCGCGTTCGGCAATCAACGCATTGACCTGCGGGAAGATCACCTCACCCGGCTGCGCCAGCACGCTCAGGCTGTGCTCACGGGCGTTCTCCTCGACACCCGCAACACCCGGCAGCGCCGCCAAGGCGGCATGATCCAGCGCCTCATCGGCCACCAGCGTCACCGCCTGGTGGTAGCGCGAGCGGCTCTCCAGTTCCAGCGGCGTGCCATCGGCCAGCAAACGGCCCTGGGCGATGATCACCGCACGGGAGCACAAGGCCGTGACCTCTTCGAGGATATGGGTGGAAATAATCACGATCTTGTCGCGCGCCAGGCCCTGGATAAGCTGGCGCACCTGATGCTTCTGGTTGGGGTCGAGGCCATCGGTGGGCTCGTCGAGAATCAGCACACGCGGATCATGCAAGATCGCCTGGGCCAGACCGACGCGACGCTTGAAGCCTTTTGACAGCGTCTCGATGCTCTGCTCCAGCACCGTTTCCAGCTCCACTTGCTCGACTGCGCTCTGCACCCGCAAGGTCTTTTCGGCGCCACGAAAGCCGCGCACCTCGGCGATGAATGCGAGGAACCCGCGCACCGTCATGTCGCCGTAGCACGGCGCGCCTTCGGGCAGATAACCAATCTGCCGCTGAGCCTTGAGGGTCTGCGTCTGGATATCGCAACCGAGAATGCTCGCCGTACCGGAGGTCGGCGCGAGAAACCCCGTGAGCATCTTCATGGTGGTGGATTTACCGGCCCCGTTGGGGCCAAGAAAGCCCAGCACTTCCCCAGGCTGGACACTGAACGACAGATCATCGACTGCCGTGTGCTGCGCAAAACGCTTGGTCAGGTTGCTTATCTCGATCATGGCCTCTCACCGTCGCGAAGACGCCTGAGCACCGCGTAACCACCGCGAGAGCGCAGGCCGCAAGAATGTCCGGCGCAGCGAAGGAACGCACGCGGACAGGGGCATGACTTGGCATAAAGCAAAAAGTTCAAGCAAACGATTGCAACAAACAATGAATCACATATAGGTTCAGCAACCGAACAGGTTCACGCCCATCCGCACAGCCAAAACACCTCTGTGACCTGAACTGAGCAAGGCCAAAACGCACTCGACCAAGACCGGCTTCTGTTCTTTTATTCAGGGCGAGTGGCTGTCCTGGATTTATCCCAGAAAACGACCCAAGCAAACATTTGAAAACCCGCGATCAAAAGTCCGACAGCGGCCATGTGAGAAGCGCCGCCCATCGCATTGACCAACATAGCGCCAAGTGCTGCGCCTGACATCTGCATGAATCCCAGCATGGCGGAGGCTGCACCTGCGTGCGCACCAAATGGCGAAAGCGCCAATGCAGTACTGAGTGGATTGGCAACGCCCATCCCCATGAGGAAGACACAAAGCCCGAATGTGAATGCAGCGAGGCTTGATGGATATTGCACGGAAGCCAACCAGATCATGCCTCCTCCAACCAACGCAAACACGATTCCAACTTGGATAATTCGAGGTGCGCCCCACCGATGCGAAAGCCATGGGGCGGCAAGACCTGTAGCAAAAACCACCGGCACGGTGGCTGCAAAAAAAAGCCCCATCTCCAACGCGCTCAATTTTATGGCACCCATCAGTACCGACGGGGCAGCAGCGAAGAAGCCATATAGCCCGCCTGTGAGACACATAACAGCCACGACTGGGCGTAGGAAGCGTGGATCAATCAGAAGGCTGCAATAGGTTCTGAGAATTGGACGAACGGCCAGAGACACACGTTGCGACGCCACATACGTCTCCCGAAGTCGGAAGGCATACCAGATCGCAAGCACGACACCGCAAGCGCTCACGGCCAGAAAGGTCATACGCCAGCCAATAATCCGTTCAGTCATGCCGCCCAGCAGAGGGGAGAACCCAGGAGCAGCGGCCATCGCAACAATGACCATGGCGAGAACCCGTGCCAGCGTTTCTCCCTCGTAAAGATCTCTGGCGATTGCGCGTGCAAGTACGGCAGCCGCGCATACGCCAGCGGCCTGTATGCCTCGTCCAATAATCAAATCGGCAGGAACGGCCGCCTGGGCGCACACAACACCACCGGCGGCGAAGATCAGCAGACCACCGATCACCAGCTTTCGACGCCCGAAGCGATCCGAAATCGGCCCCACAACAAGTTGCCCAGCCGCAAAGACAATAAAGAAGACGCTGAGTGTCAGGCTGAGTTGCGTGTCTGATGCCCCCAAGCCTGCAGCAATCGCAGGAAACGACGGCAGGATGATGTTAGTTGACAATGCACCTATCGCGGCAAGAGCTGCCAGTAGCGCAACAACTCCACGAGCTGGGTTATCAACAGGCGAGGAAGCCAGCCGGGCTGGCTTCATTCGGGCATTACCATACGAATTTCGCGAGTCCCGATTTCAGCACCGGTCTCCGCATCAATCGCAACGGGCTTGAGATCTTTACCGGTTTCAGCATCTAGGAATCGCATCAACTTGCCTTCGCCGCGGTGCTTCCGGCCCCAAGCAGCAATCATGAAGAGGACGGGCAAGTAGTCGCGTCCGGCTTGAGTTAGGACGTATTCCTCCCTTGGAGGACGCTCTGAATACTGACGTTTTTCAAGCAGGTTCTCCTCTGTGAGGGTCGCTAGCCGCTTAGTCAGCATGGTGGGAGCTATCCCCAGGCTCTTGCGGAACTGATCGAAGCGCGTCAAGCCAGAATTCGCATCCCTGAGAATCAGCATAGTCCAGGCATCACCAAGGAATGCCAAGCTGCGAGCAATCGGGCACGTGCTTTGAGAAGATTCTTTTGAGTTCATATCGTTTTAGTATTGACTGAGTACTCAAACGATACTAACGTGTGATCACCGTGCCGTCCAGTATGAGATCGCTCGAAAGGAATGCTGCATGGTGAGTCTCGAGCCATTCCGAACCAATCAGCAACCAAAGCGTGCTCGACTCTACGACTTGGCTTGATCGCATAGCGCTCAGAAATCTATCTAGATCCATTCTTAGGAAAGCTTACAAATGAAAAAAACAGTTTTGATCACTGGTGCGTCCTCAGGCTTCGGCCTGTTGCTGGCCAACAGCCTTCACAAGCAAGGCTTTGATGTCATCGGTACCAGCCGCGAACCTGAAAAGTACGCTGGCAAAGTTCCTTTCAAACTGCTTCGCCTGGACATCAGCGACGACAAATCTATCAGCGCCTTCGCTGATGAGCTGTTCCGCAACATCAAGCAATTGGATGTATTGGTAAACAATGCTGGCTACATGGTGACGGGGCTGGCAGAAGAAACGCCCGTCGAGCTGGGAAGGCAGCAGTTTGAAACTAATTTCTGGGGTACGGTCAAGGTAACGAATGCCTTGCTGCCACGACTGCGCGCGCAGAAGCGTGGCCAGATCATTACTGTCAGTTCAATCGTGGGGCTAATTGGCCCGCCAAATCTCTCGTACTACACAGCGTCCAAGCACGCAGTCCAGGGTTACTTCAAGTCTCTGCGCTTTGAGCTGGATCAGTTCAACATTCAGGTCAGCATGGTTGAGCCCGTGTGGTTCAAGACCAATCTGGCTCACAACGCCGTATCACAATCAAACGGCCGTATTGCTGATTATGACGCCTACCGCAAGCAAGCTAACGCTGCTACGCAAAAAGGTATTGATGGGGCCGAGGCACCTGATGCGGTAGTTAACACTATCACTAAGCTCATCGCGACCAAGAAGCCAAAATTCAGTAATCCGGTTGGAAAGATGACTGGGATGATCCTCTTCTTACAGAATTATGCGCCCAAGATATTTGAGGGCTCCATCCTCAAAAGCGTGAAGACTGTTTAAGTGCCACAACGATCGAATACGCGATTTAGATAAGGAGCCATCATGAAATACTACCTGTGCAAATTTGTCCCTCCGCGACCCAACTTTCTAGGCACTATGTCTGTCGATGAAAAAGCATTGATGGAACAACATGGCGCCTACATGAACGGGCTTCTCGATCAGGGCTTGATAGTGGCCCACGGGCCAGTTATTGACGATGGCGACGGCTATGGCGTCTCGCTCTACCAGATTGCCGACGACCAAGACATTGCCTCCTTTACATCACAAGATCCCATTGTGAAAAACGGAATTGGTCACTACGAGCACTTCACCATGGCCAGTTTGAAAGCACGCGCTTAAAGGCATCTTTCTTAGTCGTAGAATTTCTCTGCCATTGATGCATTTCGTCTCCCAGACGTGTCATCAAACGGCTGAAACCAATAGGGATAAGATATGACAACCACTCTCATTACTGGTGCCTCCAGTGGCATCGGTGCCGTTTATGCACGCCGCTTCGCGGCCCGCGGCCACGATCTTGTACTCGTCGCCCGGGCCACCGACCGCCTTGATGTACTGGCCGAAGAGTTGCGCAAGGCACATGGCGTGACGATTGAGGTGCTCACGGCCGATCTGACCGAGGCAGCTCAACTCGATGCGGTCGCGCAGCGGCTGCGGGCTCAACCTGCTATCGACATCCTCGTCAACAACGCCGGCGCGGGGCTAGCAAACGGCTTCGTGCAGGCCCCTGTGGCAGACATGCAGAAGTTGCTGAAACTGAACGTGGAGGCCCCCACAGTGCTCGCGGCAGCGGCGGTGGGCGGGATGATAAAGCGTGGCAGTGGCTCCATCATCAACGTGGCCTCTGTATTAGCGCTTTTGCCCGAATACTCACAAGGCATCTATGCCGCAACCAAGTCGTACATGCTTACGTTCTCTCAGAGCCTGGCGGTTGAGGTCAATCCACAAGGTGTTTATATCCAGGCAGTCCTGCCTGCGGCGACCCGCACGGAGATATATGAGCGGTCTGGTGGCGACATCAGCAAGGTGCCGGACGTCATGGAAGTCGATGACTTGGTCGATGCCGCTTTAGTGGGCTTTGATCGCAAAGAGTTGGTGACAATTCCGCCAGTGCCCGAAGTGTCAGCGTGGGAGGACTTCGAGCAGGCACGGGGCACCTTAGCTCAAGGGTTCAGCAATTCTCAGCCAGCGGCGCGTTATCGCGCCTGATCATTACGCTTCGCCCGCCAAAGACAATGCCAACCTAACGGTTCCATAGTCAACTTCTGGCGACACCGAATTACTGCAGTTAGGAACTAGCTATGACAAATATCACTGTTGATCCACTCAGCGCTCTTGATGAATGGCACCGCATCGTCACCCAACTCGACTGGGATGCATTGCCCGATCTGCTCGCAGATGATGTGACTTATCACAATCCTGGCCAGCTTGAGCCCTTGCGCGGCAAAGATGCATTCGTCGGAACCTTGCAGCTAGTGTTCGAAATCTTCGAAGACTTCGAGTATGCCCGCCGTTTTTCCGGAGACGAGGGCTATGTATTGGAATTTCGAGGACGTGTTGGAGATGCACCGTTCACGGGTATCGACATTGTCCGCTTTGATGAAACAGGAAAGATCACTGATTTGGTCGTGATGATCCGTCCTGTCGGTGCCATCTTGAAGCTAGGGCAGGAAGTGGCTCACCGCCTAGGGAAGGTCTGAACTAGGCCGCTGTTTTTGGTCGACTTCGGCCATTGCCGATTTTAAAAGAGGTGAATTGATCATAAACGGTCAAATCACCTGCTTTTTTGCTGTTTTCGGCCTCCACAAGCTGCCTGCGGGGGTCAATTCCCGCATTACAGGCGCACCTCTCCTGCACGGCTCAACAAATGTCGGCGTGCCATCCACAGATTCGATAGAGCGGACAGCGTCACCATCTGGACGGTGTTCTTCGCCAAACCACGAAACCTCACCTTCGTATAGCCAAATTGACGCTTGATCACCCGAAACGGATGCTCGACCTTCGAGCGCGTCTGCGCTTTGGCTTTCTCGATAGCCCGATAGGCTTTGTACTGCTCGCTTTTCTTGTCGTGCTTTTCGTACGCGCTGCGCCGAGCCGCGATCTGCCAGATCACCAGGCGCCCCGCATGTTCCTCGCGCTTCTCGACGCCCCTGTAACCGGCATCAGCCGCCACCATGTTCTCTTGACCGTGCAGCAGCTTGTCCACCTGGGTGACATCCGCAACATTGGCCGCCGTGACATGGACGTGGTGCACCAAGCCCGACTCCACATCGACCCGATATGCGCCTTGGCACCGAAGTAATACTGGTTGCCTTTCTTGGTCTGGTGCATCTGCGGGTCACGTTCACGCTTCTTGTTCTTGGTTGATGTCGGCGCATGAATCAAGGTGGCATCGACGATAGTGCCCTGGCGCAGCGATAGGCCGCGACTCCCCAAATAGCCGTTGATGACACCGAGAATGCCGACAGCCAGGTCGTGCCTTTCCAGCAAGTGTCGGAAATTGAGGATGGTCGTTTCATCAGGGATGCGATCCAGGCTCAAACCTGCGAACTGGCGCAAGATCGTTGTTTCGTACAGCGCTTCTTCCATTGCCGGATCGCTGTAACCAAACCAGTTTTGCAGCAGATGAACCCGCAGCATGACCATCAACGGGTAGACCGGACGACCGCCTTCGCCCTTGGGATAGTGCGGCTCGATCAGGGCGATCAGGCCTTTCCAAGGCACGACCTGTTCCATCTCGATTAGGAACAGCTCCTTGCGGGTCTGTTTGCGCTTACCGGCATAATACAACTCGGGCAACGGGGTCGGCGTATTTCACCAGATTGGGGAAGTGAAATTCAGCTTTCCTTAGGGAGCGACGACAGGTGTGGAGGCCTAAATGGAGTTTAGACACCTGCGCTGCTATCTCGCCGTGGCTGAAGAACTCCATTTCGCTCGCGCGGCGGTGAAACTTTTTTACTGCTTCGCCCTCTCCCCAACGCGCTTGCTTCTACACTGAACAATCTACAGACACACCGCCGCGATTGGGCATCGAATAACTACTCACGGATGATTTCGCTAAAGGTTCTACACCACCAGTCGAAACCGAGAGAGACCGTGGATTTTCTGCCAGGAGCTGCAATATGCAGTCGCTGAAGTCGCTGTACGATGCTATCGAGATACATTTTTTCAACACCCTGACCAAGAAGCTCTCCAGCCTCTTCCTGCTGGTGTTAGTCAGTGGCCTGTTGTTCTGGGTAGCCATCAGCCTGCGTGCCGACATCCTGCAACTGCTGCACAACGCCAAGGTGGAGAGTGCCCCGCTGGCACAGATCGAGGCCAAGCTCGACACCCTCGGCACCGCCCTGGCGCTCAGTGCGCTCTTCACGCTGGCCATGGTCAGCTTCATGGTCTGGTATTTTCGCCACCTGATCGTACGCCCAGTCGACAACATGACCCGCGCCCTCGAAGAGATCGCCAACGGTGAAGGCGACCTGTCGCGCGACCTGCCCCTGCTGACCCACGACGAAATCCGTACCCTGGCCAGCACCTGCAACCGCTTTTTGGCCAAACAGCGCGAGATCATCAGCAACGTGCAGGCCCTGACCGTACAAATCGCTGTCGAATCCGCCCGCTCACTGAAGAACATCAGCGACTCCAGCGACAGCGCCACCCACCAGGCACGCTTCGCCAATGAAGTGATGAGCGAGAGCAACATCGCGGTCGGCCGTATCGACGAGGTATCGCAGCAAACCGTCGCCATCTCCAGCACCACCGCGCACAACCTGAGCATGGCGCAAGACTCTTATGCCGAACTGCAGGAAGTGACCGGCAAAATCGGCGCTATCTCCAGCAGCCTGACCGAGTTCGGCGCCCTGGTCGCAGCCCTCAACGAGCGTTCCTCGAATATCAAATCCGTGGTGGGCCTGATCCAGCAGATTTCCTCGCAGACCAACCTCCTGGCCCTCAATGCCGCCATCGAAGCCGCCCGCGCAGGTGAAAGCGGACGCGGCTTCGCGGTCGTTGCCGACGAAGTTCGCACGCTGGCACAAAACGTCAGCCGCGCCACCGGCGAAATCTCGCAGAACATCGACGCCATGCTCAAAGAAGTAGGCTCGACCCACGAACAAACCACCCTGATCAGCCAAAGTGCTCGCGAAACCCAAACAGTGGTTGAGCGCGCCACAGGCCACTTCGAGAGCATGATCGCGGACTTCGAGTCCACCAACAGCAAGCTGGCCGACATCGCCGAACACATTCAACAGGTCGCCGATACCAATACCGGCATCAACGAACGCGTCACCCAGATTCACGCCGACAGCCAGGCCATCGACCAGCGCATGCAACGCTCAGCCACCGCCACCCGCGACCTCTCCACCGTGGCTGAACGCGTGCAGACCTTGCTGGGCCGCTTCATTCTTGGCGAAGGTGAACTCGACGCCGCCATTACCCGTGCCACGCGCTGCCGTGATGCCCTGCAAACGCGCCTGGCAACCCTGCAACGCGAAGGCGTGAACCTGTTCGACCAGAATTACAAACCGGTGCCCAACACCGACCCCAAACAGTTCCTCACCAGCTACACCGACCGCTTCGCACAAATCTGCCAGGACGAGGTCGACGCCCTGACCAAAGGCACCACCGGCGGCATCGTCACCTTTATCGTCGACAGCAAAGGCTACTGCCCGGTGAACAATAGCTGGGTCTCGAAGGCGCCAACCGGCAAGCGTGAAATCGATCTGCCGGTATGCCGCAACAAACGTATGTTCTCCGACCCGGTGGGCCTGCGAGCAGCCAGCAACACCCAACGCTTCCTGCTGCAGACCTACCTGCGCGACACTGGCGAAATCATGACCGAGATCGACGTACCCTTCTTCTTCGAAGGCCGCCACTGGGGCAACCTGCGTATGGGCTTCGACGCTGCGCGTTTGCTGGGTAAGTCATAACCCGCGCGCATCGGTCAAACTGCGGGGCAATCGCCCCGCCCCGCTCAGCCGAGCTGGGCCTCACACCTCTTGCAGGAAGCAACCATGTTCACTCCCGTCATACAGGAAGAAATCTCCGGCTGCGCAATTGCCGCCGTCGCCAACATCCTCAGCAAGTCCTACGCCGAGATGAAAGCCATCGCCAACGGCCTGGGCATTTATGCCGAAGACCCGGCGCTATGGTCGGACACCCGCCATGTACGTCGCTTACTGGCCAATGCCGCAATACCTTGCAGTGCAGAGCAAACGCCCTTCACTGACTGGCAAGCCCTGCCCGACCTGGCACTGCTGGCTATCAAGCACCACCGCGAAGGCGACCGTGATTTTTGGCATTGGGTAGTCTTCCGTCGCAGCGGCGACTACGCCTGCGTGCTCGACTCAGCCAGCTACCTGCCGAACAACCTGCGCACCGACTTTGCCGAGATGCAACCGAAATGGTTTATCGAAGTGCAGGGATAAGCTGAGGCCCCGTGTTGAAGGCAAGCCGCTCACTTGCAATACCCCACGCCCCGAATGGAGATCCCATGAAAGTCCACGGTAGCTGCCACTGCAATCAGATCCAGTTCGAAGCCGAGACCGATCCGGCATTGGTCAGCATTTGCCATTGCAATGACTGCCAGAAGCTCACCGGTACGGCGTTTCGCCTGTCCACCCCGGCCTTATCGGGCACCTTCAGGGTGCTCACCGGGACACCTAAGATCTATGTGAAGGTGACAGAGAGTGGTTCACGGCGTGCCCAGGCGTTCTGTGGCGAATGTGGCTCGCAACTCTTCACTTATGACGCGGACAACCCGGTGGCGTACATCCTGCGCGTCGGCGTGCTGGACGAACGCCAGCAATTGCCGCCAACCTGGCAGAAATGGTGCGAGGCGGCCCTGCCCTGGACGCAGGACATCTCGGGGCTGGAGCAGGCGCCGCAGAACCAGCGCACTCGCACATAACGTCGCAACGCCTGCATGCGGTACCCAGCGAGCGCCGACAGATGGACTTCGAGCTGGCAGGCTGCGGCTGGGCCGTCGATTCGATCATGGCGGCAGACGATGAGGCCGCGCTGCTGCATGCGCTGGTGGTGGAAGCCGGTCGCCGGGCAAAGGGCCCAGACTGCTGAGGACACCTGGCCGGTCAAGGTCAGAACTCCGTTGCGGATAGACTCGCAGACAAATACGCCATTCCTGCCCCCCACCACCGAGGCCCGCCTTGGACACACCTGTCTTTCTCGCCGTCATCGCCGCCGCCGCTCTGCATGCCGGTTGGAACGCGATTCTCAAGGTCGGCCTCGACCGTTTTCTTACCGCCACGCTGATCCAGATAGGTGCGGGGTTAGTGGCGCTTTGTGCGCTGCCGTTGGTGGCCGTGCCGCAGGGGGCGGCCTGGCCGTGGATTGCGCTGTCGGCGCTGTTGCATGTCGGCTACAACATCTTTCTGGCTCGTGCTTATCAGTATGGCGATCTGGGTCAGGTCTATCCCATCGCCCGTGGCAGTTCGCCGTTGATGGTCGCACTGCTGGCATTACTGCTGGTGCATGACCCGCTCAGTAGTACGCAGCTCTTCGGCATTCTGGTGTTGGTGGCAGGCATCTGGCTGATGGCCCTGCGCGGCGGTCAGCACAGGGCGCCGCATCCTGCGATGCTGTTCTGCGCGGTGATGACGGCGCTGTTCATCGCCGGCTATACCCTGAGCGATGCCGTGGGCGCCCGCACCAACGGCGATGCGTTGAGCTATTCGTTGTGGTTGTTCAGCGTCAACGGTGTGGTGATGGCGGCGGTGTTGGCCGTCAGCCGTGGGCCGCGCGCCTTCCTCGCGCTGGGCCCGCACTGGCGTGGGGGATTGGCCGGTGGAGCGATGTCGATGGCGGCTTACAGCATCGTTATCTGGGCCATGACCCAAGCGCCGGTGGCGCTGGTGTCGGCGTTGCGTGAGACCAGTGTGGTGTTCGCTGTGTTGTTGGGGATGGTGTTGCTCAAGGAGAGGTTGCGGCCGATTCGTCTGGTGGCGTGCGCGGTGATCGCATCCGGCGTGGTGGTGATGAAATTGGCGTGAGCGGTGGCACAGGTGTGGTGGGCTGAAGCCCACCCTACGGCTGAAGCGGATCGCCCCCAGCCAGGCTGCAAGGACACCTGTAGGAGCGCACCCAGCAGCTCAGGAGGTGCGCCGTTCGACGGGAGCGGCCTGACTCGGGCTTGCGTTCGGGAACCTGAAGCCGTTTTGCGGTTCAGTTATCGGGTAGGCGCGTTGCTTCGATCTTTCGTCATCTGCGTGGCGCATGCTGCCCGCCAACAGTGAGAGTTTTTTGCCCGCCAGGTGCGGCTTGCGGCACACTAGCGCCCTTTCCCGAGCCTGCGCTCGCTCAACTGCCCAAGAGTCCGTATGACCCGCTCCCCTTTGCGCCGCATGGCCTTTAGTGCACTGCGCCGTCTGTTGTACCTCTGGGTACGCTCGGAAACCATCAACCAGTCCGCCTTCACGCTGAAGCTCGACCGCAGCAAGCCGGTGTTTTACGTGCTGCAGCAGCCCTCGATGAGCGATTTGGCAGTGCTCGACCGTGAGTGCAGCAAGTCCGGTCTGCCGCGCCCGGTGCTGCCGGTGGCAGTCGGTGAACACATGGAGCCTGCGGCATTCTTCTATCTGACGCCTGAGCCGGACTGGTTCGGCCGTCAGGACAAGCGCGGCATTTCACCGACGCTCGACCGCATCGTCAACGCCCTCGGCCAGCATGCCGTGGATGATGCGCAAATCATTCCGGTCAGTGTGTTCTGGGGGCAATCGCCGGATCGTGAAACCAGCCCCTGGAAGCTGCTGTTCGCCGATAGTTGGGCGGTGACCGGACGCCTGCGCCGCCTGGTGAGTATCCTGATTCTCGGGCGCAAGACCCGCGTGCAGTTCTCCACGCCGATTCACCTGCGCGAGCTGGTCGAACAGGACAAAGGCCAGGAGCGCACGCTGCGCATGGTGCACCGCATCCTACGTGTGCATTTTCGCAATCAGAAGGCCGCTGTCATCGGCCCGGACGTGTCGCACCGGCGCAATCTGGTCAAAGGGTTGGTGCACGCGCCACAGGTACGCCAGGCCATTGCCGAGCACACCGAGCGCGAGAAGGTCACCCAGGAAAAGGCCGAGGCGCAGGCGCTGCGCTTCGGCAATGAAATCGCCTCGGACTACACCTACACGGTGATCCGCTTCCTCGAACTGGTGCTTTCCTGGTTCTGGAACAAAATCTACGACGGCATCAAGGTGCACAACATCGAAGGTGTGCGCGACATCGCCCAGGGCCACGAGGTGATCTACGTGCCCTGCCACCGCAGCCATATCGACTACCTGCTGCTGTCCTACCTGCTGTTCCGTAATGGCCTGACGCCGCCGCATATTGCCGCCGGCATCAATCTCAACATGCCGGTGATCGGCGGCCTGCTGCGCCGTGGCGGCGCCTTCTTCATGCGCCGCACCTTCAAGGGCAACCCGCTGTATACGGCGGTGTTCAACGAGTACCTGCATACCCTGTTCAGCAAGGGCTTCCCGGTCGAGTATTTCGTCGAGGGCGGCCGCTCGCGCACCGGGCGCATGCTCAGGCCGAAGACCGGCATGCTGGCCATCACCCTGCGTAGTTTTCTGCGTAGCAGCCGCCTGCCCATCGTCTTCGTGCCGGTGTACATCGGCTACGAGCGCGTGCTCGAAGGCCGCACCTACCTGGGCGAACTACGCGGCGCAAGCAAGAAGAAGGAGTCGATCTTCGATCTGTTCAAGGTGCTCGGCGCGCTCAAGCAGCGCTTCGGCCAGGTGTCGGTGAATTTCGGCGAGCCAATCAAACTCGGCGAGTTTCTCGACCAGCAGCAGCCGGACTGGCGCCAGCAGGAACTCGGCCCGCAGTACCGCCCGGCCTGGCTCCACGACACCACCAACCGCCTGGGCGAGCGCGTGGCGCGCCACCTCAACGAAGCGGCAGCGATCAATCCGGTCAATCTGGTGGCATTGGCGTTGCTCTCCACCAGCAAACTGGCCCTGGATGAACGCGCACTGACCCGTGTGCTCGACCTCTACCTGGCGCTGCTGCGCGCGGTGCCGTATTCGCCACACACGACCCTGCCAGAGGGTGACGGTGCGGCGCTGATCGAGCACGTACAGGGCATGAATCTGCTCGCCGAACAGAAGGACGCGCTGGGCAAGATTCTCTATCTGGACGAGCAGAACGCCGTCCTGATGACCTACTACCGCAACAACGTGCTGCACATCTTCGCCCTGCCGGCGCTGCTGGCGAGCTTCTTCCAGAGCAGCGCGCGGATCAGCCGCGAGCAGATCCTGCGCTTCACCGGCGCGCTGTATCCCTACCTGCAATCGGAGCTGTTCATCCGCTGGGAGCCGAGCGAGCTGGAAGGCGTGGTCGACCAATGGCTGGCGGCGTTCGTCGAGCAAGGCCTGCTCAAGGTCGAGGGCGACGTGTATGTGCGCCCGGCGCCCAGCTCGCGCCAGTTCGTGCTGCTGACCTTGCTGTCGCGCTCGGTGGCACAGACCCTGCAGCGCTTCTACATGGCCATTGCCCTGCTGCTCAATGCCGGGCAGAACGCGATCAGCGCCGAGGAGCTGGAAGACCTGTGCACGGTCATGGCTCAGCGCCTGTCGATCCTGCATGGCCTGAATGCACCGGAGTTCTTCGACAAGAGCCTGTTCCGCCACTTCATCCAGAGCCTGTTGGATCAAGGCGTACTGCGCCAGGACGAAGCGGGCAAACTCAGCCATCACCCACTGCTCAGCGAGCTGGCCGAGGGCGCGGCCAAGCGCGTGCTGCCGGCGGAGATTCGCCTGTCGATCCGCCAGGTGGCGCTCGATCGCAACGAGGACGAACCGGCTAGCGTATGACGCGGGTGGGATTTAGCCCAGGCTGGCAGCGTGGTGGGCTGAAGCCCACCCTACGAAGCTCACAAAAACCGGCATCGGGAGCATACGCGGGAGCCGGCCAGTAACCGCTCACCCCGGAGGATGTCGCTTTTTACATCCACCATGGCGAAGGCTCGATACCATCAGACGAACCTGTCACGCGCGTGGCAGTCAGTCGCTAAGCCACACACCGGCAGGAGGCCAATAGCAATGATCGATTCCCTGATGCTCAGCGCCGCGCGCATCACCACCCTGGCGGCGGGCCAAACCCAGACCAACGCCAGCGGTTTTTTCTTCCAGCGCGATGCTCGCCTGTTTCTGGTGACCAGCCGTCATGTCGTGCTCGACGAACCCAGCGGCCACCAGCCCGATAGCCTGCAAATCGAGTTGCATACCGATGCCGACAATCTGGCCTGCACCGTCAGTTTCGCCATTCCGCTGTATGACGGCGTGCAGCAACTGTGGCGACAAGGCATGGATGGCGCGGGCGAGATCGATGTGGCGGTGATCGAACTGGATCAAACCGCCCTGCCCTATAACGGCGCCTACCAGGCCTTTACCCCGCGGCACCTGCTGCAAGCCGACGAGCATGTGGAGATCGGCTCGACGCTGCTGGTGGTCGGCTTCCCGCTGGGCTTCCAGGACACCCTGCACCGCATGCCGGTGGCGCGCCATGCCGGGCTGGCATCCTCTTTTGGCCTGCGTTTTCAGGGGCTAGGCTACTTTCTCACCGATGGCCGCACCCACCGTGGCCTCAGCGGTGCGCCGGTGGTCAGACGCACCAATAGTGCCGACGACCTGCCCTGGCGCCTACTCGGCATCCACTCCACGCGCCTGCTCGGCAATCGCGACGAAGATCAGGACGAAGCCCTGGGCCTGAACTGCACCTGGTACGCCGATATTCTGATGACGCTGACGGAGTAACCGTATGACCTCATGCCAAAGATGTCGCGGCTAAAGCCCCTCCCACAGGCACGGTGGGATCTGTGGGAGGGGCTTCAGCCGCGACTGGGTATGGGCATGCCCCCGGGTTGCGACTGGGCTACGGTACTTGCATGCAAGCCGGTGCCTTGGGGCTAACAAAAACATCGCGGCTGAAGCCGCTCCTACAGGTCTTCCCCCGCCCCGTAGGAGCGGCTTTAGCCGCGAAAGATTCAGGTCACGAATATCAGCCGCCCAATAAAAAACCCGCCCTGCGCATCACGCAGGGCGGGTTCTTGTACAGCGCCGGACGCCTTACAGGGTCACGGCTTTCGGCTCAGGCTCGGCGGCCACGTCTACGTCCGGGGCCACGTCGACGTGCAGCAGGCCAAGGCGCTCGCTGCTCCACTGACGGATGCGGTTGGTCAGTTCCAGGTCATCGTTCAGCTTCTGCCCATAGGACGGAATGATCTCCTTCAGGCGCGCCTGCCACTCGGGGGTGGCGACCTTGTCGGCGAAGGCCTTCTCGATCAGGTGCAGCATGATCGGTGCCGCGGTGGAGGCACCCGGCGAGGCGCCCAGCAGCGCGCTGAGGCTGCCGTCAGCGGAAGTCACCACTTCGGTGCCGAACTGCAGCACGCCACCCTTGACCGGGTCTTTCTTGATGATCTGTACGCGCTGGCCGGCGTTGATCAGCTCCCAGTCCTCGTCACGCGCCTGCGGGAAGTATTCGCGCAAGGATGCCATGCGCTCTTCCTGGCTCAACATCAGTTGGCCCATCAGGTAGGTGCTCAGCGACCAGTTGTCCATACCGGCGTTGACCATCGGCATAAAGTTGTCGGTGGTCATGGCGCTGAACATGTCCAGCAGCGAGCCGTTCTTGAGGAACTTGGTGGAGAAGGTGGCGAACGGGCCGAACAGCAGCACGGTTTCGCCATCAATCACGCGGGTGTCCAGGTGCGGCACGGACATGGGCGGCGAGCCGACCGAAGCCTTGCCGTAGACCTTGGCCAGGTGCTGGGCGACCACGTCCTGGTTGCGGGTCATGAGGAACTGGCCACCCACCGGGAAGCCAGCGTAGCCCTCGGCTTCTTCGATGCCGGATTTCTGCAGCAGCTTGAGCGCGCCACCACCGGCGCCGATGAAGACGAAACGTGCGTTGACGCTCTGCTCGGCGCCACCCTTGGCCAGGTCGGCCACGGTCACGCGCCAGGTGCCGTCATCATTGCGCTGCAGGTCACGCACCTCATGCTCCAGGTGCAGGCTGGCCTTGTCCTTGCCGATCAGCGAGTCGGTCAACTGGCGGGTGATCTCACCGAAATTGACGTCGGTGCCGATGGCCATGCGGGTGGCTGCGATCTTCTGCTGCGGGTCACGGCCTTCCATGATCAGCGGCACCCATTGGGCGATCTGCGCGGGATCCTCGCTGAACTCCATGCCACGGAACAGGTTACTGTGCTGCAGCGCAGTGTGGCGCTTGCGCAGGTATTCGACGTTGTCGTCACCCCAGACGAAGCTCATGTGCGGAGCATTGTTGATGAAGGTCTTGGGCTTGCTCAACACGTCGCGCTCGACCTGGGTGGCCCAGAACTGCTTGGAGATCTCGAACGACTCGTTGATGGCGATGGCCTTGCTGATGTCGATACCACCGTCGGCGGTTTCCGGCGTGTAGTTCAGCTCGCAGAAGGCCGAGTGACCGGTGCCGGCGTTGTTCCAGGCGTTGGAGCTCTCACCAGCAACGCGGTCGAGACGCTCGTAGATATCGATGCTCCAGTCCGGCTGCAGCTCGTTGAGGTAAGTGCCGAGGGTGGCGCTCATGACGCCGGCACCAATCAGTACGACGTCGACAGTTTTCTCGGGCTCCTGGGGTTTGGAGCAGCCGATCACGCTGAGGCAGAGCAGCGTCAGCAGGGTTTTCTTCATGGGACAGTCCAGTGTTGTCGCACGGCGATAAGCCATGCAGGCAAGGTTTCAAGTAGCAGCCGTATGGGCCGCTCATGGGCGATAGCCGCAGGTCTGCGGCGCGGCGGGAGGAAGGGTGCTTCAGGCCTCTTGATGGGCGTACTCCAGCGCGCCGTGGGCTAGAGCAAGTTACGTGCCGCTGAAAGGTTTCAGCAGTAATAACGCGGCTTTCTGCCGCAGCCCCATGAAAATCTGGCGAGAACTCGCCAGATCGCAGGGAAACTAGCGCCAACACTGGCGGGATTCCGCCCGCTCAAGCCAGCAGCAGCGGCAAGAGCAACGCCGTAATGATCCCCAGCAGGCTCATGCCCAACGCCGCGAAGGCGCCGCACTCTTCACCTTCCTGCAGGGCGTGGGCGGTGCCGATGGCATGGGCGTTGATGCCGTAGCTCAGGCCGCGCGCAGCCGGATGCTCGACACCGGCCCAGCGCAGCAACAACGGCCCCAGCGCCGTGCCGATCACCCCGGTGAGCATCACCATCACCGCCGCCAGCGACGCCACGCCGCCGATCTGCTCGGCCACCGGCATGGCAATGGGCATGGTGACGAACTTCGGCGCCAGGCTCATCACCACGCTCCAATCGGCGCCCAGTGCCCAGCCGATGGCCAGGGTCAGCGCCACCGACAGCACACCGCCGGCACAGAGGGTGATCAGCACCGGCCAGAACAGTTGGCGAATACGCGCGATATTGTGCTGCAGCGGCACGGCCAGGACGATGGTGGCCGGCCCCAGCAGCCAGGCGATGGGCTCGGCGCCAGCGCGATAGGTGGCGTAGTCGACACCGCAGGCCAGCAGTGTGCTGACAATCAGCACCACGGACACTAGCACCGGCTGCAACAGTAGCCAGCCGCTGCGCCGATAGAGCCAGGCGGCGATGAGAAAGGCCGCCAGGGTCAGGGCGATGGCGAACAACGGGTGCTGAGTCAGCACGCTCATCGCTTGCGCTCCTGACGGCGGATCAAGGTTTGCAGCAACCAACCGCAGAACGGCACGGTGATCAGCAGCGACAGCACCAGCGCGGTGGCGATCACCGGCAGCTCGGCGAGCAGCAGGTCACCGCTGGTCATGATGCCCGAGGCTGGCACGGCCAGCAGCAGCGGCAGGAATGGCAACAAACCGCCCGCTGCCTGTTGCAACGGCTCGGGCACGGCGCCGCGCCACATCAGCCACACCGACAGCAGCAACAGACCGATGATGGCAGCCGGCAGCATGGGCAACAGCCAGTGATTGAGCACGACACCCGCGAGCTGCAGCAGCACCAGCCAGAACAGGCCGCGCAGCAGCGTCATAGCGACTCCTCACTGATGCGTCCGCGCCGAAACAGGGGGCGCGGTTCGATGGCCGAGCGACCGTAGAGTACGCTCAGGCCAGCCAGCCCCTTGAGTGCATCCTCCACCGATTTGTCGGCGCGCACGGCAAAGGCATCGAAGCCGCACTGGCGCATATGCGCCAACTGGTCACGCAGCACATCGCCCACCGCACGCAACTCGCCGCGCCAACCCAGGCGGGTGCGCAGCAGGTAGGCCTGGCTGTAGCCACGGCCGTCGCGGAAGCTGGGAAAGTCAATGGCGATCAGCGGCAGGCTGGCGAGAAACGGCTGCAGCACTTGCGGCTCGTCATCCACCTGCAGCAGCAAGCCATCGGCGCTCAGCGCCCTGCCCTCCAGCACCTCGGCGGATTGCCGCTCGCGCCAGGCGGCCAGCGGCAGGATCAACGGCGCGCCGCTCTCTTCGTCCTGCAGTTGCCAGGGATCGTCGCTGACGATGCAGGCCTGGCCGTCGATCAGGCGTATCAGGTTGTTCATGCCACCTCCTCGCGGCGGTACACGCGCTCCTTGAACGGCTCCAGGCCGATGCGCTGGAAGGTGTCGAGAAAGCCCTCGCCCACCTCGCGATAGTCCACGTACGTGCCGACGATGCGCTCGATCACTTCGGGCACCTGCTCGGCGGCGAACGACGGGCCGATCACCTTGCCCAGCGCCGCCTGCTGACCCTGGCTGCCGCCGAGGGTGAGTTGGTACCACTCGCTGCCGTTCTTGTCGACGCCGAGGATGCCGATGTTGCCGATATGGTGATGGCCGCAAGCGTTCATGCAGCCGGAGATGTTCAGGCTCAGCTCGCCCAGATCATGCAGGTAGTCGAGGTCGTCGAAACGCTGCTGGATGGCCTGGGCAATGGGGATCGACTTGGCATTGGCCAACGAGCAGAAGTCACCACCGGGGCAGGCGATGATATCGGTCAGCAGGCCGGCGTTGGCGGTGCCCAGGCCGGCTGCCTGGGCCTCCAGCCATAGCGCATGCAGATCGGCCTTGCATACGTCGGGCAGCACCAGATTCTGTTCGTGAGCGACGCGAATCTCGCCGAAACCGTAGCGCTCGCTCCACTCGGCCACGGCCTGCATCTGCGCGGCGGTGACGTCACCGGGCGGCGCGCTGATACCGGGTTTGGTCGACAGCACCACACTGACGTAACCCGGCACCTGATGCGCCATGACATTGCACGCGACCCAGCGGGCGAAACCGGCGTCGCGCGCCAGGTGGGTGCCAAAGTCCAGATCGGTCTGCGCCAGCGACGCGTAGGCAGGCCGACGGAAAGAAGCGGCGACGCGCTGATACTCGTCCTCGGTCAACTGCGCCGGGCCCTCCTTGATCATCTGCCACTCGCGCTCCACTTCGGCGGCGAAGGCCTCGATGCCAAGGGCCTTGACCAGGATCTTGATGCGCGCCTTGTACTTGTTGTCGCGCCGGCCGTGGCGGTTGTACACGCGCAGGGTGGCCTCGACGTACGACAGCAGGTCGCGCCAGGACAGGCCCTCACGCAGTGGCTGGGCGATGATCGGTGTGCGCCCCAGACCGCCGCCGACCAAGACGCGCAGCAGCAGCTCGCCGATTTCGTCGCGGTAGACCTGCAGGCCGATATCGTGCACCTGCACCGCTGCACGATCCTGCTCGGCGGCGCACAGGGCGATCTTGAACTTGCGTGGTAGGAAGAGGAATTCCGGGTTGACCGTCGACCACTGGCGGAGGATCTCGGCCAGAGGACGCGGGTCGAGGTATTCGTCGGCGGCGACACCGGCGAAGGCTTCGGTGGTGATGTTGCGCACGCAATTGCCCGACGTCTGGATAGCATGCATGTCGTGATCGGCCAACCAGTCGAGGATGTCCGGTACACGCTCCAGCTCGATCCAGTTGAACTGGATGTTCTGCCGCGTGGTGAAGTGGCCATAACCGCGGTCGTACTCGCGGGCGATATGCGCCAGCGCGCGCATCTGCCTGGCCGACAGGGTGCCGTAGGGGATGGCCACGCGCAGCATGTAGGCATGCTTTTGCAGGTACAGGCCGTTCTGCAGGCGTAGCGGCAGGAACTCCTCCTCGCTCAGCTCGTCAGCCAGGCGCCGCTGGACCTGGTCACGGAACTGGGCGACGCGCTCGCGCACCAGCGCACGGTCATAATCGTCGTATTGGTACATGCCGGCAGGCCTCCTGATCACGGGGAGCCGACTATGCCTGCCAGACGTGCACCGAAAACAGCGCCAGAAAAGCCTTAAAAAAGCGGATCAGATCGGTACGGCAGGGACCGCTGCAGCGCACTGATTGGCGTGGCGCGATGTCGCAGGGCGGCCTCTGTATCGCCAACCAGCAAAGCTACAGGCGCCAGACAGGGCGCGGCTTGGCGAGCTTCCTGACACCACCCCCTGCGCTTGCCTCAGCCATCTGATCTGCTTTTTTATCGAAAACCTGAGTCTGTTTTGCAAACAGCCCCACTCGGATCATGCCGCCAGCCTGAATAAATGCCTGATGAGGGCAACGCCATGACCGATCTGATCCCCGTGCGCAGCGTCGAGACCCTCGACCCGAGCAAACCCATCCGCCTGACACCGGCCCAGGCCGGCGGCCCGATCCATACGCGCAGCTTCACCGGGCGCTTTCGTAACCTGCGTTTGCTCGGCGCCGGCCTGCTGTTCCTGTTGTTCTTCGGCACCGCCTGGCTCGACTGGAACGGCCGCCAGGCCGTGCTCTGGGACCTGGAGAACCGCCAGTTCCACATCTTCGGCGCAACCTTCTGGCCGCAGGATTTCATCCTGCTCTCAGCCATCCTGATCATCGCCGCCTTCGGCCTGTTCTTCATCACCGTGCTGGCTGGCCGCGTCTGGTGCGGCTATGCCTGCCCGCAGAGCGTATGGACCTGGGTGTTCATGCGTGTCGAGCAGATCACCGAGGGTGACCGTGGCCAACGCATCAAGCTCGACGCCGCGCCCTGGTCGCTGCAGAAACTGGCTCGGCGCAGCGCCAAGCACGGCCTGTGGCTGGCGGTGAGCCTGCTCACCGCACTGGCTTTCGTCGGCTACTTCACCCCGGTGCGCCAGTTGACGCTCGATCTGGCGACCCTTGAAGTCGGCGCCACCACGGCGTTCTGGGTGCTGTTCTTCACCGCCGCTACCTATATCAACGCCGGTTGGCTGCGCGAGAAGGTGTGCCGCGACATGTGCCCCTATTCGCGCTTCCAGAGCGTGATGTTCGACAGCGATACGCTGGTCATCTCCTACGACGCCGCCCGTGGCGAGAACCGTGGCCCACGGCGCAAGGACGCCGACTACAAGGCCGAGGGCCTGGGCGATTGCATCGACTGCACGATGTGTGTGCAGGTCTGCCCGACCGGCATCGACATCCGCGATGGACTGCAACTGGAGTGCATCGGTTGCGGCGCCTGCGTCGACGCCTGCGACAGCATCATGGACAAGCTCGGCTATGCCCGCGGCCTGGTGCGCTACAGCTCGGAGAACGAGTTGGCCGGCGGCAAGACCCACTGGCTGCGCCCACGCCTGATCGGCTACGCGGCGATGCTGGCGGTGATGATGGGGGCCTTAGTCTGGGCGCTGGCCGAGCGCCCGCTGATTTCCCTCGACGTGACCCGCGACCGTGGTCTGTTCCGCGAGAACGCCCTGGGTCAGATCGAGAACATCTACAGCCTGAAGATCATCAACAAGACCCAGCAACCGCGCAGCTATGCCATCAGTCTGGTAGAGCCCGGTGACTTCGAGCTGCACGGCCCGCGCGCGCTGAACCTGGCACCGGGCGAGATCCGCGATTTGCCGGTCAACGTCGCCCTGACCGCCTCCAGTAACGGTGCCAGCACACGCACGGTGGAATTCGAGGTGAGCGACCAGGCCAACCCGGACAGCCGCGTCAGCACCCAGAGCACCTTCCTCGCACCGTTGCGTTGAGGCCTGTAGCCCGGATGCAATCCGGGGGCTCTGTGCCCGTTCCCCGGATTGCATCCGGGCTACATCCGCCATCCCCCTCCTGAACGATTCACGAGGCACTGCCATGTCTGCCGCGCACCCCGTAAAGTGTTCGCCCGTACCCTTTGCGGCGGTGAACCAGGACAGGATGAAACGCTACGAAAAATTCGCCGACGAGATTGCCGAGCTGATTCGCACCGGCGTGCTCGGCCCCGGTGAAAAAGTGCCGTCAGTGCGTCATGCCAGCCGCACCTACGGCGTCAGCCCATCCACCGTGTTCCAGGCCTATTACCTGCTGGAAGATCGCGGCCTGATCCAGGCGCGCGCCCGCTCCGGCTACTTCGTTCGCGAACACGCCAAGCGCCCACTGCACGAGCCTGAGCTGACCGCCCACGCAGCCCACACCACCGAGGTCGGCGTCAGCGAACTGGTTTTCTCCGTGCTCGCCTCGCTCAAGAACCCGCACACCGTACCCTTCGGCTCGGCCTTCCCCAGCCCCGACCTGTTTCCCCTGCCGCGTCTGGCCAAGAGCATGGCGCACGCCCTGCGCAGGCTCTCGCCGCACGAGATCATCGCCGACATGACCGCCGGCAACGCAGACCTGCGTCGGCAGATCGCCCTGCGCTACATGGTCAGCGGCGTGATGCTGCCGATGGAGGAGCTGGTGATCAGCAACGGCGCCATGGAGGCACTCAACCTCTGCCTGCAGTGCGTGACCCAGCCGGGCGACCTGGTGGCCATCGAGTCGCCCACCTTCTACGCCTGCCTGCAGGTGCTGGAACGCCTGCAGCTCAAGGCGGTGGAAATTCCCGTGCACCCGCGCGAGGGCATTGACCTGAAGGCTCTGTCGCAGAGCCTGGAACAACTGCCAATCAAGGCCTGCTGGTTCATGAGCAGCCTGCAGAACCCGTTGGGCGCGAGCATGAGCGAGGAGAAGAAACAGGCGCTGTACGAGCTGCTGGTGGAGCATCAGGTGCCGCTGATCGAGGACGACGTGTACGCCGAGCTGTACTTCGGCAGCCGCCCGCCCAAGCCGGTGAAGAGCTTCGACCGCGACGGCCTGGTGATGCATTGCAGCTCGTTCTCCAAGAGCCTGGCGCCGGGTTACCGCATCGGCTGGGTGGCCGGCGGGCGCTATGCCGAGCAGATCGCCCGGCTCAAGCTGATGACCACCATCTCGCCCTCGGTGCCGGCGCAGGCGGCGCTGGCCGATTACCTGCAGCACGGCGGCTACGACCGCCACCTGCGCAAGCTGCGCCACGCCCTGGAAATGCAACAGAGCGCCATGCTCGCCTCGGCTGCCCGGCACTTTCCCGCCAGCACGCGGGTCACACGGCCAGCCGGCGGCTACTTCCTCTGGTTCGAGTTCCCCGAGCGCCTGGACTCGCTGCAACTGCTTCGCCTGGCGCTGGCCCAGGGCATCAGCCTGGCGCCAGGGCCGATCTTCTCCGCCAGCCAGGGCTTTCGCCACTGCGCGCGGCTGAACTACGGCCACCCATGGAATCCGCGCAGCGAACAGGCCATGGAAGTGCTTGGGCGTCTGGTGGCCGGATTGTTGTAGGGCACCTCTAAAAACTACCTGCGTTGCCATCGCGGCGTTAAAAACAGGCTCAAAATGCTCATTTACAACTCGTAAACTGCGCTTTTTCGCCTGTTTTTGCCTTGCGCTGACTGCCTCGCCTACGTTTTTAGAGGCGCCCTGTAGTCGGATATTTCCTGTCGCGGCTAAAGCCCCTCCCGCAAATCATCTGCGCCTGTAGGTAGGAGCGGCTTTAGCCGCGATTCCTAACCATGATCCCGGACAATATCAGGCACTACCTGCCGGCCTAGACTCGCCCTTCCGAGTTCACGTAGGGCGGGTGCAACCCGCCGCCCTCGTGGCGGGCTTCGCCCGCCCTACTCATCCGCACGGAGAGCAGCAGCATGTCACCCGATATCGTCATCGTCGGCGCCGGCCCAGCGGGCTTGTGCCTGGCGCGCGCCCTGTCCGGGCACGGCTTGTCCATCGTCGTGCTGGAGCGCCAGGCCGAACAGGCGTTGGCGGAACCGGCCTTCGACGGCCGCGAGATTGCCCTCACCCATGGCTCGCAGGCCCTGCTCGAACGCCTGGGCCTGTGGGCGCGCCTGCCCGCCGAAGAGGTCGCCGTACTGCGCGACGCCCAGGTGCTCAACGGCCCGTCACTGTTCGCCTTGAAAATTCGAGCCGAGCAAGCCGGCGCCGAGCGGCTCGGCCACCTGGTGGCCAACCAGGCGATTCGCCACGCCGCCTATCAGGCCGTGAGCGACTGCGCCGATGTGCAACTGCTATGCGAAAGCAGCGTACGCGCCATAGAACACAGCGCGGGCAAGGTAAAGCTGGTACAGCAGGACGGCCAGGTGTTGCAACCGCGTCTGCTGGTCGCCGCCGACAGCCGCTTCTCGGAAACCCGCCGCCAGCTCGGCATCGGTGCGCAGCTCAAGGACTTCGGCAAGACCATGCTGGTGTGCCGCATGCAGCACGAGCAGGATCACCAGCAGGTGGCCTGGGAGTGGTTCGGCTACGGCCAGACCCTCGCCCTGCTGCCCCTGAATGGCCGGCAGTCGTCCACCGTGCTGACCCTGCCGCCACGCGAGATCGAGCGCCTGCAGAAGCTGGACGAAGCCAGCTTCGCCCGCGAGATGGAGCAACGCTTCGACCGCCGCCTGGGCGCCATGCAACTGGTCAGCAGCCGCCACGCCTACCCGCTGGTGGGCGCCTACGCGCGGCGCATGGTCGGCAACCGCTGCGCCCTGCTCGGCGATGCTGCCGTGGGTATGCACCCGGTCACCGCGCACGGTTTCAACTTCGGCCTGATCGGCGTGCAGCTACTGAGCGACGCCCTGCTGGCGGCTCATGCCAAGGGCCAGGACATCGCTGCAAGCTCTGCCCTCGCGCGCTACGAGCGCCAGCTCCGCCTGGCCACCTGGCCGCTGTACCAGGCCACCAACCTGCTGGTGGAGCTGTACACCAACGACAATCTGCCAGCGCGCCTGCTGCGCGGCGCCGGATTGCGCGTGGCCCAGGGCCTGCTGCCGCTGAAGAAGGGTATCGCTCGTCACCTGACAGCCCGTGCCTGAGACATCAAACCCATTGGTCGCTGCGCTTGCGCTTGACCCGCAGCATGGTTGGCAGAATCAAACCCAGCAACAAGCCGGCACCAGCAATGCTGCCGCCATAAACCATATAGCGCATCAGCACCTGCTGCTGCTCATTACCCAGTTGTGCCTGGGCGTCACGCAGTTGCGAGCGGGTGCTGGTCAGTTCGGCATCCAGCGCACTGCGAGCGGCCTGCAGCTCGTCGATCAGTTGCTTGCGTGAATCCAGGGTTTCCTGCATACCCTGCACGCGCGCCTTCCAGGCATCGTCGATGCCTTTAAGCTCGGCGGAAAGATCCGCCACTTTTTGCTCCAGTTGCGGCAGGCGTTCGGCCTGGCCCGGCACCGACTGCAGGTCGCTACTGGGAATCCACACCGTATCGCCGTTTTCGCTGCGCACCTGGCTGTAATCACCTTGAGTACGCAGCAATGTCACTTTCTGCCCGGAGGCCAACGTGCCGACGATGCGGTAGCCATCGGTAGGCCCACTGCGAACATAGGTGTTGAGGCTGTCGCTGACCCAGCGTTGATCGCTGGCGGCCTCTTCGGCGTGCAGCGGTGCTACACCGAGCACACTGCCAAGCAGGCAGGCCCCCAGCAGGCGGGAAGGTGACGGGGTGAGGCGAACAGAAAACGGGCGGGATAAGCGCATAGGAGATCTTCGACTGGCAGTGGTACGAAGCCCGACTGACGGGCGTGCTGAAAGCCGACACGCAGGTTGAATGCAGGATCGCCGCTGAACTGCGCACAATGACAGCAATTTGCCATTAAATTCTGCCCTGCCTGGCCGACAGCAGACAGACCCTGGCAAGCCGCCACGAGTTCACTCGAACGCCGAAATGGAGGATGGACGGTTCAGCCGTTATGCCGCTGAACGAATTGGCAGAAGTCTTCCAGCGGCATCGGCCTGCCCAGCAGATAGCCCTGGAACTGCTGACAGCCGCTGTCAGCCAGAAAATGACGCTGCGCCTCGGTCTCCACACCTTCGGCAATCACCGTCATGCCCATGCTCTGGCCGAGGGCGATGACGGTACGCACAATGGTTTCGCTGTTGGCATCGGTGAGCACGTCGCAGATGAACGAGCGGTCGATCTTCAGCTTGCTCAGCGGCAAACGCTTGAGGTGGCTGAGGGACGAGAAACCGGTGCCGAAATCATCCAGGGAGAAACGCACGCCGCGCTCGACCAGCGCCGCCATCTTGCTGGTGAGGTCTTCCATGTCTTGCACGATCAGGGTTTCGGTCAGTTCCAGTTCCAGGCGCCGCGCGTCGATAGCATGGCGCTGGATCAGATCGAGTATCTCGGCGACGAAACTGGCCTGACTGGCCTGCTTCTGGCTGATGTTCACCGCCAGACTGAGATGCTGGTAGCGCGGATCATCCTGCCACTGGCGCAAGCGGGCAGCGGTTTGTTCCAGCACCCACTGGCCGATGGCGATGATCAGGCCGGTCTTTTCCGCGTGATCGATGAACTCGCCCGGCCCGAGCAGACCGCGTTGCGGGTGCTGCCAACGAATCAGCAGTTCAGCGCCGAGCACACGATTGTGCTCGTCCAGTTGAGGCTGGTAATGGAGCACGAACTGCTGCTCACGCAAGGCGGCCTGCAGGTCGCGATCCAGCTCGGAGCGCTCGGCAGTGTCGGTCTGCAGGATGTACAGGAGCATGAACAACATGGCCATGGCTGCCGCGCCCTGCAGCCAGGAGCCAACTGCGCGCACCTCGTCGGGCAGCGCATAGGCCAGGGTCGGCGACCAAGAGGAAGCCCCCAGCGCCAGAAACAGCACAAAGCAGAATAGGCACATGCCGTAGCGCAGCCACAAGACTTCGTCGCGAAAGGCCATCAGCGCGGCGACGGCCACCGGCAGCAGATAAAGATGAGTGGCGCGCGGTGCGGCCGCCGTCTGTGGGTCGAGAAACAGGGTGGAGCCGACGATGGCCAGGATCAGCGCAGCGAACATCACCAGATTGGCGCTGCGTGCTCGCTGTTTCAGCGTAAGGATGAACACCACAATACCGCTGACGATGATTGCCACGTCCATCGCCACGATGGGCCACTCACCCCGAGTGGCGAAGAACAGGCCCCAGCCCACACCAACCAGCGGCATCACCAGGCTGGCCAGCAGACGCATGCGGCGCTCCCGGCGCTGACCGATCAGCGCGAGATCCGCGGCATCCCAGAGTTGGCGAATACGTTTGATGAAGCTGAGGAGCATGGAGGGGGTGTCCGATAGGCCAACACCTTCATTCTCGAAGGTCGCTGGCCGAATGCAAGTACGGCTGCTCTTTCAGGGTTGCCAGTGCGCTTCGCTGGCCAGGCGTTCGGCGATGAAGTCCAGCAACAGGCGCATGGCCGGCAGCATCTGTCGCCGTGTGCCGTACAGGGCGTGAATGCCCAGCTCCGGCGGCTGGTAGTTCGACAGCAAGCGCACCAAACGTCCCTCGCGCAGCAGGCCATCCACCGAGTACAGCGGCTGCAGGCTGATGCCGCTGCCAGCCAGGGTCGCCTCCAGCAATACCATCGACTCGTTGGCGCTGAGGCTGCCGGTTACCGACACGGCGCTCACCTCGCCCTGATGCTCGAACTCCCACAGGCTGCGGCCGAAATAGGCGTAGGCCAGGCAATTGTGCCGGGCCAGATCCTCGGGGCGCTGCGGCGTGCCGTGCCGCGCCAGGTAGGCCGGGCTGGCACAGACCACCGAGCGGCACACGGCCAGGCGCCGGGCGATCAGATTGGGGTCGAGCTGATTGGTGATGCGCAGCGCCAGGTCGATGCGCGCCTCCACCAGATTGACCGCTTCGCTGCCGACCAAGAGATCGACGCTGACCTGCGGATAACGCTCGGTGAAGGCCTGCAGCGCATGCACCAGCCAGGCCTGAGCGAAGGACTGGCTGCAGGTCATGCGCAAGGTGCCGCGTGGCGTATCGTCCGCACTCTGCCCCAGCGCCTGCATGCGCTCGGCCAGCGCCAGCATCTCGCGGCACTGCGGCAGCATCTGCTCGCCGGCCACGGTCAGGCTCAGCTTGCGCGTGCTGCGGTGCAACAGGCGTACGCCGGCCCAGCCTTCGAGTTCGGCCAGGTAGCGCGAGATCATCGCCCGCGACATGTCCAGCCCGTCAGCGGCAGCGGTCTGACTGCCCCGCTCCACCACCTCGACGAATACCCGCGCCGCTGTCAGTCGATCCATGATTCGCTCGGTTTATGCAACAAAGATGGCCAGCTTACGGGGCTTTTCGCTCGCCGGGTAGCGCATAGGATGCAGCCACCCTTACCTGCCTGGAGATCACCATGTCCCTCGCCACCCGCCTTATCGCCGGCATTGGTTTGCTCGCGGCCGTCGGCAGCGCCCTCGCCCAGCCGCTGACCCTGGACACCTACAACCCGCGTGAAAAGGCCGTCTTCCCGGTCAGCTCGACCCTGATCAGCGGCGAGAAGGATGCCATTCTGGTCGATGCACAGTTTTCCAACACCGAAGCCCAGGCATTGGTCGAACGCATTCGCGCCAGTGGCAAGCGTCTGACCACAATTTTCATCAGCCATGGCGACCCGGACTATTACTTCGGCCTCGACTTGCTGACCCGCGCCTACCCCGAAGCCAAGGTGCTGGCCACCCCGGCCACCGTCGCCTACATCGAGAAAACCCGCGCGCCGAAGCTGGCTTACTGGGGGCCGATCCTCAAGGACAGTGCGCCGACCCGCACCCTGGTGCCGCAAGCGCTGCAAGGCAATCAACTGGAACTGGAAGGCCAGCGCATCGAGGTGGTCGGCCATGATCCAGAGCACACCAGCCTGTGGATTCCCAGCATCAAGGCCGTGGTTGGCGGCGTGCTGACCAGCGCCAACATCCACCTGTGGGTCGCCGATGCGCAGAGCGCCGAAGCACGGCAGAGCTGGCTGAAATCGCTGGACGAACTCGAAGCCCTGCAACCGACCACGCTGATCCCCGGTCACTACCTAGGCGAACCGGCGATGAACCTGACCGACCTGCACTTCACCCGCGACTACCTGTCAGTTCTGGAGCAGGAGTTGCCTAAGGCCAAGGACAGCCAAGCACTGATCGCAGCGATGAAGGCGCATTACCCGAACCTGCAAGATGACAGCAGCCTGGAACTGAGCGCCAAAGTGCTCAAAGGAGAAATGCAGTGGCCGTGAAACGCCAAATTCTGATCTGTGGCGCCTCACGCGGGCTGGGCCTCGGCCTGGTGCGCGCCTTTCTCGACGCCGATTGGCAAGTGCATGCGGTGGTGCGTGAACTGCGCCCAGCCAGCCCGCTCGAAGCGCTACGCACCCAGCGTCCAGATGCTCTGCAAGTGATCACCTGCGACCTCAACCGCCAAGACGCCTCCTGCACTGTCGCGGCAGCCCTGCAGGACCAGCGCCTGGACTGTGCGCTGTTCAATGCCGGCGTCTATGGCCCAGCACATCAGGACCCACGCCAGGCCGAAGGCGAAGACATCGCCCAGTTGTTCCTCGCCAACGCCATCGCGCCCATCCGCCTGGCCCAGCAACTGGTCGATCAGGTGGTCGACGGCGGCGTGATCGCCTTCATGAGTTCGCAGATGGCCAGCCTGGAACTGGCACGCGCCGCCGAGATGCCGCTATACGGCGCCAGCAAGGCAGCGCTGAACAGCCTGCTGCGCAGTTGGCAGGCGCAACTGCCACAACTGCCCTGGAGCCTGCTGGCCCTGCATCCCGGCTGGGTACGCACCGACATGGGTGGCGATGCCGCGCCCTTGAGCGTGGAGCAAAGCGCCCGCGGCCTGCGCAACGTGATCATCGATCAGTTGCAGCGGCGACACTGCGCCTTCCTTGATTACCAGGGCCAATCTCTGCCCTGGTAAGCCTAAGTAACCCATGCGCCCAACAGTGTCCCCCGACCTGTCGGGCGCATGGCTTTGTGAGACGACAAAAGCGCAACGACACGGCTTGCAAAATGATCGCTATAGCTCTACAAAAGCTATACACATAAAATTCTTGTACAGGTTTTACTGACCGACTGCGCAATCCGGCAGCTCACCACTCCCCTTTTTGGCTGCCGGATTTTTTATACCCTGGCGCGCGCTACACGCGCTCGCACCACAAAATCGGAGGGATAAACATGGCGGCGCTCGCCTCGCGCCTCTGGGTGCTGTTGCTGCTCAGCCTGATACTGAGCCTATCGGCACAGGCCAACAGCCCAACCGGCTGGCGCGCCCAACTGCCGCAGGCCAGCCTGGTTGGCAGCGGGGACTTCAGTTGGTTCGGCTTCACGGTCTACAACGCCAAACTGTGGAGCCCGGCACGGCAGGTAAACTTCGAGCAGCCCTTCGCCCTGGAACTCACCTACCGGCGCAGCATCAGCCGCGAAACCCTGGTCGATACCAGCCTCGACGAAATCCGCCGCATCGACGCCAGCGCCCTGCAGGGCGAGCGCGAAGCTCAGTGGGCGCAACACATGCGCCAAGCCTTCGTCGATGTGCGCGATGGCACCCATATCACCGGCGTCTACCTGCCAGGCCAAGGCTGCCTGTTTTATGTCGACGGCAAACTGCAGCACGAGGTCGATGATCCGTCCTTCGCCCGCGCCTTTTTCTCCATCTGGCTCGACCCGCAAACGCGCAGCCCAAAACTGCGCGCCGCCCTGCTCGGCCTCAACCCATGAGGTATCCCATGAAAGCTCTGTTGATGGTGCTGACCAGCCTGCTACTGATTAGCTGTGGCCAAGTACCGGTCGAGCGCTACGCAAAAGAGACACCAGCGCTCGACCTGCCCACCTTCTTCTCCGGCCCGGTACAGGCCTGGGGCATGTTTCAGGATCGCTCCGGTGAGGTGATCAAGCGCTTCCACGTCGACATCCAGAGTCGGCGCGACGGCGACAAGCTGATCCTCGACGAGCGCTTCCTGTACAGCGACGGCACCCGCCAGCGCCGGGTCTGGACGCTGACGCCCGACGGCACGGGCCGCTGGATCGGCACCGCCGGCGACGTGGTCGGCGAGGCTATCGGCGAAGTCGCAGGCAATGCCCTGCACTGGCGCTATCACCTCAACCTACCGGTGGGTGACAGCACCTACGTCGTCTACTTCGACGACTGGATGTACCTGATGGACGACGACACCCTGATCAACCGTTCGGCGATGAGCAAATTCGGTGTCGAACTGGGCCAGGTGACGCTGTTCTTCCGCCGTGGCGCAGCCCAGCCATGAGCCTGACCAGCCTGGGCAGCGACTACAAGGCGCTGGTGATCGGCGCCAGCGGCACGCTTGGCCAGGCCTTCTGCCAATTGCTGCGCGCTGATGACAACTGCGCCAGCGTGCGCGAGCTCAGTCGCGGCAGCACGCCGGCACTCGATCTAGAAGCCCCACACAGTATTGCCGCTGCTGCTGAGGCACTGGCCGACGAAGGGCCTTTCCAGCTTATTTTGCACACCGCAGGGCTGCTGCATCGCCCTGGCATTGCGCCGGAGAAGAGCCTCAGCGCCATTGAGGCCGACTCCTTGCAAGCGGTGTTTCAGGTCAATGCCCTGGGCCCGGCGCTGGTGCTGCGTCACTTCCTGCCGCTGCTCGACAAGCAGGGAGCCATGGCCATGCTCTCGGCCAAGGTCGGCAGTATCGGCGATAACCGCCTGGGCGGCTGGTACGCCTACCGCGCCTCCAAGGCCGCGCTGAACATGCTGATCAAGACCGCCGCCATCGAACTGGCGCGCAGCAAACCCAAGGCGCGCCTGCTCAGCCTGCATCCCGGCACGGTGATCTCCCCACTGTCACACCCCTTTCGCGGCGCCACAGCCGCGCGACCGGCAGAACTGGCTGCGGCGCAAATGCTGCAGGTGATCGACAGCCTCGGCCCCGAGCACAGCGGCAGCTTTCACGCTTACGATGGGCAGCCACTGCCCTGGTAAGAGTCGACTAAAGGCCGCCAAACAAATCGAAGGAATCGAGCAAGCGCCAGGCGATTTCCGGGTTCTTTTCCATCGCCCGGCGGATGGCGGCAGGAATGCTCTGCCGGGTCTTGCGGCACAAGCCTGGATGCGTGTCGAAACGCATATGGATGCCACGCATAGTGCGTACTTCGCTATGCGCGGGTTCGATATGCAGGCGAATGCCCAAGTTCTCGAACATACGCTGCTGCATACGCCGCAAGTCCTCCAGGCTCTGCAGACTCTCCAGGCGCTCAAGCAGGCGCTGCTCCTCGTTGCGAGTCAGCAGCAGCACACGCGTGTCGGCGCCCGGCACCTGCAGCAGTTCGTCGCGCTGGCAGTCGCAGGCGCCGGGTGGGCAGGGATTACGCAAGGGTAATGGGGAATTCATGGTTCTGATCATAGCCATCGCCGGGCGAGCTGCCCATCCATGGCTACCGGCTGGCTGACGTCATGAGGTGGGAATGAACATGTTGAGGGGAATGCTGGTTTGATACTGGACTGGCAAGTTTGTGTTTTTTGGTGTTCTGGACGCCGCTACGGTGTGTTCGGAAACTCCTTGTTTCGCCCCCTCGGGCGACTCACTTTTCTTTGAAATGCGCAAAGAAAAGTAAGCAAAAGAAAGCGCACCCCCGCCATCCGGGTCTCGCTGCGCTCGACTTCCCTCACTCCGGCACCGCTCCGGGGTCGGCTTGCAAGGGCCATCCATGGCCCTTCAAGCCTCTCGCGGCATCCATGCCGCTCGCCCCCTGCGCAATGCCTACGTTCGGCCTCCTGAAGGGGGATTTTCGCGCGCCTGAAAGTATTGGTTTCACTCGAAAGCCATGTCGTTCTCTGTGTAAGCGCGCGCCGTTTTTGGCACCGCCACGCGCAGTGATTGGCACTGCCTCTCACGGGCAAAGCCGTCTAAATTAGCGGCATAATTGGCACCTCAGAACAGTCCTGCAGGCACCACCCCGATGCCCTCGGCACGAACCTCCAGCGGATGCGATTTAGCGAATTAATTGGCACCAGAACTGGTGGCCGGTTAGCTTGGCAACCATCACGCCAAGGAGTGAAAAATGCCCAGTAAAGAGGATTTAAAGGCAGCAGTTAGTGAGTACAAGCAGAAGCTAGCGTCCGATGAGGAAGACCAAGTGCAGCTCGTACGCCGACTGGAGGCGGAGGCCACAGAGTTTGGACAAATGGTCTCGAAGTGGCTTTATCTAGTGGATGAAGACCTCAAAACCTCTGTAGCCACAGAGTCAGTGACTGGCCCCAGGGGAAAGCTCATTGAGCTTAAATCGATCCATATCGAAATTCTGAACAGGACAATTTCAATCAGCGCAGAGCTTAGGAATGATGCCGTTACCTATCCTCTGACAGGGTTGGGGGATAAGGAGCGTCCGAATGTCGTGCGGAAGGAAGACCAAGTGTGGAAGGTTCTTAGGGCAAATGACGGTACCTATGTGAGCCACTTCAACGAAGACTACTTGATTGATCGTCTTATCCGCCTGCTGAAGCCTTAACAGCAAGCTCCCCGTCGTTCGCGCGAGCAGGAGGGCCTTGGCTGGCTTGCAGGCCTAGACTGCTGGTCGGCGGCCCGTTTGGGTGCTGGAACACTGAAACGGGTCGCCCTCTCTTTACTGCTTGTTGTAGCGCCAGTGCCCGCCGATACGGACACCGGCATACATGAGCCAGGCTCGCCAACGGGCCACGCCGCTGGCGCGTAAGGCTTGGTAGAACACTCGATCCGCCCAATAGCGGGACAACTCTCCGGTGGCGTACAGGCGGTCATGAATGGTCGCCGCCGCGTGGCCATAGCCGACGACGCTGGCGTATAGCGCCAGGGCGCCAAACCCCGCAGTGCCGACCGCAGCGCCGAGCATCGGCAGGAACCAGCCCACCACCAGACTCAGAGCCAGCAGACCCACTGCGATATTGCGTAGCGGGCGTACGCTAGCGAAGTCCGTCTCGAAGCCGGTCGGAACGTGCACAGTCGGCCCGGCAGGGTCGTGGTACATGAACTCGGTGAGTAGGCGGGCCAGTTCGCCGCCATCGAGCAGTTGCACGTTCAGCGGCAGAGGAAAGCGCCCCATCACGGCCACCACTTGTCATCGGTGTAGTCGGCCGGAATCGACTCCATATCCTTGAGTTGTCGCGCGGCGAAGATCAGCGCTTGCTTGCGCTCTGCCGCAGCCTTTCCGAAGGCGACCACGGTTTGTGCGTCCATTGGCACAAGGCTGTTGTCGCTGGCGATCCAGGCGAAGTCGACATCGGCGTTCGACCAACGCAGGTCGCCAGGCTGCGCCCCGGAAACCACGGCCATAAATCCGAGCTGTGCGGCGCCCGCGATGTTCTCACGGTCGGTTGCGCGGGACTGGAACGTCACGCCTTGGAACTCAATGCCTCCGTCAATGCGGCGGTCGCGCTCGGCGTCGACATCCGCAGCCCCAGCACGGAATGAGGGAGGAACGAACTCTATGGGGTTGCCATCCTCGTCCACATCGAGCTGTTTCCCGGCCAGCTCGATGTACCGTTCTTTTGTGATTTTGACGACGGGCTGTCCAATTGCATCGCCCGTGGCATTGCCGGGGTAAAGGCCGCGCGTTGCGGCGCAGAAGAAGTATTCCATGTCATTTACCTAGGGAAATATAGAAGGCTTGTTGAGCGCCTGTCGGCGCGCCCGATGCTCCAGTAGCAGAATCAAGAACAATCGTCAGCGTGCTGAGACTTGCGGGGAATGTGCTAACAGCTAGTGAGTCATTAACGAGCTGAGCGCGCTTGTAGTTGCCCACCGCGCCCCAGTGTTCGCTTGGGTATGCATGCGCGAGTGTTACCGTAGCTGCGCCGCCATTAATTGCCGTGTTGATGTCGGCATATCCCCAGTTTGCAATCACCCCCCCAAGCCACGTAGGAAACGCGATATATCCATTTGCAGCCAGCAAGCAGGAGAAACCCTGACGCAACTTTTTCGGCGTCACTGTAACGTCATCGAGAGAGCCTGCATCGACCTCTTCTTGTGTGCCTACACGCAGTACGCCACGAAGCACTTCCGTAGCGTTTGCAGCGGCTGAACGTAGGGCCTGGAATACGCTCAGCGGAGACATCCAGCGTTTGGTTGCAGTTCCGGCCTCAGCTTCTAGCTTTGTTGCCTCATCGTCGCCCGTAACCAACACCGTCCACGTCGACCATGCACTACCAGACCATTGGCTGCGCTTATAAAAGTTGCCGAATGGATCAATGAACAGCTGATGTCTACCGCCTGAACTACCTCGCTCATAGTGCAGCAAGGTGCCAATCATGCCGGGGGACGGAGGCGTGCCAAGCGTCGTAGCAACGACGATGTAGACGCCATTAATTGCTAGGGTGTCGATATTGGTGGTTTGTGCTGCAACCCACGCAACACCGGCCTGGCCTAGCGCGACGGCGTCGGCAATACCATACCCCGCCAACGTCGTTGGCGTACCACTGCCAATCTTGCTCCACGGCAGGCTGGGAATATCCGCTGCAGTAAGAGCCGCCCCCGCAGTTACCAGCCCCTTGGCATTGACGGTGACCTTCGGGTAGGTGCCCGCAACTGCACCGCTGTCGGCCAGGGTTAGGGCGATGTTGGCGTTCGCGCTACCGTCAAAGGACGCACTGCCACTGCCAGCACCGCTGATCGACACGGTGCGGGCAGTGGCAAGTTTGGTCGCTGTTGCAGCATTGCCCGTGGTGCTCTGATTACCCGCCGCATTGACGCCCGGCAGGTTGATGTTGGCCGTGCCGTCGAACGCCACACCACCAATTGTGCGCGCGGTGGCCAGCTTGGTCGCGGCTACGGCTGTAGCGCTCGCGTTTAGCTTTCCCTGTAACAGCACTCTTATGGCAGCCCGCAACTGGGTGTCATCATTCGGGTCAAGCGATAAGCCGGCGTCCTCGATCACGGCTACCAGCTCTCGTTGAATCGCATTGAGCCAGGCTGCACGCAGCAGCGTTGCAGGAATGCCGCCCGCCGCGCTGCCTTCGGTGAACTCGCCCGCCGCGTTGGCCGTGTTCGTGCTGTCGGAGATTTTCTGCATCAGTTGGCACCGTATCCAAAAATGAGAGTTGCATGCGCCGGTTGCATGGCTCTAAGCCTGCATTCAAGCGATTTGTTACCCCAGACGGCTAACGCCTCACCGGCTGCGGTCGTACCCGCGACGGCGCGAAACACCGTTACAGCAGGCGCGTTGACGCGCCAGGCGCTAGTCCAGCCATCACCGACAATCGGATCTCCCGCGCGAACCGTCCCGACCCGTGGCGGCATGAACTCGGTGATGGTCACCTCATAACCGAGGTCGGCCGCTAACTGGATGAAGAACGCCCGAGACTGACCGCCCACACCGCGAAGCCTGGCGATGACCGCCGCCACACGTTGGCGCACGGTCATGTCGTCGCCCACGACACATGGGTCAGGCAGGCCCAGTACGCGCTCCCAGTCGTCCAGCGCGGCGGCGTTGTCAGGCCACGCCCTGTCCAGCACCTGATCACCTGCACGGTTGGCCGCTTCCAGGCTTGCCGCCTGCGCACGATTGAGCGCCGCCAGCAGCGGCGCCGCACCGTCGTAGGCCTCGGGTGGCAACAGAGCGCGAAGCTGATCAGCGACCCCACTCACGGCATCAGGCTCAAGGTGATGGTGCCGGGCCGAATCCAACCCACGGCGTCGGCCACGTCGGTGGCGGGCACATTGGTGTCAGGTGTTTGCACGACACGGTCGACCACACCGGCCAGGTTGGAAATGAGGGTGTCGATACGCGACCGGCGCAGGGTATCGCCGGGTAACAATGCACCGAGGGATTGTGCATAGGCCGTATCGGCTGCTGCCTGCACGTCGGCGAGCGTGTATCCGGCGGCCAGCTCAACCTGTGCCACGGCATCCACAACGCGCACAAGAGGCGCGTAGACGAATACCTCGGCTGTGACCGGACGCACTTCGTCGATGTAACTCGCACAGGCATCAATGACAGACTGACTCGGCACGCCATCGGCTCCAGTGATGACCACATCAACCGTGGTTGGCCCACGACGCTTGGGTAGCACGGTGGCGCTGGCCACGCCATCGACTTCAAGCGCCCAGCGCCGGTAGTCATAGGTGGCGCCACCTGCGGGCGGGTTGCGGATGATATCCAGCAGCCGGGTCAGCACTGACGCCATGCTTTCCGCATCGACGCCACCGGCCAGTTCGCCGGTCAGCGTGGCGCTGGAGTCCAACCCAAGCGGCGCACTGGTGAGAATCAACGCGCCGGCCAATTCGTTTAGGCTGGTTCCAGACGTTTGCGCCGTCACTGATAAAGTGGCGGTGCCGTCCTCGCCTACAGTGGCATCGGCATTGGAGGTCAGCAGCTCACCGCTGGCCACATGGGTAAAAACAGCACCGCTATCAAGGGTGACGCCGACCGAGCCGGTAATCACGGCGATGCCTTCTGCAGCGACGGCCGCTTTCTGAGTCAGGCCGCGAATAGCCGCGTGGTGCAGCAGCTCTTCCTCGTCGGCTAGGTCAGGGAATATCTGGCGGTAGAGCCAGGCCAGCTTTTGATAAATACCCTCGACCACAGCCGCCACGGCCGCAGAGCGCACGAAGTTGTCACTGTCGCTGCCAATATCAGCATCAGGTAACTGGCTGACGATCTCGCGCAGGATGGCGTCGCGGATGGTTGGGTATGAAGGGGCGCTAAAGGCCATCAGATCACCTGAACATGATGCTGGAAGGTCTGGGTGCGGCCACCAGCGTCCGTCACCTCGATTAGAAGCAACAGGCGCCCGTCGTGCGGCTGCTCAGCCGTGACGTCAATGGCAATGGCACGGCCGTCATCAAGCAGGCCTTGCAGCGCCTCACGGGCGTACTGAACGGCCAGGCGCGCCACCCGAGGGCGGTCTTTTTCGCGGCGCAGGGTATACAGCAGTGAGCCCAACTCGGGATCAGCCCAGTAGCTGCCCAGCGGGATCATCAATCGGAGGTAGACGGCGTTCTGCAGCGAGCTGATTCGCTCGCCGGTCAAGTCGCCTGTAAGGGGGGAAATGCCTGCGTCCATAGGCAGGCAGAGTGCCCCGCGTGCGGGCGGGGCGGTGTTTCAGCTTGGTTTAAGACGCTGCAAGCGCCTTAGCCTTGATTTTCACGAACGCGTCCTCAGACTCGTGATGGTAGACCGCGTTTATGGGCGCCTCTATCAGCCCTGGAGTCTGGGAACGTGGCCCGTCATAGATGCCTGGCTTAGGAAGCAGCCCAACTACTTCCCCGTTTTCGAGCAAACCCCAAGCTGCTACTGGCGTGATGTGAGGTGGAGCAACTTCCTCGCATACGTGAAACCAGCCTTGGCTAGGGATGATCTGAATAATTTTCCGCACAATTCAACCTCCTATGTTGATGAAGGCCAAACCCTACCACAACCTCACTGCTGCGCGTCAGGCACCGGACTGCTGCCGTGCTTGTGCCCGTTATAAATCGCCCGATCCTCGCTCATGGCCCTGATGCCGTCACTGACTTCGCCTGCCGCCGCGATGTGCCCAGCGGCCTCGATCTTCGGCGTCTCAAACACCACCTTGGTGCTAGCCTTCACCACCAAGGTCTGCGTTTCCACCTCGATCAGCCGGCCACGCTTTAGGTGGATGTAGTCGCCTTCGTCGGTATACAGCGCCACTTCGCCGTCAGCCAGCTTGACCCGATAACGCCCATCCTCGCTGGCGATCACCACGCTATGGCGTGACGTACCGCCGACCGGCAGCACGATGTACTCGGCCCCGGCCAAGGGCGCGGAGGTGAAGCCGTAGTGCTGCATCAGCTCGCCGCTGACGTTCTCGCCTGCCAGCCCCTGCATCTGCACGCCGATCTGCGCGCCCTTGTGGTTGTTGCGGGCAGCGATGGCACGGAAGGCCTGGCGAAAGCTGGCACGTTCACGGGCAGCCTGCTCCCGCATCAGCCCTGCTAGCCCTCGGCTCATAGTTCACCTGCCGCTTTACGCATCACAAAATCCCTCTCAGCGTCAGATGCTTTGCCCTTGCGGGTTTTCTTGGCAGGCCTGGCATCGAGCACCCAGGTTTTGTCCTCTACCAGGTTAAGTTCGGTGATGGCGCCCTGGCGGGTCAGGCGCAGGGTGCGTGACATCAAAAAGTAAGTGCCATCGACCTGGTGCGGCTCGCTCTTCACCACCACACGCTGACCAGGTGCCCACACAGTACCGTTGCTGTTGCGGTGGCCATGTACCACAGCCCGGATGGCAAAGCCGTCCAGGCGGCTATCGGCGAGCAGTTTACGGGCGCGAGTGGTGGCCATGTCCTGGCTTTCGCTGGCGCTGTCGATCACCACTTTGGGGCGAAAGATGCCGCGCTTGGCTAAGGCCTCATCACGCACTACCGAACGCAGGCTGCTGCGGCTGGTGTCGTAGCCATCGTTATCGTACTGGCCGTGTTGGCCCAGCAGGGTGATTTGGCTATAGCGCCCCGGCATCGAGCGGCGCACCGACAGCCGTTGCACGTTATTGCCCTGGCCATCACGGCGCATAATCAGCGTGGCCACCGGGGCAGCCTCATAGTCCGGGCCGCCTACCACTAGGCGGCCGTCCGGCTCCATCCAGGGCCATAGGCCATTGGCCTCGGCAACCTGCAGCAGCGCTTCCCATGCGCTCTGCCCAGGCTCGATCTGCACGCGCCGACTGATACCCGCCTTGGTCGCACGTACGTCCACTTTGTCGATACCCAGCGGCTTGACCACCTGGTTGATGATGTCGCTCAGCGAGGCTTCACGCATGGCCACGAACGGGGTCGAGCAATCCACCAGGATGCTGGCCCGGTCGCGGCCAGTGATGCGTACTGTATGGCGCTGGCGGGAGATGTCCTCCTCGATCTCGTCGATAACCCCGGTCAGCACACGCTCACCGTCCAGGGTCAGGCTACAGGGCACCCCTTCAGCCAGCGCCGGTGGCAAGCTGGCACCGCCCTCGGTGAACACCTCCAGCTCGAACGCATCGCTGGGCGTCAGCAAGTCGCTGTCTACCGACCAGCCGTCCCAATGCTCATGAGCATGACCGCCGATAGTCAGGCGGATGGTCTTACTGGGCGTAGACACGAAGCATCTCCCCAGCCGGTACGGCATACGGCGTGCGCAGTTGCGGATTTAGGCGCAACAGCTCGGCGGCGCGGCTGTGGTCGCCGTACCAACGGTGAGCCAATAGACGCAGGCAAGCCGTGGTCTCCACCTCGCGGTCAACCAGGGGCGGACGCAGCAGCACCACCTGGCGTGCCGTCTCCAGCACCAGGCTGGCCACCGCACGCAGGGGCTCGATGACGCGCAGCGCCTGCTCTACGCCATACAGCCGACGATGCAGCACGATTGCGGCCTGTGCCAAACCTCGCGCTGAACCCACCAACTGCTCAAGCTCGGCGGGGCTGAGTGTCGGTGAGGATCTTTCAGCGTCAAGAATCAGCGCCACCGCCGAGGCCTGCGCCAGGGCCAGTTCGGTTATCACCAGCACCGTCATAGCCCAGGCAGTGGCCTGCACGGGGTCAGCGGCCTGGGCTTCATCGAGCAGCCCCTCGGGCACGCTGGCCACCGTGGCAGCCGGTACATCTTGCGCCTGGCGAGCGGCCAGAATAAACGCCGTAGCTGTGCGTGCTACCTGGGCATCCATCGCCGCAGCACCCGGCATGGTGGCAGGCAGGTTGTCCAGGGCCAGCAGCGAGCGAGCCAACACCAGTGGCTCACTATCAGTTGGCGCCACGGACGCGCTGATGGCCGAACGGATCTCAACCGGCGTTCGCGGTATATCCAGCAGCGGGTCGAAGTTGGCCGCCGAGCTGCTGCCTGAACCAGAGCGCACCAGGCCCAGTACGCCCGACAAAATGCCCCCTATCTGGCTGCGCAGTTGAGCCAGGCGCAGGCCGATACCTGGCAAGCCCAGGACGTTCTCCAGCAGGCCGACCCAGCCACCACCAATCCACTGCTGCACGGTGGCCACCAGGACATCGAGCTGGCCGAACAGATCCAGCAAACCATCCTGCCAGGTCGGCCCCGTGTCGGCATCGAGCACGCCCACGTCGACGAACTCAAACTGCCGTTCAAAGAACGGGTTGCCCGGCGTACGCTCCAGAAACACCAGCGCCACTTCGGCATAGTCCGGGCGCTCGGCGCCGTGTTGCACCGTCCAATCCTGGGCTACTACATCCAAGCGGCCGTAAATGGGGTGGATCAGCACACCTGGCCCCGGTGTATCCAGGGCACCTAGCAGATTCTGCAGCTCGATCTCGTAGTTGATCCCCCATATCACCACGTTCAAGGAGAAGCGGCGGGCACCACGGCCCAAGTCCTCCACCTCGTCGCCGTCGCGGTAAGGTACGCCGTGGGTGCTCAGCGAGCGCTGCGCCTGCAAGTTCTCATCTTTGACCTGCAGCGTTACTCCCCGGTAACTGGCATCGAGCAGCGTTTCTTTCCAGCTCATTGGCCGCGCCTCGCTTGTATGCCCGCACGTCGCTCAACGTCGGCATAGATCATGTCCGAGTCCGTACGCACTTCAATGACCAGGGGCTGGCCGACCAGTGACTGGATCTGGTTGAGCAGGCCTTGCACAGCGCCCGCGACGTCGGGCGTAAGCCCAGGCTGGCCGGCAAGCGGGGACGGCGGGTTATCCAACCTGGCCGCTGTGGCACCGGCCCATGCGCCAACGCCATCGGTACGGGTAATCTGCTGCACATCATCGCGAAACTGCTGCGAGTGGGTGACATCCAGCAGTTCCAAGCCAGTGACCGGCTTGGCGCTGATGGCATTGCGTAGGCGGTTGTTGAGGTCGCTGGCCCAGGTCTTGGCGTCGGCAATGGACTGGCCCTGCGAGGTCAGCCCCGTTTGCTGGTGAGCCAGGCGCTGGGCATTGTCGTTGAGCCAGGTCTGCCGCTCACCGTAGCTCAGATCCTCGGGCGCCTCGTCGGCCAGGGCGATGCGGTTGCGATAGAAGGCTTCCTGGTAGGTTTTCTGGCCATCGGTCAGCGACTTGTCACGGGGCACCATGGCCAGGCGTGCTGCGTCGTCTTGCGCCCCCGACGCCCCGGATAACAGTAGGCTGCTGCCAACTACAAAACCTGCTGGCCCGAATCTTTTCGTCAGCTCCAACAGCCCGACGAGCTTGCCAAAGTTACTGACTCGATTATTAGAGGGTGAGGGCCGCGCTGGCGGCTTTTTGTTTGGCTTATCACCTGTCTCTGGCAGATCAATGCCACCAGCTAATCCTGCCGCAGGCCAGTTGGTGACGAACACCGACTGCACGCCGGTTGCTTCCTCCAGCACCTTGCCAACGGCCAGATTCTTGAGGGTATCCGTACCACCCAGGAACTTGTTCAGCAACGATCCAGCGCCTGCTTTGGCACCGCGCCCGGCGTAGTAGCCCGCCACACCAGTGCCTACAGCCCCTGCCAGCATCTGCTCACCGGACAGGTTCAGGTCATCGAGCAGGTAAGTGCCAAAGTCGGCGAATGACTTGTTGAGCGGCTGGGCCATACGGTCGATGGCTCCGCCCAGCACCGAGCGCATGCGGCCAGCGGTGCCGGATGCACTGCCTATGTTATCGGCCAAGTCTTTATTAAATACGGGGGCGCCTTCGCTAATAGCTTGAGTGTGGCTTGCAAACTTACCTAGAACGCCATCACTCAACAGGTAGCGGACGCCACGCAGCAGATCCTGATCCATCCCCTTAAAGACCGTGCCCATGTATTTAGCGCGCTCTTTATCGGTGGTGAGCCGCCCATACTGTGTGCCGATATCCTGTAGGAAAGTCAGCGGACTGCGCGTGCTTCCGTCCTTGTTGTAGTACGAGAGGCCCGTGGCCTTGGTGATCTGGTCGCGGTACTGCGGGTTTGTGAACATGCGCAGTGTGGATGCCGCCAATGTGCCCAGCCGGTCGGGCGCCCCCTCCGTCGCGGAGAGCGTCTCAACAAACGCCAGGGACTGCTCCAGGCTCATACCTGCGGCCTGAGCGTCTCCCCCAATTTTGGGGAAAATATCGGACAGGTTCTCCAGCTCGGCCCGACCAAGACGGCCAGCGACTGTCATTTTCTGGAGCATGTCCAGGGCAGCGCCGCCTTTCTCCAGATCGATATTGAAAGCAGCCGCACCGGACATAAGAGCGTCCGCCAAAATGGCCGGGTCAGCCGCAGTCACCGCGCTGGCCTGGCCCATTGCATCGGCACTCGCCTTGACTGCCGCATAGCTGAGGCCACCCGCCAACAGGGCATCCCCACCCGTGTAGATGGCCGCTGGATCGACCCCGTAGGCCGATCCAATACGTTGCCCTTCTTGTCGCCATTCGTCGCGCTGTTGGGTGGTCATGCCAGCGGTTTGCTGAGTACGAATCAACTGGCGATCCAGCATCGCACTGTTCTTGAGGCTCGCCGCTGCCCCGACACCCACGCCAAAGCCCGCCAACTGGCCCATGGTCGAGCTGCCAAAGCCCTTGAGCCGGTCGAACTCAGAGCGCACGCCCGCCGCAATGGTCTTCAGTGCTCGCAGGTTGCGGCCACCGTTCTGCGCCATACGGCGTAGCGCGTTATCGGTGTTGTTCACACTGCGGGCTAGCGGCTGCATGCCTTCGCGGTCAGTTCTGACCAGTTCGGCTTTGGCATCCTTGGCAGCCTGACGGCCGATGAGCCCCAGTTGCTTGAGTTCGGCCTGGGTCTTGATGACGTCCTGGCGCAATACGCCAGCGCCTTGCGTGGCAGCCTCACGCATCGCCTGGCGGATGATGCGATAGCTGGCGGCCCCTTCGCGCCCGGCCTTGTTGACCACCGCTCCAGCCTTGTTGGCTTCGTCGCTCAAGGCCTTGGCGCCATTCTTACCCGCCTGGCGCAAGTCACGCTCTAGCTGCTGCACCTCACGCCGGGTGTTGCCCGCATGGGCTTGAAAGCGCAGGGCTACGCGCAGGTCACTCATGTTTCACTCCAGGTTGCTAGGCGGGCTTCTTGCGCTGACTGACGTAGCGAACGGCTTTCTGGCGGCCGGTCAGTAGATCAATGCGGCTTTCGATCTCTGCCCGGCCCATCTGGCGGATCTCGGCTAGGTCGTAGCCTGCTCGGGTGAGGGCGTGCTCGATGCGGCGCCAGTCGCCGAGGCTGCGCTCGGCTGCGCGAGCTTTTTTTCCAGTTCCGCGTCGGCCTCGGCAATCCGCGCCAGGTCGCCCTCGGTCAGGCTCTCGCGCAACAGCTCAGTGGTCAGGTTGTCCGGCGGGATATCGCCCACCGCCAGCAACTGCTGGCGGTACACCTCCAGGGTCACCAGTTGCATGGGGCCATGGGGGTGTTTTTCCTGGGCGGTGATCAAGTCCCCGGCCACTGCCACACGCAGGGTGAAGCTGCGGTGAAAGGAGCCCGCGAAGTACACGCCAACGCCCAGCTCTTTGGTGATGGTCAGGCCATTCCAGCGCTTATCCATCGGGCATTACTCCTGGTAGTAGTTGAGTGCGGTAATGGTCAGGTCGCGTTGGGCTTCGCCCTCGACCTTGTAGTTGCTGCCCAGCTCGACCAGGGAACAGCCTGTCCAGGTCTCGCGCAGACCGCCGCCGTCTTGCGGGTAGATGGTCAACTTGGCATCGACCAGGGCGCGCCAGTCCGGCTCGCCGGTTTTCGGGATGGCCACGCTGATACGCAGGTCATGCTCTTCGATGCCCTTGGCCGTGCCGGTTGGGCGGCCAGTGCGGTTCATGGTCTTTACAGTGGTGCGGCCGGTCTTGAGGGTGGGCTCAACGCTCACCACCTCGTAATCCGTCCCGTTGATTTCGAGCACGATCTGCCCGACGAACTTGTCAGCCATGGTTTGACTCCTTACAGCAGCATGTCGATGCGGCCAGCGAATACATGCAGGCCGTTGACGACATCGGTGGGAATGGCAGCGTTGAGGCGGTTGGCGTCCTGCAGGGAGCGCTCCACCACCAGGCCGTCGGCGTTGGCGTCGACCTCTTCGACGATCTCCAGCTCCTCGCACTTCTTCAGTACGTCCAGCAGCTCGCTACGCACGGCGGCAGCCGTACGGCTCGACAGCTTGGCGCGCGGGAAGCGCAGGCGGATGCGCTCGCGGCAGGCCTGGCGCACGTAGTACAGGGTGCGAATGCTGGTCAGGTCGAGCAGCGACACGTCATCGGCACCGGCTGCGGACTTGGTGTAGGTGGATACGGCGCGGACGATCTGCACAACATCACCGGCGCCCACCTCCAACGGGGTTACGCCGTTCTTCAGCGCGGTTTCCTGCTCCACGCGGCCCAGGCGCTGGGTGATGGCTGGCACCTTGAGGCCTGCCAGCACCAGGGTATTGAGTGGGCGGGCGGGATCTTCCTCGGACGCGATCACCGCTGCATAAGCAGCCGCCACCTGGCGCGGTGTCGAGCTGCTGCCCGGCAATACGGCCAGGGTAATGGCACCGGCATTGAGCGAAGCAGCCAGGGTCGTGGCTGCCGACAGCGAACTGGTCAGCGCGCCCACGCCGATGATGCTCTGTTGCTCGATGCTGTCGGTGTAGGTGGCAATGTGAGAGCGCAGCGCCGTCAGTGCAGCCTGGCTGAACCAGGCAGGCACCAAAATCGTGAAGTTGCCCAGGGCAGTGGCATCCAGCGCGGCGGCAATGTCCGGCTCGGCATCGCCTTCGGTCACCACACCGACGCAGGAGATAGCCACATAGCGGTACGCCGTAATGGCAGCGGCCACCATCTCGGCAGCTACATCACCGAAGGCTTTCTTGGCTTCATCGGCGCTGTATACCTGGGTGGGCACATTGGCTGCAGCAGTAGCCCCTTCGCCCAGCGGCACGATCAGGCAGATGCTTTGCGCGTTGGTTGGCAGCGTACGCACCGCCAGGCTGGTGTTGAACTCGAAATAGGCACCGGGCTTGCGGATCGATGCCGGGATGGTGTCAAAGCTGATGGTCATGCGCGGGCGCCTCTCTTGGCCTTGGCGGCGTGTTTGGCACTGGCCTCTGCAGCGTCTGCTACAGGGGCCGGTTGTTCGGTGGCCTCTGCCACCAGGGTCAGCTCACCGCTGGCGACACGTCGGCGGTAGTAGCTGGTATCGGGCACCACTACCGGCTCAGCCGGGTTGTGCGTGATGTGTTTGCGCGGCTCGGTCTCGTACGGAACCTGCAGCCCTTCGGCAGCGGTAACACGCATCAGGTGTTCTCCAGGTCGATGATGTCGATGGCCACCGCCTCGGGGCTGCCGGGCGGTACGTGGTAGTGCAGATCAACGCCAAGCAGGTCGGGCAGTGCCTCGGCGGGTTTCTCCCAGTCCAGCTCGATGGCGAACGACTGCCCGAGTACGGACAGGTAGTCCGCCTGCAGCTTGCCGTTGACCAGGTTGGCCAGGTCGGTCGGAACAACCAGGGCGCGGTCAGGCCAGGGCTGCCAATCCACCAGCTTGGCCATGCAGGCCGACCACAGGTCGTAACTGCCAATATCCCGGCCCGTACCACGGCGGGTTGTGCGCTCATCGCGGGCACTACGGGTGGCAATCACCAGGCGAAAGGTGATGGCGACGCTGTAGCGCCCCTGGGAGCGCTTGCGGAACACCGCCTTGGGCGTGGTGAGCAACAGGGCCGGGCAGCGTTTGAGCAGGCCCGCCAACAAATCCGGGTCGCCCAGTTCGCCGCCATAGGTATCCACCGCGATCTGGCGGTTCTGCTCGCGCAGTTCCTCCAGGCGGCGCTGGATCAAATCCTCCAACTCGCCAAGCATTACAGGCCGCTCAGCGTGTTGCGGTTGAACATCCTTGGCTGGCTACTGAGCCGGAGCCCAGACTCACCAGCCTCGGATGCGCCCCGGCTCTCGTCTTCCTCGGCGAGTGTTTCGAGGCGTTTGATCACATCCTTGTAACGGGCACGTACTGTCGACTCTTCCTTGCCCGCGTCATCCACCAGGTGGTAGCGGGCAAGCTCCATCAAGTCGTCAGCGACCCACACTGGCGCATCCACGCCAGCCTTGCGAAAGCGCAGGTAGAACGAAACCTCACTGCGCGCCCGCGTCACCGCGTCGGCAATCCGTGCCAATGCCTGTACGGCAATTGCAACGTCCTCGGCCGGCCAGGCGCCCATGTCATCACCGCCTGCGGCTGCGGTCAGCAGCTCCGCATCGATGACATACTGGTCGCGCGGTACAGCGAGTTCAGTCAGTTGCTTGGCGCCATAGCGCACAATCATCTGGCTGGCGGACGGCAGTGAGAGGTTCATTCGCCGTTGCCCTCGCCACCCTCACCCTTGCCGTCTTCAGCGCCTTTCGGCTCTTCGGTAGCAGCAGGGGTAGCGGGTTTCTGTGCAGCAGGTTTGGCACCGGCCTTGCCTTTTACAGCGGCCTTAGCACCAGTTGCCTTAGCTGGCTGCGCAGCCTGCGCCTTAGCCGGCGTAGTACCAGGTGCCTGGGTAGAACCGGCCGCAGCCGTGGAAGGGGTGTTTTCATCCTCCAGCTCCTGTTCCAATTCTTCAGGCGGCGTCACGCCTTCAACCACCACCAGCATCGGTTCCGCGCGCAACTGCTCCAGTTGCTCGGCGGTGAAGCTGTCGTCGGGCCAGTAAGTGCCAGCGGTCGAGTGGGCTACGCCAGCACGGCGAAAGCCGTCGGCCAGCGCGGTAATGAGCAGTCCCATGCGTCAGGCCTCCCCAGTCGAGCCGTAGGCCAGTTGCCAGAAGCCGTAGCCACCGGCTGCACGGGCTTCGGCACCGAACTTGAATTTCTTGCGGTTGAACACGTCATCCGCTTCCGGGTCGGTCTGCTGCACGAAGTTGGGGGCTTCGCGTTCCTGGTAGATGAACGGCCTGACCGGCAGGCTGGTGTCGAGCAGGAACCACGCGGTATCCGACTCGATGCGCGCATCGACCACCAGTTCAGCGGTGCCCTTGTAGGGGTTGGCCTTGCCATCTTCCAGGCGGTCGTTGGTCAGCAGTGCCTTGGCGGTGTCTTCCAGGGCCGGGCCAACCAGCAGGATGGTCGGCTTGATGCCCAGCGGGCGGCCGTCCTCATCCTTGAACTTGCGCATGGCGGTGCGGCCAGCGCCATAGCTGGCACGGGCTGCCGCCTGGCTGGCAATCGACAGCGCTGCCGTGCCTTTATTGCTGACACTGCCTTTACCAACCGGGTGGTCGGTGTCGAAGAAGTATTGCCCGTCATAGCAGCGGTTGGTGAAGGCACCATTGACCAGCTCGTAAACGATCTCGTCCGGCAACTGCTTGGCCGAGTGCCCCGCCATCTGCGCTTGCGGCGCATAGATGCCCATTTGGTCATCCTTGATGTGGTTGCGGTCGACCTCGACGGTGGCTTCCCAGTCTTCGTTCTCGACGGTGTAGGTGAAGGCCTTCAGGTTCTTGACGTGTTTTTCACCGATCCAGCGGCGCATGCGCGGGAAGGCGCTCAGCCAGGCATACAGGTTGCTGCCCGTGCTGGATGGCACCTTCATGGCGATCTTTTCCCAACTGGTGGGTGCCGCCGCGAATGCGTTGTTGAACAGGGTTTTCAGGCCGACGAATGCCGCCTGGATGGACTCTTTATTGATCAGCATGCGCTATGCGCTCCTTGGTTGGGTTACTCGACCCACACGCCGTCCGCGTCGATGGCAACGATCTGGCCCGCAACGGAGCGGGCGCCTTCGTTGTCATCGGCCGCGACGGTTTGGTCGTCGACGATGTAGGCGCTACGGAACAGGTGGGCCTGGGTGATCGAGCCGTTGTTCTCCCACTTGAAGGCCTTGCCACGGCGGATCTCGACGGACTTGGCACCGGCCGCGCCGTCGCGGTTGTCCACGTACTCTTCGGCGCGGCCGATGTAGGCCAGGCCGCTGGCCTCATGGCCTGGCACGGCAAAGCCCGTGGCGTTGGCCACCAGCAGGGCGCCAGCGAAGATACGCACGTTGGCGCCGACACCGGCCACCACCACTTCGCTGGCGGCCTGCGGGGTATTGCGGTCTGCGGTCAGTGGCATGGGTTAGCCCTCGCTCTGCAGGGTTTTGGCGTACTCCACCGGGTCAATGCCAAGCTGCGCGCACATGGCTTGCTGCTCGGTATTGAGGGCGGTGGCGGTTGGGGTGGGTTTGCGCTCGCCCAGGCCAGATGGGGCAGCGACAACCGGAGCTGCAGCCACGAAGCTACGGAAGCGCTCCAGGCCGCCTTCTTCCTGACAGGTCGCACGGTAGTAGTCCGTGGTTGCCGGGGTGATCTTGCCTGCCTTCAAGGCGGCATCGATCTCGGCCTCCACGGTCTTGTCGTGCTCGGCCTTCTTGCTGCTGGCCAGCGCCTGCTCGGCGTTGGTGGCGCGCAGCAGCACGTTGTCGTAGTCCGTACGGGGTACGAAGCGCTCCAGGGAGGGTTGCTCGTTGTTCTTGGCCTGAGCGGTGGCCTTGAGCTGGGTGATGGCCGCAAGGGCCTTTTCTTCGGAGTCATCGACCGACAGGCCGAGAGCTGCCGCAAGCACAACAGAAAGTGCCATGGGTTTCTCCAGGGGTGGGGTTTCGTGGTTCAGCGCGGTAAGCAGGAAATTCGGCTTATTGGTGATCCCGGCGCTGACCAGCAGCGCAATGCGCGTGGTGTCCGGGTCGTAGTCGAATACGGGGGAAAGGAAGCGGTACTCTTTATTGGCCACCTGGGCGGCGGCGCGCGGGTTCCATTCGACGCGCCCCCACAGGGCGCCATCGCGGATCTCAAGCTCTTTGATCCAAGCCCCGGCCGGGGCCTCTTCGCCCTTGGGCGCCTTGATCTGGGTGGCGTGCTCCCAATCAATCGGCAGATCGATGGCACGCCCCGCGAAGGAAGAAACAACCAGGTGCTGCGACGGTTCATCGAACAGCCACTGGCGGCCATCGCGACCACGAACCACCGGGCCAGCCGGAATCAGCTCGACCCACTCCGGCGCTTGACCATCAGCGGTCAGCGCGGCGGAGAGGTCGGTATTGAGTGCGAGGAGTGTTTTCATGCCGCCAGAATGGCGGCATCAGGTCAGGCGGGGAGTTTCAGGAGGGTTTAAGGTTGCTAGCGTGGAAGCCTTGGGGAACGGCTTTCGTCAATCTCTGCGGCACCAATAACAATGGCTTTTTTTATTTCATCGCCGACCATACGAGCGTTGATGGCTAGCTGTACGGGCGTGCGCGCCCATTCAGCCTCACGAATCACACTTCTATGACGACTATCAAGCGTATCGTCTTGCACAATTGCGATGAACTCCTCACCTGTTTCTTCATCTTTAACGCGGATCTTAAAAACGTCGATTTGAGAGGCATCGACCGTTTGAACGCGATAACGCCCATCGAGACGGATCTCTTTCGATTCACGCCTGGCGTTTTTAGTCAATTCACTGGCCAGTTCGCCCTCGATCTGTAAACCGCCGATTGACGACTCCTCTGCTTTGCGGACAGAGCGAACCAGGTCTCGGTGTGCGTCCTCTGCGTACTCGCGCACATTTGCAGCACGAGGCTCATCCCTAACAGCATCAGCCAGTATCTGCATGCGTTTGATATCAGCCTCGTCGGCGTAGCGGCGTGATTCAAGCTCCGCAATCCGCTCCTCAGACTGAAGCTCGGCGACACGCGTAATACGGCGTTCCTCCAGGTAGGACTTGAAAGCGCTGGTACCGAAATAACTGGTTGCGACAATGAGGGCGATGATGACCAAGCTTTTCGGCGTCAATTTATCACCTGCCTTTTCAACGAAGCGTTCGAGGAGCGCCTGGAAGTCAACAGTGAATTTTGAGCTTCCTGCTTCGACCTTAATCCACAACTCGAGAGCGTCTTTCTCATCTTGAGTAAGACGGTTGATATTGGCCGAGTTGTAACGAGCAAGGGAAAATGTGCGATAGATGGCTTTTTGAAACTCAAGAAAACCCTGCATGACGCTGGGGTTGATCGTTCCGTTGTAATTATCGCCCTTGACGATGATTTGCAGCGTGGGCCAGCCTTCAAATCGTATCTCGACATGATCTGGCAAATGGCCTGACGTTGCGAGTTGCAGCGTGTCGTATGCGTCCTGTTCGGATCGAATGACAATCTCTTTTCCCTGAGCCACCCCAACACCCCCGTAATGGCAATGAGCCCTCAATTCTTCTCGACCTGCACTTTAGGGGCGGCCAATGGATAGAGCAACGCTTTTTGCGGCCATCCATGCTTGCTTGTACCTTTAAGCTATTCAATATCAAAACCTAACGCACCTTTAACGCCCCTTGCACCTCGCAGCCATACGAAGCCAGCACCCAGCTCGGAAACGGCCTTAAAACGCTTCCTAGGCGCCTTGCCGTTATTCAACCAGCAACCAGCTTTCGACGATGGCCAGCACCTCGGTTTCATCCTCTGCCGATAGGCCCAGATAAGGCCGCGCCGGAATGTCGCCCCAAGGGATGGGCGAGCCACGCCGATTGCGCCCCGATGCACCGGCCCTCTGCCCGAACTGGTGGACAGCGCCGTAGGGTCGATCCGTACCGAACAGCAGCTCGTCTCCCTGCACCTGGCCGCGTAGGGTGTCCTGCAGGTCGCCGCTTTCACGCAGGGTGCGCGGGCCTTTCTTCCTGGCCAGGGTCGAGGGTGCCAAGGGCGCCCAGGGCGAACCGTCCGGGCCGACCTGCTGGCGAAAGCGCTCGTCGGTGGACTGGTGCAGGTATTCGCGGATGTCTTCCAGCGGCGTGCGCAGGTCGCCCATGCGTTCGGCCAGTTTGGCCAGCAGTTCGCCAACCTGGCTGTCGCTCACCTCTACATCAAGCATTGCCCCGGCCATTGCCATCTCCTACTATTGAATCACCCTTATCGGCTGAGCAGTCCCCGCCCGGACGTCCAACCCTACAGCCGAAGGCGAACCACGTGTGGCGGCGCGTGGTTTTTCTATTGCCCCCGGCGATAGAGCCGCACCCCTAAGCGCAGTTGCTCCAGGTACTCGGGGTTATCCGCATTCGGGGCGAAGGTGGTGATGCCATCCCAGCCATCGTCCCCTACCTCGAACACGGCCAGGGCCGGCAGCGGCTCGCCCGCCACGTCGAAGCGGCTGATATAGCGGCGGCGCACGACGGCCTTGTTCTGCGCGTACATCCACTCCAGGCGCACCCACACTTCATCCGGTGACTTGAGGGCGTCAGCCAGCAACAGCAGCTCGCGGGAGTGGCCAGGCTTGCCGACCTTGAGCTTGCCCGTTTTGGCCTGGGTGAATAGCTCGCGGCCGATCACCACGGCGTCGCCCGTCACATCCTTGAACACGGCAGGTGCCTCGGGCGTTGCGCCGAACTCAGCCAGGAAGCGCGCCATATACTGCTCATCGCTCAGGCCCGCCGGGAGCATGCGCTCAGCGCTAGCCTTACGCGCGGGCGGCAGTGGCGCTTGCGGGCGGCGGTTGGGCAGGCCTGCCGCCGTTGCGCTGGATTTGGCACCCGGCGTTGGCTCAGGCAGCGGGTCATAGCCCCGCAGTGGGGGTACGGCATCGCTCAGCCGCGAGCGCCCAGGGGCGTACTCGAAACCCGGATCGATGCCCTTGGGGACGCGCACGGTGCGCGGGCCGTTCGGGCTGTTCTTACCGATCACCTGGTCTTCATACTCAATGGCAGGCGCCGTGCCCACCTTGAGCCCCTGGCGCTCCAGATCCCGCTCGCTGAGCATGAACTTCTTGCACTTGCAGCCCCAGCCGTTTTGCGGGCTGTGCGTCGACCACCATGGATCCTCCAGGGGCAATACCAGGCCGTTCCATGCCAGGTGCTGCGGCCTTGGGTTGGCGCTGTCGCCGTGCCGGTACAGGCCATAAGGGCGGCGCTTGCGCAGCTCCGGGTCAGCCATTTGCGCTTCGCGGCCAGCGTTGTAGCTCTGCCGCAGGTTGGTTTCGTAGATCACACGGGTACGCCAGCCGCGCTCGCCGTTGTACTGCCAGCCGTGACGCTCCACCACCTGGTCGAAGTCGCGGCGGAATTGTTCCAGGGTGCCGCCTGCGGTGATGACTTTCTCGACCGCGCCGCGCAAATCGGCCAGCAGTGCGCGCTTGTTGGCGCCCGCAACAACGAAGGCCCAGTCATGTTCCTGGGCGTAGATGTCCGTCCAGGCGCGGATCGGTAGATCGACCTTGCCACGGAAGTAGTCGATCTGTTCCTGGAACGGTAGAGAGCCGTGAGATACTGCCATCTGGTATGTACCGTTATTGCATTGAGCAGTTTAAAAGGAGATAGAAATGGTTACTCGGGATCAGTTGGAAATTGCTAAAGCCCTCTGGGAGCAAGTACGGATCGGCTGTGCGCTTGCTCATCAAAACTGGCAGTTGCTCAACAGTAGTCGACAAAACATTATTAATAGCTTGGTAAATCAAGGGTTTACCGCCACGCAAGCCGTTGAGGCTTTCAATGAGTACTACCAAGGGCATCAAGAGCAGTATGAGGCGCTCTTCAAAGCAATGACTGAGCGCGCTGACGAATACAAATTGATCGAAGATCAATGGAAAGCTCAGAAATCTGAGGCTAATTCATAAACCCCGCACCACATCCCACCGCCCAGCCAAGTGCGCCGCTGCCATGCCATCGGCCATGGCATCCGCCAACTGGGTGGTGTTCATATCCGGGTACACCTCGATCAGCCGATCCCGGAACTCTTCCAGGCTGTTCACTGAGTCCAGCAGCTCGCGGATATCGTCCACCATGTCATCCAGTGGCGCGGCTACTGTCTGCTCCAGGGTGCGTACCTGGCTATCGACAATGTCCGGCACATCGGCTGCACGGCGCGGCTGCTCGCGGTTGAGTGCCTGTGCCAAAGGCGGCGCATCAGCCGGGGCCTGGCTTGGCGCGTGCAGTAGCTTGGCGCCTTTGTCCGGCTCGGGCAGGCTGAGCTTGTCGCGGATCACCGACTGTTCAACCTCCAGCCCCATCGGCACCAGGATCTGCAGCGCGCTGACCAGCGCCTTCGTGTCCTCGGGCTGCGGCACCACTACAACCAGCTTGGGGTAGCCACGCCCTGGGGCAAAGTTCAGGTCGCACCAGGGGCGCACCAGGCCACGGTTCAGGGTGTTGCTCAGCGCCTTGGCGTCGGCTTCCAGCAGATCCAGGCGAATACCGTCATGCACGCGGGCCTGGGCCATGCTGCTGCCGTCATCGGCCGTCATAGTCTGGCCCAGCGTGGCCTTGCTGATCTGCTTGTCCCACCACTCAGCTAGACCCTGGAAGAATTGCCCAGCACCGGCCACCTGCACCGCCTGGGTAAAGTCGATACGCATGCTGTCCGGGATTACCGCCGCCGCATCGCTGCCCAGGTTGGCCACGGCGGACATCAGCACGCCGATATCATCCTTGCTCGCGCCTGGCCCGTAGCGGCCCACACGCATGGGCATGCCGAAGATATCGGCGAAGGCCATCCAGTCCTTCCACGTCCAGGCCTTGCACATGTAGCCCACGGCGGCCAGGCGCGCCAGGCCGCCCCGAATTGGCAGGCCTGAGCGAATGCGCGGGTAATGCACGATGAACTTGTAGGGGGCCAAGGCCAGGCCGTTGACCATATCGGCATCATCGAGCAGGCGCAGCTCGCGCCCGGTTTCCTGGTCGAACTTGAAGAAACGCTGATCACGGGCCTCGAAGCGCTCAGGCGTCCAGGTCTTGCCGCTTCTGTCCCAGATGATCTCGCTGACGGCGTAGCCCTTGCCCAGGGCGTCGGTCTGGTCGGCCTGCAGCTCGCCGAACTCGGGCGAATCGACCAGCTCGCGCAGGGCATCGGCCCGGCGTACATCTTCGGCATCATCGCTGAACGCTTCGATGCGTACCTGCAGGCCGCCCAGGCCGAGGCGGCGCGTGCCCAGCACAGAGGCATAGTGCAGGTCACGCTCTTCCATTTCCTCGGCCAGGGTGAGGTAGTCGTGGGCATTGCCCTCGGCTGCCGCCTGCAGAATGTTCGCCAGGCGCCCAGGTGTCAGGCCACTGGCCACGCTCGGGTGCCAAATCTGCCGCACGCCCATAACGCGCGGGCCTGCGACTTCCTCGGTGAGCTGGTCGTACTCGATGTGTCGCCCGTACTGGTCGACGATGGGGGACTTGGCCATTACCAGATGCCTTTCTTATGGCGCCAACCCGCGCCGCTCTTAATGGCACGGGTGTGCCCGGCGGCGGGGTTCACGCGGTGGTACTCGAAAATCTCAACGTCCTGGCGTGAGGCGAAGTCCGCCAGGGCCAGCGCGATACCGGCGTCACCATGGCGTTTGGCGCCGCCTTTCTCGGTGGTGCGGGTGTCGGGAATACGCGCAACGCCTTTCACGACGCGGAATGCCCGCACGTCGGTGACCACATCCTTGTCAGCCGGGATGGCATAGAGGGTGTCGTCTTCCAGGTCGGCCTTCAGGCCGGGCATGTTGTCCCGATACCAACCCTCGGTAAGCATCACCTGGTCGATGCGGTTGTGGCCGAACTCCACCGCCGCAGCCTCGGCAATCTGCTGGCCGTTGCCTCGGGCGTCATGGGCACCTTTGAGGAAGTTGGGCAAGCGCCGCACCATGTAGAACAGGATCTGTTCCTGTTGCTTGAACGGCACGTTGCGCAGTTCGATCACAAACGGCGTGCGCTTGCGCAAGTCCTGTTCTTTGAGCAACGGCCAGATCACTGACAGGTCACCGCTACGGGCGAAGTCCATGCCGTAGTAGCTGTGCACGTCGGCGGGGATGACCTGCAGCAGCGGCAGCAGCTCACGCTCGCACCACTCGTGGGACTCGGCCAGGCGCAGGTACTCGGCGCTCACTTCGTAGCCTTGCGGGCAGGTCAGGCGCAGTGCCGGAGTCTCGCGGCTGGTGCGCTGCTCGATCAGCGCTAGGCTGAAATAGGCGCCGCCGCCCTGGCTGGGGATGCAGTCCAGCTCCTCGTTGGCGGCGTCACCATAGAAGCTGTACACATCATCGACCCAGGCCTGCTCCTCGGCTGCGTCGTAGGCGATGCCTTTGCGCAGGCAAACGCGCTTGTACAGGCCATCGGCCACGGCTTCCTTGAAGGTGCAGCGGAACAGCGCGCCCTTGCGCTTGCCGGAGCGGATCTCCTCGATCAGCTCATTGAAGGGGTTCTCGACACCATCGTGGGTGCTGATCACATGCACCTCGCCGCCCCAGATCAGCAGCGCCAGCGCTGCTTTGAGCAGTTCGGCCAGGTCTGAGTGGAACGCAGCCTCATCGATCACTACCACGCCCTGGCGACCACGCAGGTTGGACGGGCGGCTGGTCAGGGCAACGATGCGCTTTCCCGAGGGAAAGGTGATGGTATAGGTCTTGATGTGCTTGTCGGGGTCTTCATCCTCCCAGATGCCTTCCTCGATCTCGCCCGCCGCGTAGTTGAACGCCCGCGCCCACATGGCACAGGCCTGGATGTATTCGACGGTCATGTCCTGGTTGTAGCCCAGGTAGTAGACGTTCATGCCCCCGGCCTGGGTCGAGCTGGCGGCTACCAAGACGTTGTCGGCAGCCTCGGCCCAGGTCAGGCCGATACGGCGGCTTTTCTCACCGACCTTGAGTGGTGCACGGATACCGACCCAGCGCTGTTGGTAGCCGAGGAGCACCTCGGGCACGCTGACGACTTTGCCGACCGAAAGGATCTCGGCCAAGGGCGAGAGTTGCGGTTCGGGGATTTGCTTGGGGGCGAGTTTCATGCCGCGCCCTCAAGCTGTTTTTTAAGCCGCGCTATCAGCACTGCTTGGCGTTCTACGATAGCCCGCAAAGTGCGCTCGATAATTCCATCGATACCATGGGCGCTGTACGACAGCACGCACAGGTTATCTGGCAGGCCATAGCCTCGTTGAATATGAGTTATAAAAAAAAGCTGCTCGCGCCCGCTGGGCTCTCCGTCAGCGTGAATTTCCTTTAAGAGTGCAAAATCGCCGACTTGGAAGTCGCGATCTGAGCAGTCACGCACCTCACCTGTTTTAGCCCCTGATTTCAGGTCGCTAAAAGGCCCGCCATGACCCTTTAGGGTGTGAATTGTCATGCCGCCACCCCCAGAATTTCCCGGCGAATCTCGGCCACGGTCTCGGCATTGAGCCCACCTTTCTTGGCGATCTTCTCGACCTGGGCAGCGGCGGCTTCGGCCTTGGAGCGAACCTCGCTTTGCCACTTCTTCTGCACCACGGATGCCCGGCCCAGTTCGGCTACGGCCTTGGCCACCTTGGGCAGGTCGAACTTGCCATCCTCGGCCAGCAGCAGCTTGAACAGGTGTTCTTGCACCAGGCGCATGAGCGCCTCGTTTACTGCGCCTTCTTCGTCCGGCGCGGCGGCCACAACCGCGCGAGCTTGTTCGCTGGCCATCTTGAGCGCAGACAGGCGCCCCTCGAAGTTCTGGCCATAGGCGTGCAGCGCCGACTTGCCAATGCTGTAGCCGCGCTCGGCCAGCTCGGCCGAGAGCAGCTCATAGCCCGAGAAGTTGTTCTCGATCAGCGCCTGATCCAGCCAGGCTTTTACCCCTTTAGGGAGTTGGCCTACCTTGCTACGCGGTGGCATGGGCTCAGCCTCGCGCGGGCCGGGCAATGCCCGGATTGCACTCGATGGTGTACTCGGCGATGTCGACGCCGTAGTGAGTCAGCCCGGCAATCCAGACGCCGCTAGGCTGCTTATCGAGGGTCACAAGGCTGCGGTCTTTGAGGTAGTCCAGCTCGCGGCGCACTTCGAGCTGGGTCGCGTCGCTGTAAATGCCCTGGATGGTGGAAAGCACCAGCGCTTCATGCGGGTCTACTGGGCGCGCGTTGTTGAGGGTGAGCAGGATGTACCAGCGCATCGACTCTCGGCGAATCTTGGCGGCATCGATCATTGATTGGCTCCTTTCATCTGGACGACTTCAAGCTTGTCCCGTAGCCCGTCCAGCTTGGCTTCGATCACTGTTTGGTTGCGCACGTAGTCCTGGCGGTGGACGTAATGCAGGGGCAGCTCTGCCTGGAAGCGCAGGAAGTCGCGCTCCAACTCAGCCAGCTTTGCGATCTCTTTTTCCTGGCTGGCGAAGCGCTCACCGAGGCGTTTTTCCATCTGGCTCAGCAGCAGCTTGACCAGGCCGAATACCAACGTGCTGAAGATGCCCAGCAGCGAAATGGCCCAGGTCACGGCCTGCGCAAAATCCATCACCATCAGTTGCCCCCTACGGCGTCGATCAGAGCATCCAACTGCGCGGCAGTGTTCTTGCACTGCTCGGCGTAGTGGACGTGATGGGCCAGGAGAGTGTTCTGGCTGATGCCTGAGTCGAGCTGCTCAGCGGCTCGGGCTTGGGCGACTTGCGCAGCAGCTCGCTCGGGATCTGCGGCGGCGGGCAAAGCGGCTGGGGCTCTGGCTCCGGTGGATTCGTCCCACACGCGGACAAAGCCAGCAGTGAACACGCAAGCAGGCAGAGGCTTAGGCGGCGCGTCGAGCGCCTCCCGGTAAAGGTCATTGACACGGGCAATCTCCCCAGAGAGTCGGTCGGTGGTTTGGCGGTGTTGGCGTTGTTGCTCGGCCAGGTCTGACGCGAGCTTGTCGTTTTGCGCCTGGGCTTCCTGCAGGCGTTTCGCAGCATCTTTGGCACTCGCTTCGGCAGCACGGGCGCGGGCCAGCTCCTGTTCCTGGTGCTCGCCGCGCAGCTTCTCTAGGGCTAGGGCGCCCTCGGTTTGGGCGGTGTCGTAGCCGTGGCGGTAGGCGATGTAATTGATGACCAGACTCAGGGCGGCGAAGAACAACACGGATAGCAATGGACGCGTGGCAAGCCAGGTCATAGGCCCACCTCGCACAGTTCGCGCTCAGCCGCGCGGCGCTTGACCAAGCCCGCAAGCTGGCGCCCCTTGGCATACACCCAGCGGCTCAGCTCCGCGCAGGCTCCAGCCACGTCGCCAGCATTGAGCTTGCGCAGGAGGGTCGAGCGCTCGAAGGCGACGGCGCCGACGTTGTAGACGAACGAGCCGAGGGCAGCACGGCGGGTGTCTGGCAGTGGATTGCGGCTCAGGCGGTCAACGGCTGCTATGGCCTCACCCAGCTCGGCGGCCAGCAAAGCATCGCACTCGGCGGCAGTGCGGGTCTGGCCCAGCGTTACCCCGGCTGTGCTGCCATAACAGATGGTTGGGATGCCCACCGGGTCGAGATAGGCAGCCAGGTTGCGCCCCTCGTAGTAGCCCACCATGGGCAGAGCAATGGCCAGGGCGCCGCCCAGGACTCGGCTTTTCAGGCTCATGCCACCCCCTTGCCGATGATGGCACGCAACTTGGCGAGCATTGAGTTGCCAACCTCGGGAGCCGAGCGGGATACGGGGCGGGGCTTGGGGGTTGCATCGCGGCGCTGTGCGGCCGGGGCCCTCTCGCGCGCCTGTTCTGCCCGGCCCGCTCGGTGACGGCGGTAGGCGGCGATTTTCGGGTACGCGCTACGCACATGCTCTTCGACCGTGCCACGCCAGTCAGGCGGGCAACGCTCCATCAACCATTGACGGCGATCAAGCGATGCCTCAGCCAATACGGCTGCAGCGTAGGCGCGGGGGCTAATGAGGGTGCTGGGGTCTAGTGTGCTCATGCCGCCATGATGGCGGCACGGATTCAGAGGGGAGTTTCAGGAGGCTTTAAGAAGAAGCCCCGCACTGGGCGGGGCTAAAAGACTACATGCCTTCAATTCTGACGTAGTACTCACTGAATAGCTGATCTGACCAAGTGATTGTGTAGGCAAGTGGTACGCCCCCAAGAAATGTCTGCGTCTTACTCACGCAGGTTCGGCTACTTGAGCTGTTTGACTCCGAAACCTGGCGAATATCCGACATAAACAGGTCGCTGTATCCAGGGGTAAGTAGACCACGTTCATCAAGGATTTCGGCGAGGGTCTGACGAACCTCAGGGTTATCGCAGGCTGGTAATGAGGCGTACAGATTGAAGCCAGTAGCGCTAACCATTAAAGAGGCGACCATCGCTATAAACCAGCCGATCAAGGGTGCCTGATTCTTCTTGGCGTATTTTGAACGCTTGTAGAGATAGATTGGCACCAGAAAGAGCCAAATAAAGCTTGGTAGGGCGTAACCGGCCTCACCCAAAACGCGACGATCCAGAGCTACAAGCGCAATCAGCACACCCATGATGATTAGCGGCAGATAGAGCGATGTAGGGTCAAGCAGCAGGAACGCCAGCGGGCTTATAGCTATTGCCCATACCCATAGGTCGCTGACGCTTTTCGCGTGAAGCGGTGGTGGCGTTGATGGAAGGTGCTCAATCAACCCTGTTGATTCAAGCGGAACCCAGTCTGCAAGGCCTTTGTGCCAGACTGGAGTCCCATACCCGAGCCGGGATGACTGGATTAGTTCGGCCATGGCGGGGGCGGTCACGGGGCCTTTTCTACTTCCAGCCTCTTCGTAATACCAGTCAGCCTCATTCATTCCCTGTATCTCCATCAAACCCAAACAGATCCGGTTCGCTGCGCCGATGCAGCGCCCGTTGGCGGGCGATGATGTCATAAATCGTCTGGCTAGCCAGCCGGTACTTACGCGCCAAGTCAGCGGGCCGGGCGTTGCGTTCATGCCATTCGCGGAATATTTCCGCATCGCGCATGGCATTCTTCAGCAGCTCGCCACGGGGCAGATAGATAACGCTCCCGCCCATCGTGTCGCAGATGCCGAAGACAACGTGGCGCGCCAGGGCAGGCACTTCCTCTGCGTTGCCCAGCTTGTTGCGCAGGCTCGCTTCGGCGATCTCAACCATCTCCTTCAGCGAACCTTCCCAGCGGCGCAGCACGGTTGGCGCCGAGAGGTGCGCCAGCACCTTCTCGGGGTCAAGGCTATCGCTGTCATCATCAAACAGTTGGCCATTACTCATACCGTCCTCCCGTGGCGTTTGGCGTTGTAGCTCAGGGCCGCGACCAGGCGGCGTAGCTGGTCGGTGTCGCACCACTCGACGCGCTCGACCTTGAACATGCGTAGCGCCATGGCGTCGACGTACTCCCAGGGGCGCCCGGCCTCGGTGAGTTGGGCCTTGATCTTGCCCACCAGCTTCTCGCGCTCGGCTGCCGGGTTCGGTGCGGTACGACCTTGGGCCTTGCCCTTGGCCGTCGCCTTGGGCTTCCAGCCCAGGCGCTCAAACTCGGCCAGCACGCGGCCAACCTGGCGCGGGCTTAGGTCTTTGGCCGAGCGCACGCCGGCCACTCGGGCCAGCAGCTCGCGGTAAACGTCGTCATCCATCCCGAGCTGGGATTTTGCGATGTGGATCTTGGCCAGGCTCATACCAGGTTCCTCGGGTCGAGTGCGGCGCGCAGGGCGGCAGGGTCGCGGCGGGCCATGTTGGCCACGTAGCGGATGGCCAGGGTCAAGCCTTCCTCGACCTGCTCGAAGCCTCCGGCCAGGCGGATGCACTCCATGTCGTCGCGGGTGCCGGCGTACGTCTCCCACTTGAACTTCTCAGCGCCAACGGCGGCACGATGCTGGGCATCACGCTCGCGCTTGCGGCGCTGCCGGGCCGTATCCTGGGCGCGGACTTTCGCTGTTCTGGGCTTCTTCTTTCTCGTGCTCATGTGTGGCTGCTCATCAGTACCGGGCTACCACGCCCGGCAGACCTTCGCCCCTGGTGGGGCTAGGTTTCGCTTAATTGTTGCTGGGCGACTTCTCGCGGAAACGGCGCGGGAACCAGTCGCAGTAGGTGTCCGTTGGCGTGTGGCCAAAAATCAGGCAGCAGCGGCGCTCATGCACGCAGTCGCCACAGGTCTTTTCTTCCGGCAACTCCATGCAGGTTGCGTCGGAGCACGCTTTGTCGGCACAGCAGCCGTGTTTGTTTTGCTTTGCCATAGGTGCATTAACGGACTCGTTCGTCAGGTTCATCATCATGTGCTCAGTGGATTCGCTCGATGCTGGTGTTGTTGGCCAGCAGGTGCTTTTTCAGGCTGTTGAAGCTGTTCCAGGTTGGGAGGTAGTAGACGAAGACCTCGGCCGCGATTTTGTTGGCCTCACGTTTACCAAAGGCTTTGCGGTAAGCCTCCACCTTCTTAGCGCTGTGCAGACGACGAGTGACCTTGCGCAGGAAGCGCCGACCTTCTTCGTGTTTCGCTTCGCCTTTCTCGTCGGCGGAACACCAGGCGCCCTTAAAGATCCCGTCGACATAAACGGCTGTAGCCCATTTGTGGCCTTTGGAATCGACCTCCTGAGAAAGCGCCACCTCGAACTGGTCGCACTTCAATTTCATGTATCCGTATGGGCTGGCCATCTGCTGTTTCAGATCGTCCCAATCTTGCTGCTGCATAGGTTCCTCGGCTGCTCATCAGTACCCAGCCACCACGCTGGGCAGACCGCCCCGGCCAGGCCGAGGCGGTTTCGCTCAGTGAACGGACTTCGTCGTGGAGTGGATGTGTTGGTGTCGCGCAGCCGCGATGCAATCGGCTAAGCGGTTGGATTCACTCATCATTGCCAAGCGCAGGGCTTTGGCTGCCTCAAGGGCGTTGCTATCCGTGCCCTCAAAAGGCTGGATGCCGCTGATTTGGATGCTGATGCCGCTTTCTGCCTCGGTAACCGTTACGGTAAAGCTGTGCTCGGCCATGGGGCCTCCTAGCGTTGGCGTTTGAATTTGATGTTGAAGTCGCGCGCCACCTGACGCGCTTGTTTCTCGGTGATGCCGATTGCCCGTGCAGCGATGCCCGGTGATGCACCCAGCGCCGCCTGCACCATCAGCCGAGAGGCCATGGCAACGTCGCGCGGCTCCTGGACAACGTCGGCACGTTTCGGCGCCGCCGGTTTCACCTCTACTGCAGGCGCTTCGGCCTTCACCTCCGGCTTGGCCGGGGCCGTGTTCGGCTTCACGGCAGGCTTGGCGCGCACCGGCTCGTCCTCCGGGCGCACGAACAAGTGCGCGTAGACCGGAGTCTTGGTTGGGTTGATGAAGAAGGTCGGACTGGTAGCCTGCATCTGGTGGCCTACCTGCTCGATCTGCCCGCCCTTGGCTAGGAACTCTTCGGTAGCCTTGGCAATGTTCAGGCGTTCCTGGTCGTGGTAGGGCGAGCGAATCGGCAGCGGGTCGCGGCTGGCGTCGTGATAGCGCTGCATGTCATGCCCCCAGCGCACGGATACCGGCCGTGCCGCGCTTTGCCAGCGCCTGGATGTAGTAGGCGATGGCTGCGAGGTTGGCGCGCGGCTCGGCGTCGTCCAGTGTTTCAGGCACACGGAATCGACCGGGTTTGTCTGCGCCCTGGTAGTAAGGCACTGCGGTCTGGTGGATCTCTTCGACCAAGACGGAGAAGTCACCAACAGCCAGGGCAAACTGGCCATCTTCCGGTTGTTTGTCGGTCAGTTGAATCAGGCCGGCGATGTTGCAAACGGCGTAGAACTTGGCCATGTCATTCCTCCTCGCCCAGCTCGTCGGCTGGCTCTGTCACGGTCAGAGGGAACTTGCCGAACATCTGCAGGGCGAGATTGACGCCCTCCTGAAAGCCGGCACGCAGTTGACCGGTCAGTTCCAATGGCTTGCCATCCGGGTCGCGCGCCTCGATCTTCACGTCTGGCCCTGCGTTCGCTACCAAGCTCAACTTCTTGACCCGACTGCTGTGCCACTCCTGCATCAACTCGACGATATGCAGCACCTGGTCGTCGTTGGTGTGCGCAACAACAGCGCCGCCAGCCGGGGCCGGTTGGCTACGGGAACGCAACCGCTCCAGCAGCTCGACCACTTTTTCGACATGCGGGCCAGTTACCAGCGCCAGGAGGAAGTCGCGGCCGCTGTTCAGCTCCAGGTGCTCGAAGTCCAGGACGTCGACATCGAGCAGCTCGACGGCGTCAGCCACGGCCTTGACCTGGTCGAGTTCAGTTAGCAGCCCCATCACTGCACCCCCGGCAGGCCAACGCCTGCAATGTCCAAGCTGATCGGCACGTACTGGTCGGTATCGCCAACACGCTCGTAGATGCGGATGTAACTCTTGGAGCCGACCACCTGCAGGGCATCGCCGATGGCATCCATCGCCTTTAGCCAGCGCTCGTCCTTGATGTTCATACGGCGCAGGGCCAGCACGCGGCCAGTGCGAATCTCGCCCTTGGTGTCTACCTGGAATGCGTCTTTGACCAGGGTGGCCAGCTCGGGGCGGGCGTCTGCCGTCCATTCCTGCAGGCATTCGTCGATCAGGGCGCGCGCTGCCTGCAGGCGCTCATCGAAAGCGATGCTTTCCTGTACCGCTTTCTGGATCTTGTAGCGGCCATCGAAGCTCAGCAGCGACAGGTTGCCCTTCTTGCCCCCTAGCTTGGCGCCGTACTCACTGGCTGACAGGTCGGCAAATGCGTCGATCTCGCCAAACGCAGTGGCCTTGAATGAGGCCAACGCGGCGGACTGGGCGCGTGCTAGCTCGACCAGGCGCGACACTAGCTCGTCGCGCAGTTTGTCGACCGGCTTGATCTGCTCTTCACGCCACAGGCGCCCCTGGGCGTCTTGCCGGTAACCGGCTGGAATGGTCTGTTGTTCGGTCATGTTCGGTTCCTCAGTGGATAGTCGTTTGTAGGTCGCGGTAGCTAATGGGGCGCCGCCATTCGAGGGTTACGCCCTCGAACAGCACCGTGATGCGGTCACTCCCTGCCGAGGCGTGGCGCTGGTAGCCCTCGGTCAGGCGCTCACGCACAAGGCGCTCGCCGTCCTCTGGGCTGATCTGCAGGCGGTTTTCGGTCGGCAGGATCTGCAGCAGTCGCACGCCCTTCGCCTGCAGGTGGCGGGCGGCTGCGTTGAAGTCGCGCAGGCTGGTGGCCAGCGAGGCGTTCAGGACTTTCAGCGGGCGGTTTTCAGTGGCTGCCATGGCTTGACTCCTTTGCTGCACAGTTGGGGTTGTTGGGGCAGTGCTGGCAGGCACGCCAGTGCTGCATGGCCATCGGGTTGTGGGTGGGTGCCGGGCGCTCGCGGTAGGTTTGGCACTGGTCGGCGGTGATGACTTCGCCCAGGGCCACGCACTCGATACGGCCCAGGACGTCCATCACTCGGCGCTCCATGCGCTCGGTGCTGGGCGACGGGTAACGGTTCTGCAGCAGCAGCGTCACGGCAGTGCGGCTCACGCCAATGCGCTCGCCGGTCTTGGTGCGATTGCTCTGCTCAACCTCGCGGGCCAGCAGGCTGACCCACAGCGGCGGCTGCTCGCCCCAGGCGGACAGGTCTACTCGGGCGGCCTGGTTCATGCGCCCACCTCCTGCAGCAGCTTGTTCAGGCGTGCGAGCACGTCGACGCCTTCGGCTCGCTCACTGTCGTCAGGGTGGAACTGGGCAACCGCACGGCCAGCCAGTGCCTTGACTGGGCCGAGTGCTGCGCGCAGGTCGTTGAGCTGCTTACTCAGCCGTGCGTTGTCGAGACGCAGCCCGGCCAGGTCTCCAGCCTGCTGGCACTTCTCCCACACGATCTGATCCAGGTTCGGGTCATAGACCTGCTCATAGCTGGAGCGCTGGTAGATGGGATGCAGCGGGCCGCTGTAGCGCCCTGGCAGCAGGCGGTAGCTGGCAGGGATGCCAGGCGTGCCGCCAGTTCGCACGGTGTAGCCAGCCAGGGCCAGCCCCTGCAGGTAGATCCGCGCGCCATCTTCGGTAATAGCCGCACCACCAGCAGCAGCCTGGCTGGCCGCTTCGGCGGCGGTCAGCTCGCCCAGGATGCGCAGTGCGCGCCAGATGCATTCGACGGCCTCGGGCGGCAGTCGCTTGCCCTGCTTGTTGACGCGCGGCGCCTCGGCGCCTTCGTCCTTGAGCAGCTTCCACGTCCCGTCGCGGCCTTTCACGGCCACCTTTGCGACGATGTCGGCCTTGGCCAGGCTCAGCAGGTAGCTACGCGCGGCTTCGTCTTCTTCGTCAGAACGGCGGGCGACGGTGTAGGTGGTGAACTCGGCGCCGTCGCGGGCCAGTTCGCGAATGGCTTCCCACATGCGCTGGCGTGGCAGCTTGCCGCCAGTCATGGCCAGGTGAATCGGCTTCTTACCGGAGCGCATTACTTGGCCCCCCGACGTGGCGGCTCGCCGGTGAACCAGCCCGCCGTCCAGGTGGCCAGGTCGATCTTGCCCAAGGCCTTGGCGGTGCATTCGCTGTTCACCCGGTACAGGTTCACAGCCGCGCGGCGCAGGCAGCCCTTCACATGCTTGACCAGGTCGGCCAGCAGGTCGTCAGCAATCTGCAAGTTGGGGTAGCTGCTAGCAGCCAGGCGCGTTACATCGGCCAGCGTTGCGGCCTGTGCGGGCACCCATTCCAAAACCCTGTTATGCAGGCGCTCCAGCCGGGCCAGACTGGTGGCCACGTTCTCTTCGCCGATCAGGACGATGGTGCCCTGGCTGGCGTTGTAGATATCGGTCAGGACGTTGGCGGCGGACTTCTCCAGCAAGTACTGCACGTCATCAACGATCAGCGGGCGACCGCTGCGGCTGAGCTGCTCGGCCACCTGGTCGACCATTTCGCTCAGGGTGCGCGCCGGGGTGACGGCCATCTCGCGCAGTACGGCGAGCAGGAAAGCCTTCTTCGTCCAGGTGTCGCGGCACTCGACGTAGTAGGCGCGGTGTTGGTTGGCCGAGCAGGCAGCGGCCACGGATTTGCCCAGGCCGCTCGGGCCGTACATCACTACCAAGCCAGGCAGGCCAAGCGGGCGCTGCATGGCGCGCTCGATGGCGCCGGCCAGCAGGCCGACATTGGTAAGCGGGATGATTTTGGAAACGCTCATAGGTGGTTCTCCCCTGGTCAAGCAGTGGCCTCAGCGGCCTCGAAGGTGGCGTACATACGTTGAATGGCTTTAAAGCCTGGGTTGTTCGGGTAGAGGGCGTGCCAGTTGGCCTCGGCCTCGCTGAGCACCTCGCCGCGTTGGCGACGGGCCTCCAGCTCCTGCCACAGGTCGTAGCGGGTCATGTCGTTGTCGGGCACGGTGAAGGTGGGTGCCTGGCGCTCCAGGGTCAGCGCCGCATACTCGCGGGCGTCCTCAAGCTGCTGCTCGCTCAGCTCGGCGCTTGGCGCGGCCTTTGGCACTAGGCGCAGCTCGAAGTCTTCCCCGGTAAGGGTCTTGGCCTTCTTGCCAAGCTTGTTGACCTGCCCCTCGATGCGCTTCTCTTTGGCCTTATCCATAAGGCTCTGCGGCTTGGCATCGACGGTATTGCCATTGATCAGCGCTTCGCCAATCAGCTCACCGTCCAGCGTGTGCACCCACACCCGGCTGGCATCGCGGAAGTCATAGCCCACGCGCACTTCCTTGCCGTGGTAGGGCTCCAGCGCCTGCAAGAAGTAGGTATGACCATGCAGTTGCACCTTGGCGCGGGTTGTCGTTCGCACTTCTTGCGGTCGCACGATGGTGGCCACCACGTCGGCATCTGCCATGATGGGTTCCCAGCCCTCGGCCATGGCCGACTTCCAGGATTCCATCGGGCTTTGGTGGCGCAGTCGGCCAGTCTCGATATCGCGGATCTTCGGCAGGCCACGGTGTGGCCGGTGGTTGTAGTCATCCAGGGCGTTGCCCAGGTCAGCGATGAACTGCACGAACTCGGGCACCTGCTTGGGCTTGAGACCCAAACCCAGCTCCTTGCGTGACAGCTTGTGCACGCGGGTGGACGCTTCCTTGTCCATGTCGGCGCCGATGTAGCTGTCGTAGGTTTTGGCCAGGCGTACCAGAATCGTCCGGTGTGAACGCTCGATAACGCCCCGCGCCTGTGAGCTGTAGGGCAGCGAGTGAGTGATGGTGCCGCCCAGTCGGTCGTTCACCTCATAGATGGTTTCGTTCTTGAAGCCCTTGCCGTTGTCCACGTAGAACACCGCATACATACCAACACGGGTCAGGGCATCACGCAGGGCATCGAGCGTGGCCAAGGTGGACTCGGCCAGGTTGACCGCGAAGCCAACGATACGGCGCGTGCCCCAGTCGATGATGGTGGTGACCTCGGGCCGAAAAATCTGGCCGGTGTCCGGGTTGATCACCTCGGCATCGAACTTGTGGCCGTCCGCGACCCACACGTCGTTGGGCCACAGAACATCGGCGTTCATATCCTTGTGCGCCTTGAGCGACTTCAGCTCACGCGGCCCCATGCGCCCCTGTTCCCGCACCTGCGGCGCCATCTTGGCCAGCATCCGCCGCACCGCATGAATGCTCGGCGCCCCCGGATACTCGGCCGTGAAGTCGGCATAGGCCGCTTCGGCGCTCGGCTTCTGCGGGCGCTGGTAGTGCTTGAGGAACACGGGCGCCCACACCGGCAGGGTCATGTCTGGCTTGCGGCGAATCGGCGCCAGGGCAATCTCGCCATGCTTGCGGAAGTCCGCCAGCCAGCGCTTGATGGTGCGCTCGCTCAGGGTGCGGTCGGCGGTCTTGCGGTCGTTGGCACGCTCGACCCGCTCGGCCAGATACGGGCTGAGCTGGCCATCACGCGCCAGGCCAACCAGGGTCAGGATGGCCCGCTGCTGGCTGACCATCTGGCTCATGCGCTCGACCTCACGGATGATCGACACCCGCGCGCTCATGACGTCGCGTTGATCATCGGTAAGGCGTGACGTTGAAATGCCGTCACGCTGCGGCGAAATGAGCGTATGAGGGGCGGTCGGTTTCGGCGCCTCGGCAGGTTGCTCGGCTTGCACCATGCGCGCGACCAGGGCGGCCTGGGTTTCGGCGGGTAGGACGGCGAAGCTGTACTCGATGGCCTTGGAGCCCAGGCGTCGCTGGCCTTCCCAGCCTTCACTGCGTGCTTTTAAGGTCACATTCCAACGGGATCCAGGCAGCCCCGGTAGCCCGGCCAACTCGGCGGCGGTGAACCACTTACGCATGGTCACCACCTTCGGCCAGCAGCTTGCTGGCAACGCGCTTGAAGCGAGCCACCTCCCAGCCTTCAACCAAGGCAAGATCCAAGATCGCCCGCAACGCGCCCAGCTCATCTGCAGGCAGCGCTGCAGCACTGTGGAAGGCCTCGTCGCGGCTTTCAGTTTTCGCACTCTCCACGGCATCGACGCCTTCGGCAGTCAGGCGCAGCAGCCAGTAGCCGCCTTCTTTCCGAATCTTCAGCAGCCCACGCAGGGCCAGATAGTCCAGCTCGCGGCGTAGCGACTGGTTATTGAGGTTGGGGAAGGCGGCAAAGCGCAGGAACGCTTCCAGGGCAGCATCCGACAACCATGTCGGTCGAACCTCGTCCAGGTGCTCCAGGCACATCCGGCGCAGATGCTTGCGATTCGATTTCATGCTGGCACCTCCAGAAACTCTTCCCAGGTCTGGACAAGCACTCGACCATCGGCGCGAAAGAAGGTGACCCCTTCCAGATCCATGTGGTAGGTGCCGTGCTGGTTGGTGAGGGTTGTGACCAGGCCCGCCAGCAGGGAGCGGCACAAACTGGCCAGGGCACGAAAACCCTTTCGGGTGGCGGGGGCATTGAAACGGAGCGTCATCGCTTCCCATTTTTCGGGATCAAACTCTCCAACACCCCCTTGCCAGGTGGCGCTATAGAGGTCGACCCGTGCCTCCAACAAGCCGCCGAGGTCGACGATCACGAAGTCCCAGCTCGGTGCATTCGGCGCCGCAGCGGAAAGCCCGCCGCGTCCGATATCACAACCAAAGGCTTCGGCGGCTACGCCGTCCCGGCCCATGCGCTGTAGCAAATCAACCTCACGCTGAATCGATTGCATGGCGAGCCCTTCCGTCACAGTGCTGAACGAGCAGCGGCAGCGCGCTGCGCTTCGACCTGGGCACGAGTACGGCGCAAGCGCACCTGATTCGGCCAGATGACGGTCACTGGCTTACCGATGATCTCTGCGATACGCGCCTGGATACGTCCGCTTTTGATATGGCCACTAATGACCTGAGAGACGGACGAGGCTGCCACCTGCAGCTCGTCGCACAGCATGGCAGGCGTAACGCCTGCCATTCGCATGGCTGCCTTGATCTCTTCGGGGTGCATGTTGGTATCCTTCTGCCTAAGTAATTAGGTTGATCAGTCGCCGTAATGTGTTCGGCGCTGGTTTAGGCAAAGGATGGTACGGATATCCGTACCTGTCAATGACTTGGTACGGATTTCTGTATGAGTATTGGTGCGCGACTGAAAGAAGAGCGAGAGCGGCTAGGGCTGACAATTTCCGAGTTTGCCGAAATTGCGGGCGCCAAAAAGAACACAGTGATTGACTGGCAAAAGGATGTGTCTGGGCCGCCAGCAGCCAAGCTAGCGGCTCTCGCTGCTGTAGGAATTGATGTGATGTATGTCCTTACAGGACAGCGCAGCCAGCAATCTCCGACAGCAGAGCTGCCACCGCGACAGCGTGCATTGCTTGATAACTACTCTCATCTGAGCGAGGAGGATCAGGCCGCTCTTGAGCGCACAGCCTCTGCGCTGGCGCAATCGGTAGGACAGACTGTAGGCAGGAAAAGCACGGGGTAGCTCGTGCTTTTCTCTCCAGGCGTAAAGACCGCTTACTTTTCATAGAAAGCCATAAAAAACAGGGGTTTATAAAGAAAAGCACGCATGCTTTTCTTTTTGAAGCCAGCGTGCTTTTCCTTAGTAGGGAAAAGCACGCTAGTAACGGACTGAGCAGTAGGCGCAAGTCAAAGGAACGTAAGCATGAAAAAAAATGAGGCGACGGGGATTGCGACCCTGATTATGTTGGCTTTGATCGCATACCCCTTTATCTGGCTGTATGAGACCGTTGGGCAGGGCTGGTTCCTATTCATTGTCATTGGCCTGCCAGTTCTAGGGCTGATTACCTACATCGTAGGGGCTTGGCAGAGCAAGGCCGAAGCCATGGAGCTGGCACGAGAGGAACAGCGCCTGCTGGCTCAGGGCTGGGTGTTCGATGACGCTTTCAATTTGCGCTTGCTGGCCAAGATCGAGCACGCAAGAACTGAGGCAGACCTGAATTGGGCGCGTGGGCAGCTACAGAAAATTGCCTACACGCTCGTAGGTAAAAACGTGCCGCAAGAGCAGAAGGATCGTTTCACAGCCGTCATGAAGCAATTCGCTCTGATCGATCCGCTCTACAAGCAAATCATGGAAAAAGCGCTACCTGTAATACAGAGCAATCCTGGCGTCACTCAGAGCACGCTTTACAAGGAGCTGTCGTCCAAGGAAAAAGAGCTGATGAGGTATGTGTTCTACTTCGCCCACGAGCTGGGGCATATCTATCGAAAGAAAAAGGGAAACTCGTATCGGCTGTTTGCTACCAAGGAGATTGCCGACTCGCTCGGCTGAGCGAACTGCTCGACCTAGACAAGCTCTGGCAGGTACACTCGATCACATCGCCGAATCAGTGCCTGGCGTAGGCCTCAAACCGTAGTGCCAAATCCCCCTGCGAAATCCTGGCCGTCAGGCTGTTTCGAGTTTTGGCACTACTTCCGCCGACCTTCCCCCTACACCCCGCGCCATCCGGGCTCTTCCGGTTTCCCCCGGCATCTTCCAGCCCCTCCCGCCCTGTGCCAATACTCCCACTAGCTCACACTCTGTTGCTCTTGCCAGAGCACTCTTCGCTACTTCTGAGTTACCACAGGTTCAGGCGCGTGCAGAGCCCGCCCAGGAGGGCGAACGGAGTCGTCGCGGAAGAAGTTGAGCGACATGGATGTCGCGAGAGCCGCGATGGGCCAAGGATGGCCCACCGCGGCGGGCCTCTGGAGCGGCGATGGAGTGAGCGAACCCTGGCGCAGCCAGGGCCGGATGATCGGGCGGAGGGTTTTGGTTACTTTTGCCCGCAAAAGTCACTCGCCAGGGAAGGCGAAACTAAAAACATCAGCCAAAACGCGGCAAGCCGGAACGGGCACCCGAACAACCAACAAGTCACACACAAACTTGCCAGTCCAGTATCCGCCCAACTTCCCTGCCCTTTCACAAAGAACCCTGCAAGCCTGAAGTGCCAACACAGCCGATTTCTCAACAGCCTGTTAAGCTCGAAACATTTCTCCCGATGCAAGGATCACCACAATGCTGCGCCTCACCACCCTCGCCGTCGGCTTGCTGCTTTCGGCCAACGTCTTCGCCCTGTCCCTCTCCGACCTAAGCCAGCAGGACGCCAGCGGCGGCCTCAAAGACGCGTTGATCCAGAGCGCGCAGGTGGCCGTCAAGCAACTGGGCACACCCGGCGGATTCAGCAACAACCCGGATGTGCGTATCGAACTGCCCGGCAAACTCGGCAAGGCCGCCAAGACCATGAAGATGATGGGCATGGGCGCCCAGGTCGAGCAGCTCGAAGCGAGCATGAACAGCGCCGCCGAAGCCGCTGTGCCACAAGCCCAGGCGCTACTGGTCGACGCGGTAAAGAAAATGACCGTGGCAGACGCCAAGGCCATTCTCAGCGGCGGCAACGACTCCGCCACGCAGTACCTGAACAAGAGCAGCCGCGAGCAGATCCGCGCCAAGTTCCTGCCTATCGTCAAGCAAGCCACCGACAAGGTCGGTCTGGCTCAGAAGTACAATGCCTTCGCCAGCCAGGCAGCCAGCTTCGGCGTGGTCGATGCGAAAAACGCCACCGCCGAAGGCTACGTCACCGAGCAGGCGCTCAACGGCCTGTTCGAGATGATCGCCAAACAGGAAAGCAGTATCCGCGAAAACCCGGCAGCCGCCGCCACCAGCCTGGCGAAGAAGGTCTTCGGCGCGCTCTGAAAATGCTGCACGCCAAAAAAACGCCCTGATCATCAGGGCGTTTTCGTCAGAGTCTCAAGGTAGAAAAAGCCTGTCGATCTGCGGCTTGGCAAAGAAGTATCCCTGCATATAACGGACGCCTAGTTCGAGCAAAGCATCGCGCTCCCCGGCAGTTTCGATCCCTTCAGCAATGATGCGAATACCCAGGCGCTGCGCCACCAACACGATGCCGGCGACGATGGCCTGACGCACCTTATCTTGATCAATGCCGCGGGTCAGGGCCATGTCCAGTTTGAGGATATGTGGCTGGAAAGTAGCCAGCAGGTTAAGCCCCGAATAGCCAGCGCCGAAGTCGTCAATGGCTGTCGTAAAGCCCTGGCGCCCATATTCGGCGAAGATTTTTTTGAGGTGCTCGGGGTCATGAATACGCTCGCCCTCGGTCACCTCGAACATCAGGCGCTCACGGGGGAAGTCAAAGCGTTTGGCCGCTTCCAGCGTGGCTCGGATGCAGGTTTCGGCGCGGTACACCGCGTTGGGCAGAAAGTTGATACTCAGCAGGCAATCCGGGATATCCAGCAACCCCAAACTCGCGGCTTGCTCAATGGCCTTGACCCGGCATGCCTGGTCGAACCGATAGCGATTGCTGTCGTTGACCCACCCGAGAACCTCCCCCGCCGACTCCCCGTTGAGGCCACGAACCAAGGCTTCGTAGGCGAAAGGGCGTTGCGCCTGAACATCAAGGATCAACTGAAATGCCATGGTGAAGTCGAAACCCAGAGCCTGAGTATCACGGCACTCACTGCAGCCCAGGGCCCGAAAGGGTTGATCGAAGGTAGTCGGATTTTCCCTGTGGATCAGCATGCCTGCCTCCGCGCGTCGACAACTATCAAGGACCACTAGCCTCGCACTCAGAAACGCAAGACCAGAACCTTCTCCGCCACAGGAACAGGCAAGTCCTGCAGGCGCTGAACCTTTGCGTCACCACCTTCACGCAACCACTGTCCCCGCAAGGGCTGAGCGTCGACAGAACGACGCTGCCGATCCACATTGTCATGAGTTAGCTCACGCAATTCGCTAAAGCGCTCTACAAAGACCTCTTTACTGACCACAGGCGCATCCCAGAATAGATCGCGAACACGGTGTTGCAACAGCACAGCGAGAGCTAATAAGACGACAATCAACGCGACATAGAACCTTTGCGACGTGCTGAGACTGGCAAACATAAGCACCTCTTGGCCTAGACAGAGACTCTGGCGCACAGCATCTCGCCCTCAGGCATTCGGCCCGAATGGGGAGTTAACGATGCGGACGAGATAAATGGTGGGCATGCCATGACTCTGGCATGAGGCCATTATGCATAGCCCACAAGACTTGTACAAAATTTTATTCTTGTACAAAAATAACGAAATATTTCGTACATATAAGCGCCAAAAGCCCTAAAACCAGGCTCACCGCGCAGAACCAGTTCTACAAAGCGCCTGTTTTAGCGACCGACCGTTCATCGCCCCTTCTTAAAAGAGCGACAGCCACTAAAAACGGGGACGCCAAACACAGAAAACCCCGCGCGGCGACTAACCGGGCGGGGTTTCAGGATGCCGCTGGTGATTAGGCGCAGGCGGCTTGCATCTGGCGGTGCGTGTCGATCAGGTGCTGCACTACGCCTGGATCAGCCAGTGTGGAGATATCACCGAGCGAATCGTACTCAGCGGTGGCGATCTTGCGCAGGATACGCCGCATGATCTTGCCCGAGCGAGTCTTGGGCAGGCCTGGCGCCCACTGGATGACATCCGGCGAGGCAATTGGGCCAATCTCCTTGCGCACCCAGTTCTTCAACTCCTGGCGCAACTGTTCGCTCGGCTCTTCACCCGCGTTGAGGGTCACGTAGACATAGATGCCCTGGCCCTTGATGTCGTGCGGCACACCTACCACGGCGGCCTCAGCCACCTTGCGATGCGCGACCATGGCGCTCTCGATCTCGGCGGTGCCCATGCGGTGGCCGGATACGTTGAGCACGTCATCGACACGCCCGGTAATCCACCAGTAACCATCTTCATCACGACGTGCACCGTCACCGGTGAAGTACATGCCCCGGAAGGTCTTGAAGTAGGTGTCGACGAAACGGTCGTGGTCGCCGTACAGGCTGCGCGCCTGACCTGGCCAGGAATCGATGATCACCAGGTTGCCTTCAGCGGCGCCCTCGATGATGTTGCCCAGGTTATCCACCAGCGCCGGTTGTACACCGAAGAATGGCCGCGCGGCAGAGCCCGGCTTCATGGCGTGAGCGCCCGGCAGCGGGGTCATCAGGCAGGCGCCGGTCTCGGTCTGCCACCAGGTGTCGACGATCGGGCAACGGCTCTGGCCGACGTTTTCGTAGTACCACTGCCAGGCTTCCGGGTTGATCGGCTCGCCGACCGAACCGAGCAGACGCAGGCTGGAACCATCGGCACCTTCGACCGCAGCCTTACCCTCGGCCATCATGGCGCGAATGGCGGTCGGCGCGGTGTAGAGGATATTGACCTTGTGCTTGTCGACGATCTTGGCCACGCGGGTGACGTCCGGGTAGTTCGGTACGCCCTCGAACATCACGGTGGTCGCGCCATTGGCTAACGGCCCGTAGACCAGATAGGTGTGACCGGTGACCCAGCCAACATCGGCGGTGCACCAGAAGACCTCGCCTGGGCGGTAGTCGAACACCCGCTCATGGGTCAGCGAGGCATACACCAGGTAGCCACCGGTGGTGTGCAGCACGCCTTTGGGCTTACCGGTGGAGCCGGAGGTGTAGAGAATGAACAGGGCTTCTTCAGCGCCCATTTCCTTCGGCGCACACACGCTGCCGGCGACCTTCATCAGGTCTTCGTACCAAATGTCGCGGTGCTGATTCCACTTGATGTTGCCACCGGTGCGGTTGACCACGATGATCTTCTGCACGCTGTTGGTTTCGGGGTTGGTTAGCGCATCGTCGACGTTGGCTTTGAGCGCCACCTTCTTGCCACCGCGCACGCCTTCGTCAGCGGTGATAACGACCTTGGATTTGCAGTCGATGATGCGCCCGGCCAGCGCCTCTGGTGAGAAGCCGCCGAAAACCACCGAGTGAATCGCGCCGATGCGCGCGCAGGCCAGCATGGCGACCGCTGCCTCGGGAATCATCGGCATATAAATGGTCACTACGTCGCCGCGATGGATGTCCTGGCCACGCAGGGCATTGGCGAACTTGCACACTTGCTCGTGCAGTTCGCGGTAGGTGATTTCCTTGTGCTCGGATGGGTCGTCGCCTTCCCAGATAATCGCGATCTGATCACCGCGCTCTTCCAGGTGGCGATCCAGGCAGTTGTAGGAGACGTTCAAGGTGCCATCGGCGAACCACTTGATGTCGACGTGGTGATCGTCGAAAGAGGTCTGCTTGACCTTGGTGTAAGGCTTGATCCAGTCGATACGCTTGCCCTGCTCACGCCAGAAACCCTCGGGGTTGACCACCGACTGTTGGTACATGGCCTTGTAGGTGGCCTCGTCGGTCAGGGTTCGCGCGGCCACTTCGGGACGTACAGGGTAAAGGGACGCAGCACTCATGGAATCACCTCGGCGGCTAGATTTGTTTTTGTATGCGGCCTTTTGTATCCCCCGCCTCTGCGTGAGGCCATTCGACCATGGTATTACCGCCATAAAGCCATATTGCGCCGATTTTGCCCGCCAGTTGCCGCAAGATCCCGTCAATGCACAAGCTATCCACGCGCCAGATGCAACGAAGCCACGGCAAATGCCGTGGCTTCATCAACCGCAGCACAGCCTCAGTGCTGGTTGGCAGCCTGGGCGGCCTCGATCACATCGGTACCAATCTCGGCCTCGAATTTCTTCCACGCTGGGCGCACCGCGTCACGCCACTTGGCACGCTGCTCGGGGGTGAGGGTGATGATCTCGCTCTTGCCAGTGGCAAGGATGGCCTGACGAGCCTGCTCGTTCAGCGCCTCGGCCTGCTTGTTCACCTCGACGGTGACCTCGTCGACGATCTTTTCCAGCTCGCTGCGAATGTCCGTCGGCAGGCCGTTCCAGAACTGGGTGTTGGTGATCAGCAGGTAGTTGCCGATGGCATGGTTGGACTCGGTCATGTACTTCTGTACCTCGAAGTACTTCTGCGAGTAGATGTTCGACCAGGGGTTGTCCTGGGCGTTGACCACCCCGGTCTGCAAGCCCTGGTAGATCTCGGCGAAGCTCATCTTGCGCGGCACGGCGCGCAGTGCGCTGTATTGCGCAGCCTGCAGGTCGGATGGCTGCACGCGGAACTTCAGGCCACGGGCGTCAGCCGGTTCGATCAGAGGTTTGTTGGCAGTGAACTGGCGCATGCCGTTGAGCCAGTAAGCCAGGCCGGTGATGCCCTTGCTTTCCATCGACTTGAGCAGCGCCTTGCCCTTGCTTGAGGCCTGGAAGCGCTGCGCGGCGGCCACGTCATCGAACAGGAACATCAGATCGAACAATTGCAGTTGCTTGGTGTACTGCTCCAGCTTGGAAGGTGCCGGCGCCAGCATCTGCACTTCGTTGAGCAGCAGCGCTTCCATTTCCTTGCCATCGCCGTAGAGCGAGGAGTTGGCGTAGACGTCGACCCTGACCTTGCCGGCCAGGCGTTCCTCCACCAGCTTCTTGAACAGCAGCGCGCCCTGGCCTTTGGGCGTGCTATCAGCGGTGATATGGGAGAACTTGATCAAGATAGGATCGGCTGCATGGGCCGAAAGCGCGCCAAGCAGTGCGCAACCGGCGAGTACGCCGGCCAGGCCACGACGGACGAATGAGAATTTCATGGAAGGCTCCTGTTGTTTTTGTCTGAGCGTCGAAGACCGTTAGCCGTCCCTCGATTGGCCCGGACTCTACTCCGCCGTCCCCACCCGCTGACATTCACATTTGAACAACCGAGCCTTCGGCATTCACGAAGGCAGCACTGCAATCTTCTCTGCAGATGGGCTGTTACGCAGGTGATCAAGCATCTGCTTCGCGGTCAGCGAAAGGCTGTCCTGATTGCGCACCGCCACCTTGAGTTCGCGCCGAGCCCAGGGGTCGTACAGCGGGATCACCCGTACATCGAGCGCCTGCAGGTAAGTACGCACCGCCAGGTCTGGCAACACACCGACGCCCATGCCGGTGTGGATCATCCGGCAGATGGCTTCGAAGCTGCGCACCTGGATGCGCAGGCGCAAACTCACGCCCTGGCTGTGCGCCACCTGCTGCAGCAGGCCGTGCAAGGAGGCATCCTGCTGCAGGCCGATAAAATCGAAGCCCACTGCCTCGCGCAGGAACAGGCCGGCGCGCTCGGCCAGCGGATGCTCGCGCGGGGTGACCAGCACCAGTTGGTCGTGGCGGTAGGTGAACACCTGTAGATCCTCGGCCGGCACGTGGCCGGCGAAGATGCCGATATCGGTCAGCCCCTCGCGCACCGCGCGAATGGTCTCGCTGCTGACCCGCTCCTCCAGGTCGATCTTCACCTGCGGATGCAGGCGGCTGAAGCTGGCCAGGTCCTCGGGCAGGAACTCGATCACCGCCGAGGTGTTGGCGTGGATGCGTACATGGCCTTTCACCCCTTCGCTGAACTCGCTGAGGTCGGCGTTGAGCTGTTCGAGGTTGTCCATCATGTTGCGCGCATGGTGCAGCAGCGCGTGGCCAGCCGGAGTCAGTTCGACACCCTTGGGCTGGCGATAGAGCAAGGCGATACCGAGCTGATTTTCCAAATCGCTGACGCGCTTGCTCACCGCCGCCAGGGCCAGGTGCTCGCGCTCAGCAGCGCGGGTCAGGCTGCGCTCGTCAGCGATGGCGACGAACAGCTTGAGGGTGACGAAATCGATACGACGCATGGGGTCTCCATTTCGCGCCTGGCGAAGCGAGGCTGCCAGAAAGCTGATTTACAGCATGCCACTTCGCAATACGCGAAGCCTAGCTTGGCCATTGGGTAATTGTCGCCACCGCTGCGCTGCGCCATTCTGCGCACCACGAAAAACGCACAGGCAAATCAGGTGCAGCTATGACTCAGAGCAACACCCGCAACATGGCCCTGCAGGGGCTCAAGGTGATCGAGATGGGGCAACTCATCGCTGGTCCCTTCGCCAGCAAGCTGCTCGGCGAATTCGGCGCCGACGTCATCAAGATCGAGCCACCAGGCGTCGGCGACCCGCTGCGCAAATGGCGCAAGATCAAGGACGGCACCTCGCTCTGGTGGCACGTGCAATCGCGCAACAAACGCTCGCTGACCCTCGACCTGAAGCAGGCCGAAGCGCAGGACATCGTCCGCCGTCTGGTGAGTGAAGCCGACGTGCTGGTGGAGAACTTCCGCCCCGGCACGCTGGAAGGCTGGGGCCTGGGGTATGACGCGCTAAAGGCGCTCAACCCACGGCTGATCATGCTGCGCATCTCCGGCTACGGGCAGACCGGCCCCTACCGCGATCTGCCCGGTTTCGGTGTGGTCGGCGAAGCCATGGGCGGCCTGCGTCACCTCTCAGGCTACCCCGGCCAGGCGCCGGTGCGCGTAGGCATCAGCATCGGCGATTCGCTGTCGTCGCTGTATGGCGTGATCGGCGTGTTGCTGGCCCTGCAGGAGCGGGCGCGCAGCGGCGAAGGCCAGGAGATCGACGTGGCGCTGTACGAGTCGGTGTTCGCCATGATGGAAAGCCTGATCCCCGAATATGACGCCTTCGGCTACATCCGCGAGCCGGCCGGCAGCGCCCTGCCCGGCATCACCCCATCCAACTCCTACCCGTGCAAGGACGGCAGCTACGTACTGATCGCCGGCAATGGCGACAGCATCTATAAGCGCCTGATGAGCCTGATCGACCGCGACGACCTGGGTAACGACCCGCGCCTGGCGCAGAACGACGGGCGCAGCCAGCACGCCGAGCTGATCGACGGCGCCATCGCCGAATGGACTGCCCAGCGTGGCCGCGATGAAGTGATCGAAGCGCTCAAGGGCGCGCGCGTACCGGCCGGCTACCCCTACACCGCCGCCGATATCGTGCAGGACCCGCACTACCTGGCGCGGCAGATGATCGAGCAGGTGCAAACCAGCGTCGGCCCGCTGAAAGTGCCGGGCGTGCTGCCCAAGCTCAGTCGCACGCCGGGGCGCATCGGTACTGGAGGCCCGCAACTGGGCGAGCACAACGACGACATTCTCGCCGGGCTTGGCCTGAGCGAGGAGCAAGTCAAAGGTCTGCGCGAGCGCGGGATTATCTGAGCCGTGGCAAGCGGTGGATGGATAAAGCGTCATCCACCCTACGCAACTGAAATACACAGATCCGTGTAAGGCGGACAACGCGAAGCTTGTCCACCGCTGTTACGGCTCGCGAGAACAACAGGACTCCCCTCATGAGCAAACGCCTCTATATCCAGGACGTCGCCACCCGCGACGGCTTCCAGATCGAAGCCAGCTTCGTGCCCACCGAAGACAAGATCGCCCTGATCGACCGCCTGTCCCACACCGGCCTGGCCAAGATCGAGGTCACCTCCTTCACCTCGCCCAAGGCCATCCCCAACCTGCGCGATGCCGAAGAGGTGATGCGCGGCATCGCCCGCGTGCCAGGCGTCGAATACACCGTGCTGGTGCCCAACGTGAAGGGCTGCGAGCGCGCGCTGTCCTGCGAGGTGGACGAGATCAATCTGGTGATGTCGGCCAGTGACACCCACGGCCTGGCCAACCTGCGCATGACGCCCGAACAATCGCTGGCGCAGTTCGCCGAGATCATCGAGGTCACGCGTGGCAGCGGCGTGTTTATCAACGCCTCGCTGTCAACCACCTTCGGCTGTCCCTTCGAAGGCGAGGTGCCCGAAGCCCGCATCTATGAGCTGCTCCAGCGCCTGCTAGAAATCGGCGTGCAGGGCGTGACCCTGTGCGATACCACCGGCATGGCCGACCCGGCGCAGGTCGAGCGCCTCTGCCGCGAGGCCCTGCAGCGTTGGCCCAAGGCCGTGTTCACCGCACATTTTCACAACACCCGTGGCATGGGCCTGGCCAACGCCCTGGCGGCGCTGAATGCCGGCATCGACCGCTTCGATGCCTCACTCGGCGGCCTTGGCGGGTGCCCGTATGCGCCAGGCGCCAGCGGCAACATCTGTACCGAGGATCTGGTGCACATGTTCCAGCGCATGGGCCTGGACACTGGGGTCAATCTCGACGCCCTGCTCGACACCGCCGCCAGCCTGCCAGGCCTGATCGGCCATGATGTTCCAGGCGCCATTCTCAAAGCCGGAAAAGCCGATCGCCGCTATGCCAAGCCCAAGTGGATGCAGGATGCCGAGCGTGAAAACATTCGACATTGATACAGACGAAAAAAAGGGCGACCAAATTGGTCGCCCGCCCATTCAAGGCATTCCAGGGGAGGAATGCAAAAACGCTTGCACCCTGATCACGCAGAATGATCGGGACAACCGAAGTGTCGGCGCAGAGGTCTGCATTGCCTATTACACCATGGTCGTAGGTCGCGACTAATCCTTACCCAAACTATGCTGCCGCAGCTTGTTAGCAATGGTGGTATGCGAAACGCCGAGGCGCTTGCCCAGCAGTCGGCTACTCGGATGCTCGTGATACAGACGCGCCAACACCGCTTTCTCGAAGCGCCCGAGGATGTCATCCAGATTGCCCTCAACTGAAAATTCGCCCAAAGGTTGAGGCGCGCCGTAATGCGGCAAGCGAATGTGCTCGGCCTTCACCGTACCGCCCTCGCACAGCGATACCGCCTGGAACAGCACGTTCTCCAGTTGCCGTACGTTACCCGGCCAGTGGTAATGCGCCATGCGCTCGAACGCCTGCGGCGCCAGCGTGGGCAATGCGCAGCCAATCTGTCGGCTGGCCGAGTCGAGAAAATGTTCGACCAAAGGCGCCAGGCCATCGAGGCACTCACGCAGGGGTGGAATGTGCAAGCTGAGTACGTTGAGGCGGTGATAAAGATCCTGCCGAAACTCACCATGGGCACACAGCTCGGACAAATCCACCTGGGTGGCGCAGATCACCCGTACATCCAGGTATACCTCTTCGTCACTGCCAACACGGCGAAAGCAACCATCGTGCAGAAAACGCAGCAACTTGGCCTGCAGGCGCGTACTCATCTCACCGACGCCATCGAGAAACAGCGTGCCACCGGCGGTCAATTCCAACAGCCCAAGCTTACCCTCCGGGCGCGCGCCCTCGAAGGCTCCAGGGCCGTAACCGAACAGCTCGGTCTCGGCCATGGAGTCCGGCAAGCCCGCGCAGTTGAGCACCATGAAGGGCGACTGCCCACGCGGGCTGGCCAAGTGGCAGGCACGCGCCAGCAGTTCCTTGCCTGTACCGGTTTCACCCTCAATCAACAACGGTGCATCCAATGGCGCCATGCGCCGTGCCTCGCGCACTACAGCGGCCATCACTTTGGAACTCTGGAAAATCGAGTCGAAGCCACGTAGTTCCTGCTTGCGTACGTGGTAGATGCGCTCGCCAACACGATCAGCGCGGTGCAGGGTCAGCACCGCGCCGGCCAGCGCCTCACTGTCGTCGTGTTCGTTCTGCAACGGCGCGATGTCGGCGAGGTACACGCTGCCCTTAATCGTCACCCGCATACCGTTGATCCGCGCCTTGTTGCCACGTACCAGTTCCGGCAGGTCGAAATCCTCGGCATAGCGCGACAGCGCGATACCCGGCACTTCGTCCACACGGACGCCCAGAAGCTGTGCGGCACTGCGGTTGGCGGCCACGATATCGCCGTTCATATCAATCGACAGCACGGGGAAATCCAACGCCCCGAGCAGCGCATTAAGCTCCAGATGACGCCGTTCGCTGGGCATCAAGCCAACGCGCTTGATGCCAAATACGCCGGAAACAGCCTCGAATTTGGGGCGCAACGACTGAAATTGCAGATTGATCAAGTTAGGGCAATGCAGATAGATGGCATTGCCCTGCTCACCACCAACCTCACCTCGGGCGACGTTTATGCCGTACTCGGCCAACAGGTTGAGCAGGTCGCGCAGGATACCCACACGGTTCTGGCAGTGAACCTTAACGCGCATGGCACCCCTCCGTACGCGGCAACACCGGCATTGGGTAGCAAGACACTCGACATTCAATAACTCTCAATGGTCTTTATCCTTATGTTGAGAGAGCATCACACCCTAAGGCGCGCACCCGTGACCATTTTCTGCACGCTCATGCATTACTCGGCTCAGAGCACCTCATTAGTTGCCATAACCTCCTGCTGCTCGGCCTCACGAGCATGACAAAGCAGATACAGCGCAGGCAGGAAGAACAGGGTCAATACCGTCGCCACAGCGATACCACCGATCATGGCATAGGCCATAGGCCCCCAGAACGCCTCACGGGCAATGGGGATCATCGCCAGGCCGGAGGCCGCTGCCGTCAGCAAAATGGGGCGACAACGATGCTCGGTTGCGCTAACCACAGCGTCCTGAAGCGCCAGCCCCTGCTGGCGGAAGAGTTCGATCTGAGTGACCAGAATCACCGAATTGCGCACAATAATGCCGATCAGTGCCAGCACCCCGAGGATGGCGACAAAGCCCAATGGCGAGTTGGTCGCCAACAAGGCCGCCACCACACCGATCAGCCCCAACGGCGCCACACTCAGTACCAGCAAGACCTGTTTCACGCTCTGCAACTGGATCATCAACAGGGTCACCATGAGAAACAGCATCCAAGGTACGACACGCAGAATCGGTGCCTGTGACCGCGCGCTGGCTTCAACCGCCCCGCCAACCGTCACCTTGTAACGCCCAGGCAACTGCGCAGCGAAGTCGTCGACTGCCGAGTCCAGTTGTTTGACCAGCGCATTGGGCTGCAGATGGCCGACAATATTGGCCTTCAGCGTGATGGTCGGCAGCCGATCACGCCGCCAGACCAATGGCTGCTCCTGTGCATAACCGATACTAGCGAATGCCAGGAGCGGAATCGATTCACCAGTACGAGCAGTCGGTATTTGCAAGCTGCCGATCATCTCCGGTGACTGCCGCTCATCGGCCTGCGCCCGCGCCACCACATCGACCAGATGGATGCCATCTCGAATCTGCGTGATGCTCGAACCTGACACCACACTGTTGAGAATTTGCGCGGTGTCCTGCGAGGAGAGGCCGAACTGCCGCGCTTTGTCTTGCTCGATATCGATGCGCAGCACCTTGGCCGGCTCGTTCCAGTCGTACACCACCTGGCCAATATTCGGGTTGCCATCGATGATCGCTGCCAGACGCATAGCCTGGCGACGCACCTGCTCGATATCCGGGCCGCTGACCCGATACTGAATCGGCCACCCAACCGGGGGCCCCATGTTCAGCGGCTGCACATTGAAGCCGATGCCGACGAAGTCCTGCCGTAGGCGCTCGCGTAAGCGCGTCAGCAAACGATCGCGGGCAGCGCCGCCCTGACTGACGATCACCACCTGACCATAAAAAGGGTTACTCAACTGCTGATCCAGCGGCAGGTAGAAGCGCACCGCCCCCTTGCCGACATAGGAACTCCAGCGCAATACATCTGGGTCATCGCTTAGCGTCTGCTCGAAGCGATCCATCGTCGCGCGGGTGGCGTTGATCGAGCCCTGCTGTGGCAGGTGAAAGTCCACCAGAATCTCCGGGCGATCCGAGTCCGGGAAGAACTGCCGCTGCAACAGCCCCGTCGCCGCTAGAGAGATGAAAAAGGCAAGTAAGGTCAGGCCTATCGTCCAGTTACGGTGGCGCAGCGCCAGGGCAAGCCAGCTAGAGAACAACTGCTCCCAGCGACGACTGCCATACGCCTCGGCATGAGCCGGGCGGCGCAGCAGGTAGACTCCCAACAAAGGAGCGAACACGACGGCCACCAGCCAGGACAGCAGCAACGCCACGGCTATCACCGCGAACATGGTGAACACGTACTCGCCGGCAGAGCTGGAGTTGAGGCCGATGGGCACGAAACCAGCAACCGTAACCAGCGTGCCGGTAAGCATGGGAAACGCTGTCGAGGTGTAGGCATGAGTCGCTGCCTGGGGTAAGGAATCGCCCATCTCGATACGCTTGATCATCATTTCAACGGTGATCATGGCATCGTCCACCAGCAGACCAAGGGCGATGATCAGAGCGCCAAGGGAAATACGCTGCAAGGTGATGCCGCTGTAGGACATGAACAGAAAGACCATGGCCAACACCAGCGGGATAGAACACGCCACCACCAGCCCGGCACGCATACCGAGACTTAGAAAACTGACCACCAGTACGATCAGCACCGCTTCGAACAGCGCCTTAGTGAAGCTACCGATGGCCTTGTCGACCACCTGCGCCTGACTGGACACCTGATGCACGTCCAACCCCAAGGGCAGGTTGGCGGTCAGTTCATCGATTCGCCGCTGCAGTGCCTCGCCGAAATTCTGGATGTTGCCACCTGCCTGCATGGCCACGGCCAGGCCAATGGCCGCCTGGCCGTTGTAACGAAACAGCGACGTCGGCGGTTGTGCATAGCCGCGTTCGATATGGGCCAGGTCGCTCAAACGCAGTAGACGATCACCGAAACGCAGGCTGACCGCCTTGAGATCCTCCTCACTGGCAAAGGCGCCGCTGGCCTGTACAGCGATACGCTCCTGCTCACCATCAATCGCCCCTGCCGGAGTAACCGCATTCTGCGCCTGCAAGCTCTGAATAACCTGACGCAAATCGATACCAAGCGCAGCCAGGCGGCGAATGGAAAAGTTCAGATAGATGACTTCCGGCTGGCTGCCTAGCAGTTCCACCTTCCCCAGCCCCGGTACCCCTTTGAGCCCCAGGCGCAGTTGCTCGGCATAGTCGCGCAACTGGCGCGGGGTAAAACCTTCACCGGTCAGGGCATAAATGTTGCCGAAGACATCACCGAACTCGTCATTGAAGGCTGGCCCCTGCACGCCTGCGGGCAACTCGCCGCGCAAGTCCTGCATCTTCTTGCGCACCGTGTACCAGGCATCAGGAATCGCGCGAGCGGGCGTTTCACTCTTGAGGAAGACGAACAGTGTCGCCTCACCCGCCAGGGTGTAGCTGCGCACGTAATCCAGCGCGTCGATTTCCTCCAGCTTCTTCTCCAACCGATCAGTGACCTGCTGCAGCGTTTCATCCAGCGTCGCGCCCGGCCAACGGGCCTGAATCACCATGGTCTTGATGGCGAACGCCGGGTCTTCCTCACGCCCCAATTGCAGATAGGCGAAAGTGCCCATCAACAAGGTGATCAGCATGGCGTACCAGACCAGCGTGCGATGTTCCAGCGCCCAACCGGACAGGTTGAATCCTTCTTTCATGAACCGCCCTGCCCCTCAAGCCGCACCTGCTGCCCCTCACGCAAACGCGTGACTCCAGCACTGACAATTCGGTCACCCGCCTGCAAGGCTCCGCGCACACGTGCATGCGCTCCACTGCGCTTGAGCACCTCGACTTCAACGGCCTGCACCTGCGAGCTCTGCTTGTCGATCTTCCAGACATAGTGCTGCCCTGCCTGTGCCCATACTGCGGCAACCGGCACCAGTGGCTCGGGAGCTGCATGCGAACGACTCAGCTCCACATTGACCAATGACCCCAGGTGAACATCCGCCGGTAAACGCTCCACGGCCAGCCTCACACGTTGCACACGGGTGCCGACATCCAACTGTGGGTCAATCTGCCTGACATGGGCCAAGCTGCGCGCTGCCCCATCGCCCATCGAGGTCACCCAAATGCGGCGCGGCTCACCCTGCGCGAGCAACTCGCCAAGCCCCTGCACAGGCAGATCGACCCACACCTCCAGACTGTCCAACCGCGCCAGACTGAGCACCGGTGAGCCAATCGTCAGCACCTGACCAACCTCGGCATGCCATGCCGTGACAACCCCCTCGAAGTCAGCCGTCACCTGCGTCTGCTGCAGGTGCTCCTCGGCCAGTTGCAAGGCAATACGCGCCTGGCTCAGAGTCGCCGCACGCACCTTCACCTCGCTGGCCAACTGCTCAAGCACGGCAACACTGCCAACGCCCTGCTGATGCAAACCCTGATAGCGCGCCAACTCATCACGCGCGTTGCGCCAGAGCACCTCGGCACGTGCGAACTCGCCCCGGCGGCTGTCGACCTCACCGTGCTGATCCGCATTTTCCAGTCTTGCCAACAGCTGCCCGCTACGCACTTGTTGACCAACCTCGACCTGTCGACTGAGCAGATGACCATTTTGGCGGGATGCAACCAGTAACTGATGGCGAGGCTGAACGGTACCGGTAAAGCGAGCCGTCACCGGGCGCTGCGCAGTGGCGATTTCGTCGAACATGACCGGGCGCTCAACCTGCACAGCAGGCGTCGGCTCACGGCAAGCCGCCAGCAGGACACAAAGCAGCACTAAACCGAAAGCAAGACGCCTCATGGCTGCTCTCCTACATCGGCCACTGCAAGCACACCAGCGACTTCCACCTGCTGACCGGGATAGAGCAACTGGCCGCCCTGAGCCACGACCAGATCGCCGTCCTGCAGCCCAGCGGCAACCAGTACCCGCCCAGACTCGTAACGTAAAACCTCAACGTCGACCAACGTGACGCGTTGCTCTGCGTCGAGACGCCAAACCGCAGGTTTGCCCTGATGGCGGCTCAGGCTAGCCCAAGGCAACACGACAACCGAGCCCAGCGTTTCACGCAGATGCGCGACCACCACCGAGCCCAGTGGCCACGGCCCCGACTCGGCGGGCAAGCTGACCCGCAGGCGCAAAGTCCCCGAACTGGCAGAGACACTGGGGGCAATTTCACGCACCTGTCCGACAGCCTCACGCCCTGGCTCACTCAACGCGGACAATGCGATGGAGGTTCCTTCTTCAAGCCCTGACGGTAATGCCTCGTACCAGTCGAAGACGGCCTCGGGGGCCTCGTCTTGCGCCAGCGACAGCACCATCTGCCCGGCCTGTACCACTTCGCCGGCAGAAACCGGGCGAGCGACCACCACGCCATCGGCCAAGGCCCGCAAATCGGCATCGGCCACGGCATCCTTGGCCACCTGACGACGAGCAATGGCCGTCATCAATTCAGCCTCGGCGCCCTTCAGCGCTGCCTCAGTCCGTTCATATTCGTTGCGATTGGTATAGCCCTGCGGCAGCAGGCGCGCTTGCCGCGCGTAGTCGCCACGTGCCAGCTCAACCCGTGCCTGCAAGGCTTGCACCTGTGCCGTACTGGTTTCCAGAGTGGCGCGCAAGTCCAGCGGATCCAAGCGCCCAAGCAACTGACCGACAACGACCTTGTCACCAACATCAACCAAGAGCTGGGTAACCTTACCCGCACTAGGGAAGGCAAGATCACTGACAAAACGCGCCTGTACATCCCCCGTCAACACTGTCTGCGCCACGCCTGGCACCTGCTCGACCCGTTGTACTAGCACTCGCACAGCGGGTTTCTGCGGCGGCAGCTCCGCAGAACATCCCAGCAGCAAAGTGCCGCACAACCAGGCTAACGCCCAGTGGTATAGCTTCAAGCGCGCTACAGCTTCCAATCCAACGCTCATTCCCTATCGCGCCCTATACACATCACACCAACGAAGGAGATAGCTCGGTAAGTGCAGGTGCAGGGACTTCAGCCCCAAGAAATGACAGCGCTGTCTCTCGCGAGAACAACCAAGCCGCTTTGCTCTCCAAATCAAGGAAATGCCCAGCGCCTGGAGCCACTGCGAAATGGCTGTGCGCAACGTAGTTGGCAAACTGCCGAGCATCCGCCGCTGTCGTGTAATCGTCGCGCTCACCGTTAATGAACAAGACCGGTATTTTAATTTGCGCAAAGCGCTCAACATAGTTTTTGGCGCTCAATTCACGAACTTGAGCGATATGAAATTCAATTTGCTGGTATTCATGCTCGGCCAAACTAATCAAGTGCTTGAAGTTGTAGAGCTTAAACAGTCGCGGTAAGTATTTACCCACCGTGTCATTGAGCAAGCTGCCGATTTTTCTCTTGTCCCGCGTAGCCAGATACGCCTGCCCCTTGTCGAGATAATCACGCATGGCATCGTTGATCACAGGTGAGAACGAACTGATGATCGCGCGTTCGACACTCGGCGGCGACTCAGCCAATGCCAACATCGCCGAAACACCGCCCCAGGACACAGACAGCAGCGAATTAACCTGGAACCGCTCAATCAGTGCCAAAATAATACGCACTTCATCTTCCTTGGTGACAACACGACCTAAGGTGTTGTGTTCACGAGACTTCCCAGCAAAAGGAAGATCGAAAAGAACCAAGTTAAAATGCGGTTGCAAGTATTTAACTGTCTGCCCGAAGGAACCTGTGGTGGAGAGTGCGCCATTGATTAGCAATACCGTCTTGGCCTGTTCGCCCCGCCAATACACCTCGGTATAAACATTAAAACCAGCCGCCTGCAGTACCTTCGTTTCCATGCCCTAGACTCCATAAATATAAATTTAATCATACGCATTCTCATTGCTAGGGCCCGCAAAACGTCAAAAACCCGTTCAACCCCAGAATGAAAGCTTCGTGAAAGATTCGAATTCCCTCCCCTCCAGCAGGAATTCGAAATTTTTATAGCTCAGGGCGGACGCGACCGACAAGTCAGTGACGCCATTTTTTAGACGCGCGACCTGCGAGCAGCACAGCCTCCAGGCAATTCTTTCCGCCCGAGCAAACCCGTCTCAACATCTGACAGCCAGGACTCATCGGGCATCGCACCCTGCTGTATCAAATTACTGACAGAGTACCGTGCAGAAGCTGAGAAACATTTTGTTACATATTTATAAAATATAGAAGCATGTTCACGGCGCCATTTACGGAACCCACACACCAAAAATCTGTAAAGTTTTCATGCCGTAAAAATAAAATGACAGCGCAATTAACTAGCCATCAACCCAGTTGGCATTCGACGTAAATAGCATGACCAATTTACTACCCAAGAAATATGAATTAGCTCACACAACAACCAACCCAATAACGCTTGAACACGCTCAAGCAGCAACCCAGCACAATGTATAAATAGCCATAGAATGCATGCCACCATCATTGAACTACACCAGGAAAAGTGCTGCACACTATTAACACTCATCAACATGGATTAATACTGACTACTGGCTTCCGAAAGATCGCTTAGGGATGGTCTGAAATAGCCCGACATTTCCGGCCGACTTCGACCTCTGCCGATTTTGAACGCACCGACCAGTCAAAACCGGTCAGGTTGTCCGCTCAGCGCTTCGTTTTTGGCCGTCACGAGCACCTCGTAGCGGCCATTCCTCACATTACAGGTGTACCTCTCCTGCGGTAGTCAGCAAATGTCGGCGCGCCATCCATAGGTTCGACAGGGCAAACAAGGTCATCAGATGAGCCGTGTTCTTCGCCAGACCTCGGAAGCGCGTCTTCATGTAGCCGAACTGCCGCTTGATCACCCGGAACGGGTGTTCAACCTTGGCACGCACCTGGGCCTTGGCTTTCTCAATCTTGCGTCTGGCTTTGTAGAGCGGATTGTTCTTGCCCAGCTTCTTGTACGTGCTCCGGCGCGCCGCAATCTGCCAGATGACTTCGCGTCCTTCATGCTCAAGCCGCTTCTCGACGCCGGTGTACCCAGCATCGGCCGCAACCATGTTCTCTTGGCCGTGCAGCAGTTTGTCGACCTGAGTAACGTCTGCAACATTGGCTGCCGTCCCGACCACGCTGTGCACCAGACCCGATTCCTCATCGACACCAATGTGAGCCTTCATGCCGAAGTAATACTGGTTGCCCTTCTTGGTCTGGTGCATTTCCGGGTCGCGCTTGCCGTCCTTGTTCTTCGTCGAACTGGGGGCATGGATCAACGTGGCATCGACGATGGTGCCTTGGCGCAGCGACAGGCCACGATCGCCCAGGTAGCCATTGATCACGCCAAGGATGCCGACCGCCAGCTCATGTTTCTCCAACAAACGACGGAAGTTGAGGATGGTGGTTTCGTCGGGAATGCGCTCCAGGCTTAGCCCAGCGAACTGACGCAGGATGGTCGTCTCGTACAGCGCTTCTTCCATAGCAGGATCGCTGTAGCCGAACCAGTTCTGCATCAGGTGCACACGCAGCATCGCCATCAGCGGGTAGGCTGGACGGCCGCCGTCACCCTTCGGGTAATGCGGTTCGATCAAGGCAAGCAACCCCTTCCACGGCACCACCTGATCCATCTCGATCAGGAACAATTCTTTGCGGGTCTGCTTGCGCTTACCTGCGTACTCGGCGTCGGCGAAGGTCATCTGCTTCATGGAAAAACTCGGCTGGCGGGATCAGCGTATTTCAACAGATTCGGGAAGTCTTTTTCAGACCATCCTTAGAGGCGCCCCTTGCCCGCCCGGCATGCGCAGGCCACACGACTACGAGTTGAAGCACGTCGTCGGCATTGCACCGACTGCCTATCAGTATCAGGACACCTGGGCCGTACTCATATCTAGAAAAGGTGAAGCCTGGTTGAAACCGGCCTGCAATGCTCATTTACAGCAGGTAAAGCACGGCTCCCCCGCCATTGCTCAGCTGTATTTGGCAAGTGCGCCATCGGTATCGCCTGACCTTCGCTCGACGACTGTTCGTACAACCCTTAAGCCCTCCTCCGCAAAGACCACAAAACTGCAACAAAAACCTTACAGTCACTGCCAAAGAAAGCTTTTAAATGTGGCCAAAACCTGCATTCGTAAATAAAACATTACAGAAGCACACGAAACAACCCATTCCCATGCGAGCGCGCGCCCTACACGACAGAAGACTTATGCCCCATGCTTGCAGGTAAAAAACAACAGAGGGACGGCCACAATGAAGAGCACGCAATATCTGGCCAGACAGCCGGATGCAAATGGCCTTATCCACTACCCCGAACAAGAGCATCGGGTGTGGAACACCCTGATCACCCGACAGCTAGAGGTGATACAGAATCGCGCCTGCCAAGAATATCTGGACGGCATCGAGCAACTTGCCCTGCCACTGGACCGCATACCTCAGCTCGGCGAGATCAACCGCGTGCTGGCCTCCACTACCGGCTGGCAAGTGGCGCAAGTACCAACGCTCATTCCCTTTCAGATGTTTTTTGAATTGCTATCGCGCAAGCAGTTTCCCGCCGCGACCTTTATCCGCACAGCCGCAGAACTGGACTACCTGCAGGAACCGGACATCTTTCACGAGCTATTCGGCCACTGCCCTCTGCTAACCAACCCGTGGTTTGCCGAATTTACCCACACCTACGGCAAACTTGGCCTCAAGGCCACGAAAGAGCAACGTGTCTACCTGGCGCGCTTGTATTGGCTAACCATAGAGTTCGGACTGCTCGACACACCTGCAGGTCTGCGCATCTATGGTGGTGGCATTCTCTCTTCACCGAAGGAAACCCTTTACGCGTTGTCCAATGAGCCGGAGCATCAACCATTCGATCCACTGGAGGCGATGCGAACGCCATATCGCATCGATATTCTGCAACCGCTGTACTTCGTACTGCCGCAGCTCAAGCACCTGTTCGAACTGGCGCAACAAGACATCATGCCCCTGGTGCAGCAGGCCATGCAGTTAGGCCTGCATGCCCCGAAGTTTCCAACCAGAGCTGCATGAACCCAGAGCGCCGCGTTTTCGTCCACGATAGAGCGCAGACGCGAGCTCTGCGCCACCACCAACACCTTCAGGAGGGTATCCATGAGTCTTGCCCAAGCCCAATGCGAAGCTTGCCGCGCCGATGCACCGAAAGTGTCCGAAGAAGAGCTTGCCGAACTGATCCGCGAGATACCCGACTGGAATATCGAGGTACGGGGTGACCACATGGAATTGGAACGCACATACCTATTCAAAAACTTTCGTCACGCCCTGGCCTTTTCCAACGCAGTAGGCGCCATCGCCGAGGAAGTTGGTCACCATCCCGCACTGCTCACCGAATGGGGCAAAGTTACCGTGACTTGGTGGAGCCACGAAATGCGCGGCCTGCACCGCAATGATTTCATCATGGCAGCCCGCACGGACGTAATTGCCGCCGACGCCGAAGGGCGTAAATAGGCATCCTGCACCGGTAGGACGAAGATCGCACGAGGCTGGGCCAGAATAGACAGAGCGAGCCTGGGCTTTGCACGAGCAATAACCGTGCAAAGCTCGATACCGAGACGGCCCCACTAAATGGCTCAGAAAGCGAGCAGAGCTGGAATAAGATTTACCCGCTGTAAATCAGGCAGGCACTCCAAATCAGATTGCCACCATGCCTGGCCCGCTCAGAGCTCCAGGCAGTTACGCCGATTACTGAAAGTTTCCCGGCGCATTTCACGCACATCCATGGACAAGGCAGGCACCTCTGGCAGGCGCTCGAGCAACGCGCGCACCACCCGCCGCGAAAGCTCACGCCGCTGCTCCTCATCACGCCCACTGAGCACATAACAAATCAAATGCACAAAGAGCCCTGGCTCACCTGCTACATAAGCATGCTGGTATAGGCTCAGACGCACCTTGATGTCGCTTGGTGGGCACACGCCACTGGCCGCGATGTGCTCATGCACAAGGCGCAACAACTCGTCCTCACTAATAAACTGCAGCACCTCAGCCGAGGCCTCGATTAGGCAATGCGGCATGGCAAACTCTCCCTTGCGTAAAACTTGTACGTTATCACACAACATACCTGAATCGAGGGCAGCAGATGCCACAGACAATGATTGAGGCATGCTTCAAGATTAAGCAGAAAATTACCCGACACGCTCAACTCGCCAGCCATCAGGGGCTGATAGAGACGAACCCGACCATTGCAGCCAGAGTTTAGGGGGCGCCCCTGGCGCCGTATATGAGGCGCCAGGGGCGTTTGTCTACTAGCGGTGTGAGTTTTTAGGAAGCCAGAACCTGATTCACGGTTTCGCTTAGCGGTGTGGTCGGGCGCCCGATGAGTCGGCTTAAGGTCTTACCCGACTCGTACAGCGAACCCTCTGCCGCCCGTGCATCACTTTCGGCGAGCATCTCAGCGAAACCTTCGGGCAGCCCTACGTCGATAAGCGCAGCTCTGTAGTCGGCCTCAGGCAGGTTCTGGTAGCGCACCGGGTGGTTAGCCTGACGGGTAATTTCAGCAGCGAAATCGGCCAGGGTGTATGCCTCGTCACCAGCCAGCTCATAGACCTTACCTGCGTGTTGTGCAATCTCCCCGGCCATCACCATGGCAGCCGCCTCGGCGTAATCACGGCGCGCGGCCAGCGACAGTTGACCATTACCGGCAGCGCCCAGGACGATGCCATGCTCCAGTGCAGCAGGCACACTTTGAGCGTAATTCTCGCTATACCAGCCATTGCGCAGTAGCGTGAATGGCAAACCACTAATGCGAATCAGCGCTTCAGTTTCGCGATGCTCACGCGCCAAAGCCATTGGGCTGGTATCAGCATGCAGCAGGCTGGTGTATGCAATCAGCTTGACTCCCGCCGTTACGGCAGCCTCCACCACGTTGCGATGCTGGGCAGTACGTTGCCCGACCTCACTGGAGGAAATCAGCAGCAATTTGTCCACGCCCATCATGGCGCTGGTCAAAGCGACGAGGTCGTTGTAATCGGCAACGCGTAATTCGACACCCTGCTGCGCCAGATCGAGAGCCTTACCGGCATCACGCACCAAACCAACAATATGTAGATGCGGCGCCCGACGCTGCAGGGCAGAGATGACCAAGCGACCCAGTTGGCCATTGGCACCAGTGATCAAGACGGTTTCAAAAGTAGCCATTGTGTTCACCTCGTAGACTAGAATGAGAACCAGGTTCTATAGTGAGACCACTTCGATAAAGGTGGAAGGAGGCAGTTTTTCGTGACTAGGTTACCTGCAGATAACCCATCTACTGCTCGCGCCTACCTGGCAGCCAACTTCGAGGCCTGGAGCGAGCTACCGTTCAACGCCGGGCTTTGCCCTGTACGAGATGTGCTTGATCATCTCGGCAGCAAATGGACAACCCTGATACTCCTGGCCCTAACCCAACGCGCACTACGTTTTAGTGAAGTGCACCGCGCTGTGCCGGATATTTCCAAACGCATGCTGACGCAGACCTTGCGCGAGCTGGAGCGCGACGGCTTGATCGAGCGTTGCGTCTACGCCACCAAACCACCGAGCGTGGAATACAGCATGAGTGCCGTAGGCGAGTCGCTCATGGTGCCGTTGGCCAAGCTGCTCGATTGGGCACATGACACTCACCCCAGCATCATCGATGCCCGCCAGCGCTACGACACCGCCCAACCCAAAAGCGCCTGATCCTCCGCAGAGGGCGCCTCCCGCCCTCACGGCATCCCTCCTCCCAAGCAGCGCATGCCTAAAGGCTGCGCGCGCGCAGTCACACCCACACTCCAGAGCAGCGGCTCGCAGAGAGCGCAGAGGCTTCCTCCAACCTGTTTCCCATGGAGATAAAAAAATTCCCCTCAGGCATAGACACACTCACTCCATTCACTTATAAAAATAACCTCTACGAAAAATAGATTCTCCAGGGTAAATATTCTTCATAGAAGAAAAAACCTTTTATCTATAAAGATTTCCTGCCGCCGCCCCCAGCAGAGGATTCGCCATGCAGCACGCCAAACACCCCTACGTGATCAAGATTAGTTGCCCGGCCACATCCGGCATCGTCGCCGCTGTCACGTCCTTTCTCGCCGATCATGGCTGCTACATCAGCGAAATGGCGCAGTTCGACGATGAGGTCAGCGGCGCCTTCTTCATGCGCGCGGTCTTTCGCTTCAATGCAGGCTTCTCTGGAGACATTCAGCAAATTCAGACGGGCTTTGCCGAGGTCGCCGAGCGCTTCGAGATGACCTGGGAACTGCACGACACCACCGCGCCGATGCGTGTGCTGCTGATGGTCAGCAAGTACGACCACTGCCTGGCAGACCTGCTCTATCGCCACCAAAAAGGCGAGCTGCAAATGAAGATCACCGCCATCGTCTCCAACCACCTCGACCTGCGACCGATGGCCGAGCGCGAGGGCATCCGCTTCATCTATCTGCCGGTGACCAAGGACACCAAGGCCCAGCAGGAAGCCGAGCTGCTGAAGATCGTCGACGAGACCCAGACCGACCTGGTGGTGCTGGCGCGCTACATGCAGATCCTCTCCGACGATCTATGCAAGCAGCTCTCCGGCCGCGCCATCAACATCCACCACTCCTTCCTGCCCGGTTTCAAGGGCGCCAAGCCTTACCACCAGGCCTTCGACCGTGGCGTCAAGCTGATCGGCGCCACCGCCCACTACGTCACCTCGGATCTCGACGAAGGCCCGATCATCGAGCAGGAGGTGCAACGCGTGGACCACAACTACACCCCCGACGCCCTGGTGGCGGTGGGCCGCGACACCGAAACCGTGGCCCTGTCCAAGGCGGTCAAGTACCACCTCGAACACCGCGTGTTCCTCAATCACGACAAGACGGTGATCTTCCGGTGAGCGCGCAACTGATCGACGGCAAGGCCGCCGCCGCGCGCGTGCTCGCCGAAGTATCCAGCAGCGTGACCGCGCTCAAGGCCCAGGGCATCGAGCCGGCGCTGGCCGTGGTGCTGGTCGGCGATGACCCGGCCAGCCAGGTCTACGTGCGCAACAAGGTGCTGCGCGCGGGCGAAGTGGGCATCCGCTCACTGGAATACCGCCTGAGTGCCGACGCCAGCGCCGAGGCGGTGCTGGAAGTGGTGGCAGCGCTCAATGCCGACGCATCGGTCAACGGCATTCTGGTGCAGTTGCCGCTGCCGGCGCATATCGATGAAACCCGCGTGCTGCAGGCCATCGACCCGGCCAAGGACGTCGACGGTTTCCACAGCGAGAACGTCGGCGGCCTCAGCCAGGGCCGCCCGGTGCTCACCCCTTGCACCCCGGCCGGCTGCATGCGCCTGTTGCGCGACACCCTCGGCGAGCTGTCCGGCAAGCATGCCGTGGTGGTCGGCCGCTCGAACATCGTCGGCAAGCCGATGGCGGCACTGCTGCTGGCCGCCAACTGCAGCGTCAGCGTGCTGCATTCGCGCAGCGTCAAGCCGGAGAAGCTCTGCGGCCAGGCCGACATCGTCGTCGCCGCCGTCGGTCGCCCGCGGATGATCGGCGCCGACTGGATAAAACCCGGCGCAGTGGTGATCGACGTCGGTATCAACCGCATCGAGGAAGACGGCCGCTCGCGTCTGGTCGGCGATGTCGACTTCGACGCCGTACGCCAGGTGGCCTCGGCCATTACCCCAGTGCCCGGTGGCGTCGGCCCCATGACCATCGCCCTGCTGATGCAAAACACTGTCACCGCCGCCCGCCAGCAACATGGCCTGACGGCCCAGGAGTAAACGCAATGCCTTTTGCCCTACTCAAATACGGCCTGTCCTCGGAATACCCCGTGGAGGTCGACCTGCCTGCGCCGAAGGAACTCAAGTCGGCCTATGACGTGGTCATCATCGGCGGCGGCGGCCATGGCCTGGCCACTGCCTATTACCTGGCCAAGTACCACGGCGTCACCAACGTCGCGGTGCTGGAGAAGGCCTACCTCGGCGGCGGCAACACCGCGCGCAACACGGCGGTGATCCGCTCCAACTACCTCACCAGCGAAGGCGTGCGCTTCTACGCCGAGTCGGTGCGGATGTTCAAGGAGCTGTCTAACGAGTTCGACTTCAACATCATGTATTCCGAGCGCGGCCAGCTCACCCTGGCGCACACCGACGCCACCGTGCGCGCCTTCCGCCAGCGCGCCGAGGTGAACAAGCACTTCGGTGGCCGCACCGAAATGATCGACCGCCAGCAGATCCGCGAACTGGTGCCAATGCTCAACCTCGACCCCGGCCATATCCCGGTGCTCGCCGGCCTCTGGCACATCGACGGCGCCACCGCCCGTCACGACGCCGTGGCCTGGGGCTACGCCAAGCAGGCGGCCAAGCGTGGCGTGGAGATCCATCAACTGACCGAAGTGCAGGACTTCGTCGTCGAGAACGGCAAGGTCACGGCAGTGCAGACCAACCGGGGCACCGTGCGCTGTGGCTGCGTAGTGCAGGCGGTGGCTGGCGCCAGCTCGCTGCTGATGAACAAGCTGAACATCAAGGCGCCGATCCACACCTACCCGCTACAGGCCATGGTCACCCAGCCGTTCAAGCCTTTTCTCGATCCGCTGGTGAGCTCCAGTGCACTGCACTGCTACGTGCAGCAGACCAGCCGTGGCGAGATCGTCTTCGGCGGCGGCTCCGATCCTTACCCGCTGTACAACACGCGCTCCACACTGGATCTGAAGGAAAGCCTGCTGACGGCAGCCATCGAGATGTTCCCCTTCATGGCCGGCGCCAAGCTGATGCGCCAGTGGGCCGGCAGCACCGACATGACCCCGGACTACAGCCCGATCATGGGTCTCTCACCGCTGGACAACTACTACCTCGACGCCGGCTGGGGCACCTGGGGCTTCAAGGCCACGCCAATCTGCGGCAAGACCATGGCCGAGCTGGTCGCTACCGGCCAGCCCCCGGCGCTGATCAAACCCTTCGCCCTTGAGCGCTTCTCGACCTTCCGCCAGGTCAACGAGATGGGCGCCACGGCTGCCAGTCACTGAGGTTCGCACCATGAAGATCATGCCCTGCCCGCTCAACGGGCCTCGCAACATCAACGAATTCACCTACGGCGGCGAACTCAAGCGCATGCCCGATCCGAACACCTGCTCGGACGCCGAATGGGCCGACTACGTGTTCAACAGCGAGAACATCGCCGGCGTCGTCACCGAATGGTGGATGCACAACGCCTCCAGCTACTGGTTCCTGGCCGAGCGCCACACCGTCAGCGACGAGATCCTGCGCACCTTCGACCCCAAGGAACTGTTCGACCGCCGCGTCGACTTCGCCGCGCCTGCCAAACCCCAGGAGGTGAGCGCATGAGCGCCGCTACCCGCCTGCCGGCCCCGCTGGGCCTGCTGATCGACCGCAACCGTCCCGTCAGTTTCGACTTCGAGGGCACCACCTACCAGGGCCTGGCCGGTGACAGCATCGCCAGCGCCCTGCTGGCCAACCAGCGCTGGCTGCTGTCGCGCTCGTTCAAGTACCACCGACCGCGCGGCCCGCTATCGATGGCCGGGCAGGATGCCAACACTCTGGTGCAACTGCCGGACGAACCTAACGTGCTGGCCGACATGCAGCCGCTGAGCGCTGGCCTCGACGTCACCGCGCAGAACTACAACGGCAGCCTGGACAAGGATCGCGACGCCCTGCTCGGGCACTTCTCCAAGTTCATGCCGGTGGGCTTCTACTACCGCTCCTTCTACAAGCCCAAGGGCATGTGGAAGGTCTGGGAACCCTTGATCCGCAAGAAAGCCGGCCTGGGCGTGCTCAACCTCAAGTTGCAGCCGCAATACCATGACAAGGCCTTCCTGTTCACCGACCTGGCGGTGATCGGCGCCGGCCCGGCCGGCCTGTGCGCGGCGCTGACCGCTGCCAACGCCGGGGCCAAGGTACTGCTGATCGAGCAGCAGAATTATCTGGGCGGCGCGCTGGCCTGGGCGCGCTTCGATGTCGAAGGCAAACGCGCCAGCGAGCTGCGCGCCGAGCTGCTGGCCGCCGTGGAAGGCCACGCCAATATCCGCATCCTCAAGGAAGCCACCTGCAACGCCTGGTTCACCGACCACTACCTGCCGGTGATCCAGGGCAATCGCATGTACAAGGTGCGCGCCCGTCAGTGCATCAATGCCGCAGGCGCCTTCGACCAGCCGGTGGTGTTTCGCAACAACGATCTGCCCGGCGTATTGCTGACCAGCGCCGCACAGCGCCTGATCAAGCTCTATGCGGTCAAGCCGGGCCAGCGCGCGGTGGTGCTGACCGGCAACGACGACGGCTACCTGGCCGCCCTCGACCTGCTCGATGCCGGCGTCGAGGTCGCCGCCCTGGTGGACATGCGCGAGCGCGCCGATGACGGCAGCCTGGCCACCGCCCTGCAAACCCGTGGCGTTGACTGCCATGTCGGCAGCACGGTGTACGAAGCGCTGGGCGACAAGCACCTGAGCGCCGTGGACGTACGCCGCATCGCTGCCCAGGGCGAGGTTGCCGCGAGCGGCCTGCGTATCGACTGCGACCTGCTGTGCATGTCCGCCGGCTACATGCCGGTGTACCAGTTGCTGTGCCAGGCCGGCGGCAAACTGGCCTACGACGACGCCAGCGCCTGCTTCAGCCTGTCTGGCCTACCGAGCGGGTTGCAGGTGGTCGGTTCGGTCAATGGTCGCAACGCCCTCGACGCGTTGCTCATCGATGCCGCCAACGGCGCCCTGCGCGCGCTTACTGCGCTGGGTCTGGAGGCGGGTTCGAGCCCGCGCGAGCTGCCAAACGAGCCGCGAGTCAACTTCCCCTGGCCGATCTTCCCCCACCCCAAGGGCAAGGATTTCGTCGACTTCGACGAAGACCTGCAGGTGCGTGACATCGTCAACGCCACCCGTCACGGCTACCGCGACGTGCAACTGGTCAAACGCTTCTCCACCGTCGGCATGGGCCCCTCGCAGGGCCGCCACTCGGCATTGCCCACCGCGCGCCTGGTCGCTCAGGCCACCGGGCGCAGCGTCAGCGAAACCGGAGTGACCACCGCGCGCCCGCCGTTCAGCCCGGAAACCCTGGCGCAGGTCGCTGGACGTGGCTTCGACCCGTATCGGCAAACCGCCATGCACCAACGCCACCTGGAACTGGGGGCGAAGATGATGCCCGCCGGCATCTGGCAGCGCCCGGCCTACTACGGCAAGCCGGAAGAACGCGAAGCCTGCATGCAGGCCGAGGCACGCCAGGTACGTGAGAAGGTCGGCCTGATCGACGTGTCCACCCTGGGCGGCCTCGACGTGCGCGGCCCGGACGCCGCCGAACTGCTCAACCGCCTCTACACCTTCGCCTTCGCCAAGCAGCCGGTGGGCCGTTCGCGCTATGCGCTGATGACCAACGAGCACGGCGTGGTGATCGACGACGGCGTCTGCGCACGCTTCGCCGACGAGCACTTCTACGTCAGCGCCACCACCAGCGGTGTCGACCGCGTCTACCAGCAGATGCTCAAGTGGAACGCGCAATGGCGCCTGAACGTCGACATCACCAACGTCACCGCCGCGCTGGCTGCGGTCAACCTGGCCGGGCCGGACTCGCGCAAGGTGCTGGGCAAACTGTGCAGCGATGTCGACCTGTCCGCCGAAGGCTTTCCCTATCTGGCGGTGCGCCTGGGCACGGTTGCGGGCATTCCCGCACGCCTGCTGCGGGTCGGTTTCGTCGGTGAACTGGGCTATGAGATCCACGTCCCGGCGCGCTACGGCGAAGCCCTGTGGGACGCGCTGATGGAGGCCGGTCGGGAGTTCGACATTCGCCCATTCGGCGTCGAGACGCAGCGCCTGCTGCGTCTGGAAAAAGGCCACGTCATCATCAGCCAGGACACCGACGGCATGACCAGCCCGGCCGAGATCGACATGGGCTGGGCCATCGCCCGCAGCAAGCCGTTCTTCGTCGGCAAGCGCTCGGTGGAAATCCTCGAAGCGCAGCCACCGATCCGCAAGCTGGTCGGCTTCACCCTGCCCCAAGGCAGCCCGCAGCCGCTGGAGGGCCATCTGGTGCTCAAGGGCTCGGACATCAGCGGCAATGTCACCTCCTGCGAGTATTCGCAAACCCTCGGCCAGATCATCGGTCTGGCCTACTGCGCACCCGACCAGGCCGCGCCGGGCCAGCGCCTGCCGATCCGCGTCGAAGGCGGCGAGATGGTGCAGGCCACGGTGGTGCAACTGCCCTTCTATGACCCTGAAAGCCAACGCCAGGAGCTGTGAAATGACCCTCCACGCCAATCAATTCGCAGCACGCAGCCCGCTCTACCGCCTGCAGGCCGACGCCACCCTCGCCCCGTTCGGCGAGAGCTGCATCGTCACCACCTACGGCCAGGGCGACGAAAGCGCCCTGCTGGGCCACTGCGCGCTCATCGACCTGACCAGCCTCGCCCGCTACGGCCTGCGCGGTCCGGCAGCGGCTGACTACCTGGGCGCACTGGGCTACCAGCTACCGCAGGCGCCCAACCAGGCGCTGAGCCAAGCCGATGGCAGCCACGTTCTGCGCCTGTCGCAGACCGAGTACCTGCTGCTCGGCAGCCTGCACGATGCCGGCAGCAAAGCGCAGCGCGAGGAAAGCCAGTGGCAGCCCAGCGCCGGCCAGTACCTGCTACCGCGCCAGGACAGCCACGCCTGGCTGGTGCTCACAGGCACCTGCCAGACCGAGGTGATGGCCAAGCTCTGCGGCGTCGACCTCAGCCCGCAGGCCTTCGCCGTCGGCCAGGTGGCGCAGACATCTGCGGCGCGGATCAACGTCATCGTCGCCAACCTGCCGCTGGGCGACGTGCCGTGCCTGCACCTCCTCTGCGACCGCGCCTCGGTGCATTACTTCTGGGGCGCGCTGCTCGATGCCATGCAGGAGTTCGGTGGACAGCCGGTAGGGATAGACGCCCTGCCATAACCCCACGGTGGATCGATGAAGCGTGATCCACCCTACGCGGCCATGGATGGCCGTAGGGTGCTGACGATTTTCCCATCCACCGCCTCACGGGCCAAGAGGACAACCATGGGCATCCAAGAAGACGAGCTGGACTATCGCGTCCCTGCGCTACAGCGCGGCCTGAGCATCCTGCAGATGTTCAACGCCAACGAGCGCAACCTGAGCAGCAACGTCATCGCCGAGCGCCTCGGCGTCAGCGTCTCGGCCATCTACCGCATCCTGGTCACGCTCACCGACATGGGCTACCTGCGCAAGCTCGGCAAGAACAGCTACGAGCTGGGTCCGCAGGTACTCTGCGACGGCTTCGCCTACCTGGCCAGCCGCGACCTGGTGGACATCGCCATGCCGCACCTCAATGCCCTGCGTGATCGCACCTCGCTGTCGTGCCACCTGTCCATTCGCGAACAGACCGACAGCCTCTACATCGGCCGCGCCTTCGCCGCCCAGCGGCTGTCGGTGAACATCCCCATCGGCACGCGCATACCTTGCCACTGCACAGCCATGGGCCGCGTGCTGCTCAGCGGCCTGACGCCCATGGAGCTGGACAAGCTCTACCAGCACGTACGCCTGGATGACTACCCACCGCCCGCCCCGAAAACCCTGCCCGAGCTGCAGCAACTGCTCGAACACGACCGCGAACGCGGCTGGGTGATACACCGCTCCGACTACTCCACCGCCATCGCCTGCGCCGTGCGCGACAACCGTGGCGACGTGGCCGCGGCGATCAACCTGTCCGGCCCGGAAGCGGTGATGGACAGCCCTGTGGCGCGCGAACGCTACCGGGAAAACCTGCAACAATGTGCGGACGCCATCAGCACCGAGCTGGGCGCGAAAAACCAGCGCTGAAGCGATGTGCACCACCACAGCGTGACCCTTCTACTCCCCCCCTTTTGTCCTGCATGTACCTTCTAGCAAGCGGCGAGCGTCATTAAAGCCACACAATATAGGTGGCCATATGCAATCACCGCCACCCCATAAAAATACGCCCCCGAACACCACTGGTGAATGGGTAATACCCCGCCAGCCTAAGTCAGCTATGGTTCTTTTGGGCTGAACAAAAATCAGAGCGCACAAGGAGTCTTAATGAACACCATCACCCATACGCTACTTAACATGAGTGTTCGTAAAAAACTGCTTGGCGGCTTTGGTCTGATCCTGGTGATCACCCTGGCAACAGCCTGGATCGGCAATAACAGCCTGAACAGCACCCTAAAACGCATCGACAACCTGCTTGGCGTCAGCGAGATCGACACCACCCTGTTACGTGCGCGCCAACATGAGAAGAACTACCTGCTGCGTGACGATGAAAATGCCATGCAGCAAGCGTTGACCCTCTCCCAGCAAATCCAAGATCAGGCCGCCGCAAAGGAGGCCGTGCTGGTACGTCCTGAGAACAAGGCCCTGATGCGACAGATTCAGGAAGACGCCAGTAGCTACCGCAACGAACTGCTGCAATTACAGGCCGCAGGTAAAGTTAGCAGCGACGCGCAGCAGGCCATGGAAATCTCCGCCCGCGCTGCGCTGAAAGGCTTCAACGATTTGGCGGACACACTGCGCCAGCAGGCTGTCGAACAGATTCGTATGAACGGCGAGCAAGACAGTATCGGCACCCTTGAGCGCGCCAACCAAGCCAACGATATGGCCATGGAGATGCTCCAGGCACGCAGGCGCGAAAAAGACTTCCTGCTACGCCACGATCCGCAGTACGCGCAAATGCTCGACGAGCACTTCAACCTGCTCGATAGCAAAGCACAACAATTGCTCGCTGCCATGCCAAGCGGCGACGCCCGCTCGACAGTGCAAGAGGCCATAAAAGAACTCACCACCTACCGCAATAACTTCGGCCAGCTCAAAGCCAGCATCGGTGAGTTGAAGCAAAGCGAAAATGACATGACCGAACGAGCCCGCGAAGTTACGGACGCCTCGACCCAATCGCTCAAACTGCAACGTGAACTGCTGGTCAGCGATACGGACAGTGCCAAACGAAACCTGCTGCTCGCCAGCGTGATCGCTTTCATACTGGGCGGAATCTGCTCCTTGTTCATAACCCAAGCCATCGTCGGCCCGTTGCAACGGGTAGTAGGCATCGCCCGTCAAATCGCCAACGGCGATCTGACGGGCAACATCGACAGCGATCGCCGTGACGAGCTGGGCCAACTGATGCAGGCCATGCAAGCCATGACCCTGAGCCTGCGTGATTTGATCAGCAAGCTCAGCTCCGGTATCACGCAACTGGCCACGGCAGCCGAAGAACTGTCTGCCGTAACCGAACAAACCAGTGCTGGCGTCACCGAGCAACGCATGGAAACCGAGCAGGTGGCCACCGCCATGAACCAGATGACGGCCACCGTGCAGGATGTCGCTCGCAATGCCGAAAACGCCGCCAACTCGGCCAGTGAGGCTGAAGGTCAGACCGGAGAAGGCGCCACGATCGTGCAGCAGGCCATAAGCCATATCGAGCAACTGGCCCAAACCGTGGAAAGCTCGGCCGAAACCATTACCCGGCTCAAAGGCGACAGCGCCAATATCAGCACGGTGCTCGATGTGATTAAAAGCATCGCCGAGCAAACCAACCTGCTGGCGCTCAATGCCGCCATCGAGGCCGCAAGGGCAGGCGAAGCTGGCCGTGGCTTCGCCGTGGTCGCCGACGAGGTACGCGCCCTAGCCAGACGCACGCAGGAGTCCACACAGCAGATCGAGCAACTGGTCGCCACGTTGCAAAACGGCGCCGAAAGTGCCGTAAATGTCATGACGCAGAGCCGCAGCATGGCCGGTGAAACCGTGGATGTGGCGCGCCATGCCGGCGCCGCTCTCACGCGGATCGATGAAGCGGTTTCACGCATCCAGCAGATGAACCAGCAAATCGCCACGGCCTCCGAGCAACAAAGCTCGGTGGCCGAGGAAATCAACCGCAGCATTTCCAGTATTCGCGACATCGCCGAGCAATCGGCGGCGGCAACCGAGGAAACCTCGGCAGCCAGCATCGACCTGGCACGCCTAGGCGGCGAGCTACAGCTTCAGGTCAACCGCTTCCGCATTAGCTGACCCCCAGGCAAGCCACCTTTGGCTTGCCTACGCCCTGCAAACCGAGCGGCGCGCGACCTGCGTGCCGAGCGTTAACGCTAGTAGATCTTATTTAAAACTCCTTAGCCTGCTAATCTTAGCGCCCCCGCCGCCCCGGATTGCTCTACCGATGTCGCCGTATCTGCGCAGCCTGCTTCCCCCCCTGGCCTTGCTTCTGGCCGCCTGTGACCAGCAACCGCACTTCACCGCCGCCGAGCCGGGTGAAGCGCTCTCGGCTGGCGCTGCCACGGTGCGTAAATTCGACCATAACGCCTTCTCCCAGTCCTCGGCCAATCTGCCCCCCAGCCGCCGCCTGGACTTCGCGGTGGGCAACAGTTTCTTCCGTAACCCCTGGGTCACCGCCCCGGCCACCACCACCGCGCGCGACGGCCTCGGCCCGTTGTTCAACACCAATGCGTGTCAGAACTGCCATATCAAGGATGGTCGCGGCCATCCGCCTGCAGCCGAGGCCGCCAGCGCCGCATCAATGCTGGTGCGCCTGTCGATTCCTGCTGGCACCGATGACGCCGAACGTCTGCTGCATCAGGGCGTCGTAGCGGAACCCACCTACGGCACCCAGTTGCAGGACATGGCCAACCCCGGCATCGCCCCGGAAGGCAAAGTGCGGATGAACTACAGCCGCGTGCCGGTGCATTTTGCCGACGGCACCGAGGTGCAACTGCGCAAACCGCAGTTGGACGTCAGCCAGCTTGGTTACGGCCCCATGCACCCGGACACGCTCTTTTCGGCACGCGTAGCCACCCCAATGATCGGCCTGGGCCTGCTCGAATCCATCTCCGAAACCGATATCCTGGCCAATGCCGACCCCGACGACAGCAACGGTGATGGTATTTCCGGGCGCCCCAATCAGGTCTGGGATCGCGCACAGCAGCGCACCGCACTCGGCCGTTTCGGTTGGAAGGCAGGTCAACCAACGCTCAACCAGCAAAACGCCGAAGCCTTCGCCAATGACATGGGCCTGACCTCCACCCTGGTCGCCCATGACAACTGCACAGACGCACAAAGCGACTGTCTGGCTGCCGTCAATGGCGGCGTGCCGGAAGTCAGCGACAACATCCTCGCCAGCGTGCTGTTCTACAGCCGCAACCTCGGCGTGCCGGCACGCCGTAACGTCGACGCGCCCGAGGTGCTCAAGGGCAAGGGCCTGTTCCATCAGGCTGGCTGCCAGCAGTGCCACACGCCGCGCTTCACCACCGCTGCCGACGCCGTGGAGCCGGAATTGGCCAACCAGGTGATTCGCCCCTATACCGACTTGCTGCTGCATGACATGGGCGAAGGCCTGGCCGATGGCCGTGACGAGTTTCTCGCCACTGGCCGCGAATGGCGCACGCCGCCGCTGTGGGGCATCGGCCTGACTCAAGCGGTCAATGGCCATACACAATTTCTGCATGACGGTCGTGCCCGCAACCTGCTGGAAGCCATACTCTGGCACGGCGGCGAGGCCGAAGCGGCCAAGCAACATGTACTGCAATTCGATGCTGACGAGCGCGCAGCGCTGCTCGCCTTCCTCAATTCCCTCTAAGGAGCCTGCGATGTTGCACAAAACCCTGATCGCCTCCCTGCTCGGCCTGGCCCTGGTAGGCTGCGGCCAGCAGGATCCAACCGCCAAGGTCACTGGCGCCCTCACCGACGGCGTACTGCTGCCGGCCTACACCAGTTGGCAGGAAGCCGATCGTCAGTTAGCCGAACGTGCGGCGGCCTTCTGCAACGGCAGCGCCGACCTGCCCGCCGCACGCCAGGCCTTTGTGACCGCCATGAGCGCCTGGTCGGCACTACAACCCTTGATGATTGGCCCCATGGCCGAAGGCAACCGCGCCTGGCAGGTACAGTTCTGGCCGGACAAGAAGAACCTGGTACAGCGCCAGGTCGAGGCGCTGCTCAAGAGCAAACCGCAACTGACCCAAGCCGAGCTGGCCAGCGCCAGTGTCGTGGTGCAGGGGCTGACCGCCTCCGAGTACGTGCTGTTCGATGCCGGTATCGACCTGACTCAGGCCGAGCAGAAATCGCGCTACTGCCCACTGCTGCAAGCCATCGGTCAGCATCAGCAAACGCTGGCCAGCGATATCGTCAGCCAGTGGCAGGCCGACAAGAGCGGCATGGCCGCGCAGCTCAAGAGCTTCCCCAACGAGCGCTACGCCGACTCCAAGGAAGCCGTGGCGGAACTGCTGCGCGTGCAAGTCAGCGGCATCGACGGCCTGAAGAAGAAACTCGGCGCGCCGCTCGGTCGCCAGAGCAAGGGCATACCGCAGCCATACCAGGCCGAAGCCTGGCGCAGCAACGCCAGCCTGGCCAACCTCGGCTCAGCCCTGGCCAGCGCCGAACTGCTCTGGCACGGCAGCAACAAGGACGGCCTGCAGGCCCTGCTCGGCAGCGACCAGGCCGATCTGGCCAAGCGCATCGACGCCGCCTACCTCGACACCCGCCAGCGCCTCGCTGCCCTCGACCTGCCGCTGACCGAACTGCTGACCAGCGAAGCCGGTCGGACGCAGTTGAGCGAACTGTACGACAGCCTCAACCGCCTGCATCGCCTGCAGGAAAGCGACCTGGCCAAGGCCCTGGGCGTGCAGATCGGCTTCAACGCCCACGATGGCGACTGACAGAGAGCGAAACGATGCAACGTAGAACCTTCCTCGGCCTCGGCGCCTTGCTCGGTATTGGCGCCACCGCGGGTGCCTTCGGCGGCTGGACGCTATTGGGCCCCGGCGGGCAACCGCTGCTGCTGTCCGCCCGTGATGGCGGTGATGGCCGCCACTACGCCGTGGGCTACCACCTCGACGGCGAGCGCGCCTTCGCCACAGCCGTAACCGAGCGCTGCCATGACGTGGTTCCGCACCCGAACCTGCCGATGGCACTGTTCGTCGGCCGTCGCCCGAGCACCGAGAGCTACCTGATCGACACCCGCGACGGTCGCCTGCTGCACACCCTGGTATCTCCCCAGGGTCGGCATTTCAACGGCCATGCGGTGTTCCACAAGGATGGCGAATGGCTGTACGCCACCGAGAATGACACCAGCGAACCCGGTCGTGGTGTGCTCGGCACCTATCGCCTCGATGGCGAGCATCTGCAGCGCACTGGCGAGCACAGCACCCATGGCGTCGGCCCACACCAATTGCTGTGGATGCCCGATGGCGAAACCCTGGTGGTGGCCAACGGCGGCATCCGCACCGAGGCCGAGAGCCGCGTCGAGATGAACCTCGATGCCATGCAAGCCAGCCTGGTACTGATGCAACGCGACGGCAGCCTGATTAGCCAGGAGCACCTGGCCGACCAGCAGAACAGCATCCGCCACCTGGCCGTGGCCCACGACGGCACCGTGGTCAGCGGCCAGCAATACATGGGCGACATGCACGACAAGGTGCCGCTGCTGGCGATCAAACGCCCCGGCCAGCCCTTCCAGCCCTTCGCCCTCGGCGAAGCGCAACGCGTGGCCATGAACCAGTACACCGCCAGCGTCGCCATTCACGACGACCTGCGCCTGCTGGCCATGACCGCCCCACGCGGCAACCGTTTCTTCATCTGGGATCTGGACAGCGCCGAAGTGCGCCTGGATGTTCCCCTACCCGATTGCGCCGGTGTTGGCGCCGTGCACGACGGTTTCGTCGTCACCTCCGGCCAGGGCCGCTGCCGTCTGTACGACTGTCGCAGCGAGCGCATCACCGCCAGTGCGCTGGAACTGCCGGCCGGGCTATGGGATAACCACCTGCGTTTGGCCTGATATAAGCGCCAGGACTGCCAGACTGGCCGCGATGCTTGCGGATATATCCTCGGCTAGCGGCCGCGTGCAACGCCTGGCGTGATGTCAAATGCCCGGCAAACCCCTGCATGGCCGTTTCGCTGCGCTCAAAATCGCCGCTGCAACAACACAGCAGGCAACAACAGAACCAGTACGCCCACACTGACCACCAGCACGCTGCGCAGCGGCATGCTGGCAAAGATGTTGGCCCAGTACAGCGTCCATAGCGACAGGCAGATGCCAGTACCGATCAGACCACTGCGTCGACTGCGGCCACTCGTCAACCAGATGGCGTTACCCAAAGCCAAAGCAGCAAACACATAGAGCGAATGCTGCAACTGCAGGCCGTAGCTGATATCGCGACGAATGCTGCCAGCCATCTGCCGATAAGCCTCGAAAGCCCCCTGGTAAAGCGCAAGGGCTAGCAATGGCTGCAGGACGGCCAGCAAGGCGATGGCGGCCAGACGCTTGATCATCCCTCGGCCTCGGCTCTCAGGCAGCACAAGGTCGAACGCCCCGAGCCATTGGGTCGGCGTTCGGGATCGGCGTAGGTCAGCAACTCGACGAAACCGGCCTTGTGCATCATCCCCGCCGAGGCCGCGTTCTCTTCATGGCGGTCGATGTAGATATCGCGCACCCCCTGCGCCAGCAGCCTGTCCACCACCTCTCGTAGCAGCCGCGAGCCCAGGCCGCGACCGGCCTGCTGGCGATGCACCACTGCCTCGCAGATATAGGCGTGCGGCTGCGTAGCGCGCGAAGGTGGCTGGTGCTCAGCAAAGGCATCGGTCAGCCGGTAACTGACGCCCCCCTACAACTCGCCCCCCTCCTCGGCCAGCCAGGCGCGCGTCTGGTCTGTAGCGATAGCAGCCAAATCTACACGCACCTCGGCTTCGGGCAAGTAGTTCCAAGTGTTGGGGCCGTGCTCCAGGAGCAGATCGCCCATGGCCTCGATATCAGCCTTCTGGGCCGCGCGTAGCTGCATGAGGGTCACCTCGTCCGAGGTCAGGCGCTCAGTTTAGGAACCCGGCATGCGCGCCGACAGACACAACCGCGCGAGAAAACTGTCACTGCTCCCAAGGGCGACCGCGAGTGTTCTCGTTCACCGGCAGCTTCTGCTGCAGCGCGGCCTTGGCCAGCATATGCGCGCTGACTGGCGCGGTGATGAACAGGAACAGGGTGATCAGCAATTCGTGCAGGCTGATGCCTTCGCCGCGTGTGCCGAAGAAGATCAGCGAGGCGATAACCATGCCGCCCACGCCCATGGTGGTGGCCTTGGTCGGGCCATGCAGGCGCATGAAGAAATCCGGCAGGCGATACAGGCCGATGGCCCCTACCAGGGCGAACAGGCTACCGAGCAACAGGAACAGCGCAACCAGGCCTTCGATCCAAGCGTTCATGGTGGCTCCTTATTCGATGATGTCGCCGCGCAGCAGATACTTGGCCACTGCAACGGTACCGATGAAGCCCATCACCGCGATCAGCAGCGCCGCTTCGAAATACAGATCCGAACCGAGCCAGATGCCGAACAGCACCAGCAAAGCGATGGCGTTGATGTACAGGGTATCGAGCGCCAGGATGCGATCAGGCATGTCCGGGCCCTTGATCAAGCGGGCCAGGGTCAGCACCAGCGCCAAGCCCATGATGGCCAGGCAAATCGGGATCACGAACGCGAGCATGCGAACACCTCCAGCAGCGGGGCTTCGTAACGGGTCTGGATGCTGCGCACCAGTTCGGCTTCGTCATCCACGTTGAGGCTGTGGATCAGCAGCGTGCGCTTGTCATCGCTGAGGTCGGCGGAAACGGTGCCCGGCGTCAGCGAAACGATACTGGCGAGCATGGTCAGCGCCAGTTCGTCGTCCAGTTGCACCGGCACTTCGAGGAACGCCGGGCGCAGACGGCTGGTCGGGCCGAGGATGAGCTTGGCCACTTCCAGGTTGGCCACCACGATGTCGCCCAACACCCGCAGCAGGAACAGGCACAGCTTGATCGGCTTGCGGATCTGCGGCGGGTTGATCCAGAACACCTGGCTGACCAGCGGGATCAGCCAGCCCAGGAAAGCACCCAAGAGAACATGGCCAAAGCTGAAATCATTCACCAACAGCAGCCAGACGCCGAGCAGGCACAGGCTCAGCAGTGGATGCGGCAACCCGCGACGTGCGTTCATGCACCACCTCCGCTGCGCAGGATCATGTGATAGCTCTCCAGGTCATGCAGTTGCGCCACCAGCGCGGCAATGTAGTCCAGCGCAGGCGCGGCGCAGACCACCAGCACGGGGCTCATCAGCAGCAGACCGATAGCAGCGGCCAGGCGGCCTTCGTCCAATTCGGCGCTGTCGAGTTGGCTCAGACCAACGCGCCAGAACAACGTGCTACCAGCGCGACTGAGGCTGATCAGGGTTACCAGACCGCCAAGCAGCACCACCGGCCACAGCAATGCGGCTTGCCAACCAGCACCGGCAGCCTTGAGCAGCAGCACCTTGCCAAAGAAACCGGACAACGGCGGTAAACCGGCCACGGCAATCGCCCCGGCGAAAAACAATGCGCCGAGGATATGCGGGTTCTGCAGGGCCGGGCCCTGGATCAGTTGACCGACCTTGATGCCGCGCTGGCGGCTGATCAGGTCAGCGATCAAAAACAGCGCCCCCGCCACCCAAGTGCTGTGGATCAGGTAGAAAAGCGCAGCCTGCAGCGCCTCAGGCGTGCCCAGCGCCATGCCGGCGAGCAGCGTGCCCACCGACAACACCACCAGATAAGCCAGCATGCCTTGCAGCGTGACCGAGGCGAAGGCGCCAATGGCGCCCAACGCCAGGGTCAGCAGCGCCAACGGCCACAGCCATTCCTGCGCCATATGCCCAAGACCACCGGCTTCGTCGCCAAATACCAGGGTGTAGACGCGCAGAATCGAATACAGCCCCACCTTGGTCATGATGGCGAACAGCGCTGCCACCGGCGCAGTGGCCGAGGCATAGGCACGCGGCAACCAGAAGTACAGCGGCAGAAACGCAGCCTTGAGACCGAATACCACCAACAGCAGCATACTGGCCGCGGCGATCAACGGCGCATGATCAGCGCCGGCTGCGGCAACGCGCAGCGACATATCGGCCATGTTCAGCGTCCCGGTGACGCCATAAAGGGTGCCCACTGCAATCAGGAAGAAGGCCGAGCCCACCAGATTGAGCACCACGTAGTGCAGCCCCGAGCGCACCCGATCCTTACCGCCGCCGTGCAACAGCAGCGAGTAAGAGGCGATCAGCAGAATCTCGAAGAAGACGAACAGGTTGAACAAATCACCCGTAAGGAAGGCGCCGTTGATACCCAGCAACTGGAACTGGAACAGCGCATGGAAGTTGCGCCCGCGCTCGTCATCGCCACGCATGGCGTAGAGCACGGCGAACAGTGCCAGCACCGAAGTCACCATCAGCATCAGCGCGCTAAGGCGGTCGAGCACCAGCACGATACCGAACGGCGGCTGCCAGTTACCCAGTGCATACACCTGAATTGCGCCTTGGTCAGCCTGTAACAGCAGCCATAGACTCAGCGGCACCAGCAGAGCGCTGGCGCTGACCGAGACGATGCGCTTGAACAGCATGTCGCGACGCGCGGCCACCAGCAGCAGGCTGCCTGCCAGCAAGGGCAGAAGAATCGGCAGGATCAACGCATGATTCATCGATGCTGCTCCCGCCCATCGACGTGGTCGGTACTCAACTCACCGACGCTACGCAGTGCCAGTACCACGACGAACGCGGTCATGGCGAAGCCGATGACGATGGCGGTCAGCACCAGCGCCTGCGGCAGCGGATCGACATACTGCGAACCACGTCCGATTACCGTCGAGGCACCGCCCTGAAGGCGGCCCATGGCGAATAGGAACAGGTTGACGGCATACGAAATCAGGGTCAGCCCCATCACCACCGGGAAGGTACGAGCACGCAGCAGCAGATAGACCCCGCTAGAGATCAGGATGCCGAGCGCCACGGCAAATAGCGCTTCCATATCAGAGTACCTCCTGTCCGGGCTTTTCCTGGGTCAGCTTGCCCAGGTTGGCGAGGATAAGCAGAGTCGAACCAACCACGGTCAGGTAGACGCCCAGGTCGAACAACATGGCGGTCGCCAACTCGATTTCTCCCACCAACGGAATATTGAAATGACCGAACGCCGAGGTCAGGAACGGTCGCTCGAACAACCAACTGCCCAGGCCGGTCGCAGTGGCGATGAGCACACCGCCGCCCGCCAGGCGGTGATAGTTCAGCGGCAAACGCGACTGCGTCCACTGCACACCACTGGCCACGTACTGCAGGATCAACGCCACGGCGGTGACCAGACCGGCGATGAAGCCGCCACCTGGCAGGTTGTGGCCACGCAGGAAGATGAACACCGAAATCAGCAGCGCCATCGGCAACAGCACGCGTGACAGCGTGGCAAGGATCAGCGGGTGACGATCACGCGCCCAACTGCGCCCCTCGGCATCGGCATTGGGCTGGAACAGGCGCAAACCATCGAGCATGGCGTAGATGCCGACACCGGCAATGGCCAGTACACAAATCTCACCCAGGGTATCGAAGCCACGGAAGTCCACCAGAATCACGTTGACCACGTTGGTACCGCCACCGCCAGAAACGCTGTTGGCCAGGAAGTAGCCGGCAATACTCTCGTACGGGCGAGTCAGTACGGCAAAGGCCAGCATCGCCACCATCACCCCACTACCAATGGCCAGGCTGAAGTCACGTAGCGCGCGCATACTGCTGGACTCCACCCGCGTCTGGGCCGGCAGGAAGAACAGCGCCAGCATTAGCAGGATGATGGTCACCACCTCGACCGATAGCTGAGTCAGCGCCAGATCCGGCGCCGAATAACGAGCGAACGCCAGAGCCACCATCAGACCCACCACGCTGAGCATCAGCAGCGCCACCAGGCGCTGGCGATGGAAGATCACCGTGACCAGCGCCGCCAACGTCAAAATGCCCAAGCCCAGCGCGGTGATGCCATCGATCGGGCTCAGCGGCACCGAACCGGCCAACTCCGGCAGCGGCCCCAGCGCCATCACCACCACGACAATGGCCGAGCCCAGCAAATAAGCGATATAACGCTGCAGCGAAGCGTTATCCAGCCAGCGAGTCACGGCGCTGGCAGCGTTGAACAGGCTCACCACCATCCGCTCGAACACCAGCTTGGCGTCCACATGAGGCATCCCGGCGTACCAGCGGAACAGCGGTTTGCGCAGCGCGTAGACCAGCACACCACCGACCAATGCGACCACGCTCATGATCAGCGGCAAGTTGAAACCGTGCCAAATCGACAGGCTGTACTCCGGCACCTGGCCACCGAGGGTCGCCGACGCCGCCGACGTCAACAGCGGCGCCACGGTATAGGCCGGCACAATGCCCACCAGCAAGCAGAGGAACACCAGCACCTCCACCGGCACCTTCATATAGCGCGGCGGCTCGTGCGGCGGATACTTCGGCAGATTGATCGGTTCACCGTTGAAGAACACGTCATGGATAAAGCGTAGCGAATAAGCCACCGAAAACACCCCGGCCAACGTCGCGGCTGCCGGAATCACCCAATTGAAGCTGCCCAGCAGATGCTGATGCAGCGTCTCGGTAAAGAACATTTCCTTGCTCAAAAAGCCATTGAGCAGTGGCACCCCGGCCATCGCCGACGCCGCCACCATCGCCAGCAGCGCCGTGTGCGGCATGTACTTCCACATACCGTTGATACGGCGCATATCGCGGCTGCCGGTTTCGTGATCGATGATCCCGGCAGCCATAAACAGCGAGGCCTTGAAGGTGGCGTGGTTGATGATATGGAACACCGCCGCCACTGCTGCCAGGCGCGTATCGAGGCCGAACAGCAGGGTAATCAGGCCCAAGTGGCTGATGGTCGAGTACGCCAGCAGCCCCTTGAGATCATGCTGGAACAACGCCAGCGTTGCGCCGATCAACAGCGTGGCCAGGCCGGTCAGGCTGACCAGATAGAACCACCATTCCGAGCCAGCCAGCGCCGGGTACAGGCGGGCCAGCAAAAAGACCCCAGCCTTGACCATGGTGGCCGAGTGCAAATAAGCCGACACCGGCGTTGGCGCCGCCATCGCATGCGGCAGCCAGAAATGAAACGGGAACTGCGCCGACTTGGTGAACACACCCAGCAACACCAGCACCAGCACCAGCGGGTACAGCTCATGGGCACGGATTGCATAACCAGCGGCCAGCACCTGCGACAACTCGAAGCTGCCAACGATATGACCGATCAGCAGGATACCGGCCAACAGCGCCAACCCGCCGCCACCGGTAACGGCCAGCGCCATACGCGCACCCTTGCGCGCATCGGAGCGCGAGCCCCAGAAACCGATCAGCAGGAACGAAGACAGGCTGGTCAGTTCCCAGAACACCAGCATCAGCAGCAGGTTTTCCGACAGCACCACACCGAGCATGGCGCCCATGAACAGCAGCAAAAAGGCGAAGAATCGCCCCATCGGCTCACTCTTGGCCAGGTAATAGCGGGCGTAGAGAATCACCAGCAGGCCAATGCCGAGAATCAGCAGAGCGAAGAGAAAGCCCAGGCCATCAAGGCGCAGACTGAGGTTGAAGCCCAGTTGCGGCAACCACTCGTGCTTGACCCGCAGCACCTCACCGGCGAACACGCCCGGCTGCAGACTGAACAACAGCACCAGCGCGACCAACGGCGGCAACGCCGCGGCGACAGCGCAAGCCGAACGCCCCAGTCGCTCGGTAAGCACCGGAAGAAACAAACCCAAAAATGGCAAGGCGACGATCAACGCAAGCGCCATCAGCAAAACCCCTTATGCAGGCACACCGGCCAGCCACGACCGACGACGAGAATTGGAGTCGCAACTCCCTGACGGTGACGAACCACGCACCACAATGAATCAGCTAAGTCATTGTCGCGGCAAGAATAACCGACGATTATCCATACCTATCAACGCATCGTCATGCATTGAATTATTACTAAACGCGCCAGTCGACAGATAAGCAGATTTTTCTATCGCCGCAGGCACCAGCAGCTATAAAAAAACCGGAGCAGCCTGAACTGCTCCGGTTTTTCCCTACACGCCCTCAGTGAGTGACGCGGCTGGTACCGTTAACGGTCATGATGCGTACCCGCTCACCCACGCGGAAGATCTGATTCGGCTCGACCTCCTGCACATAGGCACGCATGGTGCCGTCGTCTTCACGCACGGTGATTTCCACACCCTGAGTACGGGTCAGGCCTTCCTCGGTTGCCGCGCCCAACAAGCCGCCAGCGACCGCACCGACCACCGCCATCACCACGCTACCGCGTCCACCGCCGAGCGTGCTGCCACCGAGACCACCGACGACCGCGCCAGCACCGGCGCCGATTGGCGTCTTGGTACCCTCGATCTTCACTGGACGCAGGGACTCAATGGTGCCCATGCGGACTGTCTGAACCTGGCGCGCCTCATCACGGCTGTAGGTATCGCCGGTCAGGCTCGAAGCGCAACCGCCCAGAGCGAGTGTCGCGGCAACGAATACAGCCATAGCTGCGGGCTTACGCATGGTTTGTTTCCTCCATTGATGACTAACGCTTATTAGACTCTCTGCATGGCCAAGTGTCACCCGGCGCGGCGTAAAGACGCAGCGCTGTACAGCCGGGCGACAGCTAGAATGCGGCCTGCATCAATGCATCAGAGTATTGCATGGACTATTTCATCATCGTCGCCACGACTGTCGCCGGTCTGGCCTTTCACGCCTGGCTGTACTTGCGTATACGCCGCTGGATAGACCGCGACCTGGCCCTCGCACTGGCCGGTAACGATGCCGATATGCGCAGCCACATGCTCGAATGCTTGGTCGCAGCGCGTCAGCAGAACGTGCCGCGCAAAGCGTTACCCGCCTTTCTTGAACGCGCGGCCTTCGCCTACGAAAAGCCGTCAGTCACACCGCGCAATACGCCATAAGCGCGCAATATCCACGGCGCGCGCCTGCAGTTCGCCTGCCGCCCTCGCCATGGCCTGCTCCAGGCTCAGCGGCCCCGGCGCCAGACTAAAGGCAGCCTCAATCCCCGCAGCGTACAACGCCTGATAATCGTCCCCCAGACTGCCAGCCAGAGCGATCACCGGCACATTAGCCTGCTGAGCGACCCGCGCCACGCCCATCGGCGTCTTGCCGTGCAGGGTTTGTGCGTCCATCCGCCCTTCTCCGGTAATCACCAAGTCGGCCCCCTGCACCGCCGTGGCCAGGCCGGACAGCTCGGCCACCAGCTCGATCCCCGGACGGAAGGTCGCCTTGAGAAAAGCCCGCGCCGCAAAACCAAGGCCGCCAGCCGCGCCAACGCCGGGAAAGCTGGCGTGATCCTCGCCTAAGGTTGCCGCGACGATACGGGCGAAACGCCCCAGCGCCTGATCCAATTGTTCGACATGCGCAGGCGTCGCACCCTTCTGCGGGCCAAACACCGCCGAGGCCCCGCGCGGGCCACACAGCGGGTTGTCGACATCCGCCGCCACATCTACCTGTACTGACAGCAGGCGTGGGTCCAACCCTGTCAGATCGAGCTGATCGAGCGCAGCCAAGGCCGCACCACCTGGCGCCAGCTCACGCCCCTGCTCATCGAGCAAACGCAGCCCCAGGGCCTGCAACAACCCCGCACCAGCATCATTGGTGGCGCTGCCACCGAGGCCGAGGATGATCCGCGTGGCACCGGCATCGAGCGCCTGCAGAATCAGCTCGCCGGTGCCGTAGCTCGACGCCACGCGGGCATCACGCAGCTCACGCGGCACCCAGTGCAAACCACTGGCGGCGGCCATTTCAATCACCGCCGTGCCATCGTCCAGCAAGCCCCAGTGCGCCTGCACCGGCTGCCCCATAGGGCCGCGCACCTGGCATTCACGGCGTTCACCGCCAACGGCGGCCAGCAGCGCGTCAACCGTGCCCTCGCCGCCATCGGCCATCGGCCTTAGCAGGCACTGGGCCTCGGGGAACACCTGCTGCCAGCCACGGGCAATGGCAGCCGCCACATCAGGCGCGCTGAGGCTCTCCTTGAAGGAGTCGGGGGCAATGACAATTTTCATCTTGATACCTTCGGCAGGGGCGAACGACCGCAAGCCGTTCGCCTATGGAGCGAATTACAGCAGCACCAGGCTCAGCAGCCAGACCGTGAGCATACCGGCGATACCCTGCACCAGCGTCGCCAGGGTTTGCGCACGGTAAGCGGTGCCCACTTTCATACGGCTGAACTGGGTGACCACCCAGAAGAAGCTGTCGTTGGCGTGAGACACGGTCATCGCACCGGCGCCAATGGCCATCACGGTCAGCACGCGGCCCATCTCGCTGTCCAGGCCCAGATTGCCCAGCAACGGTGCCACCATCGCCGACGTAGTCACCAGCGCCACGGTGGACGAGCCCTGCGCACTCTTCAGCGCGGCAGACACCAAAAACGGCATGAACAAACCAATGCCTAGCGCCGACAAGGTGTCGCCCAGGTAGCCGGTCAGCGCGGTGGCCTTGAGCACCGCACCGAAGGCGCCACCGGCACCGGTAATCAGCAGAATCGGCGCGGCATCCTTGAGGCCGTCAGCGACGAAGTCATGGAATTGCTTAGGTTTGTCCTCGCCTTTGAGCAGGCTGCAGGCCAACGCCAGACCGACCAACAACGCCGCAACCGGCTGGCCGAGGAAGCTCAGCACCTGAAACAGGCCGCCCGTGCCAAACGGCTTGCTCGGGAAGGCGGCGATCGAACCCAGGCAGATCAGCGCAATCGGCACGAAGATCGGCGCAAAGGCCTGCCAGGCACTCGGCAGTTTGCCGTAACGGGCACGCAGCGCCTCGAAGTCGATGTTCTCGGCCAGCAGTTCGCTGGGCGCTTCTTCCAGCAATTGGCTGTCATCCTGCTTGAGGTAACGGTTGGCCCAGAGCATACCGGCAAAGGCGGTCGCAGCAGCAACCACCAACCCCACCAGGATCACCAGGCCCAGCGAGGCATCGAGGCCCAGGTTACCGGCAGCGGCAATCGGCCCCGGCGTTGGCGGCACGAAGGTGTGGGTGGCGTACAGGCCGGTGGCCAGGGCCACGCTCATGGCCACCACGGAGACCTGCATGCGCGCGGCCAGGGCGTTCTTCAGCGAGTTGAGGATGACGTAACCGGAGTCACAGAACACCGGGATCGATACCAGATAACCGATGATCGACATGGTCAGCGTGGGGAAGCGCTGACCCAGCAGACTAATCACCGTCTCGGCCATAGTGATGGCCGCGCCGCTGCGTTCGAGAATCACACCGATGATGGTGCCGAGCACGATGACGATACCGATATAGCCGAGGATGCCCCCGAAGCCTGCGGTAATGGTCTTGATGATTTCGCCACTGGGCACCTGATAGGCGAAACCGGCGATCAGCGCCGCGCCCAGCAGTGCCAGGAAGGGATGAAGTTTAAAGCGGGTGGTAGACAGCACGATGAACGCGATCAGCGCCACCAGAATCAGAACCAGGCCCATGGCCAATCTCCTCGTTATTGTTATGAGCGGATACAGCGCCCGGCTAGAAATGCCGATAGGCGAACCATTGTGGCTCAGCTCATGCCACCGCCGCCCTGTGCACAGGCACCAACAGTCCCGACATGATCGCGCACGCTCCTGTGCACACGCACAACGCCGCCCCCTTGCAGGAGCGGCCTCAGCCACGATTTCGCCACCGCAGTGCCAACCTCATCGCGGATAAATCCGCTCCTACCGATCAAGCGCACTGCGACCTCATGCGGCTCTGCGTAGGAGCGGCTTCAGCCGCGATCTTTTCCGACGCAGTACCAACCCCAATCGCGGATAAATCCGCTCCGACAACAACAGCATGCCCTGCTGCTATCTGCAGACCTTCAACCCTGGGCATTCGGCTCCAGCAGACCAAGCCCCAGAGATAGCTGTAAGCGCTGCTCCAGACGGTTGAGATCCAGCCCACTGAGTTCGCCGATACGCTCCAGGCGATAGCGCAGGGTATTGCGATGAATGCCCAGCGCCTGCGCGCAGGTCTGCGCCTGGCCGTCGTGAGCGCACCAGGCCTCCAGCGTTTCGCGCAGGCTGCCCTGAGTATCCTGCGCCAGCACCCGGCGCAGCGGTGCCAGCCAGCCCTGCAGCAACCAGTTGTGGCGTTGGGCGTAGAGCAGCGTGGGCAGGCGCAGTTCATCCAGCCATAACAGGCGGCGCTCGGGAAAGCGTGCCCGGCCATAAGCCAGCAGATCACGCAGCACCAGGCTGGCCTGACGCAATTCGGCCAAATCAGCCAGCGGATCGCTAAGTGCCAGACACTGCACGCCCCACTCACGCTCATCGGCCTGCGCCAGCCAGGCCTGATCATCGCGCGCGGCGCTGTAAGGCCGACACCAGAGCAACTCAAAGCGCCCCAGTGGCGCCACCAGATGTTCACTTTTGCCCCCCAGCGCCGCCAGCAGACGCGCCTGGCGCGGCAACGGGTCGCCCTGCTCGCTCAGTTGCAGCAGGCACATCTGCCGCGGCCAGCCCAACTGCAACCCAAGCCGCTCGGCTTCGGAGGCCAGCCCGGCCAGGCTCTGCTGCGGGTCGAGCAAATGGCGCAGCCAGGCTTCCTGCTGATGCCGCTGCCAATGCCGTTCAGCTTGCAACACGCGGTGTTCCACAAGCATCTCGGCGGCCATGCGTACCAGCTCGGCATAGGGCCGCACCGTATCCGGCTCACCGGTGATACCCAGCACACCGATAAGTTGATCGGCATGCAGCAACGGCAGGTTCACGCCGGGTTTGACGCCACGCAGACAGGCCGCCGCCTGCGTATCGATCTCCACCACACGGCGGTTGGCCAGCACCAGTTGCGCGCCTTCATGACGGGTATGCAGTCGGCTGGGATCGCCGCTGCCGATGATCATGCCCTGGGCATCCATCACATTGATGTTGTGCGGCAGGATGGCCATGGCACGGTCGACGATATGCTGCGCCAAGGTGGAGTCGAGTTCGAGCATGACAAGCGGCCTCGCGAATGAGGCCGTCATTGTAGAGACTCTGTTGGCGATCCAGCCACACGCCAATCCCTTGCAGGAGGGAGCTTTAGCCGCGCATGGTGCGACTGAAAAACCGGAAAAACTCGCTGCTAAAGCGCCTCCCACAGCACCGCGCAGTCACCTTGCGAAGGTAATGGCCGCGCCAACCTATCCCTACAGTGGTATCCCTGAAGCGCATACAGGCCGCCGCGCCTGCCGCCAGCGATTGGGGGAGACGCCCAGCAAACGGTTGAAGGTGCGGGTGAAGTGCGCCTGATCGCAGAAACCGCAATCCTGGCCAATCTCGGTCAACGAGCGGTTGCTCTGGCTGAGCAGATGCTGCGCCGTCTCGATACGCAGATTCAGCACCCAGTCCTGCGGCGACAGCCCGGTGCTCTGTTTGAACGCACGGGAAAAATGGCTGCGCGACATCGCGCACTGCTGCGCCACCTCGGCGATATACAGACGCCCGGAAAGACTGCTGGTCAACAGCTCCTTGGCTCTGCGTTCCTGCCAGGGCGCCAGGCGCGCGCGTTGCTGGGCACGCTCGGGCTCATCCTGATGGTCGCCCAACAGGTAATCGCACAACTGCCGAGTCAGAGAGAACAAGCGTTCTTCATCGCCTGCCGATGACTGCAAAAGAGCCTGTAAGCCCTGCGTCAATCGATAGGCTTCGGCATCCAACGTCACCTGCTTGGCCAGCCCCAATGCGCTCATGATCACTCTCCTCGACAATGAGGCAAGCATCGCGACCAGGGGCTCAGGCGTCCTTGAGCAACACTGAAAAACCCTGAAACGGCTTCAGCCGCGATACTGCGGCAGGGTGAAGAAGAACAGGCTCTCGCCATTGCGCCCATGGGTCGCGCCCAGCACACCCCCATGGCTGGCGATGATCGAACGACAGATCGCCAGGCCCATGCCCATACCACTGGACTTGGTGCTGAAGAAGGCCTGGAATACCTGGTCCTGCAGCGCCTGCGGCACCCCCGCCCCGCTGTCCTCGACCAGAATCAGCACATCCTCGTTCTGACAGACGCATTGCAGACGCAAACGGCGCTGGCTGGCCGCTAGCGCGTTCATCGCCTCGATCGCGTTCTGCAGCAGATTGCGCACCACCTGCTGCAGTTGCACGGCATCGCCGCTAACCTGCAACCCACTCTGCAGATGCAGGCTCAACTCGACGTGCTTGTCGTCCAGCTCAGCCTGAATGATCGCCAGCACCTGACGGATCATCTGGGCAGGATCGAGCAACTGCCGCTCACTCGGCGCCTGGCTCGCCAGGGCACGGGTCGCGCGGATGATCTCGGCGGCACGACGGCACTCGCTGAGGATGTCCTGCAAGCCTTCGAGCGCATCCCCCACCGCAGGCTGTTCGCGCTCCAGCCAGCGCACACTGGCCGCCGCATTGGAGAGGATGGACGCCAGCGGCTGGTTGATTTCATGCGAGATCGATGCCGTCAGCTCACCCAGGATCGCCGCCTGCGCAGTGCGCTCCAGCTCGCTGCGCGCGGCATGCAACTCGGCCTCGGTGCGGCGCCGCTCGCTGACATCGCTGACCACGCCGATCAGGGTGTACAGGTCGACCGGTTCGAGCAGCAGTTCCAGATAACGCGGCGATGGCTGTGGCCAGACGCAGCGAAACTCCAGACGCATGCCAGAACGCGCCTCCAACGCCGCCGCCAGCGCCTGCTCGAAGCGCGCACGATCATCCTCATGCACCAATGCGCTCGGGTGCTGCAGGTAGTCGTCAGCGGGGGGTATGCCAAGTTCGGTCAACAGTGCCGTCGACCAGAACGACGGCTCGCTGCCCAGGCGCCAGACGAAGGTGCCGTAACGGCTCACCGCCTGCCCCAGTGCCAGCAACGCCTGAGTACGCCGCAGGTTGTCCTGGCTTTCCCGGTGGCGCTGATTCTCCGTCAGCAGATCGGCATACAGGCGCGCATGGCTGAGGGAAATTGCCGCCTGCGCCGCCAGCAAGGTCAGCAGGTCAATCCGTGCGGGGTCGATAACGCCGGTGGTCAGACGGTTCTCCAGGTACAGCGCACCGATCACCTCGCGCTGCTTGAGCAACGGCAGGCACAGCACCGAACCGGAGTCCAACTGGAGCAGGTAGGGATCGTCGGTGTAACGGCGCAAGGCGTAGCGCCCCTCCACCAGCAACGGCGCACCACCGCTCATCGCCCGGTTGACCAGCCGCAAGGGCAACAACTGCTCAATCGGCTCCTGCGGAGCCAAACGCACACGCACACCAGCGTTGTTCGACTGGCCGCACGCCGCGACACGCAGGTGCTGCCGATCGATCAGGGCCAGCGCCACATAACCCGCGTTGGCATACATGGCGGCATTGGCCAGCAGGCTTTCGATCAGTGCATCCGGCTCGATCTCGCTCGACAGGGCCTGACAGGCGCGGGTGATCGACAGCCGCTCCGCCTGCTGCGTCAGCGGCTGCGCCCACTGCACGCCGCCCCCCGGCTCGCGCAGGCAGTCATGCGTCTGCTGCAGCTTCTGAGCCAGACTATGCGCGCCCCAACGCAACCACGCCGCATGGGCCTGGCGCAGGTGTTCGCGAGCACTGACGTGCAATTGCAGCTCACCATGGCAGCGCGCCGCCAGCTCATGTGCCAGCCCTTTGATATGCACCGCACCGGCATTTTGTGCATGCTCGATGGCCTGTTCGTACAGGCGCAGCGCAGTCCCCCAATCGCCTTCGACCCGCGCCACCTCGGCCTCGGCCAAGGCCAGGCGATCCTTGAAGTAGAGCGGATTGAGCGCAGCCCAGCGGCGCAGGTGGCGCAGTGGTTCTGCATAATCCTGCACCTGCCCGCCATTGCCCTGCAGCGCGGCCCGGTTGAGCACGCTGAACAACGCCAGATCGATCTGGTGGATATGCGCCGGTACGCTCCAGGTCAGCTCCCAGGCACGCTGCAGGTCAGCCTGCGCCGCGACGAAGTCCCCCTCCAGAAACGCCAGCAAGCCTTCGAACAGCCACCACCAGAAATGCAATTGCATCATCTCGCTGCCCTGCACCTGCGCCTGCAAAGTGGCCCTGTCGGGAATCGCCCAGGCACTGCCACTCTCACCTGCCAGGCGGCGAATGTAGCGCGCCTGGATCTGCAGACGGCTTTGCGCGTCGAGAAACTCCAGGTTATGCGCGATGGCCAAGCCAGTATCGATCTGCTGCAACATGCGTTCGATGGGCGCGCCCAACACCAGCAAATCGGAAACGATGTGGTTGCTGGCATAGCAGGCGAAACTCGGCGCGCCCTGCGACAGGCTGCAGCGATAAGCCTGTTCGGCGCAGTCCAGCGCGTAAGGCAGTGATTGTGACCAGACACTGACCTGATCCAGTGCCAACAGCACCGACATGCGCCTGGCGGCGTACTCCGGGCGCTCGACCAACTGTCGGGCCACGGAACTGAAGGCAAAGCCCAACTCATAGCACCCGAAGCGTTCAGCAGCGGCCACCCCCAGCCAGGCCAGCGCATGCACCGCCATCGCACTGGAGCCATGGCGCAACGCCAGCAGAGTAATGCGGCTGCTGGCCAGGAGCAGCACATGCGGCTGGGTGAACGAACCCGGAATCATCAACAGCGACAACAGGCTCATGACTGACAGCACGGCGGCATCTTCGGCGTGTGCCAAGCTAAGCAGTACGCAAGGCGGACGCTCGCCCAGTTCATCCAGCAGCGCCTGCCAGGCGGCCTCAGCCTGTTGCGCAGATGGCTGGGCGGGAAACTCGATACCCAGTTCGGCCAGTGCTTCGATGGCACACTGCGCCGCCGCCCGGTAGCGCCCTTGCAGGGTCAGGGTTTCCACCTGCAGACGCAGCAATTCGACCCGACGCGCAACCGGCACGGCAACCGCCAGACACGCGGCGATGCTCTGCTCGGCAGCGGCGTAATCGGCATCGAGGATCAGCCCTCGCACCCTCTGCAGGCTCACCTGATCGCGGCGCAGCGGCTCATCAAGATCGCCGAGCAACACCTGCGCCTGGCGCAGATAGGCCAGAGCCAAACCCGCCGCCGCGACATCGATAGCCAGCCCCGCCGCGCGTATCAACAGGTCCACGCAGACCTGGCGCTGCACGGTGCTCAGCACCTCGGGCGGCAGCCGCAAAACCTGCTCGGCCACACGTGCCAAGGCTTCATGGCCAGCAGGCTCGGGTAGCGCGCGGATCAGGTTATCCACCAGGCGCACCTGCAGGCTCACCGCCTGCTCCGGTAGCAGGCTGGCGCGCACAGCCTCCTGCACCGAGTCATGAACGAACAGCCTCTCACCCTGTTCAACGACCAGCCCACTGCCCAGCGCCGGAGCCAAATAAGCGCTGACCTGTGCACAAGAAAGACCGCAGGCACTGACCAGCTCATGTTCAGGCGCCCGATTGCCCAGCAACGCCAGCACCTGCAATAGCTCACGGGTTTCCACGCTCAGGCGCTGCAAACGCGCAACCAGCAAGGCATCGACATCGCCACCCGCCAATAGCTCACGCCCCATCAGGCGCGATGGCGCCTGTATCGGATGGTGCAAGTGACTGCCATCACGCCAGACCTGCTGGCAATACTGCAACGCCGCCAGCACCTGTTCAGCCTGCTGCGGCCTGGCCTCCCCACGCTTGGCCAACATCCAGCACAGCAACTCGTCGAGATAGGCCGGTAGCTCAGGGCGCAATGATGACGGCGTAGGCACGGCGACAGCGGCGTGACGATGCTGCCACTCGACAAAATTCTGCACCTCGAACGGATGACGCCCGGTCAACCAGACAAAAAAGCACACGCCCAACGCGTAGAGATCGGCGCTAGGTCTGCCAAGCTGATCAGGCGGCGCGTAGGCCAAATGCGCGACTGCCGGCAGCATCTGCCCCGGCTCATCCGCCGCTGTACGGTAGAAGCCCGTGAGCCTTACCGTGCCGCTTTCATCGAGAATGAGGTTCTCCGGGCATAGCGTGCGGTGCACCAGCCCCACTCGATGCAAACCTGCCAACGCCTGCGCACTGGCCATTGCCCACTGCAAGAACCGAGACACCGACAGAGGCGCCTTGATCTGCGCCGACAAGGGCACACCGGTTTCGTCATCAAGCACCAGCAAAGTGCCCTGCGCATCGCTTAAACGCGCCACCGGCAGCAATGCCCAAGCAGCATCGAGACGCGGCGCCAAGGCATATTCGTGATCCAGCCCAGCCTGCTCCCAAGGCGCGGCCTGCGCCTCAGCGCGTACCACCAGCCAGCGGCGGGCGGCGCGCGCATCATCGACTCGCCAACGACTCACCGCACCGCAGTGATCCAGCGCCTGCCAACTCAGGTTAACCAGCCAGTGCGCGTCAAAACAATGCAGCCAACCCTCGCTCACAGACGCCGAGGCAATCCTCGGTTGGCTGCTCATCGCGCGCCTCCAAGCAACTGGGCCAACAATGCCAGCAAGGCCTCAGCGCTGAATGGTTTGCCCAGAAAACCCTGAGCGCCAGCCTCTAGCGCGTGCTCGGCGAGCGCCTGGCTATTATCGGCAGACATGCAAATCACCGGCAGGGATACCCCCGCAGCCTTGAGGCGATACAGCACATCGCCCCCCTGCAGACCGGGCATATGCCAATCGAGCACCAGCGCCTGCGCACGCGCACAGTAGTCCGAGGCGAGAAAGCCCTCACCCGAGGCGAAGCACACGGCCTGATACCCGGCAGAACGCATTAGATTGGCGAGGCTCTTGCGAACCTGGGGGTCGTCGTCGACGACGCACACGACCTTCATGACAAGCCCTTGGCAACGGTTGGGCAGAAGGAAGACGGCGCATGCGGGGTCAGGCCGGTTCGGCGACCGCATCGAGCTGGGGGAGCATGCCCAACGCACGTCCAGCCGCGAATAGATGTATCAGGTTGCTCGCCCCGAGTTTTGTCATCACGTGCTTTTTATGCATCTTCACCGTCACGTCCTGCAGACCGAGGCGCTGGGCGATCTGTCGGTTTTGCTGGCCCTCCAGCAGCAGAACGAAGACATCACGCTCACGGGGCGTAAGGCTGGCGTAACGCGCCTGGATCGCCTGGCGGGCATGGCTCTGCCGGTGCTGCGCCGTGGCGCGGGCCATGGCTTCACTCACCGCGGCCAGCAATTGCACCTCCTCCACCGGCTTGGTGAGAAAACCCTCGGCACCGGCCTTCATCGCCCGCACCGTCATGTCGATGGTGCCCACCCCGCTCATGAAGATGATCGGCAGCGGAGCCCCGCAACTGGCCAGTTGCGCCTGCAGGTCAAATCCCGTGCCCTCACGCAGACGCACATCGAGCAGCAGACAACCGGGGCGATCACAGGGCTGGCAGTCGAGAAACTCCCCCGCCGAGGCGTAGGCGCAGGCGTCGATACCGGCGGCGCGCAATTGGCGCACCAGCGCCGTGCGTACGGCGGGCTCGTCATCGATCACATGCACCTCGACAGCGGGCGCAGGATCGTTGGCCGGTACAGGGCGGTACTCTGCCTGTTCAAGCGGTTCGAGATTGAGGCGATAGCCCCGGCGCGGCACGGTTTCCAGTAACCGCGCATCCAGCGCCAGTTGCCGCCGCAAGGTAGAAATCTGCACCTGCAGATTGTTCTCCTCGACCACCACCTCGGGCCAGGCAGCCTGCAATAGCTCGGCCTTGGTCAGCAAGCGGCCGGGGGCAGCCAGCAGGGCCGCCAGCACATCGAAGGCACGCGCCCCCAGACGTACAGCAGCGCCGCCCAGGAAGGCCTCCCTGCGCTCCAGTGAAATCCAGGCATCCCCTAGACGAATCATCAGTCGCTTCGCTTTCCAAGTAGGGCAAAAAATCGCACCGCCAAAAGGCAGCTTTCTCCAAACTAGTTGAAAGAAATTCCCATCTCAAGAACAAAACAGCCTCGGCAAAAACTCGAACAAACGTACAAGCCGGAGGACTTTCAGCCTGCTTCAATGGCGCGCCACCGTTTGTTTTTTGCCCTGCGTTTACGTGCTGTTTGCACCTGCGCCGTTGATCGGCAACAACGCCACGCACGCCAATCGAGCACATCGATACAAGCCAGGCGCCGGGCCGCGCCTGATAGTACCGGCAGCCATCCCGGCCTGCCGCCCAGGAACTTGATCGATGTCGCCCCCCGCCCCCCAAGCTGCCTCCCCATCGGGCCTGTGACGAACTGTTCGACCAGCTCCTTAGGAATCTCAGGCAGCTCTTTCTTGGCCTTGATGGCCGGGGTCTTTTTGCTAGGCATGTCATGCACCTTAAACGCATGTGATGCCCGAACACAAAATTACTGACAGTCCCCGATAAGCAGCTTTACACCGGAAACCAGAGCACACTCACACAAACTTGCCAGTCCGGTGTCAACCCGTCATTCCCCCTGAAAATGCGATGAACCTTTTTTTATGCCCTGGCTTAACAACCACTCGTCAGCTCCCCAGTATTTCTCTAGGTTATTCCCCAAGCTGCTTTGACAAGCATTCTCATTAACATTAGTATCCTTCACATCCAACAGAATCACCGGGACGAGCCTTGCCCATGTACGTCTGCCTCTGTGAAGGTGTCACCGATACCCAGATCCGCGAAGCGGTCTACGAAGGTTGCTGCAGCTACCGCGAAGTCCGTGGCAGCCTCGGCATCGCCAGCCAATGTGGCAAGTGCGCCTGCCTGGCCAAGCAGGTCGTACGCGAAACCATCGCTGAAGTGCAAAGCAGCCAGGCCAACCTCGCCTACCCCGCGAACTTCGTCGCTGCCTGATTTCCCCGAATACAAAAAACCGGATCATCGATCCGGTTTTTTTATGCCTGCCGTTCGCCTCAGCGGTAGGCTTCGAATAATCCCGTGGCCCCCATACCGCCACCGACGCACATGGTGACGATGCCGTAGCGTAGCTCGCGGCGCTGCAGCTCGCGCACCAGGTGGCCGACCTGGCGCGAGCCGGTCATGCCGAACGGGTGGCCGATGGCGATGGAGCCACCGTTGACGTTGTACTTGTCGTTATCGATACCCAAGGCATCACGGCAATACAGGCACTGCGAGGCGAAGGCTTCATTGAGCTCCCACAGGTCGATGTCGGCCACGCTCAGCCCCTTGGCCTTGAGCAGTTTAGGCACCGACAGCACCGGGCCGATGCCCATTTCGTCCGGCTCGCAGCCCGCGACGGCAAACCCACGGAAATACGCCTTGGGCTTGAGGCCCAGCTCCAATGCCTTTTCCAGGCTCATCACCAGAGTCATGGAGGCGCCGTCGGAGAGCTGCGAAGCGTTGCCGGCCGTCACGCTACCCGCCGGATCAAACGCCGGTTGCAGCTTGGCCAGCGACTCCAGAGTAGTGTCCGGGCGGTTGCAATCATCCGCCTCGACCACGCCTTCGAGAAGGGTCTTCTCGCCCGTGGCCTTGTCTTCGACCTGGTACTTCACCGCCATCGGCACGATCTCATCGGCATACAGACCTTCGGCCTGCGCCCGCGCGGTGCGCTGCTGGCTCTGCAGGGCGTAAGCGTCCTGCGCCTCGCGGCTGATGCCGTAGCGACTGGCGACGATTTCGGCGGTCTTGCCCATGGGGTAGTAGATGCCGGGACTTTCCTGCTGCAGCAGGGGGTTGAACAGGTTGTCCATATTCATGCTTTTCAGGGTCATGGTGATGGACTCGACGCCGCCGGCGGCGATGATGTCGCTGCAGCCGGACGCCACCTGGTTGGCGGCGATGGCGATAGCCTGCAGGCCCGAGGAGCAGAAGCGGTTGAGGGTCATGCCCGCTACCGGATTGCCCAGGCGCGAGAGCACGGCGACGTTGCGACCAATGTTCATGCCCTGAGCGCCCTCGTTGGAACCGGCGCCGACAATGCAGTCATCGACCAACTTGGGGTCGATGCCGTTGCGCGTCAGCAGCGCGTCGACGCAGTGAGCGGCCATGTCGTCGGGCCGGGTCATATTGAACTTGCCGCGGAAGGACTTGGCCAGGCCAGTCCGCACGCTATCGACGATCACCACTTCACGCATGACGCACCTCGTTGTTATTGGATGGCGAATGGCGTGACGATAAATCCAGCCGATCCCTGAGCGCGACCATCATTGATCTGGCGTATACGGAGCGATGCCGGGAGTAGCCCGGATGCAATCCGGGGCCATCGGGAACGGTACAAAAGCATCGCGGCTAAAGCCGCTCCTACATTGCAGTAAATACCGTAGGAGCGGCTGGGCGGCATTCCGCTTCAGCCGCGATTAACGCTTCAATCCCTAGCAAACGCCGCCTCGATGGCCTCATTGATGGTGCGCAGCACCTTGACCCGAGCGAAGCGCTTGTCATTGGCCTCGATCAGCGTCCAGGGCGCAATCTCGGTGCTGGTACGGTCGACCATATCGCCCACGGCGTCGGCGTAGTCGTCCCACTTGTCGCGGTTGCGCCAGTCTTCCTCGGTGATCTTGAAGCGCTTGAACGGGATCTGCTCGCGCTCCTTGAAGCGTTCCAACTGCGTCTGCTGGTCGATGGCCAGCCAGAATTTCACCAATATCACCCCGGCATTGGTCAGCTCTTCCTCGAAGTCGTTGATCTCGCCATAGGCGCGCAGCCAATCCGCTTCGCTGCAGAAACCTTCGACCCGCTCCACCAGCACGCGGCCATACCAACTGCGGTCGAAGATGGTGAAATGCCCGCGCGCCGGCACATGCCGCCAGAAGCGCCACAGATAAGGCTGCGCACGCTCCTCCTCGGTTGGCGCCGCTACCGGCACGATGCGGTACTGACGCGGATCGAGAGCGCCAGTGACACGGCGAATGGCCCCGCCCTTACCCGCTGCGTCGTTCCCCTCGAAAGCGGCGACCAGTGCGTGCTTGCGCATGCGCTTGTCGCGCATCAGGCCGGACAGGCGTGCCTGTTCGGTGGCCAGTTGTTCCTTGTAGTCGTCCTTGTCCTGGGTCTGGGTCATGTCCAGGCTGGCCAACAGGCCACGATTGTCCAGGCTGGAAACCAGCGGCGCCGAATGCGGCTGCAGTTTTTCCCGCTGCTGATTGGCCAACGCGGCCTGCAAGCCTTCGAGCAGAATGCGCCCGACGGTGAGGCTGCGGTAATAGTGATCGACGCCCTCGACCACATACCAGGGCGCATAGTCACGGCTGGTGCGACGCAGAATGCGTTCGCCGTAGCGCACGAATTTGTCGTAGGTCTTCGATTGCTGCCAGTCCAGCGGGCTGATGCGCCAACTGTGCAGCGGGTCGTCCTTGAGCGCTTCGAGACGTGCCTTCATCTGCTTCTTGGACAGGTGGAACCAGAACTTGAAGATCAGCGCACCTTCATCGCAAAGCATGCGCTCCAGGCGTTCGGCGCCGTCGATGGCCTGATCCAGCACCGCGTCCTTGAACTGTCCATGCACCCTGCCCTGCAGCATCTGGCTGTACCAGTTGCCGAAGAACACGCCCATGTGCCCTTTCGGCGGCAACTGTCGCCAATAGCGCCAGGCCGGTGGCCGCGCCAGCTCTTCATCGGTCTGGATATCGAAGGTGCTGACCTGGATCAGCCGCGGGTCCATCCACTCGTTGAGCAGCTTGACCGTCTCGCCCTTGCCGGCGCCCTCGACACCGTTGATCAGCACGATCACCGGGAAGCGTGCCTGCTGCTTGAGCTCGTACTGCGCCTCCAGCAACGCCTCGCGCAGCGCCGGCTCCCCGGCCTCGAACGTGGCCTTGTCGATACTGCGGCCGATTTCGGCGGATTCGAACATGCAATGACCTCCCTGGAATGGTCATCAGAGCCTAACGGATAGCACGCGACTTTGCCCGATAGGCATCGGAGGCAGATTGATCTGCGCCAGGAAAACCCGACCCGCAGCGGTTAGAATCGCCGCCTGTTTTACCCGGAGCCGCACCATGTCCGACGTCCACAACGCCCAGCTCGACTGGGACGAACACGGCCAGCCGCTGTCGCGCAGCTATGGCGACGTGTACTTCTCCCGCGCCAACGGCCTGGAGGAAACCCGTCACGTCTTCCTCGCCCACAACCAAATCATCGAGCGCTGCCAGGCCTTGCCGGCCGGCGGCCACCTGGTGATCGGCGAAACCGGCTTCGGCACCGGGCTCAACTTCCTCTGCGCCTGGCAGGCCTTCGCCGAGCATGCCCCGCATGACGCGCGGCTGCATTTCCTCAGCGTGGAAAAATTCCCACTGGCCCTGGCGGATCTGCAGCGCGCCCTGGCCCTGTGGCCGGAGCTTGCGCCCTACGCCGAGCAACTGCTGGCGCAGTACCGCGCCATCCACCCAGGCTTCCAGCGCCTGTTGCTCGATGGCGGCCGCGTGGTGCTGACGCTGATGATCGGCGACGTACTCGACTACCTGCCGCAGCTCGATGCCCAGGTCGATGCCTGGTTCCTCGACGGCTTCGCCCCGTCGAAGAACCCGGAAATGTGGACAGACGCGCTGTTCGCCGAGTTGGCCAGACTGTCAGCACCTGGCGCCACCCTGGCCACCTTCACCAGTGCTGGTTTCGTCCGGCGCGGGCTGATCTCCGCCGGTTTCGCCATGGTTCGCGTCAAAGGTTTCGGTCACAAGCGCGAGATGCTTGCCGGACCTTTTCAAGGGCTGAGTGCTGCACCTGGCGCGCCGTGGTTCGCCCGACCAGAAACACCTGCTGGCGAGCGTCACGCCGTGGTCATCGGCGCCGGGCTGGCCGGTTGCGCCACGGCCTCAAGCCTGGCGCTGCGCGGCTGGCGCGTGACCTTGCTGGAACGCCATGACGCCGTTGCCCGCGAGGCCTCCGGCAATCCACAGGGTGTGCTTTATCTGAAACTTTCGGCACACGGCACCGCCCTTTCGCAACTGATCGTCGCCGGATTCGGCCATACCCGGCGCCTGCTCGAACGCCTGCAACGCGGCAGCGACTGGGATGCCTGCGGCGTGCTGCAACTGGCCTTCGACGCCAAGGAAGCCGAGCGCCAGAGCAAGTTGGCGAGCACCTTCCCCGACGACCTGCTGCACCCGCTGAGCCAGGCACAAGCCGAAAGCCGCGCAGGTGTCGCCCTGGCGGTTGGCGGTCTGTTCTACCCGGATGCGGGCTGGGTACACCCACCGGCGCTGTGTCAGTACCTGGCGCAGCATCCGCTGATCAGCCTGCGCAGCCACCAAGAGGCGCTGAGTCTGCAACGCCTGGATGACCACTGGTGTATCGCTGGAGAGAGCGGCGTACTGGCCGAGGCGCCCGTGGTGGTGCTGGCCTGCGCTGCCGAGATCGGGCGCCTGCTGAGCGATGCCAACCTGCCGCTCAAGCGCATTCGCGGGCAGATCAGCCGCCTGCCAGCCAACGATGCCAGCCGCGCGCTGCGTACCGTGGTCTGCGCCGAAGGCTACGTCGCCCCCCTGCGTGATAACGAACACACCCTGGGCGCCAGCTTCGACTTTCACAGCAACGACCTGACGCCCAGCGTCGCCGAGCATGTCGGCAACCTTGAACTGCTGCGGGAAATTTCCACGGATCTGGCCGAGCGCCTGGGCGCACAGTCGCTCGACCCGAGCACACTGCAAGGCCGCGCCGCCTTTCGCTGCACCAGCCCGGATTACCTGCCGCTGGTCGGGCCTCTGGCCGCGCAGCACGGTTTCAACGAAGCCTACGCCGTGCTGAGCAAAGACGCCCGCCAGGTGCCGGATACGTCCTGCCCGTGGCTGCCTGGCCTGTACATCAACAGCGGCCACGGTTCACGCGGGCTGATCACCGCGCCGCTGTCGGGCGAGCTGATCGCTGCCTGGCTGAATGACGAACCGCTGCCAGTACCACGCGAAGTGGCCGAGGCCAGCCACCCCAATCGCTTTATGCTGCGCACACTGATTCGCGGCACTTAGGCCCGAGCAGGAGCTGGAGCCAGCACCGGCTTGGGCTTGCGAAACACCAGCACGTTACCCAGCATCACCAGCCCCAGGCCGAGTAGCGCCGGGGCTGTCCACTGATAGCCCTCGACGAACACCGAGATATTCAGCGCCACCACCGGGAACAGCACCGTGCAGTAGGCCGCGCGCTCCGGCCCCATGCGCCCAACCAGCGTCAGATAGGCAGTGAAACCGATCACCGAACCAGGGATCGCCAGGTACAACAGCGAGCCGACATAACGCTCACTCCAATCGAAGGTAAACGGCGTACCGCTGAGCAAACCGATAAACGCCACGATCAGCGCACCATAGAGCATGCCCCAGGCATTGGTGGTCAGCGGCTTGAGGCCCGCCTTCTGCTGCAAGCTGGACAGCATGTTGCCGGCCGAGAAGCACAGCGTGCCACACAGCGCCAGGCCAATGCCCAGCAGGCTTTCACGACTGGCCTGGTGCCCGAGCAGTTCCGGGCCGAACAACAAACCCAGACCGGCAAGCCCTAGCGCACCGCCGAGCAGCACATTGGTGGCAATGCGCTGCTTGAAGAACAGCCGCGCATTGATCGCATTCCACAAGGTGGCAGTAGAGAAGATCACCGCGATCAGCCCGCTGGGGATCCACTGGCTGGCCGTGTAGAAGCACAGAAAGTTGAGGCAGAACAGACATAGGCCCTGCGCCAGGCAGATGATCTGGCCACGCCGATCCACAGGCTGCAGGCGTCCACTGAACCAGAGCAGGGCGAACAGCACCAGCGCTGCCAGGGCGAAGCGATAGGCAATGGAGGCAACGAGCGCCACCTCGCCCACTTGGAGTTTAATGGCGATCCAGGTGGTGCCCCAGATCAGTACGGTGAGCAGGTACAAAGATAGGTTCATCGCGTGTTCTCCCTGAAACTGAGGGCCAGTCTGAGGGCGCCTTGAACCACGCGCTTGCACGAAATTGCGCATTTATCAGCATGCCACCACTGCCTGCCAGCGCTCGCCAGGCTTTATCATGCGGTTTTCGCTAATCAGGTCATGTTCACCGCATGTTGTCTGCCGTCGTGCGCTACAAGCAATTGCTGTCCAACGCCCTCGCCCGCTACTTCCCCCGTACCACCGCCTACCTGCGTGCCGAGCGTGAAGCCGCGCAGCCGCGCCAACCCGCGCGCAAGCAGGCCCGCAAGAAGTCCACCAGCGGCAAGAAAAGTACCGCCAGCAAGTCGGCCAAGAGCAAACCCGACCCTGTCGGCATCTACCCTGCCACCCGGCTGAAGATCGCAGATGCCCAGGTGCAAGCCATGCGCGAACGTGTGGCCCAGGCGGTGAGCGCCGGGCTGATCGGCGCGCCGTCGGACGAACAATGGGCGATGATCCTGTGCCGTGCCCCGCTGGCACGCATCTTCGCCGGAGCAGGCTCGGGCAAGTCGAGCACATTGGTGCTACGCGTGGTGTTCCTGCTCTGCCACCTGGACGTCGACCCACAGCGGCTGACGGTCATATCCTTCACCAACGCCTCCTGCCACGAGCTGCGCGAGCGCCTGCAGCGTCTGCTCGCGTTCTGGCAATACCCGCACGACGCCCGCCAATGCGTTCGCACCTTTCACGCCGCCATGGCCGCGCTGGCCAAGGAACGCTTGGGCAACCCGCGCTGGTTCGAGCAGCTCGACGAGCCCGCCGAGGAACCCGACAATCCATTGACCGGCGGGCGCCTGCGCCCGGCGCAACAACGCCTGCTCAAACAGGCCTATCAGAACGCCTATGCCGACGATGCGCGCTTTCGCGTTCTGACTCATCGCCTGCTCAAGCTGCCCGCCCCCGAGGAGCCACCACAGGGCAAGGCCAAGGCGCCGCTGGATGCCTGCAAACTACCCGGCGAATTTACCGCCCTGCCGCTGTTCGAACTGCTGCATGGGCAGATCGATTTCGCCGAGAGCCTTGGCATCCACCTCGACAGGCTGGACGTTAAAACCCTCGATTGTGCTGCCCGCGAACGGGACTTCATCGAAGCCATGCAGCGCTTCCAGCAGCATTTCAGCGCCCTGCTGCACAGCCAGGGGCTGATCCGCTTCAACGGCGCCTTCGCGCAACTGAGCGAACACCTGCAAAACCCCAACGACGCCAAACCCGGCCCCGCCCTGCTCGCCCTGAGCCACCTGCTGATCGATGAATTTCAGGACATCTCGCCACAAATCGTGCGCTGGCTGCAGGCCGTGCACCGCCGCCTGCACGCTGTCGGCGAGCGCATCAGCCTGATGGCCATTGGCGATGACTGGCAGTCGATTTACGGCTGGCGCGGCAGCTCGCCGGAGCTGTTCATCGACTTCGAGCGGCACTTCCCCTGTCGCGGTCGCGGCAAAAGCACCACCCTGCAACTGACCACCAACTACCGCAGCATCGAGCCGGTGATACGCGATGGCGAGAAAGTGCTGGCCGACGTCCACAGCAAGCAGGCCAAGACCTGCACCGCCGCCAAGGCGATGCAACCAGGCGATCATGGGGTAAAGCTGATCCAGCGCTTCGACCTGGCCAGCGGCCTGCCGCGCCTACTCGACGAAATCCGCGCACAATGCGCTCACGTCGCCAACCGCCCCGGCGCCGATCGAACCGCCGTATTGCTGCTCAGCCGCCGCAATGAGCCGTTGCAACAAGTACGCACCCAGCTCGACAAGCAGTTGCCGGTCAAAGCCCTGACCATCCACCGCGCCAAAGGCCTGCAAGCCGAAGTGGCGATCATCCTCGACGACTGCCTGCCAGCGGACAAACACCCGCTACGCAACGCACTCTACGCCCAATGCGGCTTCTTCGCCGGTAGCTACGACCAGGCCATGCAGGACGAAACACGGCGCCTGGCCTACGTGGCCATCACCCGTGGCGTCAGCCGAGTGTTGTGGTATACGCGCAAGGCTCAAGGCGCCACGCAGTGCTTGGCCTAGCGCCAAGCATCTGCTACGCCTACTGCCAGAGGAGAACATCGCCCCAGCCCTGATGGTGGCGCACTCACTTGCGGCATCCGCCCAACTACCTCCGCTCACAGCGCATCGCCGCCTTCAGTGCCTTCTTGTAGGCTCACTGCAGGACTGACGCTCTCGCACGACGTGCAATGCACTAATGCACTGTTGCCCCGCCATTGAATTCTCCACGGTCAACCACCACCCTGTCCTTGCGCCTAGAGCCCCTTTCATCGAGAGCCTGCATGACCAGCCAGACCTCCTCGCCCAGCCGCGAGTCCTCATCCTTGCCGCAAACACTGGTGCTGCTATTCGCCCTGTGCTGCGGCGCCATCGTCGCCAATCTCTACTACGCACAACCGATTATCGAACTGATCGCCCCCGATATCGGCCTCAATGCCGAACGCGCCAGCCTGATCGTCTCGCTGACGCAGATCGGCTACGCCATTGGCCTGCTATTTCTGGTGCCACTGGCCGACCTGCTGGAAAGCCGTCGGCTGATGCTGCTCACCACCGCTGCCGCCTTGCTTTGCCTACTGGCTGCGGCATTCGCCACCCAGCCCAGTCTGTTCCTTGGTCTGGCGCTGCTGATCGGCCTCAGCTCGGTGTCGGTGCAGATGTTGATACCCCTGGCAGCCAATCTGGCGCCGGAGGCCAGCCGGGGCCGCGTGGTGGGCAATATCATGAGCGGCCTGCTGCTGGGCATCCTGCTGGCACGACCGCTCGCCAGCCTGGTCGCTGGCGAGTTCGGCTGGCGTGCGGTGTACCTGATGGCCGCAGCTCTGATGCTGCTGATCAGCCTGGTGATAGCCACCACCATTCCTCGTCACGCCCCCGAACACCGCGCCAGTTACGGACAGTTGCTGGGGTCGCTTGTGCACCTGCTGCGCCGCTATCCAACACTGCGCCGCCGTGCACTGTACCAAGGGCTGATGTTCGCCAGTTTCAGCCTGTTCTGGACTGCCGCCCCCCTGGAGCTAGCCCGTCATCTGAGGCTGAGCCAGCATGACATCGCCCTGTTCGCCCTGGCAGGCGCCATCGGTGCGGTGGCAGCGCCCATCGCTGGGCGCCTGGCCGATGCAGGGCATACCACGCGAGCCAGCCTGGTAGCGCTGATTCTGGCGCCACTGGCTTTTGCTCCCAACCTATTGAGCGCCGGATTAGGCTGGCTCGGCCTGATCGCCACCGCCATCGTGCTGGATTTCGCCGTGCAGATGAGTATGGTGCTGGGCCAGCGCACCATTTACGCGCTGGAGCCACAAAGCCGCGCACGCCTGAACGCGCTGTACATGACCAGCATCTTCATCGGCGGCGCCATCGGCTCAGCCCTGGCCAGCCCGATCTACGAAAGCTTCGGCTGGTCAGGCACCGCAATGTTGGGCATAGCCACCCCGCTACTGGCATTGCTGATTTTTATCGGCAAGGAGCGATGAGGCCAGCCCAGGTCGCAACGACAAAAAACAGCCATCGGTGGCCTACCCCTCATAGCCCTGTGTTTCAACGCTGTTGGGGATGTGTGTAGATTAGGACGCAGCCGCGTTGCACAACAAAGCATCCACGCCTTGGCGCGTGTAAGCCTCTGATCATCAGGCTTTCACTTCACGGCTTACAGCAAGGAGCTGCCATGCAGTCGATCTACCAAGCACTGGAGCCTCTGCCTGACAATCACTACGCAGATCAGTTACGCAAAGGTTTCCCTAGGCTGCGCTTCGCCGCATTAACTGAAAAGGAATATCTCAGCTACCTACACTGGGTTCAGGGGCGCTATCAGCGCATCGCGGCCCTGCTAGCACTGGTTATCTGGGTAGCCTTTGCTCTGACGGATCAATCACGGCTACAGCTCTGGCAGCGCTTCCCTGACTATGACCCGGAGCGTTGGGCTCTCTTGGTTGTGCGCGGATCGATCACTCTGGTACTGGCACTGCTGGTTTTGACGCTCTTTACGCCCAAGCACAGACGCTACAGCCAGACAGTCGTGATGGCAACGCAACTCAGTGTGGCACTCGGTAGCACTCTAGCCGTCTTGCTCTATGAGCGTTTGAGCACACCCATATCCAATAGCGTTGTATTACTCAACGCAATCACATTGTTCTTCCCACTTGGTCTGTCCTGGCACAGGAGTATTGTCACTGCACTAATCAGCGTGCCCTTGATATTACTGCCTGGCATTTTCTTACTGGAAAACCCAACCCCTCATTTGCGCCTGAGCCTCATGTACGTTCTGGCCCTAATAGTCAGCGGCATAGGTGGCTATATTCGTGACCACCTGCAACGTGAGCAGTTTCTGCTGTTACGCCTACTGCAATGGCAGTCTGGCCACGATCCACTGACGGGCCTGAGTAACCGGCGCAGCTTTGCCGCGCACATAGAGAAATCACTGTCGCTAAGTCGGCGTGAACAGCGCAACCTGGGCCTGCTCATATTGGACATCGACCATTTCAAAGCCTACAACGATCATTATGGCCACCTAGCAGGTGATGAAGCACTACGCCAGATCGGGCAATTACTACAGAGCTTTGCTCGACGGCCTATGGACATGGCTGTACGCCTGGGAGGAGAGGAGTTCGCATTACTGCTCTACGACCTGCCGCAAGAGCAGCTCGCACGCATAGCGGAACAAATTCGTCAGGCGCTGGCCAACCTGCACATACCACATGCTGCCTCAACAACCGCCGAGTACATGACAGCCAGTATCGGTGGATGCCTGGCGACCCCAGAAGAAAGCAGCACAGAGTTCTACAACCGCACCGACCTACTACTTTACGAAGCCAAGTCAGTTGGCCGTAACCGTTCAACACTGGGTTGATCGCCCCTGCGTCAAAGAGCAGGAACAGACTATTTCGCTAACGATGTGCACTGCCCGTGATGGGCAGTGCAAAAATCGCAGACAACAAAAAACCCGCCTAAGCGGGTTTCTTCCCAACCATCCGACATCCTGTCGGTAGCCATCTTGGCCTGGTCATCTTCCTTGAACCTCAGCGATCCGTCGCTGCAGGGGATGTGTGTAGATTAGGGATCTGACCGGGATGGCAACAGTGGCGCTTGCCGTCATGCCATGTAAGACATTCGCTATAGCCACCTCATCAACGTCCGACCATACGCGCCAGCACATCTTCCCCACCCAGCCGGCGATGGGCGAACGCCATCACCACATGACCGATGATCATTGCCAGCAGCATCCACCCCAGGTTGCCATGCAGCAGATTGGCCGGCTCGATCATCCAACTGATCTTGCCATCGCTGAACCCCGGCATGAGGGTAACGCCAAACGCCACGAACTCACGCCCCGAGCCGTACTGACGCAGTAGCGCAACGAAGGGAATGACGAACATCAGCGCGTAAAGAGCAAGATGGCCGAGCTTTGCCATCAGGCTGACTGCAACAGGACGACGACTGAGACTGGCCACAGCCCAAACCAAGCGAGCCGACACCAATATCATCAACAGCAACCCCATGGGCTTGTGCGTACTCCAGGCAAACTTATCCAGCCCACTACCTTCCAGGGCCGTATGGGCGATCACGGTAATGAACTGCCAAGCCAATAGCAGCGCCATGCTCCAGTGCAGCAGACGCGTAACCAGACCATAACGGCTTTTAGAATCGTGAATGTTAGACATGATGAATCCCTTTGCTAGCAGCGTTCGATCCATGAGCAGCACGAGTGGGCGATCAAACACATGCTCTGCGCTACTGGCCCGCACCTGCGTATGGTGGCTCAAGTCAGGTTAGCCGCTTCTCTACAAGACATCGCAGCGACGCCCCTGCCATGCAGGGGCTCGCCGAACCATCAGTTGTCGCGCAGCGCCTCACGGGCATCGCGCCAAGCGCGATATTGCGGCTCCTGCCAAACACGGGCATGCAGGCGAGCCATGCCATCGGGGTCGTTGAGCAGACGCCAGCGCGTCGCCTCGACACGGCCATCGGGACCTGCGGCGAGGATTTCCTCGATGCGCTCATCACGCAGCGCCTCTGCAGCAGGCACGACCTTGGCGTGACGCGCACGTGCCATGGCGCAAACCAAAGCGTTGTAGAGCGGGTCAACCACCGCGCGCACGAAGCCTTTGCGCAGCGCACGAGCACTGTTGAGTTGCTCGTATTCAGCCGTATTGCTCAGCTCACGCGGGACCTCGTGTTCCTCCGGGATCAGGAACAGCTTGCCCCGTTTAGCCGCCAGGCCTGGTGCAGTGCGACTGGTCAACACCGATACCACCGGCGAGAGGATCAACGACACGACAATAGGCGCCAACCACCACAGGAAGTCCGGGTTGAGCCAACCCACCAGCGCGGTCCAGCCGATACCCAGCAAAACCTGCGTACCATGGCGGCGCAAGGCCTCGCTCCAGGGGGTGGAGTCATCCACGCGCTGCGGTGAATTCCACTGCACCGACCAGCCAAGGAAGGCGGCGGTGACGAACAGGCTATGGAACAACATACGCACCGGTGCCAGCAACACAGAGCAAGACGCTTCCAAGAGCATCGACAGCAGCACGCGCACACGCCCGCCGTATTCTTCGGCGCCCTGAATCCAGATCAGCAGCACGCTGAGCAGCTTGGGCAGGAACAGCAGCGTCATGGTCGCCGAGAACAATGCCACAGCCTCCTGAGGCTGCCAGCGCGGCCATAATGGATAGAGCTGGTTGGGCTGCAGGAAATACTCCGGCACCATCAGCGTATGAATCGCCAGCAGGCAGGTCGACAGGACCAGAAACAGCAGCCACAGCGGTGCCGACAGATAGGACATGACCCCAGTGAGGAACACCACACGGTGCACCGCGTGCATGCCACGAACCAAGAACAGGCGGAAGTTCATCAGGTTACCCTGACACCAACGACGGTCGCGTTTGAGTTCATCGAGCAAGTTAGGCGGCAACTCTTCGTAGCTGCCCGGCAGGTCATAGGCGATCCACACGCCCCAACCAGCGCGCCGCATCAGTGCGGCCTCAACGAAGTCGTGAGACAGAATCGCCCCAGATAACGACCCCGTACCTGGCAACGGTGCGAGGGCACAGTGTTCGATGAAGGGTTTAACCCGAATGATCGCGTTATGCCCCCAGTAGTGGGATTCACCGAGCTGCCAGAAGTTAAGGCCAGCGGTGAAGAGCGGGCCATAGACACGCGTGGCGAACTGCTGCAGGCGTGCATAGAGCGTGTCCATACCCGAGGCCTTCGGCGCGGTCTGAATGATGCCAGCACCAGGGTTGGCCTCCATCAGGCGCACCAGGCGAGTCAGGCATTCGCCACTCATCACGCTGTCAGCATCGAGCACCACCATATAACGGTAGTTGCTGCCCCAACGACGGCAGAAATCGTCGATGTTGCCGCTCTTGCGCTTCACCCGGCGCCGACGGCGACGGTAGAAGATGTGGCCGAAGCCCTCCACCTCGCGGCATAGCTCCATCCAGGCCTGTTGCTCGGCCACGCAAATATCCGGGTCGTTGCTATCACTGAGCACGAAGAAATCGAAATGCTCCAACTGCCCCGTGGCCTTGAGCGACTCAAAGGTCGCGCGCAGACCGGCAAATACGCGCGGCACATGCTCGTTGGCGATCGGCATGACCAACGCGGTACGCGCCTTGGGCGAAATCGGCTCATCGCCGCAGGAGGTGGCGGAGATGCTGTAGCGGTCGCGCCCCTTGAGCAATTGGAAAAAGCCCATCAGCGCCGTCCAGAAGCCCATCGACACCCAGCAGAACAGCAGCGCGAACAACGCCAGGATGCTGGTCTGAATCACATACGGCAGAATCTGCCGCGCCGACTCCAGCCAAGGCTGCTCGAATACCAGCCCCAGATCGACCAGCGACCAGCCCTGATAAGGCAACACTGACTTCATGTACCAGGTAGCAACCACCGTCTGGACGATCATCAGCACCATCAACGCAGCACGACGCACCGACGCCACATGACGCCAGTGCTCTTCGCTGAAATCCTCGGCCTCGCGCGTGCGCGGTCGCGGGTTAGCCTTGCGCTTCTTCAAGCGCCACCAGCCGAGTTCGAGGATATTGGTCTGCCAAGGCTCCGGCACCATACGCGTGCGCTCGATCGGAGGCGTCGACTCAATGGTCGGTCGCCCCTGATGATCCGGCACGATCTGGCAGCCACGCTCGACCGCATCGGGCCAAGCCATGGACAGGCGCACGGGCACAGACTCAAGCAGCTCACGGGTTTCCTCGACCACCTCTTGAGCGGCGAGCTCCGGGGGTTGCAAGGCGTGATGCAGCTCAGCCAGATCGCCGCCCTCCTCCAGGCGGCGTTCTACTTCCTGTTGCTGAGTCTGATCCAGAGGCAATTCGTCCAGGTAGTCCTGGATGAGCGTAGTGTCGGGCGACTTATTCATGGGCAGGCAGCTGATAGCTCCAGGTTTCCGACAGGGGCTTGCCGTCCTCGGTCAGGGCGGCACGCATTTCCACCGGTTGCGCAGGATCCTTGACCATGATCCGCAGAGTCAGACGCCAGCCTTTGCTCACCGGGTTATAACGCAGGTTCTGCTCCACGATATCGGCATTGGCGTCGACGCTGATCTGCGGCTCGATTGGCGCATCAGGCGCGCGTTCGGCCAGAACCGGGCCAGCAAAGTCGACGACCAGTGCCGTGCTGCCATCAGGCTGGCGAATCAGATTGGCCTGCTTCACGTCCCCTTCGGACAGACGCGTTTGAGTGACCATGGCCAACTGCGGATCGTGCAATTTGGCGTCATCACGACTGAAGTGTAGGCGGTAATGAACGTCCAGGGCCTCGCCGGGAGCAGGTTGCTTCTCCGGGCGCCACAGGGCGACGATATTGTCGTTGGTTTCATCCGGCGTGGGGATTTCCACCAGTTCGACATGGCCTGGGCCCCAGTCGCCGACAGTCTCCACCCAACCGCTCGGACGCAGCTCGTAACGGTCGTCCAGATCCTGGTACTGGGCGAAGTCACGGCCACGCTGCATCAGACCAAAACCACGCGGGTTTTCGATGCTGTAGCTGCTGACGTTGAGGCGCTTGGGATTGTTCAGCGGACGCCACAACCACTCGCCGTTACCGGCGGCGATGGCCAGACCGTCGGAGTCATGCAGCTCCGGGCGGTAGTTGTGTCGCGGCCAGGGCTGGTTGGCGCCGAACAGGTACATGCTGGTCAGCGGAGCGATACCGAGTTTGCCCACTGGATCACGCAGATAAACCTTGGCTTGCACGTCGAGCACGCTGTCGCGGCCCGGATCGATTTCCAGACGGTAGGCACCAGTGGCACGCGGCGAATCCAGCAGTGCGTAGAACAGCAAGGTGCCGCGATCAGACTGCGGCTTCTCGATCCAGAACTCGGTGAAGCGCGGGAATTCTTCGCCGGACGGCAGTGCGGTGTCGATCGCCAGACCGCGCGCGGACAGGCCATAAACCTGACCCTTGCCGACAATACGGAAGTAACTGGCGCCTAGCACGCTCATCACTTCGTCCTGTTTGTTTGGATCGTTCAGCGGGTGAACGATCTTGAAGCCGGCAAAGCCCAGATCTTTGAGATCCTCGGGGTTGAGCTTAACGTCGGCGAAATCGAACATTTCCGGCGAGTACTTGATTTCATGAGTGCCGGTGGCGGTCACTTCATTGAGTTTCACCGGCACATCGAAATGCATGCCTTGATGGAAGAAATACAGTTGGAAGGGTGTTTTGCCATCACGCCAGTAGGCGTGATCTTCCCGAAAGCGAACTTTTTGATAATCAGCAAAAGGCAGTTCACGCAACGCAGTGGGCAAGCGGCTCTGCGGAGCGCTGTAACTCTCGGAAGCAAGGGCCTTGGCCTTGACGGCGACATCATCCAGATCGAACGCCCAAACTTGGGCAGCGAACAACATGGGCAAGGTACACAGCATCAACCGGCCGGTCTTGCCCAGACGGGTTCCAGAACGACGACTCATTGACTAACAGCCTCCAAGGCATACGGATTGGCGCACAGCGGACGCCCTACGGGTCGCCGCTGCACGGGAATCAAAAAATGGACGAAAAAGATGCAAGAAAGCGCTCGTAACACGTCAGGCATCGAGGTGATGGCGACTGGCTGCATGCACGTATTTTTTGCGCATTATTACCGGATCGCGTTGCCCGGCACAGGGGCTCACACAGGTATATTTTCGCCTCCTTGGGCCGCCCCTCTTATTGGCGCGGCAATAGTTCGAATCGGGCCTCCTGCACGTTCTCCGAATCCAGCCCAAGCTGAACACGAAAAGCGCCTGGCTCACTGACATGGCGCAGGCTCGCGTCATAGAAGCGCAGCATCGGCTCGTCGATCTCGAAACTCAGCTCGCGAACCTCACCTGCCTCAAGCTTGACCCTGCGAAAATCCTTGAGTTCCTTCACCGGGCGGATCACCGAAGCGGCTTCGTCACGCAGATAAAGCTGCACGACCGTAGCACCGGCGCGGGTTCCAGCATTTCTGACAGTGACGTTGACACGAATCTTTTCATCCGCCGCCATGCGCTCGGCCGAGAGTTTCGGCGCCGAAACCTTGAAGTCGCTGTAGCTCAAGCCATAGCCGAATGGATACAACGGGCCGTTCGGCTCCTCGAAATATTGCGAGGTGTAGTTGCCGGGTGTGCCGGGCGTATAGGGACGCCCCAAGCGCAGGTGGTTGTAGTAGGTCGGAATCTGCCCGACCGAACGCGGGAAGGTAATGGGCAGCTTGCCCGAAGGATTATGGTCACCGAATAGCACGTCGGCGATGGCATTGCCGCCTTCTGTGCCGCTGTACCAGGTTTCTAGCATGGCGTCGGCGTTTTCCTTTTCCCAGCTCAGCGCCAACGGGCGACCATTCATCAACACCAGCACCAATGGCTTGCCGGTGGCCTTGAGCGCACGCAGCAGAGCCTGTTGGCTGTCGGGCAAATCCAGACGGGTGCGACTGGAGGATTCGTGCGACATACCGCGCGCTTCGCCCACGGCAGCGACGATGACATCGGCCTGCGCCGCGACACGCACGGCTTCCTCCAGCATCGCCTGCGGGGTGCGCTTGTCGAGCACCACTTCCGGGCGATCCCAGTTGAGCTGGTTGAGGTAGTTGATCACGTGGGGATCGTCGGTGACGTTGGCACCACGCGCGTACATCAGCATGCCTTGCCCCTTGAGCGCCTTGGCCATGCCGGTTCGCAGGGTCACCGCCTGTTCAGGAATACCCGCTGCCGACCAGCTACCGAGCATATCAACCGGCGAATCAGCCAGCGGACCGATCAGTGCAACGGTGGCTTTTTTGCTCAGCGGCAGCGTGTCAGCGTGGTTTTCCAGCAGCACCATGGAGTCACGCGCCATGGCACGCGCCTCGTCGCGATGCAGACGCTGCTCGGCATTCACGTCGGCCGGATCGTCTTCTGCGCGGCCAATGCGCAGGAACGGATCGTGAAACAAGCCCATGTCGTACTTGGTGCCAAGCAGATGCCTCACGGCGTCATCGAGTACGGTTTCCGATACCGCTCCACTTTTGACCAGCTTCGGCAACTCCTGGTCATAGAGGGTATCGGCCATGCTCATGCCTACCCCGGCATTGATTGCCAAGCGCGCCGCCTCGGCGCCATCGGCAGCCACGCCATGACGCATCAATTCGGTAATGGCGCCGTGATCACTGAAGACTCCGCCCTTGAACCCCCAATCACGACGCAGCAGGTCTTGCAGCAGCCAGGTATTGGCCGAAGCCGGCACACCATTGACCGCATTCAGGGCCACCATCACCCCGCCCGCACCAGCATCGATGGCCGCTCGGTAGGGCGGCAGATAGTCCTGGTACATACGCATAGGGCTCATGTCGACCACGTTGTAGTCGCGCCCGCCCTCCACCGCGCCGTACAGGGCGAAGTGCTTAACCACCGACATGATGCGCTGCGGTGAGTTGGCACCCTCGCCCTGATAGCCTCTAACCATCGATTCAGCCACACGCGAGACCAGGAACGGATCTTCGCCAAAGCCCTCGGATGTACGTCCCCAGCGCGGGTCGCGGGCGATATCCACGGTCGGGGCAAAGGTCATATCCAGGCTGTCGGAACTGGCCTCCAGCGCGGCAATGCGTGCGCTGTTCTCAATCAAGGGCAGATCCCAGCTCGAAGCCAGCCCCAAGCCGATGGGAAATGTCGTGCGATGGCCATGAATCACGTCATAGGCGAAGAACATCGGAATCTTCAGGCGGCTGCGCATGGCGGCTTCCTGCATCGGTCGGTTCTCCGGCCGACTGATGGAATTGAACGTACCGCCGATACGTCCGGCAGCAATCTCCTGGCGTATACGCTGGCGCGGCATCTCGGCACCAATACTGATCAACCGTAGCTGACCGACCTTCTCTTCCAACGTCATGCGCTGGATCAGGTCATTGATAAAGGCCTCCTTGTCATCCAGCGACGGGCTGGCGAAAACAAGACCTGAAGTGCACAGAAGGGTGGCGAGCGCGAGCGGATGCAGGCATTTCATCAAGGAAGGTATCCAGCCAGTTACATTGTTCGAATGGCCGCCAAGATACCCCGACTGCACGCATCCTGCGCCTGGCAGAGAGAAAAATATTCACTTGCGTGAACTTGCGCTTTTTATCGCCAAGGGGATGGCAGGCCAATGCGCGGAGCGTAGCATCACGACTCAACCGGAGAATGTGATGGCGCAACTGGAACATCTGCAGGTCTTTCACAGCATGAGCCAATCGCCCAATGCTCACCTACATGCACGGGCCGATCTGGGCAGTGGCCTGGCGCTGGCACGCTGGAGCAACGCCCACGACGCACGCGATTACGTTGCGCCCAGCCACCACACGCTGTCGTGCTACCTGAGCGGCGGCACCGGCACTTTCCGCCGTGAGCAGCCACAGCACAAAGGCGCGCCGAATCGCCTGTGCATCATGCCCGCCGGGCACGAGTCACTCTGGATCGTCAACGGCGCGGTGCAACTGGCCCATCTCTATATCGAACAGGAACGCTTCGCCCTCGGCGCGGTGACCCTGCTCGACCGCGAGCCACGCACCCTGCAACTGCAGGAAGCCACCTTCCTTGAGGACGCCGAGCAAGCCCGCCGCTTCCACCTACTCTGCAACCTCGACTGGCAGGAACCTGGCGAGCGTATACGCGCCAGCAGCCTGGCGCACGAGCTACTCGACCACGCCCTGCTAAACCAGGTGGGGCTGCGCCAAGGCCTGCGCCTCAAGGGCGGTCTGGCGCCACATCAACGCCGTCTACTGCAAGACTACATCGAGCAACACCTGGCCGAACCGCTGCCGCTAAGTGAACTGGCAGGTCTGTGCGCCCTCTCTGAATACCATTTCGCGCGCATGTTCCAAGCCAGCTTCGGCCTGCCGCCGCACCGCTACGTGCTTGCCAGACGCCTGACCCATGCCTGCCACCTGCTGCGCCACAGCACGTTGCCACTGGGCGAAGTGGCCTTGGCCTGCGGCTTCGCCAGTGCCAGCCACTTCAGCAATCGCTTCCGCCAAGCCCTTGAGGCCACACCGGGCCAATACCGCAACGCCTTTCTGTAGATATGCCTTCGTCGCCAAGGGGCGACAACAGGTGATTGCGCAGCGGCAATCTCGTCGGCACGCCTGCTAATCGCCAAGCAGCTATGCGAAAATCTGCGGCTTTGCATCGATCAATGGCCGTTTCATGCGTTCCGTCAATCTGACTCAGGGCCAGCACTGATGCCCCTGGACATCCATCACCTGCACCAGGACGACTGGCGCTCCGAATTTGGCCCTGGCGACCTGCGCCGCGGCATCGCCTACGCTCAAGAGCAACGCAGCAAGCTGCTCAGCCTGCGCGACAACAGCCTGCTCGCCCACTGCCGTGGCTCCGCCGGGCACAACTACCAGCAGCGCATCACCCTGCACCCTTACGGGCGCAAATGGAGCGTGACCGGCCACTGCACCTGCCCAGTGGGCTTCAACTGCAAGCATGTAGTCGCCGCGCTCCTGACGCTGCAAAGCCGCCAACAAGCAGGCCATGACCTGTCAGAACTGATTGTGCCGAGCAAAGACGTGACCGAGCAGCGCCTGGAAGGCATCACCCCGCAGGCCGTGCTGACCCTGGGCAGCCACGTGCGCGTGCATTTCGACGCCCGCAAGGGACGCATGCAGGAGCAGACCCAGCACCGCGCCGCACTGGCCTTCGATTACGCCGGACACCTGACCTTCGGCAAACCGGCCAAGGATCTGCTCAAGCGCCTGGATGCCGCCACCAACCTGCGCGTGATCCGTGATGCCAGCGCCGAAAACGCCCTGCGCAAGCGCCTGGACAGCCTCGGCTTACAAGTCGCTCTGCGGCAAAGCGACGCTCTACCGGCCGAGGCTGGCGAGCCCTTCGAGCTGGAACGCGAGCAGGACTGGCTCGATCTGGTGCAGCAACAACTGCCCAAGTTGCGCGCCGAAGGCTGGCACATCCATATGCGCCCCGACTTCCAGTACAACCTGGCCGCCATCGACGACTGGTACGCCGAAGTCGAGGAAGACCCGCAGCAGAATTGGTTCGACCTGGAACTGGGCATCGAGGTGGAAGGCCAGCGCCTCAGCCTGCTGCCCATCCTGCTCCAGGCCATCCGCCGCACCCCCTGGCTACTGGCTCCCGAAGCCCTGGCCCAGCGCGGCGATGACGACCGCCTGCTGGTCAACTTGCCACAGAGCGGCAAGCGTGTCGCCCTGCCCTTCGCCCGTCTCAAGCCGCTATTGGCCACGCTGGGCGAACTGTATTTCCGCGACCCCGACGATGATCACCTGCCACTGCGCCTAGGCCGCGCCGATGCTGCGCGCCTGGGCGAGCTCAGCCAAGCCGCCCTGCTAACCTGGCAAGGCGGCGACAACCTGCGCGGTTTCGCCCAACGCCTGCAGCATCTTTCCCAGCGTGAAGTCATCGCCCCCTGCGGCCTGCAGGCCGAGCTTCGGCCCTATCAGCTACAGGGGCTGAACTGGATGCAAACCCTAGGCGAACTGCAAGTCGGCGGTGTATTGGCCGACGACATGGGCCTGGGCAAAACGCTGCAAACCCTGGCCCACCTACTCAGCGAAAAGCAGGCCGGACGCCTGAACAAGCCAGCGCTGATCGTCATGCCCACCAGCCTGATCCCCAACTGGCAGGACGAGGCCGCCCGCTTCACCCCACAACTGCGCGTACTGGCGCTACACGGCAACAAACGCAAAGCGCTGTTCGAGCACATCGCCGAGCACGACCTGATCCTCACCACCTATGCCCTGCTCCCGCGTGATCTCAAGGCACTCAATCAACATCACTACCGCCTATTGATTCTCGATGAGGCGCAGAACATCAAAAACCCGCGCAGTAAAGCGGCGACCGCCGCCGGACAGGTGCAGGCCGAACTGCGCCTGTGCCTGACCGGCACCCCACTGGAAAATCACCTGGGCGAATTGTGGTCACTGTTCCACTTCCTCATGCCGGGCTGGCTGGGTGATGCCAAGCGCTTCACCCGCGACTACCGCACGCCCATCGAGAAACACGGCAATGCCCAACGCCTTGAGCACCTGACCGGACGCATACGCCCATTTCTACTACGGCGTACCAAGGAACAAGTCGCCAGCGAATTGCCGCCGAAAACCGAGATCATCCAGTGGGTCGAGATGACCCAACTGCAACGCGACCGCTACGAGACTCTGCGCCTGGCCATGGATCAGAAGGTGCGCGATGAAATCGCCCGCCAGGGCCTGGCGCGTAGCCACATCATCATCCTCGAAGCACTGCTGCGCCTGCGCCAGAGCTGCTGCGACCTGCGCCTGCTGGGCGAACCCAGCGAAGCGCTACAGGCCAGCGACTCCGGCAAACTCAGTGCCTTGCTGGAAATGCTCGAAGAGCTGGTGGCCGAAGGCCGCCGCGTACTGCTGTTCTCCCAGTTCACCTCGATGCTGGCGCTGATCGAAGCCGAGCTACTGGCGCGCGGTATTGCCCACGGCAAGCTGACCGGCAGCACCCAGGATCGGCGCACGCCGGTACAGCGCTTTCAGGCGGGAGAGTTTCCGGTGTTTCTGATCAGCCTCAAGGCCGGCGGCAGCGGCCTCAACCTGACCGCCGCCGACACCGTGATCCACTTCGATCCCTGGTGGAACCCGGCAGCCGAGGCCCAGGCCAGCGACCGCGCCTACCGCATCGGCCAGGATAAACCCGTGTTCGTCTACAAACTGATCGCCCGCGGCAGTGTCGAAGAGAAAATCCAGCAGCTCCAGCAGAGCAAGGCCAACCTGGCGCGCGGTGTACTTGAAGGTGGCAGTCAGGGCCAATGGCAACTAGACGAACAGGATCTGGCCGCCCTGTTCGCCCCGCTGCAGTGAGCGCCGCGACTGTCAGGCGCCTTACTCAGCCGCATCATCACGCTCAGCCTCGGCATCCGCTCGATTGCGCGGCATACGTCGCGGGCTGGGCGCCTCAGCAGCCGGAAAGCGCGATGAAGCATAACGCACCACCAAAATCGCCAACGCCAGTAGCAAGATCGCGCCGGAGACCATCACCACACCCCAACTCGGTTTGTGCGTAGCGGAGATATCAGAGATCAACAAACGAGTCAGCGCGGTGATCGCCACATAGATCATGAAGCGAATCGGCATATGGTTGGTCTTGAAATAAATCCCCACCATCGCCGCCAACTCCAGGTAGATGAACAGCAACAAGATGTCATCGACCGTGATGTGCCCCTTCTCCAGCATCCCCAGAAAAGCCATGACACCCGCCCAGGCAGTGATCGCGCCAATGGCGAACAACGCCAGGTAGTGAAACGCCTCCATCAACAAATTGCCCAGCGACTCAGCCAGGCCATGTAGCCCTTCGCGCAGACGTTCCGCCCAATTCATTGCCACTTCTCCCCAAACCCGGCATCAACGCCCCAACACCCGAAATGAGTGCTCACCCAAACGATGATGCAGGAAAAAGACCAATTGCAACGTATCGGTAAGCGTCTAGGCCTAAGCGTTAACGCAGCCATGACCGTAAGCGCCCATTTTAAGAGCGCTATCGGGATAGATAGGAAATGCTCGGAGCGGATACGCACTGCCTCACACGGCAGCTAACGCCTGCTGACGTGTTTCAGGCCAGGCGTAGCAATGCTTGCCGGACTCCTTGGCCCGGTACATGGCGGTGTCGGCAGCCGCCACCAGGCGACGTTGATCATCGCCATGCTCGTCATACAGCGCCAGACCAATGCTCACACCGACCCGCGCCTGCGGATGCATCGGCAACAGGGCATCATCCAGCGCATCGATCAGACGCTGCGCCAGGCGCTCGACCGCCTCGGCATCGCCCGCAGCAATCACGGCGAACTCATCACCACCCAAGCGCGCCAACAACTCGCCCTCGCGCACCACCGTCTGCCAGCGCACCACCACTGCCTTGAGCAGCGCATCGCCGACGGCATGCCCTAGCTGATCATTGACGAGCTTGAATCCATCGAGATCAAGGTAAAGCAGCGCGACCTGGCGCTCGCCACGACGTGCCAGAGCCAGCGCCTGATCAAGCGCATCATTGAATGCACGGCGATTGGGTAACTGCGTCAGGCTGTCGTGCTGCGACTCGAAGGCCAGGCGTTTGAGCAGCCCACTACGTTCACGCAGGCCACGGCGAAAATCGAAGAACAACAGCGTCAGCAGGCTCAGCATCACCACGCTACCACCGCCGCCGCCCCACAAGGCAAAAGCCGAACGCCGCTCCAAGTCACGCTTCTGTTCCTGCAAAGCGGCACTCACGCCCTCACGAATAAGGGCAATCCGTGAGCGCATCTCATCCATGTATAACTTGCCACTATGGCCGATAAGCCATTGACGGCCATCAGCCGCATTGGCCCCGTCACGCCGCATGGCAATGCTCTGCGCCATCTCGTCGCGCTTGAGTCGACTCATATGGGTGATCATCGCCAGCGTCCCGGCATAAGGCTCAAGTTCAGGGCTATCAAGCAGTTGCACCAACTGTCCATCCACTTGGCCAATCGCTCGATTGTAGGGTTCAAGATATTGCTCATCGCCGGTCAGCAGATAACCTCGCTGACCCAACTCCGCATCCTGCAAGGTCGACAGCAGCAACGAAAGGCGGTCGAGAGAGCGGTACAGCTCTTGTACGACCTGACCGCTCGCAAGACTGGCCTGGCTCCCCCAAATAGCACCGACCAACAGCATCAAGCTGAGATAAAACAGCGCCACCAGCGCCACCAGCTTGCGCTCGATACGACCGACCGAGTTAGACATCAGCACCCCTTACAACACCTGCAAATTCCATGGCGCACACACCAAAACACTCCATCCAGACACTACCGAGCGCCTGAAATGCAAGTACTGTTGGCAATCGAATTAGAGCAAAAGGACGTATACAAAAGCGCTACGATGCAATGGACATCCCAACTCGAAAAATGTGCCATCACGGCGCACACTCCCTTTAACCCAGCAAAGGAATGAAACATGCGACTTCTATCGATCGGTGCGGCTGCCCTGCTCGCCTGGTTCAGCCTGCCCGTACACGCCCAGGCACCTGCGCAACAAAAAGCCCAGGTGCCCGGCTACTACCGAATGATGCTCGGAGAATTCGAGGTCACCGCGCTCTACGATGGCTACGTCGACCTGCCTACCAACCTGCTGAAAGGCATTGGCGACAATGATCTGCAGGACTTGCTGGCACGCATGTTCGTCCAATCCACGCCAGGCGTGCAGACCGCCGTTAACGCCTACCTGATCAACACCGGGGAAAACCTCGTGCTGGTAGATACTGGCGCCGCACAATGTTTCGGCCCCACTCTCGGCGTAGTGCAAAACAATCTCAAAGCTGCCGGCTACACGCCGGATCAGGTCGACACAGTCTTGCTCACCCACCTGCACCCAGATCACGCCTGCGGCCTGCTCAATACCGATGGCAGCCCGGCCTACCCGAACGCCACCGTCGAGGTGCCCAAGGCTGAAGCCGACTTCTGGCTGAGCGAAGCGGCCATGGCCAAAGCCCCCGAAGGCATGCAAGGCATGTTCAAACTGGCCCAGACAGCCGTAGCGCCCTACACCAAGGCGGGCAAACTCAAGCAATACCAGAGCGAAGGCCAATTGCTGCCCGGTATCGATCTGGTCTCCAGCATCGGCCATACCCCAGGACACACCTCCTACCTGTTCAAGTCCGGTGAGCAGCGCCTACTGGTGTGGGGCGACATCGTGCACAACCACGCCGTGCAGTTCGCCAAGCCCGAGGTGGTGATCGAGTTCGACGTCGACAGCGACAAAGCCCGCGAATCACGCCAACGCCTGCTCGCCGAAGCCGCTGAAGACAAACTCTGGGTGGCCGGCGCACACCTGCCCTTCCCTGGCATCGGTCACGTACGCAAAGAAGCGCAGGGCTATGCCTGGGTTCCGGTGGAATTCAGCCCAGTGCGCAGCGACCGCTGAACGCCAATCTCACTCGCTGCTGGCAAAACGGCAGCGAGTTCTTTATGCTTCGAATACTGTATAAATAAACAGCAAACCAACTAACACGCATGAAGGCAGATGAGGTGATGAATGGCCGTCGAAGTGGTGTACCGCAGCAGTCGCGATCCGGAGCGTTTGTTTATGGATAAGGCCGAAGCCGATCGCTACGACAAGATGCTCGAACTGGCTGAGCGGCTGACGGAGGCACTGCACAAGGCCGTTCCCTCGTTGAGCGAGCAACAAGGCGAGGAACTGGGTATCTACATGGCGAAGAACCGCGACGTATTTGCCAAAGCCTTCAAGAACCAGCCTGACGCCCTCGACGAACTGGCCGACAGCGCCGAGTGACGCCCCCTGGCCCCGCACCTGCGGGGCCTTGTTTTTATGCCCTGCAACAACCCCACTGCCATAGCACGCCAATAGGAACTAGACGCACGCACGACAACAGGCTAAAAACCACAAACCAAGCGGAGGTTGTGTGATGAGCCCACGTCAAGCCTGTCTGCTATGCCTGGAACGCGAACCACCTGCTCTGTTCGAAGCAGCCTTATGGATTGCCGCCGAACACGATCCGCAACTACAACCGGCTCAAGCCATCGCCGACCTGCACGGTCTCCAGCTACAGGTCGATGCCGGGCTGCCGGATCTGCCCCGCCGCGAGTTGGCGCAGCCTCTGCTGCGACGCCTCAGTGAACTGGATTATCACGACGATGACGAAGGCCCGACACGCCCTCGCCATGCCCTATTACACGAAGTGCTGCGCTGGCGGCGCGGCCAGCCACTGAGCCTGGCACTCATCGCGCTGGAGCTGGCCAGACGGCTGGATATCCCCCTGCAAGGCGTGAACTTCCCTGGCCACTTTCTTCTGCGTGTGCCTGGTGCCGATCATCTGCTTGATCCCTGCGGCGGTCGCCGCCTGTATACCCGCGACTGCCGCGAACTGCTGCTGCAGCACCTGGGGCCAGGCGTCGAGCTGAGCGCCACGCACCTGCAGAACGCCGATACTGCCGGCATGCTGCAACGCCTGTCGCGAAACCTGCGCCACCTGCACCTACAGCGCGACGACAACCTGGCCGCCCTCAAAGATGCCGAGCGAGTGCTGCAACTCGGCCCGCCGGAACTGGCCGACCACCTCGCTCGCGCCGATATCTACAAACGCTTGGAATGCCCGCAAGGCGAACGCTATGACCTGCAGCACGCGCTGCTTTTATGCGAGGAGGTCGGCCAACGCCTCCATCTGAGCCAGCGTCTGCGCAACCTGGAAGCAGTCACCGCGCTGCACTGAGATCAGGCAGAAGCCGACTGAGTGTGGAAACTAAAGTAGTAACGCAGCGCATCGATCATATCGATATAGTCGGTAGGCGGCGCGATCAGGGCAAACCCCGAGTCGTAGCTGCTCGGCGTGACGTCTTCACGGCACCACTGACAGCTAGCGGAAAAGTCGATGAAGCGCGAACTGCTCAAGCCCGGAATTTTCAGGCGCATGTCGAACTGGCCACCCACCAGCATCGGTAACTGACTGATCAGCATTAACCCATCCACCGACACGTTACCGATAAACCCCATCGGTTTGTCGGTAATGCGGTTGAACACATTCAGGTAATAGGGCAACTGATGCCGCTCGATTCGACGCTGACTGAGCATAGTGGCAGTTCGCTACAAGGCATTAAATTATGCGCCTGCCACTACCACCACACCAGCCTCAGGCACACCGCTCGGCAATCCGCTCGCGCAGTTGGCGACGAGTGGTGTCGAGCTCTTGATCACTGTAGTAGATTCGCTCGCCGTTGGCACCCTCACGGTAATAGCGATAACCCTCTGGCATCTGCGCCAGACGCTGACGCAAATCGCGACATTCACCCTCACGCTGCTGGCGCTGCTGAGCAGCCACTGCCGCGGCCTGCTCGCGCTCGCTCTGGCGCGCCTGGTAAAGCCGCTCACTACGCGCTTCACGCTCACGGGTCTGAGCATCGCGCTCGACCACCTGCGGTTTGACCTCGACCCGCTCGGCACCACTGGCCGGGCGCTGGCCAAAATGCACCTGCCCCTGAGCATCGGTCCAACGGTAGATTTCCGCGTTTGCCAACGCTGGCAGCAACGACACGATCAGAAGCACTCGACGCATGCTCATCCTCCTTGAATGAAGGTGGCCAGCTTATACCCCGGCGCACCTCACGCAAAGACGAGCGCAGCGCCCTTACAACGCAGCCGGGCTGACCTTAGGGGCAGGTGCTGGCGTGTAATGGCCCAGTTGTTCCAGGGTCTGCAGGCGTGCCCGCGCACGATAGGCATATTCGCTCGCCGGATAGCGGCCAATGATGAATTGGTAGGTCTGCGCAGCATCGACGAACAGACTCTCGCGCTCCAGGCACTGGCCACGCAGCAGAGAAATCTCCGGCTGTATGTAGCTGCGCGAACGGCTCTTGCGCTCGGCCTGGGAAAGCTCCAGAGCAACGGTAGCGCAATCGCCTTCTTCATAAGCGCGATAGGCATTATTCAGGTGATGGTCGAGCGACCAACGGGTGCAGCCCACAGCAGTCAGTGCCAGGGCCAGGATGATCAGGGTTCGCATGGGCAAGTCCTCCGCTGAGCAGTGTATCGACAGGCGGTGAAAAAACTGAATCAACATGCTGCACAGATGCTGTTCAAGCGACGCCAGCGCATATGACGCCGTGCCTGCCCCGCTCAAACCAGACGACAAAGGGTAGTGCACAGGAACAATGACTACAGCGCAAGGCCGTAGTAGCCTGCTGCGCATAGTCCACTAGGGAGTTCGTGCATGACCTTTCGCCGCACCAAAATCGTCGCCACCCTGGGCCCAGCCAGCAACTCGCCAGAAGTACTGGAGCAACTGATCATCGCCGGCCTGGACGTGGCCCGTCTGAACTTCTCCCACGGTACGCCCGACGATCACAAGGCGCGCGCCGCACTCGTTCGTGAACTGGCCGCCAAGCATGGCCGTCACGTAGCCCTGCTCGGCGACCTGCAAGGGCCGAAAATCCGTATCGCCAAATTCGAGAACAAGCGTATCGAGCTCAAGGACGGCGACCTGTTCCGCCTGTCCTCCAGCCACTCGCGCACCGCTGGCACCCAGGAAGTGGTCGGCATCGACTACCCAGCGCTGATTCAAGACTGCGATGTCGGCGACGAACTGCTGCTCGACGATGGCCGCGTAGTCATGCGCGTTGAACTCAAAGGCGCCGACGAACTGCACTGCCGAGTCGTGATTGGCGGCCCACTGTCGGACAACAAAGGCATCAACCGCCGTGGTGGTGGCCTCACCGCTCCCGCCCTGACCGAGAAAGACAAGGCCGACATCAAGGTCGCCGCCGAGATGGATCTGGACTACCTGGCCGTATCCTTCCCGCGTGATGCCGCCGACATGGACTACGCCCGCAGCCTGCTCACCGAAGCCGGTGGCAACGCCTGGCTGGTGGCCAAGATCGAACGTGCCGAAGCCGTGGCCGATGACGAAGCCCTCGATGGCCTGATCCGCGCCAGTGACGCGGTGATGGTGGCCCGTGGCGACCTGGCTGTGGAAATCGGCGACGCCGAGCTGGTCGGTATCCAGAAGAAAATCATCGCCCACGCCCGTCGCCTGAACAAAGCGGTCATCACCGCCACGCAGATGATGGAGTCGATGATCCACAGCCCGATGCCGACCCGCGCCGAAGTCTCCGACGTAGCCAACGCCGCGCTGGACTACACCGATGCGGTGATGCTGTCGGCCGAAAGCGCCGCCGGCGAATACCCGGTCGAAGCCGTGCAGGCCATGGCTCGCGTGTGCCTGGGCGCCGAGAAGCACCCGACCAGCAAGCAGTCCAGCCACCGCCTGGGCCGCACCTTCGAGCGCTGTGATGAAAGCATCGCCCTGGCGACCATGTACACCGCCAACCACTTCCCTGGGGTCAAGGCCATCATCAGCCTGACCGAGAGTGGCTACAGCCCGCTGATCATGTCGCGCATCCGCTCGTCGATCCCGATTTTCGCCTTCACCCCGCATCGTGAAGCCCAGGCCCGCGTAGCGCTGTTCCGTGGCGTCTACACCGTGCCATTCGACCCGGCCTCGCTGCCCGCCAACAAGGTCAGCCAGGCGGCAGTGGACGAGCTGCTCAAACGCGGCGTGGTCGAGCCCGGCGACTGGGTCATCCTGACCAAGGGCGACAGCTACCACGGCACCGGCGGCACCAACACCATGAAGATCCTTCACGTCGGCGATCCGATGGTGTAACCACCCCAGCAATGCAAGAGGCCGCTCATCGAGCGGCCTCTTCGTTTCTACGTCAGGTGCGGACGAAATAGGGAATGCAGAGCAGCACGGTGCCGATCAGCACCAGCCACAAGGTGCTGTCCACCAGATAGGGAAAGCCCATCAAGCCCAGGCCACAGAGAAAGGGCACAACCTTGCTCTGGCGCCGACCATAGATGACAAAACCCAGACCGATACTGCCCAACAACAGGCCCAAAAACAGAGCCATGCCGTCCATCAGACGCACCTCATGCAATCGACCAAGCGCCACGACAGCGGCGCGACCGAACATTCACGCGGGTTCATCGCGGCTCACAAAGGCATCGGCGAACATCTGGCTGCGCGGCAAACCGGCCATGTACAAGCGCCGCGCGAAGTGTTCGAGCGTACTGCGATGGCCGCACAGTAGAGCGAGGGTTTGCCGGGAAACAATCCGCAGCTCACTCAAGGCCGTCGCCAACTGATCCACCGTCAGCAGATCGATCTGCACGTTCGCATGCGCTGCAGCCAGCGCCTGCAAGGGCTCGCGCAGATAGTGCTCAGCCGGTTCAGGCGCAACATGCAGCAGGCGAATTGCAGCCGAATGCTCCTGGCGCAGGGCTTCGCGCAGTACACCAAAAAGCGGCGCCAGCCCCGTACCCGCAGCCAGCAACCAGAGCGGCCGGGCCTGCCAATCAGGGTCGTAATGCAAAGCCCCACCGCGTAACTCCCCCAACCGCAACGTATCGCCGACCACCAGGCTGCGCGCCGCATCGGCAAAAGCACCAGCGTGGCCGCAGTCGATATGGAACTCCAGCCAGGCATCCTCCGTCGGCACGCTGGCCAGCGAATAAGGACGCGCCACATCCCCCCACCACAACACCAGATGCTGACCTGGGCGATAACGCAAAGCGCGGCTAGGCAGCAGACGCAAGCGCAACACGCGCGGGCTGAGCCAGTCGACGCCCAGCACCTCGGCAGGCATGCCATCGCGCTGCGGGTCGAATGGTTCCACCTCCAGGTCACCAACGATCTGGCACTGACAGGCCAGACGCCAGCCATCGGCGCGGCGCTCCTGTGTCAACGCCTCGGGCTGGCTATCCTGTGGTTCGCCGTGCAGGCAGCGCACCAGGCAGGCATGGCAACTGCCGGAACGGCAGCTATAAGGCACGCTCACACCCTGCCCGAGCAGCGCATCCAACAGATTGCTGTCAACGGCGACATGAAACCGCCGCTCACCTACGCGCAGTTCAGGCATTGGCCTTATTCCAAGTGGCCTCACAGCGATTACGACCACTGCGCTTGGCCTGATAGAGCGCCTGATCGGCGCGCTGCAGCGCCTCATCAAGCTCATCGCCCACATTGAGCAACGTCATGCCCACAGACAAACTGAGCGAATCAATCTTTACCCCTACCGGCTCGGCGTTGCTAAAGGCCTCACGCAGGCGCTCGCAGCAACTGGAGAACTGGTCAGCATCGGTATTGGGCAGCAGCAGCACGAACTCCTCACCGCCGTAACGGGCGATGATGTCGCCATCACGCAAGCAGGAGCGCACCACGGAGGCGAAGGTCTGCAACACTCGGTCACCCACCGAGTGACCATAGCGATCATTGATACGCTTGAAATGATCGAGGTCGATCAAGGCCAGACCATGCTGCTGCCCAGGCGCCATCGCCTGTAGCTCGCGCCCGGCCAGACGCAGGAAATGGCGACGGTTGAACAACCCCGTCAACTCATCGGTAGCTGCCAGATTCTCCAGTTGGCGCATCATGCCGCGCAGCGTGTCCTGATGCGCCTGCAAGGCAAAACGCCGCTGGCGCATACGCTTGCGCAGCGCCTGCACATAACCGGAAAACAGACACAGCCAAACCAGCAGAATGAACAGCACCCAGACCTGCATCCAGGCCATGCTAGGGTCGACCAACGGCATGCGATAGGCTTCGAACAGCAACAGCGCAACGAAACCGAAAAAGGCGAAGGCCGCACAACGTGTGAATACCCGTGGCCGCAGTTGAAACAAACCAAACAGCAAGATCAGCACGTAAAAGACCATCATCAGGCCGCGCGCGCTGTCGAACATGGCCAGCACCGGAGGCTGCCAAGCCAACGCAACCAGCACCTGGGCTTCGGTCAGGCTGGGGTCATGGAAACGTAGATTACGGCCGGAGAGAAACAGCCAGAGAAACACCAGTTGGCAGCCAAACACACCGAGCGAGAGCCAAACCGCTGTGCCAACTGAACCAATAAACAGGCCATTGAAAACAGCAAACCAGCAGACGAGCGCCATCATCGCGTAGGACATCCCTGCCATGGCGAAGCGTTTGAGCAATAACGTCTGCAAGCTACGTTGCGAGGCGCGGCGGCTGATCGAGCTCATCAGCTCCATCCCCTATTGGCATGGTGCCGTACTCTACAGACGTACCCAGAAAATTCCTAGTTGGGCCTCGCCGAAGGAAAGCCTCATCGCGGCTGATGGCTGTGCCCACCATCACCGGCGCGTTATACTGCCGCGCCTTTTTCGTGGCTCGCTATCACTAGCGGCCACCCTCCAGGCCGTTGCGAGGCGATGCCAACGATCGCTGCCGACAACTTTTCGCCGTTGCGCCGAGTCATGATTCGGCGCTTCCTTATAGATGTTCCCTGATAGAGGAGCGCCCCATGACCGTGATCAAGCAGGACGACCTGATCCAGAGCGTCGCCGACGCCCTGCAGTTCATCTCCTATTACCACCCCGTCGACTTCATCCAGGCCATGCACGAGGCCTACCTGAAGGAAGAGTCGCCGGCCGCCAAGGATTCCATGGCGCAAATCCTGATCAACTCGCGCATGTGTGCCACCGGCCACCGTCCGATCTGCCAGGACACCGGCATCGTCACCGTGTTCGTCAAGGTCGGCATGGACGTGCGCTGGGATGGCGCCACCATGAGCGTCGACGACATGATCAACGAAGGCGTACGTCGCGCCTACAACCTGCCGGAAAACGTCCTGCGCGCCTCGATCCTGGCCGACCCGGCCGGTGCCCGCAAGAACACCAAGGACAACACCCCGGCAGTCATCCACTACTCCATCGTCCCCGGTGACAAAGTGGAAGTGGACGTCGCGGCCAAGGGCGGCGGCTCCGAGAACAAATCGAAGATGGCCATGCTCAACCCGTCCGACTCCATCGTCGACTGGGTCCTCAAGACCGTGCCGACCATGGGTGCCGGCTGGTGCCCGCCGGGCATGCTCGGCATCGGCATCGGCGGCACCGCCGAGAAGGCTGCGGTGATGGCCAAGGAAGTGCTGATGGAGCACATCGACATCCACGAGCTGAAAGCCCGCGGCCCGCAGAACCGTATCGAAGAACTGCGTCTGGAGCTGTTCGACAAGGTCAACCAACTGGGCATCGGCGCCCAGGGTCTGGGCGGTCTGACCACCGTGCTCGACGTCAAGATCATGGATTACCCGACCCACGCCGCGTCCTTGCCGGTGTGCATGATCCCCAACTGCGCCGCCACCCGTCACGCCCACTTCGTGCTCGACGGCTCCGGCCCAGCCTCGCTGGAAGCACCGGATCTGGACGCCTACCCGGAAATCGTCTGGGAAGCCGGCCCGAGTGCGCGCCGCGTCAACCTCGACACCATTACCCCGGAAGAAGTGCAGAGCTGGAAACCGGGCGAAACCGTCCTGCTCAACGGCAAGATGCTCACCGGCCGCGATGCTGCGCACAAGCGCATGGTCGACATGCTCAACAAGGGCGAAGAGCTGCCGGTGGATCTCAAAGGCCGCTTCATCTACTACGTCGGCCCGGTCGATCCGGTCGGTGATGAAGTGGTCGGCCCAGCCGGCCCGACTACTGCCACGCGCATGGACAAGTTCACCCGCCAGATCCTGGAAAGCACAGGCCTTTTGGGCATGATCGGCAAGTCCGAGCGCGGCCCCATCGCCATCGACGCGATCAAGGACAACAAGGCCGTGTACCTGATGGCCGTCGGCGGCGCCGCCTACCTGGTGGCTCAGGCAATCAAGGCCTCGAAGACCATCGCCTTCCCCGAGCTGGGCATGGAAGCGATCTACGAATTCGAGGTCAAGGACATGCCGGTGACTGTCGCCGTCGACACCAAGGGCGAATCGGTGCACAACACCGGCCCTGCGATCTGGAGCAAGAAGATCGCCGAAAGCCTGGCGGTGGAAGTGAAGTAAGGCAGGCGCAAGCGATAAGCCTCAAGCTGCAAGCAGAAGCCCGGCCAAGCGCCGGGCTTCTGCGTTTTCACTCAACGCGCAGCCGTACCGAAACGCCGACGGTAATCGCCCGGTGAGACGCCAACCAGGCGGGCGAACACCTTGCGAAAGGCACCACTGTCGCGATAACCCACCTGCCAGGCCACCTGATCAATGCTCTGGCGGGTGAATTCGAGCAGTTCGCGAGCCTTACTCACGCGCAACTGCTGGCAATATTCGGTGGGTTTCAATCCGGTGGCCGCGCGAAAACGGCGCAGAAAAGTACGCTCACCCAGGCTGGCACGAGCCGCCATGCTCGCCAAGCTCAGGTCAGCACCCGCCTCACCCTGCAGCCAGTGCTGCACGGCCAATACCGCGGCATCGCCATGGTCGAAGCTGGGTACGAAGCTGCTGAAATGCCGCTGCGATTCGCGGTTCAGATCCACCACCAGATAACGTGCCGTTTCCGCCGCGATGGTCGGCCCCAGCAAACGCGTCACCAAGGCCAGGCCCAAATCGGTCCAGGCCATCAAGCCACCGGCGGTGATCAGATCGCCGTCATCGATGACCATGCGTTCAGGCAAAACCTCGACCCTCGGGAAACGCGCCGCCAATTGCGCTGCCAGTGCCCAGTGAGTCGTCACCGTACGCCCGTCGAGCAAACCCGCCTCGGCCAGCGCGAAAGCGCCAGCACAAACCGAAGCCAGAGTCACCCCAGTGCCATGCTGCTGGCGTAACCAGTCAAGGTAGCAAGCCGCGAGCGATTGTTCGCTGTCATCGCCCAAGCAGGGCGGCACGATCACCACCTGCGGCGCACCGTCTGCCTGCGGCTGGCTGTCGAACACACGCTGCAATTCACCGGCCTCATCCGCCTGCCAGTGACTGATGCGCAAGCTCGGCACTCCCAGCCGCCCCTGCTCGGCAGCCATGCGATTGGCCACAGCGAATAGATCTCCCAGGCCATAGACAGCCGCCCGTTGCGCTCCGGGATACAGCAACAGCCCGATCTCCAGGCAACGCTCGTTCATTGTCAGTTTTTCCCCGCAGATTGTCGGCCCAGCCCATCCTCGTGCACGCACCAGGGCGATAAGGTGGGCGCCACACATCATCCCACGGAGAGCCCCATGAGCAAGCGCGCCCTAATCCTCATCGATATCCAGAACGACTACTTCGACGGCGGCAAATGGCCCCTGACGGGTATGAGCGCTGCGGCTAGCAATGCCTCGCGGATGCTGGCAGCAGCAAGGGCCGCAGGCGATACGGTGATTCATGTACGTCATGAGTTCGAGAGCAACGACGCCCCTTTCTTTGCCCCCGGCTCGCCCGGCGCGCAGTTGCACACCAGCGTGCAGCCGCAAACAGATGAGGCAGTGCTGCTCAAGCACAAGGTCAATGCCTTCCTGGGAACCGACCTCAAAGCCCGACTCGATGCCAACGGCATTGAACAGGTTATCCTAGTCGGCGCCATGAGCCATATGTGCATTGCTGCCGCCGCCCGCGCCAGTGCGGATTTAGGCTATGCCACCACGGTGATTCACGACGCCTGCGCCACTCACGACCAGTCCTTCGAAGACGTCAAGATAGCCGCCGCACAGGTACATGCCGCCAACATGGCCGCCCTGGCGTTCGCTTATGCCACGGTCATCTCCACCGAGAACTACCTGGCCAGTTGAGGCTCATCCACGACGGAGACGGCAGTGCGCCGAATCCGTCGCCTGCCCTCGTGACCTCGCCAAGTTGGCCCAGCAATCGTCAATATTCAGGCGAACCAAAACGCCACTAAACCGTCAGTCGCCTTATCGCCGCCCTCCATCCGCAACCCGGCCCTGGAGCGGTTCGCTAGCCGACGGCTGCCCCTATGCTGCTACTCCGATTCACCCAGCAAGGGAAAGCAGCCATGTCTAATTCGCGCTTTAGCGGCCTGTGCGCCGCGTTGTGCCTGAGCCTGAGCCTGTGCACCAGCTTCGGCGCTCAAGCCGCGCCCTCCTACTCGATGAAAGCACCGCGCACAGTTACCTGGGCCGACTTTCTCGGCCTCAACGTGCAACTGCCCTGGTTCGACGAGGCGGCCTACCGCCAGCAGATCGCCAAGCTCAAGGCGCTGAACCTGCAATGGATTCGCATGGGCCTGCACTGGGATCGTCTGGAGCCTGCTCCAGGGCAATGGCAGTGGGCGCAAATCGACCGTGTGATGCAGGTAGTCGAGGAGCAGCAGCTCAAACCTCTCATCTATCTGGTTGGCTCAGCCCCCTTCGCCAGCTCAGCGCCCAGTGGTGTGAGCAACCGCGATCAATACCCACCGTTCAACGCACAACTGTACGCCAGCAGCTTCGCCACCCTGGCCAGCCGCTACCCCTACGCCAAGGCCTGGCAGGTGTGGAATGAACAGAACATCCCCTCTTACTGGCAACCGGCGGAGAACCCGCAGCAATACCAGCAATTGCTGGAAACCAGCCTGAGCGCACTGACCAGCGCTCGCCCGGATGCCACGCCGGTCATCGGCGGCAACGCCTATTACAGCCAGATGCCGGTGCAAGGCGGGCTGATGCTCGAAGCGCTGATTCGCCTCGGCAGCGTCAAGTCTGGCCGCGTCAGCGCTTACCATCCCTACAGCCAGGAGCCTGAAGGTGACGTATCGGGTGCTGGGGATTTCATCAGCAATGCCAACACCGTCAACCAATACCTGCGCCAGTACGGCAGCGGGCCAATCTGGGCCACCGAATTCGGCTGGTCGAGCTACACCGGGCCGGTTGAGCTGCAGCCAATCATTGGCGAGCAGGGCCAGGCCGACTACATGCTGCGGCGCCTGGCCTTGATGAGCGCGATGGATTTCGACCGCATCTTTCTCTTCACCCTGAGCGACCTGGATGCCCGCGCCTCGGTTCGCGACCAGTCCTACGGCCTGCTGCGCTTAGATGGCAGCGAGAAGCCGGCCTACCAGGCCCTGCGGCGCTTCCTGCAGATCACCGGCCCGAGCCTCACACCGTTGACGCCACCGGCGTTCGCCAATGCGCCAAGCGGCATGATCAGCATTGCCTGGCAGCGTGCCGATGGGCGCTGGCTATGGCTGTTCTGGGCTCAGCAAAACGGCAGCGTGACCCTGCCCAAACAGGGCAGCGGCACCCTGTACAACCCGCTGCAAGGCACCAGCCAGAGCGTTGGCTCCAATGGCGGCGGCATCACCGTCAACGTCAGCCGCGAGTTGCAGATGCTGCTGCTATGAGCCGAAGCGCGCCAACTGCATCTCGCGCAAGCGGCTGAGGGTGCGACGGAAGGCAAACTCAAGGTAGCCCTGGGTGTACAGCTCATCCAGCGCCACCTCGGCTTCGATATACAGCGGCACGCGGCGGTCGTAGCACTCGTCGACCAGGGCGATGAAACGCCTGACCGCATCATCGTTGTGGGCCAGTGCCGGCAGTTGTCGATCCCCCGCATCGACACGGGCGGCGCCATCCTCGGTGCCACGGGCGATACGCCCTTCGCGCTGTTCGCCGCCCAGGCGCGGCACTTCGCCGAGCAGGATGGCCGGGAAGCGCTGGCACAGCTCGATAAAGTCCAGCGCGGCCAGCGGCTGCTCACATAGATCCTTGAAACGGCACCACAGCGCCGCCGTGCTGTGAGCAAGCGTCACGACCCGCCGGTGCGCCAGCGCGACCGGCTCGCGGCTCACCGCCAGCCCCTCACTCAAGCGGGCGAACAGCTCACCCAACGCCTGCGCCTGCCGCACCCAATAGCGCTGCACCTCGGCACCGGGATGCAGGCGATGATCCTGCTCGCCATCCACACTCACCACCTGCATATGCTGCTCCAGCGCGGCGATGGCCGGCAGGAAGCGCTCGCGGTTGTAACCATCGGCATAGAGCTGATCCGGCGGCTGGTTGGAGGTCGCCACCAGCACCACGCCCTGCTCCAGCACCAGACTGAGCAAACGTCCCAGCAACATGGCATCGCCGATGTCACTGACGAACAACTCGTCGAAGCACAGCACGCGCACCTCGCGCCCCAGCTCTTCGGCCAGCAGGCGCAGTGGGTCGGCATTACCGCTGAGCTGAAACTGGCGGCGATGCACCCACTGCATGAAGTGATGGAAATGCTGCCGCCGCGCCGGGACACGCAGGCTGTTGTAGAAACTGTCCATCAGCCAGGTCTTGCCGCGCCCCACTGGCCCCCAGAGGTACACGCCGGGCGGGCATTCGCCGCGCTGTACGGCCTCATGACAATGCTGCAACACCTGCACCGCCCGGCGTTGCGCGGCATCGGCGACAAAACCGCCAGCCAGCGCCCGCTCGTAGGCGGCCAGTGGCGAGTCCGGCAAGGCCTCTGGCGCGTTCATGGCTGCACCAACCGCGCCTGCTCGAACTGCCGAGGCCAGTCGCGCCGGGTAAACACCTGGCCCTGCTCGCGCACGCGGCGCACCTCGGCCAGATCCAGCTCGGCGATCAGCCAGTGGCTGCGCGTGGGGCACAGCGCTGCACTCTCGGCAATCACGCCAGTGGCCGGCATGCCGTAATCCGACGGCACGTACAGCGCGGCGCGGCCAATATTCTCGTCCAGCGACGGCGACCAGGGCGCCAAGCCAACCGTGGGCGATTGCAGCACGGCGAGCTGATTCTCCAGCGCACGCGCCTGCGCCCCGATGCGTACGCGATAGAAACCCGCCTCGGTATCGGTGCAACTGGGCGCCAGGATCAGATCCACCCCGGCCTCGGCCAAGGTGCGCGCCAGCAGCGGGAATTCGTTGTCGTAGCAGATCAGGATGCCGAGCTTGCCCAGCGCCGTGTCGAATACCTTGAGCCCGCTTCCTGCCGCAATCTGCCATTGCTCCAGCTCGAAGCGGGTCATCATCAGCTTGTCCTGGCTGCCCAGGCAGCCGTCCGGGCCGAACAGCCAGGCGCGGTTGCGGTACAGGCCGTCATCATCCAGCACCGCCACCGAACCGGGTTGCAGATGCACCTTCAGCCGCCGCGCCAGGCTCTCGCAGAGTTCCAGCCAGCGCGGCAGCAGCGCCTGGATGCCGGCGATGGAGCCGTGCAGATCGCTGCGCTGAGCGTCCGGTAACTGCCCGGTCAGCACCAGCCCGGCGTATTCCGGCAGCAGCAGCAGCTCGGCGCCCTGCCCGGCGGCCTCTTCGCACAGCTCGGTCAGGTGCGCGGCATAGGCGTCCCAACTGGTCAGCAGGTCGATGTGATATTGGCAGGCGGCAACCTTGATCATGAAGTGAGTTCCTTGAGCCAGAACGACATGGGCTTGGCCGATTCCTCGGCTTCGTCCAGGTCGCGCCAGTGGTACTGAGTGTGCAATTGGGGATGATGGCGATAGCCCCGGCGCGCCCAAAAGGCATCCAGCGCCTGATAGTCGGTGGGCCTGCGCGGGTGATCGGCCGGGCGCTGCACGGCGCAAAACGCGCACCAGTCGAAACGCCCCAGCCTGCGCGCATGCGCCTCGCGCTCGGCGAAGAAGCGCACGCCCAGGCCGCGCCCGCGCCAGGCCGGTAAAACCACCGACTCGGCGCAGTAGAAGATGCGCGCCGGATTCCAGCCTGCCGAGAGGAACGGCTGCTGAAATTCCGCGGTTTCATCAAGCAGCGGCAGTGCCGTGGATGCGCCGACCACCCGTCCCTCGTCACGCACCAGCACGCACAGGCTATCGGCGCTGCGCACGTAGGTCGCCAGGTACTCAGCCTCATAGTCGAGGCTGCCGTCGTAGAGGTAGGGAAATTCACGAAAGACCGTGATCCGCAAATGCGCCAGATCTTCGATATGGGGCGCTATCTGTGGCCCCTGGAGCAATTCGATGTCCATAAGGAGTCGTTCGCCAGCAGCAGGGTGACGCCAGCGGCTATGCCGGCTCGAAGGCGCGAACTTATCATGCGAGCCAAGCAACCACTAACCACGCTACGAAAGGAACTTAACCATGACCGCCACCGAACTGGTGCAGGCCTACTACGCCGCCTTCAACGCCGGCGACATGCCCGCCTTCCTCGACCTGCTGGCCGACGACGTGGTGCATGACATCAACCAGGGCGAGCGCCAGGTCGGCAAGGCCACCTTCGCCACCTTCATGGACAAGATGAACCGCTGCTACCGAGAACGCCTGGCCGACATCGTAGTGATGCAGAACGCCGACGGCAGCCGCGCCGCCGCCGAATTCGTGGTGCACGGCGAATACCTGGCCGACGACGAAGGCCTGCCGCCAGCCAACGGCCAGACCTACGTGCTACCGGCCGGTGCCTTCTTCGAGATCAACAACGGCAAGGTCGCGCGCATCAGCAACTACTACAACCTCAATGACTGGATCGCGCAGGTTTGCTGATAGCGCACCCGCATTAGAAGTTCAGCGTTGCCGCCAGACGCGCCGTGCGCGGCGCGCCTGGGAACAAGTAGCCATCGCCCAGGTACTCACCGGCATCGCGCCAGTAACGGGTATCGAACAGGTTGTCCACGCTCAGCCGCAACACCGCCTCGTAACCCTCCAGCCGCATGCTGTAGCGGCTCCCCAGATCGAACACGGTGTAATCGCCGACCTTCGTGCTCCCGGCCTGATTGGCATACTTGCTGCCGCTGTACTGCACGCCGCCCAGCAGCGCCAAGCCCTCGACAGCCGCCACGCGGTAATCGAAGGACAGGCTGCTGCGCAGCGTCGGCACATTGATCGCCTGATGCCCTTCATAAGCCTCGGTGCCCGTGCCACTGACCCGCGCGCGAATCGCCGCAGCACTGGCCGACACCTGCAAACGCTCGGTCAGCCAACCGCTGGCCGACAGCTCCAGACCGGTGTTCTGCTGCTCACCCTGCGTCAGATATGTGAAGGTGCCACCGTCGTTCGGGCGCGTGTACTGGTAATCGCGCTCGATACGAAACAACGCTGCGCTGACGCTGGCACGCTGCCAGTCGCGCTTGATGCCCACTTCCAGTTGGCGTGAGCGCGTCGGCGCGAGGATGCTTGCGTTATTGCTGGCAAACCAGGGCGCCTCCCCACCCGGCGACAACCCCTGGCTGTAGCGGGTGTACAGCGAAATGTCCGCGCGCGGCTTGTAGATCAGCGCCGCATCGGGAAGAAACGCCGTGCGCTGGGTATGCCGCGTCACCTCACCTGCGGCATCGTAGGTGTGCTCATCCAGACGCACCAGGCGCCCACCGAGCACGCTTTGCCACTGCTCGCTAAGGCGAATCCGATCATTGATGAAAAGGCCGTACTGGCGGCTATCCAGGCGTCGATACTTGTCCCCCAGCGCCGCGTTAGCCGCTGCAAAATCGGGAGAATCCTGGCCGATATTGGCGGTGCCGACCCACTCGTTGATCGCATCGCGGCGCTCGACGATACGACGCAGAGCGCTGCTGCCAACGGTCATCTGATGTTGCACCGCCCCCGTTCTGAAATGCCCGCGCAGAGCGCCCTCCAGCTCATCAGTCCAGCGCGTGTCGTCCGGGCTGCGGTAGTCGTAGACGTCGTAGTCGCCTGCGGCGCTGAAGGTGTTGCCGCGCTGATCGCCAACGCAGTTGGGAGCACAGAAGTAGCCCCAGGCAAATGCGCTGTAATCGTCGATCACCACATGGCTGCGCGCCGCACTGAGCGAGCCTGTCCAGTCGTCGCTGAAGCGGTACTCGAAGCGCCCACTGGTATTGAGCGAATCGATGCCCACCGGCTTGGCCCAACGCTGATCAGCCAGCTTGTCCCTGGGGTCGACGCCATGAGGCACGCGGCGCCCGCCCAGCAACTGATAACCCGGCACCGACAACTGCTCACGCTGCTGATACTCCACATCCACCTGCAGCAAAGCGTTGGGGCTGATGTTCCAATCGAACGCCAGGGACAGGAAATCACGCTTGCCATCGGCGTGCTCGACATACGAGCGGATGTCCTCGTGCGCCAGGTTGGCACGCAGGCCGAACTGCTGCTCGCTGCCGAACCAGCCACCCACATCGGTGGCCAGATAACGCTCGCCCTGCTCATTGCTGGAGACCGTCACCGCGCGCACATCCTCGGGACGCTTGGTCACATAGTTGAGCAAACCGCCCGGCTCGGAGACCCCCGCCTGCAAACCGGCCAGGCCCTTGAGCAACTCGACCTGCTGCTTGTTCTCCAGTGCCACATTCTGCTCACCGGCAATGGTGCGCCCGTTGATCTTGTAGCTACTGGCGGCATTGAGTGAAAAACCGCGCACCACGAAGTTCTCGTAGTAACCAATCGGCGCATAGCTTTCGCCCACCGCCGCATCGTTCTTCAGCACCTCACTCAGCAGCCTGGCCTGCTGATCCGCCAGCATCTGCTGGGTGACCACCGAAACGGAGGCCGGCGTATCGAGCAACTCGGCATCATCGTATGCCGACACACTGGCGCGCCGGGCCAGGTAATCGTCACTCCCCTCCCCCGTCACCGTCACGGCCTCAAGCACGCTCGGCTCACTCGCCAAAACCAGCGCAGGGCTCAACGCCAGAGCCAACAGACTGCGCGCAAAACGGGGACGATACAGCACGAACGAACTCCTCAAGGATGACCAGCGCCGCGCACGTCATGCAGGTGCGTACGGCACGCCTAACTAACGGCAGAAAGGCAAATGGCGCGGATTCTCCAGCAGCAGCGCGCCGAGCACTAGAGGCAATTGCACCGATAGCGCGCAATGCGCAGCAGCGGGCCTTCAGAACCGGCTCATGATCGGCTGCGCGGAGAGCCCTGCTGCCGCGCCTGGCGGATCAGCTCGGCCAGCTCGGTGAGCAAGAGCTGCAGCTCGGTCTGTAGCTCGGGCGCGCTTACGCATCCTCCAGCGTGGGCTGTAACGCGCCCAACTGTTGATCCTGCCAGGCGGCGTAGGTTTGCCCGGTGCCGTCGACAAGCCATGAGGTGCGGCCATTGGCATTACGGGCATATACGACCGCAGCGGCAGCACTGGGGCTGGAGAACAAATAGTCAGCGCTGAATACACGATGCTCCGGCCCATCCGGCACCAATACACCGTCAGCGATCAGACGACGAAAAAGCAGCTCGTAGCTATGCGGAGTGCTGTTCCATTGGCCACGCACACGGGAGCCCTTGAGCACCATGAACAGGCCATCGACCTCTTCGGCCAACGCCTTGATGCCGAGCTTCTGACTCTCCAGCACGAAGCGCGGCGACGCGTTGAGCGGCTCCGATGCAGGTGCAGAAGCTTCTCGGTTCAGCGCCACCAGTCGAGGCGGCTCAAGGAGAAAGTCAAAACCCAGCGCGGGCAGAACGATACGAAGCTGTTCAAGAAAGAACGCCATATCGGCTCTGTCGGACTCGGGCAGCCCAGCATAGTCGGGCGCCGTGCCATTGCTTAGCACGCAACGCCCGGCGTTGGCGGCAATGCCGATCAGCTTGCTTTCCAGGTACTTCACATGGGCCTTGGTCAGGTTCTGATCCTTGCTGGTAACCAGGCACACGCGCTCCCAGAAATCCTTGCCGCCGCTGCCGTCAGGCTTTTCCGGGCGATTGTGCTGTATGAGGCGTTGCGCCACATCGTCGGACTCGCCGATATACACACGGGTGCGCAGGCTGTCGTCCGGGTCAGGGCCAACCAGAAAGTACACGCCAGTACGCGCGCATTCCGGGCGCTGAACCAGCTCGGTCATTTTGCTGCGCGGGCCGGTCAGCACGTGGCCCGTCCAGTTCATGATCTCGGCGGTCAGCAGGCCATTGGGCGTGCCGTCCACCAGAAAGAGTCGAATACTGCGGCCTTGGGTCATGGCAAATCCCTTGTTTGATTCATCGTCCACTCCTGATATTTCAAACCACTCCAACCCCCATCAAGCAGATGGCATGAGCAGTCTTATTTTGCCGCGACCAACTGTGCAGAAGCAGGGTCGTATACGACATTGGTAATGGAGCCATCACGTATCCGCCCCACCGCCTCATCGATCACATTCAGCGGCACCAAAAACCACTCCTTGGGCTTGACCGGATTGCCGAAGCGGTCAGGGATCGTCAGCTCAAGCTGAGCAGGGCTGAACAGCCGGTGGAAGAGGTTTTCCATCCGTATTCGATTGATGTTGTGCAACTTGTAGGTGGCCACCACCTCAACATCCGCCAGCAGGTAAGTGGCATCTTTATCAGCCCCCGCAATACGGGTTTCCACCTTGCCACCCGTGACGCCGATCTTGTGGATCAGCTCGCGGTGCTCGACCACGTAAGGATGCTTTGAGTCGCTGCGCAACACATAAATGGTGCCACTCTCGATGTCGTCAGACTCCAGCGCCTCACTGAACAGCGGCCCTGCATCAGCCTCGGTAATGCGACGGCCTGCATCGTCCTTGTACAACGCACGCACCAGAGAAAGCCTCAGCAGGTTGCTTTGCGTGCCGTTGGAAAAGATCACCCGCAGACGCGCATCCTTCTTGCCCTGTGGTGAATCGAAGTCATCGCCCTCTTCAGCCACATAGGCCATCTGGCCACTCAACACGAACCACTGCCCAACCTCGACGCTGGTGTCTCTCATGAAGGCGCGCGTCACCCGAAGCCCGGACTGCAACTCACGCTGCACCTGCTCGAACAATGGCTGAAAGCGCTCGAAGTCCTCACAACGCTCGCGCTGGGCAATCTCTTCAGCCTCACGCTTCTCGGCGTTGCTGCGAACGTGGCGAAGGTTCTGAACATCCGCGCCCTCATCGCCTGCCAGCTCGGCCAGTAACTCATCATCGGACAGCGAGTACTCACCCTTGGGCTCATTCAACGCTACGCAGCTCAATAGGCCCTGATGGTCGAGGGGCATCAGCAGCGTGCGGCATTCCTCCTGCTCACGCAGACGATCCAGGCGCACGGCATAAAGTCGCTCGAAAATGTCGTTATCGTCACCATGGCGCGGCACATGGCCATGCTCCTCGACGAAGCGCTGAATATCCTCGAAACCCGCGATGATGCGTTCCTCACGGGGCGTGCGGCCGACCTTTTTGTTGGGCGTGGCAAAATCCGAAAGCTCAGCTTCCAGTTCGTCCAGATCAAATTCGTTAGCCATAACGGCCCTCTTTCTTGAAGCGGATAAAGGCTGCAGCACCTTCGGCCATGCTCCGCTCCCACGGATCATGAGCAGTCAGTGACGGCACACGGCCATGATCCTTTTTGAATTTCACGGCGCGCACGGCGAGATCCTTGGCTTCGTCCGGTGTCAGGCGGGTGCGCTTGGCGCCAATAACAGCCGCAACCTGCTTGAGACTGTCCTCGCTCATGCTCTTGGCGAGAATCGCGTAGGCCTCACTAAATGGGTTGATCCGGTCGATCAGGTCAATGTCCAGCTCGCGCACGTCCATCGCAAACTTGCGTACACCGTCGATCAAAGCCGTACTCGGCGCACTGCTGCCGCCGCTCTGTGGCCCCTGTGGATCGTCGCCCAACACCATCTGCTTGGCCTGCTGAGTCAGGTTCAAGGCGGCAATGGCATGCTGGCGCACCGCCTCCTGATCTTCGCTATCGAGCTCCGGGTATTTCTCCCGAATGATCTTGCCCATACGCAGTTGCGTCAGCTCCTCGGGTACCAGCTCATCATCGAACAAGCCACGTTCGATGTTGGTCTTGTCCTGAACGAAGCTGGCAATCACCTCGTTCAGATCCTCCTGGCAGATTCGGCTGGCCTCTGGGCTCTTGGGCTCGACCAGGCCTTTGATCTCGATTTGGAACTGGCCGGTTTCATGGTTGAAGCCCACGTTACAGGCACCGGGTTGATAGGGCGTATCGCCGTAGTCGAAACCGGCCTGCGGGCCACTGGTGGGCGTCTTGGGCTTGAACTCGAAACGCGGCGCCAGCACCTGTTCCATCAACAGGCTGGCGGCAATCGCCTTGAGCGTGTCATTGACCGCCTCGGTCACCAGTTTTTCGCTGGCATCCGGCTCGGCGATCAGATTGGTGAAGCGTGCCCGCGCCTTGTTCGGTGCATCACGGGTCGCCCGCCCGATGATCTGCACGATCTCGGTCAGGCTGGAGCGGTAGCCAACCGTAAGGGCATGCTCGCACCAAATCCAGTCGAAGCCCTCTTTGGCCATACCCAAGGCGATGATGATGTCCACATGGTCACGGTTGTTCTTCTGCGCCGGGTCTTTCAACGCCGCCGACACCTTGTCGCGCTTGGCCGGGTCATCATCCACCAGATCGGCGATGCGCAGCACGCGCCCCTCTGCGGTTTTCACCAGTTGGAAGCCCGTCAGCGGGTCGCTGCCTTGCCACTCGCCCAGCTCCTCGATGATGTGCTCCACCTCGCGGATCTTGTCCTTGGAGCTCTCGCGGGAGTTCACGCTGGGGATGTGCACGATGGTTTTCTCGCGCGGGTCGAGCACATCGAGAATGCTGTCGGAGTAAGCACCTGAGTAGAAGTAGTAGCCGATATCCAGATTCTTCAGGTGCTCATAACCGTTGAGCTGCTCGTAATAGGTGTAGGTCACGGTGTCGAAGCGGGCTTCATCACCCGGCGCCAATACCGCCTCGGCATCGCCCCGAAAGTAAGAGCCCGTCATCGCCACGATATGCACCTTGTCGCGGGCGATGAACTGCCCCAGGTGCGTACCCAGCTTGTTGTCCGGGTTGGCGGAAACATGGTGGAACTCGTCCACAGCGATCAAGCGATCATCGAAGGCCGCCACCCCGAACTTATCCACGGCAAAACGGAAGGTGGCATGGGTGCAGACCAGCACCTGGTCACTGCTTTCCAGAAACGCGCCCAGCGCATTGACCTTGCCGCCATCATCGGTGCCAGGTGCATCGCACAGGTTCCAACGTGGCTCCACATGCCAGTCGGCCCAGAAGCCGTAGCGGCTCAGTGGCTCGTCGTGAAAGCTCGCACCGATGGATTTTTCCGGCACCACGATGATGGCCTGCTTGATGTGCTGGTGCGCCAGCTTATCCAGCGCAATGAACATCAAGGCCCGGCTTTTACCGGATGCGGGAGGCGATTTGATCAGCAGATACGGCTCACCACGCCGCTCGAAGACGCGCTCCTGCATGGGGCGCATGCCCAGTTCGTTGGCCTTGGTGGAGCGGCCGTTCTGGGCATAGGAGACGGAAACGGAAGGAACGCTTTGAGTCATGACCATGCATCCATTCAGGGCTTCTTGCCCGTGTTTTTAAGGGTGTGTTCGAGCTGCTCGATTTCCTTGAGGTCATCGGCATCGGCCTGGATACGCTCTGCCTCGCGGCGCTGCTGATCGAATGCCTCGTAACGCTCATGGGCAAGCTGCTCCATGCGCTCGCGGCTGACGGAGCCAGCGCCCTGCAGAATCGGCTGATCGTTGAAGGCCAGCATCTTGTCCACATTGCTGCGCCAGAAATCCAGAGTCAGCGCCTGCTGCTGTTTGACGCGCAGCTCAGCCTGCTCCAGGAAGATCACCACCAGGCGGTTGAGCGTGTCGATCTCATCCGCCGTCAGGTAGTTCTTGGCGATGATCACATCCTGCTTGCGCACGCGCGAACCGCTCCAGGTGTTCAGGGCCATATTGGGCTGGCTGGCGTCGGCACGCTTGACCACCAATTCGGCGGCGGTACAGCCGGTGGTGGCATAGAGCAGCTTGTTCTGCACCTCGGCGAAGAACAGCGCGGTTTCCTGCTCGCGGATGCGGTAATCGGCGCTCAGGGCAAACAGCTCGCGCACCTTTTGGTAGAAGCGCTTCTCCGAGGCGCGAATCTCGCGGATGCGCGCCAGCAACTCATCGAAGTGATCCCAGCCACCGGGGTTCTTCAGGCGCTGCTCATCCAGCACAAAGCCCTTGAGCAGAAACTCCTTGAGGTGGCTGCTGGCCCACTGGCGGAACTGCACGCCGCGCGGCGAACGCACCCGGTAGCCGATAGCCAGGATCAGGTCGAGGTTGTAGTGAGTCAGTTTGCGCTTGACCTGCCGCTGGCCCTCGACTTGAACTGTCAAGGATTCCTTGACAGTTGCCTCGGCGCTTAGCTCGCCGTCCTCGAAAATGTTCTTGGCATGCAGGGATACGTTCTGCTTGGTGGTCTGGAACAGCTCGGCAATGTCCAGTTGGCTAAGCCACACACTTTGGCCCTCAACGCGCAGATGCAGCCGCGTTTGGCCATCCTCCGAGCTGTACAGGATCAAATCAGTCATCGCTTCGCCTTCCCTGGTTTCTGCTTGGCTGTCATCTCGGTGTACAGCTCAAACAGCTTCTCCAGACGCTCGGTGTCGTTCTTGAAACGGCGACCTATATAAATGCGCTCCAGCACTTCGTCATTACGTTCATGGGCTGCACGCAAGTTGTCTGGCATTTTTTCTGGATCGTAGAGTTCAGCAATCGTGGCGGGGAAATGGGCTTCGCGGGCCAGCAGGATATCTTCGGCGCACTGGGTCAAATCAGCTTTATTTTTCTCGGTCAGCGTCGGTACTGGAAAGGTATTCCAGCCTAAAGTGTTGGAGTAGCGGAAGTCTGTTTTCATTTTGCCGCAGACGGTAGCGATCCAAACCAAGTGCAGACGAGAAACAACGAGCGCCAAATTCCAAAGAGACGCATCGTACATACCAAAAGCGAGATTAGTAAGCGTGGTTCCTGAGCTAACAACACCCGCTGGCAAATATGCACGACGCTCAGACGACACACTTGGAACAACAATTGTCTGCCTTTTTCCAATTCGCATCAATTTAAGCTGGTGAGGGCGTTGCGCAAGGATGGTTCTTGCGCCTTTATCGGGACTTGCAAGGCGCAAAGCCCTCACTGCCTCAATGCGCTCATTCAATACCTGAATTGTTTTTGCCTCCTGCAAATGATCATCGTCAATCCAGATACAAAACCGCCCCCCACCATTGATGAAATCTTGCGAGCCGAAGATACGACGAGTGAAACGCTCACGCTGATCTCGTGACAGCCCAAGAGAGTTGAGCTCATCACTTGTCAATAGCAAATGACCACCATCACTTGGCTTATTACCAAACTCCATTATCGCCAACTCTGAAAGGGGGCGAGTACATTTCTCGACAATAACACGCGAGCCAATGGTCAAATATGGGGTAATAGATGCACCCTCACGCGACGCTACTGTTCCGTCTCCCTGGTGCTCATACAAGCGGCATATCGAGGCATTCTTACTACAAATCCCGACTACCGCGACTGTAACACCTGCATTATTACTAGCAAGGTTCGCCCACCTAAACGAAGTATATGCAAAAAAGATATCACAACCAGCCTGATAAATAATCGGCCAAATTATAGGCACTAACTGACCTTGACATATAGAGTTAGTACTTACAAAAGCAGCAGCCCCTCCTGCATCTTTAATGTAGTCTGCCGCTTTAATAAACCAACCTGCCACATAATCAAGAAACCCAGCGGCGCTGGTGCGACCATTCGCTACGCTGCGAATTTCCGATTTCTGCTCTGCACTTTGCCAAGTATTTCCAAGATATGGAGGATTACCACAAATGTACGTTTCCCCACCTTCATTCTCAAAGTCAATCTGCGCCTGTTCCAAGGAAGGATCAAATAAATCATTAGTTACTAGCCTCACCCCCTTACCTGTTGGAGGGCATACACTGAGCCAATCCACCCTAAGAGCGTTTCCACAAGTAATCCAGTTCTGATTGCTCAGCGGCAGAAATTCCAGCAGAGCCTCTTTCTGCCCCCGGTAAAGCACATCGCATTGATACTCCGCGATGATCAGTGCCAAGCGAGCGATTTCTGCAGAAAAGTCCCGCAGCTCGATACCTCGGAAGTTAGTGAGCGGAATATCGCTCTTGCGCCCAAGCTCCCCCCGACGCTCATTGATGATGTTTTCAATCGCACGCAGTTGCTTGTAGGCGATAACCAGGAAGTTGCCCGAGCCGCAGGCCGGGTCGAATATCCGAATACGCGCCAGGCGCTTGCGCAAGTTGAGCAAGATGCGCGGGTTGTCGCCAGCCTCGTCCAGCTTGGCGCGCAGCTCATCGAGAAACAGCGGGTTCAGCACCTTGAGGATATTGGGCACGCTGGTGTAGTGCATGCCCAGGGCGCCGCGCTCTTCGTCGTCGGCCACGGCCTGGATCATGGAGCCGAAGATATCGGGGTTGATCTGCTTCCAATCCAGCGCGCCGATATGCAGCAAATAGCTACGGGCAATGCGGGAAAAACGCGGCACATCCGGCTCGCCGGAGAACAGCCCACCGTTGACATAGGGGAAGGTGTCCGCCCAGCGCGGCAGGTTTGCCGTGGCACGCTGGGCAATCGGCGTGTTCATGGCGCGGAAGATCTCGCCCATCACCTCATGCAGATTGCTCGCATCGCGGTCGCTCATCTGCGCGAGGGTGTCGGTAAACAGGCCGGTGCCGTTGAAAATGTCGGTGTCTTCGGCGAAGAAGCAGAAGATCAGCCGCGCCATGAAATGGTTCATCTCATGGCGGCGCTCGGCGGTGCCCCAGGTCGGGTTGTCCTTGAGCAGCTCCACATAGAGCCGGTTTAAGCGGCTGGTGGCGCGGATGTCGAAAGCGTTCTCGCGAATCTGCTTGACCGTGGAGATACCCGCCAGCGGCAGGAAAAAGCCAAAGTGATCAGGAAACTGCGAGTAGCTGCAGGCGATAACTTCGCCGCTTTCCAGCTCTTCTGCCTCCAGCATCTGGCCATCGGTGGCCAGCACGTACTTGGCTTTGGCGCGCGCCGTGGCGGGGCTGGCCTTGAGCGCGGCCAAGGTCTCGGTGACCTGGCCTGGCACACACACCGCCAGATGAATATTGCTGGTTTGCAGCACGCCGCCCAAATCGGACTTGTTGGTAGCCCCTGAACGCAGGCGCTTGAGGGTGGTTTCCTTGTTGCCGAAAGCCTGCAGGAAGGCATAAGGGAACTCGACCGGGTCAAACGGCTGCTCGGCCAGGTCGGTAATGGCTTGTTCGATTTCTACGGCGTTCATGGTTCGAGGCGTTCTGATTCAAGGCAGCGAGGGCACTCGGGCCAGGGCTTGCAGCCCCACGGCACCGGCAAAGAGGCGGTGATGATAAAGCGAATTGCGGGCCAAGGCTGTAACCGTTTTGCCCTCATCCGGGCGCCCGCTCGCCGCTAAAGCACCTCCTACGGGTGCCAGGCCCGAACGCTGGCCCCCGCTGCCGCACGGACTGTAGGAGGGGCTTTAGCCGCGATAAAAGCTCGCCGCTAAAGCGCCTCCTGCGGGCGCCAGGGCTGAACGCTGGTGCCCGCTGCCGCACGGACTGTGGGAGGGGCTTTAGCCGCGATAAAAGCTCGCCGCTAAAGCGCCTCCTACGGCTGCCAGGAATGAACGCTGGCGCCCGCTGCCGCACGCACTGTGGGAGGGGCTTTAGCCGCGATAAAAGCTCGCCGCTGAAGCGCCTCCTACGGGCGCCAGGACTGAACGCTGGCGCCCGCTGCCGCACGCACTGTGGGAGCGGCTTCAGCCGCGATAAAAAGCTCGCCGCTAAAGCGCCTCCTACGGGTGCCAGGCCCGAACACTGGCCCCCGCTGCCGCACGCACTGTGGGAGGGGCTTCAGCCGCGATAAAAGCTCGCCGCTAAAGCGCCTCCTACGGGTGCAGGCCTGAACGCTGGCCCCCGCTGCCGTACGCACTGTGGGAGGGGCTTTAGCCGCGATAAAAAGCTCGCCGCTAAAGCGCCTCCTACGGGTGCCGGGCCTGAACGCTGGCCCCCGCGCCGCACGGACTGTGGGAGGGGCTTTAGCCGCGATAAAAAGCTCGCCGCTAAAGCGCCTCCTACGGGTGCCGGGCCTGAACGCTGGCCCCCGCGCCGCACGGACTGTGGGAGGGGCTTTAGCCGCGATAAAAGCTCGCCGCTAAAGCGCCTCCTACGGGTGCAGGCCTGAACGCTGACCCCCGCTGCCGCACGCACTGTAGGAGGGGCTTTAGCCGCGATAACGCAACGTCCGAAACATTCTGCAAAGGCTTAATACAGCGTTAAGCCAGCCCTCCCAGAATCACCCCCAGGCCAATCACCGAGGTTCCGACGATGGAACTACCCTGGGCGCATCACGACCGTCCCGTTGCCCGTATCGGGCGCGGCGATACTTACCAACTTCACCTGGCATCCCCTGACAGCACGCGGCGTGTGGCGCTGGAGCAGTTCATCCGCCAGCGCTTCGAGTTGCAACACGGCGCGCGCATCCGTCATTTCATGCCTTGCCTGTTCGGCCTGGAAAACCAGGCCGGGCAATTGCTCGGTGCGGTGGGTGTGCGCAGCGGTGGCAGCGGGCCGCTGTTTCTTGAGCGCTATCTGGACGAGCCGATTCAGGCTGCCATCGGTGCGCGCTTGGGGCTTACCGAGCCGGGCCGTGGCGAGTTGGTGGAAGTGGGCAATCTGGCCGCCGACAGCCCCGGCGCGGCGCGTCTGTTGATCGTCGCGCTGACCGATTTGCTGGTGGCCCTGGGTTTTCGCTGGGTCACCTTTACCGGTACGCCGACGCTGCTCAACAGCTTCCAGCGCCTGGGCCTGGCGCCTATCGCCCTCGGCGAGGCCGACCCGGCGCGCATGGGCGAAGAGTTGGCCGACTGGGGCAGCTATTACGACAACAATCCGCTGGTAATGGCCGGTGACATTTATGGCGGCCATCAGCGCCTGCTGCAACTGGGCGCCTATCCACGTCTCGGCCATCAACCGCTTTATGCGTTGGAGGGCATGCCTGATGTCGTCTGCAGTTGAGTCCTTATTCGCCCGCCTGGCCGTCTACGGCCCGCGCACGGCACTGAGCGAAAATGGCCGCGAGTTGACCTATGACGGCTTGCTGGCCGCCGTGGTCAGCCGCAGCCGGCACCTGCGCGATCTGGGCGCGCAACGTGTGGCGCTGGCGTTGGATAACGGCATCGACTGGGTGCTGTGGGATCTGGCGGCGCTGCATGCGGGCCTGGTTTGTGTGCCGGTGCCGGGGTTCTTCTCCGCTGATCAGCAGCGCCATGTGCTCGACAGCGCCGGGATCGATTGCCTGATCGGCGCCGGCGCCCCCGGTTTTGCCAGTGTCGAGGGCGACATTCATCGCCGTACGCTGGCGCAGGCGCCAGCGCTGCATGCCGGCACCTGCAAGATAACCTACACCTCCGGCACCACCGGCCAGCCCAAGGGCGTGTGTCTGGATCTGGCCACGCAACTGGCGGTGGCCGACAGCCTGGTCAAGGCCAGCGCCAGCCGCAAGGTCGAGCGACACCTGTGCATTTTGCCGTTGGCGACGCTGCTGGAGAACATCGCGGGCATCTATGCGCCGCTGTTGGCGGGCGCGTGCGTGGAGCTGATGCCGATGGCGCAGATTGGCCTGACAGGCGCCAGCGGCTTCGACCTGATGCGTTTTTTACAGGCGCTGCAAGCGTCCCAGCCGCACAGTTTGATTCTGCTGCCGCAACTGCTGCTGGCGCTGGTCAGTGCTGCCGAGCGCAAGCTGCCGGTGCCCAGTTCGCTGCGCTTCGTCGCCGTCGGCGGTGGCCGGGTTTCAGCACAACTGCTGCACCGCGCCGATGCCATGGGGCTGCCGATTTTCGAGGGTTACGGGCTGTCCGAGTGCGCCTCGGTGGTGTGCCTGAATACGCCCGAGCAGCGCCATATCGGCAGCACCGGCAAGCCGCTGGAGCATTTGCAGATCCGTCTGACGGACGACGGCGAGGTGCTGGTCAAGGGCGCGCGCATGCTCGGCTACATCGGTGAAGCGGCGGTGCAAGACGAGTGGTTGCGCACCTGCGATCTCGGCCATTTCGAGGACGGCTTCTTGGTACTGCACGGGCGCAAGAAGCATCAGTTCATCACCGCCTTTGGCCGCAACGTCAACCCGGAATGGGTCGAGTCCGAGCTGGTGCAGCAGTTGCCCATCGCCCAGGCCTGGCTGCACGGCGAGGCGCTGCCGAGCAACGTCGCGGTGCTGGTGCCGCGCTTTGCCAATACCCCCGACGCGCAGTTGCAGGCAACGGTGGACGAGGTCAATCACGGCCTGCCGGACTACGCCCGCGTGCACCACTGGCTGCGCGCCGATGCCCCTTTCAACGCGAGCAACGACCTGGCCACGGCCAACGGTCGGCTGCGCCGCAGCGCCCTGTTCAATCATTACCAAACCGCCATCGAAGCGTTGATGGCAGAAGGAGTACACGCATGAGTTTCTACGAATCCCTGCTGGCCCAGACTCAAACCGAACGCGAGTATCTGCTGAGCGCGCCGATCATCCAGCAGGCCATGACCGGCCAGGTCGCCCTGCATAGCTATATCGCCTTCCTCACCGAGGCCTACCACCACGTCAAGCACACCGTGCCGCTGCTGATGGCCTGCGGCGCGCGTCTGCCGGAGCGCCTGGAATGGCTGCGCGAAGCCATCGCCGAATACATCGAGGAAGAAACCGGCCACCAGGAGTGGGTGCTCAACGATATCGCCGCCTGCGGTGCGGACAAGGAAGCGGTGCGCCATGGCACGCCGCACATGGCCACCGAGCTGATGGTGGCTTACGTCTACGACCGCATCGCCCGGCACAACCCGGTGGGTTTCTTCGGCATGGTCAACGTGCTCGAAGGCACCAGCATCGCCCTGGCCACCCAGGCTGCCGGCATCATTCAGGACAAGCTGCAACTGCCGAACAAGGCCTTCAGCTACCTCAGCTCCCACGGCAGCCTGGATCTGGACCACATCGAGTTCTTCAAGAAGCTGATGAACCGTCTGGACAACGACGACGACAAGGCCGCTGTGGTGCACACCGCCAAGGTGGTCTATCGCCTGTACGGCGACATGTTCCGCAGCCTGCCGCTGTCTGCCTAGGAGAGAAACCATGCAACCTACGGATTGCCGTGCCCTGCTGACCGGTGCCAGTGGTGGCATCGGCCAGGCACTGGTGTATGCCCTGGCCAGTGAAGGCGCCCACCTGCTGTTGGCGGGGCGTCACCTGGACGCCCTGCAGCCGCTGCTCAAACGCTTCCCGCAGCAGATCCAACTGGTGCAAGCCGATATCGGCACCCGCGCCGGGCGTGATGCGCTGGTGGCCGCTGCGCAGAATTTCGGCGGCCTCAACTGCGTGATCAATGCCGCCGGGGTCAACCGCTTCGGCCTGCTCGACCAGCAGGACGAGCAGCAGATCGCCGAGCTGATCAGCCTCAACGTCACCGCCACGCTGCAGCTCACCCAGCGCCTGCTGCCGTTGCTGCGCGCGCAGCGCCGTGCCCTGCTGATCAACGTCGGCTCCACTTTCGGCACCATCGGCTATCCGGGCTTCGCCGCCTACTGCGCGAGCAAGTTCGCCCTGCGCGGTTTCTCCGAAGCGCTGCGCCGCGAGCTGGCTGACACCAATGTGCGCGTTCTGTACTTCGCCCCGCGCGCCACCCGCACGGCGATGAACGCCCCCAGCGTGGTGGCGATGAACGACGAACTGGGCGTGGCCATGGACGCCCCGGAAAAGGTCGCGGCCGAGTTGCTGCAAGCCATCCGCCACGAGCAGGAAGAGCGCTACCTGGGCTGGCCGGAGCGCCTGTTCGTGCGCCTCAACGGCCTGCTGCCACGCGTGGTCGACCAGGCGCTGCGCAAACAGTTGCCGATCATCCAACGCTTCGCCCGTCACAAACACTGAGGAAATTGCCCGTGAACGCATTGCGTACCCTGCTCATCGCCACACTCGGCTTCACCACCCTGCCCGCCTTCGCCTTGAGCGCCAGCGGCGAGGCGCAGTTGCACCAGTTGCAGACGCGCTGGGCCGAGATCAACTACCAGACGCCGGAAAAGCAGCGTGAAGAGGCCTTCGCCAAGCTCGTCACCCAGGCCGACGCTGCCCTGGCCAGCGAGCCGAAGGCCGCCGAGCTGCTGATCTGGCGCGGCATCATCCTCAGCACCGAGGCCGGCGCCAAAGGCGGCCTCGGCGCGCTGAGCCTGGTCAAGGAAGCCAAGGCCAGCCTGGAGCAGGCCCTGGCCATCGACCCGCAAGCACTGGGCGGCTCGGCCTACACCAGCCTCGGCAGCCTCTACTATCAGGTGCCAGGCTGGCCGATTGGTTTCGGCGATGACCAAGAGGCCGAGAAGATGCTCAAGCAGGCGCTGGCGATCAACCCGGACGGCATCGACCCGAACTACTTCTACGGCGACTTCCTGCAACGGCAGAAACGCTTTGAGGAAGCCCAGGCCGCGCTGGAAAAAGCCCTGGCTGCCAAGGATCGTCCAGGTCGCGAGCTGGCCGATAAAGGCCGCCGTGCAGAAGCCCAGGCGCTTTTGCAGCAGGTCGCAGGTAAACTCAAGTAACTTGGATTACGGACAGGAGTTGCCATGCGAATTCTTCTCGTCGAAGACGATCAAGCCCTGGGCGAGGGTATTCGCACCGCGCTGAAACCCGAAGGCTACACCGTGGACTGGCTGCAGGACGGTGCCAGCGCGCTGCATGCGCTGAGCCACGAGAGTTTCGAGCTGGCCATCCTCGATCTGGGCTTGCCGCGCATGGACGGCCTGCAGGTGCTCAAGCACCTGCGCGCCGCGGCCAATCCGGTGCCGGTGCTGGTGCTCACGGCGCGTGACGCCACCAGCGACCGCATCGCCGGCCTCGATGCTGGCGCCGACGACTACCTGATCAAACCCTTCGATGTCGCCGAACTCAAGGCGCGCCTGCGCGCCCTGCTACGGCGCAGTTTCCAGCGCCCCGAACCGGCGCTGGAATACCGCGGCATCCGCCTCGACCCGGCCAGCCAGGTGGTCGAGTACCAGGGCAATACCGTCAGCCTGCCACGCAAGGAATTTCTCCTGCTGCACGAGCTGCTGATCCAGCCGGGCCGCGTGCTGACCCGCGACAAGCTGCAGCAAGCGCTCTACGGCTGGGACGAAGAAGTGGAAAGCAACGCCCTGGAAGTGCACGTGCACCACCTGCGCAAGAAATTCTTCCCGGAGCTGATCCGCACCGTGCGCGGCGTCGGCTATCTGGTGGACAAATGAGTGCGCTGAAAACCCTCGGCTCCATCCGTACTCGCCTGCTGGTCTTGCTCTTGCTGATGCTGGCCGCCAGCTTCGGTCTGATCAGCTACAAGATCTACAACGACTCGGTGCACGAAGTCCGCGAGCTATTCGACGCCCAACTCTCGCAAACCGCGCGCCTACTGATGGGCCTGGTGCGCCACGATCTCGACGAAGATGGCCGCCGTGAGATGCAGGCAGTGCTCGACGAGGCGCTGCTGCTGCATAAATCGCAAAACCCGGACAACCTGCTGGGCCACGAATACGAAGGCAAGCTGGCCTTCGAGATGCTCGATGATGATGGCGAGCTGCTGTTCCAGTCCGCCAGCGCGCCGCCGGGGCTGCTCAACGACATGATCAAACAACTCGGCCTGGCCCTGCCCGACGACAACCGCCCGACGCGCGAGCGCCTGGCACAGATGGCCCGCTACCTGATTGGCTATCACACGCTGAGCATCGGTGAGCACCGCTGGCGCGTGTTCGTCCTGCACGACAGCCGCGATTACCACTGGGTGCTGGCCGGTGAGCGCGAAGATGTGCGCGGCGAGCTGATCGGCAAGATTGCCCAGCGCAGCCTGCAACCGTTGTTGGTGGGCTTGCCGCTGGTTGGTCTGCTGCTGTGGCTGGCGGTGGGCTGGGGCCTCAGCCCGTTGCAGCGCATGGCCGACGCCATCCGTGGCCGCGCGCCGGACAGCCTGGCGCCGCTGGTGTTCCCACCGCTGCCCAATGAGCTGGAGCCGATGGCGGCGGCGCTCAATCGCCTGCTGATGCAGGTCAACCAATTACTGGAGCAGGAAAAACGCTTTATCGCCGACGCCGCCCACGAGCTGCGCACGCCACTGGCGGTGCTGCGTATCCACGCGCAGAACGCGCTGGAAGCACCGGATATCGGTGACCGCGATGAAGCGCTGCGCCAGCTTGCCGGTGGCGTCGACCGCGCCACCCGCGTGGTTGCGCAACTGCTCACCCTGGCGCGCCTCGATCCCAACAGCGTGCGCCTGAGCATGGGCAATCTGGATCTGCTGGCGTTCCTGCGTGGCGAGCTGGCCGAACTGACGCCGCTGGCGCTCAATCGCCAGCAGGATCTGATTCTGGAAGCCGGCGATGGCGGTGATTTTCACTTGATCGCCGATGCACCGAGCCTGGGCATCCTGCTACAGAATCTGGTGAGCAACGCGGTGCAGTACACCCCGGCAGGCGGCTGCATCCAGGTGCACCTGCTGGCCAATGCCACGGCGCTGGTGCTGCAGGTACACGACAGCGGCCCGGGCGTGCCGGCTGAAATGCGCGAACGCCTGTTCGAGCGTTTCTTCCGTCTCGGCGAAGGCCAGGGCGCGGGGCTAGGCCTGTCTATCGTGCGCCGCGTGGTGGAGCTGCATCAGGGCAGCATTGCGCTGGAAGACTCACCACTGGGCGGCCTGCTAGTCAGCGTGCGCCTGCCACGACGCACGGTCTGAGCCTGGGCGCCAGCGCGCCCCGAATGTTCCATAGCCAATTGGTATTGGAAACATAGAGACAATCCAGTTTCTCAATAACACCAAGCCGTCGATCATGCCCGCCTGTTCAAAACATCACACAGGAACCCGGCACATGCGCCTGATCAAACGTCTTTTCCAGCAATCCCAAACCGCCCAGCAGCCCGCTGCAAGCGCAAGCGAGCCACATCCGAATTTCTGGATGTACCCGTGATTCAGACGCCCGCGCCGACCAGCCGCAGCGGCACCGGGCGTCCGGCCTTCTGCGCCAGGTAACGGGTACAACTGACGCGCAGGAATGAGGCGAAGTTGACCACCTCGCCGCGAAAATCCATGACCTCCTCATAGAGTTTGGCGATCAACTGATTGGTGGTCATGCCATCGACTTCGGCGATTTCGCTGAGGATGTCCCAGAACTGGTTTTCCAGACGCAAGGTGGTCACCACACCCCGAATACGCAGCGAGCGTGAGCGCGATTCGTAGAGGATCGGGTCGGCCTTCACATAGAGTTCGCACATCAAACGTGTCCTCAAAGGTAGGGCAGGTACAACCTGCCGCGCGTGGAGTGGCGGGTAGCCATGATGCCCCCGGATTGCATCCGGGCTACGGGGTTTACAGGCTGGTCAAAACACCACGAATGAGCCGCGAGCGCGAGCCCGCTTCGTAGAGGATCGGGTCAGCCTTCACATAGATTGCCCACATCAAACGCGCACCGGTAGGGCGGGTGCAACCCGCCACGTGTGAACTGACAGGTAGCCATGCTACACCCCGGTTTGCATCGGGGCGACGAGGTTTACAGGCGAATTTCTGTACCCAGCACCGTGAGAAACGCCGCCAGCCAGGCCGGATGCGCAGGCCAGGCCGGTGCCGTGACCAACTTGCCGTGCACGTGCGCCTGATCCACAGGAATTTCCACGTAGCGACCACCCGCCAAGCCAACTTCTGGCGCGCAGGCCGGGTAGGCGCTGCATTCGCGCCCTTGCAACACACCAGCAGCCGCCAGCAATTGCGGGCCATGACACACGGCTGCGATGGGTTTATCGGCAGCGGCGAAGGCCTTGACCAAGGCGATGACCTCGGCATTCAGGCGCAGGTATTCCGGCGCGCGGCCACCGGGAATGACCAGAGCGTCGTAATCCTCGGCACGCGCCTGGGCGAAATCGAAGTTCAGCGCGAAGTTGTGGCCGGGCTTCTCGCTGTAAGTCTGGTCACCCTCGAAATCGTGGATGGCGGTACGGATCGTTTGCCCGGCGCTCTTGCCCGGACACACCGCATGCACGCTGTGCCCAACCATCTGCAGTGCCTGGAACGGCACCATGGTCTCGTAGTCTTCGGCGTAGTCGCCGACCAGCATCAGAATCTTCTTGGCAGCCATGATCGTCTCCCGCAGGTGGGTAAGGCCTTCATTATTGGCCTCAAGCCCCACCTACGGGTAACAACCGGGTACTACATGCAGAGAGGCCGACCAAGCACGGCGCACAAAGACCTCAGAGTGCGTATTTTTGCAGGTTGGCCATCATTTCCCGCAGCGCCTCGACGTTGTCCGCCGGGTGCACGGCGCCTTCGAAATCGCAGATGCGCTGCCACTGCGCCGCGACGTCATCCGGGCTGAAGCCGACCTTGGGATCGAAACCAGCGCCCAGGCTGCGCTCCCAGCGCACCTTGCCAACCCAGCCACCGCCGACTTCGTACAGACCACCGGTGTCCTGGCAGGTAGCGCTGCCGAGGTACACCACCAGCGGGCTGACCAGCTCGGGCCCTAGCTGCTCGAACACCTGCGCCGGGATCAGCCCTTCGGTCATGCGCGTGGCGCCGGTCGGGGCGATGGCGTTGACCAGGATGTTGTTCTTGCGCCCTTCGATGGCCAGGGTGCGGGTCAGGCCATACAGGCCGAGCTTGGCCATGCCGTAGTTGCTCTGGCCAAAGTTGCCGTAAATGCCGGAGGTGGACGAGGTGAAGATCACCCGCCCGAAGTTTTGCTCGCGTAAATGAGGCCAGGCCGCGCGGGTGGTCTGGTAAGCACCTTCGACGTGCACCTTGTAGACCAGATCCCAGTCGGCATCCTCCATCTTGTGAAAACTCTTGTCGCGCAGGATACCGGCGTTGTTGACCAGCACGTCGAGGCGGCCGAAGGCGTCCAGCGCGGTCTGCACGATCTTGTCGCCGTCGGTCACCGAGTCATGGTTGGCCACCGCCGTGCCGCCAAAGGCGCGGATTTCCTCCACCACTTTGTCGGCAGCCGAGGCGTTAGCGCCCTCGCCGTGAGTGCTGCCCCCCAGGTCGTTAACCACCACCTTGGCACCATGGCGGGCGAACAGCAGTGCATGGGCGCGGCCCAAGCCACCGCCAGCACCAGTGACTATCACCACTTGATCGTCGAAACGAACGGCATTATTCATCAGGCAGACTCCTCGGCAGATTGCGAATGAACCGAGTGTCGAGCAGCCCTGCGGCCTTCACAAGGACGCAGGGGCACCTGAATGGCAGACGATAATGCGACCTTATGCCTGCGCCAGTTGGATCAGGCTGAGGTGGTTGTACAAGTGCATCACGTGCGCCTCGGCATACTCTGCATGGCTCAGCGCGCCGTAGGCGAAGTGTGGCTGCAGCTCGCCCGAGTGCGCCGCAAAGCGCTCGAAGGCAGCACGCAGACGCTGCAATGCCGCGTCCTGGCTGTTCGGCTCGGTGATGGCGGCAGCGCCGGGAATCGGTTCATCAAGCGGATGACGCATGGCGCCCCGCGCACTGAATACCGCGAAGGCGGCTGGGCCAATGCTGCTACGAAACCAGGCGGGCTTGAGTTGCGGATAACCGTCGATGGAATAGTCGATACTTTGCGCGCAATGATTGAACACCTCTGTCGGGCTCCAGCCACGGCTGCTGCTCAACGCTCGCCCAGTCAGCGAATCGAGCACCTGACGCGCACCGTCCAGGGTCAACGCAGCCGGCCGCGGCCCGGTGGGTAAAGCCCAAAACCCGGCCCCCATGGCCGCTACACCGCCCAGGGCGGCTCCTTTCAAAAGCGTTCGACGCTGCATGCCATTCACTCCAGGCGATCACGAAATTGTAGATAGTGCTCAAGCACCTCGGTCGGCGCTTCGAGCTGGGGATAATGGCCAATGCCATCGAGTAAGACGGTATCGGCAGCTTCGATCAGCTCGCGGTAGCGCGCCACCATGTGCGCGCCGGAAATCGGATCGAAGGCGCCATCGATGACCCGCATCGGCACGCGCGTGGCCTGCATGGCCGACACCCAGCGCTCACGCTGTTGACGGCGTTCGGGCATGTAGCGGATCAAGCGGTGCATCACCGCTGGCCCGCCATTGTGCTCGATCAGTTGCCACAGATCATCCAGCTCGGCGTCGCTGGCCTGGCTGTGCGGGCCGAAGATCCGGGCAAAACTCTGCGCCAACCTGCGCCGTGAGAACAGTCGCCCGATCAAAGGCCCGAGCGGGCCGAGCAGCAGCTTCTGCACGCGCACCGGATGATGGGTTTCGGGAAACAGGCCGCCATTGAGAAAGACACAGCTCGCCAGTTGCAGTCGCCCTTCCTGATGCCGGGCGAGCAACTCCTGCGCCACGCTGTCGCCATAGTCATGGGCCAGCACATGCACGCGGCGGCGCTCACCAATATGCGCCAGCAGAGCCTGCTGCAGATCGGTCTGCTCCAACAGGCTGTAGGCATGGCCACGGGGCTTGGCGGAATAACCAAAGCCGAGCATGTCGCAGGCGATCAGCCGATAGCGCTCAGCCAGCGGCGCCCACAGGCGGTGCCAATCCCAGCTTGCAGTAGGAAAACCATGGATCAGCAGCAGCGGCTCAGCCTCGACGGCGCCAGCCACCCAGTAACGAATGGCATGGCCGCGAAAATCCAGCGTCCGGCTCTGAGCGCGCCAAGCTTCCAGGGCGATGCCTGGCCACAGGTTCACTGATCGTACCCCGGCATCTGCTGATCGAGTTTGCGCAGCAAGGCCGGCCAGGGCAGCGAGCCGCCCATACCCTGCGGCGTTTTCATCACCCCGGCGACCATCGCCTGGGCACCGTCGAGAATCGGCTGCGGAATGCGGATCAGCTCAGCGCCGCCACTCTGCGCCATCACCTGGATTTCACAGGCGCGCTGCAGGATGAACATGCCAAGAAAGGCATCGGCAATGCTGCCAAAGGCCGTCAGCAAGCCATGGTTGGGCAGGATCATGAAGTTCTTGCCACCGAGATCGGCCTGCAGGCGCGCCTTCTCGTCGTGGTTCAGCGCCACCCCTTCGTAGCCGTGGTAGGCGAGACTGGCGAGGACGAACAGCGACTGCTGCGACAGTGGCAGCAGGCCTTGTTTCTGCGCCGATACGGCGATACCCGCTGGCGTGTGGATATGCAGCACGCAGCCGACATCGGGGCGCACCTCATGCACCGCGCTGTGAATGGTGTAACCCGCCGGGTTGATGTCGAAGGGGCTGTCCATCAGCTTGGTGCCGGCCAGGTCGACCTTGATCAGGCTTGAGGCGGTGATCTCGTGGAACATCAAGCCGTAGGGGTTGATGAGAAAATCCTCGGTGCCCGGCACCTTGGCGGAGATATGGGTGAAAATCAGGTCATCCCAGCCATACAGCGCAATCAGTCGGTAGCAGGCGGCCAGATCGACGCGGGCGCGCCATTCGGCGTCGGAAACCTGATTCTTCACAGCGGGCAGTTGCAACGCAGCGGTCACGGCGAACACCTCGATCTTGTTATGGGGTCGGTGGTGTCGCCAGTCTAGCCGCGCCGTCCGCTACGAGAAGTCGCCCTGGCAGCCATCTTCATGGCTTTGTAGGTCACGGCGCCTGCAGGCTCTTGGCGATAGCCGGATATTCGCCGCCGTGATGGCGCCATACGCCAGCAATGCGTCAGTAGCGTTTTATGCGTATCAGCCCCGCAGCGCCTTGGCGAAGGCCATTAGCCAGGGTTCGGCATCGCTTTCCGGGGTCACGGTTTCGCTCGCGTCCAAACGCAGCATCGCCACCACCTCGCGCAGGCCCAGCTCGGCATACAGCTCGCGGATCAGCTCGCCACCGCCGCAGTAGGTGTCGTAGCTGGAGTCACCCAACGCCAACACCGCAGCCGGCAGGCCGCTCCAAGCGGGTAGACGGTCACGAATCTCACAGTACAGCGGCATGAGGTTGTCCGGCAGCTCGCCCATACCCGTGGTCGAGGTAACAGTCAGAAAAGCCTGCGGGCCGAAAGCCAGCAGCTCATCGAGGCTCATGTTCGGCTTGTGCCAGGCATCGAGGCCAGCGGCTTTGAGTTGACGCTCAGCATGGCGTGCGACTTCTTCAGCGGTGCCGTACACCGAACCCGAGACGATGGCGACTTTCATGACAACTCCAGATACAGGAAAAACGCCGCGCATTATGCCGCAAGTGGACAGCCCGACCCGATGTTTTAGAATGCTGCGCACACCTCCTGCGGAATCACCCCATGATCAATGCCAAGCTGTTGCAACTGGTAGTCGACGCCTCCAACGATGGAATCGTGGTGGCTGAACAGGAGGGCGAAGACAACATTCTGATCTACGCCAATGCGGCGTTCGAACGCCTGACCGGTTACGCCAGCGACGACATCCTCTACCAAGACTGCCGCTTCCTGCAGGGTGAAGACCGCGACCAGAGCGGCCTGCAGGCCATTCGCGACGCGGTGAAAGCGCAACGTCCGTGCCGCCAGATCATCCGCAATTACCGCAAGGACGGCAGCGCTTTCTGGAATGAACTGTCGATCACCCCGGTACTCAATGAAAGCGATCAGCTCACCTATTACATCGGCATCCAGAAGGATGTCACCGTACAGGTGGAGGCCGAGCAGCGCGTGCACGAATTGGAGATCGAAGTCGCGGCACTGAAAGCCGAGATCGAACGCCTGAAAAGCTGACGAACGCACAAAACTAAAGAACAAATGTGTGGTCTGCTGTCGGTCAATCTCTTGCAGTGACTGTCATGCATAACGACCCACTCCTGACCCAGGCTGAAATCGATTTCATTCAGAGCCTGAGCATGCAACCGACCCCGCGCCCAACAGTGCCGCAAACGGCAAGGTTGTCCATCGGCGAACAGCTCGGTGAATTGCTAGAACGCTTAGGCGAAGACGAAAACCTCAGCCTGGACACGCACAGCCAGGGCGAGCACCTCAGCTATCCGCTACGGCTGATCCGCACAGGCCACGAATCACCGCGTCTGGAGCTAGGCGCCCCACTGATTCTGGAAACCGGCGATATTGAACGGCCCTGGCGCCTGAGACTGCCGCAAGCACTGCCACTGCTGGACAATCGCGGTCAGCCCAACGGCCTACAGGTACTGGAGCTTTCCAGCAACGGCATGCTGGTGCGCCAACAAGCCTTGAGCACACCAGAGCCCAGGCTGCTGGGTCGTTTGCAGCTCTCTGAAGAGGTGTGCGTCAGAATCAAGGGGCACTGGGTGCGCCGCGTCGGGCGCAGTCGCTACGCTTACCATCTGCAACCGCTGTGCACGCAGGATGAAGAGCAGTTGCGCGAGTTTCTCTTCGAACATCACCGCGCAGGCCAGCTCAACGAGACGCCCGCCTGAGCTGAGTCAGGTATCCAGATGACCGGCGAGAAACTGCCGCAGACGCCTTAACATCAAGCGCCCTTCATTGCCCAGGCAAGCAATGGCCGAGCCGGCCAGGCTGTCTTTGGCCAGATCCGAACTATCCCCCGCCAGCAACAAGGGGCACTCCAAGCCAAGAGACAGGCGTACCAGTTGCCTGGGCAACTCATCGCTCGGCGGCTGATGGCTGAAGATCACCAGCGCCTGCGGCCGCATCCGCTCACAAACCAGCGCCAGATCCGTGAAGGGCACACCAGGCCCCATGACCGTAACCTGGATGTCATGAGCGCTGAGCAACAAGGCTGCGACCAGCAGCTCCAGCTCACGGCAATGCCCAGGCAATGCCGCCAACAGCACCGATTCACGCGCCTCATCACGGCCAAGCTGCAGTCGCTGCCAGCAGCGCCCACGCAAGAAACCATCGAACATCAGCCATTCGCTGCGCTGCCCGACCTCGTCCTGATGCAGAAGCAATTGCTGCCAAAGAGGCATAAGAATGTCTTGAAAAACCACGGGCAGCGGATAGCAGGAGAATATCTGCCCGTACAAACGCTCCAGCCGTCCTTCATCGAAGTCCTGCAGAGCACGTCGCAACTGTTCCTGCCACTGCACCCAGTCATCACTGCTGACATCCTCGTAGGCAGGCGTCGCAGGGGTACGGTTGCTGGCGCTCTTGGCCAGGATCGAGCCAACCTTGCTGACCGCCACGCCTCGCTCGATCCACGCCAGAATACTGCGCACTGCCTCGATATCGGCCTGCGAGTAAAGACGGTGCCCGCTATCGGTACGAGTCGGCTGGATCAACCCATAGCGCCGCTCCCAGGCACGCAACGTAACCGGATTGACACCGGTTAAACGCGATACTTCACGGATGGGGAACAGCTCTTCCTGCTTCAGGGCACTGGACGCGAGGTTGGCGGCACCGGTGAACTCGGGCATGGTTTCAGGCATCACGAGAAAAATTTGCAGGCATTGTAACCGAGCGATGCAGGTTTATAGCGCGTGGCGACTGTGCACAAGCAGCAAATCTGCATAGAACATCGCCACTGGCCCCGCCAGGCACAACCAGGCGCAACTCGGCATGACGCACGCTGATACTCGCCCCGCTCTTCGATAGTGCAGAACGCCGACATACCGCCATCAGTGCGCCGAACGGGTGCGTCTGGCGCAGCGTGCACGCCGCTTGAATTTGCCAGCGGCAGACCTAAGGCGCTTAGTTGTACACCTAGAGGTGCCCGAAACTGGCGACTTTGCGAGGACTAGCTCGATACCACGGCTCGGCAGTAGCTAATTTCCCAGGAATCGGAATAATCCTTGCTGCACATTATGTCGAGCACACCACCCCGTGCTCGATACCGCCCGACGCCATACCCGGCCAACGGCAACCTTCGAGGAGATACACAATGTCCCCTGTTACCCTCATGGTGGCGCGCCGTGTCGCCAACGGTCGTTATCACGACTTCATCGCCTGGCTACGTGAAGGCGAACACCTGGCGACGGATTTCCCTGGCTACCTTGGCTCGGGCGTCCTGGCCCCACCGCCAAGTGACGACGAATTTCAGATCGTGTTTCGTTTCAGCGACGAGCAGACCATGGAGGCTTGGGAGCACTCGGCCTCACGCCAGGCCTGGCTCAAGCGCGGCAGAGGCCTGTTCGCGCAGCCGCATGAGAAACGCGCCGTAGGCCTCGACGCCTGGTTCGGCAGTGCTCATCGCCAGCCGCCGCGCTGGAAGCAGAGCGTAGCGATCTGGCTGGCGTTCTTTCCCGTGTCATTGGCGTTCAATCTGCTGTTCGGCCCCTGGCTCAGTGACCTGTCACTGGTAACACGCATCCTGCTCTCGACCCTGGCGCTGACCCCCTTGATGACGTACCTCTTCATTCCCTTGTCGACCCGCCTGCTCGAACCCTGGCTGCACGCACCAGCCAATCCCCGACACCACCGCCAGCCTGCCAGTATCGGCAAACCCTGACACATATCGCACTGACAATCGGCCAGCCTCGCGCTGGCCGATTTCGTTACAGCCCCAAAACTTATACAACGAAACCGCAATGTAGAAGGCAAGTACAAAAACGCATCGACCAAAAACCGTAACAAAACCCTTTACCGTCAATGAAATAGCCGTTTTCATTAACGACACAGGCAAGACCGCACACCCGACAGGGTTGTACAACACCAGACTCTGGTATAGCTTTAACTTCGGCCTGGTAAGTACCGCCTGCCACTGGTCAGGTATCCAAGGCGGTACAGCCGGGCCTTCCTTGTTTTCCCATGAGCCGCAGATGAACGCAGCCAGCTTCCCCATTCTGATCACCGGTGCCGGCCAGCGTGTCGGCCTCTACTGCACAGAGCGACTGCTCGATGCACAGCAACCGGTAATCATCAGCTATCGCCAGGAACGCGAAAGCATCGCGCATTTGCGTGAGCGCGGCGCTATCGCCTTGCAGGCAGATTTCAGCGATGAAGCTGGCATTCTGGCTTTTATCGATCAACTCAAGGGCCATTGCAGCGGCTTGCGCGCCATCGTTCACAACGCCTCGCAATGGCTGGCTGAAACGCCCGGCGAAGAGGTCGATGTCTTCCGCCAGTTGTTCACCGTGCACATGCTCGCGCCCTACCTGATCAACCTGCATTGCAGCGACTTGCTGCTGCAATCGGAGCAGGCGGACATCGTCCACGTCAGTGACGATGTGGTGCGCAAGGGCAGCGCCAATCGCCCGGCTTATTGCGCCAGCAAGGCGGGCCTGGAAAGTCTGACCTTGTCATTCGCCGCACGCCTGGCACCGCGCATCAAGGTCAATACCATTGCCCCGGCACTGCTGATGTTCAACGAAGACGACGACGAAGCGTATCGCACCAAGGCCCTGGCCAAATCGGCACTGGGTATCGAGCCTGGCCCACAGGCCTTCTACCAAAGCCTGCGCTATGTGCTGGACACCCCCTACATCACCGGAACCACCCTTACCCTCAACGGCGGCCGTCATCTCAAGTGACGCCACGCCCAGGACACTGCCATGAGCCAACCACTCACCCAACACTATCGCGAGATTCTTCTCGGCCTCGGTGAAAACCCCGAGCGTGAGGGCCTGCTCGATACGCCAAAGCGCGCAGCCAAAGCCATGCAGTACCTCTGCCACGGCTACCAGCAGTCGCTGGAGGAAATCGTCGGTAATGCGCTGTTTGAGTCCGACAACGACGAAATGGTGATCGTCAAGGACATCGAGCTGTACTCGCTGTGCGAGCACCATCTGCTGCCCTTCATCGGCAAGGCACACGTGGCGTACATTCCTACCGGCAAGGTATTGGGCCTGTCGAAAGTGGCGCGTATCGTCGATATGTATGCGCGCCGCCTGCAGATCCAGGAAAACCTCACCAAGCAGATCGCTGACGCCATTCAGCAAGTGACAAACGCCGCCGGTGTTGCCGTGGTGATCGAAGCCAAACACATGTGCATGATGATGCGCGGCGTGGAAAAGCAGAATTCGGTGATGAGCAGCTCGGTGATGCTGGGTGCATTCCGCGAGTCGTGCAACACTCGCCATGAATTTCTGCAATTGATCGGACGGAGCAACTAATGCCACGACTGGAACCCGGAATGGCGCGTATCCGCGTCAAGGATCTGCGCCTACGCACCTACATCGGTATCAAGGAAGAAGAGATCAACAACAAGCAGGACGTGCTGATCAACCTGACCATCCTCTATCCAGCGGTGGATGCGGTGCAGGTCAACGACATCGAGCACGCGCTGAACTACCGCACCATCACCAAGGCGATCATCGCCCATGTCGAAGGCAACCGCTTCGCCCTGCTCGAACGCCTGACTCAGGAAATTCTCGATCTGATCATGAGCCACCAGGCCGTGCGCTACGCCGAAGTCGAAGTGGACAAGCCCCACGCCCTGCGCTTCGCCGAATCGGTGTCGATCACCCTGGCCGGTCATCGCTGAGAGCGGCTTGCCGCTCCCCGGCGAGGCTCTTATCATCGCCGCCATCTATACCCGGAGAGCCCACCATGACCGAGCAAGAGCGTCTGGAGCTGGAAGCTGCAAGCTTTCGAGCCCTGGTACAACACCTGCGCACTCGCCCTGACGTGCAGAACATCGACCTGATGAACCTGGCCGGTTTCTGCCGTAATTGCCTATCGAAGTGGTACAAGGCGGCCGCCGACGATCAGGGCATCGAAGTGAGCATCGACGAAGCCCGCGAGACGGTGTACGGCATGCCCTACGCCGACTGGAAAGCCAAATATCAGAAAGAAGCCACCGCCGAGCAGCAAGCCGCCTTTGCCAAAGGAAAACCGCAATGACTACCCTCGCCGACCTACGCAATCGCCTGCAGCAGGACGACTTCGCCTTCAGCGAAACCTTGGCCTTCGTCGCCGAGCACTATGACTATCAGCCCAGCGCCTTTCGCAACGGCGCCGTGGAAAACGCCGCAGGCCAGAACGAAGGCTCGTGCAAGACCCTGGGCCTGGCCCTGCTCGAAGGCTTCAGCCAGGAAGAAGCTCTGCGCGCTTTCGGCGAACATTACCGCAGCGTGCTAGCCACACCGCAGGGCAATGACCACGGCAATATTCGCGCATTGCTGGCCCACGGCCTGGAAGGCGTGACATTCGAACAACAACCGCTGCACACCAAAGCCTAAATCTGTAGCACAAAAACCTGTGCATTTGTCAGCAAAGGCTGACAGACATCACATTGCCATCGTCTTATGCTGCGCCCATAACAATTCATGGAACACGAGGGAATGTGTTCTGCGCGGCGCGCGCTCCCTCCTGTTCCATTCCAGACATGGAACCGCACGATGCAACAGACTCTGGTATGGAAACCCTGGAACACCCCCGGCGTTGAAACCCTGCGCCTCAAACATGATGCCAATGGTATCCATGCCACCAGCCACCTCATGCAGGTGATCAAAGGTGACAGCATCGTCGCCAACTACCTGATCGACTGCGACCCGCGCTGGCGCTTCCGCCGTCTCTGGCTCAAGGTAGACAACCACGGGCAGCGCAAACTGTGCCTACAGCGCGACCTGCGCGGTAACTGGCTGCTCAATGGCCAACCCCGCCCCGACCTGCAGAACTGCCAGCACATCATACTGTCGGCCTCCCCCTTCACCCATACGCCGATCCTGCAGCGCAGCGCCCTGGTAGCCGGGCAAAGCCAGGATATTCAGGTGGCCTACGTGGACATGCTGAACCTGACGGTCGAAGCCCGCAGCAAGCGCTATCACTGCGTACAACACCGCACTCATGAAAGCCTGTACTACAGCCAGGCAGAAGGCCGCAAAGACGAAGAACTGTGCGTCGACGACCAAGCCCTGCTGCTCCAGATCAGCGACAAATACATGCGTTTGAGCCAACAAGAGCTGAAACTCAGCGCCCTGGCTTAGATAGGTAACTGCCCGAACATCCACCGCAGCGCAAAGAACACCAGCAAGCCACCGGCAATGGTCGCCAGCAAATGCCTTGTAAGGGCGGCAATGGCAATGGCCACCAGCCCTGCGAGCAGATAGGCGTTATCCACCCTAAACGCCCAGTGCTGGCCATCGGGCAGCAGCATCCCCGGCACCACGATCGCAGTCAGCACAGCGGTAGGCACATAGTGCAGCCCCTGGCGGATCAATGGTGGAAAGCGCAAATCAGGGAAAGCGAACAAGCTGTAGCGCGTGGCGAAGGTGATCGCCAGCATGCCGAGAATCAACCACCAGTTTTCCATCACGCCCCCACCTCTAGCGCTGATGGCCGATACCGCTCCAGGCAAACACCAACCACGATGCCACTGGCTGCAGCAGCCATCAGCCCCAACTTGTACGGCAAATCATGACAAGCCAAGGCCACACCTGCCGCGACCAAGGCCGCCGCCACCTGTGGACGATTGCGTAGCATCGGCACGACGATACCGATGAAGGTCGCCAACATGGCGAAATCCAGCCCCCACTGGCCGATACCGGGGATCGCCTGACCGAAAAGCACACCGGCCAGCGTGCAGCTCACCCAATTGACGTACATGGCCAAGGCCGCACCAAAGAAATACCAGTGCCGATGCTCGATGTCCGCCCCTTGCAGATAACGCTGCTGCACCACCGCATAGGCTTCATCGGTCAGCCAGAACGCCAACGGCACCCGCCAGCGCCTGGGCAGATGCCGCACATAGGGCTGCAGGCTGGCGCTGTACAGGGCGTGACGCAAATTGACCACCAAGGTGGTCAGCAGCACCACCGCGATACCCGCGCCACCGCTCAGCAGGCTGATACCAATGAACTGCGCCGAACCGGCGAAAACCAGCGCCGACATGCCAAACGTCTGTAGCGGATCGAGCCCCGCCGTGCCCGCCAGACTGCCGAAGATGATGCCAAAGGGCATGGCACCGAGCAGCATCGGCAGCATGTCGCGGGCACCCTGGGTAAATTCGTGATGACGTGACATAGAACCTCCTTGGGGCGACGAGCGTAGCCAACGCTATCGGCGGAGGTCTTGAACGATCTTGCGCTTCAGCCCTGGCAAGCCTGGCGATAGGCACCTGGCGCGATACCGTAGGCCTGTTTGAACTGGCGCGAGAGGTGACTTTGATCGGCAAAGCCCAACTGCATCGCTACCGACAATGGTGCACAGCCGTCACGCAACAGCGCTCTGGCCTGCTCCAAACGGCGCTGCTTGAGCCAGGCATGTGGCGGTAGCCCCGTGGCCCGGCGAAAAGTACGTGCGAAATGAAAAGGCGAGAGCCCGACCTCATCAGCCAGTTCTTCCAGAGAGGGCGGGTCGATCAGGCGCGCGCCCATCAACTCACGCGCCCGTGCCACCGCCACAGGCTCGCGCCCAACCTGACGCGGCTCAGCAATGCGCGCATGCCGACGAAACAACAGCAATAACGCTTCGCGCCAGGCCAGTTGCTGCTGCAAAGCGCTTGCGCCCTGTTCGCAAAGCCGGTGCAAGGCGGCGAAATGCCCGGCCACCTGTGGATCATGCAACACGCTGTTGGCAAAACCCGGTAAACCGCCGGTGACTATATCCAGCTCAGCCAGCACCGCACTGACCGCCTCCTGCTCCGGGTAGAACGCCCGGTAACGCCACCCCGACTCATGCGCCTTGGACCCGGTATGCAACTCATCGGGATTGATCAGCACCATGCCGCCCACGGCGGCCAGGTGGTCACTACCACGGTGACGAAAGCGCTGCGCACCGGACTCGATCACAGTAAATACATAGCCTGCATGCACATGCGGAGCAAAACGCTGCTCACGGTACTGGGCATGCAACAGCTCCACCTTGCCCAAGGCACGAGCCTGCCAGAAGCGTGCGTGTTCTGCGTTCATGCTCAGGCGCCGAAGCCCGCCTCCAGTGCCTGACGCACCTGTGGCCACTCCTGGTCGGTGATGCTGTACAGCACAGTGTCATCAAGACGCCCATCAGCCAGACGCCGATGGTTACGCAGTAGCCCCTCGCGCACAGCCCCCAGCTTCTCGATGGCGCGTTGCGAGCGCAAGTTGCTGGCGGCGGTCTTCAGTTGTACGCGCACCATGCCCCAGGTTTCGAAGGCATGCTTGAGCATCAAATACTTGATACTGGTGTTGAGGCCACTGCCATGCTGTGCCTGATCGAGCCAAGTCCAGCCAATTTCGCAGGCCGGCAGGGCGTTATGGAAGTCGGCAAAGCGCGTGGTGCCCAGCAGTTGATCGCCCAGGCGAATGACAAATGGCAAAGCACGCAACTCGCGCAGATCGGCCAGAGCGCTGCGATACCAGTCCAGACGCAAGGTGCCGTTCATATAAAGCAGAGCCTCGCGATTGGCCTCGGCCAGCGTCACCAACTGCGTGATATCAGCATCGGCCAGCGGCTCCAGGCGCAGCGCACCTCGTTGCAGCGTTACCAATTGCGGCTTGAACATCTTCTCCCCCGGCTCGATGGCTAGCCGTTCACGCTATCAGGCACACGCCTGCGAGACAATTGCCCAGTGCGGCAATCGGCCCGTGCGACCTTGGTAGCAACTGACGGGCTCGCGCTTTGGTGTAACACTGCACCCGTTATTCGCCATGCCCTGTGCACGGCTCATTTGTCCTACCTGCGTTCCGGAGTGTCCGCATGCCGCTGTCTACCGGGCTGATCGCCGCGGCCGCCCTGATCTACATGGCCTTTCTCTTCGCCATCGCCTTCTATGGCGACCGGCGCAAAACGCCCATGCCGCCAAAGGTGCGCGCCTGGGTCTACTCATTGTCACTGGCGGTGTACTGCACCAGTTGGACCTTCTTCGGCGCGGTCGGCCAGGCCGCCGAACAACTCTGGTCGTTCCTGCCCATTTATATCGGACCAATCATTCTGATGCTGAGCATGCCCTGGGTGCTGCAGAAGATGGTGATGATCAGCAAGCAGGAGAACATCACCTCGATCGCTGACTTCATCGCCGCGCGCTACGGCAAATCACAGTCGCTGGCCGTGGTGGTGGCGCTGATCTGCCTGGTCGGCGTATTGCCCTATATCGCCCTGCAGCTCAAGGGCATCGTCCTGGGCGTCAACCTGCTGATCGGGGCCGAAGCGCAGAGCACCGGCACCAGCGCTCAGGACACCGCACTGATCGTGTCACTGGCTCTGGCGCTGTTCACCATCTTGTTCGGCACGCGCAATCTGGACGTCACCGAGCACCATCGCGGCATGGTGCTGGCGATTGCCTTCGAGTCGCTGGTCAAGCTGCTGGCCTTCCTCGCGGTCGGCGCCTTCGTCACCTTCGGCCTGTACAACGGCTTCGGCGACCTGCTGACTCAGGCACACGCCACAGAAGAATTGGACGCTTTCTGGAACGAGGCAGTGAACTGGCCAGCGATGCTGGTGCAAACCGGCATGGCGATGATTGCCATTGTCTGCCTGCCCCGGCAGTTCCACGTCAGCGTGGTGGAAAACATCGAGCCCAAGGATCTGCGCCTGGCTCGCTGGGTATTTCCGGTTTATCTGGTGCTGGCGGCTCTGTTCGTAGTGCCCATCGCCCTGGCCGGGCAGATGCTGCTACCGTCGGGCGTGACGCCTGACTCCTTCGTCATCAGCCTGCCACAGGCCGAGGCTCATCCAGGTCTTGCTGTGCTGGCGTTTATCGGCGGTGCATCTGCAGCCACCGGCATGGTCATCGTCGCCTCGGTGGCGTTGTCGACGATGATCTCCAACGACATGCTGCTGCCCTGGCTGCTGCGCAGACAAAGCACCGAGCGCCCGTTCGAGGCGTTCCGTCACTGGATGCTCACAGCGCGCCGCGTGAGCATCGTGCTGATCCTGCTGTTGGCCTACGTTTGCTACCGTCTGCTCGGCGAAGGCACCAGTCTGGCGACTATCGGCCAGGTTTCGTTCGCTGCCATCGGCCAATTAGCGCCGGCCATGTTCGGCGCGCTGGTGTGGAAACAAGCCAACAGACGTGGCGTGTTCGCCGGGCTGATCGTCGGCTCGCTGTTGTGGTTCTACACCCTGGTGCTGCCACTGGCCGCGCGCGGTATGGGCTGGTCACTGGCCAGTTTTCCCGGTCTGACCACCCTGCTGCATGCCCCCATCGGCCTGCACGTCGACCCGCTGACCCGCGGCGTGGTTCTGTCGCTGGCCGGCAACATGCTGCTATTCGCCTGGGTGTCGTGGTTCTCCCGCACCCGTGTTTCCGAGCACTGGCAGGCCGGGCGCTTCATTGGCCATGACTTGGGCCTCAAGCCGAGCAACCGCAGTCTGCTGGCCGTGCAGGTAGCCGACCTGCTGATGCTGTCCAGCCGCTTCGTCGGCGAAGAACGTGCCCAGCAGAGCTTCGCTCGTTTCGCCCTGCGCCAGGGCAAAGGCAAGGATTTCGACCCCAATCAGCCAGCCGACAGCGAGTGGATCGCCCATACCGAACGCCTGCTTGCCGGCGTACTGGGCGCATCCAGCACCCGCGCGGTGGTCAAGGCGGCCATCGAAGGCCGCGAGATGCAGGTCGAGGATGTGGTGCGTATCGTCGATGAAGCCTCCGAGGTGCTGCAATTCAACCGCGCGCTGCTGCAAGGGGCGATCGAGAACATCACCCAGGGCATCAGCGTGGTCGACCAGAACCTCAAGCTGGTGGCCTGGAACCAGCGCTATCTGGAGCTGTTCGAGTATCCCGAGGGCTTGATTCATGTCGGCAGGTCGATTGCCGAGATCATCCGTTTCAATGCCGAACGCGGCATGCTCGGCGCCGGCGATGTCGAGGAAAACGTCGCCAAGCGCCTGTACTGGATGCGCCAGGGCACTGCGCATAGTTACGAAAGAGTATTCCCCAATGGCCGGGTGATCGAGTTGATCGGTAACCCCATGCCTGGCGGGGGCTTCGTCATGAGCTTTACCGACATTACCGAGTTCCGCCAGGCCGAACGCGCACTCAAGGAAGCCAACGAGAGCCTGGAACGGCGCGTGGCCGAGCGCACCTTTGAGCTGTCGCAACTGAACCAGGCCCTGAGCGAAGCCAAGGCCCATGCCGAAGCGGCCAACCAGTCCAAGACGCGCTTTCTCGCCGCCGTCAGCCACGACCTGATGCAACCATTGAACGCGGCACGACTGTTCTCTGCCGCCCTCTCGCACCAGGAGGACGCCCTGCCCGGCGAAGCGCAGGAGTTGGTGCGTCACCTCGACAGCTCGCTGCGCTCGGCCGAGGATCTGATCACCGACCTGCTCGATATCTCGCGCCTGGAGAACGGCCGTATCACCCCGGATCGTCACCCCTTCGCCCTCTCCAGCCTGTTCGACACCCTCGCTGCCGAGTTCGGCGTGCTGGCCGTCGAACAGGGTGTCGACCTGCGCGTGCATGGCAGTCGCCAGTGGATCGACAGCGATATCAAACTGCTGCGCCGAGTGCTGCAGAATTTCCTGACCAATGCCCTGCGCTACGCCAAAGGCCGCGTAGTACTGGGGGTACGCCGTGAAGGCGGCCAACTGCGCCTGGAAGTCTGGGATCGCGGCCCCGGTATTGCCGAGGACAAACGCCAGGTGATTTTCGAGGAATTCAAGCGCCTGGACAGCCACCAGACCCGCGCCGAGAAAGGCTTAGGGCTAGGCCTGGCGATTGCCGATGGCTTGTGCCGAGTGCTGCACCATGACTTGCAGGTGCGCTCCTGGCCAGGCAAGGGCAGCGTGTTCAGCGTCAGCGTGCCGCTGGCGCGCAAGCCCGCGCCCAAGCCAGGCGCCGCCTCACAAGCCACTGACGGCCAACCCCTACAAGGCACTCAGGTTATCTGCATCGACAACGAAGACAGCATCCTCACCGGCATGCAAAGCCTGCTGTCACGCTGGGGTTGCCAGGTCTGGACGGCACGCAACCGCGCGGAATGCGAGCACCTGCTAAGCGAAGAAGTACGCCCACAACTGGCCCTGATCGACTACCACCTGGACGAAGGCGAAACCGGCACCGAACTCATGGCCTGGCTGCGCACGCGCCTGGGCGAGCCCGTGCCGGGCGTGGTGATCAGCGCCGATGGCCGCCCCGAACTGGTCGCCGAGGTTCACGCAGCAGGCCTTGACTACCTACCCAAGCCAGTCAAGCCCGCTGCCCTGCGCGCCCTGCTCAGCCGCCATCTGCCGCTACGCGGCTAACCCATAGTGCCCGGCATTGGTGGCTGCGCCAGTCGTCAGTCCGGCAGTTCGTCCAGCGCGGGCAGATCCGCAGAGCGCTCAAGCAAATCGGCCGGCAGGCTCTTGCTCGCCCGCGCGCCCAGCAGGCGCAGGTTCTCGACCCGACCGACCAGGTTGCCGCGACCGTCGACCAGCTTGTTGCGCGCGGCACCGTAGGCCTTGTCCAGTTGCTGCAGGCGGCTGCCCATCTCGTCCAGGTCAGCGATGAAGGCCACGAACTTGTCGTAAAGCTGGCCAGCACGTTCAGCGATCTCGCGGGCGTTCTGGCCCTGGCGCTCCTGACGCCAAAGACTGTCGATCACACGCAAGGTGGCCAGCAGGGTGGTCGGGCTGACAATCACCACCTGTTGCTCGAAAGCTTCTTGGAACAGATCAGGCTCGGCCTGTAGAGCCGTGGCAAAGGCCGCCTCGATGGGCACGAAGAGCAGGACGAAATCCAGGCTGTGCAAGCCCTCCAGGCGCTGGTAATCCTTGCCGGAAAGCCCCTTGAGATGGCTGCGCAGCGACAGCAGATGCTGCCTGAGCGCCTGCTGGCGGCTGGGCTCATCCTCAGCCGCAACGAATTGCTGATAAGCCGTGAGACTAACCTTGGCATCGACGATCACCTGGCGGTCGCCTGGCAAATTGACCAGCACATCCGGCTGGTAACGCTCGCCACTGGCGCTCTTGAGGCTGACCTGAGTGCGATATTCGCGACCCTTTTCCAACCCGGCATGCTCCAGCACCCGTTCGAGCACCAGCTCGCCCCAGTTGCCCTGGGTCTTCTGCCCTTTGAGGGCGCGGGTCAGATTGGTGGCCTCGTCGCCTAGGCGCTGATTGAGCTGTTGCAAGCGCTCCAGCTCCTTACCCAGGGAGAAACGCTCACGCGCCTCCTGTTGATAGCTTTCGTCAACGCGCTTCTCGAACGCCTGAATGCGTTCCTTGAGCGGGTCGAGCAACTGCCCGAGGCGCTGCTGGCTGTTTTCCGCGAAACGCTGCTCGCGTTCATCGAAGATCTTCGTCGCCAACTCGGAGAATTGCGCTCGCAGGTCATCACGCGCGCCTTGCAAGTCGTCCAAGCGCTGTTGCTGGTTTTCGCGATTTTCCTGCAACTCAGCGGATAAGGCCGCGCACTCAGCCGTCAACCGTCGTAGCTCGGCCTCGCTGCGTTCACGCTGCTGGCTCCACGATTGCGCAGCCTCACGAGATATCTGGCGCTCCTGCTGCAGCAATTCGTTCTCACGACGCAGGCCCGCCAGTTCGGTCTGCTGCTCGACCTTGATCTCGCTGACCTCAGCCAACTCGGCGCGGCAGGAGTCGAGCTGCGCGAAAAGCCCTGCCTGAGTCAGTTGGGCATGCTCCAGACGCTCCTGCAGCAATGCCTGCTCGCTCTGCTCATGTGCGATACGCCGCTGCAACGACCAGATGCCAGCGAGCAGCGGAACCAGCGTGGCGCTGACGCCAATAACGAGGGAAAGGGGATCGACGGGCATAGACACTCCATGTTTGAGCGCCGGCAGTATACCCAGCCTGCGCCCTACACGGGGCCAGTACGACTCAGCGCGCCAGGCGCTCTAGCTCCTGCTGCGCGCAGCGGTCGCCGGCACGGGCGGCCTGGCGCAGCAATTCCAGACCGATACGGCGGTCACGGGTGTTACCGCAATCGCGGCACAGCAACTGGCCCAAACGACTTTGCGCTTGTACACAACCCTTGCGCGCCGGTTGCTTGAGCAAATTACCGGCGATGCGCTTGACGCTCGATGCCTGGCCCAGGCGCGGACTGTCGAGCAGCCAAACGGCGACACGCATGGGCAGACGGGCACGATTGGAACGCGTTGCAGATGATGGAGCAGGTAGAGCGCGAGGCATAAATAAAAAAGGGGGTTGCTGCCGGGGCGCGCAACTCTACTCCTTTTTTCGCTCAGGTAAAGACTTGTCAGACGGCCAGACTCGCGTTCCAGAGCGCCTGCTCGACACAATCCACAGAACCTGTGGATAACTCCGTGAACAACTTGGGAGAAAGGCGCTTGAGCGCCGATGAAATGGGGCTTCCAGACAAACTGTCGATTTTTTCACCAATGAAAAAAGTGCATATTTTTCATTGACTTATTTGTACGCCACGACAAATCAAACGCTTACGAAACTTTTTGACAGTGGCCTCACAAGCTGCGCCGCGATTGTGCACAAGTCTGTGCGGCAAATCCGCGCAGCGCTCTGTTTAAGGGCATGGGCCTGTGCCTACTTGAGAATTCAAGCCTGGCGCGGCAATTCGCAGTGCACCACAAACGCCTCCCGGCGAGGCGCGACGCAAAACAGGCCGGACACGTACACGCGGGCAAATCCCACCGCCCCGCCGCAACGGGTAATGAAATGGCGTTTTGAGCGGGCAATCCTGCGCCCCACTATCGATAAACCAAGGGTAACTTGGCACTCTGCGCCCCCTTGGGGTACCGTCGCCGAGAATCCGCTCACGAGGACACCTAATGGCCAGTCGGCGACTCTGGCTGAAAGGTTTGGCAGGACTGCTGACCCTACTAGTGATGGCGCTGGCTTACGCCGCCTACTGCGTACAACACCTGCTGGACGAACAAGGCCTGCATCTCGCCTGGCGTGACCTTAGCCCGACACTGCATGGCGTGCAGCTAGAAAACCTGAGCCTACAGCGCTACGACGGCACTCTGGTCATGCAGGCTGACCTGGCACAGTTGCAGTTATGGCCACGCTGGCGACTGCTGCTAAACGACCTGCAACTGAGCCTGCATAAGGCTCCGAGCCAAGCGGATAACGACGAAATCGCCTTCGATTGGCAGCCACTGGCCAAAGCATTCGCCTGGCTACCCAGCCAGATCCAGCTACGACGTTTCAGCGCCCTCCTGCCCTGTGCCAGCGGTTACTGCCAACTCGAAGGCGATCTTGAACTGTCGCACAGTGACAACACCCTGCACCTGTACACCCACCTGCTGCGTGGCAACCACAGCGCCGAAATCAATGGCACGCTGCAAGGGCTGCAGAGCAGCGTTCTGAGCGCCCGCCATTTGTCCGCCGCACTGAAGCTCGACGAGCAGGATCAAGTGCAGTTGAACAGCCAACTGCAGCCTCTCGACAACGGCCTGCAATGGCGTGGCGAACTGAGCACGCCGGGCACCGCAGATATTGCCTGGTTCGTCACCTGGCTGAGCGAGTGGTTGCTACTCGATACCCAGCGCCTGCCCGACCTGCCGCAACAGGCCGTACTCAATGCGCAGTGGCAGGTGCAACTCGACGCAGAAAGCCCAATGCAGCAATTGCTGGCCTCACCCGGCTGGCTCAATCTGGACGCGCGCCTGCCGCAGCCCTGGCCGATACCTGCACTGGGCCAGCTCAGCGGTACGCTGACGCTCAACCTGATCAACGACAGCGGAAGCTGGCAGGCGCATCGCGCCGAGGGAGAACTGCAACTCGCCCCACAGGCAGCCCCTTGGCTGGCCGACGTTACGCCAGGCCTGCAACCCGGCCCCCTGACGCTCACCCTGGCACCGCTGGCAGTCAAAGACGACGCCAACCTCGGCGTTCACCTACAGCTCCGCAGTCACGGGCCACTGCGAGTGCAGGGCGAAGCCATGCTGCAACTTCGCCAGCAACCGCACTGGTCATTGCAAATGCCCGAGGCGCGACTGCAGGTGCAGAGCGACCGCCTGGATCTGGCTGGCAACCGTTTCGAAAAGCCCCGACTGAACCTGCAACTCAATGCAGAGCTCGATGCACAGCGTCTGGCCATGCAGGTCTTGCCGCAATCGCGCCTGGACATTGAGCGCCTGCAAGGTGACGCCCTTAGCGCACAAGGCTTGGCCGCAGAGCTAAGTGGCCTGCAGCTCAGCGGCTCGCCCCTAGCTCCCGAGCTACATGGGCCACTGCAACTGAGCATCGCTGCACTGCAGCACGACACTCTGCGCGAACAGGGCTGGACCTGGCAAACGCAGCTACGCGCCGACCTGCAAACGCAGTCTCTACAAGGGCCTCTGCGCGCTGACGACGGCCTACAACTGGACCTCAACCTACGCCATGATCAAGCCAACTACCTGCAACTGGACGCACGCCTGGAAGAGCTGTTCCTGCGTGCGGGCAACCCGTTGGCCAATACCCTGGCCGACTGGCCAGCACTGCTGACGCTGGACAATGGCCGCCTGCAGGGCACTGCCCGGCTCGATCTACCCAGTACAGGCCCGCTGCGCCTGCAAGCCGAACTCATTGGCCAAGGGCTTGGCGGCATCTATGACCGCAGCAGCCTGAGCGGCATCGACGCTAGCGTGCGATTGGCTCTGGATAAACAACACCTGAGCCTGCAATTGCCCAGCCTTAGTGCCCGCGAAATCAACCCAGGCATCGCCCTCGGCCCCCTACATTTGCAGGGCGAATACCAGGCGCCAGCGGCCTCCCCGACACATGGCCAAATCAACTTGCAGCGTGCCGACCTCGACGTACTTGGCGGCCAGCTCAGCCTGGATGCGGCGCAGTGGGACCTGGCGCAGCCTGAGCAGGTGCTGCCAGTGAAACTGCGCGGCCTGGATCTGCAGGCGCTGTTTCGTGCTTACCCCGCCGAGGGCCTGGCCGGTAGCGGACTGATTGACGGCACCCTGCCCGTACGCCTGGGTCAAGGCGTCAGCATCGAACAAGGCCATATCGAAGCACGCACACCCGGTGGGCAACTCCGTTTCGACTCGCCACGCATTCGCGCCATGGGCCAGGCCAACCCCGGCATGAAACTGGTCACCGATGCGCTGGAAGACTTTCACTACGACCTGCTCAGCAGTAGCCTCGACTACGCTCCGTCCGGCACACTGCGCCTTGGTATGCGCCTGCACGGGCAAAACCCGGCCATCGAACAGGGCCGTCCGATCCACTTCAGCATCAATCTGGAAGAAGACGTTCCCACCCTGCTGGCCAGCCTGCAACTGACCGACAAGGTCAGCGACATCATCCAGCAGCGAATCCAGCAACGGATGCGCCAGCGTGTCCCTCATGAGAACAAGGAGTAGCGCCATGCATCTGTGCCGCTTGCTCGCAGTCCTGAGCCTGGGACTGTCGATACTGGCCTGCACCCCGACCGTGCAACTGGCCATGCCCAACGAGCCAATCAACATCAATCTCAACGTCAAGGTCGAGCACGAAATCTACATCAAGGTGGACAAGGCGCTGGACAACGTACTCAACGAAGATAGCGGCCTGTTCTAAGCAAGCTCACCAACAGACTCCAAGGAGAAAGACGATGATGCGTTACCTGTCGACCCTGTTGCTGGCACTGACACTGAGCTTGCCGGCCTACGCCCTGAACCTTAACCAGGCCATGAGCGCCCTAAGCGACGCCAAGGCCAGCGGCCAACTGGGCGAGCAGCCCAACGGCTACCTCGGCGTGGTCAAGCCGGGCGGCCAGGCCGAGGAGATTGCCCGCCTGATCAACCAGGCCCGGCGCGGCGAATACCAGAAGGTGGCCAAGGACAATGGCATCGCCCTCGGTGACGTCGAAGCCATTGCGGGCAAAAAGGCTCTCGAACGTACGCCCAAGGGCCAGTTCATCCAGTTGAACGGCCAGTGGGTGCAGAAATAACGTCGAGTGACGCCCAGAAATGCAAGAACCCGCCGAGGCGGGTTCTTTTTTGCGCGAGCGGCGATCAGGCGTCAGCTTTGCTCACGGCATCCTTGATCAGGGTCTGCAGCTCGCCCTTCTCGTACATCTCGGAGAGGATGTCGCTACCGCCGACCAGCTCACCGGCGACCCACAGTTGCGGGAAGGTCGGCCAGTTGGCGTACTTGGGCAGGTTGGCTCGGATTTCCGGGTTCTGCAGGATGTCGACATAGGCGAACTTCTCGCCGCAGCCCATCACAGCCTGTGCAGCGCGGGCGGAGAAGCCACACTGCGGCGCGTTGGGCGAGCCTTTCATGTACAGCAGAACGGTGTTGTTGGCGATCTGCTCTTTGATGGTTTCGATGATATCCATGGGGCACCTCGGCATAGACTTCCCGGCCACTCGGCCGGCACGGTGGCGCGATTGTAGCGAAAAGCTGAGCGCAATGCTCGGCATTGCCGTCGCCACCTTGCCTTAATACGCCCCCAAATCAGGCAGCCACCACGTCTACCGGCACGCCATTTAGCACCGCATTGCCAGACAGCACATCGAGCAGGCGCTCGTCGGTCAGATCATTCGCACTGACGCCGGGCTGAGCACGCGCAATATCCATCTGCACGCCAGGACGCGCATGCCCCCAGCCATGCGGCAGGCTGACCACACCGACCATCACCTCATCACTGGCCGCCACCTCTACCTCGATGCTGCCAACGCGCGAACGCACCTGCACACGCTGACCATCGCTCAGGCCACGGCTGGCCAGATCCGCCGGGTTCATCAGCAACTGATGGCGCGGCTTGCCCTTCACCAATCGATGATAGTTGTGCATCCAGGAGTTGTTGCTGCGCACATGGCGGCGGCCGATCAGCAGCAGCTCACTGTCGCTCGGCAGCTCCTGTTCAGCAAAACGCGCCAGATCCGCCAACAACAGCTCGGGTGCGGCCTGCACCATCTGGTTCGAAGTTTTCAGCCGTGCGACCAAGTTTGGCTGCAGTGGCCCCAGGTCGAGCCCGTGTGGATGCTCGCGCAGCGTGGCCAAACTCAGCTTGTGCTCGCTGCGATCGCCATAGGGGCCAAAGCGTAGGCCCGCGTCGATCATCTGCTGCGGCGCCATGGTCGGTTTCAGTTCGAGCTTGTTACGCGCCGCGAACGCCTTGGCCAGGCCAACGAAGATTTCCCAGTCGTGCAGTGCACCGGTTGGCTTATCTAGCACCGCCTCATTGAAGCGAGTGACGTTGCGTACGGCGAACACATTGAAGGTGGTGTCGTAGTGGTCATGCTCCAGCGGCGCGGTCGGCGGCAGGATCAGATCGGCATAACGCGTGGTTTCGTTGATATAGAAATCCACCGCCAGCATGAAATCCAAGCCATCGAGCGCCTGCTCCAGTTGGCGGCCGTTAGGCGTGGACAACACCGGATTGCCGGCCACCGTCACCAGCGCACGAATCTGCCCTTCGCCGGGCGTCAACATCTCTTCGGCCAGCGCCGAGACTGGCAGCTCACCGCCATATTCCGGCAGGCCGGAGACGCGGCTCTGCCAGCGGTTGAAATGTCCACCCGAGGTGCTGGCGACCAGATCCACTGCCGGTGAAGTGCAGAGCACACCGCCGGCGCGGTCGAGGTTGCCAGTCACCAGGTTGATGATCTGCAGCAGCCACTGACACAAGGTGCCAAAGGCCTGGGTGGAAACCCCCATGCGCCCGTAGGCAACCGCCTTGTCGGCGGTAGCGAAGTCTCGCGCCAGTTGGCGGATATGCTCGGTAGGCACACCACAGCGCGCACTCATCGCCTCAGCGTGGAAGCCAGCGACTGCAGTACGCACCTGCTCCAGCCCTTCCACCGGTAGATGGCTGTCACGCGTCAGGCCTTCTTCGAACAGAGTATTGAGCATGCCCAGCAGCAGCGCAGCGTCACTGCCGGGCCGCACGAACAGATGCTGGTCGGCAATGGCGGCCGTTTCACTGCGCCGCGGGTCGACCACCACCACTTTGCCACCGCGAGCCTGGATGGCCTTCAGGCGCTTCTCTACATCCGGCACGGTCATGATGCTGCCGTTGGACGCCAGCGGGTTGCCGCCAAGGATCAGCATGAAGTCGGTGTGGTCGATGTCAGGAATCGGGATCAACAGACCATGGCCGTACATCAGGTAGCTGGTCAGGTGATGGGGCAACTGGTCCACCGAAGTGGCGGAGAAGCGACTGCGCGTTTTCAACAACCCAAGGAAGTAGTTGCTGTGGGTCATCAGCCCATAGTTGTGCACGCTGGGGTTGCCCTGATAGACAGCCACGGCGTTCTTGCCGTGCTCGGTCTGGATCGCACTCAGGCGCTCGGCAACCAGCTCAAACGCCTCATCCCAGGTGATGGCCTGCCATTGCTCGCCAATGCGGCGCATGGGCTGGCGGATACGGTCGGGGTCGTTCTGGATGTCTTGCAGGGCCACAGCCTTGGGGCAGATATGACCACGGCTGAAACTGTCCTGGGGATCGCCCTTGATCGAGCGAATCTGCGTGCTGCCGTCAGGCTGGCTTTCGGTTTCGATGGCCAGGCCGCAGATGGCTTCGCATAAGTGGCATGCACGGTAATGGTGGGACTTGCTCATGGCCTGGCCTCTTGTTCTGATCCGAGACGACCGATCAGGTCGCAGGTCTGGAACTATGGGCCGGGCTGGACGACGACGCCAGCAGCGTTCGTCTTATGAATCGGCAGGCATCAAGCCTGCCGATTCAGGCAATTACCGATCCGATCAACGGATGGAGGTAACGGTGCCTTTCTTGCCGGTAACGCTGACGTTAACGGTCTTGAATACGAAGTAATCCTGAACGTTCACTTCGTAACGCGGGGCGACGATTACGTCAGCACCCGAGGCCTTGACTGCCTTGTAAGCAGCTGCGGACTTGGCGGAAGCGACCGGATCCAGACCCAGCGCGAAACCACCCTCGCCACCACCGTAGGTCACGCCGTCGGCGAACTGAGTGTCGCCACCCAGCTTCAGAACACCGAACAGGATGTTCACAGAGGATTGACCGGAGATGGATTCGCCGACCTTGACGTCTGCCTTCAGGTTAGTTTCCACACCACCGCCCAGGGGCAGAGTGGGTTGGCTAACGTTCTGGCTGGCACAGCCAGTCAGCAGGGCGAGAGCGGAGAAGGCTGCGGCGTAGGCTACGTGTTTCATGCAAAACTCCTTTGCACAATTTTTCCATGGGTACCCCATTACGGGGGCAATGCATTGCCTTGGAAAGGCGGCGCAATCCTAGAAGCGCGTGCTAGAGCGGTGCAAGCGAGAATGTCAGTTTTGTGACATCTCGCACGCGCCTTTGGGAAAAGGCTTACAAAACAGGAATTTGTCGGTTATGGGGCGGCAATTTGCGCCGTCTCGTCATTTCCTTATAAGATCGCGCCTCCCCCTGTTTCGTCGCATCCTGCGGCCTCTTGCCGCAAGTTTCGCCGTTTTCAGCGGTTACGCCGAAGGCCCAAACTTGCGAACTGTAGTCATATAGGTAGTTAACGATGAGCGTCAGACACTTTCTCTCGATGATGGATTACACACCGGACGAACTGGTGGGACTAATCCGCCGAGCCGTCGAGCTGAAGGATCTACGCAATCGCGGCGTACTCTTCGAGCCGCTGAAGAATCGCGTGCTGGGCATGATCTTCGAGAAGGCCTCGACCCGTACTCGCCTGTCCTTCGAGGCCGGCATGATCCAGCTCGGCGGCCAGGCCATCTTCCTCTCCCCGCGTGACACGCAACTGGGCCGTGGCGAGCCAATCGGCGACGCCGCCATCGTCATGTCGAGCATGCTCGACGCGGTGATGATCCGCACCTTCGCTCACAGCAACCTCACCGAGTTCGCGGCCAAGTCGAAGGTGCCAGTGATCAACGGCCTGTCCGATGATTTGCACCCCTGCCAGTTACTGGCCGACATGCAGACCTTCCTTGAGCATCGCGGCAGCATTGCGGGCAAGACCGTGGCCTGGATCGGTGATGGCAACAACATGTGCAACTCCTACATCGAAGCGGCAATCCAGTTCGACTTCCAACTGAGGGTTGCCTGCCCAGTAGGCTACGAGCCGGACGCACGCTTCCTCGCCCTGGCCGGTGAGCGTGTGCAGGTCGTGCGCGACCCGCGCGAGGCCGTGGCAGGCGCCCATCTGGTCAGCACCGATGTGTGGGCCTCCATGGGCCAGGAAGACGAAGCCGAGCAGCGCATGGCGTTGTTCCGCCCATTCCAGGTCACCCCGCAACTGCTCGATCTCGCAGCCGAGAACGTGCTGTTCATGCACTGCTTGCCAGCTCACCGTGGCGAGGAAATCAGTGTCGACTTGCTTGATGATCCACGCTCGGTTGCCTGGGATCAGGCCGAGAACCGCCTGCACGCGCAGAAAGCGCTGCTGGAACTGCTGGTCGAACCGGCATACCACCACGCATGAGCACTGTGCTGCAGCTACGCGGGCTGAGCTGCGGCTACCACACGCACAAAGTGGTACAGGCGCTCGACCTACACCTCAAAGCAGGCGATATCGGCTGCCTACTGGGCCCATCGGGATGCGGCAAGACCACCACCCTGCGCGCCATCGCTGGTTTCGAACCCATTCTGACCGGCGAGATTGAGTTGGCAGGCGAGGTCATTTCCCGCCCTGGCTTCACCCTGGCCCCGGAAAAGCGCCGCATTGGCATGGTGTTTCAGGACTATGCCCTGTTCCCGCACCTGAACGTGGCACAGAATGTCGCCTTCGGCATTCGTCAACAGCAGGACGCCGAGCGCATCACCCAGGATCTGCTGGAGTTGGTCAAGCTGGGCCACCTGGCCAAACGCTACCCGCACGAACTCTCCGGTGGCCAGCAGCAGCGCGTCGCCCTGGCTCGCGCACTGGCCCCCTCACCGCAACTGTTGCTGCTCGACGAGCCCTTTTCCAACCTCGATGGTGAACTGCGCAGGCGCCTTAGCCATGAGGTGCGCGAGATTCTCAAAGCGCGCGGCACCAGCGCCATTCTGGTCACCCATGATCAGGAAGAAGCCTTCGCCGTCAGCGATCATGTCGGCGTATTCAAAAGTGGCCATCTGGAGCAATGGGATACACCGTTCAACCTCTACCACGAACCGCTAACGCCTTTTGTCGCCAGCTTCATCGGCCAGGGTTATTTCATTCGCGGCCAACTACGCAGCCCGGACACGGTACAAACCGAGCTGGGTGAGATCCGCGGCAACCGCGCCTACACCTGGGCGCAGGGTAGCGCCGTGGATGTGCTGCTACGCCCGGACGACATCGTGGCGGATGAAAGCAGCGCCCTGAAAGCACGCATCGTCGGCAAAACCTTCCTCGGCGCGGCTACCCTTTATCGCCTGCAACTGCCCACGGGCACTCAGTTGGAGTCAATCTTCCCCAGCCACGCCGACCACCTGCCGGGCGACGAAGTGGGCATCCGCATCGCCGCCGATCATCTGGTCGCCTTCCCGGCCCAGGGCAGTGTCGCCGCACAAATCAGCCTGGGCGAATCGAGCGGCGTGCGCCGAGTCAGCAGCGACTGAGGCTCAAACGAACAACTGCCCACTGGTCACATGCCGAGCATACCCGGCTATCTTCACCCGCTCGCCCTGCAAACTGCAGTACAACTCGCCGCCACGCGCCGAGCACTGAAACGCACTGAAACGCTCACGCCCCAGTTGCTCAGCCCAATAAGGCACCAGCATGCAGTGTGTCGAGCCGGTGACCGGATCTTCGTTGATACCAATGGCCGGAGCGAAATAGCGCGAGACGAAGTCATGCTGCCGCCCTGGTGCAGTGATCAGCACACCCAGCCCCGGCAGGGCTGCCAGCGCCAGCAGGCTCGGCACGTAGGCTCGCACATCGGCTTCGCTGCCTAGCACCGCCATTAGCTCCTGCACGCTGCCATCGTCATTGAGCAGTGCGCGAACCTCGCGCGTCGTCTGCCCCAGCGCGGCCTCGACATCGGCGCGTAAGGCAGACGTCACCGGCGCAGTCGGGCGCACGGGGAAATCCAGCTCCAACCGCTCGCCCTGACGAGTCACCCGTAAAGGCCCGGACAGACAGGTGAAATCCAAAACCTCGCCAACCTCGTGGTACAGATCGAACAGCACCTTGGCGGCGGCCAGCGTGGCATGACCACACAGCGGTACCTCGCTGTCAGGAGTGAACCAGCGGATATGCCAGACTCCCCCCTCCCTCACCACAAAAGCGGTTTCCGCCAGATTGTGCTCAGCGGCGATACGCTGCATCAGGGTATCGTCGAGCCAGGTATCGAGGCGGTACACCATCGCCGGATTACCGGCGAAAGGCTGAGCGGAAAAAGCATCAATCTGATGAAACGGCAGCGGCATAGTACACATCCTGACAAGCGAAAAAGCTCTAGCATGAGGCCTAGGCTGGCGCCTAAACAGACACAGCTAGCGCTAAACAGTTAGCGTCTCAACTTTCGCTGCGCACGCGCTGCACGGCGTCAAGCCAGCCGTCATACAGCCGTGCCCGACTCACTTCATCCATTTTCGGCTCGAAACGCTGTTGACGATGCCAGTGCTGGGCAATGGCATCGAGGTCGGCATACAAGCCTAGCTGCAAGCCCGCCAAATAGGCCGCGCCAAGCGCCGTGGTCTCGGTGACCTCCGGGCGCTCGACACTGACGCCGAGGATGTCGGCGAGAAACTGCATGACCCAGTTGTTCTCCACCATACCGCCGTCGACCCGCAGCGCACTGGGCGCAGCGGCGCCATCCTGGCGCATGGCTTCGAGCAGATCGCGCGTCTGATAGCACACCGACTGCAACCCCGCAGTGACGATCTCCTTGATTCCGGTATCGCGGGTCAGGCCGAAGATCGCCCCGCGCGCCTTCGGGTCCCAATAAGGCGCGCCCAAACCGGTGAAGGCTGGCACCAAATAAACGCCACAGGCTTGGCCGGTCTGTTCAGCCAACGCTTCACTGTCACGGGCGTGGCTGATCAGCTTGATACCGTCGCGCAACCACTGCACCGCAGCCCCGGCCACGAAGATGCTGCCCTCCACGGCGTAGGTGACCTTGCCACCCAGACGGTAGCCCACCGTGGTCAGCAGACGATTTTTCGAGTGTACCGCCTCGCTGCCGGTGTTCTGGATCATGAAGCAGCCGGTGCCATAGGTGCTCTTGACCATGCCCGGCTGGAAGCAGGCCTGGCCGATCAACGCCGCCTGCTGATCACCTGCCATGCCCAACACGGGAATGGACGAGCCGAGCAGTTCTGTCTCGGTATGACCGAACTCGGCAGCGCAATCGAGCACCTCAGGCAGCAGGCTGGCGGGGATGTCGAACAACGCCAGCAGCGTCTCGTCCCACTGCTGGGTGTGGATGTTGAACATCAGCGTACGCGAGGCATTGCTGGCATCGGTGCGGTGCACCTTGCCACCGGTCAGGCGCCAGAGCAGGAAGCTGTCAACGGTGCCAAAGCGCAACTCGCCGCGCTCAGCCCGCTGGCGCGCACCGGGCACGTTCTCGAGAACCCAGCGCAACTTAGTGGCGGAAAAATAAGGGTCGATCAGCAAGCCCGTGCGCGCCGTGACGTCCGCTTCTTGGCCATCGGCCTTGAGCTGGGCGCAATAATCGGCAGTACGCCGATCCTGCCAGACGATGGCAGGATGAATGGCCTCGCCGGTGCTGGCATCCCAAACCAGGGTGGTTTCACGCTGATTGGTGATACCAATGGCGGCAATCGCCTCACTGCCCAGACCACTGCTGGCAATAGTGCTGCGGCACACCTCAAGCGTGGACGACCAGATTTCCTCAGCATCGTGCTCGACCCAACCATCTTGCGGAAAGAACTGGCGGAACTCCTGCTGCGCACGGGCTACAGGCCGACCTTCATCATCGAACAGAATCGCGCGCGAGCTGGTGGTGCCTTGATCGATGGCTAACAGGTAGTGAGACATGGCAGTTCCTTGTTGTTATCGGCAATGTTCGTCGCTTTGCCTGTAAATGGATCACTCAGACGCAATATAAGCCGTGCATTAGTGCTTACCGATGGCTGCAAAGTGCCCCTGCGTATGCTGCGCCAGCGTCTCGGCGGCCAACTCCAGCTCCAGGCCACGACGCCCACCACTGACATGAATGGTGGGGTGCTGACGAGCCGACTCGTCGATAAACGTACGCAGGCGCTTCTTCTGCCCCAGCGGGCTGATACCGCCGACCAGATACCCCGTGGCCCGCTGCGCGGCCACAGGATCGGCCATGTCCACCTTCTTCGCTCCTGCCGCGCTGGCCAACGCCTTGAGATCAAGGCTGCCAGCCACGGGCACTACAGCCACCAGCAACTCGCCTTTCTCGGTGGCTGCCAGAAGCGTCTTGAATACCCTTTCCGGCGCCAGGCCGAGTTTTTCCGCCGCCTCCAAGCCGTAAGACGGCGCCTTAGGGTCATGCTGGTAGCTGTGCACACGGTGCTCGGCCTTGGCCTTCTTCAGCAAATCGATTGCAGGCGTCATGTTCGAATGTGAAAACGTGAGGAAAGATGTCTTACAGTAGCAGGCAGAAAACCTCCATCGCTACACCCTATAATGTGGCACCTTCACAGGAAGCGCCCATGAACCTCGCTCCCCGCCAGCACGACATCCTCAACCTCGCCCGCGAGCGTGGCTATGTCAGCATCGACGAACTAGCCCAGGCCTTTGCCGTCACACCGCAGACCATCCGCCGCGACATCAACCAGTTGGCCGAGTACGGTCTGTTGCGCCGCACCCATGGTGGCGCGGCCTGCGAAGCCTCGAGCATTCAGAACACCGCCTATGGCATGCGCGCCGGGCAAATGCGCGAGGAAAAGCAGCGCATAGCCGAAGCCGTAGCCGCGCAGATCCCGGATCACGCGTCACTGTTTATCAACATCGGCACCACAACCGAGGCCATCGCCCGCGAACTGCAGAACCACAAGGGCCTGAAGATCATCACCAACAACCTGCACGTCGCCGCCCAACTCAGTGCCAAAGCAGACTTCGAAGTACTGGTGGCCGGTGGCACTGTGCGCGCCGACGGCGGCATCGTCGGTCAGGCCGCGGTGGATTTCATTCAACAATTCAAGGTCGACTACGCCATCGTCGGCATTAGCGGCATCGACGAAGATGGCAGCCTGCTCGATTTCGACTATCAGGAAGTGCGCGTATCGCAGGCCATCATCGAGAACGCGCGCCAGGTTTTTCTGGCTGCCGACTCCAGCAAGTTCGGGCGCAACGCCGTAGTACGTTTGGGCTCGCTTGCTCTGGTCAATCGGGTCTTCACCGATAACCAACCGCCCAGCACGGTGCAACGCCTGCTGCGCGCCAACAAGGTTCAGCTCGACCTCGTCTGATTGATGTAGGTTCGGCATCTACCCAAGGGCGGGCCTGCCATTGACCCGCCGACGCGTTGAGTCGCCCTACCGCACACCTGATCGCTCATTACCGCTTGGCGTGCAAACGCGCGCTCGGCTGGCGTAATCGCGCATCTTCGTCTAGCATATTTTCGAAAGTGAACATTTAAACATTCGAATCCAACAACCGAGCGCTCCGTCATGCCCCACGATCATCTCGCCAGCCCAGTTGCAGAAGTCTATGACCTTGCCGTCGTCGGCGGCGGTATCAATGGTGTGGGAATCGCTGCCGATGCAGCAGGGCGCGGCTTGTCAGTGTTCCTTTGCGAAAAAGACGATTTGGCCAGCCATACCTCCTCGGCCAGCAGCAAACTGATCCACGGTGGTCTGCGCTATCTGGAGCACCACGAGTTTCGCCTGGTGCGTGAAGCGCTGGCTGAGCGCGAGGTGCTCCTGGCCAAGGCGCCGCATATCGTCAAGCCGATGCGTTTCGTTCTGCCGCACCGTCCGCACTTGCGCCCGGCCTGGATGATTCGCGCCGGCCTGTTCCTTTACGATCACCTGGGTAAACGTGAGCGCCTGCCCGCCTCGCGCGGCCTGCGTTTTGCTGCAGGCAGCCCGCTGAAACCGGAAATCACCCGCGGTTTCGAATATTCCGACTGCTGGGTGGATGATGCTCGCCTGGTCGTACTCAATGCCATGGCCGCCCGCGAGAAAGGCGCACACATTCACCCGCGCACCCGCTGCGTCAGCGCCAGGCGCAGCAAGGGTCTATGGCATATCCATCTGGAGCACGCCGACGGTAGCCTGTTCTCGATCCGCGCTCGCGGGCTGGTCAATGCTGCTGGCCCCTGGGTCGCCCACTTGCTACGCGAGGATCTGAAACAGCCCTCGCCCTACGGCATTCGCCTGATCCAAGGCAGCCATATCGTGGTGCCCAAGCTCTACGATGGCGAACAGGCCTATATCCTGCAGAACGAGGATCGCCGCATTGTCTTCGCCATTCCCTATCTGGAGCGTTTCACGCTGATCGGCACCACTGATCGTGAGTATCAGGGCGACCCTGCCAAGGTCACCATCACCGCCGAGGAAACCGACTACTTGCTCAAAGTGGTCAACGACCACTTCCGCAAACAGCTCGTGCATGACGATGTGCTGCACAGCTTCGCAGGCGTGCGCCCGCTGTGCGACGACGAATCCGACGAGCCTTCGGCGATCACCCGCGACTACACCCTGTCGCTGGCCGGCGCGCCTGGTGAAGCACCGCTGCTATCCGTCTTTGGCGGTAAGCTCACCACCTACCGCAAACTGGCGGAATCAGCGATGAAGCTGCTGCAGCCCAGTTTTGCGCACATGGGGGGTAGCTGGACAGCCAATGCCACCCTGCCCGGCGGCGAGCAGATGCAGGACGTGCCCCACCTGAGCGAGGCGCTGTGCCAACGCTTCGGTTGGTTGCCAAACAGCCTGGCCCAACGCTGGGCAACGAGTTACGGCAGCCGGGTCTGGCGCTTGCTCGACGGCGTGAACAACCTGGCAGATCTCGGCGAACATCTCGGCGCAGGCTTGTACGCCCTTGAAGTGGACTATCTCTATCGTGAAGAGTGGGCCCGCAGCAGTAGCGACATCCTCTGGCGGCGCAGCAAACTAGGCCTGTTCATGAGCGCCAGCCAGCAAAAACGCCTGCAGCAATACCTGCAACAGCATCACGCATCCGCCGTCGCGGCCTGATCCACCTAGGCCCCTCAGCAGACGCTATGACACGACTGCGCTCGGCCATGCTGCGTTAACGAGCCCGATCAAGATACTCATTTACAGCACATAAACTGCGCTGTAGATGAGTTTTTTGCTTCGCAGGCGCTCCCCCTTCGGTCCGACCACGGGCTGTTCTCCCGCTGGTCGTTGCGTCTTGCCTGAGCTTCGCTCGCTACGTTTTCACACGGTCTGCCGTCGGGACTTTTATCACCGTGCAAAAATTATTTTTGCCGTTATTGAGCGTTATCGCCAAGCAAAACTATCCCACGCCAAATTTTTGTTATTTGAATTCAATTACTTGCCGCCTCGATGCGGAATCTAAACATTCTTATTCAGTTTTATTTTTACTTATCTTTCAATTACTTAGGTTTGACAGCCGATAAAACGAAGTTGAAAATCCAGCCTTGAAAGCCAATCGACAACTGCAGCAGGAGCGACCATGAAAGGCGACAAGAAAGTTATCCAACACCTGAACAAGATCCTTGGTAACGAGCTGGTCGCGATCAACCAGTACTTCCTGCATGCACGCATGTACGAAGATTGGGGCCTGAAGAAACTCGGCGAGCACGAGTATCACGAGTCCATCGACGAGATGAAGCATGCCGATAAGCTGATCAAGCGTATCCTCTTCCTCGAAGGCATCCCCAATCTGCAGGACTTGGGCAAGATCCTGATTGGTGAAAACACCAAGGAAATGCTTGAGTGCGACCTGAAGATCGAGCACAAGGCACACGCTGATCTCAAAGCCGCTATCGCTTATTGCGAAAGCACCGGCGACTACGCCAGCCGCGAACTGCTGGAAGACATTCTGACGTCCGAGGAAGAACACATCGACTGGCTGGAAACCCAACTTAGCCTGATCGAAGCTGTCGGCCTGCAGAACTACCTGCAATCGCAGATGGACGAATAAGCCTCACTCGTAACACGCAAAACGGGAGCCATTGGCTCCCGTTTTTTTATTGCCGCAAGCCGCTCGGGCAACGGAAAGGGCTGCAAGCGCAACGCCGTCGGACGCCAACCCTGAAGCCCCTGGCACTCAATGCGCTTCGCTTTCCTTGACCCGGAACCAAGCCGCATACAGCGCAGGCAGGAACAGCAGGGTCAGCGCCGTCGCGACGATCAGGCCGCCCATGATGGCCACTGCCATCGGCCCGAAGAACACGCTACGCGACAGCGGGATCATCGCCAGAACAGCGGCCAGAGCGGTCAGCACGATAGGCCGGAAGCGCCGCACCGTTGCTTCGATGATGGCGTGCCAACGGTCCATACCGTGGCTGATGTCCTGCTCGATCTGATCGACCAGAATCACCGAGTTGCGCATGATCATCCCGGCCAAGGCGATAGTACCGAGCATGGCGACGAAGCCGAATGGCTGGCGGAAGATCAGCAGGAACAAAGTCACACCAATCAACCCCAACGGCGCCGTGAGGAAAACCATGGCCGAACGCGAGAAGCTGCGCAATTGCAACATCAACAGGGTCAACACCACCACAACGAACAATGGCATGCCGGCATTGACCGACTTTTGCCCGCGCGCGGAGTCTTCCACAGTGCCGCCCACTTCCAGCAGGTAGCCACTGGGTAGCTCGGCACGAATCGGGTTCAGCGTCGGCGATATTTGCATCACCAGGCTGGCGGGCTGCTCCTTGCCATAAACATCGGCGCGCACCGTTACGGTAGGCAGCCGGTTGCGATGCCAGATGATGCCTTCCTCGAAACCGTATTCCAGCGTCGCGACCTGCGACAACGCCACACTGCGGCCACTGTCGGTAGGCACCGCCAGGCTTGGCAACTGGCTCAGTGCCTTACGCTCTTGCGGCGTACCACGCTGGAGAATCTCGATCAGTTCGTTGTCCTCACGGTACTGGCTGACACTGGAACCCGACAGCGAGCCCTGCAGGAAGCGCGACAGATCGGCGGTATTGACGCCGAGTGCGCGCGCGCGATCCTGGTCGACATTGAGGATGACCACCTTGCTCGGCTCCTCCCAATCTAGATGCACGTTCACCACATGCGGATTCTCGCGCACCTTGTCCGCCACCTTGCGGGCCAGCGCGCGCACCTCATCGATATGTTCGCCACTGACGCGAAACTGCACCGGATAGCCCACCGGCGGCCCATTTTCCAAACGGCTTACGCGGCTGCGCAACGTCGGAAACTCCTCACGCATCACCTCAATCAACCAACTGCGCAGCCGCTCACGCTCTTCAATATTGCTGGCCAGCACGACGAATTGGGCAAAGCTGGCTGCCGGGAGCTGTTGATCCAGCGGCAGATAGAAACGCGGCGAGCCGGTGCCAACGTATGACACGTAGTTGTCGATACCCGTCTGCGCCTTGAGCATCTCCTCCAGACGCTTGACCTCAGCCTCGGTGGCCAACAACGAAGCGCCCTCCTCCAGCTTGATGTCGACCATCAACTCCAAACGCCCGGAGGCCGGGAAGAACTGCTGCGGCACAAAGCGAAACAGCAGAATCGACGCAACGAACAGCCCCAGGGTCAGCACGATCACCGTCTTGCGCCGCCGCACGCACCACTCCACCAGACCACGCACACGCCGATAGAACGGTGTGGCGTAAGGGTCATGTGCGCCATCACCGCCGTGCTTGGCTGCATGCAGTTTGGCCAGGTCAGGCAGCAGCTTGTCGCCCAAATAGGGCACGAACATCACCGCCGCGATCCATGACGCCAGCAGCGAAATCACCACCACCTGGAAGATTGAGCGGGTGTACTCGCCGGTGCCTGATTGCGCCGTGGCGATGGGCAGAAAACCCGCCGCCGTGATCAGGGTGCCAGTAAGCATTGGGAAGGCCGTGCTGCTCCAGGCGAAGCTGGCCGCCTTGAGGCGGTCATAGCCCTGCTCCATTTTAATCGCCATCATCTCCACAGCGATGATCGCATCATCCACCAGCAGGCCTAGCCCCAATACCAGTGCGCCCAGGGAAATCTTGTGCAGACCAATACCCAGGTAATACATGGCCGCAAAGGTCATGGCTAACACCAGCGGGATGACCAGCGCCACCACCAACCCGGTGCGCAGGCCAAGGGAGAAGAAGCTAACCAGCAACACGATGGTCAGCGCTTCCACCAGCACTTTGACGAACTCACCTACCCCCGTTTTCACCGCCGCAGGCTGGTCAGAGACCTTGCGCAGCTCCATGCCTAACGGCAGCGTTTGCTGCAAACGCGCGAACTCATCTTCCAGGGCCTTGCCCAGCACGAGAATATCGCCACCATCTTTCATCGACACTGCGATGCCGATGGCATCCTCCCCCATAAAGCGCATGCGCGGTGCGGGCGGATCGTTGAAGCCGCGTTTGACCTCGGCCACATCAGCGATGCGGAAAGTACGGTCGCCCACACGGATGGGGAAACTGCGGATCTCATCCACCGACTCGAAGCGGCCAGTGACGCGCAATTGCACACGCTCACTGTCGGTTTCGAAAAAACCGGCCGCCGCCACCGCATTCTGCGCTTCCAGTGCCTGCTGGACCGCCGAAAGCGGCAAACCAAGGGTCGCCAGCTTGGTGTTGGACAATTCGATCCAGATTTTCTCGTCCTGCAGGCCAACCAGCTCCACCTTGCCCACATCCTTGACGCGCTGCAGTTGCAACTGGATGCGGTCGGCATAATCCTTGAGCACGGCGTAGTCAAAGCCCGTACCGGTCAGCGCATAGATGTTGCCGAAGGTGGTGCCGAACTCATCATTGAAGAACGGCCCCTGAATGCCTGTCGGCAAGGTGTAGCGAATGTCGCTGATCTTCTTGCGGATCTGGTACCACAACTCGGGGATCTCCGAGCTATGCATGGAGTCGCGCGCCATAAAGGTCACCTGCGACTCACCTGGCCGGGAGAAACTGACGATCCGGTCGTACTCGCCGGTTTCCATCAGCTTCTTCTCGATGCGCTCGGTAACCTGGCGCGACACCTCCTCGGCACTGGCGCCAGGCCAATTGGTGCGGATCACCATAGCCTTGAAGGTAAAAGGTGGATCCTCGCTCTGCCCCAGTTTGGTGTAGGAAATGCCGCCAACGATGGCCAACAGCAGCATGATGTAGAGCACGATCTCACGGTGGCGCAACGCCCAGGCAGACAGGTTGAAGCTCATCGGCTTACTCCTTGACGGCCATTTCGACATTGCGATTGGCGCGATCCACCGGTCGCACCTGCTGCCCCTCACGCAACACCTGCACGCCAGCGGCGACCACCCAGTCAGACGCACTCAGGCCTTCGAGCACCGGAACCCGATTGTCACCATAAGCACCGACGCGTACCGGGCGTCTCTCGACCTTATGCTCACGCGGCGTCACCACCCAAACGAAGGGCTGCCCCTGCTCGGCGCTCAGCGCCGAAAGCGGCACGGCCAACGGCACCTTGCCTTCCTCGGCGATAAACACCCGCGCACTCTGTCCCAACTCGGCGGGCACCTGCCCCTCGACGAACGCCACACGCGTAGCGAAGGTGCGTGACTGCGAGTCAGCCGCAGGCGCCATCTCACGAATACGCCCAGGAAAACGCTGCCCCTGCTGCGACCACAACTCGACCTCGACCGGCTGCCCCACTTGCAAGCGCCCGACATTCTGTTCCGGCAAGCTGATCAGCACCTCACGCTCACCATCGGCGGCCAGTGTGAAAACGCCCTGGCCAGCCGCGACCACCTGCCCGACCTCCAGTGCACGACGCGCGATGACACCGTCCTGCGAGGCCCGTAGCACAGCATAGTCAGTCTGATTACGAGCCACGTCGTACTCGGCCTTGACCTGATTCAAACGGGCTTCGCCTGCGCGATACTGGTTTTCGACGTTATCGAATTGCGAACGGCTGACCAAGTTGCGAGCCAGCAGCGTCTTATAACGCTCACGCTCGGCGCGAACGGTCTGCAGATTGGCTTCAGCCGCGGCCACTTGAGCCCTGGATGCATCAAGCTGCAAACGCACATCTTGCGGATCAAGCTGGGCCAACGGCTGATCCTTCTTCACTCGGTCACCTACATCGACCAGACGCTTGCTCACCTTACCGCCAATGCGAAACGCCAGCTCCGGCTCGAACCGTGCTCGAACCTCACCGGGGTAACTGTCGACCGATACAGCGGCAGGTTGTGGCTGCACCACCATGGCAGGGCGAATCGATTGTTCGGCTTGCTCGTCATTGCTGCAGGCGCTGAGCAAACAAGCGAATCCCAGAAACGCAACGAGCGGAAAAACGCGGCGAGACATGATGGCGACCTTTCAAGGAAGGTTTGGAATATTTGTACTGCCGGGTATAGTAGAAATAGCAAACTCACCAGTCCAGTATTAAAATCCGCTGATGCCCAATAAGTTGTTACAGCCTTCCGGCCCTGGCCGACCGAAGGATCCCGCCAAGCGTCGCGCCATTCTGGAGGCGGCCAAATGCCTGTTCATGCGTCATGGCTATGACGGAAGCAGCATGGACGCCATCGCCGCCGAAGCAGGCGTCTCCAAGCTCACGGTATACAGCCACTTCACTGACAAAGTGACACTATTTTCCGCCGCAATCGAAGCCAAATGCGAAGAGCAACTGCCCGAGCTGCTGTTCGCACTCGCCGATGACGTGCCACTGGAAAAGCAACTGCTCGATATTGGTCACGGCTTCCTCGCCCTGGTCAACAGCAGCGAGTCGGTGCAGATACACCGCCTGATGATCAACCTGGCCAGCCAGGAATCGAAGCTGGCACAGCTCTTCTATGAGGCAGGCCCCAAGCGTATTCAGGAAGAAATGGAACTGCTGCTGGGCAAGGCAGCACAGCACGGCCTGCTGGCAATCGATGATGCAGCGCGCGCGGCAGATCATTTCTTCTGCCTGCTCAAGGGCGGCGCGCACTTCCGCTTGCTAATCGGTTGCGGCGCTCCGCTGCAAGACGCTGCCGCCACCGACCATGTGCACGATGTAGTGCACCTGTTCCTGCGGGCCTACAAGCCATAGCGGCGCTGAGCGCAGCTCATAGAATCAGGCTTCCAGCTTCTTCTTCGGATAGATGTCATAGCGGCTGGACTTGCCCTCCAGCACGTAGCCTGGCTTGAGCCCCTCGATCGCTGGCGCCTTGCGTGGGCGCTTGACCACTACCCGGTGACTCGCCAGCGCCAATGCCGCCGCAAGCAAGGCAGGTGCATCCAGATCGTCACCGACAAAGGGGCGGAACAGACGCATTTCCTTCTTCACCAGCGCACTTTTATCCCGATGCGGGAACATCGGATCAAGGTAGATCACCTGCGGCGCTTCGCCCGCCCAGCCCTGCATCAGCTCGATGGCATTACCATTGAGCAGGTGCATGCGTGCAGCAATCGGCGCGACATCCAGATCCTGCGCCGCACGCTGCAAACCGTCTTCCAATAACGCTGCAACCAAAGGCTGGCGCTCGATCAGCGTCATCTCACAGCCCAAGCTGGCCAACACGAAAGCATCACGCCCCAGACCTGCCGTGGCATCGAGAATCCTTGGGCGAATACCCGATTGCACCCCCACAGCCTTGGCAATCATCTGCCCGCTGCCGCCACCGAACTGGCGTCGATGCGCTGCTGCACCCTCGATGAAATCCACCCGCACCGGTCCCGGCGCTTTATCGCCCAACTCGACCAGTTGCAAGCCGTGCTCGCCGACTTGCAGGGCGTAGTCGCTGTCGCCCTCCAGCGCCAAGCCAAGGCGCGCAGCCCATTGGCAGGCTGCTTCGGCGTATTGGGGATGTAAGGCTTGGATGTGGATGCTGGCGTTGTGCCGCTCGTCGGTCATTGGCTCATTCTGCACAAAAATCACTCAAAGCACCGGCCATATGGCCGACATAAAAGAAGCGGCATTCTGCCAGACCCGGCCACCAACAGCCGCATTGAGTTCGCTCATGTTCGACGCACTCTCCGCTCCACGTGCAAGCAGCGCATCGGCCCGACTGCGCCCCTCGGACGATGAGCTCGACCGCGCCACGCGCGAATCGGTCGACTATCAGATTCTGCGCCGCACCCTGGGGATCGAGGATCAGCCCACACCAAGCGACCTCACCCGCGAACTCGGCCAGACGCCGGAACCGCCCGCCGTCTCCATCAGCGCAGCGGCGCTCAGCCAGGCCGTGGTCGAACAGCGCAGCCTGGAGCTCAGCGTGACAGCCACAGTGACACCTCAGCAGGTGGATCCACTGGTGCTGGATCTGGCCGGCAACGGCTTTGCCACCAGCGGGCTGAGCCGCCCGGTGCGTTTCGATCTGGATGCCGATGGACGCATGGACTCTATCAGCGCCCCCAGCGGTGACGATGCCTTGCTGGCATTGGATCGCAATGGCAATGGGCGTATCGACGATGGCCGCGAACTGTTCGGTGACCAGCATGGCGCCGCCAATGGCTTCGCCGAACTGGCGCGCTTCGACGACAACGGCGATGGCCGTATCGATGCTGCTGACAATCTGTTCGACCAACTGCGTCTGCTGCGTTTCGATGCACGGGGTGGTCAGCATCTGCAAACGCTCGCTGAAGCGGGCGTCAGCGCCATCGACCTGCGCGCCCGCGATGTGAATATCGCCCTGGGTGCTTACGACCAGATCGCGCAACTGGGTCAATTCCAATTCGCCGACGGGCGCAGCGGCCAGGCCGCCGACCTGTTATTGGCCAAACGCTAGGGTTTGTTGCGTAGGGCGGGTGCCAACCCGCCATTGGCGCTGTGGCGGGTTGCACCCGCCCTACGGATCGCAAGCCCCTCAGCGACACATGCGCCACAACCCCATATCGACGTGGAAATGGTCGCGATGGGCGGCGTTGTAATCCGGCCCCAGTGTCAGGTTGAAATGTTCGCAGGCGGCGGCCTGCACCTGACGCAGAAAGCGCGCCTCATCATTATCACCAGACCAATCGTGCAAAACGCTAATAAGCCGACCGTCGCGCAGACGCAAGCCAACGATATCCAGCGCATTGGCATAGGCATGCTGGCTGGGCCGCTGACTACCGGCGATGTTGCGACAGGCGAAACTGCCGACATGCTCAAGCCGCACCACCGGCTGACCGAATACGGCCAGCGCCGCCGGTTGCAGACCATGACGCTCGAACAGGGCAAAGCTCACGGCCAGCGGGCAGGTAGCCATAAAGCTGCTGCTCAGGCTCACACCGGCACTTTGGATGCGTAACGCATTCTCGATCGGACAACCTGGTTGCGGCGTACTGTCAGCCAAGCGCGTGAACTGCATGCCGGAAGTTGCCAGCGCTTGATCGCACAAGTTGCGATCATCACGCAGACGCCACAGCTTGAAGTCCGTCAACAGATTCGGCGCCTCACGGACATCCAGCGGCGCCCACGGATTGAAGCGCGGCGCCACCTCCAGCCAACCACGCCAGATCGCCAGAAGCACCACTGCGCCAAACAGCAGCGTCAGTAGCTGGCCCCGCACGACAATCCTCGTCAACATGCTCATGTCCTCTCAGAGCAGACCCAACTGCTCCAGTTCAGGCTCAGCCGGTAAAGGCGGCAGTTCGGGCAATCCTGGTAAACGCTCGCACAGACGCAGATGAAAGCGCCGGGCCAGCTCGGGCGCCAAGCGATTGTCCGAGGTGTGCAGAAATACATAGGGCCGCAGTCCCTGCTCAATCCAGCCCGCGACCTTGTCCAGCCAGGGCGTCATGAACGGATCATTGGCCAACACTTCAGGATGCCCGATGAAGCGTAACTGCGGGCTTTGGCTGAAGGCAGTTGGCCGAGTCGGCAAACGCGGTTTCTTGGCCTGCGCGTGCAGCACGGCAGGCTCCTGTGAGGCGCAACTGAATAGCGCCCGCGAATCCAGGCAGATGCGCTCGATGCCACGCTCATGCAACAGGCGATTGAGCCTGCGCTCAGCCTCCTCCTTGGCGAAGAACGCGTCATGACGTACCTCGATGGCCAGCGGCGTATCACCCCAATGCTCGATAAAAGCCTCCAGCTCACCCAACCGCCAGGGCCCGAAACTGGCCGGGAGCTGCAGCCAATACGGCGCCACTCGCCCACCCAGCGGGGCTAATAACTGGCGGAATGCGGCACTAGCGTCCAATTGCAGACGCAGATCATCGCTGTGGCTGACATCACGAGGCAGCTTGGCGCAGAAGCGAAAATGCGCAGGCATCGACAGCGCCCAGCGCGCCACTGTCTGCTCACTGGGCCATGCGTAAAAGGTGGTATTGCCTTCCACCGCATTGAACATCTCGGTGTAACGCGTAAGGAAATCGTTGGGCCTGGTATCAGCCGGATAGAGTGTGGCGCGCCAGGCGGCCTCACTCCAGGACGGACAACCGAGGTAATAGGGAAGTGCTGAAGTCATCAAATTGCGCGCCGCGCCGGAGGGCGTCAGGCGTAGAGATCGAGCCCGAGCACTTCCTGTGCATCGGATTCGCTGGCGTAGCTGGCCGTGGTGCTATAGCTCGCGAGCGCCTGAGCGCTGCGGCTGCTCAGTTGCGGCTGGGCGTAGCTGGCATTCTGAGTGCGCGCCGGCAAGCTATCACTATTGGCGCTGCTGGCCTGCACACGACGGATCTGCGGTTGCTGCTCAAGGCCCTGAGTGCTCGATGGAGCGGTGGGCTGCTCACGCCGGACCTCGACCTCTCGCTGCGCCTCGCGATAAGGCGTAACCGCCGTCCCCGAGCGGGGGCCGCGATCCGGCGAATATGAGGGTAGGTAACCGTCGATACGCATTTAAAGAGGCTCGTGAAACTCGACAGAAGCAGACAGGATGCTGGCAATGTAGCGGTGCTGGCGCGCCTTGGCAAACATCGGCGGATAGGATGCCCAGCCAGAGCGCTGAACTGTCATCTCGGCGCCTTGGGCGTCGCGACCTGATCACGCAGGTACACCGGCTGCGCCTGATCAGCCGCCAGCGCCTCCCCCCGCGCCCAGGCGAAACGCGCCAGACTCAGTAAATCTTCGGCATGAGGCAGCAGCTCACCGGCCACCGCGCGCGGCTTGAGGGCGATACGCGCAGCATGGGTGCCCCAGCCGGTACCGGCGCCGAACCAGTTACCTTCGGCGCCACGTGGAGCATCGGCCTGCTCTGGCGGCAACACGGCCTCCACCCCCAGCAAACGCATCTCGCCAGACGCTTCGCGATAGCAACCCCAGTACACTTCATCCATACGCGCATCAATGGCAGCAGCTACCTGCTGAGCACCCTGCTCACGCAGTGCGCGTTGCGCCAGCACCGCCAGGTTGGAAATGGGCAACACCGGCCGATCGAGGGCAAACGCCAACCCCTGCACCACACCAATGGCGATCCGCACACCGGTGAAAGCGCCCGGCCCGCGCCCGAAAGCGATGGCATCGAGCGTTGCTGCAGTAACTCCGGCATCACCGAGTATCTGTTCAATCATCGGCAGCAGACGCTGCGCGTGCAGACGCGGCGCCACTTCGTAATGGCTGAGCACACGGCCATCATGCAGCAGGGCAACGGAACAGGCTTCGGTGGCGGTATCCAGGGCCAGGAGAGTGGTCATCGGCTTCGTACGGCGCAATAAAAAGAGCCGGCATTAGACCGGCTCAGCACTTTTTTTTCCAGTGCGACAGGCGCAGCAGGGACAATCGGCACAGCTCGCAAGCCATGCCGATGGCTTATCCGGCCTTTACCAGGGCTGGATTTCCATTTTGGCGTCCCAGCCCTTGAGCGGCGCTTTGGACCAGGTGCCATAGCTGGCATTGGGGAATACGATCCACTCCGCGCCCCACTTGCTCGACTCTTCTGCGACCGTCTTGCGCTGCGCATCGAGTGGCGTCTTGCGAAAGCGTGCATCGAAGTCGTGCAAGGTATCGCCGAGTAGCAGGACAATCTGATGATCGGCGCTAACGATGGCGCGACGCTCAACCTTGGGAGGGCCAAGCAGCAGCACGCTGTCTTCGGAAACCTGTGGCAAACCCAGCTTGCTCAAGGTAGCCAGGGTGTAATTCTTCTGCTCGTCGGCGCGATCGGAAACATAGCGGATGGTCACGCCAAGTTTGTCGGCATGCTCGAGAAACTGCTTGGCGCCGGGAATCAATGCCGGAGTCCCTTCACGCTCCCAGGGCAGCCAGGTGTCCCAGGCGTCGTACTGGTGACAATTGGCCAGGTCACGCGCCAGTAAGGCGCTGTTGTCGATCACGGTTTCATCGAGGTCAGTGACGATGGCCAGTTTCGACGGATCCTTTGCGCCCGCCACAGCCTGATCCAGCTTCAGCGTGGCAATGTTGTAAGCCTGCAATTGCAGCGCCTGGATTTCCGCCGACTGCTGCTGGAAACGCAGCCCCATGGTGAATTCCGACACCGCGCAATCGGTCTTGGGTGGCGTACTGTCCGCCGCTTGCACCGCAGGAATGCTCAACAGGGCGACAGCCAGCCCCAACCAGGTGCGGCGATGTACTGCTTTCTCGGTCATTGAATGTCCTCTTTTCCTTGGGTGATGACCCACGCCTCACGTGCATAGCAATGGCGTGAACCGAAGACAGCCGCCCGATGCTAGCGCACCTCAAAAGCGGATTAATGCACGCAAACGACCAGAACCTATCTAGCCGCTACAAACGACAAAGGCCCGTAGAGGGCCTTTGTAGGGAACGCCAACTGCTAAGCAGGACGCCGGAATTTACCTGAGCGACTCAGGACAGTGCGGCCAGAGTCTTTTCGGTGATCTGCTCGACGCTACCGACACCCGGAATGTGACTGTACTGGGGCGTGCCGGTTTCTGCAGCAAGCTTCTGATAGAAGTCCACCAGCGGCTTGGTCTGCGAGTGGTAGACGGACAGGCGATGACGCACGGTTTCTTCCTTGTCGTCTTCGCGCTGCACCAGCTCTTCACCGCTGATGTCGTCCTTACCAGCCTCTTTCGGCGGGTTGTATTCAGTGTGGTACACGCGGCCCGAAGCCGGGTGAACGCGACGACCAGACAGACGTTTGACGATTTCCTCGTCGTCCACAGCGATTTCCACCACGTGATCCAGTGCTACACCGGCGTCACGCAGAGCTTCGGCCTGCGGAATGGTGCGCGGGAAGCCATCGAACAGGAAGCCGTTGGCGCAATCGGCCTGAGCGATGCGCTCCTTGACCAGATTGATGATCAGATCATCAGAAACCAGACCGCCAGCGTCCATCACGCTCTTGGCTTTCAGGCCCAGCTCGGTACCAGCCTTGACCGCTGCGCGCAGCATGTCGCCCGTGGAGATTTGCGGAATGCCGAATTTCTCGGTGATGTAACGAGCCTGGGTACCTTTGCCGGCACCGGGCGCCCCCAGCAGAATCACGCGCATCGATGTGCTCCTCAAGATTTGTATAGTTATCGGTCGGACTCGCCTCGTGGGCACTTCTAAAAACGGGCCTGCAACACCATCGCTAGGCTTTTAGAAGCACCCTCGCGGGGGCCAATCTTTTAACTGGTATATGGCTGCCGAAACGGCCAAAAGGCTGCCCAAGATACACAGCGCCCCCCTGCTGCACAAGCCGCCAAAAGTCGCACCCACCAATCGTATGCAACCTTTATCGAAAAGCTGATCCAAGTCTGCGTCCCCCCCTCAACCAGTGTTGCGCAAACCTGCCGCGATACCCGCCACACTGACCAGCAGCGCTTGTTCCAGAGGGCTCTCCGGCGCCTGCTCACGCAGCCGACAGCGTGCCAGCAACTCCGCCTGCAGCAGGTGCAACGGATCAAGATAGGTGTTGCGCACGCTGATCGACTGCAGCGTCTCTGCGTTGTGCGCGAGCAACTGCCGCTGGCCAGTCACCTCCAGCACGCTGGCGCATGCCTGCGACAATAGGTCGCGTAGTTGCGCACCGAGTGGTTGCAGTGCCGCCTCGACCAAGCGCCGGTCGTACAACTCGGCAATGGCCACATCAGCCTTGGCCAGCACCATTTCCAGCATATCGATGCGGGTTCGGAAAAACGGCCATTGCTCACGCATTTGCCGCAACAGATCACCCTCACCAGCGGCCAGCACCTGGCCCAAGGCACGCTCCCAACCTAACCAGGCCGGGAGCATCAGGCGAGTTTGCGTCCAGGCGAAAATCCAGGGGATCGCCCGTAAACTTTCCACGCCACCGGCGCGCCGCTTGGCTGGTCGACTCCCCAGCGGCAGGCGTCCCAATTCTTGCTCGGGTGTGGCCTGATGAAAGTATTCAACGAACTGCGGATGCTCACGCACCACACCGCGGTAAGCCGCGACGCCTGCCTCGGCCAGGCGATCCATCATCGTGCGCCAGGCGGCCTGCGGCGCAGGTGGCGGCAGCAGCGTGGCTTCCAGTACTGCCGCCAGGTAGAGATTGAGATTCTGTACAGCGATATCCGGTAGACCGAACTTGAAGCGAATCATCTCGCCCTGTTCGGTGGTGCGGAAACGCCCGGCCACCGACCCCGGCGGTTGCGACAGAATCGCCGCGTGCGCTGGGCCGCCTCCGCGCCCGACGGTGCCACCACGGCCGTGGAACAGCAGCAGCTCGACCTGATGCTCGCGGCATAGGCGCACCAGCTCTTCCTGCGCCCGATACTGCGCCCAGGCTGCTGCCGTGGTGCCCGCGTCCTTGGCTGAGTCGGAGTAGCCGATCATCACCTCCTGCGGGCCATGCAGACGAGCGCGGTAGCCCGGCAACTGCAGCAGGCGATCCATCACCGGGCCGGCGTGATCCAAGTCCGCCAGGGTTTCGAACAGGGGCACCACACGCATAGGACGGCGCAACCCGGCCTCTTTGAGCAGCAGTTGCACCGCTAGCACATCCGAAGCAGCACCGGCCATGGAAATCACATAGGAGCCGAGCGAGGCCGCCGGGGCCGCGGCTATCTCGCGACAGGTGGCCAGCACTTCTGAGGTGTCCGCACCAGGCCGGTAGTCGCCTGGCAGCAAGGGTCGGCGGTTGTCCAGCTCGCGCTGCAAGAAACTCAGGCGCTGCTCTTCATCCCATTCGGCATAGCGCCCCAGGCCCAGGTAGTCGGTAATTTCCGACAGCGCGGCGGCATGTCGTGCGGCATCCTGGCGAACATCCAAACGCACCAGAAACAGGCCGAAGGTGGCCGCACGTCGCAAGCAATCGAGCAACGGCCCATCGGCAATCACCCCCATGCCGCACTCGTGCAGCGAGTGGTAGCACAACTGCAAAGGTTCGAGCAGTTCACGGTTGTCATGCAGCACCGAAACCGGTGCCGATAACTCACCACTGAGCGAATCATGCGCCCACTGGCGAGTAGCACGCAGGCGCTCACGCAACTGTTTGAGCAAGGCGCGATAAGGTTCGGCTACCTCGCCAACACGAGCGACCAGGGCCTCGCTGGCCTGCTGCATGGACAGTTCCGCAGCAAGATTGTCGACGTCGCGCAGATAAAGGTCAGCAGCCATCCAGCGCGCCAACAGCAACACTTCGCGGGTGACGCTGGCAGTGACGTTGGGGTTGCCATCGCGATCGCCCCCCATCCACGAAGCAAAGCGTATCGGCGCCGCCGTCAGCGGCAAACGCAAGCCGGTAGCGGCCTGCAGGCTGCGATCGGTGCGGCGCAGGAATTGCGGCACGGCATGCCACAGGGAATGCTCGATAACGGCAAAACCCCACTTCGCCTCGTCCACCGGGGTAGGCCGACTGCGGCGTATTTCTTCGGTGTGCCAGGCCTCGGCGATCAGCCGCTGCAGGCGCTCGACGACCGCATCGCGCTCGGCAGGTAGCAAGTCATCATGATCGAGCACACTGAGCTGCGCGGCGATGGCATCGTATTTCTGAATGAGCGTTCGCCGCGCCACTTCGGTGGGGTGTGCGGTGAGTACCAGTTGAATATCCAGACGCGCGATCTGCCGAGCGAGATCGTCCGGCGCCTGACCAGCCGCCCCCAACCGCCCGAGCAGTTCATCGAGCACGCTATCTTCGAACAGCGCGGGCTCCTGCGGTCGGCGGCGACGCACCCGGTGCTGCTGCTCAGCGATATTGGCCAAGTTGAGAAACTGATTGAACGCCCGCGCCACCGGCAACAACTCGTCCTCGCTCAGGCTGGCCAGGGTAGTGCTCAGGCGCTCAGAGCTGCCGCTGCGATCGGCCTTGGCGCTGTGGCGGATGGCTTCGATTTTCTGCAGAAAAGCCTCGCCATGCTGCTGGCGAATGGTTTCGCCAAGCAACTCACCCAGCAGATGCACGTCTTTACGCAAGCGCAGATCGATGTCGGTCATCAGCCTTCTCCACCCTAGGTTCGTGCCTCACAGAGTGGCCCAGGCGGGGGCGCATATTCAAGATTTCTAGTCAGCGGGACGCACACAGACAAGTGAATACTGACTAACCAGTCAGACAGCAAATAGCAAGCACGCTGTCATTTTTTCTGAACCATCTGCTGAACACCCCTGTCGGAAACTGTACGCGATGACGCTGATTAGAGTCGTTCGATACGCGCCAACATCGGCGTCTGCGCCCCGTTATGGAACTCGTCATTCATAGGAGTGTTGCAAATGGAGTTAACCACCATGAAGACCCTTGACGCGAAAACCACTGTTTCACGCTCGCGTGGACTCAAGCTGGCAGCCTTGATGTTAGGTAGCAGCCTGTTACTGGCTGGCTGCGCCAGCACCCCCCCTAGCGAGCAGTACGCCGTAACGCAATCGGCAGTCAATTCCGCCATCAGCGCAGGTGGTACCGAGTTCGCCCCCGTTGAAATGAAGTCCGCGCAGGACAAGCTCAAGCAAGCCGAATTTGCCATGCATGACGAGGACTACGAAAAAGCTCGTCGCCTGGCCGAGCAGGCTGAGTGGGACGCCCGCCTCGCCGAGCGCAAGGCCGAGGCCGCCAAGGCAGAACGCGCCCTGCAAGATGCCCGTCAAGGGGTTCAAGAACTGCGTGAGGAAGGCATGCGCAACGCCCAGTAAAGGGCTGTCGACGCTTCCATTCAACGACTGATCAAAGGATGAACGCCATGCGTAAACACATCATGCTTCCGACTCTGCTGGCTCTGAGCATCGGCCTGGTCGCCTGCGCCAACCAGCCCAACCCCAACCTGGAATCGGCCCGCAGCAATTTCTCCTCGCTGCAGGGTGACCCACAGGCCAGCAAACTCGCGGCACTGGAAACCAAGGACGCCAAAGAGTGGCTGGACAAAGCCGACAAGGCCTATATGAACGACGCTGACGAGAAGAAAGTCGATCAGCTCGCCTACCTGACCAATCAGCGCGTCGAGGTGGCCAAACAGACCATCGCCCTGCGCCAGGCCGAAGACGAATTGAAGAATGCCTCGGCGATGCGCGCCCAGGCCCTGCTCGATGCGCGTGATGCGCAAATCCGCAAGCTGCAGGACAGCCTCAAAGACCTCAACGCCAAGCAGACCGAGCGCGGCACCCTGGTGACCTTCGGCGATGTGCTGTTCGACTTCAACAAGGCCGAGCTCAAGAGCAGCGCCTACCCGAACATCACCCTGCTTGCCCGCTTCCTTGAGGAAAACCCGGAACGCAAGGTGATCGTCGAGGGCTACACCGATAACGTCGGCTCGGCCAGCTACAACCAGAGTTTGTCCGAACGACGCGCCAATGCCGTACGCATGGCCTTGGTGCGCGCTGGTATCGATCCTGCGCGGATCGTCGCTCAGGGTTACGGCAAGGAGTATCCGGTGGCGGACAACTCCAGCGATTCCGGGCGGGCGCAGAACCGTCGGGTGGAGGTCACCATCTCCAACGATAATCAGCCGGTGGAGCCGCGTTCGGCCAGCGGGGCCTAAACCTTCCCTCGGCGACAGAGCAGCGATTCGCCTGATCGTGTAAGGCTGCTTACTTCACGGAACCGCCCTGAAAAGCCGATGCCAGGTTTTGGCATCGGCTTTTTTATGGCTCGCCATTTTTATAGGGAGCTGCTTGTTTGATACCGGACTGGCAAGTTTGTGTGCTGGCTTGTGTTGGTGTTCTGGACGCCGCTACGACGTGTTCAGATATTCCGGGTTTCGCCCCCTCGGGCGACTCACTTTTCTTTGAGCTCGGATTGCCGCCCAGCACAAAGAAAAGTAAGCAAAAGAAACGCACCCCCGCCATCCGGGTCTCGCTTCGCTCGACTTCCCTCACTCCGGCATCGCTCCGGGATCGGCTTGCAAGGGCCATCCATGGCCCTTCAAGCGGGGCCGCCATCGGTATCTCGCGGCATCCATGCCGCTCAACCCTCTACACAACGATTCCGCTCACCCTCCTGAAGGGGGAATTTCGCGCGCCTGAATAGACAGGTATGCCAGGTTAGTCCTGTGTGCTCTGGTCGCTGTGGAGTCGCAATTTGGCTGTCGAATTAAACCAATACTTCCATTCACTCAGTTTCACGCGCTTGGATAGCTTGCCAGCCTGCAGCCGACATCTTGGTCAGCCTAGGGCTGACCTCATGTTCAAACACTCCGAGCTACTTCTGGGTTACCGCATGTTCAGGCGCGTGCAGAGCCCGCCCAGGAGGGCGAACGGAATCGTCGTGGAAGAGGTCGAGCGACATGGATGTCGCGAGAGCCGCGATGGGCCTCTGGAACGGCGATGGAGTGAGCGAACCCTGGCGCAGCCAGGGCCGGATGAAAGGGCGGAGGTTTTGGTTACTTTTGCCCCAAAAGTGACTCGCCCAGGAGGGCGAAACCAAAAGCATCAACAAAAACGCGGCAATCTGGAACAGACGCACAGAACAACCAACACCGAATTGCCAGTCCGGTATCAAGCCTGACGTCAACGAGCCTCCGCGAAGAACCCTCTTTGCCTCACTGCTCCAGTGCTGGCGTTTCCTGCCCCAGGCAACGCACAGCCTGCTTCTTGCGATCCACCAGCACGCCGGTCAGGCCTTTCTGCTGAGTATCGAACAGCACCAGCACGCCATCGACGCATTGCGCCACCTGATCGGCCGGTTTCAGCGAGACCTTGTAATCCTCACCGGCAATGGTCTTGAGCATGGTGAAGTCCGACAGCAGCAACGCGTCTTCAGGCTTGGCGAAATGCAGGTAGCCGTAATACCAGAGCACGCCGATGGTGCCGACGATACTGGCCACGCCGGTGAGGATCATGGGGATAGCGTCACGTTCTTTCATTGCGAGTTCTCGGAAGAGGAATCTGGGGGAAGAGGCGCGGACATAACGCGAGGCTGCGGGTCACGCAGAAAGACCAAAAGCATCTGACGCCAAGCGTCTTTGGTAAAAGTCTGGACATGCCTACCACGGGTTTCGATGAACCGATGCGGTGAACGCGCGGCCTCGTTCAAGCGGGTGCCATTGGAAAACGGCACCACCTCGTCGTCAAGGCTATGGAAGATCAACAATGGCAATGCGCCAAGCTTATCGATTGAGCGAATGGCGCTGTCGTCATCCGGCACCAGCCAGGACAGCGGCACCTGCAACGACCAGGTCAGCCAGGAGCTGCTCAGCACGCTACGCGCTACGTCGCGATAGCTGGCCGGCACGCCATCGAGCACCAGGCCCTGCAACTGCTCGCGGCGCTCGGGATGCTCGGCCAGGTAATGCACGGCCAGGGCACCGCCGAGGCTCTGCCCGAGCAGCGTCAGCGGCTTGCCCTGTACCTCGGGCGCCTGCGCCAGCCAGGCAAAAGCAGCATCGATATCCTGATAGACCGCAGGCAGGCTGGGCTCACCCTCGGACAGCCCATAACCTCGGTAATCGAGCATCAACACCTGGTAGCCCTGCTCCGGCAACCAGTAGGTACCGCCAAGGTGCCAGGCCAGGTTGCCGCCATTGCCATGCAGATGCAGCACCGTGCCCTTGACCGCAACGCCCGCCTTGGCCGGCAACCACCAGGCATGCAGGCGCGTACCGTCGGCGGCTTGCAGGGTAACATCGCGATATTCCAGGCCCGCTCGGGCCGGAGTGATTGGCTGCCCGGGTTCAGGGTAGAACAGCAGATCGCTACAGCCGCTCAAGCACAAGGTGATGAGCAGGCAAAGGGCAGCACGCAGGCTACTTGCCACCGGCCCGCACTTCCTCGCGCGCCTGCACCGTGGCAGCGTGTACACGCTCGGCCAGACGTGAGAACGGCAGGCTCTGGATCCACACTGTCCCGGTGCCCTTGAGGGTGGTCAGGAGGATGCCCTCACCGCCGAACAGCATGCTTTTCAGCCCTCCAGCCAGAGCGATGTCGTAATCGATGCCATCGCTGAAAGCCACCAGGCAACCGGTATCGAGGCGCAGGGTTTCATTATTCAGCTCCTTGCGAATCACCGTGCCACCGGCATGCACGAAGGCCAGGCCGTCGCCTTCGAGCTTCTGCAGGATGAAGCCCTCCCCCCCGAAGAAACCGGCGCCGATACGCTTGGCGAAGCTGATCCCGATACGGGTGCCGTGGGCGGCGCAAAGAAAGGCATCCTTCTGGCAGATCAGTTGACCGCCAACCTGCGCCAGATCGATGGGCACAACAGTGCCCGGATAAGGCGCCGCGAAGGCGACCCGCGCCTGCTTGTTACCGGCGTTGCTGAAGTGAGTCATGAACAGCGACTCACCAGTGAGCATGCGCTTGCCAGCACTCCACAGCTTGCCCAGCAGCCCGCTGGAAGATCCGTCGCCCATGCGCGTCTCGAAACGCACGCCGTCGGTCATGTAGTTCATCGCCCCGGCTTCGGCGATCACCGTCTCGCCGGGGTCAAGAATGATCTCCACTGATTGCGCGGAGCTGCCAAGGATTTCGTAATCGAGTTGATGGCTGGGCATGGTGAACCTTCAGTTAACAGCAAGCTTCAGGCCGCAAGTTGATCGAGCAAACCGCCTGCGGCTTGCAGCTTCTACAGGATATTGGCGTAGTCCGCTTCGATGCGATCCAGGCTAAGGTGGTTGAGGAAGTTGGAGAAGCACATCCATGCCGACAGCGCATTGAGATCCTGGAACTGCGGTGGCAGGTACTTGGGCGGCAACACCAGCCCCTCGTCCACCAGCTTGCGCAAGGTACGCATGTCTTCCAAGGTGGTCTTGCCACAGAACAGCAGCGGGATCTGCTCCAGCTTGCCTTTGCGCACCGCCAACTGGATGTAGTTGTAGATGAGGATGAAGCCCTTCAGGTACGACAGATCCTTGGTGAACGGCAGGCCATTGGGCAGCGAACCCCGGAATACCCGACTGGCATTGCTGTAGCCACCTTCCAGCCCATAGCCCTGCTCGCGGAAGAACTCGAATACTTCGAGAAAATCCGCGCCCTCCTCGGCCATGTGGATGGCACGGGTGCGGTTGGTCAGCTTGCGCAGACGCGTCGGGTAGGAGGCGAAGGCGATCACTTCCATCAGAATGGCCAGGCCTTCCTGAGTCACGGTCGACGAGGGCGGGCCCTTGGCCAGGAAGGTGCAGATCGGCTGATTGAGACCGTTGAGGGTGGTGCCGACATGCACCAGGCCTTCATGCACTTCCAGCGCCTTGACGTCGCGCTCGTTGAAGCGCGCATCACTGCGGATCTTGATGTAGTCGGCGCCGGCAGCGGCATCGGCGAGGATGCCATCGGATTCCAGCACGCGCACCGTCTCGTCGCCGAACACCTGAGCCAGGCGCTGCTGCAGGATATTCACCGCATCACCGGCACTGAGAATCTTGGGTTCATCTTCCAGATCGCCACGGGCTGCGATGTTGTTGAGGTAATCCGAGAGCATCAGGCCGAGGTCGGCCAGGGTCGGATCACCGGCATGGAAGGCATCGGATGCAGCGCCGTAAAGCTCCTGGCTGATCAGGCCGAAATCCTCGGTGCCACGTGCTTCAAGCATGCGGATGACCATGCGGTACTCGCGGCACATACGGCGCATGATCTGCCCCACCGGGTTGAACTGACCGAGCTGGCGAGTGATGTCACGCTCGATGTTCTGAAACTCCAGACGCTTGGCAGCAGCATCAAAGCCCAGCGGTCGGCTCAGGTAGTAGTCACGGTCGACCGCTGGCAGGGCCTTGCCCTTGGCCTTGAGGAAGGCATCACGAATGCCATCGTCCCACTTCACCGCATCCAGCACGCGGATTGGCGTCTGCGCCTCGACGATACGGTCGCTCAGGGCGCGGATGCATAGCTGGTACTCATCCAGTTTCTGTTGGCTATTCATACTCAGACTACTCAGCGGCACGCTGATAGCGCGCCACCTCGACGAACAGATCAGCATTGGCCGGATTATCGAGATAGGCGAACACCTTGCTTAGCGGGCTGGTGATCAACGCCCCCTCACTATCAGGCATCTCGACGGTTTCGCCGTCCAACAGACCTTGACGCATATCGCCGAGGATGTGCTCGGTGTCGAGGTTATATATCACCAGCTCGTTGTCGCGGGTCAGCTCGAAACCGGCGATGGCGAAATTGCCCCCCAGACTCTTCGGCACGCCTGCCGACAGATACCAACGGCGGCCATGATGGGCGACAGTGAAGCCAACGATCTCGAGATCCTCGGGATTGTCAGGACTGCCCGCATAGACAAGCGCCTGATAGAGGTTGGCACCAGAGCGGCTGACATCCAGATACAGTTGATCGCCCCACTCATCTTCACGCGTCCATTTGCCCAGCAAGGGAATCGGCGCCGCCTCATTGGCCGGAATCGGGTCCTTGAAGGTAACCAGACAGCCGCTCAGCAGCAGGAAGGACACGGCGACCAGTACGCGCCAGGCTTTCATTTCGCTCTCCTTGTGCAACCCCAGCTCAGGCTTTACCGCAGCCCCAGAACCAGATCGATATAACGTTTAAGAATGGCCAGCATTGCCTGGCTGTCCAGATGCTCGACACCCTCAAGCAAGCCTCGATACTCCATCTGCAGGATCACAGCCGTCAACAACTCACCATCCTGCCTAGGTTGCGTCGATCCCAGCATGGCGAAGAAGTCGCTCACGCCCTGCAAGAGAATTTCCCGGTGCGCGTGCACCAACTCATGCAGACGCGGATTGAGCAGAGCCTCTTGAAAGAACGCGCGCTCGGCAATCAGGTGCTCGCGGCGCTCGCGCAACTGCTGCTGGATATAGTGCGCGGTGAATGTCGCGATCTCGTCGGCAGCTTGCTGGCGTGCTTGCACGCTACCATCGAGGCGGCTGACCAGTTCCTGCTGCAGGGCCTGGGTGTTCTGCCAGAACTCGGCCATGAACGCTGCGGCGCGCTGAACGAACTGTGCGAAGGTATCGGTGATCAGGTCATCGATGTCATTGAAGTAGTAGGTGGTTGCCGAGAGCGGCACATCCGCCTCGGCGGCGACGGCACGATGACGCACGGCCCTTACGCCATCGCGCACGATGATTCGCATGGCGGCGTCCAGAATGGCCTGGCGGCGCTGTTCACTGCCCTGACGACTGGCTTTACGCCCGCGATACTGCACGATCTCTACAGCGGCCTGAGCCGCCTGGGTGGCACTCGCTAGGGATGGCATACGACTCACGATGGTCGACCCTCGGATGGCACGATTGGGAATCAGCAGATTACTGGCTTGGCGGGCGGATCAAAAGAGCCTCACCAATCTTGACTCAGGCAGCAAAAAGCCGCCCGAAGGCGGCTTTGCGTGTGGCATCAGGCCTGCGGACGCATATGCGGGAACAGGATGACGTCGCGGATCGACGGCGAGTTGGTCAGCAGCATCACCAAGCGGTCGATGCCGATGCCTTCACCGGCGGTCGGCGGCATGCCGTATTCCAGGGCGCGAACGAAATCGGCGTCGTAGTGCATGGCCTCGTCGTCACCGGCGTCCTTCTCGGCCACCTGGGCGAGGAAGCGCTCGGCCTGGTCTTCGGCGTCATTGAGCTCGGAGTAGGCGTTGGCGATCTCGCGGCCGCCGATGAACAGCTCGAAGCGGTCGGTGACGCTCGGGTTCTGATCGTTGCGACGGGCCAGCGGCGAGACTTCGAACGGATACTCGGTGATGAAGTGCGGCTGTTCCAGCTTGCTCTCCACCAGTTCCTCGAAAATCATCACCTGCAACTTGCCCAGACCTTCGTGGCCGAGCACCTTGGCGCCGGCTTTCTTGGCGATGGCGCGGGCCTTCTCGACGTCATTGAGGTCGGCCTCGGTGATATCCGGGTTGTACTTGAGGATCGAGTCGTACACCGACAGGCGCACGAACGGCTCGCCGAAGTGGAACACCTTGTCGCCGTACGGCACGTCGGTGCTGCCCAGCACAGCCTGGGCCAACTCGCGGAACAGCTCCTCGGTCAGGTCCATGTTGTCACGGTAGTCAGCGTAGGCCTGGTAGAACTCAAGCATGGTGAACTCGGGGTTGTGCCGAGTGGAAACACCTTCGTTACGGAAGTTGCGGTTGATCTCGAAGACCTTCTCGAAGCCACCAACCACCAGACGCTTGAGGTACAGCTCCGGGGCGATCCGCAGGAACATGGCCATGTCCAGCGCGTTGTGATGGGTCTCGAACGGCTTGGCCGCTGCACCACCGGGGATGGTCTGCAGCATCGGGGTTTCCACTTCGAGGAAGCCACGATCACTGAGGAAGCGACGAATGTGGGCGATCACCTGCGAACGAACGCGGAAGGTGTCACGAACTTCTTCGTTGACGATCAGGTCGACGTAACGCTGGCGGTAGCGCTGCTCGGTGTCGGTCAGGCCGTGGTGCTTGTCCGGTAGCGGGCGCAGCGATTTGGTCAGCAGGCGCACGTTGTTCATGTGCACGTACAGGTCGCCCTTGCCGGAGCGCGCCAGGGTGCCTTCGGCGGCGATGATGTCGCCCAGATCCCAGGTCTTGATCGCTTCCAGGGTTTCGGCCGGCAGGCCCTTGCGGTCGACGTAGACCTGCAGGCGACCGGAAGTGTCCTGCAGCACCATGAAGGCGCCACGGTTGAGCATGATGCGCCCGGCGATCTTCACCGGGATGGCAGCGGCTTCCAGCTCTTCCTTGCTCTTGCCCTCGTACTGTTTCTGCAGGTCGGCGCACAGGCTGTCGCGGCGGAAATCGTTGGGGAAGGCAATGCCCTGCTCACGGACGGCAGCAAGCTTTTCCTTGCGCTGGGCAATCAGCTTGTTTTCTTCCTGTTGCAGTTCATGTTGGTCGAGTTGTTGGTCGCTCATGGCGGGTCGTCCCGGTCAAATCATCATTCTGGAAAGATCGCTGCAGGTTGAAGCGAATGCCTCCTCCGAGGCTGATCCGCTGCAACGTGCGGCTTGTCGCTTGAAGCTTGTGGCTGTTCTTAGAGCCCCTGCTTGAGGCTGGCTTCGAGGTAACCGTCGAGGTCACCGTCGAGCACCTTCTGGCAGTCGCTGCGCTCGACGCCGGTACGCAGGTCCTTGATGCGCGAGTCGTCGAGCACGTAGGAGCGAATCTGGTGCCCCCAGCCGATATCCGACTTGCTGTCTTCCAGCGCCTGCGAGGCGGCATTGCGTTTCTGCATTTCCAGCTCATACAACTTGGCCCGCAGCATTTTCATGGCGGTGTCCTTGTTGGCGTGCTGAGAGCGTTCGTTCTGGCAGGCCACCACGGTGTTGGTCGGTACGTGGGTAATCCGTACCGCCGAGTCGGTGGTGTTGACGTGCTGACCACCGGCGCCAGAGGAGCGATAGGTGTCGATACGCAGGTCAGACGGGTTGATCTCGATTTCCACCTTGTCGTCGATCTCAGGCGATACGAACACCGCCGAGAACGAGGTGTGGCGACGCGCGCCGGAGTCGAACGGGCTCTTGCGCACCAGACGGTGCACGCCGATCTCGGTACGCAGCCAGCCGAAGGCGTACTCGCCCTTGATGTGCACGGTGGCGCCCTTGATGCCGGCGACTTCACCTTCGGACAGCTCGACGATCTCGGCACTGAAGCCGCGCTTGTCAGCCCAGCGCAGGTACATGCGCAGCAGGATGTTGGCCCAGTCCTGGGCTTCGGTGCCGCCGGAGCCGGCCTGAATATCCAGGTAGCAGTTGTTCGGGTCCATCTCGCCGCTGAACATGCGGCGGAATTCCAGCTTTTCGAGGATCTCGCGCAGGCGCTCGACTTCGGCGACGATATCGTTCACCGCGCCTTCGTCGTTCTCTTCGGCGGCCATATCCAGCAGGTCGCGGGAATCGGCCAGGCTGCCGGTAAGGTCATCGATGGTCTCGACGATCTGTGCCAGCATGGCGCGCTCACGGCCCAGGGCCTGGGCGTACTCGGGCTTGTTCCAAACGCTGGCGTCTTCCAGCTCGCGGTTTACTTCGACTAGGCGATCATGCTTCTGATCGTAGTCAAAGATACCCCCGAATAGTCTGGGTGCGCTCGGAGAGATCCTTGATACTGTTGAGGATCGGGTTGATTTCCATGGTAATCGACACTCGCAGGCAAAACGGACGGAAAAGCCGCGCAGTATACCCGAGCGCGACCCACCTGGCAGCCCAGGAACCCTTCGCAATATCCAAGCTCTGGACTAACGGCGCTTTATACTTGCGCTAGAACTTATACAAGCACCCTTGATGGAACGCCTAGATGCCCCCTTCATATAGCTTGCGCAGTCGTTTCGCCCTTGTTATCGCGCTACTCGTCGGTGCGCTCAGTTGGATGCTGGGCACCCTGATCGGCCAGTACAGCAGCCAGCAGCTTCGTGAAGATACCGGCCGCGATATGGCGGAACTGTCCTATGCGATGGTCGATCGTCTCGACCGCGACATGGCCAGCCGCGCCGCCGTGCTACGGGTGCTGAGCAATCTCGAAGCACTGCGCCAGCCGGATAACATCGGCGAAATTCGCCACCTGCTCGACAGCCTGCAGAAGGAAATACCCAGCATCGCCTGGATCGGCTTTACCGACCCGCAAGGCAATGTGCTGGCCTCCAGCAACGACCTGCTCGAAGGCGCCAGCATCGCCCAGCGACCGGTCTACCTAGAAGCACTCAAAGGCCTGTTCATTGGTGACGTGCACGAGGCCGTGTTGCTAGCCAAGCTGCTGCCCAACCCTACTGGCGAGGCGATGAAATTCGTCGATATCAGCCTGCCGATTCATGGCCCCGACGGCGAATTGGTCGGCGTACTGGCCTCGCACCTGTCCTGGAGCTGGGCCGATGACGTGCGCCGCGCGCTGCTCGAACCCATACAGGAACGACGCAACGTCGAGTTCTTCGTGATCGGCAAGGAAGGTACGGTGCTGCTCGGGCCAGCGACGATGATCGGCCAGCCACTGCAACTGCCCAAACTCGCCAGCCTTGAACCCGGTAACAGTCAGTGGGCCGTCCAGCGCTGGCCAGATGGCAACGAATACCTCACCGGCCTGACTCTCAGCCGTGGCTATCAAGACTACCCCGGCCTGGGTTGGACAGTCGTTGCCAGACAATCGGTCGAACAAGCCTACGCCCCGGCTCAACGCCTGTTACTGAGCATTCTCATCTGGGGCAGCGGCCTGGCGCTGGTATTCGCCCTCTTCGGCTGGCTGATCAGCGGCTACTTCACCCGCCCGCTGCAGGAAATCGCCGATGCCGCCGACCAACTGAGTGCCGGCTCCATCAGTGAGATACCGGAAATGCGCGGCAGCCGCGAGATCAGCCAGCTAAGCCAATCCATTCGCCACCTGGTGGAAAGCTTGACGCTACAAAAGCGCGCTCTGGGCGCCATGGAAACCCTGGCGCACCACGATCCGCTCACCGGCCTGCCGAACCGTATCGCCCTGGAGAAATACCTGCCGCAAGCTCAGCAACGCAGCCACTTGCAGCAGCAATTTCTGGCCCTGCTGTACCTCGATCTGGATGATTTCAAGCTAGTCAACGACAACTATGGCCACAGCGCCGGCGACCATCTGCTGCGCGAGCTGGCGCAGCGCCTCAAGAGCAGCCTGCGCGACGGCGATATGGTCGCCCGCCTGGGCGGCGATGAATTTCTGATGATTCTCCAGGTACCGGAACACGATGCCCGCGCTCAGGCCCGCATGGTGGCCGAGCGTGCCATCGCCAGTCTGAGCCAGCCCGTGATGCTGGAAGAAGGTGAGGCACGCATCGGCTGCAGCGTTGGCGGCGCCATCTGGCCTCTGGATCACGCCGACCTCGGTGAGGCCCTGGAACTGGCTGACCAGGCCCTGTACCGGGCCAAGCAGGAAGGCCGCAACCAAGCCCAGTTTCAGGACAGCCTCAGCCCCTCATGAGCCCTGCTCGTCTTGCGCGATCATCTGCGCGGCCTTCTCGGCGATCATCAGCACCGGCGAGCAGGTATTGCCGGACACGATGTTCGGCATGATCGAGGCATCGACCACACGCAAACCGGCGATGCCATGCACACGCAGACGCGCATCGACCACCGCCTCACGGCCCTGCCCCATGGCGCAGGTGCCGGTCGGGTGAAAAATGGTGGTACCGATTTCGCCTGCTGCACGCTGCAGATCCTCCTCACTGTCATAGCCAGGGCCAGGCTTGTATTCCTGCGGCTGGTAGCGGGCCAACGCCGGCGCGGCAACGATACGCCGGGTCAGGCGAATGGCATCGGCGGCCACGCGCAGATCGCGCTCATCGCTGAGGTAGTTGGGGCGAATCAACGGTGCGGCGCTGGCATCCGCCGAGGCGATCTGGACACGCCCACGGCTATGCGGACGCAAGTTGCACACCGAAGCCGTGAATGCCGGGAAGTCATGCAACGGCTCGCCGAAGCGCTCCAGCGACAGCGGCTGCACGTGATACTGCAGATTGGCGCGCGCCTGGTCAGGGTCGGACTTGGCGAAGGCGCCGAGTTGGCTGGGCGCCATCGACAGCGGGCCGCTGCGCTTGAGTAGGTATTCCACCCCCATGCCCAGCTTGCCCCAGGGCGTGGCGGCGATACGGTTGAGGGTCTTCACCCCCTCGACGCGATAGATCAGGCGCAGTTGCAGGTGATCCTGCAGGTTCTCGCCCACCCCCGGCAGCTCATGTTTGACGCCGATCCCCAGACGCTCAAGCAAGGGCCGAGGGCCGATACCGGAGCGTTGTAACAGCGCCGGTGAGCCAATGGCGCCCGCGCACAGCAGCACTTCACGGCGTGCGGCAATACGCAGTTGGCGCCCATGCCAGCGCAGCGACAAGGCCTGCGCTCGGCCTGCGTCCAGCTCCACCCGCTCGGCCTCGGCATCGGTCAGCACGTGCAGGTTCGGACGCTGGCCAATGCCGCGCAGAAAGGCCTTGGACGCATTCCAGCGCACGCCGCCCTTCTGATTGACCTGAAAGTAACTGCAACCTTCGTTGTCGCCACTATTGAAGTCCTCGACGCTGGCGATACCACGCTGCGCCGCGGCCTCACGAAAAGCTTCGAGAATTTCCCAGGACAGACGCTGGCGTTCGACCCGCCACTCGCCATCGCCGCCGTGCAATGCACTGTTGCCGGCGAAGTGATCTTCCGTGAGTTTGAACAGCGGCAGCACATCGTCCCACGCCCACCCCGAATTACCGGCGGCAGCCCAGCCATCGTAATCGGCGGCCTGACCGCGCATGTAGATCATGCCGTTGATCGAGGAGCTACCACCGAGCACACGTCCACGCGGGTATTTCAGCGTGCGGCCATGCAGACCAGGATCGGCCTCGGTGCTGTAGCACCAGTCCGTGCGCGGATTACCGATGCAATACAGGTAGCCGACCGGAATATGGATCCAGGGATAGTTGTCACGCCCGCCCGCCTCGATCAGCAGCACGCTTACGCTAGGGTCAGCCGACAGTCGATTAGCCAACAGGCAACCGGCAGGGCCGGCCCCGACGATCAGGTAGTCATAGGCATCCAGGGGCATTGGCGACATAAGCATCCTCGCGTGTCGTTCTTGTCATTGGCCACAGCCTAAAACAAGCGCGACGCGAGGATGAATGATCTTTTCGTCTAACGGCTTAAACGCGCTGCAACTCGACGCGCACCTGTGCCTCAAGCTCTCCCTTGAGCGCGGGTGGCAGTTGCAGTTGGCGCGCCAGTTCTTCTAGGTAAGCACGCTCCATAAAGTGCTCCTCATCCACCATCAGCACACTGGCCAGGTACATCTCGGCGGCCATTTCCGGCGTGCTAGCCGCACGCGCAACATCGGCAGGATCCAGCGGTTTGTTCAGTTCGGTATGCAGCCAGGCCTGCAGCTCGGTGTCCTGCGCCAGCTTGCCCAGCTCCTCTTCGATCAGTTGCCGCTCGCGCTCATCGACATGGCCATCGGCCTTGGCCGCTGCCACCAGCGCTTTGAGAATGGCGCGGCTGTGCTGCTCGGCTTGCGGAGCGGGCAAACGATCCAGCGTTTGCGGCTCAGCCGCCTGAGCCTGCCCGCCCTGCTGCGCCTGCCAATTGCCGTAAGCCTTGTAAGCCAGTACGCCCAGCGCCGCCAGGCCACCATATACGGCCACCTTGCCACCGACCTTGCGCACGCGTTTGTTGCCCAACAGCATGGCCAACGCCGCGCCACCACCTGCGCCCTTGAGCATCGAGCCAATATCGCTGCCACCGCCCTTCTTGCCTGCGCCACCACCCAGCAGGCCGCCCAGCGCACCTCCCAGCCCGGAAGAGGCGCCAGCAGCACCTTTGTGCTGCAGCATGTCCTGACCGGATTTGAGCAACTGATCGAGCAAGCCACGGGTATTCATGCAGAGCCTCCAACAAAATCGAAGCCCTGAATCTACTGTGAAGTCGCGCCTAAGGCGGTTCTAGATTGCGTCAGGATATTGCGCCGCGCCCTGCCCCGCCTTAGCGCGGGGCGATATGCGCCACCATCAATTGCACCGTTTCGTTACCGCGAAACTCGTTGAGATCGAGCTTGTAGGCCAGCTCGGCCCAGCGCACCGTCGGGTTCGGCCAGACCTCACGATCGATGTTGAAGGCGATGCCGTCGAGCTGCACGCTGCCGCACTCGGTCTTGAGCACCAGTTTCAGGTGACGCTCGCCAACGATGCGCTGCTGGACGATCTGGAACACGCCATGGAACAGTGGCTCGGGGAAGTGCTGGCCCCAGGGGCCAGCATTGCGCAGGGCACGGGCCAGCTCCAGATGGAACTCGGTGGCATCGAGCTGTCCATCGGAAAGCAGCCGCCCGGTCAGGTCGTCCTCGCTGAGCTGGCGACGCACTTCGGCATCGAAAGCCGCGGCGAAGGCGCCGAAGTTTTCCTGCGGCAGCGACAGGCCGGCAGCCATGGCATGCCCGCCAAATTTGCTGATCAGCCCCGGATGGCGCGCTGCCACGGCATCCAGCGCGTCACGGATATGCAGCCCCGGCACCGAACGCGCCGAGCCCTTGAGCATGCCCTCACCGGCATCGGCGAAGGCGATGGCCGGGCGGTGGTAGCGCTCCTTGAGGCGCGAGGCGAGAATGCCGATCACCCCCTGGTGCCAGTCCGGCTCGAACAGGCACAGGCCGAACGGCATGTCGTCCAGGGACAGATCCTTGAGCTGGGCCAGCGCCTCACGCTGCATGCCCTGCTCGATGGCCTTGCGATCCTGGTTAAGCTGGTCGAGCTGCTGGGCCATGTCGCGGGCCAGGGCCTCGTCATCGCAGAGCAGACACTCTATCCCTAAGCTCATGTCGTCCAGACGTCCGGCCGCGTTCAGCCGTGGGCCGAGGATGAAGCCCAGGTCGGTGGAAGTGATACGTCGATGGTCGCGCCCAGCCACTTCAAGGATCGCGCGCAGCCCAGGCCGCGCCCGACCGGCACGGATACGCGCCAGTCCCTGATGGACGAGGATGCGATTGTTGGCATCCAGTGGCACCACGTCGGCAACGCTACCCAGCGCCACCAGATCGAGCAGCTCACCCAGGTTCGGCTCCTGCCGTGTGCTAAACCAGCCGCTTTCGCGCAAGCGCGCACGCAGCGCCAGCAGCACATAGAACATCACGCCGACCCCTGCCATGGCCTTGCTGGGGAACGCGCAGCCCGGTTGGTTGGGATTGACGATGGCATCGGCAACCGGCAGCTCAGGCCCCGGCAGGTGGTGGTCAGTGACCAGCACTTTCAGCCCCGCTGCCTTGGCGGCTGCTACCCCATCGACGCTGGAGATGCCGTTATCCACAGTGAGCAGCAGGTCAGGCTGGCGCTGTAGCGCCACGGCGACGATCTCCGGGGTCAGGCCATAGCCATACTCGAAGCGATTCGGTACCAGGTAATCGACATGCGCGGCGCCCAGCAGGCGCAGACCGAGCACACCGACCGTACTGGCCGTGGCGCCATCGGCATCGAAGTCACCGACGATGAGGATGCGCTGACGCTGCGCCAGCGCCGCAACCAGCAGTTCGACTGCGGCATCGATGCCCTTGAGCTGCTGGTACGGGATCAGCCGCGCCAGGGCCTTGTCCAGCTCCTCGGCGGACTGCACGCCACGGGCGGCGTAAAGGCGGGTGAGCAGCGGCGGCAGGTTACCCAGGTCGGGCAGTTGTTCAGGCAGGGGACGAGCTTCGATACGCATGTTGAGTCTTTTCATGTAGGGCGGGTGCAACCCGCCACAGGTGATCCGGCGGGTTGCACCCGCCCTACGGCTTCAACGCTCGCCAGCAAGCCACTCAATGGGAATCTCATGCTGGCCGCGCTCGTCGGTCACGAACAACTCGCCATCGCTGATCATCACACTCCAGCTCAGTGAGCGCGGCATATCCAGCGACAGCTCGGCCAGCGCCTCCTGGCCTAGGGCGACGACGTTGATGTTCTTCAGGCTGCGCACCGGATCGAGGCACTTGGTCTGCCATACGCGCAGATTGCCATAGGCCACCAGGCTGAATTTTTCGGTACGCCGCGAGCACCAGGTGATGCGCTCGCTGTCCGGCTGGCCGACCTCGATCCAGTGCAGCACGCGATCGTCCAGGCTCTTTTCCCACAACGCGGGCTCGTCTACATCCGACAGGCCGCGACCGAAGGCCAGTTGCTCGTCGTAGAACAGCGCATAGGCGATCAACCGCGCGGCCAGACGTTCCTCAGTTTCCGAGGGATGCCGAGCAACGGTGAAGCGCAGGCTCTGGTAAACGCTGCGATCCATGTCGGTGAGGTTCAGGTCGATCTTGTAGGTGGTCGATGGCAGGGCCATGGCGGGCTTCTTGGCTGGTCGAAAGAGCGCCAGTCTACCGCGAAAGCATGGCCCCCGCCGACCTTCAGCAGGTCATCTGACAGATGCCCTGTTGTTCATCGGTGTACTCGATGGTGGCCTGCAGGCTACTCAGGTCGAGGTGCAGACGACAGTAATGCTCACCATGACGCCAGGCCAGCAGCAACTGGTCATCCGTTGAATAATTCTGCTCAAAACGCCCTTCGAAGGCCGGGTGCCGACAGCGAAAACGCATCAGTGCCAGCAGCCGCTGCACCAAGGGTTGCTGCAGGGCCTGCTCGGCCTCCTCCAGGCTGTAGTAATGGCGATTGACGTCGCGCGCTTCGCCGGTTTGCTCCAGTAGATCGAAGTCGTTGCAACCGGCCAGCAGGCCGACGTAGTACACCTGCGGGATACCGGGGGTGAAGAACTGTATGGCCCGCGCGGCGATGTAGGCCTCATCGTTGCGCATCAGTGCTTCGTAGAAGGTGCAGGTCAGTTGATAGATGGCGCCAACGCTGTGCACATTCACCGCCGAGCGACGCAGGATAGGATCGGCGCTACGGGTCGAGATTTCATCGACCAGATATTTGATCTGCGCCTCCGGCAACATGCCCTCGACATCCGGGATACAGATGCCGTCGTGGGTATCGAGCACGGTGATCTGATTGCGCGGGCACATGCGCAACCAATGTTTGAGGTAGCAGCTGCTGCCCGTCAGCAAGGCATGCAGCACCAGCGGCGGCAAGGCGAAGGCATAGGGGCGCATTTGCCTGCGCGAAATGGCGTACTGGTAGCTGATGTGGTCGTGTACTTCCGGGAGCATCTCGGCCTCGTACTTGGCCCCGGTTTCGCGAAACCATTCGAGGATGCGATAGACATTCGGCTCCACCAGAAAGCAACTGCTGCCGATGCGTTTGGTGGTGTAGCCGAAGGCATCCAGACGGAACAGCTTGACCCCGCGCGCGGCGAGAAAGGCCATGTACTGCTCCATCAACTGATAGGTTTGCGGCGAATCGTAATTGAGGTCGATCTGTCGCTCGGTGAAGGTGCACCAGAGTCGGCAGGTCTCGCCATTGGCCAGACGCACCTCGCGAAACGGCTCCTTCTCCTTACGGATATGGATTTTGGCCAGGTCGTCATGACTGATCTCGCCGAGGCGGTCGACCTGCACGAATAGATCGGCGTAGGGCGAAGCCTGACCGTGGGCAACGAAATCGAGAAACTCCGGCGACTCGTCGGCGATATGGCTGATCACCAGATCGACGCACAGATCGAAGCGCGCAGAGATACGCTCGACATCCGCCCAATCGCCGTAGCGCGGGTCCACCTCCATATGGGTCAGCGGCGAGAAACCACCATCGGCATTGGATGGATACAGCGGCAGGATATGCACGCCGCCCAGAGCATCGCCCAAATGCCTGTCCAGCACTTGATACAGCTCGCCCAGATTACGCCCCAGGCGGTCGGGATAGGTGATCAGTTGAACGGCATTGCGCAGTGTCATGAGTCCCCCTGCATATTCGATGATTAAGCAAAAGACCTAGGCCAGCCTCGTTTCGTTCGTCAAACAGCGCCATGCAATCGGCTGGCACACTGTACATGGCCAAACAGAGCCCCATAGTTCTGAACGGGTTGGCAAATGCTCCCTCGCACGATTGTCCGTGGATTGAGCTGTGCGTATAACCGCCCAGGCCGACTGATGCACCGTCGGCTCATAAGGATTGCTGTTTGAAAAGGAAATCACCATGGAACTGTTCTTTGGAATCGTCGTTGTCATCATGACGCTGGCCATTCACTTTCTGTCCCGCATACCTGAAGAGCCCAGCCTCGAACTGACGGACGGCAAGGCCCGCCTCACGGCCACCGAAGCCTCTGAGCTCAACCGAATATTTGTCCTGCAAGGCAGCGCGCCCGATCTCGCCATGCAACTGGCCGCGCCGTTGTGGGGCGACGCCTGGCAACTCGCCCACGCCTCTCTCTGTGCACGACTCATGCGGCAAAATCGCGAAAAAGAGGCCCTGGAACTGCTCTGGAAACTTGACTCCACCCACCGCGAGCAAGCCCTGCAGACGACGATCCAGGAACTGGTGAACAAAGGCGACAACGACAAGGCTCTGCAGGTGCAAAAGCGCTTCGACATCGACTGTTCCAGTTCACCGCTGACGCACGCCACGCTGCTACTGGCCGAAGGCAAAGTGGCAGATGCCCGTGCAGCGCTGGATACACTGGATGTGAACCTGCAACTGGACGAGGCACAACTGCTGCAACTTGCCCGCTTACGACAGGCGTGTGAGCAACCAGAGCAGGCCGACGCCGCCTTGACCATGGCCGAGACACAGCTAGACCACAACGACGAACCCAGCTTCTACTGGCGCCCACTGCTGCAAACACTGGCCGAGCTGCAGCGCCACCCACGCCTGTTGCAACTTGCCCAACGCAGTGACCTGCCCAGACACGAGATCGTGGAGATTCTGGCTGCCCACGGGCAATACGACGATACTCTGGAGCTGCTGGCTGCCACGGAAAAGACCTACCTGATCGACGCTGCGCAACTCTTCGAGCATTTCATCGCAGCCCAGCGACCCGAGCTGATGCAGCGTCTGCTTGCAACAGCCAAGGACAACCTGGCGGCACAACTGCTGCAGTGCCATATCAGTTGGCACGTGCAGCGTGGCGATATCCCCCAGGCCCAACAACTGCTGGATCGAGAAATGCAGCATCTGCATGCCGCGCTCCAGCACTGGCTGCTGCTGAGCCTTGCCGAAGAACACGCGCCAAGCGACTCATCATGGGTAACCAGCCTGCAACGCCAAGCCGAACGCGTACTCGTCGGTGAACAAGGCAAGGCCTCATGGCCCGGTATGCGTCTGCATCATTTGCAGTACCTGCTACGTGAACAGGCAAGGCGCACCCCCGATCAACGCGATAGCTGGTCGGTGCGTAACTTTCTCGAAGAAGCAGAGCGGCTGCACGCCCAACTCGACCCCGAGAACAGCCTGAGCGAACGTATCGTGCATAGCCAGTTGCTAGGCCAATTAGGCGAGCGCCAAGCCGCCAACAATCTGCTGCGACAACTACGCGAGCAACTAACTGCAGGCGAAGACATCGACGCAGAAGAGGCGCCGTACTACTACAACGAACTCGTGCAAGCCCTGATCGACATGGGCGAGCTCGAACAGGCCAGAGAGATGCTGGCGCTGAATCTTGCCGAAGACCATATGAGCCAGGTACTGATGGCGGCCTATATCGATACTGGCCGACTGGAAGACGCGCTCGCCTGTATCGACCTGCACCCCCTGATTGGCAACAGCACCTCCAACCTACAACGCCTGCACCAATCCATCGCGACACTGAAGGAGATGGAGCCGCAACGCTCTCAACATCTGCACGAGCGCCTGCTGGAGCGCCTGAAAGACAACAGCGTCTGGGGCAACTGGGGGCAAATTCACACCTAGCTGGAAACGCCAGCGCACAGAGCGCTGGCTGGTTCAGGGCACCCCTTCAATTGGCGGCGTAGCGCGCCCAGAGTTCCTCGAACTCACGGCTGTAGGCCGCCACCAGTTGCGGGTGGTCGATTACCAGCAGGTTTTCCTCGTTGCTGGTGCTGGCACTGCGCGTCCAGTTGAAGCTGCCATTGAGCAGCAGGCGACCGTCGAACAGGGCGAATTTGTGGTGCATGTGATAAGGCCCGGCGTCGATGCGCAGCGGCACGCCCTTGTCGCGCAGCCACTGAATGTCGCTGCCGACATCGAACTGTTTTTCGTTGTCGCTGATAACCCGCACGGCGATACCGCGCTCATGGCAGGCCAGCACCTCTTCACTGAGCTGATCGTCGGAGATGGTGTAGACGCAGATTTCCACGCTCTTGCGCGCCTGGCGGCACAGCTCGCGAATCTTGCGCCGGCAACTCTCGCCGGGGCTGAAGTGGGCCGTGGCATATTCCACACGCGGTGCACTGCCGACGCTGTCGAGGGTCTTGATCACCTGCTCCAGCCATTTCAGCACCGGCTCGACGTTCTCCGGCTCACGCATCAGCTCACGGGCCAGGGCGAAGGCGCGATTGCGCATAAAGCGCACCTGATCGCTGCTCAGCTCGCTACCCAGTTGGCGCAGCTCGTCGCGTTCCTCGTTACTCAGGCGCAGATCGGCCAGACTGTCACGCAGTTGCTGATCGAGGCGGTTGAAGTCCATGGAAAATCCTTTTTATCGATGATTGCGGCGAGGGCGAGACAAGGCGGCATAGAGAACGCCACAAAAAGCCCCCGCCAGGTGGTATTCGAAGGAGACGCCGGCACGCGGCAGCAGGCCGAAGAACCAGCCGCCATAGAGAAAGAACACCAGCACCGCCAGCAACAGGTCGAGCAGGCTGCGTTCGAACCAGGCCCGCGCCAAGAGCAGCCCCCAGAAACCGAACAGCCAGCCACTGGCGCCGACGTGCAGGCCGGTACGACCGAATAGCCAGACCAGCGCACCGCTGCCGAGGATGATGAAGGCGCTGGCGTAGAAGAAATCGCGCCGCGAGCGCAGCAGCACCAAGCTGCCAAGCACCAGCAAGCCGCTGAGGTTGCTCAGCAGGTGCGCCCAACTGCCATGCAGCCAGGGCGCGAGAAGAATGCCGGGCAGCGCCTCGATATGCCGAGGCAGCAAGCCCCAGGCGTTCAAGGCGCCGCCCAGGGCGCTGTTGGCCAGTTGTATCAGCAGCATCGCGCCGCTGATAAACAGCAGCGGACGCAGCTCAACCAGCCAGCCTCGCCTCACGGCGCCTCGTCATCACTGCGCTGCTCCTGGCCGAGCAGCGTGCCGAGGTCACGCAGTTGCGTGGAGATTTCCAGCATGCGGTTGTGGGTGCGCAAATCGATGTCGATTTTCTTGTCCATCGCCCTGATCAGCGGCAGGAAGCTGTTTTCCAGCGTATCGGCCAGGCTTTCCAGCAGTTTCTGCGTGCCCGGCTGCGGTGGCGCCACCACTTCCACCTGCGGGTGCAGCTTGCCAAGGTTATTCAGCCCCTCAAGCAGTTGAGTCCACGGGATGCTCGGCGTCTCGCTGGCCGGTTTAGCGGTGGCGCCCAGGCCGCGCACGCTTTCCACCAGATCATTGAGCTGCGCCACCACACGGCCACCGACATCGCTGTCGCTGCCGCCCATGGCCTTGTTGCGCATGAAGTCGCGCTTGATCTGCGCCCAGCGCTCGGCCTGTTCGGGCGTCTGGTTGCCGCGCAGTTCGGCGAGCTTGAGCAGGTTCTCTTCGGCGCCGGTGGTGAGCAGTTGCGACTCGCCCTGGTAGTGGTCGGCGATCAGTTGCAGCAGCTCGGCGTCGTTCATCACCGCGCTGATCTTCTCGGCCATCTTGTTCATGTTGCGATAGCTGCCCTGCAGCTTGAACGGCGGCTCGGTGCGGTAGCTGTCGGCCTGCGCGGCGCTGACGATGTACTGCTGGTTGACCCGGCCAACCACGTCGCGCACCTGCATCAGACGCTGCAGGGTGGCGCTGATCTCGTTGATCTCGGCGGCGCTGTAGGTGTGGCTCAACTCGTTGGCAGAGAACGGCTTGCCCTCGGCCTTGGCGACGAAGCGGTAGACATCGGCCATGTCGCGAGTGGCCAGCGGCGCCAGCACCGGGTTGGAGGTCAGGCTGTTCTCGATGTAGCTCAGCGCGAAGGCTTCCTGCATGCCGCCCAGGGTGTCGCCGAGGTTGTAGATGTCGGCGCGGTTGGCGAGCATGTCGGGGATCTTGAACACGTCGCCGGATTCGGTGTACGGGTTGCCGCTCATCACTACGCAGAACTTCTTGCCGCGCATGTCGTAGGTCTTGGTCTTGCCCTTCCACACGCCTTCGATGCGCCGCGTGCCGTCGCACAGCGAGATGAACTTCTGCAGGAACTCGGGGTGGGTGTGCTGGATGTCGTCGACATAGAGCATCACGTTGTTGCCCATCTCCAGCGCCAGGTTGAGCTTTTCCAGCTCCTGGCGTGAGGTGGCGTCCGGCGCCTGCGCCGGGTCGATGGAGCGCACCTCGTGACCCAGCGCCGGGCCGTTGACCTTCATGAAGATCAGGCCGAGGCGGTGCGCCACGTATTCCATCAGCGTGGTCTTGCCGTAGCCGGGCGGCGAAATCAGCATCAGCAGGCCCATCAGGTCGGTGCGCTTGTTCTCCCCGGCGGTGCCCATCTGCTTGGCCAGGTTGTCGCCGATAAAGCCCAGGTACACATCGTTGATCAGCTTGTTGCGCACGAAGGACGACAAGGGCCGTGGCTTGAATTCGCTCAGGCGCAGTGCATCGCGCTCGCGGTTGATGACCTCCTGACGCAGCGCCTGGTAGCGCGAAAGCTGCGGCACGAAATGATCCAGATGCTGGCGCAGACGGGCGAAGTAGTCGTCGATGGCCAGGAGCAGGGTGCCATCCTGCACACGCGGATGATCGCCAAGCAGGCCGCTGACGGAAAAACGCAGATCGACCTCGGTGAAACGCCGCGGGAAGTCGTCATCCAGCAGGCTGACCGCAATCGCTTCGGGCACGTAGTCGGCCAGCTCGGCCATGGCGGCGTCCTGCGCGCACAGGCCGTCGAACCAGGTCTGTGCCAGCGACCAGCGCTGCAGCGGGCGACCCCGCAGGTTGTCCAGCGCGGCGCGGTAGTCGTCCCAGACATGGCTGGCCTGCATGCGCTGCTGCAGGGTGTCGAGCAGTTGCCGGGCGTACTTGCTGAAGCTGAATTCGATGGGCTTGGCCGCCAGCTCCTCGACCAGATAGGCCGCTGCCGCCTGGCGCTGCGCAGTATCCACAGGCAGCGGATGCTGGCCCAGGAAGCGCAGCATGGCGGCATCGATCTCTTCGCGCAGGCGCTGCACGCCGTCCTCGCTGCCGAACAACTGGCGCAGGTGCAGGCTGCTGCGCGCGCGCTGCGGCCACAGCTCGGCCTCGATGTCCTGCCCCCAGCGATTCCAGAACAGCGCGGCGAAGCCCCGCGCCATCGGTGCGTAACGCAGCAGCCCGGCGCTTTCGCGCAGCGGCAGCAATTGCGTGAGGATCAACGCCGCGTCGTGGTCGTGGATGCCCTTCTCATAGGCATCCTTGTAGCGCGGTGCGGCGAAGTCGCGGATCAAGCGGCTCAGGGTTTCCGGCTGCGCCAGGTGGGTCTTGAGCAGATCCAGGCTCAGGCCTTCGCGGCCCGCCACGGCGGCATCGAGCACCAGACCGGCGAGGTATTCGGCGCGGTACAGCGAGGGCGATTCGGACTCCAGCGATACCTGCCAGTAGTCACGCAGGCCTTCGAGGGTCTCGTCGCGCAGCGGTTCGAGGAAATCGGTGCCGGTCAGGTGCAGGTACAGCGCATCGCCGCGCGGCATCAGGGTCAGGTCGAGTTCCTGGGTGTTGACGCTGAAGCGGTGACGCGGGCCGAGCTTGATGACGTTGCCGCCCTCTTCGAACAGCTCGCTCTTGTCGCGCAGGGCGCGCACCGCCTGGTCGCGGGCCGCCTTGAGGCGCGCCTCGACGTCATCGGCCTTGACGCTGTCTTTCAGCTCGCGCAGGCGCTCGGCCATCTCGCGCAGTTTGAGGATCAGCGGGTCGGCAGCGAAGAAGGCGTTGAGCTCCTCCATCTGGCTCAGACGCGCGGTGCGTCGGCCCAGGCTATCGAGGATGCGCTGAGCGGCGTCGAGCACGCCCTGGGCGCGGCGCTGGCGGTCGTCGAGCAGGCTCTGCTTGTGCGACTCGAAGGTCTCCAGCAGCTCTTCACGCTTGCCGAGAATATCGCTGAGGAACTGTTCGTGGTCACCGAACTGGCTTTCCAGCTCTTCGAGCTGCACCAGCAGGCGCGACAGCTGCTCGTCGCACTTCTCCGGATCCTGCGCCAGCGCCAGGGCGTTGGTAATGCCCTGGCTGAACAGTTTGAACTGGGCGCCGAACTGCGCCACGGTCTCGGCCGAGCCCAGGCCCTTGCGCCGCTGTTCGGCACGCGCCTTGGCCTGGTTGAGGTGGGCGTAGACCTCGGAAATCGACTCGACAATGGCGGTGCGCTGAGTGGCATCGTCGATTTTCAGCGAGGCCATCAGGCTCGACAGCATGTCGAGGTTGCCGGCCATGACCTGCATCTCGGCCAGCGGCTCGTTCAACTGGGTGACGGTCTCGGCCTTCTGCGCCAGGCCATCCAGCTCCCCCAGGCGCTGCACGTAGGGTTGCAGTGCGGCGTCGCTGGCAAGGAAAGCGGAGGTGGCCGTGGCCACCCGCTCCTGAGCTTGCAGCAGCTCGGCTTCCATGGCGTCGATGCGCGCCACGTCGATGTAGCGATAATCGCGGATGGTCAGCAGTTGGCCGCGTTGCGCGTTGATGGCACCCAGCGCCTCGACGAAGTGCTGCACCTCGTCCCAGCTGTCGACCAGCAGGCCGGAAAGCAGGCTCTTGTGCTGCGTCTCGGCCTCAGCCATGGCGCGGGCCGATTGCTGACGGATGCTCTCGACCTTCTCGAACTCATCGAGCACCAGCTCGGAGGTGGCCGCCACCTCACGCAGCAGCGGCGCCAGCTCGGCGCATTGAGCGTCACCCAGCCAGTGGTACACATCGAACAGACGGCGGGTGTTCTGGCACAGCTGGGTATAGCGCGCCACCGACACTTCGCGGCTGTCGATCTCGCGACTCAGGCCCAACAGGTCGGACACGCCGCGCACCAGCTCGGCGTTGCCGATACGCCCGAAGAAGCCGCTGCGCGCCGGCTGGCGGGCAGCATGGTCGTCGCTCTCGAACGGCGTCTGCCAGATCTGCATCGGGTGGATACGGGTCGGCTCGCTGCCCTCGGCGGAGAAGATCACCATGCGCCCGTCTTCCAGGCGCGCATAACCGTGGCCGAAGATCGGGTTATGCAGCTGGCGGTTGATCATGTTGTAGGTAAACAGCGCCGCGCGGCCTTCTTCCGGGTGATAGAAGATGTACTGCACGTCCTCGCCGTTGGGCGAGCGCACCGAGCGCTTGAAGCGCATGCCGCCCATGGGCTGCTCGAAGGTCTTGTACTCGCCGCTCTGCAGGTAGTAACCACCGGGGAAGATGATGCCGTGGTCTTCCGGCAACTGCACGCAGGCCAGGCCGATGGCATCGATGCGCTCGACCTGATTGGTCAGGCTGTTGAATACCAGATAGCGCCACTGCTCCTCGCGGTACGGCAGCACCTTGAGCAGGATCAGGCTGCCCAGGCGGGCGTATTCGATCTGCGCGTCATCGAGCGACTGGGTCTTGTCCACCACCGGCTCACGGTAGATGCCCAGGCCATCCTGGGTGTTGTTCTCGACCTTGATGGTCAGGTCGCCACCCACGGTCTCGACGAATACGGTGTCGAGGATGTTCATGTGCGGATGGCGACCCATGACCACCATCTCGCGGGAAGTCTTCTGCCATTCGAAGTCGAACGGCGCCGGCAGCGCAATATCGCGCTCGCCGCGGTTGTCGATGTAGCGCACTTCGCGCCCATCGACCGAGATCGACCAGCGGAACACGCGGATATCGGTGATCCGTTCGCCGATCTGGAAACTCGCCAGCAGCTTGCCGTCACGAATGGCCAGCTGCAGCAGGCGGGTGTTCTTGTAGTAGGTGTACAGCTCGTTGAAATCGGCGACGAAACTGGCCTGGGCCAGGAAGCTGCCGTCCAGCGGCACCGGCTCGGCGTCATAGCCTTCGGCGCCCTCGACCAGGCGGTAGAGGGAGAACACGTCGGCGACGCTGGTTTCCTTCTTCAGCCCGAGGAACACGTTGTAGCCGAACAGCAGGCAGTCACCGACCTGGACGATATCGCGGGCGATGCAGTTGTTCTCGGTGCGGATGCGAACCCGACCGATGGCCTCCATGGCACTGCTGCCGAACTCGGCCAGGCGCTGGCCGTTGAGCGCTTCGGTCAGCGCGCGCAGGCGCTGGCCCTGCTCCTGCAGGCGCTTGTGCAGCACCTCGTAGGCGCCGCCTTCGGCGACGGCCTTGTCCAATACGTCCTGTGTTTGTGCGTCCGACATCGTGTTCTTCCTGGATATTCGGCATCGAGCACCCTCGCCCGCTCAGCAGGACAAGGGGTCTGGAAAATGCGTGGGAGGTTCGCGGCTAAAGCCCCTCCCACAGGGCTCGGCATGCTGTGGCCGGTAGGGTGGACAGCGCTCTTTTTGTCCACCGCTCGTGTCGCCAGTGGTGGGCAAAAATTGCGTTGTCCACTTAGTGGGCTGAAGCCCACCCTACGGGCAGGTCACTCAGGCCTGCTCGGAGCCGGCGTTCGGCGCGACCACCGGTGCGGCAGGCGCGGCCTTGCCAGCCAGCAGACGGGCGATCACGTCCTGTACCACCGGGCTCTTGCCGACGACACCCTCGATAGCCTTGCCCACCGACAGCGACTTGGCGAAGGAGTTGAAGAAGTCGCCCTCGCCGCCGACGATCTCGATTTTCGCCTTGGCCATGGCTGCGGCCAGCACTTCGGCCTGATCCTTGGCGATGTCCTTGTTCGCGGCGATGGCGGCCATGGCCTCCTCGAAGCTCTTCTCCAGTTGCATGCGGAACTCTTCGTGGGCGCGCGCAGCATCGCTGAGCGAGTCCAGCGCACCGAACTTCTTGCCCAAGCCTTCGGCTTCGGCGCTCAGACGCTCCAGCAGGATCGAGGCTTCGGCCGAACCCTGCTCCTTGGTCGCCTTGGCCTTGGCCAGCCCCAGTTGCTCTTCGCCGCGCGCCTGGGCGCTGAGTTTCTCTTCCAGCACCTTGGCTTCGGCCAGGCCGTCTTTCTCCTTGGCGGCTGCCTGGGCTTCGAGGATGCGCGCCTCGGCCAGGCCTTTTTCCTGCTCACCCTTGGCTTCGGCAATCAGGCGCTCGGCCTGCACGCGAGCATCGGCCAGGCCTTCCTTCTCCTTGGCGGCGGCGGTGACTTCACGCACCTTGGCATCGGCCAGACCGGGCGCAGCACGCTCGGCTTCGATGCCTTCGGCCAGTTTCTTCTTGGCCTCGGCGCTCTTGGCTGCAGCTTCCAGCTCGGCCTGGGCCAGGTTGTTGATCTCGACGGCTTTGTGCTTGGAGCGAGTCTCGTCGGCTTCGGCCTGCTTGACCTGACGCACCAGTTCCTGCTCGGCTTCGGCCTGGGCGTTGAGCACGGCGACCTGCTTGAGGCGCTCGGCTTCGGAGACTTCGCGCACTTCCTTGATGCGTTCTTCTTCCTGGGCCACGGTCTTCTCGACCGCCACGCGCTCGCGGATCACCCCGGCGATGTTCTTGCGCTCTTCTTCCAGCGCCTTTTCCTTCTCGATGCGCTGCAGTTCCACTTCGCGTTCGCGAGCGACCACTTCCAGATCCTTGGCTCGGGTGACCTTCTCCACCTCGATGACCACGGCACGCTGGCGATTCTGCTGCGCCACTTCCACTTCGCGCTGATGATTTTCGGCGCGGATGTCCAGCTCCTGCTGGGTCTGGATGCGCGCCTGCTCGGCCTTCAGGCGCTCTTCCTCGCGCACCTTGAGGGTTTCCGCCTGCTCGCGGGCCTGGATGGTTTCGATTTCGCGCTTCTGCCGCGCCTCGGCATCAGCCTGCTGGCGCTCCAGGGCCAGGGTGGCTTCGCGGGTCTCGACGTTCTTCTTCTTGATCGCCAGCTCTTCGTTGCGCTCCAGCTCGTTGGTGATGACGTTCTGTGCAGCGGTCAGCTCGGTGATTTTGCGGATACCCTCGGCGTCGAGGATGTTGCTCGGATCCAGCGACACCTTGGAGGTCTGCTCCAGGTAGTCGATGGCCACGTCTTCCAGCACGTAACCGTTGAGATCGTTGCCAATCACCTCGACGATGCGGTCACGGAAGTCCTGGCGATTCTCGAACAACTGGACGAAGTCAAACTGCTTGCCGACGGTCTTCAGCGCCTCGGAGAACTTGGCATTGAACAGCTCGTTGACCGCCGCGCGGTCGGAGGCGCGATCCACGCCGATGGCCTTGGCCACCTTGAGCACGTCTTCCTGGGTCTCGTTGACGCGCAGGTAGAAGGCCACGGTGATGTCAGCGCGCAGGTTATCACGGCAGATCAGGCCGTCCTTGGCGCGGCGGTCGACTTCCAGGGTGATCAGGGAGATCTTCATGAACTCCTTGAGGTGAATCACCGGATACACCAAGGATCCGGTGAAATGCACCTTGGGCGTCGAGCTCATATCGTTGACGATCAACGCGGTGCCCTGCGGAACCTTGATGTAGAAGGCCTTGAACAGGGCGATCAGGGCGATCACGAAGAGGACGACCAGCCCGGCCCCGACGATGAAGGGGATGAGGTTTTCCATTACAGCTTCACTCCTTTGCTAATTGTGCAGGCAGGTTCGCCAATGCCTAGGCTGCCAGCGCTCTGTTACCTACGGATTTTCGGCTAGACGCCACGGAACTCTTCTTCAGTGATGATGCGATAGGCATGCTCGGCCGCCAGGTACTCCAGCAGCACCACACGGTCGCCACGCTTGAAGCCCAGCGCCTCGTCGGCGCGCACGCGTAGGATCAACCCGGCGCCACCGTCTTCCAGCACCGCCTCGCCATGGCTGGCCGTGACACGCCCGCTGCGCACCACCGCCACCTGGCCCAGCACAGATTTGCTGCTGATCGCCTCGACCTTGTGGAACAACGGGCGCAACGGCCGGCAGATCGCCGCGCACAACGGCGCTGCCACGACGAAGGCGCAAGCGAGAACCACCAACCCCAGCGGGTAGCGCAGAATGCCCAACGGCAGATGGCGCAAAAGCCACAGTTCGATGAAGTAGCAGATGAACCAGGCGAAGAAGAACAGCAGCGTCAGCACCAGGGTGACCGGCACGCCATCCAGCTTGAGCTTGTAGAGCAGGCCGGCGAGGCCCTCGGTCTGGCCGCTGCCTTCCATCACCGAGTCGGCCTCGATGTCGAGCAGGTCGACCTCGAGCAGGCCGGCGGCGACTACCAGCCAATAAATGACCGCCACGCACAGCAGGAAGCTGTAGATGGCGGTGGGGAATGACAGCGACGTCTGCAGGAAGAGTTCCATTTTTTCCTTTCCCGAACCAGGGAAACGGGGCGCGAAGGCCCCGTGTTTTTCACACCAGGGTCAAGCCTTGGATTTGTCCTTCAGGCGCGCCAGCACGCTGTCGGCACTGGCGTTGTCAGCCTTGATGCCGGCGGCACGCAGTTTGGCCTCTAGCGAATCGTCCGGCGCGCTGGTGGCGGCCAGCTCGGCCGAAGCCTCCATCTGTGCCGCACGCTCGGCCTGCTTCTGCTTGATGCGTTCGAGCGACTCAACCGCCGTCTGCAGCTTGGCTTGCGAGCCACCGTAGCGCTGGGCCACGGCCATCTGCGCCTTCTGCACGCTCTCGGTGGCCTTGACCGTATCCACCTGCTGCTTGAGACGCTTGATGTTGCCCTCGGCCTGGGTCACGGCCTTGCGCAATTGCGCCACGCTGGCAGCGAAACCTTCGGCTTGCTCGCGCTCGCTGGCCTGTTCGATTTCCAGATTGGCAATCTTCTCGGCCACTTCCTTGGCCAAGGTTTCGTTGCCCGCTTCCAGCGCCTTGAGCGCGTACTGCTCGTACTCGGCGATGCTCGCCGCGCTCTTGCTCACCTTGTCGCTGGCCAGCTTGTGCTTGGCCATGATCTCGGCCAGCGCTTCCTTGGACTTGCGCAGCTCGACGTCGGCGTCGCGGATTTCCTGATCGAGGATGCGCAGGGCCTGGCTATCGACCACCGCCTCACCCATTTCATTGGCGCCACCACGCAGCGCCGTCAGCAATTTGCTCCAGACATTCATCGTCCTATCTCCTCTCAGGCGCCAGACTTGAGGAAGCCTTCGTAGGCTTCGGTGGCCTTGATCACGTTGTCCGCCAGCAGCTCGATCTCGAACACCACGTCGGACAGGCTCGAATAGGCACTCAGCGCACCGAACATGGTGTAGCAGTCGCGCCCGTCAGCCGTTCTTTCCAGGCCGATGGACGACAGCGGGAACAGCTTGTGGGTGCGCAACACTTCTTCGTTGAAGGCAGCGGCATCTTTCACGTCCGCCGCCGGCCAGAGCAGCGCCTCGACGATGATCTGCTCGCCGAATACGGCGACGAACAGTGGCAGATCACCGTATTCGCGCATGGTGATGTGTAGGCTGGCGTCGGCGCCCTCGATCAGCTCGATGCCAGCCTGGCCGTTCTGGAACAGTTCCGTTGCCACCAGGGCTTCATGCAGCCCCTTGGCAGTCCAAACCTGAGGCATGTTCATACCCTCCTCCTTCTCCATCGAAGCCAGCAGCGACTGTGGCTGGCGCAGTTTTCGCTCGAACGCGAGCAGAAGCGGCGCGTGCTCGGGCAAGATCCAGACTTCCTTCTTCACCAGCCCCTGCTCACGCAGGCGCTGACGATAAAGACGCTGGTAATGGGCTGATGATTTGCTGTCCATGACGTGCAGACTAGTTTCTTACATGTAATCCGTAAAGCAATCACATGTGATAAATGTGACGCCGTTCGTCAGATAGCCGCGCAGGCAACACCCCGAGAGCAAAGCGCCGACATGATGAAAAGATAAGGAGAAAGGGAGCAGAGAAACTCATCCATGATTCGACCAGAACGCTTCCATTCGCGAGGTGACGAATTAAACCGCAGCAGCCAGGGCATCGCACGCAAAAAAACGCTAACCACGTCGCAGTTATGACAGCACCAAACCCACCGAAAAGACGCAGCAACGCCTATAAGCCAAACCTGCATGCCGCATAAACAAAACCGGCGCCACTAGGGCGCCGGTTTGATCGAGGCGGAAAACCTCAAAGCGGCTTGCCACGATTGCCGTGAGCCGCAACGAACTGCTGCACGGTCTTCAGATCGTTGGCCAACACCGTGCAGCGCTCCTCGCGCTGGAACAGATCAGTCAGGTGCACCGGCAGCGCCGGAACGGCGTCGATGCCGGCCTTCTCCACCGCCTCGGGGAATTTGACCGGATGCGCGGTACCCAGCACCACCATCGGCGTAGCCAGGCTGCGACGGCACTCACGCGCGGCGCGCACGCCGATGGCAGTGTGCGGATCGAGCAGCTCGCCGCACTCCTTGTATACCTCGGTGATGGTTTCGCAGGTCTGCTCGTCATTTACCGCCAGCGAATCGAACAGCTTGCGCGCCTCGACCCAGCGATCTTCCTCGACGCTGAAGCCGCCACCTTGCTTGAAGGTATCCATCAAGCCGGCGATAGCCGCGCCATTACGCCCGTGCAGGTCGAACAGCAGGCGCTCGAAGTTGGACGAGACCATGATGTCCATGGACGGCGACAAGGTCGGGTGCAGGGTTTCTTTCACATACTGATTGCCGCTCATGAAGCGGTGCAGGATGTCGTTGCGGTTGGTGGCGACGATCAGTTGGCTGACCGGCAGGCCCATGTTACGCGCCAGGTAACCGGCGAAGATGTCGCCGAAGTTGCCGGTCGGCACCGAGAAGGCGATGGAACGCGCCGGCCCGCCGAGCTGCAGCGCGGCGTGGAAGTAGTAGACGATCTGGGCCATGATCCGCGCCCAGTTGATCGAGTTGACCGCGACAAGACGGGTGCCCTTGAGGAAGCCCTGGTCGGCGAAGCTGGCCTTGACCATCTCCTGGCAGTCATCGAAGTTGCCTTCGATGGCGATGTTGTGGATGTTCTCGCCGAGGATAGTGGTCATCTGCCGGCGCTGCACCTCGGACACGCGGTTGTGCGGGTGCATGATGAAGATATCGACGTTGTCGCAGGCCTTGCAGCCTTCGATGGCCGCCGAGCCGGTGTCACCGGAAGTAGCGCCCATGATCACCACGCGCTCGCCGCGCTTGGCCAGCACATGATCGAGCAGGCGGCCGAGCAGTTGCAGGGCGAAGTCCTTGAACGCCAGGGTCGGGCCGTGGAACAGCTCCAGCACCCACTCGTTGCCGTTCAGTTGACGCAGTGGCGCGACGGCGTTGTGCTCGAACACCCCGTAGGTTTCTTCGAGGATTTTCTTGAAATCGGCATCGGCGATGGAGCCGGCAACGAACGGGCGCATTACCCGGAAGGCCAGCTCGTGATACGGCAAGCCTGCCCAGGAAGCGATTTCCTCGACGGTGAAGCGCGGCAGATTCTCCGGCACGTAGAGGCCGCCATCGCTGGCCAGGCCAGCCAGCAGCACGTCTTCGAAATTCAGGGCCGGCGCCTGGCCACGGGTACTGATATAGCGCATGGGATAAACCTTCGTTCTGCAGCATCCGCAGGGCGAAACCTGCGGATGGACACGGGATTAGTTGAGCTGTTCGACGCGCAGACGCATGACCGGCGAGGTCACGCCATCCAGCGCTTCCATGGCGGCAATGGCCTCGATGATACGCGCCTCGACCACGCGATGGGTCACGAGGATCATCGGCACCAAGCCGTCTTGCTCCTCGGCTTCCTTCTGCATGATCGACTCGATGTTGATGCCACGCTCGGAGAGGATGCTCGCCACCTGGGCCAGCACGCCCGGATGATCCTTGGCCTGGATACGCAGGTAGTAAGCACTCTCGCTCTGTTCGATAGGCAGAATCGGGTGATCGGACAGCGCATCCGGCTGGAAGGCTAGGTGCGGCACGCGATTGGTCGGGTCGGAGGTCAATACACGCACCACGTCCACCAGGTCAGCCACCACCGCAGAGGCAGTCGGCTCCATGCCTGCGCCAGCACCGTAGTACAGGGTGCTACCAACCGCATCGCCATTGACCATCACCGCGTTCATCACGCCGTTGACGTTGGCGATCAGACGGTCGGCCGGAATCAGCGTCGGGTGCACGCGCAGCTCGATGCCGGCCTCAGTGCGACGAGCCACACCCAGGTGCTTGATGCGATAGCCCAGCGCCTCGGCGTAGTTCACATCGGCCGTGGTCAGCTTGGTGATGCCTTCGGTATAGGCCTTGTCGAACTGCAGCGGGATGCCGAAGGCGATGGACGCCAGGATGGTCAGCTTGTGCGCGGCATCGATGCCTTCGACGTCGAACGTCGGATCAGCCTCGGCGTAACCCAGTGCCTGCGCTTCCTTGAGCACATCCTCGAAGGCACGACCCTTCTCGCGCATCTCGGTGAGGATGAAGTTGCCGGTGCCGTTGATGATGCCGGCCAACCAGTTGATACGGTTGGCCGCAAGACCCTCGCGGATCGCCTTGATCACCGGGATACCGCCGGCCACAGCGGCTTCGAAGGCGACAATGACGCCCTTCTCGCGCGCCTTGGCGAAGATCTCGTTACCGTGCACGGCGATCAGCGCCTTGTTAGCGGTGACCACATGCTTGCCATTCTCGATGGCCTTGAGCACCAGCTCCTTGGCCAGGGTGTAGCCGCCGATCAGCTCGATGACAATGTCGATCTCGGGGTTGTTGACCAACTCGAACACATCGCTGGTCATGGCAATGCCGGTGGTGTCGTACTGCGGCTTGGGCGAACGAATGGCGATCTGAGCGATCTCGATGCCGCGACCGGCGCGCCGAGTAATCTCCTCGGCATTGCGCTTGAGTACATTCAACGTACCGCCACCGACGGTGCCCAACCCACAGATGCCCACTTTCACCGGCTTCACACTCAACTCCCCATCAGCGCTGCACGAAACGGCCGGAGCATGCCCCGGCCGCAGAAAAGAGCCGCACATTACGAAGCGGCTGTTTGTTAGTCAATCCAAGGATCAATTGTTGGATTCGAGCGCAATCTCGGCCAACTGCGGCGCGGGCTGGTAGCCCGGAATCATCTTGCCATTAGCGAGAACAATTGAAGGCGTGCCATTGACGCCAATCATCCGCCCCAACTCGTATTGCTTGGCGACCGGATTGTCGCAATCGGCCTCTGGCACATCCTGACGGGTCTTAGCGAGATTCATCGCTGCCTGGCGATCCTTGGCGCACCAGACGCTGGCCAACTCCTTGGCTGCCGGGCTGTTAAGCCCCTGGCGCGGGAAGGCCACGTAACGCACCTCGACACCAAGACGATTAAGCTCCGGCACCTCACTGTGCAGCTTCTGGCAATAGCCACAGTCGGTATCAGTAAACACAGTGATATGCGTCTTGGGTTCTTTAGGCGCGAAAACCACCATTTCCTGAGCAGGAATAGCGTTGATTTCCTTGGCGACCGAGCGACTCTCCTCCATCTCGGTCAAGTTGAGCGCCTTGCCATCCTTGACCTGAAACAGATACCCCTGAATCAGAAACTGACCGTCGGCGCTGGTATAGAGCTGACGCCCACCTTTGAGCTGAACCTGAAAGATGCCCGTCATCGGGCTCTCGGCGATAGCCTCGATCGGCAAATCAGCATCCAATGACTTCAAACTTTGACGAATGGCCTGATCCGGGTCGGCGGCCAGGCTGATACTGCTACCCCATGCCAAAGCCAGGGCGACGGAAAGACGAATTGGGGACATGGATACTCCTGTCAAACGACGAGACGAGCGACGTAATCGACACAGCCTACCATATAAGCAGATGCAGGCAGCGCAGCGCGGCGCCAGCGGTGTGAACAAGCTGACGGATTGTTCACTTCGAGTCTGCGCCACGCCGGATGTTCCAACTCAGCCCCTGGGATGATGCCGAGCATGCAACTCCTGCAAGCGAGCACGGGCGATATGGGTATAGATCTGCGTGGTGGACAGATCGCTATGACCCAGCAACATCTGCACCACACGCAGATCGGCGCCATGGTTGAGCAGGTGCGTGGCAAAGGCATGACGCAGCGTATGCGGCGACAATGCCTTGGCGATCCCTGCCACACGCGCCTGATGCTTGATCCGATGCCAGAAGGTCTGCCGAGTCATCTGCTCGCCACGCAGGCTGGGAAACAGCACATCACTGGGCTTACCTCCGAGCAGCAACGGGCGCGCCTCGCGACTATAGCGCTCGATCCAAGCAATGGCCTCTTCACCCAAGGGCACCAGGCGTTCCTTACTGCCCTTGCCGAACACCCGCAGCACACCCTGACGCAGATTGACCTGCTCCAGAGTCAGACCGACCAGCTCGCTAACGCGCAAGCCGCAGGCATAAAGCACTTCGAGCATCGCGCGATCACGCAACCCTATAGGGTCTTCGAGATCCGGCGCCCGCAGCAGCGCCTCGACATCCACCTCGGAAAGCGACTTGGGTAGCGGCCGCCCGATCTGCGGCAACTCAACTTGCAGCGTCGGATCTTCAGCGATCAGCGTCTCGCGCAGCAGGAACCGGTAAAAACCGCGCAAGCCGGAGAGAAAGCGTGCCGTGGAGCGCGCCTGATAGCCCCGCTCTAGTCGCCAAGACAGATGGTCGAGAATGGCATCACGACCGATACCCCGCAAAGCGAGACCACGCTCATCGAGCCAGCCGTTGAAATGCTCTAAATCACTGCGATAGGCAGCTTGGGTGTGAGCGGAAAGCCCCTTCTCCAACCACAGCGCCTCAAGAAAACGCTCGATCAAGGGGTCAGGTAATGTTGCCATCGAAAACTCATGCCGAAATGAGCCCCCAGTGTTCCACAGCACAGCAGAGATAGGGAGATCCAATGAGCGAGACACCACCTGCACTATGCCTGACGAACATCACAAGCATCACGGCGACCACAGAAACGAAAAAAGCAGCCCGAAGGCTGCTTTTTCCTGGAAAGCATCCGAACTTAGGACAGCTTTTCCTTGATGCGCGCGGCTTTGCCGGACAGGTCGCGCAGGTAGTACAGCTTGGCCTTGCGCACGTCACCACGACGCTTGACGCTCAGGCTGTCGACCAGCGGCGAGTAAGTCTGGAAGGTACGCTCGACGCCAACACCGCTGGAGATCTTACGCACAGTGAAAGCGCTGTTCAGGCCGCGGTTACGCTTGGCGATAACGACGCCTTCGAAAGCCTGCAGACGCTGACGGTCGCCTTCCTTCACTTTCACTTGCACGACAACGGTGTCGCCCGGTGCGAAAGTCGGGATTTCTTTGTTCATCTGCTCAGCTTCGAGCATCTGGATAATCTTGTTGGTCATGCTGCGCTCCTAAGACAAGCCTCCCGGCCTGCCATCGATACGTTAACTATCGTCCCGCTGGCGGATGTATTCCTCCAGCAGCTTCTTCTCTTCTCCAGAAAGCGAGCGGCTATCCAGAAGATCAGCGCGACGTTCCCAGGTCCGACCAAGGGACTGCTGTAAACGCCAGCGCCGGATGTGTTCGTGATTGCCACTAAGCAACACTTCAGGAACACGTTTATCCGCATACACCTCCGGGCGGGTGTAGTGCGGGCAGTCGAGCAGGCCATCCGTAAAGGAGTCCTCCTCGGCCGAATCGGCATGACCCAATGCACCAGGCAAAAGGCGCGTCACCGCATCGATCAGCACCATGGCCGGCAGCTCACCGCCGGACAGGACGTAGTCGCCAATCGACCATTCCTCATCGACATACGCTTCAATGAAACGCTCGTCGATACCTTCATAGCGACCAGCAATCAGGATCAGAGCCTGCTCCTGAGCCAACTCGCGAACAGCCGCCTGATTCAACTGGCGACCTTGCGGCGACAGGTAAATCACCTTCGCTGCATCCCCGGCAGCTTCTCTGGCACCAGCCAGAGCATCTTCCAGAGGCTTTATCTTCATCACCATGCCTGGGCCACCGCCGAAAGGGCGGTCATCCACTGTATGGTGTCGATCCGTCGTATAGTCCCGCGGGTTCCAGCAATTGAGCTGGAGCAGTTCCTGCTTCACCGCGCGACTGGTGATACCGTACTCGCCGATAGCAGCAAACATTTCAGGGAACAGGGTGATGACTTCGACGCGCATGGCAATCAGAAATCCGCATCCCAGTCGACCCGCATCTCGCCAGATGCCAGATCCACCACCAGCACGCATTGCTCCGTATAGGGCAACAGGCGCTCGCGATCATCCAGGCTATCCGCGCAAGGCTTGACCACCATCACATCATTGGCGCCAGTTTCGAGCAGATGGTCGACCACACCGAGCAACTGCCCCGCCTGATCGATGACCTTCAACCCCTGCAACTGGTACCAGTAGAACTCACCATCATCCAGATCCGGCAGCTCGCTGCGCGGCACACAGATCTCGAATTCGGCGTAAGTACGCGCGATCTCGCGATCATCCAGACCCTTCAACTTGGCGACCAGTACCTTACCCTGAAGGCGGCCACTGGCTAGCTCCACTTTTTTTACCTCACCGTCACGCCTAAGCGTCCAGCTTCGGTAATCGAGCACGTTATCGATAGGATCGGTAAAGGAATACACCTTGACCTCCCCTCTGACGCCGTGCACCGAGACAATCTTGCCGAGAACCACCAGATCCTCGGCTACGGCCGGCGTCTTACTCATACAAGTGCTTAGGCAGCAGCCTTGGCAGCTTCCTTGAGCAGCTGAGCAACGCGCTCAGACGGCTGTGCACCCTGGCTCAGCCAGTAGGTAGCGCGCTCTTGGTTGACGGACAGCTTGACTTCAGCACCCGAGGCGATCGGATTGAAGAAACCGATACGCTCTACGAAGCGACCGTCGCGCGCATTGCGGCTGTTGGTCACGGTCAGGTGGTAGAAGGGGCGCTTTTTGGAGCCGCCACGAGCGAGACGAATAGTTACCATGAGAACATCGTTCCTGTTGTCGGTGCTAACTTGAGGCACACATTAAAAATGGGCCTGGGCCCGAAAGGCCGCATATTCTATGAGCAAAAGCGGCAAGCTTCAAGCCACAAGCTACAAGTAAAAGCAGATTTCCAGACAGCAGCTCTTTCTTGCGGTTTGAGGCCTATAGCTTGACGCTGTCTTTCTAGAATTTCGGCATCCCACCACCGCCTGGGAGCATGCCACCCATGCCGCGCATCATCTTGGCCATGCCACCCTTGGCGGTGAATTTCTTCATCATTTTCTGCATTTGCTTGTGCTGCTTGATCAGCCGCCCGATGTCCTGCACCTGAGTGCCGGAACCAAGGGCAATGCGTTTTTTACGCGAACCACTGATCAAATCTGGATCGCGCCGTTCGGCAGGCGTCATCGAATTGATGATCGCCTCCATCTGCTTGAACTGCTTCTCGGCAGCGCCCTGAGCGTTGCCCATCTGTGACAGGTTGACCCCACCGATAGACGGCAGTTTGTCCATCAAGCCGCCAAGCCCACCCATGTTCTTCATCTGCTGGAGCTGATCACGGAAGTCTTCGAGGTCGAAGCCCTTGCCCTTTTTCAGCTTCTTGGTGAGCTTCTCGGCCTTCTCGCGATCGAGGGTCTGCTCGGCCTGCTCAATCAGACTGAGTACGTCGCCCATGCCGAGGATGCGTGAAGCGATACGATCCGGGTGGAAGGGCTCGAGCGCATCGCTCTTCTCGCCCATACCAATGAACTTGATCGGCTTGCCGGTGATGTGACGCACCGACAGCGCAGCACCGCCACGGGCATCACCGTCGACCTTGGTTAGCACCACACCGGTCAGCGGCAGTGCGTCACTGAAGGCCTTGGCGGTGTTGGCGGCGTCCTGCCCGGTCATGGCGTCGACCACGAACAGGGTTTCAACCGGCTTAACCGCCGCGTGCAGCGCCTGGATCTCGGCCATCATCTCGGCATCTACGGCCAAACGACCAGCAGTATCGAGGATGACCACGTCGATGAACTTGAGCTTGGCCTCACGGATCGCCGCATTGGCGATATCCACCGGCTTCTGGCTGGCATCGGAAGGGAAGAAGGTGACGCCCAGGTCACCGGCCAGGGTTTCCAACTGTTTGATCGCCGCCGGGCGATATACGTCTGCGGAAACCAGCAACACCGACTTCTTCTTGCGCTCCTTGAGGAACTTGGCCAGCTTGCCGGCGGTGGTGGTCTTACCCGCCCCCTGCAGACCCGCCATCAGCACCACGGCGGGCGGCGCAGCGTTGAGCGCCAGATCCTCGTTGGCCGCCCCCATCAACTCTTCGAGCTCGGCGCGGACGATTTTCACGAAGGCCTGGCCTGGCGTCAGGCTCTTGGACACCTCGGTGCCAACGGCACGCTCCTTGACCCGGCCAACGAAGTCCTTGACCACCGGCAAGGCCACGTCGGCCTCAAGCAGCGCCATACGAACTTCGCGCAGGGTGTCTTTGATATTGTCTTCGCTGAGCTTGGCCTTACCCGTGACATTACGCAGCGTCTGGGACAGGCGGTCGGTAAGATTTTCGAACATGCGCGTTCCTTTGAGGTCTGACCCGACACAGCGGGCATGCGACAAGCCGCGGATTATAACGAAGTCCACTTGCCGCCGACACCGCCAGCGGTCTTTCGTGACGACCGCGTTGTGTGCCACACTCAGCGCCTTTCGGGCTCGCCCTCTACGGATCTATGCACCCTCTGCTGCCCAGCCTAGCCGCCGCCTTCCTTTATGCAGGCGCCGCCACCTATCAAGGCCTGCGCCTGACTCAGCGCAGCATCGTCGACAAACGCCTGCTAGCGCTATTGGGCGTACTCGCACTCGCATTACACGCTGCCAGCCTGTTCTACCAACTCAATCAGAACGGCAGCCTCAATCTCGACTTTTTCAATGCCGCTAGCCTGATCGCCTGCGCAGTAATCGGCCTGACGTTGCTGGCCTGCCTGCGCATCCCGGTAGAGAACTTGCTTCTGCTGCTATTCCCGCTCGGCACGCTGACAGTGCTCAGCGCCGAATTCATGCCCAGTGGCACTATCCAGCCCATCGATGAGCACCCTGGCATCCTCGCCCACATTCTCTTTTCGGTTCTGGCTTACGGCATGCTTACCATCGCCGTGTTCCAGTCCGTCCTGCTACTGCTGCAGGATCACCAACTGAAGAACAAACATCCTTCGGGTCTGATCCGCAATTTCCCCCCACTGCAAACCATGGAAAGCCTGCTATTCGGCTTTCTCTGGGCCGGCTGGGTGCTGCTGTCGCTGTCGCTGCTGTCCGGCGCGCTGTTCATCGATGACCTGTTTGCCCAACACCTGGCGCACAAAACCATCCTGTCCTGTTTCGCCTGGGTGGTATTTGCCGTGCTGCTGTGGGGGCGCCACCAACTCGGCTGGCGCGGCCACAAAGCCATTCGCTGGACCCTAGCCGGGTTCTGCCTGCTGATGCTGGCCTACTTCGGCAGCAAGCTGGTACGCGAATTCATCCTGCACATCTGAGGCGGTCGTCATGGATGACTTTCATTCGAGCCAGTTGCTCGGCTTGCTGATTTTCCTGATTCTTTGCTCGGCATTCTTCTCCAGCTCCGAAACGGGCATGCTCAGCCTCAACCGTTATCGCCTCAAGCACCTGGCCAAAGAGGGTCACAAGGGTGCTCGCCGCGTTTCGCGCCTGCTCGAACGCCCGGATAGATTGCTCGGCACCATTCTGGTCGGTAACAACGTGGTGAATATCCTCGCCGCCTCCATCGCCACGGTACTGGCGGTGGAAATGTGGGGCGAAGCCGGGATTGCCATTGCCACTGCAGGCCTCACCGTCATCGTACTGATCTTTGGTGAAATCACGCCAAAGACGCTGGCCGCACTACGCCCCGAGCTGGTCGCCTTTCCTGCCAGCCATATTCTGGTTTTCCTGCTGCGCCTGCTGTATCCGGCAGTATGGCTGACCAGCGCCGTGAGCAACCTGCTACTGCGCCTGATAGGCGTCGATCCATCGCAACGCGCCAGCGATAGCCTGTCTACTGAAGAGCTGCGCAGTGTGGTACGCGAATCCGGCCCGGAGATGCCGGAAAATCGCCAGAGCATGCTACTGGGCATTCTCGATCTGGAGCGCGTCACGGTTGACGACATCATGATCCCGCGCAATGAAGTAGCCGGCATCGACCTCGAAGATGATCTGGAAACCATCATCGAACAGTTGCGCACCACTCACCACACGCGACTGCCGGTGTATCGCAATGACATCAACCAGATCGAAGGCGTGGTGCACATGCGCCAGATCGCCCGCCTGCTCAGCCACCACCAGCTAACCCGCGAGAGCCTGCTGGCGGCCTGTAACGAGCCGTACTTCATCCCCGAGAACACACCGCTGTCGACGCAACTGATCAACTTCCAAAAGGAAAAACGTCGTATCGGCATCGTCGTCGACGAATACGGCGACGTGATCGGCATTGTCACCCTGGAAGATATCCTCGAAGAGATCGTTGGCGACTTCAGCAATCAAGACAGCCTGCGCAGCCCCGACATCCACCCGCAGGACGACGGCACTCAGGTCATCGATGGCGCGGCCTACATTCGCGAAGTGAACAAGACCCTTGGCTGGCATCTGCCCAGCGACGGGCCGAAGACCTTGAATGGCCTTATCACCGAAGCATTGGAGAGCATTCCTGACAGCCCGGTTTGCCTGAAGATCGGCCCCTACCGCCTAGAGATTCTCCAAGCGGCAGAAAACCGAGTCAAAAGCGTGCGAGTCTGGCTGGCAGAACAAATCAGCCTGGAAACAGAAACAACCGACTGATCAGACGGTGACAACAACCACTGCCCAGTCGCGCGGCGAGATACCCCTTGATCAGGCGCTATCTCATGGACCGGTTCTGCAAAGCAGCAGAACCAGCCATACCGTTCATGCCAGCGCACACATCACAACTGGACGTTTACCGCTCGGGCGCTGCGCAGCGCCTTCTCACGCGCGGCCTCGATCGACTCATCGCGCGCCAGTGCCACACCCATACGGCGCTGCCCCTTGACCTCGGGCTTACCGAACAAACGCAGGGCGGTATCCGCCTCGCTCAGCGCAGCGCCGAGATTGGAGAAGCTGGCCTGCTGCGAATTGCCTTCAACCAGAATCACCGCCGAAGCCGAAGGCCCCATCTGGCGAATCACCGGGATCGGCAGGCCGAGAATGGCGCGTGCATGCAAGGCAAATTCGGACAGATCCTGAGAGATCAGCGTCACCAGGCCGGTGTCGTGCGGACGCGGTGATACTTCGCTGAACCACACCTGATCACCTTTGACGAACAGTTCGACGCCGAACAGGCCGCGACCACCCAACGCCTCGGTCACCGCCAGGGCAACACGCTCGGACTCGGCCAGCGCCTTAGCGCTCATCGCCTGCGGCTGCCAGGACTCCTGATAGTCGCCGCTCTCCTGGCGGTGGCCAATCGGCGCACAGAAGCTGGTGCCGCCGACGTGGCGTACGGTGAGCAGAGTGATTTCGTAATCGAAATCGATGAAGCCCTCGACGATCACCCGGCCCTTGCCGGCGCGGCCACCTTCCTGAGCGTAATCCCAGGACGTCTGCAGGTCAGCGTCGCTTTTCAGCACGCTCTGGCCCTTACCGGAAGAGCTCATGATCGGTTTAACAACGCAGGGGTAACCGACAGACTTGACCGCTGCGACGTAGTCTTCGAAGTTGTCGGAGAAATGATACGGCGAGGTCGGCAGGCCCAGCTCTTCGGCCGCCAGGCGGCGAATGCCCTCGCGGTTCATGGTCAGTTGCGCGGCACGCGCGGTCGGCACCACGTTGAAACCCTCGGCCTCCAGCTCAACCAGCGTGGCGGTGGCGATGGCCTCGATCTCCGGCACGATGTAGTGCGGCTGCTCCTTCTCGATCACCGCTCGCAGAGCGGCGCCATCGAGCATGTCGATCACATGGCTGCGATGGGCAACCTGCATGGCCGGCGCATTGGCGTAGCGATCCACGCCGATGACTTCGCAGCCCAGGCGCTGCAGCTCGATGACCACTTCCTTGCCAAGCTCGCCGCAGCCACACAGCAGTACACGGGTCGCGGAGGACGACAAAGGGGTTCCAATACGGGGCATGAGGATTCCTCGAACAGTGAATCAGGTAGGCATTAAAAGACCTGAAGCACGAGCGCGCTCCAGGCAGTGTTGCAGCACCACGCGGCGCTCGGCATTGTCCATGCGGCCCCAGCGGGTGATTTCGTCAGCCGTGCGCTGGCAGCCCAGGCAAATATCCTGCTCGTCCAACGCACAAACGTGCACACAGGGTGAGCGCACGGGTTTCTCGTCATTCATCGTCAACAACCAACTCTCGGGCGTAGCGCTGCGCATTATGAACGTAATGAGCGGCGCTGGCCTCAAGCATCTTCCTCTGCTGCTCGCTCAGCTCGCGTACCACCTTGCCAGGACTGCCCATCACCAGGCTGCCATCGGGAATTACCTTGCCCTCGGGGATCAGACTGTTGGCGCCGATGATGCAGTATTTGCCGATTTTCGCGCCGTTGAGGATCACCGAATTGATGCCGATGAGACTGTAATCGTCGACCGTGCAGCCATGCATCATCACGTTGTGGCCGACGGTGACGCCCTTGCCCAAGGTCAGTGGAAAGCCCATGTCGGTGTGCATGACGCTGCCGTCCTGCACGTTGCTGTTCTCGCCGATATGGATGAGCTCGTTGTCGCCGCGCAGCACGGCACCGAACCAGACGCTGGCCCCAGCCTCCAGACGCACCTTGCCGATCAAATCAGCGCTCGGCGCCACCCAACTCTCGGGATGAGCGTCGACACGGGCATTTCCCAGACGATATTTCATGAGCGGCATTCCTCAGCGCAGATGGATGAAATGTTCGGGCGGCTGGTGCAGGGCGATGTTGGCGTCGTAGAGCAGGTTGACCAGTTCCACCACCATGATCGCCGTCAGCCCCCAGATGCGGTACTCGCCATAGGTGTAGGACGGCACGTACCAACTCTGCCCGAGGTAATCGATACGGTGGGTCACTTCGCGCGGGTCGCTACGGAAGAACTCCAGCGGCACCGAGAACACCGCAGCGATCTCCGCATCGTTGGCCTTATATTCGACGTAATCAGGCACCAGCCCGACATAGGGCGTGACCCGAATGCCGTGACGCGAAAGCAGTGGGCTGAGTGGCCCAACCACCTCGACCAAACCTGGCGGCAGCCCCACCTCCTCTTCGGCCTCACGCAGTGCGGTGTGGATCAGGTCGCGATCCTCGGGGTCGCGGCGTCCACCGGGAAAAGCCACTTCGCCGCCATGGGTCGACAGGCCACTGGCACGCAGCGTCAGCACCAGCTCTGGATCTTCACTACGGGTGATGGGTACCAGCACCGCCGCCTCGGGAAACTGACGCTCAGTCTCCAGGGTGCGCGGGCTGTATTCGCGCACACGATGGAGCAGCTCATCCTGCATGGGCACACTCGCATATTGTTGTAGTAGGGGTCTTTTGCCGCTTCGCAGCGAGCGGCGAATGCAGCAACGACAGACCATAGAATCATGGCACGAAAGGCGCCGAGCGCCCAACCCTGAGACCCGATATGCGGCAGGCTTGCCGGGCAGGCACAGGCCCAGCAAGATAGCCGCAGTAAGCGAGGACAGAACATGAACTTCTGCAGCCAGTGCGGTAATCGCGTCACCCGCATGATCCCGGTCGGCGACAATCGCCCGCGCCACGTATGCGGGCAGTGCGCCACCGTGCACTACGAAAATCCGCGTATCGTCGCTGGCTGCCTGCCTGTATGGGGCGAGCAAGTGCTACTGTGCCGCCGCGCCATCGAACCCCGTCGCGGCTACTGGACGCTGCCAGCCGGATTCATGGAAAACGGCGAAACCACCGAACAGGCCGCCGCCCGCGAAACACTAGAAGAGGCCTGCGCCCGAGTGCGTTCGCTCAGCCTGTACACCCTGTTCGACCTGCCACACATTAGCCAGGTGTACATGCTGTTCCGTGCCGAACTGGTCGACCTGGACTTTGCTGCAGGCGAGGAGAGCCTGGAAGTCAGGCTATTCGACGAAAGCGAAATTCCCTGGGCCGAGCTGGCTTTCCCGACCATAGGCCGTACCTTAGAATGCTTCTTCGCCGACCGTCGGCAGAACGTCTTTCCGGTACGCAACGAGCCACTCGAACCGCTGCGCCCCCGTTCCTCACCCCGTTAACCTTGCGGATGCCCTTGATGCGCCGGCTGCTCACCCTGCTTTGCCTGACCCTTAGCCTCAATGCCCTGGCCAGTAGCGCCGTCGTCGACAAGACACAGATGATCGACAAAGTCCTGGTGATGAAATCCGAGCGCAAGCTGTACTTGCAGCAGCGAGGAGAAACCATCAAGACCTACCGTATCTCCCTCGGCAAACAACCCACTGGCGCCAAGCAGCGTGAGGGCGACCTGCGCACACCGGAAGGTTTCTACTGGATCGACTGGCGCAAGCCCAGCGACAACTACCAGCTATCGCTGCACATCTCCTACCCCAACGCCCGCGACCTAGCGCGCGCCAAGCAAGCCGGAGTAGCGCCGGGCAGCATGATCATGATTCACGGCACACCGGTGGATGAGGAGTACCCGGAGTGGTTCTTCCACACCCTGGACTGGACAGAAGGCTGCATTGCCATGAAAAACGCCGACATTCGTGAGGTCTGGAGCCTGGTCAAAGACGGCACCCTTATCGAAATAAGGCCTTGAGCCACAGCATTGAAAAAGGCGCCATCGGCGCCTTTTTCGTATCGATTAGAACTGCAGGTCAGACAACCGCCAGACGTCGAAAGCCGGCGTCTCGTAAGGATGACTCTGCTTCAACGCCTTGACCGCATCGTGGATCAACTCGTCGGCAACGACCATTTCCACCTTCCACTCGGCCACTTCTTCAATGCTGCCGACTTCGCCGATGAAGGGCTGACTGCCCTCCATCGCCCGGAACTGACCACGCCCCAGCACCTGCCAGCAGCAGTTGTCGTATAGACCAACACGCCCACCACCGGCTGCGAACACCGCCTTTTTCACCGGTTCCAGATGGGCTTCCGGCACGTAGAAACACAGTTTGTACATCAAGCTCTCCGCAAACCACAGGCAGTCTTTGACGCCGGAATGATGGCATTTAGCCTCTCCCAAATACAGAGACCGCCTTCTAAAAATGATTGATGCGCTGCCGCATTCTGCTTTTTCGACCGTGACCAAGCCTGGCCTGTTCACTGGCGCCGGAGAAATCGCCGCCACTTATCTCACCATCCAAGCACCGCTGGCTTGTGGCGACTCACAGTAGGGCTGATCAGTGAAGCGGTCGCAGCAACACAGGAGCAGACGTTGCTCGCGCGTGAGGCGCAACTCTAGATACGGTTGGCAATCGGGCATGCCGTTCGGCATTTCGGGAGAATGCCAGCAGCGGCACAGGCGATGATTTTCACCTGGCTAACCAGGCGAAATGGAGCAAGCTCTTCGGCCATGGCAGCGTAGCCGGATGAAATTCGGGGAGTTTGGCAGGGATTATTCCCAGATTGCATCCGGGCTACGCACCTGACTCCCCTCTCCCGCTTGCGGGAGAGGGGAGTCAGCAGGCCGCTATCAGTCCACCCACACTCGGGCGTTGCGGAACATACGCATCCAGCCAGCATCTTCCTGCCACTCGTCCGGGCGCCAGGAGTTCTGCACGGCGCGGAACACGCGCTCCGGGTGCGGCATCATGATGGTGACGCGACCGTCTCGGCTAGTCAGGCCGGTAATCCCGCGCGGCGAACCGTTGGGGTTGGCCGGGTAGGTCTCGGTGACCTTACCGTGGTTGTCGACGAAACGCAGCGCCACGGTGCCGGACAGATCGGACTCAAGCAGGGCTTCCTCGCTTTCGAACTCGGCATGGCCTTCACCGTGGGCGATGGCGATGGGCATGCGCGAACCTGCCATGCCCTGCAGGAAGATCGACGCCGACTCCTGCACCTGGACCATGGCCACGCGCGCCTCGAACTGCTCGGAGCGGTTGCGCACGAAGTGCGGCCAGAACTCGGTGCCAGGGATCAGCTCGTGCAGGTTGCTCATCATCTGGCAGCCGTTGCACACGCCGAGGGCGAAGCTGTCCTTGCGCTCGAAGAAGGCCTGGAAGCCTTCGCGGGCACGGGTGTTGAACAGGATCGACTTGGCCCAACCTTCGCCGGCACCGAGCACGTCACCGTAGGAGAAGCCACCGCAGGCCACCAGGCCCTTGAACTCTTCCAGGTTGACGCGACCGGCGAGGATATCGCTCATGTGCACATCGATGGCGGAGAAGCCGACGCGATCAAACGCTGCAGCCATTTCTACCTGGCCGTTGACGCCCTGCTCGCGCAGGATCGCCACTTGCGGACGCACACCCTTCTTGATGTAAGGCGCAGCGATGTCCTGATTGACGTCGTAGCCGAGCTTGACCGACAGACCGGGGTTGTCTTCTTCCAGCAGCAGGTCGAATTCCTGATCGGCGCACTGGGCGTTGTCGCGCAGGCGCTGGATGCGATAGCTGGTTTCCGCCCACTGACGCTGCAACAAGCGACGCTCGCCAGTGAACACCGCTTCACCCTGGAAGCTGACAATGATGTCACCGTTGTTGACCGGCTGACCGATCACCGCCACGCAGTCGTCGAGACCGGCAGCACTGAACTGCGCCAGCACTTCGGCAGTGGCGTCCTGGCGTACCTGAATCACCGCACCGAGCTCTTCGTTGAACAGCACGGCTGGCAACTCGGCCACGGCATCGGCCAGAGCGTCGAGGTTCAGCGCCAGACCACAGTGACCGGCGAAAGCCATTTCCAGTACGGTGGTCAGCAGGCCACCGTCGGAACGGTCATGGTAGGAAAGGATATGGCCATCGGCGTTCAGGCCTTGCACCACGGCGAAGAAGGCCTTGAGGTCTTCGGCATCGTCGACGTCCGGCACGCTCTGGCCGATCTGCGCATAGGTCTGCGCCAGGATCGAGCCCCCCATACGATCCTGCCCACGGCCCAGGTCAATCAGGATCAGATCCGTCTCGCCTTTGTCCATACGCAGTTGCGGAGTCAGGGTCTGGCGCACGTCCTGCACCGGGGCGAAACCGGAAATCACCAGCGACAACGGCGAGGTCACACTCTTCTCGCCTTCTTCGTCCTGCCAGCGGGTCTTCATGGACATGGAGTCCTTGCCCACCGGAATGGTGATGCCCAGCGCCGGGCACAATTCCATGCCCACCGCCTTGACGGTGTCGTACAAACGCGCGTCTTCACCCGGATGACCGGCAGCGGCCATCCAGTTGGCCGACAGTTTGATGTCGGAGAGTTTTTCGATGCGCGCGGCGGCCAGGTTGGTGATGGTCTCGCCAACGGCCATGCGGCCGGATGCCGGCGCGTCAAGCAGCGCCAACGGCGTGCGCTCGCCCATGGCCATGGCTTCGCCGGTGTAGACGTCGAAGCTGGTGGCGGTCACGGCGCAATCGGCCACCGGCACCTGCCACGGACCGACCATCTGATCGCGAGCGACCAGGCCGGTGATGGTGCGGTCACCAATGGTGATCAAAAAGCTCTTGCTGGCCACGGCCGGGTGGCGCAGTACGCGCGATACCGCGTCCTGCAGATCCAGGCCGGAGGCGTCGAAGTCATCGCCCTGCTCCGCTTCGCGGCTGACGCTGCGGTGCATGCGCGGCGGTTTGCCCAGCAGCACTTCCAGCGGCATGTCCACCGGGGTGTTGCTGAAGTGGCTGTCGGTCACCGTCAGGTGCGGCTCGGCGGTGGCCTCGCCGACCACGGCGAAGGGGCAACGCTCACGCTCGCAGATGGCCTGGAAGCGCTCGAAGTCGGCCGCGTCCACGCTCAGCACGTAGCGCTCCTGCGACTCGTTGCACCAGATTTCGTGCGGAGCCATGCCCGGCTCGTCGTTGGGCACGTTGCGCAGTTCGAAGCGACCGCCGCGGCCACCGTCGTTGATCAGCTCCGGCAGGGCGTTGGAGATACCACCGGCGCCGACGTCGTGGATGAACTTGATCGGGTTGGCCTCGCCCAGTTGCCAGCAGCGGTCGATGACCTCCTGGCAGCGGCGCTCCATTTCCGGGTTCTCGCGCTGTACCGAGGCGAAGTCCAGGTCAGCCGAGCTGGCGCCAGTGGCCATCGACGACGCGGCGCCGCCGCCCAGGCCGATGAGCATGGCCGGGCCGCCGAGCACGATCAGCTTGGCGCCGACGGAAATCTCGCCCTTCTGCACGTGATTTTCGCGGATGTTGCCGAGGCCACCGGCGAGCATGATCGGCTTGTGGTAGCCGCGCACTTCCTCACCGCGCGGGCTGCTGACCGCCTGCTCGAAGGTACGGAAGTAGCCGTTGAGCGCCGGGCGACCGAATTCGTTGTTGAACGCGGCGCCGCCCAGCGGGCCTTCGATCATGATGTCCAGCGCGCTGACGATGCGCTCGGGCTTGCCGTAGGGCTTTTCCCAGGGCTGGAGGAAGTCGGGGATGTTCAGGTTGGACACCGAGAAACCGGTCAGGCCAGCCTTGGGCTTGGCGCCGCGACCAGTCGCACCTTCGTCGCGAATCTCACCACCGGAACCGGTGGACGCACCGGGGAACGGGGCGATGGCGGTCGGGTGGTTGTGCGTCTCCACCTTCATCAGGATATGCACCGGCTCGATGCTGGCGCCGTACTGACGGCTCTCCGGGTTCGGGTAGAAGCGCCCGGCGGTAAAGCCTTCGATGACCGAGGCATTGTCCTTGTAGGCACTGAGGACACCTTCACGATTCATCTCGTAGGTGTTCTTGATCATGCCAAACAGGGATTTGTCCTGGCTCTGGCCGTCGATGTCCCAACTGGCATTGAAGATCTTGTGGCGGCAGTGCTCGGAGTTGGCCTGGGCGAACATCATCAGTTCGATGTCGTGCGGATTGCGCCCCAGGTCATTGAAGCTCTTGACCAGGTAATCGATTTCGTCCTCGGCCAGGGCCAGGCCGAGATCCTGATTAGCCTGCTCAAGGGCGGCACGACCACCACCGAGCACGTCCACGGCGGTCAGCGGTTTGGGCTGAGCATGGCTGAACAGCGCACCTGCGTCTTCCAGGGTGCCCAGCACGAGCTGAGTCATGCGGTCGTGCAGCAGGCTGGCAACGGTGGCGCTATCGGCTTCGCTCAGCTCGCCGCTCACGTAATAGGCGATGCCACGCTCCAGGCGCTGGATCTTGCTCAGACCGCAGTTACGGGCGATGTCGCTGGCCTTGCTGGCCCAGGGCGAGATGGTGCCGAAACGCGGCACGGTGAGGAACAATTTGCCGCTTGGCTCCTGCACCGGCACGCTCGGGCCGTACTTGAGCAGGCGCGCCAGCACCTGCTCTTCATCGGCAGTAAGAACGCCGGTGACATCGGCGAAGTGTGCGAACTCGGCGTACAGCCCGGTCACGGCCGGCACCTTGCTGGTCAGTTGCTCGAGCAATTTGCCATGGCGGAAAGCGGAAAGAGCGGGAGCGCCGCGCAGAATCAACATCGTCGGGACAGCCTCTGGAGAAGGGGGTGTGCTTAGAGGCCGTGCATTCTAGCCTAAAGCCGCGCGTACAGCACCCGTACCGAGCGCCAGGAAGACGAGCGAGCGCTAGCAGAGAAGCGCGTCGCTGTCGAGATATGGCACTTCATGCGCTTTGCGTATACTGCACCGATGTTTGCACGACCTGCGATACGCATGCGTTGCGCCACAAGGCTGTTGGCGATTGGAACCCTCCTGATGCTTGCTGGCTGTGGCGAAGAACACAAGCCCAGCGTACTAGAGCAGATCAAGGCGGAGGGTGAGTTGCGCGTGGTCACTCGAAACAGCCCGTCGACCTACTTCCAGGATCGTAACGGCGCCACCGGTTTCGAGTATGAACTGGCCAAACGCTTCGCCACCGACCTGGGCCTGAAGCTAAAAGTCGAAACCGCCGACAATCTTGACGGTCTGTTTGCCAGCCTCGACCGCAAAGATGGCCCGGTACTCGCCGCCGCCGGTCTGATCGACACCCCACTGCGCCAGCGCCAGGCACGTTTTTCCATTCCGTATTTGGAAGTGACTCCGCAGGTTGTCTACCGCCAGGGCGAAGCGCGCCCGACCAAACCCGAAGACCTCATCGGCAAGCGCATCCTGGTGCTGGCCGGCAGCAGCCATGCCGAGCAACTGGCCGCACTCAAGCAGCAACTGCCGGATCTGCAATTTGAAGTTTCCGATGCCGTCGAGGTGGTCGATCTGCTGCGCATGGTCGATGAGGGGCAGATCGACCTTACGCTGGTCGACTCCAATGAACTGGCAATGAATCAGGTCTACTTCCCCAACGTACGCGTCGCCTTCGATCTGGGCGAAACCAACCGCATGCGCTGGGCGGTAGCCGCTGGCGACGACGAAAGCCTGCTGCTGGAGATCAACGCCTTTCTCAAGCGCGCGCAAGCCAACGGCACCCTGCAGCGCCTGAAAGAGCGTTACTACGGCCATGTCGACGTGCTTGGCTATGTCGGTGCCTACACCTTCGCCCAGCACTTGCAGCAACGCCTGCCGCGCTACGAGCCGATGTTCCGCCAGTCGGCACGCACCCATCAGGTGGATTGGCGCCTGCTGGCCGCCATCGGCTATCAGGAATCGCTGTGGCAACCTGGCGCCACCTCCAAGACCGGCGTGCGCGGCCTCATGATGCTGACCCAACGCACCGCACAATCGGTCGGCGTGTCCAATCGCCTGGACCCCAAACAAAGCATCGAGGGTGGCGCGCGCTACTTCCTGCAGGTGCACAGCCAGTTGCCGGAAGACATCGCCGAGCCGGATCGCACCTGGTTCGCCCTGGCGGCTTACAACGTCGGCGGCGGGCACCTGGAAGACGCCCGGCGCCTGACCGAAGCCGAAGGCATGGATCCGAACAAGTGGGCCGACGTGCAGAAGATCCTGCCGCGCCTGGCGCAAAAACAGTGGTACAGCAAGACGCGGTATGGCTATGCCCGTGGCGGCGAGCCGGTGCACTTCGTGCGTAACATCCGCCGCTACTACGACATCCTCACCTGGGTGACGCAGCCACAACTGGAAGGCACCGAGGTCGCCGAAAGTGGCATTCACATGCCCGGCATCGACAAGCGCAAGCCTGAAGACGAAACCCCACCGCTCTGACCGCGCTCAACGCAGGCTCTGATTCCCCATCGAACAACGACTCTGCGCGCGCCGCGCCTGCGGTAGCGCGGCCAGCGCCGTGGTGCACTGCGCCTGAGAGGGCATGCGTTCGACGCGAAGATTGGCCTGCTCGTCGACCGCGATCAGGTAGGGCTGGTTATAGCGCAAGCGATCATTCCAGGCACTGAAGTGGTGTGTCGTAAACACACAGCGGTAATCGAGCTGCCCAGTGAAGCCCTTGAAGCGGTCGCGCATAAAGATATGGTGGTAACGCAGCCAATCACGATTGCGCTGGCCGTCACGCACCGCCGCCTGACAGTCCTGCAGCGTGGTGATCTCAGGCTCATGCAGGAAGATGCTCTGGGCCAGGCTGGAGCCACCCAACTGCACGGTAGCCAATAGATAGACGTCAGGCGACTCAGCCCATGCCGGAGCCGCCAGCAGCGCCAACAGCGCCAACAGCGCCATCGCTCGATTCATCGTCACTACTCCCTGTAACTGGCTGGCTCAGCCGCGCCGAGCCTTGAAGAATGTTTTCAACAGCGCTCCGCTCTCCTCAGCCAGCAGACCACCTTCCACCATTACCCGATGATTGAGGAATGCCTGCTCGAAGAAGCGCCCCTGGCTGACTGCCATCCCCGCGCGCGGCTCGCTGGCGGCATACACCACCCGCGCGATGCGCGCATGCACGATCAGCCCAGCGCACATGCTGCAGGGCTCCAGCGTCACGTAAAGGGTGCTGCCCGGCAGACGGTAGTTCTGCACGCTTTGTGCCGCCGCGCGGATCGCCACCATCTCGGCATGAGCGCTGGGATCATGGCGCAGAATCGGGCAATTGAAACCCTGACCAACCACCTCGCCATCCTGTACCAGCAGCGCACCGACCGGCACCTCGCCTTGCTCCGCACCCTGGCGCGCCAGGTCGAGCGCCAGGCGCATGAAATGCTCGTCACGCGAGCGGTCGATGATCTGAGGTCTGTTCATGGATGGATCGAGAAATGCCAACTAGCGCCGTTGCCTGTGCGGAATGTACAGACAACGGCGCTAAAAGAAAGCCCTGCGCTTACCAGCCTGAGGGCAGTAGCTGCAACGCACTGAGAACGGCGTACAAGGCGCTGGCCAGGTAGATCAGCACGATCACCCCTTGCAGCACCGGGTGGGCGATCCAGCCGCATTGCCAGGCCGGCTGCAGATCACCGCTGCGGCGCGCCTGGCGCAGCATCAGAATCGGCATGATCGAGAGGATCACGCCACTGAAAGCACCGGCGAAGTACAACGCGTTGACGAAACCGACCATGCCGCTATAGGCCAGCACGAACGGCGGCACGCACACCATGCCAAGCACCAGCAGGCGCGCCTTGGGCTGCGACTCCGATCCGAGCGACTGGAATTTGTCGAAGATGTTGGTCAGGAAGCTGCCGCCAAGGCCCCAGTAGGAGGTCATCATGGCGCACAGGGCGAAAGTGTTGGCGGTGTAGAACGCCCACTGCCCCAACGCCTCGCCCCAGGCCAGAGTGGCCACTTCGGACTGACTTTCCAGCCCGGTCAGGGCAATCACCGAAGCCGGTACGATGGCCAGCAGGACGAAAGTGCTGATCATCCCGGTAATCACCGCACGCGGCAGCAATTGCGGGCGGTCGGCAAAACCACGGGCCATCTCCGGCACGATGTACTGCGCCGAGAAGCAGAACACGGCAATGTTGAACACCGGCACCATGTAAACCCAGTCGCCATCGAGCAGACGCGCCGCATCGGTGTTCTCGTTGATCAGCGTCGCGAGCACCAAAATCACGATCATGCTGACCATGCCGATGCTGATGAACTTCTCACCCTTGCCGATCGCGCTCAGGCCCAGATACAGCACCAGTGCCGCCGGGGCGAAGAACAGCAAGCTGCCCAGCGCCGGGCTGATGCCGAGAAACGCGGAGAGAATCTTGCCGCTGCCGCTCATATAGGCGATCAGCGCACCGATGCTGTTGACCGCCACGGAAAGGAAGATCGCCCAGGAACCGAACGAACCTACATAGCGCTTGGCCAGACCACTGAGCTGACTGTGCGCGCGGGTACGCAGCGCGGTTTCTGAAACGTAGAGCATGGTGATGGTGGTGAAAACACCCGCAACAGCCAGCCAGATCAGCAAAGGCACAAAACCGGCCTTGCGGCTGGCGTAAGCCATCGAAAGGACGCCAGCACCGATATTGGTGCCCACGATCATCGCCACCGCTTCAAGGAAGCTCAGGCGTTTAACCTCAAGCCCAGATGCGCCGACAGACTCGGCACTGGCTTGACCCGTCACGGGGTGGATCTGCGTTTCACTCATCACAACACCTCTACAACCAAATCAACGTATCAGGAGGGCCTGAACCGAACTGCCACGGCCTTTGTTCTGAACGGTGAACGGGCATTGCGCAAACAAAACGGACAACAGACCCACCTGGCGACGGCCCGAAGGACGCCCATGGTCAGACCAATTGGCTGCACCACAGGGGGCGCGCACCTTAGCACAAGGTTTGCCACGCGCGGGCCATCAAACAGCCCTAAACCACGGCGATAGCTGCCATAAGCCCGGTTTCCATGTGATCGATGACATGGCAGTGGAACATCCACACCCCTGGGTTATCGGCGACGAAGGCGATGCGTGCCGTCTCGTTCTTGCCCAGCAGGTAGGTGTCGGTGAAGTACGGAATGATCCGCTTACGGTCGGAGTCCAGCACCTTGAACGACATACCGTGCAGATGGATCGGGTGCTGATACTGCGCCATGTTGCGCAGCACGAAGATGTAGTGACCATCCTTCTTCAGCGTCGCGATGGGACGGTCAGCGCAGGTCTTGTCGTGAATATCCCAGGCCTGGCCGTTGATCTGCCAATACTTGTAGCGCCCGGCGGCCTCATCGGCAGGCGAAGCCAGCGCCGCCGCCCACTCGAAGTTGAAACGCAGGGTCTCGGCCTTGGTCAGATCCGGCTCGGCCACCGGGTTGGCCGGTAACGCAGGCGGCCAGTCGCCCGCCACCTCGCTACTCGCCGCACTCTTGATAGTGGCCAAGCGCAGCGGCCCGTTGCGCAGCGACAACGTCTGCCCTGCGGCCGGCACCTTGAGCGCCAGATCGATACGCATACCAGGGCCGAGCCAATACTCCTTGCCGAGCGGCCGCGGTTGCACGGGGTTACCGTCCAGGGCATAAATCCGCGCTTCGCCACCACGCAGGTTGAGGCGATAGGTGACGGTGTTGTCGAGATTGATCAGACGCAGACGCACCACCTGCCCGGCCGGCAACTCCAGCGTTGGATTGGGCGCGCCATTGATCGTGGTCAGACGCCCGCGCGTACCCTCGCGTGCAGCCTGGCGCGGCACCGAGAACGGCGTAAAGGCGCCCTGCTCATCGACATGCCAGGTCTTCAGACACAGCGTGCGCTCATGGAGAAACCCCGTCGGCTCGCGCTCCTCGACGATCAACGGGCCAACCAGACCACGACCGAGCTGCTCGGCGCTGGTGGTATGCGGGTGATACCAGTAACTCCCGGCATCCGGGCAGATGAAGTCGTAATCGAAATACTCGCCAGGCAGCACCGGCGCCTGCGAGACATAAGGCACACCGTCCATTTCCAATGGCAGGCGGATGCCATGCCAGTGAATGGTGCTCTGCTGCTCCAGCTTGTTGATGAAACGCACCCGCAAGCGTTCGCCCTGACGGCAGCGCAACTCGACGCCCGGCGCCTGGCCGCCATACCCCCAGGCAGGCGTCGTATGTCCCGGCACCAGTTCCAGATCGACCGGTGCGGCAATCAACTCGTAGTCATGGGTTGCCACGTTCTCCGGGCGCCCCAACCAGTAACGCACCCCACCGGCGCCCAGACCAACCACTCCAAGACCAGCAAGACCGGCCAGCACCTGCCTACGGGAAAAAGCCATTGCACCCTCGACGATTCGCACCTACTCAATTGCGATATCGTCTCATTATCAAGAGGGTATTGCCCAGCCGCATAAGGCCTTGACGTCTGCCCGGCAACACGGCACTCAGTCCAGCAGTGCCAGCGCTTCGGCGCTGGCCTGGCGCACCGCATCCCAGCCTGCCGAGCTGTCGAGCATCCAACTGCCACCCACACACATGACATTGGCCTGCGCCATGTAGCGCTGCAGATTAGCCGGGCCCACGCCGCCCGTCGGGCAGAAGCGCACGTCCGCGAAGGGGCCGCCGAACGCCTTGAGCGCGGCGACACCACCACAGACTTCTGCCGGGAACAGCTTGAAGCGGCGATAGCCCAGGGCGTAGCCGCTCATGATCTCCGACGCACTGGCAACTCCAGGCAACAGCGGCAGCGGGCTTTGCAGCGCGGCGTGCAGCAGCTCGTCCGTGGAGCCGGGGCTGACCACGAACTGCCCGCCAGCTTCCTCCACCGCAGCGAGCATCTGCGGATTGAGCACCGTGCCGGCGCCAATGCACAGGTGCGGACGCTCTTGGCGCAGACGGCGAATGGCAGTCAAGCCGTGCGGCGAACGCAGGGTGATTTCCAGCACCTGCAGACCACCGGCGTCCAGTGCATCGGCCAACGGTAGGATGTCCTCCTCACGCGCGATGGTGACCACCGGCATGATCCGCGCCCGAGCGCAGAGTGCATCGATGCTGGCAATTTTCTCGGCCATGCTGGCGGTGGTAGGCGTCATGAAATTCGCTCCTTATGGCCCTACGGGCACCAATAGATTTCCAGAGGCGCGCAGAGAAACGCGCTGATCGGCATGCGCCAAGAGTCGGCCTGCTGCGCGGCCTGCGCCAACACACGCAATTTGTCCTGCCCCTCGATGGCCAAAAGCGTCAGGCGCGCCGTCTTCAGTTGCGCCAAGGTCAGGGTCAGACGCTGATGCGGCACGCTCGGCGCCAGCATCGGCAGGCAGCGACGCGGACAATCGGCCTGCAGCGCCTGCTCCAGGTTGGGGCTGCCTGGAAACAGCGAAGCGGTATGGCCATCGCTACCCATGCCCAGCACCAGCACATCGATCGGCGGTAGATCATGCAGCGCCTGTTCGGTCAGCTCGGCGGCCTCGGCGAGACTGCCCGCGCTGCGATAAAGGCCAAGAAACTGCGCCTGGGCAGCCGCCCCCTGCAGAAGATGACGGCGCACCAACGCCTCGTTACTGTCGGCATGTACGGTCGGCACCCAGCGCTCGTCGGCAAGACTCACCAACACCTTGCTCCAGGGCAAGGGCTGCGCCGATAGCGCCTCGAAAAATGCCACCGGACTGCGCCCACCGGAGACCACCAGCGTGGCGCGCCCCTGACTGGCGATGGCCTCGCGCAGCGCCTCGGCGACCCGTTCAGCCAGTGCCGTGGCCAGCAGCGGTGCACGCGCCAGGCTGTGCGCCAGCACACCTGCGGGCAAATTCAGATCAGAGATCGCCATACCAAGCCCATCCATCGCGAGTGGTCAGGGCAATCGAACTCATTGGCCCCCAGGTGCCGGCAACGTAAGGCTTGGGCGAGTCGCCGAGCTTCTGCCAACCGGCGATCAACTGATCGCACCAGTGCCAGGCATGTTCGATTTCATCCTTGCGCACGAACAGGTTCTGATTACCGCGCATCACCTCCAGCAGCAGCCGCTCGTAGGCATCGGGAATGCGCTCGCGGCCATAGGCGGTGGAGAAGTTCAGTTGCAGCGGGCCACTACGCAGTTGCATGCCCTTGTCCAGGCCCTGATCCTTGGTCATTACCTGCAGGGAAATGCTCTCGTCCGGCTGCAGGCGGATGATCAGCTTGTTGCCGATCAACTGACGCTGCTCGGGGGCGAAGATGTAGTGCGGCGGCTCCTTGAAGTGAATGACGATCTGCGACAGCTTCTGTGCCATACGCTTACCGGTGCGCAAGTAAAAGGGCACGCCAGCCCAGCGCCAGTTGCGGATATCGGCACGCAATGCAACAAAAGTTTCCGTGTCACTCTCGGCATTGGCGTTGTCTTCCTCCAGATACCCTGGCACCGCCTTGCCATCGCTGATGCCGGCCACGTATTGGCCGCGCACCACCTGCTGCGACATCTGCTCGGCACTGATCGGCTCCAGCGCCCGCAGCACCTTGACCTTCTCGTCACGAATGGCATCGGCTGAAAGCTCGCGCGGCGGATCCATGGCGATCAGGCAAAGCAGTTGCAACAGGTGATTCTGGATCATGTCACGCAGTTGCCCGGCCTTGTCGAAGTAGCCCCAGCGACCTTCGATGCCGACCTTCTCAGCCACGGTGATTTCAACGTGGGTGATGTGGTTCTGGTTCCACTGGGTCTCGAACAGGCTATTGGCAAAGCGCAGGGCAATCAGGTTCTGCACCGTTTCCTTGCCCAGGTAGTGATCGATACGGTAGACCTGCGTTTCGGGAAAGTACGCCGCCACGGCATCATTGACCGCACGCGACGATTGCAGGTCATGGCCGATGGGTTTTTCCAGCACCACACGAGTGCTTTCGGCCAGGTCGGCGGCAGCCAGGTTCGCGCAAATACCGCCATACACCGAGGCAGGCGTGGCGAAGTAGGCGATCAATTGACGCCCCCGGCCCACCATCTCGGCAAGCTGCGGGTAGCCATCGGGCGGTAGAAACTCCATGCTCAGGTAACGCATGCGCGCCACAAAGCGCTGCAACAGCGCCTCATCCAACTCGTTGGGCGGCAGATAGCGACGCAGGTGCTGCTCAATCACGCCCAGGTGCACGCTGGCATCACCCGTGTCACGAGCCAGGGCCAGAAGCTGAGTGTCCTCATGCAACAGACCCGCGCGGTCAAGCTGGTACAGAGAAGGAAACAGCTTACGCAGCGCCAGGTCGCCCAAAGCGCCGAACAGAGCGAAAGTACAGGGTTCAACGGACATAACAGGCATGATCTTGGTTCTTCTATCAAGTTACGCTATTGATAGCGACTAATCCCAATCTTGGCAATCGCAATGTAGTAATAAACACAACATTAATTCGGATAACGCTTAACGGTAGCCAGCCAGAGAGCCCCAGCTTAGGATGGACTCCGCCCTCAACCGGACAAGGACAACAATGGATCGCGTGCGCAATCTTCTCGAGCAGATTCAAGGCCGCCTCGAAAGCCTGAACAAAGCCGAACGCAAAGTCGCCGAAGTGATACTGCACAACCCGCAGCAAGCTACTCGCCTGAGTATCGCCGCCCTCGCCCAAACCGCGCAGGTCAGCGAACCGACAGTTAACCGCTTCTGCCGCTCCTTCGGCGTCAACGGCTACCCCGAGCTGAAGATGCAACTGGCGCAGAGCTTGGCCAGCGGTGCAGCCTACGTCAGCCAGGCAGTGGAGGCCGATGACGGCCCCGAAGCCTACATGCGCAAGATTTTCGGCAGCGCCATCGCCTCGCTCGACAGCGCCTGCCAGAGCCTGGATCCGAACCAGGTCAGCCGCGCCGTGGACATGCTGATCCAGGCCCGGCAGATCCACTTCTTCGGGCTCGGCGCTTCAGCTCCGGTGGCGCTCGATGCGCAGCACAAGTTCTTCCGCTTCAACCTGGCAGTGTCGGCCCATGCCGATGTGCTGATGCAGCGCATGCTGGCCTCGGTAGCACACACTGGCGACCTGTTCGTGATCATCTCCTACACCGGGCGCACCCGCGAGTTGGTGGAAGTGGCGCGCCTGGCAAGGGAGAACGGCGCCTCGGTCCTCGGCCTGACTGCGGCCGGCTCACCGCTGGCCCAGACCAGCAGCCTGAGCCTGCACATTCCACTGCCCGAGGACACCGACATCTATATGCCGATGACCTCACGCATCATCCAGCTCACCGTGCTCGACGTACTGGCCACCGGCATGACCCTGCGCCGTGGCGTGGATTTTCAACCGCACCTACGCAAGATCAAGGAGAGCCTCAACGCCAGCCGTTACCCGGCTGGCGAGGAGCCAATGTAGCGGCAAGACAGACGGTCGACACGGGCTCGCCCCATCGTGAATGAATTCGCCCTACAAGGCTTGCAGCTTGCCGCTTATTTCCACCAGCACTCCACCTAGACGCCGAAGTTGGAGCCGTTGCGTGAACTGCCGAAGGCGCCGGTATCCGACAGGGCCGAGCCTTCGGCCAGCAGATTGGTAGCCACTGCCGCGCACGGTGCAGATCAGCCGCGGTGGTTTGTCGGTATCACGCAAGCGCTGACGCAGGCGGCTGACGGCCATGTCGACGACGCGCTCCAGCGGCTTCATCTCGCGGCCACGGGCGGCGTTGCCGATGGCGTCGCGGTCGAGAATCTGCTGCGGGTGGTCGAGAAACAGCTTGAGCAGGGCGAAGTCGGCGCCCGAGAGCAGCACCTCCTCGCCATCCAGGTGAAACAAACGATGACTGACCGTATCCAGGCGCCACTCATCGAAAAGCAGCACTTCAGGTGCCCGTGCACACGGCGCAGCAGCGCCTTGATACGCGCCAGCAATTCACGCGGGTTGAAAGGTTTACCGAGTAATTGTCATGCAGCGCCATGTACACACCGACAGCGGCTATCGACTCCTTGCCAGATGCTGCTCGGCTGCAACACCCGCGCCCATCAGCCCAGGATACTCAGCCGTCACCAACCACACTGGCAGCCCATCGAAATAACCGCTCATACAGCCTTTATCACGCATGCTGCGAGCAAAACCGCTGGCCATAAAGAACTCGGCGAAACGCGGCACCATGCCGCCCGCGATATACACGCCGCCACGCGCGCCCAACGTGAGGACGTTATTACCGGCCACCCGTCCCAGCAGGCAACAGAAGCTTTCCAGCACACTGGCTGCCAGCGCATCGCCCTCCAGCGCCGCGCCGGTGATCTGCGCGGCACTGTGCAGCAACGGCGCCTGGCCGTCCACGGCGCAAGTGGCGCGGTACAGCGCCAGCAAACCATTGCCACTGAGCGCGCCAGCCTCGGCGCTGACATGCCCGAGCTGCGCATGCAGGGCCCGCCAGAGCTGCGCCTCACGCGCACTGCCAATCGGCAAATCGACGTGCCCACCCTCGCCCGGCAGGGCATGCCAGCCACCACCCGGCAACGCCAGCAGCGTACCGACGCCCAGGCCGGTGCCTGCACCAATCACCACCTGCGGGCGACCCGGCTCAGCCACACCAGGGCAGACGCTGATGCGCTCGTCATCACGCAGGCACGTCATGCCCAGGGCCATGGCCGAAAAGTCATTGATCAGCAGCAACTCGCGCACCTGCAGCGCCGCGCAGAAGGCCGCGCGGTCGATGCTCCAGGGGTTGTTGGTGAAGCGAAACGGGTCAGCCTCCACCGGCCCGGCGCACGCCAGGCAGATGGTCGGCACATCACCTGGCGCCAACCCCTGTGCCGTCATGTAGGCGCGGACGGCCAGCTCCAGCGTGGCGTAATCCGCCGTCGCCGATACCCGAACAGCGTCGAGACGACCCTCACGCCACAGGGCGAAACGCGCATTGGTGCCGCCGATATCACCGACCAGCACCACACTCATCGCAGCGCCTCAAGTTCAGCCGTGAAGGCACTGGCGCCCTGCTCCGCCGGGCTGAAGGCGGCACGCATGAAAGCGAACAGCTCACGCCCACAGCCGACGCCGGTATCCTGCGGGCGCGGCGCCAGCTCGCGAGCCGCCCAGGTGGCCTCATCGACCAGCACCCGCAAGTGCCCCGTCACGCCATCGACGCGAATCACATCACCGTCGCGCACACGGGCTAGTGGCCCGCCATCCCACGCCTCGGGGCTGACGTGGATAGCCGCCGGCACCTTGCCCGAAGCCCCCGACATTCGCCCATCAGTGACCAGCGCCACCTTGAAGCCGCGATCCTGCAACACCCCCAGATAGGGCGTGAGCTTGTGCAGCTCGGGCATGCCATTGGCCTTGGGGCCCTGGAAACGCACCACCGCTACGAAGTCGCGCTCCAACTCGCCCGCCTTGAACGCATCGGCCAGCTCGGCCTGACTCTCGAATACCCGTGCAGGCGCCTCGACTACCTGATGCTCCGGCGCCACCGCCGAAACCTTGGCCACGCCGTTGCCGAGATTGCCCTGCAGCACACGCAGCCCGCCCTCCGCCGAGAAGGCCTCAGCCGCGCTGCGCAGAATGTCGCGATCCAGGCTTTGCTGCGGACCTTCACGCCAAACCAGCCGCCCATCCTCAAGGAAGGGTTCGCGGGTGTAGCGCGACAGCCCATGACCCGCCACGGTGTACACATCCTCATGCAACAGACCGGCTTCGAGCAGGGTACGCACCATAAACGGCACGCCGCCGCAGGCGTGGAAGTGATTCACGTCCGCCTGGCCATTGGGATACACCTTGGCCAACGTCGGCGTCACCGCGGAAATATCCGCCATGTCCTGCCAGATCAGGTGGATACCGGCGGCACGGGCGAACGCGGGAATATGCAGGGTGTGATTGGTCGAGCCGCCCGTGGCATTGAGCGCCACCACCGAGTTGACGATGGCCTTCTCGTCGATGATCCGGCACAGCGGCGTGTACTCGCCGCCCTGGCGCGTCAAACGCACCACCTGATGCGCGGCCTCGGCGGTCAGCGCATCACGCAGCGGCGTGTAAGGGTTGACGAAGGACGAGCCCGGCAGGTGCAAGCCCATGATTTCCATGACCACCTGATTGGTATTGGCGGTGCCATAGAAGGTGCAGGTACCTGGGCTGTGGTAGGACTTCATCTCCGACTCCAGCAGCTCTTCGCGGCTCGCCTTGCCCTCGGCGTAAAGCTGGCGCACGGCAGCCTTTTCCTTATTGGGAATACCCGAAGGCATCGGCCCACCCGGCACGAAAATCATCGGCAAATGGCCAAAGCGCAAGGCGCCAATCATCAGCCCCGGCACGATCTTGTCGCAGATACCCAGCAGCATCGCCGCATCGAACATGTTGTGCGACAGCGCCACGGCGGTGGACATGGCGATCACCTCACGGCTGGCCAGGCTCAGCTCCATGCCCGGCTCACCCTGAGTCACGCCATCGCACATGGCCGGCACGCCGCCGGCCACCTGCCCGACCGAGCCGACGGCGCGCAGCGCCTGCTTGATCATCTCCGGGTAGTGCTCGTAGGGCTGATGCGCCGAGAGCATGTCGTTATAGCCCGTGACGATGCCGACGTTAGCCTCGTTCATCATCCGCAGGCGCTGCTTGTCGCCAGCGGAATTACAGCCTGCCACGCCATGCGCGAAGTTCGCACATTGCAGCGAACCACGGTGCGGGCCCTGGCTGTCGGCAGCGGCCATCTGCGCCAGATAACGCTCACGGGTCGCACGGCTACGGGCAATGAGGCGCTCGGTGACCTCAAGAATGCGGGGATGCATGGTTTCGACTCCAGGCTATCGAACAGCCATTAAATTGTATTTTTATCAAAATACTGACAGCTAAAGTGCTTGATTTCTAGCTTCACGGGAATAATCTTGTTTTAAAACAACAAAACGAGACAACCTCCATGACACTTAAAATTGCCATCAACGGTTTCGGACGCATCGGCCGCAACGTCTTGCGCGCCCTCTACACCCAGAACTACCGCGAACACCTGCAAATCGTCGCGATCAACGACCTGGGCGACAGCGCCATCAACGCCCACCTGCTCAAATACGACAGCGTACACGGCATTTTCGCTGCATCGGTCGAGACCGACGGGCAGAGCCTGATCGTCAATGGCGACGCCATCGCCGTCAGCGCCATTCGCAACCCCGCCGAGCTGCCCTGGAAAGCCCTGGATGTCGACGTGGTATTCGAATGCACCGGCCTGTTCACCGAGCGCGACAAAGCCGCCGCGCACCTGGCCGCAGGCGCGCGCAAAGTGATCATCTCCGCGCCTGCCAAAGGCGCCGATGCCACCATCGTCTACGGGGTCAATGAAGACAGCCTGCGCGCCGATCAACAGATAATCTCCAATGCCTCCTGCACCACCAACTGCCTGGCGCCGGTAGCCCAAGTGCTGCAACGTGAACTGGGCATCGAAAGCGGGCTGATGACCACCATCCACGCCTACACCAACGACCAGAACCTCTCCGACGTCTACCACAGCGACCTGTTCCGCGCCCGCTCGGCCACCCAGTCGATGATCCCCACCAAGACTGGCGCGGCCGAAGCGGTCGGCCTGGTACTGCCGGAACTGGCCGGACGCCTGACTGGCATGGCCGTGCGCGTGCCGGTGATCAACGTATCGCTGGTGGATCTGACCGTGCAGGTACAACGCGACACCCGCGCCGAAGAGATCAACGCCCTGCTGCGTGCCGCCGCCGAAGGCTCGAAGGTGCTGGGCTACAACCCGCTACCGCTGGTGTCGTGCGACTTCAACCACAACCCGCTGTCGTCGATCTTCGACGCCAACCACACCAAGGTGAACGGCCGCCTGGTCAAGGTGCTGGCCTGGTACGACAACGAATGGGGCTTCTCCAACCGCATGCTCGATACCTGCCTGGCGGCGCATGCGGCGAAGTGAGAGCAGTGATTGCCTGTTCATCCTGGACGAGATGCTAAGGCGCTATTTCCTCGACGGCATACCCGCCGTGGACGTGCGCAAAGTGGCGCAGGCGCATATCACTGCAGCCAGCAACCGCAGCGCACAGGGGCGCTACATACTGGCGGAAAAACGCATGCTGTCCTTCGGGATCTTTCGCCCGCAGCATCGATGAACGGGGCGGGCAGCCACTGCTCGACCACTATCGCAGCCGGGAGCGCCAACGCTCGGCTCGCTGACGCCCTTTATCCAAGGCATAAAAAAACCGGCCGAAGCCGGTTTTTTTCATTTACCGCTGCGGGATCATTCCCACTCGATGGTCGCTGGCGGCTTGCTCGACACGTCGTAGGTGACGCGGGAGATGCCGTCGATTTCGTTGATGATGCGGCCGCTGACGGTTTCCAGCAGCTCGTAGGGCAGGTGCGCCCAGCGAGCGGTCATGAAGTCCACGGTTTCCACGGCGCGCAGGGCGACGACCCAAGCGTAGCGGCGGCCGTCACCGACCACGCCGACCGATTTCACCGGCTGGAACACCACGAAGGCCTGGCTGGTCTTGTGGTACCAGTCGGCCTTGCGCAGTTCTTCGATGAAGATGTGGTCAGCGCGGCGCAGGATGTCGGCATATTCCTTCTTCACTTCGCCGAGGATACGCACGCCCAGACCCGGCCCCGGGAACGGGTGGCGGTAGACCATGTCGTAGGGCAGGCCCAGCTCCAGACCGATCTTGCGCACTTCGTCCTTGAACAGTTCGCGCAGCGGTTCGACCAGTTTGAGGTTCATTTCCTCGGGCAGGCCGCCGACGTTGTGGTGGCTCTTGATCACGTGGGCCTTGCCGCTCTTGGCGCCAGCCGACTCGATCACGTCTGGGTAGATGGTGCCTTGGGCGAGGAACTGGATGTTGTCCAGTTTGCTGGCCTCGGCATCAAACACGTCGATGAAGGTGCGACCGATGATCTTGCGCTTCTTCTCCGGGTCGGCTTCGCCAGCCAGATTACCGAGGAACTGCTCTTCGGCGTTGGCGCGAATCACCTTGACGCCCATGTTCTCGGCGAACATGGCCATGACTTGGTCACCCTCGTGCAGGCGCAGCAGGCCATTGTCGACGAACACGCAGGTCAGTTGATCGCCGATGGCCTTGTGCAGCAGCGCCGCAACCACCGAGGAGTCCACACCGCCGGACAGGCCGAGCAGGACGTTGGCATCGCCAACCTGGGCGCGTACCGCAGCAACTGCGTCTTCGACGATGTTGGCCGGGGTCCACAGGGCTTCACAACCCGCGATTTCCAGCACGAAGCGCGAGAGGATGCGACCACCCTGCTTGGTGTGGGTCACTTCCGGGTGGAACTGCACGCCGTAGTAGTGGCGAGTGTCGTCGCACATGGCGGCGATCGGGCAGCTTGGGGTGCTGGCCAGCACGTGGAAGCCTTCCGGCATACGGGTGACCTTGTCGCCGTGGCTCATCCACACATCGAGGCCCAGTACGCCGTCGGCGTCGACATGGTCTTCGATGCCGGCCAGCAGCTCGCTCTTGCCGACCACGTCGACACGGGCGTAGCCGAACTCACGCAGGTCAGAACCTTCCACCTTGCCGCCAAGCTGCTCGGCCATGGTCTGCATGCCGTAGCAGATGCCCAGCACCGGCACGTTGAGGTCGAACACGGCCTGCGGAGCGCGCGGGCTGTTGGCCTCGTGCACTGACTCCGGGCCGCCTGCGAGGATAATGCCGCGCGGGGCGAAGGCGCGAATGTCCTCGTCGCTCATGTCCCAGGGGTGCAGTTCGCAATAGACGCCGATCTCGCGCACGCGACGGGCGATCAGTTGGGTGTACTGGGAACCGAAGTCCAGAATGAGGATGCGGTGGGCGTGAATGTCGTGGGCCATGGCCGTCTCTCGTAGGTATTCACAAATGACACGGGGCTGATCGAACAGCCCCGTTATTCATACATTGCGGCGAATCAACCAACTCTATAGTTGGGCGCTTCCTTGGTGATCTGCACATCGTGCACGTGCGACTCGGCCATGCCGGCGCCAGTGATACGGACGAACTCCGGCTTGGTACGCATCTCGTCGACGGTAGCGCAGCCGGTGTAGCCCATGGAGGCACGCAGGCCACCCATCAACTGGTGGACGATGGCGGCCATGGCGCCCTTGTACGGCACGCGGCCTTCGATACCTTCCGGCACCAGTTTCTCGGCGCCAGCCGATGAGTCCTGGAAGTAACGGTCGGAGGAACCTTGCGCCTGCGCCATAGCGCCCAGCGAACCCATGCCACGGTAGGCCTTGTAGGAACGACCCTGGAACAGTTCGACTTCGCCCGGCGCTTCTTCGGTGCCAGCCAGCATGGAGCCGATCATCACGGCAGACGCGCCAGCGACGATGGCCTTGGACAGGTCACCGGAGAAACGGATACCGCCGTCAGCGATCAGCGGCACACCCGTGCCAGCCAGCGCGGCAGCGACGTTAGCCACGGCGGAGATTTGCGGAACACCAACACCGGCAACGATGCGCGTGGTGCAGATCGAGCCTGGGCCGATGCCGACCTTGACGCCGTCAGCACCGGCTTCAACCAGCGCCAGTGCGGCAGCGCCGGTGGCGATGTTGCCGCCAATCACCTGCACGTCCGGGAAGTTCTGCTTGACCCAACGCACGCGGTCGATCACGCCCTTGGAGTGACCGTGCGCGGTGTCAACGATGATCACGTCGACGCCAGCGGCAGCCAGAGCCGCCACACGGTCACCCGTATCGGCGCCAGTGCCGACGGCGGCGCCGACGCGCAGACGCCCCTGGTCGTCCTTGCTCGCCAGCGGGTAGGCCTTGGCCTTTTCGATGTCCTTGACGGTCATCATGCCCTTGAGCGCAAAGACGTCGTCGACGATCAGCACTTTCTCGATACGGTGCTTGTGTAGCAGGTCGCGCACGGCTTCCTTGGTGGCGCCTTCCTTGACGGTGACCAGGCGCTCTTTGGGGGTCATCACGTCACGCACCAGGGCGTCGAGGCGATTTTCGAAGCGCACGTCGCGGGAGGTGACGATACCGACCAGATCACCGTTGGACAGCACCGGCACGCCGGAAATGTTGTTCTGACGGGTCAGCTCGAACAGATCACGCACGGTGGCATCGGCTTCGATGGTGATGGGGTCTTTGACCACGCCGGCCTCGAACTTCTTGACCTTGCGCACTTCGGCAGCCTGCTGCTCGATGGTCATGTTCTTGTGGATGATGCCGATGCCGCCTTCCTGCGCCATGGCGATGGCCAGGCGTGCCTCGGTCACCGTGTCCATGGCGGCGGACAGCAGCGGGATATTCAGTTCGATACCGCGCGTCAGGCGGGTCTTGAGGCTGACATCCTTGGGCAGAACCTCGGAATAACCGGGAATGAGCAGGACGTCGTCGAAGGTGAGTGCTTCTTGGCTGATGCGCAGCATGGCGGGCTCCCGAGCGGGAAAAATAAGAAGCGCGGCATTATACCCAGCGACCTCACTGCACTCAATGCAAAGTGTTGATTGCGCGTACAAACACTCAAATGAGTGTGACAGCAGGCACTAGGCAGGCTTAGGCAAGGAAACATAAAATAATGATTCTCAAAAACGCCTGCATCTGAGTCACAAATGATCCCAAACCGCCCTTCCCTGAGCAGCCCCTGCGCCGCTCTGCTCAGCCTTTGCCTGCTCCCCGGCAGTTCCCTGCTGGCCCAGGAGCTGGAATTGCCCAGCCAGGACATCGTCGCCGCGCCCGTCGTCGACGAGGATGGCTACCAGGCCAAACGCGCCAGCACGGCCAGCAAATCTTCTGTCGCACTCAAGGATGAGGCTCAATCGGTACAGGTCGTCACGCCGCAGACCATCGAGGACTTTCAGGTCAAATCGCTGGACGATGCGATGAAATTCGTCAGTGGCGTAAGCCAAAGCAATACCCTCGGCGGCACTAAAGATGCCTTCATAAAACGCGGCTTCGGCACCAACTCCGACGGCTCGATCCTGCGCGACGGCATCCGCTCGAACCTGTCGAAAAACTTCACCGCCACCAGCGAACGCGTGGAAGTGCTCAAGGGGCCTGCCGCTCTGCTTTATGGCGCGATGGATCCAGGCGGTTTGATTAACGTCATCAGCAAGCTGCCGCAATATCAACAACGCACGATTCTGAGCGGTTCCATGTTCAGCGAAGGCGGTGGTTCGCTATCTCTGGACACCACCGGCCCAGCGGGCGATAACGGCCTGGCCTACCGCCTCATAGCCGAGCGCCAAAACGAAGACTACTGGCGCAACTACGGCAGCAATGAGCAGGTGTTAATAGCCCCGTCGCTGACCTGGACCGGCGAGCGCGCCAGCCTGACGCTGTCGTACGAATACAACGACTACTCCGCGCCATTTGATCGCGGCACCGTGTTCATCAATGGCCACCCAACTGACGCCGATTACGACAAACGATTGGACGAGCGCTGGGCCAAAACCCAAGGCATAGCCGAAAGTGCCCGTGCGGTATTCGAATATCAGCTAAGCGACGACTGGAAGACTCGCTTCACTCACGGTTGGAACAATGACACCTACGGACTTTCCATTGCCCAACCGGTGGCCAACTCGCTAAACGCCACCACAGGCACGTTCCGGCGAGTCGGCAATGGCGCGCACTACGACGACGAGACCCGCTATAGCAGCCTGGACTTCATCGGCCAGCAGGTCGTGTTTGGCCAACAACACGACCTGCTGATCGGCGTCGAGCATGAGCTTAACGACCAGTACCGAGGCAAGACCTACCGCAACCCCACGGCTCTACGCCGTGACATCAACATCCATGACCCGGTTTACGGCAACCTGCCCGAGCCCAGCGTAATCAGCGCCGCGCAAAGCAACCGCCGCAACGAGCTGACGTCGGCCTCGATCTACGCCAAAGACAACTGGCACTTGGACGAGCGCTGGATCCTAGTGCTGGGGGGACGCTATCAGCACTACGACCAGTACATCGCCCAAGGGCTCGGTAGCAGTCGCACCACGCTGTACGACAAAAATGACCAAACCCTGATTCCGTTCACCGGGCTCGTCTACAAAGCCAGCGAGGCACTCTCGCTTTATGGCAATTACAGCCGTTCCTTCGACCCCAACACTAGCGTCACCGATGCCGGTCAGACCTTCGATCCCGAGGAGGGACGCAGCTACGAAATCGGAGCCAAATACGACCTGCGCACGGACCTCAGCCTGAATCTGGCCCTGTTCGATATCGTCAAGGAAAACGTAGTGGTGGGATCTGGCGATGAAATGGAGGCTGCTGGCAAAGTTGGCTCACGCGGCGTGGAGCTGGATCTCACCGGCCAGATAACCGACCGCTTGGCACTGATCGCCACCTACGCCTACACCCACACGGAAATTCTCGACGACCCTAACGACGAAGGTAACCGACTCGCCCAGGCGCCGCGTCATACCGGCAGCCTCTACCTGTCCCACACACTGCCAATTGATGAACAACTGGGCACCTGGCGTGTCGGCGGCGGCGCTCGCTATGTCGGCGAACGCACCGGTGACAATGCCGATAGCTTCCGCCTCAGCAGCTACACCCTGGCCGATGCGTTCATTCGCTGGGAATATCCGCTCCTGGGTCAGAAAACCACATTGCAGTTCAATGTCGACAACATCTTCGACAAGCACTACTACCCCTCCACCACCGGCAGCGAGCTCAATGTCAGCGTTGGTCAGCCACGAACCGCACGCCTGTCGGCCAGCGTGGAGTTCTAAAAACCGCTGTAGGAGCGGCTTCAGCCGCGAAGGGGATTGGAGAGTTCGCGGCTAAAGCCCCTTCCACAACGCCAGAGAACGGCTCAAGCCGGATCGTCCACCCGCACCTGCCGCACGGCAAAGCCCAGGCGTTCGCCGAACTCTTCGACGAACGCCGGGCGCAGGCCAGCCTCAGCCCAACCGTTGAAGATGAAACCCAGGTTGGAAAAGCCGCACGGCTGCAAGAACAGAAAACCATTGATGTCGTCTTCGTGCCCGCATTCCGGGCAGGTGAAGTTGTCGGTTTCCCCCGGCCACCACACCTCAAGGCTGTCGAACAGCGGCACGCCCACTTCGCGGCGGCATTCGGCGCAACCCGCCTCTTCGAGAAAATCACGTGTTGGCACATAGATGCAGCGCTTGGTGATGATTTCCAAGCCGTTGTGCACCTGGCCGTAAGGCAGCAACTCCGGGCGTTGAGCAATACGCCGTGCGCCCGGCCCGATGGCGTAGGCCATGCCGTTGCCGCCCTGCCCGCAGGTGGTCGGCAACGCCGCGACGATCTCCCGCTTGACCAGCCAGCGCAGCATGGCCTGGGCCTTTTGCTCATGGGCGGGAAGCGTGGATATCTGCGGGACGAGGATCAATTGCGCGGTCATGGTGCTCGAAACGGTTGGCAAGGAAAGGGCGGCAGCTTAGCCGCTGCCGCCAGCCAATCAAGCCCCGCGACAGCTCGCAGCGGCTGCCTGCGCCTCACGACGCGCCAGCCAGCGCGCGCGCAGCACGTCATAGATCCAGTTGAATGCCAGGGTGTAGGGCAGAAAGAACAGGATCAGGCCGATATCCAGCAACAGCGCTTCGAGCAGATCAATCGACAGCCACCAGGCCGCCAGCGGCACCAGCATGACGACCAGCCCGCCCTCGAACAGCAGCGCATGGCAAACCCGCACCCAAAAGCCGCGCTCGAAACCCAGACGACGTTGTACGCGGTCGAACCAATCGTTGAACAGCATGTTCCACAGCATGGCAACGGCAGAGAACGTCGCGGTCAGAAGCCCCAGGTGCAGCAGAGGTTTATCCATAAGCCAAGCCAACGCAGGCGCACAGATGAGCATGGCGATGACCTCAAAGGCCAGGGCGTGACCGATGCGTTCACGCAGTGAGCGCGGCAGAGGCTGAGTCATGAAGCGATCCTCGTGATGAGTGGCGATGAGCGCTATGATCATCGGCATATCAGCCAACTCAAAGGCAGCAGCCATCGGACAAACCGATATGAATATTTCCGCCGAATCGCTTCAGGCCTTCGCCCAGGCCGCCAGTTGTGGCTCGCTAAGCGCCGCCGCGCGCCGTCTGGGCAAGAGCCAATCGACCATCAGTGAAGCCGTGGCGCGCCTGGAAATCGACCTGGGCGTGGCCTTGTTCGAACGCGGCCCGCGCAAACTGCAATTGACCGAAGCCGGTGCCAGCCTGCTGGCCCACGCCGAAGAGGTGTTGAACGCCAGCGACCGCCTGGCGCGGCATGCGGCCAGCCTGGCCAAGGGCCAGGAAGCGCGCCTGACCCTGGCACTCTCCGACGCCTACCAGCCCAAGCAGTACGAAGCCCGCCTGGAGGAACTGGATCAGCGCTTCCCCAACCTGCAATTCGAAAGCCTGATCGCCGAACAGGCCGACGTGCTCGACTTGATCAGCCAGGGCCGCGCACACCTGGGGCTGCTCGCCGCACAGTCAACCTACCCGCCGCACATTGCCCACGCACGCCTGGCCATGCACAGCGAGTTCGGCCTGTTCGTCGCCAAGGGACACCCATTGAGCACGCTGGCCAAAGTACAACCGGAGGATCTATCGCCCTGGCGCCTGCTGCGCCTGAGCAGCGTCGCCAACGACGACGCCAATAGCGACGACCTGCCCGGCAGCGGCGGGCGTTGCTGGGCCGCGCCGGACTACCTGATGCTGCTGGAGATGGCACGCCTGGGCTTCGGCTGGGCCGAACTACCGCGCCAACTGGTCGACACCTTCGGCTTCGACAGCCTGCATGAACTGCCCTGCAACGGCTGGCCACGGCGGGTGACGGTGGATGCCGTATGGTCACGCCAGCGCGAACTCGGCCCGATAGCGGCCTGGCTGCTGGGGCGCTTGCTCGAAGACCACTGAACGGTGGTCGCGTCCGCCAGGCTCTGCGCTTATCATGCCGCCCCATGATCAAAGATCCCTTCGCCCGCCTGAACCTCGACCGTGATGTGCTGAGCGTCAGCCAGCTCAACAATCGCGCCCGCCTGTTGCTGGAAGACGTATTCGCCGGCATCTGGGTCGAGGGGGAAATCTCCAACCTGGCCCGCCCGGCCTCCGGTCACATCTACTTCACCCTGAAAGACAGCCAAGCGCAGGTGCGCTGCGCGCTGTTCCGGCAGAACGCCGCACGCGTGCGCCAGGCGCTGCGTGATGGCCTGGCGGTGAAGGTGCGCGGCAAGGTCTCGCTGTTCGAGGGCCGTGGCGACTATCAGTTGATTCTCGATGCAGTCGAGCCTGCCGGTGACGGCGCCTTGCGCCTGGCGTTCGAGGCACTCAAGGAAAAGCTCGGCGCCGAGGGGCTGTTTTCTACCGAGCGCAAGATCGCCCTGCCCGCGCACCCCAAGCGTATAGGCATCGTCACCTCGCCAACCGGTGCGGTGATCCGCGACATCATCAGCGTGTTCCGCCGCCGCGCACCGCAGGTGGAGTTGAACCTCATCCCTACCGCCGTGCAGGGCCGCGAGGCCACCGCGCAGATCGTCGGCGCCCTGCAACGCGCCGACGCGCAGGGCTTCGATGCGCTGATCCTGGCCCGTGGCGGCGGCTCGCTGGAAGACCTCTGGTGCTTCAACGAGGAAGCCGTAGCGCGCGCCGTGGCGGCCTGTGTCACGCCCATCGTCAGCGCCGTGGGCCACGAGACGGATGTGTCCATCGCCGACTTCGTTGCCGATGTGCGTGCGCCGACGCCCTCGGCCGCCGCCGAACTGCTGGCCCCGGACAGCAGTGAACTGGTACAGCGCCTCAACAACCTGCAACGTCGTCTGGTACTGCAGATGCAAGGCCGCCTGGCCCGCGAGCGCCTGCGCCTGGAAGGCACCAGCCGCCGCCTGCGTCACCCCGGCGAGCGTCTGCGCCAGCAGGCCCAGCGCCTGGACGATCTGGACATGCGCCTGCGCCGCGCCTTCAACCAACAACTGGCCAATCAGCGCGAGCGCCTGGCGCGTCTGGATGCGCGCCTGGCTGCACAGCATCCGGGGCGCAATTTGACGCTGCTGCGCCAGCGCCTCGATGGCCTGGCCACGCGCCTGCCGCGCGCCATGCACAGCCAGTTGCGCAGCCAGCGCCAGCAATTGGGCGCCCTGGCCGCGCAACTGCAAATCGTCAGCCCGCTGGCCACCCTCGGTCGTGGCTACAGCATCCTGCTCGACGAGCGTGGTCAGGCGGTGCGCAGCGCCGCGCAGACCCAACCCGGCCAGCGCCTCAAGGCGCGCCTGAGCGAAGGCGAGCTGGACGTGCGCGTCGAAGACAACCACATACAACCGGCGACCCTGTCGCTGCTGGACTAACCGCTGGTAGGGTGGGCCGGGCGGCGCTCCGCTTCAGCCCACCAAGCCCCGCCCATGCCCCCTGTTGGTGGGCTAAAGCCCACCCTACCGTAGCGCGAAACGCTCAAGGGTCGGCTTTAGCCCACCAACTTATTGGCATCCACACCAGTTCGCAGACAAAACCAGCGAAAATGAGCCTAAAGATAATTAACAGGCTCTAAAAAACGAGAACAGCGCTGGCGGGCGGTCCGCTTTTGCGTTCAGCCTTCTTTTCTTATAGGACTTTTATGCGCCCCCTGATCGTTCTGCTTGCCCTATGTATTGCCCTGCCCGCCCACGCCGAAGGCTTTATCACCCGCCTGCTGAACAAGCCGGTGCCGGGTGGTGTGGCGGTGGTCGATCTGGGCAATCCGGCGCAGCCGCCCAAGGTGCGTTACCAGGGCAAGCCGGTACTCACCGTGCATGAGGATGGCCAGCGCTGGATCGCCATTGTCGGCATCCCGCTCAGCGTCAAACCCGGCGCTCAGCACGTGACGGTAGAGGGTGGCCAGGCACTGAGCTTCCAGGTCGGCGCCAAGCACTACACCGAGCAGCGCATCACCCTCAAGAACCAGCAGCAGGTCAATCCCAACGCCAAGAACCTCGCACGCATCGAGCGCGAACTGGCCGAGCAGACCCGTGCCTACCAGCAATTCAGCGCGCGCCAGCCGAGCAATCTGCTGTTCGACAAACCGGTCAACGGCCCGCTGTCGAGCCCCTTCGGCCTGCGCCGTTTCTTCAACGGCGAGGAGCGCAACCCGCACTCGGGGCTGGACTTCGCCGCCAGCCGTGGCACCTCGATCAAGGCGCCGGCGGCCGGTAAGGTCATCCTCATCGGCGACTACTTCTTCAATGGCAAGACAGTGTTCCTCGATCACGGCCAGGGGCTGATCAGTATGTTCTGCCACCTGTCGGCCATCGACGTGAAGCTGGGTGACGAGATCCTACGCGGCGGCCATGTTGGTAAGGTCGGCGCGACGGGCCGGGCTACCGGGCCGCACCTGCACTGGAACGTCAGCCTCAACGACGCGCGCGTCGATCCGGCCATTTTCATCGGCGCGTTCAAGCCCTGAACCGCGCCTGCCACAAACAAAAAGACCGCCGGGTTGCCCCTGGCGGTCTTTGTCTTTGCGCTAGCGGTTAGCCTACGGCCTTACCAGTTGTAACTCACCTTGGCGGTGATTTCGCGCCCTGGGTTGTAGTAGTCCGCGCTACCACGACCGACCACATGTTGCTCGTCGAGCAGGTTGCTGACGTTGATGGCCAGGTCAGTGGCCTTGTCGATCTGGTACTTGAACGCAGCATCGAACAACGTGGTGCTCTCGCTCTTGCCGGTGCTGTTGAGGTCGTTGAAGAAGTAAGCGCCAACATAACGGGCGCCCAGGCCAACGCTCACATCCGTGCCCGGCACGCGGTAGTAACTCCACAGCGAGCCGGAATGCTTGGGCGCGGACACCAGTTGGTTACCCTTGACCGAGGCGAATTCATTGGCCGTGCCATTCCAGACCTGCAGCCCGCCTTTGAGCACTTCGGTGTCCATGTAGGAGTAACCGGCGATCAGGCTCAGGTTGTCGGTCAGCTCAGCCTTGGCCTCTAGATCGAGCCCGCGCACGCGCTGCTCACCAACGGTCTGCTGGTCGATCAGGCCGTTGGACTGCACGACGGACGTGGCGACATCCTCCTGGGTCAGCTCGTAAATCGCCGCCGAGAACAGCGCGTTGATCTGCATAGGCGAGTACTTCACCCCCACCTCGTACTGAGTGCCACGCTCCGGGGTGACGCCAACCTCAGGTGGTGCCACCGACTCCACCATGCTGATGTAGGTCGACACCTCGTCATTGACGAGATAGGTCAGCGCCCCGCGCATGGAGTTTTCCGAATAGTTACCGGTGCTACGCGTGGCAGTCAGGTGATCGGTTTCGGTGACGTCCATCGAATCATTGCGCAGGCCAACGGTGACGATAAAGCGCTCGTAGAACGACAGGTTCTGCTGCAGGAACACCGATTTGATGCTGTCTTTGCGGCTCTTGTCTTCGTAGACGGTCGCGGCAGAAACACCACGATAGACCGGGTTGGTGACATCGATGGGGTCAGCATTGCCAAAAACGGAGAGACTCGTCGAGGAGGAATCGAGGTACTCCACGCCGATGATGCTGCTGCTGTCGATGTTCTCGAAGCGCGCGTCGTACTGCAGCATCAGGTTGCCATTGAACTGCTCAGCTTCGCGCTCAGAGCCCAGGTAGCCACGGTCGACCAGCGTGCCACTGTGCCCCGCCGCGTCGCTGATATAGACGTAGCCGTAGTCATCGCTCAGGTCGCTGTGGCGCAGGTTGCTGCGCAGGGTGAAGCCGTTGTCGAAATCATGGGTGAAGTTGGCACTGACGCTGGTGCGCTCGACATCGTGGAAGTTGTAGCTCGGCTCGCCGAAGAACTCGTCGCGGTCGTACTCCCTATCCATCGGGTAGCCGCCGCTGTTGGGCGTGTTGTCCTGGCGCAGGTGGTCGACCACCAGCGTGGCCGAGGTGAAGGCGGTCGGCGCCCAGGTCAGGCCACCCATCAGGAAGTTGTTGTCGTCCTGGGAGTGCTCGTACTCGCGGTCGCTGTCCTGAAACTTGCCGGTAAAGCGATAGGCCAAGGTTTGCTCTTCATTCGCATCACCGGTATCCAGGCCGGTTTCCATATGATTGAACGAGCCGTAAGTGGCATAGACCTGACCGAACGTGTCAAAGCGCGGCTGCTTGGTGACGAAGTTCACCGAACCACCCGGATCGGCCGGGCCGAACAACGTCGAGTTGGCGCCGCGCAAGATCTCGATGCGCTCATAGGCGAAAGGATCTTCGCGCACACCACGCATCGTGCCCAGGGTCAGGCCATCACGGTAAGTGGTGGCCTGGAAGCCGCGAATTTGGAAGTAGTCATTGCGGTCATCGGTGCCGTAATAGTCGGTGATGACGCCAGGGGTGTACTGCAACAGCTCCTCGGTGGTGCTGGCACTGCGTTGGGCGATTTCCTCCTCGGTCACGACCGAAACCGATGCCGGCGTGTTGAGGATATTGGTCGCCACCTTGCCGCCGACCCACAGCTCCTGCGCCACCACCGAACGAGAGAGGTCCTCGCCAGCCGCCTGGGAATTGATCAGGATGGGCGCCAGGCGATATTGCTCATCCTGCGGCACAGGCTGCAGCCCATAGCTGCCATCGGCCTGTTCCACGGCCTCCAGCCCGGTGCCGGTAAGCAGCGCCGCCAAACCACCGGCCACCGTATAGTTGCCCTGCAAGCCGGGGCTGCTGACGCCCTCGGCCAGACTACCGGCGCCGACCAAATACACCCCTGCCTCGCGGGAGAAGCGCGTGAGCGCAGTAGCCAGCGGCCCGCCCGGAATCTCATAGCTACGCACAGACGCCAGCGCAGCGCTGTCCTGCGCCATGGTGCTCGGCGCCCAGCTCGCCAAGCTCACGGCACTCCCCAACAACGCCGCGTGAAGCGCCAGGTGCAGCGGACGCAAGGCAAAGACATGGGCGGCGATACCCGAACGGGCAGCGCGCGGGTGACGGCGGTGGGACATGGACGGTATTCCTCTGGCGAGCATGATGGATGAGCGAAGACCGTCAACAGGCGCTGCACTCAGCCGCTCAAGCCTCTGCTTCAGCGCTGTTTGCTGTCTTCTCACTGGGTAAACCCGTGAGCCGCAGAAACCCGGAACCTGTTTTTCAATCTTTTTTGCCAAGCCAATCAGTGCCGGGCTTCGATGCTCGCCCACCAGGGCAACGGCTGCTCGATGCTAATGGGCAACGCCGACGCCAGCATGCGCAACACTCGCTCCGAATCACGCACCGGGAAGTTGCCATACACCCGCAGATCCGCCACCTCGTCGGCAACGCCGAGGTGGCCCTGGCGATAGCGGCGCAACTCCTGCACCACTTCGCGCAGGGTGATGTTATCGGCCAACAGCGTGCCCTCGATCCAGGCCTCACGCGCGGCATCGGCCACCTGCACCGCGCCGATATGCTCGGCGTCGAAGTCGGCCTGCTGGCCAGCGCCGACCACAACGCTGGCGCCCGAGGTCGTGCGGATTTCGACAGCGCCCTGGTAGACCGCCAGCCAGGTGCGCTGAGCATCGTGGCGGACATTGAAACGCGTGCCCAGCGCCTGCATGCGCCCGTGCTCGGTTTCGACATAGAAGGGGCTCGCCCCCTTGGCCGTGGCAATGAACACCTCACCACGCAACAGCGTGACGCGGCGCGCATGGGCACTGAACGCCAGATCGACAGCACTGGCCGTGTTCAACCAGGCTTGCGAACCATCGCCCAGAGTCACCTGCCGCTGCTCCCCGGTGCCGGTGCGGTAATCTGCGCCCCAGGCCATCAGGCTCGACGGCAACAGCGCCTCACGCCAGCTCAGCCACGTGCACAGACTGCCACCGGCGATAGCGCCCATGGCCGCCAACAGCCGACGCCGCGAATGCAAACGGCCACTGGCGACATCCAAAGCATCGGCGGCCAAGCGCGCATCAGCCCGCCCACACAAGGGTTCAAAGTCGCGGCTGATGCCCTCGACATAACGCCACGCCTGCTCATGCAAATGATCGGCATGCAACCAGGCTTGCCAGCTCGCTCGCGCTTGAGCGCTGGCCTGGCCATCACGCAGCGTGGCGTACCAGTAGGCTGCCTGCTCCAGCGCGGCATGCGGCGGCAATGACTCTTCAGTATCGGCGCGGCCCATCAATACAGCGGCTCTTGACGCAGCGCAGCCACCGTTTCACCGGCGCGCAGCATCAGGCAAGCCAGCATGGCCTGAGCCACGTACTTGCGTACCATGCGCCCGGAAATGCCCAGCTCGGCACCCACCTCGTCATCGGTCATCTGGCATACCACCGCCAGGGTGAAAGCCCGTGCCGCCTTGGCGGACAAGGACTGCAGCATGCCGCTGATCTCTTCCAACGCCTGCAACACGGCAGCCTGGCGCTCGGCAGACGGGTACTGCTCCTGCGGCAACGTCTCCAGCGTTTCCAACCAGGCGCGCTCGATTTCCTGACGGCGCCACAGGTTGATGCACAGGTTCTTCGCGATAGTGCGCAGGTAAGCGCGGGCTTCGAGCATGCTGGAAAAACGCGGCTGGCTAGCCCCGCTGAGCAAGCGCAGAAAAGTATCGTGAGCCAGATCGGCGGCATCGCAAGCGCGCCCCAGGCGGCCTCGCAGCCACGCCTGCAACCATCCATGATGATCGCAATACAGCCTCTCCAGCGATGGAGCAGTGGCATAAGCAGATGAACTCACAGGCGATCACCCTCCGCTGGGTGGAATCCCGCGGCCATCAAGGTACTGTTTAGCAATGAGAATACTTATCAAAAATATCATGCATTGCCAGGCCGCAGCAAATAGGCACATCGCCCGAACCTCGGAGACACGCGCCCTGACAGCTCATCGCACAACGGCTGATGCATCTATCGACACAACCGGCACAACACCCCAGCCACACCCGCATGCCAAGTTTGTTAGGGTAATGCGCTCACTTGCCTCACCCATCAGCGCTCAGGGGATTTCATGCCTGCACAGTATCAAGCAGCCCTGCAATGGCTCGAACAACATCCGCCGCTCTATACCCTGCTCAGCCTCAGCGTACTCGTCCTGGCAGCCTGGGCCGCCAACTGGATCGTCAAGCGCATACTCCTGCGCACCCTGTACCGTGGTCTGCGCGCCACCCAACTGGATCGCGCCATCGCCAACTCATCGGTAATCGCACGCCTGGCCAACATCGTGCCGGCCTTGATCCTGTCGCTGGGCATCGTTCTCGTGCCCAACCTGCCCGAAGACATCGTGCAGATCGTCAATAACGTCTGCGGTGCCTTCATCGTCCTGACCTTGGCACTGGCCATCAGCGAAGTGCTGAGCCTGATCGACACCCTCTACCAACGCCGCCCGAACGCCCACCTGCGCCCCATCAAGGGCTACCTGCAGGTGGTCAAGATCGCCATTTTCGCCATCGCCGCCATCCTCATGGTGGCCACCCTGATCGACCGCTCACCGCTGATCCTGCTATCAGGCCTCGGCGCCATGGCCGCCGTGCTCATGCTGATTTTTCAGGACACCCTGTTGTCGCTGGTGGCCAGCGTGCAGATTTCCTCCAGCGACATCATCCGCGTCGGCGACTGGGTAGAGATGCCCAACCTGAATGCCGATGGCGACGTCATCGACATCGCCCTGCACACGGTCAAGGTGCAGAACTGGGACAAGACCATCACCACCATCCCCACCAAACGCTTCATCACCGACCCATTCAAGAACTGGCGCGGCATGCAGGAATCCGGCGGGCGGCGGATCAAGCGCGCCTTGTATCTGGATCAAACCAGCGTGCATTTTCTCAGCGACGAGGAAAACGCCCGCCTACGCCGCTTCATGCTGCTCGACGACTACCTCGCGCACAAAGACAAGGAACTGCAGGAGTGGAACACCCGGCTGGCCGAACACGGTAAGGAAGCGGTGAACACCCGCCGCATCACCAACATCGGCAGCTTCCGCGCCTATGTCGAGCAATACTTGCAGCACCACCCGCACATTCACCAGGACATGACCCTACTGGTACGCCAGCTCAGCCCTACCGCCGATGGCTTGCCGCTGGAAATCTACTGTTTTACCAACAACATCGCCTGGAATGCCTACGAAGGCATCCAATCGGATATCTTCGATCACCTGTTGGCGATCCTTCCCGAGTTTGGCCTGCGCGTGTTTCAGCACCCCAGTGGAGCAGACATGCGCGAGCTGCGACCAGCGCCAATCGAACACCGCCACACGCCCACAGCGCCATCCAACGAACCTGCCCTGCGCAGCCGGAGCTTGCCATGATCACCGTGCATCACCTGAACAACTCACGCTCGCAGCGCATACTCTGGATGCTCGAAGAAATCGGCGCCGACTACCAGATCAAACACTACCAGCGCGACCGGAAAACCATGCTCGCCCCCGCCGAGCTGCGCCAGGTTCACCCCCTGGGTAAATCGCCACTGATCACCGACGGCGAGCTGACCCTGGCCGAATCCGGCGCCATCATCGAATACCTGGCCGAACGCTATGGCGACTGGCTGCTACCCGCCAACGGCAGCCCGCAGCGCCAGCGCTGCCGCTACTGGCTGCACTATGCCGAAGGCTCGGCGATGCCACCGCTGCTACTCAAACTGGTATTCGACAAACTGCGCAGCTCACCCATGCCCTTTTTCATCAAACCCATCGCCCATGGCATCGCCAACAAGGTCAGCGCAGCGTTCATCACACCGCAACTGAAGCTGCATTTCGATTACCTGGAGAGCCAGTTGAGAGAGCACGACTGGTTTGCCGGTGACGATTTCAGCGCCGCCGATATCCAGCTCAGCTTCCCCCTGGAAGCGGCGGCCGCTCGTGGCGTCTTGCACAACCACCCGCGCCTGAATGATTTCCTGCAACGCATCCACGCCCGCCCGGCCTATCGCCGCGCGCTGGAAAAGGGTGGCGCCTACGACTACGCCAACTGAGCCATGGTCAGGCAAAGCGAGAACCGGAAAACATCACGATTAAAGTGCGGGGCAGGCGAGTTCTGCAGCGGAGCCAGGCCGATACGATTGGCACCCGCTGTACGAACCAAAGAACAGCGGCGAGCGTAGCGAATCCTGCGCCGACAGGCGCGAACTGCTGCGGCTCGTGAGGTTTAGATAATCGGCGAATACCCATCTATATAAGTGCCAGAGCAGTTGGTGACATGCCCCCAGCAACAGTCATAGATGTATGCCCTCGGGGCCCCATCCCTTGTGACTCGGATGCAGTCTTGGCCTGAATGATTGCCACCTTGTGCAACGTGCGCCTCCGCTGTGAAAGGGGTTCCTGCATCTGTATTTAAATCGACAGGGCCACTAGCTGAAAGATCGTGTAGCGCTTCGGCAAATGTCTTTGCGTTGGCAATTACGCCATCGTGCGCAGGCCTTGTTGGTCTACCCATATTCACTCCTCCATAAAAATTTAACGATTAAGCACCGTAGGATGGGTAGAACAACGCGAAACCCATCGAATCCCCCCTGGGTTTCGCTGGGCTCTACCCCGGCTACATGCTGGAGGCCGAGGTCTGACCAGGCGTTGGCCCAGGATGTGGGGAGGAGGTTCATTGGGATTCACCGCTATCATGCACCCGTCACGCGCCTTTCTCGATCATGCCACGCAGGATGATCGCCACAAGGAGCAATCAGCGTGCTTTACGCTCCAGCACCTCTATTTCGGCGAATATCTGCCGATGCATGGCCTGCGAGGCATAATCACCGATCACCTCCTGCGCATCTTTCCCGGCAAGGTTTCCTCCGCTCTGGGCATCGCGCGAGAAGGTAATGACGAAACGCCGACCGGCCACTTCCAGATAGAGGTAGTAGTAGTCTTCTGGTTTGTTCGGCGCGGCGAATGCGCTGTAGGCATAGCGGATGCGATAACTGAAATCCGGCGGGTTGTCGATCCATTGCGTCATATCGACATCAGGGTATTCGTCACGTATCTCACTGGCGGTAATGAAAGGCAACTCGTCATATTCGGCGCGAGTAAAGGGCATTGGCTTGGCGCGCAGCATGGTTACATTGCTGGATCCGCCATCCGCCTCGATATTGCGGGGCTTGTATTGGCCACTGGCGAACCACTGGCTGGCGTCGAACAGCTCTTCGACTTCGAAGCCGCCGTAATACATCATGACTTTCTCGTCCGCCCTCGCATTCAAGTAAGACCATGCCACCAGAGAGGTGAGCAAGGTCAAGCCCGAGAGCAGTCGTTTGGGCCAACACTTCATGGCAGTTTGTACTCCAGCAGAGTGGCAGGCACGCTAGGGAGCACTCAGCGTGTTTTCCGCTCCAGCGCCTCAATTTCGTCGAACGCCTGTCGATGCATGGCCTGCGAAGCATAATCGCCGATCACCTCCTTGGCGTTTTTTCCAGTGAGATTTCCACCGCTCTGGGCATCACGCGAAAAAGTGATTACGAAGCGCCTGTCAGCTAGTTCCAGATAGAGGTAGTAGTAATCCTCTGGTTTGTTCAGCGCGGCGAATGCGCTGTAGGCATAGCGGATTCGATGGCTGAGGTCTTCTGGAGGCTCCAGTATCAGTGCCTGGGTATCGATATTTTCAAGATGGCTGTAATCGAATGCTTCAGCCGCCGTGTAGGGAAGCTCGGCCAACTGTTCGTGGGTAAAGGGCATTGGCTTGGTGCGCAGCATGGTCACATTGCTGGCCCCGCCATCCGCCTCGATATTGCGGGGCTTGTATTGGCCGCTGGCAAACCACTGGCTGGCGTCGAACATCTCTTCGACTTCAAAACCGCCGTAATACATCATGATCTTCTTGGGCATCTCGCCCTCCTTGGCATTCAGGTAGAGCAGCAAGCTAAAAAGGCTGGCAATCAGCACTGCGATCCATAGCAGAGTTTTTTTCGAGAGCCTCACTGTGGTTTGTATTCCTTCAGAATGGCAGGCAATCCACCAGGGGTTTCCCCGGGGCGCACAGGACGAAGAGCACCTTCGGCATCAAGTGGATAGCCAATGGATTGATCGTATTCATCACGACTATCGGCGTGGCGCACGATGGTTTCCTCTTCTGCAGTGGCTGTTTTGACAGGTGGCCGAGGAGCTGACTCATTTGGAAGTTGAGCACTGGGGTCCCTGCTGGCTTTCCGATGCGCCTTCAATCGCTCGTAATAATCCGAGAGCCTGCGCCTATATGCTTTCATCGCCTGAGCATCTGTGCTTACTTTTTTGCGAGCATTGGCCAGGCCTGCCCGGTCATTGGCATTGCCGTAGGTCTGGTCATAGTTACTCCGCCGAGGAAATGCCCAGACCGTCGCCCGGGTCGTATTGGCGATCAGCTGTGCCAGGCTTTTCTCGTACAGAGGATCCTCCCCTTCCTTCACATAGACATCGGCAGGAATACCGAGCCCAGTCCGGCAGGCATAGGAGTAAATCTTGGCCTTCAGGTCGAAAGCCTCGGGTTTCAACATAGCGGCTTGTGCGTCACGCATGCGGTAGCTATCGGCCTTGTCCAGCTCGTACCCGAACTCGATGCTGCCCACCAGGCCATGGGCAAACATATCGAGCTGCTTGATCTCGCGCTTTTTCCTGATACGTGTATTGATGAAGTCGAGCAGTTGGGCAATAGAATCTAACTCGCGGTATTTGGCACCGTAGCGAGTTTCGACCACTTCCTTGACCGCATCGAGCAGCGAAAGCTCATAGTCCTCGACAAAAATCAGGAAGATGCGCTGGATTGAATCATTGGCGGTTGCCGGTGGGTACAGGCGAATTTGTCGAATCCCCTGGTTAATGAAGCGCATCTTATTGCCCTTCTGCCCCCGCAGTTTTTCCATCAAGGTCATATGCGAGGCCCCAACCACAGTGATGTAGTCCTGCTGAAGAGTTACGGGGATCTGCTGAGTCGAATGCTGGGCGCTGGTCTGGCCCTGATGAAGTTTCGTCATCGCTCCGTCCTTAGAAACTGATGCCTTGATGCTTCAGATAATTAGCGGCTTCCCGCCCCCATCGAACGATCACACCTTTTGGATCCTTGGTGAATACCCGTTCGGTGTTGCCATGGGCATTGGTATAGCCAACGAAGCGCTGCCCATCGGCACACTCCACGCAGTACAGCACGTCCTGAGCAGGCAGCCCGCTGTTGCTATCGATCAGTTGGTACTGCTCGCTGTGCCTGGGCAGGATTTCAGGCACAACGAAGGGCGCGCTGCCTGACTGCGTTCCCACCAGTACATCACCAGACCCCGTGACGATGATGCCACCATGGGCAGTCGCACTTCCCAGGAACGCAATAGGTTTGCCATTGACCAGAATGCTGCCAATACCCTCGGTAACCGCATCACCGCAGGCTGTACTATCACCGACCCTCAGCGTGGGCAGGTTGTTGATCAATACATCGGGGGAACCGCTGGTGGTCGGGTTGGTACCATGGCCTGGAAGTGGGCAGGCATTCAGATCACTGAGACGAGAGGCAGGTTTTGCCATGGTCGAACGTCCTTGTAGCTAGTAAAACCAGCATCGTATCTCCAGCCCGAGCCATTACGACGTGAACAAGTTCACGATTACCGGCAGCCTATCGATGGATCGTCCGCGTTGTTATTGCCCCTGCACCGCCTCCAACACCTGCCGATACAACCCCTGCAAACGCTGAGCATCCTCTTCATCCAGCGCTTCCTGCTGTAGGCGGCGGGCGAAGACGTCTTCCACGCTCAGTTCGTCCAGCGTTTCCCGTGCTTCGCTGGCCAGGCTGGCTGCCGCGTTGCCACGCTCGCGGCGGATGCGTAGCACTTCGACGGGGCGCCCTTCGCACAGGGCGTTGATGCGGCTTTGCAGGTCGCTGAGGTAGTCGTCGGTGCTCACGTGCACTTCCAGCCACACGGGTCGTTCGGGTGTGCCCTGCTTGGCCACCTCGGCGATGGCATCGGCCAGCTCCTTGAGTGAGCCGCGCAGGCTGGCCATGGGTTGGAATACCGGTACAGGCAGTGGCGTGATCACTTGCAAGGCGGCAGAGCCGAACTCCAGCAGCAGCACTTCCTTCTGCTGGCGCGCTTCATCGAAGGACAGGGCAATCGGCGAGCCGCTGTAGCGGATATGCTCCAGGCCGCCAACCTTCTGCGGCCGGTGGATATGGCCAAGGGCGATGTAGTCGGCAGGCGGGAAGGCGCTGGTGGGGAAGGCTTCCAGACTGCCGACGTAGATCTCGCGCACCGATTCGCTGGCACTGGCGCCGACGGTGGTGAGGTGGCCGGTGGCGATGATCGGCAGCGCCTGGCCCAGCTCATCACGCTTGCTCAGCGCCAGCTCGTGCAGCGCGCGGTAATGCTCGGCGATGGCCTGTTGCAGCGACTGCTGCTTGTCCTGCGCGCTCTGCCCGGCCTGGCTGGCCATGATGTCACGCGGGCGGATGAAGGGGATGGCGCAAAGGATGGCCCCCGGCTGCCCAGTACGATCATTCAGTACCAGCACCTGTTCGCCCAGATCGAGCCCCACGCCCGGCACCACCCATGCCCCCAGTTGCGCCAGCAGGCTGCGGCTCTCGCCGAGCATGGCCGGTGAGTCGTGATTACCGCCGAGCACCACCAGGGCGCAGCCGGCGTCACGCAGCTCCACCACCAGCCGGTAATACTGCTCGCGGGCATAGCTGGGCGGCGCGCCGGTGTCGAACACATCGCCAGCGATCAGCAGCACGTCCACCCGATGCGCGCGCACCTGCTCCAGCAGCCAGGCGCAGAAGGCCTGGTGCTCGGCCTGGCGGGTCTTGCCCATGAAGTGCTGGCCGAGGTGCCAGTCGGAGCTGTGCAGAACGCGCAGGCTCATAGCGGCCACTCCTGTACGACGATATGGGTCTTGACCCGCTGCACCTGCGGCAAGGCTTCGATGGCCGCACGCACTTCGCTCAGGCGCGCCATGTTCGGCGCCTCGACCAGCACCAGCATGTCGGTCTCGCCGCTGATGCCGCTGCAATGGCGAATTTCCGGGTACTCACGCATGCGCTCGACGTAATCCTCGCAACGACCGTTCTGGTAGAAAAGCTCGAAGAAGGCCTTGACCCCGCCCTCGCCCGGCACCGCGACCTGGGCGTGATAGCCGCGAATCACCCCGCTCGCTTCCAAATGACGAATGCGCTCGCTGACCGCCGAACGTGACAGGTTGACCTCACGGGCGATCTGGCTGACGGGGGTGCGCGCGTCGCTGCGCAGCAGGGCGAGGATCTGACGATCGAACTTGTCCACGGGGCGTTTCTCGGGCGGCAATCAGGTTGACGGGCAGAACCGCCATTTCGTCGGCAAAAGGCGACAGCCTGCAAGTGGGCGGCGCTCTACCATGGCGGCATCGGAAAAGTGACGAGCATACCCCATGAGTCGATTGAACAAGGAATTGGGCCTGCTGCAGGGCGTCGCCCTGCTCAGCACCTCGCTGCTCGGCACCGGCATCTTCGTGGTACCGGCACTGGCCGCCACGGCAGCGGGTGAAACGTCGCTATGGGCCTGGATGATCCTCATTGCCCTGGTGCTGCCCGTGGCCTTCACCTTCGCCCAGTTGGGCAAGCGCTTTCCCCATGCTGGCGGCGCACCGCATCTGATCGGCCGCGCCTTCGGTCTGCGCATGGAGAGTGTCAGCGCCCTGCTGTTTCTCGCCGTGCTGCCCGTTGGTTTGCCTGCGGCGCTGCATATCGCCAGCGGCTTCTGGCTGGCGCTGTTCGACCTCGACCGCACAGGTTTGCTGATCATCGAACTGGCCACGTTGGGCGCCATCCTTCTGCTCGGCCAGCGCCCGCCGAAAGCTTCGGGCTTGCTGCAGGGGCTGATCGCCGTGGCCATCGTCGCCAGCGTGGCGCTGATCTGGTGGATGGGCGATCTACCGCGTGCCAGTCAACCACTGCTGCCATCGATAGACGGCCAGTGGCATCTGCTGCCGATGGCGCTGGGGGTGATGTTCTGGTGCTTCGTCGGCATTGAAGCCTTCACTCACCTGGGCGAGGAATTCAAACACCCGGAGCGGGATTTCCCTCTGGCGCTGCTGCTCGGTGTGCTGCTGGCCGGTCTGGTGTACTGGGCCTGTTCGGTGGCGGTGCTGAGTTTCGCCACCTACGGCAATGTGCACAGCGACACCACCGCCCTGCCCCGCCTGTTCGAACAACTGCTGGGCGAGCGCGCTCGTGTACTGGTGGCGGTGCTCGGTTACCTGGCCTGCTTCGCCTCGATGAACGTGTATATCCAGGGCTTCGCCAGGCTGATCTGGAGCCTGGCCGAGGAAGGCCGCCTACCCGCGACACTGGCCGTGCGCAACCGCCAAGGCGTGCCCGGCAAGGCACTGCTGCTGGTGGTGATCGCTTGCGCACTGTGCGCCGTGCTGTCGGCCACCTTGCAATTGTCAGTGGATGACCTGATTCGCTACGCCAACGGCAACTTCGTGCTGATCTACCTGCTCAGCATGGCCGCTGGCTGGGTGTTGTTGCGCGGCGTCTGGCGCCTGCTGGCCGGGCTCAGTGCGCTGCTCTGTGCCGCCGTGCTGGCCATGCTTGGCAGTGATGCGTTGTATGCCGTGGCGCTGCTCGGCGCCTTGCTGCTGATCGATCATCTGCGCGCCAGGCACAGGGCGCTGGCGTAACGATCTTTGCTGCAAGCCTGGTGGTGGATGAAAGAGTGCCATCCACCCTACGGATGACCTGGAGGCGCGCGGGGTTCTATCCTTGCATGGAACCCGCCGAAAGGAAGCCTCATGCGCCGCGTACTCAATGACCTGAAAATCATGATCCTGGCCAACCTGTGGATCGTCCCGGTGGTGGCCGGCCTGGTCTGGGCGCTGTTCCAGTTCGTCGCACCGCCACCGCCGATGAGCGCCAGCATGGCCACCGGCGCCCAGGGTGGCGCCTATCAGCAGTTCGCCGCACGTCTCAAGGAGGAGCTGGCCAAGGAGGGTTTCGAGCTGACACTGGTACCGACCTCTGGCTCACGCGACAACCTGCAGCGCCTGCTGGCCAAGAAACCGGAGGTGCAGATCGCCCTGGTACAGAGTGGCCTGGAACGTCAGTTGACGCCCGACGAACAACGCCAGTTGCAGAGCCTGGGAGCGATCTATCAGGAGCCGCTGTGGTTGTTCTATCGCCGTGGCGTGAATCTGGATCGCATCGCCGATCTGCTGCCGCTGCGCCTTGGTCTCGGCGGCGAAGGCAGCGGTACGCGTGCCGCCAGTGATGCCATTCTCGGCGCCAACGCCATCGACCCGGAGCAATATCCCGCCACCTGGCAGAACCTCGGCGGCGGCAAGGCCGCTCGTGCACTAATGGCTGGCGAGCTGGACGCCGCCTTCTTCGTCGGCCCGGCGGAAAATGCTCTGGTGCAACAACTGGCGGCCAACCCGGACATCGCCCTGGCGCACTTTCGCCGCGCCGCCGCCTACGAGGCGCGCCTGCCCTTCTTCAATCAGGTGAAGGTCGGCGAAGGCCTGCTGGATCTGGCCAGCAATGCGCCGGATCGCGACATCGTCACCCTGGCCCCGGTGGCCACCCTGGTGGTCAACGACAACTTCAACCCCGGCTTGGTGCCGCTGTTTCTCGACGCCAGCCGCGCGGTGATGAAGAACGGCACGCTGCTCGACACCGCTGGTGCCTACCCCAGCGCCGAACCGCGCACCTTCGAGTTGCACAAGGATGCCGAGCATTACTACGCCAAGGGCCTGCCGATCCTGCAGCGCTACCTGCCGTTTCGCATCGCCTCGCTGGCCGATCGCTACATCATCCTGCTGATCCCTCTGATCGTGGTGATGATCCCGCTGTTCAAGGCCGTCGGGCCGATCTACCAGTGGCGCATCCGCGCGCGCATCTACCGCTGGTACAAGTACCTGCGCGAGATCGACCGCAAACTGCACGCTGGCTCCCTGCCGGACGAGCTGGACAGCGAGATCGAGCGCCTGGAGCAGATGGAAGACGAACTGGCAGCGGTGGAAGTGCCGCTGTCGTACTCCAACCAGTTGTACGAGCTGCACCTGCACGTGCGCTATGTGATCGAACGCTTGCGGGCGCTGCAGCAGCGCCGCCAACTGTAGGGTGGACATCGCTTTTGATGCCCACCGATGCGCAGGTTCTGCTGCCCAAGCGGTGGATGAAAAAGCGTCATCCACCCTACGCAACTGCAGCAGCGCCGAGGTAGAAGATCTGTCGCGGCTAAAGCCCCTCCCACGGGGATTCCTGATAGTTGTGGGAGGGGCTTTAGCCGCGACTTGCTTCGCCCCTGGCCCGATGCATCCATACCAGAATCCATGACCCGCTTCGGGTAAACTTCGCCCTTCGTTTCATTTGCCCATCGAGACCGCCATGCCGATCCGTCACTGCATCGTCCACCTGATCGACAAGAAGCCCGACGGCAGCCCTGCCGTGCTGCACGCCCGCGACAGCGAGCTGGCCACCTCGCAAGCCATGGAAAACCTGCTGGCCGACCTCAACGAGAGCTACAACGCCAAGCAGGGCAAGGCCTGGGGCCTGTTCCACGAGGAATCCGGCGCCTACCCCTTCAGCGGCTGGCTCAAGGCCTATCTCGATGGCGAGCAGGACTTCACCGCCTTCAGCCGCCAGACCGTCGAGCACCTGCAGAAGCTGATGGAAGAGTCCAACCTGTCCACCGGCGGCCACGTGCTGCTGGCCCACTACCAGCAAGGCATGACCGACTACCTGGCCATCGCCCTGCTGCATCACAGCGAAGGCGTGGCCGTGACCGACGCGCTGGACGTGACCCCGGCCAAGCACCTCGACCTCGGCCAACTGCACCTGGCCGCGCGCATCAATATCAGCGAGTGGCAGAACAACAAGCAGTCCAAGCAGTACATCTCCTTTATCAAGGGCAAGAACGGCAAGAAGGTTTCGGACTACTTCCGTGACTTCATCGGCTGCCAGGAAGGCGTTGACGGGCCGGGCGAGACGCGCACCCTGCTCAAGGCCTTCAGCGATTTCGTCGAAAGCGAAGACCTGCCCGAAGAGCAGGCGCGTGAGAAGACCAAAACCCTGGTCGGCTACGCCACCAGCCAGGCCAAAATGGGTGAGCCAATCACCCTCGACGAGCTGTCCGGGCTGATCGACGAAGACCGCCCACGCGCCTTCTACGAGCACATCCGCAACAAGGATTACGGCATGGCCCCGGAATTTCCGGCGGACAAGCGCACGCTAAGCCAGTTCCAGCGCTTCACCGGGCGCGCCGAAGGCCTGTCGATCAGTTTCGAGGCACACCTGCTGGGCTCCAAGGTCGAGTACGACGAGGGCCGCGACATGCTGATCATTCGCCAGTTGCCGACCCAACTGAAAGATCAGCTCAAGCGGCGCCAGGATTGATGCCTGTTGTTGTAGGGTAGGCCGGGCGATCCGCTTTGTTCTTGTAGGGTGGGCTTTAGCCCACCGAAGAGGGTGCCCGGCTTTCCTTACGAGGCAGAGATCGTTTTTGGTGGGCTAAAGCCCACCCTACGGGCGGATATGGCGACTTGGCCTGGCGCGGTTTACGCTGACATGACCGCGCTATCACTCAAGGACGCGCAACCATGAAGACGATTATGCTGCTGCTCGCCGCCCTGGCTCTGTGGCAGAACTGGGGCAAGATCGACCGCTGGCTGAACCCACCACAAGCCAGCAGCGCCAGCGGCGAGATCGTCCTCTATGCCACCAGTTGGTGTGGCTACTGCGCCAAGACCCGCGAGCTGCTGCAGAGTGACGGCATCGCCTATCGCGAAGTGGATATCGAGAACGATGCCGTTGGTCGGCGCCAGTACGATGCCATCGGTGGGCGTGGCATCCCAGTGCTGGACATGCGCGGCCAGATCATCCAAGGCTACAACCCGACAGCGATTCGCGCGGCTTACTGACGACGCCCCGGCATACGAGGCGAGCGGCTAAACCTCGTCGCGCCGCCACTGCCGAGGGCTGACGCCGAACCAGCGGCGGAAGGCGCGCGAGAAGGCGCTGGTTTCCGAGTAGCCCAGCAACGGCGCCAGCTCGGTAATAGATAGCTTCTGCCGCAGGTAATGCAGCGCCAATTCTCGGCGCACATCATCGACCAAGCCGGAGAAACTCAACCCCTGCTCACGCAAGCGGCGCTGCAATGTGGCGCCGCTCAGATCCAGCGCCACAGCAATCGCCTCCAGGCTCGGCTCGCCCTCCAGCAGGGCGGCGTGCACCAGACCACGCGCCTGCTCGACCACGTCGCGAATCTGCAGGCGCTGTGCACCGAGGCGGCGAATGGCGTCCTGCATCACCATCAGTAACATCGGGTCGGCATCGGTCATCACCTGGCCGACCAGGTCACGCTTGGGAATCAGCATGGCGTTGCAGGGCTGGTTGAACTGTACCGGCGCATCGAACAGACGCTGGTGTTCCTGCCAAGCATCAGGGCGAGCGTGCTCGAAGTAAACCGCACGCGGCGCCCAGTGCGGCCCAAGCTGATGGCGCATCAGGTTGAGCAACATGCCCATGGTCAACTCGGCGTCCTGGCGCTTGCCAATAATCGCCGCATGCTCGACGCGATAATCGAAGCGGTAACACTCGCCAGCATCCACCAGACGGATCAGGGTGTCGTGCTGGTGCAACGGGAACGCCCCGGCGAAATTGCGCAGCGCCTCTTCCAGCGTTGCCGAGCACAGCCCGATATAACCGAGCAGCCCCAGCGCCTGCGGACGAAATTGCTGGCCGTAGTACAGCCCGAAGTTGTCACAGCCCGATTGTGCAGCCGCCTCCTCCAACACTCGGCAGTAACTGCCCAGGCCCAGGCTCAGAGTCGGGTGGCGCATCAGTTCGGGGTCGATACCAGACACCCCGAAGATCCGGTCGACGTCACCGCCGTGTCGACTGATGAAGCCGTCCAAACCGCTGGCAGCAGCCGAGAGCACGCCCAGGTTGCCGCTGGCACTGAGCAGGTCGGGAACGGGGCTGGCGAAACGGGTGGCGTGAAACATTGCGTAACAACCGCTGCGAGATTGCCAGGGGTAAAGCAAATCCTGTGCCTTGCATCCCTCGTGTCTGGCGACGACCACTCCACTGACTCGCTCATCAGAGCGCCGCAGATTTGGCCACAGGCTACAGGTGTTGCGGCACGGCCTTCGCATCAGCCACAGAGCGTATTTTTTATGTGCACTGACACAGGGCACACGGCCCATCACAGCGGCCATTTAACGGCCATGCGTCGGCCTGACGGGGCTTGGCGACATGGACGATGCAGCTCAAAGCAGTATTTTGGTGCGCCAGTGGCTCGCATTTGGGGCAACAGTCCGACTTGACCCTGCAGAGCAATCGACGTGTTGCCAGGTCAAGTCAGACCGGTTACGTCTGGTTACTCTCGATTTACACATTGGCTTGACGCACTGCCGTTTCCACTTCGAGGGCGCATTGATGACCGCATCACAACTGAAACCGACTCTGGGGACCCTGCATTTGTGGGGGATCGCCGTGGGCCTGGTGATTTCCGGGGAATACTTCGGCTGGAGTTACGGCTGGGGCGTGGCCGGTACGCTGGGCTTTCTCGTCACCACACTGCTGGTGGCGGTGATGTACACCTGCTTCATCTTCAGCTTCACCGAGCTGACCACCGCCATTCCTCATGCGGGCGGCCCGTTCGCTTACAGCCTGCGCGCCTTCGGCCCCACCGGCGGGATCATCGCCGGGCTGGCCACGTTGATCGAGTTCGTCTTCGCGCCACCGGCGATCGCCATGGCCATCGGCTCGTATCTCAACGTGCAGTATCCGGGGCTCGATCCCAAGCTTGCGGCGGTCGGGGCTTACATCATCTTCATGGGCCTGAACATCCTTGGAGTGAGCATCGCCGCCACCTTCGAACTGGTAGTCACCGTGCTGGCAGTAGCCGAGCTGCTGGTGTTCATGGGTGTGGTCGCACCGGGCTTCAGCTTCAGCAACTTCGTGCTCGATGGCTGGGCCGGTAGCAACGTCTTCGACAGCGCAGCGGTGTCCGGCATCTTCGCCGCCATCCCGTTCGCCATCTGGTTTTTCCTGGCGATCGAAGGCGCCGCCATGGCCGCCGAGGAAGCCAAGGATCCCAAGCGCACCATTCCCCGAGCCTACATCGCCGGCATCCTGACCTTAGTAACCCTGGCGCTCGGCGTGATGATCTTCGCCGGTGGTGTGGGCAACTGGAAGGAGCTGTCGAACATCAACGACCCACTGCCGCAAGCCATGAAAGCTGTGGTCGGCAGCGACTCGAACTGGATGCACATGCTGGTGTGGATCGGCCTGTTCGGCCTGGTGGCCAGCTTCCACGGCATCATCCTCGGCTACTCGCGCCAGTTCTTCGCCCTCGCCCGCGCCGGTTACCTGCCCAAGGGCCTGGCCAAGCTCAACCGTTTCCAGACGCCGCATCGCGCGATCATCGCCGGTGGTGTGGTCGGCATCGCCGCAGTATTCAGCGACGGCGTGATCAACCTGCAAGGCATGAGCCTGACTGCCGCGATGATCACCATGGCCGTGTTCGGCGCCATCGTCATGTACATCATGAGCATGCTCAGCCTGTTCAAGCTGCGTCGCAGCGAGCCGAACCTGGCCCGCAGCTTCCGCGCGCCCGGCTACCCGGTGGTGCCTGCCATCGCCCTGGCCATCGCGGTGCTGTGCCTGGTTGCGATGATCTGGTTCAACGGTGTACTGGCGCTGATTTTCCTGGGGCTGATGGCCATTGGTTATGTGTACTTCCTGTGCACCGCCGAACAGCGTGAGGCCGCAGCGGCCTCGCTGGCCAACCCGACCTGATACTCTGACCAGCCGGGCATGGCGTGCAGTCGCCATGCCCGGCGCCGTATTTTTAATAGCTGCACGAGGAGTCAGCCGATGGCCGGATTCACTCACAGCGTCGGGCTACAGACCTGGCGCTTCGACACCCTGCGCGAGCTGATGGCCAAGGCCACGCCCGCCCGCTCTGGCGATTACCTGGCCGGTGTCGCCGCCAGCAGCGACGCCGAGCGCGCCGCCGCGCAGATGGCCCTGGCCGAGGTGCCGCTCAAGCACTTTTTGCAGGAGGCGCTGATTCCCTACGAGAGTGACGAAGTCACCCGCCTGATTATCGACACTCATGATGCCGCCGCCTTCGCCCCGGTCAGCCACCTGACCGTGGGCAGCTTTCGCGACTGGCTGCTCAGCGACGCCGCCAACGAAGCCAGCCTCAAGGCCCTGGCGCCTGGACTGACGCCGGAGATGGTCGCGGCAGTATCGAAAATCATGCGGATTCAGGATCTGGTTCTGGTGGCGCAGAAGACCCGCGTGGTCACTCGCTTTCGCAATACCCAGGGGCTGCGCGGGCGCATGTCCACCCGCCTGCAACCCAACCATCCCACCGACGACCCAGCCGGCATCGCCGCCAGCGTGGTCGACGGCCTGCTCTACGGCAACGGCGATGCCATGATCGGCATTAACCCGGCCACCGACAGCATGAGCGCGGTGTGCACCCTGCTGGAAATGCTCGATGCGGTGATCCAGCGCTACGAGATCCCCACCCAGTCATGCGTACTGACCCATGTGACCAGCTCGATTGCCGCCATCGAACGTGGCGCGCCGCTGGATCTGGTGTTCCAGTCCATCGCCGGTACCGAGGCGGCCAACGCCAGCTTCGGCGTCAGCCTCAAGGTGCTGCAGGAAGGTTACGAGGCTGGCCTGAGCCTCAAGCGCGGCACGCTCGGCAACAACCTGATGTACTTCGAAACCGGCCAGGGCAGCGCGCTGTCGGCCAACGCCAACCATGGCGTCGACCAGCAGACCTGTGAAACCCGCGCCTACGCCGTGGCCCGGCATTTCAACCCGTTTCTGGTCAACACCGTGGTCGGCTTCATCGGCCCCGAGTACCTGTACAACGGCAAGCAGATCATCCGCGCCGGATTGGAAGACCACTTCTGCGGCAAGCTGCTCGGCGTGCCGATGGGCTGCGACATCTGCTACACCAACCATGCCGAAGCCGACCAGGACGACATGGACACCCTGCTGACCCTACTCGGCGCGGCCGGCATCAACTTCATCATGGGCATTCCCGGCTCCGACGACGTGATGCTCAACTACCAGACCACCTCGTTCCACGATGCGCTCTACGCACGCAAGGTGCTCGGCCTGCACGCCGCGCCGGAGTTCGAGGCCTGGCTGGCGCGCATGGGCATCTTCCAGCAACAGGGCGGGCAACTGCGCATGGGCGATGAGCTGCCACCGGCGTTCCGCAAAGCCCTGGCACAGTTGGCCTGATAATCGGAGCACGTCATGAGCGAGAAGTCCCCCGCCACCGCCAACCCCTGGCAGCAACTGCGTCAACTGACCCCCGCGCGCATCGCCCTGGGCCGCGCCGGCACCAGCCTGCCGACCAGTGCCCAGTTGGATTTCCAGTTCGCCCACGCCCAGGCGCGCGACGCCGTGCACCTGCCATTCGATCACGGAGCCCTGCGCGAGGCACTGCACGAGCGTCAGTTGCCAACACTGCTACTACACAGCGCCGCTGCCGACCGCCACACCTACCTGCAGCGCCCGGATCTGGGCAGGCGTCTGCATGAGGACTCAGCCCGCCAGCTCGACGCCTATGCCCAAGAGCACCAAGGCGGCTACGACCTGGCCATCGTCATTGCCGACGGCTTGTCATCCCTGGCCGTACAAAAGCACAGCCTGCCGTTTCTCGAACGTCTGCTGGAGCAGGTGCAGGCAGAAGGTTGGTCATTGGCACCCATCACCCTGGTGGAACAGGGTCGGGTGGCGGTGGCGGACGAAGTGGGGCAGCGCCTGGGCGCGAAGATGACGGTGATCCTGATTGGCGAACGCCCCGGTCTCAGCTCGCCGGACAGCCTCGGTCTGTACTTCACCTACGGGCCAAAAGTCGGCCTCAACGACGCCTACCGCAACTGCATCTCCAACGTGCGCCTGGAAGGCCTGAGCTACGGCATGGCCACCTTCCGCCTGATGTATCTGATGCGCGAGGCCTGTCGTCGGCAGTTGTCCGGGGTCGACCTCAAGGACGAAGCCGAAGTGCCAACGCTGGAAAACGCCGGGCCGGGGAATTTCCTGCTGCCGGACAAGCGTTGAGGCCGCCAGGTAGATGACGCCTCCAATCGGCGAGGGCAGCGGTGGATGAGAAGAGCGTCATCCACCCGCTAAAATCGCCGCAGGATGGACGACGTATCATCCGCCTCCGTCGCGGCTAAAGCCCCTCCCACTGGTCATAAACCTGCGAGCGGGGCGCGGTGAAAACGGCTTTTGTAGGAGGGGCTTTAGCCGCGATCTTTACGACCGATCAACGCGCCTCGATACGAAAGCCCAACCGCGGGAAGTGCACATGCACAGTACCGCCACGCTGATCCTCACGGCGCAGAATCAGTTCCTCACGCCCGGCGAACAACAACTCACCTTCCACCGGATCGACGCCATAGTCGACCGCCGCGATGCGTACTGCCTGGCCAGGCTGGAAACCGTTGGGATCGACGAAGGTTTCATCCGGCAAGGCTGCCGGAGTCGCCGCATGCGCCACGGCGATAGCCTGCTCGCTACTCATCTCGCTCGCCGAGCCATGCCCGAAAGCCAGCACCCGCGCCAGCCAGGCCGCGACTTGCGGGTAATCATCCACCAACGGCGCGGTTACCGGCGTGCTGCGCAAGAACCACAGCGGATGCGCCAAGGCAATGTCGGCGACACTCGCCTCACTAAAGAGAAAATCGCCACCACGCTGCAATTGTTGCTGCAAGCGCCCCATCAGTGCCGGCCATTGATGGCGAGCCTGCTCCAGCGGCAAACGACTGGCCGCGCCACCGGAGAACAGCGCTGCTCGATCTGCCGCGAATGCTTTGGCGACCTCCGGCGGCACCTTGGCGAAACGTACCGCCATGGACTCCGGCGCGAAGACCAGCGCAACCACATGTTGGAACACCACCGAGTCGGCCCATTGGGCGAAAGTGGCGACATTGAACGCCTGCGTCTCAGGGTAAAAAGTCGGGCTCGCTTTCTCCGCCTCCAAACGGCGTGCGATCAAGGCCGTATCGCAATAAATATCGGCCCCCACCTGCAGCACCGGAGTTTTACGGTAGCCGCCCGTCAACGCGATGAGGTCGGGCTTGGGCATCATCAGCGGGATTGTCACCGAGCGCCAGGACAGTTGCTTGAAGCCCAGCAGCAAACGGGCCTTCTCAGCGAAAGGCGAGGTTGGATAATGGTGCAGGATAAGCTCGTGCATGGGCGCTCCGCTGTAGCTTCAAAGCGCTCAGCTTAACGGGGCAAGCGGCACGCGCACACCGCCTGGGGCTGATGCATCGCTATCAATGGCCAGAATAAGCGCCTCTTTCGCCGCCTTGCTCAGGCGTTTGATCGCCCGTTCACGGCGCAGTGCATCACCCTTGCCCGCGCAGGCTTCGACATAGGCCAGCGCCTGCGCCGGGCTGGTGTGGAAGAAGCGCGCACCTTTACCAGACTGATGCTGAGCGAAACGGCGTTGCGGATCGTCGCTGATACCGCAGTACAACGCGCCGTTGGCGGCGCGCACCAGATACACGAACCAGGGCTTGCCTTGTACCGCCGTCATCCGCGCGCCGGGAACCACTCACGAGCCGAACGCCACAGGCACATGCCGACAAAATAAGCGGTGGCGGCGAACCATAAGCCCATCAACCAGACGGAGTTGTGCGGGTACTGCAGGATCAGCAACGCACTGGAAAGCATCCACACGAAAGTCACCAGAATGTTCAGCGGCATGAACTGACGCACGCGGAACGGGTGCAGGAACTTCATCTTGGTCAGCGTCAGCGCTGCCAGCAGAACGATCATGCCCAACGTGACCCACGGGTGGACGTCGAGGATGTAAAAGTACAGCACCACCACGTTCCAGGCCGCCGGGAAGCCAACGAAGTAGTTGTCCTGGCTCTTCATGTTGACGTTGCAGAAGCAGAACAGCGAGGACAGCAGAATCAACCCCACGGCGAACAGCGGGGTGTAATCCGGCAGCGGGATAAAGCGATAGAGGAAGATCGCCGGAATGAACACATAGGTGAGGTAATCAATCACCAGATCGAGGGTCGAGCCATCGAAATGAGGCAGCACACCCTTGACGTCATAACGCCGTGCCAGCGAACCATCCAGGCCATCGACCAGCAGAGCCAGGCCAAGCCAGAGCAGGCATTGCTTGGGGTTACCGTCGAGGACGGCTAGCAACGCCAGCAACGCGAGGATCACGCCACTGGCAGTGACAGCATGAACGCCCCAGGCCTTGGCCTGTTTTACGGCTACGATAAGTTCGGTCACGGTAAATCTCGATTGGCAGTGGAGAGACGGCACCCCATGTGCACGCTCCTCATTGGAAGCTATGACCGGCTAGCCTACCACTGCGTTCAGTCGCCTGCCTTAGCGGCTCGCACGAAACTGCGCCAAGCCCCGTGCCGCCTGTCGCCGAATGGCCCCCTGCACTGGCGGCGCCCACCCCAGCAGCCAGCCCTTGCTACCAAGCGCCTGACGCGTCCAGCGCCACAGATCGAAATGATCGCGATGCTCGACAATCAGGCCGTTATGGAAGGCAAATCGCGCCTGAATATGATTGACCACCTGACGACCGGTCGCGCTGAAACGGTAAGTCGCCACCCAACGCGCGCTGCCGACATGATCGTCTGCCTGCACAGAATCGAAGGTCAGCGAGAAGTCTTCGGCGCGGCTGCACAGCATGCGCCACATATCCGCAGCCTCACGCCCACGTAAATCGGTGAAAACCGGGTCAGCAAAGCGCACATCTGTGGCATAGCACGCGGCCATGGCTTCGGCATCGAGTTGCTGGAACGCGCTGTAGAAACGCGTGATCAGGTCGGCATTTGGATGGCTCACGGGGATGCTCCTACGGTCTGCACGCCAAAGCGAAGGCGCGCTCGGGTCATGAATGCAGCCTAGTCTGCTCTGCTATCGCGCCATAAGCGATTGGCTGTCTGGACAACTTTATGTCAATAATCGCCAACCCCATGATCAGGTGCTCGCCATGCTGCGCGTTGCGCTCTACATCTGCCCGCAAACCGTCTGCTCCAGCCTGAGCATGGCGCAGGACGCCTTCAGCATGGCCAACCGCCTGAGCGGCGCAGCGCCCTTTCAATTGCAGCGCTTCAGCCAGGATGGCCAGGCAGTACAACTGGACTTCGCACAAATCCAGATAGATGGTGGCCTGGAACTGGCCGAGCAGGCCGATCTGCTAATTGTGCCGGCCACCGGCAGTGCAGTGGCCCGCACCCTGGCGGCCAACGCCGAGCTGCTGCCCTGGCTGGCACAACGCAGTCAGCAGCAGATTGCCAGCCTGTGCAGCAGCGCCTTTCTCCTGGCGGCGGCCGGTCTGCTCGATGGACGCCGCGCCACCACCCACTGGGCCCTGGCCGACACCTTCGCCAAGCACTATCCACAAGTGCGCCTGCACAGCGAACAACTGCTCACCGAAGATGGCCACCTGTTCTGCTCCGGCGGAGCCCAGGCCGGGCTGGACCTGTGCCTACACCTGATCGCCCTGCATAGCAGCGAAACACTGGCGCGCCAGGTGGCAGCAGCCTTGGTGGTCGAGCGCCAGCGCGGCCTGCAAACACGCTTCGCGCCGCTGTTACCCGAAGTCGAGGAAGGCCCACTGACGCCCTTGCTGCATTGGCTGCGCGCTCATCATGGCGAAGCCATCGATCTTGAGCGCCTGGCGCAACAAGCGCATTGTTCGCCTCGCACCTTATTGCGCCGTTTCAAGGCCGGCACCGGGCTAACGCCCAACGACTACCTGCAACGCCTGCGTATCAGCCAGGCGCAGCAGGCACTGGCTGGCTCGCGGCAATCCCTGGAGCAGATCGCCAGCGCTGTCGGATTTGCCGACCGCGCCACCTTCGCCAAGCGCTTCAAGCAGCTCTGTGGGGAGACACCGGGGGCCTTTCGCAAGCGTATGCAACGGAGCGGATGAAAAGGCTCATCGCCTGTTTGAGGGGAAGTCGGTCGTGATACCGGAGTGGCAAGTTTGTGCGTGGTTTGTTGGCTTGTGTTGGTGTGCAGAACGCCGCTTCGGTGTATTCAGAAACTCCTTGTTTCGCCCCCTCGGGCGACTCACTTTTCTTTGAAATGCGCAAAGAAAAGTAAGCAAAAGAAACGCCCCCCGCCATCCGGGTCTCGCTTCGCTCGACTTCCCTCACTCCGGCATCGCTCCGGGGTCGGCTTACAAGGGCCATCCCTGGCCCTTTAAGCCTCTCGCGGCATCCATGCCGCTCGCCCCCTGCGCAATGCCTACGTTCGGCCTCCTGAAGGGGGAAGTTAGCGCGCCTGAACCTACATTGGTTCCGGGCATGCCCGGCGTGTTCTGGTCGCTATGGGCCGCGATTTGACTATCGAGTTAAACCAATACTTTCATTCACGTAGTTTCACGCGCTTGGATAGCTTGCCAGCCTGCAGCCGACATCTTGGTCAGCCTAGAGCTGACCTCATGTTCAAACACTCCGAGCTACTTCTGGTTTACCTCGGCTTCAGGCGCGTGCAGAGCCCGCCCAGGAGGGCGAACGGAATCGTCGTGGAAGAGGTTGAGCGACATGGATGTCGCGACGACTGCATGGATGCAGGAGGTAGAGCGACGCAGGATGCCAAAGCCGAGAGCCGCGATGGGCCAGGGATGGCCCACCGTCGGTGGGCCGCATCCGGTCGGGCCTCTGGAGCGGCGATGGAGTGAAACGTAGCGAAGCGAAGTAACAGCCGAAGGCTGGCCCGAAGGGCGAGCGAAGCGAGTAACGAACCCTGGCGTAGCCAGGGCCGGATGAACGGGCGGAGGGCTTGGTTACTTTGCCCGCAAAGTAACTCGCCCGGGAGGGCGAAACAAAAAACTTCAGCAAAAACGCGGCAATTCGGAACAAGCCTCCGAAACACCGTATTGCCAGTCCAGTCTCAATCAACCAGTTCCCAGCAAGAAAAAAGGAGCCCGAAGGCTCCCTTTTTCACAGCAGACAGAATCAATGAATGATCTGACTGAGGAACAGCTTGGTGCGCTCGTTCTGCGGGTTGGTGAAGAAGGTATCAGGCTCAGCCTGTTCGACGATCTCACCCTTGTCCATGAAGATCACCCGGTTGGCCACGGTACGGGCAAAGCCCATTTCGTGGGTCACGCAGAGCATGGTCATGCCGTCTTCGGCCAGGCCGATCATGGTGTCGAGCACCTCTTTCACCATCTCCGGGTCGAGCGCCGAGGTCGGTTCGTCGAACAGCATGATCTTCGGCTTCATGCACAGCGCACGGGCAATCGCCACACGCTGCTGCTGACCACCAGAAAGCTGGCCCGGATACTTGTGCGCTTGCTCAGGGATACGCACGCGCTCAAGGAAGTGCATGGCGATTTCCTCAGCCTGACGCTTGGGCATCTTGCGCACCCACATCGGGGCGAGGATGCAGTTCTGCAGCACGGTCAGGTGCGGGAACAGGTTGAAGTGCTGGAACACCATGCCCACTTCGCGGCGCACGGTCTCGATGTTCTTCAGGTCGCGGGTCAACTCGGTACCGTCGACCACGATGCGTCCCTGCTGGTGTTCTTCCAGGCGGTTGATGCAGCGAATAGTGGTCGACTTGCCCGAACCCGACGGGCCGCACAGAACGATACGCTCGCCCTGGGTCACGTTCAGGTTGATGTCCTTGAGCACGTGAAACTGACCGTACCACTTGTTCACGCCGGTGAGCTGGATGATGCCTTCACCCGCGCCGGAGGCTTTGATTGCTTCTTTCATATTAGGTCCTCAACGCTTGTGGCCGGTATCCAGCTTGCGCTCCAGGTGCATGGAGTAGCGGGACATGCCGAAACAGAAAATCCAGAAAATCAGGGCAGCGAACGCGTAACCCTCGGTTGCCATACCCAGCCATGCGGGGTCGGCAGCCGCCTGTTTGACGCTGTTGAGCAGGTCGAACAGGCCAATGATGATCACCAAGCTGGTGTCCTTGAACAGGGCGATGAAGGTGTTGACGATGCCGGGAATCACCAGCTTGAGCGCTTGCGGAAGGATCACCAGGCCCATCATGCGCCAGTAACCCAGGCCCATCGCGCCAGCGGCTTCGTACTGGCCCTTCGGAATCGCCTGCAAGCCGCCGCGTACCACTTCAGCGATATAGGCCGACTGGAACAGGATCACCCCGATCAGCGCGCGCATCAGCTTGTCGAAGCTCATGCCCTCAGGCAGGAACAGCGGCAGCATCACCGAGGACATGAACAGTACGGTGATCAGCGGCACCCCACGCCAGAATTCGATGAAGGTCACGCAGACCACCTTCACCGCCGGCAGGTTGGAACGACGCCCCAGCGCCAGCAGGATACCCAGCGGCAGAGCCCCGGCGATGCCGACAGCAGCGATCACCAGAGTCAGCATCAGGCCGCCCCAGCGGCTGGTAGCTACGGTTTGCAGACCGAAGAAGCCACCGTGCAGCAGCCAGAAGGCCAGCACCGGATAGATCACCAAAAACGCGATGCCATAGATGGCCTTGCGCGGGAAACGGCTGATGAACAGCGGCGCCGCCCCGATAATGGCCAGGAAGGCGGTCAGATCAACACGCCAGCGCAGCTCGCTCGGGTAGAAACCGTACATGAACTGGCTGAAGCGCGTTTGGATAAATACCCAGCAGGCGCCTTCCTTGGTGCAATCGGCGCGGGTGCTGCCCACCCAGTTGGCATCGAAAACCGCCCACTGCAGCAAGGGCGGAATGGTCAGCCAGATCAGATAGAGGGCGAAGAAGGTCAGCAGGGTGTTCAACCAGTTGGAGAACAGGTTGTCACGTATCCACGCCACGGGACCAACGCTGGTGCTCGGTGGCGGTAGATCCGGTTTGAAAGTATGCGTAGTGCTCATGCGCAGGCCCTCACCGCTCGATCAGCGCAATGCGCTTGTTGTACCAGTTCATCAGCAGGGAGATGCTGATACTGATTGCCAGGTAAACGCTCATGGTGATGGCGATAACTTCGATGGCCTGACCGGTCTGGTTGAGCACGGTGCCGGCAAACAGCGACACCATGTCCGGGTAACCGATACCAGCGGCCAGCGACGAGTTCTTCGCCAGGTTCAGGTACTGGCTGGTCAGCGGCGGAATAATCACGCGCATCGATTGCGGAATGATCACCTTGCGCAGCGTCGTCCCGTTACTGAGCCCCAAGGAGCGAGCCGCTTCGGTCTGACCAAAGCTGACAGCCTTGATGCCCGAACGCACGTTCTCGGCGATGAAGGCTGCGGTGTAGACCGTCAGCGCAATGGTCAGCGCCAGCAGCTCAGGAATCAGCACCCAGCCACCAACATAGTTGAAGCCTTTGAGCTCCGGCAGCTCCCAATGCAGCGGGCTGCCGAATACCAACGCGAACAAGGTAGGAATACCCAGCGCCATGGCCAGGCCGACCCAGAACTTGTGGAAAGGTACGCCAGTGGCCTCGAAGCGGCGGTTGGCCCAGCGCACCATCAGCACGATGGCCACCAGCGTGATGACCAGACCGATCACGAAGGGCCAGAAGCCTTCGGCAGCACTCGCCGCAGGCATGTTCAAGCCACGGTTGCTGAGAAAGAAGGCGTCGTTGAGGTTGATGCTGCTACGCGGCCCAGGCAAAGGCAGCAGCACGGCGAAGTACCAGAAGAGAATTTGCAGCAACGGTGGGATGTTGCGAAAGACCTCGATATAAACGGTGGCCAGCTTGCTCAGCATCCAGTTCGGCGAAAGCCGCGCGATGCCGATAAGAAAGCCCAGAATGGTCGCCAGGACGATGCCGATGAAAGACACCAGAAGGGTATTGAGCAGCCCGATGACGAAGACGCGTGCGTAGCTGTCTGCCTCCGTGTAACTGATCAAGTGCTGAGCGATACCGAAACCGGCACTGCGCTCAAGGAAGTCGAAACCAGATGTGATACCGCGATGCTGCAAGTTGGTCTGGGTGTTGTAGAACAGGAACCAGCCAAGCGAGACCACGGCCACGACGGTGATGATCTGAAATAGCCAAGCACGCACACGTGGATCGCTAAGGGAAAACCCTTGCGGTGCGCCAATGTTTTTCTGCATGGGAATGCCCCAGGTATATCGGAACGAAAATCGCCCGGCAGAGGCTGCCGGGCGACCAGTCGGTCAATCAGCGCACTGGCGGAGCGTAGTGCAGACCACCTTTGTTCCACAGAGCGTTGAGGCCACGCTCGATTTTCAGCTCACTGCCAGCACCGACGTTGCGGTCGAAGACCTCACCGTAGTTACCCACCTGCTTGACCACTTGAACCAGCCAGTCTTTCGGCAGCTTGAGGTCTTTGCCGTATTCGCCGTCAGCACCCAGCATACGGGCGATATCCGGGTTCTTGGTTTCCTTGGCCAGGGTTTCGACGTTCTTCGAGGTCACGCCCAGCTCTTCGGAGTTCAGCATGCCGAACAGCGTCCACTTGACGATGGTGAACCACTCTTCGTCGCCACGGCGGACGACTGGGCCCAGAGGCTCCTTGGAGATCACTTCCGGCAGTACAACCCAGTTATCCGGCGCGGCCAGCTTGATGCGCTGAGCATAGAGCTGGGACTGGTCAGAGGTCAGCACGTCGCAACGACCGGCTTCCAGCGACTTGGCGCTCTCGTCGGAGGTGTCGAAGGTGATGGGGGTGTACTTCAGGCCGTTGGCGCGGAAGTAGTCGGAGACGTTCAGCTCGGTAGTGGTACCGGCCTGGATGCAGATGGTAGCGCCATCAAGTTCCTTGGCACTGGCAACGCCCAGCTTCTTGTTAACCAGGAAGCCGATACCGTCGTAGTAAGTCACGCCGGTGAACACCAGGCCCATGCCGCCATCGCGGGAGCTGGTCCAGGTGGTGTTACGCGACAGCATGTCGACTTCGCCCGACTGGATGGCCGTGAAGCGCTCCTTGGCAGTCAGCGGGCTGTATTTGACCTTGCTCGCATCACCGAACACGGCAGCCGCCACAGCGCGGCAAACGTCCACATCGATGCCCTGATAGTTGCCCTTTTCGTCCGGCACCGAGAAGCCCGGCAGACCGTCACTGACGCCACACTGCACAAAACCTTTCTTCTGGACGGCGTCCAGAGTGGCACCTGCCTGGGCGAAACTGCTGACGCCAAGCACGGCAGCGGTAGTCAATACAGCCAGGGTGGATTTCACCATCTTCATCAAAAACCTCCAGTTGCTCTTGTTGTGTTGGCGTCTCCGCCCTGCTTCTCCACCCTTTTGAGGCATGCGATCCGCTGGCAGCAACGGTATCGCCAAGAAGCTCGGACGCCGGGTGAAAGACGAATTGGCGCTACCCTCTGCTGGCCAACTGTCCCACCCTGCCCGTCGGTTAAACGGGCCAGAGACGGATCGTCACCCGCCGGGCGCAAAGCCCTCGCGGTTTGTAAGGAACCCCACACAGCAGATTCCTGCCTGTTGCACGATGGGTAATGGCAGAGTGTTACCGTTACCGCATCGCGTCGTCAGTCTGGATCTGTCTTAGCAAGCCCCGTACCAGGCGCTAGCAATGTGCCTGTTAAATGGGGGTCAAGAGCAAAACTTGCGCCCTTGCGACAACTTATTCATAGATTAGCCGACCCTGGCGAAAGTCAACGCACCAATTTAAAGCGCGCGCACCACACTGGAGCTACCAATGACCGCACCTATGATCCTGCAGCCTACACACCCCGCCGACGCCAGCGTAATCTGGCTGCACGGCCTGGGCGCCGACCGCTATGACTTCCTGCCGGTTGCCGAAATGCTGCAGGAGCGTTTGCCCAGCACACGCTTCATTCTGCCGCAGGCACCGACCCGCCCCGTCACTATTAACGGCGGCTGGAGCATGCCGAGCTGGTACGACATCCTCGCCATGAGCCCGGCCCGCGCCATCGATCAGAGCCAACTGGAAGAGTCCGCCGATCAGGTGCTGGCCTTGATCGCAGCCGAACGCGAGAGCGGCATCGCTGCCGAGCGCATCGTGTTGGCCGGTTTTTCGCAGGGAGGTGCCGTGGTGCTGCATACCGCCTTCCTGCGCCATAGTGAGGCACTGGGTGGTGTGCTGGCACTTTCGACCTATGCGCCTACCTTTACTGATGAAATGCCGCTGACGGATACACAAAGACAACTGCCAGTGCTGTGCCTGCATGGCAAATTCGACGAAGTGGTCACCCCTGACATGGGCCGCGCCGCATTTGAGCGTCTGCACAACCAATCTGTACCGGTACAGTGGCGCGACTATCCCATGACCCACGAGGTCGTGACGGAAGAGATTCGCGACATCGCAGATTGGCTGAGTGAACGCCTGGCCCGCTAAACAGGTCGTTTTCGACGGCCTGCAATCGCATGGAGAGCAATAGGAAAGATGAACACAGCGCCCCTGATTCGCACCCTGCACGATATCGAAACCATCGAGCGCACAGCACTCGCCGAGCGTGATCTGCCGCCGAGCACCTTTGACCTGATTAGCCGAACCGCGCAGGCCAACCCCAATGCTCCGGCGCTGTCTTTCCTGCTACAGGGCAACGGCGAAGAACAGCCGCTGACCCTGAGCTACAGCGAGTTGCTGGGCAAGATCATCCAGACCGCCAACGCCTTCCACCGTCTGGGCCTGCGCCCTGGCAAAGCGGTGTCCTTCCTACTGCCCAACCTGCCACAAACCCACTTCACCATCTGGGGCGGAGAAGCCGCAGGCATCGTCAATGCGATCAACCCCCTGCTCGAACCCGAGCACATCGCCGAGCTGATCCACGCCGCAGACTCCGATCTGCTGGTGACGCTCGCCCCTTTCCCCGGCACCGACCTCTGGGGCAAGGTCGATGCCCTGCGCGAACAGTTGCCGGAGCTCAAGGCGATACTCTGCGTAGACATGGCCAACCTGCTGCCAGAGCCACAGCGCAGTGCAATCAAAGCCCAGCGCGGCGCCTTGCCCGAAGGCGTGCTGGATTTTGACGAAACCATTGCTGCCTGTCCGGCTGACCACTTAGAAAGCGGCCGTGTTATCGCCACCGATGACATCGCCAGCTACTTCCATACCGGCGGCACCACTGGCACGCCGAAACTCGCCCCGCACAGCCACGGCAACGAAGTGGCGATGGCCTACAGCATGAACCTGGTCACCCGCTTCGGTGTAGGTGACGTGACGCTCTGTGGCCTGCCGCTGTTTCACGTCAACGGTGTCATCGTCACCGGCCTGACGGCCTTTATCGGCGGCGCCGAAGTGTTGCTGGCGACCCCACAGGGCTATCGCAATACCGCCCTGATCAGCAACTTCTGGAAGATTATCGAGCGCCACAAGGTCAGCTTCTTCAGCGGCGTGCCGACCATCTATGCAGGCCTGCTGCAGATCCCCAGCGAAGGCTACGATCTATCGTCGCTGAAATACGCACTGTGCGGCGCCGCACCGATGCCGGTGGAACTGATCCGCCAGTTCGAAGCCAAGACCGGGCTAACCCTGATCGAAGGTTACGGCCTCACCGAAGGCACCTGCGGCAGTTGCGCCAACCCACCAGAGGGCGAACGCCGCCCTGGCTCCATCGGTATGCGAATCCCCTATTGCGAGGTCAGCATCAAGGTGCTCGACGAACAGGGGCAGTACCTGCGTGAAGCCCAACGCAACGAAATCGGCAACCTGTGCATTCGTGGCCCCAGCGTGTTCAAAGGCTACCTGCAAACCAGCAAAAACAAAGGTATCTGGGTCGACGGTGACTGGTTCAACACCGGTGACCTGGGGCGCATGGACGCCGACGGCTACATCTGGCTGACCGGGCGCAGTAAAGATCTGATCATCCGTGGCGGGCATAACATCGACCCGCAGATGATCGAGGAGGCCCTGCACAAACACCCAGACGTGGCACTGGCCGCAGCCGTGGGCAAACCGGATGAAAAGGCCGGCGAACTCCCCGTGGTCTATGTGCAGCTCAAACCGGGCAGCCAGACCTGCGAGGCCGAACTGCTTGAGCATGCCGCGGCGCACATCCCCGAGCGTGCCGCCGTGCCCAAGGACGCCTGGATCATCGACGCCATTCCACTGACTGCAGTGGGCAAGACCTTCAAACCGGCATTGCGCTTCGATGCCATCACCCGCGTCTACCAGGCCGCTCTACACGAACTCGATAAGGCGATACGCGTCGAGGTGCAAAGCGATGACAAAGCCGGGCAACTGGCCCATGTGTACCTGCCACGCGCAGATCAGGCATTGGCCGAGGCCATTGCCACGCGCTTGTCCGGTTACGCCATCGGCCACCGGATTCATCACCCCGCATGAATTGGCAAGGCGCAAGGACGCGCGCCAGTTAACATCCTGAAAACAAAGTACAACCACTGGTCGGCCAGCCGCCGGGCGAACATTGTCTCGCCAGAAGGCCGGGAATACTGTCGAATCTACTTTCAAGAACAGGGAGCGTTCACCCAGCCACTGGGCAGCACTCTCCCGCCAATCCCAAGACGATTGAATGAAGCTGGCTCATTGGCAGGTCGACCTGCAGCAAATCAAGCAACTGAGGCTGTTCAATCAGGTAGCAGTGGATAACCTGGACCAGTTACTCAAGGAATTTCGCGCCTACGATCTGGAGGCCAGCGAAGTTCTACTGTCGCCCTTCAATCGCAACCAACACCTTTATCTGCTGATCAGTGGCCGTCTACGCGTCTACCTTGGCTCGCTCGACAACCAGGCGGTCAGCACCCTGGAAGTCGGTGATTGCGCCGGAGAAATCAGCTTTATCGACAACGAACGCCCCAGCGCCTACGTCGTCGCCGAGCAACCCTCCACGGTACTGCGCCTGCACCGAGAATCGCTGATCGAACTCTTCCATCAGTCCCCGCAGATGATGCAAAACCTGCTGGAGTTGCTGTGCGAACGCGTGCGCCAGGGCAATCGGCAGATCCTCGACAGCGAGCAGCATGCCAACGTCGACACCCTGACCGGCAGCTTCAACCGACGCTGGCTGGAGCATGTATTCGCACGTGAAAACGCCCGCTGCGCGTTCAGCGGCCAACCGCTGTCACTGCTGATGCTCGATGTCGACCACTTCAAGCGCTACAACGACCAGCATGGTCATCTGGCCGGCGACTATGCCCTGTGCCTGGTCGCTCATACCCTGCGCAACCAACTGCGCCCCAAGGACAGCCTGGTGCGCTTCGGCGGCGAAGAGTTCGTCATCGTCCTGCCGGAACTGGCAGCCAAAGAAGCACGAGGCATCGGCGAACGCTTGCGCAAGAGCCTGGAGCAAATCAGCACGTTTTACTCCCCAGTCGGCGTCTTGCCAGGGGTGACCATCTCCCTCGGCCTCACCCAGATGCAAAACAGTGACAGCCTGCAAGCGCTGATCGCACGGGCCGATGCCGCGCTGTACCAAGCCAAGCAGCAGGGGCGTAACCGCCTTTGCGGCTAGCGCTACAGCTCACCCCTTGACAGACGCCAGCGAAGCACTTCGCCACGCCCGCGTCTTGCATTACACTGGCGGGCGTTCACTCCTTAACCAGTCGATGAGAAGCCCGTGCTCAAAGCACTCAAGAAAATGTTCGGCAAAGCCGAAGACGAGCAGCCACAACCAGCGCCGTCCCCCGTAGCAGCCCCTGCCCAGAGCAGCGGCTCAGGCGAAAAGCCTCCCCGTCAGAACAAACCGGCCGCCAAGGCCCAAGAAACTACTGGCGATGCGCCTGCTCCCCAACAGCCCCGCCCGCCCAAGGCCGACAAACCGCGCCGTGAGCGCCCAGCTAAGCCTGTCGAGACCTGGAAGCTGGAAGACTTCGTAGTCGAGCCCGCCGAAGGCAAAACGCGCTTTCACGATTTCAAGCTCGCCCCCGAGCTGATGCACGCCATCCACGACCTCGGTTTCCCCTACTGCACACCGATCCAGGCGGGCGTACTGGGCTACACCCTCAAAGGCCAGGACGCCATCGGCCGCGCCCAGACCGGCACCGGCAAGACCGCCGCCTTCCTCATCTCGATCATCACCCAGTTGCTGCAGACCCCGGCGCCGAAAGAGCGCTATATGGGCGAGCCACGTGCGCTGATCATCGCGCCGACCCGCGAACTGGTGGTGCAGATCGCCAAGGACGCCGCCGAGCTGACCAAGTACACCGGCCTCAACGTCATGCAGTTCGTCGGAGGCATGGACTTCGACAAGCAGCTCAAGCAGCTTGAATCGCGTTTCTGCGACATCCTCGTGGCCACGCCGGGCCGCCTGCTCGACTTCAACCAGCGCGGTGAAGTGCACCTGGACATGGTCGAGGTAATGGTGCTCGACGAAGCCGACCGCATGCTCGACATGGGCTTCATCCCGCAGGTGCGCCAGATCATCCGCCAGACACCGATGAAGGGCGACCGCCAGACCCTGCTGTTCTCCGCCACCTTCACCGATGACGTGATGAACCTGGCCAAGCAATGGACGGTCAACCCGGCCATCGTCGAGATCGAGCCGGAGAACGTCGCCAGCGACACGGTCGAACAGCACGTCTACGCCGTGGCCTCGGCAGACAAGTACAAGCTGCTGTACAACCTGATCAGCCAGAACGACTGGACACGGGTGATGGTCTTCGCCAACCGCAAGGACGAAGTACGTCGTATCGAAGAGCGCCTGACGCGCGATGGCATCAGCGCCGTGCAGATGTCCGGTGATATCCCTCAGCACAAGCGCATCCGCGCGCTGGAGGGTTTCCGCGAGGGCAAGATCCGCGTGATGGTCGCCACCGACGTAGCCGGTCGCGGCATCCACGTCGATGCCATCAGCCACGTGATCAACTTCACCCTGCCGGAAGACCCGGACGACTACGTGCACCGCATCGGTCGTACCGGCCGCGCCGGCACCAGCGGCACCTCGATCAGCTTCGCTGGCGAGGACGATGCCTTCGCCCTGCCCCCCATCGAAGCGCTGATCGGCCGCAAGATTCAGTGCGAAATGCCGCCGGACGAGTTGCTCAAGCCGGTGCCGCGCAAGCACTAAGCGCACAAAACAAAAAGGCGAAGCCAGTAGCTTCGCCTTTTTATTTCGCAAATGGACGGGTTGCTTTCGCTCTGCCTGCGGCCTTGGCGCCAGCCCCTTTCGCGGATAAATCCGCTCCTACCAAGCGCGGCCCACACTGGGTGCGCAAAGCCTGGAGCGAATTGATTCGCGCCCCGTCCCGATCATCAGGTTTCCACACCTGATTCGTCGGTCGGCTTGCTCTCGCTTTCCTGGCTCTCGGCTTGCTCGTCCTCCTCGGACTTACCCAACGCTCGGTTGGTCGACTCCTGCAAGGTGTCGACCTGACGGTTGACCTCATCGACCACCTCGCCAACCGAATCATTGATCAGCGCCTGCGCTTCCTTTTTCGCCTCTTCGGCAAACTTCTGCGCCGACTGCTCGGCGGCATCGCAACCGGCCAAGGCGACCAGCGCCATACTCAAGCTGACCAGAGCCAGGTTCTTCTTCGAGAAAATTGTCATCTTTAGCTACTCCAGTATCGGGTTGCCCGACCGCGCCATGCGCGCGGCCGGGGGAAAGCGTCAGGACTTACCGGGTTGTTGCTCACGGGTTTTGTACAGCGACACCAGCACGCCACCGATCAGCAGGCTCAGCGTCACGCTCAACGACACCACAGCCGGGATCTTGCCGATGATGCCGACCAGGAAGATCTTCGCGCCGATAAACACCAGTACCAGCGCCAGCGCGTACTTGAGGTAGGCGAAGCGGTGGATCAGCGCCGCCAGGGCGAAGTACAGGGCACGCAGGCCGAGGATGGCGAAGATGTTCGAGGTGTAGACGATGAACGGATCCTGGGTGATGGCGAAGATCGCCGGCACGCTGTCGATGGCGAACATCAAGTCCGCACACTCAATCAGAATCAGCGCCAGGAACAGCGGCGTCACCCACAGCACACTGCGGCCATTGCCGTCATCCTGACGCACGAAGAAGCGCTCACCGTGCAGGTTGTCGGTCACACGCAAGCGCTTACGCAGGAAATTCACCAACGCGTTGTTCTGCAAGTCCGGCTCATCGTCGAGCTTGGAGAACAGCATCTTCACGCCGGTGAAGAACAGGAAGGCGCCGAACACGTAGAGAATCCAAGAGAACTCGTGGATCAGCGCCGCCCCCAGACCAATCATGATCGCCCGCAGCACCAGCACGCCCATGATCCCCCAGAACAGCACCTTGTGCTGGTACTGCCTGGGGATAGCGAGGAAGCTGAAGATCATGGCCATGAGAAATACGTTGTCCATCGACAGCGATTTCTCAATCAGAAAGCCGGTGAGGTAATCCATGCTGGCGTCACCGCCTTTCTGGAAGAACACCCAAACACCGAACAGCAAGCCCGCCGTGATGTAGCCAGCGGACAACAGCAAGCTCTCGCGCACGCCGATTTCGCGATTATCGCGATGCAGCACGCCAAGGTCGAAGGCCAGAAGGGAGATGACGACAGCGATGAAGACCAGCCACAACCAGGTGGCGGTGCCGAGGAAGTCGGCGAAGAGAAACGGTTCTAGGGCAGTCATGAGCCCCTCCTACAGTCAGATTGAACAGACTGTGATTCCGACATCGCGGTATTAACCGCCAGAGGGGCCCGGCATCACGGGCGCAAAGATACTCAGGCCGCGAACGCCACTCAACGAGGCGAATTTTGCAAAGTATTTCGCCTTAGTCGTCGCCCAAAGCCGTTAAAGCAGCGGCGCAGAGCGGCTGCCGAGGCTTTTCAGAACAAGCCAAGCTGGCCATCGAGCAAGCGCTCGAAGTCGCCGCCGACGAACGGCAGGATGGCGTCAGCCACTGGCTTCAACTGGCGACTGATGTAGTGTTCGTAGTCCACCGGCGACAGCAGACGCTCCAACGGTTGCGGCCCGCCGGTGGTAATCAGGTAGCTGATCCAGCCGCCACGCTGATACTGCAAGGGACGCCCCAGGCGCTGGTTGTGCTCGTCGGCCAGGCGCGCGGCGCGTACGTGCGGCGGCACGTTGCGCTGGTAGTCGTCGAGGCGCCTGCGCAAACGCTTGCGATAGATCAGCAATTCGTCCAGCTCACCAGCCAGGGTGCGTTTGACGTAATCGCGCACGTAGTCCGCATAGGGCTGACCGGAGAAGACCAGGCGGTACAGCTCCTGCTGAAAGCGCTGGGCCAGCGGCGACCAATCGCTGCGCACCGTCTCCAGGCCCTTGAACACCATGCGCTCGCTGCCATCGGCCGCGCACACCAAACCGGCATAGCGCTTCTTGCTGCCCTCTTCGGTGCCGCGAATGGTCGGCATAAGAAAGCGCCGGTAGTGCGTCTCGAACTGCAGCTCCAGCGCGCTGCTCAGGCCGTACTCATTCTGCAGATGCTCGCGCCACCAGGCGTTGACGCGGGCCACTAGCGCGCGACCAATTCGCGTCGCCTCATCCTCGTCATGGGGGCGGCCAAGCCAGACGAAGGTGGAGTCGGTGTCGCCGTAGATCACCGCATGCCCTTCGGCTTCGATCAGCTCGCGCGTGCGCTTCATGATCTGATGCCCACGCAGGGTGATGGACGACGCCAGGCGCGGGTCGAAGAAACGGCAACCGCTGGAGCCGAGCACGCCGTAGAAGGCGTTCATGATGATCTTCAGCGCCTGCGACAACGCCGCATTGCCGTCGCGTTTGGCTGCCTCGCGGCCCTGCCAGACACGCTCAACGATGGTCGGCAGGCAGTGCCGGGTACGCGAGAAACGCGCGCCGCGAAAACCCTCCACCGAGTGTTTGTCATCCGGCTGGTGCAGGCCTTCGATCAGCCCCAACGGGTCGATCAAAAAGCTGCGGATGATCGACGGATACAGGCTCTTGTAGTCCAGCACCAGCACCGAGTCGTACAGGCCGGGGCGCGAATCCATGACGAAGCCGCCGGGGCTGTTCTCGCCACGAATGTCGCCAAGGTTCGGCGCGACGTAGCCCAGGCGGTGCATGGGCGGCAGGTACAAATGGGTGAAGGCCGCCACCGAGCCGCCGCTGCGGTCGGCCGCCAGGCCGGTGACACTGGAGCGTTCGAGGAGGAAGGCGAGCAGATCGGTGTGGGCAAAAATCCGCGTAACCAGCTCGCAGTCCTTGAGGTTGTAGTGCGCCAGCGCCGGTTTGTCCTCATCGAACATGCGCTGGATCTCGTCCATCCGCGCATAGGGCGTGTCGATGGCCTTGCCCTCCCCGAGCAGGGTCTGCGCCACCGATTCAAGGCTGAACGAAGGGAAGCTCCAGGTGGCCGAGCGCAGCGCCTCGATGCCATCGATGATCAGCCGCCCCGCCGCCTCGGCGAAGTAGTGCTGGCTGCTGTTATGCTGGCGCCAGCCCATCACATCGCCGCCACGCCCCAGCAGCAGCGGCACCTTGAGTTGCTCGGCGTGATCGCGCAGCACCCGCAGGTCGAACTGCACCAGGTTCCAGCCGATGATGCCATCGGGATCATGGCGCTCTAACCAGCTATTCAGGCGCTCCAGCAACGCCTTGCGGCTGTCACAGTATTCGAAGTTGAAATCGACACCTGTGGCATCGCCATTGGCCGGGCCGAGCATATACACCTGACGCTGACCGCAGCCTTCCAGGGCGATGGAGTACAGCTCGCCAGTGGCGCTGGTCTCGATATCCAGCGACACCAGACGCAGCGCCGGGCGGTAATCGGCGGCGGGCTTGAGCGACTTGCACAGCAGGCTGCCGTCCTGCTGCTCAACGCCCTCGAAGCTGACAGAGGCGGTGATAAAGCGCTCCATCAGGTAGCGATCCGGCGGGCGAATATCGGCCTCGTAGACATCGACACCGACCTGGCGCAGCTTCTTCTCCAACTGCAGCAACTGGCGGTACTGACGGCAGTACAGGCCCAGCACCGGACGGCGCTTGAAGTCGCGCAAGGCCAACTCGCGCAGCTCGACGCCCTTCTCATTGCGCAACAACGGCGCGGCCCAGGCACGCTGCTCAGCCGGGATGAAGGCGACCATCTCCTGGCACGGCAGGCGCACCTGGCGCGGGCCGGCATCGGTGGCCAGCCAGAAGGCCACTTCGGTGCCCTCCGGCGTGTCGCGCCAATGGCGGCTAAGCACGAAGCCTTGCTGGGGTTGCGTCATTGGGATTGGGTCACGGGTTACAAGAAAGGCCATGGGCACCTGTAGGAGCGGCTTTCGGCTCTGGCATCCTGCTTCGCTCTAACTCCTGCATCCATGCAGTCGCAGCCGCGACAGTCGCCGCTAAAAACCCTCCCACAGGAGCATGTACTGCAAACTGGCCGACCATTCTACGCCAGCGGTTACAATGGCGCCTTTTCCGCGGAACAACGCGATGAGCGACACACCTCCCTATGGCACCGGCGATGCCTCCTACCAGGCCGCAGGCGGTATCGACAGCCTGCGCCGCCTGGTCGATGACTTCTACCAACTGATGGACGAACGCCCAGAAGCCGCCGCCCTACGTGCCCTGCACCCGGCCGACCTGAGCGCCTCACGCGACAAGCTGGCGTGCTTTCTCAGCGGCTGGCTGGGCGGGCCGCGGCTGTTCGCCGAGAAGTACGGCAGCATCAGCATCCCGGCCTTTCATGCCCAGTGGCCAATCGACCAGGCGCTGGCGGAAAGCTGGCTAAGCTGCATGGCCGGTGCCGTCGCCCAGCAGAACTATGAACCGGCCTTCGCCGACTACCTGCTGACCCAACTGCGCGTCCCCGCTGAACGCTCGGTACAGGCCAGCCAAAACCGTCACCGCAAGGAACCCTGATATGTCTGACCAACTGATCATCGAAGACCTGCAAATCGGCGACGGCAAGGCCGTGGTCAAGGGCGCCCTGATCACCACCCAATATCGCGGCTGGCTGGCCGACGGCAGCGAGTTCGACTCCTCCTGGTCGCGCGGCAAACCGTTCCAGTGCGTGATCGGTACTGGCCGGGTAATCAAGGGCTGGGATCAGGGTCTGATGGGCATGCAGGTCGGCGGTAAGCGCAAGTTGCAGGTGCCCGCGCACCTGGGTTATGGCGAGCGCAGCATAGGTGCGATTCCACCCAACTCCGATCTGACCTTCGAAATCGAGCTACTGGAAGTGCTGACCCGCGATGACTGACAGCGCCCTCACCACCCTGCGCCAGCACCTGCTGCAGGCGCTGGAAACCCCACCCGGCCGCGAGACACGACGCCTGTTCCATGGCCGTGGCCGCTGCTGGCCTGGACTGGAACAGATCACTGTCGACTGGCTGTCCGGCATCGTACTGGTGATGCTGTTTCGCGAGCCGTCGCCGGCACTCAAGCCGCTGCTGATCGAATTGCTGGCGACACCGCAATGGCAGGCCAGCGGCGCACGCGGCCTGCTGCTGCAACACCGCTACGTGCAGGGCAGCGAGAGCGAATGGCTGGTCGGCGAGTCGCAGGCGCAATGGCCGATCATCGAGGACGGCCTGCACTACCTGCTTGACCTGGGCAGCAAGCAGAACAGCGGCCTGTTCCTCGATATGCGCCTGGGTCGCCAGTGGGTGCGCCAGCAGGCTGCCGGCAAACGCGTGCTCAACCTGTTCGCCTACACCTGCGGCTTCTCCGTGGCGGCCATCGCCGGTGGCGCCGCGCACGTGGTCAACCTGGACATGGCCCGCGCCGCGCTGTCACGCGGGCGTGAAAACCACCGCCTGAACGGCCATGACCTGGGCCGTGTGGAGTTTCTCGGCCACGAGCTGTTCAAGTCCTGGGGCAAGGTGCGCAAGAGTGGGCCGTACGATCTGGTGATCATCGACCCGCCGAGTTTTCAGAAAGGCAGCTTCGCCCTCACCCAGGACTACGCCAAGATTCTCCGGCGCCTGCCCGAGTTGCTGAGCGAGCACGGCACCGTGCTGGCCTGCGTCAATGACCCGGATATCGGCCCTGACTTTCTCATTGATGGCATGGCCGCCGAGGCGCCGCAACTGCGCTTCATCGAGCGCCTGGATAACCCGCCAGAGTTCCCCGATATCTCGCCTGAGAGCGGCCTGAAGGCGCTGGTGTTCCAACTGTAGCCCGGATGAAATCCGCGAGTTGCCAGCCCCGGATTACGGCGTCGTGATGACAGCGACGGCCTCAATCAACCAGCGTGCAGGCCATCACCAGCGCGTCTTCGCGGCCACCCACTGCTGGGTAGTAATCGCGACGCCGACCGACTTCATTGAAGCCAAAACGCTCGTACAGGCGATAGGCACTTTGGTTGCTGGCGCGCACTTCGAGGAAGCACTCACGCCCGCCCAGCGCATGGGCCTCTTGCATCAGGTGTTCGAGCAGGCGCAGGCCGAGGCCACGGCCCTGACTCTCCGGTTTGACGGTGATATTGAGCAGGTGTGCTTCATCGAGGATCAGGTTGATCACGCCATGACCAACCTGCTGGTTGCCTTCGAACATTAGCCAGCAGTTATAGGACTTGAGGCTGTCGGTGAAGATGCCGCGCGTCCAAGGGTGACTGAAGGCGGCATATTCGATCTTCAGCACGGCATCGAGATCCGCCTCGGTCATCGGGCGGAAGGAAATCGCATCGCTCATTGAGGGAAACTCGGGCACAAAGACGGGGGTTCTCAGGATTGAGCAGGAGCTAACCAGCGCTGACGCGTGCGTCGCATGGCCTGCCACAGCTCACGCTTGCGGGTGGGTTCATCCATTAACAGCTCCAGGCCCGGCAAGGCCCAGCAGGCGCCAAGGCCCTCGACCTGCAGCTCGCGGTTGTAGCTGTGCTCGTCACCCTCGCCGGCAAAACGAATGGCCGGCAAGCCGACCAGCCACAGGCAGGCGCTGGGCTGCTCTTCCAGGCGCGCAGCGACGAAGCTCTGCACGAACTCCAGCGCCGCTTCCGGGCCCTGATCCATCTGGCCACGCACCAGCAGCGGCCAGCGTACCGGCTCGCCGAGCAATTGCGGGCTGTCCGGCAGGCCAGCAGCGCGCAGCAAGTCCTTGAGCAGGATGTAGGCCGGGTCGCGGCTTTGAAACGGCTCGCCAGTGGGCAATTCGACCAGCAGGGCGCAATCGCCGGCACGCAGCAACTGCAGGGAGAAGCGTGGCGGTGGCGCGCTAACGCGGGCCGGTTTTTCTTCGATCGGTTCTGGTTCTGCCACTGGCGCTTCGGCAGCCGCCTGGTGCGGCTGCACGCCGGGGCGTGGCACCTCGATCTTCGGCCGCTCAACCGGCGCCTGGCGTACCGTCTCGGCAACGACGGCCAGCGGCTCGCGGATGGCTTCCTGCGGCACTTCGGCAGGCGGCGGCGCCAGCAATTCGGCGCGCGACGGCGCGGCGAAAGGCAGCTCGGTGCGTGGCAACCAGGTGGCCACCTGCATGGCATCGAGGTAGGCGCGGCGGCGCAGCTCGGTGTTCACAGCAGCAGTATCCCGTTGGGTCATTCGAGTGGGGGGCGATTGTCGCGTGAATCGCCGGTCGCGGATAGCCCCAAGGCGTCGCGCCACAACGACAAAGGGACCGCCGCGGCGATCCTTTTGTCGTTACGGTTCACAAGCCCTCAGGGCTTGGTCTGCAGAATCTCGATCCACAGGGCACCGTCGCCCGATTTGGCTTCGCTAACACGCTTGATCTGGCCCTTGTCGCCGATAGCGTAGCTGCCGACCGTCTGGCTTTTCTCGCCGGTCACCAGCAGCCATTTACCGCTGGGGAAGAAGGCGATGTTACGCGGCTGCTTTTCCTCGACCGGGTAGTTGCCCAAAAAGCTCAGGCTGCCGCTGTCAGGGTCGACCGCGAAGGCCGATACCGAGCTGGTGGTGCGTTCGGTGATGTAGAGCAAGGTGCCGTCCGGCGACAGGCGAATGTCGGCGGCCCAGATACGCGGCGTCGGGTCATCCTTGAGGTCGTTGTTGGCGGCGCTGCGCGCTTCGCCATGGGCCAAACCCAGCGACGCCGGGATGCCATTGGCTTCGCTGACGTGCTTGAGTGCACCGCTACGCTCGTCGATGGCATAACCGGTGACAGTGCCGCTCAGCTCACCGACGACATACAGGAACTTGCCGTTGGGCGAGAACGCGATGTGCCGTGGCCCGGTCTTGGCCGCCGTACTGGCGTAACCATCACCGATGGGCGTGAGTACACCGGTGCGCTTGTCCTGGCTGAACTGCAGCACCTTATCGGCACCGAGGTTGCCGGCGTAGACGAAGCGGTCACTCAAATCCGAACGAATCGAGTGGGCGAAAGGCCCGGTTTTGTAGATCAGAGCTTTGTCCGCCACCTGCCCGTTCGGCTCGATCGCTTGCACACTGAGCAAGGCCCCACCGTAGGAGGCTGCCATCAGGAAACGCCCGCTACGATCCGTGGAGAGATAAGCCATGCTGTCAGCCAAAGGCGCCTGACTGAGCTTCTCCAGATGCCCGCTTTTGCCATCGATGCGATACGTCAGCACGGTGAATGGCGCAACACGCTGCGCGGCGAACAGCAGCGTGCCATCGGGCGACAACGCCATCGGGTTGACCTTGTCACCCGCCGGAATCTGCTCGACAAGGGTGATGGCGCCACTCTGCTCATCCAGTCGGTACTGCGAAATCAGTCCGTCATTGGGGCTGGAGATATAGGCGAAGGAGGCGGCATGGGCGGAGGTCGCCAGCGTTGAGGCAAGCACGGAGGCGATTACGAGTGGTCTGATCATGATGGAGGGCCTAGCTATTGTGATTATTGTGGTCAGTCATCGTATGACCATGTAACTATTTATTGCAATGGCCTTGTAGACGCCCATAGCTTCAAGCCCCTACATCTTCAGCCGATATGCATAACGACAATAATCAGCCCGCCTCCTGAGACTTATATGCTGCTACGCAATTGCAACATTGCCCCCCGAGCTGCCTTTAGCTTTGCCCTGATCGCCTTGATGGTGGCTTTTCTCGGCATTTTCTCGCTCGTCACCATGTCGAGCATCCGCGAGCGCGCCACCCATATCGAAACCAACTGGGTGCCCAGCATCCGCGCCGTCGATGCAATCCGCGAAAACATGCTGCGTATCCGCACCATTTCCCTACGCGTGGCGCTGGATCCTGACCCGAAGAACATCGACACCTACATGGGCCAGTATGACGTCCGCAACAAGGTGCTCGAACAGAACCTTCGCGACTTCGAACCGTTCATCGATACACCCGATGAAAAACGCATCTATGAGCAGTTCCGCCGTGACTTCGCCGCCTACCAACGCGGCATGACCGACTCCTTCGTGCTGGCGCGTAGCGCAGACCGCGAGGCGCTCAACAAGCTGTTGCTGGTGGACATGAAGCCAGTGGTCGACGGCACCGGCGCCCAGCTTGCCGAACTTGGCGATATCTACAGCAAAGGCATCGCGCAGGAAGGCCAGATATCGGCGGATGAATACGCCAGTTCGCAATTGATCGTTATTCTCGTGATCGCCCTTGCCGCGTTGGTCACCGTGCTGCTGGCCTGGCTGCTGACACGCAGCATCGTCGCTCCGCTGACAAGCGCCGTGGAGGCTGCTCAGCATGTTGCAGAAGGCGACCTGACCCAGCGTATCGAGGTGGCCGGGCGTGACGAGGTCAGCCAGTTGCAAACCTCGCTCGCACAAATGCAGCAGCGCCTGCGCGACACCCTGGCCGAGATCAGCGGCTCCTCGACTCAACTCGCAGCCGCCGCCGAAGAGCTCCATGCCGTGACCGAAGAAGCAGGTCGCGGCATCCAGCGACAAAACGATGAGATCGAGCAAGCCGCCACCGCCGTCAATGAAATGAGTGCAGCGGTCGACGAGGTGGCGCGCAACGCCGTATCCACCTCGGAGGCGTCGAAGAGCTCCAACCAGTCAGCGCAGGCCGGTCAGGCCCGTGTTTCGGCAACCATCGCGGCCATCAGCGACCTGTCCGGCGAAGTGGAAAGCACCTCCTCACTGGTACAGCGCGTCGCCGAACAATCGCAGGAAATCGGCAAGGTGCTTGACGTGATTCGCGCCATCGCCGAGCAAACCAACCTGCTGGCGCTCAACGCCGCCATCGAGGCCGCTCGCGCCGGGGAATCCGGTCGTGGCTTCGCCGTGGTGGCCGACGAGGTGCGCGCCCTCGCCCACCGCACGCAAAACTCCACTCAGGAGATCGAGCAGATGGTCTCCAGCATGCGTAGCGGCGCCAGCCAGGCGCTGGACTCGATGCAATCGAGCAGCGAGCGGGCACGCGCCACTCGTGAACTGGCGCAAAGCGCCGGCAGCGCACTGAACGAAATCACCGAAGGCATCAGCGAGATGTACGAACGCAACCTGGTGATCGCCAGTGCCGCAGAAGAGCAGGCGCAGGTGGCGCGCGAGGTGGATCGCAACCTGGTGAACATCCGCGACCTGTCCGTGCAGTCGGCCACTGGCGCCCAACAGACCAGCGCCTCCAGCCATGAGCTGTCGCGCCTGGCCACTAACCTCAATCAGTTGGTGGGGCGTTTCAGGGTCTGAGACAGACAGTCGCTACAAAGAAAAAGGATCGCCGAGGCGATCCTTTTTTCATGCTGCGCAGCGAATCAGGCAGGCTGATTCCACGGACGGTCGCCGTGCTCATCCTTGATGCGGGTGGGCAGGCCCATCACATCCAGCAGGCCCAGGAACGGCTCGGCCGGCAGCTCTTCGACATTGACCATGCGCTTGGCATCCCACTCGCCACGCGCCACCAGCAGCGCTGCGGCAACCGGCGGCACACCTGCGGTGTAGGAGATGCCCTGGCTGTCGGTCTCGGCGAAGGCTTCTTCGTGGTCGGCCACGTTGTAGATGAACAGCTCGCGCGGCTGGCCATCCTTGGTGCCCTTGACCAGATCGCCGATGCAGGTTTTGCCGCTGTAGCCCGGCGCCAGCGAGGCGGGGTCGGGCAGCACGGCCTTGACCACTTTCAGCGGCACAACTTCAAGACCTTCGGCGGTCTTGACCGGCTGTTCGGAGAGCAGGCCGAGGTTCTTCAGCACGGTGAAGACGTTGATGTAGTGGTCGCCGAAGCTCATCCAGAAGCGGACGTTCGGGACATCGAGGTGCTTGGACAGCGAGTGCACCTCGTCATGGCCGGTCAGGTACAGGTTCTGTTCGCCCACCACCGGCAGATCGTCGGTGCGTTTGACTTCGAACATGCGGTTGCTCACCCACTGGCTGTTCTGCCAGCTATAGACCGTGCCGGTAAATTCGCGGAAGTTGATTTCCGGGTCAAAATTGGTGGCGAAGTACTTGCCGTGCGAACCAGCATTGACGTCGAGAATATCGATCGACTCGATCGTGTCGAAGTACTGTTGTTGCGCCAGCGCGGCATAGGAGTTGACTACGCCTGGGTCGAAGCCGACACCTAAGATGGCAGTCACGCCTTTTTCCTGGCATTCGGCCAGGTGCTTCCATTCGTAGTTGCCGTACCACGGCGGGGTTTCACAGATCTTGCTCGGGTCTTCGTGGATCGCGGTGTCCAGATAAGCCACGCCAGTATCGATACAGGCACGCAGCACGGACATATTGAGGAAGGCAGAGCCCACGTTAATGACGATCTGCGACTCGGTTTCACGAATCAGCGCCTTGGTCGCGTCCACGTCCAGGGCGTTCAGTGCATAGGCCTTGATCTCGCCGGGCTGCTTGAGCCCGCCCTTGGCCTGTACGCTGTCGATGATGGCCTGGCATTTGGAGATGTTGCGCGACGCAATCGCAATACGACCGAGTTCGTCGTTGTGTTGCGCGCACTTATGGGCCACCACCTTGGCAACACCTCCTGCACCAATGATCAGGACATTCTTCTTCAATTGTTTCACCTCCAGGGAACTGCGTTGTTGAAAGCGTTTGATGCGTTTTTTGGGTGGTGGGCTTCAGCCCACCCTACATGACCCGTGTGGGGCTTCAGCCCCGTAGGGTGGGCTTCAGCCCACCACCACGAAGTTACGACAGACTGGACAGGTAGTCGTCGAACTCGAACTGGCGCGCCACCTCGACGCTACCGTCGAGTTGTTTCACCACGATGGACGGCATCTTCAGGCCATTGAACCAATTCTTCTTGACCATGGTGTAACCGGCGGCGTCGATGAACGACAGGCGATCACCAATCTTGAGCGGTTTGTCGAACTGGTACTCACCGAAGATATCGCCGGCCAGGCAGCTTTTGCCGCAGACCATATAGGTGTGCTCGCCATCGTTGGGCGCCATTTTGGCGTTGAGGCGGTAGATCAAGAGATCAAGCATGTGCGCTTCGATGGAGCTGTCGACCACAGCCAGGTGCTTGCCGTTGTACAGGGTGTCGAGCACGGTGACTTCCAGCGAGGCGCTGAGGGTGATTGCCGCTTCGCCCGGCTCCAGGTACACCTGCACGCCGTATTTCTCGGAGAAGGCTTTAAGGCGAGCGCAGAAGGCATCGATCGGATAGCCCTCGCCAGTGAAGTGAATGCCGCCACCGAGGCTGACCCACTCGACCTGAGCGATCAGGTGGCCGAAGCGCTCCTCGATGGTGGTCAGCATCTTGTCGAACAGCTCGAAGCTGCCGTTCTCGCAGTTGTTGTGGAACATGAAGCCGGAAATCTGCCCCATGACCTGTTCGATCTTCGCCGGATCCCACTCACCGAGACGGCTGAACGGGCGTGCCGGGTCGGCCAGCAGATAATCCGAGCTGCTCACCTGCGGATTGACGCGCAGGCCGCGGATGGTGCCCTCAGTCCGCTCAGCGAAGCGTTCGAGCTGGCCGATGGAGTTGAAGATGATCTTGTCGCAGTTGGCGACCATCTCTTCGATCTCGTCGTCGGCCCAGGCCACGCTGTAGGCGTGGGTTTCGCCCGCGAACTTCTGCCGACCGAGCTTGAGCTCGTACAGCGAGCTGGAGGTGGTGCCGTCCATATACTGCTGCATCAGGTCGAACACCGACCAGGTGGCGAAGCACTTCAGCGCCAGCAGCGCCTTGGCGCCGGAGTTCTCGCGCACATAGGCGATTTTCTCCAGGTTGACCAAAAGCTTCTGTTTATCGATGAGGTAGTACGGCGTCTGGATCATGGCGTCGCCCCAGCAAAGTCGGCCAATGGGAACCCCAAGGCCCCCAGAAAAAAGTGGACGCGAATTGTGCCGATTACCGGCCAGGATCGAAAGAGCATAGGGGGGATTTCGTCCGATTCATAACCCTGAATGCCGCACTGGGCAATCCCGCCGCCGTGGTTGAACTCGCTGCGGCGAGGATGACGGGCGCGCATGACAGCGACATGACGCCCACAATACAGCGGCGTAAAGCACCTCTGATCGATTCAGACTCAAAACCGGCATCCACCATGCAGTACAATCGGCGCTTTTCACTTGCCTGGAACCCGGCGCCTCGATGATCGATCCCAAGCGCGTGTTGCGCGCCCTCGCCGAACACTGGAACCTGCTCGAACCGCTCTGCGAGCGCTTCGACGCGGGCACCCTGAGCCTGGTCGAGCTGCGCGGCCAGCTCGCCACGCAATTGCCCGATGCCACGCCCAGCGACACCACTGCTCTGCTCGACACCTGGATTCGCCTGGACATCCTCGTGCCGGTGGCCAAGAGCCCCAATCGCTTCGAGCTCAACGCGCAGATCCACGATTTTCTCGCCTACCTGCGCCGCGAGCACCGCCTCGGCCTGTGCCTGGAGATCGAAGCCTACCTGCGCCACCTGGAGCGCCTGGCTGGCTACATTCAGGATGCCTTCGAAGTCCGCGACGCCAACGACCTGGCGCGCCAATTGCGCCTGCTCGATATGCGCGTGCGCGACGTACTCAAGAAGCTGGCCAACGACGAACAGGCGCTGGTTAGCGTGGCCGACCGGGCCAAGACCTCGGACCGGCAGATTCCCCTGCGCCAGCGCTACGCCGAAGTGCTGGCCACCTGGGACGAATACGTCGAGCCGATGATTCAACTGGTCGCCGCCGACGGCGCCTTCGAGCAAGGCGTGCGCCGCGTCGAACAGGTGCTGCTGCGCCTGCTCGGCGATCAACAGCGCCTCGGCCAACTGGTCGACGACGACCTGCTGCTGCGCACCCACGCGCGCATTCTGGAAATGCAGACCACCGCCCAGCTCACCCTGCGCAAGGCACGCGAACTGCTGCTGCCATTGCGCGAGGAAGCGCGTCGGCACAATGCAGTGACCCGTGGCGCGGCGCTGGCACTGTCGGTGATCCGCAAGAAGGGCATAGACGCCGTGCCGCAGGCAGCCATGCCGCTGTTCACCCGGCCACAGAGCAACTTCCTGGGCTCGGCCAGCCAGGTCGAGGCCTACGTCTACGCCCTGGCGCGCTTCGAAGCCAAACCGGCGCACTTCCCCAAGGCCAGTAGCAGCCGCAAGGGCGGCGCGCCCAAGGCACCGAAGACCGCGCGCGAGATGATCGAGCGCTGCGAGCAGGCCCTGCCGCTGCCGGATCTGATGACCTGGCTGCTGGAGCAGGAACCGGAAGGTGCCACCGACGAGCTGCTTTACTGGTTCTCGCGTCTGTCACGCGAAGGCCGCTTCCAGCGCGACCGCCTGCAGCGCCAGACCTACCTGACCCGCGAGCATGAAATCAGTATCAGCTCCTACGCCCTGGTAGGCCGCCCCGATGCATGACCCTAACGTAGGGTGGACAAGGTTTTTCTTGTCCACCTTGTTGATTGCCATGCGGTGGACGGATAAAGCGTCGTCCACCCTACGCTTGCCCGTGAGCACGACGTATGAACATTGATTTGAAAGAAATGACCCAGCTCGCAGCCGCCTTCCGCGACCTGTTCAAGGGCTACCACATCTCGCGCAGCGAGCCGGAGTGCTACGCGCAACTGTCGAGTATGCAGGATCAGTACCGCGCGCTGTTCAAGGCGCTGGGCTTCGAGCTGGTGTGCGACCCGCGCGGCTTCTACTACTTCGTCCCCGAGCAGGTGGCGCCGCAGGTGAACAAGACCGCACAGCGTCTGGCGCTGTTCACCTTCATCCTGGTCGAGCATCTGGCCGATCAGGGCCGCGACCCGCTCTCCGTACTCGACGGCGGCAGCATCGGCCGTGACGAGCTGCCGGCGCTGCTGGAGAAGTACCGCGACCTGTTCCTGCAGGCCGAAGTCACCACTTTCGAGGAGCTGGAAGACAAGATCATCCGCCGCCTCATCCAGCTCGGCTTCGCCGAGGACAGCAACGGCGTGTACCGCTTCCTGCCGCCGATGCACCGTTTCCTCGACGTCTGCCTGTCGGTGCAACACGACCGCGACCTGGCCGCCAGTCTGCACAGCAGCGACCTGCCGCTACCGGCACCGGTGCTGCTGGACGATGACGGCGACGCCGACACGGCTGTCATCGACAGCGAAGAATCCGAGGAAGATGCCCTGGCCCGTGCCATGGCCGAAGAACGTGCCGCACAGGAGATGGACGCATGAGCCAGGAACGCTACGGCATCCGCCGCTTCGCCCTGCTGAACACCGCTGGCTACAGTCTCGGCCTGTTCCCGCTGGAAAACCCGCTGTCGGTGTACGGCGCCAACAACCTGGGCAAATCCGCCTCGATCAACGCCCTGCAATTCCCCATCCTGGCGCGCATGTCGGACATGAGCTTCGGCAAGTACAGCCTGGAAGCCTCGCGCAAGTTCTACTTCGCCAGCGACACCAGCTACATCCTCGTCGAAGTCGCCCTGCCCCACGGCCCGCACGTGATCGGCGTGGCCGGTCGCGGCCCAGGCGGCGGCTTCGGCCACCAGTTCTTCGCCTACGCCGGTGAGCTGGATCTGGAGCACTACCAGCAAAACGGCACCTGCCTGCGCCAGCGCGAACTGTTCAAGAACCTCGGCCAGGCCGGCATCACCGCCTACGAACTCAAGCCCGACGAACTGCGTCGTCTGCTGGTCGGCGGCCACACCAGCATCCCGCTGGATCTGACCCTGATCCCGCTGCGCTCGACCAGCGAGCAGAGCCTGAAGACCTTCCGCGCGCTATTCATCAATCTGCTGCACATGCGCGAAATCACTGCGGCCAAGCTCAAGCAACTGTTCCTCGATGCCTTCGAGCACAGCCTGCGCTCGGGCAGCGTCGACTACATCGCCGCCACCGAAGAGGCCTTCCGCGACGTGCGCCGCATGGAGCAGGACTACCAGGCCCTGGTCACCGCAGGCCCACTGATCGAGGCACTGGCCTCGGGCGTGGCCCAGCGCGAAGTGCTGCGCGGCAAGCTGCATCGCCTCTCGCCGCTGCTCGATAACCTGCTGGGTACCTGGCACGACTACGCCGACGCGCGCAAGGAAGAGCTGGTGATCCAGGCCGAGCACTACAAGAACGAGCAGGACGGCCTGCAGAACGAGCAACGCGGCGGCACTGCCGAGCTGATGCGCCTGGAGCGCGAGATCAGCGAGATCCAGCGCTGGCTGGGCGAACTGGCCGTGCTGAAGAACCGCTTCGCCCTGGTGGAAAACGCCAAGGTACTGGAAGAGCAACTGCTCGCCGCCAAGGACGCCCACGACGAACTGGCCGGCGCCCTGGCGCAGTCGCGGCAGTTCTCCAGCGAGGACCTGGACGAGCGCCTGCGCGACCTGGAAAAACGCCTCAAGTCGGTCAAGCAGCAGCTCGACCACGCCGACAACAACAGCTACTCGCGCCTGCGCGAGGAGTTCAGCCAGGCTGACGTCGACCGTCTGATGCGCCTGTTCAACGGCGCGCTGTTCAGCCTGCCGCTGGGTGAGAAAGGCATCCAGGCCGAGGGCGATGACTGGGTCAAGGCCATCGAGGCGGTGCTGGATCGCTTCAAAGGCGATACCTTCGCCGTGCCGGGCCTGTCCATCGACCTCAGCCATATCGAGCCGCCGGCCCTGCAGGCCCTGGCCGACCGCGCCGCCCTGCGCGACCAGAAGGATCGCCTGGAACGCGAGCTCAAGCAGCTCAAGACCCAGCAGTCGGTGGCCGCCGACCGCGCCGCCAGCAAGGCCCAGGCCGAAACCCTGTACCAGGGTGTGCTGGATGCACAGAAGGCGCTGGAAGACTTCCGCAAGAGCCAGACCCTGGCCGCCGAGGAGCCGCAGAAGCTGGAGCGCCTGGCCGAACTGGAAGGCGCTCAGGACGAACTCAAGCGTGCCAGCGATGCCTTCGCCGAACGCGTGCAGCAAATTTCCGCCAAGCTGCAATTGATCAGCCGTCAGATCGGTGATCTGGAGTCCAAGCAGCGCACTCTGGAAGACGCCCTGCGTCGCCGTCAGTTGCTGCCGGCCGACCTGCCGTTCGGCACGCCGTTCATGGAGCCGGTGGACGACTCGCTGGACAACCTGCTGCAGCTGCTCAACGACTATCAGGACACCTGGCAGGCGCTGCAGCGTATCGACAACCAGATCGAAGCGCTGTACGCCCAGGTGCGCCTCAAGGGCGTGGCCAAGTTCGACAGCGAGGACGACGTCGAGCGCCGCCTGCAACTGCTGGTCAACGCCTACGCCCACCGCCAGGACGAAGCCCTGACCCTGGCCAAGGCGCGCCGTGCAGCGGTCACCGATATCGCCCGAACCCTGCGCAACATCCGCAGCGACTACGACAACCTGGAACACCAGTTGGCGCTGTTCAACCGCGAGATCAACAAGCGCCAGGTCTCCAACCTGCAAAGCTTCCGCATCGTCCTGGCACCGAACAAGGAAGCCCTGCGCCATATCGACCAGATCATCCACAGCGCCGGGCAGTACGAGGAAGGCGAAACCCTGTCGGTGTTCGACCTGTCGCAATCGGCCGAGCAGGATGCCAAGAACGAGGAAGCCAAGGACTATCTGTCGCGCCTGGTGGCGGCCAACGGTAACCAGTTGGGCCTGAAGGATCTGTTCGAGCTGGCCTTCGAGATCACCAAGGTGCACGGCCAGCCGATCATCCACACCGACATCGATGGCGCAGCCAGTAACGGCACCACCATGACCATCAAGGCGCTGACCAACATGTACCTGTTGCTGCACCTGATGGATCGCGAGCAGGCCGGGCGCGTACGCCTGCCCTACTACCTCGACGAGGCGGCGGACATCGACGAACGCAACCAGCAGGCGCTGATCGAAACCAGCCTGCAACTCGGCTTCGTGCCGATCCTGGCCTCGGTCAAGCCGCAGGTCTCGGCCCACGTAGCCATCGACCTGGAAGGCGGCAGCGGCCCCAACGGCATCTACATCGACGAGGCGGACTGGAAGTTCATCAAGCCGCGCGAAAGTGCCAAGGCTCAGGCGGCTCAGCAGGAAGAAACCACCGAGCCGCGAGCTTTTATCAACCTAAAATGAAAGGGCCGCTCACTGCGGCCCCTTTCATTTCTATGATTGTCTTACTGCTCCAACACGATCTTAGGCGCCCACTCCAGCCAGCCCTCTCCCGGCTCGTCGAACAAGGCAAACGTCTGCCCCGGCTGCGCCGGCCCGCCCATCTCCGGGTTGTTCGGCGTGGCGAAGGCGATACCACCTTCGAGCAACGCCTCCAGCGACTCGGTCCGCACCTTGACGCCCTTGAACAGCCCAGCATCCACACCGATGCCACTGGCATTCCAGAAGCGGCTGCCCGAGCGCACCAGCGGCGCATAGCGCGGCTCGATCAGCACATGAACCAGCACACGGTCGGAAGTCGGCCCCAGCTCGAAATCCACCACCTTGCCCACCGGCACTTCACGGTAGCTGACGATCACGCCCGGCTTAATCGAACCTCGCCGTGGCGCGCTCAAGACCAAACGCAGGCCATCCTCACGCACAGCCTGGTTTGGCGCACTGGTCAGGGCGGTGAACTCGGTACGCCGAGCACCTTTCTGAGACGAAGGCTGCACTTCAATATATTGACCACTGACCAAGGTGCCTAGGTTCGCGGTACGCGTCAGCCCCAGCTCCGGCTTGACCACCCAGAATTGCGTCCCCTCACGGTTGATTTGCTCGACCGCCTGAGTAATCCGCACGTTCAGCATCACGGCTTGCAGGTCGTCGGTCAGGCTCAAACTCTCGACCTTACCGACATCCAGCCCTTTGTAACGCACCGCAGTCCCCGGTTGCAGACCATCACCGTCGGCGACACGAATGCGAATTTGCTGCCCCAACTGCAAGGCACTCTCACGGTTGGCATGCAGGGCAAAACTCTGCACCTGGCGGTCGGATCTGACCGCCTGCAAGTCCGGGGTTTCGAAGGCAATTCCGCCAGACAGAAGCGTTTGCAACGACTCGCTCTTGACCTCCACGCCCGACAATCCACCCTTGAGGGTGATGCCGCTGGCATTCCAGAACCGTGTAGACGTATTTACCAGATGCACGTAGTCCGGCTCGATATGCACGCCAAGCACCACCCGGCTGTTGTCACGCGAGAGCTGATAGCTCTGCACCGAACCAACCTTGAGCTGCCGGTAGAGCACTGGGCTGCCAACCTCGATGGAGCCGAGCTGATCAGTGGTGAGCACCAAATGCAGCCCCGGCGCGCCAAGATCCAACGGTGGTGCCTTGCTCCGCGCAACGAACTTGCGGGCCGGAGGATTGCCTTTTTCACCGGGGCGTACGGCGATGTAATTACCCCTGACCAAGGCCTCCAAACCGGTAATTCCGGCCAGGGAAATAGAGGGTTTGACCACCCAGAAGTCTGACCCTTCGACCAGATACTCTTCCGCCAATGGGTTGATCGTCAGCTCTGCAGTCGCCGTATTGAGGTCACCATCGATCTTCAAGGTTTTCAGCGAACCTAGCTGGATGCCCTTGTACATCACAGGCGTGCGTCCTTCCTGCAAGCCTTCGAAATCACTGAGCGTGACCACGACCTTGATGCCTGCTTGTGCTTCGTCGTAGTCCTCATAGAGGCGAAACGGCAGGCTAGGATCAGTCGGCGGGCTATCCTTGCGGTTATCCGGTGTAGCGAAGGCAATCCCACCTGCGACGATACTGGCCAACGATTCGCTGCGCAGCTTGAAGCCGGAGAGGTCGGCATCGACGCTGATACCGCTGGCATTCCAGAACCGCGTATGTTTGCGCACCAAATGGGCATAAGCCGGTTCGATGAAGACCTCCACCTCTACAGTGCTTTGGTCCTGCCCAAGCTTATAACTCTTCACCCGGCCAACCTGAATCTGCTTGTAGAACACAGGGCTGTCGCGACTAAGCGAACCAAGCCGATCAGCCTTCAAGGTCAAATGCAAACCGGGGACATCATCCCCCATCGGCGGCTCTTGACTCAGAGCGGTGAAGTTGCGGCTGGCATCACCATCGCCAGGGCTGAAAGTGATGTAGTTACCGGATACCAAAGTCTCCAAACCACTGATTCCAGCCAGACTGACATTGGGCTTGACCAACCAGAAGCGGGTGCCGCTACGCAGGTACTGCTCCAACTCCTTGTTAACCTCCAACTGCGCGACCACGCCACGCTTCTCATCGCTGGAGTCAAGGCTGATAGCAGTCACCTTGCCCACCGCCATGCCCTTGTACATCAACTCGGTCTTGCCAGCCTCAATGCCTTCACCACTAGCGAAAACCAACTCGACCTGAATACCGGCCTCACTGTAGGCACGCCAAGCCAACCAGCCACCAATGAGCAGGGCAATAAGGGGAAGCACCCAGATGGCCGACCAGTTCGAGGCAGGGCGCGTCTTAGCCAAAGGCAGGTCAGTCATGATCGGTTTCCGTGTTGTCCCAGATAAGGCGTGGGTCGAAGGTCAATGCAGCCAGCATGGTCAAGATCACTACACTGGCAAAAGCAGCCGCCCCCGCTCCAGCTTCGATACTAGCCAGGCTGCCAAAATTCACTAGCGCCACCAAAATGGCGATGACGAAGATATCCAGCATCGACCAGCGACCGATCCACTCGATGAAGCGGTACATCAGAATGCGCTGGCGAGCCGACATCGGCTGATGACGCTGTACCGAATACAGAAGCAGAGCGATGCCTAGCAATTTGAAGGTGGGCACCAGAATACTGGCGATGAAGACCACCGCTGCGATCGGCACCATGCCATGGTGAAGCAACTCAACGACACCACTCATGATGGTCGACGGCGCCCCCTTGCCAAGGCTGTTTACCGTCATGATCGGCAGCAGATTAGCGGGTATGTAAAGAAGCGCCGAGGTCAGCAGCAAAGCCCAGGTACGCACCAGACTATTGGGCCTGCGCGCATGAACCTGCGCGCCACACCGGCTGCAATGCTGATGCTCTGCCTCGGGCTCCTGGCGATTGAGATGATGACACTCATGGCAAATCAGCAAACCTGCATCAATCGCGCGCATGTGCATCACCCTCAGCAAGGGCCTCCCAGATCTGCTGCGGTGACATCGTCAACTCCAACCAGACCTGTACCAGGAGCAACGCAACGAAGCAGAACAGACCAACACCGAGGCTCAGATCGGCCAGATCCATCAACTTGACCATGGACACCAGGATGCCCATTAAATAAACCTCCAGCATGCCCCACTCACGCAGGTGATGAAAAATCCGGTAAAGCAGCAAACCATAGCTGTGCCCTAGATCCAGCCGAATGCTCAGCAATACCAGCAACTGACACAACAGCTTGAGCAACGGCACAGCCATGCTGCAGAGAAAAACCACCACGGCAATGCCTTGCATGCCGCTCTCATAAAGCCCGATTACCCCGCTCCAGACAGTATCCTGCGAGCGCTGACCAAGCAGGTTCAATTGCATGATCGGCAAAAAATTAGCGGGAAGGTAAAGCAGCAAAGCCGTCAACACCAACGCCAAGCTGCGTTTGAACACATGATGACGACGACGAAAAAGCTCATAGCCACAACGCGGGCATTCTGCGCTTTCGCCATCTTTAATAAGGGGTTTGCGCATCAGCAAGTCGCACTCATGACACGCAACGAGCGCAGCTAATGGCAGCGAGGAAAGAGATGTGTCACGGGGCGAATCAGCCATGGAGCCTCCGCATTGGGAGGCTCATTCTAACCGAGACAGAGCGACCTCAAAGAGATGCAGGCGCTCTTATACACAAGATGAGACAGAACCAGCGAGCCGGTTCACCTCAGACCTTGAAGCGCCGAATAAGCTGGTCCAACTCTCGGGATAGGCTCTCAAGATCCTGCCCCATAGCATTGTTCTGCTGGGTCATACCCTGCGTTTCATCGATATGGCGAGAGATCTGCACCAGACTCTGATTCACCTCCACGCCAATACTGGACTGTTCTTCGGCTGCAGTCGCAATCTGATGATTCATGCCCGCGATATCCGATACAGCCTGACTCACGCCAGCCAGGATCTTCCCTGTACCGTTGGCCTTAGCTACAGCAGCCTCGCTTACCTTGAGGCTGCTCTGCATGGTCGTGACAGCAGCGCGCGCACCTTGCTGCAAATGACTAATCTTGGCTTGAATCTCCTGCGTGCTCTGCTGCGTACGCGACGCCAACGAGCGTACTTCATCGGCAACCACAGCAAATCCCCGCCCCTGCTCGCCAGCTCGCGCGGCCTCTATCGCGGCGTTCAAGGCAAGCAAATTGGTCTGCTCGGCGATGGAACGAATCACATCGAGAATGGAGCCAATCGACTCGACATCGTTACCCAGAGACTGAATATCTTCGGCCGCTCCCTCGATATCACTTGCCAGGCTGCTAATGGCCTCAATGGTCTCATTCACATTCAGTTGCATCGCACGAGCTTGATCGTCGGTTTCACGAGTCATCTGAGCAGCGCCCTGCGCTGACTCAGCGACATTGTGCGTAGCTAGCGCCATCTGCTCCATGGCATGGGTTACCTGCTCAGCATCGGAGCTCTGAAGGACCAACGCATCGGCAGCTTGCTGAGTGCTCTGCCGCAATTGTTCATTCCGCTCCCGAAGAGCCTGCACACAACGTGTCAGCTCTAGAATCATCTCGCGAATCTTGCCTACGAAGAGATTAAAAGCCTTAGCCATAGCGGCTGTCTCTTCGCTGCCATCAACAGGCAGATGGTGGGTCAAGTCTCCATCCTCGGATGCCAGCAACTGCAAACGGCTAGTCAACAACCGTATGGGACGAACAATGGAAGCCGCCACCCATGCAGCCAACCCCGCTAGCACAGACAATAAAACAGCCAGGGTCAACCATTGTTTCAGGCGTAACTCATCCAATGTTTTTTGCTGCTGCTGCAATTGCTGGTCGATCAGCGTATCGAGACCGTCGATGTAGAAACCAGCGCCAAACGTCCAGCCCCATTTATCCAGGTAACGAGAATAAGACAGCTTGGGATAAGAAGAGCTATCGCCAGGTTTTGGAAAGTAGTACGTGACAAAATCACCACCTCGTTTGGCGGCAGCGATAAGCTCACGAATCAGATAAACACCATGGGTGTCCTGCAGATCCCAGAAGTTCTTCCCTTCATCTTTCCCAGCAAGAAAAATCCGATCCCCTTTGTCGGTATAGCCAAAGAAATAGCCATCGCTGCCATAACGAAGCTCGCGGAGCCGGTCTGCCGCTTGCTTCATGACTTCGGGTGTTTGCGCGTCCGGGCTGTCGTAGAGCGGCTTGATCGCGGTAAAGGCGATATCCATGTAATGCAGCAGCTCATCTTTGCGCGTTTTAAGCAATGTTTCCCGCATCTGCTCAAGGCTGCGCTCACTGAGTGACTGTTGTTCAGAGAACGCCAGTAGCTGCACAACAAGAGCAGTAAGAAAAGCAGGGATAATCGACAACAGCAGGACTTTATTGCGAATGTTCCATTTCATACTACATCCCTGAATATTGGCTTATGGCGCCAATATATCGCCATCTCGAATAAAAATCCTTATCGACTTCTCGACCAGTAAAAAATAAGCGAGGTTAATCCAGCAACATAAGCAGAGGCAATTGAGACTATTCAGTCAAAAAATGTCCATACGCCTAATAGCCTATCTTCTCTTGATTAGACTGATGACGCCTCAATACAAACATTTTTATCGCGCAAAGAAGAAACCCCAGACCGCTTGCGCGATCTGGGGTTTCGTATAGGAGCTTGACGATGACCTACTCTCACATGGTGAAGCACCACACTACCATCGGCGATGCGTCGTTTCACTACTGAGTTCGGGATGGGATCAGGTGGTTCCAACGCTCTATGGTCGTCAAGCAATTCGGTTGGGATCTCGCGGTTAGGCGCTATCCCTTGGATACGTGATAGAGGCTTGNGTGCTCGTGACGGCCAAAAACGAAGCGCTGAGCGGACAACCTGACCGGTTTTGACTGGTCGGTGCGTTCAAAATCGGCAGAGGTCGAAGTCGGCCGGAAATGTCGGGCTATTTCAGACCATCCCTAACGAAACGGTAATGTCTATCATCGCCAAGGGCAAATACATCAGTGTAAGCGGCGCGTAGAAGCGGCGAGAGCGAGAGAAAAATGCGACTAACGGAACTGTGAACATAACCAAGTCCAACGCTCCCCATAGTTGGAATGGTGACGCGTTGAAAAATAGGATATTGGTCGCACTTCCTAGCCCTAGGGAAGGTCTGAACTAGGCCGCTGTTTTTGGTCGACTTCGGCCATTACCGATTTTGAAAGAGGTGAATTGATCATAAAACGGTCAAATCACCTGCTTTTTTCCTGTTTTCGGCCTCCGCAAGCTGCCTGCGGGGGCCGATTCCCACATTACAGGCGCACCTCTCCTGCGCGGCTCAACAAATGTCGGCGTGCCATCCACAGGTTCGATAGAGCGAACAGCGTCACCATCTGGACGGTGTTCTTCGCCAAACCACGAAATCACACCTTCGTGTAGCCAAACTGACGCTTGATCACCCGAAACGGATGTTCGACCTTCGAGCGTGTCTGCGCTTTGGCTTTCTCGATAGCCCGATAGGCTTTGTACTGCTCGCTTTTCTTGTCGTGCTTTTCGTACGTGCTGCGCCAAGCCGCGATCTGCCAGATCACCTGGCGCCCCGCATGTTCCTCGCGCTTCTCGACGCCCGTGTAACCGGCATCAGCCGCCACCATGTTCTCTTCACCGTGCAGCAGCTTGTCCACCTGGATGACATCCGCAAAAACGCGGCAATCCGGAACAGACACCCTGAACAACTACCACCGTATTGCCAGTCCAGTCTCAAAACTAACGTCCCCGAATCCCACACACAACAACGAAAAAGCCCCGCTTCGCGGGGCTCCTCGTATTGCAACGCTGGTCTATCAGACGCCGGAGGCTTCAGCCGCCGGAACGTCCTTGATCGACAGCTTGATACGACCGCGGTTGTCCACGTCCAGTACCAGTACCTTCACTTCCTGACCTTCTTTCAATACGTCGGTGACCTTCTCCACACGCTGATCGCTCAGCATGGAGATGTGCACCAGACCGTCTTTGCCCGGCAGGATGTTAACGAAGGCGCCGAAGTCGACGATGCGCTCAACCTTGCCGACGTAGATCTTGCCGATCTCGGCTTCGGCGGTGATCGCCAGAACGCGCTGCTTGGCAGCATCGGCCGCTTCTTTGGTTTCGCCGAAAATCTTGATCGAGCCGTCGTCTTCAATGTCGATCGAAGCCTTGGTCTCTTCGCAGATGGCGCGGATGGTGGCGCCGCCCTTGCCGATGACGTCACGGATCTTGTCCTGGTCAATCTTCATCGCCAGCATGGTCGGGGCATTGGCCGACAGCTCGGTACGCGACTGGCTGATCACCTGGTTCATCTGGCCGAGGATGTTCAGGCGAGCTTCCAGCGCCTGCTCCAGCGCCTGCTCCATGATCTCTTCGGTGATGCCCTGGATCTTGATATCCATTTGCAGCGCGGTAACCCCCTTGGCGGTACCGGCCACTTTGAAGTCCATGTCGCCCAGGTGGTCTTCGTCGCCGAGGATGTCAGTCAGAACGGCGAATTTCTCACCTTCCAGCACCAGACCCATGGCGATACCGGCAACCGGCGCCTTCATCGGCACACCGGCGTCCATCAGCGCCAGGGAAGCGCCACAGACCGAAGCCATGGAGGACGAACCGTTGGATTCGGTGATTTCCGATACCACGCGGATGGTGTACGGGAATTCGTCGCCCTTCGGCAGCATCGCGGCAACGCCGCGACGGGCCAGACGGCCGTGACCGATTTCGCGGCGACCGGCACCGCCCATACGGCCACACTCGCCGACCGAGAACGGCGGGAAGTTGTAGTGCAGCATGAAGGCATCGCGCTTCTCGCCTTCGAGGGTGTCGAGCAGCTGTGCATCGCGAGCGGTGCCGAGGGTGGCAACGACCAGCGCCTGGGTTTCACCACGGGTGAACAGCGCCGAGCCGTGGGTCTTGTCGAGCACGCCGACTTCGATCTTCAGCGGACGTACGGTGCGGGTGTCGCGACCATCAATACGCGGCTTGCCGTCGACGATGTTCTGACGCACGGTGCGGTACTCGATCTCGCCGAAAGCCGCTTTAACTTCATCAGCCGGGAACTGGCCTTCGCCTTCGCCGGCCAGGGCCGCGACGACTTCATCACGCAGCTCCCCCAGACGGTTGTAGCGATCCTGCTTAATGGTGATGGTGTAGGCCTGACTGATGGCCGCGCCGAACTGGTTGCGGATGGCATCCAGCAGCGGGGTATTGGCGGCCGGAGCCTGCCAGTTCCAGGTCGGCTTGCCGGCTTCGGCAGCGAACTCCTTGACGGCCTGGATCACGGCCTGGAATTCCTGGTGGGCGAACAGTACGGCGCCCAGCATCTGGTCTTCGGTCAGTTCGTCAGCTTCCGATTCCACCATCAGTACGGCGGTTTCGGTACCGGCCACGACCATGTCCAGGCTGGAAGCCTGCAGTTGCTCGTAGTTGGGGTTCAGCAGGTAGCCGGTGTCCGGGTGGAAGGCTACACGCGCGGCGCCGATCGGGCCGTTGAACGGAATACCGGAAACGGCCAGGGCAGCCGAGGTACCGATCATGGCGGCAACGTCCGGATCGGTCTTCTTGCTGGTGGAAACGACGGTGCAGACGACCTGCACTTCGTTCATGAAACCTTCTGGGAACAGCGGGCGGATCGGACGGTCGATCAGGCGCGAGGTCAGAGTTTCCTTCTCGCTCGGACGGCCTTCACGCTTGAAGAAGCCACCCGGGATCTTGCCGGCAGCGTAGGTCTTTTCCTGGTAGTGCACGGACAGCGGGAAGAAGCCCTTGCTCGGATCGGCGCTCTTGGCACCGACCACGGTGACCAGAACGGTGACGTCGTTGTCGACGGTCACCAGCACGGCGCCGCTGGCTTGACGGGCGATGCGGCCAGTCTCGAGGGTTACGGTCGACTGACCGAACTTGAATTGCTTGATTACCGGGTTCACGGTGTTTTCCTTCTCTTTGTTGCCTTGGGGGAAATTGGAAAGAGGCGCGGGAGTCGGACCCGATGCATCCCTCGAAAAGCCAAAAGCTGGAAGCCCAGCGCCCCGAGGTGAGGATCACTCCCCACTCGCGACGCCGAACTCCCAGCTTCCAACTTGTGCAGCTCGCGTCTATTAACGACGCAGGCCCAGGCGACCGATCAGGGCGCTGTAACGAGTGGTGTCCTTACCCTTCAGGTAGTCCAGCAGCTTGCGGCGCTGGTTTACCATGCGGATCAGACCGCGACGGCTGTGGTGATCCTTGCCGTTGGCCTTGAAGTGATCCTGCAGCTTGTTGATGTTGGCGGTCAGCAGGGCAACCTGCACTTCCGGGCTACCGGTATCGCCTTCAGCTTGCTTGTACTCGTTTACGATCTGGGCTTTTTCTTCAACGCTGAGTGCCATGTTGGCTTCCTCTCATCAGGAAACCGCTTTCGCGATTTCAATAGGCCGGGAATCGCTTCCCGTGTTTTAAAAAGAGGCATGACCGTGCCTACTGACAGCCACCCTCGTAACACCGTAACCCGAGAAATTCGGGCCACGGCTTTCGACCTGATGGTCGAATTCCTTTGCCGCCTCAGGCACCGGTGGAAATCAGCCGACGCGGCGCGATACGCCCGTCATCACTGACTTCACCGATGCCGATGAAGCGACCGCTATGATCCTGCACACGCACCATGCCGAACTTCGGCGCTTCCGGTGCACGTACCGGCTGCCCTTGCAGCCAGTAAAACGCGCTGTGCTCGGAGAGCTGCAGCAGCGGCCAATCCTGCAGGCCGCTATCGACCGGTTGCAGGAAGCGATCCAGCGCTTCGTTGCCACCTTCGGCATGCGCCGCTTCCAGCTCCTGCAGAGTCACGGTACGCGACAGATCGAAGGGACCAGCCTTGGTGCGACGCAGTTGCGCCACATGCGCCCCGCATCCCAATACCTGGCCGAGATCCTCGACCAGCGTGCGGATGTAGGTGCCCTTGCTGCAATCCACCGACAAACGTGCCTGCTCGCCTTCAAGGCCGAGCAATTCCAGGCGCGCAATAGTAACAGAACGCGCTTCGCGCTCCACTACTTCGCCTGCGCGGGCCAGCTTGTAGAGCGGCTGCCCATCCTTCTTCAGGGCCGAGTACATCGGCGGTATCTGTTTGATTTCACCGCGAAAACGCGGCAATGCCGCCTCGATTTCGCTGCGACCAACGGTCACCGGACGACGCTCGATCACCTCACCCTCGGCATCGCCGGTGGTGGTGGTCACGCCCAACTGGGCCAAGGTTTCATAGCCCTTGTCGGCATCGAGCAGGTACTGAGAGAACTTGGTCGCCTCGCCGAAGCACAACGGCAGCACGCCCGTGGCCAGCGGATCGAGACTGCCGGTATGCCCGGCCTTCTCGGCATTGAGCAACCAACGTACTTTCTGCAACGCAGCGTTGGAAGTGAAACCATGCGGCTTGTCCAACAGGATGATGCCATCGACCTTGCGGCGAATACGTTTAACCTGCGCCACGCCTTACTCCTTGGAACCCGCGGTGTCGTCGTGCAAACGATCTTCCGCCACGGCACGCTCAATCAGTGCCGACAGGTGAGCACCGCGCTGAACGCTCTCGTCGTAGTGGAAATGCAACTGCGGCACGCTGCGCAGCTTCATCGCCTTACCTAGCTGCATGCGCAGAAAACCGGCAGCGTCGTTGAGTACCTTCAGGCTCTCCTTGACGGCGTCGGCGTCATCCTGCCCCATGACAGTGATGAAGATTTTAGCGTGGCCGATATCACGACTGACATCGACCGCGGTGATGGTCACCAACCCCAGACGCGGATCCTTGACCTCACGCCGGATAAGCTGGGCAAGCTCGCGTTGCATCTGATCGCCGATACGTTGGGTACGGCTGTAATCTTTGGCCATTTCTTACTTACCTTTCCTTCGCCCGCCCACCTGATCGGCAGCGCACGTAAAAGCGGCAAACGCCCGGCCGCGCTTGAGCGGGGCCGGGCGTTGCGTGGTCAAGGGGTTGCGCTTACAGACTGCGCGCCACCTGAACCTTCTCGAACACTTCGATCTTGTCGCCGACCTTGACGTCGTTGTAGCTCTTCACGCCGATACCGCACTCCATGCCGTTACGCACTTCGGCGACGTCGTCCTTGAAGCGACGCAGCGATTCCAGCTCGCCTTCGAAGATCACCACATCCTCGCGCAGTACGCGGATCGGACGGTTGCGGTAGACGGTGCCCTCGATGACCATGCAGCCAGCGACAGCGCCGAACTTCGGCGAACGGAACACATCACGCACTTCCGCGGTACCCAGGATGTTCTCGCGAACGTCGCTGCCGAGCATACCGGTGAGCGCTTTCTTGACGTCTTCGATGATGTCGTAGATGACGTTGTAGTAACGCATGTCGAGGCCTTCGGACTCGACGATCTTGCGCGCACCGGCGTCAGCGCGGACGTTGAAGCCGAACAGCACGGCATTGGAAGCCAGCGCCAGGTTGGCATCGGATTCGGTGATACCACCGACGCCGCCACCGACCACACGTACTTGCACTTCGTCGTTGCCCAGGGTGCTGAGCGAGCCTTGCAGGGCTTCCAGAGAACCACGCACGTCGGCCTTGAGGACGATGTTGAGGGTTTTCTTCTCTTCCTGGCCCATGTTCTCGAAGATGTTTTCCAGCTTGCCAGCGTGGGCGCGGGCCAGCTTGACCTCGCGGAACTTGCCCTGACGGAACAGCGCAACTTCGCGGGCTTTCTTCTCGTCGGCCACCACCATCATCTCGTCACCGGCATCCGGCGTACCGTCCAAACCGAGGATTTCGACCGGGATCGACGGACCCGCTTCCTTGATCGGCTTGCCGTTCTCGTCAAGCATGGCGCGCACGCGGCCATAGTTGACGCCGACCAGCACCATGTCGCCCTGACGCAGAGTACCGTCCTGAACCAGCACGGTGGCCACAGGGCCGCGGCCCTTGTCCAGACGGGACTCGACCACAACACCACGGCCCGGCGCGGTCGGAGTGGCTTTCAGCTCGAGTACTTCAGCCTGCAGTAGTACGGCTTCGAGCAGCTCATCGATGCCGGTACCCATCTTGGCGGAAACATGCACATAAGGTGCGTCGCCGCCCCACTCCTCCGGGATCACGTCGAGAGCGGCCAGGCCGTTCTTGATGTTGTCCGGGTTGGCATCGGGCTTGTCGATCTTGTTCACCGCGACCACGATCGGCACGCCAGCCGCTTTTGCGTGCTGTACAGCTTCCTGAGTCTGCGGCATCACGCCGTCGTCAGCAGCAACGACGAGAATGACGATGTCGGTAGCCTTGGCACCACGAGCACGCATTTGGGTAAACGCGGCGTGACCGGGGGTATCGAGGAAGGTGACCATGCCGCGCTCGGTTTCTACGTGGTAGGCACCAATGTGCTGGGTAATGCCACCGGCTTCGCCAGAAGCAACCTTGGCGCGCCGAATGTAGTCGAGCAGCGAGGTTTTACCATGGTCAACGTGGCCCATGACCGTCACCACCGGTGCACGGGACATGAACTCACCTTCGAACTTCAGCGACTCGGCCAGGGAGTCTTCCAGGGCAGTGTCGCTGACCAAAGTGACCTTGTGGCCCAGCTCTTCAGCAACTAGCTGGGCAGTTTCCTGATCCAGCACCTGATTGATGGTCGCCGGGGTACCCAGCTTGAACATGAACTTGATGATTTCAGCGGCTTTGACCGACATCTGCTGAGCAAGGTCGCCCACAGTGATGGTCTCGCCGATCTTCACATCACGCACCACCGGGCCGGCCGGAGCCTGGAAGCCATGCTGGTTGCGCTTCTTCATCTTCGACTTGCCACCACGGCCGCCACGACGGAAGCCATCGCTTTCCTCGTCGACGCTACGTGGAGCGACGCGCGGAGCCGGCGCCTTCTCTTTGGTGGCCGGGCGATGCTGAGCCGGCTTGCGATCACGACGATCGTCTTCGTCACGCGCCTTTTCAGGACGACGGACTTCTTCTTTCTTGCGCTCGACAGCGACCGCCGGAGCAGCAGTCGGCTCAGCCGCTGCAACGGCAGCAGGAGCAGCAACCGGCGCGGCAGCAGCCGGAGCTTCGGCAACATTACGTTTGGCTTCTTCAGCCGCTTTGCGCTTGCTCTCTTCCTCTGCCTTCAGGCGCTCGGCCTCGGCGGCAGCACGCTGCGCCTCGAGCTCACGCTGCTTCTCGGCTTCAAGCTCTTCAGGGCTGCGCTTGACGAAGGTTTTCTTCTTGCGTACTTCGACGCTGATGGTCTTCTGACCGGCAACCCGCAGGGTGCTGGTGGTCTTGCGCTGCAAGGTAATCTTGCGCGGCTCTTCAACCTTGTCGCCGTGACTACTCTTGAGATGGGCCAGCAGGGCCTGCTTCTCACTATCGGTCACTACTTGTTCGGCACTGCTGTGGGACAGGCCAGCTTCACGCATCTGCTGCAGCAGGCGCTCTACCGGGGTGTCGACCACTTTGGCCAGTTCTTTCACCGTGACTTGCGTCATGCATCTTTCTCCTCAGGCCGCTACCGCTTACTCGAACCAATGGGCTCGGGCGGCCATGATCAGCTTGCCGGCACGCTCTTCGTCGATGCCGTCGATGTCGAGCAAGTCGTCAATCGACTGCTCGGCCAGGTCTTCACGGGTAATCACGCCGCGCAGTGCCAGCTCTAGAGCCAACACCTTGTCCATACCCTCGACTTCCAACAAATCATCCGCCGGGTGGGCATCAGCCAACTTCTCCTCGTTGGCGATCGCCTTGGTCAGCAGACGATCCTTGGCTCGCGCGCGCAGCTCGTTGACGATCTCCTCGTCGAAGCCATCGATGCTGAGCATTTCTTCCATGGGTACATAGGCAATCTCTTCGAGACTGGTGAAACCCTCCTCGACCAGGACTTGGGCCAGCTCTTCGTCGACTTCCAACTCGTCGATAAAGGACTGCACGATGTCGCCGGTTTCCGCTTGCTGTTTGGCCTGAATATCCGACTCGGTCATCACGTTGAGCGTCCAGCCAGTCAATTGACTAGCTAGGCGCACGTTCTGACCGCCACGGCCAATGGCCTGAGCCAGGTTGTCCTCGCCAACGGCGATATCCATAGCGTGGGCATCTTCGTCGACGATGATTGCTGCGACCTCAGCCGGCGACATCGCATTGATCACGAACTGCGCAGGATTGTCGTCCCACAGCACGATATCGACGCGCTCGCCACCCAGCTCACCGGAAACGGCCTGAACACGCGAGCCGCGCATGCCGATGCAGGCGCCTTGCGGGTCAATACGTTTGTCCTTGGAACGCACGGCGATCTTGGCACGCGAACCTGGATCGCGGGAGGCGCCCTTGACTTCGATCAGACCTTCGGCAATTTCCGGCACTTCGATGCGGAACAGTTCGATCAGCATTTCAGGTGCAGTGCGCGACAGGATCAATTGCGGACCACGGTTCTCGGTGCGAATTTCCTTGAGCAGGGCACGCAGACGTACGCCGACCCGGAAGGTTTCACGAGCGATGATGTCCTCGCGAGCCAGCATCGCCTCGGCATTGTTACCCAGATCAACGATGACATTGTCGCGGGTAACCTTCTTCACGGTACCGGAGATGATCTCGCCCAGACGCTCACGGTAGGCATCGACGACTTGCGCACGCTCGGCTTCACGCACTTTTTGCACGATGACCTGCTTGGCAGTCTGCGCGGCGATACGACCAAACTCGATGGACTCGATTTTTTCCTCAAGCACATCACCGATCTTGGCCTTGGCTTCAACAGCCTGCGGCATATCGTCGGTCAACTGGTAAGCCGGATCCTCGAATTCGGACTCATCTACCACAGTCCAGCGACGAAATGTTTCGTAGCTGCCGTTCTGGCGATTGATCGATACACGCAGATCGACCTCGTCCTCAAAACGCTTTTTGGTAGCGGTCGCCAGAGCCAGCTCCAGCGCCTCGAAAATCACGCCGGCCGGTACGCCTTTTTCGTTGGATACCGACTCAACAACTAGCAGTACTTCTTTGCTCATCGTACGCCTCGCCTTTCGCAATCCATTGGATCTGCGCAATCCGCCTCGTTAGCCGCCCGCCACGGGTCTGCATATACGATGCAAACCGGACAGCCACACAACGACGCGCGATCCGCGTCTCAATCAAACCGTGGAATGATATTGGCCTTGTCGATCAGATCGATCGGCAGCAGATATTCGTGGTCATCCACCTGCACCACCACATCCTGCTCCTCCACACCGCGGAGAAGGCCCTGAAAGTTGCGTCGCCCGTCGAAAGGCGAGCGCAGTTTGATCTTTACCTGTTCGCCAGCATGACCTGCGAACTGTTCCAACGTGAACAGCGGCCGATCCATACCAGGAGAAGAAACTTCCAAGGTGTACTCGGAAGTAATCGGATCTTCGACGTCCAGTACACCGCTGAGCTGACGACTGACGATTTCGCAATCGTCGATCAGAATTCCATCAGCCTTGTCGATATAGACACGCAGCAGCGAATGGCGCCCCTGCGACAGGAACTCGATGCCCCAACATTGGTAGCCAAGTGCCTCGACTACTGGGGCCAACAAGGCCTGCAACTGTTCTAGCTTGCTCGACACTTAACGGCCCTCGTGCATGCTGTGCAAATAAAAAATGGGCGAAACGCCCATCCCTTCGAACCGCCAAAAGTTCTGGCGGTGATTGTCTTCCGGCTAGCAAAAGGCCCCTAAAAAGGGGCCTGCCAAAACTGGTTGCGGGGGCTGGATTTGAACCAACGACCTTCGGGTTATGAGCCCGACGAGCTACCAGACTGCTCCACCCCGCGTCAAAGCTGGGCCGGAATTATAAGGCCACCCCCTACGAGGGTCAACCAACACTCCGAAAAACAAGAAAGCCCGCGAACTGCGGGCCTTCTTGAGTATGGTACCGAGGAGGGGACTCGAACCCCTACAGCCTATGGCCACTACCACCTCAAGGTAGCGTGTCTACCAATTCCACCACCTCGGCAAAACTGTTACTGCTTTGGAGCCTCCGGCACATCCGACGAATCAGATGCAGGTGACTTTTGCTCTTCTAGCAACGGAACATCTTCTGATGCCGGTTTTTGCTGAACTTCCAGAGCCGCTGGATCTGGCAGACCAACTTGACTCAATGCTTCAGCTTTTTCTTTAGCAAAGAAGCCTAAGCCCAAGCTAGTAATGAAAAAAGCTGCAGCGAGTATACCAGTAAACTTACTAAGAAAGGTAGAGGAACCTTGGCTTCCGAATACAGTTGCCGAAGCACCAGCACCAAAGGAAGCACCTGCATCAGCACCTTTACCATGCTGCAACAGGACCAGCGCGACAATACCGATTGCACCGATCAGATGCAGAACCACCACGACTGTTTCCAGCATTCTTCAGTTTCCTGCAGCGCGACAGATCGCACCGAATTCATCCGCATTCAGAGAGGCTCCACCCACAAGCCCCCCATCGATATCCTGCATACCGAACAACTCGGCAGCACTGGCAGCCTTAACACTGCCACCATAAAGAATTCTCAGCCCCTCAGCGACACCAGCATCCAACTGCGCAACCTGCGCACGAATTGCCGCATGCACTTCCTGAGCCTGCTCTGGCGTAGCGGTTAAGCCGGTACCAATAGCCCAAACCGGCTCATAGGCAACCACAGCCCTCGCCAGCGACTCGACACCCAGAGCATCAATCACCGCAGCCAACTGGCCACCCACCACATCCAGCGTCGCATTCATTTCACGCTGCTCACGGGTTTCGCCGAGACAAAGCACCGGAACCAATCCAGCAGCTTGCACAGCAGCAAACTTGCGAACGACCACTTCATCGTCCTCACCCAGAATCAGGCGACGCTCGGAGTGACCAATCAGCACAAACTCACAACCCCCGTCGACCAACTGACTTACCGCCAGCTCACCAGTCAGGGCGCCCTGTTCTACTTGCGCTGCGCAATCTTGCGCCCCCACCTTCACCGCGCTCCCACCCAAGCCATGAAGGGCTTGAGCAATATGCAAACTGGCGGGGAAAACCGCGACCTCGACATCGGCAGGCAACACCTGCTGACACAGCCCTTCGATCAGCTCTGCGACGCTAGCGCGGGTACCGTGCATTTTCCAGTTACCTGCAACTAAGGTGCGACGCATGTTTTACCTCGTCGATCAAAGAGGGCGCAGATATTACCCAAGAGCTATCCGGGTAGCAAGCTCAATCATGCACAGACTTCAGCAACAATCCTAGCTAATTCATCGGCATAGCTACGCACGACAGCTTCGTCATCACCTTCGACCATGACCCGTAGCAGTGGCTCGGTACCGGATTTGCGCAGCAAAACCCGGCCACGCCCAGCCATACGCTCGGTAACACGCGCACAGGCGTCCTTCACCGAAGGATGCTCCAGCGGATCGAGCTCACCGGAGAAACGTACATTGATCAGAACCTGCGGGCACTTCTTGACGCCCATGCGCGCCTCAGCCAGCGACTGCCCGCGGCGCTTGAGCGCCATCAACACCTGCAGCGCTGCAATGATCGCATCCCCCGTAGTGGTGTGCTGGAAGCACACCAGATGGCCGGAGTTTTCTCCACCTAGCAACCAGTTACGCGCCATCAGTTCAGCAATGACATAACGATCACCAACCTTGGCCCGCACGAAGGGAATATTCAACTCCTCCAGCGCCAACTCCAAGCCCAGATTGCTCATTAGCGTGCCAACCACACCACCATGCAGTCGCCCGCGCTCCTGCAGATCGCGCGCAATGATGAACAGCAATTCGTCACCATCGACCACCGTGCCAGTGTGATCGACCATCAACACACGATCAGCGTCGCCGTCGAAAGCGATCCCAAGATCCGCGCCCTGAGCCAACACTTCAGCCTGCAGCCCAGCGATATGGGTCGAGCCGCAATAATGATTGATATTGAGACCATCAGGCTGCGCCGCCATGACCTTGACCTCGGCGCCCAATTCACGGAACACGCTAGGTGCGACTTTATAGGCAGCACCATGCGCGCAATCGACAACGATCTTTAATTCCTTGAAGTTGCTGCCCGTAGGCACGCTCCCTTTGCAGAACTCGATATAACGCCCGGACGCATCATTGATACGAGATGCCTTGCCGATCGCAGCCGACTCCACAACAGTCATCGGCTGATCGAGCAACTCCTCGATCATCAGCTCGACATCATCGGGAAGCTTCGTGCCTTCACTGGAGAAAAACTTGATGCCGTTATCGTCATGTGGATTATGTGAGGCGCTGATGACGATGCCAGCATCGGCCTGGAAGGTACGCGTCAGGTAGGCAATAGCAGGCGTAGGCATCGGACCGAGCAACTGCACGTCTGCCCCAGCAGCAGCCAAACCAGCTTCAAGCGCTGACTCAAACATATACCCAGAGATTCGCGTGTCCTTACCGATCAAGATGCGGCACTTGCCCTGCTTACGAAATGCCATACCGGCAGCCCAGCCCAGCTTGAGGACAAAATCCGGAGTGATGGGAAACTCACCGACACGCCCACGAATACCGTCGGTGCCGAAGTATTTTCTAGCCATTACGCGTTCCTTGTTATTGCGCTGCCTGTACTGCAGCAATCATCCGCACAACGTCAACCGTTTCGGCGACATCATGCACACGCAAAATATGTGCACCCTTGGTAAGGGCCAGGGCAGCCAGCGCCAAACTTCCGGATAAGCGCCCATCCACTTCGTGACCAAGCACCTTGCCGATCATGCTCTTACGCGAAACACCAACCAGCAAGGGACGACCCAGCACACGAAGACCATCCATGCGCCGGAACAACGAAAGATTATGCTCCAGCGTTTTGGCGAAACCGAAACCTGGATCAAGCACAATACGCTCGACAGCAATCCCCGCCGCCGTACAAGCAACCATACGTTCGGACAGAAAGCCCTGCACCTCGTCAAGGATATCTGGGTAGCACGGGTCATCCTGCATATTCCCGGGCTCGCCACGCATATGCATCAAACAGACAGGCAGGCCAGTATCAGCCGCAGCATCCAGCGCGCCGTCACGCTGCAGTGAACGCACGTCATTGATCAGCCCAGCACCAAGCCGCGCGCTCTCACGCATAACAGCAGGCGTCGAGGTATCGACGGAAATGATCACATCCAGCTCACGAGCGATCGCCTCGACCACTGGCGCCACACGCTCAAGCTCCTCCGTAGGTGAAACCGTACGCGCACCCGGACGCGTCGACTCTCCACCAACATCAATCAGCGAAGCACCTGCCTCGACCATTGCTTCAGCATGACGCAAAGCTGCATCGCGCTGGGCGAAGCGGCCACCGTCAGAAAAGGAATCAGGCGTGACGTTGAGAATCCCCATCACTTGCGGACGGGATAAATCAAGAAGCCGACTACCACAAGGTAGTCGGCTTGGCATTTGTACATCGGACATCAATGAACCTTAATGCTCGGCGGCAGGACCGCCAATTGGCGCCTCGGGACGCGAACCTTCATCCGATTTAGCCTGAGGCTTACCAGAGTCACCACCGCCCCATCCACGCGGCTCACGCGGCACACGCCCACTCATAATGTCGTCGATCTGATCAGCGTCGATTGTCTCGTACTTCATCAACGCATCAGCCATGGCATCAAGCTTGTCACGGTTATCGACTAGCAACTGCTTAGCAGTGGCATAGCTCTCATCAATGATGCGGCGCACTTCTTCGTCGATCAACTTGGCAGTCTCACCGGAGAAGCTACCACCCTGACCGCCGCCCATGCTGCGTCCCAGGAAAACTTCGCCTTCCTCTTCGGCATACATAAGCGGGCCGAGCTTTTCCGACAACCCCCACTTCGTCACCATGTTCTTGGCCAACTGAGTAGCACGCATAATGTCGTTCGAAGCGCCAGTCGTGACACCATCGAAGCCCAGTGTCATTTCCTCGGCGATACGACCACCGAATAGAGAACAGATCTGGCTAGTCAGCGCACGCTTGCTGAGGCTGTAACGATCCTCTTCTGGCAGGAACATGGTCACACCCAAAGCACGACCACGCGGGATGATGGTGACCTTATAGACTGGATCATGCTCAGGCACCAAGCGACCGACGATCGCGTGCCCCGCCTCATGATAGGCCGTGTTGAGTTTTTCCTTGTCGGACATAACCATGGTCTTGCGCTCAGCGCCCATCATGATTTTGTCTTTGGCCAGCTCAAATTCCTTCATTTCGACCATGCGCTTGCCGACACGAGCAGCGAACAGCGAAGCCTCATTGACCAAGTTGGCCAGGTCAGCACCAGAGAAACCAGGAGTACCACGCGCAATAACAGAGGCGTCGACGTCATCCCCCATCGGCACCTTACGCATGTGCACCTTGAGAATCTGCTCGCGGCCACGAATATCGGGGAGCCCCACGACAACCTGACGGTCAAAGCGACCTGGACGCAGCAATGCGGGGTCGAGTACGTCAGGACGGTTGGTAGCGGCGATGACGATGATGCCATCGTTCATCTCGAAACCATCCATCTCTACCAGCAACTGGTTGAGGGTCTGCTCGCGCTCGTCATGACCACCGCCCATGCCAGCGCCACGATGACGACCTACGGCATCGATCTCGTCAATGAAGATGATGCAAGGGGCGTGTTTCTTGGCCTGGTCGAACATGTCACGCACACGCGAAGCGCCTACACCCACAAACATCTCGACGAAGTCGGAGCCGGAGATGGTGAAGAATGGAACCTTGGCTTCGCCAGCAATAGCCTTGGCCAGCAGGGTCTTACCGGTACCGGGCGGGCCGACCATCAGCACGCCACGCGGGATGCGACCACCCAGGCGCTGGAACTTGCCCGGATCGCGCAGAAACTCGACCAACTCACCGACTTCTTCCTTTGCTTCATCGCAACCTGCGACATCAGCCAGAGTAGTCTTGACCTGGTCTTCAGAGAGTAGGCGCGCCTTGGACTTGCCGAAGCTCATCGGCCCCCCCTTACCGCCAGCGCCACCCTGCATCTGACGCATGAAAAACATGAAGACCGCAATGATCACCAGAATCGGGAAGCTCGCCACCAGCAACTGAGTCCAGATGCTCTGCTGCTCCGGCTGCTTACCTTCGATGACCACGTTGTTATCGATCAGATCACCGATCAGGCCGCCATCCTGAATCGCCGGACGAATGGTCTTGAAGCCTTCGCCATCGGTGCGTTTACCGGTAATTACATAGCCGTCAACGGTTACGCGCTCGACGCGCCCTTCCTTGACCTGCTCGATGAATTGCGAGTAGCTCAGCGTCTGCGGCTCGCTCGGGCTGGAAAAGTTGTTCATCACGGTGACCAGTACGGCCGCGATGATCAGCCACAGGATGAGATTCTTTGCCATGTCGTTCAATTAGCTACCCTCTGAAGCAGGCCTCGTGGCGAAGCAGGCTTCCCATGACGACCAATGATATACCGGCCTAACTTACACCAAACGCCTGCATCCCGCAGGCGCCGTCTGTAACCCTTTATGAGGCATCAATCTGTGAGACCCACGCAACAGGCGCCGGTTTCACCTCAAGCCCCGCGAAAACCGCGAGCCAAGAGGTATTGCTCACGTGAACGGTCACGAGAGGACAGCGGCTTACGCATCTGCACCTTGTCGAAACCCTCACGCACTTGCTTGTGATAAACGTCGAAACCTTCGCCTTGGAAAATCTTGATCAGAAAATCACCGCCCGGCCTGAGCACGCGGCTAGCCAGATCCAGCGCCAGCTCGCACAGGTACATGGCGCGCGGCTGATCCGCCGCCCTCACTCCACTCATATTGGGGGCCATATCGGAAATAACAAGGTCGACCGGATTTTCTCCGATGGCTTCGAGGATACGCGCAAACACCTCGTCATCAGTAAAGTCGCCCTGAATGAAAGCAACATCCGGAATGCTGTCCATCTCCAGAATGTCGGACGCGATCAGCCGACCCTTATCACCAATCACCCGACTGGTGACCTGTGACCAACCACCCGGAGCAGCGCCCAGATCAACAACCGTCATGCCTGGGCGCAAAATGCGATCTTTTTCCTGAATTTCCAGCAGCTTGTAACTGGCACGCGAACGATAACCGTCCTTTTGCGCCATCTTCACATAAGGATCATCGAAATGTTCTTTCAGCCAACGCGGGCTAGTCTTGGAACGTGCCACTGTAACCTCGAATTCAACGGGTCATGAATAACAGCGCGAGCTCGGGTAAGATAGACGCCGTTTTTCCAGACCGGATTAGGTACTCACGATTATGCCGCTCACTCAAGAGCAGAAGAAACAATTCAAATCTATCGGCCACCACCTGAAACCTGTATTGATCGTGGCTGACAATGGTTTGACCGAAGGCGTACTGGGCGAGCTAGATCGCGCCCTGAACGATCATGAACTGATCAAAGTGCAACTACGCATCGCCGAGCGCGAAGATCGCCTGGCCGCCATCGCGGCACTATGCGAGGCGGGCCGAGCCGAATTGGTGCAATCGATTGGCAAAGTCGCTCTGCTGTATCGCAAGAACCCCAAGCCAAATCGCAACCTGTCCAACGTGATTCGCCACCAAGGCTGACGATTGCCGCTCGCTGTGCCTGCCCGCTCGACGTCAAACGCTACGCGATTGACCTGGAGCGGGCTGCAGTACCAGCAGCAACCCGCAGAACGCCATAACCAGATAGCTGAAGCGTAACCAGTATTCGGCTTCGAAGTACTGGCGCACCAACAGATTGCTCAACGCCATGACCGCAACGGTCAACAGTAATTGTCCGCGCATGTCACGCCACAGACTGAGCAATCCCTGCGCACTCAACAAGGCAATCGCCTGCACCACGACACAGACAGCCGCAAGGCCAATTAGCGAAGGATCCAGGCGCCCGGCAATTTCCTGCACCAGCAGAGGCGCCAACCCCGCCTGAGCAATGCCCGGCAGGACGACAAATTGCAACACCCATAAGCCACCAACCCACAGGGTCTGAGCCAACTGCCAACTGATAACAGCAGCCCGCGACGACTGCGGCGGTTTAGAGGTGGCGGACTTCGACAATCTCGTACTCGACCAGACCGCTGGGCGTCTGCACGCCAACTACATCACCTTCGCTCTTACCCACCAGAGCGCGAGCGATGGGCGAACCCACGGAAATCTTGCCTTGCTTGATGTCGGCTTCGTCTTCGCCAACGATCTGATAGGTCACGCTTTCGTCGGTTTCGACGTTGGCGATTTCCACGGTGGTACCGAAGATAACCTTGCCAGTGTGCTCAATGCTGGTGACGTCGATGATCACCGCATTCTGCAGGCGGCCTTCGATATCACGCACGCGCGCCTCAACCATGCCCTGCTCTTCGCGGGCGGCATGGTATTCCGCGTTTTCCTTGAGATCGCCCAGCTCACGCGCTTCAGCGATCGCCTGACTAAGTGCGGGACGACGCACCTTGGTCAGGTGCGCCAGCTCTTCTTCCAGGGCGCGAGCGCCCTGGACGGTCATGGGGTACTTGATCATGCCTTGATTCCTGCATGCAGATCCTGCAGACGGCGCACAGTCTTCTCGGCACCGAACTTGAGCGCTTCACAGACCGCCTGACCCGCCGCGATGGTGGTGGTGCAGTAGATCTTGTGCTGCAGGGCGTTACGACGAATCGAGTAGGAGTCAGCGATGGACTGACGCCCCTCAGTGGTGTTGATGATCAGGGTGACTTCGTCGTTCTTGATCATGTCGACCACGTGCGGACGACCTTCGGTCACCTTGTTCACGCGGCGCACCGGCAGACCGGCCGCTTCGATGACCTTGGCAGTACCGGCAGTGGCAACCACTTCGAAGCCCAGGCTGACCAGGTCACGGGCGACCTGAACAGCTTCCGGCTTGTCGTCTTCGCGCACGCTGATGAAGGCGCAGCCAGTGTTCGGCAGGATCTCGTTGGCGCCCAACTGAGCCTTGGCAAAGGCTTCGCCGAAGCTGTCACCGACGCCCATGACCTCACCGGTCGACTTCATCTCTGGGCCGAGGATCGGGTCAACACCCGGGAACTTGTTGAACGGGAAAACGGCTTCTTTGACGCTGAAGAACGGCGGGATGATTTCCGAAGTGAAACCGACCTCAGCCAGGCTCTTGCCCGCCATGACGCGCGCGGCAACCTTGGCCAGCGATTCACCGATGCACTTGGAAACGAACGGCACGGTGCGCGAGGCACGCGGGTTCACCTCGATGACATAGATGTCTTCGCCCTGCACGGCCATCTGCACGTTCATCAGACCGACCACGCCGAGCTCCAGGGCCATTTTCTTGACCTGCTCGCGGATCTCGTCCTGGATGTGCGCCGGCAGCGAGTACGGCGGCAGCGAGCACGCAGAGTCACCGGAGTGCACACCTGCCTGTTCGATGTGCTGCATGATCGCGCCGATCACCACAGTCTCGCCGTCGCACACCGCATCCACGTCCACCTCGATGGCGCAGTTGAGGAAGTGGTCGAGCAGCACCGGGCTGTCGTTGGATACTTTCACCGCTTCGCGCATGTAGCGCTTGAGCTCTTCTTCTTGGTAAACAATTTCCATCGCTCGGCCACCCAGCACGTAGGATGGACGCACCACCATCGGATAACCGATGTTCTTCGACAGGGCCAGTGCCTCGTCTTCGCTACGCGCGGTAGCGTTAGCCGGCTGTCGCAGGTTCAGGCGCTGCACCATTTGCTGGAAGCGTTCGCGGTCTTCGGCACGGTCGATAGCGTCTGGACTGGTGCCGATGATCGGCACGCCCGCCTCTTCCAGAGCACGGCACAGTTTCAGCGGGGTCTGGCCACCGTACTGGACGATGACACCCTTGGGCTGCTCAACGCGGACGATTTCCAGCACGTCTTCCAGGGTTACCGGCTCGAAGTACAAACGGTCGGAGGTGTCGTAGTCGGTGGAAACGGTTTCCGGGTTGCAGTTGACCATGATGGTCTCGTAACCGTCTTCACGCATGGCCAACGCGGCGTGTACGCAGCAGTAGTCGAACTCGATACCCTGGCCGATACGGTTGGGGCCACCGCCGAGAATCATGATCTTGTCGCGACCGCTCGGGCTAGCCTCGCACTCTTCCTCATAGGTCGAATACATGTAAGCGGTATCGGTGGCGAACTCGGCGGCGCAGGTGTCGACGCGCTTGTACACCGGCAACACTTTCAGCTTATGGCGGTGAGCACGCAGGTTCTTCTCGGTCACGCCCAGCAGGGTCGCCAGACGCGCATCGGAGAAGCCCTTGCGCTTGAGTTTGCGCATCAGCTCATAGTCGATACCGGACAGGCCAAGGGTTTTGACCAGCGCTTCGTCCTTGATCAGATCTTCGATCTGCACCAGGAACCACTCGTCGATACGGGTCAGCTCGAATACTTCCTCAATGGTCTTACCAGCGCGGAAGGCATCCGCCACGTACCAGATACGCTCGGCGCCCGGTACGGTCAGCTCGCGTTTGAGGATGCCTTCGGCTTCCGGATCGTTAAGGTCGAGTTTCGGGTCGAAACCGGCTACACCGACTTCCAGACCACGCAGGGCCTTCTGTACCGATTCCTGGAAGGTACGGCCGATGGCCATGACCTCACCCACGGATTTCATCTGAGTGGTCAGACGGGCGTCAGCTTTGGGGAATTTCTCGAAGGCAAAGCGCGGAACCTTGGTCACCACGTAGTCGATGGCCGGCTCGAACGAAGCCGGGGTGCGGCCGCCGGTGATGTCGTTCTGCAGCTCGTCGAGGGTGTAACCCACAGCCAGCTTGGCGGCGATCTTGGCGATCGGGAAGCCGGTGGCCTTGGAAGCCAGTGCTGAGGAACGCGATACGCGCGGGTTCATCTCGATCACGACCATACGGCCAGTGTTCGGGCAGATACCGAACTGCACGTTGGAACCGCCGGTTTCTACGCCGATCTCACGCAGCACCGCCAGGGAGGCGTTGCGCATGATCTGATATTCCTTGTCGGTCAGAGTCTGCGCCGGCGCGACGGTGATCGAGTCACCGGTGTGCACGCCCATCGGGTCGAAGTTCTCGATGGAGCAGACGATGATGCAGTTGTCCTTCTTGTCGCGGACCACCTCCATCTCGTATTCCTTCCAGCCGATCAGCGATTCGTCGATCAGCAGTTCGTTGGTCGGCGACAGGTCCAGACCACGGTTGCAGATTTCTTCGAACTCTTCACGGTTGTAAGCGATGCCGCCGCCAGTGCCGCCCATGGTGAAGGACGGGCGGATGATGCAGGGGAAACCCACCTGTTCCAGAACGCCGTAAGCCTCTTCCATGGTGTGAGCAATACCCGAGCGCGGGCAAGCCAGACCGATGGACTTCATGGCCTTGTCGAAACGCGAACGGTCTTCGGCCTTGTCGATGGTGTCGGCGTTGGCACCGATCATTTCGACGCCGAATTTCTCCAGCACGCCATGGCGCTCCAGATCCAGCGCGCAGTTCAGCGCAGTCTGGCCGCCCATGGTCGGCAACAGGGCGTCCGGGCGCTCCTTCTCGATGATCTTGGCCACGGTGGCCCACTTGATCGGCTCGATGTAAGTGGCGTCGGCCATGGCCGGGTCGGTCATGATGGTGGCCGGGTTGGAGTTCACCAGGATGACGCGGAAACCTTCCTCTTTCAGCGCCTTGCACGCTTGCGCGCCGGAGTAGTCGAACTCACAGGCCTGGCCGATGACGATGGGGCCGGCGCCGAGGATCAGGATGCTTTTGATATCTGTACGTTTTGGCATGGTCTTTCTCGAATTCTCTGCTCGGCGGGCTTAGCGGCGTTTGGCCATTTCATTGATGAAACGGTCGAACAGCGGCGCAACGTCGTGCGGGCCCGGACTCGCTTCCGGGTGCCCTTGGAAGCTGAAAGCAGCTTTGTCGGTACGCTCGATACCCTGCAGGGTGCCGTCGAACAGCGACTTATGAATCGGCCGCACATTGCTCGGCAGGCTGCTCTCGTCCACGGCGAAACCGTGGTTCTGGCTGGTGATCATCACAACACTGGAATCCAGATCCTGCACCGGGTGGTTGGCACCATGATGACCATGGCCCATCTTCAGTGTCTTAGCGCCAGAGGCCAGGGCCAACAGTTGGTGGCCGAGGCAGATGCCAAATACCGGAATCTCGGTCTCAAGGATTTCCTTGATAGCCGCGATGGCGTAGTCGCACGGCTCAGGATCGCCAGGGCCGTTGGACAGGAATACGCCATCAGGATTGAGCGCCAGCACGTCCTTGGCTGGAGTTTGTGCAGGCACTACGGTCAGGCGGCAACCACGAGCAACCAGCATGCGCAGGATGTTCAGCTTGACGCCGTAGTCATAGGCCACCACGTGGTAAGGCAGGTCAGCAGCGGCAATTTCTGGATGACTGTCGCTTTCCAGACTCCACACACTGGAGCGCCACTCGTAAGGCGCGTCACAGGTCACTTCTTTTGCCAGATCCATACCCTTGAGACCTGGGAAGCTGCGCGCCAACTCCAGCGCCTTCTCTTCGGTGGCATCGTCACCCACCAGAATGCAGCCATTCTGCGAGCCCTTTTCACGCAGGATCCGGGTCAGGCGGCGAGTATCGATACCGGCGATGGCGACGGTGCCATTAGCTTTGAGGTACTCGTCCAGCGGCTGCTTATCGCGCCAATTACTGGAGATCAGCGGCAGATCGCGAATGATCAGACCGGCCGCCCAGACACGATTGGACTCGGCATCTTCCGCAGTAGTACCGGTGTTGCCAATGTGCGGGTAAGTCAGGGTAACGATCTGCTGGGCATAGGATGGGTCGGTGAGAATTTCCTGATAGCCGGTCATGGCGGTGTTGAACACCACCTCTCCGATGGTCTGGCCATCGGCCCCGATGGAATCGCCGCGAAAAATACTGCCGTCAGCAAGGGCCAGAATGGCAGGTTTGGGGGCTGGCTTAGTCAAGAAGACCTCCGTCACGATCAAGGCTTGAAGCAAACGCAGGTTGTAAAAAAGCGGGATGACGTGTGAAGGTCATCCCGCTTTTTTATATCAATCATTCTGCGCAACTTTTAGTGGACACACTAAAACAGGAAGCTTACAGAAAAAGCCCTTTTCGGTCCACCCAACAAGACACATCTGCCGCACATTTATCAGTGCAGCCCCAACACATCCTGCATGTCGTACAACGCTGCATCGCGCCCTTGCAGCCACAATGCCGAACGCACGGCACCCTTGGCGAAGGTCATACGACTGGAAGCCTTGTGGGTGATCTCCACGCGCTCACCATCGGCAGCGAACAGCACAGTATGGTCGCCCACTACATCACCGGCTCGCACAGTAGCAAAACCGATGGCTTCGCGCTCACGCGCACCGGTTTGACCTTCGCGGCCATAGACGGCAACTTTCTGCAAATCACGCCCCAGCGCATTGGCGACGACCTCGCCCATACGCAGCGCCGTGCCGGATGGCGCATCGACCTTATGCCGGTGATGGGCTTCGACGATCTCGATATCCACGTCATCGCCCAGCACGCGAGCCGCGGTATCGAGCAATTTCAGACACAGATTGACGCCGACACTGAAGTTGGCGGCAAACACGATAGGGATATGCTTGGCCGCTTCGCTCAGTTGTTCTTTCTCCTCAGAAGAGAAGCCCGTGGTGCCTATGACCATAGCCTTACCTGCCTGACGGCAGATTTGCAGATTCGTCAGCGTCACCGACGGATGAGTGAAGTCGATCAGCACGTCGAAATCATCGATCACTGCACTCAGATCGCCCGCCAGAGTCACGCCGACCTTACCCAGACCGACCAACTCACCGGCATCAGCGCCAATCAGGCTGCTGTCGGCACGGTCGATAGCGGCGCAGAGCTTGGCACCCTCGGCCTGACTCACGGCCTCGATCAGGGTCTTGCCCATGCGCCCGGCGGCGCCCATTACTGCGATACGTTGCATAGCATCAGCTCCAAGCTGCAAGCCTCAAACCGCAAGCCAAGCGCAATCCCTCTTGCAGCTTGCGACTTGCAGCTTGACGCTCAGTTAAACGTCACCAAAGAAGCGCTTTACGCCTTCGAACCAGCCATTGGCCTTGGGCGAGTGGGAGTCGTCGCCCTGCAGCGACTTGCGGAACTCCTCTAGCAATTCGCGCTGACGCTTGTTCAGGTTGACTGGTGTTTCCACCGCCACTCGGCACATCAGATCGCCCGCCGCGCCACCACGCACCGGCGCCACACCCTTGCCACGCAGGCGGAACAGTTTGCCGGTCTGGGTGCCTTCAGGGATCTTCAGCTTGACCCGACCGTCGAGGGTCGGCACTTCCAGTTCGCCACCCAGCGCCGCATCGGCGAAGCTGATCGGCACTTCACAGTACAGGTGCTTACCGTCGCGCTGGAAGATCGCATGCTCACGCACGTTGACCACCACGTACAGATCACCTGCCGGGCCGCCATGCGCGCCAGCTTCGCCCTCGCCGGACAGGCGAATACGATCACCGGTATCCACGCCTGGCGGCACCTTGACCGACAGCGTCTTGCTCTCTTCGACGCGGCCCTGACCATGGCAACTGCCACAGGGGTCGCTGATCATCTTGCCGCTGCCATGACAGCGCGGGCAGGTCTGCTGTACCGAGAAGAAGCCCTGCTGCATACGCACCTGACCGATACCGCCACAGGTGGTACAGGTGACCGGGCTGGTGCCCTTCTTGGCTCCGCTGCCATCACACGTTTTACAGCCCACCAGGGTTGGCACGCGAATGGTCACGGTGGTGCCGCGCACGGCCTCTTCCAGATCCAACTCCAGGGTGTAGCGCAGATCACTACCACGCTGAGCACCGCCACGGGAGCCGCCACGACCACCGCCACCAAAGAAGTCACTGAACACATCGCCGAAGATGTCGGAGAAGTTGGCACCGCCAAAGCCGGCCCCACCACCGCCACCCATTTGCGGATCAACACCGGCGTGACCGTACTGATCGTAGGCCGAACGCTTGGCCGCGTCGGAGAGCACCTCGTAGGCCTCGTTGGCCTCCTTGAATTTCTCCTCAGCATCCTTGTCATCCGGGTTGCGATCCGGGTGATATTTCATTGCCAGGCGGCGGTAAGCCTTCTTCAGCTCCGCCTCACCGGCCCCGCGCTCGACACCGAGCACTTCGTAATAGTCACGTTTAGCCATTGCTTTTCTGCACCCTCAAAATTCGCGCCCTCCAGACACGCCGACGCGGGAGCAAGCCCCCGCGCAGCGGATCAGGCATGCACCGAAGTGCATGCCGGAGCGCAAGCAAGCCTTAGCTTACTTGTTGTCCTTGACCTCTTCGAACTCAGCGTCGACCACATCGTCGGCGGAGTCTTTGGCGTCATTAGCTTCCGGCTGCGCAGCACCGGCCTGCGGCTGCTCGGCGTACATTTTCTGCGCCAGCGGAGCGGTCACTTCAGACAGCGCGGTCATCTTCGCCTCAATAGCGGCCTTATCGTCGCCCTTGACGGCGGCTTCCAGCTCACCAACGGCCTTCTCGATAGCGGCTTTCTCGTCAGCGGTGGCCTTGTCGCCCGCCTCGGTGACCATCTTGCGAGTGGCGTGCACCAGTTGATCGCCCTGATTGCGCGCGGCGGCCAGCTCTTCGAACTTGCGGTCTTCCTCGGCGTTGGCCTCGGCGTCACGCACCATGCGCTCGATTTCTTCGTCAGACAGACCGGAGTTGGCCTTGATCACGATGGACTGCTGCTTGCCGGTGGCCTTGTCCTTGGCGGACACGTGCAGGATGCCGTTGGCATCGATGTCGAAGGTGACTTCGATCTGCGGCACACCACGCGGAGCCGGCGGAATCTCGGCCAGGTCGAACTTGCCCAGCGACTTGTTCTGTACCGCCTGCTTGCGCTCACCCTGCAGCACGTGAATGGTCACGGCGCTCTGGTTGTCATCGGCAGTGGAGAACACCTGCGACTTCTTGGTCGGGATGGTGGTGTTCTTCTCGATCAGCGCAGTCATCACGCCACCCATGGTTTCGATACCCAGGGTCAGCGGGGAAACGTCCAGCAGCAGCACGTCCTTGACGTCACCGGCCAGCACCGCGCCCTGAATGGCAGCGCCCATGGCCACGGCTTCGTCCGGGTTAACGTCCTTGCGCGGCTCTTTGCCGAAGAACTCGGCAACGGTCTTCTGCACCAGCGGCATACGGGTCTGACCACCGACCAGAATCACGTCGTCGATCTTGCTGGCTTCGATGCCGGCGTCTTTCAGAGCGATGCGGCACGGCTCGATGGTGCGCTGCACCAGCTCCTCAACCAGCGATTCCAGCTTGGCGCGGGAGATTTTCACGTTCAGGTGCTTCGGACCGGTGGCATCAGCAGTGATGTACGGCAGGTTGACATCGGTCGACTGCGCGGAGGACAGCTCGATCTTGGCCTTCTCAGCGGCTTCCTTCAGGCGCTGCATAGCCAGCGGGTCGCCCTTGAGGTTCATGCCGGTTTCTTTCTTGAACTCTTCGACCAGGTAGTCGATCAGCAGCATGTCGAAGTCTTCACCACCGAGGAAGGTGTCACCGTTGGTGGCCAGTACTTCGAACTGGTGCTCGCCGTCGACTTCAGCGATCTCGATTACGGACACGTCGAAGGTACCGCCCCCCAGGTCATAAACGATGACAGTGTGGTCGCCCTTGGCCTTGTCCATGCCGTAAGCCAGTGCAGCGGCGGTCGGCTCGTTGATGATGCGCTTGACGTCCAGGCCGGCGATGCGACCGGCATCCTTGGTGGCCTGACGCTGGCTGTCGTTGAAGTAAGCCGGAACGGTGATGACCGCTTCGGTGACCGGCTCGCCGAGGTAATCTTCGGCGGTTTTCTTCATCTTCTTCAGGACTTCGGCGCTGATTTGCGGCGGCGCCATCTTCTGGCCGTTGACTTCGACCCAGGCGTCACCGTTATCAGCCTTGGTGATCTTGTACGGCACCAGTTGGATGTCTTTCTGCACGACCTGCTCTTCGAAACGGCGGCCGATCAGACGCTTCACCGCGAACAGGGTGTTGTGCGGGTTGGTCACGGCCTGACGCTTGGCCGACTGACCGACGAGGATCTCGCCATCGTTGGCGTAAGCGATGATCGACGGCGTGGTGCGAGCGCCTTCGGCGTTCTCCAGCACCTTGACGTTACCGTTTTCCAGAATGGAGACGCAGGAGTTGGTAGTCCCCAGGTCGATACCGATGATTTTGCCCATGAAAATTCTCCCGAAACTTTGATTTTTCCGTCGCCTCGCTTTTCAGGCGCCGGCAGCACTAAAACGCTTGTCTGAAAAATGGGGTCACCCCCGGAAATTTCAAGCCTGCTCGTCGATAGACGGCGGCGGCGTGGTCGGCGCCTTGCTGACCACAACCATGGCCGGACGCAGCAAACGGCCATTGAGCAGGTAGCCCTTCTGGAACACCTTGAGCACGGAGTTCGGCTCAACATTGGTGCTTTCTTCCATAGCCATGGCCTGATGGTGCTCAGGGTTGAACGGCTCACCGTGCGGATCGACCGCCTCCAGTGAATGACGCGCCAGCGTGTCGGTGAAGAGTTTGAGGGTCAACTGCATACCCTCGCGCACACCCTTGATCGCCTCATCGTCTGGATTCGACAACTCAAGGCCACGCTCCAGACTGTCGACAACCGGCAACAGATCATTGGCGAATTTTTCCAAGGCAAACTTATGCGCCTTTTCCACATCCTGCTCGGCACGACGACGCACGTTCTGCAGTTCTGCAGCCACACGCAGCGACTGATCCTGCGCTGCCGCTAGCTGCTCTTCCAGGGCCTGCACGCGAGTCGCCAGATCGTCGCTCGGCGCGGCAGTATCGGCCGCTTGAGCCTCGGGGTTCTGCGTATCCAGGTTCTGTTCGTCAGCCATGCCTATCTCCTCTCGAATGAATCGGCGCGAATCCGGCTCGCGCACCTGTCGCCTATATGGAGCCAATTCCACAGCTTTCAAGGGCAACCAGGAGGATTGTCAGCCGAAGAAAAAACACTGTATAAATAACCAGACAACATTTCGGGAGTGTTCGCCATGCTGGTGCACCTATCCATTCATAACTACGCCATCGTCGACCACCTGGATCTCGAGCTGGATTGCGGCATGAGCACCATCAGCGGCGAAACCGGCGCCGGCAAGTCAATCATGCTCGACGCCCTCGGCTTGTGCCTGGGTGATCGCGCCGACAGCGCCGTGGTACGCCCCGGCAGCGACAAGGCCGACATTCTCGCCAGTTTCGATCTGACGCAGATCCCCGAGGCCCGCGCCTGGCTCGCCGAGCGCGACCTGGACAACGACGGCCCGTGCATCCTGCGCCGAGTCATCACCGCCGAGGGCCGCTCGCGCGGCTATATAAACGGCTCGCCTTGCCCTCAGGGCGACCTCAAGGCACTCGGCGAACTGCTCATCGACATCCACAGCCAGCATGAGCATCAATCACTGCTGAAAACGGACACCCACCGTCGCCTGCTCGATGAATACGCCGGTAGCCAGGAACTGGCGCGCCAGGTGCAACTCGCCGCGCAACGCTGGAAGCAGACCCGTAATGAATTGCAGCGTATCTCCAGCCAGGGCGACGAACAGCGTGCGCGACACCAGTTACTCAGCTATCAGCTAGAAGAACTGGAAAACCTCGCCCTCGGCGAGAATGAGCTGGAACAGCTTGAACAGGAACACAAAACCCTGAGCAATGCGGAAGCACTGCTTGGCGCCTGCCGTCAGGTGCTCGAACTGTGCAGCGAAAGCGATGCCGGTAACGTGCTGTCAGCACTGACCGCCAGCCTCAATCGCCTGGGCGCCTTTAGCGGACAGGGCGGCGCCTTGAGTGAAGCGAGCAACCTGCTGGCCAGCGCCCAGATACAAGTCGAGGAAGCCATTGGCGAGCTGAACCGCTTCATCGACCACTTCGATGCAGACCCGCAACGCCAGCAATGGCTGGAAGAACGCCTGGACACCATCTATACCCTTGCGCGCAAACATCGCATCCAGCCCACTGAACTGGCCGCCCTGCAGCAGCAACTATTTGAGGAACTGGAAGGCCTCAATGCAGATGATGAGGCCGGCGAACGACTGGCCGAAGAGCTAGCTGCCTATGAACGTCACTACCAGGAGAAAGCCGCCGAGCTCAGCGCCCTGCGTGGTAACGCGGCCGAATCCCTGGCAGCCGCCGTGCAGCAGGAAATGCAGGCGCTAGGTATGCCAGGCGGGCGTTTCAGCATTCAACTGCAAGCACTGGACAATCACGAGCCCAGTGGCAACGGCCTGGAAACCGTAGAGTTTCTGGTCAGCGCCAACCCTGGCCAGCCCCTGCGCGGCTTGGCTAAAGTGGCGTCCGGCGGCGAGCTATCGCGTATCAGCCTGGCCATCCAGGTAATTACCGCCCAGACCTCACGCGTGCCGACCCTGGTTTTCGATGAGGTGGATGTCGGCATTGGCGGCCCCACCGCCCAAGTGGTCGGCCAATTGCTCAGGCGCCTGGGCGAACGCGGCCAGGTACTGTGCGTGACCCACCTGCCACAGGTCGCCGCACAAGGGCATCAACATCTGTTCGTACACAAACGCAGAGGGACAGACGCAACGTCCACAGCAGTCAGCAAACTCGACGAGAGCGGCCGCATCGAAGAAATTGCGCGAATGCTCGGCGGTGTCGACCTGACCGAAGAATCCCTGGCCCACGCCCGCAAGATGGTCACCAGCGCCCAAGCGGCTTGAACGGGCGCGACCGAAGAAAGCAGAACAGGCGCTGTAAACGAAAGAGGCGACCCATAGGTCGCCTCTTTCGTACAGCACAAAGATCAACTCTTCTTGCGCACGTACAGCACCAAATTGTGATCGACCAGCTCGAAACCGTGCTCTCGGACGATTTCCTTCTGGCGCTTCTCGATCTCGGTATCGAAGAACTCGATCACCTCACCGGTATCGACACAGACCATGTGGTCATGGTGGCCACTGTCAGCCAGTTCGAAGACAGCATGGCCGCCATCGAAGTTGTGACGAACCACGAGGCCAGCAGCCTCGAACTGGGTCAGTACCCGGTAGACGGTCGCCAGGCCGACATCCTCGCCCGCCTCCATCAGCGCCTTATAAACATCTTCGGCGCTCATATGGCGATGCTCGGCGTTATCAAGCATCTGCAGGATTTTGACCCGCGGCAGGGTCACCTTCAGTCCAGCTTTGCGCAGTTCGTTATTTTCAACCATGGTCTGCTTTCTCATAGGGGCTGCTTCGCAGCTTCCCTTAATACGGGTATGATCCGGGGTTCAAGTTGCCCAAGATAGTGGAAGTCACCCTCCGATGCAAAAAACCAAGCTCTTGCTGACCAGCCTGTCACTGACCGGGCTCTTCGCACTCGCCGGTTGTTCATTCCCCGGGGTTTACAAGATCGACATTCAACAGGGCAATGTCGTGACTCAGGACATGATAGACCAGCTACGCCCGGGAATGACCCGTCGCCAAGTGCGGTTTATCATGGGTAACCCGCTTATTACCGATACCTTCCACGCAGATCGCTGGGACTACCTCTACAGCATCCAACCCGGAGGCGGCCAGCGCCATCAGGAACGGGTGAGTCTGGTGTTCGGCAGCAACGATCAACTGATCGGCCTGGCCGGCGACTTCATGCCAGGCGTGAGCCGTGATCAGGCGATCATGGGCGAAGGCAGCGACACCACCAATACGCAACAACAGGCCAAGCCGCAGGACGATAAACCTGCCGCGCCCGGTTCGCTGCTGGAGCAGATTCAGCGCGAGGTAGATCAGGTGAAAACCGTACCGGTGCCGGTACCGGAACCACTAGAAACTGACCCGCAGTAATAACCCGCAACACAAATAAAAAGCCCGGACGCGACTCCGGGCTTTTTCATATCCAGCCGATGCATCGTCAGCTCGACTCAGCTCCATCATCTCTGGCCTTGGCTTTCGCTGCACGCTGCTTACGCACCTCTTTAGGGTCGGCGATCAGCGGTCGATAGATTTCCACACGCTCGCCCTCTTCCAGCACGCGCTCTTCAGGCTTGGGCACGGCTTTACCGAAGATGCCCAACGGTGCCTGACTCAGATCGGCACCGGGAAAATACTGCTGCATGCCGGACAAGCGCACCGCCTCGCGCATCGTGGTGCCCTGTGGAACCGACACACGCAGCAGGCGCTGCTTATCGGCCAAGGCGTAAACCACTTCGATGGCGATACTGCGATTATCCATGGAGTTGCTTGGCTCGCTGACAGAAGGCATCCACCAGAGTGTTGGCGGCCTGATTGAACAAAGGCCCGAGCGTTGCACGTACCAGCGGCCCGGCATAGTCGAAGGTCAGATCAAGGCTGATCTTGCAGGCCTTCTCGCCCAATGCCTTGAACTCCCAGACACCATTGAGACTGGTAAACGGTCCCTCTTCCAGATTCATCTCGATACGCTGACCCGGCACCAGTTCGTTGCAGGTAACAAAACGCTGACTGATGCTACCTTTGGCGACTGTAAGGCTAGCGCGCATCCGCGTTTCGCTGACTTCAAGCACCTGACTGTCAGAGCACCAAGGCAAAAACTGCGGATAACTGGCCACATCATTGACCAGATCAAACAGAGCCTGCGCTGGATAGGGCAATAAAGCCGAACGCTGAATGCGCGTGGTCATTTAATCAACTCCGCGATAAATACGATCAACACACCAACTGGCGCCACGACTCGCATAAGCCATAAGGTCAGCTTGAACAAATGCGGACTGCGCATCGCCAGCTCATCGCGAACAGCCTCACGCCCTAGCATCCAGCCAGCGAACAAAGCGAACGCCAGGCCGCCGAGCGGCAACAAGATACGACTGGTCAGGTAATCAATGCTGTCGAAGAACGTCTTACCGCCCTCGGCGCCCCACTGCAGTAGATGGAAGCCATCCTCAGCAAAGACAAAAAACTTGGCCTGCGCCCAGAGATTGAACGACAGCACAGTCCCCATACCCACCAACCAGCACAGCAGAGCCAGCACAGCGGTAACTTTAGCGCGGCTACGTCCCGTTTTTTCGACGAAGTACGCCACAGCGGGCTCAAGCATGGAGATCGACGAACTCCAGGCCGCCACGGCGACCAGCACGAAAAAGATCAGCCCCATCACCTGACCGAACGCTACATTGCCAAAAGCGATTGGCAGCGTGACAAACATCAAGCCGGGGCCACCTCCTGGCTCCAGCCCCGCCGCGAACACGATAGGAAACAGCGCCATACCGGCCGTCAGCGCAACCAGCGTATCAAGCAGGCCGACGGCCAGCACGGTGGCGCCAATCGAAGCTTTTTTCGGCATATAAGCGCCGTAGACCATGATCGCCCCGACACCGACACTCAGGGTGAAGAAGGCATGTCCCATCGCTGCGAGAATGCCGTCCTGCACCTTGCTCGGATCGAAATGGAAGAGGAAATTGAAGCCTTCCTGGAAATGCCCGGTGGTAAAGCTGTAGCCCAGCAGCACCAGCAGCAGCACGAACAGCAGCGGCATCATGACGCGCAGACTGCGCTCCAAACCAGCCACCACGCCTTTGCCGATAACCACGGCGGTAAGCAGCATAAACAGGCTGTGCCACAAGGTTAGACGCCAGGGATCGTCGGTCAGACTGCCAAAAGCAGCACCAGCACCGGCGGCGTCGATACCGGCAAAGTCACCACGGCCCATGCTCAGGATGTAATCCAGCGCCCACCCTGCCACCACGCTATAGAACGACAGCACCAGCAACGCCGCGATCATGCCCATCAATGCGGCGATCGACCAATGCTTCGAGGCCCCAGCCTCAAGCGCCAGGCTGCGCATAGTATTGACCGAGCTCTGTCGGCCACGACGACCAATCAGCGTTTCAGCCAACATGATCGGCAGGCCGACCAAAGCGATGCAGAACAGGTACATCACCACGAAGGCGCCACCACCGTACATCCCGGTCATGTAGGGGAACTTCCAGATGTTACCGAGCCCGACCGCCGAACCGGTTGCCGCCAGAATGAACACCCAGCGACTGGCCCAGGCACCGTGGATCGAGACTTTGTCGTTCGCCATGAAGACCGCATCCATACCGCGAAAAAAGATCGCGCATTGTCGAAGATTCATCAGGGCGGCTCAAGCGCAAGCCTGCAATCTGCGCCACGAGCCCCGTAGCGCAGGCGCGGGCGACTCCCTATAATGCGCGCCCTATGGCTAAACAAAAGAAACACCCTCAAGGCACCATCGCGCTAAACAAAAAGGCGCTGCACGATTACTTCGTCGAACAGAAGTTCGAGGCGGGCCTCGCGTTGGCCGGCTGGGAAGTAAAGAGCCTGCGCGCCGGTAAAGCGCAACTGGTCGACAGCTACGTGCTCCTAAAAAACGACGAGGCCTGGTTGATGGGGGCTCACATCAGCCCACTGAAAACCGCCAGCACTCACGTCATCGCCGACCCAACCCGCACCCGCAAACTGCTGCTAAACCGGCGTGAGCTGGAGAAGCTGTTTGGTGCCGTGCAGCAAAAGGGCTACACCGCCGTAGCGCTGTCGCTGTACTGGAAGCAGCACCTAGTCAAGTGCGAAATTGCCCTGGCCAAGGGCAAGAAGGATTTCGACAAGCGTCACGTCGAGAAAGAGCGCGATGCCAACCGCGAAGTCCAGCGCGCCATGCGTACCAAAGGCAAGGAAGACTAGGAAGCAGCTTCAAGCTGCACGCCTTACATCCCCAACCGCCTCTGCGCGCGCGCCACTCGCTGAGCTTCGAGTTGCACTTCCGAGAGCACTTCCTGCACATAGTCGATATGCCGATTCGACAGGTCGCGTGCGTCTTCAGCACGGCCTTCGATGATCGCCTCGTATAGCGCCCGGTGCTGGTCGATCAGCATGTCGCGCGTTTCCTCGCGCTGGGCATACATGCCGCCGATATTGGTCACCACGTTGCGTTTGAGCAGATCGAATAGACCACGAATGGTGTGCAACAGCACTGCGTTGTGGCTGGCCTCGGCAATCGCTAGGTGGAAGCTGGCGTCGGCAGCGCCCTCCTCGGCACGGGTGACCTTACCCTTGCGGTTATAGCAATCCTGCAGCGCTTCGAAGGCTTCGGTCAGGCGTTGCCGGTCGATGTCGGTGGCACGCCTGGCAGCGTAATAGGCGCAGGAGCCCTCCAGCGTGTGACGAAACTCCAGCAGATCACGCTGGGCATCCACTTTATTTTCCAAAAGCTGCAGCAGCGGATCGCTGAAGGTCGAACCCAGCGACTCAGCAACATAGTTGCCACCGCCCTGACGGCTGACCAGCAACCCTTTGGCCACCAGTTTCTGGATCGCCTCACGCAGCGAAGGGCGTGAAACCCCGAACTGCTCAGCCAAGACGCGTTCGGCAGGCAGCCTCTCACCGGCGCGCAAGGTGCCTTCGAGAATCATGGTTTCCAGTTGCGCGACGATGTCATCCGATAGACGACGCTGCCGCACCGGCCCTACTTCCATTGTGCCTCTCCAGTGCGTTGAGCAGGCCCAGAGGCCCAGTCGCGCAAGCCTATAGCGCAGCCACCTGGCGAACAAGCCACCACCCTAAGACCAAAGTATTAGCGCCTCTATTTGACAGAAAATTGGCCGACTTTTAACCTGACCCCGTAATTCTGTAAATTGGTCTTACCAATTTAACCAACAAGAACAACAATCCATCGAGGTCACGCCATGACAGCCCATGTCGCTGCAAGCCTGTTCGATAACGCCTCATCCCTGCCGCGCCTAACGCGCGCTCGTGCGGAGTAACTCGCAATGTCCAACGGAATTCTCGCCTTGCTGGCGTTCTCGCCGATTCTGCTTGCCGCAGTCCTGCTGATCGGCCTGCGCTGGCCAGCCAAACACGCCATGCCGCTGGTCTACCTGGTTACCGCTGCCGTCGGCCTGTTCGCCTGGGACATGAGCCTCAATCGCGTGCTGGCCTCCACCCTGCAAGGCTTGCTGATCACCCTCGGCCTGTTGTGGATCATCTTCGGCGCCATCCTGCTGCTGAACACCCTCAAGCACTCCGGTGGCATCACCGCGATTCGCGCCGGGTTCGCCACCATCACCCCGGATCGCCGTATCCAGGCGATCATCATTGCCTGGCTGTTCGGCTGCTTCATCGAGGGAGCATCAGGCTTCGGTACACCTGCCGCTATTGCCGCACCGCTGTTGGTAGCCATCGGTTTCCCGGCCATGGCCGCCGTACTGATGGGCATGCTGGTGCAGAGCACGCCGGTATCCTTCGGTGCGGTCGGCACGCCGATCATCGTTGGCGTCAACACCGGCCTCGATACCGCCACAATCGGTCAGCACCTGGTGGAGCAAGGTTCGTCCTGGGCGCAATTCCTGCAACTGATCACCAGTGAGGTAGCAGTCATCCACGCCACCGTCGGCGTGGTCATGCCGACCATCATGGCAATGATGCTGACTCGCTTCTTCGGCGAAGAAAAAAGCTGGAAGGCTGGCCTGGCAGCACTGCCGTTTGCGATCTTCGCCGGCCTGGCCTTCGTCGTGCCGTACGTCTTCACCGGCGTGTTGCTCGGCCCGGAATTCCCATCCCTGCTGGGCGGTCTGATCGGTCTGGCCATCGTTACCAGCGCCGCGCGCGTCGGTTTCCTAGTACCGAAGAAGACCTGGGACTTCGCCCCAGCAGACCAGTGGCCGAGCGAATGGCTGGGCAGCGTCGAGATGAAGCTGGACGAGCTGACCGCCAAACCGATGAGCGCACTGCGTGCCTGGCTGCCCTATGTGCTGGTTGGCGCATTGCTGGTCATCAGCCGCGTATTCCCGCAGATGGGCAACGCGCTAAAGGCCGTGGTGGTGAACTTCCCTGACCTGCTCGGCGAAGCTGGCGTCAGCGCCAACTTCCAGCCGCTGTACCTGCCCGGTGGCATCCTGGTCGTCGTGGTGCTGGCCACCTTCTTCCTGCACGGCATGAAAGCGCGTGACCTGGGCAAAGCGGTGAAAGAATCCTCCAGCGTGCTGCTCAGCGCCGGTTTCGTGCTGCTGTTCACCGTGCCGATGGTGCGTATCCTGATCAACTCCGGGGTCAACGGCGCCGAGCTGGCCAGCATGCCAATCCTCATGGCGCGCTGGGTGGCCGACAGCGTTGGCGGCATCTATCCGCTGCTAGCACCGAGCATCGGCGCCCTGGGCGCCTTCATCGCCGGTTCCAACACCGTCAGCAACATGATGTTCAGCCAGTTCCAGTTCGGCGTCGCCAGCAGCCTGGGTATTTCCAGCGCGCTGATCGTCGCCGTCCAGGCCGTGGGCGCTGCCGCCGGCAATATGGTAGCGATTCACAACGTGGTAGCGGCTTCGGCTACCGTCGGCCTGCTCGGTCGCGAAGGCAGTACGCTGCGCAAGACCATCTGGCCGACGCTGTATTACGTGCTGTTCACCGGCATCATCGCGATGTTCGCGATCTATGTTCTAGGCGTCAGCGACCCACTGGTGGGGCGCTGAGTCTTACCCTCGCTTACGCCCCGGCCATGCCGGGGCGTAAGTCGTCAGGCTACGCTTCCTCTTTTTTAGTAACAGGATTGAGCCCATGATCATTTCTGCCTCTACCGACTATCGCGCCGCGGCCCAGCGCAAGCTGCCACCCTTCCTGTTCCATTACGTCGACGGCGGCGCTTATGCCGAGCACACCCTGCGCCGCAACGTCGCCGACCTGTCGGACATCGAATTGCGCCAGCGCGTGCTGAAGAACATGTCTGAGCTGGATCTGTCCACCGAGCTGTTCGGCGAGAGGATGTCGATGCCCGTGGGCCTGGCGCCGGTCGGTCTGACCGGCATGTTCGCCCGCCGTGGCGAAGTGCAGGCAGCCAAGGCCGCTGCCGCCAAAGGCATTCCTTTTACCCTGTCCACCGTCTCGGTCTGCCCCATCGAAGAAGTAGCACCAGCGATCAATCGGCCGATGTGGTTCCAGCTCTACGTGCTGAAAGATCGCGGCTTTATGAAAAATGCCCTGGAGCGGGCCAAGGCTGCCGGCTGCTCCACACTGGTGTTCACCGTCGACATGCCCGTGCCCGGCGCGCGCTACCGTGACGCCCACTCCGGCATGAGCGGCCCGAACGCGCCACTGCGCCGCATGCTGCAGGCCATGACCCACCCGCAGTGGGCCTGGGATGTCGGCCTGCTGGGCAAGCCGCACGACCTGGGCAACATCTCCGCTTACCGGGGCAACCCCACTGGCCTCGCCGACTACATCGGCTGGCTGGGCGCCAACTTCGACCCCTCGATCTCCTGGAAGGATCTGCAATGGATTCGTGATTTCTGGGACGGCCCTATGGTCATCAAGGGCATCCTCGACCCGCAAGACGCCCGCGATGCGGTGAGCTTTGGTGCCGACGGCATCATCGTCTCCAACCACGGCGGGCGTCAGCTCGACGGTGTGCTATCCAGCGCTCGTGCGCTACCGGCCATTGCCGACGCGGTAAAAGGTGAGTTGAAAATCCTCGCCGACTCCGGCATCCGCACCGGCCTGGATGTGGTGCGGATGCTCGCCCTCGGTGCCGACACCGTGCTGCTTGGCCGCGCCTTCGTCTACGCCCTGGCCGCTGCCGGTGGCGCGGGCGTAAGCAACCTGCTGGAGCTGATCGAGAAGGAAATGCGCGTGGCCATGGTGCTGACCGGCGCCAAGTCCATCGCCGAAATCACCTCGGATCTGCTAGTTAAGGAGCGTTGATGTCATGAATGCTGCAGTCGCCACGCCCGTTACCCGTGACGCCCTACTGGCGCAGATGCGCCAGATCGTCGGCAGCAGCCATGTGCTGACCGACGAGCAAGCCACACGGCGCTTTCGCAAGGGGCACCGCACAGGCGAAGGCAATGTACTGGCGGTGGTACGCCCAGGCTCCTTGCTGGAACAATGGCGCATTCTGCAAGCAGCCGTGGCGGCCGACCGCATCGTCATCATGCAGGCAGCCAATACCGGCCTGACCGGTGGCTCCACCCCCGACGGCGCCGACTACGACCGCGAGATCGTGCTGATCAGCACCCTGCGCATCACCGGCGTGCAACTGATCAACGATGGCCAGCAGGTGGTGTGCCTGCCCGGCGCCACCCTGGATCGCCTGGAACAGGCGCTGGCACCGCTGAACCGCGAACCGCATTCGGTGATTGGCTCGTCCTGCATCGGCGCCTCGGTGCTCGGCGGCATCTGCAACAACTCCGGCGGCGCGCTGGTGCGCCGTGGCCCGGCCTACACCGAACTGGCGCTGTATGCGCAGGTGAAGGACGACGGCTCGCTGCAGTTGGTCAATCACCTGGGGATCGAGCTGGGCAACACCCCGGAGGAAATTCTTACCCGCCTGCAGAACGGCGACTACACGCCGCAGCAGGTGCGCAACGAGGACACCGCCAAGGCCTCCGATGCCCGCTACGGCGAACACGTCCGCGATGTCGATGCCGACACCCCGGCGCGCTTCAACGCCGACCCGTCGCGCTTGTTCGAAGCTTCCGGTTCGGCCGGCAAGCTGTGCCTGTTCGCCGTGCGTCTGGACACCTTCGCGAAAGAGCCGAGCACGGTGTTCTACATCGGCAGCAACGACCCGCACGACCTCACCGAAGTGCGCCGCCACCTGCTGGCCAAGCTGCCACGCCTGCCGATTGCCGGGGAATACATCCACCGCACAGCCTTCGATATCGGCGAGAAATACGGCAAGGACACCTTTCTGGTGATCGACAAATTCGGCACCGCCAAGGTGCCGGCGGCTTTTGCCATGAAGAGCCGGGTCGACGGTTTCTTCGAGCGCTTCGGCCTGCGCGGGGTGACCGACAAGGTGATCCAGGCGCTAATGAACATGCTGCCCAGCCACCTGCCGACGCGTATGCGTGAGTACCGCGACCGCTTCGAGCATCACCTGCTGGTGCGGGTCTCCAACGACACCCTGGAGCAGACCCGCGCGTTCCTCCACGGCTACTTCAACAGCACCGCCAGCGGTGCTTATTTCGAGTGCGACGCCGAGGAGGGGCGCAAGGCCTTCCTGCATCGCTTCGCCATCGCGGGTGCTGCGATTCGCTACCGCGAGGCGCACCGCAGCCGCGTCGAGGACATCCTCGCCCTAGACATCGCCCTACGCCGCAACGACCGCGACTGGGTCGAAACGCTGCCGCAGGAGATGCAAGAACGCATCATCCACAAGCTCTACTACGGACACTTCTTCTGCCATGTGTTCCACCAGGACTACATCGTCAGAAAGGGCAATGACCCCATCGCGATGGAGCATGCCATGTGGAAACTGCTGGATGAGCGCCGTGCCGAGTATCCGGCCGAGCACAATGTCGGCCACCTTTACGTGGCCAAGCCGGAGCTGGCTGGCTTCTACCGCGAACTCGACCCGACCAATACCTTCAACCCTGGCATCGGCCATACCTCGAAGAAGAAGCATTGGGGTGGTTGCTGCTAAGGCCGCTATTACGGATGTGAGAGGCGCTTCAGCGGCGACGGTCGCGACTGAAGCCCCTCCCACAATGGTTCCGCTGCACCGTAGCCCGGATGCAATCCGGGGATACCTGACGCCCATTTCCCGGTTTTCATCCGGGCTACAAAAGCAAAGGCCCGCCAATTTGGCGGGCCTTGGTGTTTACGCAGCAAGCGATCAGGCAAAGACGATCTCGTCGCCCTCCGCCTTGGCCTTGACCTGCGCACCGGGTGCGAAGTCGCCAGCCAGGATGCGCTGTGCCAGCGGGTTCTCGATCCAGCGCTGGATCGCACGCTTGAGCGGTCGCGCCCCGTACACCGGGTCGTAGCCAACAGCGATCAGCTTGTCGAGCGCCTCCGGCGTCAGTTCCAAGCTCAGCTCACGCTCGGCCAGACGGCCACGCAGGCGCTGGAGCTGGATCTCGGCAATGCCGGCAATCTGCGCGCGGCCTAGCGGTTCGAACACCACCACCTCGTCGATACGGTTGATGAACTCGGGGCGGAAGTGGCTGCTCACCGCATCCATTACCGCTGCGCGCTGCGCTTCCTTGTCGCCGACCAGTTCCTGAATCTGCGCCGAACCGAGGTTGGAGGTCATGACGATCACGGTGTTCTTGAAGTCCACGGTGCGGCCATGGCTGTCGGTCAGGCGGCCATCCTCCAGTACCTGCAACAGCACGTTGAACACATCCGGGTGCGCCTTCTCCACCTCGTCCATCAGCACCACCGAATAAGGTTTACGGCGTACGGCTTCGGTCAGGTAGCCACCTTCCTCGTAACCGACGTAGCCGGGCGGTGCACCGATCAGGCGGGCAACGCTGTGCTTCTCCATGAATTCGGACATATCGATGCGTACCAGCGCCTCTTCGGTGTCGAAGAGGAACTCGGCCAGCGCCTTGCACAGCTCGGTCTTGCCCACGCCGGTCGGGCCGAGGAAGAGGAACGAACCGCTGGGCCGGTTCGGATCAGCCAGCCCGGCACGCGAGCGGCGCACGGCGTTGGCCACGGCGACTACCGCCTCGTCCTGACCGATTACGCGCTGATGCAGCAGGCCTTCCATCTTCAGCAGCTTCTCGCGCTCGCCTTCGAGCATCTTGCTCACCGGGATGCCCGTCCACTTGGAGACGACCTCGGCGATTTCCTCGTCGGTGACCTTGTTGCGCAGCAACTGGTTCTCACTCTTGCCGTGCTGGTCGACCATCTGCAGGCTGCGCTCCAGATCGGGGATGATGCCGTACTGCAGCTCGGCCATACGGTTCAAATCACCCTTGCGCCGCGCGGCTTCCAGCTCGGTCTTGGCCTGTTCGATGCGTTGTTGGATCTGCGCCGAACCCTGCACTTCGGCCTTTTCCGACTTCCAGATTTCGTCGAGGTCGGCGTATTCCTTCTCCAGCTTGGCGATGTCTTCTTCCAGCTTGACCAGGCGCTTCTTGGTCGCCTCGTCGTCTTCCTTCTTCAATGCCTCGCGCTCGATCTTGAGCTGGATCAACCGGCGATCCAGGCGATCGAGCTCTTCCGGCTTGGAATCGATCTCCATGCGGATGCGGCTGGCCGCCTCGTCGATCAGGTCGATAGCCTTGTCCGGCAACTGGCGGTCGGTGATGTAGCGGTGGCTGAGTTTGGCTGCAGCGATGATCGCACCGTCGGTGATGGTCACGCCGTGGTGCACTTCGTAGCGCTCTTTCAGGCCACGCAGGATGGCGATGGTGTCTTCCTCGCTCGGCTCGTCCACCAGCACCTTCTGGAAGCGGCGCTCCAGAGCGGCGTCCTTCTCGATGAATTGGCGGTACTCGTCCAGCGTGGTGGCGCCGACGCAGTGCAGCTCGCCACGGGCCAGGGCCGGTTTGAGCATGTTGCCGGCGTCCATGGCACCTTCGCCCTTGCCGGCGCCGACCATGGTGTGCAACTCGTCGATGAACAGGATGATGCGCCCTTCCTGCTTGGACAGCTCGTTGAGCACGGCCTTCAGGCGCTCCTCGAACTCGCCACGGAACTTGGCGCCGGCGATCAGCGAGCCCATGTCCAGCGACAGCAGACGCTTATCCTTGAGGCCATCAGGTACCTCGCCATTGATAATGCGCTGGGCCAGGCCCTCGGCGATGGCGGTCTTGCCCACGCCTGGCTCGCCGATCAGCACCGGGTTGTTCTTGGTGCGGCGCTGCAGCACCTGGATGGTGCGGCGAATCTCGTCATCACGGCCAATCACCGGGTCGAGCTTGCCTTCTTCAGCACGCTTGGTCAGGTCGACGGTGTACTTGTCCAGCGCCTGGCGCGACTCCTCGACGTTGGGGTCATTCACTGCCTGTCCGCCGCGCAGGTTGGCGATGGCATTCTCCAGGGCTTTCCTGGATACGCCCTGGCCGAGCAGCAGCTTGCCCAGTTTGGTGTTCTCGTCCATGGCGGCGAGCAGCACCAGTTCGCTGGAAATGAACTGGTCGCCCTTCTGCTGCGCCAGACGGTCGGCCTGGTTGAGCAGGCGCGCCAGATCCTGCGACAGATTGATGTCGCCGGTGGGGTTCTGCAATTTGCCGAGCTGATCCAGCTCGCGAGTCATGCCCTGACGCAGGCTGTTGATATCGAAGCCAACCTGCATCAGCAGGGGTTTGATAGAACCGCCCTGCTGTTCGAGCAATGCCTGCATCAGGTGCAGCGGTTCGATGGCGGCGTGATCCATACCCACGGCCAGAGATTGGGCGTCGGAGAGCGCAAGTTGCAGTTTGCTGGTCAAACGATCGATACGCATAAATGTCCTTCCTCCTGAATGGCGAGCCGGGACAACTTCCCCGAAAAAAGAAGCTCGCCGAGATGCAGACTAGATAAGGACGATTACGCCGTATTCAAGATAGCGCGACTTGATCCAAGTCAAGCCTGGCTATGGCCCCAGGTCCGGCAAGCACTTGCTGCTTGGGTGGGGCCTGTCGGAGCCATGGCAGCAGAGTCTTGATGCGGCTCTGCTGTCGGCATTCAGAGCCCGAGGGCCTTTTCGATAGCCTGGATCACGGCCGGATCATCCGGCGTGGTGCGCGGGGAGAAACGCGCCAGCACGCGACCGTCCTGGCCGACCAGAAACTTCTCGAAGTTCCAGGTGATGTCGCCCGGAAACTCAGCACCCTCACCGGCCAGCAAACGATAAAGAGGATGGCGACCTGGGCCATTGACCTCCAACTTGCTTCCCAGGGGGAAGGTAACGCCATAGTTGAGGCTGCAGAACGAGCGGATCTCATCCTCACTGCCCGGTTCCTGGCCGGCGAACTGGTTGCACGGCACACCCAGTACGGTAAAGCCGTTGCCCTTGTACTGCTGGTAAAGCTTTTCCAGGCCAGCGTACTGAGGCGTTAGGCCGCATTTCGACGCGACATTGACCACCAGCACCACTTGCCCTTTGTAGGGCGCTAACGGCAGTTCCTGGCCGTCCAGCGCACGCAAATTGAGATCGTGAAAGGCACTCATGACGAACCTCCTCTAAAGCAAGGCCAAAGCCGCCCTGCCAGTTGCAATGCATGAAAAAGGCGCCCTGGGGCGCCTTAATCGCATGATTGAGCTTAGCAGCGGTTCGCTCGAAAAGAACGACCGCAAGTCGCCTCGCCTCAATCAGTGGTGATGACCACCTTCGCCATGGATGTGGCCGTGGGCCACTTCTTCCTGGCTGGCATCACGCACGTTGACCACTTTGACCTTGAAGTTCAGGCGCTGGCCAGCCAGCGGGTGGTTGCCGTCTACGGTCACATCGTCGCCGTCGATATCGCGGATGGTGACGATCTGCATGCTGCCATCCGGGCCCGATGCGTGGAACTGCATGCCGACTTCCAGGGTGTCGACGCCTTCGAACATGGCGCGGCTCAGAGTGGCAACCAGCTCAGCGCTGTATTCACCATAGGCTTCTTCGGGTTCGACGGCGACTTCAAGTTCGTCACCAGCCTGCTTGCCGACCAGCGCTTTCTCCAGGCCGACGATGATGTTACCAGCGCCATGCAGGTACACCAGCGGCGCGCCGCCAGCGGAGCTGTCGATCACCTCGCCGGCATCGTTGGTCAGGGTATAGTCGATGGAGACGGCCTTGTTAGCGGCGATCAGCATGGGGAGACCTTTTGCGAAAGAGAAATGAACGGTCAAGTCTAACCAAGGCTGGCCATGATTGCGACCCAAGCGCGGATAAACGGGCAGCACGGCTCATTGATTTTCGTCAGGACGAACACGACGATTGGGTGGCAGTCTTATCCTGCGGTCATACTCAGCACCTCAGGCATCAGCCACCCTGGCAGAATCGCCCCTGGGTGCTCGACGCCAGACAACGCCAGGCCAAACTCGGTAGCCACTTCGCCTGTGGCTGGTGCAAACAGGGCAATGATGACCGCCAGACTCAAGACAACAAGGAAGCCTAAATGCCGGCACGCAATATCCTGGTAATCAACTGCGGCAGTTCCTCGATCAAGTTCGCCCTGGTCAATGAAGCGCAAGACAGCTTTCTCCTCAGCGGCCTGGCCGAACGCCTAGGCAGCCCGGAAGCCGTGCTGCACTGGCAGCAGCAGGCACACCGCGACAGCCTGGCGCTGCCAGATGCCGACCACCGCCAGGCGCTGGCGCACCTGCTGCCGATCGTGCAGCAGGCAGCAGCGGGGGAACTGCATGGCATCGGCCACCGCGTAGTGCATGGCGGCGAGCACTTCTCCGGGGCCTGTCGCCTGGATGCAGCCAGTCTGCAAGCCATTCACCAGATCGCCCCCTTGGCGCCCCTGCACAACCCCGCCAACCTGCAGGGCATTGAGGCCGCGATGAAGCTGTTCCCTGATCTGGTACACGTTGCCGTGTTCGATACGGCCTTCCACCAAAGCCTGCCCGAACATGCCTACCGTTACGCCGTACCGCAGGCACTGTACCGCGAGCACGGAGTGCGCCGCTATGGGTTCCACGGCACCAGCCATCGCTATGTCAGCCATAAAGCAGCGCAGATGAGTGGCCTGGCGGTCGAGGCCAGCAGTTGGCTGGTGGCGCACCTGGGCAATGGCAGCTCCACCTGCGCCGTAGAAAACGGCCACAGCCGTGACACCAGCATGGGCCTGACGCCACTGGAAGGCTTGGTCATGGGCACGCGCAGCGGTGACGTCGACCCCAACCTGCACAGCCACCTGGCCCGCACCCTGGGCTGGAACCTGGAGCAGATCGACGCCATGCTCAACAAAGACAGCGGCTTGCTCGGTCTGTCCGGTCTGTCCAATGACATGCGGACACTGGAACAGGCGCGCGAGCAAGGGCATGTCGGCGCCACCCTGGCCATCGAAGTGTTCTGCTACCGCCTGGCCAAATCGCTGGCGGCAATGAGCTGCGCCCTGCGGCAGTTGGATGGCCTGATATTCACTGGCGGCATCGGCGAAAACTCGGCACTGATTCGCAGCAAGACCCTCGACCACCTCGGTCTGCTCGGCCTGAAACTCGACGCAGAGGCCAATGCCCGCTGCATACGTGGTGTTGCAGGTGCCATTAACGCCGCAGGTCACCTACGCGTGCTGGTCGTACCGACCAACGAAGAACGGCAGATTGCCCTCGACACCCTGGGCTTGCTCGACATCTGACTACCGGCGCGTGCCGCGCACGCCGCCAACTGGGAGACACCATGCATACCTTTTTCATCGCCCCCACCGGTTTCGGTGTCGGCCTGACCTCAATCAGCCTGGGCCTGGTCGGCGCACTGGAGCGTAGCGGCCTGAAGGTCGGGTTCTTCAAACCCATCGCTCAACCGCATGCTGGCGATCTCGGGCCTGAGCGCTCCAGCGAGCTGATCGCCCGCACCCATGGTTTGCACTCGCCTAAGCCGCTGTCGCTAAACCACGTCGAACGCATGCTCGGCGACGGGCAACTGGATGAATTGCTGGAGGAAATCATCAGCCTCTACCAGCAAGCCGCCGCCGACAAGGACGTCGTCATCGTCGAAGGCATGGTGCCCACTCGCCATGCCAGCTATGCCGCGCGGGTCAACTTCCACCTGGCCAAGAGCCTGGATGCCGACGTGATTCTGGTCAGCGCGCCGGAAGACGAGAGCCTGAACGAGCTGTCGGATCGCATCGATATCCAGGCCCAGCAATTCGGTGGGCCGAAAGACCCCAAAGTGCTCGGCGTGATCCTCAACAAGGTGCGCAGCGAAGACGGTATCGCCGCCTTCACCGAACGCCTGGGCGAGCTGTCGCCGCTGCTCAAGAGCGGTGACTTTCGCCTGCTCGGTTGCATTCCCTGGCGCGACGAGCTGAACGCGCCCCGCACCAAGGACATCGCCGAACTGCTCGGTGCGCGCATCCTCAATGCCGGCGACTACGAACAACGGCGCATGAACAAGATCGTGCTGTGCGCCCGCGCCGTGGCCAACAGCGTGCAGTTGCTCAAGCCCGGCACACTGGTGGTAACACCCGGTGACCGTGACGACATCATCCTCTCCGCCAGCCTGGCGGCGATGAATGGCGTGCCCCTGGCCGGCCTGCTGCTGTGCAGCGATTTCGCCCCCGACCCACGCATCATGGAACTGTGCCAAGGCGCCCTAGCCAGCGGCCTGCCTGTAATGACGGTAAGCACCGGCTCCTACGACACCGCCACCAACCTCAACCGGATGAACAAGGAAATCCCGGTGGATGACCGCGAGCGTGCGCAGAAGGTCTCCGATTTCGTTGCTGGGCACATCGACCATGACTGGTTGGCCAACCGCTGCGACACGCCACGTGAACTGCGCCTATCACCACCGGCGTTCCGTTATCAGTTGGTGCAACGGGCCAAAGCCGCCGCCAAGCGCATCGTCTTGCCCGAGGGCAGCGAACCACGCACCGTACAGGCCGCCGCCATCTGCCAGGCCCGTGGTATCGCCCGCTGCATACTGCTGGCCAAGCCGGACGATGTGCATGCGGTGGCGCGTGCACAAGGCATCGAATTACCGCCGGGGCTGGAAATTCTCGACCCAGATCTGATTCGCGGGCGCTACGTCGAACCGATGGTTGAACTACGCAAAGGCAAGGGCCTCAACGCCCCGATGGCCGAAGCGCAACTGGAAGACACCGTGGTCCTGGGCACCATGATGCTCGCCCTGGACGAGGTGGATGGCCTGGTGTCCGGCGCCGTCCACACCACTGCCAACACCATTCGCCCGGCGCTGCAGTTGATCAAGACCGCACCAGGTTACAACCTGGTGTCGTCGGTGTTCTTCATGCTGCTGCCAGATCAAGTGCTGGTCTACGGCGATTGCGCGGTGAACCCAGACCCTGACGCCGAACAACTGGCCGAGATTGCTCTGCAAAGCGCGGCATCCGCTCAGGCTTTCGGAATCGCGCCGCGCGTGGCCATGCTCAGCTATTCCACTGGCGACTCCGGCAGCGGCGAGGAAGTGGAGAAGGTCCGCGCCGCCACCCGTATTGCCCGAGGGAAGAACCCGGATCTGCCGCTCGACGGCCCACTGCAATATGACGCGGCCGCGATCGAGAGCGTCGGCAGGCAGAAGGCGCCCAACAGCCCGGTGGCCGGACGCGCCACGGTGTTCGTGTTCCCCGACCTGAATACCGGTAACACCACCTACAAAGCCGTACAGCGCAGTGCCGACTGCATCAGCGTCGGCCCGATGCTGCAAGGTCTGCGCAAACCGGTGAACGACCTGTCACGCGGCGCCCTGGTCGACGATATCGTCTACACCATCGCCCTGACGGCAATCCAGGCCGCCAACCTGCCGGCCTGAAGCCAAACCGGCCGACGCCTGCAACCTGGCGTCGGCTGGCAATCGACTCTGGTATCTGGCGCAAGACCGCCTGAGGCGCGGCATCAAGCATTCGTCAGGTGGCAATCGCTGAAACTATTTGGTCAATACTGGCACTTGCAGGTCAGTGCACAACCGTTAACCTTGGCGCCCGAAACAGCTTGCAGCAGGGACTGCCGCAGCACCTCAAAGCGCCACGGGCCTCAGAACGCCTGGGCGCGCCACCTCCCTGGAGATGTTCGTCCGATGCTGCACTTCCTGCCTGCCCCGCTGCGCGGCCTGTTCGCAAGCCTGATGCTGGCACTCAATACGCTATTTTGGTGCTGGCCACTGTTCACCATCGCCCTGCTCAAACTCTTACTGCCATTCGCACCGATTCAGCGCGCACTGCGCTTTCTCATGCATGGCATCGCCGAGAGCTGGATTGGCTTCAACAAATTCTGGATGCGCCTGGTCGGCCGCATCGAATGGGACGTACAGGGGCTCGAACGCTTCGATACCCGGCACTCCTATCTGGTCACCAGCAACCACCAGAGCTGGGTGGACATCCTCGTGCTGCAGTACCAATTGAATCGACGCATGCCATTGCTGAAATTCTTCCTCAAGCAGGAGCTGATCTGGGTGCCGGTGATCGGCCTGTGCTGGTGGGCGCTGGAATTTCCGTTCATGAAGCGCTTCAGCAAGGAGTACCTGGCCAAGTACCCGGAGAAACGCGGGCAGGATCTGGCCACCACGCGCAAGGCTTGCGCCCGCTACAAGACCAATCCGGTCGCGGTATTCAACTTTCTGGAAGGCACCCGTCTGACAGCCGCCAAGCATGCGCAACAACAATCGCCTTTCAAGCATCTGCTCAAGCCCAAGGCTGGCGGCATTGCCTTCGTCCTCGATGCCATGGGCGAACAGTTGCATAGCATCGTCAATGTCACCATCCACTACCCGCATGGCATCCCCGGCTTTTGGGATCTGCTCTGCGGCCGACTAGATGCGGTGCAGATGCGCTTCAAGCAGGTGGATATCCCGAGAGACTTCATCGGTCGTAACTACGACCAGGACGAGGCCTACAAACAGGCATTTCAGGCCTGGGTCAACCAGCTCTGGCAAGACAAGGATGCCGAGCTGCAAGCCATGCAGCGCAGCGCCTAAGCCACTCAAGGCTCAGGTATCAGGTCGACTTGCCGGACCTCGGCAATGGCAGGCCGTTCCAGTCCAGCACCGTCGGTACCTGCAGGGCCTCCTGTGCAGCAATGCCCGGCGCGACCAGAAAGCCCTGCATCACCGAGCACTGATGCTGAGTCAGCCATTCGCGCTGGGCCTGGGTTTCAACACCCTCGGCGATAACCTCCAGGCCCAGATGATGGCCCAGATCGATGATGGTGCTGACCACAGCGGCATCGCGTGGCGAATCGAGCATATTGGCGATAAACAGCCGATCTATCTTCAGGGTGTCGAGTTCGAAATGGCGCAAGTAGGCCAGCGACGAATAACCCGTTCCAAAATCATCGATGGCGACCTTCACTCCAAGTTCACGCAGGTGGCGCAACTGTGACTGCGTCAGTTGTAGATCCTGCATCAATGCACTCTCGGTAACCTCAACCTCCAACTGGCTAGGTTTCAGGCCAAAGTGCTCTAGCACGCGCTGCAGATCCGGCACCAGTTGCGGCATTCCGAACTGCACCGGGCTGACGTTCAGACTCAACACCACGTCGGGGCCAAACTGAGCCCGAAAATCCAGCAATTGCCCCGCCCCCTCGCGGAAAATCCACTCGCCCAGGCGATTGATCAGGCGTGTTTCTTCAAGCAGAGGAATGAACACATTAGGCGCCACCATGCCGGCCACCTTGTGCTGCCAACGCAGCAATGCCTCAAACCCACGCAGACGCCCACTGCCGAGATACACCTGTGGCTGGTAAACCAAGACGAAATCATCATTTTCGATGGCGTGACGCAAGCTCTCTTCGAGCATCAGCCGTGAGCGCGCACGGCCATTCATCTCCGGCGAGAAGAAGCGATATTGCTGCCGCCCGGCCCGTTTGGCCTCGTACATGGCCATGTCAGCGGCCCGCAACAAGCCTTCGACACTCTGCCCGCACTCGGGGAAACAGGCGATCCCGACGCTGGCCCCCAAGGTGAAGTCAACGCCGTCGAGGTTATGCCGTATCGAAATCAGCTCGATGAGTTTCTCGGCAATCTTGGCGGCATCCTCCGGGTGACCGAGATTGTCCAGCAAGGCAGTAAATTCATCGCCTCCGATGCGCGCCAGGCTGTCGTAGGGGCGCAAACAGGCTTTGAGCTGCTCCCCCACTCGACGCAGCAACTGATCGCCAAAATCGTGGCCGAGGGAATCGTTGATGCGCTTGAAACCGTCCAAATCCAGATACAACACGGCCAGGCGCTGACCATTGCGTTCAATGCGCGCCAGTGCCGATTCCAATGCCTGATGAAAGCCACGCCGATTGAGCAGGCCGGTCAGCGAATCGGTAACCGCCTGCGACTCAAGCTGAGCATGCAGGTTACGCACGACGGACATATCCAACGCAATGACCACCATGGCCTGCTGCTGGCGCGGCAGCGGTGAGCTGGACAACGCCACCGGCAAACAACCACCCTTGAACGTGCGCAACGCGGCTTCGTGTATTCGGTAAGTCTCTGCGCGCTTGAAGTGCTGATAAAACTCCGACTGCTGCCAGCCGCCCTCGAACACTGGCTCCTTGAGAAACGACAACAACTGGGAGCCTTCCAGATCGGCAACCTCGCCCTCAAGCATTCGCGCCATGGCAGGGTTGGCGAACTGAATGACACCGTCTTCTGCAACCACCAGAATGCCTTCAGCCGCATTGGCCAACACCGAGGCGTTGAAGGCCCGCGCACGATCGAGTTGATGGGCGAGATACTGCAGCTCACTGCGATCGCGCTCATGCTCAAGCAGACTTTGAATCTTATGGCGCAACACCGACGAGTCGAACGGTTTGAGTACAAAATCCACCGCGCCAGTGCTGTAGCCACGCAACACAGCATCATGCGTCTGGGCGATCGCCGAAACGAAGATGATCGGCGTCAGCCGTGTACGTGGATTGCCACGCATCAGCCGCGCCACCTCGAATCCGTCCATGCCCGGCATCTGCACATCCAACAACACCAGCCCAACATCCTCTTCCAGCAGGCAACGCAGCGCCTCCTCGCCGGAATTGGCACAACGCAACTGCCAATCGCCGTCCTCCAGCAACGCCTGCATGGCTTCTAGATTTTCAGCACGATCATCGACCACCAGCAGAATTTGCTTGGCGGCTACGGCGGAGGTCTTGCTTTGCGCCTGGGCCATTATCGCTCCTCTATCCCTCTGCCCTTATACGGGCGGCCTCTGCATTCAGGTTAGATCATCGTTGCCTGCTGCTGCGGGCGGCATACCTAACCAGCGCTCCATCAGCGCCAGCAGTTCATCACGCATGACCGGTTTGGCCATGTAGTCATCAGCCCCCGCGGTAATGCATTTCTCGCGATCGCCCTTCATGGCATGGGCCGTTAGAGCGATGATCGGGATAGCGCAGCCGTGCTCTTGCTTGAGCAAGCGCGTCGCGGTGTAGCCGTCCATATTTGGCATAGCCATATCCATCAAAATCAGATCGAAGGGCTCACGCTGAAAAGCGGCGATGGCTTCAAGGCCATCCTTTGCCGAACTGACACGCATACCCGCCTCGTCAAGCAAGGCCGTCAGGGCATATACATTGCGTATATCGTCGTCTACCAGCAGGATGCGCTGACCGTGCAAGACGTTGTGCACGTCGTTACGACCTGGTGCATGCACATCGCCGAGAAAGCCTTGCACCGCTCGACACAAGGCCTCGGTATCGCCACCCTCTTTGCGAACGACCACGGCACTGTAGCGGCGCAGAAGCTGCCGGGCCTGCTGAGTGACATCCACCCCGGTGTTGATGACCACTCGCGTGCCCTGCAGCGTACGGATATGACTGAGGCGCTCAAGCAAGACGAAACCATCCTGCTCGGGCAAATCCAGGTCAATCACCAGTGCGCAGAAATCCCCCTGCGCATAAGCCGTGCAAGCCTCTTCGGCACTCGCACAAGCCATGACCTCGAAGCCCAAGCGTGCAAGCTCCTCACGATAGTGCTCACGCTCAACCTCAACGTCCTCCACCAACAACAGGCGCTTATCAGCCCGCTGCTCGTGCTGCAGTTCGAGAAATACCTGCTCCAGCTCATCGCGGCCAATAGGCTTGACCAGATAGCGCGTACCATCGTCGTTCCAGCCCGCGGGCTCAGGCACGCAAGAAATGATGTGCACCGGCGTATGGCGATGGCTGGGCTGCGAACGCAAACGTCTGAACAACTGCCAGCCGCTGATATCCGGCAGCAAAATGTCGAGAATCACGGCATTGAAGGCCTCATGCTGCAGCAGTCCCAGAGCCTGCAGCCCGGTGCGGCAGTGAACACTGGAGAAACCATGAGCGTGAGCCTCTTCAGTCATCACTGCCGCAAAGTTGATATCGTCCTCGACGATCAATAACGGCGGCCCCTCACCAGCCCTGAGCGGGCCCTCAACAGGGGCATCGGCGACGTTCGGCACGGTCTGCACCGGTAGTCGAACAGTGAACGTCGCACCCTGCCCCGGCAGGCTTTGCAAACTGATATCGCCATCGAGCGCCAACACCAGTTGACGCGTAATGGCCAACCCCAGGCCAGTACCACCGAAACGGCGACTGGTAGAGCCATCAATCTGCTGGAAGGCTTGGAACACCAGTTCATGCTGAGACGGATCGATACCGATACCGGTATCACGAACACTGAAGCACAGCAGCTCGCGTCCATCTTCGAGCTTTTCCTGGCATCCGACGGTGAGCGTAACCTCGCCCTGGTCAGTAAATTTCAAGGCATTGGATAGCAAGTTGCGCAAGATCTGGTGCAAACGCACACGATCGGTGTGCACCACCCTCGGCGTACCTGCCTCCAATTGGGTGTGCAAACGCAACCCCTTGAGTTCAGCCATAGGCCGCAGACTGGCATCCAACTCGATTAGCACATCCTGAATATTGACCGGCTCCAGCTTGAGCTGCACACGTCCAGACTCGACCTTGGACAGGTCAAGCACATCGTTGATCAACTGCAGCAGATCGCTGCCAGCCCGGTGCACGATGTCGGCATGCTTGGTTTGCTTTTCCGTTAGGTTGCCAGCCAGGTTTTGCCGCAATTGGTCGCTGAGGATAAGAATGCTGTTGAGCGGCGTACGCAACTCATGCGACATGTTGGCGAGAAATTCCGATTTATAGCGATTGGCGAGCAACAGTTGCTCAGCCTGCTCACGCAATTTCTGCTCGGCAGCCTTGCGCTCGCTGATGTCGATGATCACCGCCTGCACCAAGTTTTCATCGCCACTACGAATGGGCGAAAGGCCCACCTCCAATGGGATCATGCGCCCATCGCGGTGCTGGCCGAACAGTTCGCGGTTGCCGCCCATACGCCGCGGCTCGGGCATGGCCTGATACCCCCGACGTAGCCCGACGTGGCTGCCACGCTGCGCGCTCGGCAAAAGCAGCTCGACCGGTTCACCCAGCAGAGCCTGACGCTCGTAACCGAACATCTGCTCGGTCTGGCGGTTGACCATGGCGATCCGCCCCAAGCCATCGACCAACACAATGGCATTAGGCGAGGCCTCAACCACCAGACGAAAGCGCTCTTCAGCGACCTTGCGCGCGCGCAGATCGACCAGGTTGAGCAGGCAGCCATTGCCCTCATGCAGACTGCTAATACTGAGCGTGACGGGAATGCTGTCACCGCGCAGGGTGCGAACCACTCGTTCCTCAGTTTCACTCAACTGGTGCAAGTCACTGGCTGACTCGACACCCGGCAGCACGCGCTGCACCGATTCCCCAATCAGGCCCTGCACGGGGCAATCAAGCAATTCCGCCGCACTGCGATTGGCGATTTCGATACGTCCGGCGTCGTTGCACAGCAGGGTCGCCACCGGCAAACGCTCGATCAACATTCGGAAGCGCTCCTCGCGCTCCTGCAACGCCTCGGTTACAAGCTGGCTTGCATGCTGCTTGCGCGCACGCTGAAAGATGTACCCACCAACCATCAAGGCCAACAAGAAACTAGCCAGCAGCCCAACCCAAAGGTTGACCGAACTAACGTCCTGGCTCAACGCGGCATGCTCATACTCAAGCGTACCCACCACATCCAGCCCCCATGTTCGACCATAGAGCGAAAGCTCCTGATAGCTGACGAACAATGGCGAAGCGGAGCCGCTGGCTCGCCCCATGTTCAGCAAAGGGCTGTCGACTGACTGCAAATCCCGTAGAGAGACCTCGAACTTGCGGTTCTGCTGGCCAAGAATCCCGTCGATCAAGTCATTACTGCGAAAGGCGCCATGTACCATGCCAATCAGAGCATCGCGGCGTTGCTCGACCGTATTTAACGGCATCCCAGCGCGAAACACAGGCAAAAAGAGTAATAGCCCATGCTGGGGATTCACCTCGGTTTCCTGGCGCAGCACAACCGGAGGGCTAAGGCTGGCGTCTCCCGTCTCGATGGCCCGTTCAATGGTGGCTTTGCGTACGCTCTCACTGAGCATGTCGAAACCAAGCGCACGGCGGTTACGCCAGTCCAATGGACTGATGTAACCGACAAACAGGTGGGGTGGGTGGGCATCCTCGGGAAACAACTGAAAGCCCGCAAGATGGCGCGCCTGCATCTCGTCGCGAAACGTCTCGAACTCGCTGGCACGGATATAACGAGACCAAGCAACGGCCTGAATACCGGGATAACGATCCTGCAATTGCAACTGATCGAGCGCCCGATCCCACTCAGCAGGCGAGAGCTCATTGCTGCCAACCATCAGCCCGGATACGCCACGCAGCACCATCTCATAGGCCTGCATTCGCGCTAGAACACGCAAGCCAATATCACTGGCCTCAAGCTGAAAACGGTGCTGGCGATCCTCGATCAGGCGCTGATAAGCAGCCTGGCTCTGCCAGAACAACAACCCACCCAAGATCAACATGAGCGCAAGCGCCACCGCAACGGGCAGCCAAGGTTTGGGGGGCTGGACTACGCGGTCGTCCATTCATCGTCCCTCGGTCATCCAAAACCATCGCGCAGCAATCGTGCACGAACGTCACAAAACCACTACGGGTAGTCTAGTCAGGTTTTCGATGACTGGCCTTTTGCCAGAAGAGATACGACAGACGGCTGGAAAGCCTCCGAGTTACGGAGGCTTGAGCAAGGCTCAGAGTGGGCGCAAGTTGATTTCGACGCGGCGATTCTGCGCACGGCCAGCGTCCGTGGCATTACTGGCGATAGGCTGGCTGGAGGCAGCGCCATAAGCTGAAATACGTTGGGCAGGAACCCCGTTGCCGCTCAGGTAATCAGCAACACTCTGAGCACGACGCTGCGACAAGCTTTCATTGAGCGCTTGCGAGCCGGTGCTATCGGTATGACCAACGATGTTCACGCCGTTCTTGTCGAACTCCTTGAACACCAACACCAGCGAGTTGAGCGTCGGGTAGAAGCTGCTGGAAATATCCGCCGAATTGCTGGCGAAGGTGATATTGCCAGGCATGATCAACTTCAGATCATTACCGTTGCGCTGAACCTGCACGCCTGTGCCTTGCAAGGTCTGGCGCAATTTGGCTTCCTGAGTGTCGACGTAATAGCCATATCCGCCACCGGCAGCGCCACCGACGGCAGCACCAATCAAGGCGCCTTTGGCGCGATCCTTCTTACTCGAGGTGGCGGCCCCTATCACGGCTCCAGTCGCTGCGCCGATACCACCATAGATACCGGCTTTGCCCGCCTGACTTTCACCGGTGTAGGGGTTGGTGGTGCAGCCGACCAGCACGGCCATGACTGCAGTTGCTGCAGCCAGATTACGCCAGATCTTCATGGGAATGTCCTTAAAATGCTTGGGATTTCAGGCAATAAGCCGATGACTTCGAGCCAAGACTGAAGCTCGAAGTTCCCAATAAGTCTAGCCCATGCAGGTAAAGCAAACTGACTGCTGGTAATCACTGCACGCCAGGCAGAGGTCGTAGCGTCACCTCAACACGGCGATTTTGTGCCCGCCCATCCACCGTATCGTTACTCGCCACCGGCTGATCCGGCCCCATACCACGGGTACTCATACGACTCGGATCAACCCCCTGGGCCAGCAGATAATCGGCAACACCCTGCGCACGGCGCTGAGACAAATCCATGTTGTAGGCATGCGAGCCCGTGCTGTCCGTATGGCCAACCACCTCGATGCTGTTCTGGTTGTATTGGCGCAAGGAATTAGCCAAATCGTTCAGCGGCTTGTAGAAACTACTGGATATCTGCGCCGAGTCAGTCGCGAAGGTGATGTTGCCAGGCATGACCAACTGGATCACATCGCCCTGGCGCTGCACCTCAACGCCGGTACCCTGCATGCTACGGCGCAGCTCCGCTTCTTGTTTATCGGCGTAGTAGCCATAACCCGCCGCAGCGGCGCCAGCCACCGCTGCACCGATCAAGGCGCCCTTGCCACGGTTGTCATGATTGATCAGTGCGCCAGCGGCGGCACCAGCCAATGCACCGAGCCCGCCGTAAGTGGCAGTTCGGTTGGACGTTGGCCCACTCTGGTCATAAGGATTCTGCGAAGCACAACCGGAGATCAACAGCGCGGACGCGCACAGAGCGATGAAACTCAAACGAAACATATCAGCATCTCGAGGTGGCGACGGAATAATGGCCTTTTGAACGCGCCCCTGACGTTTAGTGCCGCGTCAGGCCCGAATAAAAGGGTTCTCGCGCATTTCATCACCCAGTCGCGTGTCAGGCCCATGACCGGTTACCACAGTGGCGTCCTCGTCGAGGCGATAAAGACGCTGCTTGATCGATCGCTCGATGGTTGCGTAGTCCCCGCCCCACAAGTCCGTACGACCAATACCGCGACGGAACAAGGTGTCACCGGCAATCAACAGCTTAGCCTCGGCAAACCAGAAACTCATCGAACCGGGCGTATGGCCAGGGGTATGCAACGCCACGCCACATCCACACGCCAGCTCTTCATCATCGGCCAGCCAACGATCCGGCGCAGGCACTGGCGTGTAAGGCACACCAAACATGCTGCACTGCATTTCCAGATTGTCCCAAAGAAACTGGTCATCCTTGTGCAGGTGCAGTGTTGCACCGGTCTTCTCTTTCATTTGCCCGGAGGCAAGAAAATGATCCAGATGCGCGTGGGTGTGAATGATGCTCACCACCTTCAACCCGTGAGCCTCCAGCCGCGCCATGATCAAATCTGGATTACCGCCAGGATCAACCACGATAGCGGCCTTGGTAAGCGGGTCACCAATAATGGTGCAGTTGCACTGCAAAGGCCCGACAGGGAATGTTTCACGAATTAGCGCGGGTTTTGCGGCTTGCATTGGGTATTCCTCGAAAAAGCTGTCGCACCAAGACGCGGCACAGATACGGCCCATCTCATCAGCAGGTGCATTCTGGGCGTCAAGGATGACGCCTGCCGACATTGACGTTCAACAACTCGGCGCGAGATAAGCATCGGGATGACTCTGGATTCACTCCAGCAGCCCAAGCACCTTGGCACGGGCAACAGCCTGGGTGCGCCGCTCCACCCCTAGCTTGCTATTGATGTGGCGTGCGTGAGTCTTGACCGTATGCAGCGAGATGAACAGGCGCTCGCTGATCTGCTGATTCGAGCAACCGCGTGCAATCAACTGCAATACGGCCAGCTCACGGCTACTGAGCTTCTCGGCCGGGGCGCTCACCTCCGAGGCATGCTCAGGTGTTGCCTCACACGGCAGACGCGCCAATAAGGCATCTCGCACAGGCCCTGGCGGATGCTCGCGCAACTGGCTTGCCAACCAGTGCGGCTGGTGTTGCAGCAACTCTTCGAACGGCAGCAAAGCTCCACCTTGGGCAGACTCCAGGCAGGCGCCGAGGTAATGCTGCGCCTCACGGGCATTACCGGTTTGGTGCAGCAACAACGCCAGTTGTCCTTGCGCCATCATGCCGACCAACTGCCCGCCCATAGGCTGAGCATGCTGCACCAGGGCGCGCAAGCGTCGCTCAGCAGCCCCCAGATCACCCTGCAGGCGCTCCAGCGCCGCGACTTGTAATTCGATATGCAGAACCAATTGCGGGTGAAACTCCGGCGCGGTGGTACGCCCCTGGGCACCGTAGGTAGCCTCTAGTTGCGGTAGCCACGCGGCTGCCAGCTCAACCTGCCCCTGGCGTAACCACAACTCGCACTTGATCAAGGTGACCATGGCCAGATAGTAGATCGCCGGGACATCCCATACGTGCATCAGCCGCTCCACCTCTCCCAACAACGCAAATGCTTCGGCGCTACGCCCGTTGCGGCCTTCCAAGCTGGCCATCACACAGTAGCCCATCAACACGCCGACATCGCGACAGCTCCGGGCTTCAGCAACGCCTCGCTGCAGGTGTTCACGGGCAGCGTCAGACTGCAGGCAAAGACTATGCAGATACCCCTCATAGATCTGCAAACGCGCCCGTACCGAGTAACTGCGCTGAGCCGATAGCCCTCGCAGGCCATGCAGGCCCTGATGCACCTCATCCAGAGCGCGCTGCACTTCGCCCCGCGCCTGCAGAACCCGTGCTCGTTCGTAACGGGCAATAGCCTCGAACAACGGGTTACCGACACGCTGCGCCAGCTCCAGAGCATCACGATTAAGCCCACGAGCACGCCACAGGTCTGCACGCACCACAGCCAGATTAGCCAGGTTGGCCAAGCACATGAAAAGCGGCCCATAGCGATCGCTAGTCAAACCCGACAGCGCCTCACTGGCCTGCCGTTCGGCACGCTCACCCTCGCCGCGCCCGCGCGCGATCATGCCGTCCAGCGCCTGCCACTGCGCCAGCAGGCTGCGCTGCGTCATGGGATCGGCGGCAGGCAGGAAGCGCCCGAGCTGATCGAGCAGCTCCTGCGCAGCATCCAACTGGCAAGCCAGGGCCAACGCCCAGCCATAGAGCAAGATCAACCGCGGCGAACTGGCCAGCAGGCTGTCCGGCAGGTTGGTTTTCCAACGCAGCAGCATGGCAATGTTTTGCTCGGCCAATAGCTGCTCTTCGGACAAGCTCTGCACCAGGCTAGCAGCCACGTCGGTCTGCCCAGCCAACAACGCCTGCTCTATCGATGCATCGAGCAGCCCCTGAGCCGCGAACCAGCGACAAGCTCGCAGATGTGCACCTGCGCGGCCATGTCCGGTGGCCTCATGCTGGCGCGCGTTGAGCAAATCGGAGAACAGGTGGTGATAGCGAAACCAGCGTCCCTGCTCATCCAGCGGGACAAGGAATACCTGATTAGCCTGAAGCTGACGAATGATCGCCGCACTGTCATGGCTGTCACGTACGGCATCGCACAGTTCAGCGCAGAAGCGCTCCAGACAGGCCGTATCCAACAGGAACTGCTGCACGTCGCTCGGCTGGCGCTCGATGACTTCTTCAAGCAAATAATCGCGAATCAGACCCTCGCCACCATGCAGCGGCATCGGCTCACAAGAAGCGCTCGAACAGTCATCACGCGCCAGTAGCCAGAGACGCAACCCCGCCACCCAGCCCTCACTATGCTGCAGGATGGCGGCGACCTGTTGCCGTTCGAAACACGCCCCCTGACTGGCCAGCAAGGCGCTCAACTCATCACGGGTCAAGCGTAAGTCCTGCTCGCTAAGTTCCAGCAATTGCCGCGACAGACGCAGGCGCGCCAGGTGCCAGTCCGGTCGCTGACGGCTGGTCACCAGTACGACAATGCCTGGCGGCAAGTGGTTGAGGAGAAACTGCAGACTGCGATCCAGTACGGCGCCCTGCGCCAGATGGTAGTCATCAAGCACCAGCAGCAGAGGTTGAGTGTCATCCTGAACCTGGGCCAGTTCGTCCAGCAGGCCGTCGAGCCACTGCTCGAAGGCGAACGGCTGATGCCGCTGGCGCATTTTCAGTAGCCCCAGCGCCTCGCCCCCCAGCCCTGGGTAGAGCTGCTGTAATCCCAACAGCAAGCGCTCAAGGAAACGCCCAGGATCGCGCTCACGCTCGCTCAGGCCCAGCCAGAGGCTATGCCAGTGATGGGGAAGATGCTCGCAGAACTCGATGGCCAATGAGCTTTTGCCAAACCCGGCTGGCGCACAGACCAGCAACAGACGTCCCTGCAAACCAGCCGCAAGGCGCTCACACAAGCGAGGCCGCGGCACGTAACCGGCAGGCAAAGGCGGACGATAGAATCGCGCCTCCAGCGGCGTGGCCGGGGAATATGGGAGTCCAGGCAAGCGTGAAAGGTCTGTCATCGGCTGATTCTTGTATATGTTGTAGTCAGGTGCGACCTGACTCCAGCCTAGCGACTTGCACGCGTCATTTGAAGGTTCCGCTACAGTCGGTAACGAAAAAGCCGGCGCAAGGCCGGCTCTGTCATATGACTTAGCGACTAGTGGTTAACGAACACCTGCCTGGCGCAGCGCTGCGGGGGTGTAATCGCTACTGGAGGCTTTGAAGTTGAAGTCATAGGACTGTTTCTCCTCGTTCTTCATGCCCAACGCCAGGTAGCGCCCAGACAGCAGGTCGTGTATGGCCTCCAGGGTGTACCAAGGCACATGCTTGTCGTAGTAGTACTGGGCATGGGCCTCAGACACGCGCCACAGAGTGCCACGACCATCGTAGTGGTCGATCAGGGACGCTTGCCAGGTATCCTCGTCGATATAGAAGTCGCGCTTGGCGTAAATGTGGCGCTCACCCGCTTTCAGGGTTGCTGTCACGTGCCAGACGCGGTGCAGCTCGTAGCGCGTCAGATCCTGATTGATGTGACCGGCTTTGATGATGTCGGAATACTTCAGGTCTGGTGCATCGAGCTTGTAGGAGTTGTAGGGGATGTAGATTTCCTTCTTGCCCTCGAGCTTCCAGTCGTAACGATCCGGCGCGCCGTTGTACATATCCAAGTTGTCCGATGTACGCAGACCATCGGCGGCTGTACCGGGACCGTCGTAGGACACCTGCGGTGCACGTCGCACACGACGCTGACCGGCGTTGTACTGCCACGCCAAACGCGGTTCCTTCACTTGGTTCAACGTCTCGTGCACCAGCAACACGTTACCCGCCAAGCGCGATGGCGCAGTTACACGCTGCTTGAAGTAGAAGAGAATGTTGCTCTCCTTGCTTGGGTCATAGTCGGTCATCGCATCGCGGAAAACGAACTCATCCTGAAGGTATACCAATGAAAAGGAGCCATTGGTTTGCGGCGTGGCCTGAGTGACCAAACGCCGAACACTGCCACCACGGTAGCGAGTGATATGGTTCCAGATCACCTCAAGGCCGTTTTGCGGTATCGGGAAAGGGTTGGCCTTCGAGAAGTTCTCCAGGCCGTTGCCCCCTTCCACGAGCCTGGTATTGAGCGCATTTTGCTTGGTCGCCTCAAATACCTGCGCTGGTAAGGTGGCCGAACGATGGGTCGGGTAGACCGGCATCTTGTAGGTGTCTGGATAGCGCTTGAACATCGCCTGCTGGCCGGGCGTCAGCTTGTCCTTGTACTGATCGACGTTCTGCGCAGTGATGGTAAATAGCGGCTGTTCCTTGGCGAACGGATCGGACAAGAAGCCGCGGCTGTCAACGGTACCGGCATCGACAGGCAGGCCGCCCGTCCAGGCGGGGATCGTGCCATCGGCATTACCCGCCATCTCAGCACCCAGCGGCGTCAGCGTCTTGCCCAGCTTGGCCGCTTCATCCGGCGAAACCGCAGCCATGACGCTGGAGGCCAGAAGAGATAGTACCAAGGCGCCACTTTGCCACAGTGTTTTTGTTGTTTTCATGTGCATGCTCATTCCTCGAATTCCTGACGACTTAGAAGTTCACACCAAAGCTGAGCGCAACGAAGTCGCGATCAATCGCCGTGTTGTAGTCACCACCAAAGAAGTCGGTATAGGACAAATCGACCGTATAGCTGTTTTGATATTCGGCGTTGAGCCCCAGGCTAACGGCCTTGGAGCCCTCATTGAACAGACCATTGGGGCCGTAACCATCGACGTCATGCGACCAGGAAAGACTGGGGCGCAAGTTCACGCCAGCGAATACGTCCGGGTACTCCAGAATCGCCCTGGTGCGGTAACCCCATGAGGTCGAGGTGACGAAGCCATCATTATTGCTGGCGCTGTAAGGCCCGTAGATAGAGTCACGGCCATACTGCAAGTCTGAGCGGCGCTCCAAACCACCGATATAGGCCACCCCAAGCTCGCCAACCAGCGTCAGTCGGCTAGCACCCAACACCTGATCGAAGAAGTGGGTCAGCGTGGTTTGTACCTGTGTCAGTTCCTTGCGCCGGTAGCCCTTGTTCTCGGCACCTGGGCTGGTTGTGATGGTCGGCTCCGACGCCCCGCCAGTGAGCGGGTTCACCAGTGCAGTATTAAGCGCGGTGCTGTTGATTTGGATAGGTGCGTTAGGGCGATAGCTCACTTCACCCGACCACGAAGTCCCGGTGGGCAGTACGGTAGAGAAACTCAGGCCATAGAGGCGGATGTCCTCGGGATAGCTCAGGAAGTACTCACCATTACCCAATGCCGCTGCAGGTGCCAAACCGCCTGCAGCAGCCGCAAATGCAGGGTTGCCAGCACACGCAGGGAACCCACCAAACGCCGCACACAAGGCACCAGCCGTGGTAGCGGGGTTACTCAGGTTACCGGCTGTAGCGGCCAACCCACCTAAGACAGCAGCATCAGCGGTTTTGGTGTTAAAGAACGGTGTACGGCTGTGGTAATTCATGAAATACGCGCCGTACTCCGTATTATCCCCAAGCCAACGCAAAGCAAAGCCGTACTGACCGCTATCGCGCGCGTCGCGATCACCGCCACGCCGCACGACAACCCCTTCATCCTCGACATCAAAGCCGGCGCCGGTGGCCGCGGCAATCGGCTGCAGTGCTCGCAGGTTTGCAACGGCAGCAGGTGTAGTGGCACCAGGAACGGTGAGGTTGTTGTCACAGCCATCGGCGATCACATCGGATGTAGAAAAGAAGGTGCCGCAGTTGTCCGCAACGGTCTGATCCCATTCGAGCTGATAGAACGCCTCCATAGACAGGCTATCGGTCAGACTTTGGGAGACATAAAACATGTTGACCGGGATGAGCCCTTCCTTGATTTCTGCACCCGGGCGGCGGAATGCGGCAGCATCGATCGGGTTGATCGAGTTGATGCTATTACCGATAAAGGTACTCTCACCCCAGCTAACTACCTGCTTGCCCAGGCGCACGCTGCCCGGCATATCGCCAATGGTGTAGTTGTGGTAGACGAATGCATCGAGAATTTCCGCCCCGGATGATTGGGCGCCCTCCTTGCGGTTGCTGTCGCTTACGTCCTTGAACAAGCGACCTTCATCCTTCAGCTCGAAGTCGTACCAATATTTGCCTCGAACGAATACGCCGGTGTCGCGATACTTCAGTTCGAGGTCGTGAATGCCTTTGAAAATCTTGGAGAATGTCTCGCCCTTTTTGAAGTTCAGGCGGTTATCGTCGCTTGTCGATGAAGAGGCATTCCCACCATTGACCGTGCCAACCAAGTCAGGATCGGCGCCACGCACAGACCAACTGGCCCCTACAGAAAGCGAAGAATCGAACTGTCCTTCGATTTCACCGATGTTGAACGTAACGCCGAATGCCGGGGCGGCAAGGGTAGATGCGAGGCTAACGGCCAGCGGCAGCTTTGCCAGGCGCCAGCGCAGTGTTGTTTTTATTGTCATCGACGCGACTCCATGTGTTTTTGTTATTAATGCTTTGACTATAGCCAGTGGGTCGCCCTGCTTGATCCCTCGAAAGAGTGATTTGCAACCCTCCGACACTTCTGACTCTCAGGTTTAAGCACCTGCGGTCAGTCAAGCATGGATGGGATACGCCAATTAGCAAGCCAAGCGCTTGTTTGAGCAGGCCATTTCATCCGACGCCCATCCTGAACGCCCCTCACAAAGTGGAGAGGAAAGCGCTCCCGGCCTCCTGCCATTGAGCGATATCCAGGCGAATACGCTTCTTGTCCAGCTTGCCAACACTGGTCTTGGGAATTTCAGTAACAAGCGCGATCTGGTTGGGAATAGCCCACTTATTGATATGACCTTGCTCGATAAACGGCTTTAAGTGTTCCTTCACCCCTTTGGCATCCAGCGCCTGTCCGTCACGCGTGACCAGAAGCGCAAATGGACGCTCACCCCACTGCGGATCCGGCACCCCCACAACCGCCACCTCACGCACGGCAGGATGGCGGCTGATCAGATCCTCCAGTTCCAGTGAAGAAATCCACTCCCCCCCGGTTTTGATCACGTCCTTGATGCGGTCACGTATCTCGATGAACCCCATATCGTCGATAGTCGCGACATCCCCCGTATGCAGCCAGCCGTGCGTCCAGAGCTCCTCGCTCTTTTGCGGTTCACGGAAGTAGCCCTGGGTGAGCCAGGGCGTACGCAAAACCAACTCGCCTTGCGATTCGCCATCGTTCGGCAGCAACCGGCCCTCATCATCCATGACTGCCGCCTCGGCCAGCGGCACCGGGATGCCTGCCTTGATGCGGTACGTGATGCACTCGTCCTCATTCCCCTTGCGCAGTTCCTCATTGAGGTAGCCGCAGGAAATCAGCGGGCAGGTTTCAGACATACCGTAAGCCGTAGTGAGCTGGATGCCACGCGCCTTAGCCGTTTCATAGAGCGCGCGATTGAGCGCACTCCCGCCGATGATGACCTTCATACCGTCAAAATCGTGCCCCTGCGCACTCGGCGCATTGAGCACCATCTGCAGAATGGTGGGGACGCAGTGAGAGAACGTAGCCTTTTCCGTCTTGATCAGGTGGACGAGAAAGTCCGGCTCATAACGCCCCGGATAAACCTGCTTGATCCCAAGCATGGTCGCTACATACGGCACGCCCCAGGCATGGACGTGGAACATAGGCGTAATCGGCATATAGACATCGTCGTTACCGAGTAAACGGATGCTATCCAGAGAGCCGATGGCAGTAGCCATCGACAAGGTATGCAGCACCAGCTGTCGATGCGTGAAGAACACCCCTTTGGGATTGCCGGTGGTGCCAGTGGTATAGAAGGTAGTGGCCACCGAATTCTCGTCGAAATCAGCGAAGTCATAGCTGGGGCTGGCGCTCGCCAGCAAGCTTTCATATTCGCCAATCAAATTCGGCAGGTCGGCGCTCTTGTCTTCGGCATCCGTGAGCAAGAGCGTTTTCTCCACAGTCGTTAACTGTGCAGCAATCCCCTGATAAAGAGCCAGAAAATCACTATTAACCAGCACGAAGCGATCGTCGGCATGGTTCATAGTGTAGAGAATCTGTTCCGGCGACAGGCGAATATTGATGGTGTGCAACACCGCCCCCAGCATAGGCACAGCGAACATGCACTCCAGATAGCGATGGCTGTCCCAGTCCATCACCGCCACGGTATCGCCAGCTTTGACACCAGCTTCGGTGAGCACGTTGGCTAGGCGCGCCACCCGCTCATTGAAGGTCACGTAGCTGTAGCGCAGCTTGTCGCGATACACGATCTCGCGGGTTTTCTCATAGCGGCTACCAGACAACAACAACCGTTTGATCAGCAGAGGAGATTGATGAGCGTTGGCCGCCGAAGGCAGGATGCGAGTCTGCAGCATGGAATCACCTTACTTATGCACGAAAGTAATCAAAGAGATGCTGCGACTCTAGTGGGGCAAACAGATGACAGAATCATCCCAAAGGATGATTTGCTGCGTGACCGAGACAGCGCATGCAGTCACACACGGGCTTTACAGAGCTCTTTACCGCCGACACGAGCAGCGCTTGAAGACCGTTTACGTTAGCGCAATTCACTCAATGCGAGCTTCACCCCAATACCGACCAACACGACACCCATCAGCCGATCGAACCAGTGCCCCAAACGCGCAAAACCAGCACGCACGCGCGGCTGACTGAATAGCCAGGCCACCAGGCAAAACCAAAGAGCAGTGGCCATGGCCAGATAAACCCCATACCCCCCCTGGATGAAAACCGGCGTCTGCGGATTGATCACCACGGTAAATAGCGACAGAAAGAACAGCGTGGCCTTGGGGTTCAGTCCATTGGTAATGAAGCCGGTGACGAAGGCACCGCGTGCGCCGCGAGGCTCACCAGCCGACCGCACTTCAGCAGTAGCCGGATCGGCAGGACGCGCCCTGAGCGCCTTGAAGCCGATATACAAGAGATAGGCCGCAGCCAACCACTTCAGAGCATTGAACAGCACAATGGACTGCGACACGACCAGGCCAATACCCAGCAGCGAATAAGTCACGTGCAGCAAAATACCGGTGCCCACCCCCAGCGCAGTGCAGACACCGATGCGCCGCCCATGAGCAACACTCGCACGCACAACAATGGCGAAATCCGGGCCGGGACTGGCCACCGCCAGCAAGTGAATCAGGGCTACGGTGAGAAATTCACTCCAGTACATGGCGGCTCCGCATCGACGGTAAAGGTCTGTTAGGCTCGCCAATCTACTCCCGCGACCCACCTGCGAAAAGGTATAGCTCAATGAGCAACAGCGCCCGCGCCGTCTTCCTCGACCATGCCTCCCTCGATCTGGGCGACCTGAATATGCAGCCGCTGCACCAGGCCTTCGCCGAACTGACCCTGCATACACATACACCCCCGGATCAGGTTGCCGCACGCCTGCAAGGTGCCCAGGTCGCCATCAGCAACAAGGTGCCGCTGGACGCCGCCACCTTCGCCGCCTGCCCGGAACTGAAGCTGGTGCTGGTGACCGCCACCGGCACCAACAACATCGACTTGAATGCTGCTCGCGAACACGGCGTTACCGTGTGTAACTGCCAAGGCTATGGCACACCATCCGTGGCGCAACACACCCTGATGCTGCTGTTGGCCCTGGCCACGCGCCTGCCTGATTACCAGCGCGATATCGCTGCCGGGCGTTGGCAGCAGGCTAGCCAGTTCTGCCTGCTCGATTACCCCATCGTCGAGCTGGAAGGCAAAACGCTCGGCATGCTCGGCCATGGTGAACTCGGTAGCGCCGTCGCCCGCCTGGCCGAAGCGTTCGGCATGCGCGTGCTACTGGGCCAACTGCCTGGTCGCCCTGCCCGCCCAGACCGACTGCAACTGCACGAACTGCTGCCACAAGTCGACGCGCTGACCTTGCACTGCCCACTCAACGAGCAAACCCGCAACCTCATTGACGCAGAGGAACTGGCACTGATGAAACCACGCGCCTTTCTGATCAACACTGCACGTGGCGGACTCGTCAATGAGCAAGCCCTGGCCGACGCACTGCGTCGCGGCCATCTCGGCGGCGCCGCCACCGACGTGCTGCTGCAAGAGCCGCCCAAAGACGGCAACCCGCTGCTGGCTAACGATATCCCACGGCTGATCATCACCCCACACAGCGCCTGGGGCAGCCAGGAGGCTCGCCAGCGAATCGTGGCCCAGGTCGTGGACAATGCCGCCTGCTTCTTCAGCGGTGCACCACGGCGAATCGTCGGGTAAGCTGCGCGGCCTTTTCCAAGCGCTCAGCCATACACGCCTGGGAATCCTCCTTCACCTAAACAAATGCTCAGGAAACACCATGGATCCGCGAAGCGAAGTGCTGCTGCGTCAGGCCCAATTGTTCGACGGCGAACTGCTCCTGGCAGGGCTACCAGCCGACGACCTACTGGGCGCCCTGCCGCAAGCACAAGGCTGGATCTGGCATGCAGGTGTTCACGCGCGGCTCAACGCCCGCTTCCCCCTGCGCAGCCATTTCGACACACAAATGCCAAGCGGTGACTACCGCGCCGCCGTGCTGTTTCTACCGAAATCACGTGAGCTAGCCGATTACCTAATGCAGGCCCTGGCCTCACGCCTGAGCGGCAAGCCCTTGTACTTAGTCGGAGAGAAACGCGGCGGCATCGAGCGCGCGGCCAAGCAGCTCGCTGCCTATGGCAAAACGCGCAAACTGGACAACGCGCGGCACTGCCAATTGTGGTGCGTGGATGTTGCACAAGCGCCGACACAACCCGATCTAGACGCGCTGGCGCAACACTACACACTGCCGCTGGCCGATGCCGAACTGGAGATCGTCACGCTGCCCGGCGTCTTCGCTCATGGCCGCCTGGATCGCGGTAGCGCCCTGCTATTGGAGCACCTGGAGGATCTGCCTGCTGGGCACCTGCTGGACTTCGGCTGCGGCGCAGGCGTGCTCGGCGCCGCACTCAAGCGCCGCTATCCGAATAGTCGCGTGACCCTGCTCGACGTAGACGCCTTCGCCCTGCAAAGCAGCCGCCTGACCCTAGCCCGCAACGGCCTAGAGGCAGACGTGATCGCAGGCAGCGGCATCGAATCGGCACCCGAGGGGCTGAGCGCCATCGTCAGCAACCCGCCCTTCCATCAGGGTGTACACACCGACTATCAGGCCAGCGAGAATCTGCTGACACAAGCCACAAAACACCTCATCAAAGGCGGAGAGCTGCGTTTAGTGGCCAACAGCTTCCTCAAATACCCGCCATTGATCGAACGCCACCTGGGGCCTTGCCGGACAAGAGCCGAAGCCGATGGCTTCCGCATCTACAGCGCCCGGCGCTGATTGCGCTTGCTCCTGACACAACGCTTGTGCAAAATGTCGCCCGTCCTAGGGGAGTAGTCTCCCGCGAGCGCCCTGCTCGCCCGGTATGCGTCAACACACTTGCTCCGCAGAGCATGGCGCATGCGACCCAAGGCCTTCATAGAAAGGCCTGCGGTTTGACAAGACCTATGACACGCACAACCTAACCCGGGGCGGGAAGGTCGTTCGTGTCATATGCCGTGTCGACCCGCCCCTTTAGGAAACCTGATGCTGGAATCCCTATTCGTCCCCACCTTCATCGTTGCCCTCGCTGAAATCGGCGACAAGACGCAATTGCTCGCTCTCCTACTCGCCGCACGCTTTCGCCGCCCCTGGCCAATCATCTGGGGGATAGTCGTCGCCACCCTGGCCAACCACTTCGCAGCCGGCGCCGTGGGTAACTGGGTTGCCAGCCTCTTCTCTGCAGCCACCTTGAGCTGGATTCTCACCGCCAGCTTCGTCGCCGTGGCCATCTGGACGCTAATTCCAGACAAGCTGGATGAAGATGAAGAATCGAGCCTGAAAAAATACGGCCCCTTCCTCACCACCCTGATTGCCTTTTTCCTGGCTGAGATGGGCGACAAAACCCAAGTCGCCACCGTAATGCTGGCCGCCCAATACCCGCACTTCGTCCTCGTTGTCCTAGGCACCACACTGGGCATGCTGCTGGCCAACGTACCGGTCGTATTGGCGGGCAACTTCGCCGCAGATCGGCTGCCACTGGCACTCATCCGCCGCCTAGCGGCCTGTGCCTTCGCCGTACTGGCGCTGTACGCCGGTTATCAGGCACTGAAACTCAGTGGTCTGGTGTAGCAATAGTTTCGCGTCAATTTAACGGCAAAAAAGCCAATTCCTGCCGCCTCCCGTACACTTGCAATGCCAGGCCTCACAACACTGGCATGTATGTCTCGGGAGGAAGGCATGTCACAGGAAGATCGCAAAAAGCTGGTTCGCCAACATATCGACCTATCGTGGAATCGCGGGCGCCTAGCTCTGGCAGAACAGTTGCATAGCTGCAACTTTCTCTACAAAAGCTCATTTACCGGAAGCGCGCTCGACAGCGCCGGATTCATACGACTGGTGGAAGAAATACGCCAAGCGATGCCAGACATTCAGGTGGTGATCGAGGAGTGCATCTGTGAAGGCAATAAAGTATTCACCTGGAGCACCATGATCGGCACGATCGAGCGCCCAGCCTTTGGTTATCCCGCCAGCGACCGAGTGTTGAGCCTCTCGGCCATGGCGTTCTGGACACTGAACCACAGCGGCGAAATTCAGGAAATCTGCACCATGTTCGACATGGAAAGCTTCCGCGCGCAGCTCAACCTTGAAACCCGCGCCTTCGCCGAGAAGGCGCTGCCCTGAAGCAGCGCCATGTATCGGCCATTACTTCCCGGCCTTGGCCTGCTGATAAAGCGGCAGAACCTTGGGAATTGCCGCCTGCAGGGAAGCGATGCGACTGCTTGATGACGGGTGCGTGCTCATGAACTCAGGCGGCGCACTCCCCCCAGCGGCTTCCATCTTCTTCCACAGCGAAATCGCCGCATTCGGATCGTAGCCAGCACGCGCAGCCAGTTCGAGACCGATCAGATCAGCCTCGTTCTCATTGCCCCGACTGTTAGGCAGCGTCAGGCTGTACTCCACCACCGTATCGGCCAACGACAAGCTGTCCTGCCCAAGCCCCAGCAAAGCGCCGGCACCCTGCTTGGCCATCTCGATGCCATACGCTCTCGACATCGACTCACGACTGTGCTCACGCAACGCGTGAGCCATCTCATGGCCCATGATGGCTGCGATCTCGTCATCACTCAGCTTGAGCTGCTCGATGATCCCGGAATAGAAGATGATCTTGCCGCCTGGCCCACAGTTAGCATTGAGTTCGGGACTCTTGATCAGATTGACCTCCCAATCCCAGTTGGCAGCATCTGGACGAAAGCGCGGCGCCTGCGGAATCAGGCGATTGGCCACGTTCTGCACGCGCTTGGCATTGTCACTGGTCTTGTCCAGCTCCCCCTTGCTCGACGCCTCACTGAGGGTCTGCTGGTAAGACTGGGCGTACATCTGGTTGACCTCATCGGCCGACAGCATGCTGAACATGTACTGCTTACGCTCGACACCTACGGCACCACCGCTGGTTGTATTGACCGCCTGGCAGCCGGCTAACAGGAGCGCTGCAGCCAAACTGCTCAGAGCAAGAGACTTGATCATCCGGGATCCTCCATAAAAACGAGCCCGTATGCTAGGGCGCACTTACCCTGCGAGCAACCACTCAACTCAAGAACTCCCAAGCCCCTCGCGCCCGCGCAATAGTCAATACAAGAACGCCCACGAAAAGGCTCAGGACTACCTCCACCTGCCGACGGCCTGATTGGACGCATTGCCGCAAGGAGCAATACCGCGATGAAAAGCGACGCGTGAAGTGTTCACGGCCTATGTGACTGTCACCATCGGTCGTCCCTGCATTGCCTTCACCAAAGCCCACAGGCCCAGACATCAATGGCCAGCGCCTTGTCCCCAACCTCAAGCGGGGGTCAGGCACTCAGGAGCATCGAGTTTAGGATCGTTGACCAAAGTAGCCAAAGGCCGCTCACGCAATGCGGCGGCGGGCTTGGCCAATAACGCAGCCAACTGCTCAGGCGAAGCATCGCCACCCAACCACTGCGCTCGCTCCTGCTCATCGAGAATCAGCGGCCGCCGCAACGATGAGGCGGACTGAGTCACCATCGCCAAACTGAGGTACTCATGCCCGCCCACGGGATAAAACTCCCACAAGGCCGCGAAATACATCAAAGGCTCGCCATTGCTCATCCAATACGGCCGCTTGCGTCCAGCACCGCGCCACTCATAAAAACCATTGGCCGGAATCAGACAACGCCGCTCACGGAAGCTCTCGCGAAACATCGGCTGCTCAGCCAGGCTCTCGGCTCGTGCATGCGCCGGGCTCTTCGACAGATCCTGCAGCCAGGCAGGCGTCAAACCCCAACGCCCACACGCCAACTCCTGCCCCGAGTTACCGACGCGCAGCATCAGAACCTGGCTACCAGGTGCCAGATTCCAGTGTGGTTGTTGATCATCAGGAAAACCGGGCAACGCCGCGAAAGCGGGCGACCAGCGAAACAGGGCGTAACGTCCACACATGGAACAACTCGATCGACAAGGGGCGCGTCAGCAGAGCAACACACCCTGAAAAGACTCCGGTTCATCACCGGGTAAGGGTTGCGCCGCATTGTACTCGGCGATCAACATGCGTGCCCGCTCGGCATCCGCATCACCCACCATCAGGCCCAACAGGCCACAAGCGGGTAACTCACCAACCGCCCCCGCCAAATGCTGACCATGCAAGTGCGCGGCAACACCTTCACTGGCTAGCATATCCACCAGCAATTGCCCCTCCAGCAGATTTTCCGGCTCGTAGATTCGCCGCATCAGTCATTCTCCGCGCGCACATCGAGCTGCCAGCGCTCACCATCGGTATGCAGCTCGAACTCGATAGGTCGACAACACACCGGGCAATCCTCGATGTAAGCCTGATCACCTGCGGATAGATCAAGCAGCGTTTCGACGGGCTCCCCACAGTAGGGGCAGGCATAGGCCTCAGTTTCCAGCATCGCGGCCTCCTTGTGACTTGGCTGTATAATCGCTGGTCTATTGCTGATCCTGCCTGGCAGGCTTTCCACTTTTAACCTTAGCCGTTCTAGATCAAGAGAGCATGATGGGCGCATTCGATGCCATAAGACCCTACGCCGACGACGAAGTGCGCCCTGTACTGGCGCGATTGCTCGCCGACCCGGCATTTCTCGGCACCCTCACCCGCTTCCGCTTCCCGCGCCTGGCCGGGCCGTTCGGCTGGCTGCTCAAGCCACTGATCGCGGCACGCCTGCGCGGCGAGTTTGCCGGGATCGACTCGGTTGCCAAGCTGCAGGACAAAATCGAACCCTATGTCGACCGCAGCATCGAGCAAGCCACTGACGGCATCACCTATTCGGGGCTGGAAAGCCTGCAGGCAGGCAAGCCCTATCTGTACCTGGCCAACCACCGCGACATCGTCATGGATCCGGCCTTCGTCAACTACGCCGTCTACCATGCAGGCCTGCAGACACCGCGCATTGCCATCGGCGACAACCTGCTGCAGCGCCCCTTCGTCAGCGACCTGATGCGCCTGAACAAGAGCTTCATCGTGCACCGCTCGATCAGCGGGCGGCGCGAGAAACTGGCGGCGTACCAGTTGCTGTCGGCCTACATCAATCACTCGATCCGTGAAGACGGCGAATCGATCTGGATTGCCCAGGCTGAAGGCCGAGCCAAAGACGGCGATGACCGTACCGACTCAGCCATCCTCAAGATGTTCCACATGAGCCGCAAGGACGAGCCATTCGCCGAGGTTATCGACTCGCTCAACCTGATTCCGGTGTCAATCAGCTACGAATACGACCCCTGTGACCAGGCCAAGGCGCGCGAACTCAGTGTGCGCGCAGCCACCGGCAGCTACAGCAAGGCTCCGGGCGAGGACGATGCCAGCATCGCCCTGGGTATCACTGGTTACAAAGGCCGGGTGCACCTGCACTTCGGCGCTCCGGTTGCAGGCCACGAGGACACCAAGCAGCTCGCGCAAGAACTGGATCGCCAGATTCTTGGCCACTATCGCCTGTTCCCGGCGCACTACCTGGCCTATGCCATGTGGCCAGAGCGCGAGCCTGAGCTCGCCGTACCGGCTGCCAGCGAGATGTTCGCAGCCGATGAACTGGAAAACGCCAAGACCGAGTGGCGCAAGCGCCTCGCCGCATGCAGCGAGGCAGAAAGACCTTATCTGATCCAGCAGTACGCCACTCCGGCGCGCAACCAGTACCGCATCAAGGCTGGCCTGCCGCTCTGACGGCTCGCGGCAAACGAGAAACGGCAGCCAGTAGCTGCCGTTTTCGTTTGCCCAGCGGCAACAACCGTCACGGACTGGGCTGGGACAACCGCAGTACCAAAACAAGTAGCCTCTCATCCGCCACATCCGCATCTCTAGAGCAGTTACCAACTAACTGCCCATGCCCCTGCAATGCCTTATCAGCTATGGCCTCATAGCCAGATAAACGAGCAAAAGCCGCAGATTGCATACAGAAATCAGCCAGACAACCTCGTGGGGAGCATTGGTGCAGCCTGGGGAAATACGCACCAAAACGGGGAAATAGCGACAAAACGATAAGCAATACCTTCCAAACGGCAGCAAGAGAGCGCCCACCACGCCAGCCGCCAGAGTGCTTTTAGAAAGTTCGCTTCCGACAACGGTAAAGCGCTATCTCGAAATCGTCTGAGAAATGTCACGAGTTTGGCCTAGGGTTTGAATTACCCAGAGTGACTAGGCAGTCATCTCTGCACTTGGAGCTGTACCCTTATATGTCCGAGGAGGACACCGCCATGCTCAATCCGCAACCGCTGGATCGCGATTATCTAATCGACTCGCTGGACGACGTAGACGCTGTAGTCGACGAGCTCTCCTTCAATGTTCAGGATCAGCACTGGCTGGTCTACTGCGCACTCGGCGGGCATGAGCATTATGATCTGCCGGACATCGACAACCGCACCGGCATGAGCCTGCCGGAGATGTACCAAGAAGCAGCCTGATGCTTGGCCCAATAAAAAACGCCCCGCAAATGCGGGGCGTTTTTTATATCAGCCATGCTTACTGCATCAGCACCTGGCCGATAGTTGGATCCTTGAAGGCACGGGTCAGGGCGTCACTGAGCACATCGCCCACCAGCTTGGTGTTGGTCTGCTGGTTCGGCGCAGTGCCGAAGCGCTGATTCAAGGATGCGCCATAACGGCCGGTGTAGCGGCGGCTGGCGCCTTGTACGTCAGCGCGAATGGAGGCAGAAATGTCCGCCTCGGTCACGTACATCCCCTCTTTCGGCGACTGATACTTCAGCTCGGCCAGTGTGATGGTCAGTTGCGGTGCATTGTAGGCATTGGGCGAGGGGGTAAAGCCCAGCAGGCGTACCGCAGCTTCAGCCTCAGCCTGCAGCTTGGGCAGCACATACTCACCACTGACGCTGATGGAACTGGTTTCCGGGTACAGACCGCCGCGCGTACCGAGTACCGGCGAGGAGCGACCATCCACAACACGCACCACCACCGGCTGGCCCTGACCAACTGGGGTCAGCGAGCTGGTGAGTTTGGGTTGCGGGGTGAGTTGCTGAGGGCTGAGGGCACAGCCGCCCAGCGTCAGGCTGGCGGCGGCAAGCAGGGCAAACAACGCACGATGCAGCATGCTCGATCTCTCCGAAAGGGATGGCAAAAAGGTGGCTGGCAGTATACCCAGCAGCGCCAGGTGCCGACAGCCATACCTGCATCATCCGACCGCCTAGCCATCACGCCAGTTCCTGTCATTGAGCTGTCACCGACTTTCGGCATAAAGGATGCCGAACACTTATTGGAAGTATCGTCATGCTGTCTCTACGTCGCCTATTTAGCCCACGCAAGCCAATGCGCCACTTCGCGCTGCTGGACGCGACTGGCCGCTGCAGCGCCCTGCGCCAATGCTCCCGGCAGCCCACTGACGGCCGCTGGGTTGAAGTTTGCGAAACCCGAGAGGCCTGGCTTGGCGCCCCCTTGCCTGCTTGCGCCCTGCTCACACACGACGCCTCGCCCGTGCAGGCAACTCGCGCGCTGGCAGCGTGAAACACTTATCAGCAGCAATGACGACTAGCGCGTAGCCAGTCACCTCGAGTTAGCGCACGCAATAAAAGTCACGCTAAACGATCAATTTCGTTTCATTCGCCGTTATACTCACGCCCCGATTACAAGGACGCCTCCTGATCGGGTCGCACCACCTCGCCGAAGCCAAGCTTCGGTCCCGCCTCAGAGAGTCGCCCACTTCGTGCTGCCACCCGGCCAGCCGTTTTCCGCCCGCACAAAGCGCCTATTGCACATCTGCAACGCTTGTCACGCTCGGGCCGAAAACAGGCCAAGGCAGACGAGCTTTTGAGGTTCGGCGCTCCAAAAGAGCGCGCTAAAAACGGTTTTGACAACTTCACAAGAGTGTGGCGAAAAATGAACGAATTGGCGTCCGCGGAAAGGAGCCTTGACCCTCCCCTACGCACGGCCAGGCGAGCTGCCTGAACCAGCGGTATGGCCCCGGCAGGCCAGTAGGCCAGCCCATCTGGTGCAGTATTTCTTGGAGAGAGGTTAATGGCGCATAACGATTACCAAAGCGTAGATATGGTGCTGGTTGGTGCCGGTATCATGAGTGCGACCCTGGGCGTACTGCTCAAGGAACTCGACCCCAGTATCACCCTGGAAGTGTTGGAACTGCGCGAATCCGGCGCAGTGGAAAGCTCCAACCCCTGGAACAACGCTGGTACCGGCCACGCGGCCCTGTGCGAGCTGAATTACACCCCCGAAGGCGCAGATGGCAGCATCGACATCAAGAAGTCGGTGAGCATCAACAGCCAGTTCGAAGAATCCAAGCAATTCTGGGCCTACCTGGTCGAGAAAGGCGCCATCAAGTCACCGAAGTCCTTCATCAACCCGGTGCCGCACATGAGCTTCGTGCGCGGAGATAGCGGCATCGTCTACCTGAAGAAACGCTTCGAAGCGATGCGTCAGCACCATGCATTTGCGAGCATGGAGTACACCGAGGATCGCGCCACTATCGCCAGTTGGGCACCGCTGCTGATGCCAGGCCGCGACCCCGCCGAAAAACTGGCCATGACCCGCGTGGAGGCTGGCACAGACGTCAACTTTGGCGCTGTGACTCAGCAGATGCTCGACTACCTGGCCTCTCTGCCCAATACCAAGGTCACCTGCAACCAGAAGGTCACCGACCTCAAGCGTGAAGGCGAGCATTGGCTGGTCAGCATCAAGGACACCCGCTCCGGCGCCAGCCGCCAACTCAAGAGCAAGTTCGTCTTCCTCGGTGCCGGTGGCGGCGCGCTGCCGTTGCTGCAATTGTCCGGCATCCCCGAAGGCAAAGGTTTCGGTGGCTTCCCGGTGAGCGGCCAGTGGCTGCGCTGCGACAACCCGGAAATCGTCAAACAGCACCAGGCCAAGGTCTACAGCCAGGCCGCCGTGGGTTCGCCGCCCATGTCGGTGCCGCACCTCGACACCCGCGTGGTAGACGGCAAGAAATCTCTGCTATTCGGCCCGTATGCCGGTTTCACCACCAAGTTCCTCAAGTTCGGCTCGTTCCTCGACCTACCACTGTCGGTACGCCCCAACAACCTCGGCCCGATGCTGGCGGTGGCGCGCGACAACATGGATCTGACCCGCTACCTGATCAAGGAAGTGATGCAATCCGAAGCGCAACGCCTGGAAACCCTGCGCGGCTTTTACCCAGAAGCCAAAGCCGAGGACTGGCGCCTTGAAATCGCAGGCCAACGCGTGCAAATCATCAAGAAGGACGCGAAGAAAGGCGGCATCCTGCAGTTCGGCACCGAACTGGTGGCCGCTGCCGACGGCAGCATCGCCGCCCTGCTTGGTGCCTCGCCGGGTGCCTCGGTCACCGTCTCGATCATGCTTGACCTGATCAACCGCTGCTTCGCGCAGCAGGCCAAGAGCGAAAGCTGGTCGAGCAAGCTGAACGAGATCTTCCCGGCCCAGGCCAAGGTGCTGGCCACCGATGCCGAGCGCTACCGCGAAGTGCAGGCCCAGTCGAACCAACGCCTGCAGCTCGACACGCCCAGCGCCTGATCGACGCCCGCCAATAAAAAACCGCCCCTCGGGGCGGTTTTTTATTGGCATCTGCAAGCGGATACATTGGCCGATGGCTGCCGCCTTGGCGGTACGCGCTGATCGCGGATAAATCCGCTCCTACCCGCATACTGCGCAGAGGCAGCTCTTCTGTAGGAGCGAATTCATTCGCGAAAAGGGCTGGCACCGCGCGTGCCAGGATCGCCAATGAATTCGCCCTTACAGCTCCATCAGGGCTGGCGCCAGGGCAGGATCGGGATGGCCGTCACCGCATTCTGCGGGCTGCCCTCGATTACCCGGTCGCTGTAGACCAGGTACACCAGGGTATTGCGCTTCTGATCGAAGAAACGCACCACCTGCATAGTCTTGAACACCAGTGAGGTGCGCTCCTTGAACACCTCTTCGCCGTCCTTGAGCTGCCCCTTGAAGGCAATGGGGCCGACCTGGCGACAGGCAATCGACGCCTCAGCGCGATCCTCGGCCAGCCCCAGCCCCCCCTTCACACCACCGGTCTTGGCGCGCGACAGGTAACAGGTCACGCCTTCAACCTTGGGATCATCGAAAGCCTCAACAACGATCTTGTCGTTGGGCCCCACCCACTTGAACACGGTCGACACCTCGCCGATGGTATCTGCCGCTGCCAGCGTCGGCAGCATCAGCAGGCTCAGCGCATATCCCTTGAACGAACGCATCTTTCTCTCCTAGAACCTGTTAACGATCTCGCGAGCTAGAGCCATACAATACCGTTGGCGGCCCCGCAAAAACAGACGAGGAAGCGCAGTGTACTTCTGTACATAAGCATTCGACGGGCTGGCGCTCCAGCCTGTTTTTAACGCAGCAGGGCCGACGCACAGCAGATCGTTTACAGGTTCTCAAACCAGGATCAGGTTATCGCGGTGCACCAGCTCGGGCTCATCCACGTAACCCAGTAATTTCTCGATGGCATCGGATGGCTGGCCGATGATCTTCTGCGCCTCCAGAGCACTGTAGTTAGCCAGGCCGCGGGCAATCTCGCGGCCTTCCTGATCGACGCACACCACCATCTCGCCACGGCGGAAGCTACCCTGCACGGCCTTCACACCGACCGGCAGCAGGCTCTTGTGATCCTGCTTGAGTGCCTTGACCGCCCCCGCATCCAGCACCAGAGTGCCGCGCGTTTGCAGATGCCCCGCCAGCCACTGTTTGCGCGCCGCCAGCAGGCTACGCTCGGGGGCCAGCAGCGTGCCCAGACGCTCGCCGCTCTTGAGGCGGGCCAATACCTGCTCGATAGCACCACCGACGATGACCGTGTACGCGCCGGAACGCGCGGCCAGGCGCGAGGCACGCAGCTTGGTCTGCATGCCGCCACGGCCCAGCGCACCACCGACGCCCCCAGCCACGGCGTCCAGAGCCGGATCGTCGGCACGCGCTTCGAAGATCAGCTCGGCATCTGGGTTGTGGCGCGGGTCGGCGTTGTACATGCCGTCGCGGTCAGTGAGGATCACCAGCAGGTCGGCTTCCACCAGATTGGCCACCAGCGCGGCCAGGGTATCGTTGTCGCCGAAGCGAATCTCGTCGGTAACCACGGTGTCGTTCTCGTTGATCACCGGGATCACGTCGAGATTCACCAGCGTACGCAGAGTGCTGCGCGCGTTGAGGTAACGCTTGCGATCGGACAGGTCGTCATGGGTCAGCAGGATCTGCGCGGTACGCATGCCATGCTCGGCAAAGCTCGATTCCCAGGCTTGTACCAGGGCCATCTGACCGATGGCGGCGGCGGCCTGCAACTCGTGCATCGCGCTAGGTCGGCTGGTCCAGCCCAGGCGGCTCATACCGGCCGCCACCGCGCCGGAGGACACCAGCACCAGTTCCACGCCTTGCTCACGCAGCGCGACCATCTGCTTGACCCACACAGCCATGGCCGCGCGATCCAGCCCGCGCCCGTCGGCGGTCAGCAAGGCACTGCCAATCTTCACCACCCAGCGCTGCGCACCGGTCACCTTGTCACGCATGATCTTCCAACCTTAGCCAGAAAACGATGGGCTCCAGCCCACCTACAAAAACGCCGCAATTAAGCGGCGTTGGAAATTTGCTTAATCCCGGACGTAAAAGATTTCCGGGCCGTCGTCATCTTCATCATCGAAGAAGTCATCGTCTTCGTCGATATCGTCGACGCTGCGCACACCCGATTTACGCAGTGCGCGCTGGTCATCCATGGCCTGCAGACGGGCACGCGCCTCGTCCTCGATGCGTTGATCCAGCTCGGCCAGCTCTTCGGCGAAGACCGGATCCTCGGCGATGCGCTCACCGCGCACCTCCAGGTAATGCATGATGTCGCGACAGATACGCTCGGTGCCGTCGCGGCTGATGGCCGATACCACGTAGACCGGGCCTTCCCAGTTCAGACGGGCGACGATATCGGCCTTGCGTGCCTCGCGCTCCTCTTCGGGAATCTGATCCATCTTGTTCAGCACCAACCAGCGATCACGCTCGGCCAGCGCCGGGCTGAAACGGCCCAGCTCGTCGATGATCACCTGCGCAGCCTCGGCCGGATCGCTCTCGTCCAGCGGCGCCATGTCCACCAGGTGCAGCAGCAGGCGCGTGCGCGCCAGGTGCTTGAGGAAGCGGATACCCAGGCCGGCACCTTCCGATGCGCCCTCGATCAGACCGGGAATATCAGCCACGACGAAGCTCTTGAAGCGGTCGACGCTAACCACACCGAGGTTCGGCACCAAGGTTGTGAAGGGGTAATCGGCAACCTTCGGCTTGGCAGCCGATACGGCGCGAATGAAGGTGCTCTTGCCGGCATTGGGCAGGCCCAGTAGGCCGACGTCAGCCAACACCTTCAATTCCAGCTTGAGGTCACGCTGATCACCCGGCTTACCTGGCGTAGTCTGCCGTGGCGCACGGTTGGTGCTGGACTTGAAGCGGGTGTTGCCCAGGCCGTGCCAGCCGCCCTGAGCGACCATCAGGCGCTGACCGGCCTTGACCAGATCACCGATGACTTCCTGAGTGGCGACGTCGATCACCGTGGTACCGACCGGCACCGGCAGGATCAGATCCTCACCCTTGGCGCCAGTACAATCGGTGCTGCCGCCTTTCTCGCCGTTCTGGGCGAAGAATTTGCGGGTGTAGCGGTAGTCGATCAGGGTGTTGAGGTTCTCGTCGGCTTCGAGAAACACCGAGCCACCGTCACCGCCGTCGCCCCCGTTGGGACCACCTTTTTCGATGAACTTCTCACGGCGGAAGCTCATCATGCCGTTACCACCGTCACCGGCTTTTACAAATATCGATACTTCGTCGACGAATTTCATCAGTCTGCCTCCCGCATTGCATACGGGCTGGGGGAACGCTTGCCGAATCATCCAGAACTAGCGGATTGGGCAAGCGCACCAAAGATACACAAATAAAAAAAACGCCTGTCGCGTTTTAAACGTCGCTGGCCAACCATAGACGGCGAACCAATAAAAAAGCCCCGTCCTACGGACAGGGCTTTTCCAGCGCGTAGGCGATTAGGCCTGAACGACGCTGACGTAGCGACGGCCGAAAGCGCCCTTCACTTCGAACTTGATCACACCTTCGACTTTAGCGAAGAGGGTGTGGTCTTTGCCGATGCCCACACCGACGCCGGCGTGGAACTGGGTGCCGCGCTGACGCACGATGATGTTGCCGGCCTTGATAGCCTGGCCACCGTACATTTTCACGCCAAGGCGTTTACTTTCGGAATCGCGGCCGTTACGGGTAGAACCGCCAGCTTTTTTGTGTGCCATGAGTCAATACTCCTATAAAGGGATCGGGGCCGACGAATCAGGCCTGGATGCCGGTGATTTTGATCTCAGTGAACCACTGACGGTGGCCCTGACGCTTCATGTGGTGCTTACGACGACGGAACTTGATGATACGAACCTTGTCGTGACGGCCTTGCGAAACAACTTCGGCAACCACTTTGGCGCCGTCTACGACCGGAGCACCGATCTTGACGTCATCGCCATTGGCGACCAGCAGAACGCGGTCGAAGGTGATGGCTTCACCGGTAGCGACTTCGAGCTTCTCGACTTTCAGGAACTCGCCTTCGGCAACTTTGTATTGCTTGCCACCGGTAACAATTACTGCGTACATGGTAAATCTCCGTTGATCCTGCTCACCCAGCGCTTTAGAAGCATCATTATTGGCTGGCATGGCTGCTCGGGGCCGGAAGTGACACCCTTGCAATTGCGTAAGGCAGGGAAATGCCCAGGGGAAGTTCTAGGGTGCGCGATTGTACGCAGGCAAGCTGCAAGCTGCAAGCTGCAAGCTGCAAGCTGCAAGCTGCAAGCTGCAAGCTGCAAGCTGCAAGCTGCAAGCTGCAAGCTGCAAGCTAAGCACAGTGTGAAGTAGCTCGGCGCATGGACAAGCGCTTTTCTGCTTCTAACCTGCAGCCTGCGGCCTGTAGCCTATGGCCGCTTCCTTGACAGCCCCTACCCCTCCACCTAGCATGCCGCGCAGTTTAGAAGGAGTACGCTTTGTCGATGCAACCCCAGGCTTTCTACCGCGTGGTAGCGGACGATTTCACCGCCGTCGATGGCATCATTCGCCAGCAGGTGGTTTCCCGCGTGCCGCTGGTGGAAAAGATCGGCGACTATATCATCTCCGCCGGCGGTAAGCGCCTGCGTCCGCTACTGGTGTTGCTGAGCGGGCGTGCACTGGGTTATCAGGCCGACGACCTGCGCCTGCTGGCCGCCACCATCGAATTCCTGCACACCGCCACCCTCTTGCACGACGACGTAGTCGATATGTCCGACATGCGCCGTGGCCGCAGCACCGCCAATGCGCAATGGGGTAACGCCCCGAGCGTACTGGTGGGTGACTTCCTTTATTCACGCTCGTTCGAAATGATGGTTGAGCTCGGCTCGATGCCGGTCATGCAGATCCTCTCCCGCGCAACCCGCGTGATTGCCGAAGGCGAAGTGTTGCAACTGTCCAAGGTGCGCGACGCCAGCACCACGGAAGAGACCTACATGGAAGTCATTCGCGGCAAAACCGCGATGCTGTTCGAGGCCTCCACCCATGCCGCCGCCGCCCTGGCCGGCGCCAACGAAGCACAACGCGAAGCCTTGCGCACCTTTGGCGACCATCTGGGCATCGCCTTCCAACTGGTCGACGACCTGCTCGACTACAAGGGCGACGCCGCCGAGCTGGGCAAGAATGTCGGTGACGACCTGGCCGAAGGCAAGCCGACTCTACCGCTGATCTACACCATGCGCGAAGGCAGCGAGGAGCAGGCCGCCCTGGTGCGTCGTGCGATTCAGAAAGGTGGCATCGAAGACCTGGAAAGCATCCGCGCCGCCGTGGACGCCGCAGGCGCCTTGGATTACACCGCACAACTCGCCCGCGACTACGCCGAACGCGCTATCGCCTGCCTGAACGTGCTGCCTGCTGGTGAATATCGCGACGCACTGGTCGAGTTGAGCCACTTCGCCGTCGCGCGTACGCACTAATCGAGACAGGTAGCCCGCAGCAATCCGGGGCGGCTTACGGGATATAGCCATTCCCGGATTACATCCGAGCTACGGACTCGCGATACACAGCGCTGGCACAAACAAAAACGCCCCGAACCAGTCGGGGCGTTTTTCATTTCGGCGCTGTGGATTACAGACGCAGGCCGCCGTCCAGCTCCAGGATGCGACCGGTGTAGTAGTCGTTCTCCAGGATATAGGCCACCGAGTGAGCGATCTCGGCCGGTTTTCCCATGCGCTTGAGCGGAATACCGGATGTCATCTTCTCCAACGCTTCCGGTTTCATGCTGCCGGTCATCTCGGTCTCGATAAACCCCGGCGCCACACCCGCAACGCGAATTCCGTAGCGCGCCAGCTCCTTGGCCCAAACCACGGTATCGGCGGCGACGCCAGCCTTGGCTGCCGAATAATTGGCCTGGCCGATATTTCCAGCGCGGGAAATGGAGGAGATATTGACGATCGCGCCTTCGTTCTTCAGCTCGATCATCTTCGCCGCCACCTCACGGGTGCAGAGAAACACGCCGGTCAGGTTGACATCGATCACCGATTGCCACTGCGTCAGACTCATCTTGGTCATCTCGCCATCCTTCACCCGAATGGTCAGACCATCGCGCAGGATACCGGCGTTGTTGACCAGGCCGTTGATGGCGCCGAAGTCCTCGGCCACCTGAGCGACCATGTGCGTGACCTGCTCTTCATTGGCCACGTTGCACAGGTAGGCCCGAGCATCGCCCCCCGCCGCCTTGCAGGCCGCCACGGCCTCGTCAAGTTTTTCCTGGTTCAGATCGACCAGTGCCAGCTTGGCGCCCTTGGCCGCCAGGTATTCGCCCATGGCACGGCCCAGCCCCTGGCAACCGCCGGTGATGATGATGACCTTGTCTTTGAGTTGCATCGTTTACATCCCCTAGAGTGCAGCATCTGTAAGCCCCGCCGGCGCCCCAAACCGCTATGCTAGGGCATCTGTCCGTTTATGACGGATCTTCTGCAGGGAGTCATAAAGTGAGCGTTAAAGCTGGCAAGCATGCACGAGAATTACTACTCAAGGAATACCGAGGCGTGCTCAGCACCCACTCCAAAGCAATGCCGGGCTTCCCGTTCGGATCGATAGTGCCCTACTGCCTGGATACTCAGGGCTACCCACTCATCCTTATCAGTCGCATCGCCCAACACACCCACAACCTCAAGCAGGACACCAAGTGCTCGTTACTGATTGGCGAGCGCGGCGCAGAGGATGTGCAGGCAGCAGGTCGCCTCACTCTGCTCGCCGAAGCACGACAGTTACATGACGAAGAGCAAATCGAAGCGGCCGCACAGCGTTATTACCGCTTTTTCCCCCAGTCGCGCGACTACCATCGGGCGCATGATTTCGATTTCTGGCGCCTGGAGCCGGTACGCTGGCGATTGATCGGCGGTTTTGGCGCCATTCACTGGCTCGATGAGGTCACCCAGGCCAATCCCTTCGCCGCTGACGGCAGCGAGGCCAGCATGGTCGAACACATGAATGCCGATCATGCCAACGCCATCGCCCACTACGTGCAACTGGCCGGGCTGCCCGACCATGAACCTGCCGAGATGGCCGGTGTCGACAGTGAAGGCTTCCACCTGCGCATTGGTCAGGGCCTGCATTGGCTGGCCTTTCCAACAGCCTGCAATAACCCTGGACAGGTGCGTGAAGCCCTGGTGGCGCTGGCCCGCGCCGACAAATGGCCTGAGCCCGGCAAGGCTTAAGCTTGAATTCAGGCCAATACCCCATATTTATTCCCTACTGGAAGCTTGCTTCCGCCTAGGATCCCAAAACCATGCGTGCGTTTCTGTTTCTCTTTTTGCTGTTCCCGATCATCGAACTGGCCGTACTGATCAAGGTCGGCAGCGCCATCGGCGTGCTGCCCACGGTGTTGCTGGTGATCGGTACCGGCATCCTCGGCAGCGTCCTGCTACGCGTAGCCGGGGTCGCCACGGCCTGGCGCGCTCGGGAAAAACTGGCGCGTGGCGAAATGCCCGAGCAAGAGATGCTCGAAGGCCTGCTGATCGCCGTCGGCGGTGGCTTGCTGTTGCTACCTGGCTTTATTAGCGACATCTTCGGCGTGCTCTGCCTGATCCCCTTCACCCGTCGCCTGCTGGTCGGCAAGATCCGCCGTCGTGCCCAGGAGCAAGCACAGCGCCAGCGAGCCTTCTTCGACGACGCCGCTGCGCGCACCGGTAAGACCCATCCCAACGTGCTCGAAGGCGAGTACGAGCGTCGCGACTGATCCCTCTCACGGGCGCTCATTCGCGGCGCCCGCGTTGCAAAAAATTTTCATCCCGCCCCCTTGAAATGCCCTTGCCCGCCCACATGTAGCAGTCACCGCAAGGTGCCCGCCCTCGAAGGCGGTCCAACTTTCGCGGTACGCCCAGCGTGCCGCTCCCGGCCTAGCCGGACTTTACAAACCCGCCGACCCGATAGCGTCGGCAAGTTGGCCATTCAATTGTTAGGAGAGATCGACAATGAAGCTTCGTCCTCTGCATGACCGCGTCGTGATCCGTCGCAGCGAAGAAGAGACCAAAACCGCTGGTGGCATCGTGCTGCCGGGCTCGGCCGCCGAGAAGCCGAACCAGGGTGAAGTCGTTGCCGTCGGTACCGGTAAGGTTCTGGACAACGGCGAAGTCCGTCCGCTGGCCGTCAAGGTCGGTGACAAAGTGGTATTCGGCCCGTACTCCGGCAGCAACACCGTCAAAGTCGACGGCGAAGACCTGCTGGTCATGGGCGAGCACGAAATCCTCGCTGTCATCGAAGCCTGATTCCGACGAATCTCCGTTTAACCTTCAAGAATTGAGGAGCAATCAACATGGCTGCTAAAGAAGTCAAGTTTGGCGATTCCGCCCGCAAGAAAATGCTCGTTGGCGTCAACGTACTGGCCGACGCCGTCAAAGCCACCCTCGGCCCGAAAGGCCGTAACGTGGTTCTGGCCAAATCCTTCGGCGCCCCGACCATCACCAAAGACGGTGTTTCGGTTGCCAAGGAAATCGAACTGAAAGACGCCTTCGAAAACATGGGCGCGCAACTGGTGAAAGACGTTGCCTCCAAGGCTAACGACGCTGCCGGTGACGGCACCACCACCGCTACCGTTCTGGCTCAAGCCATCGTCAACGAAGGCCTGAAGTCCGTCGCTGCCGGCATGAACCCGATGGATCTCAAGCGCGGCATCGACAAGGCCACCACCGCCATCGTTGCCCAACTGAAAGAGCTGGCCAAGCCGTGCACCGACTCCAAGGCTATCGCCCAGGTCGGCACCATCTCCGCCAACTCCGACAACTCCATCGGTGACATCATCGCCGAAGCGATGAACAAGGTCGGCAAAGAAGGCGTCATCACCGTTGAAGAAGGCTCGGGCCTGGAAAACGAACTGTCCGTCGTAGAAGGCATGCAGTTCGACCGTGGCTACCTGTCCCCCTACTTCATCAACAAGCCGGACACCATGGTCGCCGAGCTGGACAGCCCGCTGCTGCTGCTGGTCGACAAGAAGATCAGCAACATCCGCGAACTGCTGCCGGTTCTCGAAGCCGTTGCCAAAGCTGGCCGTCCGCTGCTGATCGTGGCTGAAGACGTCGAAGGCGAAGCCCTGGCTACCCTGGTCGTCAACAACATGCGTGGTATCGTCAAAGTCGCAGCCGTCAAGGCTCCGGGCTTCGGCGACCGCCGCAAGGCCATGCTGCAGGACATCGCCATTCTGACCGGCGGTACCGTCATCTCCGAAGAAGTTGGCCTGTCCCTGGAAGGCGCCACCCTGGAGCACCTGGGTAACGCCAAGCGCGTCGTGCTGAACAAGGACAACACCACCATCATCGATGGCGCTGGTGCCCAGGTCGACATCGAAGCCCGCGTTGCGCAGATCCGCAAGCAGGTCGAAGAAACCTCTTCCGACTACGACAAAGAGAAACTGCAAGAGCGTCTGGCCAAACTGGCTGGCGGTGTTGCCGTGATCAAGGTTGGCGCTGCCACCGAAGTCGAGATGAAAGAGAAGAAAGCTCGCGTTGAAGACGCCCTGCACGCTACCCGCGCAGCCGTCGAAGAAGGCGTGGTGCCTGGCGGTGGCGTAGCCCTGGTGCGCGCTCTGCAGGCCATCGACGGCCTGAAAGGCGACAACGAAGACCAGAACGTCGGTATCGCTCTGCTGCGTCGCGCTGTCGAAGCGCCGCTGCGTCAGATCGTTTCCAACGCCGGCGGCGAGCCGAGCGTAGTGGTCGACAAGGTCAAGCAAGGTTCGGGCAACTTCGGTTTCAACGCTGCTACCGATACCTACGGCGACATGATCGAGATGGGTATTCTCGACCCGGCTAAGGTTACCCGTTCGGCCCTGCAAGCGGCTGCCTCCATCGGCGGCCTGATGATCACCACCGAGGCCATGGTTGCCGACGCGGCTGACGACAAGGCTCCGGCCATGCCTGATATGGGCGGCATGGGCGGTATGGGTGGCATGGGCGGCATGATGTAAGCCGACCGGCTCCCTCGCTATAAAAGAACCCCGCGCTTGTCGCGGGGTTTTTTATAGGTTCTGGAATGAGCTTTGCTTGTATTTTTCGACCGGTTCGCCCCTGCGCACCATGGACGATCAAGCAAAAGAAGAAGAACAACATGCCCATCAGCATTTCACACGACATCCCCGAAGATACCTTCCAAGAGTGGTGGCAACGCCAAGGCGAGTGGGTCGAAGAGCCCAATGTCCGTCGTGGTGGTGAGAGCGGCGTACAACGCCTGCTAGAGCGCGGCAGCGTGCTCTATGCCAAACGCCAGATTGGCCATGTCTACCGCAGCCTGCTGCACCCCTTCGGGCGCCTGACCATACTTCGAGAACGCGCCGCTCTGCTCGCGCTGGACAAACTGGGTGTTCCCGTACCGCGCCTGGTCTATTGCGGTATCGACAATCATCCAGAGCAAGGCTGGCGTGGCGTTCTGGTCACCGAAGCGCTGGAAGGCTTCGAGCATGTCGAGCAATGGTATGCCAAAGGCGGGCGCGAGGCCTGTGGCGAAGCCAAGCATGCCCTGCTGATGCAACAAATCGGTGCAACCCTGGCACGAATGAACCTTGGCCGCTGGCAACATGGCTGCCTCTACGCCAAGCACGTGTTCGTGCGTATGGGCGGCGAGCACCCCCAGGTTGCCCTGCTTGACCTCGAAAAGAGCCGCCAGCGCCTTAGCCGATCGCGCGCTGCACGCCACGATCTGCGGCAGTTGCGTAGGCATAGCCCCTGGAGCGATGAAGACTGGCAACAGCTTCTGATGGGCTACGCTCGGGTCTATCCAGGCGGCTTGAAAGGCCTCTGATACGCCACCTGGCAAACTTGTCATCAGGCGGTAACCTTACGTCGGGAAACTTTTGAGTCGATCAATGATCGACTAGGGTTACCAAAGAGCGTTCGGCAGCGCCATCAAAGGGTTAGCAAAATGAAGCTAGAAATCGCTAGAGGTCTATTTCTCGTTGTTGCCCTTGGCATCACGGCCGCTGCAGCCGCGGCCTGGCAGCAGCCCGGTCCACGCGTACTGGAAGGCCGAGACTGCAGTACAACACCGTGCTCCATCCCTCTCGTACGCAAGCAGGTGCAAACGGATATCCAACCAGATGCCAACCTGCTTCTAGTCATGTTCGGCCTGCAAACGGCCATGAAAGGCGAACAGTAGCGCACCAAGATGGGCTGAGCAGCGCCCGCACAGCCCACCGCAATGCCCCTCCCCGCACAGGTTGCTGTGCTTCTGAACGCTCGTATAAAGGGCGCATCTATAAGAGCTGGCGAGGCAGCCAGCCCAACACTGACAGCGGCCTTGCAAATACAGGCGAGAAACGGTCGAAGTCGTGCTCGACCTCACGAGTTGCACATGAGCATTTTGATGGGGCGCCTAGCTCGGACTCGCGTGAGCCTGTTTTTAAAGCAGTGATGGCAACGCAGATCATTTTTAGAGGGCCCTCCCCCCGAACGACTGCATAGTGGCGTTTTAGAGCGCTCCATTCAGTTTTGGTTAAGTAAGAATCCTTATCGTTGCCCTGTAAGTGACCAACAAGTCACTGGCGTTTGGTCCGCAGTCGAGAACGTCACTCATGAATAGGACAGGAGATTCAACGATGAGCTCAACCGCTTCCCAAACCGGTAGCACCCTGCGCCCCGTACCCAAGGATCAGGCCCAGGCCGCTCTGCACCAACTCGTGCAAGGCTTTCGGCGTTTCCGCCAGGAGGTCTACCCGCAGCAGCAGGCGTTGTTCAAGCGCCTGGCCTCGGCGCAATCGCCCAGCGCCATGTTCATCACCTGCGCCGACTCGCGCATCGTCCCCGAGCTGATCACCCAGAGCGACCCCGGCACCCTGTTCGTCACCCGTAACGTGGGCAATGTGGTGCCGCCCTATGGGCAGATGAACGGCGGCGTTTCCACCGCAATCGAGTACGCGGTACTGGCGCTCGGCGTGCAGCACATTATCGTCTGCGGCCACTCCGACTGCGGCGCGATGAAAGCCGTGCTCAACCCGGCCAGCCTCGACGGCATGCCCACGGTGCGCGCCTGGCTGCGCCATGCCGAAGTGGCGCGCAGCGTCGTGGCGGACAACTGCAGTTGCGGCAGCGCCCATGAAACCCTTGGTGTGCTGACCGAAGAAAACGTGGTCGCCCAGCTCGATCACCTGCGCACCCACCCCTCGGTCGCCGCACGCCTGGCCAGCGGCCAGTTGCACATTCACGGCTGGGTCTACGACATCGACAGCGGTGGTATTCGTGCCTACGACGCCGCGTCGGGCAGCTTCCTGGCGCTCGATGGCGACGAGCAGCCCTGCGCCACCCCGCAACCTCGCTACGCCAGCGCCTGACCCACCCATTTCCCCATGCCTGCGTCGGTGACAGCGCGGGCATGGGCTGTTTTTGCCCGCGAAATGGGCAAGGAGAAGATGACATCATGAATGTATTTCGCACACTGCCACGGGACGCGCTGGCGTCCGTGGTGGTCTTTCTCGTCGCCCTGCCGCTGTGCATGGGCATCGCCATCGCCTCCGGCATGCCACCGGCCAAGGGCCTGATCACCGGCATCATCGGCGGCCTGGTGGTCGGTTTCATTGCAGGCGCACCACTGCAGGTCAGCGGCCCGGCAGCCGGTCTGGCGGTGCTGGTATTCGAGCTGGTTCGCACCCACGGCATGGCTGCGCTCGGCCCGGTGCTGCTGCTGGCCGGTTTGATTCAGCTCGTCGCAGGCAGCCTACGTCTGGGCGGCTGGTTCCGCGTCACGGCGCCGGCGGTGGTTTACGGCATGCTCGCCGGTATCGGTATCCTCATCGTGCTATCGCAAGTGCATGTGATGATCGATGCCGCGCCGCAGGCCTCCGGTCTGGATAACCTGCTGGCCTTCCCCGGTGCGGTGCTCGATGCCTTCAGCCTGTCCGGGGGCAACGCGATGATTGCCGGCGTGGTTGGTCTCGGCACCATCGCCAGCATCTGGTTGTGGGAGCGTTTTCGCCCGGCGCCCTTGCGCTTTCTGCCCGGCGCCCTGGTCGGCGTGACCCTCGCCACACTGATCAGCCTGTGGATGACGCTACCGGTAAAACGTGTGGAACTGCCAGCCAACCTCGGCGATGCCATCGACTGGATCACCCCGCAAGGGCTGGCCAGCCTGGCCGACCCGCAACTGCTTATCGCCGCCCTGGCCCTGGCCTTTATCGCCAGCGCCGAGACGCTGCTGTCCGCCGCGGCCGTCGACCGCATGCACGACGGCGAGCGTGCCCGCTTCAATCGCGAACTGTCGGCTCAGGGCATCGGTAACATACTCTGCGGCGCAGTGGGTGCACTGCCAATGACCGGCGTGATTGTGCGCAGCTCGGCCAATGTGCAGGCCGGCGCACGCAGCCGTACCTCGACCATCCTCCATGGTGCCTGGCTGCTGGCCCTGGTTGCCCTGCTGCCTGGCGTGCTGCAAAGCATCCCGGTGGCCAGCCTCGGCGCGGTACTGGTCTACACCGGCTGCAAGCTGGTCGACCCCAAGGCCATGCGCAACCTCGGCCAGTATGGGCGCGCACCGGTGTTCATCTATATCGCCACGGCGCTGTGCATCGTCTTCACCGACCTGCTGACAGGCGTGCTGGTGGGCTTCGGCCTGACACTGCTGAAACTGGTGTGGAACGCCTCGCGCCTGCGCGTGAAGTTGGTGCCCACCGGCCCCGACAGCGCCGAGCTGCGCATGAGCGGCGCCGCCACCTTCCTGCGCGTGCCGCAACTGGCCAAGCTGCTGGCCAGCGTTGAACCTGGCACCCGCGTGCACCTGAGCCTGGCACGGGTCAGCTACATCGACCACGCCTGCATGGAACTGCTGGAAGACTGGGGGCGCTCGGCCCGCGCCCAGGGCGGCGGGCTGGAGATTGTCGAAGGCGCTGCGCTGAAACGGCGCGTGGAAGGTCGGCAACGAACGGCACTAGCCTGACCGCTGCACATTGCGCATGGTGGCACATACAGATCAGGCGAAATCAGCCACTCTATTGAGTAGCGATCCCTGATCTGGAGCCCACCATGCGCCTCACCCACCTGTTTACTCTCGCCCTGCTACTCAACCTTGGCGCCTGTGGCGCGGGTGAAACCGCCGCCACCGCCAGCCTGCAAGCGCAGCAGGCCCAAAAGGCCCAGCAGCAGATGCAGCAGCTCAAACAGCAAATCGACCAGGCCAACGCGACCAACAATCAGCGCCTGCAAGAGGCGCTGAAGCAGACTCAATAGCAGCGGCTGTTAGCAACCTGAACGGCAGCCGTCCGTAGGCCATAAAGGCCGCAAAGCCTGGAACCAACGAAACAGCGAAAAGTCTGCAACACAGGCGTATAACTCACGCCAGCACTCTAGGTGGCAGACACCCCGGAGTTCCCTCTGTCAAAACATCGCGGAACCCACACTTTATGGATTGGCACCAAGCCCTTAGCGACAGCCTGATCTGGCTGGCCATCGCCTCACTTTGCACACTCATCGGTTTTACCCTCACCGCCTTCGCCCTGGTGCGGTTCACCCGCTGGGGTCGGCAATTCTGGCAAATCGCTGGGCCCTACCTGAGCCCGCGCAACAGTTGGCGCCCGCTGCTGACCTTCACCTTGCTCCTGCTGCTGTCGCTATTTGCGGTACGCATGAACGTGCTGTTTTCCTTCTGGTACAACGGCTTCTACAGCGCCCTGCAGGAGCTGGATCAGCAAGCGTTCTGGTTCATGCTTGGCATCTTCGCCATCCTCGCCAGCATCCACGTGGCGCGGGCGCTGTTCGACTTCTACGTCAACCAGGCGCTGAGCATCCACTGGCGTACCTGGCTCAACCAGCGCCTGACCGATGACTGGCTCAAGGGCGATGCCTACTACCGAGGCCAGTTCCTCGACCAGCCCATCGACAACCCCGATCAGCGTATCGAACTGGACGTCGCCGCCTTCGTCAGTGGCTCGCTCAAGCTCTCGCTCGGCGCCGTCAGCTCGCTGGTTTCGCTGGTAGCCTTCAGCGCCATTCTCTGGGGGCTGTCCGCGCCGCTGACGGTCGCGGGCGTGGAAATCCCACGGGCCATGGTGTTCGCCGTGTACATCTACGTGATCATCGCCACGTTGATCGCCTTCCGCCTCGGCCGCCCGCTGATCCGCCTGAACTTCCTCAACGAACAGCGCTCGGCCAACTTCCGTTACGCCCTGGTGCGCCTGCGTGAATACGCCGAGAACGTCGCCTTCTACCAGGGCCGCGACGTCGAGCGGCGCACATTGCTTGGCCGCTTCAGCGCACTGGTGGAAAACCTCTGGGCGCTGGTCTATCGAAGCCTGAAGTTCGACGGCTTCAACCTCGGCGTCAGCCAGGTAGCCGTGGTCTTCCCCTTCATCCTCCAGGCGCCGCGCTTCTTCAGCGGCGCCATCAAGCTCGGCGACGTGATGCAAACCGCGCAGGCCTTCGGCCAGGTGCAGGACGCCCTGTCGTTCTTCCGCAGCAGCTACGACACCTTCGCCCAATACCGCGCCACCCTCGACCGCCTGAGCGGCCTACTCGACGCCAACCAGCAGGCCCGCGATCTGCCGCACGTCACCACCAGCGCCAAGACTAGCGGCCTGCACGTCGAAAACCTGCACCTGCAACGCCCCGATGGCCAACGGCTGGTCGACGGCCTCAACCTCGACCTGCACGCGGGACAGGCCCTGCTGGTACGCGGCCCCTCCGGCTGCGGCAAGACCACCCTACTGCGCGCCCTCGCCGGCCTCTGGCCCTACGCCGCCGGCCAGGTAGCGCGACCCACCGGGCACCAGGCGCTGTTCCTCGCGCAACGCCCGTACCTGCCGCTGGGCGACCTGCGCAGCGCCCTCGCCTACCCCGCTGAACCAGACGACGACAGCGCACGTATGCAACAGGTGCTGGAGCAAGTGTGCCTACCGCACCTGGCTAATCGCCTGGATGAACCCGGCGACTGGAGCCGCGTATTGTCCCTGGGTGAACAACAACGCCTGGCCTTCGCCCGCCTGCTCTACAACCGCCCGGCGGTGGCCTTCCTCGACGAATCCAGCTCGGCGATGGACGAAGGCTTGGAACAGTCGCTCTACACCCTGCTACGCCGCGAACTGCCCGACACCCTGCTGATCAGCGTCGGCCACCGCCACACCCTAGCCGCCTTCCATAGCCACCAGCTCGACCTGGACGGCAAAGGCGCCTGGCAACTGAGCAGCCGCAACGGCTGATTCAACGCAAAGCGCCATAGCCTTTCGGGCTATGGCGCAGAGCCATCATTTCGCAGTAAGGTCGGTGCATCGCCTTCGCAAGGATGCACCATGGCCAACAAGCCCTCCCCCTCCCGCCAGCACAAACATCTTGCTGTTTTGATCGATGCGGATAGTGCGTTGGTCGTTATTGCTGAAAACTTTATTTAATCCGATAAAACGGTGGACAAGCTTCGCGTTGTCCACCCTACGCATACGCAGACTACTTGCTGTAGCTAGTAATGGCGCGCAACAGTCAGTTCGATTTGCAAGAACTTGGCACTACTGCGCCAAGAGGAAAGTTTTAATAATTCACAACAGCAAGACACTGTCAAAGCAGTGCAACATGTAAAAATCAAAGACCAACCGCAACCAGAGCAAATCAATGGACGCAGAACAATACAAGAACCATATAAATAGCATTCTTGAGAAATTGAAAGTCTCCGAAGCAACACCAATTCAATATGCAGCTCACTACACTGGAGCATTAACACCAAAACTCTTACTGGCCAAGCACGAAGATAACAAGATGCGGCAGTTTGACGGCGACTATATGAACGACCCAGAGGAGGGACGATACCTAGTAGATGTGATGATTGCAGCTGCACAAGCATGTGACCATCAATTCAAGGGGGACTTTGTAGAGCGTCTGACAAAACTTCGTGAGTCAAGATTATTGTATTCAGCCTATCGTAAGGCGACATTTCTGTCCTGTTGGACAATCAAAGAGATCAAAGCAGGATCAGAGGACTCAAGCGATTCACTCAATCACTGGCGTTTTTATGGTCATGATGGCCAAGGTTCATGCCTTATGGTTCCGCTGACCAGCTTAATTAATACATTTCCAAACCAGCTATTTAAAGTAGTTTATGGCACTGAAGCAAGAGGCGGTGGAGCTAACGCTGCTGAACGTCCTATCCAGCAAGTAAAAACAAATCTCACCAGTCGACTGAATGCGCTACGAAGAACTCGCTCCAACGCCATGCAAGACCTTGAGGAAGTAATACAAGCAACACACCCACTACTCTTCCTATTCAAGTCCTCAGAGTACGCAGCAGAAAAGGAGGTAAGATCAATAGTACATAAGGATAGCTACGCCAAGAGTTCGGGAGTCAACTTTGACGAAAGAACACCACAACGAGCATACATAGATGGCGAACAAGGACTTATTTCAAACAACTCCATCTTGTATTTCGGCCCCAAAGCTGACCACAAGTATGCTATCGAGGTTATGGGGCTTGCTGCAAATCTCAACCTTGATATCCGAGTTTTCGTTAGCTCAATGCCATATCGTTGATCATGGCACTTTACTTAGCAAGTAGGGTGGACAACGCGAAGCTTGTCCACCACCTCCTCGTCGCGCTGACCTTTCAGTCCTACACCAATTGCCCCGTTCAGAAGGCCGAACGGAATCGTTGCGTAGGGATGGTCTGAAAAAGACTTCCCGAATCTGTTGAAATACGCTGATCCCGCCAGCCGAGTTTTTCCATGAAGCAGATGACCTTCGCCGACGCCGAGTACGCAGGTAAGCGCAAGCAGACCCGCAACACCAATAATCGACGACCCCGGCACGTCGGCAACGGAGTCGCTACAATGGCGCCCCGTTTTCCAACCCGCATGAGTGACCGATGAGCCGCCCCGCATTCGACCCCGCCACCTACGACGCCCAACTCGCCGAGAAGAAGGCCCGCCTGGTCGAACTGCTGGCGCCCTTCGCCGCGCCAGAGCCCGAGGTGTTCGACTCGCCGCGCGAGCACTACCGCATGCGCGCCGAGTTCCGCCTGTGGCGTGAAGACGGTCAGCGTCACTACGCGATGTTCGCCCCTGGCGACAAACACACGCCCATCCTGCTCGACGACTTCCCCATTGCCAGCCTGCGCATCAACGACCTGATGCCGCGCCTGCGCGCCGCCTGGCAGGCCAGCGAGGCGCTGTCGTTCAAGCTGTTCCAGGTCGAGTTCCTCACCACCCTGGCTGGCGATGCGCTGATCACCCTGGCCTACCATCGCCCGCTGGACGCAGCCTGGCAGGCCGAGGCAGAAAAACTGGCGGCCACGCTTAACGTCAGCCTGGTCGGCCGCTCCCGTGGCCAGCGCCTGGTGATCGGCCGCGACTATGTGGAAGAAGAACTGACCGTGGCCGGGCGCAGCTTCCGCTACCAGCAGCCCGAAGGCGCCTTCACCCAACCCAACGGCAAGGTCTGCGAGAAGATGCTCGGCTGGGCCTATGACGTGCTCGGCCAGCGCAGCGACGACCTGCTGGAGCTATACTGCGGCAACGGCAACTTCACCCTGCCGCTGGCCACCCGCGTTCGTAAGGCGCTGGCCACCGAGATCAGCAAGACCTCGGTAAACGCCGCCCTGGCCAACCTGGCTGACAATGCGGTGGATAACGTCGAACTGGTGCGCCTGTCCGCCGAAGAGCTGACTCAGGCGCTCAACGAGGTGCGCCCTTTCCGCCGCCTGGCAGGCGTCGACCTGAAGAGCTACGACTTCGGCAGCGTCTTCGTCGACCCGCCGCGCGCCGGCATGGATCCAGACACCTGCGAGCTGACCCGGCGCTTCGAACGCATCCTGTACATTTCCTGCAACCCGCAGACCCTGGCCGCCAACATCGCCCAGCTCAATGACACCCACAAGGTGACGCGCTGCGCGCTGTTCGACCAATTCCCCTACACCCACCACATGGAAGCGGGTGTGCTGCTGGAAAGGCGCTAAGCCTGAGTGCAACCGAGCCCCGGCAGTAGGGTGGACAACGCTTGTTTGTCCACCTGCGTGCAGGCCCAGGCGCCAATCAGCGCTCGCGCTGAATCCCCCGCAAGGCCCACCAGGCCACCACCGCCGACACGCCCTCGAATAACAGGGCACCCAGGTTGAAGGTCTGCTGCGCGCCGCCATCGAGGCACAGCCCGGCGATACGCGCCAGGGCCAGCGCGGCGTAGAGCACAACCAGCAGCATCAAGGCCGGGCGCAGCAGATCCAGGCGTGTCAGCGCCATCGTCAGGTAGGCGGCCAGGCCCAGTTGCAGGCCGCCGTAATAGGCACGCACTTCTGTCACTGCGGCATTGCCCATCAGCAACGCACCGCTGAAGCTGGCCATTTCCTCGGGGCGAATGAAATACGCCAGCCCCAAGCCGGTGAGCGCGACGAGCTGGATGATCAGTACGATTCGGGCGAACAACATCGGCAGACTCCTGATCGTTGAAGGCAGCCAGCAGCATAGGCGCCACCCGTCGCGACGCCTAGTCGCAATGGCTTGGGTGGTCGGCAATGGCGGGCTATTCTTGGCCCTCACCTTCAGGAGCCTCCTCATGCGCCGTACGCTTCTTGCCTTATGCCTGTTCACCGGTCTGGCTCAGGCCGCCGAGCCATTGACCATCGACGTACACCGTGACGCCAACTGCGGCTGCTGCACCGCCTGGATCGAGCACCTACAAGCCAATGGTTTCGTGGTCAACGACCATGTGGAAAACGACATGAGCGCGGTCAAGCAGCGCCTCGGCGTGCCGCCGCGTCTCGCCTCGTGTCACACCGGCGTGATCGACGGCAAGTTCGTCGAAGGCCATGTACCTGCCGCCGATATCCTCAAGCTGCGCCAACGCCCGGATCTGCTCGGCGCCGCCGTGCCCGGCATGCCCATGGGCTCGCCCGGCATGGAATACGGCGACCGCGTAGACGCCTATCAGGTCATCGGCCTTGATAGCGAGCGCCAGGACGTCGTGCTCAGCGACTATCCGGCCAACTGAGCACGCGCCTGAGCCTGCGCGGCAGGCTCAGGCCTGTGCAGGCGTCAGGTTGGTGATCCGACGCACCGGCAACAGCACCAGCAAGAGCAACGCCGCCGCGACGAACACTAGGGCGAACCAGCCGTACAGTTCCAACGGCTGCCAGCCACCGTCGAGCATCAGCCCAGCCACGGTCGGCGACAGAATCGCCCCGCCACGGCCGATACCGATGGCCCAACCCACGCCAGTGGCCCGAATCGACGCGCCATAAAGCAGCGGCGACAACGCATACAGCCCGGCCACGCAGCCGTTGGAAAACAGCCCGATCAGCAGCCCCATGCCCAGCGCCGCCAGGTAGGACGAGCCGATAGTGGTGAACACCAGCAGCATCACCGCCGTGATCAGCATGAAAGCGGCCAGCACCCGTGGCAGGGCGAAACGTGCCGAGAGCAGCCCCAGCAGCGTGGCGCCGAAGATGCCGCCGACACTCAGCAGCACCCCGCCGGTAACGCCCTGCTGCACCGAAAGCCCGGACGAGGTCAGCAACTTGGGCGTCCAGCTCATGATGAAGTAGAAGCCGAACATCACCAGGAAGAACAGCAGCCAGATCAGCAGCGTGCTGCGCAGCAAAGTCGGCTCGAACAGCCGCAGTACGGGATTGCTGCTACCCGCAACCTGCACGGGACGCACAGGCAAGGCGCTCAGCCTCGGCTGCTGCAGGCGCACCGCCAGATCATTGACCCGCTGCAAGGCATTGCGCGGCTGCTTGCTGAGCAGAAAATCCAGCGATTCCGGCAGCCACAGCAGCACCAGGCCGATGGCGGCGAAGGTGATCAGCCCACCGGTGAGGAACACCGAGCGCCAGCCCCAGTGCGATAGCAGCCAGACCGCCAGCAGCCCCCCCAGCGTCGCCCCCAGCGCATAGCCGGTGGACTGCAGGCTGACGGCCAGGCCGCGCCAGCGCGCGTTGGCATATTCACTGGCAATCACGTTGCTGCTGGCGAGGATGCCACCGATGCCCAGGCCGGTCAGGCCGCGCAGCAGCGCCAATTGCATAGGCGACTGACTCAGCGACGACAACACCATCCCCGTACCGGACAGCACCAGGCACAACAGGATCAGCGGGCGGCGGCCAATGCGGTCGGCCCAGGGCGCCAGCAGCAGAGAACCCAGCGCCATGCCGAGCAAGCCAGCGCTGAGCAACATGCCCAGTTCGGCACCGCTCAGCGACCATTCAGACGTCACGGACGACGCGGTAAAGGCCATCACCAGCACATCGAAGCCATCAATCATGTTGAGCACCACGCACACGGCGATGGCCACCCACTGGAAGCCGCGCATCGGTTCCTGATCGACTATCTGGCGCAGATCGCTCATTGCCCACCCTCCTTGCCGACAACCGGCTGCGACAACCTCTGAACGAAGATGGAAGAAGAGCGACGACAGACGGCCGCCAACCGGTAGCAAAGATGATTCATCGCAGCAAACCCTTAATTGTTATTGTCGGGGGACAACCAAGGGGCACGCTCGCAGAGCGGAGTGCAAAGCACAATTCGTCGCTACGCCAGCGGCGCTATGTCGACTCACCTGTGCATCCACGAAAGGTGCGGAGAATCTGGCCTCCAGCGCTTTTTCAGGGCATCAAGATTGTGTGCGCTGATCGAACGCCGCCAGCGCTGGCAGGGCACGAGCTAAACCCGCTCGCCCCTGTTGGCGGGTGCACCCGCCCTACGCTTGAAAAGGCGCTACCGATTCGAAGCGATCAGCAGCGCTGGCGGCGTACCGTTGGCCTGATGCTCAAGGCGCCGACCGCTATGTTCTGCCGTGCTGAACAGGCTAACCCCGTAGGGCGGGTGCAACCCGCCAGCCCCTGTTGGCGGGTTACACCCGCCCTACGCCAGGCAAAGCCTCGTAGCCCGAAGATCGCGTCAGCCCAGACGCTTCAACAACTGCGCGCAATCCACGGCATGCAGGTCGGTCAGCTCCGACCAGGGGTTGTCCGGCAGATTGACCAGTACGCTGCGCGCCCCGGCAGCCTGGGCGCACTCCAGATCGAAGCGGTAGTCACCGACCATCAGCAACTCGCTCGGCGCCACCTGCCAGCGCTCGGCCAGGTGCAGCAAACCACCCGGATGGGGTTTGGGCGGGGCCTCGTCGCGGCCAAGAATGTCGTCCACGACAAAGCAGTCATCCAGGCCGATGGCCTGCAGGGTCAGCAGCGCCAGCTCATGAGCGTTGCGAGTCAGGATGCCGAGGCGGCAGCCGCGCTCACGCAGGCTGCGCACCAGCTCGATGGCGCCCGGCGCCGGCTGCGAGGCCACGGCCAGCTCACGTTCGTGCTCCAGCAGCCAGGCGTGTTTGGCGGCTGCCACCTCGGCCGGCAGCGCGGCGAGGTGGTGGAGGATGTCATCTTCCTGCGGGATGCCCAGCTCCCGCTTGATCGCCGGAAAATCATGCACGGCCAGGGTCAGGGTGCCGTCCATGTCGAACACCCAGTGGCGAACATCGCCGAGGCTCATTTCCAGTCCTCACGCACGCGGGTCAGCCCTTCCTGCGCCACCGAGGCCACCAGTTCGCCCTGGCGGTTGAAGATACTGGCGCGCGAGAAGCCACGGGCATTGCCGGCCCAGGGGCTGTCCATGGCGTACAGCAGCCAGTCATCCATACGCAGGTTGCGATGCACCCACAGCGAGTGGTCGAGGCTGGCCACCTGCATGAACTTCTGAAACACCGACACGCCATGCGGCAGCATCGAGGTGGTGAGCAGGTTGAAGTCACTGGCGTAGGCCAGCAGGTACTTGTGTAGTTGCGGATCGTCAGGCAGCTCGCCCGCGGCGCGGAACCACACATACTTCACCGGCTCGGCCGGCTTGGGGTCGAACGGATTGACCGAAGTGACCGGGCGAATCTCGATGGGCTTGTCGCTGATCGCTCGATCACGCAAGCGCTCCGGGATCATCGGCGCCACCAGGTGCGCCAGTTCGGTTTCCGACTTGAGGTTCTCAGGGCCGATCACCTCGGGCATGGCGCACTGGTGATGGAAGCCCTCTTCGTCGTACTGGAACGATGCGCTGCAGAAGAAAATCGGATGGCCCTTCTGCACCGCCGTGACACGGCGCGTACTGAAGCTGCCACCGTCACGGGTGCGGTCGACCTGATAGACCACCGGCAGGCTGGCATCACCGGGGCGCAGAAAATAGCCGTGCATGGAATGCACATGGCGCGCTTCCTCGACCGTCTGACTCGCAGCAGAAATGCATTGGCCCAGCACCTGGCCGCCGAACAGTTGGCGAAAGCCCAATTCCTGGCTGCGACCACGGAACAGATTTTCCTCGATCTGCTCCAGGCTAAGCAGCGCGACCAGATCGTCGAGTACCTGGGTCATGGCGTCTCTCCTCGTACGGGATGTGGTGTTGGCAAAGGGGCAAATGGTAAAGAATTTGCGGTCGTCTGTCGGCAGGCGCAGGTAATAAGCGGCCGACATGCGGCGATCATCGTCGCGCCCGCCATTGCTCACGAGCAATGCGATAGAGCAGGTGCGGTTGCAGCGGATGGCCGCTCGGCAGTTTCGGATGCAGGAAATCGCCCCCCTCATCACGCCGCATGCCGATGCGGCGCATCACCGCCTGCGACGGCAAATTGGCCGCGACGGTAAAACTCACCACCTCATCCAGCCCGAGAAGCTCGAAGGCCACGGCCAGTGCCGCGCGTGCTGCTTCGCTGGCAAAGCCCTGACGCCAATGCCCGCGAGCCAGGCGCCAGCCGATTTCCACGGCGGGCACGAAGGGCGCCTCGAAGCCGACCTGCGCCAACCCGGCAACACCGATCAGCTCACCCGTGTCGCGCCGCTCCAGTGCCCAGAAGCCAAAGCCGTGCTCGGTAAAATGCTCACGCAGACGCACCAGCATCTGCGCACTCTGCTCGTCGTCCAGCGGTGCCGGAAAATGGCGCATCACCTCAGCATCGGCATTAAGCGCGCTCAGCGCGGGCAGGTCGCTGTCACGCCAGGCGCGTAACAACAGGCGCTCACTGCAGGTTTCGATCAAAGGCATGGCGATTGACTCATCAGATTGCGACCATAGGCCGCCGCTTCAACAGAGTTAAAGTGTATGCGCTTACCGCTGGTCTACCACGAGGATTACAGCCCGCCCTTCCCGGCTGGGCATCGCTTCCCCATGGAGAAGTTCCGTCTGCTGCGCGATCACCTGATCGATAGCGGCCTGACCACGGATGCCGAGCTGCAACGCCCAGAGCTATGCCCGGCGCAGGTGCTGGCTCTGGTGCATTGCCCGGACTACATCGCCCGCTACATGGCGGGCGAACTGTCCCATGAAGATCAACGCCGCCTCGGCCTGCCCTGGAGCGAAGCCCTGGCCCGGCGTACCGTACGTGCCGTGGGCGGTTCGCTGCTGACCGCCGAACTGGCGCTGCGTCATGGCCTGGCCTGCCACCTGGCCGGTGGCACCCACCACGCGCACTACGACTTTCCCTCCGGCTTCTGCATCTTCAACGACCTGGCGGTGATCGCCCGTTACCTGCTCGAAGCAGGCCGCGTGCATCGCGTGCTGATCTTCGACTGCGACGTACACCAGGGCGACGGCACTGCGCGGCTACTGGAAGACGAACCGGACGCCATCACCGTATCGCTGCACTGCGAACAGAACTTCCCCGCACGCAAGGCGCAAAGCGACTGGGACATTCCCCTGCCACGCGGCATGGGCGACGCCGATTATCTGAAGGTGGTGGACGACACGCTGAACTACCTGCTGCCGATCTACCAGCCGGATCTGGTGCTCTACGACGCCGGCGTCGACGTGCACCAGGACGACGCCCTGGGTTACCTGCAACTCACCGACACCGGCCTGGCTGCCCGCGACGAAGCCGTCTTGCAGCACTGCCTGGGCCGCGACATTCCGGTGCTGGGCGTGATTGGCGGCGGCTACGCCAAAGACCACACCGCCCTCGCCCGCCGCCACGGCATCCTGCATCACAGCGCGGCGAAGGTGTGGGCGGCGCGGGGCTTGGGCTAAGCGCGCTGCCGATGGCGGGTTACTTACACCCGCCCTACGGGCTTGCTCAAGACGTAGGGCGGGTGCAACCCGCCAATTCACCGGAGGCGGGTTGCACCCGCCCTACGACAGAGCGTTGATCAGCCTGCTTGCACCTTGTCCAACGCCTGCTCCAGGGTGGCCACGGTGCGTTCGATATTCCCCAGCTTGTCCAACCCGAACAGGCCTAAGCGGAAGGTCTGGAAGTCCGCTGGCTCGTCACATTGCAGCGGCACGCCGGCGGCGATCTGCAGGCCGATGGCGGCGAACTTGGCGCCGGTCTTGATCTGCGCGTCGTCGGTGTAGCAAACCACCACCCCCGGTGCCTCGAAGCCCTTGGCCGCCACACTCTTGAAGCCGCGCGCGGCCAGCAGGGCACGCACCCGGTCACCCAGTTCCTGCTGTTGCTCACGCACTTTGGCAAAACCGAGGGCCTTGGCCTCCAGCATGGCGTCGCGGAAACGCGCCAGGGCATCGCTGGGCATGGTGGCGTGATAGGCGTGGCCGCCCTGCTCGTAGGCCTGCATGATCTGCAGCCACTTCTTCAGGTCGCAGGCGAAGCTGGTGCTCTGAGTGGTCTCGACGCGCGCCTGGGCCGCCGCGCTCAGCATCACCAGCGCGCAGCAGGGCGAAGCGCTCCAGCCCTTCTGTGGGGCGCTGATCAGCACATCGATGCCACAGGCCTGCATGTCCACCCAGAGGGTGCCGGAGGCGATGCAATCGAGCACGAACAGGCCGCCGACGGCGTGCACCGCGTCGCTCACCGCGCGCAGGTAGTCGTCCGGCAGGATCATGCCCGACGAAGTTTCCACATGCGGGGCGAACACCACCTGCGGTTTCTCGGCGGCAATGGTCGCTAGCACCTCGTCCAGCGGCGCCGGGGCGAAGGCCGCTTGCGGGCCTTCGGCGATCGGGTGCGCCTTGAGCACCCGCGCTTCGGCTGGAATGCGCCCCATGTCGAAGATCTGCGTCCAGCGGTAGCTGAACCAGCCGTTGCGGATCACCAGGCACTTCTGCTCGGTCGCCAACTGCCGTGCCACCGCTTCCATGCCATAGGTGCCGCTACCCGGCACCACCGCCACGGCATGGGCGTTGTAGACCTGTTTCAGGGTGGCGGAGATATCGCGCATCACACCTTGGAAGGACTGCGACATATGGTTCAGCGAGCGGTCGGTGTAGACCACCGAATATTCGATCAGGCCATCGGGATCGATGTCGGGGCAGATCTGGGACATGGCAGGCTCCAGCCGAAAAAGGTTCGCACAGAACCTGCCCCAACCCTCGGCAAATAACAAGGCCGCGAGGCACTCGGGTAGAATGCGCAGCCGTTCCTCTACCGTCCTGCCGCCATGACCACACGCACGTCACCCAACGCTCATCACGTCGCCATCATCGGCGGCGGCCCTGCCGGGCTGATGGCCGCCGAAGTGCTGGCGCAAGACGGCGTGCGCGTGGAGTTGTTCGACGCTATGCCCTCGGTGGGGCGCAAGTTCCTGCTGGCCGGTGTCGGCGGTATGAACATCACCCATTCAGAACCCAAGGACGCATTCATAAGCCGCTACGGTGAACGCCAGGCCGAGGTCGCGGCGCTGCTGCGCGAGTTCGACGCCGACGCCCTGCGCGCCTGGATTCACGGCCTGGGCATCGACACCTTCGTCGGCACCTCTGGCCGCGTATTCCCCACCGACATGAAGGCCGCGCCATTGCTGCGCGCCTGGCTGCGGCGCCTGCGCGAGCTGGGGGTGACGATCCATACCCGTAGCCGCTGGCTGGGCTGGAATGTCGATGGCAGCCTGCGTATCGCCAGCGCGGACGGCGAGCGTGCCGTAGCCGCCGATGCCTGCCTGCTAGCGCTAGGCGGCGGCAGTTGGGCGCGGCTGGGCTCCGACGGCGCCTGGGTGCCGCTGTTGCAGGCACGCGGCATCGAAGTGGAGGCATTAAAGCCGAGCAACTGCGGTTTCGAGGTGGCTGGCTGGAGCGAGTACCTGCGCGAAAAATTCGCTGGGGCGCCGCTGAAGAACGTCGCCCTCAGCCTGCCCGGCCAGGCCGCGCGCGTCGGTGAGTTCGTGCTGACTGCAAGCGGTATCGAAGGCAGCCTGGTGTACGCCTTTTCCGCCGATATCCGCCGCGCCATCGAGATCGACGGCCACGCCGTGATTCATCTGGATCTGCTACCACAGATGCCGCTGGCCAAACTGCAGCAAGCGCTGAATAAGCCGCGCGGCAAGCACTCGATGGCCAAGCACCTGCATCGCCAGGCCGGTCTAGACGGGGTGAAGGCCGCCCTGCTGCGCGAACTGGCGCCCGCCGACGCCTTCACTGAGCCGGCGGCGCTGGCACTCTGGATCAAGGCGCTGCCGATTACCCTGCTGCGTACCCGACCACTGGACGAAGCCATCAGCAGCGCTGGGGGCGTACCCTTCACTGCGCTGGATGCCGACCTGATGCTCAAGGCTCTGCCCGGCGTGTTCTGCGCAGGTGAAATGCTCGACTGGGAAGCACCGACCGGCGGCTACCTGCTCACCGCCTGCTTCGCCAGCGGGCGGGTAGCGGCGCAAGGCGTGCTGCACTGGCTAAAGCCGTAGGGTGAGTCGGGCGGCGCTCCGCTTCAGCCCACCAGGGCTGACCGCTGTTGGTGGGCTGAAGCCCACCCTACGGACTGGCCGGGCTACGCTTGAAAAAGCACTGAAAGCGCTGTGATGCCTTACAGCATGCAGCTATGCTCAATTTTAGTGTTTTTCCACACAGGTGATAGCACGCCGTGATCCCTCTGCTGGTCTGCGACGACTCCAACATGGCGCGCAAGCAACTGATTCGCGCGCTGCCTGCCGAATGGCCGGTGACCCTTAGCCAGGCGAGCAATGGCGAAGAAGCCTTGGCGCTGATTCGCCAGGGCCAAGGCCAGGTTATGCTGCTCGACCTGACCATGCCGGTGCTCGATGGCTACCAGACCCTGGCTGCACTCAAGGCCGAAGGGCTCAGCACGCAGGTCATCGTGGTTTCCGGTGACGTGCAGGACGAAGCCGTGCGCCGCGTGCGCGAGCTGGGCGCCCTGGCCTTCATCAAGAAACCGGCCGACCCCGAGATCCTGCGCCAGGCCCTGATCGAGCTGGGGCTGTTCAACCCGCAGGGCAGCCCGGTAGCGCAAGCTCAGGCGGCGGCGCTGTCGGAGCTGAAAGTGAGCTTCCGCGACGCCCTGCGCGAGGTCACCAACGTCGCCATGGGCCGCGCCGCCGCGCTGCTGGCCAAGGTGCTCGGCGTATTCGTACAGCTCCCCGTACCGCAGGTGAACATCTTCGAGGTCAGCGAACTGCACATGACCCTGGTAGATGCTCAGCGCGGCGAGCGCTTCAGTGCGATTTGCCAGGGCTTTATCGGCGAGGCCATCGCCGGTGAGGCATTGCTGCTGTTCCATGATTCGGAGGTCTCGGACATGGCCCGGCTGCTCGGCTGGCAGCCGAAGAACGAGGCCGAAACCTCGGAAATGCTGCTGGATCTGGCCAGCATCCTGACCGGCGCCTGCCTGGCCGGTATCGCCGAACAGCTCGATCTGCGCTTCTCTCAGGGCCATCCGCAACTGCTCGGCCAGCATGCCAGCCTCGACCAGCTTATCCAGATCAACGCCCAGCGCTGGCGCAAGACCCTGGCCGTGGAAATCAGCTACAGCCTGGAGGGCCACGCCATCCATTTCGACCTGCTGCTGTTGTTCACCGAAGACTCGATCAAACGCCTGACCGGCAAGATCGGCTACCTGATGGAGTAATAAGGCGATGCCCGCGCAGATCGATATTAAGGAAGTTCACTGGCTACTCGACATCGTGCAATGCATCGACGTCGGCGTGGTGGTGCTCGACCGCCAGTACCACGTCGAAGTGTGGAACGCCTTCATGGAAAACCACTCGGGCCTGGGCCCGGATCAGGTACAGGGGCGTTCGCTGTTCGAGCTGTTCCCCGAATTGGATCGCCCTTGGCTGGAGCGCAAGGTGGAAAGCGTGGTGCAACTGGGCACCCGCGCCTTCAGCCTGTGGCAGCAGCGCCCGTATCTGATGCGTTTCAAGAGTTACCAGCCAATCACCGGCCAGGCCGATTTCATGTACCAGAACGTCACCCTGCTGCCGCTGGCCGGCCAGCCGGTGGAACACGTGTGCCTGGTGATTTACGACATGACCGACGCTGCCGTGGCAGCGCAGGCGCACGGCTGATCGCTGGCGGGGTTCCCCCGCCCTGCTACTTCTTGCCGCCCTTGGGCTTGCTGCCAAAGCTCGGCACCTTGCGCACCGCCTTGGCCTTGGGCTTGCTGTCGTCTTCCTCGAACCAGCGCCCCAGGTGGATATTGCCCTTGCCGCCGCTCTTCGCAGCGCCCGCACCGGGGATCAGCTTCTGCTTGGGCTTTTTCGGTTTCTTCAGCACCTGGCCACCGACTGCCGTTAGCGGCACACGGTGGTCTGGAATGAAGTCTGGTTCATCGACGCGCTTGATCAGTTGCTGGGTCAGATTCTCGATCGCTGCCAGTTGATCCACCTCGTCGGCGCAGACCAGGGAGATCGCCTCGCCCGTGCTGCCGGCGCGGCCGGTGCGGCCAATGCGGTGCACGTAGTCTTCGGCGTTGATCGGCAGGTCGAGGTTGACCACCAGCGGCAGATCGTCGATGTCCAAGCCGCGCGCGGCCACGTCGGTGGCCACCAGAACCTGCACCTCACCGGCCTTGAAGCGCTCCAGCGCGCGCAGGCGGCTGGGCTGCGGCTTGTCGCCGTGGATCGAGTCGGCAGCCACGCCCATGGCCAGCAGTTCCTGTTCGAGCTGATCGACGCCCTTGCGCGTCTTGGCGAACACCAGCACCTGGCCCCAGCGCTTGACCTGCAACAGGTGCAGGAACAGCTCGGATTTGCGCTTCTTATCCACCGGGATCAGCCACTGCTTGACGGTCTTGGCCGCTGCGTTGCGCGGGCTGACTTCCACCGACAGCGGGTCGCGCAGCAGCTCGCCCGCCATCTGCCGGATGGCATCGGAGAAGGTGGCGGAGAACAGCAGGGTCTGGCGCTTTTTCGGCAGCGCGCTGAACAGCTCGTCCAGCTCGCGGGCGAAGCCCAGATCGAGCATGCGGTCGGCCTCATCGAGGATCAGCGTCTGCAACTGGGAAAACTTCACCGCGTTCTGCCGGTACAGGTCGAGCAGCCGACCCGGTGTGGCCACCAGCACATCGACGCCCTTGCGCAGCCTCATCATCTGCGGGTTGATGCTAACCCCGCCGTACACCGCGTAGCTACTCAGCGGCAGGTGCTGACCGTAACTGAGGAAGCTCTGCAACACCTGCTCGGCCAGTTCACGGGTCGGCGTCAGCACCAGCGCACGCACGCTGTTGCTGGCGACCTGGGGGCCTTCCAGGGTCAGACGCTGCAGCAGCGGCAGGGCAAAACCGGCGGTCTTACCAGTGCCGGTCTGCGCCGCGGCCATCAGGTCGCGGCCCTTGAGCACGGCGGGGATGGCCTGGCTCTGCACCGGGGTCGGGGTTTGGTAGTCGAGATCGGCGAGGGTGCGCAGCAGCGGCTCGATCAAACCGAGGGAGGCGAAGGTCATGGGGCAACCAGAGAGGCAATGGAAACAGTCGCGCAGTTTACCCGTTCTCACCATTCGTAGGAGCGGCCGGGCGGCATTGCGTTTCAGCCGCGCAATTGCCGCACCCGGCAACAAACGCCCCGCACAACACGAAACCGTGGGAGGGGTTTTAGCCGCGACAGAAGCTCGCCGCTAAAGCGCCTCCCACAAGGGTTAGCGCCTGCGTCGCTGGGCGGCATTGCGTTTCAGCCGCGCAATTGCCGCGCCCGGCAACAAACGCCCCGCACAACACGAATCCGTGGGAGGGGCTTTAGCCGCGACAGAAGCTCGCCGCTAAAGCGCCTCCCACAAGGGCTAGCGCTTGCGTCGCTGGGCGGCATTGCGTTTCAGCCGCGCAATTGCCGCGCCCGGCAACAAACGCCCCGCACAACACGAAACCGTGGGAGGGGCTTTAGCCGCGACAGAAGCTCGCCGCTAAAGCGCCTCCCACAAGGGTTAGCGCCTGCGTCGCTGGGCGGCATTGCGTTTCAGCCGCGCAATTGCCGCGCCCGGCAACAAACGCCCCGCACTACACGAAACCGTGGGAGGGGCTTTAGCCGAGAAGCTCGTCGCTAAAGAGCCTCCCACAAGGGTTAGCGCCTGCGTCGCTGGGCGGGCTACGCGGGTTGTGTTGCGGCCAATAGCGCCCGCACCTTGGCTGCCGACAGGTTCTGCAACTGACAGAGAAAGGCGTGATCAGCCAGGGCGCAGCCATGGCGGTCGCGCAGCAGGTCGAACAGGTGCAACGTCAGGTTGGCCGCCATTTCGGCATCGGCCAGGGCGCGGTGGGCACGGCCCGTGTCCGGCAAACCGGCCCAGGCATTGAGGTTGCCCAGCTTGTGGCTCGGCGCCTCCGGCAACAGGCGCCGTGACAACAGCAACGAGCAGGCGAACGGCTGCGAGCGGCTACGTTGCACGCGGGCCAGTTCGGCATCCCAGAACTTCTGGTCGAAGGCGGCGTTATGCGCCAGCAAGGGGCGCTCACCGATAAAGTCGGCCACCTCGTTCATCACCTGTTCCGATGGCGGCGCCTTGCGCAGCATGGCGTTGCTGATGCCGGTCAGGTCTTCGATGAACGGCGGCACCCAGGCACCGCTGTACATCAGGCTCTGGTAGCGGTCGACGATGCGCCCGCCTTCGATGATCGCCACGCCGATTTCGGTGGCGCGCGCCTGGGTCGGCGATACACCGGTGGTTTCGAAGTCGATGACGGCAATGGATTCCACGGGCACCTCAGTGATTGCACAACGGCGGCTCGCCCTTGCGGGCAGTACAGGCTGATGGCGCGACCATCACCTACGCAGGGCCCTGGCCAGCCGAAAAGCAGAGCTTCGACTGCAGGGCACCACGGCGGTTCAGGCTGCGCGGGCGTCACTGTACCGTTTTCAGCATAGCTCGGCGTGCTCTGACGGGGATTTGTCTGAGCAATCCTGCCGCAAACCGCTGGTCAATGCCCTTGCCAGACCGCCAGCAGATCGGCCGATTGCATAACCAGCCCCAGGTGCAACGAGACCATGCTGAAGGCCGCAGACTCCAGGTGCTCGTCGGTGCCGCGCACCAGATCACGCAGGACGATGACGCGGTAGTTGAGGTTGGCCGCCTCGAAAGCGCTGTTGAGCACGCAGCAGTCGGCGAAGCCGCCATTGAACACCAGGGTGTCGATGCGTTGGTTGCGCAGCAGAAAGTCCAGGTCGGTGGGGTAGAAGGCCGACAACCGACGCTTGTTGGAAACCGTCAGATCACCCGGCTCGATCTGCGTCAGCCACTCGGTCCAGCGTGAGCCCTCCAGGGCATGCTCGGCATGGTTGGGGATCGCGCCGACATGCAGGGGGAAGGTGCGCCGCCAGGCCGAGGGAATGCCGCCGAGGTCGTCCGAGCCATCGGCGCGCAACACCGAGCGCACATGCACGATACGCACGCCGAGAGCCCGCGCCTGCGCATGGAAGGCATCGACCAGCGCCACCAGCTCGCGCGCCCGTGGCGCTGGGCAGGGGCAGTCCGGGGAGTCGTCGAGGTGGCCGCGATGCAGGTCGATGGAGATGACCGCCGTGCGGCTGGGGTCGAGGTAGTCGGCAAATTCGGCGGCCTCGATCTCACGGGGGCGCTCATACACGAACGTACGCATTACGCTCTCCTGAGTCAGTTCAACGGCGCTCTTCACGCACATAGGGTTCACCGAGCGCGCCGGGCTGGTCGCCCTGGCCTCGGCCAGACAGGGCCACCCAAATCATCACGCCGAGAGTCACCGCGTAGGGCGTCATCAGCACGAAATACTGCGGCAGGCGCACGCCGGTGGCCGCCAACTGCGGAATCAGGGCCTCGATGCAACCGAACAGCACCGCCCCCGCCAGCGCCTTCCACGGCGACCAGCGGGCGAAGATCACCAACGCCACGGCGATCCAGCCACGCCCGCCGCTCATGTCGGCAATCCACATCTTGGTGCTCAGCACGGCGATATAGCCCCCGGCCAGGCCAACCAGCGCCGCACCGGCCATGATCGCCAGAAAGCGATAGGTCATCACCGAGATGCCCGCGGCATCGGCGGCCTGCGGGTTCTCGCCCACGGCGCGCAGGCGCAGGCCACTGGTGCTGCGGTTGAGATACCAGACCACAGCGCCGAACAGCGGCACGGTCAGGTACACCATCAGGTTCTGCTGGAACAGCTTGCCCACCAGCGGCAGCTCCGACAGCGGCCACAGCGCCAGCGGCGGCAAGCCCTGCACCGGGCGGTTGGTCCATTCCAGCAAGGTGCCGAGCAGGCTGGTCAGGCCCAGGCAGAAAAACACCAGTGTCAGCCCGGCAATCACCTGATTGATACGCAGCACAATCACCATCAGCGCGAACAACACCGAGACCAGCGCGGCAGCGGCCATCGCAGCCAGCAAGGATAATCCCGGCAGGCCAAAATGCAGTTGCGCGCCGATAGCCGCCAACGCGCCCGTCAGCATCAGCCCCTCGGCGCCAAGCGCCAGCACCCCGGCGCGTTCGGTGATGATCAGCCCCAGCGCGGCCAGGGCGTATGGCACGGCGAAATCCGGCATGTTGCCAAGCCAGTTGAGGATCAGGTCCATCAGCTTTCCCTCCCCTGCGTGCGGCGCAGGCGATGACGGATGAAGAAGTCCGAGCCGGCCACGCATATAACGATCAGCGCCTGGATCAACTGCACCATGGAGAACGGGATCTGGTAGAACACCTGCAAGTTGCGCCCGGCAACGAACAAGGTGGCCACCAGCAGCGCCACCACCACCGCCGCCAGCGGGTTGTTGCGCGCCAGAAAGGCGATGAGGATGCCGGAGAAGCCATAGCCCTGGTAGAACGCCTGGGTCAGCCGCCCTTCCTGCCCGGCGGCAACCACGAAGCCCGCCAGCCCGGCCATCGCCCCGGAAAACAGCACGGTGCCGACGATCACCTTGGCCACCGGCACGCCGTTGGCCTCGGCCACTTTCGGCGAGGCATCGACAAAGCGCAGGTACAGCCCCACCCGGCACACACCGACAAACCACCAGGCCAGCAGCGCCACGCCGATGGCCATGGGGATGGCAAAGCTGTAGCCATCGAAGAAATCCGGCAAGCGCTCGAAGGGGCGGTACTGCGGCGAATAGGGAAAGGCGTCGCGCGGGTCCTTCCAACTGCCGTAGACCAGATGCAGGAGGAAGTTGGCGGCGATGTAATTGAGCATCAGCGTCGAGATGATCTCGTTGACCTTGAGCTTGAGTTTCAGCAGCACCGGCGCCAGCGCCCAGGCCAGACCACCGAGCGCAGCGGCCAGCATCATCAACGGCAGGCGGGTCGCTGGCGGGCCGATCTCGAACAGCGAAATCGCCGTGGCGGCGATGCCGCCCCAAATCATCTGACCCTCCAGCCCGAGGTTCCAGAACCGCGCGCGAAAGGCCAGGCAGCCGGCCAGGGCGACCATGACAATCGGCGCCGCCTGAAACAGCACGGCCTTGAGGCTGGCGACATCGAACAGGGTTTGCATGACCAGTTCGTTGAACAGCTCGCCCCCCGGCACGCCGACGGCAATCAGGATCGCCGCCGACAGGCCAAGGCCGATCAACAGGGCGAGCGCCAGGATCAGCGCCTGCCAGGGCCAGGCCATCTGCTGGCGCACCTCCACGGTATAGCGCCGACTGACCAGCGGTTCGCGCAAGCGCTGGGCCGGTGTTGCAGTCACCTCGGCGTTGACGCCGGACATCTCAGGCATGGTTCACCATCGCTTTGCCTATGGCCTGGCGGTCTGCCGGGCATTGAAATTCCGCCACGATGCGCCCGCCGCTCATCACCCCGATGCGGTCGGCCAGGCTCATCACTTCATCCAGGTCTTCGCTGATCAGCAGCACCGCCGCCCCGGCATCGCGCGCGGCCAACAGGCGCTGATGCACGGCGGCGCCAGCACGCACGTCCAGGCCGCGATTGGGGCTGTGCGCCAGCACCACCTGGGGATTGCGAGAAAACTCGCGGGCGATCACCAGCTTCTGCGCGTTGCCACCGGAGAGCAGCGCCGCCTTCTGCTTGGCGTTGCGCACGCCCTGCACATCGAACTGCGCCACCGCCTCGGCCAGGTCGTCACGCGCCTGGCGCTCGCGCACCCGCCAGAACGAGCCGTAGCGCCCGGCCTGAATCTGGCCGATGGCGAAGTTGTCGGTGATCGACAAGTCCGCCGCCAGCGCCAGGCCGTAGCGATCCGCCGGGATGACGGCGATGCGCAGCGCGCGGCGCTGGCTGCCGCTGGCGTGGCGCAAATCGCCGAAACCCTGCAGATGAATCTCGCCCTCGTAAGCCTCGGGCATGCCCATGAGGATGCTGGCCAGCTCGCCCTGGCCGTTGCCGCCGACGCCGGCAATGGCGTAGATCTCGCCATCGCGCAGGCTCAGTTCGACGCCATCGAGCACACGCCGACCGCCGCGCTCGGGCGAGCGCAGGCCGCGAATGGCAATGCGTTCGGCGCCGACAGACTGCGCGCGCTGGGCGTCGAGCTGCGGCAGCGACTCGCCCACCGTCAGGCGAATCAACTCCTGCACCGCCACCTCGGAAGGCAGCAGCGTTTGCAGGGTACGCCCGCCGCGCATCACCGTAACGCGGTCGGCGAAGCGTTTGACGTCGGCCATGCGGTGGGTGACCAGCACCACCGCCGCGCCCTGCCGGGCCAGGGCCTGCACCGTGCTCAGCAGGCGCTCACCCTCCTGGTCGGTGAGCACGGCGGTAGGTTCATCGAGGATGAGGATGTTGGCACCGGCGAGCAGCACCTTGAGGATTTCCACGCGCTGCTGCTCGGCAATCGACAGCGTTTCGACCTTGCGCTGCGGATCGATGAGGAAACCGATCTCGGCAGCCTTGGCGACAATCCGTGCACTGACCTCGGCCAGGCGCTGGCGATGGCTGCCTGGGCCGGGCGGCAGCCCGAGCAGAATGTTCTCGGCCACGCTGAACGGACGCACCAGCTTGAAGTGCTGGTGCACCATGCCGATACGATGACGCGCGGCATCGGCCGGGCCCTTGAGCCGCACCGGGTTATCGTCGATCAACAGCTCGCCGAACTCCGGCGCATAAAGCCCGGCGGCGACGTTCATCAGGGTCGATTTACCCGCGCCGTTTTCACCGAGCAAGGCATGCACCTCACCCCATTTGAGGGTGAAGTCGGCCTCGCTCAGTGCCTTGAAACCATCGAACGTCTTGCTGACGCCGATGAGCTGGAGTGCATTCACAGCGTGCTCCCACAGAACAACGGTTGGCAAAGTCGGCACCACGCCTGAAGCGTTCAGTCGGCGCGGGAGGCGCTTTAGCCGGCGATTGTCGCGGCTAAAGCCCCTCCTACAGGCGATCACAACGGCGGGGTGTGCCGACGTGAATCACTTCTGCGTGATGACGCCATCGACGTACCAATCCATCTGCCACAGGGCCGGGTCGGACAGCACCTCACCGGCGGGCACGCGCTCCTTGCCGTCACGATCGTTCAGCGGCCCGGCGTAGATCTGCTTGCCTGCGAGAATCGCCTTGCGCTCGGCCTCGATCTTGGCCTTGGCTGCGGCGGGCAGCTCGACCTGGCCGAAATCGATGTCGCCGCCGCCTTCGGCCATGCTCATGAAGGCGCCGTAGGGGCTGGGCTTCCAGCCACCGGCGATGATCTTCTTCACCTCCGGCACGAGGAAGCGATCCCAGGTCCACACCGCCGAGCAGATGGTCGCCTTGGGCGCGAACTGCGACAGATCGCGGTGGTGGCCGGTGGCATAGACGCCGCGTTCCTGGGCGACGATCTGCGGCGTCGGGGTATCAACATGCTGGCCGATCACGTCGGCGCCCTGGTCGATCAGCGCCATGGCGGCGGCGCGCTCCTTGACCGGATCATTCCAGGCGCCGGTGTAAATCACCGTGGTGGTGGCCTTGGGGTTCATCTGCTTGGCGCCCATCTCGTAGGCGTTGACCGTCCAGTTCACCACGCCGAACGGGTTGGCCGCGACGAAGCCCAGCTTGCCGCTCTTGGACATGGCCCCAGCGGCCATGCCGCACAAATAGTGCGTCTCGTAGCTGCGCCCGTAGAAGGACTCCAGGTTATGCCCGTTGGTGGTGCCCGAGCCGTTGAGGAAGGCCACATCCGGGTACTTCTCGGCCAGTTCCTTGAAGGTGTCGGAATAGCCGAAGGCGGTGCCGATGACGATATTCGCGCCACGGGCGATGAAGCGCTCGACCGCCGGTTTGATCGCCGAGGCGCTCTCCGGCACCTGCTCGACGAACTGGATCTTCTGCCCCAGCTCGCTCTCCATCTGCGTTCTGGCCGTCTCGAAGGCTTGCGTCCAGCCACCATCGTTGCGCGGGCCGAAGAGGATCATGGCGATCTTCGGATCGGTTTTCAGGGTGAAGCCATCATCAGCCAGGGCAGCGCCCGCACAACTGAACATCAGCGCCGCGCAGGCCGTCTTGCGAAACCATCCTTTAAGCATGGTGAATCTCTCCGTTCAGAGCATGTAGTTGATGCGAAACACGTTGCCCTCGGGGTCGAGGAGTACCGCCTGGAACCAGTTGTAATAGGTCAGATAAGGCGCCTTGATCAGCGTCGCCCCGGCCTCGACCGCGTGCGGCACCAGGCGCTCGACATCGGCCTGGCTGTCGACGTCGATGTTGAGCAAGAACTTCACCCCACGGGTGTCGGCGTAGTCGCTCAGGTGCAGTAGTTCGTAGGCATCCAGGGCGTTGAAGCCCAGGCTTGACTTGCCGGTGTCCAGGCCACGGAAGATCGGCGAGCGGATCGCCTCGATCTCGGCGAAACCGAACACCTGTTGGTAGAAACCCGAAAGCGCGACCACATCGCGGGCGAACACGTTGACGTAGGAGAGCGTGCTCACGCGGCATCCTCCGCCACACCCTTGCCGAAGGTGGTCTGCTTGACGAACTTCGAGCGCAGGTGGTCGCCAGAACTGATCGCCGCGTGCCTGGCCGTCTCGCCCGCGCCCAGGCAACTGGGCAGGCACTCGACCATGGCGTCGTAGTTGGGCTGGTGGAAGAACACCAGCGATTGGCGGCGCGCGTTGCTCGGTGCCTCCAGCTCGGGGACGATCACCCGGTGCACGGTGGAGATCCAGCGGTCGTTGGTCCACTGCATCATCAGATCGCCAATGTTCACCGCGAAACCGTCTTCGATGAAGGGCACGTCGATCCACTCACCGGCCTGGTTGCGAGCCTGCAAACCTGGCGAATCGGGCTTCACGATGGTCATGCTGCCGTAGTCGCTGTGCGGGCTGGCGCGGTACTGGCCGTCTTCGGCCGGCTGGGTCAGCGGCGGGTAGCTGAGCACGCGGAACATGCTGATATGGCGGTCGACCTTGTCGTCGAAGTAGTGCTCCGGCAGCTCCAGGGCGAGGGCGAAAATCCGCATCATGTGCAGAGTCAGCTCGCTCATGGCGGCGAAATACTGCTCGTAGGCCTGGCGGAAATCGTCCATGCCCTCGGGCCATACGTTGGGGGCGAAATGCGGGCCGGCCTCAATGCCGGTGAAGTACGGCGTATCCGGCACCTGGCACGGGCCAACCGAGAACGACTCCTTGAGATCACCTGGCGCCGCCTCGCCCGTGCTGTAGGCCAGGCTCTCCTCGGCCACGGCGGAGAAGCCGCGCACCTGATCCGGGCGTGGCCGGTCGACCTTGCGCTTGGCCTCCAGCGGCAGCGCGAAGAAGGCTTCGGAGAGGCGCGTTACACGCTCGATCAGCTCGCTGGGGATACGGTGATTCTTGATGATCAGAAAACCGATATCACGACAGGCTTGATCCACTGCCTTGGCGACTGCCTGCTTCCCATCCTGGGTACCTTGGAAATACGGTTCAAGATCGATAACGGGCACATAAGACAGCGTCATGTCCTTCTCCATCGCTTGAGTGGAAAACGTCGATTGGCAGCCGTTTATTTATGTGGGGCTCATGGCAAGCCCCAAGCGAGGTCGTGCGGGTGTTTTCTAATAATTGGCTGGCAGTTGAGGAGCAACCGGCGTGCCAGTTTTTGACCATTTGGACAAATGTTAAAACCCTATATTTTTCAATGACATGCGATGTATGCGGGGAGATTCGCCGAGCGCCTTCGCGCACCGTCCTGGCGCTCGCCCGCACCAAAGCAAAACCGCGCCAGTTATGACTGATGAGTCAGGCGCGGGCCCTTTCATCAACCCAAGCGGTGATAGGCACGGCGGAAGTACACCAGGCCGCTTTCAGCCGCGCCGTTGCGAATGGCGATCACCTCGCAATAGAGCACGTCGTGGGTGCCCACCAGGCTGGCATCACGCACCCGGCAATCGAACGACACCAGCGCCTCATCGAGCATCGGCGAGCCGCTCAGGCCAACGCTCCAGGCCGCTGCGGCAAAGCGCTCGGCCATCGGCGTCTTGCCACCGAACAAGTTGGACAGGCCGTCCTGCCCGGCGGCCAGCACGTTCACGCACAGCACCCGGTTACGCTCGAAAGCCTGATACACCGAGGCGCCACGGTTGAGGCAAACCAGCAGTGTCGGCGGCTCATCGGTGACGCTGCACACCGCCGAGGCGGTGAAGCCCGCGCGCCCGGCAGGGCCGTCGGTGGTAATCACGTTGACCGCCGCACCCAGGCGCGACATGGCCTCGCGATAGTCCTGCTTGAGTACGGTCTGGCAGGCCAGCACATCAGGGCTGAACGAAGAAGATGAAGTCAGCATCATGGTGGATACCCTCTGCCTCCTGACGAGGCGTGACGGTTCAAAGCAATTGGCAGGCGTCGTCGAAGCTCAGGCGCGGCAGACGCTCGTAGAGTTTTTCCGGGTTGCCGTGACCGAGATTGATCAGCAGATTGCTGGCCCAGGTGCTGCCGCTGAAGAAGACTTCATCGAGCAGCGCAGCGTTGAAGCCGGACATCGGCCCGCAGTCGAGGCCCAGCGCCCGCGCCGCCATGATCAGGTAAGCCGCCTGCATGGAACTGTTGCGCAGCGCGGTCTGCTCGGCGAACGCCGGGCTGGAGGTGAACCAACTGCGCGCATCGGCATGCGGGAACAACTCCGGCAGTTTTTCGTAGAAGGCCTTGTCGTAGGCGACGATCACCGTCACCGGCGCGCTCATGGTTTTCTCCAGGTTGCCGGACGACAGGCACGGCTTGAGCTTCGCCTTCGCCTCGGGCGTGCGCAGAAAAACCAAGCGTGCAGGCGAGCAGTTGGCCGAGGTTGGCCCCATCCGCACCAGGTCGTAGAGCTGGCGCAGCGCGTCATCGCTGACCGGCTGATCGAGCCAGGCGTTGTGGGTGCGCGCATCGATGAACAATTGATCGAAGGCAGAAGGGTCGAGCGTCATCATCTATCTCCAGAAATCTCAGGGGCCGGGGCCAGCAGGAAGGCCAGTAGCTCGGCGTCGAATTGGGCGTGCTCGGTGATGTTGCAGGCGTGCCCGCCAAAATCGCGCAGACTCAGCCGCGCATTGGGCAGGCCTGCTGCCAACTGGCGCGATTGCGTCCAGGGCACCAGCACGTCATCACGGCTGGCCATGACCAGAGTTGCGCAGCCGATACGCGGCAACTGCGCGAGGATGTCGAAGGCACGCAGCGCCGCGATACGCCGCAGCGTGTTGGCCTCACCGGGAAAATGCGCCAGCGCATGCTCAAGCTCGCGCTGCACGCGCGCCTCGTTCTCCAGCAGCCACACCGGCGGGTAGAGAAAGATCGGCTGCGCCGCGACATAGGCTGCCGCGCCGCTGCACTTGAGCAGCTCGATACGCGCCTCGAAGCAGCGCGCGCTGTGCGAGTTGGGCGTCGCCCAGGCATTGATCGGCACCAGGCGGCGAATCAGCTCGGGGCGTTGCAACGCCACTTGCAGGCCGACCAGGCCGCCAAGGGCATGCCCGACGAAGTCGCAATGCTCGATGCCCAGCTCATCGACCAGCGCCAGCACATCCTCGGCCATATCGGCGATGCTGTAGCCGTCGGGCAGCTCGGCGGGGCTACGCCCGGTGCCGCGCTGGTCATAGCTGATGACGCGAAAATGCTCGCTCAGCGCAGGCAGGTTAGGCGCCCAGTAAGCGCCCGAACCGCCAAGCCCGGACGACAGCAACAGCGTGGGCGCGCCCGCATCCTGGCGCCCATGAATCTCGTAATGCATACGAACCTCCGAGGCGCGCCCTCGCCTGGCGGGCGAAGGCTGCGCCTGCGCGCGTCAGCCAACGTGAGCGATGCTGGCGATCTCGACCAGCGCATCGGGCTTCACCAGGCCGCACTGGATGCAGTAGCGCGCGGGCTTCTCGCCGGGGAAATACTCGGCGTAGACGGCATTGATGGCCGCGTAGTTGGCCCAGTCGGTAATCATGATCATGTTGAAGGTCACGTCATCCATAGTGCCGCCCGCCTCCTCGACGACACCCTTGATGGTTTCCAGCACATGGCGCGCCTGCGCGGCGGCATCGCCGACATGCACCACGTTGTTGTCCTTGTCGAACGGCAGGGTGCCGGAGACATAGAGCACGCCATCGGCCAGCGAGCCGGGGACGAACGGTGCGATGGGTTTAGCGGTTCCAGCGGGGATTACGGATTGTTTGGGCATGGCAAGGCATCCTAGTTTTCTAATTGGGGTCAAGCGAGTTCAAGCGCTGTGCAGCGCGCTACAAAAGGCATCCACCGAGGACACCCAGCCGAAGAAGGTTTCGATGTTGAACAGCGCAGCCTCGTGCGCCGCACGCGGCCCGGCCTGATGGCAGGCGTCTTCGAGCACCACGCCGAAGTATTCGAGGAAGAAGCCATCACGCAGCGTGGACTCCACGCAGACATTGGTGGCGATGCCGGTGAACACCAGATTGCGAATGCCACGGGCGCGCAAGGTGCTGTCCAGCGGCGTGTTGAAGAAGCCGCTGTAGCGCGACTTGGGCATGACGATATCGCCAGGCTCGGGCTTGAGCTGATCGACCAGGTCATAGTCCCAGGTGCCCTTGGCCAGCAGCGTGCCCTGCAACTGCGGATTGCGACGCATGGTCTTGAGCGCGTTGGATTTGTACCAGTTGGGCGAGCCCGGCCCACCGGCCTCAACGTAGTCCTTGTCCCAGCCATTCTGGAAGAAAATCACCTGAATACCGGCGGCACGCGCCGCCGCAATAGCCACCTGGATGCGCTCGATCACCGGCCCGGTGGCGCTGACGTCGAAGCCCGCCTTGTCCAGATAACCGCCGAGGGTGGAATAGGCGTTTTGCATATCCACCACGATCAGCGCCGTCTCACTCGGGCGCAACTGCAATGCCTCGGGGCGCGCCGACAGAATCACCGCCGCCCCATCAGTGCTGGCCGCGGCATAACCGGCCACAGTCATCTCGCTCATCAGGCGCTCTCCTTCACCGCATCGATATGGCGGCGGCTTTTCATCAGCGGCTGGATACGCTTGCCGAACTGCTCGACGCCTTCGATAAAGTCGTCGAAGGTCAGCATCGCGCCTTCGGTGCCCGGCACCTCGGCCACTTCGTCGAGCATCCGCGCCACCTGCTCATAGGAGCCAACCAGGGTGCCCATGTTGATATTCACCGCCGAGGTCGGGTCGGACATCTGCCGCACATTGGTGTCGCTGCCGGAACGGGTGTCGACAGCCGCCTGCTCACCCAGCCACTTGAGCGCCTCGGTATCGGCACCGGCCTTGTAGTGCTCCCACTTGGCCCGCGCGGCCTCTTCGGTTTCATCGGCAATCACCATGAACAGCACGCAGGAGGTGACGTGGCGCCCGGTCTTCTCGGTGGCGGCCAGCAAGCGCTCGGTCGCCGGGGCGAAGGCCTTGGGCGTGTTCACGCCTTTGCCGAAGCAGAAGTTGTAGTCGGCGTACTGCGCCGAGAAGGCCATACCGGCATCGGAAGAACCGGCGCAGATGATCTTCATATCGGCCTGCGGAATCGGGCTGACGCGGCAGTCTTCCATCTGGAAATACTCGCCCTTCAGATCGCTATGGCCGGTGGCCCACAAATCGCGCAGCACCTGAGCGTACTCGCCGAGGTACTCGTAGCGGGTGGAGAAAAACTCATCGCCCGGCCACATGCCCATCTGCGAATACTCCGGGCGCTGCCAGCCGGTAACCAGGTTGACGCCAAAGCGACCACCGGAAATGGAATCGATGGTCGAGGCCATGCGCGCAACAATGGCTGGCGGCAGAGTCAGGGTCGCCGCCGTGGCAAAAAGCTGAATGCGACTGGTGACAGCGGCCAGACCTGCCATCAAGGTGAAAGACTCCAGGTTGTGCTCCCAGAACTCGGTCTTCCCGCCAAAGCCACGCAGCTTGATCATCGACAGCGCGAAGTCGAAACCGTAGTGCTCGGCGCGCTGCACGATGCGCTTGTTGAGCTCGAAGGTCGGCATGTACTGCGGGGCATTTTCCGAAATCAGCCAGCCGTTGTTGCCAATGGGAATAAAGATTCCAATATTCATGATGACTCCAATTTCTACGCATTTCGCAAAAAATGCCGACACATTGCCGACACGTTTATTCAAACCTCACTGAAATACGCTGAGCATGGAGCGTGCCAAGAATGCAAAGTGCTTAGGAATCAGGCGCTTGCAGAAAAACTCAGAATTAGAGCAGACCATTTGGTCTAACCTAGAGCACCTAGTTTGTGCACCGTGCACGACAACGAGGCAGCCATGCCCCACGCGGCCAATACACTGGCAGCCGGGGCTGGCTCCAGCTAAGGTGGCGCCCTGCGTCAGCCGAGGAATGCTCATGAGCCCATCCGCGCCACCTGCCAACAAGGCCCGCCCAGCGGTCAAGCCGAAGACGCCGCGCGCCCCCAGCGCAGCCACCCTGGCGCGCCGTGAACGACAGATGGAAAGCAAGCGCGCAGCGATCAGTGAGGCAGCCATCGCGCTGTTCTCGCAGTTCGGCCTGCATGGCGTGAGCATCGACCAGATCGCCGCACGCGCCGACGTCTCCAAGACCAACCTGCTGTACTACTTCCCCAGCAAGGAAGAGTTGTACCTGCATGTACTCAAGCAGCTCCTGGGCGTCTGGCTGGCGCCGCTGCGAGCCCTGAGCGTGGAGATGGAGCCGCTGGCGGCCATCCGCGAGTACATCCGCCTGAAGCTGGAACTGTCGCGTGACCATCCCGCCGCCTCGCGCCTGTTCTGCCTGGAAATCATCCAGGGCGCGCCTTTGCTGCGCGGCGAGCTGGAACACGAACTGCGCGATCTGGTACAGGAAAAACACGCGATGATCGCGCGCTGGGTCGCGCAAGGTAGCCTGGCAGCCATCGACCCGTACCACCTGATCTTTACCCTATGGGCGACCACACAGCACTACGCCGACTTCCGCGTGCAGATCGAGTCGATCACCGGCCGCACGCTGGAAGACCCCGCGTTCTTTCAGCAAGTGCTAGAGAGCCTGCAGACCATGCTGCTCGACGGCATTCGCCCGCGACACTGAACCACCCCACTCAACCGGGTGGATGACGCTTTTTCATCAACCACAACACAAACGCCATGGCCCGTATACCAGCGCCACCAGCTCGCTATCGCGCCTCTCAACCGTAGGGTGGATGACGCTTTTTTCATCCACCACAGAGCAAACGCCACAGCTCTTATGCAAGCGCCACCAGCCTGATAGCGTTCAGTGATTTCTCAGCAGCAACTCACCCTCGATGGGCACGTACAGGCTGGCGGCGCGAATCAGCGACTGCGCGGTAAGCCCCGGCACACCAAAAGCGATGGCACTGGCACCACGACTGCGCACCCGTTCGAGCAACAGATCGAAGTCACCATCGCCCGAAGCCAACACGATTTCGTCGACCCGCTCGGCAGCATCGAGCACATCGATAGTGATGCCCACGTCCCAATCGCCCTTGGCCGAACCATCGCTGCGCTGGATATAAGGCTTGAGCTTCACGGTAAAACCGAGCTTGCGCAGAATCTGCTGGAACTGCTGCTGCTTGGCATCACCACGGTCGATAGCGTATGCGTAAGCCTCGACAATCACCCCACGGCGGCTGACCTCGGCCCACAGCACGCTGTAATCGAAGTGACAGCCATAGACCTGGCGCACCGTGTAATAGAGGTTCTGCACATCGGCGAATACGGCGATCTTCTTCACCGGGAGTCCTCATGGGCAACGAAGGCGCCAGTATGCCAGAGCCGCGCGCAGGATGCGGCCAAGGCTGGCCGCCCCGCGTGCCAGCCCCTATCCTAGACAGCATGACGCCACGTTCAGGCCTGCTGTTTTAGCGTCGCTCAGCAGCCTCCTTACGCCCTCGACTGCCCTGGCGAACGGCCACAGAGCCCGCGCCACAACTTTTGGTGACCTGCCGATGACTCCGCTGTCCGTCCTACGCGACGCCTGGTATTTCTCCCGCAACAACCTGCTGGCCATCGCCAGCTTGACCCTGCCTTTGCTGGTGCTCGAAGCCACCGCCCAGGTGCTGCTGGCCGCCCAGCTCGGCGCGGGCGCCAACCCGGCCTACGGCATTTTGCTCGGCATCCTGTTCTACCCACTGTATGCCGGGCCGCTGATTCTCTTTCTGCACGCACGCAGCAACGGGCAAGCGCCCGGCAACGCCCAGTTGCTCGCTGCCGGTTTGCAACTGTGGCCGCGCTTCGCCCTGCTGGCCGGCATCAGCACCCTGGCGATCATGCTCGGCCTGTCACTGATGATCGTACCGGGCATCTGGGTAATGGTGCGCCTGGCCTTCGCCGAGCTGGTTCTGGTGCTGCATCAGGAAACGCCGCTACGCGCTCTGCAGGCCAGCGTGACAATGACCGCAGGGCGCTTCTGGCCGGTGCTGACCTGCCTGCTCAGCGTACTGGCGCCGCTGTGGTTACTGGACGCCTTGACGACGCCCCCACCGAGCCAAACCCTGCTCTGGGTGATACAACAAAGCGTCAGCGGTTTCCTCCAGCTATTCGCCCTAATCGTGCTGTTTCGCCTGTTTATGCTGTTTGAGACGCAGCAGAACCGGGCTTAGGTGTAATGCTGTTTGCTTAGACGGGGCAGCATTGCGAAGCACAGGGCAAAGAGGAGCAGGTTTATTAACCCGCATCACAGGCATGCAAAAAATAAATCTGTCATTTCATGCCACCTCTTCACCGTCACCTTTCACCCCTACATCGACTTACGAGAGCATTCCATTCACACCATGCGGATAAGCAACCTTTGCGTTGATGGGTTTGCCCAAGACGTTCAGGTAGTGCGTGGAGGCAGCGTCGAGCCCTAGAGCGTTACGTACGGCCATCCACAGTGGATGACGCCCCATCTTTGGCCCGCAGGTTGCTAAATGCAGAGTGGGCCGGACGTGGCGCACCTAAATGTAAGTGCCGTAACTCATCCATTAAGGCACTCCAAAGCCAAGGGCCACCCTTTTCCAGCACCTCCGCACGCAGAGACGCCTCCTTACTCGGATGCGTGTGCCTGACGCCCCAAGCAGCCATATGCGCTACTAAAGGTACAAGCTGTATTGCTGCTTCCGTGAGGCTGTAGATTCCCTTCTGCTGATGGTTCGGATCCGGTGACTTCGTCAATAGGCCACACGCGGTCAGATTCTTAAGTCGGCTTGCGAGGATGTTCGTGGCAATACCTTCTGGGTTTTGCTCCAGCAGTGCGCCGTAACTGCGTCTGTTCTCGAACATGACATCGCGGATAACAATCAGGCTCCATCGATCGCCAATCTGTTCAAGCGTCAGGTTGATCGGGCAGCCCGACCGTCTTGTTTGCTGCACAGCAAATCTCCTTCAGATTTATACTTGCATTATGCAAGCGGTAGGATTACGATTTCAACCGCTTGCACTATGCAAGCGTAAATTACGCTTCGGAGCATCACTTATAGATTGATGCCCCTGGCTGGTGATCGCGATCACTCTGAACGCTTGCTAGGGCGACATTGGCGACTCTCAAGACGAGTTGGCCTGTTGAAAACACTTACCCCTGTAATCACAAGAACTGCTTGGAAAACACTATGAACCTGTCCACGATCTCTTCGCGCACATTGCTTGCTCTATCATTAGCATTAGCAGGCACCTTCGCTGCAACAGCACCAGCTCAAGCGGCGGCACCGCTGCAGCACCAGCAGGTTCCAGGCTTCTATCGCACCATGCTCGGTGATTACGAGGTTACTGCCCTCTATGATGGCGGCGGTACCATCGACTCAAACCTCCTGAAAGGTGACCCTGCACTCATCCAGTCCCTTTTGGCTCGCTCCTTTCAAAACGATCCCAAGCACGTTTCGGCTACCGTCCAAGGTTTTCTCGTCAATACTGGATCTAAACTCGTCCTCATCGATACCGGCACGGGTGGCCACTGGGGGCCTTCTACTTTGGGCAAGTTAGTTAAAAATTTGAAAGCTTCTGGCTACAAGCCGGAGCAGGTTGATTTGGTACTGCTGACTCATCTTCACGGCGACCATGCTGGCGGTATTTACAAAGACGACACTCGCGTTTTTCCAAACGCGACCGTGATGATGAAGAAGGCGGACGCTGACTTCTGGCTGTCAAAGGAAATCATGGCCAAAGCCCCTGAAGAGGCAAAAATCTTCTTCCAAATCGCACAGGCTGGTTCCGCGCCTTATATCGCTGCAGGTAAATGGAAGCCATACGAAGGAATGGATGAGATCGTCCCAGGTATCGCACCGTATGCCATTCCCGGCCACACGCCTGGTCACACTGGCTACATGATTTCCTCAAAGGGCCAGTCGCTGCTCGTCTGGGGCGACGTTGCTCATGTTGGCGCCGTCCAGATGCCACATCCGGAAGTAGGTATTGCGTTCGATTCTGACAGCGCAACGGCTATCAAAACTCGCGAAGCCCTTCTGGTGAAACTCGCTGCGGACAAAACGATGATTGCCGCAGCCCACATGCCGTTCCCTGGCCTGGGCCGTCTTCGCAAGGCTGACAACAGCGCGGGCTACGAATGGGTACCGACGACTTTCCTCGACTTGGAGTGAACTAATCATGACCTACGATTCATCTTCAATCCGTAAGCTCCGTGATGCGATGTTCGCCTTCGATTTTGCGCACCCCGTGCAAACCATCGAGACGCTCCGCGTTGGCATGGAGGCAATTTCACAAGCAAACCCTCCGGCGGCTGACTTAATAGTTGAGACGGCCGACCTCGGTGGCGTCGCTGCGGTAGCGATCACGGCTCCCGGCGCATCCAAAGATCGAGTCATCTACCATTTCCATGGTGGTGGCTGGGTGGCCGGCTCTCCTGCGTCGCATTTGGGCATGCTCGGAGAGCTGTCTCGAGCGGCGAAATCCCAAGTCATCGTTCTAGACCACTCCAAGGCACCCGAGCACCCATTTCCGGCGTCCTACGACGAATCCATCCGTGGCTACGAAGCACTGCGTTTACTTGGCAAGCCGTTCGCTGTGACAGGTGACTCCAGTGGTGGTGGTATGGCTCTCAATGTCCTGGCCTATGCAGCCTCGAGAGGCCATAAGGACGCTCGAGCAGCGCTCCTCATTAGCCCGTGGGCAGACTTAACGTTGACACTGCCCTCGTTGACTCAGTTGGCCCACCGCGACCCAATGGTCAACGTGAACGGGATGCGGGACATGGTAGCGGCTTACGCTAGGAATCACGATTTGAAGGATCCGCTCATCTCACCTTTGTTCGCCGACATGCGTGGTTTTCCTCCCCTGCTTATACATGTCGGGAGCGACGAGGTGCTTCTAGACGACGCGCTTGAAATCGACCGAAAAGTGCGCGCAGCCGGCGGCGAGTCGCACCTTGAGGTCTGGCCGGAGATGCTGCACGTTTGGCACATTCAAACGGCTTCTTTGCCTCAAGCCCATGACGCACTCCAAAGAGCCGGCGAGTTTCTCATCGGGCACTTCGATAAATAGCACGGGCACGGCCCCTGCAAAACCGCAGACATCAGACAGGAGATGGTAATGAGCACTGATACCAACCCACCGGGAACAGCATGGATGCAAATCGTCAAGAAGAAAGGAACGAGCGACTTCGCAAAGTCATTCACTGCTGACGCCAGCCTTCAGACTACAGCCCTAAGCAAGACCGTGATCGGCCCGACATCCATCGGGGCATTTTTTTCCGCGACGAGCACGATGTACGAAGACTTCGTGTTCACTGCCGAGACGGTTGACGGCGGCAAGACTTACCTTGAGTGGGACGCCGTCCACGGTGGTAAGCCGATCGCAGGCACCACCATCATCACTCGGAATGAGTCTGGCCTCGTCCACAATATCAAGCTCTTTCAAAGCCCGTTCCCAGTCGTTCGTGAGTTCTCGGCGGGCCTGAAAGAGCGACTTGAAGAAACACTCGGTCAAGACTTCTTTAACTAAAGGCCAATTCGTCGCCGCGTATTAGCTGAACAACACGACTGAGGAAACACTCATGCCTATTTTTCACGCCCACATTCCAGCTCAAAAATTCTCTAGGGATGGTCTGAAATAGCCCGACATTTCCGGCCGACTTCGACCTCTGCCGATTTTGAACGCACCGACCAGTCAAAACCGGTCAGGTTGTCCGCTCAGCGCTTCGTTTTTGGCCGTCACGAGCACCTCTTTGCGGGTCTGCTTGCGCTTACCTGCGTACTCGGCGTCGGCGAAGGTCATCTGCTTCATGGAAAAACTCGGCTGGCGGGATCAGCGTATTTCAACAGATTCGGGAAGTCTTTTTCAGACCATCCCTAAAGAAATCGTCGCTTGTATCTTGCTTTCCAACAAATGCAATGGCCGCTTTTTTGTCTGTGCCTCGAACAAGCTCTATGACCTTTCTGTATTCGTTCAGAAATTTTGTTCTGCTTTGTGCAGGCCAAGCCGAAAAGTCAATCTCCAGATAGTAAGGTCTCTCGTTAACTCGTTTTCCATCGTGCTCAACCCACCGACCAGGAGACAACTCAATTTTTAGTATGTCGCCATCCTCTTGGCAGAGTTTCCAAGGCAACGCGGAGTAGTAAACCTTTTGAGTGTCGCCCTGGATTAAAAACTTCTGGCGACCGCGAGTACTTATTATTTCCCTGAAAATTTCGCCATAACTGCCCCCAACGACATCTTCGAAAACCAAAGCTCGGTCTCTATCATGGGGGAAATCAAAATACTGATTGACTATTGATTTGAAAGAAGTTGTCTCATAGTTGGGCTTTCTACTGTTTGAGCCTCCTTGCCTCCTGTTTGTTTTGTTGGTTCGCCGCGTGCTCGTGCCCGAAGGTTCAATAACGCCTTCTGGCTCAACAAGGTCGTCTTTCCTTAATTTAAAACGGTTTGGATATGCTAAAGGAAAACCCTCGGAAGAGGTTAACCGTTTGATGGCGCCTCTTAAACGAATTTTTGACTCACCTTCAGCGTCACATCCTTGCTTGTGATTAACAGCTTTCCTAGCTTTAAAATAAGGCTTGCGGAGATTTACATCTTTGAGAAACGAGCAAGGTAGCAGCTCTATGGCGCATTCATCACATGAAAAGCTAAGTGATCTAACATTGTCGATAATGTAGAGTTCTTCGCTAGTGACTACCCGTCCTAATTCTTCGCACCTAGCTTCGTCCATTGATACTCCTAGAAACATAACGCCTGGCTATGGCGACGTAGTGTAGTTGGCCTTTATTTGTGTTAACCAACACAAATAAAGGCCAACGGAACGAAGTTCGCACATGAGCCATTTGTTATGAGTTTTTTCGATATTCATTTGTACCATACCACTCGTGCTTACATTTTAAGCAACGCTCGGACTTAGGAGATACAGCCAGCGACTTGCAACTAGGGCAATAGTTGAAATAGACATCCTTTTCGATTTCAGAGTAAACACGACTTATATATTTGTTTTTATTGTGCTCAATCTCCTGAAAAGTCTTAATCAAATACTCTCTTGAATATTGTGACTTTAAGCTTTCAACTTCTCCTGCATCTGGCCATTCTGGATTAACTGGAAAAAGAGCTGCGCGAAGGTGCCTAGAATAGCCTGTACTTGGCTCCAATAAGTACCTAAAATTCTCCCAAATGTAATCGAAATGCTCTTGATCCATTACTTACTCATAACGATTAAGCTAAGGGGCTGGCTTTAGCCAGTCCCAGTGAGCGGAGCGAACGATTTGAGCGCATTGTTAGCTGCTAACCAATGCCGCTTTCTATTTTTTCAATTTCTACTTTGCTTAGAGGACGCCAATCGAGCTCCCGAATTCCATAGTCTCTAAAAGCATATTCGTATGCTTCTTCAAGTGACCACATTAGATGGTCGCCTTCTATAATGTTTCTTTCAAAGTCTATATACCTTATTTCAAGGTAGAAGATTTGCCCTTCTGTGCTTGCAAGGCCAAATAGGACGATCGACGTAACTTCCGGCCTGAAATCATCCGGATGCCTTACGTGAGCGAATAGATACTTGGGCAATTCAATCATGGCAGCTAACGTAGGAAGCTAAGCGGCGCTCGCTCGCTTTTGGCGAGCGTCCGCTTCAGCGACTGGTTATCCATCAATTCACTCCGCTCTGCGCAGCAGAGCTGTAAATGCAATGAAAACTCGGGCGGGATAAAAATGAAAAAATCACGTTGTAACGCAGTATAGACACTCGGCGTGCGCCTTAACTTCGTTAAGCTCCGCCGAGTGTCTATACTGCGTAATAGCTGCTTTTTCGATTTTTCGCCAGCCTGATTCCTTGGCATTTACGGTTCCTTAAACTCGGTCTGTCTATTGCATGGATAACAGTGATTAGATGGAAGGCGGTACTAATCCGATAGTAGAGCCTTCCATCTAACTCCGCACTACTCCGTTTCGCCTGCTGCTAAAAATCTTTCCTGATCATAGACTTACCGTTATGCCCCGGCAGACCAGCGTATTCGCTTGACCTCCTCTTTTTGCTCCAGCATTACGGCCCGAAGAACCCTATGCGCCGCCACCGGCATTCGGCTGCGGTTCGCTGCGGCCAGTACGCAGGCAACCCCGGATTGCATCCGGGCTACGGGTCGCGGCTAAAGCCCCTCCTACAAAGCAGCGCCCGCCTGTAGGAGGGGCTTTAGCCGCGAGCGCGCGAATACGGTGCATCCGCCACTGCACATGCCGAGGCGCGCACCAATGGCGGGCACTAATACACTCGTGGCCGTGGGCGAGCCTCGTGGCAGTGCATTTTCTGACTCTATGGCCAGGTTTTTGCTTTAGCCCCGCTCAGTTCTTTTGATGAGCGTTTTCCATGCCTGCCTCACCCGATTCCCCACGCTTGCAGTTAACGGCCATCAGCAAGCAGTACCCCGGCTGTTTGGCCAATGACCGTATCGATCTGGCCATCGCCCCCGGCGAGATTCGCGCTCTGTTGGGCGAGAATGGCGCGGGCAAGAGCACGCTGATGAAGATTATCTACGGCGTCACGCAGCCCAGCAGCGGCGAAATCTGCTGGGAGGGCGAGCGGTTGGCCATGCGCGACCCGGCCATGGCGCGCGGCCTGGGCATCGGCATGGTGTTCCAGCATTTCTCGCTGTTCGAGACGCTGACCGTGGCCGAGAACATCGCCCTGGCCATGGGCGCAGACGCCGGAACGCCGAAGCAGTTGGAGCCGAGGATTCGTGAGGTGTCGCAGCGCTACGGCATGGCGCTGGAGCCGACGCGGCTAGTGCACAGCCTGTCCATCGGCGAACGCCAGCGGGTGGAGATCGTCCGTTGTCTGATGCAGGACATCAAACTCTTGATCCTCGATGAGCCCACTTCGGTGCTCACCCCGCAGGAGGCCGACGAGCTGTTCGTCACCCTGCGCCGCCTGGCTGCCGAGGGCTGCAGCATTCTGTTTATCAGCCACAAGCTGGGCGAGGTGCGCGCGCTGTGCCAGAGCGCTACGGTGCTGCGCGGCGGGCGGGTGTCTGGCCATTGTGTGCCAGCCGAATGTTCGGACTTGGAGCTGGCGCGGTTGATGGTCGGCGATGCCGAGGGCCTGGAAAGCACGTATCCGAAAGTCAGCGGCGGCCTAGCGCGCCTGCGTGTGGATGATCTGAGTTGGCACAACCCCGACCCATTCGGCTGCTCGCTGGAGCGCATTCGCCTGGAGGTGCGCAGTGGCGAGATCGTCGGCATCGCGGGCGTGGCCGGTAATGGTCAGGACGAACTGCTCGCCCTGCTCAGCGGCGAAACCCGCCTGCCGCGAGGCGAACGCGAGCGCATCAGCCTGGATGCCGCGCCCGTGGCCAATCTGCACCCGGATGCACGCCGTGGGCTGGGCCTGGCCTTCGTGCCCGCCGAACGCCTTGGCCATGGCGCAGTGCCGGAGATGAGCCTGGTGGACAACGCTCTGCTCACGGCCTTCGGCCAGGGTCTGGTCAAGGGCGGGCTGGTGCAGCGCAGCAAGGTGCGGGCGCTGGCGGAGGAGATCATTCGCCGCTTCGCGGTAAAGACGCCGGATGCCGACACCGCCGCGCGCAGCCTATCCGGCGGCAATCTGCAGAAATTCATCCTGGGCCGCGAGATTCTGCAAAACCCGAAGCTGTTGGTGGCCGCGCACCCGACCTGGGGCGTGGATGTCGGCGCCGCTGCCGCCATCCACCGTGCGCTGATCGCCCTGCGCGATGCCGGGGCGGCGATTCTGGTGATTTCCGAAGACCTCGATGAGTTGCTGCAGATCAGCGATCGCATCGGTGCACTGTGCAGCGGCAAGCTGTCGCCGCTGGCTGCGACCGCGCAGGTCAATACCGTGGAAGTCGGCCGCTGGATGGCCGGTGAATTTGATCAACCCGCCGCTGCTGCGGCCTGCTGACGGAGCCGTCATGCTGTTATCCCTGGAACCGCGCGGCCAGGAGTCGCGCCCCATGCTCTGGCTGTCGCCGCTGCTCGCCGCCGTGCTGACGCTGGTGAGCGGCATGCTGCTGTTCACCCTGCTCGGCCATGACCCGCTGGAAACCCTGCACACCCTGCTGATCGCCCCGGTCAGCGACTGGTACGGTGTGTCCGAACTGCTAGTCAAGGCGCTGCCGATTCTGCTCTGCGCCCTGGGCCTGGCGGTGGCTTATCAGGCGCGTATCTGGAACATTGGCGCTGAAGGCCAGTTGCTGATCGGCGCGCTGGCAGGCAGCGCCATGGCCCTGCAACTGATCGACTGGGAAAGCCGTTGGGCGTTGGCCTGGGTCGTGCTGGCTGGCACCGCTGCCGGTGCCGCCTGGGCCGGGCTCACCGCCTGGCTGCGCACGCAGTTCAACGCCAACGAAATTCTCACCAGCATCATGCTCAACTACATCGCGCTGAACCTGCTGCTGTTCTTCGTGCATGGCCCACTGAAGGATCCAGCCGGATTCAACTTCCCCGAGTCGGCGATGTTCGGCGATGCCAGCCGCCTGCCACTGGTCAGCGAGGACGGGCGCCTGCACGGCGGTCTGTACCTGGCGCTGCTGGCCCTGGTGGCGGTGTGGGTGCTGCTGCACAAGAGCTTTCTCGGCTTCCAGATCAAGGTGTTGGGCCTGGACAGCCGCGCCGCTGGTTTCGTTGGTTTTCGCGAGAAGCGCCTGGTGTGGTTCGCCCTGCTGGTCAGCGGCGCGCTGGCCGGGCTGGCGGGTGTGGGCGAAGTGGCCGGGCCGATTGGTCAACTGGTGCCGCAGGTGTCGCCCGGCTACGGCTATGCGGCGATCACCGTGGCCTTTCTTGGCCGCCTCAATCCGCTCGGCATTGTCGCCGCCAGCCTGCTGATGGCGCTGCTCTACCTGGGCGGCGAGAACGCGCAGATGACGCTCAATCTGCCGCAGGCGATCACCCAACTGTTCCAGGGGATGATGCTGTTCTACCTGCTGGCCTGCGACGTGCTGATCCTCTATCGGCCACGGCTGAAGTGGAAATGGGCGAAGCGCGAGCGCCTCGCTGGAGCGACCACCTGACTGTGGGAGTGACTGGGCGGCATTCCGCTGTAGCCGCGACAAAAGCTCGCCTGAAGCGCCTCCCACAAAGCGCATGAATGCAAAGGAATCCCCATGGATCTCGACCTGTTAAGCAATATCCTCTACGCCATGGCCCGCACCGGCACCCCGCTGTTGCTGGTGGCCCTGGGCGAGCTGGTGTGCGAGAAGAGCGGCGTACTCAACCTCGGCCAGGAAGGCATGATGCTGTTCGGCGCGGTGATCGGTTTTATCGTCGCCTTCAGCACCGGCAGCCTGTGGCTGGGCGTGCTGCTGGCGATTGCCGCCGGCATGCTGCTGTCGCTGTTGTTCGCCGCCGTGGCGCTGGGCTTCAATGCCAATCAGGTGGCCACCGGCCTGGCGCTGACCATCTTCGGCGTGGGTTTGTCCACCTTCGTCGGCGCCGCCTGGGTCGGCAAGCCGCTGACCGGCTTCGAGCCCATCGTCATCCCGCTGCTGTCCGATATCCCGCTGATCGGGCGCATGCTGTTCGCCCAGGACGTGCTGATCTACCTGTCTTTCGCCCTGTTCGCCCTGGTGGCCTGGGTGCTGCTGAAAAGCCGCATCGGCCTGATCATCCAGGCCGTTGGCGAAAACCCGGACGCCGCCAGCGCCATGGGCCTGCCGGTGCTGCGCGTGCGTACCCTGGCGGTGCTGTTCGGCGGCGCCATGGCCGGTTTGGCGGGCGGATACCTGTCGCTGGCCTATACGCCGATGTGGGCGGAAAACATGACCGCCGGCCGCGGCTGGATCGCCCTGGCGCTGGTGGTGTTCGCCAGTTGGCGCGTATTCCGTGTGCTGCTCGGTGCCTACCTGTTCGGCCTGGCCAGCATCCTCCACCTGGTGGCGCAGGGCATCGGCCTGTCGATCCCCTCCAACCTGCTGGCCATGCTGCCGTATGTAGCCACCATCGTGGTGCTGGTGCTGCTCTCGCGTGATGCGATCAAGACCCGGCTGTATGCGCCGGTGTCGCTGGGCCAGCCGTGGCAGCCGGGGCATTGAGGCTTAGCAGTTAATTAGTCGCGGCTGAAGCCCCTCCCACAGTGCCACACGCCCCCCGTGGGCGGGCTTCTGTGGGAGGGGCTTCAGCCGCGACAAGCTTTTTTCGGCTATACCTTTGTCACACCCTGATCGGTAGGCAAAGGAATGCCCCACTCATCCAGCTTGCGTGTCGGCCGTTTCTCGGAGCCGCAGCGTATCTACCTACTCACCGCAACGACAGAAGGCCGTAAAACACTGTTCACGGACTTCGCGCTTGCCCGCCTGGTCGTTGCCGAACTCAAAGCCACCCAGCAAGACGGCCTTGCTGATTCACTAGCCTGGGTGCTCATGCCGGATCACCTGCACTGGCTGGTCGCCTTGCAACAAGGCTCGATCAGCAACCTGATGCGGCGCATCAAGGGGCGCAGCGCCAAGCGAATCAACGCGTTGGTCGGCCATCAGGGAAAGCTCTGGCAGGATGGTTTTCATGACCGTGCGCTGCGCCACGAAGAAGATGTTCTACCTGCCGCGCGTTACATCGTCGCTAATCCCTTGAGGGCAGGTCTGGTCTGCCGGGTTGGCGATTATCCATTGTGGGATTCGGTGTGGCTCTGAGGTTGGGAGGGTCGCGGCTGAAGCCCCTCCCACAAAAGCCGATGCCACGGCGTCACATAACACCGTGGGAGGGGCTTTAGCCGCGACAGTTTTATTGCTCCTGATTTCAGAGTCAGCTACCTTCCCCAACACGTCGGACTCCGACGCTCCTGGATCAGCAGACAGGGTCAACACTGAGCTGGCTTACCTGACATCAACCTCAGAGGAGCCTGCTCATGGCAGCTACCCGCATCTGGATCAAGAATCCCCTCGCCATCTTCACCGCCAACGACCTGGACGCTTGCGGCGGCCTGGTGATCGAGGATGGCCGCATCACCGAAGTGCTCGGTGCCGGCCAGCAACCTGCCGCGCCCTGCCAGCAAGTGTTCGATGCCCGCGAGCACGTGGTGATGCCGGGCCTGATCAACACCCATCATCACTTCTACCAGACCCTCACCCGCGCCTGGGCGCCGGTGGTCAACCAGCCGCTGTTCCCCTGGCTGAAAACGCTTTACCCGGTCTGGGCACGCCTCACCCCCGAAAAACTGGCGCTGGCCAGCAAGGTGGCGCTGGCCGAGCTGCTGCTGTCCGGCTGCAGCACCGCCGCCGATCACCATTACCTGTTCCCCGGCGGCCTGGAGCATGCCATCGACGTGCAGGTCGAGGCGGTACGCGAGCTGGGCATGCGCGCCATGCTCACTCGCGGTTCGATGAGCCTGGGCGAAGCCGACGGCGGCCTGCCGCCGCAGCAAACGGTGCAGCAGGGCGAGGTGATTCTGGCAGACAGCCAGCGCCTGATCGAGCAGTACCACCAACGCGGCGAAGGCGCGCAGATCCAGATTGCCCTGGCGCCCTGCTCGCCCTTCTCGGTGACGCAGGAAATCATGCGCGCCAGCGCCGAACTGGCCGAAGCGCTGGACGTGCGCCTGCACACTCACCTGGCCGAAACCCTCGATGAAGAGGACTTCTGCCTGCAGCGCTTTGGCCTACGCACCGTGGATTATCTGGACAACGTTGGCTGGCTCGGCCCGCGCACCTGGCTGGCCCATGGCATTCATTTCAACCCCGATGAAATCACCCGCCTGGGCGCTGCCGGCACCGGCATCTGCCATTGCCCCAGCTCGAACATGCGTCTGGCGTCGGGCATCTGCCCCAGTGTCGAGCTGGAAGCCGCTGGCGCGCCGCTGGGCCTGGGCGTCGACGGCTCGGCCTCCAACGATGCCTCGAACATGATCCTCGAAGCGCGCCAGGCGCTGTATATCCAGCGCCTGCGCTACGGCGCCGAGGCGATCACCCCGCAACGCGTGCTCGGCTGGGCCACGCGGGGTTCGGCGAAGCTGCTGGGGCGCCGCGATATCGGCGAGCTGGCGGTGGGCAAGCAGGCCGACCTGGCGCTGTTCAAGCTCGATGAGCTGCGTTTCTCCGGCAGCCACGATCCCATCGCCGCGCTGCTGCTGTGCGCTGCCGATCGTGCCGACCGGATGATGATTGGCGGCACCTGGCGCGTTATCGACGGGCAGATCGAGGGGCTGGATGTGGCAAAGCTGATCGCCGATCACCGTCAGGCGGCGCGTGAGCTGATCGCGGGCTGACAGCGGTTGAGTGCCCAGGCCACCGCCTGAGTCACAGCTATCGCGGCTAAAGCCCCTCCCACAAAAGCCCATCAACCCGTTGGTGCTGTTCTTGTAGGAGGGGTTTTAGCCGCGACCGTCATCCGCGAGCACCTACGCACCACAACATGGCACGCCACAACACCACGCACCAATCCAGCTCCAGCATCGAGCAAGGCCACTGGGCAGAACGGCAGCAGCACGCCTATCTGTCCTGTTGGTCAGCTTTTTGCAGTCATGGGATCAGCCAACCAACAACTACCCCAAACACAAGACTGGAGTTCCACCGACCATGTTCGAGAAGAGCAAGAAACCGCTGCTGCGCACCCTTGTCGCCGCCCTGGGCTTCGGCGCCATGCTCAGCGCCTCCGCCGCTGATCCGCTGAAAGTCGGCTTCGTCTACATCGGCCCCATCGGCGATCACGGCTGGACTTATCAGCACGAACAGGGCCGCCAAATGCTGATGAAGGAAATGGGCGACAAAGTCTCCACCAGCTACGTGGAAAACGTACCCGAAGGCGCCGACGCCGAGCGCGTAATTCGCAACATGGCCAAGGGCGGCTATGACCTGATCTTCACTACCTCCTTCGGTTACATGAACCCGACGATCAAGGTGGCCAAGCAGTTCCCCAAGGTGACCTTCGAGCACGCCACCGGCTACAAGCAGGACAAGAACGTCGGCACCTACCTGTCGCGTTCCTATGAAGGCCGCTACGTCGGCGGCTTCCTCGCGGCGAAGATGACCAAGACCAAGAAGGTCGGTTACATCGCCTCCTTTCCGATCCCCGAGGTGATCCGCGACATCAACGCCATCCAACTGGCGCTGGACAAGTACAACCCCGGCACCGAGATCAAGGTGGTGTGGGTCAACACCTGGTTCGATCCGGGCAAGGAATCCGACGCCGCCAACGCGCTGATCGATCAGGGCGTGGACGTAATGTTCCAGCACACCGACAGCCCGGCGCCGATCCAGACCGCCGAGCGCCGCGGTATCTACGCCGTAGGCTACGCCTCGGACATGGCCCACTTCGGGCCGAAGGCCGTGCTCACCTCCATCGTCAACGACTGGGGCCCGCACTACATCAAGTCCACCCAGGCGGTGCTCGACGGCACCTGGAAGCCGCAGGATTTCTGGGGCGGCCTGGCCGAAGACACCATCGAACTGCCGATCAGCGATCTGGTACCGGCTGACGTGAAGAGTGAAGCCGAGCAGCTCATCGCCGACATTCGCAGCGGCAAGCTCCACCCCTTCACCGGCCCGATCAAGGATCAGAGCGGCGCGGTGCGTATCGCCGACGGCGTGAGCGCAACCAACGCCGAGCTGGCTGCGATGAACTACTACGTGGAAAACGTGAAGGCCGAAATGCCGAAGTAAATGGTTGGCGGGTTGCACCCGCCCTACAGCCCGTAGGGCGGGTGCAACCCGCCACCGAGCCAATACCGATGCCGTCCCTGCCATTGGCAGAACCGCATCAAGGGGACGTTTCAGCAGAAACGTCCTTTTTCGCTGCCCAGGGTACGAGAAGACTCGCAGCAACACCCCGGAGCTTTTATGAACAGCCTACCCATCATCGATATCGCCCCGCTCTACAGTAACGACGCTTCGGCCTGGCCCGCCGTAGCCGAGCAGATCGACAACGCCTGCCGCACCTGGGGCTTTTTCTATATCGTCGGCCACCCCATCAGTGATGAGCGCATCGATGCCCTGCTCAGCGCCGCGAAAACCTTCTTCGCCCTGCCCACCGAGGAAAAGCTCAAAATCGATATCACCCAGACCGCTCACCATCGCGGTTACGGGGCGATTGCCACCGAGCAGCTCGACCCGAGCAAGCCGAGCGACCTGAAGGAAACCTTCGACATGGGTTTCCACATGCCCGCCGAGCACCCCGAAGTGCTGACCGGCAAACCGTTGCGCGGGCCCAATCGCCACCCGGACATGCTCGGCTGGGCCGCGCTGATGGAGCAGCATTACACCGACATGCAGGAGCTGGCCAAAACCCTGCTGCGCGCCATGGCCATGGCGCTGGACATCGAGCACGACTTCTTCGACGCACGCTTTCATGAGCCGATCAGCGTGCTGCGCATGATCCACTATCCGCCGCGCGACACCGCCAGCAGCGCCGAGCAGCAAGGCGCTGGCGCGCACACCGACTACGGCTGCGTCACCCTGCTCTATCAGGATCAAGCTGGCGGCCTGCAGGTGCGCGCGCGCAGTGGCGAGTGGATCGACGCGCCACCGATTGCCGGCAGCTTCGTGGTCAACATCGGCGACATGATGGCGCGCTGGAGCAATGACCGTTACACCTCAACGCCGCACCGCGTGATCAGCCCGCTGGGGGTGGATCGCTACTCCATGCCGTTCTTCGCCGAGCCGCACCCGGACACGCTAATCGACTGCCTGCCGAACTGCTCCAGCGCGGATAACCCGGCCAAGTACACACCGGTAACCAGCGCCGAGTACCTGCTGTCGCGCTTCGCCGACACCTATGCCTATCGGCGTGAAGAGGCACAGGGTTGATTGCCGCGTAGGGTGGATGACGCTCTTTTCATCCACCGTTTCAGCATCGGAGCCTGCACATCGGTGGACATGAAAAGCGCTGTCCACCCTACACGGCGGCCACGCTGGCGCAGCACGATCCTGTCCGAGCGGTTAGACTTTGCCGATCTCCAAGCCTGATAACGAGAACCGAACCATGTCCGAATGGCTCAACGCCTTGCCCAAGGCCGAACTGCACCTGCACCTGGAGGGCTCGCTGGAGCCCGAACTGCTGTTCGCCCTGGCCGAACGCAACCAGATCGCCCTGCCCTGGAACGACGTCGAAGCGCTGCGCAACGCCTATGCCTTCAACAATCTGCAGGAATTCCTCGACCTTTATTACCAAGGTGCGGATGTGCTGCGCACCGAGCAGGATTTCTACGACCTGACCTGGGCCTACCTGCAACGCTGCAAGGCGCAGAACGTCATCCATGTCGAGCCCTTCTTCGACCCACAGACCCACACCGACCGTGGCATTGCCTTCGAAGTGGTGCTGCGCGGCATCCAGCAGGCGCTGCGTGACGGCGAGAAACAACTGGGCATCAGCCACGGCCTGATCCTCAGCTTCCTGCGTCACCTGCCCGAAGAAGAGGCGTTCAAGACCCTGGAACAGGCCATGCCGTTCCGTGATTCCTTTATCGGCGTCGGCCTCGACAGCTCGGAAAAGGGCTTCCCGCCTCGCCTGTTCGAGCGCGTGTTCGCCAAGGCGCGCAGCGAAGGCCTGCACGCGGTGGCACATGCCGGCGAAGAAGGCCCGCCCGAGTACATCTGGGAAGCGCTGGATCTGCTCAAGATCAAGCGCATCGACCACGGTGTGCGCGCCATCGAGGACGAGCGCCTGATGCAGCGCATCATCGACGAACAGATCCCGCTGACCGTCTGCCCGCTGTCCAACATCAAGCTGTGCGTGTTCGAGCACATGGGCCAGCACAACATCCTCGAAATGCTCGAACGCGGCGTGAAGGTGACGGTGAACTCGGATGACCCGGCCTACTTCGGCGGCTACGTCGGCGAGAACTTCGAAGCCCTGCACCAGCACCTGGGCATGACCGAAGCACAGGCCAAGCGCCTGGCACAGAACAGCCTGGACGCCCGCCTGGTATGACCCTGCAATCATTCCGGTAATTACAGGCGCGCAAGGCGGTGGCACAATACTGGCTAGGAATACGAAATAACCGTTACCTGCCACCGCCGAGCTGCTGCATGTACTCAGCCTTCTTACGCCGCACCCTCTTCTGCTTATTTCTACTGCCTTGGCCACTGTATGGCTCTGAGCCACTGCGCATCGTGACCGAAGAGCTACCGCCCTACAGCATGACCGTCAACGGCAAGCTAGGCGGCATGGCGACCGAATTGGTGCAAGCCGTGCTCGATGAAATCGGCGAGAGCACCCACATTCAGGTGATGCCCTGGGCGCGTGCCTATGACACCGCGCTCAACGGCCACAACGTGCTGATCTACTCCATCGCCCGCACGCCAGCGCGCGAAGCCCTGTTCACCTGGGTAGAACCCATCGCGGCAGGCAACTGGAAGCTTTACAGCCTCAATCCGAACCTGCGCCTGAACAGCCTTGACGAGGCGCGCCACTACCAGATCGCCACGGTCAAGGACGATGTCGCCGAACAGTTCCTGCTTGATCACGGCTTCGAAATCGGCAAGAACCTGCAGTCGAGCAACCGCTACGACCTCAACTACGAAAAACTGCTCATGGGCCGGGTCGATCTATGGATCGTCAATGAAACCAACGCCAACTATATCGTCCGACAAGTGGGGCAGAATCCCGCGCAGACACTATACCCAGTGCTTGACCTCGATAACCTCGGGGGCAGCGGACTGAACATGGCCTTCAGCCGCAATACCAGCGCCGAGACCATCTCGCGCTTCCGCCAAGGCCTGGAAAAGGCTCGTGCCAACGGCAAACTTCAAGCGATCTACGCAAAATGGCAATAAACGCCAGGCAAGCGGCTCCGGTGCAACACTCATTGGGCCGACGCCTGGTACTGGCAACGCTGTTGTTTTGCGTGCTGTTTATCCTGATCAGTACTTCGCTACGCACTTACCTGGCCTGGAACAGCAACCTGGACAACATGCGTAGCGAGCTGCAATTGATCGATCAGGTACTGAGCGCCACGCTGTCCAAGGCGGTCTGGGAAATGGATCGCGACACGCTGCAAACCCAACTCGACAGCGTGACCCAAGCAGAAGCCGTGGGTCTGATCGAATTACGCATCCTGCGCGAGGGGCGTAAAGCTGAAATCATCCACTATCGAGCACCGGGCTATGAAGCCAACACCCATGCCCCTGAGCTGCGCCAGTTACTGACCTACGAGCCCTACCCCGGCGCCCAGGAACACATCGGCGAGCTGCGCCTGGTGGGGCGTGAGTCGCGGCTGTGGCAAGAATTGATCGACGATGTCGCGTCGATTCTGCTGGCCCAGGTGCTGCAGAGCCTGATGATCGCCGGGCTGATCATGTGGCTGTTCAATCGCTCGGTCACCGTGCATGTCCGTCATATCGCCCAACACCTGAGCCAAGTGTCGCCCACCACGCTGACCAAGCACCTGCGGCTGCTGCGCTCACCCCGCCATGAAGATGAGTTGAACATGCTGGAGAGCGGGATCAACGCGCTGCAGGACAAGCTCGCCACCTACCTGGAACGGCAGAATCACGCCGAACAGGCGCTGGCCGCGCACCGCGACAGCCTCGCCGAGCAGGTCGAGGAGCGCACCGCCGAGCTGCGCGCCGCCAACGAACGCCTGAACGACCTCAATCGCCGCGACCCGCTGACCGGCCTAGCCAACCGTCGTCATTTCGACGAAACCAAGGAGTTGGAGTTGCGCCGCGCCCGCCGCCAGAGCCAGCCGCTGGCGGTCATGATGTGTGACGTCGACCACTTCAAGCTCTACAACGACACCTACGGCCATGGCGCGGGGGATCGTTGCCTGTGCCAGATCGCCGATCTGCTCAGCAGCCTGTTCAATCGCAGTGGTGAGCTGGTCACCCGTCTGGGCGGTGAAGAATTTGCCATCCTGCTGCCTGGCATCACCGCCGAACAGGCACTGGAGAGTGCTCAACGCCTACAGGAGGCGCTGCGCGCCCTGAACATCAGCCACCGCGCCTCCGAAACCGCATCTCAGGTGACCATGAGCATCGGCATCGCCCAGCTCGAAGACGAACCGGATGACTTCGAAGCGCTCATGCAGCGCGCCGATGACGCCCTCTACCGGGCCAAGCGCCTGGGCCGCAACCGCATCATCTACTTCTGACCAAGGAGGCTGCCATGAATCTAAATCGCGCCATCTGGCTGATGATTCTGTTATCGAGTATCGCCACTGCGCAGGCGCAGAGCATAAGAGCAGTGACCGAAGACAGCCGCTATGCCCACATCATTGATGGCAAGGTCGCAGGCCCGGCAACAGCCGTGGTGGAGGCAACGCTCAAAGAAGCCGGGCTGGAGTATCAGCTCTCCCTTTACCCCTGGGCCCGCGCCTATGACCTGGCGCAGCAGCAACCCAACGTACTGATCTACCTCATCGCCCGCACGCCGGAGCGCGAAGCGCAGTTCAAATGGGTCGGTGAGGTCATCGACTACCAGTTCAGTTTCTACAAAATGCGTAGCCGCCAGGACATTCAGGTCAACTCGATAGAAGATGCCAAGCGCTACCTAATCGGCGTGGTGCGTGACGACGTACGCCACTCCTACCTGATGTCTAAGGGCTTCACCAAGCTCGCACTGGCCTCGCAGAATCTCGACAGCATGCGCCGCCTTGTCAACGGGCAGATCGAACTGCTGCCGTTGATCGAAGCCGACGCCCGGCGCCTGAGCGTGGAAGTCGGCAAACAGTTCAGTGATCTGGAAAGAGTCGCCACGCTGGAGGTCGGCAGCGGCGGGCTTTACCTGGCCTACAGCCTGGCGACAGACGATGCCATCGTCGAACGCACCCGCCAGGCCTTCGCGCGGATTCGTGACAGCGGCCAACTGCAACGCCTGATGAACGCCCCGGTTGAGTAACCGAGGCGTCAGTGAGGCAGGCGCCGCCGTTTACCGGTGATCATCGACAACGGCAGGTTCTCACGCAGCCGGTGACTCTCGTACAGGGCTGCGGCGATATGCAGGCCCACCAGCGCCATCAAGGCATTGGCGCAAAATTCGTGAATTTCCAGCGGCAGATCAGCGCCCCAGAAGTAGTCGACCTCCTCCATCAAGAAGCCGGTCAGCCCCAAGCCGAGCATCAGCGTCATCATCAGGATCATCACCAAAGCGCCCAGCGGGGAATGGCCGAGGCGATGGTGGGGCTGCCCAGCGATCAGCGCACGAATGTGCGCGCCCAGGCGCGCAGGCGTCGGCCAGAAGTCCGCCCAGCGCGCCGCAGGTGCACCGATGAAGCCCCACACCAGACGAATCGCCAGCCAGGCCACGGCGTAGTAGCCGAACCAGCGATGCCAGTTTTCTCCCTCTTCGGTGAAGAAGTAATTGGCCAGGAAAGCGCCGGCCAGGGACCAGTGAAACAAGCGCACCACGGGGTCCCACAAGCGCACGGTCGAGGCGCTCATCAGCTTTCCACGTTGCTTTTGACCGGCTTGCCGCTGACCGGATCGAAGTAGATCTCGACCTTCTTGCCAGCCTTATCATGGCCGTAGATTTCGTAGCAGTTGCCGCTGGTGACCTTGAACTTCTTGATTTCGTAGCCCTGGCCCTTGAGGTCAGCCTGGAACGTGTCCTGATCCTGCCACTGGGCCTTGTCGGCGGTGGTGCATTCGGTGGCAGCGAAGGTCAGTGGGCTGGCCAGAATCAGAGACAGCAAAAGCAGTTTACGCATGGTGGAGTCCTCGTCGGTGCAGGGGAAAGTGGGTCTACGGGGACCACTTTCGCGCCACAACCTTAAGGCCGTATTAGCGCGTGAAAAATCGTAGCCGGATGCAATCTGGGGAGGTCGGCAGAACACTCCCGGATTGCATCTGGGCTACAAGCCCGTCGCCAACACCTGTTCTACGCAAGGCGCCAGGGCAATGAGGGTGTACCCGGCGCCAGAGTATCGCCATAGATCATCAGTGCTTGTGCGCGCCGTCGTCGTGCTCCATGCCCTGCTCATGCCCGGCTGGCGCCTCTTTCTGCACGGCCACCTGCACCTCGACGCTGCCGGCTTTCTCGAAGTTCAGGGTCATCGGGAAGCGCTCACCGTCCTTGGCCTGCTGCTTCAGGTTGAACAGCATGACGTGATAGCCCATGGGCTCGAACTTGACCTCGCCACCGGCGGGGATCGCCACGTCCTGCACCTGCTGCATCTTCATCACGCCACTTTCATGCAGGTGCTGGTGCAACTCGGCCTTGCCGGCCACCGGGGTGCTGACACTGAGCAGACGATCCGCCTCGCTGCCCTTGTTGTGCACCACGAAGTACGCGGCAGCGGTCGGCGCCACCGGAGGCATCTCGCGCGACCAGGGGTGGTCGATATGCAGTTGGCCAACTTCGTATTCATGCGCCTGGGCCAGCAGTGTCGGCAGCAGTATGGTCAGGCCTAGCAGGGTTTTCTTCAGGGTCATGGGGGTTACCTCCTTTGGGGAAACGAAAATTCAGAAATCCAGGGTCAAACCGGCATATAACGCACGACCATCGCCGGGTGCATGCAGCGAATCCTGGGCGCCGTCCGGGTCGTACCACACATATTCGTAGTAGCGGTTGGTGACGTTCTTCATCTGCACGTCGACGCTGACCGTCTCGCTGATGCGGTATTCGGCGCCGAGGTTGAGCAGGGTGTAACCACCATACTTGCCTTGAGTATTTTCTCGCTCCAGGTAGTAATCGCTCTGACCGTTGACCCAGGCGCTCAGTTTGAGCTTGTCGCTGGCCTGGTAATCGGCGCCCAGAGCATAGAGATGGTGCGGTACGTGATCCATCTCCTTGCCCTTGCTGGTGGGTAAGCGTGGCCCTGGCGTGAGGATTTCCGAGAACTGCCGCGAGTATGACAACCAGATGCGCGCTGGATCGCTCGGATACAGGTTGAGCTGCACGTCATACCCACGGCGCAGGGTTTCGCCGACGTTCTCGGTATCCCCGGACGGCGCATTGAGTCGGCGCTGCACTTCATCGGTCGCATGCTGCTCCCAGTACGCCACACGACCGTCGAGCCAGGTTACCGGGTTGAACTTGATACCGGTTTCCCAGCCTTCGTTGATCGAGGGCTTGAGGTCATCCTGCAGGCTGGCCAGTCGATAAGCCCCCGAGCCGACGCCAATCTGGAAGGTACGCCCCCAGTTGGCGTAGAAGCTGGCTTCTTTCCAAGGTGAGTAGACCAGGCTGAATTTCGGCTGCTTGATGGTGCCGAAATCGTTCACGGTGGCGCGCTCACCGGAAAGCTGATCGTGGTAGTCGCCCTCGATACGGTCGACGCGATAGGCCGGGATCAACTTGAGGCTTTCCCAGGGCTGAATCACGGTCTGCACATAAACACCGGTGGTGGTCAGGTCGAACACCTGATCGCGGGTCTGCGCAGCACGTACGCGATTGACGGTGCGATAACGCTCGCTGACCACTTCCTGACGCTGGATATCGGCGCCGCCTTCCAGGGCGAAGTCATACAGGCCCTGCACTTCGGGGCGCCAGGTCAGGCTGCTGATGGCGCCGTACTGGTCTTCATCGTTGAAGCGCTCCTGCTGCGACGAGGTAATCCAGTATTGAGTCCAGCGGCGATCATTGAAGCGGTTGTAGTAGGCCTTGCTCGACCAGGCCAGATCCTCGGCCACGTCCGTATCCAGGTGCAGACTGAGCTGATCCATGCTGCGCTCGCCCTTGTCGGTGGCGTTGTTGGCGTAGGACTGACGTGGATCGTCATGGGCATCGTCGCGAGTCAGATAACCGGCCTCATCGGCATCGCTCTCGTAGTGACGGGCGATCAGCCCGGCGCGCCAGCCGGCATCGGAGGTGTAGAACCATTTGCCAGCGAAGCTTTGGCGCTCAGCATCGGCGTGATCGCGATAGCCGCCGCTCTTCTGATAGGCGACGAAGTAGTTCTGCGACCAGTTGCCTGACTCGATGCCCTTGACCGCCTGCAGCTCCTGGGTGTCGAAGCTGCCGCTGCGCAGGCGCAGCTTGCCCTCGTTGCCGCCGATGCGGGTGTTGATGCTGGCGTTACCGGCAATGTTGTGCAGGCCGTAGCGCGGATCGTTGGTGCCGCGCACCACTTCGATGTCCTCGATATCCAGCGGGAACATCATGTCGATAAACGGCATGTTGCCGTCGTTGGTGTTGCTCGGGATGCCGTCGATCAACAGTTTCACCGCGTTGACCTCGCCCTCGCCGTTGAAGCCGCGAAACGACAACTTGCCGGAGGTGGTGCCCTGGTTGAACTGGGTCAGCATCACCCCTGGAACACGGTTGAACAGCTCCCAACTGTACTGCACGGGTTGTTTTTCCAGCACGTCGCTGCCGACGTAATCCACCGAACTGAGGATGCTCTGGCTGGACAGCGGGCCTGTTTCCTCACCGGAGATGGTGACGGTGCCCAGGGCCAGAGAGCTGTCGGCCAGGGCAGGAATGGCCTGCAGGCCGAGGGCCAGTGCGGCCAGGTGAATCGAGTGTTGCAGCGTTTTTTTCGTCACTTGCATATGTTGAATTCCAGTTGCGGCCGCCCGCCTCGGCAGGCGCCGCTAAAATCGGTCACGGCCAGGTATCCGAGTCGCACCCGGCCATATAAGGAGGTCAGGCCGACGGTGCGCTGGCTGTCGACTGCCGACGCCACAGGCCAAGCAGCCCATCCAACGCCCAGACCAGCAGCAGCGAGGCGCCGACCAGGGGGAAGATCACGCCGAGCACGACCATCAGGCTGATGGCGGTCTTCCAGCGCAGCTGGTCGTGGCGCAGCGGCGGCACGCCTAAGCGGCCAGCCGGGCGGCGTTTCCACCACAGCACCAGGCCACTGATCGAGCTGAACAGGATCAACAAACAGATCGCCGCCATCAGCAACTGGTTGGGCAGGCCGAACATGCGCCCTTCATGGATCATCACGCCGGTCTCCACGGTTCTGGCGACTGGGCCGTAGTGCCGCCAGCGCACGTCGGCGAGCACTTCGCCGCTGTACTGGTCGACATGCAGGGTGGCGTCGTTGCGTGGGTCGCTGGCGAACAGAGCGACGGTGTACACGCCCTGCTCACCCTTGGGCAGGGTGATGCTGTAACCGGGCTGCACGCCACGTGCCTCGGCGGTATCGACCACGTGCTGCAGCAAGTGCCCGGTGCTGTTCATCGGCATGCCATGGTCGCCATGACCAAGATGCGCAGCATGCGCGTCGGAGGTCGGTAGCGGCGCCGTTTCCACCGCCCAGGCCACGGTCTGCCGCGCGCTGTTGTTGAGGCTGCCGGTCAGTTGCCCTGACTTGGGCACGTCGTTCCACATGGCATCGGGAAACTTGTTCCAGACAGCAGCGAACTGCGCGCCCCAGAAGCCGGTCCAGGTCATGCCGGTCATCAGCATCACCAGCAGAATCGCACTGCCCCAGAAGCCGGTCACCGCGTGCATATCGCGCCACCACAGGCGCCCCCGCGCACTCAGGCGCGGCCAGAGAATGCCCGCGCCGCTGCTGACGCGCGGCCACCACAGGTACAGGCCGGAAATCACCAGGACGATGCCCCAGCCCGCCGCCAGCTCGATCAGACGGTCGCCGACAGTGCCGATCAGCAGGTCGCCGTGCAGCTTGCGCGTCGCCGCCTGCAGGTTCCACAGGGCATCCTGGGTGCCGAGCACGCTGCCGCTGTAGGGGTCGAGGAACAGGTTGAGGTCGCGGCCTGCCTCGGTGAGAACGAACTGCGCACTGCGATCAGCTCCCTCCGGCGGCAGGTACTGCTTGATCGCTGCCTGCGGGTAAAGCTCGCGCACCCGCGCCAGTTGCTGGTCGGCGCTCAGGCGCTGCTCGGCCACTGGCACCTGCAACAAATCGGCGTACAAGAGCTGATCGAGCTGCGGCTTGAACAGGTAGATCAGCCCGGTGATCGACAACAGGATCAGGAACGGGATGACGAACAGCCCGGCATAGAAATGCCAGCGCCAGGCCAGGTTGTAGAACGAAGGTTGCGGGCGCACGGCTGCACCTGCGGGGGTGTCGAAACGCGACGACATGAAGCATCTCCCAAGTCGGCTGCGAATATGCAGACGACGACTGCGCATGATGGAAACGCCCAGTTGCGGGCGAACGGATCAGGCAGTCAGCGGGGAGGCGCGAGGGTTGGCCGGCGGCCAGCGATAGCGGGTAAGGCGGGGAATGTGCAGCGTCGGCAGGGGCCGTACGCTGTCGCTGCTGAGCAGCCCCAGCAGGCCGAAGAAGGCGGCGAAGATGATGGCGCTGAACAGGCTGCCCAAGGCGCAGCCGGTGCCGGTGGCCGGGTTCGGCGGGACAATGCCGGAGCCATCGAGATCAGCGCCAGCACCGAAGTTGCCATCGAAGGAGCAGTATTGGCTATCCAGCCCACTGAGCTGCATGCCGGCCATCTGGCCGTGGCTGATCGCACAGACGAGCGCACTGAACAGGATGCTGAAGTACAGCAACCAGGCAGTCAGCGAGCGATGTGTGCGAGCCAGTTTCATGGGGCGCGACTCTAAACAGACGGTGGCGGCGCGACACTGCGGTCAATTGCCGCAGCCGGTCGAAAGCCAGTCAGGCAGAACCCAGGCGAACTATCCGACCAACGGCAATGACCTTATCGAACAACCTTTTACAAGCCGTGCACGCTTCACGGTGACAGCTAAAGCACCATGCGCTTGATACAAGTCAGGAAAGAGTCATCAACCCGTTCTACCATGGCGTCTCTTCCAGCAAGCGTCAGTTCGCCTAGGGGGGTTGCCCACATGAAGATTGTCATTGAGCAAGGTAACAAAGGCGGCGAATGCCGTTGGCAGGTCAAGCTTGATCAGCACTGCGTGAGTTTCCGCAGCGAGACTGACGCGCAAGCGTTCGTCGCCACCCTGCAGACTCGCTTACAGGCGCCGCACTCCCTGCCCTGGCACACGTCACAACGTCAGGCTGGCTGATCGCCCAAGGCGCAGCGCCGGACTGTTGCGCAGCATGTCCAGCATGGCATCGACCAATGCCGGAGCCTGAGCGGCCAAGTCGTAGTTCGGCACCAGCAGCCAGTTGGCCTCAAGGCCCTCAAGGTAGGCATGCAGGCCTATGGCGGCCCGCGAGCAATCCAGGTCGATAGGTAGCTGCCCCTTGTTCACCGCGTTGCCAAGCGCCTTGGCGATGCGCTGATCGCACTCGATGCTCAGCGCCTGCATGCGCTCACGCAGCCCCAGCAGTTCGCCAGTGTGTTCGCACTTGTAGCGCAGAATGTCGTGCATGCGCCGGGTCTGCGGATCATCAGCCAGTCGAGTGAGTGCAATGATCAGCAACTCGCGCATACAACCGAGCGGATCCGGCTCATCCTCGTGCTCGCTGGCACGCGCCAGCTCTTCAAGCGGTAGGCGCAGGCGTTCGAGCATCGCCTGAAACAGATCGATCTTGTTCTCGAAGTGCCAATAAATGGCGCCACGGCTAACACCGGCGGCCTTGGCCACCTCTGCCAGCGAGGCACGAGACACGCCATGAGTCTGGAACACGTGCTCAGCTGCATCGAGAATCTGCAACCGCGTCGTTTCCGCGTCCTCTTTGGTTCGTCTGGCCATCTCGTAACTCCGTGTTGCATGAAACCCAATGGTCAAGCGGCCATCTAAAGCGGATCATGCCGCCTAGATGCCCCCGCACCCTCGCTGAAGCGGCTGGATACGCCGCTATCGTCCAACTACGCCCGGTCATGCATTGATACCTGCGCATGCCCAAAACTGTGGAACGGGCGAGAGTATGAGGGCAGCTTTAGGCATTTACAAACATTCACGCATGTAAGTATATTTCACCATCGTTTTTCCCTGCCTGCGTCCCCCCTTCGCCCTTCGGGTATAGATTCAATTAGAACGAGGTTCCTTCAGATGCACACGAAGCCAGCCTTCGCCGTCTTGGTTTCCGCCGTCACTCTGGCTCTGGTTAGCCTGAGCGGATGCAAGGAAGACAGCGCCCCTCCACCTCAACAAGCGCCTCAAGTTGGCGTGGTCACGCTCAAGGCTCAACCTTTCGCCCTCACCACCCAACTGCCCGGCCGTACCGCTGCCTATCGCATTGCTGAAGTGCGCCCACAGGTCGACGGCATCATCCAGAAGCGCCAGTTCACCGAGGGTAGCGAGGTGAAGGCCGGTCAGCAGCTCTACCAGATCGACCCGGCCACCTACGAAGCCACCTACCAGAGCGCTCAGGCTGCGCAGATCTCTGCCAGCGCCATGGCTGAGCGCTACAAGCTGCTGGTTGCCGACAAGGCCGTCAGTCAGCAGTCTTATGACGATGCCCGCGCCTCGGCGCTGCAGGCTCAGGCGGCGCTGGAACAAGCCCGCATCAACCTGCGTTACACCAAAGTGCTGGCCCCGATCAGTGGCCGCATTGGCCGCTCGGCAGTGACCGAAGGTGCGCTGGTGACCAATGGCCAGACCACTGCACTGGCCACCATCCAGCAACTTGACCCGATCTACGTTGATGTCACCCAGTCGAGCAAGGAATTGCTGCGCCTACGCAGCGAACTGGCCGAAGGGCGTCTGCAGAAGGTCGGTGACAACGCCGCCAAGGTGCAATTGGCACTGGAAGATGGCAGCCACTACGCCCATGAAGGCACGCTGGAGTTCTCCGAAGTCGCCGTCGACGAAGGCACTGGCTCGGTGACGCTACGCGCGGTCTTCCCCAACCCGGATCACTTGCTGCTGCCTGGCATGTTCGTGCATGCCGAACTGCAAGCCGGTATCAAGCAGCAAGCCATTCTCGCTCCGCAGCAAGGCGTGACCCGCAACCAGCGTGGTGAGCCGACGGCGATGGTGGTCAATGCCGAGAACAAGGTCGAGATGCGCGTACTCAAGGCCAGCCGCACTGTCGGCAGCGCCTGGCTGATCGAGGATGGCCTCAACGAAGGCGACCGCCTGATCACCGAAGGCCTGCAGTTCGTCCAGCCCGGCATCGAAGTCAAGGCCGCGCCGGCCAGCAACGTCAAAGGCGATGAACCGGCCCAAGACGCCAAGCAAGACAACGGCAAGGGCTAACGGAGAAATACGGAATGTCCAGATTCTTTATTGATCGGCCCATTTTCGCCTGGGTGATTGCCCTGGTGATCATGCTGGCTGGTGGCCTGTCGATCCTCAAGCTACCGATCAACCAGTACCCGAGCATCGCCCCGCCAGCGGTGTCAATTCAGGTCGCCTATCCGGGCGCCTCGGCGCAGACCGTGCAGGACACCGTGGTGCAGGTGATTGAGCAACAGCTCAACGGTATCGATGGCCTGCGCTACGTCAGCTCGGCGAGCAACTCCGACGGCAGCATGGAAATCATTGTGACCTTCGAACAGGGGGTCAATCCAGATATCGCCCAGGTGCAGGTGCAGAACAAACTGCAACTGGCCACACCACTGTTGCCGCAAGAAGTGCAGCAACAGGGCATCCGCGTGACCAAATCCGCGCGTAACTTCCTTATGGTGATCGGGGTGGTCTCCACCGACGGCAGCATGAGCCGCGAGGATCTGTCCGACTACATCGTGTCCACCCTGCAAGACCCGATCTCGCGCGCCAAAGGCGTGGGCGACTTCCAGGTGTTCGGTGCCCAGTACGCCATGCGTATCTGGCTCGACCCGGCCAAGCTCAACAGTTTTCAACTGACGCCAGTGGATGTGCGCAGCGCCATCCAGGCGCAGAACGTGCAGATTTCCTCCGGCCAGTTTGGCGGCCTGCCTGCTGCACCGGGCAACCAGCTCAACGCCACCATCATCGGCAAGACCCGCCTGCAAACCCCAGAAGAGTTCCGCAAGATCCTGCTCAAGGTTCAGCCCGATGGTTCTCAGGTACGCCTGGCGGATGTCGCCAAGGTCGAACTCGGCGGCGAAAACTACTCGATCAATGCCCAGTTCAATGGCCAAGCGGCGTCCGGTATGGCGATCCGCCTTGCCACTGGGGCCAACGCCCTGGAAACCGCCAAGGCTGTACGCGAGACGGTAGATAACCTCAAGCCGTTCTTCCCGCCCGGCATGGAGGTAGTCTTCCCCTATGACACCACGCCGGTGGTTTCGGCCTCCATCGAAGGGGTTGTACAAACCCTGTTCGAAGCTATCGCACTGGTGTTCCTGGTGATGTTCCTGTTCCTGCAGAACCTGCGGGCTACCATCATCCCCACCCTGGCTGTACCCGTGGTACTGCTGGGCACCTTCGGCGTGCTGGCAGCGTTCGGTTTCTCCATCAACACCCTGACCATGTTCGCCATGGTGCTGGCCATCGGCCTGCTGGTGGACGACGCCATTGTGGTGGTGGAGAACGTCGAGCGGGTGATGCGCGAGGAAGGGTTGTCACCCAAGGAAGCGACGCGCAAATCCATGGGGCAGATCCAGGGCGCGTTGGTTGGTATCGCCCTGGTGCTGTCGGCGGTGTTCTTGCCGATGGCGTTCTTCGGCGGCTCCACTGGGGTGATCTACAAACAGTTCTCCATCACCATCGTCTCGGCCATGGCCCTGTCGGTGCTGGTGGCGCTGATCTTCACCCCAGCGCTGTGCGCCACGCTGCTCAAACCCATCGATAGCGACCACCACGAAGCCAAACGTGGCTTCTTCGGCTGGTTCAACCGTTCCTTCGACCGCACCACCGACATTTACCAGCGCGGCGTTGCCGGCATGATCAAGCGCAAGGCCCCCTACCTGCTGCTGTATCTGGTGATCGTCGGCATCATGATCTGGATGTTCACGCGTATCCCCACCGCCTTCCTCCCCGAGGAAGACCAGGGCGTGCTGTTTGCCCAGGTGCAAACCCCGGCGGGCTCCAGTTCAGAACGGACCCAGGCAGTGGTCGACGAGATGCGCCAGTACCTGCTCGAAGACGAAGCCAGCACGGTCAAGTCGGTCTTCACCGTCACCGGCTTCAACTTCGCCGGTCGCGGGCAAAGTTCCGGTATGGCCTTCATCATGCTCAAGCCCTGGGGTGAACGCCCCGGTGAAGAGAATGGCGTAGCCGCGCTGGCGCAGCGTGCGCAGATGCACTTCTTCAGCTTCCGCGACGCAATGGTCTTCGCCTTCGCGCCGCCGGCCGTGATGGAGCTGGGTAACGCCACCGGTTTCAACCTGTTCCTGCAGGATCAGGCGGGTGTCGGTCATGAGGTGATGAACCAGGCCCGCGACAAGTTCCTGCAGTTGGCCAACCAGCATCCGGTACTCAGCCAGGTGCGCGCCAACGGCCTGCGCGACGAGCCGCAGTTCCGCCTGTTGATCGACGATGAACGCGCCCGAGCCCTCGGCCTGTCGCTGTCGGACATCAACAGCACCCTGTCGATCAGTTGGGGCGCCAGCTACGTCAACGACTTCATCGATCGCGGTCGCGTCAAGAAGGTGTACCTGCAAGGTACTGCCGACTCGCGTATGACCCCGGAAGATCTGAAGAAGTGGTACGTGCGTAACGACCAGGGACAGATGGTGCCGTTCAGCGCCTTCGCCAGTGGCGAGTGGGTCTACGGCTCGCCCAAGCTGTCACGCTACAACGGCGTGTCGGCCATGGAGATTCTCGGTGCCGCCGCACCGGGTTACAGCTCCGGTGACGCCATGGCCGCAGTCGCTGAGATCGCCAAGCAACTGCCCAAAGGGGTCGGCTACGCCTGGACGGGTCTGTCCTACGAGGAACGCTTGTCCGGGTCTCAAGCGCCGGCGCTGTATGCCATCTCGCTGCTGGTGGTGTTCCTCTGCCTGGCGGCGCTGTATGAGAGCTGGTCGGTGCCGTTCTCGGTGATGCTGGTGGTACCACTGGGGATCATCGGTGCGCTGCTGTTCACCAGCATGCGCGGCCTGTCCAACGACGTGTTCTTCCAGGTCGGTCTACTCACCACCATCGGCTTGTCGGCACGTAACGCCATCCTTATCGTCGAGTTCGCCAAGGCGCAATACGAACAGGGCATGGACCTGGCAGAAGCCGCCATCGAGGCCTGCCGCCTGCGTCTGCGCCCGATCGTGATGACCTCGTTGGCGTTCATCCTCGGTTGCTTGCCGCTGGCTATCGCTAGCGGTGCCGGGGCCGGCAGTAAGCACGCCATCGGTACCGGCGTGATTGGCGGTATGCTCAGCGCCCTGATACTGGCGATCTTCTGGATCCCGCTGTTCTATGTAGTGATCTGCTCGATGTTCCAGAGAAAGAAAACCGAATCGACCAGCGACAATGACAAGGAGGCACTGCAATGAGGCAGTCCCTGTTATCCCTGGCCGTCGCCACGGCCCTGCTCAGTGGCTGCAGCCTGATCCCCGACTACCAGCGCCCCGACGCGCCGGTGGCCGCTGACTGGCCGCAAGGCGAGCCCTACGGCGGTGCAGCCCAAGAAGGCAAAACGGCGGCTGCCGATCTGCAGTGGCAGGCGTTCTTCCGTGATCCCGCTCTACGTCAGTTGGTGCAGACGGCGCTGGAGAACAACCGTGACCTGCGCGTTGCCGCGCTGAATGTCGAGGCCTTCCAGGCGCAGTACCGCATCCAGCGCGCTGACCTGTTTCCTTCAGTTGCAGCCGATGGCAACGGCACGCGCCAGCGCATGCCGGCCGACCTGAGCCAAACCGGGCAGGCGCGCACCAGTGGCCAGTACAGCGCAACCCTGGGCGTCAACGCCTGGGAGCTGGACTTCTTCGGCCGTATCCGCAGCCTCAGCGAGCAAGCGTTGCAGCAATACCTGGCCACCGAACAGGCGGCGCGCAGCACGCAGATCAGCCTGGTGGCCAGCGTCGCCAACGCTTACTTGCAATGGCAGGCCGATCAGTCCCTGCTCAAACTGACTCAGGACACCCTGGAAACCTACGAAGCCAGCTACCAGTTGACCCAGCGCAGCTTCGACGTCGGCGTCTCCGACGCCCTGGCCCTGAGCCAGGCGCGCACCGCAGTGGACAGCGCCCGCGTGACCCTGGCGCAGTACCAGCGCCGCGTTGCGCAGGATCGCAACGCCCTGATCCAGTTACTCGGCACCAATCTGCCGAGCGACTTGCCGCGCGGACTGGCGCTCAATGACGAGGTACTGGAAAACGTCCCGGCGGGTCTGCCGTCCGACCTGCTACAACGTCGCCCCGACCTGCTGCAGGCCGAATATCAGCTCAAGGCCGCCAACGCCAATATCGGCGCAGCACGTGCCGCGTTCTTCCCCAGCGTCAGCCTCACGGCCAACGCGGGTACTGCCAGCAGCCAGTTGTCCGGGCTGTTCGACGGCGGCTCGGGCACCTGGCTGTTCCAGCCGCAGATCAGCTTACCGATCTTCAACGCCGGACGCCTGCGCGCCAACCTCGACTACGCCGAACTGCAAAAGGACATCCAGATCGCCCAGTACGAGAAAGCCATCCAGACCGCCTTTCAGGAAGTCTCCGATCGCCTGGCGGCGCGCACCACCTATCGTGACCAACTCCAGGCGCAGCGCGCACTGCTCGACACCACCGAGACTTACTACAACCTGGCCGAGCGCCGCTACCGCACGGGCGTGGACAGCTACCTGACTCTGCTCGATGCGCAGCGCCAACTGTTCAGCGTGCGCCAGCAACTGATCAGCGATCGCCTCGCGCAACTGACCAGTGAAGTCGAGCTGTACACCGCACTCGGTGGCGGCTGGAGCGCTGACCAAAGCAGCCAGGCAGGTAACTGATTACGCCTGAAGTAAACGCCGCATACAAAAATCCCCCGCCATCTGGCGGGGGATTTTTTTTTGCAGCACCGTCACACCACGAAGCGCCGACTCCACCAAGCGCAGCCAACGGCAATCGCGCCACAACCAGCAATCACCAGCGCCATCGGCACGGCAGAGCCATCATGCAGATAAGCGACCAACGCCGACGCACAGGCGGCGACGCTAAATTGCAGACTGCCCAGCAACCCCGACGCACTGCCAGCGTGCTGCCCCTGCCCGGCCATGGCACTGGCCGTGGCGTTGGGCAGCACGCAACCCAGGCTGGCCACACAGACAAACAGCGGGATCAACAACGGCCAGAGCTGCGCCGGTTGCCAAGCCGCCAGCGCGAGCAGGCACAGGCCGCTGCACAGGTAGACCAGCACCATGCGCCGCAGCCATATGGCAGGCCCGCCACGGCGCACCAGGCGCGCATTGACCTGCGCCATCAGCACGAATCCCGCCGCATTGCTGCCGAACAGCCAGCCATAATGCTCGGCCGGCACACCATAGAGCTCAATGAAGATAAAAGGCGAACCCGCGATGTAAGCGAACATTCCGGCCATTGCCACACCACCGGCCAGGCTATAGCCCATAAATGCAGGCGAGCTCAGCAGTGCCCGATACTGGCCAAATGCACCACTCAACGGCGCAGGCGGCATATGCGTTGGGCGCGTCTCAGGCAGCCAGAGCACAACAGCCAACAAGCACAGCCCGGCGAACAGCGCCAAGCTGAAGAAAATCCACGGCCAGCCCAGGGTGCCCAGCAGCAGCCCCCCGCCTAACGGGGCTAGAATCGGGGCCAGCCCCATCACTAGCACCAACTGCGAAAACACCTTGGCCGAGGCCAAGGGGTCGCACAGATCACGCACCACCGCACGGGTAATGACCATACCGGCGCAGCCGCCCAAGGCCTGCACGAAGCGCGCACCGATCAACCACTCCAGGCTTGGCGCCAGGGCACAGGCCAATGAGGCAACGGCAAACAGCATCACCCCAATCAGAAGTGGCACACGCCGCCCATAACGATCAGCCAACGGTCCGTAGAACAGTTGGCCCAGCGCGATACCGATGAAGTAAGCCGCCAGCGATAACTGCACATGCTCGACATCGGTGGCGAACTGGCGCGCCAGGGTCGGAAAGCTTGGCAGGTAGAAATCGATAGCCAACGGGCCGAAGGCGCTCAGTGCGCCGAGGATAAGCAAAATTCGCAGAGGCATGATGATCCAGAGGTTTTGTTAGCTGGCTAATCATCTCATTGCGCTGAGCCTTGTTAAACCCCGAGAACGAACAGCATCAGCCACTATGCCAGGCGAATAGCGCACGATTCAGCGCACATGCGGCTGCCTTTCGGCGACGCAAAATCGGTAAAATGCCGCATCGCACACCAACCACAACGGATTTCATGCGCAGAACCAAAGAAGATGCGGAGAAAACCCGTGTCGCCCTCCTGGAGGCCGCCGAGCATCTGTTTCTCGAACGCGGCGTCGCTCACACCAGCCTCGATCAAATCGCTCGTCAGGCTGGCGTGACCCGTGGTGCGGTGTACTGGCATTTTCAGAACAAGGCCCACCTGTTCCACGAAATGCTCACCCAGGTACGCCTGCCACTGGAGCCGCTGGCGGAGCAGTTGGCGGCGGTCGATGGCATGGCCTCGCTGCAACTGCTGCGTGATCTGTGTGTAGAGGCCGTGGCCAATTTGGTGCTCGACGAAAAACGCCGACGCATTCTCACCGTACTGCTGCGGCGCTGCGAATTCACCGAAGAACTGCGCGACGCCGAAGAGCGCCATGAAGCCTTCATCAATCAGTTCATCGCCTTGTGCGAGCAGCAGTTCGCCCAACCCTCCGTTCAGGAGCAATTGCGCCCTGGCATCAGCCCGCGCCTGGCCTCGCGCGCACTGCATGCTCTGCTGGTAGGGCTGTTCAGCGACTGGCTGCGCGACCCGGCGCTATTCGATGCACAGACCGATACGCCTGCAATCGTCGATAGCTGCTTGCGCGGCCTGTTACTGCGCTGGCCGTAAGGTCGGCGGCTCAGGCTGGCTCGACGACGTAACCTTCCTCGCGAATAGCCGCCTGCACCTGCGCAGCGTCGAGCCCTTCACTGACACGCACCAAACCGCTGGGCAGATCCACTTCCACCTCGGCGTTCTCCTCCAGTGCCTTCACCGCCAGGGTGATGGCACGCACGCAGTGCCCGCAAGACATACCGCTAACCTTGAATGTTTGCATTGCCTGACTCCTTGCTCCATTGCTCGATGGGTGTAGTCTCGACCTTGCCACGGCGGCAAGGTCAAGCCTCCACGCCACTTATCCGCCTGCACATTCGAGGATCGTCGCCATGCGCCTGCACCACCTGCTGCTTGCCGCCGCCCTGAGCACCAGCGCTCAGGCTCAGCCCACGGCTCCACTGGTCAGTAGCGCGCAGGGCGAGGGATATGCTGTGCTGATCATCTCCCGCGAGCGGCTGGAGGTCGCCACCACCTGTGAGGTGGCGCTGTACCTGCACGATCAGATGGCCGCACGTCTGTTTCAAGGGCAGTCGGTCTCGTTCAACCTACCACCGGGCGAGGTTTCGTTGCGCCTGGGCCTGACCGGCACCGGTTCATGCCAGGACGGCATCGCCCAACTCAGCAGTCAGACCCTGCAACTGCAGGCTGGCGAGGTGCGCCGCTATCGCATCGCCATGGAAGGCGACGGCCTGCGACTGCGTGACGCGCCACCGCTGAACTGAAGACTTGACCTTGCCACTGGGTCAAGGTTGATCCTGTGGAGCATCACTCGACAGGATATCGACCATGACCACCTTCGACCTCCCCATCCAGGGCATGACCTGCGCCAGTTGCGCAGGCCGCGTCGAGCGCGCCTTGCGCAAGGTAGCGGATGTGCGCAGCGCCAGTGTCAACCTGGGCAACGAACAAGCCCGTGTTGAGGCGCCAGCCAACAGCCTGCCAGCGCTGATCAGTGCCATCGAAGGCGCGGGCTACAGCGTCCCCAGCCAACCACTGGAACTGACGATCGAAGGCATGACCTGCGCCAGTTGCGTCGCTCGTATCGAGCGCGCCCTGGCCAAGGTGCCGGGCATCACCCAGGTGGCCGTCAATCTGGCTGACGAGAAGGCACGCCTGCAGGTACTTGCGGGCTTCGACACCCAGCAGGCACTCAAAGCCATTGCCAGCGCCGGTTACAAGGCCATGGCGCAAGCAGCAACAAACAGCGATCACAGCGAACGCCGCCTGCAGCGCGAGCGCCTGATTCTGCTCGCGGCTCTGGCACTGAGTATGCCGCTGGTGCTGCCGATGCTGAGCGCTCCCTTCGGCCTGCACTGGATGCTACCGGCCTGGGCTCAGCTTGCACTGGCGACGCCGGTGCAATTCATCTTCGGCGCACGCTTTTATCGCGCGGCCTGGCAGGCGCTCAAAGCCCGTGCGGGCAATATGGATCAACTGGTGGCCATCGGCACCAGCGCCGGTTACGGCCTGAGCCTCTACCAATGGGCGACGACACCCGCCGGGCAGATGCCACACCTATACTTCGAGGCTTCGGCGGTCATCGTCAGCCTGATCCTGCTCGGTAAATATCTGGAAAGCCGCGCCAAACGCCAGACCGCCAGCGCCATTCGCGCCCTCCAGGCGCTGCGACCGGAGCACGCGACACGCTGGCTAGATGGCCACGAAGAGCGTGTCGCGATCAGCGACCTGGCCTTGGGCGATTGCGTGGTGGTCAAACCTGGCGAACGCTTCCCGGTCGATGGCGAGGTGCTGCAAGGCGCCAGCCATGCCGACGAAGCACTGATCAGCGGCGAGAGCCTACCGGTGGCCAAGCAGCCGGGCGACAAGGTCACCGCAGGCGCGATCAACGGTGAAGGGCGCCTGCTGGTCAACACCACCGCGCTCGGCGCGGAAACCGTGCTGGCGCGCATCATCCGCCTGGTCGAAGACGCCCAGGCAGCCAAGGCGCCAATCCAGAAGCTGGTGGACAAGGTCAGCCAGGTGTTCGTCCCAACCGTGCTTCTGTTGGCATTGGCTACGTTGCTGGGCTGGTTGCTGCTCGGCGCGCCGCTGGAAAGCGCCCTGCTCAACGCCGTTGCCGTGCTGGTAATCGCCTGCCCCTGCGCCCTTGGTCTGGCGACGCCCACGGCAATCATGGCTGGCACAGGTGTGGCTGCGCGCCACGGTATTCTGATCAAGGACGTCGAAGCACTGGAAGTGGCGCATGCGGTGCAACACGTCGCCTTCGACAAGACCGGCACCCTCACCGAGGGTAAGCCACGCATCGTCCATATCGGCCTGGCCGAGGCAGGCGAAGAAGAATTGCTGCGCCTGGCCGGCGGCCTGCAACAAGGCAGCGAGCACCCACTGGCCAAGGCGGTGCTGCAGCGCTGCAGCGATCAGCACATTACCCTACCGGCGCTGATGGCCAGCCAGGCGTTGGCCGGGCGCGGCATCGCTGGCGAGGTCGAAGGCCGCGCCCTGCAACTGGGCAGCAGTCGCCTGCTGGAAGAAAACCAGTTGCAGGCAGGCACGCTGGCCGAATCGGCGCGGGATTGGGAGGTGCAGGGGCGCACCCTGTCCTGGCTGATCGAAACCGGCAACAGCCCACGCCTGCTCGGCCTGCTGGCCTTCGGTGATCAGCTCAAAGAAGGCGCTAGCGATGCCATCGCCGCACTGCGCGCACAAGGCATCACCAGTCACCTGATCAGCGGCGACAACGCCGGTAGCGTGGCGGCGGTGGCCAACGCGCTGGGCATCGACGAGCCGCACGCCCAGGTGCTGCCCGCCGACAAGGCGCGCCTGATCAACGCGCTGCGCCAGCACGGCACGGTGGCCATGGTCGGCGACGGCATCAACGATGCCCCGGCCCTGGCCGCCGCCGATGTCGGCATCGCCATGGGCGGTGGCACCGATGCGGCCATGCATGCTGCAGGCATCACCCTGATGCGCGGCGATCCGCGCCTGGTGCCCGCCGCGCTGGACATCAGCCGCCGCACCTACGCGAAGATCCGCCAGAACCTGTTCTGGGCCTTCGTCTACAACCTGATCGGCATTCCGCTGGCCGCCGCCGGCCTGCTCAACCCGATGTTCGCCGGCGCCGCCATGGCCCTGTCCAGCGTCAGCGTGGTGAGCAACGCCCTGCTACTCAATCGCTGGAGACCTAAAGCATGAACATCGGCCAAGCTGCCAAACACACCGGTCTGAGCGCCAAGATGATCCGTTATTACGAGGCCATCGACCTGCTGCCACACGCAGGGCGCTCGGAGAGTGGCTACCGGCAATACAGCAGCAGCGACCTGCACCGTCTGGCCTTCATCAAGCGTGCACGAGATCTGGGCTTCTCACTGGAGGAAGTCGGGCGGCTGCTGGCGATGTGGCAGGACAAACAACGCGCCAGTGCCGACGTGAAGGCCCTGGCCGAGCAGCATATCGCCGCGCTGGAACGCAAGATCGCCGAGATGGCCGCGCTGCGCGATACGCTGGCGGAATTGGCCGCTACTTGCCAAGGCAACGACCGCCCGGACTGCCCGATCCTGCAGGGGCTGGAGCACGGCACCTGCTGCGCTGGCAGCCCGTAGCCCGGTGGCATCCGGGCTAAGGGCCAACACACCGATGCAGGCGCTTAGCGCATCCAGGGTGGCGTCGGCTCAGCGTCCTTGGGCTCGTCCTCAGCATTGCGCAGGGCTTGCTTCTTGGCCTCCTCGGCCAGGGCCGCCTTGATCTCACGCATCACCGCGTCGATATCGGCAGCATCCTCCGGCTCGCTGAACTCGCCGGTAAGCTGGCTATCCGGTTGCAGTTTGCCGGCTTCGAAGAGTGCCCACATTTCCTTGGCGTACTTGGTGTACTTGAGCTCCGGGGCGAACTGGCCAAAGTATTCGGCCATGTTGCGCACATCGCGCTCAAGCATGCTGAAGGCGTGATTGTTGGCTGCGGCATCCACCGCCTGCGGCAGATCGATGATCACCGGGCCATCGGGGCCAAGCAGCACGTTGAACTCCGACAGATCGCCATGCACCAAGCCGGCACAGAGCATCTTGACGATTTCCTGGATCATGAAGGCATGAAATTCGCGGGCGTCGTCCGGGTGCAGCTCGACATCGTTGAGACGCGGCGCCACATCGCCTTCGCCATCGTCGACCAGCTCCATCAGCAACACGCCATCGAGAAAGTCATAGGGCTTGGGCACCCGTACGCCAGCACTGGCCAGACGAAACAGCGCCGCCACTTCGGCGTTCTGCCAGGCCTGTTCCTGCTCTTTGCGGCCATACTTGCTGCCTTTGGCCATGGCCCGCGCCTGGCGGCTACCGCGCACCTTGCGGCCTTCCTGATACTCGGAAGCCTGGCGAAAACTGCGCTTGTTGGCCTCCTTGTACACCTTGGCGCAACGCAGCTCGTCGCCGCAGCGCACCACATAGACCGCCGCTTCCTTGCCACTCATCAGCGGTCGCAGCACCTCGTCCACCAGGCCATCCTCGACCAGGGGTTCAATACGTTTGGGCGTCTTCATCGGTGTAAATGACGAGTCCTTTTCTAGCGGGGTTCTCTTGAGAGGCACATCCTCTCACAGCCTGTTTTCGCTGCCGACTGTTGATCGGCCCAAAAAGGCTAGGATGCCCTCGCGCAGCGTTTGGTACAGGCCAAAGCGTTGCGACAACGACGGCTAAGCAGTCTACACAACGATGGCGGGCTCGCCCTGCCCAATGCTGGCAATCACGTTACACAGGTGAAAAAAAACCGCCAACCCGGAGGCTGACGGTTTTTTCACGACGAGCAAACGCGCGGGGCGCTGCTCAAGTCGCTTATAGGTAGTAGGACTTCAGCGGCGGGAAACCGTTGAACTCGACCGCGCTGTAGCTGGTGGTGTAGGCGCCGGTGGACAGCCAATACAGGCGGTCACCGCTGGAGAGGTTCAGCGGCAGGCCGTACTTGTAGTTCTCGTACATGATGTCAGCGCTGTCGCAGGTCGGGCCGGCGATGACCACTTCTTCCATCTCGCCCTTCTTCTCGGTCCAGATGGGGAACTTGATGGCCTCGTCCATGGTTTCGATCAGACCGCTGAACTTGCCCACGTCGGCATACACCCAGCGCTCGACGGCGGTACGCGACTTGCGCGCCACCAGCACCACTTCGGAGACCAGCACACCGGCGTTGGCGATCAGCGAACGGCCCGGTTCGAGGATGATTTCCGGCAGTTCGTCGCCGAAATCTTCCTTGAGGAAGCGGGTGATTTCCGCGGCGTAGGTTTCCAGGTCGTTGGTGCGCTGGATGTAGTTGGCCGGGAAGCCGCCGCCCATGTTGATCATCTGCAGGGTGATGCCGTCTTCCTCTTTCAGACGCTCGAAGATCACCTTGACCTTGGCGATGGCGGCGTCCCAAACGTCGATATCACGCTGCTGCGAACCCACGTGGAAGGAAATGCCATACGGCACCAGACCCAGTTGCTTGGCCAGAATCAGCAGATCCAGGGCCATGTCCGGCTGGCAGCCGAACTTGCGGCTCAGCGGCCAGTCGGCGCTGGTGGAGCCTTCGGTGAGGATACGCACATAGACCTTGGAGCCTGGCGCGGCCTTGGCGATGTTACGCAGGTCAGCCTCGGAGTCGGTGGCGAACAGACGCACGCCCTTTTCATAGAAGTAGCGGATGTCACGCGCCTTCTTGATGGTATTGCCGTAGCTGATGCGCTCGGGGCCGACGCCTGCGCCCATCACTTTGTCCAGCTCGTAGATCGAGGCGATATCGAAGTTCGAACCCTTGTCGCGCAGCAACTCGATGATCTCGATAGCCGGGTTGGCCTTGACCGCGTAGTAGGTCTTGGCGAACGGGAAGCAGGTGCCGAGCTGGTCGTAGGCGTCGGCGATGATCTGCCGATCAATCACCACGAACGGGGTTTCGTGCTGATCAGCGAATGCTTTCATGCGCTGGAACGTGGCGGGTGCGTAGTAGTCTTCGACCTTAATCGACATGCTAGGAACTCCAATGGCAAAACCGGGAACACATGAATTCGGGCAGCGAAACGCCTGACAGGTTCCGCTGCATGTAGGGGTTGGCCGCACATCGCGCGAGCCTGAACGTCTGACAGTTTCCCCACTTTGGTTCGCCTACTTCCCAAGGCATGTCGCCGAGCATCACTGATCGCGGTGGGCCACCAGCGATCTCTCGTCGTCAGTACTTGAGCCGGATGGATCGTTTCCAGCATGGACGTTCGGGCGCGGACTTTAAGACCATGCGCCACTCAGATCAACCGGAAATTACCCCTAATTTCGCCTCGACAGGCGAATGTTCCGTATATCGCACAAAACAGCCTGAAATGCTGAACGGGCGCGGCTTTCAGCCAGTTTGCAAGAGGCAGATTACAGCGCCATTTCAGTCCCTTTCTCAGTACACATCACGGCGATAGCGCCCGGCCTCGATCAATCCCTGCACCGCTGCCTCACCCAGCAGTTCGTGCAGGGCAGCATCAACGCCACCCGCCATGCCCTGCAAGCTGCCGCACACGTAGAGCGCCGCGCCCTCGGCCAGCCAGGCGTGCAGACGTTCGGCCTGCTCACGCAGCAGATCCTGCACATAGCGCTTCTCGGCCTGATCGCGGGAGAAGGCCAGATCCAGATGCTGCAGCTCGCCAGCAGCCAACGCCGCTTGTAGCTCGTCGCCACAGAAGAAGTCCTGCGCGCGGCTGCGCTCGCCAAACAGCAGCCAGTTGCGTGAGTGCCCGGCCAAAGTGCGCGCCCGCAGCAAAGAACGCAGACCGGCCAGGCCGGTGCCATTGCCAATCAGGATCAGCGGGCGGTCATCCTCCGGCAGATGGAAGCCGCTGTTGCGCCGCACCCGCGCCAGCACCTGACCATCAGCGGGCAAATGCTGCGTCAGCCAGCCGGAACCCAAGCCCAGACTACCATCGGCTTGCAGCGCTTGGCGCACGAGCAGCGTCAGCACACCATCGGCAGCGACCGAGGCAATCGAGTATTCACGCGAGCCCAAGGGCGCCAACGCCTCGACCAGCGCTTGCGCGTGCAGACCAACCAAATGGGCGAAGCTGTCCGGCAACTGGCGCTCGACCAAGGCCTCGGCAAGGCTCAGGGTGCGTGCGTCGACCGTCACCGGCTCATCGCCCGCAAGCCCATACCGCTGCAGCCAGGCTTGCACGCGTGCGGGCGCATGGCGCGGCAGCACCTCCAGAATGTCACCGGCCTGCCAGGTGCACGACGGCGGCGGCAGCAGATCGAGACGATAGACCGGCGCACCCTGGCTGCCGGGATTGAGCAGCATGCGCTGCACCAATGCCCAACTCTGCCAGGGAGCAGCCTCGAAGCGAATCGGCGCGGCGCCAGTCAGCTCGCTCAGGTGCTGCTGCCAGCGTTGCAGCGCGGCCTGATCGTCACCGTCCATCTCCACCGGCGCGAACATCGAGCGCGCGCCCTGTCGGCCGAGCCAGTCATTGACCCGCCGCGCAAAACCACAGAAGTGCTGATATTGCCGGTCGCCCAAGGCCAACACCGCATAACTGAGCTGATCGAGCGCAGCGGCGCCACCGAGCACCTTGCGCTCGAAACTCTGCGCGGCGTCCGGCGCCTCACCATCACCGAAGGTACTGACCACGAACAGCGCTTTGTGCGTCTGACGCAGACTGTCGGCATCCAGACGCGCCAGCGGCTCGACGCGCACCGGGATACCGGCGGCCTGCAATTGCCCGGCGCTCTGCCAGGCCAATTGCTCGGCGAACCCGCTCTGGCTGGCAAAACCCACCAACCAGCCCTCGCCCTCACCCGGCTGCGCCAACGCACCACGGGCCGCCAGCGCCGCGCGCTTCTTGCGCCGACGATCCAGATACAGCAGCCAGCCGGTGATAAAGAACAGCGGCATAGCCGCCGACGCCACCATCATCAGAATGCGCCCTGGTAGGCCGAAGTATTCACCGACGTGCAGCGCATAAACGCTGGCGAGCAACTGCGCCTTGAACGGTTTGTCGGCATAACGCTGATCGCTCAGTAACGCGCCGCTCGTGGGGTCGATCCGCAGCTCATTGAAAGCACGCACGTGCTCGGCGTCGTCGAGCAGATAGAACACCGTCGCAGGCTGACCAGCTACCGACGGTAGCCGCAGATTCCAGGCAGTCAGACGCGGCCCGGCAGTGCGTTCGATCGTCTGCCAAAGCGCAGCGTAATCCACCTCCGGCAGCGGGCCCGCAGGCGCCGCACGCCCGCCACGTCTCTCGCCACGTTGCTCGGCAGGTGCATCGGAGAGTAGGCGGGTGAGGCCCTCGCGATACCAGCCATAAGACCAGTACAAGGCCGTCAGCGCAGCGCAGAGATAGAACAGCAGCGCCCAGGTACCGACGACCGCGTGCAGATCCCAATTGAAGCTGCGGCCTTTCTTTTTCCAGTCGAGCGTCAGCCAGGCGCGCCAGCTACGCACCTGTCGCGGCCAGCGCAGGTAGAGCCCGGATAAGCAGAAGAAAATCAGCGCCAGGGTGCTGGCAGCGGTGATCTGCTTACCCACCTCACCCATCGCTAAAAAGCGGTGCAACTGCAGCGCCAGCATGAAGAAACCCTGCCCCACCGGCGCGCCCAGAACCTTGCCGGTGTAAGGGTCGAAGATGATGCGCGGCCCACGCCGCTCGCCCGGCTTAGGCGCCAGAAAGGCCATGCCTGGGCCATCATGGCGGCTGTCGAGCCATAGGCCTGTGACGCGATCAGCGGTCGCCGACTCGATCTTCGCCACCAGCTCTACCGGAGCGAGCGGCCCCTGTTCAAGCGCCTGAATCTGCCAACGCTCGGCGTTCAACGCCCGCAGAAGCTCCCCTTCGAAGCTATACAGCGCGCCAGTGATACCCATGATGGCCAGCACCAGACCAGCAGTGATGCCGAGTAACCAATGCAGTTGGAACAGGACTTTCTTGAACACGTCGATCACTCTTGCATCACGATGGAGAATGCCGCCCAGGGCAGACGAGAGCGGATTCTATTTGAGAGTTATTTTCAAGGAATAGCCTTTACATCTTTTTTACCCGCTTGCGGACGCACGAAATCCCCGGCACAGCGAACTGCACCGGGGATTCGACAAAAGGTCAGAAGCTGTAGTCAGCCGTCAGGATCGCCGCGCGCGCATCACCGGGGGTCGCCCAGCCGTTGTTACGGATGCGGGTCAAGTACTGCTTGTCGAACAGATTGTTGACGTTCAGACGCAGGTTCAAATTGCGGTTGACCTTGTAGCCGAGCATCGCCCGGTGCACGGTGTACCCCGAGGAGGTCGGCGCGTTGTCGGCGCTGGCCAGGTACTGCTTGCTCTGGGTGGTCAGGCCATAACCGACCTGCAGGTTGTAGGGCAGGTCATAGGTGGTCCAGATGCTCGCCGCATGCTTGGGGGTGAAGGTCAGGGGTTTGCCTTTTTGCGCGTCGATGCCGCCAGTCTGCAAGGTAAAGTCGCTCACGCTCTGCAGCACTTCAGTGTGCAAGTAGGTGTAGTTGGCGAAGACCTTCCAGCGGTCGGTGATCGCCCCTGTCGCCCCCAGCGTTACGCCATCGACACGCGCCTGACCATCGAGCGCCTGCTCGCCGGACAGGTTGCTTGGGTCGTTGCTGGCGACTTTGTAGTTGGTGCGGTCGTTACGAAACACCGCCGCTGTCAGCGACAGGCGCTCATGGAACAGATCCCACTTGGTGCCGATTTCATAGCTGACGGATTTTTCCGGCTCGGCGTCGCAGTTATTGCTGCTTGCACTACCTCGACGACCGGTATTGAAGCAACTGCCGTTGACCGTGGCCTGTGAGGCGGTCTGGCTGTTGCCGTAGGCCACGTAAATGCTGCCGTTTTCCGCTGGTTTGTAGACCACGCCCAGGCGATAGGAGAGCAGATCGTCGCTGTTGTGATAGCGCGTACCGCGCGTCACGGCGCCGCTGATGGCATCGATCGCATCGGTTGCCGAGCTCCCCTCGTTGCGCTCGTAGCGCAGGCCGCCGTTGAGCGACCACTGCTCGTTGAACTTGAGGGTGTCGAAGGCGTACACGGCGCGGTTGTTCAGCTCACCATCGATTTTCGCCGTCTTGATGAAGTTCACCGGGCCATCCCAGTGCGAATCCGGGTCGCTGATGCTCACCGGCGGCGGGGTCACCTGGGTGCCCGCGGCGTTATAACGCCAGTTACCGGTACCGGCCTCGTACTCCTCGCGGGTCAGCGCGATACCGGTGACCAGGGTGTGGTCGATAAAGCCGGTGGCGAAGCGGCTGGTCAGGTCGGTCTGATTGATGAAGATGCGGTTCTCGGTATCACGCGCATTGCCCAGCGAGCCACCGCTGGGCTGGAAGAAGCCCGGCGTCAGACCAGCGGCGCAGGCGGCACCGGTCGGCGTCACGCCGCTGGCCAAGCAGGCAGCGGACGCCCCTTCCGGCCCGGACACCCAGGTTTCCTGGCGCACGCGCGCTACCCGGCTGAAGTTGCGCAGTGACAGCGCGTCATTGAACTCATGCTCCAGCTTCAGGCTGAAGGCATCGGTGGTGATTTCCTGCTTGTTGACGTTGTGATAGCCGTAATAGTTATCCCAGTCCGCCCCCGGCAGCAGCTTGCCGTCATAGATCGGCACACCGAACTGCGGCAGGTTGTCGTCTTCCTGATGCTCGAAGGCGAGGGTCACACGGGTCGGCGTGCCCAGACCGAAGGCGATCGACGGAGCGATGCCCCAGCGCTCGTAATCCTCGTGATCGCGCCCTGGCGCATCGTTGCCATGGGCCATCAGATTGAGGCGCGCCGCCGTGGTGTCGTTGAGCTTCTGGTTGGTGTCCAGGGTGATGCGCTTGTAGTTGTCGGTGCCGACCGCCGTGCTGATCTTGGTGAAATCACGCGTCTGCGGCGCCTTGGTCACCAGGTTGATGGTGCCGCCCACCGAGCCGCCACCGGAGTAGACCGAGCTGGCGCCATTGACGACCTCCACCTGCTCCAGATTGAACGGGTCGGTACGGCTGTACTGCGCACTGTCGCGCACACCATCGATCTGGATATCGTTGCTGGCCGAGAAGCCGCGCAGGTTGATGCTGTCGCCATAACCACCGCCGCCCTCCCCGGCGCCGAAGGTGATGCCCGGTACGGTGCTGAGAATATCGCGCATGGTCAGTAGGTTCTGATCCTCGATGACCTGCTTAGGCACCACGGTGATGGTCTGCGGAATGTCACGCAGCGGCTCGGTGTATTTCGGAGATGAAGGCGCCTGCGGCTGGTAGCCATCATCTTCTTCGGACTCGCCGGTTACTGACAGGCTGTCGAGTTCCAGCGGCGAGGTTTTCTGGGGGTTCGTCTCGGCAGCGACCACCGCGCCACCGTGAGAGACGATGGCAAGACCAATGGCGGAAACCAGCAGCGTTTTTTGCGAGGGGGCGACAGACAGGGTTGGTTCGTTATTGTGCATGAACTGTGCTCAGAAAAAATGCGAGCGGATCTTATTTGCAACAAATTGTATTTTTCAATACAAATGCGAATAATTAGCAAACAATTTCACATTTACGCGCAGCACCCCTGATTCGTCGCCACCTCGCCAGCCGGATACCTACATGCTTCTGCACATCCCCCAGCTTTTCACCCGCGAAGAAGTTCTACACATCCGCCAAGCACTGGAAAGCACCGAATGGATGGACGGCAAGGCCACCGCTGGCTATCAGTCGGCCAAGGCCAAGCACAACCTGCAACTGGCCGACGACAACCCGCTGGCGTTGGAACTGCGCGAAGCCATCGTCCAGCGCCTGCAGCGCAATGCCCTGTTCATGTCGGCGGCGCTGCCACGCAAGATCTTCCCGCCGCTGTTCAACTGCTACCGCACCGGTGATGCCTTCGGCTATCACATCGATAACGCCGTGCGGGCAGTGCGCGACAGCGGCGAGCGGATTCGCACCGACCTGTCCTCGACCCTGTTCTTCAGCGACCCGGAGGATTACGACGGTGGCGAACTGGTGATCCAGGACACCTACGGCACCCGCGAAATCAAGCTGCCGGCCGGTGACCTGGTGCTCTACCCGGCCACCAGCCTGCACCGCGTGCAACCGATCACCCGGGGCAGGCGCCTGGCTTCATTCTTCTGGACGCAGAGCCTGGTGCGCGAAGACAGCCAACGCGCCCTGCTGTTCGAGATGGACGTGGCGATCCAGACCCTGACCCGCGACGTGCCCGACCACCCGTCGCTGATCCAGCTCACCGGCACCTACCACAACCTGCTGCGCCGCTGGGTGGACGTGTGAGCACGAGCAATCCACGCGCCACCGCCAGCGCGCTGATCGCCGCCGCAGGCCGTGGCGAGACGGAGGCTCAGACGATGCTCGGACAGATCCTGCTCGAAGGTCATGGCATCGTTCGCGATGCCAAACTGGCCTTCACCTGGTTCGGCATCGCTGCGCGACAAGGCCATGCCATGGCGCTGAACATGCTTGGCCGCTGCCTGGAGCACGGCTGGGGCTGCCACCTCGACCTGCCCGCCGCCGCCCAGCACTATCAACGCGCGGCGGCGCTGGGGCTGGACTGGGGCATGTATAACCTGGCCAATCTGCTGGCCACCGGACGCGGTGTGACGCAGGATCATGCGGGCGCCTTCGCCCTATACCAGCGCGCGGCGCAGTTGGGGCATGCGAAGTCGATGAACCTGCTGGGGCGCTACCTCGATGAAGGCGTGCTGGCCGCCCCCGATCGCCAAGCGGCGCTGCACTGGTTCGAGCGTTCGGCGCAGGCCGGCGACTTTCGCGGTCAGTTCAGTTATGCCCTGCGCCTGCTCGAACAGGGCGAGGCGCAACACGCCCGGCACTGGCTGCAACAGGCACTGGTAGGCGGCAACCTGAACTTCCTGCGCGCCGCGCGCGCCCGCGTTATGGCGCTGCCAGGCTGCGCCGACCTGGGCCTGGCCTACCACCGGCGCGCAGCCGAACTGGGTGACACCGACGACCAGGCAGCCCTGGCCGCCCTGCCAGCATGAAAGCACGTGCCAGGCGGCCAACGCCTCGGAGCATTTTGCCGGTATAATCGCGGCTTTTTTCGACAGCTCGACCGAACGTCGACAGGACATCTCCGCCATGACCACCCAGGCCGCCGAAGTCGCCAAGCGCCGTACTTTCGCCATCATTTCCCACCCGGACGCCGGTAAGACCACCATCACCGAGAAGCTGCTGCTGATGGGCAAGGCCATCGAAGTGGCCGGTACGGTGAAGTCGCGCAAGTCCGACCGCCACGCCACCTCCGACTGGATGGAGATGGAGAAGCAGCGCGGTATCTCCATCACCACCTCGGTAATGCAGTTCCCCTACCGCGAGCACATCGTCAACCTGCTCGACACCCCCGGCCACGAAGACTTCTCCGAGGACACCTACCGCACCCTGACCGCCGTGGACAGCGCGCTGATGGTGCTCGACGGCGGTAAAGGTGTTGAGCCGCGCACCATCGCCCTGATGGACGTGTGCCGCCTGCGCGACACGCCCATCGTCAGCTTTATCAACAAACTCGACCGCGACATCCGCGACCCCATCGAGTTGCTCGACGAGATCGAGGCGGTACTCAATATCAAGGCTGCGCCGATCACCTGGCCGATTGGTTGCTACCGCGACTTCAAGGGCGTGTACCACCTGACGCAGGACAAGATCATCGTCTACACGCCGGGCCACGGCCACGAGCGCACCGAAGCCAAGATCATCGACAAGCTCGACTCCGACGAAGCCCGCGCGCACCTCGGCGACATGTACGAGCGCTTCGTCGAGGAGCTGGAACTGGTGCAAGGCGCCTGCCACGCGTTCGAGCCCGAGGCCTTCCTCAAGGGCACGATGACCCCGGTGTTCTTCGGCACCGCGCTGGGCAACTTCGGTGTCGACCATGTGCTCGACGCCGTCGTCGACTGGGCACCGCGTCCGCTGGCGCGCGTGGCCAACGAGCGCAACGTGGAGCCGACCGAGGAGAAGTTCACAGGCTTCGTGTTCAAGATTCAGGCGAACATGGACCCGAAACACCGCGACCGTATCGCCTTCATGCGGATTTGCTCGGGCAAGTACACCCAGGGCATGAAGATGCGCCACGCGCGCCTGGGCAAGGACGTGCGCGTCGGCGATGCGCTGACCTTCTTTTCCAGCGAACGTGAGCACCTGGAAGAAGCCTACGCCGGTGACATCATCGGCCTGCACAACCACGGCACCATCCAGATCGGCGACACCTTCACCGAAGGCGAGAACCTCGGTTTCACCGGCATCCCGCACTTCGCCCCGGAACTGTTCCGCCGCGTGCGCCTGAAAGACCCGCTGAAATCCAAGCAACTGCGTCAGGGCCTGCAGGAGCTGGCCGAAGAAGGCGCCACTCAGGTGTTCTTCCCCGAGCGCAACAACGACATCATCCTCGGCGCCGTCGGTGTGCTGCAGTTCGACGTGGTCGCCAGTCGCCTGAAGGAGGAATACAAGGTGGAGTGCGCCTACGAGGCGATCAACGTCTGGTCGGCGCGCTGGATCGAATGCAGCGACGAGAAGAAGCTCAAGGAGTTCAAGGACAAGGCCTACGAGAACCTCGCCGTCGACGGCGGTGGTCACCTCACCTACCTGGCCCCCACCCGCGTCAACCTCAGCCTGATGGAAGAGCGTTGGCCGGAGGTGAAATTCCGCGCCACCCGCGAACACCACTGATGGAAAAACGGCCCGCTAAGCGGGCCGTTCTTTTAGTAGCGAAAGCGCCCGACGATGCCTCGCAAACGCTGCGAGTTCTCACCGGCATGCCGCCCGCGCTGCAGGGTGTTCTCTGCCAATTCCACGCTACGCCCTGCCTCCACGCCCAGATTCGCCACGCGCTGACTGATCTCGTCACTGACCTGCGACTGCTCACGCGCTGCCTCGGCGATCTGCAAACTGCTACGCGATACGGTTTCCACCAGACCGCCGATGCTGCCCAATGCCTTGCCCGCGGTTTCAGCCTGGGCCACACCATTGTCAGCGTGTTTCTGACTGGCCTGCATGGCGTCCACAGCCTGCCGAGAAGTGCTCTGCAAGCGCTGGATCATGCTGTCGATTTCGGCGGTGGAAGCCTGCGTGCGACTGGCCAGGGTACGCACCTCATCGGCGACCACGGCAAAACCACGGCCCTGCTCGCCGGCACGCGCCGCTTCGATGGCGGCATTGAGCGCCAGCAGGTTGGTCTGTTCGGCGATGGTACGAATCACCTCCAGCACGCCGCCGATTTCCTGAGAGTGGGTTTCCAGCTCACCGATTACCCGCGCCGCACTGGCTACCTCGGCAGCCAACTGGCGAATGTCATGGACTGTGCTGTCGATCACCATGAGCGCCGAGCGTACTTCGCGATCCGCCTCCGCGGTCTGTTCCGAGCTGCCACGGGCGTGTTCGGCAACACCCTGCACGGTCACCGTCATCTGGTGCACGGCGGTCACCACCTGATCGATCTCTTCGCGCAATACACCGGCACTGCGCTCGGAGGCCTGGGCATCGCTGATCAATTGCCCGGAAGAATGCTCCAGGGTGCCGGCCACCTCGCCAACACTGGCAATCTGCTCGCGCAGGTTACGGCTGAACTGATTGAAGGCATCAACCACCGCGCCGATTTCGTCTTCGGCCTCGCGATTGATCACCCGCGTTAAGTCTCCTGAGCCCGATGCCAGATCCTGCAGTGACTGTTTGAGACGAGCAATCGGCGGCAGCACGCGGCGGCTGATCAGCAACAGTACGCCAAACACCACAGTAACGATGCTAACAAGCGCCACTGTGGTCACCGTATGCAGCTCCTCCAGCAGTTCCGCATTACTCTCGCGTAGCTGTGCGAACTCCTGGCTCAATGGCTGCTGCAACTCGCCGAAGCGGGCAATCACGGTGGCAGACTGTTCATCGAAAGCCTTCATCACCACATCCCCAGCCTGTTTGCCCTGCTGGCTGTAGGCCTGGAACATGCGCTGACCGGTCTGATCAAGACGATCCACAGGCTCATTGAGTGCTGCGAGCTGGCCCGCATAAGTCGGCAGCAACTCACGTAGCTTAACCAGCAGCGCCTTCGCCTCACGATAATTCTGCGCGGCCTCGGCGGCAGGCTCGTTCTCCTGAGTGAGGCTGGCATCGGTGTAAAACTGCTGCACCTGAGCTAAGTGGTAGCGCAGCTCCTGAGTACTCTCACGCGCCTGGCTCAACTGCACCGCACGGCTCTCACCGTCTTCCAGCGCAAACACCTCCAGTGTGACCCACCCAGCCAGGCCCAAGGCAGTGAGCAAAATGAAAACGGCCCCCCCCCCCAAATCAACCGCGCAATACTGATGTTCACCTTGACTCTCCTGTGAGCTGAGCTGGCAATGCTATCGGCAGGCATTGCCAAAGTCTGAAGCGGCGCATTCCATGTTATTCGCCACCACCAACACTCTGCGACAATAGCCAAGTCGCTGGCAAGCGTACATATCTCGATACAATTGAGCGTACACTTTGCCTCTGTACTTCCAGCCCAGAGGGAACGAACACGTGGCTGCCCCGAGCGACACAACCGCCTCAGCCCAGCATTCGCACAAACTCCGTCACCGCCTACGCCATCGGCGCCAGCGCACCTTGCGCCAGCGCGCGGCCTTCTGGCTCGGCGCTCTGCTGGTCGGTCTCGCCGCCCTGGCCTTCGCCTGGCTCGCCGACCACGCCTACGCCCTGTTCACTCGCCTGCTCGCGCATAGCCAGTGGTGGCCATGGCTGGTCACCCCGGCTGGTTTTGCCCTGCTCGCCTGGGCCACTCAGGGCGCGCTCAAGGAAGCTAAAGGCAGCGGTATACCTCAGGTGATCGCCACCTTGCAGAAATCGTCGAGCCGCTTTCGCAATCGCGCTCTGGCCCTGCCGATTGCCGCCGCGAAGATGCTGATGACGGCTCTGGCCCTGCTCTGCGGCGCCTCGGTCGGGCGCGAAGGGCCCACGGTTCACGTCGGCGCGGCGTTGATGTACACCTTCGGCAGACGCCTGGGCCTGCAGGCCAAGAGTGCGGGCTCTGGATTGATCATCGCCGGTGGCGCCGCCGGTATCGCCGCCGCCTTCAACACGCCACTGGCCGGGGTGGTGTTCGCCATCGAAGAACTTAGCCCGCGCTTGGAGCAGAGCCTCAACGGCGTGATCCTCACCGCCGTGCTGATCGGCGGTATGCTCACCCTTGGCTTGGTTGGCCCGTACAGTTATTTCGGCGCGCTCAGTGCCAGCCTGCCGTTCGACGAGGCCTGGGGAGCGGTGCTGGCCTGCGGCCTGTTCGGCGGCCTGCTCGGCGGCGCCTACTGCCGCCTGGTACTGCCCGCCAAAAGCGGCCCGCTGGCCGTGCTCGGCCAATGGCGGGCGCGCTGGCCGGTGCGCTTCGCCGCCGTCTGCGGCCTGCTGCTGGCCTTTTTCGGACTGTGCTCAGGACAACATGTATTCGGCACTGGCTATGAGCAAACCCGTGCCCTGCTTGAGGACACCCCGCAAACCGACGGCGCCTTCATCGTCTGGAAGTTTCTCGCCAACGTGGTGTCGTACTTGGCTGGCATTCCTGGCGGGCTGTTCTCGCCGTCGCTGAGCGTGGGCGCCAGCATCGCGCCGTGGCTGGTCGAATGGATTCCCGGCATCGCTTTGCACACCGCCGGTCTGCTCGGCATGGCCGCCTACCTGGCAGGTGTCACGCGCACACCGCTGACCGCCACGGTCATCACCATCGAACTGTCGCACAGCCAGGACATGGCGCTGCCGATTCTCGCCGCCAGCCTGCTGGCCAGCGCGGTATCGGCTCGCATTTCACCGGTGCCGCTGTATCAGGCCTTTGCCCAGCAACTGCTGGACAACCTCAACCGCCCGGCCCCGCCCAAACCTGCCGCGAAAACAGCCGATTCGCCTGGATAGAACTCAGCCAAACCCAGAGCAGCGTAATCCTGGGTTTCGCTGCGCTCTAGCCAAGCTACGGCGCTAGCGTCTCGGCCAACGGCTGCGCTTCGGGCTGCTTGATCAGCGCGTAGACCACGCCCGTCAGCAGGCTGCCGGCAACGATGGCCAGCAAATACAGCAGCGCATGGTTGATGGCGTTGGGGATCAGCAGCACGAACAGGCCGCCGTGCGGTGCCATCAGCTTGCAGCCAAAGTACATCGACAGCGCGCCGGTCAGCGCGCCACCGGCGATGCTGGCCGGGATCACCCGCAGCGGGTCTTTGGCGGCAAAGGGAATCGCCCCCTCGGAGATAAAACACAGCCCCAGCACCCCAGCGGCCTTGCCCGCCTGACGCTCGCTGTCGGCGAACTTACGCCGCGCCAGCACGGTGGCGATGGCCATGCCGATGGGCGGCACCATGCCGGCGGCCATGGTCGCAGCCATCGGTGCGTAGCTGCTGGAAGCCAGCAAGCCGACAGAGAAGGCGTAAGCGGCCTTGTTGATCGGCCCGCCGAGATCCACGCACATCATCCCGCCAAGCAACACGCCAAGGAGGATGGCGTTGGTGCTGCCCATGCTGTCGAGGAACGCGGTCAGCGACTTCAACACACCCGCCACCGGGCTGCCGACCACATAGATCATCACCAGGCCGGTGACCAGGCTGGCCAGCAGCGGAATGATCAGGATGGGCTTGAGTGCTTCCAGACTTTCCGGCAGGCGCACCCAGCGGGCAATGGCCTTGGCCGAGTAGCCCGCCAGGAAGCCCGCGACGATACCGCCGATAAAACCGGCGCCCAGCGTACTGGCCAGCAGACCACCAATCATCCCTGGCGCCAGACCGGGACGGTCCGCGATGGAGTACGCGATGTAGCCGGCCAGCACCGGCACCATCAGCTTGAATGCAGCGTCGCCGCCAATCTGCATCAAGGCCGCGGCAAAGGTGCCCTCCTGCTTGAACGCCTCGATGCCGAAAACAAACGACAGGGCGATCAGCAAACCACCGGCCACCACCATCGGCAGCATGTAGGACACGCCGGTGAGCAGGTGCTTATAAGGCCCGCTCTTTTCACCACTGTTGGCCTGTACGCTGCCTTCGGTAGGCGCCGCCTCGACCAGCGGACGCGCCTCGCTCAGCGCACGTTCCAGCGTTTGCTGCGGTTGCTTGAGCGCCACACCAGTGCCACAGCGGTAAACCTTCTTGCCGGCGAAGCGGCTGGTGTCCACCTCAATATCGGTGGCCAGCAGTACGGCATCGGCGGCAGCGATGGCGGCCTCGTCGAGCAGGTTGCGCGCGCCCACCGAGCCGCGGGTTTCCACCTGCAATTCGATGCCCGTACGCGCGGCGGCTTGTTGCAACGCTTCAGCGGCCATAAAGGTGTGCGCCACGCCGGTCGGGCAGGCGGTGATGGCGACCAGTCGGCGCGTGCCACTTGCCACTGACTCGGCAGACGCCTGATAAGGTTCGGCGCGTTCGGCCGCCTCACGCAAAAAGCGCTGCGGGTCGGCCAGCGCCTCGGCAGGCGAGGACTGCACCAGGCGTTTACCGACAAAACGGTTCAGCGCCAGGTCGCCAGTCTTGACCACCAGCACCCAATCGGCGGCGGCGATATCGGCCTCGCTCAACGGCGAGCCAATGGCGCGGGCGTCATGCACTTCGACCTGGGCTTTCCAGCCCAGGCGCTCGGCAGCGGCCTGCAGCAAGCGCGAACAAAGCACGCTGGTGACCTGACCATTGGGGCAGGCGGTGACGATCAACAGATTCATGGTCGGGGCCTCTTATTCTTGCAAGGGCTGTAGCTGGACGGCGGCCTGCAGCCGCGCCAGTTGGTCGATGTCGTGGATGCCGAAGCCGATCTGCGTCACCGCTTGTGCGGCCACCGCCGTGGCCAGGCGCAAGGTGCGCTCGGCCGACCAGCCTTCGAGCAGGCCATGCAGGCTGGCAGCCAGCAGCGAATCGCCGGCGCCCACCGTGCTGGCCACCTCGACCCGTGGCGGCACGGCGCGCAGGGCGATGTTCGGGCCGTGCCAGTCGACACCCTCGGCGCCGCGCGACAGCAGGATGTGCTCGACGCCCTGCTCACGCAGACGCGCCACCGCTGCTTGCAAATCAGCACCGCAAGCTTCGGCCAGTTCCTCTTCGTTGGGTTTGATCAGCCAAGGCGTGGTGCCCAATGCGGCCTGCAAGGCAGCGCCGCTACTGTCCAGAGCAAGCGGCACGCCAGCGCCCTGGATGCGTTTGAGCAGGCTGGCGAACCACTCGGGCGACACGCCGCGCGGCAGGCTGCCGGCCACCACCACGGCGTCATGCCCGGCCAGCAGCGGATCGAGGGATTCCAGCAATTGCTGCAGATGGCTTTCCTCGATCTGCGGGCCAGGGCCGTTGAGGTCGGTGATGCGCCCATCGACTTCGGCCAGTTTGATATTGCTGCGCGTCTCGCCCGGCACGCGGACGAACAGATCACGGAAGCCGCGCTTGTGCATCAGCGTCTCGAACGGCGCGGCATTGGCGCGGCCGAGAAAACCGCTGACGCTCAGCGTATGGCCGAGGTCGGCCAGCACCTGGGCGACGTTCAGCCCCTTGCCGGCGGCATGGCTGGCAAAGTCTTGGCAGCGGTTGACCGTACCGAGCTGCAACTGGTCGAGACGCAGGGTCAGATCCAGCGCCGGGTTCAGGGTCAGGGTCAGGATGCGCGCCATCAGTGCAGCCCTCCAGCCAGGGCGCGCACGGCAGCGGCGCTTTCCAGATTCAACGCCTGTTGCGCCAGGGTGCGTACCTCACGGCTGTCCAGCTCGCGCACGCGCGCCTTGACCAGGCCGATGCTGCGCGGCGACACGCTCAACTCGTCCACGCCCAGGCCCACCAGCAGCGGCACAGCCAGGCGGTCGCCGGCCAGCTCGCCGCACACACCGACCCACTTGCCATTGGCGTGCGCCGCCTCCACGGTCATGGCGATCAGGCGCAGCACCGCCGGGTGCAGGCCATCGGCCTGGGCCGAGAGCTGCGGATGGCCACGGTCGATGGCCAGGCAGTATTGCGTCAGATCGTTGGTGCCGATGCTGAAGAAGTCCACCTCGCGCGCCAACAACGGTGCTAGCAGAGCCGCCGAAGGCACTTCGATCATGATGCCCAGTTGCAGATCCTGCACCGGGATTTCCTCGCGCAGGCGCTGCGCCAGGTCGCGTGCGGCGCGCCACTCTTCCATGGTGCCGACCATGGGGAACATGATGCGCAACGGGCGCCCTTCAGCCGAGGCCAGCAGCGCACGCAACTGGGTTTCGAGGATCTCCGGGCGCTGCAGGCTCAGGCGTATACCGCGCACACCAAGGAAGGGGTTCTCCTCGGCGGGCATCGGCCAGTACGGCAGCGGCTTGTCACCACCGACATCCAGGGTGCGAACCACCAGCGGGCGCCCATCCAGGGCTTCGAGCACACGGCGGTATTCCTGCTCCTGCGCGGCCTGACTCGGCGCCTGGGCGTGCTCCATGAACACCAGTTCGGTGCGCAGCAAACCCACGGCCTCGGCGCCCAGTTCGACGGCATCCGCCGTCTCGTTGGCCGCACCGATATTGGCGGCCACTTCCACCTGTACGCCGTCGCGGGTCAGCGCCGGTTCGAGGCGCGTGGCGTGCGCCTGCTCGCGGCGTTGCTGCGCCGCCTCGCGCTCGCGCAGAGCCTGCTGGCGGGTGGCGTCATCGGGGGCGATACGCAGCAGGCCGCTGTCGCCATCGAGCAGCAGCGGCGTGCCCTGCGCCAACGCCAGAATCGCCTCGCCAGCGCCGACCACCGCCGGGATGCCCAGGGCACGGGCGATGATCGCGCTGTGTGCAGTGGCGCCGCCGTTGGCGGTGAGAATGCCGGCCACGCGCTGGCGATCCAGCGCGGCGACATCCGACGGCGCCACCTCGCTCATCACCAGCACATAGGGTTCGTTCGGCTCGCTGGGCAGGTCAATGCCGCACAGATGCGCCAGCACACGGCGGCCAATATCACGCAGGTCTGCCGCGCGTTCGGCCAGCAAGGCGTCATGCAGCGCTTCCTGGCGCTGCGCGGCGGCTTCGATCTCCTGCTGCCAGGCGGCTTCGGCGCTGGCGCCGGCTTGCAGGCGGGCGTCGACATCCTCACGCAAGGCCGGGTCGTCGAGCATGGCCAGGTGCGCGCTGAAAATCTCGCGAATGCTGGCCACGCCTGCACCATCGACCAGACGCTGAATCTGCGCGGCAATGGCGCTCAAGGCCTCGTCCAAACGCTGGCGCTCGCTGGCGGCACCAGCGCCCTGTTCGGCGAATTCGAATGTCGGCATCACCCGCACCAACGCCGGGCCCATGGCGATACCGGGGGACGCCGCCACCGCTTGCACACGACTCCCAGCAGGCGGCGCCAACACAGGCGCCTCGACCACGACCGAAGGCACCTGCGCGGCCTCGTTCAACAGTGGCTCGACCGCCTCGCCGAGGCCGCTCTCCAGCGCGGCACGCAGCGCTGGCAGGGCATCGTCGGCAATCACCGGCTCGGCGCTGAACTCCAGCACCTGACCACGGCGCGCGCCCAGCGCCAGCAGACGGCTGAGGCTCTTGGCGGAAACCCCGGCGCCCTCGTCGCCGCGCAGGCGCACGCGTATCTCGCCCGCAAACTGCTGCGCCAACTCGCTCAGCGCCTTGGCTGGGCGGGCATGCAAGCCATGGGCATTGAGCAGCGGCAGCGCCACGCTCGGCCAGTCTGGCGCCACCTCGCCGCCGAGCGCTTCGATCACCCGGCGGCTGTCATTGGCCTCGCTCAGCTCAGCGGCGCGGCCACCGATCAACACGTCACACAACCGCTCCAACGCCTGACGATGAGCCTCGCCCTGGCTCGCCAGGCAGAACAAACCTTTGAGGGTTTCCCCGCGAAAGCTCAGCGTCTGCGCCGGGGTCACGAAGGCCAGCCCTGGGCGTTCGACGCTTTGCTCACTGTGCAACCACCACAGGCCATCGCCCAGCGGCAGCGGTTCGCTACGCGCCAGGCCGAGGGCGAAACCACTGCTGGCGCAACCGGCCTGGCGCAACAGGCGCGCCCCCTGCCACAGCAGTTCGTCGAAATCCTCGGCATGCAGGCCCAAGCCCACCAGTTGCCCATCGAGCGCCAGCTCTTGCGGCGCGCCCTGCAGCAACTCGACGATCTGCGCGGGTTCACGCGCCTCACGCAGCGCCTGACTCAGATCGCCCTCGCCGAGGGCGCGGGTGAGCAATTGCAACAGGTGCAGGTGTTCATCCGACTGCGCAGCAATGGCAATGGCCAAGTAGACCTGCTGGCCGTTGCCCCAGTCCACGCCTTCGGGAAACTGGATCAGGCGCACGCCGGTGTTGAGCACCTGATCGCGGGTCTGCGGCGTGCCGTGGGGAATGGCGATGCCCTGGCCAAGATAGGTCGAGCCCTGCGCCTCGCGCGCCAGCAATCCATCGTGGTAGGCCGGCGTGGCCAGCCCCCCGGCGGCCAAGGCCTCAGCGAGCATGGCCAGCGCCGTGGCCTTGTCCGCCGCCTGGCGGCCCATCTGGATCTGGCTGGCATCGAGTTCGAGCATGGGAACACACCTCCGGCAGCATCGACCGGCTGCGAAACGACATCGCGCCGGCAAGGGCATCTTGTTATGAAAGGGCTAACGATCCGATAAGACTAGGCGGCATGCAGAAAAACCTGCAGCCGGTAGCAGACAGACCAAGCGACTGCTGAATCGTTTCACCTAAGTCTGGCACCTTAGCCGATAATGCGTAATCCTTGAAGCCTGACGCATCGTGCAGCGCCGAGCTGCATGCCCATCGATCTGCAGGATTTGCCCGTGAAACTCAGCGACATCGCCCGCCTGGCGCAGGTCTCGGTTACAACCGCCAGCTACGTGATCAACGGCCAGGCCAGCAAACGCCGCATCAGCCAGGCCACCGTCGAGCGCGTACTGGCCGTGGTCGAGGAACATGGCTATCGCCCGGATCAACAGGCTGCCAGCCTGCGCCGCGGGCAAAGCCGCTGCCTGGGTTTCATCCTCCCCGATCTGGAAAACCCCAGCTATGCGCGCCTGGCCAAACTGCTGGAGCAGAAGGCCCGCGCCGCCGGTTATCAAATGCTGATCGCCAGCTCCGACGATGACCCGCAAAGTGAGCGGCAGTTGCTTGAGCTGTTCCGCTCGCGCCGCTGCGATGCCCTGATCGTCGCCAGTTGCCTGCCGCAAGACGACCCACTCTACGCCGAGCTGGTGGCAGGTGGCCTGCCGATCATCGCGGTGGATCGCGCGTTGTCGCCGCAGCATATTCGCTCGGTGGTCAGCGATGACGAAGGCGCCGGCGAGCAACTCACCCGCAGCCTGTTGCAGAGCAAACCCAAGCACATCGCCTTGCTCGCGGCGCGCCCCGAGCTGGTGATCAGCCAGGCGCGCGAGCGTGGCTTTCGCCAAGCACTGGAGGGTTTCGAAGGCCGCGTGAGCATCTACTACGGCGAGCAGTTCAACCGTCGCAGCGGCCTTGAGCAGATGCAGGCGCTGCTCGCCGATGGCGGCCCGCCCGATGCCCTGGTGACCACCGCTTACGTGCTGCTTGAAGGGGTGTTCGATCTGCTCCAGCAACAGCCGCAGTCGCGCTGGAATGCCTTGCGCCTGGCCACCTTCGGCGACACCCAGTTGCTGGATTTCCTGCCCCTGCGCGTCAACGCCATGAGCCAGCAGCACGAGCGCATCGCCGAGCGCGTGCTGGCCTGGACGCTGCTGGCGGTGGAGCAGAACGATTACCGCCCCGGCATCGAGGCCATCGCTCGCAGCCTCAAGGCGCGCGCCTGATCAGCGCCCCTGAATCTGCCGCAGCAACGGCGCGCACTGATCCGGCGCAGCCCCGGCACTTGGCGCCACCAGCGCTAGCAAACCGGCAGCCGGCGCCACTGCCACCCCCAGGGCCACCAGCCCCAAACCACGTAGCGCCAAGGGCGTAGCCTCCACCCCCGGCGCGGGCTGCTTGAAGGTGCCACGCACGTACAGCGGCGAACGCAGGGAGAAAATGCGCAAACCTTTAGTGGCCGGGGTGACGGTGAAGTCCAGCCGTTCGCTGGCGAAATTGGCATTACCGTCGACCTTGATCACCGTGTTGTCGGTGTCGATGACGAACAACCGCGTACTCATCAGCCCCTGTTTGATGCCCAGGTCAGCCGCCGCGCAGTGGATCTTCACCTCATCGTCACCGAACAACTGCCCGACCAGATAATTACCCACATTCAGCCCGGCAATCTCCATCAGGCTGCGGCTGACCGCGCCGTCGTTGATCAGCATTTTCAACTCACCGTCAGCACTGCCCAGCAACGCCGCCACCGAGTTGCCACGGCCACTGATCTGGCTGTCACCGTTAAGCTCGCCAAGGCTGGTCTGCATCGGTGCGAAGTCGGGAAACAACTCTTTGAGCTGCAGATCACGCGCGCGCAGACGCATTTGCCCTTGCAGCGGCGTGGTCGCGCCATTGAGGCGAATCTGCGCATCCAGGCTGCCACCGGCCATGCCGAAACGCAGGGGCTCCAGACTGAGCTGGCCGTCGTTGAGCACCACATGGGTGTCCAGATCGGTAATCGGCAAGCGCTCACCGTGCACGATACGCTGGCCGACAAAACGCACATCGGCATCCATGGCGCGCCAGCGCTCGGTGCGAAACTCGGCCACCGGCAGCGCCTTGCTTTGTGGCTGCACATCACGCTCGCCACGCTCGCGCTTGTCCGCACTGGAGTCGGCGCCAATCAGCGGCGCCAGGTCGCTGAACAGCAACTGCTTGGAGGTGAGCTGACCAGACAGCTTAGGCCGTGGCTGACGCGCCACGAAGGTCAGATCGCCCTGGATGTCGCTGTCGCCGATACGACCGTTGAAGCCGAGGTAGCGGAAGATCGCGCCGCCTGCATCGCGCAGATCAGCCTGCAAGCGACCATCGGTACTGTAGGGCGGCGTGTCCGGCAGGGTCACGCCGGTCAGCGGATACAGATGACCAAGACTGGCGCCGGACAACCGCAGGCGCAAATCCAGCGCGCCGAGGTTCTGCGGATCGGTCAGGCTGCCAGCCAGCACGATACGGGTCGTGCCGATACGCACATCGGCCTGCAAGGGGAAGGGCTGCGCGGCATCACGCAGCGCCAGCAGGCCACCGACCTTGCCACTGGCGTTCAATGGCTGGCCACGGAAGTCGCCCTTGGCCTGCCAGGCAAACGCGTAATCCTGCGCATGGGCGTTACTCGCAGCCAGCCGCTCGGCGCTACCCTTGCCGACGATCTCGGCGAAGGGAATCGGCTGGCCCAGCGGCTCGATAACGGCCTCCAAGCGGGTCTTGCCCGGCTGGTCGTCCAGCTTCACCAGGCCCTTGTCGAAGGCGATAGTGCCGATATCCAGCGTCCAGGGGCTGGGCTGCTCGGTTTCATCGGCCTGCTGCGGGCCCAGATCGAACAGCCAGCTGGCCCGACCATCGGCCAGGCGCTGCAGATCAGCCTGCGGCGCGCCGAGTTCGATACTCGGGATGCTGACGGTCTTCCACAAAAGCGGCAGCGGCGACAGACGAAAGCTCACCCGCTCAAGGCTGACAAAGGTATCGCCCTGCGCCCAGTCGGGATTGCCCAGGCGCAGCTTCTCGGCGACAAAATGCGGCCAGGGCAGCCAGGCGCTCAGGCCCTGCTCAGCCGCCTCACGCTGCCAGACAACACGCAGATCACCTTCGATGGCAAACGGGCGATTCAGCGCCGCAGAGACCTGCTCATTGATCAGCGGCCTGGCCCTATTCCAGTCGAATAGCAGCAAAAACAGCATAAGCGCCGCCACCAGCAGCAACACCAGAGCAAATGACCAGGCCAAGAAACGACGAAGAATGAGCAAGCGGTGAATCTCCAGTCAGACACTCGGTGTATGGAGTCTAGGACTGAAAATAATCGCCAATTCTCCCCGGCGCTGGCAGTAAGCTGAGCGCTCGCCATCTGCCCTCTGCCAGCCCATGCGCCTGATCGACACCCATACCCACTTGGATTTTCCCGATTTCGACCCTGACCGCGCCGAGGTGCTGGCCCGCAGCCGCGCCGAGGGCGTAGAGCAGCTTGTGGTACTCGGCGTGCACCAAGGCAACTGGCAACGGCTGTGGCAATTGGTCGAGACAAGCGACAACCTGTACGCGGCCTTTGGCCTGCATCCGGTTTACCTGGACGCACACCGCCGCGAACACCTCGACGAATTGCGCGACTGGCTCACCCGGCTGGCAGGGCATCGCAAGCTGTGCGCCGTCGGCGAATTTGGCCTGGACTATTACCTCGAACAACTGGATCGCGAGCGCCAGCAGGCGCTGTTCGAAGCGCAACTGCAACTGGCCTTAGAGTTCGACCTGCCCGCCCTGCTACATGTGCGCCGCGCCCATGCCGCGACCATCGCCACGCTCAAGCGTATTCGCCTGGCGCGCGGCGGCATCATCCACGCCTTTGCCGGTAGCTACGAGCAAGCCCGTGAGTACATCAAGCTAGGCTTTCGCCTGGGTCTGGGCGGCGCGGCCACCTGGCCGCAGGCCAAGCGCCTGCGCCAGGTGGTGGCAAAGCTGCCGCTGGAGGCCATCGTGCTGGAAACCGACGCCCCCGACATGGCGCCGGCCATGCACCCCTACCAGCGCAACAGCCCACAATACCTGGCAGACATCTGCCGCGAACTGGCCGAGCTGCGTGGCATCAGCGCCGAGCAACTGGCGAGCGCCAGCAGCCGCAATGCCCGCGAGCTGTTCGGTTGGGCATAACGCCTCTAAACGCGAAACGCGCCGATCAACTGCCGCAAGCGCGCCACCAGCACACTCAACTCGCGACTGGCCTGCTCGGTCTGCCCCGCGCCCTCGGCGGTACGCTCACCGGCCTGATTGATCTGCACGATGTTGTGGTCGATGTCATGCGCCACCGCCGTCTGCTGCTCGGCAGCGGCGGCAATCTGCTGGTTCTGGTCGACGATCATGCCCACCGCGCCGAGGATGTTCTCCAGCGCCTGCTGCACCTTGGCCGATTCGCTGACGGTGCTGTCTGCCTGCGCGTGGCTGGCGTTCATGGCCTTTACCGCAGCGCCCACGCCACTTTGCAAGCGGGCGATCATCGCCTCGATCTCGGCTGTGGACTGCTGGGTGCGCTTGGCCAAGTTGCGCACCTCGTCCGCCACCACCGCAAAGCCTCGCCCCTGCTCGCCCGCGCGAGCCGCCTCGATGGCCGCATTGAGCGCCAGCAGGTTGGTTTGCTCGGCAATGCTCTTGATCACATCCAGCACCTGGCTGATCGACGTACTGTCACTGGCCAGTTGATTGACCACCGCCACCGCCTGATCGATCTCATCGGCCAGACGCTGAATGCTGCCAACCTGCGCTTCGACCAATGCACGCCCGCTCACGGTCTCTTGATTGACGCTCTGCGCGCTGCCGACCGCAGCCGCAGCGCTGTGCGCGACCTCTTGCGCGGTCGCCGACATCTGATTCATCGCCGTGGCCACCTGCTCGATCTGCCCACGCTGGCTGGCGACCGCCTGATTACTCTGGCCGGAAACCAACTCGACACGACCGGCCTGCCCTTCCACCTCGCCAACGGTATGGCCGACACGCTCGATCAAGTCATGGATGCGCGCCACGGTCTGGTTGAAGCCCTGCCCCAGCTCGCCCAGTTCATCACGGCTCTGCACCTTGAAGCTCGCCGTCATGTCACCCGCAGCAACGCGCTCCATCACCTGCCCAAGGCTCTTGAGCGTCTGCCGCGTGGCCACATAAAAACCGCTGTAGAGGTAGACGATGGCCAGAAACACCAGCGCCAGCGCCACGATCAGCAGCACCATCTGCGCCCGGTTGGCCTGCAAACGCTCGGTCAGTTGCGCATCGAGAAAGGCTAGCAAACCATCGTTGAATGCGTAGGTTTTGGCCATCGCCTGACTGACCTGCTCGAAGAACTGCGTCCAGGGCATGTCCAGGCTGTCGGCAATGATGACGCTGTCCTCGAACAGCGCAGCACTGTCCTTGAGCGTCTGCTGACTCGCCGCGGCGAGGCCGCCCAGACCACTCTGCGCGGACAAATTGCCGGCCAGTGCTTCCTGCAGGTTTAGCCCGTATTCGGCATGCAACTTTTCCAACTGCTGCAGCAGCTCCTCGAAACGCGTACTGGCCGCCGAGTTGAGAAAGCCCTGCCCCAGTGAATAGGCGCCGATAGCCCGCCCCTGGCTAAGCGCGTGGGTCACCTGCGGCGTGACGGTAGTAATCAGCTCGGTAATCTGCCGCACTTCACGCTGCGGGTCCTGACTGAGCCCAGCCTGACCGGCGATCAGCTTGATGAACACCTGGGCATCGGTGAGCAGCTTCTCGACCATCGCCGTCTTACTCTGCAATGACGTTTGCGCTTCGGCTTGCTTGAGCTCATCCAGCAGTTTGTCGCGCATGGCCACGAACTCAGCGATCTGCTCGCCGTCACGGGCCACCGGCTCAAGCCCCTGCACAAGGCCGGCAAGACCGTTGTGCAAGCCATCGATACGGGCCTCAAGGTCACCAGCCTGACCAGACTGGCCGATCTGCGCATTGATCTGCACCAGGTCATTAAGGCTCTCCAGATCACGGCGCAACTGCAGGCTAGCGCCCAGCAGTTCGAGGCTCTCAAGCTCACTTCGCGTGGCCACGAACTGACGGTAGGAATCGCGCACCAGATAGAAGTTGGTCACCAGCATGGGCAGAAAGAACAGCACACTGATCAAGCTGAACTTCATGCCAAAACTAAGGCGGTTCATCAGCGCAATGGCGGGATACAACACGGTCTTCACTCGACGCCTCCTACAACCATTATTCTTATTCGAATCACGGAAGGCGCCCGGCCTAGACAGGCAGAGCGTCGCTTAGCAGCACGCCGTGTAAACGACCAGCCAGCAGGCAGGTGATAACAGCGCAATGGGTTCCCTTATAACCCTTATCGGCGACGCTCTCTGTAATTTAAGGTTAAGGCACGGCTGGCGGGCACTGCCCAGTGCTCAGAGCAACAACACCCACACGGCATACCCGGCATACCAGACCACCGCTGCACGAATCAGCAATTGCCAAAGCTGATCCAAAGTCGTCACCGCCTGCTCCCCCAATACCGGCTCAGGTACTTCGCCTGCCGCGCGCCCAGCTTTGCTCACCAGTTGAGCAGCGGAAATGTCCCAGCTCAGCAACTCATGCAGCAGAGCACGACTGACCGCAACGAAGTTGCCCACCAGCGCGAAGCTCGAAGCCAGCACCCGCACCGGCAGCCAGTCGAAGGCATGCCGTAGTTGCCCTGCGCGCTCACGCAGGGACGGCAGTTCGGCGTGCTCGGCAGTCAGCGCCAGCAGGCGATAAGCAAGCGCCGCCACCGGCCCCAGCAGCACGTACCAGAAAATCACCGCGAAAAAGCTCTGATAGGCCTGCCACAACAAATACCCCTGCACCTGGGTAAGCAACTGCACGCCCTCTTCGGGTTGCAACGCGAGATCACGCTCGACCACGTGATAGGCCGCCTGGCCATCCTCACGGCGCCAGGCATCGCGAAACGGCCCCAACGCCTGCAACAGATCACCACGCCCGAGGCTGTATATCAGCACCAGCAGATGGATCGGTAATGCCAGCAAGCCATAGAACACCGGCTCCACAGCCAGCAGGAGCACACCGACAACGACCACTGGCAGTAAAACCATCACCCCCAGAACTAGCCATGGGAACTGCCGTAAATCACCGCGCTGCATCGCCTGCAAAGCCGCCAGCCAGGTTGCATCACGCTGGATACGCTGGCGTAGCGCAGAGAACTTCTCGACCCAGAGCACCAACAGGATCACCAGAAAACTCATGCGTTCACTCCTTCACAACCACGTATTTCAGTATGCAGCCGAGCCCAATCGAAGGCGCGCCCCGGATCAGTCTTACGCCCCGGCGCGATGTCGCAGTGGCCGGTGATGCGCGAAGCACTCAACGCCGGGTAGGCGGCCAACAAATGGCGCGTCAGTTCACCGAGGCTGGCATATTGCGCGTCGCTATATGGCAACTCATCGGTGCCTTCAAGCTCCACCCCAAGGGAAAAATCGTTGCAATTCTCCCGCCCCTCGAAGCATGACACGCCGGCATGCCAGGCCCTGTGCAGGCAGGAAACAAACTGTGTCAGGGAACCATCGCGCTCAATGAAGAAATGCGCAGAGACGCGCATGGCGGCGATTTCGGCGAAAAAGGGATGCTCGTCGGCGACAAGCCGGTTCTGGAAGAACTGCAACACCTTGCCCGTACCGAACTGGCCCGGCGGCAGGCTGATGTTATGCACCACCAACAGCGAAATCTCGCCGTCCGGGCGCTCATTGAAGTTGGCTGAGGGGCAGTGGCGAATACCCTGAAACCAGCCGGTTTGGGGATCAAGCTGCATGGATGGCTCCTGAACGAGCCATCACTCTAGAGCAGCAACGCCAGGCGGCCAAGCGCCACGGGCGTACCGATGGGTTTGCCACGGTGCATACACGCCCATGACGGGCGCCTGGCAAGTGCAACACAGCCAGCGCAAGACACCTGCGCTGACGCTCGGCATCTAGGCTTGGCAGGCCGCGGCCAAACGGCCGGTCAGGCGTTCTTCAACCGCCGCAGGTTACCGATCACCGACTCCAGGGCTCGATCGAACAACAATGCGTCATCGAGCAAACGAATGCTGTTACGGCGGAACTCCACAGCCAGACCTGTGCGAGTTTTCTCCAGCACCTTCATGCCCGTGCGGTTGACGAACACGTACTTGCCGGTCGGCTTGATGATCGCAGCCAGTTTGCAACGCAGCTTGTGCTCTTCATCTTCCTGGAACTCGACCCAACTGCCGACGCGCAGATTGTCGACCTGCTGCACGGCGTCATCATCCTCATCGAGCAATGCTTCTGGCTCTTGCGGACGACTCTGCCCTGGCGCCAGCAGCACGATTTCCTCGACCACCTCGACCATCACCGGCTCGCCAGTGGCCTGCTCGGGCTCGCTGTCGAGCAGCGGCACATCGAGCAAATGCTCGCCACCCTCTTCAACGACAGCCGCATCGCCTACCTGCTCAGGCATCGGCCGCTTGAAGCGCTGGAAGGCCTGCACATGCAGCACCTCCAGTTGGCTGAAAAACTCACTGGTAGAGAACGGATCGAACGCTGCGCTGCTCATCCCCTCACGTAGCGCCTTGAGCAAGCTCGGCACCAACTGCAGCAGGCGCTGACGATCTTCCGGCTCTTCATGCGGCTCCACACTCCAGACCAGATCGTCCATGGTCTGCAGAGCGGCCTGCCATTCAGGCGAGCTCACCCCATGCTTGAGGTACGTCAGCATCAGCACCTTGCTCCAAGCCTCACGCAACAGGCGCACGACCACTTCGGGCAACGTCTTGCCCAGCAGCCGTTCATTCAGAGCACGCTCAACCTCTCGGCGGGCCAACTCGGCCTTGGCGCTGCCCTCTTCAGCATCGCGAGTGCGCTGCTCCAATAGCTCACTGCGCCGCCGCTCGTCACCGGTAAAGGCCATGAAGTCAGCCAGCAACTCGGAGAAAATCGCCGGATCATCGACGAAATCATTGAGCAAACGCTGCACCACCTGCTCAATACGCTGATAGAGGCTGTCACGCTGCACATCATCACGATCGACCCAGCCCAGCGCAGCGGATGCAATCTCATTGAGCAAGCGACGCGCGGGATGACTGCCACGACTGAAGAACGTCTTATCCAGCACGGCGACCTTGAGCATGGGGATCTGCAGACGGGCAATCAGCGCCTTGAGCGAATCGGGCAGCGTGCGATCGTCAAGAATGAACTCGAACAGCATCGACACCAGATTGATGACGTCTTCATCGACCTCGCCAACCACGCGGGTCTTGCCGGTCTTGGCACTGGCACGCGCCAGCAATTGCTCAAGCTGAGGGCGTAGATCGAAGTCATCGACGGCAACTTGCGCCGGAGCACGCTGCTGAATATGCGACAGCAGGCGCATCAGATCATTAGTCGAAATGGGCAAGGCATCGTTAGCATTGGCCCGGCGCGGCATGGCAGTACCACGCACCTCGGCCAGCAACTCCTGCAGCACACCAAAAACCTCCTGCACCCCCTCATCGGCACCCGCCAACAAAGGAATCCCGCCCTCAGCGTTAGCTTGAGCGGCCATTGCGTTCGTGGAATGCGACTGGCGACGCGGCGGAGCAGATTTAAGCTCAGGCAATACGCCCACATTCACCAGCACCTGGTTGGCTTCGGCGTAGAGGTTGTCGCAACTGCCCAGTACATATTTCTCGAACAGCTTGAGGATGATCAGCTTGACCTTGATCTCCACCCCCAGACCACTGCAGGCATCGAGAAAATACTCACAGAGCAGGTGTGGGCCGAGAGGGTTGCTCTTGTCATCAAGCTTGCGGCTGATCACCGCATTGAGACGAGTGCTCAGGTGCCCGAGTGCTACACCGTCGCGGCTGATGACCCGCGCAACCATGCTATCCATAGCCACGGTTTCTTCCAGATCATCGTTCTGCACCAGGCTCAGGCTATCGAAAGAAACCGTATCGAGCGTCGGTTGCGGCTTACCGATCTCATACTGATTCAATGTGGCGAACGCCTCGAAGACCTTCTGTAGAAAACCACGTTCGATGCTCTTGCGCTTGAGTCGCAAGTCACGCATGGCCTCGAAGAAAGCATTCTGCTCGGCATTACTCGTTGCCCGATCCGCCATCTCGAAGAGGGTGTCGTCGGCATTGTCGAACAGGCTCTGCAGGCTCAGCTTGAGCTGCTGCGCTGCTTTGTCACGCACCTGAATCAGCGCCACGGGCAGTCTTCCTACCGGCGAGGTTGGCGATTGCTCGGCGGCAGCCTTGTTCAAGGGCACCACGTTCGCGTCGGTCTTCATTCTAGTCTCCCGCAGGCTGTCCGATGCTTGGACTTCCTGGCCTGCACAGCGTCAACCGAGCGTCGTCCATAACGTCAAAGGTCTGACGTCAATAATGAAAAAAGTAAGGCCATTATAGGGGGGCCGTGTGACATACCAAGCCCATATTTAGCGCATCCATGAAGCAGATCACAGATAACCGAAAGACAGCTCACAACCGTGATAGTGCCGCTGCGACAAGCAATCAGCCTGCCCGCCCCGCCGACACAGAACACGCATCAATCAGGCCGCATGAAAACGCAACATGACCGAGTGCCGCCGCCTTCACACCGCCTGCAATACACGCCTGAGCACGTATAATCGGCGGCACTCACACTCTGGAGCCACCCATGCCCAACCTGACCCTCGCCGATCTGCACAGTGAAATAGAAACCAATGTTCGCCGCGCACTGGCAGAAGATGTCGGCAGTGGCGATATCACCGCCCAGCTTATTCCTGCCGAGCGCCTGGCCAGCGCCCGCATCATCACACGCGAGGACGCCGTGGTCTGCGGCAGCGCCTGGGTCGACGCCGTATTTCGCCAACTTGACCCAGAAGTCACCGTGCACTGGCGTGTGCAGGACGGTGAGCGCGTCAGCGCCGACCAAACCCTCTTCACCCTGGAAGGCCCGGCACGCGCCCTACTCACCGGCGAGCGCAGCGCGCTCAACTTCCTCCAAACCCTCTCTGCGGTCGCCACCCGCTGCCGCCATTACGCCGACCTGGTCGAAGGCACCCCGGTCAAACTGCTCGATACCCGCAAAACCCTACCGGGCCTGCGCCTGGCACAGAAATACGCCGTCACCTGCGGCGGCTGCCATAACCACCGCATCGGCCTTTATGACGCCTTCCTGATCAAGGAAAACCATATCGCCGCCTGCGGCGGCATCGCCCAAGCCATCACCACCGCTCACAGCATCGCCCCCGGCAAGCCGGTTGAAGTAGAAGTGGAAAGCCTGGAAGAACTGCGCCAAGCCCTGGAAGCGGGCGCCGATATCGTCATGCTCGACGAGTTGTCACTGCAGGACATGCGCGAAGCCGTACGCCTGAACGCAGGCCGCGCCAAACTGGAAGCCTCGGGCGGGATCAACGACAGCACCCTGCGCGTGATTGCCGAAACGGGCGTGGACTATATCTCGCTGGGGACGCTGACCAAGGATGTGAAGGCGGTGGATTTGTCGATGCGCTTGGCACTTTGAACAAAATAGCCTCGGATTTGACCACCTGACTGGATCAGGTGTGCCCATCGCTTGCATTCGACGCAACCGGGGACTGCGTCACACTTGGGCACATTTATCCAGATAGCCTGTCAGTAGGAGTGTGTTTGCACAGGTATCGGGCCTTTACACTGCGCTCGATTCGATCAAGACAGGGAGATGTTCATGGCAACGGACAACCTCAAAGACCCAGCTTACCCCTTCGATCAAGGCTGGAATGCCGAGACGGGCTGGCGGGCCGAGAGTGGCAGCAATCGCGACCTCAGTTGGGGCACGGATCGTGGCTGGGGCCGGCAGGCCGAATCGCCCAAGCTCAAACCCGGTAACGGCGGCGCCTCCTTCGCCGCCTGGGAAGAGAAAGTCGAGGCCAACCCCGAACTGACAAACTGGCCTGCGGCGGACACGCTCAAGCTTCCCGAGCCCTTACCGCCTGGGTTCTACGTGGTGCCACGCAGCATGACAGGTGAACAGGTGCTCGCCAGGTTGTTCGCCGATAAGCCTCATAAAGACCTGGTCAGCCGCATCAGGTCACTTAACCCAACCTTCGCTCAGGGCTTCAAAGCGGGGGAAATGTTCGTGCTGGGCAACCTGCTCAACCCCACCGCCTGTCTGCGCGAAGAAGCCGACCTGATGGCCGCTGCGGCCAAGGTGCATGCGGCCCTGGCCCCACTGAGCGAGAACGAGGCCAATTTCATGGTCGAGCATCAGGCTGAAATCGCCCTGATGGTCGACGGCGCCAGCCAATCGCTGGGCATGGGCACCGACATGCTCAGCAAAGGCTTGAAGCAGATCGAAGCAACGCTACGCGACCTCGAATTTCTCCATCAGCGCGAGTTCGCCGCCCATGGCCACCTGCGTAGCCAGCAATTCTTCGCCTCTCGCCAACAGTTGTACCGCCAGCTCGACAGCCAGTTGAAGGCGACCTTCCTCGGCAAACAATTGGGCCTGGGCAGCTACCCAACGCTGCGCCGTGACCTCGGTATTTCCACGCGCAGCCTGGTGCACCACTGGAGCAGAGGCGGCGCACCCGGCCAGATTCCGGGCTATGCCACTCACATAGACGAAGTCGCCAAGGCCGCCAAGTACCTCAAGTACGGCGGTCATATCGGTATTGCCCTGGGCGGTACGGCCTCCACCCTGAAGGTGCAGGAAGTGTGTCGTGCCGGGGATGCCCAGGCCTGCGAGAAAGTCCGTTTTACCGAGACGGGGAGTTTTGTGGGAGGGGTAGCGGGTGGATCGCTCGCTGTCGCCCTAACAGGCCCCGTAGCCGGTTCGATTTGTGCGGCAATAGGTATTGGCTCGGCTGGCCTGGGGGGTGTTGCTTGTGGCCTGGTTGTGGTTGGTGCTGCTTCGGTTGCCGGTGGTGCTGGTGGTACTGCAGGTGGCGAGTGGATGGGGGAATTCCTTTATGAGAAGACCAAACCATGACAGCGTTCTGGAGCTCATGGTGGGCATTCGCTTTCATGCTGGCCCCTTTCGTTATTGGTCTTAGCGGAGTCTTCATGATTCTTGTAATGTCCTATCGACACCTCGATACCATCCTCGCAACCTTTCCGAACAGCCCATATGTCAAAAGGCAAAGGGTTCTGTGGGGTATCAGCACCTTGCCTGCGCGCTTCATCCTGACCAGCCATCTTGCCGCGGTGGCTTTGTGGCCAAAGGGCTATATCAAACGCGGAGAACTCGATGAGCAGGAAGTGCGCAACCTGCCTGAAACGATCAGGCGCCGCATGGTGCTCGCCTGGTGGCTTTGCGCAATCGGTATGGCTTGGCTGTTTCTGGCGGTAGGCCTGCTCAAACTCACTGGAAGCTGAGTTATGCAGGCGCTAGATATGACCAAGCATGGCTAAGCCTGCGAGAAAGTTCGTTTTACCGAGACGGGGAGTTTTGTCGGGGGTCTAGGTGGCGGGTCAGTTAGCGTCGGGATTGCCAGCCGTCTTGCCGCAGGATCTATTTGCGCAGCTATTGGCCTTGGCTCTGGCGGTATAGGAGGCGTCGTTTGTGGTCTCGTCGTTGTCGGTGGCGCTTCGGTTGCTGGTGGCACGGGTGGCAGTTGGGCGGGTGAAGTGGCGGGCGAGAAAATCTACGAAACGCCCTTATCGGCATCGCCCAGGGCGGTCACTTATCGAGCAATTTTTAGCCAACATCAAGCTAGATAGCCTGCCCCACACATCGCTCATAGAAGGGCACCCCAATGCGTGCGATATGTTCGAGCAAGGCAGGGTTATCGATACGATCCTTGATAGAGGAAGTAATCTTTCATCAGATTCCAGGCCAACTCGAAAACAAACTCGAACGCCTGTATCAACCCTTGCCGCTCAAGCTCCGTCAATGGCCGTGTTCTGGCTAACTCCACAGCCCTGGTCAGCTGTGCGAGAGCTCGCTCATAGTTACTCAGGCGCTGCAACCAGCGAATATCTTGCTCGGCCATACCAATCCCCAACGAGCCAACAGGCGGTCATCATACCCCAGTGAGGCCATAGGCTAAGCCGCCCAGTGAAACGTCAGGAAAAGCTGACCCACATTAAGCCGCCACCTCGGCGCATGAGCCACACCCTGCAGCGAATCCCTATCAAGTCGGCCTCGCGCTCAGAAAGCATTACACCTGAACACTGAGCGGCAACGCCCCCATCAATTCTGCGGGGCGTCTTTCAACAAAACACACCTGGAATAATCGAGAAACTCATCCAGATGCTGGGTAATCACCACCACGGTAATCGGCAGTTGCAACGCCAGGTATTCATGCACAGCGATATTGCGATACCCCACCATGCGTTTGAGCGCCTCGGCCAGGCCATGGTCGATCCAGCCGCCAGCGGCGAGCAGCGCAAACACATCGCGTGCACTCTGTGGAATACCGAGACGCTCACGCCGAATCAGATGCTGCCCCATATCCAGTGCCGCTTCACAAGCGCGCTGAATATTCAAAATGGCCGCATCCTGACGGGTAAAATCCTCGGCAAAACTTGCCGGATCACGCTCGTATTCCTCCCGCGCCCGCCTGACGCAACGCTCGATGCTGGCAGCCTTGTTCAACAGCACATCATCAGCCATATACACGCCCATCTCGTTCGATATCTCGCAGCAGCGCTGCCCTGGCACGATCCAGTTCAAGCTTCTCGCTCAGCGCGGCACACTCGAACAAACCCGCCTCATCCCCAGGCGCAGCCCACCAGCGCTCACCTTTAGTCAGCACCTGCTGCTGCATCACGGTAGAGGCCCTGCGCAAATCCAGCAGATCGACCGGACAACCAGCCATCTCCGCCGCCTCGCCCGCCAGCGCCCAGAGCACCAGCGGGTCAGCATAGCCCTGCACCAACACAGCCAGATCGAGGTCACTGTGCTCATCTGCTGTACCGTGCACGCGACTGCCAAAAGCGTAAACAGCCAAGAGACCATCTAGCCGCGAGCTTAACAACTCAACCAGAGCTGCATCATTCATGATCAGTCTCCCTTTTATCCAGCCAGCGAGCAGTCTATCCCAACCATCCCGGGTTTCGCGCTGCTCTACCCAGGCTACTTGCTGTGGCAAACACTGAGCATCATTGCCCAGTTATCCAGCCCTGCGACCAAAAGCGAGGAAGCACCGCACTGGGATTACGCTCAAAAAAACGCTGAATTATCTCAGGCAAATCTAGAGCGTCCGTAATCAGCACATGCCCCAAAATGCCGACTACCATCACCGCAGCAGACATCATCAGATAAGACTGCTGCCCTACCAAGGGTTGGCACGAAGACCATCTAGCAAGTGCCAGTGCGACGACCATAGCCATCCATGTTTGCGTGTAAGGCATCACGAACACGCCGTCGACCTGAGCGAGCACTAACCCACCTACTAGTGCTGCCCATAAAGCAGCGTCCATTTCAAATGCGGGCTGATGCCGAAGAAAGCGGGCCGCACAGAAAACACCCCAGCCTATAAGACCTAAAACAACAGCAGCAACTGCTACCCCCCACTCAGACGCCCACTGCAACAACATCTGATGCGGATGAGCAGCAACAGAATTAACGTATGCAGAGAAGTGCATCGGACCAACCCCCAACCAAGGGTTGTCAGATGCAAGTTGCCAAGCCTTATTCCAGAGCACTTCACGCGCAGACAATCCAGAACGCAAAACATCTGGCAAAACGGGCACGATATCTAGATAAAAAGGCACAAAGAAAAAAAGCACCCAATACAACAAAAGCCCAGCCAAGGCTGAGCAAACTTGCAGACAAACAAACCGAACAAACTTAAACCCAATTAAAAGCAAAGAAAAATGCGCGACCAACATCGCCAGGATAAAACCTCGCCCCCCCAGCGCATAGGCAATGCTCCAATGACTGGCCAGCACACATACAACCAATATCGAAAGCCCTGGACGTCGCCCCCACAAATGCAAAGCGAGCCCCGCCAACAACGGCACCAGTACGGCCTGAAATTGCCCGAAAAAACGGGGATTGCTGAAACCACTAAATAGCGTGTAAGCATCGAGCTGATGAATGCCCGAAAGGAATGCTGCAGCGTAGCCCACAAAGAACTGAAAGCTCAGCACGCCTCCAACCACCGCAGCGATATACATAACTATCCACTGCTTTGACTCATCCGCGAGCAAGCGAGCAAGCAATAGTGAGAGGATGGCCAGACCAACCTGTAACGCCCACTCACGCGCAGCCCAGAGCGGAGTATCAGCCAATACAACCGACACCAGCCCCAGTAAAAATATGACCAATAGAGGCCTGATAAATGGCCCACCGATACATGACTTAGGGAGTAACGCAAAACAGCATGAGAGAATCAGCAAAAATAGCTGGGCAATACGCTGTTGGTCATGCCATGCGTAGCCCAATAACAAAAATACCGAGCTTGCAGAAAATAAAAAGAAGAAAACACAAAATAAAAAAACAAACCCCCGGAATAAACCAGACCCTTCACAATAACCCACCCCCAAATCACCCCCTCAAGCAACAAGCCAAAATAAAAATAAAACGCCCCGCACGAGCGAGGCGTTATAGGCTTCTGCCAAAAAACAGAAGCCACTCTCAAACAACCAGTCTATCAAGAACCAGAACGGCAGTTGGCAGGAAGTTGGGACTTATTAGAGTTGGTTCCAGTGCAAGCCCACTGAATAGCCTGTGTCGGAATAGTGCCAGCAGTAAGCGCAGCACCATTGGAGGTAGGGGTAAGAGTAATGCTGCCACCGCCAGCAGCCGCAGTGAGAGCAACCTGAATTGCACCAGCGTTGCTAATAGTAACGCCGTTAGCGGCAACGTTTGCAGTGGCTGCAGAGGTCGTCGGATAGCCTGTTGCGAAGGCTTGACCAGCAGCAGCATTTTCCGCAACAACGGTCTTAGCCGCAGAGGCAGCAACCAGCGCTTCACTAACTCGGGCGCGAACAGTGTAGTCCTGATAAGCAGGCAGAGCGATAGCAGCCAGAATACCAATGATCGCAACCACGATCATCAATTCGATCAGGGTAAAACCCTTTTGCATTTGAGCTTTCATACGTCTTCTCCGAAATTGAGTAGGCCCGTTGACCTACCATGGAGAAAGCACAGGGCGTGCCAACTCTTAAACCCCGCCCCAAAGCAGCGTTCAAGCAGCAACTCTCGCATAGAACCACACAACCCCCGACACTAACTGCCATTTTTTGTCACTCACCACAGCAGCGTTTGGCAGGCCGCCTGCAACTGGGCTATAAGGCTGAGATTGAGCGTGGAGCCCGCAATGAACGACAGCATTTCCCTTTCCGGCCTGGCCAGGCAATTGGCGCAAGCCGGGCTGATGGATGAAAAAGCCGCCCAGCAAGCCCAGCAGCAAGCCCAGCGCAACAAACTGTCGCTGGTGACCTACCTAGTGCAGAACAAACTGGTCAAAAGCCGCGCCCTGGCCGAGCTGGCTTCCGAGCAATTTGGCGTGTCCTTCTTCGACCTCAACACCATCGATAAAGAGAGCCAGCCGCGCGACTTGGTCAGCGAGAAACTGATACGCCAGCATCGTGTGATTCCCCTATGGCGGCGCGGTAACAAGCTCTTTGTCGGGCTCTCCGACCCGACCAACCATCAGGCCGTCACCGATATCCAGTTCAGCACCGGGCTCAATACCGAGGGCATTCTGGTCGAGGATGACAAGCTCGGTGATGCCATCGACAAGTTCTTCGAGTCAGCCAATAGTGGCATGGAGGATCTCGCCGATGTCGACCTCGACGGGCTGGATGTAGAAGCGGTCGACGATGACAAACCTGCAGGCGAAGCCGGAACCGATGCCGACGATGCGCCGGTGGTGCGCTTCGTCAATAAGATGCTGCTGGACGCCATCAAGGGCGGGTCTTCCGACCTGCACTTCGAGCCCTACGAGAAGACCTACCGTGTGCGCTTTCGTACCGATGGCATCCTCCATGAGGTGGCGCGCCCACCGATCCAATTGGCGCCGCGCATTTCCGCACGCCTCAAGGTGATGGCCGCACTGGATATTTCCGAGCGACGCAAGCCGCAGGATGGCCGGATCAAGATGCGCGTGTCGAAAAACAAAGCCATCGACTTTCGCGTCAACACCTTGCCCACCCTGTGGGGCGAGAAGATCGTGATGCGGATTCTCGACCCCACCAGCGCGCAAATGGGCATCGACGCCCTGGGCTATGAGGAAGCACAGAAAGAGCTCTATATGAACGCCCTCAAGCAACCGCAGGGCATGATTCTGGTCACCGGCCCCACCGGCTCGGGCAAGACGGTGTCGCTGTATACCGGCCTGAATATTCTCAATACGCCAGATGTGAATATTTCCACCGCCGAAGACCCGGTGGAGATCAACCTCGAAGGGATCAACCAGGTCAACGTCAACCCTAAGCAGGGCATGGACTTTACCCAGGCGCTACGCGCCTTCCTGCGTCAGGACCCGGACATCATCATGGTTGGCGAGATTCGCGATCTGGATACCGCCTCAATCGCCGTCAAGGCGGCGCAGACCGGCCATATGGTGATGTCGACCCTGCACACCAACAGCGCCGCCGAGACCCTGACGCGCCTGCGCAATATGGGCGTGCCGTCGTTCAACATCGCCACCTCGGTCAACCTGATCATCGCCCAGCGCCTAGCCCGCAAGCTGTGCAGCACCTGCAAGAAGGAAGTGGACGTACCGCGCGAGGTCCTGCTGGCCGAAGGTTTCCCCGAAGACAAGATCGGCACCTTCAAGATCTATGGCCCGGTTGGCTGCGATAACTGCAAAGACGGTTACAAAGGCCGTGTCGGTATTTATGAAGTGGTTAAAAACACGCCCAACCTGCAGCGCATTATCATGGAGGAAGGCAATTCAATCGATATCGCCGCACAGATGCGTAAAGACGGCTTTAATGATTTACGCACCTCCGCTTTGCTCAAGGCCATGCAAGGGGTTACCAGCCTTGAGGAAGTCAACCGCGTCACCAAGGATTAACCATGGCGGAAAAAGCTATCAAGAACAGCGCCTTCAAGTGGGAAGGCAAGGACAAGCGCGGCGCTGTGGTTTCCGGGGTTATCAACGGACAAAACCCCGCCCTTGTGAAGGCGCAACTGCGCAAGCAAGGCATCAACCCAACCAAGGTGCGCAAGCAGTCGAGTTTTTCCTTGGGCGGGGCTGGTAAAAAGATCAAGCCCATGGACATCGCCCTGTTTACCCGGCAGATGGCGACCATGATGAAGGCAGGCGTGCCCTTGCTGCAGTCGTTCGACATCATTGCCGAAGGCTTCGACAAACCCAATATGCGTAAGCTGGTCGACGAGGTAAAACAAGAGGTCGCCGCCGGTAACAGCTTCGCAGCCTCCCTGCGCAAGAAGCCGCAATATTTCGACGAGCTGTATTGCAACCTGGTGGAGTCCGGCGAACAGGCCGGTGCACTGGAGCACCTACTGGATCGGATTGCCACTTATAAGGAGAAAACCGAGGCACTCAAAGCCAAGATCAAGAAGGCGATGAATTACCCCATTGCCGTAATCGTGGTGGCAATCATCGTATCCGCTATTCTGCTGATCAAGGTGGTGCCGCAATTCGAAACCGTCTTTTCTAGCTTCGGTGCAGAACTGCCAGCCTTTACCTTGATGGTGATTGGTCTTTCCAATTTCCTGCAGGCCTGGTGGTTTATCTTCCTGATCGGAATGTTCGCGGCTGCCTTCGCCTTCAAGGAGGCAATGAAACGCTCGCAAAAATTCCGTGACTCAGTGGATCGTGCCGTCCTCAAACTGCCGATTGTGGGCGATATCCTCTACAAGTCCGCCGTCGCGCGTTTTGCCCGCACACTCTCGACCACTTTCGCTGCGGGTGTTCCGCTGGTCGATGCACTGGACTCCGTATCCGGGGCCACCGGCAACGTGGTGTTCAAGAACGCCACCAACAAGATCAAGGCCGACGTTTCCACAGGCATGCAGCTCAACTTTTCGATGAAAACCACCGGCACCTTCCCCTCCATGGCCGTGCAGATGACCGCCATCGGCGAGGAATCCGGCGCGCTGGATGAGATGCTGAGCAAAGTGGCCTCCTTCTATGAAGAGGAGGTGGACAATATGGTCGACGGCCTGACCAGCCTGATGGAACCCATGATCATGGCCGTATTGGGCGTGCTGGTTGGCGGCCTGATCATCGCCATGTACCTGCCGATCTTCCAACTGGGCGCCGTGGTTTAAATGCTCGCTCTAGACTTTCTGGCCAGCTCCCCGCTGGCCTTTGTTTTCTGTGCGCTATTGCTAGGCCTGCTGGTTGGCAGCTTTCTCAATGTCGTGGTCTATCGCCTCCCACTGATGCTCCAGCGTGACTGGCAAAGCCAGGCACGTGAAGTGCTGGAGCTGCCCGCCGAGCCCAAGCAGGCCACGTTCAACCTGATACTGCCCAATTCCAGTTGCCCTCACTGCGGCCACGAAATTCGTCCCTGGGAGAATATTCCGGTCGTCAGCTATCTGTTCCTGCGTGGCAAGTGCGCAAGCTGCAAGGCACCGATCAGCAAGCGCTATCCGTTGGTGGAACTGGCCTGTGGGCTGCTCTCGGGCTATATCGCCTGGCATTTCGGCTTCACCTGGCAGGCCGGTGCCATGTTGGTACTGAGCTGGGGGCTGCTGGCGATGAGCCAGATCGACGCCGATCATCAGATTCTGCCGGATGTGCTGGTACTGCCGCTCTTATGGCTGGGGCTGATCGTCAATGACTTCGGTGTGTTCACCAGCCTTGAAGAAGCCCTGTGGGGGGCGATTGCCGGTTACCTGAGCCTGTGGTCGGTGTACTGGCTGTTCAAGCTGATCACCGGCAAGGAGGGCATGGGGTATGGCGACTTCAAGTTATTGGCCATGCTCGGCGCCTGGGGTGGCTGGCAGGTATTGCCGCTGACCATTCTGCTGTCTTCGCTGGTGGGCGCCGTGCTCGGGGTCATTATGCTGCGCCTGCGTGGCAACGCTACCAGTACGCCAATTCCCTTCGGCCCCTATCTGGCCATCGCAGGCTGGATCGCCCTGCTCTGGGGTGATGCCATTACCTCTCGCTACCTGCAGTTCGCCGGGTTCTGATCGAGGTGGCTCGGGCTTGCCCGAGCCACCACTCAAGCAATAAACCCGCGCAGACTTTCCCCGCGCCGCGATCCGCTCTACCCTTGCGCCACTTCAATCCCCAGGATGCTTCCATGCTGCAATGGATAACCCGCCCGGGCTGGCCCGGCCATCTGCTCGCGATGGCGGGCGGTGCACTCACCACGCTGGCGCTGGCGCCCTTCGATATCTGGCCGCTGGCCGTTGTTTCCATCGCCCTGCTCTACTTCGGTCTGCGTGAACTACGCCCAGGCCAGGCTGCGCTGCGCGGCTGGAGTTATGGCTTTGGCCTGTTCGCCTCTGGCACCAGTTGGGTCTATGTCAGCATCCACGATTACGGCGCGGCATCGCCTGCGCTGGCTGGCGTGCTGACGCTGGGTTTCGTCGCAGGCCTTGGCCTGTTCTTCGCCCTGCCCGGCGCGCTCTGGGCACGCTGGTTCAGGCGCAGCGAGGCGCCGCTGCCGGATGCCCTGGCCTTCGCCGCATTGTGGGTGGCTCAGGAAGTCTTTCGAGGCTGGTTCCTGACCGGGTTTCCCTGGCTTTATGCCGGCTACAGCCAACTCAGCGGTCCACTGGCGGGCCTGGCACCTGTTGGCGGGGTCTGGCTGCTGTCGTTCGTGCTGGCGCTATCGGCAGCGTTGATCGTCAATCTCAACGCCCTGCGCCCGAAGAAGCCATTCTACGTCGCGGCTGTGATACTTCTGCTTGCACCCTGGGGGGCAGGTGTCACCCTGCAGGATCACGCTTGGACCCGCGCCAAAGACCAGCCACTGAAGGTTGCCGCCATTCAGGGCAACATCGCGCAGCATCTCAAATGGGATCCCACGCAACTCAATGCACAACTGGCGCTGTATCGTGACCTCAGCTTCAGCGCCAAACCCGTGGATATACTGGTCTGGCCAGAAACCGCCATTCCGATGCTGAAGGATCAAGCGCAAGGCTTTATCGGCGTGATGGATCGCTTCGCCCGCGAACGCAACTTGGCACTGATCACCGGTGTACCGGTGCGCCAACCCAACGCACGCGGCGAGATGCGTTACTACAACGCCATCACCAGCTTTGGTGAAGGCCAGGGCACCTACCTCAAGCAGAAACTAGTGCCCTTTGGCGAGTACGTGCCATTGCAGGAGGTGCTGCGTGGCTTGATCGCCTTCTTCGATCTGCCGATGTCCGACTTCGCCCCTGGCCCTTCGGATCAACCTCCGCTTTTGGCCAAGGGTTACCGTCTGGCGCCGCTGATCTGCTACGAGGTGGTGTACCCGGACTTCGCCGCGCAGTTCGCCGCACAGAGCGACATCCTGCTGACGGTGAGCAACGATACCTGGTTCGGCACCTCCATCGGCCCCTTGCAGCATTTGCAGATGGCGCAGATGCGGGCGCTGGAGGCCGGCCGCTGGATGATCCGCGCCACCAATAACGGCGTGACCGTGCTGATCGACCCACACGGCCGCGTAACGGAGTGGCTGCCACAGTTCGAACAGGCCGTGCTCTATGGTGAAGTGCAAGCCATGCAAGGGCTTACGCCTTATCTGCAATGGCGCAACTGGCCGCTGGCCATCCTGTGTGCATTGCTGCTGGGTTGGGCGCTGCTGGCCAGTCGCATGGCCAAGACGCTGTAAGAGCGACTGCAGTGCCCGTGTCACTCAGTGCAATCCGGGGAGTCGCCGTGCCATGACTCCCGGATTGCATCCGGGCTACTCGTTTTTACTGGCTACTTGAGGCTGTGGGCCATAGACGATGGGGTACGCCAGTAAGCCGATGACCTCATTGAGCAGCATACTGCTCTGCCAAATCGCCCTCGACTCCGGTAACCAGCCGCCCAACGGGCGTTCATAACTGGCGCTGAAATACCCCATAGGCGCCGTGACAACTTCGAACCCCGCCTGCTCGAAACTCCAGCGTGCCCGAGGCATATGCCAAGCCTGAGTCACCAGCACCACCCGGCGGATCCCTTGCGGCTGCAAGAGCTTGGCGCTGAATTGCCCATTCTCCCAGGTGGTTCGACTCTCCTCCTCCAGCCAGCGAATAGGCAGGCCGTAGTCACGCCCCATGCTGTCTGCCATCAGCGCAGCCTCGCTCGGCGGCTGCCCATAATGCAAACCGCCCGTAGCCGCCAAAGGCAGCCCAGAAGCACGGGCCAAGCGTGCGGCATAACGCAAGCGCTCCAGCGCCCAGATGCCGGGCTGATCCACGCTGCCCCAGCCAGGATCATTTTGCTCCCGCCCTGCCCCCAGGATGACGATGGCATCGGCCCGCTGCGCCAGCGTCGACCACTGCGACTCGGCCAATGCAGGCTCGCGCTCCAGCCATTGCGCACCCCACTGAGTCAACGCGGGCAAGCTCATCAAGCAGAGGCCGCCCAGCCCGGTAAAAAAGCACACGGCGGACACACGAGGGAAACGGCGACGCAGCCACCAACCTAAAAGGATCAGTAACAGCAGCACGCCAGGCGGCATCAACAATTGTTTGAGAATGTAGCGAATGGGCATCAGGCACCTCCAAGGTGCCCAAGCCTATCGGGGATTGCCGCTACGGAACAGCTTCGAGCCACAGGCCAGGCAGGCCTGCGCATCCTGCCCACGGTGCCAACTCACCGCCGTGCCGCATAACGCACAGCACAGCGCCTGACGGCGCTTGATCAAAGGCTTTGGCTTGGTAACACGTACGCCGCCGACAGGCTTGGCAGCACGCAACGGTTGCCTCTGAATCAGCGCCAGTTCCTCAGCCGCCGCGTGCCAGCCCCGTAACCACTGCAGATCATGATTGAGATAGGCGTGGATCAACTCCAGCTCGGCTGTACTCAAGCCATCAAGCTCAAGATCATGCCGTGGCTCGGCATGTAGTCGGCTGGCGGTTTCAGCCTCTTCAAGCGCCAGAGCAAGGCGCTGCAGCAGCCGCTCATAAAGACTGCTGGCGCGCTGCGCTTGTTGTGTATCGACCATCGAACACCTCTCCAGCCGCTGTAGCGCGGGGTATTGAATAAAGCGTAGTGGAGGCACTGCAAGCGGCCTGCCAGCGCGACAAACGGCGGGAGCAGCACAATCTGGGTTTCCCTCGATAGACGGCGCTCATGTATGCTACGACGTTTTCCGCAAGCCCCATTCCTTCAGCGCCAGAGCCATGCACGAACAGTACTCGCCCCGTGAAATAGAAGCCGCCGCGCAGTCCCACTGGGACGCGCAGAATTCCTTCGTCGTCAGCGAACAGCCCGGCAAGGACACCTTCTACTGCCTGTCGATGTTCCCCTACCCCAGCGGCAAGCTACACATGGGGCACGTGCGCAACTACACCATCGGCGACGTGATCGCGCGCTACCAGCGCATGCAGGGCAAGAACGTGCTGCAGCCGATGGGTTGGGACGCCTTCGGCATGCCGGCGGAAAACGCGGCGATGAAGAACCAGGTGGCGCCGGCCAAGTGGACGTACGAGAACATCGCCTACATGAAGTCCCAGCTCAAATCGCTGGGTTTGGCCGTCGACTGGACGCGTGAAGTCACCACCTGCAAGCCGGATTACTACCGCTGGGAACAGTGGCTGTTCACCCGCCTGTTCGAGAAGGGCGTGATCTACCGCAAGAACGGCACCGTCAACTGGGACCCGGTGGACCAGACCGTACTGGCCAACGAGCAGGTCATCGACGGCCGTGGCTGGCGTTCGGGCGCGCTGATCGAGAAGCGCGAAATCCCGATGTATTACTTCAAGATCACCGCTTACGCCGAAGAGCTGCTGAGCAGCCTGGATGAGCTCGATGGTTGGCCCGAGCAGGTCAAGACCATGCAGCGCAACTGGATCGGCAAGAGCTTCGGTGCCGATATCGTGTTCGACTACGACGTCGCCAGTATCGGCATCGACGGCCAGCTCAAAGTCTACTCGACCCGCCCCGACACCCTGATGGGCGCGACCTACGTTGCCGTGGCCGCCGAGCACCCGCTGGCCCAACGCGCCGCCGAAGCCAACCCAGCCATCGCCGCCTTTATCGCCGAGTGCAAGGCTGGATCGGTTGCGGAAGCCGACATGGCCACCATGGAGAAAAAGGGCCTGGCCACCGGCCAGTTCGTCATCCATCCGCTGACCGGCGACAAGCTGCCGGTATTCGTCGCCAACTACGTGCTGTGGGGCTACGGCGAAGGCGCGGTGATGGCCGTGCCGGCGCATGACGAGCGCGACTTCGAATTCGCCAACAAATACGATCTGCCGATCAAGCAGGTCTACACCGGCGAAAGCAAGGACTACGACGCCAGCACCTGGCAGGACTGGTACGGCGACAAGGCCGGGCTGACCAGCATCAACTCCGGCAAGTACGACGGCCTGGACTTCAGCGCTGCCTTCGACGCCATCGTCGGCGACCTCGAAGCCAGCGCGCACGGCGCCCGCAAGACCCAGTTCCGCCTGCGCGACTGGGGCATCAGCCGCCAGCGCTACTGGGGCTGCCCCATTCCGATCATCCACTGCGACACCTGCGGCGACGTGCCGGTGCCGGAAGACCAACTGCCGGTCGTGCTGCCCGAAGACGTGGTGCCGGACGGCGCTGGTAGCCCACTGGCGAAAATGCCCGAATTCTACGAGTGCACCTGCCCGAAATGCGGCGCACCGGCCAAGCGCGAAACCGACACCATGGACACCTTCGTGGAAAGCTCCTGGTACTTCGCCCGCTACGCCAGCCCGAACTACGACAAGGGTATGGTCGACCCGGCTGTGGCCAATCATTGGCTGCCGGTGGATCAGTACATCGGTGGCATCGAGCACGCCATCCTGCACCTTTTGTACGCGCGCTTCTTCCACAAGCTGATGCGCGACGAAGGTTTGGTGTCATCGAATGAGCCGTTCAAGAACCTGCTGACCCAGGGCATGGTGGTCGCCGAGACCTATTACCGCACCCTGGAAAACGGCGGCAAAGACTGGTTCAACCCGGCCGACGTGGAAGTCGAGCGTGACGCCAAGGCCAAGGTCATCGGCGCCAAGCTCAAGAGCGACGGCTTGGCCGTGGAAATCGGCGGCACCGAGAAGATGTCCAAGTCGAAGAACAACGGCGTCGACCCACAGGACATGATCGACGCTTACGGCGCCGACACCTGCCGCCTGTTCATGATGTTCGCCTCGCCGCCCGACCAGAGCTGCGAATGGTCGGATGCCGGTGTCGAAGGCGCCAACCGCTTCCTGCGCCGCGTCTGGCGCCTGGCTCACGGCCATGTCGCCGCGGGCCTGCCGGGCAAGCTGGATGTCAGCAGCCTCAACGACGAGCAGAAGGCCGTGCGCCGCGCCATCCACCTGGCGATCAAGCAGGCCAGCAACGATATCGGCCAGCACCACAAGTTCAACACTGCCGTCGCCCAGGTGATGACGCTGATGAACGTGCTGGAAAAGGCTGCCACTGCGACCGAACAGGATCGCGCGCTTCTGCACGAAGGCCTGCAAGTCGTCACCCTGCTGCTGGCACCGATCACCCCGCATATCAGCCACGAGCTGTGGCAGCGTTTGGGTCACAGCGATGCGGTGATCGACGCAAAATGGCCGCAGGTCGATGAAGCCGCACTGGTGCAGGACAGCCTGACCCTGGTGGTGCAGGTCAACGGCAAGCTGCGCGGCCAAATCGAGGTAGCCGCCAGCGCCAGCCGCGAAGAAGTGGAAGCCATGGCCCGCGCCAACGAGAACGTGCTGCGCTTCACCGAAGGGCTGAGCATCCGCAAGGTCATCGTGGTGCCGGGCAAGCTGGTCAACATCGTCGCCAACTGATTAAGCTCGGCGCCAGACTTCGGCTGGCGCCGTGATCCGCCAAGGGGATATGAGAATGATGAAACGGAATCTGCTGGTCATCGGCCTGGCCGTACTGCTCAGCGCCTGTGGTTTTCAACTGCGCGGTACGGGCACCACCCAGTTCGCCTTGACCGAGTTGAGCGTCAGCGGGCGCAATGCCTATGGCGAAAACGTCAAGCAACTGATCGAAGCGCTGGAAAACAACGGCGTCAAGGTATACCCCGGTGCCCCGTACAAGCTGGTATTGAGTCGTGAAGACGAGAATCGTCGCTCCGCCAGCTACACCAGCAACGGCCGTAATGCCGAGTACGAGCTGAGCATGACGGTCGAGTACGAAATCCGTGGCGCGAAGAACCTGCTCCTAACCAGCAACGAGATCGAAGTTCAGAACTACTACCAGCAGGACAGTAGCAACCTGATCGGCTCAGACCAACAAGCAGGGCAACTGCGTGGCGAACTGCGCCGCGAACTGATTCAGCAACTGGTACAGCGCCTGAGCATGATTACCCCGGAGCAGCTCGACCAACTTCAGCAAACCGCCGAGGCCCGCGCCAAGGCCGAAGCCGAGGCCGAAGAAGCCGCGCGTAAGGTACGTGCAGCGCAAGTCGCACCGCAGCAGTCGCCTATCGAACTGCCACGTCAGTGATGCCTGCGGGCCGTTTAAAGCGGCCCGATTCCCCCATGAAGCTTTCTCCCGCCCAGCTCGCCAAGCATCTGCAAGGTACGCTTGCGCCCATTTACGTCATCAGCGGTGACGAACCCCTGCTGTGCCAGGAGGCCGCTGATGCCGTGCGTAGTGCCTGCCGCCAACAGGGTTTCGCCGAACGTCAGGTATTTAACGCCGAAGCCAATTTCGACTGGGGCAACCTGCTGCAAGCCGGTGCCAGCCTCTCGCTGTTCGCCGAAAAACGCCTGCTGGAATTGCGCCTGCCCTCAGGTAAACCCGGCGACAAAGGTGCCGCGGCCCTGCTCGAATACCTTGGCCGCCCGCCGGAAGACACCGTACTGCTGCTCAGCCTGCCCAAGCTCGATGGCAGCACGCAGAAGAGCAAGTGGGCCAAGGCCTTGATCGACGGAGCCCACTCGCAGTTCATCCAGATCTGGCCGATCGATGCCCACCAGTTACCGCAATGGATTCGCCAGCGACTTGCCCAGGCGGGGCTTAGCGCCAGCCCTGATGCAGTGGAGATGATCGCCGCACGCGTCGAGGGCAACCTGCTGGCCGCCGCCCAGGAAGTGGAAAAACTCAAGCTCTTGGCAGAAGGCAACCAGGTGGATGCCGAGACCGTTCAGGCGGCGGTGGCCGACAGTGCGCGCTTCGATGTCTTCGGCCTGATCGATGCGGCCCTCAACGGCGAAGCCGCGCACGCCCTGCGCATGCTCGAAGGGCTGCGTGGCGAGGGCGTGGAAACGCCAGTAATCCTCTGGGCGCTGGCGCGGGAGATTCGCCTGCTGGCCAGCATCGCCCATCAGAAGAGCCAAGGCATCCCCCTCGACAAGGCCTTCGCCAGTGCCCGCCCGCCCGTCTGGGACAAGCGCCGCCCGCTCGTGTCCAAAGCGCTGCAGCGCCACAGCAGCAAACGCTGGGGCCAGTTGCTGCAACAGGCACAACTGATCGATGCGCAAATCAAGGGCCAGGCTGCTGGCAACCCTTGGGGTGAACTGGCCCTACTGACCCTGCAACTGGCCGGGCAACGCCTGCGCCTTTCTTCGTAGGGCGGGTGCAACCCGCCATTAACCAGACGGCGGGTTACACCCGCCCTACAGGCCTGGACATTTTCTGTACAGCGGCGCATAGTCCGCGCCGCCTGCATCAGTGCAGGCAGCCTACATGAGGACATGCCATGAGCAAGAAAACCGGCAAACGGCCGAACAAGGCCAAATCCATCGTCGCCCAACCACTGTTCCGCTGCCGCCAGGAGCGACCACAGAAAGGCAAAGGCAGCTACCGCCGCGAAGCCTCCCACAACTGGGAGGCTTCTTGCTTTATGCGCCCTGCGATTTCGCTGATGGCCCTGTACCAGGCGAGAGCATGCTAAGGTAGCCACCTGCTTAGATGCCCTGAGATAGACATGCCATCCCAGCTTTCCCGTTCGCCCCTGGCCCTGCTCCCACTTCTGCTGCTGGCCGCCTGCGCCAAAGCGCCCGCCGAGAACCTGCCGCTCACGAGCAGCGCACCAACAACGCAGATCAGCAGCGTCCCGGCCCTTCTTAGCTTCGCCGATTGGCGCCAAGCCCTACGCGCCGAGGCACTGAGCAAAGGCATCGACGCGGCGGTGTTCGACCACGCATTCAGCGGCATCATCCCCGACCCAGCAGTGATGAAGGCCGACAGTAGCCAACCGGAGTTCACCCGCCCGGTGTGGGAATATCTCGATGGCGCTGTGTCAGCCAGCCGTATAGGCCGAGGACGCGTCCTGCTCGCCCAACACAATCTAATGCTGCGCGAGATCGAACAGCGTTATGGCGTCGATGCACCCGTTCTGGTCGCGGTCTGGGGCCTGGAAAGCAATTTCGGCAACAACATCGGCAGCAACAGCGTGATCCGTTCGCTCGCCACACTGGCGTATGAAGGACGCCGCCAGGGTTTCTGGCGCAACCAATTGCTGGCCGCGCTGCAAATTCTGCAGCACGGCGATATCCCCAGTGAACGCATGATCGGCTCCTGGGCTGGAGCCATGGGCCAGACCCAGTTCATGCCCACCACTTACAACGAACACGCAGTGGACTTCGACGGTGACGGCAAGCGTGACCTATGGACGTCCTCCGGCGATGCTCTGGCTTCGGCTGCCCATTATCTACAAACCTCCGGCTGGCAACGCGGCCAGCCTTGGGGCTTCGAAGTACGCCTGCCCAAGCAGTTCGATTACTTCCATGCCGACCCGGAGCAACGCCGCACCCTGGCCGAATGGCAAGCGCTCGGCGTAGTGCCTGTTGGCGGCGGCAAGAGCGTGAGCCCAGACAGCCGCGCCACTTTGGTACTACCGGCGGGTCACCGTGGCCCGGCGTTCCTGCTGCTGGACAACTTCCGCAGCATCCTCAGATACAACAACTCCACCTCCTACGCCCTGGCCATCGGTCTACTCGCGGACAACTTCCTCAAACCCAGCGAAATCCAAGCCAGTTGGCCACGCGATGAGCGCCAACTGGGCCGCAGTGAACGCATCGAGCTACAGGAACTGCTGGCCAAGAACGGCTTCGACCCTGGCCCGGCCGACGGCATCATCGGCGCCAATACGCGTAAAGCGATCCGTCTGCTGCAACTGCAACAGGGTGAACCCGCTGACGGCTATCCGAACCTGGAATTGCTGGAACTGCTGCGCACGCGCTGAGCCTCCCTGCCACACACCCTGCGATGCATTGCGGCGACGATCAGCCGACATCGGCCACCCTGCCGCTGTGATAGACTGCGCGGCGGCCAAAAGCCGCTCGCCCTACGGAGCCTCTACCGGAGCCCTGATTTCCGATGTCCGACACCTCCTCGTCCAAAACCGTCGCCAGCGGCGAAAAATTCCGCACCGCCCAAGGCATCACCGCGATCAAGGATGGCCAGAAGCGCCGCGCTTCAGCCGAACCACAGGTCTTCGAACCCAAGCCCAAATGGCTGCGGGTCAAGGCGCCGGGCGGCAGCCGTTTCGAAGCGGTCAAGCGTAACGTCGGCGAGCATCGCCTGAGCACTGTGTGCCAGGAGTCGCACTGCCCGAACATGGGTGAATGTTGGTCCAACGGCACGGCAACCATCATGCTGATGGGCTCGGTATGCACCCGCGCCTGCCGCTTCTGCGCTGTGGACACCGGCAACCCCAATGGTTGGCTGGATCTGGAAGAGCCGCAGAACACCGCCAAGTCGGTGGAGCTGATGGCCCTGCGTTATATCGTGCTGACCTCGGTGGACCGCGATGATCTGGACGACGGCGGCGCCAGCCATTACGCGGCGTGCGTGCGCGCGATCAAGGAGAACACGCCACAGGTGGTGGTCGAGGCGCTGACCCCGGACTTCGACGGTGACCATCAGGCCATCGAGCGCGTGGTGGACTCTGGCCTGGAAGTGTTCGCGCAGAACGTCGAAACGGTCAAACGCCTGACTCACGTAGTGCGTGACCCGCGTGCAGGCTATGAGAAGACCCTCAAGGTACTCGAACACGCCAAGAAGCATCGCCCGGACGTGCTAACCAAGACCAGCCTGATGCTCGGCCTCGGTGAAACCGACGAGGAAATCCTGGAAACCATGGATGACCTGCGCGCCATCGGCGTGGACATCCTCACCCTCGGCCAGTACCTGCAACCCACGCGCAACCACCTCAAGGTGCAGCGCTGGGTCAGCCCTGAAGAGTTCAATCGCTTGCGTGACATCGGCCTGGAGAAAGGCTTCATGGAAGTCGCAGCAGGCCCACTGGTGCGCTCCAGCTACCGCGCCGACCGGGTGTTCGAGAAGAACAACCTGGGCCTTGCCGCACCGGTTCCGGTGCCAGGGCAAGAAGTTAACGCCAGCCTGATTCCGGCACTGAATCTGAACTGACGACTATCGCTGGATAAACGAAAGGGGCGTCCATGACGCCCCTTTGCGTTTCTGCTGCTCAGCGATATCCCAACCTGCCGCGCAGCGCCTGTTCCAACCGTTGTGCCACCTGATCGAACACTGGCGGCGCTGGCAGCAGATCGCGCATCTGCACCATCTTCAGCCCAGCATAGCCGCAGGGGTTGATGCGCTGAAAAGGCATCATATCCATGTCGACGTTGAGCGCCAGGCCATGGAAAGAACAGCCACGGCTGACGCGCAACCCCAAGGACGCGATCTTGTCACCGGCCACGTATACGCCCGGTGCATCGGCCTTGGGCGCCGCCTCGATGCCATAGCTGGCCAGCAGCTCGACCAAACTCTGCTCCATGGCCGTGACCAGCTCACGCACGCCCAGATCGAGACGACGCAAATCGAGCATCAGGTAGGCCACCAGTTGCCCCGGCCCGTGATACGTCACCTGGCCGCCACGCTCGACCTGCACCACTGGGATATTGCCCGGCGCCAGCAGGTGCTCGGCCTTGCCAGCCTGGCCCTGAGTAAACACCTGGGGATGCTGCAGCAGCCAGATTTCATCCGGCGACTGCCCATCGCGCTCACGCGTTAGCTGACGCATAGCCTCCAGCGTCGGCTGATACTCAACCAAACCCAAGTGGCGTACAACGAGTTCGGCCATGGCCGTCACAGCACCATGTGCACGCGGCCAGTGGCGCGCAGGTCGACATGAATGGCCTGTAGCTGCTCAACGCTGGTGGCGGTAATCAGCACCTGCACGGAGAGGAAGTTGCCGTTGCGGCTATCGCGTAGTACCAGCGTCGAGGCATCCAGATCCGGCGCATGGCGCTGGATCACCTCGATCACCAGATCAGAGAAACCCTCGCCCGCAGTCCCGATGACCTTGATCGGATAGCGCTCGCAGGGAAATTCGATTTTTGGGGCTTGAACGTCAGTATCGGTCATGGCGTCAGCGGGCTTGAAGCCCGTCCATAAAGAAGGCCGCCCCTGATGGGGCGGCCGAAGGGATCAGTTGAAGAAGCTGAAGAAGAACAGGCGGATGCTGTCCCACAGACGACGCAGGAAACCACCCTCCTCGACCGACTCCAGAGCGACCAGGTCGGCGCTGTGCACCACTTCGTCACCCAGCTTGACCTCAACCTTACCGATCACGTCACCCTGAGCAATGGGAGCCATCAGTTGCGGATTGAGCGTCATGCTAGCCTGCAGCTTGTCCAGTTGGCCCTTAGGCATGGTCAGCGCCAGATCCTGTGCCAAGCCAGCCTTGACCTGGCTCGACTGGCCTTTCCAGACCGCCGCCTGAGCCAGTTCGCTGCCCTTCTGGTAGAAGGTGCGGCTCTCGAAGAAGCGGAAGCCATAAGTCAGCAGCTTCTGCGTTTCAGCGGCACGAGCTTGCTCGCTATTGGTGCCGAACACAGCGGTGATCATGCGCGCGCCGTCACGCACGGCAGAGGCCACCAGGCAGTAACCGGCTTCCTGGGTGTGGCCGGTCTTCAGACCGTCAACGGTCTTGTCGCGCCACAGCAGCAGGTTGCGGTTAGGCTGCTTGATGTTGTTCCAGAGGAAGTCCTTCTGCGAGTAGATGGCGTAGTGGTCGGCATCTTCGTTGATGATTGCGCGCGCCAGGATGGCCATGTCATGAGCACTGGAGTAGTGCTGCGGATCCGGCAGGCCGGTGGCGTTCATGAAGTGGGTGTTCTTCATGCCCAGGCGCTCGGCAGTCGAATTCATCATGTCGGCGAAAGCATCTTCACTGCCGGCGATGTATTCGGCCAAGGCGATACTGGCATCGTTGCCGGACTGAATGATCACACCGTGCAGCAGGTCGCCAACGCTGGCCTGGCTGTTGACCGGCAGAAACATGGTCGAGCCGCCCGAACCAGCACCGCCGGTGCGCCAGGCGTGCTCGCTGATGGTGACCATGTCCTTCTCGCCGATCTTGCCGGTTTGAATTTCCAGCGTGGCGATGTAGGCCGTCATCAGTTTGGTCAGGCTGGCGGGCGGCAAGCGCTCGTCGCCGTTCTCACCCACCAGCACCTGGCCGGTGGCGGCGTCCATCAGCACGTAGGCGGTAGCCGCCAGTTGCGGCGGTGCCGGTACGACCTGAGGGGTGGCCCAGACCAGTGGCGAAGCCAACAGGGTCAGGAAGAGGAAGGCACGTTGCGCGAAGCTGGTGATATTCATCCGTCTCTCGAAAGTCGTTGCGTGGATTGTGAAGCGGCTCCGAGGGAGCCTTACCCGGCCACCAATCATGGTGACCCGTGGGTTAGTCCGGCCTGTGCCGGTTTAGTGCCATCACCCCTGAGAAGAAACCTTCATCAGAGCGGGCATGCTCGGGTCAGTCTGCACGCACCAGCGTCGGCTGCCCAAGGTTGGCGAGGCGCACATTGCTTTGCAACTGCTCAGCCTCACCCTGACTGCTGATCGGCCCAAGACGCACGCGATGCAGTATCTGCTGGTCGCGCACCACTGAGCTGATGAACACCGGCACACGCGTCGTCTGGCTCAGTTTGTCCTTCAACAGCTCCGCAGCGTCCGGATTGGCGAAGGCTCCCACTTGGAGATACAGGCCAGAAGCTGCGAGTGAATCGTTTTTTTTTGCGTCGATCTGCACCGGCACCACGGCCGCGGCATGCTGCTCTGGCGGCGGCGAATACTGCTCGACCGCCTGCGGCATGGCCTGAGCCACAGGCTGCGCAACAATGGCCTTGGCCGGCTGGTTGTTGGCCAGCACCAGCGGCACCGGACGGCCCTGCTGCGCCCACCATTCGTGCGGATCAATCCCTTCGACCTTGACCCGCGCCGTGCCCTTCTCGGCATAACCGAGCTTCTTCGCCGCAGCGAAGGACAGGTCGATGATGCGATCGGAATAGAACGGCCCGCGGTCGTTGACCCGCAGAATCACGCTCTTGCCGTTTTCCAGATTGGTCACCCGCACGTAGCTGGGCAGCGGCAGGGTCTTGTGCGCGGCGGTCATGCCGTAAAGGTCGTAGGTCTCGCCATTGGCCGTGGCCTGACCGTGGAATTTGGTGCCGTACCAAGAGGCCGGGCCGACCGCCGAGTAGCGGCGCGCATCCTGAATCGGGAAATACTGCTTGCCCAGCACGGTGTAGGGCGCAGCCTTGACCGGGCCATAGTGCGGCATTGGGATGGCATCGTGGATCTTCGACACATCGACATCCCACCAGGGCGCGCCATCGCGGTGTGGGCGGTCGTAATCATTCGGCCCGGAAAGACCGGCCTGGCCCGAGTTGGCCACTGGCTGGGAAGAGCGATTGGACGAGCAACTGGCCACCAGCAGCGCGGCAGCGATGCACGCGCCCAACGACAGTAGCTTCCTGGAACGGCTCATTGTTTACCCCGCGCTTGCACCAGCAGTTCGGCCAATTGATTAACGGCCATGGCGTACATCACGCTGCGATTGTAGCGGGTGATGACGTAAAAGTTGGGCAGCCCCAACCAATACTCGTCACCTTCGGCACCTTCCAGACGAAACGCAGTGACCGGCACGTCATCAGCCAACGCATCGTCGCTGCGCCAGCCAAGGGCGCGCAGCTCACCGACGTTCTTTACCGGATCAAGACCTTCGGTCAGCCCCTCATCGGAACGCTCACCACTGACCTGAGCACGGCTGGCCACCTGGCCGTCGGCCTGCCAGCCATGACGCTGGAAGTAGCTGGCAACGCTGCCAATGGCATCGGTCGGGTTGGTCCAGATATTGATATGGCCGTCGCCATCGAAATCCACGGCATAGGCGCGGAAGCTGCTCGGCATGAACTGCGGCAGGCCCATGGCACCGGCATAAGAGCCCTTGAGCGACAGCGGATCGACCTGCTCTTCGCGGGTCAACATAAGGAACTCGCGCAGCTCCTTGCGGAAGAACGGCGCACGCGGCGGGTAGTCGAAGGCCAGCGTCGACAGCGCATCCATCACCCGGTAGCTGCCAGTATTGCCGCCGTAGAAGGTTTCCACGCCGATGATGGCAACGATGAACTGTGCCGGTACACCGTAATCGGCCTCAGCCTTCTGCAGCGCCGCCTGGTTCTTCCGCCAGAAGTCCACACCCTGGGCGATACGCTTGTCGGTAATGAAGATCGGTCGGTATTCCTTCCACGGCTTGACCCGTTCGGCCGGCCGCGAAATGGCGTCGAGGATCGCCTGCTTGCGCTGCACCTCGGCGAACAGGCTGACCAGTTGCTCGCTGGCAAAACCATAGTCGCGGGTCATTTGCGCGATGAACTCGGAAACCTGCGGCGAACCCTCATAGTCGGCGGCCGACACCTGAGCGCCGCTGCCGAGCAGACCGGTCAGGCCGATTCCCATGAACGTCCTGACCGCCCAGTTACGCAATGCGTGCATTAACTCAAAACTCCCAAATCAAACCTGAGCGATCCACTTCCTGTGGGTGTGAATCGCCATCAATATCCCGAAGCCTGACAACAGCGTCACCAAATGGGTTCCGCCGTAACTAATGAACGGCAAAGGCACCCCCACTACCGGGAGCAAGCCACTGACCATGCCGATGTTAACGAAGACATAAACGAAGAAGGTCATGGTCAAGGCGCCAGCGAGCAATTTGCCGAACAGTGTCTGCGCTTGTGCGGTGATAACCAAGCCGCGTGCGATCAACAGCAGGTACAACAGCAGCAACAGGCAGACGCCCACCAGACCGAACTCCTCGGCGAGCACGGCAATGATAAAGTCCGTGTGGCTTTCCGGCAAAAAATCCAGGTGCGACTGGGTGCCCAGCAGCCAGCCTTTACCGAGCACGCCACCCGAACCAATGGCAGCCTTGGACTGGATGATGTTCCAGCCCGAGCCCAGCGGATCGCTCTCCGGGTTGAGGAAGGTCAGCACGCGCTGCTTCTGATAATCGTGCATCACGAAAAACCACATACCCACAGCAATCGGCCCGATAGCCGCTACCGCGCCGACAATCCAGCGCCACTGCAAGCCAGCCATGAACAGCACGAAGGCGCCGGAGGCGAGAATCAGCAACGAGGTGCCCAGATCCGGCTGTTTGAGAATCAACACAAAGGGCACGCCGATCATCGCCAGGCTGATCAACAAATGCTTGGGCCGAGGCGGCAAACTGCGCGTAGACAGGTACCAGGCGATAGTCATGGGCATGATGATCTTCATGAACTCCGCCGGCTGAAACCGAATCACCCCCGGAATGTTGATCCAGCGCGTGGCGCCCATCGCGGTATGGCCCATCACCTCCACCACAGTCAACAAGCCAACGCCAATCAGATAACCGAGCGGCACCCAGCGCGCCATGAAACGCGGATCGAACTGCGCAATGGCGATTACCGCAACGATGCCGATGCCAAAGGACGACGCCTGCTTGATCAGCAGATCGACATTCTTGCCACTGGCCGAATAGAGCACGAACAGGCTGCCTGCGCCGAGCAACAGCAACAGCAATAACAGCCAGCCGTCGATGTGCATGCGCTGCAGCAAGGTGGCACGCCGACGCAGCACATCCTCATCGGACAGGGTTCTGTCGAAATTACCCTTCATCGCTGGCTGACCTCGGTGTTCTCGGGTGCGGCGTACTCGGCCTTGAGCTGGCCGTTCTCGTCCAGCAGCCAGGCATCCATCACCTCCTTGACCACTGGCGCCGCGACACCAGAGCCGGATTCGCCGTTCTCCACCATCACCGACACGGCAATCTGCGGGTTGTCGACCGGAGCGAAGCCGATGAACAAGGCATGGTCACGATGGCGCTCCTGCAGTTTTTCACGGTTGTATTTCTCGCCCTGGCGGATCGCCACCACCTGCGCGGTACCGCTCTTGCCGGCGATGCGATAGACCGCACTGGCGCCCACTTTGCGCGCAGTGCCACGTGGGCCATTAACCACCTGTTCCATACCGTGGATACCGTAATCCCAGTATTTCGGATCACGTAGCACGATGTCCGGCATCGGGCTGGGATCGACCGGCGACTGCCCATCGATGGTTTTGGCCAAGTGTGGGCGAATCCACTTGCCATGAGTTGCCATCAGCGTGGTGGCCTGCGCGAGCTGCAACGGCGTGGTCTGCATGTAGCCCTGGCCGATACCCAGAATCAGAGTTTCGCCGGGATACCAAGGTTGGCGATAGCGAGCCCGCTTCCAATCGCGCGAGGGCATCAGCCCCGCCGTCTCTTCGAACATGTCCAGCGCCACGCGCTGGCCGAAGCCGAAGCGGCTCATGTAGGCATGCAGCCGATCAATGCCCATCTTGTGCGCCAGATCGTAGAAATAGGTGTCATTGGAGCGGGCGATGGCCAGATCAAGGTCAACCCAACCATCGCCGGTACGGTTCCAGTTACGGTACTTGTGGCTGTTATTCGGCAATTGATAGAAGCCGGGGTCGAACACCCGCGTCTGCGGCGTGACCACACCGCTATCGAGGCCGGATACCGCCACCATCGGTTTGACCGTCGAGCCCGGAGGATACAGGCCGCGCAGCACGCGGTTGTACAGCGGCTGGTCGATAGAATCACGCAGCTCGCCATAAGCCTTGAAGCTGATGCCGGTCACGAAGGGGTTGGGGTCAAAGCTAGGCTGGCTAACCATCGCCAGCACCTCACCGGTCTTGGGCTGAATCGCCACCACCGCACCACGGCGCCCGCCGAGCGCCTTCTCCGCGGCCTCCTGCAAACGCGCATCGAGGGTCAGGATAATGTCCTTGCCGGGTTTGGGATCGATGCGATTGAGCACGCGCAACACACGACCACGCGCATTGGTCTCGACCTCCTCGTAGCCCACCTCGCCGTGCAGCTCCTCTTCGTAGAAGCGCTCGATACCGGTCTTCCCGATATGGTGCGTGCCCGCGTACTCGGTCGGGTCGAGGCGCTTGAGCTCCTGCTCGTTGATGCGCCCGACATAACCGACCGAATGCGCGAAGTGCTCCTTTTGCGGGTAATGCCGCACCAGTTGCGCGGCCACCTCGACGCCGGGCAGGCGGAACTGGTTCACCGCCACACGAGCGATCTGCTCCTCGGACAGTTCGAACAGAATCGGCACCGGCTCGAACGGACGGCGCCCCTGGCGCACGCGCCGCTCGAAGAGTTCGCGGTCCTCGCTGGTCAGCTCCAGCACCTCGACCACGGTATCGAGTACCTGCTGCCAGTCACCGGCACGCTCACGCGTCACGGTCAGGCTGAAGCTGGGGCGGTTGTCGGCGATGATCACGCCATTGCGGTCATAGATCAGCCCACGCGTGGGCGGTATCGGCTGCACATGGATGCGGTTGTTCTCCGCCAGCGTCGAGTGATACTCGAACTGCACCACCTGCAGGTAATACATACGCGCGATCAGCACACAGGTCAGCAGCAGCACTGTCACGCCGCCGACGATCACCCGGCGCTTGACCAGGCGCGCGTCCTTTTCGTGATCCTTGAGGCGAATCGGCTCGGGCATGGAGGCTACTTACTTGTGGTACGGATGGCCGGACAACACAGTCCAGGCGCGATAGATCTGTTCGCCGATAAGGATACGCACCAGCGGATGCGGCAACGTCAACGGCGACAACGACCAGCGCTGCTCACTGCGCGCACACACCTCAGGTGCCAGCCCTTCCGGGCCGCCAACCATGAGGTTGACGGTACGCGCGTCCAGACGCCAGCGATCGAGCTCAGCCGCCAACTGCTCGGTGCTCCATGGCTTGCCATGGACTTCCAGAGTGACGATACGTTCCCCCGGCTGCACCTTGGCCAACATCGCCTCGCCCTCCTGACGGATCAGGCGGTTAACGTCGGCGTTCTTGCCACGGGTACTCAGCGGGATCTCGACCAGATCCAGCGGCAGCTCGGCAGGCAGGCGTTTGACGTACTCCTGCCAGCCCTCCTCGACCCAGCGCGGCATGCGCGAACCGACGGCAATCAGCTTGATCCGCATACAGCCAGCTTACTCGCCGCCGTGCTGGGCGCGGCTCTGCTCGGCGCCCTGCCAGAGGCGTTCGAGGTCGTAGAACTGACGTGCGGTCGGCAGCATGACATGGACGACGATATCGCCCAGATCGAGCAGCGCCCACTCGCCGCTGTCCAGACCTTCGCTGCCGATGGCACGCACGCCATGCTCCTTGACCTTCTCCAGCACGTTGTCCACCAGCGCCTTGACCTGACGGCTGGAGCTGCCGCTGGCAATCACCATGAAATCGGTGATGCTGGTTTTTTCCTTGACGTCGATGACGGTAATGTCGGCGGCCTTGATCTCTTCCAGCGCGGCGACAGTGATCTTGACCAGCTCTTCGCTGGGCATGTTCTGATTCTTCATAGGTGACTCGTTTGCCTCATGTAATGGATGCACGCTCGCGCGACATCTCAAGCGTTCGGCGCACCATAAAGCTGGTGCGCCTGGATATAGGCCAGTACCGCGTCCGGCAGCAGATAACGCGCCGATTGACCGCTGGCCAGCAATTGCCGGATCTGCGTGGCAGACACCGCCAGTGGCGTCTGCCAGATGAAACTGATTTGCCCACTGGCCCCGGTCAGGCTCAGCGGATCGCTGACGTTGCGTGCGGCCAGCAGATCGCGCAACGCCTCGGGTGCCTCACTGTCGGCATCCGGCCGTTGCAGCACCAACAGGTGGCAATGCGTCAGCAGTTCCTGCCAGCGGTGCCAGCTTGGCAGGCTGCAGAAGGCATCCCAGCCGACCAGGAGAAACAACTGATCGTCCGCCGCCAGTTCACCGCGTACCGACTCCAAGGTCTCGACCGTGTAAGACGGACGATCCCGGCGCAGCTCGCGGTCATCGACCGACAGCCTTGGCTCGCCCGCCACGGCCAGCTCGACCATGGCCAGACGCTGCTCGGCGCTGACCTGTGGCGCTTCCCGGTGGGGCGGACGTGCACTGGGCAGCAACCGCAACTCGTCAAGCGCCATGAACTCGGCCACTTCCAGCGCCGCACGCAAGTGGCCGATATGCACCGGGTTGAACGTGCCCCCCAGCAGGCCTATGCGTCGGGCCATCAGGTGCGGATATGCCCGTCGCCGAAGACCACATACTTCTGACTGGTCAGCCCGTCCAGCCCCACCGGGCCACGCGCGTGCAACTTGTCGGTGGAAATACCGATCTCCGCGCCCAGGCCATACTCGAAACCATCGGCGAAACGCGTCGAGGCATTGACCATCACCGACGCGGAATCCACCTCGGTGAGGAAGCGCCGCGCGTCCGTGAAGTTCTCGGTGATGATCGAATCGGTGTGCTGCGAGCCGTAGTGGTTGATGTGCTCGATGGCAGCGTCCAGCGAATCGACGATACGAATGGCCAGGATCGGCGCGTTGTACTCGGCGAACCAGTCATCCTCGCTCGCTTGCAGCACATCACTGCCAAGCAGTTCGCGGGTGGCGGCATCACCGCGCAGCTCGACACCCTTGTCGCGGTAGATGGCGGCCAGCGGCGGCAACACACGCGCGGCAATGGCTGCATGCACCAACAGGGTTTCCATGGCATTGCACGGCGAATAACGCTGGGTCTTGGCGTTGTCGCAGACACGGATGGCCTTGTCGAGATCGGCAGCAACGTCGACATAGACGTGGCAGACACCGTCCAGATGCTTGATCACCGGCACCTTGGCATCGCGGCTGATACGCTCGATCAGACCCTTGCCGCCACGCGGCACGATCACGTCGACGAACTCCGGCATGGTAATCAGCGCGCCAACGGCAGCGCGGTCGGTGGTTTCCACCACCTGCACGGCGGCGGCAGGCAGATCGGCTTCGGCCAACCCCTGCTGGATGCAACGAGCAATCGCCTGGTTGGAGTGAATCGCCTCGGAGCCACCGCGCAGGATGGTGGCGTTGCCGGACTTCAGGCACAGACTGGCGGCATCGATGGTCACGTTCGGCCGCGACTCATAAATGATGCCGATAACACCCAGCGGCACACGCATCTTGCCCACCTGAATGCCAGACGGCAGGTAACGCATACCTTCGATCTCGCCGATGGGGTCAGGCAGCGTGGCGACCTGACGCAAGCCCTCGATCATCGAGTCGATGACCTTCGGCGTCAGCGCCAGACGGTCGACCATGGCTGGTTCCAAGCCGCTGGCGCGCGCGGCGGCCAGATCCAATTCATTGGCGGCGGCAAGTTCAACGCGAGCGGCGTCGAGGGCATTGGCGGCGGCCTGCAAGGCGCGATTCTTCTGCGCGGTGCTGGCCCGAGCGAGCACCCGCGAGGCCTGGCGGGCAGCCTGGCCCAGGCGGGTCATATAGTCGTGCACGGACTCGGTCATGGCGGCGGAGGTCTGGCAGTTGAAAAAAGGGGCTGATTATAGCGGGCCTGGGCCTCGCCGCACAGCCACGCCCGGCAAGCGGTCGTGATATGCGCTTTGCAAGCCCGTTGGATTGGCAACGCCAGGGCGGCAACCACTCCACATGGGCAAGCAACCGAATAATCTACGACACCTGTATGCACTTAGAGCCGACAAGCAGGACAGGCCTAGGCCGAAACGCTCAGACAACCAGGCTTTGCTGCTGACGCGGCCTATCAGTCACTGACGACCGATGTAGCAAGGCGCCTGCAAGAACTCAGCGAGCAATAGCCTGGCATACCAGCCACGCAGCAGAGCGAACCACCTTTTCTAACGACTGAACGCAATCGAAACCGCATGTTAGGAACGCCGGATTTAAGATCATTGGTTAGAAACCCTGAAGATGGCACCATGACATCATTCGCTCGCCCCACGCTCAATCTCAACTGCCAGTCGCACACAAGGAACCACATTAGATGGAACTTCTCCTCCTCGGCGCCGTTGCGGCGCTGATTTATTTCGTTATCCAAAGCACCAAACACCAGAAAGCCAGAGCTGCGCTTCTGCTTGAGCGGAGCTATCTGCAAGACAACATTAAGCAGCTCAACGAGCTTACGGAAGCACAACGGCGTGAAATCGAGGCATTGCTTGATGAGGCACGAGTAGCTGCTCAGCGCTACATCGAGCAAGGCAACAGACTGGCGACTCTCCAGGCACAGCTAGAGCGCTACCAGGCTCTTACTGATGTGGAGGCTGAGGTTGCCCGACTGGATAAGGAAATCAAATCGCAGAAAGACGAGATGCTCAAGGTCACTCGCCAGCGCCTGGAGCAAGCGGAAGCAAGACTTTCGAGCGCGCTGCTTGAGGCCGAGCAAATTGTCGACTCTGCACATGCAAAAGCAGAAGAGATTGCAGGGGAGGCCTATGCTGCCGCAGGACGTTTGAAGGAATTGACAGAGGCGGCAGCCGCGATCAAGAACAAGATCGAAGGTTACGGCGATGCGTACATCATCCCGATTTATCACTTGCTAGATAACCTTGCTGAAGAAATTGGGTATACCGAGGCAGGCCAGAAGCTCAAGGATGCTCGCGAGCTATCAAAGCTTATGGTGAAGAATGGGCAGGCTGCCATCTGTGACTATGCCGAGGCAAACCGTCGCACTACGGCGATCCGATTTGTCACGGACGCCTTCAATGGCAAGGTGGATTCAATCCTTTCTCGGGTCAAATCGGACAACCACGGGACGCTTGAAAAAGAAATCAGAGACTCGTTCGCCTTGGTCAATATCAACGGTGCATCATTTCGTAACGCCAGAGTCACTGAAACCTACCTGCAGGCTCGCCTGGAGGAGTTGCGCTGGGCCGCAACGGCTCAAGCAATACGTGATCAAGAGCGCGCAGAACAACGAAGATTGCGTGAGCAGATTCGCGAAGAAGAGAAGGCTCGCCGAGAATACGAGCGAGCTATCAAAGAAGCGGCCAAAGAAGAGCAAAACCTACGCAAGGCTATGGACAAGGTCGAAGCGCAGGTTGCTGCAGCATCTGAGGCACAGCGCGCAGAGTTCGAAGCCAAGCTAGCAGCCCTTCAGGAGCAGTTGCGCCAAGCAGAGGAAAAGAACCAGCGGGCCCTCTCGATGGCCCAGCAAACCCGCACAGGCCATGTCTATGTCATCTCGAACATAGGCTCATTCGGTGAGGACGTATTCAAGATCGGCATGACTCGTCGTCTGGAGCCTAATGATCGAATTCGTGAGCTGGGTGATGCCAGCGTGCCCTTTGAATTTGACGTGCATGCCATGATCTTCAGTGAGGACGCTCCTGGCCTGGAGAAACAGTTGCATCGCCACTTCCTGCGGCAGCAGGTCAACAAGGTCAATCCGCGTAAAGAGTTCTTCCGCTTAGGGATTACCAACATCAAGCAGGAACTCGAAGTACTGGGCGTGCAGACGCAATGGACCATGGCTGCTCAGGCTCGTGAGTACCGTGAAACATTGCAGATCGAACAACAGATTCTGGAAAACCCGGCCGTTGCTGCGGAATGGACGCGCCACCAAATGGAGTATGAAGAGGTGGAGGATGAGGCCGTCATCGATTGATGCCTCTTTTGGGGACAATGTCAGCAACTCATGGGTGCAGTCACGGTCAGAACCCTGCATGTTAGACCTTAAGAAACGCGTGGATATCGCCTTATTCAGGCATTTTTAAGGTGCTTATTGCTATGCTCGCGCTCCCTGATGCGGACACTGCGAGCCTGTATGCCCGACGCCATGCCCCTTGCTCTGCCCTGGCACGAAGCCAAGCCGCTGGCCGATGCCTTCTTTGATCGTGATGCGCAGCGGGTCGCGCAGAACCTGCTGGGCAAGGTGATTCGCCATCGGGTCGGCGACCTCTGGCTCAGCGCGCGAATCATCGAAACCGAGGCCTATTACCTGACCGACAAAGGCAGCCATGCCTCACTCGGCTACACGGAAAAACGCAAGGCGCTGTTCGCAGATGGCGGGCACATTTACATGTACTACGCGCGCGGGGGTGATTCGCTCAACTTCAGCGCTCAGGGCCCTGGCAACGCGGTACTGATCAAATCCGGGCACCCGTGGATCGACGCCATCAGCGGGGCCGAGTCCCTTGCCGCTATGCAACGCAATAATCCAGACAGTCAGGGCCGGGCACGCCCAGCAGAACGCCTATGCGCAGGGCAGACGCTGCTGTGCAAGGCCATGGCCCTGAAAGTGCCGGACTGGGACGCGCAGCGCTTCGACCTGACGCGCTTGTTTGTCGAAGATGTCGGCGAACAGCCGCAGCAGATTATCCAATGCGCGCGCCTGGGCATTGCCCACGGGCGCGACGAACATTTGCCCTACCGTTTCGTCGATGCGGCCTATGCACGCTACTGCACGCGCAACCCAATGCGCCGTGGCCAGGTCGAAGGACGCGACTATCAACTGTTGGTGCCGGAGTACGCCCCATCATGATGCAGTGGTTCGACAATCTATCCACCTGGCTGCAAGGCAGCCCACACTGGCTGGCGCTGGCCATTTTTATAGTCGCGACCCTGGAATGCCTGGCCGTGGCCGGGATCATCATTCCCGGTACCGTGGTGCTATTCAGTCTCGCGGTGCTGGCTGGCAGTGGCGCCCTGGAGCTGTGGCAAACCTTGCTGCTGGCCTACGTCGGCGGCCTGCTCGGGGACGCCATTTCCTACGCGCTGGGCCGGCGCTTTCACCAAGGCATCAGAGGCCTTCCCGTATTGCGCGATCACCCTCAGTGGCTCAGCGGAGCAGAAGGCTACTTCCAGCGCTACGGCGTCATCAGTCTACTGATCGGCCGCTACATCGGCCCGCTACGCCCGATGCTGCCACTGGTAGCCGGCATGCTGGACATGCCTGTGGTGCGCTTCATCTTGGTCAGCATGATCGCCGCCGCTGGTTGGGCCGTCGCTTATATGCTGCCCGGATGGGCGACCGGCGCGGCTCTTCGCTTGCCTTTGCCGGAGGGCTTTTGGAGCGCTGCCGGTATCGTCAGCGCCTGCCTGGCGGTGATGCTGTTGCTGATCATGCAGGCCAGCCTGCGTGAGCAACGCTGGAGCAGCCTGCTCGCGGCAGTTCTGAGCGCCATCGCGGCGGCGGCCATCCTGATTGGGTTCACCCATCTGGACAGCCTTGATCGCGGTCTGATGACCTTGGTGCAGAGCGAGCGCAGCGCCGCACTCGATCCGTTCGTGGTGCTGATCACTCGGTTCGGCGACTTTCACATACAACTTGCCGCCGGCATCGTGCTCGTACTCTTGCTGCTGATTGTGCGGCGCTGGCAAGCCGGGCTGTTCGTCGCCTGCAGCCTGCTGCTCAACTCCGTCACCACCACGGGGCTCAAGCATCTACTGGAGCGCGCGCGACCGGATGTGCTGCTGCAGCCGCTGGACACTTACAGCCTGCCCAGCGGGCACAGTTCAGGAGCCTTCGCCTTTTTTCTCACCCTGGGCGTACTGGCTGGCCGTGGCGGCCCGGCACGCACGCGCCTGACCTGGCTACTGGTCGCCAGCCTGCCAGCCTTGGCCGTTGCCTTGTCGCGGGTTTATCTGGGCGTACACTGGCCCAGCGACATCATCGCCGGTGCCCTGGTCGCAGCGACGTGCTGCGCCTTGAGTCTGACCCTGACCCAGCGCACAACACTGCTGCAGCCGTTACCGCCGAGGGTATGGTGGCTGGTGCTGAGCATATGCGCAGCGCTGTTCGGTGCCATGGTCACCTGGCAGCTCTCCGCCACCCTGTTGCGCTACAGCTACTGAAACTAAGCGTCGCCCTGCAGGCGCTCCAACAGCACCTGCAGGCGCTCCAGACGCAGTGTCGGGTCGCCCTGCTGCAGCAGTTCCAGCTTCTGCGCGGGTTCCAGCGGCAACAAGTAGGCTAGCTGGTTGGCCAGTTGCTGCTGGCCATCGACCAAACTAGCCATACCGAGACCGGAGACCAGTGGATGCTCGGCCAGCGCCGTGAGCAGCGCGGCCAGATCGGCATGCTCGGGCAGCAGCGGGTAATCGCTCTGCTCGTCCAGCCAGTGCACGTCGGCGATGGTCAACTGATCTGGCAGAACCTGGGCCCGCTCGACGCGAAAACGCCGGCCACCCTCGACACGGATACCCAGCAGGCCATTGGGGCGCTGCTGGAAGTCGCGCACCAGCGCTTCGCAGCCGATGGCGGCGAACTGACTGGCCGCCTCGCCGGCCTCCTGCCCCTCGACGATGCACACCACGCCGAAGCCGCTACCCTGCTTCATACAGCGGCTGATCATGTCCAGATAACGCGCCTCGAATATCTGCAAATCGAGCATGCAAGCAGGAAACAGCACGGTATTGAGCGGAAATAAAGGCAGGTTCATCGGTAGGCGGCCTTGCGCAACGTATCGGTGCTGCGCAGTGTGCCAGAGACGAACGGCCAACTCACACTAGCAGCGCGACGCCCAGAGGCAGCAAGACGGCGGTAATCACCCCCATCAGGCTCATGGCCAGCGCAGCGAAGGCGCCACTTTCATCGCTGTCCTGCAGAGCCCGCGCCGTGCCCACGGCATGCGCGGTGATGCCCAGCGCCAAGCCCTGGGCAGCCGGATGATGCACGCGGCACAGACGCAAGATGGTAGGCCCGACAATGGCGCCAATGACCCCGGTGATCATCACGAACACCGCCGCCAGAGCGGCGATACCGCCGATTTGGTCAGCCACCAGCATGGCTATCGGCGAGGTCACTGACTTCGGCGCCATACTCATCAGCATGACCGGCTCGGCACCGAACACCCAGGCCAGGCCCACCCCCATGACGGTGGCAAAAGTACCGGCCAGCGCCAGAGTCAGGATGATCGGCCAGAACAATTGGCGAATACGCCGCAGATTCAGATACAGCGGCACAGCCAGCGCCACCGTCGCAGGGCCCAGCAACAGGGTCAGCGCGGCCACGCTGTTCTTGTATTCGGCAAAGCTCAGGCCGCTGAGCAAGAGGATGGTGATGACTGTCAGCATGGACACCAGCACCGGCTGCAGGAAGACCCAGCGCGTGCGTTCATAGGCGGCCATGGCCAACTGATAGGCCCCCAGGGTGATGCCGATACCGAACAACGGGTGATGCGTCAGCGCCAGCCAGGCGCCCTGCCAATCGGGACTCATGCGTCCTCCCGGCGTTGCTGGCGCTCGATCAGTTTTTGCATCAACCAACCGGCGAAAGCTACCGACAGTAGCAGTGAAAGCAACAAGGCACCGGCTACCGACCAGAAGTCAGCGGCGATATCACTGGCATAAGCCATCACCCCCACAGCAGGGGGCACCAGAATCAACGGCAGGTATTTGAGCAGACTGCTGGAGGCGACACTGAGCGGCTCGCCCACTTCGCCACGCAGCATGAGAAACACGAACAGCAGCAGCATGCCGATGATCGGCCCCGGCAGCATGGGCAGTAACAACACATTGAGGGCAGTACCGAGTAGCTGGCACAACACCAGCCAGGACAAGCCGCGAAGCAGCATGAATCTATTCTCCGAACGACAGACGATAACCGGCAGCGGCCTGAACACAGGCGTGCGCTCATCCTTGATGAGATGGCGGCCATTATAGGCCCGATGCTGCGGTATCGGCCCCGCTCTTGCTTATGCAGGCTGGCCTATGCCGCGTCATTCAGTCCACCTAGGCACACTTGACCGGCTGCCGCCCCCATGCTGATCTAGGCTGCAGCAGTTTCACGACACCTGCGTCCTCAAGGAGGAATCATGCCCTTAGTACCCGTAGCAGAACTGAAGGATCACATCGGCAAGGAGCTCGGCAAGTCCGACTGGCTGACCATCGACCAACAACGCATCAACCAGTTCGCCGAGTGTACCGGCGACCACCAGTTCATCCACGTCGACCCGGAAAAGGCCAAGCACACCCCGTTTGGCAGCACCATCGCCCACGGTTTTCTCTCGCTGTCGCTGATCCCCATGCTGATGGAAAACATCATGGTGCTGCCGCAAGGCCTGAAAATGGCCGTCAACTACGGCATGGACAGCGTGCGCTTCATCCAGCCGGTGAAGGTGGATTCGCGCGTGCGCCTAGTCGTGACCCTGACCGACGCCAACGAAAAAAACCCTGGCCAATGGTTGCTCAAGGCCCGCGCCGTACTGGAGATCGAAGGCCAGGAGAAACCGGCCTATATCGCCGAACCGCTGACCCTCTGCTTCGTCTGATCCGCTGCGGCGGGCCTGCCTGGCCCGCCGCCTCAATCGTGCTCGGCTAGAGCAAGAACGCCCATGCATGGGGCATACTGCGTGTCGTTGCTTTCGACTCGGATGTCCACCATGTTCTCAACGCCCCTGCGCCTTGCGCCCCTTTGCCTGAGCTTGCTGCTCGTCGCCTGCGACGACGTGCGCCAGGTGCTGCCGCCCAATGCCGTGCTACCAGACGGCGGACAGTACCGAGGGCAAGTGGTGAACGGCCTGCTACAAGGCCCAGGTCGACTCGACTACCGCAACGGGAGTTGGTTCGTCGGCCAGTTCAAGGACGGCCTGCTGGAAGGCACCGGCGAATGGCAAGGGCCAGGTGGCGAGCATTACCAGGGCGAGTTTCACGAAGGCATGTTTCACGGCCAGGGTACGCTCACCTACAGCGACGGCAGCCGCTACGAAGGCGCCTTCGCGCGCAACCGATTCCATGGCGAAGGCGTGCTGGAACAGGCCGGGCAGCGTTACCAGGGGGAATTTAGCAACGACCGATTCAACGGCTTGGGTACGCTAACACTCAGCGACGGCAGCAGCTTCCAGGGCCAGTTCGTCAACGGCCAACCCGAGGGCCAGGGCGTACGCAAAGATGGCTACGGCAACCAGTACAGTGGCCAGTTCAGCCAGGGGCAGCTCAACGGCCAGGGCAGCTACACCAGCGGCGACGGCGACACCTACAGCGGCGGTTTCCAGAACAGCCAATTCCACGGCAAGGGACGCTATCAAAGCGGCAACGGCGAGGTCTGGGCAGGCGAGTTCGTCGACGGCTCGATGCAAGGCTCTGGCGAATATATCGGTGCCGACGGCAGCCGCTACCTGGGCCAGTTCGAGGACTGGCGCTACGAAGGTGAAGGTCTCCTGACGCTGGCTGATGGCAGCGTCTACCAGGGCCACTTCTCGGCAGGTCAATACAGTGGCGAGGGCCGCCTGGATCAGGCCGATGGCACGCGCCTGGCGGGCACCTGGCAACGCGGCCGCCTGATCCGCGACGCCGAGGGCCACCTACTGCCAGACAGCCTCGAACAAGGCCTGCTCAACCAAGGCCGCCTGCTCGATACCGCCATCGCGGCGCTGCCAAATTCGACACCACAGCGCGAACTTTACGCCCTGACCCTCGCTGGCGACGGCAAACAGAGCGTGTTCATGCGTGAAGCCGACTATGTCGCCCGCCTGCTACGCGAACGCTTCGGTGCCTACGGCAACATCACCCTGGTCAACCACCGCGACCACCTCGCCGACCGCCCACTGGCCACGCGCGAGAACCTCGCCCGCGCAGTCAAAGCCATCGCCGAGCGTAGCGGCCCCGAAGACCTGGTGTTCATCTACCTGACCAGCCACGGCTCCCGTCACCACGAGCTAAATCTCGACCAACCCCGCCTGCAGCTCGCCGACCTGCCAGCCAGCGAACTGGCCGCCGTGCTCGCACCGCTGAAAGATCGCGACAAAGTGGTGGTGATCTCCGCCTGCTACTCCGGCGGTTTCATCCCGCCATTGAAGGATGACAGAACCCTGATCATGACCGCCGCACGGGCCGACCGAGTGTCCTTCGGCTGCAGTGAGGATAACGACTTCACCTACTTTGGCCGCGCCCTATTCGCCGAAGCCCTCGGCGAAACAGACAACCTCGAACGCGCCTTCGAACTGGCCAAGGAACGCGTCGCCGAGCGCGAGCAGAGCGACGGCTTCGAACCTTCCGAACCGCAGATCTGGGCGCCTCGCGAAGTGCTCCAGCAATGGCGCAACCTGCGTCAGAGTCAAGCCGAACGCGCCTTGAGCGCCGTGGCCAGCACACCTGCAAACGACTAAGCTCAGCGCTAACGGACAAGAGAGACTCGAATGCATCTGACCCCACAGCACATCATGATCGCAGGGGCCACTGGCCTCACCGGCGAATACCTGCTCGATCGCCTGCTCAGCGAACCCACGGTCGCCCGCGTCCTGGCGCCGACGCGCCGTCCGCTGGCCAGCCATCCGCACCTGGAAAATCCCCTCGGCGACCTCGACCAGTTACTGAGCACCCTCAGCGGCCCCGTGGACACCGCCTTCTGCTGCCTGGGCAGCACCCTCAAACAAGCGGGCTCGCAAGAGGCCTTCCGCGCCGTCGACCACGATCTGGTGCTGGCCTTCGCCCGCCGCGCACGCGAACTGGGCGCGCGCCACCTGGTGGTGATCAGCGCACTCGGCGCCGACCCGCAATCCTCGGTGTTCTACAACCGCGTCAAAGGTGAAACCGAAGGCGCGCTAAAAGCCATGGACTGGCCACAACTGACCATCGCCCGCCCCTCCCTGCTGCTCGGCGCACGCCGCGAGTTTCGCCTGGGCGAACGCCTGGCCGCACCGCTGCTGCGCTGGCTGCCGGGCAAATACCGCGGCATCGACGCCAGCGTTCTGGCCCGCGCCCTCTGGCGCCTGGCGCTGGAAGAAGAGAACGGCACGCGCGTGATCGAATCCGCCGACTTACGCCGCCTGGGACGCTGACGCCATGAGCAATCTGATCGACGCACTGCAAAACGCCGACATGCTGGAAATCGACGGTCTGCACGCCTGGCAGTTCGAGCTGGACGATGAGCTGTCGCAAAAAACCGACGCCGATGCCGAGCAGCCCGTGCTGTGGATCGAATGCATCGACGGTCGCACCACACGTCGCTGGCAATTCAGCCTGAGCGCTGTGCGCGCCGCCACGCACGATGCACAAAACGACATCTGGACGCTCACTGATACCAACGGCAGCCACCCGCTCAAGTGCTTTGCCGCCTTCCGCGGCGATAACCTTGATGAGGATGGCGACGAAGCGCCATAAACCAGAGCAAGCCACCCGTGAAGGTCGAGCGCCTAGCGAACGCTGAGCCATGAAAACGCCGCATAGCGTTAACTGCGACGAAAAACCGCATTATGGGGCGGATGAGGTCATGAAAATAGCGCATCTGTCTGTAACCCGACCGTAACGCCCCTTGACGCAGAGCGCGCCTCACGCGCAGCATGGCCGCTTCATAAGCCGTGGTCACGACCACAACGGTGCTCCAGGATGGGCTGCGCCAGGGCAGCGGGAAGCTGACTGCGGCCACGACAGTCACTGGGGAACCGTTTCATGAGCCTGGCTTCTGTTCGCGCCTTCTTCGCCGCCAAGGCGCCCGACATCGCGATCATCGAACTGCAATCCAGCACCGCCACGGTGGCCCTGGCCGCCGAGGCACATGGCGTGCAACCGGGGCAGATCGCCAAGACCCTAGCCTTTTGCATCGCACAGCGTGACGTGCTAATCGTCACCCGTGGTGACGCCCGCATCGACAACGGCAAGATGAAGGAATGCTTCGGCGCCAAGGCACGCATGCTCGATGCACAGACAGTGATCGAGCTGACCAGCCACCCGGTCGGGGGCGTCTGCCCGTTCGGCCTGGCCACTCCCTTGAGCGTGTACTGCGACCGCTCGCTACTGGCCTTTGACGAAGTGCTGCCCGCCGCCGGCGCCACTCACAGCGCCGTGCGTATCGCCCCGCAACGCATGGCCGAACTGGTAGATGCCGAGTGGATCGATGTATGCCAGGAAGTGGAAACCGAAGCCCACTAAAGCCAGATGGCCGCTCAACTCCTAGCCCGAGTGCTATCGGGGGACAGCGCGCCAAACCTCACCATTTGCCCCCCGCAGATCCGCGTTACAGCCCACCACTGACACCCAGGTTCACACCCAGCGCCGCAGCCAACGACAAAGGCAGCAACAGGGTATCGAGCAGCGCACTACCCGGTAGATCCAACCCCGGATAAATCGGCGCCTCGGCACCAAAACGATCCATCGGGCAGCAGCCGCCCTTGATCGCGTACCAGTCCAGACGAGTACCGGCGTACACCACCGGCGCACCAGGTTTGGCCGCATCCAGGGTGCGTACGGTGGCGCAGCCCGTCAGGCTCAACAACGCCATTGCACAGGCAGCCAGACGCATGGCGTTAGTCATCGGACACCATATGATGCTCACCCCAGCGTGGCAGCATGTCCTGGGGAATGCCCAGGCAGTTGAGGATGCGCGCAACGACGAAATCCACCAGATCATCGAGCGTCTGCGGCTGGTGATAGAAACCAGGCGAGGCCGGCAGAATGGTCACGCCAAGGTTCGACAGTTTGAGCATGTTCTCCAGATGAATGCTCGAATACGGCGCCTCACGCGGCACCACAATCAACTGACGACGCTCCTTCAGCGCCACATCGGCGGCGCGTTCGATCAGGTTGTTGCAAGCCCCCGTGGCTATCGCCGACAGAGTGCCGGTGCTGCATGGCACCACCACCATCGCGGTCGGCGCGCCGGAACCGGAGGCGGCGGGCGCCATCCAGTCTTCCTTGCCGTAGACGCGAATCTGCCCCGGCGCGGCGCCGGTGTATTCGGTGAGAAACTGCGCCATGGCCTGCGGTTTGGCTGGCAGGGCCACATCGGTTTCGGTGGCCATCACCAATTGCGCGGCCTTGGAGATCAGGAAGTGCACCTCGCGCTCCTCCTGCACCAGGCAATCGAGCAGACGCAGCCCATATTGCGCGCCGGAAGCGCCCGTCATGGCCAAAGTAATACGTTCGGGACCGCTCATCGATGCTCCGTTGGGCGGGGACAACCCGCCGTTTTTCCACACTTGGCGGGTTTCACCCGCCCTACAACCCAGCTAGCCGCTCAGACCAGGGCCTTGGCCCAGCCCGTAGGGCGGGTGTAACCCGCCGACTTGCCACACTTGGCGGGCTTCACCCGCCCTACAACCTAGCTAGCCGCTCAGGCCAGGGCCTTGGCCAGTTTGCCGTGCAACCCACCGAAACCGCCGTTGCTCATGATCACCACCTGGGTGCCAGGCCGCACCAGGGCCTTTACGCCATCGATGATCGATTCCAGCGAATCGCACACCTGCGTCGGGTTAGATGCCTGCGCCACAGTGGCGGCCAGGTCCCAACCAAGATTAGGTGGCGCGTACCAGAACACCGCATCGGCCTGCGCGGCAGATTCGGCCAGGCCGTCGCGGTGGGCGCCGAGCTTCATCGAATTGGAGCGTGGCTCGATCACCGCAATCACCTGAGTATCGTCGCCGACGCGTTTGCGCAGGCCATCGAGCGTGGTGGCAATCGCCGTCGGATGGTGGGCGAAGTCGTCGAAAACCGTCACGCCATTCACCTCAGCGACCTTTTCCATACGCCGCTTGGCGTTGACGAACAAACCCAGCGCCTCGATGCCCAACGCCGGCACCACGCCGACATGCCGGGCGGCAGCGAGCACGGCCAGGGCGTTGGCGACATTGTGCTGACCGGTCAGATTCCACTGCACGGTGCCTTCGACCTTACCGTCGAAGCTCACCTCGAAGCGCGAGCCGTCAGCGCTGAGCAAGCGCGCTTGCCACTGACCGCCCTCACCGGTGGTCTGCACCGGCGTCCAGCAGCCCATCTCAATCACCCGCGCCAGCGCGGTTTCGCTGGCTGGATGAATCACCAGCCCCTGGCCTGGAATGGTACGCACCAGATGGTGGAACTGCCGCTCGATTGCCGCCAGATCGGGGAAGATATCTGCGTGATCGAACTCAAGATTATTGAGGATCGCCGTACGCGGGCGGTAGTGAACGAACTTGCTGCGCTTGTCGAAGAAGGCGCTGTCGTACTCGTCAGCCTCGACCACGAAGAATGGCGTACCACCCAGCCGTGCGGAAATGCCGAAGTTCTGCGGCACGCCGCCAATCAGAAAGCCAGGGCTCATCCCGGCATGCTCCAGCACCCAAGCCAGCATGCTCGAACTGCTGGTCTTGCCGTGAGTGCCAGCCACCGCCAGCACCCAACGCCCCTGCAATACGTGATCGGCCAGCCACTGCGGGCCGGACACATAAGGCAAGCCCTGGTTCAGCACGTATTCCACCGCTGGGTTGCCACGGCTCATGGCATTGCCCACCACCACCAGATCGGGCGCCGGTTGCAGGTGCGCCGGATCATAGCCCTGCATCAGCTCGATGCCCTGGGCTTCGAGCTGGGTGCTCATGGGGGGGTAAACATTGGCATCAGAGCCGGTGACACGATGGCCGAGTTCCTTGGCCAGAACGGCCAGCGACCCCATGAAGGTGCCGCAGATACCGAGAATGTGGATGTGCATGGATGTCCTCGAAAACCGCCCGCACGGGGCCTTGAAACAATCGCCGCAGGTTAGCACAGCGCTACGGCTCTGCTCTCTGACACAGGCGAGTTCGGCAAGTTGCCAGCGAGAAATTCAAACGCTCGCTTGGATTGCGCTTTCAATCCGCTTTGAGGCAGCATCGAAACGCCCGCTGGATCGACACATACCATTACAGAAGCCGAGGCCCGCCATGCGTATCGTCCAAGCCACCCTGGAGCACCTGGACCTGTTGACCCCGCTGTTCGTCAAATACCGCGAGTTCTACAACGAACTGCCCTACCCGGAGTCGTCGCGCAAATTCCTCGAAAAGCGCCTGCGCCGCAAGGAATCGGTGATCTACCTGGCCATGCCCGACGACGAAGACAAGCTGCTCGGCTTCTGCCAGCTCTACCCCAGCTACTCCTCGCTCTCGCTCAAGCGCGTGTGGATCCTCAATGACATCTATGTCGCCGAAGAGGCCCGCCGCCAATTGGTCGCCGACCGCCTGCTGCATACCGCCAAACAGATGGCCAAGGAAACCAACGCTGTACGCATGCGCGTGGCCACCAGCCGTGATAACGAGGTGGCGCAGAAGGTTTACGAGTCCATCGGCTTTCGCGAAGACGAGCAATTCAAGAACTACGTCCTGCCCATCAGCGAAGACTGAGATGCCTGCCGGGCGCTGGCTTGCCGCAAGCAGCCAACGCCCTTAATGTGGCCGGGTTTTCCAGCGCGAAGCACTCCCCATGTGGTCACTCAAGGCCTGGCGCCGTCGCCGCACCCTCGAACGCAACCCTGTCACGCCCGAGCAGTGGGCCGCAGTGCGCCAGCGCCTGCCGATTCTCGACGGCCTGGACGAAACCGAACTGCAACACCTGCGTGAACGCGCCGTGCTGTTTCTGCACGACAAACACCTCACCGCCCTGCCTGGTGTCGAACTCGGCCCGGTCGAACGCCTGCTGCTGGCAGTGCAGGCGCAACTGCCGCTGCTGCACCTGGGCGATCTGGACTGGTATCAGGGCTTTCACGAAATCGTCCTCTACCCCGGCGACTTCCTCAGCCCGCAGCGCCACCGCGACGCTGCCGGTATCGAACACGAATGGGACGATGAGCGTAGCGGCGAAGCCTGGCAGCAAGGCCCGGTGATCCTCGCCTGGCCCGGCGTCGAAAGCAGCGGCGGCTGGGAAGGCTACAACCTGGTGATCCACGAACTGGCGCACAAGCTGGACATGCTCGAAGGCGGCGCCAATGGCCTGCCGCCGCTACACGGCAACATGCGCGTGCAGGATTGGGCGCAGGCAATGCAAAGCGCCTATGACGTTCTCAACGCCGAACTGGATGCCGCCCCCGACGCCGAGACCGCCATCGATCCCTACGCCGCCGAAGACCCTGCGGAGTTCTTCGCCGTAACCAGCGAATACTTCTTCAGCGCACCGGATCTGCTGGCAGACGCCTTCCCCGAGGTTTATCGGCAACTGGCGCTGTTCTACCGCCAGGACAGCCTGGCGCGCTTACAGCGATTGCAGGTGGAACACCCTGACTATCAAAAGGTCGAAACCGCGACCAATGGCTGAGCAGGCTGACGTAGTAACGCATTACGAATATGCCTATAATGCGCCCCACTTTTTTGGCCCTCCCTGGGAGTTCCCCCATGAGCTACAGCAAGATCCCGGCTGGCAAAGACCTGCCGAACGACATCTACGTTGCCATCGAAATCCCGGCCAACCACGCGCCGATCAAATACGAAATTGACCATGACAGCGATTGCCTGATGGTCGATCGTTTCATGGCCACCCCGATGTTCTACCCGGCCAACTACGGCTTCATCCCGCACACCCTGGCCGACGACGGTGACCCCCTCGACGTGCTGGTCGTGACCCCTTACCCGGTTGCGCCAGGCTCGGTAATCCGCGCCCGTCCGGTTGGCGTCCTGCACATGAGCGATGAAGCCGGCGGCGATGCCAAACTGGTTGCCGTACCGCACGACAAACTGACCGTTCTCTACAAAGACGTTCAGGAATACACCGACCTGCCCGCGCTGCTGATCGAACAGATCAAGCATTTCTTCGAGAACTACAAGGATCTGGAGAAGGGCAAGTGGGTAAAAGTAGAAGGCTGGGGCGGCGCTGAAGACGCTCGTAGCCTGATCAACAAGGCAGTCGCGGCTTACCAGAAGTAAGCCCTGACACCTCCTAAAAGCCGGCCACAAGCCGGCTTTTTTATGCCTGTTTTCCGCCAACATTCGCCCCCAGCTTCAACCATGAGACCGCCTCGCAGAGTGATACTGGCGCCATGCCTGCATTCGGCTCTGGTAAAGTCCACGGCACGCCATAAGGACGTAGCAGGTCATGGACAAAAAATCGCTTTCCGAGCGCGACATCTGCAGCAAATACATCACCCCCGCCATCACCGCTGCGGGCTGGGATCTGCACAAACAAGTGCGCGAAGAAGTCAGCTTCACCAAGGGCCGCATCATCGTGCGCGGCAAGCTGCACAGCCGTGGCGAAGCACGCCGCGCCGACTACATCCTCTATCACCAACCCAACCTGCCCATCGCCGTCATCGAAGCCAAGGACAACAAGCACTCCCTGGGCTCCGGTATGCAGCAGGCGCTCGGTTATGCCGAATCACTCGACGTGCCCTTCGTGTTCTCCAGCAACGGCGATGGCTTTCTCTTCCATGACCGCAGCGGCACCGGCAGCCAAGTGGAAACCGCGCTGAGCCTCGACCAATTCCCCAGCCCGGACGAACTCTGGCAACGCTATTGCCAGTGGAAGGGCCTCGATGCCCCGGCCCGGCAGAAGGCTCAGGCGCCGTACTACGACGACGGCTCGGGCCATACGCCGCGTTATTACCAGATGAACGCCATCAACCGCACGGTCGAGGCCGTCGCACGCGGGCAGGATCGCATCTTGCTGGTGATGGCCACCGGCACCGGCAAGACCTACACCGCCTTCCAGATCATCTGGCGCCTGTGGAAGTCCGGGCAGAAGAAACGCATCCTCTTTCTCGCCGACCGCAACATCCTGGTCGACCAGACCAAGACCAAGGACTTCAAACCCTTCGGCCCGGCGATGACCAAGATCGCCAAGCGACAGATCGACAAGTCCTACGAGATCTACCTGTCGCTGTACCAGGCCGTCACAGGCGCCGAAGAAGACAAGAACATCTACAAGCAGTTCTCGCCCGAGTTCTTCGACCTCATCATCATCGACGAATGCCATCGCGGCAGCGCCGCTGCCGACTCTGCCTGGCGCGAGATACTCGACTACTTCTCCAGCGCCACCCACATCGGCCTCACCGCCACGCCCAAGGAAACCAAGGAGGTTTCCAGCAGCACCTACTTCGGCGAGCCGGTGTACAGCTACAGCCTCAAGCAAGGCATCGAAGACGGCTTCCTCGCGCCCTACAAGGTGGTACGCATCGACTTCGACAAAGACCTGCAAGGCTGGCGCCCGCCCAAAGGCATGCGTGACAAGAACGGCGAACTGATCGAAGACCGCATCTACGACCTCAAGGACATGGATCGCCACCTGGTCATCGAAGCACGCACCTGGACAGTGGCGGCCAAGGTCACCGAGTTCCTCAAGGCCACTGACCCGTACCAGAAGACCATCATCTTCTGCGATGACATCGACCATGCCGAACGCATGCGCTCAGCGCTGTTCAACCTCAACCCCGAGCGCATCGCCGAAAACCGCAAGTACGTCATGCGCATCACCGGCGATGACCAGGAAGGCAAGGCCGAGCTGGACAACTTCATCAACCCCGAACAGCGCTACCCAGTAATCGCCACCACCAGCAAGCTGCTGACTACCGGCGTGGATGCCCAGACCTGCAAGCTGATCGTGCTCGACCAGCACATCAAGTCCATGACCGAGTTCAAACAAATCATCGGCCGTGGCACGCGCATCAACGAGGATTACGGCAAGTACTGGTTCACCATCATGGACTTCAAGAAAGCCACCGAACTGTTCGCCGACCCCGCCTTCGATGGCGAGCCGGTGGTGATCTACAACCCCGAAGGTAACGCAACGCCCGTGCCGCCAGACAGCCCGCTGGACGATGAAGACGGCATCGTCGACGGTGGCGATTGGCTGCCCGATGAAGGCGAAACCGACGACGGCGACGAGAGCGGTAAAAAGCGCATCAAGTACGTGATCGACAGCGTACCGATCTACGTCATCGCCGAGCGCGTGCAGTACTACGGGCCGGACGGCAAGCTAATCACCGAATCGCTGCGCGACTACACCCGCACCTGCGTGCAGAAGCAGTTCGCCTCGCTCGATGACTTTCTGCGCCTGTGGAGCAGTGCCGAGCAGAAGAAAGCCATCATCGACGAACTCGCCGCCCAGGGCGTGATGTGGGAAGCACTGGCCGAAGAAGTCGAGGCCAAGCGCGGCCAGGCCCTCGACCCCTTCGACCTGATCTGCCACATCGCCTTCGACCAGCCGCCGCTGACCCGCAAGGAGCGCGCCGAGCAGGTGAAGAAGCGCAACTACTTCGCCAGATACTCCGGCGCCGCCCGCCAGGTGCTGGAAGCCTTGCTCGACAAATACGCCGACACCGGCATCGAGCACATCGAAGACATCCGCATTCTCCAACTCGACCCGTTCCGGCAAATCGGAGCGCCGATGGAGCTGGTCAGGGCGTTTGGAGGGAGGTCATCTTTCAAGGCGGCGGTATACGACCTGGAGCAAGCCATCTATGAGCGTGCTCAATGAGTCGAGTGTTTTGCATCAGTGCGGGGCAGCTACAAGTCAAAAAAGCAGATACCCCCATCAACCGCCGCCATCAATATCTGAACTACGGTTTGCTTTCTCTGGCGACGGTTCTGCATCGCCATGGCTTCGACCCGGTAGTGCTTCACGGGCATTTCGATCGGCCAGAGGCGCTGTTTCTGGAGGCTGAGCGCCTGGGGTTGAACGACTCGTTACCGGTGCTCATCTCGCTGCCCAGCTTCTATGCAGTAGAGTGGGCCAACCTTTTCATGCAACAGGCTAAAGCACGTTATCCCTTGATACGCTTCATTGTCGGGGGACGCTGGGTTGTGGGTGATAACCCAGAGCGCCTCAAAACCCTACTACTACTAGCAGACCGTGTGATATCTGGCTTGGCTGAGAGTCAGATCGTCGAGTTATTGGGCGGCGCGCGAAATGCAGCCGGACTGCTATTAGGGAGTCCGGCGCCACAAAGCTCGACACTGGATTATCGGCTGCTACATCAACGCGAGCTCTACCAGCCCAGCATCGAAGTTTCACGCGGCTGCGGCATGGGCTGTAATTTCTGCCAGGAACGTAGCGAGCGCCTTCAGCCACTCAAACCTGCCAGGCAAGTAGTGGAGGAGCTTACAGCGACCTTGCTGCATGACAACCTGATCGAAATGACACCGTATTTTGAAGCCTCGATGTTTGTCCCCACACGGCCTTGGGTCGATGATTTTTCCAAGGTACTCACCGAGACTGGGCTGAAGCTGCGCTGGCGAAGTGAGGGACGTGTCGACAATATCCGCCCGGAGCTGATGCCACATCTTGCAGCCACAGGCCTGACGATTCTTGATCTGGGGCTGGAGAGTGCCAGCCCTCAACAGTTGCAGCGGATGCAGAAAAGTAAGAAGCCACAAGGCTACTTGGACAGAGCCTCCCGCTTACTGGAGGCTTGTGCCGCCAATGGCATCAAGGTCAAAGTGAATCTGCTGCTGTTCGCCGGCGAGACCGATGACACCGTGGCTGAAACGCTCCACTGGCTGGATGCCCGCAGAGATCAGTTCTATGGCGTCTCAGTTGGGCCGGTCATCGCTTATGGCTGGCCCGAGGAGAGCGCAAGTTATCTGAGTGAACTCGCCGCTTTTGGCGCCTCGCTCAGCCACTCGCCTTGCCTGGGCGTGAACCACCTTGATCTCAGCCCACAGATGAATCACGAACGCGCTTTGGCGGTCTCACGCGAAATCAGCCAGCGCTACATGAGTGCGGAACGCTATTACCGGCTCAAGTCTTTTTCCTACTTCGCACGTGACTACCGCTACCAAAACTTTCTCGAAGATGTGGCCAACACAAACGTGCCGCTGAGCTTTGATACCTCCCGTCTTACTTTGCCGCCCCGCAAAGATTGCCATTCCCCTGAATTAGTTGTGTAAGCCACCATGTCTATCTCCAGCACCATCAAATCCATCCAGGACATCATGCGCAAGGACGTCGGCGTCGACGGCGACGCGCAGCGCATTGGCCAGCTCGTGTGGATGCTGTTTCTCAAGATCTTCGATGACCGCGAGTTGGAATGGGAACTGATGAATGGCGACTACCGCTCGCCGCTGCCCGACAGTTGCCGCTGGCGCACCTGGGCAGCCAACCCGGAAGGCATCACTGGCGATGAGCTCAAGCACTTCATCGACAACAACCTGTTCCCGCAACTGCAGAACCTCCACGAATACAGCACCACCCCGGCGGCCTACGTGGTGCGCGGCGTGTTCGAGGATGCCTACAACTACATGAAGTCCGGCCAACTCATCCGCCAAGTGATCAACAAGATCCAGGAAGGCGTGGACTACAACAAGGCGCAGGAGCGTCACGCCTTCGGCGACATGTACGAGCAACTGCTGCGCGACCTGCAGAACGCCGGCAATGCCGGCGAGTTCTACACCCCACGCCCGGTCACCGAGTTCATGGTGCGTATGGTCGACCCCAAGTTGCACGAGAAGGTCATGGATCCGGCATGCGGCACTGGCGGCTTCCTCACCTGCGCCATCGAGCACAAGCGCAATCGCTACGCCAATACCGCCGACGACGAGCGCGTGCTGCAAGCCAGCATCTTCGGCGTGGAGAAAAAGCCGCTGCCGCACCTGCTTGCTACCACCAACATGATCCTGCACGGCATCGAAGTGCCCAGCCAGATCAAGCACGACAACACCCTGGGCCGCCCCTTGATCAGTTGGGGGCCGAGCGAACGGGTCGATTGCATCGTCGCCAACCCGCCGTTCGGCGGCATGGAAGAAGACGGCATCGAGAGCAACTTCCCCGCGGCCTTCCGCACCCGCGAAACCGCCGACCTGTTTCTGGTGCTGATCATGCACCTGCTCAAGGACGGCGGCCGCGCCGCCGTGGTGCTGCCCGATGGCTTTCTGTTCGGTGAAGGCATCAAGAGCCGCATCAAGGAAAAACTGCTGACCGAATGCAACCTGCACAGCATCGTTCGCCTGCCCAATGGCGTGTTCAACCCCTACACCGGCATCAAGACCAACCTGCTGTTCTTCACCAAGGGCACGCCCACCAAAAACGTGTGGTTCTACGAGCACCAGTACCCGGCAGGCGTTAAGAACTACTCCAAGACCAAGCCCATGCGCCTTGAAGAGTTCGCCGTCGAAGAAGCATGGTGGGGCAACGAGGCCGATGGCTTTGCCGCACGGGTGGAGAACGAGTTCGCCTGGAAGGTCAGCCTGGACGAGATCAAGGCGCGCAACTGGAACCTGGACTGCAAGAACCCGCATATCGGCGAGCAGATCAACCACGACCCGGACGAGCTGCTGCGTAACTACGCCGCCCTGCAAGGCGAGATTGGCGAGCTGCGTGACCAGATCAAGGCCGTGCTGGCCGAAGCGCTGGAACGCTAGTGAACACCTGGGGAGCACGAGCATGAACAGCGAAATTGCGATCTATGAAAGCGCCAACGGCCAGATCGCCGTCACCGTCGAGCACGACAGTGTCTGGCTGAGACAGGAACAACTGGCCGTGCTGTTTGGTCGTGACCGTACAGTGATCGGCCGGCATATTCGCAATGTATTCGCCGAGGGCGAGCTGGAGCGTGAAAGCAATGTGCAAAATCTGCACATTGCCGGCTCCGACAAGCCTGTAGCCTTTTACAACCTCGACGTGATCATCTCGCTGGGCTACCGGGTCAAATCGCGCGAGGGCACACGCTTCAGGCAATGGGCCAATCAAGTACTCAAGCAACACCTGACCCAAGGCTACACCCTCAACCGCGAACGCTTCGAGGCCAACGCCCGCGAGCTGGAAGCGGCGCTGGAACTGGTGCGCAAGACGGCACGCGCGCCCGAGCTGGATAGCGAGGGTGGCCGTGGGCTGGTGGAAATCGTCAGCCGCTACACCCAGACCTTTCTCTGGCTGCAGCGTTATGACGAAGGCCTGCTCAGCGAACCCGCCGGCAGTCCCGGTGGTGAATTGCCCAGCCTGGCCAGCGCGCGCCAGCACCTGCAGGGGCTGAAAGCCCAGTTGATGGCCCGCAGCGAAGCCAGCGACCTGTTCGCCCGCGAACGCGGCGACGGCCTCGCCGCGCTGCTCGGCAACCTGCAGCAAAGCGTATTCGGCGAACCGGCCTACCCCAGCCTGGAAAGCAAGGCCGCGCACCTGCTGTATTTCGTGGTCAAGAACCACCCCTTCGCCGATGGCAACAAACGCAGCGGCGCCTACCTGTTCGTCGACTTCCTGCACCGTAACGGTCGCCTGCTCGATGCCCAGGGCAACCCGCTGATCAACGACACCGGCCTGGCCGCGCTGACCCTGCTGGTCGCCGAGTCCGCCCCGGCACAGAAAGACACCCTTATTCGCCTGATCATGAACATGCTCGCCCCGGAACCTCGCCCATGACCGCTTTGCTCACCGACAACCTGCCACTGCTGGCCGGCGCGCCCAATGGCATCAAAAAGCTGCGCGAGCTGATTCTGGAACTGGCGGTGCGCGGCAAGCTGGTGCCGCAAGATCCGAATGATGAGCCAGCCAGTGAGCTGCTCAAGCGGATTGCCGAGGAAAAGGCGCGCCTGGTGGCTGAGGGGAAGATCAAGAAGCAGAAGCTGCTGCCTGAGATTACAGACGAAGAAAAGCCATTTCAGCTCCCGACTGGCTGGGAGTGGGTACGCCTTGACTCTTTGCTGAAGAAAATTGGGGCCGGAAGTACGCCATTGGGCGGGAAGCAGGCCTACGTCGCAAATGGAGTCAAATTTCTTCGGTCTCAGAACGTATGGAATGAAGGACTTCGGCTCAATGAGGTCGCTTTCATTCCAGAAGAAACCCACCAAAAAATGTCGGGCACACATGTTGAGGCAGGCGACTTACTGTTCAACATCACAGGGGCATCTATTGGTAGATGCGCTGCAGTCCCAACTGACTTTGATACGGGTAACGTAAGTCAGCACGTGACCATTATTCGCCCAGTTTCGGGGGCAACCCAGACGTTCCTTCACATAGCGCTTATCTCACAACTGGTTCAGCAAACCGTAATGGATGTGCAGGTAGGTGTTTCGCGTGAAGGGCTCAGCATTGGGAAGTTGGCCCAATTCTTAATTCCGTTCCCTCCTGAAGTCGAACAACACCGCATCGTTGCCAAAGTCGATGGGCTGATGGCCCTGTGCGACCGGCTGGAAGCCCGGCAGACCGATGCCGACAGCGCCCATGTCCAACTGATGCAGACGCTGCTGGACAGCCTGACCCAGGCCCGCGATGCCGAGGACTTTGCGCAAAGCTGGCAGCGCCTGGCCGAACACTTCCACACCCTGTTCACTACCGAATCCAGTATCGACGCCCTCAAGCAAAACCTGCTGCAACTAGCGGTGATGGGCAAACTGGTGCCGCAAGATCCCAACGATGAATCAGCAATGTCGTTCCTGAAAGTGAACGGTATCGAGGGCAAGCCTTACACATTGCATGGATGGGCCAAGGCTCAATTGGGACAACTAGGTGAGGTTTTGGGCGGCTCAACGCCTAGCAAAGCAAATAGCCAGTTTTGGGACGGGAATATCCCTTGGGTCTCGCCCAAAGATATGAAGCGTCCAGTGATTCATGACTCCGAAGATCACGTATCGCCCAAAGCGCTAGAGGAAACCTCACTAAAGGCCATTCCTCCAAACAGTCTGCTTATGGTTGTGCGAGGCATGATCCTGGCGCACTCCTTTCCCGTCGCCATCACAGCTCGTGAAGTAACTATCAACCAAGATATGAAGGCGCTAGTGCCACCTAGAGAAGTCAGCAGCTATTTGTTGATGTACTTGCAAGCAGTGAAATCAGTAATGGTTGGTCTTGTTGATCGGTCAAGTCACGGTACATGCAAGCTAGTCTCTGAAAAGCTGTGGGCTCATACCGTGCTTCTACCACCACTTGCCGAACAACACCGCATCGTCGCTAAAGTCGATCAACTGATGACGCTCTGCGACCAACTCAAATCCCGCCTTGACCAGGCCCGCCAGGTGCACGAGCAACTGGCCAATGCCCTGGTCGAGCAGGCGTTAGCGTGATGGCTTACGACAGGCCGTGGAAGTCCTTCGCCGAGCAATTGGCGTTGCTCAAGTCACGCGGGATGCAGGTGACCGACGAGGCAGCCGCCCTGCGTTATCTGGAGCGCATCGGCTATTACCGGCTGACGGCTTACTGGTATCCGTTGCGAGTCTTCCAACTGGAGCAAGACCCGCTCAGTAAAACCATTCGTACCGTGCGTAGCGATCAATTCGTGGCCGATACCCAGTTCGTCGATGCCGTCGAGCTCTATCTGTTCGACAAAAAACTGCGGCTGCTGGTGATGGACGCCTTGGAGCGTATAGAGATTACCTTGCGTGTCGACATTGCCTACCTGCTGGGTCAGCGCAACACCTTCGCTCATCTGGATGCCAAGGAGCTGCATCCATCCTTTGCCGGTAAGGTCGACAAGCGTACGGGCAAAACCACCTTCGCGATCTGGCAGGAGAAGTACAACGGGCTGCTGGCGCGCTCCAAAGAGGACTTCGTCAAACACTACCGCGCCAAACACGGCCCCAACTTACCACTCTGGGTAGCGGTCGAGGTCTGGGACTTTGGCGCGGTGTCTCAGTTGCTGGCCATGATGAAGGTGGCCGATCAGCAACGTATCGCCAGCAAATACGGTGTCAACGATTGGAAGGTGTTCCAGAGCTGGGTGCGCTCACTCAGCTATTTGCGCAACCTCGCGGCGCACCATAGTCGCCTGTGGAATCGCAACGTGACGGATCAACCCAGCCTGCCAGGCCAGGGCGAAGTGGCCTGGTGCGATGCATTCATCGGTAAGGCCGATCTGATTGCCAAGCCCTTCCTGCTGCTGGCCATCGCTCGCCATATGGTCAGGGTTGTGTGCCCAGGCACCGAATGGCATGTGCGCCTGATGCAGCATTTACAGAACTTTCCGACACTGCACTCACAACACAAGCTGTCCATCACTGACATGGGCACACCGGCTGACTGGGAAAGCTGGTGGGCCGGAGAGATTCAAGCCGGAAAATAAAAACCCCCGCGTAAGTTCACTAGGAACCAAGAGGCGGGGGCCGTGTTACGAGCAATGATAGGCGCCATGCGCAAAAGCGGCAAGCATGGCGCATCCCCACAAAAGCGAGGGGCCTACGCCTGTAAACGCTACGTTGAGGACACGTACGCAGCGCAACCCGCAGGCATCGGCGCAAGCTCGCCTAACAACGGCTACGGTTTTGAATCGCTATAGGTTGAAAACCACCTGCCTGATCAGTCAGAAAATCCGCCGTAATGCGCTTTTCCATTGGCATCTTTGCCCACCGTCCGGCACAGTCGCCTGCGCCATGCCAGCGGTCTTTGCCGCTATGCTTTAATCGACTTCCCGCAAGGATCAGCCTGGGCAACGAGAATTATGATGACCCTCACCGTACGCAATCGCATCATCGCCAGTTTCACGCTGATCATCGCCATTCTGGCTCTTCTGGCTGCGGCCTCCTTTTTGCGCCTCAAGCAGATCGAGGGCGGTACGCAAAGCATGCTCACGGATTCCGTGCCGGGCTCTTACTACATCAGCAAGGCGCAGAACGAGTGGGCACGGCACATGCTGGAAACCCGTCGTGCGTTGATCGAAGCGGTCAACGGCCGCAATGTCGGCAACATTGCAAGCCATGTCGAAGCCTTCACCCAGATCGAGGAGAGTCTCAGAGAACTGCTCGATCAGTATGCGCGCACCATACACCAGGAAGACGACAAGGCGCTGTTCGAGCGCTTCGAGCAGCAGCACAAGTTGTATATGAGCAAGCATGCACAGTTGCGTGATCTGCTGAGCCGCAACCTGCCTGGTGAAGCCAGTGAGTTCAGTTTCCAGAATGTGTTTCCCGCCTGGGATGCGGGGCAGAAGGCGCTGGACGAGCTAACCGAAAGCAATCGTCTGCAATCAGACCGCGCTACGCAGAGTATCCGTGATGAAGTGCTCGGTCTGGAGGTCGATCTGCTGCTGGCCATTTTGTTCGCTGTGGTAGCAGCAGGTGTGTCCGGTTGGCTGCTGATGCGCGCCATCACTCGTCCCGTGCAAAGTATCGTTGGCGCGCTCAAGGAGCTGGAAAACGGCGACTTGTCGGCCAAGCTCAATCTGCAGCGCCGTGACGAGTTCGGCGCCATCGAGCAAGGCTTCAATACCATGGTCGCCGAGCTCAAAGCGCTGGTTGGCAATACGCAGCGCTCGGCGGTGCAGATGACCACCTCGGTCACGGAGATTGCCGCCACCTCGCGCCAGCAGCAAGCCACCGCCACGGAAACCGCCGCCACCACCACCGAAATTGGCGCCACCTCGCGGGAGATTGCCGCCACCTCGCGCGACTTGGTGCGTACCCTGAGCGAGGTGTCCGATACCGCTGATCAGACCTCCATCCTTGCTGGCACCGGCCAGCTTGGCCTGGCGCGCATGGAAGAGATCATGCATCAGGTGATGGGCGCCGCCGATGTGGTCAACGGCAAGCTGTCGATCCTCAACGAGAAGGCCGGCAATATCACTCAGGTGGTGACCACCATCGTCAAGGTGGCCGATCAGACCAACCTGCTGTCACTCAACGCCGCCATCGAGGCGGAGAAGGCCGGTGAATACGGCAAGGGCTTCGCGGTGGTGGCCGTGGAGGTGCGCCGCCTGGCCGATCAGACCGCCGTGGCCACTTACGATATCGAACAGATGGTGCGCGAGATTCAGTCGGCCGTATCGGCGGGCGTGATGGGCATGGACAAGTTCTCCGAAGAAGTGCGCCGTGGTATCGGCGAGATGACTCAGATGGGCGATCAGCTCAGCCAGATCATCCAGCAGGTGCAGGCGCTGGCGCCGCGTATTCAGATGGTCAACGAGGGTATGCAGGCGCAGTCCACCGGCGCCGAGCAGATCAATCAGGCACTGGTGCAACTGAGCGAGGCCAGCAGCCAGACGGTTGATTCGCTGCGCCAGGCGGGCATGGCCATCGATGAGTTGAATCAGGTGGCCAACAACCTGCGTGTTGGCGTCAATCGCTTCAAGGTCTGAACATGCAGACCTCCAGCAAACCGTCGGCAGGCGAACTGTATCTACAGTTCCAGCTCGGTGAGGATCGCTATGCACTCGCCGCCCGTGAGGTGGTCGAGGTATTGCCACGGCGGCGCCTCAAGCAGATTCCCGAGGCGCCGGATTGGGTTGCCGGCTTGCTCGCACATCGTGGCCAGATGATTCCGGTGCTCGACCTCAGCCGCCGCGTGCTCGGTCGCCCGGCCCTGGCGCGCAGCAGTACACGCCTGGTACTGGTGCATTTCGCGGCGGCCGCCGAGGAGGCTGCCGTGCTGGGGCTGCTGCTGGAGCAGGCCACGCATACGCTGCGCCTGCCTGATGAAGCCTTTCAGTCGAGCGGCCTGGAAGCAGGCCAGCCGGACTATCTGGGCCCGGTACAGGGCAAAGGGGCGGAGCTGATCCAGCGTATTAAGGTCAGCGGTTTGCTCGATGACACCATGCGCGCCTTGCTGTTCCAGACGCAGGGCAGGGGCTGACGGCATGATCGAACACATCGAACGCCTGCTCAAAAGCCGCATCGGGCTGGATGCCGAGTCCATCGGTCGCAGCGTGATCGAGCGCGCCGTACGCCAACGCATGAACGCCATCGGCCAACCGGCAATCGAGCATTACTGGACGACGCTCAGTGGTTCGCCGCGTGAGCAGCAGGCGCTGGTCGAAGCCGTGGTGGTGCCGGAAACCTGGTTCTTTCGCTACCCCGAATCATTCAACGCGCTGGCCGGCCTTGCGCTCGAACGTCTGGCCCAACTCGGCGGCAGTCGCCCGCTGCGTCTGATCAGCCTGCCCTGCTCCAGCGGCGAGGAGCCCTATTCCATCGCCATGGCCTTGCTTGATGCCGGTCTTGCGCCTTCGCAGTTTCACATCGACGCCCTCGACGTCAGCGACAAGGTGCTGGAGCTGGCACGCCGGGGCCTGTACGGGCGCAATTCGTTCCGTGGCCAACCGCTCGACTTTCGCCAACGCCACTTCCACGAGCAGGCCGGTGGTTTTTTGCTCGATGCGCGCGTGCGGGCGTGCGTCAGCCTACGCACCGGCAATTTGCTCGACCCTGGCCTGTTCGCAGGCCAGGCACCTTACGACTTCATCTTCTGCCGCAACCTGCTGATTTATTTCGACCGCCCCACCCAGGTGCGCGTGCTGGAGTCGCTCAAGCGCCAGTTGCACAAGGGCGGCACCCTGTTCATCGGCCCGGCAGAAGCCAGCCTGGCCAGTCAAAGCGGCTTGCAGGCTATCGGTCGCCAGCAGACCTTCGCCTTCTGCCTGGCGCCAGCGCGGCCAGTGCCGCCCCAAGCGCCGCAACCCAGTGCCCCACGCCTGCGCCCGCCGCCTGTGGCGCGGCCCATTGCACCTGCGCGGCCACGGTCACAGCCCAGCGCCATTGCGCCCGTGGTGCCGGTGGTGCCAGCCACACGCGCCGATGACGCCTGGCAGACCGTCGCCGAGTTGGCCAACGCTGGGCGCACCGAACAAGCCTGGCAACGCTGCCAAGAGCATCTACAAACGCACGGCCCCAGCGCCGAAGCCTACTACTGGCTGGGCCTGCTCAGTGACGTGCAGAACAACGTCGAACAGGCCTGCGCCTATTACCGCAAGGCCATCTATCTCGACCCGCAGCACCGTGAGGCGCTCACCCACCTGGCCGCGCACCTGCAAGCCCAGGGCGACCCGAACGCCGCCCAGCGCCTGTACCGGCGCGCGCAGACCCCGGAGGTAGGCAAGCGTGACTGAGATCCCGCTGGTACACATGCAGCTAGATGACTGCTGGAACCGCATCGGCGTGTTCGGCGACAAGAGCTGCCCACACGTAGAGCGCCACATCCATTGCCGCAATTGCGACGTCTATGGTGCCGCCGCCATCGCCCTGCTCGACCGCTACGGCAACCTGCAGGACGAGGCCGCCGAGGCTCAGCCAGAAGTCACAGCGGATTTGCTGGGGGAACAGCGTTCGCTGCTGATCTTCCGTCTTGGCGAGCAATGGTTCGCCATTGCCACCCGGCGTCTGGCCGAAGTGATGCCGGTGTCACCCATTCACGTGTTGCCACATCGCACGGATCAGGGCCTGCTCGGCGTTACCAATGTGCGTGGCACGCTGGTCGCCTGCCTGTCGCTGGCGGCCATGCTCGGCCTACCAAGCCAGGCCGCCGCGCGTGACAACCAGCGGGTGATTCCGCGCATGCTGATTCTGGAAAGCGAAAGCGGCCCGCTGGTCACCCCCGTGGATGAGGTCAGCGGTACTCAACGCATCCCCCTGGCGCGGATTGCTAGCGCACACGATGAGGACAGCCGCGCCATCAGTCGCTTCACCACAGGCGTGCTGCAATGGCAGGAACGCAGCATCACCGTGCTCGATGACGAGGCACTGTTACAGCACATGATCAGGAGCCTCGCGTGACACCGGATCAGATGAGGGATGCATCGCTACTCGAACTGTTTCGCATGGAGGCCGAGGCGCAGAAGCAGGTGCTCGACACCGGCTTGCTGATTCTTGAGCGCGACCCAACCAATGCCGCGCAACTGGAAGCCTGCATGCGCGCGGCCCACTCGCTCAAAGGCGCCGCGCGCATCGTCGGCCTGGATAACGGCGTGCAGGTCGCTCACGTCATGGAAGACCTGTTGGTGGCCGCCCAGGAGCACCAGCTACGCCTGTCGCCGGAGCATATCGATGCCCTGCTGCAAGGCTCCGATCTGCTCCTGCGTATTGGTCAGGCTGACGAAGCCCTCGATGCCCAGGTGCTCAGCCTGACTTCGCGCTTGCAGACACTATTCGGCAACCCGCCCGCCGCGCCCTCGAACACCGCCGTACCCGTCGAACCCCGCACGCCAAGCGCAGCACCCAGCGCCAGCAGTGCAGCCCCCGTCGAGGTTCAGGCAGACGAACGCAACGCACGCGTACTGCGCGTATCGGCCGAACGCTTCGATCACCTGATCGACCTCTCAGGCAAGTCGCTGGTGGAGTTCCAGCGCACCAAACCCTTGAGCGATGCACTGCACCGCCTCAAGCGCCAGCAGGAAGCGGCACGGCGCACGCTGGAATCGCTGCGCGAACATCTGCTCGGCACAGCGCTGGACGCCACCGCCCAGGCGCTGTTCAAAGAAAGCCGCAACCTGCTCAACGAATGCCAACAACAGTTGCAGGCCCACCAGGAACTGTTCGACGACTTCGTCTGGCATGGCGGCCAGCGTACCCAGCAACTCTATGATCTGGCCCTGGCCTCGCGCATGCGCCCCTTCGCCGACGTACTGGCCGGGCAAACGCGCATGCTGCGTGACCTTGGCCGCTCGCTGGACAAGCAGGTACGCCTGGAAATCGAAGGCGAGAACACTCAGGTCGACCGTGACGTCCTGCAACGCCTGGAAGCGCCGTTGACCCATCTGCTGCGCAATGCCGTCGATCACGGCATCGAGGCGCCCGCCGAGCGCCTGCGCAAGGGCAAGGCCGAGGAAGGTCTAGTGCTCTTACGCGCCCGTCACCATGCGGGGATGCTGGTGCTGGAAGTCAGTGATGACGGCGCCGGTATCGACCTCGAACGCGTCGCCAATGCCGTCGTGAGCAGGCAGTTCGCCAGCGCCGAGCAGGCCGAGCAGATGACCGAAGAAGAGTTGCTGGCCTTCCTCTTCCTGCCCGGTTTCAGCCTGAGCCAGCAGATCACCGAAGTCTCCGGGCGCGGCGTCGGCCTGGATGTGGTGCAGCACGAGATTCGCCGGATGCGCGGCAACGTGCGCCTGCTGCGCAACCCGCAAGGAGGCTGCCTGTTCCACCTCGAACTGCCGCTGACCCTGTCGGTGGTGCGCGCCCTGGTCGTGACCATCGGCGGCGAAGCCTACGCCTTCCCGCTGGCGCAGATCGAACGCATGCTGCGCCTGCCACGCAGCGCCATCGTCCAGCTCGAAGGGCGCCAGCAATTCTGGCTGGAGGACGAACACGTCGGCCTGATCTCAGCCGCCCAACTGCTGCAGCGGCCAGAAGCACAGGCCGAACAAGACGACATCCCCATCGTGCTGATCCGCGATCGCGAGCGCTACCATGGCCTGGCCGTGGAGGCCTTTGTCGGCGAGTACACCCTGGTGCTGATGCCGCTCGATGCACGCCTGGGCAAAGTACGCGATGTAGCGGCAGGCGCCTTGCTACACGATGGAACGCCCGTGCTGATCCTCGATGTCGACGACCTGCTCAACTCGGTCGGCAAGCTGCTCGGCACTGGCCATCTGCAACACATCGACCACAGCAGTGTGACAAGCCAGGCGCAGAGCAAACGCGTGCTGGTGGTCGACGACTCGCTGACCGTGCGCGAGCTGGAACGCAAACTGCTGCTCAGCCGTGGCTATCAGGTGGACGTGGCCGTGGACGGCATGGACGGCTGGAACGCCCTGCGCGCAGGCAGTTTCGATCTGCTGATCACCGATATCGACATGCCACGCATGGACGGCATCGAATTGGTCAGCCATGTCCGCCAGGATTCGCGCCTGCGCTCGCTACCGGTCATGGTGGTGTCCTACAAGGATCGCGAAGAAGATCGCCGCCGAGGCCTGGAAGCTGGCGCCGATTACTACCTGGCCAAGGCGAGCTTCCACGACGAAGCCCTGCTCGATGCCGTGCAAACCCTGATCGGAGAAGCGCGCGAATGAGGATAGCCATTGCCAACGACATGCCGCTGGCTGTCGAAGCCCTGCGCCGCGCCCTGGCCAGCGAGCCCCAGCATGAGTTGATCTGGGTCGCTGCCGACGGTGAAGAGGCCGTGCAGCGCTGCCAGGAAGTACTTCCCGATCTGTTGCTGATGGACATGCTGATGCCCGGCATGGATGGCGTGGAAGCAACCCGACGGATCATGCAGGACACGCCCTGCGCCATTCTCATCGTCACCTCGGACGTCGAGCGCAACATGACCCAGGTGTTCAACGCCATGGGCGCAGGCGCACTGGACGTGGTCGCGGTACCCTCTTTGAACCCGCAGTGCGGCAGCGACTCGGCGGCGCTGCTGCGCAAGATTCAGAACATCGCCTGGATGATCGGCCACAAGACCGCGCGCCCCCCCTGCACACGCAGAACCAAAAACAGCGGCAAGCAGTTGGTGGCCATCGGTGCCTCTGCTGGCGGCCCGGCCTCGCTAGTGGAACTGCTCAAAGACATCCCCGCCGAGTTTGCCGCCAGCATCGTGCTGGTTCAGCACGTCGATGAAGTATTCGCCGCCGGCATGGCGCAATGGCTGGCCAGTGAATCACGCCTGCCAGTGCGCCTGGCCCGCGACGGCGAAGTGCTGCAGCCTGGCGCGGTACTGCTGGCAGGCACCAACAACCATCTGTACCTGACCCAACAAGGGCATCTGGAATATCGCCGCGAACCGCTCGACCAGATCTATCGCCCCTCTATCGACGTATTCTTCGAGAGTGTGGCCAAGCACTGGCAGGGCGACGCAACCGGCGTTCTGCTAACCGGCATGGGCCGTGATGGCGCGCAAGGCCTGAAGCAAATGCGCGAACGAGGCTTCCACACCATCGCGCAGGATCAAGCGAGCAGCGCGGTGTATGGCATGCCCAAAGCCGCCGTGGCACTGGATGCGGCAGTCGAGGTCCTGCCACTACAGCGGATCGCGGCACGTCTGGTCGAACGACTAGGCTGAACTTATTCAAATATCGCTGGAGACACACAATGCATCGGCCCCAAGGGAGCTCACACGATAAACAGGGACTACATGAGCCAACCATGATGGTCTTGCTGGTCGACGACCAGGCCATGATCGGCGAGGCCGTGAGGCGAGCACTGAGTGAAGAGAGCGACATCGACTTCCACTTCTGCTCCGACCCGCAACAGGCGGTGAGCGTGGCACAGCAGCTCAAACCAACGGTGATTCTGCAGGATCTGATCATGCCTGGCGTCGACGGTCTGGAACTGCTCGCCCAGTACCGCAGAGCGCCGAGCCTGCATGATGTGCCGATCATCGTGCTGTCGACCAAAGAAGACGCCAAGGTCAAAAGCGCCGCGTTCAGCGCAGGCGCCAACGACTATCTGGTCAAGTTGCCGGATGTGATCGAACTGCTGGCGCGCATTCGCTATCACTCACGCTCCTACCTCACCTTGCTGCAACGTGACGAAGCCTACCGCGCCCTGCGCGAAAGCCAGCAGCAGTTGCTCGACACCAACCTGGTGCTGCAGCGACTGATCAAGTCCGACGGCCTCACCGGCCTGGCCAACCGCCGTTACTTCGACGAGTATCTGGAGATCGAGTGGAGCCGCGCCCTGCGCGACCAGAGCGAGCTGTCGCTGCTGATGATCGACGTCGACTACTTCAAGGCTTATAACGACAAGAATGGGCACGTTGAGGGCGACGATGTCCTGCGCCGCGTCGGCGACACCCTGCGCGCCAGTTGCTCGCGCTCGACCGACCTGGCGGCGCGTTATGGCGGCGAAGAATTTGCCGTGATCATGCCCGGCACCGCCGCTGGCGGCGCACGTCTGCAGGCCGAGAAGATCCGCCGCGCCGTCGAGGCACTGGGCATCCCTCACGACCTACCTACGCCCGGCTCGTCGATCAGCGTCAGCATCGGTATTGCCACGTTGCGCCCGTCAATGGATAGCGAGCCGCTGAGCCTGGTGATCAAGGCCGACGAAGGCCTGTACCTGGCCAAGCACAGTGGACGTAACTGCGTCGCGCAGATGAGTGAAGGGGGCTGATGTGCGCCATGCTGAGCGGTAATCGCCCACATTTGCCGCCCTCGCCTGCACGGAGCGGCTCGCCTGCATCCCCTGCCCTGCCGGTGTTCTGCGCTTTCGGCACACGCACAGGCGCACAGCCCAAGGCCTGCTCGCAGAGTCGAGCGATTGACTGAATTAACCAGTTAGTACATTTTCTCGGGCGTTCGTCACAACAACAAGAGACGCCCCCATGTCACCCTGCATTCTGGTGCTCAACGGCCCCAACCTGAACCTGCTGGGCACGCGCGAGCCTGCCACTTATGGCCATGAAACCCTGGCCGATATTTCCCGTCTGTGCGCCGACACCGCTGCCGAGCGCGGCCTGAGTGTCGAGTTTCGTCAAACCAACCGCGAAGGCGAGCTGATCGACTGGATCCATGGCGCACGCGGGCGCTGCGCCGGCATTTTGATCAACCCAGCGGCCTGGACGCACACATCGGCGGCCATCCGCGATGCCTTGTTGGCCAGCGAGCTGCCGGTCATCGAGGTGCACCTGTCCAACGTGCACAAGCGTGAACCGTTCCGCCACCACTCGTTCGTCTCGGATATCGCCGTCGGGGTGATCTGCGGTCTTGGCAGCCAGGGTTATCGCCTGGCGCTCGAATATTTCGCTCAGTCGCTCAAGGGGTAAGCCCATGTCTTCGGTTTCTTCCGGCATTCTCGCCGGGCTCATTGGTCGCGGCATCCAGGCCTCGCGCACCCCAGCCATGCACGAGCGTGAAGGCGACGCACAGGGCCTGCGTTATCTGTATCGACTGATCGACCTGGATCAACTCGACCTCGATATCGATGCCCTGCCCGGCCTGCTCACCAGCGCCCAGCAAATGGGCTTCACCGGCCTGAACATCACCTTCCCGTGCAAGCAGGCGATCATCCCGCTGCTCGATGAACTGTCTGCCGAGGCCCGTGGCATCGGCGCGGTCAATACCGTGGTGCTCAAAGATGGCAAGCGCGTCGGCCACAACACCGACTGCCTGGGCTTTGCCGAGGGCTTTCGCCGTGGCCTGCCCGACGTCAGCCGCCGCCGCGTGGTGCAGATGGGCGCTGGCGGCGCCGGTGCTGCAGTCGCGCATGCGCTGCTGGCCGAAGGCGTAGAGCGCCTGTGCCTGTTCGAGGTGGAACCCGGTCGCGCCCAGGCGCTGGCAGACAACCTCAACGCCCACTTCGGCGCTGGCCGCGCCGTGGCTGGTGAGGATCTGGCCGGTGAAGTCGCAGCCGCTGACGGCCTGGTCAACACCACCCCCGTAGGCATGGCCAAACTGCCCGGCACGCCGCTGCCGGTGGAGCTGCTGCATGCCGGGTTGTGGGTAGCGGAGATCATCTACTTCCCGCTGGAAACCGAACTGCTACGCCACGCCCGCGCGCTAGGCTGCCGCACGCTCGATGGCGGCACCATGGCGGTGTTCCAGGCGGTGAAAGCCTTCGAACTGTTCAGTGGCCGTGAGGCCAATGCCGAGCGTATGCAGGCGCACTTCGCCAGTTTCTGAAAAACTGAATCGACAAGCCCCTGACCGCAATGCTGCGGCCAGGGGCTTCTTTTTGGGTTCTTCGCGGAGTCACGGGGAATAGTCTTGATAGCGGACTGGCAATACGGTGTTGATGTTTTGGATGTTTGTTCCGGATTGCCAGCCCTGTATTAACCAAGCAGCCCTCTAAACAACAAAGAACCTCTTCTGCAAAAGCGAAAATCAGCGCTGGATATAGCGCAGCACCGCGTCACAGATCATGGTCTTGTGCCGCTGGCGGACATCCTCGTCCGGCAGGTCGACCTGAAAAATCTCACCGATGGTGTGCCGGTTCGAGACCCGGTAAAAACAGAACGAGCTGATCAGCAGGTGCACGTCGAGCACCTCGATACCCGCGCGGAACACGCCCTCCTGTTCGCCACGGCGTAAGGTTCTACCGAGACTTTCAAGCACCACGCTGCTCATCTGGCGGATGGCCGGTGACTGTTTGACGTACTCGCCGTAGTGGATGTTCTCGATGCTGACGATCCGCACGAAATCGACGTTGTGGTCGTGGTGGTCGAAGGTGAATTCCACCAGCCGCCGGATTGCCAGGGCTGGCGGCAGCGAGTCCAGATCGAGGCGGCTTTCGGTGCCACGGATGTCGCCGTAGAGTTTGACCAACACCTCGACGTAGAGCTGTTCCTTACTGCCGAAGTAGTAATAGATCATGCGCTTGGAGGTGGCCGTGCGCTCGGCGATGGCATCGACACGGGCGCCGGAAAGCCCTTGTTGGACGAACTCGGTGATGGCGGCCTGGAGAATGCTCTCGCGAGTTTTCTCGGGGTTATTCTTGCGCGCCTTGCGCACGGCCTCGACGGGTGCGCTGGCGAAACTTGCGGCGGCTTCGGTCATACGGCTGGCTTCTTCTTATAGGTATGAGTGAGGCGGATTATGGCAGGCGGCGCAGGCACCGGGCAGTAAACTCGGCGCCATCACGGCTCACAGCCTCGGGCGTTTTAGCCCGCCGCTGCGCGCCTTGGCCATGGCCGCCAGACGTACCGCGACATTGGCCGCGCCATAGCCGACGTAACCACTCTTGCGCTGGATGATCTCGAAGAAGAAGCGTTCCTCGAACGGCTCGGTATAGACGTGGAACAGCTCGCCACCCTGAGCATCGCGGTCATACAGGACGTTGTAGTACGCCAGCTCGCTCAGGAATTCGTCATCGAAATCGAAACGCGCGGCCAGATCGTCATAGTAGTTGAGCGGGATTTCCAGCAGCGGTACGCCCGCCTCCTTGGCCCGCGCCACTTCGGCGAAGATGTCCTCGCAGGAAAACGCGATATGGTGCACGCCAGAGCCACGGTAGCTCGACAGCGCATGGGCGATGGCGGTGTTGCGGTTTTCCGAGATGTTCAGCGGCAGGCGCACCGAGCTGCAGCGGCTGCGGATGGCGCGGCTCTTCACCAGACCATAAGGGTCGGGCAGCACCACTTCGTCGTCGGCCTCGAAATCCAACAGGCTCTTGTAGAACAGCACCCAGCTATCGAGTGACTCGGCAGGCAGTGCCAGGGCCATATGGTCGATACGCTGCAGCCCGCCACTGGCCGGAGCACTGGCATCCAGGCTGAAGTCAGTATCATAGAGGCTTTGCCCCTCGGCGCCCTGCTCGACCAGATAGATCAGGCTGCCATCGGGCGCGCGTACCGCCGGCACCTCGCGCTCGTTGGGGCCGACCAGACCACGATAGGGCTGGCCACGATAGTCGCAGGCGCGTTGCAGGGCCGCCGACTCGCTCTTGACCCGCAGCGCGGTGGCGCACAGTGACGGGCCGTGTGCTTCGAAGAAGTTGTGGGCAAAGGAATACGGCTCGGCGTTGAGCACGATATTGATATCACCTTGGCGCAGCAGGCTGACATCCTTGGAGCGGTGCTGACCGGCGCGGGCGAAACCGAGGCGCTCCAGCCAGTTGCCCAAACGTGCGCCAACCGCCTCGTCGACGGCAAATTCGAGGAACTCCACACCGTCGTAGCGGCTGGCAGGCGGCGGCGTGAACAGCACCCCAGGCTCGATGGCGTGGCCCTCTTTTTCCAGACGCTTGTGGGTCTTCTCCTCCAGATACAGCAGCGAGCGCAGACCATCGGCGGCATTCTGCCGGGTCGGCGCGGCGCGGAAGCCATCGTTGAAAACTTCCAGCGACAACGGGCCGCGATAGCCGCTACACAGGATCGGTGCAAGAAAACCCGCCAGGTCGAACTCACCCTGCCCAGGGAAGCAGCGGAAGTGGCGGCTCCACTCCAGCACATCCATGGCCAGAATCGGCGCATCGGCCATCTGCACGAAGAAAATCTTGTCGCCGGGGATCTCGGCGATGGCGCTCGGATCGCCCTTGAGCGACAGGGTGTGGAAGCTGTCGAGCAGCACGCCGACCGCCGGATGATCGGCCTGACGCACCAGATTCCAGACCTGCTGGTAAGTGTTGACGTGGCGCCCCCAGGCCAGAGCCTCGTAGCCGATGCGCAGACCACGGGCACCGGCACGCTCGCCAAGCAGGCGCAGGTCATCAACGAGAATTTCCTCATCGCCCAGAGAGTCGGCGGCGACGTTGCTGCACACCAGCACCAGGTCGGTGCCCAGTTCCTGCATCAGATCGAATTTGCGCTCGGCACGGTCGAGGTTGCGCTGCAGGCGGTCGCGGCGGCAGCCCTCGAAATCGCGGAACGGTTGGAACAGGGTGATGGCCAGGCCCAGGTCGGCGCACCGCTTGCGAATCTCGCTGGGGCTGCCGTCGTAATAGAGCAAGTCGTTCTCGAAAATTTCCACCCCATCGAAACCCGCGGCGGCGATGGCTTCGAGCTTCTCGGGCAGGGTACCGCTGAGGGAAACGGTGGCAATTGAACGCTGCATAAACAGACGACTCCGGGTTGGAACGGCGCCGTGGCAGGCAGGTGAAGGATGGCTTGCGGCCTCATCACGCAGCCGGTTAGTCGGCGCTCATGAATTGTTCGTAACCTGGATTATTGGCAGCGCTGCCGCGCTCGGCAACGCAAAATGGACGAACCGGTTAGTTTTTAGTTCGATAATCGCACACTGCTTATTTCTGCGAACCCTTGCGGCTCTGCCATGCGGCGGTCAGCCCGCTCAGGCAGATGATCACAATACCGATGAGCGCCGTGGAGTCCGGCGTGTGCTGGAACGCCAGCCATCCCAGTAGCCCGGCGAAGATAATCTGCACATAGCCAAATGGCGCCAACAGCGCAGGCGCGGCATGGCGGAAGGCATGCGTCAGCAGCAGATGGGCGCCCATACCGCAACCGCCCAGCGCCAGCATCATCAGGCCATGGGTAAGGCTGGGCACCTGCCAGAAGAAGGGCACCATCAGGCTCATCACCAGCGTATTGACCAGCCCTGCGCAGAAGTTGCTCGTGGTAGCGCTGTCTATTTCACTCAAACGCCGAGTGAGGATCTGATACAGGCTGAAGCACAGCGCTGCCGCCAGCGGCAGCAGCACCGCAGGGGTGAACAGACTGCCGCCTGGATGGACGATCACCAACACACCGATAAAGCCGATGATCACGGCCACCCACTGTCCACGATTGACTCGCTCGCCAAGCAGCGGCGCCGATAGCGCCGTCACCAGCAAGGGGGCGAGGAAGATCACCGAGGTTGCCTCAGCCAACGGCATGAACATCAAACCGGAAGTGAACAACAAACTGACCGCCAGCAGGCATAACGCGCGCAGTACCTGTAGCCCAGGGCGTTTGGTGCGCAAGACGCGCAACCCCGATTGCGGCAGGAAGATCCCGGCCATCAGCAAGGTATGCACCAGATAACGCGCCCAGACGATCACAACGATCGGGTAGAACCCGGAGAGGTATTTGGACATCGCATCGTGGCTGGCAAACAGAAAAGTCGCCAGTACCATCAGGCCGATCCCTTTGAGGGGATGATTGCTACCGGACAGGGGAGTGAGGCTCATGCTGTACCTGAATGACGGGGCGCTGCTGCAGGATAGTAAGGCAACTAACTATACACCCATCGTCCACTGCGACCAGCCGCGCGTAGAGGACTGCCTGGCGCGCAAGCTGCAGCCCCAGCGCCGCTCGCCAAGACTTGCCAACTGCGGGCAATACCCGCGCCCAGTGCATGTGGAACGAGACACCAAGCGGCCTTGCCTCTGGATACAGGTCGCCAGACGCGCGATACTGCGGGCTACGAAGAATGTACTAACCAGTTCGTTCTTGTTCGTTTATCGAACAAAACCCGATTTGACGAATTGAAATGGCCCGTTGGGTCGGCCCACTATGCCGACACGCCAGAAACGTAGCGCGTCCTGCCTGATACTCAGCGCTTCGTCCATTTGAGCAACCAATAAATATAAGAAGGTCGATTAACATGCCCCAGCCCAAGCACTTGCGTGCCCCGGCCATTGCAGCGTCCACAGCGGTCGCTGCCCCCTCCAGCTTCGGCGTCATGCTCGATAACTGGACATCCCTCTCTCCCTTCGCCGTACCGGTTCTGGCCACCAGCGCCATGACCAGGCGACCTGCGCCCGCCCATTACGGTCTACTCGCTCGGCTGCCCTGGGCTCGACGCCTAGGTGCCGCCTAAGTCCCCGATTCCTACCAACGCCCTCATTCTGTCGGAGCGATAGCATGAACAAGACAGACAAGATGCTGGTCGGCGAGCGCACCTTCTGCGCGCTGCTACTGGTATTCAGCCTGGTGATTTTCTATCTGGCCTACCAGATTTCCGGTTTTTCCTCGGCCAACTCACCCGGCGCCTTCCCCATTGGCGTAGCCGTGGTGATGCTGCTGTCGGCCATCAAGATCACCCTTGAGATGCTCGGTAAGGCCAAGCCGGACTGCGACGGTTGGCTCGATGCCTTCCAGCAGTTCCGTCGCCAGCATTTTCCCAAAGCCGTCCTGATCTTTGGTCTGCTGGCCGTGGTCTACCTGGCGGCGATCCAATGGGCCAGTTTCTACGTCAGTACCTTCTTTTTCCTGGTGCTGTCGATCGTCTACCTGCGTGGCGGTAGCCGCGTGCTCAACGCTGTGATGATCGCAGGTGTGCTGCTGGTAATGATCTACCTGCTGTTCAGCCTGGCTTTCAGCGTTTACCTGCCATAACGAGGCGCCTGAGATGAGCGATAATTTTTCCTACCTGCTGATGGCCTGGAGCGACCCGCAGTTGCTGATGCTGACGGCGCTGGGCACCTTCGCCGGTATCTACATCGGCGCCATCCCTGGGCTATCGGTGACCATGGCGGTGTCGATCCTGGTGTCCTTCACCTTTTCCTGGGACGTCAACGACGCTCTGGCGCTGATCGTCGGCATCTTCATCGGCGGCGTGTACGGCGGCTCGCGCAGCGCCATCTTGCTGAACATTCCCGGTGCGCCCTCCTCCGTCGCCACGGCGTTCGACGGCTATCCGCTGGCGCAGCAAGGTGAAGCCGGGCGCGCCATCGGCCTGAGTACGGTGATGTCGGTGATTGGCGGCCTGGTCGGTACCCTGGTGCTGGCCAGCGCCGCGCCGGTGATCGGCGACCTGGCGCTGAAATTCGCCCCCCGCGACTACTTCCTGGTCGCCGCCATCGGCCTGCTGCTGGTCGGTAGCCTGTCCGAAGGTTCGCTGGCCAAGGGCATCTTCGCCGCCGCCCTGGGCGCGGTAATCGGTCTGGTGGGCATGGACCCGGTCACCGCCGAAGGGCGCTTCACCCTCGGTCAGGTCGAGCTGATGGGTGGCATCCATTACGTGGTGCTGATGATCGGCCTGTTCGGCGTCGCCGAAGCCTTCTATCAATTGCACAACCTCGACAGCCCAGCCGTGCGCCAGAAGGTGGACAAGATCCTGCCGTCCTTCGCCATGGTGCTGAAGTTCCTGCCGCTGTCGGTCCGCACCTCGCTGATCGGCGTGATCGTCGGCGTGCTGCCCGGCGTGGGTGGTGACATCGCTGCGCTGATGGCTTACGACCATGCCAAACGTACCGTAAAGAACCCGACCAAGCCGTTCGGCAAAGGCGCCTACGAGGGCCTGATAGCCCCGGAAACCGCCAACAGCGCGGCAGTCGGCGGCGCCTACGTGCCGATGCTGACCCTGGGCATGCCCGGCGATGCGGTAACCGCGGTGATCATCGGCGCCCTGGTGGTGCATGGCCTGAACCCCGGCCCGATGCTGATGGTTGAAAACCCGCACATTTTCTACTTCACCGTCGGTAACCTGCTGCTGGCCAACATCTTCCTGATGATCTTTGGCCTGATGGGCGTGAAGCTTTTCGCCAAGTTCGTGGAGATGCCCAAGGCCGTCCTGATCCCGCTGATCCTGGTACTCTGCGTGGTCGGTACCTACTCGATCAACAGCAGCATGACCGAGGTGTACTGGATGCTCGGCTTCGGCGTGCTTGGCTACCTGATGAAGATTTTCGGCTTCCAGATGGGCCCGATCATCCTCGGCGCCATCCTCGGCCCGCTGATGGACACCTCGTACCGCCAGGCTATGTCCTCGGCAGGTGACCACCCGCTGGAGCTGCTGCAAGGTCTGGTCACCAGCCCGTTGTCGATGATTCTGACCGGTGGCGTGGTGCTGATCCTGCTGAGCAACACGCCGCTGCTGAAAAAGCTCAAGAACAAACTCAGCCCAGCCTCGACGCGCGGCTGATCCGATTTCACCCGGCATGCCCCGGCCTAAAGGGGCTCACAACAACAACCGATGGAGAGTCTCCACATGCTTAAAGCTCTACTGACCGGCGCCGCTCTGGGCCTCAGCGCCCTCACCCTGGCTCTGCCGGCCCATGCCGAATATCCCGAACGCAGCATCCAGGCGGTCATCCCCTGGGGCGCTGGCGGTGCTACCGACAACGTCATGCGCAGCCTGACGCCCTACGTGGAAAAAGAGCTGGGCGGCAAATTCATCCTCAATAACCGTCCGGGCGGCACCGCCGTCATCGGCAGCACCTTCGTCAAAACTCAGCGCCCTGACGGCTACACCATCCTGCTCGGCGCCGAGAACCCGCAACTGTACAAGGTGCTGAAACTGGCTGACTTCGACTACGCCGACTTCTACCCGGTAAGCATCATCGGCCAGAACGTGGTGGTCATCGCCGCCAACGCCGACGCGCCGTTCAACAACATGGCCGAGCTGCTGGCCGCCGCCAAGGCCAAGCCGGACACCCTGCGCATGGGCTCCACCGGTGCAGGCGGCCTGCCGAGCACCGTCAGCGCAATGATCAACGCAGTCGACGAGCTGAAAGTGCGTGAAGTGACCTTCGGTGGCGACGGCCCCGGCATCACCGCGCTGATGGGCAATCACATCGACTTCATGCCGCTGAGCCTGGCCGCCGCGCGTGAGCTGGTACGCAGTGGCAAGCTCAAGGCACTGGCCGTGTTCGCCAAGGAAGAAACCCCTGAGCTGCCGGGCGTGGAGCCGATCACCAAGTCGCTGCCGGCCATCGCCGAGTACCTGCCGTGGGGCCCGTTCTGGGGCGCCTTCGTGCGCAAGGACACCCCGGATGACGTCAAGCAGAAGCTGGTTGACGCCTACGCCAAAGCCATCGCCAACCCGGAATTCCAGGGTTTCCTGAAAAACTTCGGTGCGCAGAGCCTGAACCTCAACGGTGCCGAGGCTGAGGATTTCCTCAAGCGCTGGCAGTCGGTCACCACCTGGTCGATGTACAAGGCCAAGGCCATCGAAATCGCACCGGACTCGGTTGGCATCCCCAAGCCCTGAGCCCGCGCTAATCCGCCGCCGGACAGTTGCAACCGGCGGCAACGCCCTGGCGAACACGACAGGGATTATGCACACTGCACATTCACCCAATAAAAACAAAGAGGCACAACAACAATGAAAAACACCCTTACCCCTCTACTGCCAAGCACTCTGGCACTGGCTGTCATCGCTGCCCTGCCGGTTGGCGCTCAGGCCGCCGGTTTTGTCGATGACGCCAAAGTCTCGCTGAACCTGCGCAACTACTACTTCAACCGCAACTACATCAACCATTCCGGGCCACGCCTGAACGGTGATGATCAAACCCAGGCCGAAGGCTGGACACAGAGCTTTATCCTCGATGCGCGCTCGGGCTACACCGAAGGCACCGTCGGCTTCGGCCTCGACGTGCTGGGCCTGTACAGCATCAAGCTCGACGGCAGCGACACCGTCGCCAACAGCCAACTGCTGCCGATTCATGACGGTGGCGAGCCGGCCGACCAGTTCGGTCGTACCGCCGTGGCCGCCAAGGCCAAACTCTCCAAAACCGAGCTGAAGGTCGGTGAATGGCTCGCCGTGCTGCCGATCCTGCGTGGTGATGACGGTCGCTCGTTGCCGCAAACCTTCCAGGGCGCGCAAATCACCTCCAACGAAATCGCCGGTCTGAGCCTCTACGGCGGCCAGTTCTGGAAAAACAGCAAACGCGATGACGCCAGCCGCGAGGAAATGGCTTTCAACGCAGGCGGCAACTTGGGTGTGGTCGAGGGTGATGACTTCAACTTCGGCGGCGCCGAATACCGCTTCAACGGCAACGCCACCATGGTAGGTGCCTGGCACGCGCGCCTGGAAGATGTCTACCAGCAGAGCTTCGTGCAACTGACTCATAGCCAACCTGTCGGCGACTGGGTGCTGGGTGCCAACCTCGGCTACTTCACCGGTAAGGAAGAAGGTGCGGCCAAAGCTGGCGACTTGGACAACAAGGTGTACCAGGCCAGCTTCTCGGCCAAAACCGGCAGCAACACCTTCACCGTGGCGTACCAGAAACTCAGTGGCGACACCAAGTTCCTGCGTATCGACGGCGCCAGCGGTGGCAGCCTAGTCAACGATGGCTTCACCGCGTCCTTCGACAACCCCGAAGAGCGCTCCTGGCAACTGCGTCATGACTACAACTTCGCAGGCCTCGGCATCCCTGGCCTGACCTTGATGAACCGCTACATCAGCGGCGACAACATCGAGGCCACTAACCGCAACAACGCCGAAGAGTGGGCCCGAGAAACCGAGCTGGCCTACACCATTCAGGAAGGCACCCTGAAGAACCTCAGCGTGCGCTGGCGTAACTCGGACGTCCGCCGTGACGCCGGCCAGGACGCCCATGAGAACCGCCTGATCGTCAACTATCCGCTGTCGATCCTGTAAGCGCTGTACGTTTGACTCCAATGTGTTGCGACACTTTCAGCCCGTCCTTGTGACGGGCTTTTTTCTGTAGCGCCCATAAAAAAGCGCTACCCAGATGCGTGGTCAGGGCAGCGCTCCATTCGGTTGTCAGAGGCCGAAAAATCAGCCTTCCAGCGACTCCACACCCAGCTCGTCCCACAGCGCCTCGGCCAAGTGGAAGGTGGCGTTAGCCGCCGGGATGCCGCAGTAGATGGCGCTCTGCATGATCACTTCCTTGATCTCTTCGCGGCTCACCCCGTTGTTCTTCGCCGCACGCAAGTGCAGCTTCAGCTCGCCCTCGCGGTTCATGCCGATGAGCATGGCAATGGTGATCAGGCTGCGAGTGTGGCGCGGCAGGCCCGGCCGGGTCCAGATATCGCCCCAGGCGTGGCGGGTGATCATCTCCTGAAACTCTTCGTTGAACGGCGTCAGGTTCTGCAGGCTGCGGTCGACGTGGGCGTCACCGAGCACTGCGCGGCGCACCTGCATACCGGCTTCGTAGCGTTGTTTTTCGTCCATCGATCAATCCTCGAATTGGGTCTGTAGGAGCGGCTGGGCGGCATTACGTTTTAGCCGCGAAGTCGAATCGCGGCTGAAGCCGCTCCTACAAAAAACTGTGTTCAGGCCGTCAGGAAGGCCAGTACGCGCTGGCTGAAGTCATCGCCGACCTGCACGTTGGATAGGTGCGCGGCATGGAACTGAACCAGTTCGGCGCCTTTGATGCGTTCCTGCATGAAGCGGCCATGCTCGACCGTGGTGACCGGGTCGCCGCTGCCGCAGACGATCAGCGTCGGCGCCGTGATGTTGCCAAGCTGCTCGCGGTAATCGGCATCACGCACCGCCGCGCAGTTGGCCGCGTAACCCTCGGGCGAAGTCTGCGCCAGCATGCCGACGATGGGCTCGACCTTGCCCGGATTGGCCTCGGCGAAGTCGGTGGTGAACCAGCGCGAGATCGAGGCATCGCGCAGCTCGCCCATGGCCTGCGCGCCGCCAGCGAGCACGGTTTCGATGCGCGGGTTCCACACCGCCGACGTACCGATCTTGGCCGCAGTGTTGCACAGCACCAGGCGCTCGATGCGCTCGGGCGCGTTGATGCCCAGCCACTGGCCGATCAATCCACCCATGGACAGGCCGCAGAAATGCGCCTTGGCGATACCCAGCGCATCGAGCAGGGCCAATACGTCACGGCCGTTCTGCTCGATGCTGTACGGGCCTTCACTCACCAGCGAGGCGCCATGACCACGGGTGTCGTAGCGCAGCACCTGGAAGTGCTGGGTGAAGGCCGCAATCTGCGCATCCCACATGTGCAGGTCGGTGCCCAGCGAGTTGGACAGCACCAGCACCGGCGCACCGGCCGGGCCTTCCAATAAATAGTTCAAATCGCCATCGGCGAGACGTACGGCAGGCATGGACAACTCCTAAGAGGAAAATTGCGTGTGTTCGGCAACGGCGCGCTCGACCCAACGGCGGGCCTGGCCCAGGTAATGCGCCGCATCGAGCAGAGAATCCAGCTCGGCAGCAGAGAGTTGTGCGCTGACTTCGGCGTTGGCACCGAGCACGGCACGCAGGTGGGCGCCTTCGCGCACCGCCTGTTTGCAGCACTGTTCGATCAGGTGATGGGCGGCATCGCGACCGATCTTCTGCGCCAGGGCGATGCTGACCGCCTCGGCCAACACCAGCCCCTGGGTCAGCTCCAGATTGGCGCGCATGCGTGCGGCATCCACCTCCAGCTCCGGCACTACCACTAGCGCCTGCTGCAGGGCACCGGAGACCAGGCAGCACAGCTCAGGCAGGGTGTCCCACTCGGCGTGCCACAGGCCCAGGCTGCGCTCGTGCTCCTGCGGCATGGCGGCGAACATGGTCGCCACCAGGCCCGGTGCACGGGTGGCGGCGCCGATCAGCACGGCGGCGCTGACCGGGTTGCGTTTGTGCGGCATGGTGGACGAGCCGCCCTTGCCCGGCGCCGACGGCTCGAAGACTTCGCCGGCTTCGGTCTGCATCAGCAGGCTCAGATCGCGGCCCAGCTTGCCCAGGCTGCCGGCGATCATCCCCAGCAGGCTGGCAAATTCCACCAGGCGATCACGCTGGGTGTGCCAGGGTTGCTCGGGCAGGTGCAGTTCCAGTTCCTGCGCCAGCGCACCGCTGACCGACCAGCCAGCATCACCGAGCGCCGCCAGGCTGCCGGAGGCGCCGCCGAACTGCAGGCACAGCAAGCGCGGCTTGAGTTCTTTTAGGCGCTGGCGATGGCGGGTGAGCGCGCCGAGCACGCCAGCGAGCTTCATGCCGAGGGTCACCGGTGTGGCCTGTTGCAACCAGGTGCGCCCGGCCAGCGGCGTATCGATATAGCGTTCGGCCTGCACGGCAAGGGCATCGGCCAGCTTCGCCAGATCGCTTTCCAGCAGGGCGATGGCCGCGCGCAGTTGCAGCACCAGGCCGCTGTCCATGGCGTCCTGGCTGGTGGCACCGAGGTGCACATAGCGTTCGGCTTCCGGGGCGGTGGCAGCGATGCGCTTGCCCAGCGCCTTGACCAGCGGGATGGCGGAATTACCTGCCGTGGCGATGGCCTGGGCCAGCGCCGGGTAATCGTAGAATTCGGCCTTGCAGGCCGCCTCGATGGGCGCCACGGCCTCGGCGGGGATCAGCCCCACGCGCGCCTCGGCACGTGCCAAGGCAGCCTCGAAGTCGAGCATGCCCTGCACCCGCCCGGCGTCGCAGAAGATCGCGCGCATGGCCGGCGCGGTGAAATAGGCATCGAAAAGTTGGTTGCTCACGCGCGCAACGCTCCTGGGAAAAATGTACGGCTAGTGTGGCATCAACCTACAGCGCCGCGCACGGCACCGTGGGAGGGGCTTTAGCCGCGACGGATTAAAAGCGTCGCCGCTGAAGCGCCTCCCACAAGTTTCAGGCCGTAGGGTGGGCCGGGCGGCGATCCGTTTTAGCCCACCGCCGTAAATGGTGGGCTAAAGCCCACCCTACGCGCCCGCCTCACACCCGCTCGATGGCCAGCGCCAGGCCCTGGCCGACGCCCACGCACATGGTCGCCAGGCCGAGTTTGCCGCCGGTATTTTCCAGATGGTGCACGGCGGTCAGTACCAGGCGGTTGCCGCTCATGCCCAGCGGGTGGCCGAGGGCGATGGCGCCGCCGTTCGGGTTGACCTTGGCGCTGTCGTCCGGCAGTCCTAGGTCGCGGGTGACGGCCAGGCCTTGAGCGGCGAAGGCTTCGTTCAGTTCGATTACGTCGAACTGAACGATGCTCAGGTTCAGCCGCGCCAGCAGCTTGCGCACCGCCGGCAGCGGGCCGACGCCCATGATGCGTGGCGCGACGCCGCCGCTGGCCATACCCAGCACCTTGGCGCGGGGTTTCAAGCCATATTTCGCAACGGCTTCGGCAGACGCCAGGATCATCGCCGAGGCACCATCATTGAGGCCCGAAGCGTTGCCAGCGGTGACGGTCTTGCCTTCGCCGTTGACCGGCTTGAGCTTGGCCAGGCCTTCGGCGCTGGTGTCGGCACGCGGGTGCTCGTCACGGTCGACGACGATCTCACCCTTCTTGGTCTTGATCACCACCGGGACGATTTCCTCGGCGTAGTAGCCGCTCTCCTGAGCCGCTGCCGCACGCTGCTGGCTGCGCAGGCCGAAGGCATCCTGGTCGGCGCGGCTGACGCCGTAGTCCTCGGCGACGTTGTCACCGGTGACCGGCATCGGGTCGACGCCGTACTGCGCTTTCATCAGCGGGTTGACGAAGCGCCAGCCCAGGGTGGTGTCTTCCAGCTTCTGGCCACGGCCAAAGGCGCTGTCGGCCTTGCCCATCACGTAAGGCGCGCGGGTCATGGACTCGACGCCCGCGGCGATGGCCAGCTCCATCTCACCCGAGGCGATGGCGCGGAAGGCGGCGCCCACCGCCTCCATGCCCGAGGCGCACAGGCGATTGAGGGTCACACCCGGCACCGTTTCCGGCAGGCCGGCCAGCAGCAGCGCCATGCGCGCGACGTTGCGGTTGTCCTCGCCGGACTGGTTGGCGCAGCCCATAAACACTTCATCAACCGCTGACCAGTCGACCTGCGGGTTGCGCTCGACCAACGCCTTGAGCGGAATCGCCGCCAGGTCGTCGGCACGCACCGCCGACAGCGCGCCATTAAGGCGGCCAATCGGCGTGCGGATGGCGTCGCAGATAAAGACCTCGCGGCTCATTCGTCACCTCCGGCCTGGCCGTGGGCAGTGGCGGTACGCGCTTCAAGATCGCGCAGCGCGGCCAACTCCTCGGCGGTCGGCGCCTCGGTAGTGGTCACGCTGTCGGCGAAGCGAATTTGCCAGCCGGTGTTCTCGATCACCTGCTCGCGGCTCACGCCCGGATGCAGCGAGGTGACGATGAACTCATTGCTGCCGGCTTCCGGCTCCATGATGCACAGGTCGGTGATGATCGCCACCGGGCCGTCGCCCGGCAGGCCCAGGCGCTTGCGGTGGTCACCGCCCTCGCCATGGCCGACCGAAGTGATGAAGGCCAGCTTGTCGACGAAGGTGCGATGACCCTGCTTGAGGATGATCAGCACCTTCTTCGCGCTGCCTGCGATTTCCGGCGCGCCACCGGCGCCCGGCAGGCGCACTTTCGGGTTGTGATAGTCGCCGATCACAGTGGTGTTGATATTGCCGTATTTGTCGACCTGGGCGGCGCCGAGAAAGCCCACGTCGATGCGCCCGCCCTGCAGCCAGTAGCGGAAGATTTCGCCGGTCGGCACCACGGTGTCGGCGGTTTCAGCCAATTCGCCGTCACCGATGGACAGCGGCAGCACGCTGGGTTTGGCGCCGATAGGGCCGGATTCATAGATCAGCACCACTTCCGGCGCGTGAGTCAGGCGCGCCAGGTTGGCGGCCTTGGACGGCAGGCCGATGCCAACGAAGCACACGCTGCCATTGCCGAGGCGGCGCGCGGCGGCCACGGTCATCATTTCATTGGTGTTGAACGCGCTCATCACTTGGCCTCCCCATTCACTTTCGCCTGGTACTGCGCAAAATCCTCGGTGCCACGGATGTACTCATCGATCCAGGCGCTGAAGGTGTCGCGGTCGCGGGCAATCGGATCCCAGGCTTGGTAGAAGCGGTTGTCGCGCTCGTAGTAGCCGTGGGCGTAGGACGGATGGGCGCCACCGGGCACCACGCAAACGGCGCTGATGGCCCAGGTCGGCAGTACGCAGGCGTTCATCGGCGCCTCAAGGTCGTCGACGATTTCCTCGACAGTGACGATGCAGCGCTTGGCCGCCAGAGCCGCTTCCTTCTGCACACCCAGGATGCCCTGGATCAACACGTTGCCCTTGCGGTCGGCCTTCTGCGCGTGGATCACGGTGACGTCCGGGCGCACGCTGGGGATCGCCGCCAGCTTTTCGCCAGTGAACGGGCAGTCGATGAATTTGATGTCCGGGTTGACCTTCACCAGATCCGAGCCTTGATAGCCACGCAACACGGCGAACGGCAGGTTGGAGGCACCGGCGACGTAGGCATTGGCCATGGCGGCGTGGCTGTGCTCGCTGATTTCCAGCTTGTGCGGCCAGTGCTTCTCGACCGCATCGCGCAGGCGATGCAGCGAACCGACACCGGGGTTGCCGCCCCAGGAGAAGGTCAGCTTGCGCGCGCAACCGGCACCGATCAGCAGGTCGTAGACCAGATCCGGCGTCATGCGTACCAGATGCAGGTCTTGCTTGCCCTGGCGGATCAGCTCATGGGCAGCGGCAGTGGGAATCAGATGGGTGAAGCCTTCGAGGGCGATGCAGTCGCCGTCGTTGACGTGGCGCGAAATGGCGTCGCGCAGCGTGATGATGTCGGCCATCGTATTGTTCTCGTCAGGTGGCAGTTACCGGGTGAATGCCACCTTAAAAAACAGCCTGAACGAGAACAATCCGATAATCGCCATACAGGGCGATTATCGAACACCTTCCATTCACAAAGGCCGGAACACCTGCCCGCTCAACTCACGGCTGGCGCTGAGCATCAACGGCAGGAAGCGCTTCTCCAGTTCGGCGATGGGCACGCGGCTGGCGTGGGTGCTGATGTTCATGGCGGCCAGCACGTGCCCAGCCGAATCGTAGACCGGCACCGCCAGCGAACGCAGGCCCTGCTCCAGCTCCTGGTCGACCACGCACCAGCCCTGGTGACGCACGCGCTGCAGGCATTCCCACAGTGCTTCGGGGGTGTGCAGGGTGCGGCTGGTCTTGGGCTGCAGTTCGGCGTGGGCCAGGTAGTCCTGCAACTGGTCATCATCCAGCGCGGCCAGCAGGATGCGCCCCATCGATGTGCAGTAGGCCGGCAGGCGGCTGCCGACGCTCAGATCGACCGAGATCAGCCGCTGCGGAATCGCCGAGCGTGCCAGGTACAAGACCTGCTCCCCTTCCAGCGTGGCCAGGTTGCAGGCCTCGTGCAGTTGCTCGCTGAGACGGTCGAGAAAGGGCTGTGCGGACACCGCCAGCGGCGTCGAGGACAGGTAGGCATGGCCCAGCGTCAGCACCTTGGGCAGCAGCGAGTAGGTGCGCCCGTCGGTGGTCACGTAACCCAGCTTCATCAGCGTATACAGACAGCGGCGCACGGCGGCGCGCGGGATCTCGGTGCGGTGGCTGATCTGCGCGATGGTCAGGTGGCGCTTGCGCTCCTGAAAGGCATTGATCACCGCTAGACCGCGCGCCAGAGAGGTCATGAAATTGGGGTCGCCAGCGAACTCTTCGATGCGCTTGGCCGGCGACACGTAGGGCGGCGGCGCCAGGCTGGGCAGGGGCGGACGGGTTTCGCTCATGAAGCCTCCGATGCGGGGTGAACAGCGCTTGGCGATTATCGAACCAGCGTGCGGTTATCGTAAATAGGCGAAAACAAGGAGCCTTGGGAGTAATGCCAGTCATTCAAGGGGCCATATGTGGCGTGGTTTCCCAGGCTCTCAATCATGTAGGAGCGAATTTATCCGCGATCATGGTCAGGCACGGTGCCAAACCCTATCGCGAATAAATTCGCTCCTACAGTGGCAAGCCTTATCTGACCGGCATTAGCCGTGGGAGGGGCTTTAGCCGCGACTGCCGTAGATTCGAATGGGCTTCAGAAGCTCGCCGCCCAAGCGCCTCCTACACGCATCAGCCGGGTAATAACCCTTGCCAACGCAACAACGCCAGCACCGCACTGACACTGATGAACGCCAGCACCGTGCACGCCACCAGGGCAGCAGCGCAGCGCTCTTCAAGGCCGAAACGCTGCCCTAGGATGGGGAACACGCTCATCATCGGCGCGCAGGCGAATAGCAGGCCTGCAACCATCAATGCCGGATCGACGCCCGGCATCAAACTGAGCGCCACGAACATCAGCAAGGGGTGCAGCAGCAACTTGCCGATGGACGTTTGCGCCACATCGGCAGCCATGCCGCCGACCTTGAGGCCATTGAGCGCGGCGCCAATGACGAACAGCGCCACCGGTGCCGAGGCCCCGGCGAGCATGTCGACCACCCGCGCGGCCACCGCCGGCAGGCGCAGTTCCAGCAGTGAGATAGCCAGACCCAAGGCAATGGCGATGATCAGCGGGTTGCGCAGCAAACGCAGCGACGTCTCGCGCACCACGGCCCAGCCCTGCCCATCCTGGCGACCGGCCTCGGCGATGGCCAAGGCCAGTGGAATCATCAACAGATTCTCCACCAGTACGCCCAGCACCAGCGCCAGCGCCGCCGTGTGGCCGATGACCATGGCGGCGATGGGGTAGCCGATGAAGCCGCTGTTGGACACCGACATGCCCATGGCCAGAATCGCGCTGTGCGATAGGCTCTGCCCACGCCAGCGCCGCGCCAGCAGCAGGCCGAAGCCGAACAGACTCAGCGAGGCCAACGCATAGGCGGCCATATAGGGCCAATTGAGCACCTCCCCCAGGCTGCGTTCGGCCAGCACCTTGAACACCAGCGAGGGCAACGCGAAATGAATGACGAAGCTGCCCATGCCACGCGCCTGCTCGCGGTTGATCAAACCGATGCGCGCGGAAAAAAAGCCCAAACCGATCAGAATGAAGATAGGCGCGGTGATACCTAGAACAGCCAGCATGCCAACAGCTCGTCTCAAAAAGAATCAGAAGGTGTCACGCTGCGCGCTCACGGCGCAACTGCGCCAGGCGGCTGCGGGTACGTGAGAAATCTTCATGGGCAACGCCTGCGCACAGCTCGTCCAGCGCGAGCGCACTGTGCAGCCACAGCTCGCGGCCACTGTCGTAGGCGATATCGACGAAGTTCACCAGACGCTGCTGCTCATCCAGCGAGCAACGCGCCAACGCGGGCACCTCGCCAACAACCAGATGGGTGAAGCGCTGGCACAACTGTAGGTAATCGCTGCTCGCCAGTGGTTGCTGGCACAGTGCGGCAAAATCCAGCCACAGGGTACGTGAGTCCATGCCGCGCAGTGTCAGGCTACGCCGCGCCAGAGGCAACTGCGGCACTGTCGGCAAATGCGCCAGGCGCTGCTGCAAATGCCTAGGCGACGCGTGCAGATACAACCCCCAGTGCTGCGTACTGGCGACGCGATAGTCGGGGCCAGCATCGATTTCCAGCACCAGGCAGCGTTTTTCCAGCAGGCTGGCGAACGGTTTGAAACGGCTGCGATACAGCGGATTGGGACACAGTTGTGCAGGGGCGTAGTTGGAGCTGAACAACAGGATGCAGCCACGCGCGATCAACGGCTGCAGCAGGCGCCCCAGCAGGATCGCATCACCGATGTCATGCACATGAAATTCATCGAGGTAGAGCAGCCGCGCCTGCTGGGCCAACTCATCAGCCACGCGCAGTAGCGGGTCGGCCTGGCCGACATGCGCCAGCATGCGTTGCTGCACTTCCTGCAACAGCGCATGCACGTGCACGCGGCGCTTGCTGGCCAGTGGCGCCGCCTCGAACAGCGCAGCCAGAAGCAAACTCTTGCCGCGCCCGACGCCACCCCACAGGTATGCGCCGACCGTAGGCCGACGGCGCCAGAGCGAAGGCTGCAGACGCACCTGCAACCACTCCACCAAGCGCGCCAGAGTGCGCTGCTGGGCGTCATCCAGATGCAGGCCGCGTGCCTCGATGAGGTGCGCGGCCTGGGCATACAACTCAGAAGTCAAAGAAGACCGTCTCGCCCTCACCCTGGATATGGATGTCGAAACGATAGGCTGGCTTGCCATCGACTTCGCAACGCTTGGCGATCAGCGTCTCGCGGCGCTGCGGCTGCTCGATCAGGTTGAGCACCGGATCCTTGGCGTTGGCCTCGGCTTCATCCTCGAAATACAGGCGGGTGGCAAGGTGGATGTTGATGCCACGGGCGAACAGCGCGACGTTGACGTGCGGCGCCATCGGCACACCAGCGGCGTTGTGCACCACACCCGGTTTGACCGTGTAGGCGAACCACTCGCTACCGGCATCGAAGGTGGTAGCGGTACGGCCAAATCCGTTGAAGGCTTTGGACTGGTCGTAATCCTCGTCGTAGTGGCCCTGATGGTCGGCCTGCCACAGTTCGAGGAAGGCATCGCGCACCAGATGACCATTGCCGTCGTAGACGTGGCCAAGCAGCACGATGTGCTCACCCGGTGCATCAGGCCGCGCCATCTGGTTCCAGATTTCCTGCTCGCGGGTCGGGTTGCCGGCCGCAGCCAGGGCCAGACCGATATGCACGTAAGGGCCGGCGGTTTGCGAAGGGGTTTCCGGCAGCAATTCAACAGGCATGGTCATCCCTCCTTATTTGTTCTCGAAATGAGTCTGGCGCTGCCCACGCAGCACGATATCGAAGCGATAGGCCAGGCAATCCATGGGATTGGCCGTGCTCATATCCAGCTTGGCAATCAGCGTTTGCACCGCGTCCGGGTTGGCGATGGATTTGACGATGGGGCACAGCGGAATCAGCGGGTCACCCTCGAAATACAGTTGGGTGATCAGGCGCGTGGAGATCGACGGGCCACTGATGGAGAAGTGGATATGCGCCGGGCGCCAGTCGTTGGGGTTGTTGCGCCACGGATAGGGGCCGGGCTTGATGGTGCGGAAGATGTAACGCCCCTCACTGTCGGTCAGCGCGCGGCCGACACCACCAAAGTTGGGATCGAGCGGCGCCAGGTAGCGGTCGTTCTTGTGCCGGTAGCGGCCACCAGCGTTGGCCTGCCACATTTCCACCAGGGTATGTGGGATCGGCTTGCCGTACTGATCCATCACCCGCCCGGAGACGATGATGCGCTCACCGATGGGCAAGCCACCGTTGTTGAAATTGAGCAGCAGATCGTTGTCGTGCTCGGCGAACTTCAGGTGCGAAAAGTCCGGCCCGGTGGTTTCGGAAATCGACTGCGGGATGCTCACCAACGCCTGGCGCGGCGAACGGGCGATGGAGGTCTTGTAGTCGGGGGTGAAGGCTTTCGGGTGCCAGTTGCGGTCACGAATGACGAAACGGCGATGATCCTCGGCAGGCATGGTGCACTCCTGTTATGGGTCTTGTGGAGTCACCCCGAGGGCATGCGCTCGGGGCAGTTGGCGCAGTTTCAGCCAAGGCCCGTCGCCTGAAAATTGAAAAGACGCCGCCGATACATAACCTATTGGTTATGGAAAGAGGTCTTCTCGGTAAGCCTGCGCCACCTCGCGCAATGCTTCACAGAAGCGCTCGGCAGCCAGTGGCAAGCCCAGCGCGCCATTGCGGCAGATGCCCACCGAGCCGCCCGGCTCGCGAACATGCAGTTGCAGCTCGGCCAGCTCGCCACGCTGCACGTCCAGGCAGACGGAATCCTGCGGCGCCACCCACAGCGCATCGCTGCACAACACATAGCGCCGACTCAACGCGGGGGACAGGGTTTCCAGGCGCTGCCGCGAAGGCGTCACGCCGCACTGCACGAACAAGCTGTCGGCATGCTTGCGGATGGTGGTGCCTACCGTCGGCAGCACCAACGGGTAGTCACCCAGGCGCGCCATGGTGGCCTCGCCTGCGGCGAGCAGCGGATGGCCTGGGCGCACCACCAGCGTCATGGATTCGCTGTACAGGTGCTCGAAGGTCAGGCCCTGGATATCCGGGCTGTCGGTCATGCGGCCAATCACCAGATCCAGTTCGCCGACGCGCAACTGGCTGAGCAGATAAGCGCCGGGGCCGGTGGCGACGCTGACCACCAGCGCCGCGTGACGCTCATGCAGGCGCCGCACCACCTCGGGGATCAGCAGACTCTCCACGGTAGACAGCACACCGACACGCACCTGCCCGGCCTCGTGCTCGCCCTCGCGCAGGCTGTTCACGCCATCGCGCAGAGCCTGCACGCAAGGCCCGGCGTAACGCATAAAAGCGACCCCGGCGGCGGTCAGCGTCACGCCTTGCTTGCCGCGCTCGAACAGGCTGGCACCGAGGATGTCCTCAAGCTCCTTGAGCGTCTTGGAGATAGCAGGCTGGCTCACCGCCAGCGTATCGGCGGCCTTGGCAAAACTGCGCTGGCGGGCGATTTCGAGGAAGCACAGCAAGTGGCGGAATTTGATGCGGGTGTCGACGTTCATCAGGAGCACCAGAGGCAGATGCCTGCGATGATGCCGCAAAGCGCGGCAACGGCCCATGCCTGGCGAGGACAAAAAGGCTCAGAAAGAGCGCGTGCGCCACCTAGAGCTTGTGGCAATCGCCACCAACTGAGCCAATCGACATCAAGCCCTTCGACACCCTGAACGCAAGCTATAAAGTGCGCCTGGCGCACTGCCCGTTACGAATAAATTCACCCTTACGCTTTGCCCGCATGGCGCGCCTCTGCTAGTGTCGCGCGGTTTCCAAGCTGCCCGAGACCTGCCGCCATGGCCCGCAAGAAAGCCGCCCCCGACTTCGAACACTCCCTCGCCGAGCTGCAGGCTCTGGTCGAGCGCCTGGAGAGCGGCGAGCTGTCGCTGGAAGACTCGCTGACCGCCTTCGAACAGGGCATCGGCCTGACCCGCGAATGCCAAGCTGCTCTGGCCCAAGCCGAGCAGAAGGTGCAGGTGCTCCTCGAACGCGACGGCGAGTTGCAGGCTGCCCCTTTCGAAGCGGGCGAACAAGCATGATCAAGGCCTACCAGAGCCGTTGCCAGGAGCGCGTCGACAGCGCCCTGGAGAGCCTGTTTCAGCCGCCGCGCGCGGAGCTCGAACGCCTCTACCAGGCCATGCGCTATAGCGTCATGAACGGCGGCAAACGCGTGCGCCCACTGCTGGTTTATGCCGCTTGCGAAGCACTGCAGGGGGAGATCGAGCGCGCCGACGGCGCCGCCTGCGCGGTCGAACTGATCCACGCCTACTCGCTGGTGCACGACGACCTGCCGGCCATGGACGACGATGATCTGCGCCGTGGCCAACCGACCACGCACAAGGCCTTCGACGAAGCCACCGCCATCCTCGCCGGTGACGGCCTGCAAAGTCTGGCCTTCGAGGTACTTGCCGACCGCCGCCGCAACCCGCAGAACGCCGAAGTTCGCCTGCAGATGCTCAGCACCCTGGGTAACGCCGCGGGCCCGGCGGGCATGGTCGGCGGCCAGGCCATCGACCTCGGGTCAGTGGGCCAGAAGCTCGACCGCGCGGCCCTGGAAACCATGCACCGGCACAAGACCGGCGCGCTGATAGAAGCTAGCGTATTGCTCGGCGCCCTGGCCAGTGGCCAGGCCGATGACCTCAGCCTCAAAGCCTTGCAGCAGTATTCCCGCGCCATCGGCCTGGCCTTTCAGGTGCAGGACGACATCCTCGACGTGGAGAGCGACACCGCCACGCTGGGCAAGACTCAGGGCAAGGACGAAGCCCACGACAAACCCACCTACCCTGCCCTGCTCGGTTTGGACGCGGCCAAGGACTACGCCCTGGAGCTGCGCGACCAGGCTCTGCATGCCTTGCGCCTGTTCGGCGACAGCGCCGAGCCATTGCGCGAACTGGCGCGCTATATCGTCGAACGGCGCAACTAGTGGGTAAGAAAAGTCGCCGAGCGAAGGCCTGGCACTTTTCGTACAGAGCCCAACCATCAGCTTCATCTATACCAGCCTGATCAGCGCATAAGGTTTGCTTTACCCGGCCCTTCATCGCACTAGGATGAGTGCAGTTGATATCGGAGACGGCAACCATGCACCTCGATCATCGCCTGCTGGCGGTAAACGGCATCGAACTGAGCCTGTATAGCGCAGGCCCCGAGCACGGCAAACCAGTGTGGTTGCTGCACGGGTTCCCCGAATGCTGGTACGCCTGGCACCCACAGATCGAAGCACTGACCGCCGCCGGCTACCACGTATTCGCCCCAGAAATGCGCGGTTATGGCGCCAGCAGTGCACCAGCCGATCCCACTGCCTATGACTTGCTCACCCTCTGCAGGGATATCCAGGCCGCGATGGACAGGCTCGCTCAGCGTGAAGTCGCCGTGGTCGGCCACGACTGGGGCGCACCGGTAGCCTGGCACCTGGCGCTACTGGAGCCGCAACGGGTCAAGGCGCTCGGCGCACTGTCGGTGCCCTTCGGCGGTCGGCCGAAACGCCCGGCCATCGAGATGATGCGCGAAGTCTACGCCGGGCGCTTCCACTACATTCTTTACTTCCAGCAACCGGGCCTGGCCGAAGCCGAGTTGGACGCCGACATTGGCCGCAGCCTGCGCCTACTGCTTGGCGGCCTGGGCGATGCCCTGCTGGCGCAAGACAAACCCGCGAACGCGCGGCTGTTCGACGGCATGCCGACTGACCTGCCACTGCCAGCCTGGTGCAGCGCGGCGACATTCGCTCACTACCAACGCACCTTCGAGCGCCACGGCTTTCGCGGCGCGCTGAACTGGTATCGCAACTTCGAGCGCAACTGGCAGCGCACCGAGCATCTGACGGATCTGCAAATCACGCAGCCGACGCTGTTTCTGCTCGGCGAGAACGACCCGGTGGGCCGCTTCGAGGCGCCAACGCTCAAACGCATGAGCGACAAGGTGCCGCACCTGGAACGCCACGACCTGCCCGGTGCCGGCCACTGGCTGCAGGCCGAGTGCGCCGACAAGGTCTCCAGCCTCTTGCTGGAATTTCTGGAGCGACACTACCGGTAACGGTGAAATAGACAGCGCATTGGGCTGAACTACTGGCATCAGGTAAACTGCCGCATCTTTTACACCTATAACGATTCGCCTGATGCCGACCACTTTCCACGAGATCCCCCGCGAGCGCCCGTTGACGCCGCTGCTCGACAGCGCCAACACGCCGGACGAACTGCGCCGCCTGGCCGAAGCGGACCTGGAAACCCTCGCTGACGAACTGCGCCAATACCTGCTCTACAGCGTTGGCCAGAGCGGCGGGCACTTCGGTGCCGGCCTGGGCGTGATCGAACTGACCATCGCCTTGCACTACGTCTTCGACACCCCTGATGACCGTCTGGTGTGGGACGTCGGCCACCAGGCCTACCCGCACAAGATCCTCACCGGCCGTCGCGAGCGCATGGGCACGTTGCGTCAAAAGGATGGCCTGGCCGCCTTCCCACGGCGCAGCGAGAGCGAGTACGACACCTTCGGCGTTGGCCACTCCAGCACCAGCATCAGCGCAGCGCTGGGCATGGCCATCGCCGCCCGCCTGAAAGGCGAGAAGCGCAAGAGCGTGGCAGTGATCGGCGACGGCGCACTGACCGCCGGCATGGCCTTCGAGGCGCTCAACCATGCCACAGAAGTCAACGCCAACATGCTGGTGATCCTCAACGACAACGACATGTCGATCTCCAAGAACGTCGGCGGTCTGTCCAACTACCTGGCCAAGATCATCTCCAGCCGCACCTACGCCAGCATGCGTGAGGGCAGCAAGAAGATCCTCTCGCGCCTGCCCGGCGCCTGGGAAATCGCGCGCAAGGTCGAGGAACACGCCAAGGGCATGCTGGTGCCCGGCACCCTGTTCGAGGAACTGGGCTGGAACTACGTCGGCCCCATCGACGGCCACGACCTGCCTACCCTGCTGGCCACTCTGCGCAATATGCGCGATCTTGACGGCCCGCAGTTCCTGCATGTGGTGACCAAGAAGGGCAAGGGCTTCGCCCCAGCCGAAGCCGACCCCATCGGCTACCACGCCATCACCAAGCTGGAGCCGGTGACGCCGGTAGCCGCACCGCTCTCTAGCCCGAAGCGGCCGAGTGGCCCGAAATACTCCAACGTGTTCGGCCAGTGGTTGTGCGACATGGCCGAGCAGGACGCGCGCCTGGTCGGCATCACCCCGGCGATGAAGGAAGGCTCGGATCTGGTGGCCTTCAGCGAGCGCTTCCCCGAGCGCTACTTCGACGTGGCGATTGCCGAGCAGCATGCCGTGACCCTGGCGGCCGGCATGGCCTGCGAAGGCGCCAAGCCGGTAGTGGCGATCTACTCCACCTTCCTCCAGCGCGCCTATGACCAGTTGATCCACGACGTCGCCGTACAGAACCTCGACGTACTGTTCGCCATCGACCGCGCCGGGCTGGTCGGCGAAGACGGCCCGACCCACGCTGGCAGTTTCGATCTGTCGTACCTGCGCTGCATCCCCGGCATGCTGGTGATGACGCCGAGCGACGAAAACGAGCTGCGCCGCATGCTGACCACCGGCCACCTGTTCAACGGCCCGGCGGCCGTGCGTTACCCACGCGGCAGCGGCCCCAATGCAACGCTCGACGCGGGCCTGCTGCCCCTGGAGATCGGCCGTGCGGTAGTGCGTCGTCAAGGCCAACGCGTCGCCCTCCTGGTTTTCGGCGTGCAACTGGCCGAAGCCCTGCAAGTTGCCGAGAAACTGGACGCCACCGTCGTCGACATGCGCTTCGTCAAACCGCTGGACGAAGCCCTGCTACGCGAGCTGGCTAGCAACCATGAACTGCTGGTGACCCTCGAAGAAAACAGCATCATGGGCGGTGCAGGCAGCGCAGTCAGCGAATTTTTCGCGGCTGAAAACCGCCAAGTGCCAATGCTGCATCTCGGCCTGCCCGACTATTACGTCGAACATGCCAAGCCCAGCCAGATGCTCGCCGAGTGCGGTCTGGACGCGAACGGTATCGAACATGCCGTACTCAAGCGCCTAAAAGACTAAATACCCCCTTCGGCACCATAGTTGCTAAGCGACTAGGCTACGCTGAGACGACACAGGATCGTCGAGCGGCCAACAGAGGGGGATAACCATGCCGTTACGCAGTCACGATATGGATTTTCACGGCAGCGAACGGCGCTGGTTACCTTGGCTCGGCAAGACCGGCAAGCTGGCCATGCGCTGGTCATGCCTGCTCAATGCCGGGCAGACGGCACAGGTCGAAAAGACCTTCAACGGTCTTGCCCGCAGCCGGGTTGAACTGCTGGAGAACTGACGCGTCAGCACTGGCAAGCGCTGAAACTGATTGCAGATGCCCTGGCAGCGGCATGGCCCGTAACCCACGCTGAAAGCCTTGAACAGGCGCGGCGCAACATGCCGGAAATCGCCGAACTGTTCGTGGTCGGCACTGATGGCGTCATCCTCGCCTCCACTCACGCCTCACAGCAAGGCAAGCGCTACGACCCAAAGCCCTTGCCGCAAGCCTCGGCCACACAGCGCAAGCTGCCAGCCAATACGCCGCCCAAGGCCAGGCAGCCGCCTTGTCCGCCGCCCAGGCGATGGACGAGGTCAAGCACAACATCAGTGAGGCCACCGAGCACATCCTCGACAATGAGCGCGCTTCACGTCTGGCCATGACAATGACCGAACAGGGCAGCGCAGCCGTGCAGCAAAATGCTCAGGATGTCGCGCAACTGGCCGCACGTATCGAGCAATCCAGCACCGCGCTACAGGCGCTCAATCGGCAGACCGAAGCGGTTCAGCACATCAGCGAATCGATTCGCAGCATCGCCGACCAGACCAACCTGCTGACCCTCAATGCCGCAATCGAAGCGGCGCGCGCTGGCGACAGTGGGCGCGGTTTCGCCGTGGTCACCGATGAAGTGCGCAACCTGGCCCAGCGCACGGCCCAGGCCACCCAGGAAATCGCCAGCACGCTGAGCGGCGTGCGCCAACAGACGCTCGACACCATGCATGGCATGCAGAGGCCAGGCGCAGCGTCGATCGCTCAGACGAAGCCAATGCCGCACTGGCGCGCATCCAGAGTGAGGTGCAAGCCATGCAGCAACGCCTCGGACAGCTCAGCCAGAGCATGCAGGAGCAACTGCAGCAGGCCCGAGCCGTGAGTGAGCAGGCGCAAGCCATAACAGGCGCAGCCGAGCGCAGCAGTCACAGCGCCACCGAGACGTTGCAGGCAGCTCAGTGCTCGACCTGCACAAGACCGCCAGCCGTCTCAACCGTCAGGAGCGCTCGGCAGAGAACCCCGGCGTACGCGCGCGTGCAGCCCAAGCGCAAACCTGGGCGCTACGCTAGAGCGCGCCGACGATGCGTTCAGGCAAGCTGGCGCGGGATACGGTAAAGCAGATGAATGACAATGCTGGAGAAGGTCAGCAGTACCAGCGGTACTGCTTCGAGCCCGGCGAACACCGCTAGAGCGGCAATCCAGGCTGGCGCTGCCGCGCCGAGCAAGGCACGCAGGCGCACACGGTCAAGCTCAAGCCAAGCGGCCGACTCCTCGACCGTATCGAGCGCCTTCCCCGTAGCAATCAGCGCACGCTTGTAAGCATGGAACAGCGGCAGGCTAAGAAACATCGCCGCCATGCCCGCCACGAACAACGGCATGGCCAACACCGATGGTTCGCCATCGCCGAACAGCAGGTTGAAGACCAGTACCGGCGCCACGGCCACACCCAGTTGCCGCCACCAGGCCAGAGCGAGACGCCGCTTGACCTGAGCGCGCGTCACACGGTCTCCTCGGCCTCACCCTGATGCAGGTTGCCGAGCATGTGCCCGAGCTTGCCAGCCTTGGTCGCGAGGTATTTGCGATTGTGCGGGTTCTGCCCCACCTGCAGCGGCTTGCGCTCGGCCACGCGCAGACCGAAGCCTTCCAGCGCCTTCACCTTGCGCGGGTTATTGGTCATCAGCTTGAGGCTGTTGATGCCCAGGTGTTCGAGCATCGGCAGGCAGATGGCGTAATCGCGCTGGTCGGCACCGAAGCCCAGGCGTTCGTTGGCCTCGACGGTATCGGCGCCAGCATCCTGCAGCTCATAGGCGCGGATCTTGTTGAGCAGACCGATACCACGCCCTTCCTGACGCAGATAGAGCAACACCCCACGCCCCTCTTCGGCAATCGCCTGCAGGGCTGCTTCGAGCTGGGCGCCGCAATCGCAACGCAGACTGAACAAGGCATCACCGGTCAGACACTCGGAGTGCAGGCGTCCAAGCACCGGCTCGCCACTGGCGACGTCACCAAAGGTGAGAGCGACATGCTCCTTGCCAGTCGCCTCATCGAGGAAACCATGCATGGTGAAGATGCCGAAGGGGGTAGGCAGTTGGGAGGCGGCGACGAACACGACGGACACCGAATGCTCCTGGCAATGAATACGAAACAGGGACGGCATTGTACCAGCAGGCCCCAACGACGGGTCAGTTTGAATTGCCGATCATCGGCATCGAAACGGCCAATATCGAGCTTAAATCTTCGATTCCAGCACCAGCATGCCTTGCTCCTCACGCCAGCTCACGCGTCCAAGAAAGCTCATTCCCAGCAAAGCCTCAGTAGGCGCACCGCCCTCCAGCACCACAGCCTCGACACCCAGCACCTCGATATCGCCAACTTTGACCCGATCCAGCTTGACCCGCCAGCCACGCGCCGTACCACTGGCGGTATTGACCGTAAGCGGCTGACCGCTGACGCGAAAGTCGATCCCCAGACGACGCGCCTGGCCTTCGTTGAGGGCGACCGAAGTGGCGCCGGTATCGACCAGAAACGGCACACTGTTGCTATTGATCGAACCTGTAATCCAGTAGTGCCCGCCCTGCCCTTTGGCAATGCTCAGGCGTTTCTTCACCGGCTCGGCAAAGCCACCACTGTATTCGCGGCCCAGAGGATAAAGACGCTCGACGCCATCGACACGCAAAATCGCCCCCTGCTTGTCGACACGCACCACGCTCACCCCGCCTGGGCCCACCTGCCCCTCACGCACCAGCTTGCGCTGGCCGTCGACATTGATCACCGCCGCACCAGGAAACAGCCCGACCACCTGCACCTGGGCGGCCAGGCTCACGCTCGCAGCGCCCAGTAACGAAAGGGCGAAAAGGGCACGACGCGACATAGAGACAGCCTCCAGACTCAGAACGGATAAGGTTGTTGCCAGCGCTCGAAGATAGGCCGCAGCTCACCGCTGGCCACTAGATGAGCCATGCGCTGATCGAAGACAGCAGCCAACTGACGCCCGCGCGGTGTTGCAGAGAAACCAAGCAACAACGGCAAATCAGTCAGCGCGGTCACGCGGTAACTATAGGGTTTGGGCGCAGTACGGAGCACGTCCTCTACCTCGGTTATCGAGTCGATATACAGATCCGCGTAACCGAGTTCGAGCATACCGAGGATACCGTTACGACGCTGCACTTCCCGGTATTCGCGCACATTGGGCAGGTATTTCTGGAAACCGTAACCGTGCATCCAGGCCAGGCGATATTGGTTCAGGTTCGCCAAGCTCGGCACGGGCGTGTTCACGAGCCCCAAGGCGACGACATGGTCGTTGTCATAGTGCCATTTGGGGTAAATGGCCTTATCGACTTCATCACGGTAGGCGCCAACCCAGGCATCGGCTTCGCCGCGCTGCACCAGACCGACAGAACGCGTGTAAGGCACGCTTTGAATCCGCAGGCGCAACCCAGCCGGTTCAAACACCTTGCGCAGCACATCCCAGGCCAGACCGCTGCCATCGGCATTGCTGTAGTCGCGCCAGATTTCGCTGACGATATGGATATCGCTCGTCTGCCCGTTCGCCCGCGCCAACGGCACACACACAAAAATCAGCAGCAGGGTCAGCCACCAATGTTTCATGGCCTAGAGCCCCAATAACCAGCCATAGCGGGCCCAGCTCCAAACCAGCCCTTGCATCGCCAGCCAGGCGAATACACCCGCGATCACATCATCGAGCATGATGCCGACACCACCATGCACATGGCGGTCGATCCAGCGAATCGGCCAAGGTTTGACGATATCGAACAGGCGGAACATGAGAAAGCCCAGCGCCAGCCAGACCCAGCCCTCTGGCACCAACCACAGAGTGATCCACATGCCGACCATCTCATCCCAGACGATGCCCTCGTGGTCATGCACACGCAGATCATCGGCCACCTTGCCGCACAGCCAGAAGCCGAACAGCATGGTCACCCCGAGCATCAGCCAGTAGCCCCAATCGGGCAGCATCTGCCACAGCGGCACGAACGGCAACGCCACCAACGAGCCCCACGTACCGGGAGCCTTGGGCAGAGTGCCGGAGCCGAAACCGAAGGCCAGAAAATGCCAGGGATTACGCCATACCGAAGGAGGCACGTATTCGGCGGGAACCTGTTTGGGGTGATCGGTCACACGCACTCCGCTGTGTCAGAAATGTTGGTAGCCGCGCTGCGGCACGTCGATGGCCTGCCCGGCCGCATCCAACAGGTGCACGCCGTGGCCGGCAACCACCTGGCCAATCACGCGCACGTCAGGCCAGTCAGCCTGAATGCCAGACAACCGCTCAGGCGGCAAGGTAAAGAGCAATCGGTAATCGTCACCACCAGACAAGGCGCAGGACAACGCCCCCTCCTGGCCTGCCAGCGCGCGCAAGGCAGCAGACTGCGGGATTCGCTGCGCTTCGACCTGCAAAGCCACGTGCGATGCCTTGGCAATATGCCCGCAGTCGGCCAACAAACCATCGGAGATGTCCAGGGCAGCCGTCGCCTGCCCACGCAAGGCCTGCCCCAGCGCCAATTGCGGCATAGGCGACCAATAGCGCGCCAGCAAGGGAGCCGCTATTTCTGCTGCGGCTTCGCGCTGGCCGAGCACCAGCGGCAAGGCACCGGCAGCATCGCCCAGTGCGCCACCGACGCAGAGCAGATCGCCCACGCGCGCACCCGCACGCGTTAGCGCCTGAGCAACAGGCACACGGCCAAATACGGTCAGAGTCAAACTCAACGGGCCACGGGTGGTATCGCCGCCTACCAGCGCCAGCGCACAAGCTGCAGCCATGTGCTGCAGCCCACTGGCAAAAGCTTCCAGCCACGCGGCGTCGGCCTGGTCGAGAGTCAGCGCCAGCGTAAAGGCCATAGGCATCGCGCCCATCGCGGCGAGATCACTGGCGGCAACCGCCAGGGCACGCTGACCCAGCAGAAAAGGATCGCAGACGCTAGGGAAATGCACCCCGGCCACCAGGGTGTCGGTGGACACCGCCAGTTGCTCACCGGGCGGCAACGCCAACAGCGCGCAGTCGTCGCCGATACCGCCCACCACGCCATCGCCCCCCTGCGCACAGGGGGCAGCGGCGAAGTAGCGCTGGATCAGCTCGAACTCACCCACGGCCCACTCCTAGCGCCAGGACTAACAGGCTCAACGCTTGTTCGCGCCGACTTCCGCTGCGCGCAGCTTGGGCGCCAGTTTGTCCAGAACACCATTGACGAACTTGTGCCCGTCGGTAGCGCCGAAGACCTTGGCCAGCTCGATACCCTCGTTGATCACCACCTTGTAAGGCACGTCTACGCGGTGCATCAGCTCGTAGGTGGACAGACGCAGAATGGCCAGTTCCACCGGATCCATGTCTTCCAAGGGGCGATCGAGCAAAGGCGCGAAAGCTTCGTCTAGCTCAGTTTTGTTGCGCGGTACGCCGTGCAGAATCTCGTGGAAGTAGGCCCCGTCGACCTTGCTGAAATCGTTGTCGACGCGGAACTGCGCTTCGATCTCATTCAGCGGCTGCCCGGCGATATGCCAGGAATACAGAGCTTGCATGGCCAGGGTGCGGGCTTCGCGGCGCGCCAGGATCTTGCCACTGGGGCCTTTTTTGGCCGGTTGGCCATTGCCGGAATTGCTCACTTGGCCTCCAACTGCGCCAGCAGACTGACCATTTCCAGGGCAGACAGCGCAGCCTCAGCACCTTTGTTACCGGCTTTGGTGCCGGAACGCTCAATGGCTTGCTCGATGGAGTCGACGGTCAGTACACCGAAGGCGACCGGTACGCCGTATTCCATGGAGACTTGAGCCAGACCCTTGGTGCACTCGCCAGCGACGTATTCGAAGTGCGGCGTGCCGCCACGGATGACCGCGCCGAGGGCGATGATCGCCGCGTACTCGCCACGCTGAGCAACCTTCTGAGTCACCAGCGGAATCTCGAAGGCACCCGGTGCACGGATGATGGTGATATCGCTTTCCTGCACGCCGTGACGTACCAGGGCGTCGATGGCGCCACTGACCAGACTCTCGACGACGAAGCTGTTGAAACGGCCTACCACCAGGGCGTATTTGCCCTGCGGGGCGATGAAGGTACCTTCGATGGTCTTCAGGGTCATGACGGGTCTCACATGGGTTAAAGAGCCGGGGCGGTTTGGCCCCGAAAATAAAATCCGTGCTCCCTGGGGAGCGGGCTTTGCAGCCCTCCCCCGGCAATGGGAGAGGGTCAACAGGCGCGGCTTCTCCAGCCGCCCCTTAATCAGCCGGCAGGTATTCTACAACCTCGAGATCAAAGCCGGATATCGCGTTGAACTTCATCGGCGAACTCATCAGGCGCATCTTGCGCACGCCGAGGTCACGCAGGATCTGCGAACCGGCACCGACCGTGCTGTAGGTTGCTGGCGTGCTCGACTGTTGACGCCCCAGCAACGACAGCAACTCAGGCCCGGTCAGCGGGTTGCCGAGCAACAGCACCACACCGCTGCCGGCTTTGGCCACTTCGGCCATGGCCGCACGCATGCTCCAACGCCCCGGCTGGTTGACCAGGAACAGGTCGCGCAGCGGATCCATGTTATGCACGCGCACCAGGGTCGGCTCTTCGGCGCAGAGCGTGCCCAGAGTCAGCGCCATGTGCGCGGTGTTCTCCACGCCATCGCGGTAGGTCACCAGGTTGAACTGGCCCAGTTCGGTATCCAGGGGTTGTTCGCTGATACGCTCGACCGTGCGCTCGTGGATCAGGCGGTAGTGAATCAGATCAGCGATAGTGCCGATCTTCAGGCCATGCTGCTCGGCGAATTTCTCCAGTTCCGGGCGACGCGCCATGGTGCCGTCGTCGTTCATGATCTCGCAGATCACCCCGCTCGGCTCGAAACCACCCATGCGCGCCAGGTCGCAGGCCGCCTCGGTATGGCCGGCACGCGCCAGCACACCACCGGGTTGCGCCATCAGCGGAAAAATGTGACCGGGGCTGACGATATCCTCAGCCACGGCGTTACGCGCCACGGCAGCCTGCACGGTACGCGCCCGGTCAGCGGCGGAAATGCCGGTGGTCACGCCCTCGGCGGCCTCGATGGAAACGGTGAACTTGGTGCCAAAACCCGAGCCGTTGCGCGGCGCCATCAGCGGCAGATTGAGCAGCTCGCAGCGCTCGCGGGTCATCGGCATGCAAATCAGGCCACGGGCAAAGCGGGCCATGAAGTTGATGTGCTCAGCGGTAACGCATTCGGAGGCGACGATGATGTCGCCTTCGTTCTCGCGGTCCTCGTCATCCATGAGGATGACCATTTTGCCGGCGCGGATATCTTCGATCAGTTCTTCAGCGGTATTCAGAGCCATAGCGGCGCATCTCACTTATTCAGGTAGCCGTGTTCAGCCAGAAAGCTTTCGGTCAGGCCCGAGGCCTTGGGTTCGGCAGCCTTGTCACCGAGCAGCAGACGCTCCAGGTAACGCGCCAGCAGATCCACTTCGAGGTTGACCTTACGCCCGGCCTGGTAGTCGACCATGATGGTTTCGGCCAACGTATGCGGCACGATGGTCAGCTCGAACTCGGCGCCATCGATGGCGTTGACGGTCAGGCTGGTGCCGTCGACGGTAATCGAGCCCTTGTGCGCGATGTACTTGGCCAGCTCGCGCGGGGCGCGCACCTTGAACTGCACGGCGCGGGCGTTATCGGCGCGCGAGACGATTTCGCCGACGCCATCGACGTGACCGCTGACCAGGTGCCCGCCGAGGCGGCTGGTGGGCGTCAGGGCTTTTTCCAGATTGACCGAGCTGCCAGGCTTGAGGTCGACGAAGGCGGTACGCGCCAGCGTCTCGCGGCTGACATCGGCCCAGAAGCCGTCGCCAGGCAGCTCAACGGCGGTCAGGCAGATACCATTGACGGCGATGCTGTCGCCGAGCTTGACGTCGCCCAGATCGAGTTTGCCGGTGGCCACGTAGACACGCACGTCGCCGCCCTTGGGCGTCATGGCGCGGATGCTGCCGATGGCTTCGATTATGCCGGTGAACATGCGCCCTCCGAACCTCGCTTGAAGATGATGCACAGCATGGATGAACTCCTGTTTTGGTCAAAAACAGGGCAAATGCCGATCGATAGGGATTTCACGGGCAGACACAGGCCACCCGAGGAGGGAATCCCGCTCTCTCTTTATCCGGACTATACCGTCGGCCTCGGAATCGCACCGGGTCTGCTTGACCTCGCGCGGCAGATGCCGTGGCGAGCGCTCGCGGGCTAGGTTCTACGAACCATTACCGCCGGTGGGGAGTTGCACCCCGCCCTGAGAACGTGCGGCCCAACAAAGGGCCGCGTGGCGTTTTACCATATTTATCGCTGCGCCGCATGCAGCAGGTACGAGCCGTTTGCGGCGATGTCGCGCATACCCATGCGCTTGCCGGATCTCGGGCGGGGTTGCGCTTCATTCGCGACCCTGACGGCGTCGGCGTCAGCCCTCTTCGCGGATAAATCCGCTCCTACCAACAGCGCGAGCTAGCTGCGCGCCTTGGGCACTGCGGTGATCTGCCAATCCTCGCCCACCGCACGAATATCGAGGATCTGCAGTTCCGGCGCCTCGGCCATGCGATTGAGCGGCAGGTCGAGCAAGGGCCGCGCACTGGAGCCAAGCAGCTTCGGCGCCATGAAAATGCGGTACTCGTCGACTAGCCCGGTACGAGCGAAGGCCCCGACCAAGCGTGGCCCGGCCTCGACCAACACCTCGTTGACACCACGCCCAGCCAGCTCACGCAGCAACTTGCGCAGATCCACATGACCATTGCTGCCCGGTACGGCCAACAGCTCGTGGCCATCCTCGTGATAACGGTCACGGGCAGCCGCCGCAGCACAGGTTGCGACCAGCGCCGAGCCAGCCTGGAAGAATGCCTTGTGCAATGGCACCCGCAGGCGCCCGTCGACCAGCACACGCAACGGCGGACGGCGCTGCGCCAGGGCCGTCAACTCAGCGCCCAGGCCCAACTCATCGGCGCGCACGGTCAGCCGTGCATCATCGGCCAGCACCGTGTCGGCGCCACTGAGCACCACGCTGGCCTGCGCCCGTAAACGCTGCACCTCGGCACGCGCGGCCGGGCCGGTGATCCATTGGCTTTCGCCACTGGCCATGGCGGTACGCCCATCCAGACTCATCGCCAACTTGACCCGTACGAACGGCAGGCCCTGCTCCATGCGTTTGATGAAACCGGCATTGAGTGCACGCGCCTCACTTTCCAGCACGCCACTGCTGACCTCGATGCCAGCCTCCAGCAGACGCTGCAGGCCACTGCCCGCCACCTGCGGGTTGGGATCCTGCATGGCAGCGACCACCCGGCTGACGCCAGCGGCGATCAAGCCATCGGCGCAAGGCGGCGTGCGCCCATGGTGGCTGCAGGGTTCCAGCGTGACGTAGGCGGTGGCACCACGCGCCTTGTCACCGGCCTGGCGCAGCGCATGCACCTCGGCGTGCGGCTCACCGGCACAGGCATGCCAGCCTTCACCGACGATCTGCCCATCACGGACGATGACGCAACCGACACGCGGATTGGGATGGGTGGAGTACAGACCTTTGCGCGCCAGCTTGAGGGCGCGCGCCATAAACAGGTTATCGCGTTCGTTCATCGGCTTTTCGACGGCTCACGGGCCAGACGCTCGATCTCTTCACGAAACTCGTTGAGATCCTGAAAGCGCCGATAAACCGAAGCGAAACGGATATAGGCCACTTCATCGAGCTTGCTCAGCTCGGTCATCACCAACTCGCCGAGCACCAGCGACTTCACCTCGCGCTCGCCGGTAGCGCGCAATTGCTGCTTGATACGAGCGATAGCCTCCTCCAGGCGCTCGACGCTCACCGGGCGTTTTTCCAGCGCACGCTGCATACCGGCACGCAGCTTGTCCTCATCGAAAGGCTGGCGGCTACCGTCCTGTTTGATCAGGCGCGGCATGACCAGCTCGGCAGTCTCGAAGGTGGTGAAACGCTCACCGCAGGCCACGCACTCACGGCGGCGGCGTACCTGGCCGCCCTCGGCGACCAGGCGCGAATCGATAACTTTGGTGTCGTTGGCGGCGCAGAACGGACAATGCATGGGAAATGCTGGCAAATGGCGGCAAAGGCGTCATGGTAGCGCATAGCAGCAGCAAGACAAATTAAGCTATGCAGGCCTGCCTCAAGAGCCTCAACCGCCATGATTCGACACTTACCCACCCTGACTCTCGCCCTCGCCGCCCTGCTCAGCGCCTGCACCCATGCGCCTGAAACAGAGCCAGCGCCACCTGCAGCCGCCACCCCTGCGCCAGTCAGCGCAACGGCTCCCGGCCTGCACGGACAACTGCTCGGCGTAGCCAGCGGCGCCGACGTCGAGCTGGCCCTGCTTGCCGTCGATCTGCGCGGTCGGCCTCGCCAACTGCTGGGCCAGGTGCGCCTGCGCGGCGACGGTGCGCCGTTGCCATTTCACCTGCCATTTACCGAAGCAGCGTCAGCCAGCGGCCAACGCCTCGAACTGCGCGGTCGCGTCAGCCACTCCGGGCGCCTGGTGCAGCGCCTGCCGACACGCACCATTGCCGAACTGAACGACCAGAACCTGGGCGCGCTGCATTTGGTACCGGCACCATGAATGCGCCGCAGCCACTGCAAAGCGCCTTGATCGAGCGAATCGGCGATGCTCGCCTGGTCGCCGAAACCTTGCCGCACACCGATATCGCCCTGTGGCTGATCGACGCCAGCAATATGGATCGCGCGTTCAACCCCGAGGAAACCCGGCGCATCCTCGAAGAGCCGCCCTACTGGTGCTTCTGCTGGGCCAGCGGCCTGGTGCTGGCACGCTGGCTGGCCGAACGCCCGGAGTGGGTACGTGGCAAGCGCGTGCTGGATTTCGGCGCTGGCTCAGGCGTGGCGGCCATCGCTGCAGCCAAGGCTGGCGCCGCCGAGGTAGTGGCCTGCGATCTCGACCCGCTGGCGCTAGCCGCCTGTCACGCCAATGCCGAACTAAACGCGGTGACGCTGAGCTACTCGGCGGACTTCTTCACCGAGCTCGATCGCTTCGATCTGATTCTGGTGGCAGATGTGCTCTACGATCGCGCCAACCTGCCGCTGCTCGACCACTTTCTCAGCCGTGGCCGCGAAGCACTGGTGGCCGACTCACGGGTCAAGGACTTCCGACATCCGCTGTACCAGCGCCTGGCCCTACTCGACGGCTGCACCTGGCCGGACCTGGCCGAACCCGCCGAGTTTCGCCAAGTCAGCCTGTATCATGCACACCGACCGACGTAGCCCGGATGCAATCCGGGAAACAGGCACATCAGCGCCCCCCTTGTTTCACGAACCGCCTGCCCACATAAATAGTCCATTGCCCAGCCTTTCGAGACCGACCATGAGCGACTCTCCCTACATCTTCGACATCTCCGGCGCCGCCAACTTCGAGCAACTGGTGATCGAGAATTCCTTCCACAAGCCGGTGTTGGTGGACTTCTGGGCCGACTGGTGCGCGCCGTGCAAGGCATTGATGCCGATGCTGGCGAAAATCACCGAGGAATATGCCGGTGAGTTGCTGCTGGCCAAGGTCAACTGCGATATCGAGCAGGACATCGTCATGCGCTTCGGTATTCGCAGCCTGCCCACCGTAGTGCTGTTCAAGGACGGCCAGCCGGTCGACGGTTTTGCCGGCGCCCAGCCGGAAGCGGCAATCCGCGAGATGCTCAAACCGCATGTCGCCGAGCCTGCGCCAGCCGCTGCCGACCCGCTGGAAGCCGCTCAAGCGCTGTTTACCGAGGGCCGTTTTGCCGACGCCGAAGCGCTGCTCAAGCAAGTACTGAGCGAGAACAATGAGAACGCCGCCGCGCTGATTCTCTACGCACGCTGCCTGGCCGAGCGCGGCGAGTTGGGCGAAGCCGAAGCGGTACTCAACGCCGTCAAGGGCGACGAACATAAACAGGCACTGGCTGGCGCCAAGGCGCAACTGACCTTTCTGCGCCAAGCCGCCGACCTGCCGGACGCCGCCACGCTGAAGAGTCGCCTGGCGCAGAATGCCGAGGACGACGAAGCGGTCTATCAGCTCGCCGTGCAGCAACTGGCGCGCCAGCAGTACGAAGCCGCGCTGGACGCCCTGCTCAAACTGTTCGTGCGTAACCGTAGCTATGAGGAAGGTCTGCCGCACAAGACCCTGCTGCAAGTCTTCGACCTGCTTGGCAACGACCACCCGCTGGTCACCGCCTACCGCCGCAAGCTGTACCAGGCGATTTACTGACCAAGCAGCGACAAGCAAGAGCAGTGGGATGCCACGAGCGAGCGAAGCGGAGCCTCGGTCGCTCGTAGCAAATAGTCCTCCGGGCCATACCGGCTCACAGCCAATACGCCCTGCACAGTGAATGGGGCGTCGCCAAAGTGCCGCACAATGACGCAAATCCATACTTAGCAAGTGCGGCCTTTGCCGTTACACTGCGCGGCCTTTTCGGCGGTCGTCTGGCCGCCTGCGCTGCCCCTGCCTGAGTGGGGCTTCTCGGTTGAACCTGTTCAGCCAGTCGCTATCCTGACCCCTACGAGGACAAGCCGGTGGTCAAGAAAGCCTCTTCATTTTCCGCCTTGAGCGGTCTCGTCTACTCCACCGATGGCGGTCGCCATTGCCCGGATTGCAACCAGCCGGTGGATGCCTGCATCTGCAAACAGACGCGCATCCCCGAGGGCGATGGCATTGCCCGCGTACGCCGTGAAACCAAGGGCCGTGGCGGCAAGACCGTTACCACCGTGAGTGGCGTGCCGCTGGCCGAGGAGCCGCTCAAGGAACTGGCCAGCGCGCTGAAAAAGCGCTGCGGCACCGGCGGTGCGCTCAAGGACGGAGTCATCGAGATCCAGGGCGATCACGTCGAGCTGCTGCTCGCCGAACTGAGCAAACGCGGCTTTACCGCGAAGAAGTCCGGCGGCTGAAACGTCCTTTTCTAAACTTCGATGAGGCTTGCGCGGTCAACCGCCGAGCAAACGTCATCCTGCTTTCATAATTTTTAAACTGGCCACCCGCAAGGTCAGGCTTTCTCATGGGAGAACCCGATGTCCGCACGACGCACCCGCAAAGACGACGGCAGCCAGTGGACCGTAGCCGATAGCCGCAGTGTCTATGGCATTCGCCACTGGGGGGCTGGCTATTTCTCGATCAATGATGCCGGTCGCGTCGAGGTGCGCCCCAACGGCCCGGACAGCCAGCCCATCGACCTCAGCCAGCAGGTCGAGGAGCTGCGTCAGAGCGGCCTGTCGCTGCCGCTTTTGGTGCGCTTCCCGGACATCCTGCAAGACCGCGTGCGGCGCCTGACCGGCGCCTTCGACACCAGTATCGAGCGCCTGGAATACCAGAGCCGCTACACCGCGCTGTATCCGATCAAGGTCAACCAGCAGGAGGCGGTGATCGACAACATCATCGCCACGCAGAACGTCTCCATCGGCCTCGAAGCCGGCTCCAAGCCCGAGCTGCTGGCCGTGCTGGCGCTGGCGCCCAAGGGCGGCACCATCGTCTGCAACGGCTACAAGGATCGCGAGTTCATCCGCCTGGCGCTGGTGGGGCAGAAGCTCGGCCACAACGTGTTCATCGTCATCGAGAAAGAGTCGGAAGTCGCTCTGGTGATCGAGGAAGCGGCCGAGCTCAAGGTCGCCCCGCAGATCGGCCTGCGCGTGCGCCTGTCTTCGCTGGCATCTTCCAAGTGGGCCGACACCGGTGGCGAGAAGTCCAAGTTCGGCCTGTCCGCCGCGCAACTTCTCTCGGTGGTCGAGCGCTTCCGCGCCGCCGGGCTGGATCAGGGCATCCGCCTGCTGCACTTCCACATGGGCTCGCAGATCGCCAACATCGCCGACTACCGCAAGGGCTTTCGCGAGGCCATCCGTTACTACGGCGAGCTGCGCGCCATGGGCTTGCCGGTCGACCACATCGACGTCGGCGGCGGCCTCGGCGTGGACTACGACGGCACCCATTCGCGCAATGCCAGCTCGATCAACTACGACATGCAGGACTACGCCGATGCCGTAGTCGACATGCTCAAGGAATTCTGCGACCGCCAGGAAATCCCCCATCCGCACATTTTCTCCGAGAGCGGCCGGGCGATGACCGCGCACCACGCCGTGCTGCTGGTGCAGGTCACCGACGTCGAGCGGCACAACGACAAGGTGCCGGAGATCGACCAGGAGGTAGAACAGCCGGAGGTGTTGCGCTGGCTGATCGAACTGCTCGACGACAGTGACCCGGAAATGGTCGCCGAAACCTACTGGCGCGCCACCCACTACATCGAGGAAGTGGCCGCGCAGTATTCGGCCGGCAAGCTGAGCCTGGCGCAGAAGGCGCTGGCCGAGCAGTGCTACTTCGCCATCTGCCGCCGCCTGTACAACCAGCTCAAGGCGCGTCAGCGCTCGCACCGAGCGGTGCTCGACGAGCTCAACGACAAGCTGGCCGACAAGTACATCTGCAACTTCTCGGTGTTCCAGAGCCTGCCGGACACCTGGGCCATCGGCCAGATCCTGCCGATCCTGCCGCTGTCGCGCCTGGACGAGGAGCCGCTGCGCCGCGCCGTGTTGCAGGATCTGACCTGCGACTCGGACGGCAAGATCCGCCAGTACGTCGACGAGCAGTCCATCGAGACCAGCCTGCCGGTGCACGAGGTGCGCGAGGGAGAGGACTACGTGCTGGGCATCTTCCTGGTCGGCGCTTATCAGGAAATCCTCGGCGACATGCATAACCTGTTCGGCGACACCGACTCGGTGAACATCTTCCAGAGTGCCGACGGCCGAGTGCTGCACTCGGGCATCGAAACCCACGACACCATCGAAGACATGCTGCGCTACGTGCACCTGTCGCCCGAGGAGCTGATGACCCACTACCGCGACAAGGTCGCCGGGGCCAAGATCAGCGCGCGCGAGCGCACCCAGTTCCTCGATGCGCTGCGTCTGGGCCTGACTCGCTCGTCTTACCTGTCGTCGTGAGACCTCGTTGCGGGCGCCTCAGTGCACGCTGAGGCGCTCGCAAAGGCTCAGCCAATCACGCCGTAGCCACGCGCCATCAGCACGGCCAGCAGTGGCATCACCAGCAACAGCAGCAACTCAAGGCGGATGCACCAGGTCACCAGGCGTACCTGGCGCGGGCTGGGCGTGGGCGCCTGGCCGGCCTGCAGGGTGTTGCGCCAGTTGAAGAACACCCAGGTCGGCAGGATCGACAGCAGGGTAATCAGGATGAACAGGCCGACCTTGGCGTGGAACAGACCGTTGCCCAGGTAGTAGGCGGCGCCCTTGCCGAACCACAGCACCCGCGCCACGCCTGTCAGCAACACCACACCGGCGCAGATGCCGTAGGCGATGTCGGTGATCATCAGGCTGCGTGCGCGCGAGATGTCCAGTGGCGCCTTGAACAGCACGTGCTCAATGCTGAGCAGGGCGAACAGGACGAAGATCGCGATGAAGTGCAGGTAAGCGAAGAAGGCCGTGGCCATGTGGGCTCCTGAGTCGAGGCTGTTCAGGTGGCCAGTTCGCTGCGGTTGCGACCGCCGTTCTTGGCACGATACAGCGCCTGGTCGGCGCGCTTGAGAGCATCGCCACTGTCTTCGCCGCTGTCCAGCAGGGTGCAGCCAAGGCTGACGGTCTGCTGCAGTTCGGCGTCGTCGAGGGTGATCGGCAGTTCGGCGATGGCCAGGCGAACGCGCTCGGCGATCTGCAGCAACTCCTTGGCTCCATGCACCTGGGTGAGGATGACGAATTCCTCGCCGCCGTTACGCGTCACCACGTCCTGCGGCCTGACCGCCGCACTCATGCGTCTGGCGCTCTCCCACAGCACACGGTCGCCGCCATCGTGGCCGTGGCGGTCGTTGACCTGCTTGAAGTGATCGAGGTCGCAGTAGATCAGCCCCAGGTGCAGGCCGCTGCGTTCGGCGGCCGCTCTCTGCAGGGGCAGAAAGTGCAGCAGCCCGGCGCGATTCCACAGTTGGGTCAGTGGGTCGAGCATGCCTTTGCGCTGTTCGCGGTCGAGGGCGTCGCGCAGTTCCTGCGCCTGCTGCGAGCTGTGCTGCAGACGCAGATAGCCTTCGGCCAGGTAAGCCAGATCGCGTAGCTGACATTTCTGCCGGGCATTGAGTCGTCGCACGTGCGGGTCTGCCAGGCACAGGGTGCCCAGCGGCATGCCGCTGACGTCGTGCAGTGGCCAGCCGGCGTAGAAGCGCGCGCCGGGGTTGCTCTTGGCCAGGTCGGTGTCGGCGAAGCGCGAATCCGTCTCGCTGTCCTCGATGAGCAGCGGCATGTCGGCCAGTACCGCATAGGAGCAATAGGAGATGTCGCGGGAAGTCTCTGCCACGTCCAGACCCTGGCGACTCTTGAACCACTGGCGGTCGCGGTCGACCAGGCTGATCAGCGCGGTTTTCACGCCGAATAGTTCGCGCGCCAGACGGGTGATCGCGTCCAGGCAGGGATCGGCGGGCGTGTCGAGCACTTCCAGGCGATCCAGGGCTGCCTGGCGTTCGGCTTCATTCGCGGGTACGGGCACGCTGAGCATGGGCGATCTCTCCTTCTGCTGGCGGGGGGAGCCACAGGTCGCGGTGACTCAAAACCCAAGCATAGCCAGCCAATACCAGACTTCGCAGGCTCATGAAGGCGAGAAAGGCCAGCCACAGGCCTTGATTGCCCAAGCCTTGCAGCAGCCACGCCAGGGGTAGGCTCAGCACCAGGGCGATGAGCATGGCATCGCGCATCTCACGGGCGCGGGTGGCGCCGATGAACAGGCCATCGAGCAGATAACTCCAGACGGCCAGTAATGGCAGCACGGCCAGGTAAGGCAGAAATTGTCCTGCCAATTCGCGCACCTCGGCGATATCGGTCAGCAGTGCCACGAACGCATGCCCGCCGACTAGGAAGAACAAGGCGAAGCAGGCGCTGGCCAGCACCGACCAGGTGCCGGCCACCAGCAACGCGCGGCGCAAGGCGGTGCGGTCACGCGCGCCGAGGGCATGCCCGCACAGCGCCTCGACGGCATGGGCCAGGCCGTCCAGGGCGTAGGCGGTCAGGGTCAGGCCGTTGAGCAACAGGGCATTGGCCGCCACGGTGGTATCGCCCAGACGCGTGCCCTGCACGGTGATCAGGAAGAACACCAGTTGCAGGGCCAGGGTGCGGATGAAGATGTCGCGGTTGACCGCCAACAGCGGCCGCCAGTTACTCCAGCGGCGCAGCGCGGTCAGGTCGAGCTGGCCGGGGTAGCGCGCCAGCGCGCCGCGAGTCAGCCACAAGCCGATTAGCGCGCCGCTCCATTCGGCGATCACCGAGGCCCAGGCCGCACCTGCCACACCCCATTCCAGGCCGAGCACGAACAGCAGATCCAGCGTCACGTTGAGCAGATTAGCGGTGAGCAGAATGGCCAGCGGGCCGCGTGCGCTTTGCGTGCCGAGCAACCAGCCGATCAGCGCGTAAGTCGCCAGGCTGGCAGGCAAGCCGAACAGGCGGATCTGGAAATAGTCGCGGGCCAGTTGATCCAACTCGGCCGATGGCTGCATCAGACTCAGCGCCGCTGCGCTGAACGGCAGCGCCAGCACGCTTAGCAGCAAGGCGAGTAGTACCCCCAGACCGAGCCCCTGCAGCAGCACCTGACGCAGCGCGCCGCCATCCTCGCGGCCTGCAGCCTGGGCGGCGAAGCCGGTGCTGCCCATGCGCAGAAAACCCATGGCCCAGGTCAAAAGGGTGTAGAGGCTGCCGCCGACCGCCACTGCCGCCAGTTGGTGGGCGTGCGGCAGATGGCCGACCACGGCGGTATCGACCAGCGCCACCAGCGGCACCGAGAGGTTGGAGAGAATCATCGGCACGGCCAGTGCCCCGACCTTGCGTTGGGTCGGAGCGTGGCGCCAGGCATCGAGCAAGGCGGACATGAGGGGTTCCGGCAAAGCGCCGATTATAGGCACGAACGGCGCCTCGGCGGAGTGTGCCCGGCTTGGCGTATTCGTCGCCTGGCCGCCGCGGCCTGCACGGCGCTCGGCTATAGTATGGTCCCCGCGCCCCCCTTCTACCGGAGCCCGTAATGCCGAACAAAGGACTGCTTCTGGCCTTGGCCCTGAGCCTGCTTAGCGCCTGTGACTCATCCCAGTCGCCTGCCACCGTAACCGGGGCCCCGCCCGCTGCCGATCAGCCGCAGACGCCAAAGCCAGCGGTTGACCGTGATGCCCTGAGCAAACGCTACGCCAGTCGTGAACTGGAGGTGGTGGACGTTTCCGAAGTGCAGCTCGACGGTGCCAGCGCGCTGTCGGTGACCTTCTCCGTGCCACTTGATCCCGACCAACGCTTCGCCGAACGCCTGCATCTGGTCGACAGCAAGGCTGGCAAGGTCGACGGTGCCTGGGAGCTGACCGATAACCTCAACGAGCTGCGCCTGCGTCATCTGGAGCCCAAGCGCAAGCTGGTGCTGACCATCGATGCCGGGCTCAGGGCGATCAATGGCGGCAAGCTGGCTGCCGAGCATGTCAGCCGCTTCGAGACGCGTGATCTGCAGGCCAGCGTCGGCTTCGCCAGCCGTGGTTCGTTATTGCCGACACGACTGGCTGAAGGTCTGCCGGTGATTGCGTTGAACGTCGACAAGGTCAACGTCGAGTTCTTCCGCATCAAGCCTGAGTCCTTGCCGCGCTTCCTCGCGCGCTGGGGCCGCGCCAGCAACCTCGATACCTGGGAGGCGCGCGAGCTGCTGCCAATGGCAGACCTGGTCTATGGCGGGCGCTTCGACCTCAACCCGGCGCGCAACACCCGTGAAACCGTGCTGCTGCCCATCGCCGGACTGGAGCCGTTCAAACAGCCCGGCGTGTACCTGGCGGTAATGCGTGAGGCTGGTAGTTACAGCTATTCGCAACCGGCCACGCTGTTTTCGCTCAGCGATATTGGCCTGTCGGCGCACCGCTATCGTGATCGTCTGGATGTTTTCACCCAGGCGCTGGAGGGCGGCAAGGCGCAGTCTGGCGTGCAACTCGAATTACTCGATGCCGAGGGCGCGCTATTGGCTGAAGGTGAGACGGATTCGACCGGTCATGCGCAGTTGCCTCTGCCCGCCAAGGCCGAGGTTTTGCTGGCCAAGCAGGATGAGCAGACCAGCCTGCTGCGTCTGAATGCGCCTGCGCTGGATCTGGCCGAATTCGATATCACCGGGCCGAGCGCCAGCGCGCTGCAGTTGTTCGTGTTCGGCCCGCGCGACCTCTATCGCCCAGGCGAGACCGTGCTGCTCAATGCGCTGCTGCGCGATGCCGACGGCAAGGCGGTCAAGGCCCAGCCGGTCAATGTCGAGGTGCGCCGCCCGGATGAGCAGGTCAGCCGCAAGTTCGTCTGGAACACCGATGCTCAAGGCCTCTATCAATATCAATTGGCGTTGGCCGATGAGGCGCCGACCGGGCGCTGGCAACTGCTGCTCGATCTGGGTGACGGCAATCCACAGGTTTACGAATTTCTCGTCGAGGACTTTCTGCCCGAGCGCATGGCGCTGGAACTCAACGGTCAGGACCGCCCCATCGCACCGAGTGCCGAGGCCCGTTTCAGTGTGACCGGGCGTTATCTCTACGGTGCCCCGGCGGCCGGCAATCGCCTGTCCGGGCAGCTTTATGTCAGGCCGCTGCGTGAGGCGGTGGCGAGCCTGCCGGGCTATCAGTTCGGCGATATCACCGAAGCCGATTTGACCCAGGAGCTGGAACTGGCCGAGCAGAGCCTGGATGATCAGGGCCGTGCCACCATTACCCCGGAAAATCGCTGGGGCGATGCCCGCTCGCCGTTGCGCCTGATCCTGCAGGCCAGCTTGCAGGAGTCCGCCGGGCGGCCCATCACCCGCCGGGTGATTCAGCCGGTATGGCCGGCCGAGCGGTTGCCGGGTGTGCGTGGGTTGTTCGATGGCGAGGAAGTCGATGCCGACAGTCTGGCCGAGTTCGAGGTGCTGGTGGCCGATGCCGAGGGCAACAAGCTGGCCGCCGATAACCTCAGCGTGCGCCTGGTGCGTGAACGGCGCGATTACTTCTGGAGCTTCTCCGACGGCGAAGGCTGGCGCCACAACTACACCGAGAAATACCTCACCCTCAGCGATGAGCCGCTCAAGGTTGCGGCGGGGGGCACGGCCAAGGTCAGCTTCCCGGTGGAGTGGGGGCCATACCGCGTCGAGGTGGTGGACAACCAGACCGGCCTGGTCAGCAGCCTGCGTTTCTGGGCCGGCTACCGCTGGCAGGACAATGCCGATGGCGGCGCGGTGCGCCCTGATCAGGTCAAGCTGGCGCTGGACAAACCCGCCTACGCCGCTGGCGACGTGGCCAAGATTACCGTTACCCCGCCGACGGCCGGCAGTGGTTACCTGCTGCTGGAGTCCAGCGATGGCCCGCTGTGGTGGCAGGAAATCAGCGTGCCTGCCGAGGGTGAAACCTTCGAGCTGCCCATCGACGCGAAGTGGGCGCGGCATGACCTGTACCTCAGCGCCCTGGTGATTCGCCCCGGCGAGCGCAAGGCGCAGGTCACGCCCAAGCGCGCGGTCGGCCTGCTGCACCTGCCGCTGGATCGCGCGCCGCGCAAGCTGGCGGTGAGCCTGCAGGCGCCTGAGAAGATGCGGCCCAAGCAACCGCTGAAGGTCAAGGTCGTGGCGCGCAATGCCGACGGCAGCATCCCCGACAAGGTGCATGTGCTGGTTGCGGCGGTGGACGTGGGCATCCTCAACATCACCGACTTCGCCACGCCCGATCCCTTTGCCAGCTTCTTTGGGCGCAAGGGCTATGGCGCCGATCAAATGGATATCTACGGGCAACTGATCGAAGCTCAGGGCCGCGTCGCCAGTCTGGCCTTTGGTGGTGATGCCGGGCTCGAAGCCGGCGGCAAGCGCCCGGATACCAGTGTGTTGATCGTCGCCCAGCAAAGCGATGCACTGCAGTTGAACGCGCAGGGTGAGGGCGAAGTGAGCCTGGATATTCCCGACTTCAACGGCGAGTTGCGCCTGATGGCGCAGGCCTGGAGCGACGAGCGTTTCGGCATGGCCGAAGCCAAGACAGTGGTGGCTGCACCGCTGGTCGCCGAGCTGTCGATGCCGCGTTTTCTGGCCGGTGGCGATGAAACCACCCTGGCGCTGGATGTGACCAACCTCTCCGGCAGCGAGCAGACGCTCGATGTGCAGCTCGATGTCAGTGGCCAGTTGCGCCTGCTCGGCAAGGCGCAGGCAGCACTGAGCCTCAAGGACGGCCAGCGCACCACCTTGCGCATCCCGGTGCGCGCCGTGGGTGGCCTGGGTCAGGGGCATATTCAGATCAAGGTGCAGGGCTTGCGCCTGGCCAATGAGCCGCTCGACAGTTTCAGTCGTGACTGGACGCTGGGTGTGCGCCCGGCTTACCCGGCGCAGTTGCAGCATTTTCGCGCGGTGCTCCACGAGGGCGAGCCGTGGAGTCTGCCGCCGGGCACGCTGAGCCAATTCGAACCAGCCGGTCTGGAGGCGGTGCTGGCGCTGTCGAGTCGCCCGCCGCTCAATCTTGGCGAGCAGATCCGCGCGCTCAAGGCGTACCCCTACGGCTGCCTGGAACAGACCACCAGCGGCCTGTACCCCTCGCTTTACGCCGATGCCGCCAGCCTCAAGCGCCTGGGACTTAGCGGCGAGCCGGACGCGCAGCGGCGCAAGAGCATCGAGCTGGGTATCGAGCGCTTGCTTGGCATGCAGCGCTACAGCGGCGGCTTCGGCCTGTGGAGCGCTGAAAGCGATGAGGAGTATTGGCTCACCGCTTATGTCACCGACTTCCTCTTGCGTGCCCGCGAGCAGGGCTTCGGCGTGCCCAACGAAGCGCTGAAAAAAGCCACGGATCGTCTGCTGCGCTACCTGCAACAAAGCAGCCTGATCGAGGCCAGCTACAGCGAGGACAACGCGCATACCCGCTTCGCCGTGCAGGCCTATGCCGGCTATGTACTGGCGCGCAGCCAACAGGCGCCACTGGGCTCGCTGCGCAGCCTGTTCGAGCGCCGCAGCGATGCCCGTTCTGGTCTGCCGCTGGTGCAACTGGCCGCCGCGCTGAAACTGATGGGCGATGCGCCACGGGCCGAACAGGCGCTGGCCCAGGGGCTGATCCAGCAACGCGATGGCGAGCGCTGGATGGCCGATTACGGCAGCGTCCTGCGCGATCAGGCGCTGATCCTCGCCGTGCTGGAAGAGAACGACATGGCCGCTGGGCAGCGTGAACAGCGCCTGTTCGACCTGGCGGATGTACTGGCCGGCGAGCGCTGGCTGTCGACCCAGGAGCGCAACGCGCTGTTCCTGGCCGGGCGCGGCATCCTCGGCAAACCGGAACAGGCCTGGAGTGCGGCACTGGCCAGCGGCGCCTTCCAGTTCAACCTGAGCGACCAGCAGCCGGGCTTGAAGCTTGAGCGTGACGAGTTGGCCGAGCCGCTGAGTGTGAGCAATGCCGGCAGCGCCACGCTGTATCAGCAGCTCACCCTGTCCGGCTACCCGGCTCAGGCGCCGCGTGCCGGTGGCGAGAACCTCAGCATCGAGCGCCAATACCTGGGCATGGATGGCCGTCCGCTCGACCTGCAGCACCTGAACAGCGGCGAGCTGGTGCTGGTGCACCTGGCTGTACGGGCCAAGCAGCGTGTGCCCGATGCGCTGGTGGTGGATCTGCTGCCGGCCGGGCTGGAACTGGAAAACCAGAACCTGGCACAGAGCGCCGCAAGCCTTGATGACGCGGGCGGTAACGTCAAGCAATGGAGCCAGGCGATGCAGAACGCGCGGATCAAGCACCAGGAATACCGGGGCGATCGCTATGTGGCGGCGGTGGATGTCGACAGCTATGACACCACCCACCTGCTGTACCTGGCCCGCGCCGTGACGCCCGGCAGCTACCGCGTACCGCCACCGCAGGTGGAATCGATGTACCGGCCCAACTGGCAGGCACTGGGCAGTGCGCCGCAAGGGATGGTGGTGCGGGGGCGGTAAGAACGGCCCCACTTCGCGCCGGCGCCACAGGAAACGTAGCCCGGATGCAATCCGGGAATTCTGAGCACAAGGAAGTGCGCGATGGTGAACTACCTTAGAGCAAAGGTCGCTGGCGGTTGTTATTTCCTGACGCTGACCCTACAAGACAGGCGTAGTGATTTACAGACACTCCGCCCTGCTGCGGCAGTGCTTGCGTGATACACAAACACAACGGCCCTTTCGCGTACCTGCTCTGGTGGTGTTGCCGGATCATCTGCATATGCTGATGACGCTGCCAACTGATGATGCCGACTTCTCTGCGCGAATCCGTATGCTCAAGGCCTCCTTCGTGGTCACGCTGCGCCAACAGGCAGGCTGCGATGTGCGAATCAATGCCAGGGGTGAAGCCAATATTTGGCAGCGACGTTTTTGGGAACATCTGATTCGTGACGAGCAGGATTACCGCAATCATCTGGATTACATCCATCTCAACCCGGTCAAACACGGTCTGGTCGCTCGTGTACAGGATTGGCCGTTTTCCAGTTTTCATCACTATGTGCGTCAGGGCTTGCTGCCTATCGATTGGGCGGGGGGCGCAGACGTCGGGATCGAAGAAGCTGGCGAATAAGGCAGTCCCCGGATTGCATCCGGGCTACGCGAAACCAGTAACACGGATGCAATCCGGGGGCTTGTGCTGAAAATGCCATCCAAACGCCGGCGTCGATGGACGCTCATCGTTCTACTCCCCCTGGCTCTACTCTGGCTCGCCGACCGCCTCTTCCCGCTACCGTTGCCCGAAGACGATCTAGCCCGCGTGGTGTTGGCCGAGGATGGCACGCCGCTGTGGCGTTTCGCCGATCACGATGGTGTGTGGCGTTACCCGGTGACGCCGCAGGAAGTTTCGCCCTATTACCTCGACGCGCTGCTGACCTACGAGGATCGCTGGTTTCGCCAGCACCCAGGCATCAATCCGTTGGCACTGGCGCGCGCCGCTTGGCAGAACCTGTCCGGTGGGCGCGTGGTGTCCGGCGGCAGCACACTGTCGATGCAGGTGGCGCGGCTGCTCGATCCGCATGCGCGTGACATGGCTGGCAAACTCAAGCAGCTCTGGCGCACCGCGCAGTTGGAGTGGCACCTGTCCAAGGACGAGATCCTCACGCTGTACCTCAATCGCGCGCCGTTTGGTGGCACCTTGCAGGGCGTGGCGGCGGCGAGCTGGAGCTACCTGGGCAAGCCACCGAGCCAGCTCACCCGCGCCGAGGCCGCCTTGCTCGCGGTGCTGCCACAGGCGCCCAGTCGTTTGCGCCCGGATCGTCACCCCGAGCGTGCCCAGGCCGCGCGCGACAAGGTGCTGCGGCGCCTGGCCGAGTTCCGGGTGTGGCCACAGGCGCAGATCGACGCCGCACTGGAGGAGCCGGTGTTTCTCGCTCCGCGTCGCGAGCCGAGCCTGGCCCCCCTGCTGGCGCGAAGGCTGGATCGCTCTGCTCGCTCGCCGCTGATCCGCACCAACCTCGATGCCACGTTGCAATTGCGCCTGGAGGACTTGCTGCTGGGCTGGCGCGCACGTCTGCCAGAACGGACCTCGGCGGCGATTCTGGTGGTCGAGCACGAGAGCATGGCGGTGCGCGCCTACCTTGGCTCGGTGGATATCGGCGATGCCTCGCGCTTCGGCCATGTCGACATGGTGCGCGCGTTGCGCTCGCCCGGCTCGACACTGAAGCCCTTTCTCTATGGCCTGGCCCTGGACGCCGGACTGATTCACTCCGAGTCGCTGTTGCAGGACGTGCCCCGGCATTACGGCGATTACCGCCCCGGCAACTTCGCCGCCGGTTTCAGCGGCCCGGTGTCGGCCAGCAGTGCGCTGGCGACCTCGCTCAATCTGCCGGCCGTGCAACTGCTCGAAGCCTATGGGCCGAAGCGTTTTGCCGGTGAGCTGCGTGCGGCCGGCCTGCCGATTCGTTTGCCGGCCCTGGCTGAGCCCAGCCTGGCGCTGATCCTCGGCGGCGGCGGTACGCGCCTGGAGTCGCTGGTCGGCGGCTACAGCGCCTTCGCCCGTGGCGGCATGGTCGCGCGCCCACGCTTGCAACCGAGCGATACGCTGCGCGAACGACGCCTGCTTTCACCGGGCGCGGCATGGATCATCCGGCGCATTCTCAGCGGTCAGGCGCGGCCTGATCGTGACCCACGCGCGCAGTTGGCGCAGCGCCCCGGCCTGGCCTGGAAAACCGGCACCAGCTATGGCTTTCGCGATGCCTGGGCGATTGGCGTCGGCCCGCGTTATCTGGTTGGTGTTTGGATTGGCCGCCCGGACGGCACGCCCGTACCCGGCCAGTTCGGCCTGGCCTCCGCCGCGCCCTTGTTGCTACAGGTGCATGATTTGCTGGTGGGGCGCGACAGTCAGCGCGGGCTGGCGCCGCCGCCTGATCCGCAGCCCGCGACGGTCGGTGTCGCGGCAATCTGTTGGCCACTGGGGCAGCCCATGGACAAGGGCGACGCCAATTGCCGCCGCCAACGCTTCGCCTGGACACTCGACGGCACCACGCCGCCGACCCTGCTGGCCGCTGATCAGCCCATGGGCAGTGGTTTGCGTGAGCGCTATTGGGTCAATGCCCAAGGGTTGCGCGTGGCGTCCGATTGCCCCGCTGCTCAAGCCCGTGAACTGGTGCTCTGGCCCGCGCCGCTGGAGCCCTGGCTGCCACCGCGTGAACGGCGTGCCGCGCGCCTGCCTGCCAGCGACCCACAATGCCCGCCGCCGCCGAGCAGCCAGGCGGCGCCGCTGAGCATCGTCGGCGTGCGCGAAGGTGACCGTTTGCGTCGCCCGCAAGGCAGCAGCGAGGCACTGCGCCTGAGCCTGTCGACCCTCGGCGGCAGTGGTCGGCGTTGGTGGTTCGTCGATGGCGAGCCGCAGGCCGAGACCCTGGCCGCTGCCCCGTTCGAGCATGCCTTTGCGCTTGGCCACCACCAAGTCAGCGTGCTCGATGAGGGTGGGCAGACGGCCAGCCTTAGGTTCAGCGTCGGGCCTTGATGGAGCGACTGGGACGATGGCTACTCGTTTACCCATAAACGAATAGCCTGATCTATCTGGCGGATTTGCATGGCGTCTGCCTGGACATGCTACGGGTAATAGCTAAGCGCGCGCCTTATAACGGCTTCTCCATCGCTATCAATGCCGCCCTGTCGCCAGCGGCTGAGCAGCGTTCGACGATGGCGACGGGTTTGTAGCCCAGACGGGTGTAGAGCAGCAGACCGCTCACGTTGGCGTTGAAGCACGACACTTTCATCAGTGGCGCCTTGTAGCGCTGCTGGGCGAGGCTTTCCATCACCGCTACCAGATACTGGGCCACGCCTTGGCTGCGTGCCCAAGGCGCCACCATCAGGTTGCCCAGGGCGCAGAATTCGCCATGCTGCCATTGGTAGAAATTGGCGAAACCGGCGATCCGGCCGTCGAGCTCTACCACGGTGCTTTCGCGGCGCTCGGCGATAGCGGCGGCCAGTTGACCGACATTCAGCGGCCAGATGGCCTTGGGGTAGCTGAAGAACAGTTCCTCCATGGTCTGTGGAAAACCGACCACCTCACTCAAGTCAGCGGCGCTAGCTGGGCGGTGTTGCAGGGCTGAATACAAGCGGGGTTCCTCGGTCAATGTGGCGGATATTGCGCGAGAATCTGCGTCACGGTTTCCCGGATCGTCCGCTCACGTTCAGCCGGGCTGAGCGCCTGGCTGCTCACAAGTTGTTCGCCACTACCACGCCAAACCAACTTGCCGTCCTTGGCGTCGTAGAGGTCGATCTGCAAGGTGGCGACCTTGTAGTCCAGGCGGCGCGTTTCACTGAACGCCGGACCGCCCCAGTAACCGCCCCAATGGCCACCCCAGCCGCCGTATTGGGTGGTGATCTGATCCTGGCGCTCATCGACGCTCAAGACGACTTGCACCTTGAGATCGCCCTGGCTAGCGCCAGTCTGGCGCAAGCCGCGCTGCTCCAGTTGATCATGCAGCGCCTGGCTGATGCGCTGTTCGGTCAGGTCGCTCTTGAGGCGAGCGTCGTCGGGTTGGTAGACGAAGGCTTTATCCATCCAGCGCCAACTGCGGTAGGCGCTGAAGTCGCGATTGGGGTCGAAGTCATGCTCCAGGTTGATGCTGGCGCAGCCCGTCAGCAGCAGGGCGAAAAGCAGACTGAGCAAGGTACGCATGCTGAACTCCTGATGATCAGTGCGGCGGGTAGCCGCTGAGCGCTTTACCGATAGCCGCGCGTACGGCATCGGCCTGGGCACGTTGATCCTTATTGGCCAGCGCTTCGCCGCTGCCGGACCAGACCACTTGGCGGTCGTGGGCGTCGATCATTTCCAGGCGTACCACCAGCACTTTTTCCTCATAGGTCCGCACGATGGGCGTGCTGCCCCAGGCACCATACTGCCGTCCCCAGGGGCCGCCGCCATAGTAAGCACCGGCATCGTCCTGGTACTGGCGCAGGCGGGTTTCCTGGGTCATGCGGGCATTGATCAGCAGATCGCCGTTGCCGCTCTGGGCCGGGCGCAGGCCGTATTGGTCGAGCCCGGCGCTGACGCTGTCGGCCAACTGCGCGCCACCGAGCCAGGCCGCGCCAGATGGCGCCCTGCCGCCATCCCAGCTCCAGGTGCGATAGCGCCCGTAGTCGCGCACGGGCGCCGGGTAGGCGCTGCGGTCAAAGGTGTTGGCGGCCCCTGGCGGTGCCGGTGGCATCGGCAGGGATTGGGCCTGGTAAGGGTTCTGGCTCTGGCAGGCGGCCAGCAGTGGTAGGACGAGTAAGGCTATGACGCTGCGCATGGTCATCTCCGGGTTACGCTCGACATCAGCGCTGTGCATTCAGGCTACGCCTGGCTTTTGGTCGGCTTCAACTGCGTTCACAGGGGCCGACAGATCCAGTGCAGGTAACGGCCGAGCCCTTCGAAACTGGGATGGCGGCGGTGCGCCAGCTCCATCTCCAGCAGGTCGAGCAGGTCGGCCTTGGCCTGAAACTCCTGCGGCATGTAGTCGTGGAACACGCGCACGCCGCTACGGCTTTCGACCTGCCAGTGCGTGGCGAGTTGCGTGCCCAGCTCGCGCGGGTCGAGCGGTTGCTGTGGTGTCAGGCTCTGCCCTTCGCCAGCGAAGCGCGCCTTGCGCAGCTTGCGAAAGTGCCCCTTGAGCAGGTTGCGGTAGATCAGTGCGTCCTTGTTGTAGAAGGCCAGCGACAGCCAGCCGCCCTTGGCCGTCAATTGATGCAGCACTGGCAGGATGGCGGCGGGCTCGGCCAGCCATTCCAGCACGGCGTGGCACAGCACCAGATCGTAGGGCTGTGGCAACTGGCCGAGCAGTTCCTGCCAGGGTGCCTGGATGAAAGTGGCGCTCTGGCCTGCTTCGGCAAAGCGCTGGCGGGCGCCTTCGAGCATCGGTTCGGCGGGTTCGGCGAGGGTCACATCATGGCCCTGCTGAGCCAGCCATAGGCTCATATGACCGAGGCCTGCGCCCACGTCGAGCACACGCAGCGGGCGTTCGGGCAGGGCTTCGGCCAGGTCGGCCTGCAGCACAGCCAGGCGGATGGCGCCTTTGGCGCCACCGTAGATTTTCTCGGCGAAACGGGTGGCGAGTTCGTCGAAATGGCGGTCGCTCATCGGGCAAAACGCCTTTCGCTGTCGGCCAGTTTGGCGCGTACCACTTCGTCCATATCCAGCCCCAGTTCGCTGCATAGGAGCAGGAGATAGAGCACGATGTCGCCAACTTCCTGGCCAGCATGGGCGAGTTTGTCAGCCGCCAGCGTGCGTGATTCGTCTTCGCTCAGCCATTGGAATATTTCCACCAGCTCGGCCATTTCCACGCTGGCGGCCATGGCCAGGTTCTTCGGGCTGTGGAAGCGCTTCCACTGGTTGGCATCGCGAATGGCGTGCAGGCGGGCGGTGAGTTCGGGCAGGTTCATCGGGGGCTCCTTTCGAGCCGCATAGCTTCGGCGTGAACGCCGCGCGCTGCAAGCAGCGCTTTGTCTTCACGGGCTTTCGCTAAGGCACTGCGGTGGTCTGTCGCGCGGCAACCAACCACAGAGTCGGTGGCGCAATTAGCAGCTAATCTTTCATGGTGTATTGACCCAGATCAATGCACCGGTTTGCGCGACCCACTCTGGCTCACGGGCATTTGCCCGCATAAGAACAACAGTGCTGCGTGTGACTCCAACGCCTGGAGTCTGTGGCTCGGCTTTGCGTGCCGAGGCCGAGATAACCCTGAACGAGGACGTGTCATGTTTGGCCTAGAGGCGCTCGAACTTGCCCGTATTCAATTTGCCTTCACCATTTCCTTCCACATCATCTTCCCGGCCATCACCATCGGGCTGGCCAGTTACCTGGCCGTACTCGAAGGCCTGTGGCTGAAAACCAGCAATACGGTGTACCGCGACCTCTACCACTTCTGGTCGAAGATCTTCGCGGTCAACTTCGGCATGGGCGTGGTTTCCGGCCTGGTCATGGCTTACCAGTTCGGCACCAACTGGAGCGCGTTTTCCGACTTCGCCGGGGCGGTCACCGGGCCGCTGCTGACTTACGAGGTGCTCACTGCGTTCTTCCTCGAAGCGGGCTTTCTCGGCGTCATGCTGTTTGGCTGGAATCGCGTCGGGCCGGGGCTGCACTTCTTTTCCACGGTGATGGTGGCCATCGGCACGCTGATTTCCACCTTCTGGATTCTCGCCTCCAATAGCTGGATGCACACGCCGCAGGGCTTCGAGATCGTCGATGGGCGAGTGATCCCGGTGGACTGGTTCGCCGTGGTTTTCAATCCTTCGTTCCCCTATCGCCTGGCGCACATGGCCACAGCGGCGTTTCTTGCCACCGCCTTCTTCGTCGGTGCTTCGGCGGCCTGGCATCTGCTGCGCGGGCGCGACAATCCGGCGATCCGCAAGATGCTGTCGATGTCCTTGTGGATGGCGTTGATCGTCGCCCCTGTGCAGGCCTTCATCGGCGACCTGCATGGTCTGAATACGCTGAAGTACCAGCCGGCCAAGATCGCCGCGATGGAAGGCCACTGGGAGAACGTCGGTGACGAGCCGACGCCGTTGATCCTCTTCGGCTGGCCGGACATGCAGCGCGAGGAAACCCGCTTCAAGGTGGAGATTCCCGGCCTGGCCAGCCTGATCCTGACGCACAGTCTGGATAAGCAGGTGCCTGCACTCAAGGAGTTCGCTCCCGAGGATCGGCCCAACTCAACGGTGGTGTTCTGGACGTTCCGCATCATGGTCGCCATGGGCCTGCTGATGATTCTGGTGGGCATCTGGGGCACCTGGCTGCGTCGAGGTGATCGCTTGTACCGCTCGCGTGCGTTCTTGCGCGTGGCACTGCTGATGGGGCCGAGCGGGATCATCGCCATCCTCGCCGGCTGGTACACCACCGAGATAGGTCGTCAACCATGGATCGTGCATGGCCTGATGCGAACCGCCGATGCCGCATCCGGGCATAGTGCAACGCAGCTTGGCATCACGCTGGTGCTATTTGTGGTGGTCTATTTCCTGCTGTTCGGTGCCGGTATCGGCTACATGCTGCGCCTGGTGCGCAAGGGGCCGCAGATCGACGAGGGCAAGGCCGTCTCGGCAGGCGGCCCAGGCCAGCCACGCACGCCGGCGCGGCCGCTGTCGGCGGCCTCAGAGGGCGTGGACGAAGGTGAAACCGACAGCTTGCAGCCGAGGAACTGAACATGGGTATCGATCTTGCGCTGATTTGGGCAGTGATCATCGCCTTCGGGGTGATGATGTACGTGGTGATGGACGGCTTCGATCTGGGCATCGGCATCCTCTTTCCCTGCGTTCATGACAAGGGCGAGCGCGACGTGATGATGAACACCGTGGCGCCGGTGTGGGACGGCAACGAAACCTGGCTGGTGCTCGGTGGCGCAGCGCTGTTCGGCGCCTTCCCGCTGGCCTACGCGGTGGTACTCGATGCCTTGTACCTGCCGCTGATTTTGATGCTGCTGGGGCTGATCTTCCGCGGTGTGGCCTTTGAGTTTCGCTTCAAGGCTCAGGAGCACAGGCGCCACCTGTGGGACAAGGCGTTTATCGGTGGCTCACTGACCGCCACGTTTTTCCAGGGTGTCGCGCTGGGCGCGTATATCGACGGTTTCGAAGTGGTCAATCGGCGTTTCGCCGGTGGTGCCTTCGACTGGCTGACGCCATTCTCGGTGTTCTGCGGCGTGGCGCTGATCGCGGCTTATGCACTGCTCGGCTGCACCTGGCTGATCATGAAAACCGAAGGGCGCTTGCAGCAACAGATGCACGATTTGGCGCGGCCATTGGTGCTGGTATTGCTGGGAGTGACCGCTATCGTCAGCCTGTGGACGCCCTTCGCCCACCCGGACATCGCCGAACGCTGGTTCAGCCTGCCCAACCTGTTCTGGTTCATGCCGGTGCCGGTACTGGTGCTGCTGTGCACCTGGGCGCTGCTCAAGGCGGTGGCGAACAATGCCCACTACGCGCCGTTCATCCTCACTCTGGCACTGATCTTCCTCGGCTACAGCGGCCTGGGCATCAGCCTGTGGCCGAACGTGATCCCGCCAGCCATCAGTATCTGGGACGCTGCCGCGCCGCCGCAGAGCCAGGGCTTCATGCTGGTCGGTGCGCTGTTCATCATCCCCTTCATCCTTATGTACACCGCCTGGAGCTATTACGTGTTTAGAGGCAAGGTGACGGTGGATGACGGCTACCACTAAGGAAGCGGCCATGACCGAGAGCGAAGAGAAGAAACCGCTGTGGCAGCGCCTGGGTTGGCTGGTGCTGATCTGGGGCTGCAGCGTCGCCACGCTGGGTATCGTTGCCTGGCTGCTGCGCTTGTTCATGAGCGCAGCGGGATTAGGCACACCGGCTTGAGGTTGGAGATCGACCGCAGGCGCGCCCATGGCCGCGCTCATTTGTAAATCATTTGCGTTTGTACTATTTTCTCGTGTTTTCCCGGCACCGAGAGCCGCCCGTGTCCACCCCTGTCGATCCTCCGCCGCCCGAAGAGTTGTTCCGGCGTCATTCGTCGGAGCTGCTGCGTTTCTTCACCCGGCAGACACGTTGCTGCGAGCTTGCTGCCGACCTGCGCCAGGAAACCTGGCTGCGCCTGCAAGGTCGTCCGGCGGGGGAAATCGGCAATGTACGCGCCTTCCTCTACCGCATTGCGCGTAATCTGCTCATCGACCACCACCGCCAGCAGCAGGCTCGTCCGCAATTGGCGCAGCTCGATGAGGCGCTAGAAAGCGAACTACCTGAACCCGAGCGTGCCACTGAAGACAGTCGGCGTCTGGCCCGATTGCAGACCTTGATGCACGAGTTGCCTGAGCACCTGCGTCAGGCGCTGCTGTGGAATCGTCTAGATGGCCTCACCCAGCGTGAAATCGGCGAGCGCCTAGGTGTCTCGGAAAGTATGGCCGGACGCTATATCCTCAAGGCCCTCGAATATTGTCAGGAACGCATGGATGACCTGTGAGGCAGATTTGCGCAGCCAGGCTCGGGAGTGGCTGGTACTGCTGAACTCCGGGCGCGCCAGCGCGGACGATCATGTGGCTGTCGAGCGCTGGCGTCAGACCAGTACCGAGCACGCCAGTGCATTGGCCGAGGCGGAGCGCTTGTGGGCGCTGCTTGGCCAGGTCGAACGACCGACCGCCGTTGTACAGCCCCCGGCGCGTCGCAAGCGGCGCTGGCCACTACCCCTGGCGACGGCCGCCTGCCTGCTGCTTGCCCTGTGGATGGCACCGCCGGGCTGGCATGCCGATGTACGCACCGAGGCGGGAGAGCGGCGTGAAGTGACGCTCGAAGACGGCTCGCATCTACATCTCAATGGCGCGACAGCCCTGGACTGGGATGCCAACGCCGACGGCCTGCGCCGGGTGCGCCTGTATCGTGGCCAGGTGGATTTCCAGGTGGCGGCCGATGCTGCGCATCCCTTCGTGATCGATGCCGGTGCTGCACGCATCCGCGTCACGGGTACCCGCTTCGACGTCAACCTGCTGGACGAACAGGTGTTGCTGGCCGTGAGCGAAGGGCACGTGCAGGTCAGCGATGCCGATGGTAACGAGCGCGCCGTGCAAGCCGGTGAGCAAATCGCCTGGCGCGATGGCCGCCTGCAACCTCTGCAGCCTCTGGACGCCGGGCGGGCACTGGCCTGGCAGCGTGGGCGTCTGGTGTTCCGTGATCGTCCTTTGGCGGAGGTATTCGAGGAACTGGAGCGCCAGCAAGCGCAGCAGGTGTTATTCCTCGATGGCCAGGCGCGTGAGTTGAAGGTAACCGGGGTGTTCTCTCTCGATGATCCATCGGCCGTGCTGCGCGCCATCGAAACCGCGCTGCCGGTTCGGCTGACCCGGCTTCCGGGTGTACTGCTGGTGTCTTCGCGAAGCTGACCACGCTGTTGCCGGTGCGATCCCGTCGCCGACACTGGTGAGCACCTATGCAAAAAAAATTGCGGCATCGGTTCAGGAATGCGCGATGTCCTCGTCTTCTGTTCCTGCAAATGCGACTTCTTCGCATGAATAGCAAGCAGAGCACAGGACACCCGCATGCGTTCGATTCCCTTCATCCCGACGTTGATCGCCCTTTCTATCGGCCTCGTTGCCGCTCAGGTGCAGGCCGTCGAACTCGATATCCCGGCGCAGCCGCTGGATTCAGCGCTCACCGATTTTGCCGAGCAGGCGGGCATTCGCCTGTTGTACGACGCCAGCCTGACCCGTGGCATGAGTGGCGGCAGTGCGCTCAAGGGCGACTATTCCGTCAGCGACGGGCTGCAGCGGCTGCTGCAGGGCAGCGGTCTGACGTTCAGCATTGGCAGCGATGGTACCGTCACGCTGATCCCCGCACCCGCCAGCGGCGACGTGCTGGAGTTGGGCGCCATTGATGTCAGTGGTCAGCTCGATGGTCGTGCGGACCTGCCGAGCCACTATGCCGGTGGCCAGGTAGCGCGCGGTGCCAACATTGGTGTGTTGGGCAACCAGGACATGCAAGACGTGCCCTTCGCCTTCTCCAGCTACACCTCGGAACTGATCGAGACACGCCAGGCGCAGACGCTGGCCGACGTACTGGCCAGCGATCCAGGCGTACGCCAGTCCTACGGCTTCGGCAACTTCTCCCAGGTCTTTGTCGTGCGCGGCTTCCAGTTGTACAGCGACGACATCGCCTTCAACGGCCTGTACGGGATCCTGCCCCGGCAGATCATTTCCACCGAATCGGTCGAGCGGGTCGAGGTGTTCAAGGGCGCCAATGCCTTTCTGAACGGCGTCGCGCCTGGCGGCAGTGGTGTCGGTGGGGCGATCAACGTGGTGTCCAAACGTGCCGAAGACACCCCGACACGCCGCTTCACCCTCGACTACGCCAGCGACAGCCGGGTGGGTGGGCATCTCGATCTGGGGCAGCGTTTTGGCGAAGACAACCGTTTCGGTGTACGCCTGAACCTGGCGCAACGCGAAGGGGAAACGGGCATCGACGATGAGCATTCACGCTTCGGCCTGGCTTCCCTGGCCCTCGATTATCGCGGTGAGCGCCTGCGCCTGGCGGCGGACATCGGTTACCAGAAGCAGCGGGTGAACGAGGGGCGCTCGGTGGTCTACCTGACCACCACGGGGAGCACGTCCACCCTCAATGGCAAGGTGCCGGACGCGCCTGACTCCAAACACAACTACGCCCAGCCTTGGAGCTGGTCGCAACTTGAAGACACCTACGGCATGTTCAGCGCCGAGTACGACCTGTCACCGTCGTGGACGGCCTATGTCAGCGGCGGTGGCAAGTACACGCGGGAGAATGGTGTATATGCCTCCAACTACGTGTACGGCGCCGATGGCGCGGCGCGCATCGGGCGCCTGTATTCGCCACTCGACCAGGAAACCTTGAGCCTGGCCACGGGCCTGCGCGGCGAGCTGCAGAGCGGCTCGGTGAGCCACAGGGTCAACCTGGCGGCCAACGGTATCTGGCAGGAAAAGCGCAACGCCTTCGAGTCGACCAGTGCGGCCAATCGCGAGGAGGGCAATCTGTACGACGGCTCGCCGGTTTCTGAGCCCTCGGCCAGCACGCCTTCTGGCGATCTGCATGACCCGGACACCACTGGCAAGGTGCAGAACAAGAGCCTGGCGGTCTCTGACACGCTGGGCTTCTTTGATGATCGCGTGCTCCTGACGCTCGGCGTGCGCCGGCAGACCATCGGCGCCGATGCCTGGAGTGCGGCCAGTGGCGCGCGTACGTCCAATTACCAGGAAAGCATCACCACGCCGGCCTACGGCCTGGTGTTCAAGGCCACCGATTATCTGTCGTTCTATGCCAATCGCATTGAGGCCTTGCAGCAGGGGCCGACCGCGCCCAATAGCGCTAAAAACAGCGGCACGATGTTCGCGCCTTATCGCTCCAAGCAGACCGAGGCGGGTGTGAAACTCGACTGGGGGCGTTTCGGCGGCAACCTGAGCCTGTTCCGCATCGAACAGCCGCAGGGCGTGACCGATGGCAATGGCTACTACGCAGTGGATGCCGAGCAACGCAATCGTGGTGTCGAGCTGAGCCTGTTCGGCGAGCCATTGACTGGCCTGCGCCTGCTCGGCGGGGCGACCTGGACACAAGCCGAGCTGCGCGGTACCGCAGGCGGCAGCAACGATGGCAACCAGGCCGTCGGCGTACCCGAATTCCAGTTCAACGTCGGTGCCGACTGGGACGTACCGGGTGCGCCGGGGCTGAGCCTCAACGGTCTGTTGTTGCGCACTGGCGGGCAGTTCGTCGATAGTGCCAACGATTACAGCATTCCGGCCTGGACGCGGGTGGATCTTGGCGCGCGTTACAAGACCCGCCTGGACGAGCACACCGTGACCTTCAATGCACTGCTGGAGAACGTCGCCGACAAGAACTACTGGGCTTCGGCCAACGGCGGCTACCTAACCCAGGGCGCGCCACGCACCTTCAAACTGTCGGCCACGCTGGATTTCTGAGTGCTGGTCGGCTGGCCTCGGTGTCTCTGCGCCGCCTAACGTCACACTGCGCTCGATAGATGCGGCAGGGCTGGTACGCCTTAGTCGGGTAACGGCGGCGGGGCGAGGGTGACTGACGCGTTAGTCACCCCCTGTTCTACATGGCGACAAGCAAAGCCAGTAGCCATGCTCTTTCTTGCAGCTTATAGCTATCCCTGCCAGTGATAGATTGGCGCATCTGCGCCGGTCTCCATGCGGATCTGCGCGCAATGGCGCAGCCGTACCAACAGGCGCTTGCCTGCCACGTCTCCACCCGCCAAAGCAGCCAGTTGCGCCAACAGGCGCGGCCCTTCGATCTGCCCGGCATCACGCACTAGTTGCAGGGCCGTTTGCCACAAGCCGTCGCCTACAGTGGTGGCTGCAGGCGTTAGCGCGGCAGGCGGCATGCTCGTCAACGGCGCCCCCTGCACAGCTTGCGCAAGCTGCGCCCAATCTTCGTGATCAAGCTCCAGCGTCAGGTCAACGGGCCAGTCACCTATGCGTCCGCGTATTCGCACCATGTTTTTGCTCCCCCGGTAATGCCGCGCATGCTCCCACGAGCTGAACGAAGCGCCAAGTCGCACTGGTCAGCCGTACAAAAAAACTGTTATAACGTAACACTCTATTTCAACCGTCACGGAGCCACCCATGTGCCGCCTACTGCTCGCCCTCCCCTTCGCCCTGCTGCCCCTGGCTGTCGTCCAGGCCCATGACGACCACGACCATGAACACGGCAGCCTCGGCGCGCACGAGCATGGCGTGGCCAGCCTCAACGTAGCCCTCGACGGTCAGAACCTGGAACTGCAGGTCGACAGCCCGGCGATGAACTTCGTCGGCTTCGAGCATGCCGCCAAGAGCGATGCGGACAAGGCCAAGGTCGCCGCTGCCAAAGCCGAACTGGAGAAACCCATCGAGCTGTTCGGCCTGACCGCTGGCGCCTGCCAGGTGACCCAGCAGGAACTGGAAAGCCCGCTGTTCGGTGGCCACGATCACCACGACGATGATGCTGATGAACACGAGCATGAGCATGCCGACGCTGACGAGCACGAGCACGAGCACGAGCACAGCGATATCGAAGCCAGCTACCAGCTCTCCTGCAAGCAGGTCGACGCCCTCAAGCAACTGGATCTGAGCGAGCTGTTCAAGCGCTTCCCCGCGACTCACAAGGTCAACGTGCAACTGATCGGCCCGAGCGGCCAGCAAGGCGCCGAACTCAGCGCTGCGCAACCGCGCCTGAGCTTCTGACGCCTACCGCCCCTGGCACGAGTGCGTGCCAGGGCTGCAGGACGCGGTTTCGCGCTGAATAACTGCGTAATATCCCTGCACCTGTCAGATGCAGCGCCATCCAAGACGTCCAACGAGTGTGCAATGAGTTCAGCCCTGATCGAACTGTCCGACCTCGGTTTCGCCTGGCCTGGCCAGCCCGAGTTACTCGACATCCCTGCCTTCACCCTGGGACAGGGTGAAGCCCTTTTCCTCAAAGGCCCCAGCGGCAGTGGCAAGACCACCCTGCTGGGCCTGCTCGGCGGCGTGCAGAAGGCCCAGCGCGGGCATATCCGCCTACTCGGCCAGGATCTGGCGGCGCTCTCGGCCAGTGCCCGCGACCGTTTCCGTGTCGACCACACCGGCTACATCTTCCAGCAGTTCAACCTGTTGCCCTTTCTCTCGGTGCGCGAGAACGTCGAGCTGCCCTGCCGCTTCTCGCAGACGCGTGCGCAGCGGGCGATACAGCGCCATGGCAGCGTCGATGCAGCCGCCGTCGGTCTGCTCGAACACCTGGGCCTGCGCGCCGAGTTGCTCGAACGCCGCGCCGACAGCCTGTCCATCGGCCAGCAGCAGCGCGTCGCCGCCGCCCGCGCACTGATCGGCCAACCGGAACTGGTGATCGCCGACGAGCCCACCTCGGCGCTGGACGCCGACGCCCGCGAGGCCTTCCTGCAATTACTGTTCGCCGAATGCCGTGGCGCTGGTGCCAGCCTGCTGTTCGTCAGCCACGACCAGAGCCTGGCTCCCCTGTTCGACCGCAACCTGTCGTTGGCCGAACTCAATCGCGCCGCCAAGCCTGTCGAGGTCTGAGATGCACCTTCTGCGTATCGCCCTGGCCAGCCTGGCCAACCGTCGTTTCACCGCGCTGCTCACCGTATTCGCCATCGCCCTGTCGGTGTGCCTGCTGCTGGCCGTCGAGCGCGTGCGTACCGAGGCGCGCGCCAGCTTCGCCAACACCATCAGCGGCACCGATCTGATCGTCGGCGCCCGCTCCGGCAGCGTGAATCTGCTGCTGTATTCGGTGTTCCGCATCGGCAACGCGACCAACAACATCCGCTGGGATAGCTTCGAGCATTTCGCCAATCACCGGCAGGTGAAGTGGGCCATCCCCATCTCCCTCGGTGACTCGCACCGTGGCTACCGAGTGATGGGCACCAGCACTGCTTATTTCGAGCACTACCGCTACGCCCGCACGCAACCGCTGAAATTGGCGAAGGGCCGGCCGTTCGCCGACGACCCGTTCGAGGTGGTGCTCGGTGCCGAGGTAGCCAGCGCCCTGGGCTACGACCTGGGGCAGAAGATCGTCCTGGCCCACGGCGTGTCCACCATCAGCCTGGTCAAGCATGAGGACAAGCCTTTCACCGTGGTTGGCATCCTCGAACGCACCGGCACACCGGTGGATCGCACCCTGCACATTTCGCTGGCCGGTATGGAGGCGTTGCATATCGACTGGCAGAACGGCATGCCCGCCCGTGGTGATGCGCGCATCAGCGCCGATCAAGCCCGCGCCATGGATCTGCAACCCAAGCAGATCACCGCCTTCATGCTCGGCCTCAACAGCAAGATCGCCACCTTCAGCCTGCAGCGCGAGATCAACGAGTTCCGTGGCGAACCGCTGCTGGCGATCCTCCCTGGCGTGGCCCTGCAGGAACTGTGGAGCCTGATGGGCACCGCCGAGCAGGCACTGTTCGTGGTGTCGTTGTTCGTCGTACTGACCGGCCTGATCGGCATGCTCACGGCGATTCTCACCAGCCTCAACGAACGCCGCCGGGAAATGGCCATCCTCCGTTCGGTCGGCGCACGCCCCTGGCATATCGCCAGCCTGCTGGTGCTGGAAGCCTTCGCCCTGGCCCTGGCCGGCGTGGCCTTCGGCCTGGCCTTGCTGTACCTGGGCATCGCCAGCGCACAAGGCTTCGTGCAGGCCAACTACGGCCTCTATCTAGCCCTAAGTGCACCGACGAGCTACGAGTGGACGCTGCTCGGCGGCATCCTGCTGGCCGCCCTGCTGATGGGCAGCGTGCCAGCCTGGCGCGCCTATCGGCAGTCACTGGCCGACGGCCTGTCGATCCGCCTGTAAGGCAAGAACAGAGCGCCTCGCGTAGACTGCGCGGGCGCTTCTGCAACGAGGTATTTCATGTCCCGCCGCCTGCTTGCCACCCTGCTGCTGACGCTGAGCCTGCCACTGTTCGCTGCCGAGGTACGCGAACTGAACTGGTCCGATCTGATTCCCCCGGACGCTCCGCCCGAGAAGGTCGACCCGACGCCCATCCACGATCTCTCGCAACTGGCCAACACCCTATCCGAGTCTGGCCCTGCGGCCACTCAGCAATCGCCCGCCGCGCCGGTGGTCAAAGCGCTCAATGGTCAGCACATCAAGCTACCCGGCTATATCGTGCCGCTGGACGTGACCGACGAAGGCCGCGTCACCGAGTTTCTCCTGGTGCCCTACTTCGGCGCCTGCATTCACGTACCGCCACCGCCCTCGAACCAAATCGTGCACGTCACCAGCGAACTCGGTGTGATGCTCGATGCGCTGTACCAACCGTTTTGGATCGAAGGCGTGGTCAAGGTGGAACACATGAGCAGCGAACTGGCGGAGGTCGGCTACCAGATGGAAGCGGACAAGATCTACGTCTACGAACTGCCCGACAGTTGAATCTTGCCAGCGAGCGACAGTGACTGACAAAACGCCACACCCCTCCACGCCGATCTATTGAGCCAGGTCAAAAAGCGAATCGTTGCTTGGCTTAGCATTGATTCCAGCCAAGACACTCGACTCGACTGGAGTTCGCTATGTACAAGTCATTGTTCACTGCCTCACTGCTCGCCCTCGCCGTTGCCGCCCCCATGGCGCAGGCTCACCAGGCCGGCGACATCCTCATCCGCGCCGGTGCCATCACCGTCAACCCGGACGCCGACTCCTCCAGCGTCAAGGTCGACCGCGGCGGTCTGGCTGGCGCCAATCTGGGTGGCAAGGCAACCATGAGCAGCGACACTCAGTTGGGTCTGAACTTCGCTTATATGGTCACCGATCACCTGGGTATCGAACTGCTGGCCGCCACGCCATTCGAGCATGACGTGAAGATCAAAGACACTTCACTGGCCGCCGCCAACGGCAAGCTGGGCACCCTCAAGCACCTGCCGCCGACCCTGAGCCTGGTGTACTACCCGCTCGACGCCAAATCGGCCTTCCAGCCGTACGTCGGCGCCGGTATCAACTACACCTGGATCTATGACGAACACGTCGGCAGCGCCGCCAGCGCCAACGGCTTCGACAACTTCCGCGCCAAGAACTCCTGGGGGCTGGCCTGGCAGGTAGGCGCCGACTACATGCTGACCGACAATCTGCTGATCAACGCCCAGGTGCGCTACATCGACATCGACACCACTGCCTATGTCAACAACACCGCCCTTAACGTCCGTGCCAAGGTAGACGTGGACGTCGATCCGTACGTGTACATGGTCGGCCTGGGCTACAAGTTCTAAGCCCTCCCGAAAACCAAGAAGCCGGCAATCGCCGGCTTCTTGCATTCTGGGTGCAGGCCTTGGCCTCAAAGGCCTAGCAGATGCGCCAGCCCTTCGCGCAGCGGCGTCTGCGGCGGCAAGCGATATTGCGTACTGAGTCGGGTGATATCGGCGCGCGAATGACGAATATCCCCGGCACGCGGCGCCAGATGCGTCACCGCAGGCAAGCCGCCACACAGCGCTCCAATCTCGGCCAACAACTGCTTGAGGCTGACCGCCTGGCTCCAGCCGACGTTTACTGGCAGCGGCTCGACCTGCTCGGCCGTGAGCGCCTGCATCAGCAGCGCGACCAGATCGCCGACATAGAAGAAGTCACGGGTCTGCTCACCATCGCCAAACACACTGATCGGCAAGCCCTGCTGCGCGCGCTGAGTGAAGATGCTGATAACCCCGGAGTACGGCGAAGAGGGATCCTGGCGTGGCCCGAAGATATTGAAGAAACGGAACACCGCCGGCTCTAGGCCATGCTGGCGGCGATAGAAGTCCAGGTAGTGCTCACTGCCCAGCTTGTCCGCCGCGTAGGGCGTCAGCGGCGCCTTGGCGGTGTCCTCATCGATGGCGCAACCTTCGCCATTGTTGCCGTAAACAGCGGCGCTGGAGGCGAACAGCACGCGACGTACGCCGTGACGGCGCATGGCTTCGCAGACGTTCAGAGTGCCGATGAAGTTGCTTTGGTGCGTCGCCACCGGGTCATCCACAGAAGCCTGCACCGAAGCGACCGCGGCCAGGTGCGCCACGGCATCGCAGCCGACCACAGCCCGTGCGACCCGCTCGGCATCCGCCACATCACCCTCGATGAACTGCAATTGCGGATTGGCCAACGGCAGATTCTCGCGCTTGCCCATGCTCAGGTTGTCCAGCACACGCACGCGATAGCCTGCGGCCAGCAAAGCATCGACCAGATGCGAGCCAATAAAACCAGCGCCGCCGGTTACGAGAATCTCAGCCATGACGGTAATAGTGATCCAGCAAGCTCGGCAGCCCCGTACGCCAGGCACGCGGTTTGATACCGAAGGTATGAAAAATTTTCTTGCAAGCCAGCACCGCGTGTTGCGGCTCGTCTAATGCGTCAGCACGTGCCGCATGCGCCTGCGCCAGCACCTGCTCTGGCAGGTTGTTGCGATAATGACGCGCCTCACTCAGCACCGCCTGGCCAAGACTCAGCGAAGTGCTCGCCTCATGCCCGCCATAATGATAGGTGCCCCATAGCGGTGACTCGCAATCGAGCTGCTTGAGCACCGCCAGAATGATGCGAGCCGCGTCGTCTACAGGCGTCGGGTTGCCTCGTCGATCGTCGGCCAGATGCAACGCCTCGCCCTGTTCGGCACGCTGCAGGAAGCGCCCAAGCACACCCTCGCGGCTGTCGTCGAGCAACCAGCCGAAGCGCAACAAGACGTGCCGTGGACAATTCGCTCGCACGCTCTGTTCCAGACGCCACAACGCCTGGCCACGCAAGCCAAGCGGCACGGGTTCATCCTTCTCGCTATAAGCCGTGGCGCGCGCACCGTCAAAGACGCGGTAACTGGAGGGTTGCAGCAGCACAATAGCGTGATGCTGACACAGCTCCGCCAGACGCTCGACAGCCCGTTCCTGTGTCTGCAGGCGCGCATCGTCCACCGCGGCGGCCTGGAACCAGTCGAAGTAATAGGCCAGATTGACCAGTGCATCGGGCCGAGTTTCGTCAAGCAATTCGGTAAGGTTGGCGGCATTCCAGCCGCCCTCTGGCGGGCGTGGTGCCAGGAAGCCGATATCGTCCTCGGCACCGAGACGGATCAGCGCTTGCCCCAGGGCACTACCGCCGCCCAGCAGCATCAGGCGCATACGCATGGTGGCTCAGGTGACTCCAGAATTGTTCTGCCTGCCGGTATGGCGGCGATGATGGCCGACATTCTGCTGGTTTTCCCCAAAATCGTCACCCTGCATCGCACACTGCAGCGGATCGGCGTCATGCCCAGCGGCCTGATCGAAGGTTTGCTGCGCCCGCGCGATCTCGGCCACGTTGCACTCCACCCAACGGTCGAGCGCTTTGATCGGATCACTGAGCGAATGTCCCAACGACGTCAGCGAATACTCAACCCGTGGCGGAACCTCCGCGTAGGCCTGGCGCGCCACCAAACCAAAGCGTTCGAGGCGACGAATCGTCTGAATCAGCATTTTTTCCGAAATACCCTCGACACGCCGACGTAATTCGGCAGTACGCAAGGTGCCGCCGTGCGAAAGCGCATGGATCAGCAACAGCGCCCATTTGTCCGCGATCACGGCTAGAACATGGCGCGCCGGGCAAGCGCCACTGAACACATTGCCAGACGAGCCATCATCAGCCATCGAAGGTACTCCAAAACTTACCAAAAGGTGGGTACTTGCCCAGAAGAAAGCAAAGAGTAAGCTCTTTCGCGCTTCTACTCCACTCACGCACAAGGAATCCCGTATGAAGCTGTACTACAAAGCAGGTACCTGCTCGCTCTCGCCGCATATCGCCCTGCGCGAAGCCGGTATCGAATTCGAGATAGAAGCCGTCGACCTGCAAACCAAGCGCACCGCCTCGGGCGCCGATTTCACCCAGATCAACGCAAAGGGCTACATCCCCGCCTTGAAACTGGACAACGGTAAAGTGCTGACCGAAGGCGCAGCAATCGTGCAATACATTGCCGACCTCAAGCCTGAAAGCGGCCTCGCCCCAGCCAACGGCAGCGAAGCGCGCTACGAACTGCAAAGCTGGCTGAGTTTCATATCCAGCGAACTGCACAAGCCCATGGGCAGTATGCTCAACCCGGCGCAAAGCCAGGACTGGAAGGCTGCCACACAAGCACTGCTGAGCAAACGCCTGGACTGGCTGGTCGGCGAACTCGGCGAGCGCGAGTTCCTGCTCGGTGATTGCTTCACCGTGGCTGACGGTTACCTGTTCACCGTCCTCGGCTGGACCGACAGGCTCGGCTTCTCGCTGTCCACGTGGCCAAGCCTGCAGGCCTACCGTGCCCGCATTGGCGCGCGCCCGAAGGTGGTCGAAGCGCTGAAGGCAGAAGGCCTGATCTGAGACCGAAAAGAAAACCCCGAGCTAGCTCGGGGTTTTCGTATCGGCTCGATCGCTTAGAACGGAATATCGTCGTCGAAGCTGTCGTAGTCCGGTGCTGGCTGCTGAGATTGTTGCGGTGCCGGGCGCTCCTGACGCGGAGCCGACTGTTGCGGCTCACGCTGCGGTGCCGGGCGCGACTGACGCGGCGCACCGCCTTCATCGCCACCCGGACGGCCACCGAGCAATTGCATCTGGCCGTTGATGTCCACCACGATCTCGGTGGTGTAACGATCCTGACCATCCTGGCCCTGCCACTTGCGGGTGCGCAGGCTGCCTTCGACATACACCTGCGAGCCCTTGCGCAGGTATTCACCGGCGATTTCCGCCAGACGCCCGAAGAACACCACGCGGTGCCACTCGGTACGCTCCTGCTGCTGACCGGTCTGCTTGTCCTTCCAGCTTTCGGAGGTGGCCAGGGTGATGTTGGTCACGGCGTTGCCGTTGGGCATGTAGCGAGTTTCCGGGTCGCCACCGACGTTACCCACCAGAATGACTTTGTTAACCCCACGGGCCATAACGTTCTCCTACTAGGCTTGGCACGCCGCCGGTGCTGCCGCGATCAGGCGCTCCAGGGACGTACGATCCAGTTGTTGGGTATCCACTTTGATATAGATGGCCGCTTCATCGACCACCACCACGGCGTCCGCCACTCCCGGCGTTGCCTTGAGGCGTTCGACCAGTCCGACATCGGCCAGTGCCGCAGCATCGAGCGGCAGGCGCAGGCTGGTCACATACGGCGGTTCGCGCATAGTAACAGCAATGGCCAGCCAAATCGCACAGAGCAGGGCGCAACCGATGAACACACCGTTCAGACCGACGTGCTGGTACAGCCAGCCGCCAAGGATGCCACCCAGTGCGGCGCCGAGGAACTGACTGGTGGAGTAGACCCCCATCGCCGTGCCCTTGCCACCAGCCGGCGCCACCTTGCTGACCAGCGACGGCAGCGAGGCTTCGAGCAGGTTGAAGGCGGTGAAGAACACCACGATCCCCACTACCAGCATCCGCAGGCTGTGGCCGAGTACGGCAAAATACAGCTCGCAGGCCAGCAACACCGTCACCGCGCCGAGCAGCACACGCTTCATCTGGCGCTTCTTCTCACCGTAGATGATGAACGGCACCATGCCGAAGAAGCCGACCAGCAGTGCGGTGAGGTACACCCACCAATGTTGCTCCTTGGGCAGACCGCCCTGCTCCACCAGCGCCAACGGCAAGGCCACGAAGCTAGCCATGAGCACCGCGTGCAGCGCCAGGATGGCGAAGTCCAGGCGTAGCAGGTCGGCGTGCTTCAAGGTTGGCCACAACGCTTGCGCGGCTACGCCGGACTCCCGGTGCTGCAACGACCCGGCACTCTTCGGCACGATGCCGGCGACGATAACGATGCCCAGCAGCGCCATGCCCGCCGTCACCCAGAACAACCCCGAGAGGCCGAACGCGCGCGTCAGCAACGGGCCGACGACCATGGCCACGGCGAACGACAGGCCGATGCTCATGCCGATCATGGCCATGGCCTTGGTGCGGTGCTGCTCACGGGTCAGATCCGACAATAGCGCCATCACCGCCGCCGAGATGGCACCAGCGCCCTGCAACACGCGCCCGGCGATCACACCCCAGATCGAGTCGGCATTGGCCGCCAGAATGCTACCGGCGACGAAGATCAGCAGCCCGACATAGATCACCGGGCGTCGGCCGATGCGGTCACTGATGATGCCGAAGGGAATTTGCAGCACGGCCTGGGTCAGGCCGTAGGCGCCGATAGCCAGACCGATCAGTGCCGGGGTGCTGCCGGCCAGGTCCATGCCGTAAGTAGCCAACACTGGCAGCACCATGAACATGCCCAGCATGCGGAAGGCAAAAACCAGGGCCAAGCCACCGGCAGCGCGAGTCTCGCTGCCACTCATGCGGTCACTATGGGAATCGTGCATGGAAAATGCCCCATGAAAATCAGCCGCGGATTCTAGCAGCCCTCACCGCGCCGATACAGGCACTCACTTTGCCGCAGGGTGTCGCCTGGCCCTATACTCGACCGTTTTCCGTTCGCCAGGCTCTATTGCGGCCCGCCGCTAGAAACGCCCTGGTGAAACCGTCGACGCAAGTAGCCGATGCTGGCTGCCGCCCGAGCCGCTCACAGGCCATGCAGATGCTTGCGCAACGCAGATCGCTTTAGAGGTTTTTCCGTGGACAAGATCCTGATTCGTGGCGCCCGCACCCATAACCTCAAGAACATCGACCTGACCCTACCTCGCGACAAGCTGATCGTGATTACCGGCCTGTCCGGTTCCGGCAAGTCGTCGCTGGCCTTCGATACGCTCTACGCAGAAGGACAGCGCCGTTACGTCGAATCGCTGTCGGCCTATGCGCGGCAGTTCCTGTCGATGATGGAAAAACCCGACGTCGATACCATCGAAGGGCTTTCCCCGGCCATCTCCATCGAGCAGAAATCCACCTCACACAACCCGCGCTCGACCGTCGGCACCATCACCGAAATCTACGACTACCTGCGCCTGCTCTACGCCCGCGTCGGCACACCGCGCTGCCCGGATCACGACGTGCCGCTGGAGGCGCAAACCGTCAGCCAAATGGTCGATCAGGTACTGGCCCTACCGGAAGGGCGCAAGCTGATGCTGCTCGCCCCGGTCATCCGCGAGCGCAAGGGCGAGCACCTGTCGGTGTTCGAAGAGCTGCGTGCGCAGGGCTTCGTCCGCGCACGGGTCAACGGCAAGCTGCATGAGTTGGACGAGTTGCCCAAGCTGGACAAGCAGAAGAAGCACAGCATTGACGTGGTGGTGGATCGCTTCAAGGTGCGCGAAGACCTGCAGCAGCGCCTAGCCGAATCCTTCGAAACCGCCCTCAGGCTGGCCGACGGCATCGCCCTGATCGCCCCGATGGACGATGAGCCGGGCGACGAGATCATCTTCTCCGCGCGCTTCGCCTGCCCGCACTGCGGCCACTCGATCAGCGAGCTGGAACCCAAGCTGTTCTCCTTCAACAACCCAGCCGGCGCCTGCCCGACCTGTGACGGCCTGGGGGTGAAGCAGTTCTTCGACGTCAAACGCCTGGTCAACGGCGAGCTGACCCTGGCCGAGGGCGCCATTCGCGGCTGGGATCGACGCAACGTCTACTACTTCCAGATGCTTGGCTCGCTGGCCGGCCACTATGGCTTCAGCCTGGAAGTGCCGTTCGACGAGCTGGCCGCCGAGCACCAAAAGGTGATTCTGTTCGGCAGCGGCACGCAGAACGTCGACTTCAAGTACCTCAACGACCGTGGCGACATCGTCAAACGCTCGCACCCCTTCGAAGGCATCGTGCCCAACCTCGAACGGCGTTATCGCGAAACCGAGTCGACCAGCGTGCGCGAGGAGTTGGCCAAGTTCCTCAGCACCCAGCCCTGCCCCGATTGCCGTGGCACCCGCCTGCGTCGTGAGGCACGGCACGTCTGGGTCGGCGAAAAGACCCTGCCCGCCGTCACCGGCCTGCCGGTGGGCGAGGCCTGCGATTACTTTGGCGAGTTGCACCTGACCGGCCGCCGTGGCGAGATCGCCGAGAAGATCCTCAAGGAAATTCGCGAGCGCCTGCAGTTTCTGGTCAACGTCGGCCTCGACTACCTGACCCTCGACCGCAGCGCCGACACCCTGTCCGGCGGCGAGGCTCAACGCATTCGCCTGGCCAGCCAGATCGGCGCCGGCCTGGTCGGCGTCATGTACATCCTCGACGAGCCGTCCATCGGCCTGCACCAGCGCGACAATGAACGCCTGCTGGGCACCCTCACCCACCTGCGCAACCTGGGCAACACGGTAATCGTGGTCGAGCATGACGAGGACGCCATTCGCTTGGCCGACTACGTGGTCGACATCGGCCCTGGTGCCGGCGTACACGGCGGGCAGATCGTCTCCCAGGGTACGCCTGATGAAGTGATGGCTGACCCGCAGTCGCTGACCGGCAGCTACCTGTCCGGGCGCAAGAAGATCCTCTACCCGGAAACCCGCACCCCGCGCGACAAGAAGAAGTCGCTGAAACTCAAGGGCGCGCGCGGCAACAACCTGCGCAAGGTCGACCTGGAGATTCCGGTGGGCCTGCTCACCTGCGTCACCGGTGTGTCCGGCTCGGGCAAGTCGACGCTGATCAACAACACCCTATTTCCCATCACCGCCACCGCGCTCAACGGCGCTACCACCCTGGAAGCCGCCCCGCACGACTCGTTCGACGGCCTGCAGCATCTGGACAAGGTGGTCGATATCGACCAGAGCCCGATTGGCCGCACGCCACGCTCCAACCCGGCCACCTATACCGGCCTGTTCACGCCGATCCGCGAGCTGTTCGCCGGCGTGCCGGAGTCGCGCTCGCGCGGTTACGGGCCTGGGCGCTTCTCCTTCAACGTCAAAGGCGGGCGCTGCGAGGCCTGCCAGGGCGACGGCGTTATCAAGGTGGAGATGCACTTTTTGCCGGACATCTACGTGCCGTGCGACGTGTGCAAGGGCAAGCGTTACAACCGCGAAACCCTGGAAGTGAAGTACAAGGGCAAGAGCATCACCGAAGTGCTGGACATGACCATCGAAGACGCCCGCGCATTCTTCGATGCCGTGCCGGCCATCGCCCGCAAGCTGCAAACGCTGATGGATGTGGGCCTGTCGTATATCAAGCTGGGCCAAAGCGCCACCACCCTGTCCGGCGGCGAGGCGCAGCGGGTCAAGCTGAGCCGCGAGCTGTCCAAACGTGATACCGGCAAGACCCTGTACATCCTCGACGAGCCGACCACCGGCCTGCACTTCGCCGATATCCAGCAACTGCTCGACGTGCTCCATCGTCTACGCGACCACGGCAACACTGTAGTGGTGATCGAGCACAACCTGGACGTGATCAAGACCGCCGACTGGCTGGTGGATCTCGGCCCCGAGGGCGGCTCCAAGGGCGGCATGATCATCGCCACCGGCACCCCGGAAGAAGTGGCGGCCAATCCGGCTTCGCACACCGGGCACTTCCTCAAGCCGTTGCTGGAAAGAGATAGCGGCAAGTAAGAGCCAAACAAAAAGCCAGAGCATTAGCTCTGGCTTTTCCTTGTAGCTTGCCGCTTGCGGCTCACATCTGACTTTGCAGGTACTTCTCCAGCCCCAGCTTGTCGATCAACTGGAGCTGGATCTCCAGCCAGTAGGCGTGGTCTTCCTCGGTGTCCTTGAGCTGAGCCAAGAGAATATCGCGGCTCTGGTAATCCTGGTGCTTCTCGCACAGCTCAATGCCCTTGCTCAGGGCCGCGCGCACTTCATACTCCAGCGCCAGATCCAGCTTCAATGCCTCCGGCACGCTCTGGCCAAACTTGAAGGCATTGGGCGCCATGTCCGGCACGCCCTCGAGGAAAATGATGCGCTTGAGCAGCGCATCGGCATGCTGGGTTTCCTCTTCCATCTCGTGATTGATGCGCTCGTAGAGTTTGCTGAAGCCCCAATCCTCATAGAGCCTCGAGTGGATGAAATACTGGTCGCGCGCGGCCAGCTCACCCTTGAGCAGATTTTTGAGGTAATCGATGACTTCTGTGTGGCCTTTCATACGGGCGATCCCTGTTGCATTTATTAGCAAGGCTCAATGCTCCACCTCACTCGCGCTACGGTCAAGCAAAAGCACAACGCCTCCACGTAGGAGGCGTTGTGTGTCACTCACACCAAACGGTGCGCGTCAGGGTCAGGCCAGATCGAAACGATCCAGATTCATCACCTTGGTCCAGGCGGCAACGAAGTCCTTGACCAACTTCTCTTTGCCATCAGCACTGGCATACACCTCGGCATAGGCACGCAGCACCGAGTTGGAGCCGAACACCAGATCGTTACGGGTAGCCGTGTATTTCACCTGGCCATCCTGACGCGAACGCCCCTCGAACACTTCGCTGCTGCTATCAGTGGCTTTCCACTCGATGCCCATATCCAGCAGGTTGGCGAAGAAATCGTTGGACAGCACGCCGACCTTGTCGGTGAACACGCCATGCTGGCCAGCATCATGGTTGGCACCCAGCACACGCAGACCACCAACTAGCGCGGTCAGCTCCGGCGCAGTCAAGGTCAGCATCTGCGCCTTGTCGACCAGCATCGCCTCGGTCGGCACGCCAAGGTTGCCCTTGCTGTAGTTACGGAAGCCATCTGCGACCGGCTCCAGCACATCGAAGGACTCGATATCGGTCTGGTCCTGACGCGCATCGACACGACCTGCCGCGAACGGCACATCCACCGTCACACCAGCAGCCGTGGCCGCCAGTTCGACACCGACATTACCGGCCAGCACGATCACATCAGCCAGCGATGCCTTACCGGAAGCCTGCTGGATCGCGACCAGTTTCGGCAACACCTGGATTGCCCGCTGGTTGACAGCCCAATCCTTCTGCGGCGCCAAAGCCAGGCGCGCACCGTTGGCGCCACCGCGCTTGTCACCACCACGGAAGGTGGATGCCGAAGCCCAGGCCACGGAGACCAGATCACCAACCGACAGACCGGAGGCAGCAATCTTCGCCTTCAGGTCCGAGATATCGGCAGCACTCGGATTGTGCATAGCAGCCGGCAACGGGTCTTGCCAGATCAGGTCTTCTTGCGGCACCTCCGGGCCGAGGTAACGCGCCTTCGGCCCCATATCGCGGTGAGTCAGCTTGTACCAGGCACGAGCGAATGCATCGGCAAAGGCCTGAGGATCATCCAGGAAGCGCTTGGAGATCTTGCCGAACTCCGGGTCGAAGCGCATGGTCAGGTCAGTGGTGAGCATGGTCGGCTTGTGGAATTTGCCCGGCACATGGGCGTCCGGAATGATCTCCGGCGCGTCTTTGGCTACCCACTGCTTGGCACCGGCAGGCGACTTGGTCAACTCCCACTCGAAACCGAACAGGTTCTCAAAGAAGTTGTTGCTCCATTGGGCCGGCGTCGTCGTCCACGTCACTTCCAGACCACTGGAAACCGTGTCCTTGCCAAAGCCACTACCAAAGTTGCTATTCCATCCCAGGCCCTGCGCTTCGATAGGCGCGGCTTCAGGCTCCGGCCCCTTGTGCGATTCGGGCGCGGCACCATGAGCCTTGCCAAAAGTGTGACCACCAGCAATTAGGGCGACGATTTCCTCGTCATCCATAGCCATACGGTAGAAGGTAGCGCGAATGTCCTTGGCTGCAGCCAAGTAATCGCCGCTGGCATTCGGACCTTCCGGGTTCACGTAGATCAGCCCCATATGGGTCGCGCCAAACGGAGCGCTCAGCTCACGGTCGTCGTTGACCCGCTTGGGATCGACACCCAGCCAGGCAACTTCGGCGCCCCAGTTGACGTCCTGATCCGGTTCCCACACGTCTTCACGACCACCGGCGAAACCGAAAGTACGCAAGCCCATTGACTCCAGCGCGACGTTACCGGCAAGGATGTACAGGTCAGCCCAGGAAATCGACTGGCCATACTTCTGCTTGATCGGCCACAGCAGGCGACGCGACTTGTCGATGTTGACGTTATCCGGCCAGGAGTTGAGCGGCGCAAAACGCTGCTGACCACGACCACCACCGCCACGGCCATCGGTTGTGCGATAGGTACCAGCGGAGTGCCAGGCCATACGGATAAACTGCGGGCCGTAATGCCCAAAGTCGGCAGGCCACCAGTCCTGGCTATCGGTCATCAGCTTGACCAAATCAGCCTTGAGCGCCTGGTAGTCGAGCTTCTTGAAAGCCTCGGCGTAATTGAAGGTTTCATCCAACGGGTTGGAGCGTGCGGAGTGCTGATTCAGCAGATCGACACGTAGCTGGTTGGGCCACCAATCTTTGTTGGTTGTGCCGCCACCAGCGACATGATTGAACGGACACTTACCTTGATTCGACATGGTTCTCTCCTTCTCCTCATCGGGTCGACCCTTGGCCTGCGGCCGACGATGGAACAAGCGTAGTCGCGCTTTCGCGAGAGAACCAATTTATGAACTTCAACAGCTCGATAGCTTTTATCTCTCAATAAAAACAACACCCCGATATAAACGAAAAAACCGGGCACTAGGCCCGGTTTCTTCATACAGCTTGACTTACTCGGCAGCTTCTACCGAACCACCGACCGGACGGTCGACCAGTTCAACGTAAGCCATCGGAGCGTTGTCACCAGCGCGGAAACCGCACTTGAGGATACGCAGGTAGCCGCCGTTACGGGTGGCGTAGCGCTTGCCCAGATCATTGAACAGTTTGCCAACGATAGCTTTCGAACGGGTACGGTCGAAAGCCAGACGACGGTTAGCAACGCTGTCTTCCTTGGCCAGGGTGATCAGCGGCTCGGCAACGCGACGCAGTTCCTTGGCTTTCGGCAGGGTAGTTTTGATCAGCTCGTGCTCGAACAGCGAGACCGCCATGTTCTGGAACATGGCCTTGCGGTGAGCGCTGGTGCGGCTGAGGTGACGGCCACTTTTACGATGACGCATGGTTCAATTCCTTACCAAACTTGTTCGTTCGGTGATGATGACGATCAGGCAGTCGCCTTGTCGTCTTTCTTCAGACTTGCCGGCGGCCAGTTATCGAGGCGCATACCGAGGGACAGACCACGAGAAGCCAGAACGTCCTTGATTTCGGTCAGGGACTTCTTGCCCAGGTTCGGAGTTTTCAACAGTTCTACTTCGGTACGCTGAATCAGGTCGCCGATGTAGTAGATGTTCTCCGCCTTCAGGCAGTTGGCCGAACGCACAGTCAGTTCCAGGTCGTCAACCGGGCGCAGCAGGATCGGATCGATCTCGTCTTCCTGCTCAACCACGACCGGCTCGCTGTCACCTTTGAGATCCACGAACGCGGCCAACTGCTGTTGCAGAATGGTCGCAGCACGACGGATGGCCTCTTCAGGGTCGAGGGTGCCGTTGGTTTCCAGATCAAGAACCAGCTTGTCCAGGTTGGTACGCTGCTCGACACGAGCATTTTCCACCACGTAGGCAACCCGGCGAACAGGGCTGAACGAAGCGTCGAGCTGCAAGCGACCAATGCTGCGGCTCTCGTCTTCATCGCTCTGACGCGCATCAGCCGGCTCGTAACCGCGGCCACGGGCCACGGTGAGCTTCATGTTCAGCGCGCCGTTGTCGGCCAGATTGGCAATCACGTGGTCGCCGTTGACGATTTCGACATCGTGATCCAGCTGAATATCGGCAGCAGTAACGACGCCTGGGCCCTTCTTCGAAAGAGTCAGGGTCACTTCGTCACGACCGTGCAGCTTGATAGCCAGACCTTTAAGGTTCAGGAGGATCTCGATGACATCTTCCTGAACACCTTCGATGGCGGAGTACTCGTGGAGTACGCCGTCGATCTCGGCCTCGACTACTGCACAGCCAGGCATGGAGGACAACAGGATGCGACGCAGCGCGTTGCCCAGGGTATGACCGAAACCACGCTCGAGAGGCTCGAGAGTGATCTTGGCGCGGGTCGGACTGACCTCCTGCACATCAATGTGACGGGGGGTCAGAAACTCATTTACCGAAATCTGCATGGATGCACCTATTTTCTAGCCCTTACTTGGAGTAGAGCTCGACAATCAGGCTCTCGTTGATGTCAGCGGACAGATCGCTACGAGCTGGGACGTTCTTGAACACACCCGACTTCTTCTCGGCGTCTACTTCTACCCACTCAACACGGCCGCGCTGGGCGCAAAGCTCGAGAGCCTGAGCGATGCGCAGCTGGTTCTTCGATTTCTCGCGAACAGCAACGACGTCGCCAGCTTTAACCTGGTAGGACGGTACGTTTACGGTCTGACCGTTGACGCTGATGGCTTTGTGCGAAACCAGCTGACGGGATTCGGCACGAGTAGCGCCGTAACCCATACGGTAAACCACGTTATCCAGACGGCACTCCAGCAGTTGCAGCAGATTTTCGCCGGTGGCGCCCTTCTGGCTAGCAGCTTGCTTGTAGTAACCACTGAACTGACGCTCCAGCACGCCGTAGATACGACGGACTTTCTGCTTCTCACGCAGCTGGGTGCCGTAGTCGGACTGACGACCGCGACGCTGACCGTGGATGCCGGGAGCGGATTCGATGTTGCACTTGGATTCCAGCGCGCGAGCACCACTCTTCAGGAAGAGGTCGGTGCCTTCACGGCGAGACAGTTTGCACTTGGGACCAATGTAACGAGCCATTTCTCACTGTCTCCTGTTTACACGCGACGCTTCTTCGGCGGACGGCACCCGTTGTGCGGGATAGGCGTCACGTCGGTGATGCTGGCGATTTTGTAGCCGCAGGCGTTCAGAGCACGCACAGCGGATTCGCGACCTGGACCTGGACCCTTGACGTTGACGTCGAGGTTCTTCAGACCATATTCCAGAGCAGCCTGACCAGCACGCTCAGCGGCGATCTGGGCAGCGAACGGAGTGGACTTACGCGAGCCGCGGAAACCCGAACCACCGGAGGTAGCCCAGGACAGGGCGTTACCCTGACGGTCGGTAATGGTCACGATAGTGTTATTGAAAGACGCGTGGATATGGGCGATGCCATCAACCACTGTCTTTTTGACTTTTTTACGAGTACGAGCAGCAGGTTTTGCCATGACTAAATTCCTGTCGATTCGCGAATGCGATTACTTGCGGATCGGCTTACGCGGGCCCTTACGGGTGCGAGCGTTGGTCTTGGTGCGCTGACCGCGAACCGGCAGACCTTTACGATGGCGCAGGCCGCGATAGCAACCCAGATCCATCAAGCGCTTGATCTTCATATTCACTTCACGACGCAGATCGCCTTCGGTGTTCACCTTGGCTACTTCGCCACGCAGTTGCTCGATCTGCTCGTCAGTCAGATCTTTGATTTTCGCAGCCGGATTTACGCCGGTAGCGGCACAGATTTTCTGTGCAGTGGTGCGACCAACACCAAAGATGTAGGTCAGCGAGATAACAGTGTGCTTGTTATCCGGAATGTTAACGCCTGCAATACGGGCCATTCAGTGGAACTCCAATTGACAGCTACCTACGCCCCGGAAGCCAAGAAATAGGGCGCGAGATATTAACGCTGTAAAAACAAATAATCAACCCGGCAGCGCACTAGCTGCCGGGCTTATCACGCGTGGTTCACACTCAGCCTTGGCGCTGCTTGTGACGCGGCTCTGCGCTGCAGATCACCCGCACGACACCTTCGCGACGGATAATTTTGCAGTTACGGCACAGCTTTTTCACCGATGCACGAACTTTCATTACCAACTCCTCGAACCTTACGGGTGGATCAGCGGAGCATGCCGCCGCCATAACCCTTCAGGTTAGCTTTCTTCATCAGGGAATCGTACTGGTGAGATACGAGGTGAGACTGCACTTGAGACATAAAGTCCATTACAACCACAACCACGATCAGCAACGAGGTCCCGCCAAGGTAGAACGGAACGTTGGCCGCCACCACCAGAAACTGGGGCAGAAGGCACACGGCCGTCATGTACAGAGCACCGAACAGAGTCAAGCGAGTCAATACGCCATCGATATAGCGCGCCGACTGCTCGCCCGGACGGATACCCGGAATAAAGGCACCGGATTTCTTCAGGTTTTCCGCTACGTCTTTCGGATTGAACATCAGCGCCGTATAGAAGAAGCAGAAGAAAACGATCCCTGCACTAAACAGCAAGATGTTCAACGGCTGACCAGGAGCGATCGCCTGTGCAATGTCCTGCAGCCAGCCCAAACCCTCGGACTGACCGAACCAGGAACCCAGCGAGGCCGGGAACAGCAGAAGGCTGCTGGCGAAAATGGCCGGAATGACGCCCGCCATGTTCACCTTCAACGGCAAGTGGCTAGTCTGCGCAGCGAAGACCTTGCGGCCCTGCTGACGCTTTGCGTAGTGCACCGCGATGCGACGCTGACCACGCTCAATGAACACCACGAAACCGATGATCGCTACCGCCAGCAAACCGATGGCAACCAGAGCGAAGATATTGATATCGCCCTGCCGCGCAGACTCGAAAGACTGCCCAATCGCCCTCGGCAGACCGGCCACGATGCCAGCAAAAATCAGCATCGAGATACCGTTGCCGACACCGCGTTCAGTGATCTGCTCGCCCAGCCACATCATGAACATCGCGCCCGCCACGAAAGTGGTGACCGCCACGAAGTGGAAACCGAAACCGACCGAGAACGCAACGCCTTGGCTAGCCAAGCCAACGGACATGCCGGTAGCCTGAACCAACGCCAAGACGAGAGTGCCGTAGCGGGTGTACTGGCTAATCTTGCGACGGCCAGCCTCACCTTCCTTCTTCAACTGTTCCAGCTGTGGGCTAACAGCGGTCATCAACTGCATGATGATCGATGCCGAGATGTACGGCATGATCCCCAACGCAAAAATGCTCATCCGCTCCAGCGCACCGCCGGAAAACATGTTGAACAAGCTAAGAATGGTCCCCTCATTCTGACGGAACAAATCCGCCAGGCGATCCGGGTTGATACCGGGCACCGGGATGTGTGCGCCTATCCGATAGACGATGATCGCCAGGAACAGAAAACGCAGACGAGCCCAGAGTTCGGACAACCCGCCACCTGCCAACGCAGAGAGAGCACCTTGCTTAGCCATTTATTCCTCGAACTTACCGCCAGCCGCTTCGATAGCCGCACGCGCACCTTTGGTGGCAGCGATACCTTTCAGGGTAACCGCACGGGTAACCTCACCGGACAGCATGACTTTTACACGCTGTACGTGTTGGCCTACCAGATTGGCATCCTTCAGCGCCTGCAGAGTAACAACGTCAGCCTCAACCTTGTTCAGCTCGGAAGTACGGAGTTCCGCACGATCCATCGCCTTCAAAGAGACGAAACCGAATTTCGGCAGACGACGGTGCAGCGGCTGCTGACCACCCTCGAAGCCCGGAGCAATGGAGCCACCGGAACGGGAGGTTTGACCCTTGTGACCACGGCCACCGGTCTTACCCAGACCGCTACCGATGCCACGGCCCGGACGGTGCTTTTCGCGACGGGCACCCGGCGCGGAACGCAGATCGTTCAGTTGCATGATTAACCCTCCACCTTCAGCAGGTAGTAAGCCTTGTTGATCATGCCGCGGTTTTCAGGAGTGTCCTGAACTTCGACGGTGTGACCGATGCGACGCAGGCCCAGGCCCTTGACGCAAGCTTTGTGATTGGCCAGGCGGCCATTGGTGCTCTTGATCAGAGTCACTTTGACGGTGTTAGCCATGGTTAGAGAATCTCCTCGACGCTCTTGCCACGCTTGGCCGCAACGGATTCCGGGGACTGCATGGCTTTCAGACCTTCGAAAGTGGCGTGAACCACGTTTACCGGGTTGGTAGAGCCGTAGCACTTGGCCAGAACGTTCTGCACGCCAGCTACTTCCAGAACGGCACGCATGGCGCCGCCTGCGATGATGCCGGTACCTTCGGAAGCCGGCTGCATGTACACCTTGGAGGCGCCATGAGCGGACTTGACCGGGTACTGCAGCGTGGTGCCGTTCAGGTCAACCTGGATCATGTTGCGACGAGCAGCTTCCATCGCTTTCTGGATCGCAGCCGGCACTTCACGGGACTTACCACGGCCGAAACCGACGCGACCCTTACCATCACCCACCACGGTCAGCGCGGTGAAAGTGAAGATACGGCCACCCTTTACGGTCTTGGCAACGCGGTTAACCTGGACCAGCTTCTCGATATAACCTTCGTCGCGCTTTTGGTCGTTGTTTGCCATAACTTAGAACTCCAGCCCGCCTTCACGAGCAGCATCGGCCAGCGCCTTGACGCGACCGTGGTACTTGAAGCCAGAACGGTCGAATGCAACCTGAGTCACACCAGCGGCTTTCGCACGCTCAGCAACCAGCTGACCTACTTTCTTGGCGGCGTCGACGTTGCCAGTGGCGCCGTCACGCAGTGCTTTGTCCAAGGTAGAGGCGCTGGCCAGAACCTTGCTGCCGTCGGCCGAAATGACCTGGGCATAGATGTGCTGCGAAGAGCGATACACGCACAGACGCACGGCTTCGAGCTCGTGCATTTTCAGGCGTGCTTTGCGAGCGCGACGCAGACGAGTAACTTTTTTGTCGGTCATATCCCAGCCCCTTACTTCTTCTTGGCTTCTTTACGACGGACGACTTCATCCGCGTAACGAACGCCTTTGCCCTTGTACGGCTCAGGACGACGGAAGTCACGGATCTCCGCAGCGACCTGACCCACCAGTTGCTTGTCGATACCCTTAATCAGGATGTCGGTCTGGCTGGGAGTTTCGGCGGTGACGCCTTGCGGCAGTTCGTAGTCGATCGGGTGGGAGTAACCCAGCGCGAGATTCAGCACCTGACCTTTGGCCTGGGCCTTGTAACCTACGCCGACCAGCTGCAGCTTGCGCTCGAAGCCTTGGCTAACACCGATGACCATGTTGTTGACCAGTGCACGGGTCGTACCGGCCATGGCCTTGTTCTGCAGATCGCCATTGCGAGCAGCGAAACGCAGTTCGCCACCTTCCTGGGTCACTTCAACAGAAGGATGAACGGTCAGTTCCAGAGTGCCCTTGGCGCCCTTGACCGAAAGCTGCTGGCCAGCGAGTTTGATCTCGACACCGGCAGGCAGCACGACGGGGTTCTTAGCAACGCGAGACATGCTTATCCCCCCTTAGAACACGGTGCAGAGCACTTCGCCGCCGACACCGGCAGCGCGCGCAGCGCGATCCGTCATCACACCTTTGTTGGTGGAGACGATGGAAACACCGAGACCGCCGCGAACCTTCGGCAGATCATCGACAGACTTGTACTGACGAAGACCTGGACGGCTTACGCGCTTAACTTCCTCGATGACCGGACGGCCTTCGAAGTACTTCAGCTCGATGGAAAGTTGCGGCTTGGCTTCGCCGCTTACTTCGTAACCCGCAATGTAACCTTCGTCCTTCAGAACTTTGGCTACAGCCACCTTCAGAGTGGAAGACGGCATGCTTACGACGGACTTTTCAGCCATCTGGGCATTACGGATACGAGTTAGCATGTCCGCTAACGGGTCCTGCATACTCATGGGCTAGACGCTCCTGATACAAATAGAACAGCCCGAAGGCTGTGGGATCATCCATAAGCTCGACACCAAAATGCCAGGCTCAGGGAGCCGGCCATTCTAGAGATCGATCAAAAATGAATCAAGCCCCAAAAGGGGCTTGTTCAAGAAAAGACAAAACCGGCACAAGGCCGGTTTTGCTTTAAACAACTGCTTACCAGCTGGCTTTCACCAAACCCGGTACGTCACCACGCATGGCAGCTTCGCGCAGCTTGTTACGCGACAGACCGAACTTGCGGTAAACGCCGTGCGGACGGCCGGTGATGCGGCAGCGGTTACGCAGGCGCGAGGCGCTGGCGTCACGCGGCTGCTTCTGCAGGGCGACCTGGGCTTCCCAACGCGCTTCCGGACTGGTGTTCGGATTAGCGATGGTGGCTTTCAGCTCGGCACGCTTCTTGGCGTACTTGGCAACCGTTTGCTGACGCTTCAGCTCGCGGTTCTTCATGCTTGTCTTGGCCATTGTCCAGGACTCCGATCAGTTGCGGAACGGGAAGTTGAAAGCACGCAGCAGAGCGCGGCCTTCATCATCGTTACGGGCAGTGGTAGTCAGGGTGATGTCCAGACCACGCAGCGCATCGATTTTGTCGTAATCGATTTCCGGGAAGATGATCTGCTCTTTCACGCCCATGCTGTAGTTGCCACGACCGTCGAAGGACTTGGCATTCAGGCCGCGGAAGTCACGCACGCGCGGCAGGGAGATGGACAGCAGACGATCCAGGAACTCATACATACGTTCGCGACGCAGAGTGACCTTGACGCCAATCGGCCAACCTTCACGAACCTTGAAACCTGCGATCGACTTACGGGCATGAGTCACAACGACTTTCTGACCGGTGATCTTCTCGAGGTCGGCAACAGCGTGCTCGATGACTTTCTTGTCACCGATCGCTTCGCCCAGGCCCATGTTCAGGGTGATTTTGGTGATGCGCGGAACTTCCATCACGTTCGCCAGCTTCAGTTCTTCCTTCAGCTTGGGCGCGATTTCCTTCCGGTAAATCTCTTTCAGTCGTGCCATGGTGTTCTACCTATGATTCTCAAGCGCCAACCGGCTTTTGGGTGGACTTGAAGACACGAATTTTCTTGCCGTCTTCAACCTTGAAGCCAACGCGATCAGCCTTGTTGGTTTCAGAGTTGAAGATGGCAACGTTGGAAGCGTGCAGTGGCGCTTCTTTCTCGACGATACCGCCTTGAACGCCCGACATCGGGTTCGGCTTGGTATGACGCTTGACCAGGTTGATACCACCGACGACCAGACGGTCGTCAGCGAGAACCTTCAGCACCTTACCGCGCTTACCTTTGTCTTTACCGGCGATCACGATGATCTCGTCGTCACGACGAATCTTTTGCATGTCGGATCTCCTTAAAGCACTTCAGGGGCGAGCGAGACGATCTTCATGAACTTCTCGGAACGAAGTTCACGGGTCACCGGGCCAAAAATACGGGTCCCGATCGGCTCTTGCTTGTTGTTCAGCAGAACAGCAGCGTTGCCGTCGAAGCGGATGATCGAACCATCGGCACGGCGAACGCCGTGACGGGTACGAACGACCACTGCGGTCATGACCTGACCTTTCTTCACTTTGCCGCGCGGAATTGCTTCCTTGACGGTGACCTTGATGATGTCGCCGATGCCGGCGTAGCGACGATGCGAGCCGCCCAGCACCTTGATGCACATGACGCGACGTGCACCACTGTTGTCAGCCACATCGAGCATGGATTGAGTCTGAATCATAAAATTTCTCCGACCCCTAGCCCTTAGACTTCAACTGCGCGTTCAACGACTTCAACCAGGGCCCAGGACTTGGTCTTGGACTGCGGACGCGTCTCACGAATGGAAACGAAGTCGCCGATCTTGCACTGATTGTTTTCGTCGTGAGCGTGCAGCTTGGTCGAACGCTTGACGTATTTACCGTAGATCGGGTGCTTTACGCGACGCTCGATCAGTACGGTGATGGTCTTGTCCATCTTGTCGCTGACAACACGGCCGGTCAGCGTACGGACTGCTTTTTCAACTTCGGCCATGATCACTTACCTGCCTGCTGGCTGAGGACAGTCTTAACGCGAGCGATGTCGCGCTTCACTTGCGAGAGCAGGTGAGACTGCCCCAGTTGGCCAGTCGCTTTCTGCATACGCAGATTGAACTGGTCGCGCAGCAGGCCGAGCAGTTGCTCGTTAAGCTGCTGAGCGCTTTTTTCACGAAGTTCGGTCGCTTTCATCACATCACCGTCCGCTTAACAAAGGTGGTGGCGAGCGGCAGCTTTGCAGCAGCCAGGGCGAAAGCCTCGCGCGCCAACTCTTCGGATACGCCTTCGATCTCGTACAGGACCTTGCCCGGCTGGATCTGGGCTACCCAGTACTCGACGCCACCCTTACCTTTACCCATCCGCACTTCGAGAGGCTTCTTGGTGACCGGCTTGTCCGGGAAGACGCGAATCCAGATCTTGCCGCCACGTTTTACGTGACGAGTCAGAGCACGACGAGCGGACTCGATCTGACGAGCGGTGAGACGACCGCGAGCAACAGACTTCAGCGCAAACTCGCCGAAGCTGACTTTGCTACCGCGCTGAGCCAGACCACGGTTGTGGCCAGTCATCTGCTTGCGGAACTTCGTACGCTTTGGTTGCAACATGATGCGTACTCCTTATTTCTTGGCAGCTTTACGAGGCGCAGGCGCTTGCGGCTTCAGCTCTTCAGTGCGGCCACCAATGACCTCACCCTTGAAGATCCAAACCTTGACGCCGATCACACCGTAAGTGGTGTGTGCTTCGTAGGTGGCGTAATCGATATCGGCACGCAGGGTGTGCAGGGGCACACGACCTTCGCGATACCACTCGGTACGGGCGATTTCAGCGCCGCCGAGACGACCACTCACCTGGATCTTGATGCCCTTGGCACCAATACGCATGGCGTTCTGTACAGCGCGCTTCATGGCGCGACGGAACATAACGCGACGCTCCAGCTGCTGAGCTACGCTCTGCGCAACCAGCATACCGTCGAGCTCCGGCTTGCGGATCTCTTCGATATTGATGTGCACCGGCACACCCATTTGCTTGGTCAGGTCCTGACGCAGCTTCTCAACATCTTCACCTTTCTTGCCGATCACGATGCCGGGACGAGCGGTGTGGATGGTGATGCGTGCGGTTTGAGCCGGGCGAGCGATGTCGATACGGCTAACGGACGCGCTTTTTAGTTTGTCTTGCAGGTATGCACGAACCTTCAGGTCGGCGTTCAGGTAGTCGGCGTAATTGCGACCATCTGCGTACCAGACCGAGGTGTGATCCTTGACGATTCCCAGGCGGATGCCAACGGGATGTACTTTCTGACCCATCTGATCGACTCCGTTACTTGTCCGCAACCTTGACAGTGATATGGCAAGACCGCTTGACGATGCGATCAGCACGGCCCTTGGCACGCGGCATGATGCGCTTAAGCGAACGCCCTTCGTTGACGAAAACGGTGCTGACCTTCAGGTCATCAACGTCTGCGCCTTCGTTGTGCTCGGCGTTGGCCACGGCCGACTCCAGCACTTTCTTCATGATCTCGGCGGCTTTCTTGTTGCTGAAAGCCAGGAGGTTGAGCGCTTCGCCAACCTTCTTCCCGCGGATCTGGTCAGCGACCAAGCGGGCTTTCTGGGCGGAGATGCGAGCGCCCGACAACTTAGCGGCTACTTCAGTCATTTCCTAACCCCTTAGCGCTTGGCTTTTTTGTCTGCCACGTGACCACGGTAGGTACGGGTAGCAGCAAATTCGCCGAGTTTGTGGCCAACCATGTCTTCGCTCACGAGGACCGGAACATGCTGACGACCGTTATGCACAGCAATGGTCAGACCGACCATCTGTGGCAGGATCATGGAACGGCGCGACCAGGTTTTAACCGGCTTGCGATCGTTCTTTTCCACCGCCACTTCGACCTTCTTCAGTAGGTGAAGATCGATAAAAGGACCTTTTTTCAGAGAACGTGGCACTGTCGTATCCCTCTATTTACTTGCGACGACGGACGATCATGTTGTCGGTGCGCTTATTAGCACGGGTCTTCGCGCCCTTGGTCGGGAAGCCCCATGGCGACACCGGATGACGACCACCGGAGGTACGACCTTCACCACCACCGTGCGGGTGATCAACCGGGTTCATGGCAACACCACGAACGGTCGGACGAACGCCACGCCAGCGCTTGGCACCGGCCTTACCCAGCGAACGCAGGCTGTGCTCGGAGTTCGAGACTTCACCCAGGGTCGCACGGCACTCGGCCAGGACTTTACGCATCTCGCCGGAGCGCAGACGCAGAGTCACATAAGCACCTTCACGAGCGATCAACTGAGCGGAAGCACCAGCAGAACGAGCGATCTGAGCACCTTTCCCCGGCTTCAGCTCAATACCGTGAACGGTCGAACCTACCGGAATGTTGCGCAGCTGCAGGCTGTTGCCCGGCTTGATCGGAGCCATGATGCCCGCGACCAACTGATCACCAGCGACCACACCTTTCGGCGCGATGATGTAGCGACGCTCACCGTCGGCGTACTTCAGCAGAGCGATGTGCGCAGTACGGTTCGGATCGTATTCCACGCGCTCGACAGTGGCAGGAATGCCATCTTTGTCATTGCGTCGGAAGTCGACCAGACGGTAATGCTGCTTGTGACCACCACCGATATGACGGGTAGTGATACGGCCGTTGTTGTTACGACCACCAGACTTCGACTTCTTCTCGAGCAGCGGAGCGTACGGAGCGCCTTTGTGCAGCTCCTGATTGACCACCTTGACCACAAAACGGCGGCCAGCGGAAGTCGGTTTGCATTTAACGATTGCCATGATGCACCCCTTCCTTACTCAGCACTGCTGGTGAAATCGAGATCTTGGCCCGGCTGAAGGGAGATAACTGCCTTCTTCCAGTCGTTACGCTTGCCCAGACCGCGAGCAGTGCGCTTGCTCTTACCCAGAACATTCTGAGTAGTCACGCGCTCAACCTTCACGCTGAACAGGCTTTCGACGGCCTTCTTGATTTCCAGCTTGGTCGCATCGGTAGCGACTTTGAAAACGAACTGACCTTGCTTGTCAGCCAGAACCGTGGCCTTCTCGGAGATGTGCGGGCCAAGCAGCACTTTGAATACGCGTTCCTGGTTCATCCCAGCAGCTCCTCGAATTTCTTCACGGCCGAAACAGTGACCAGCACTTTTTCGTACGCGATCAGGCTGACCGGATCGGAACCCTGAACATCACGTACATCGACGTGCGGCAGGTTGCGGGCAGCCAGGTACAGGTTCTCGTCGACCGCATCAGATACGATCAGCACATCGTTCAGCCCCAGACCGTTCAGCTTGGACAGCAGAGCCTTGGTTTTCGGAGCCTCGACAGCGAAGTCTTCAACCACGACCAGGCGGTCGGTACGAACCAGCTCAGCAAGGATGGAGCGCAGAGCAGCGCGGTACATCTTCTTGTTCAGCTTCTGGTCATGATTACGGGTGGACGCTGCGAAGGTCACACCACCGCCACGCCAGATCGGACCACGAGTGGTACCAGCACGCGCACGACCGGTGCCCTTCTGACGCCACGGGCGCTTTCCGCCACCGGAAACGTCGGAACGGGACTTCTGGCCTTTGGTGCCCTGACGGCCGCCAGCCATGTAGGCTACGACTGCTTGGTGAACCAGGGTCTCGTTGAACTCGCCACCGAAGGTCGCATCGGACACTTCGATCGCCTGAGCGCCATTTACATTCAATTGCATCTCAGATTCTCCCCTTACGCCTTGACAGCCGGACGAACGATAACATCGCCGCCAGTAGCGCCAGGAACGGCACCCTTGACCAGCAGCAGGTTACGCTCGGCGTCTACGCGTACGACTTCCAGGGACTGAACGGTAACGCGCTCGGCACCCAGGTGACCGGACATCTTCTTGCCCTTGAATACGCGACCCGGGGTCTGGCACTGGCCAATAGAACCCGGAACACGGTGGGACACGGAGTTGCCGTGAGTGTTGTCTTGGCCGCGGAAGTTCCAACGCTTGATGGTACCGGCGAAGCCTTTACCTTTGGACTGACCGGTGACATCCACCAGCTGACCAGCTTGGAAAATTTCAGCGTTGATCAGATCGCCAGCTTGGTAGTCGCCGTCTTCGAGACGAAACTCCATAACAGTACGACCCGCCGCGACGTTCGCCTTGGCGAAGTGACCGGCCTGAGCCTTGCTAACACGAGAAGCACGACGCTCACCAACAGTGACTTGCACTGCACGGTAGCCATCGGATTCCTCGTTCTTGAACTGGGTGACACGATTCGGCTCGATCTCAATGACCGTAACCGGAATGGAGACACCTTCCTCGGTGAAAATGCGGGTCATACCGCACTTACGACCGACTACACCAATAGTCATGTTTAAAACCTCATGAGTGTACGGGGCTTTCACCCGCTATGGCCGCCCATTTCAGAGCGTTACACGACTAAAACCGCCAGGTTTTAGCCGAGGCTGATCTGCACTTCCACGCCTGCCGCAAGGTCGAGCTTCATCAGCGCATCAACGGTTTTATCCGTTGGCTGGACGATATCCAGAACACGCTTATGAGTGCGGATTTCGTACTGATCGCGCGCGTCTTTGTTGACGTGCGGAGAAATCAGAACGGTGTACCGCTCCTTACGAGTAGGCAGAGGAATCGGACCACGCACCTGAGCACCAGTACGTTTCGCGGTTTCCACGATTTCCTGGGTAGATTGATCGATCAGGCGATGGTCAAAAGCCTTCAACCGAATACGGATTTGTTGGTTTTGCATTTTGACCTCAGATTCCAAGCTGCTAATCCCCACAGACGGACTACGCCCGCTCAAGGGAGGCGCAATTGTACGGATGCCCCCCAAGGGTGTCAACTTTTAACCAATCCAAAAAAAGGGCCCCGAAGGGGCCCTTTTTCATATCCAGATCAGCGATTACTCGACGATCTTGGCAACCACGCCAGCACCAACGGTACGACCACCTTCGCGAATCGCGAAGCGCAGGCCGTCTTCCATGGCGATCGGCTTGATCAGGGTGACAACCATTTTGATGTTATCGCCCGGCATTACCATCTCAACGCCTTCCGGCAGTTCGCACGAACCGGTCACGTCAGTGGTACGGAAGTAGAACTGCGGACGGTAGCCCTTGAAGAACGGAGTGTGACGACCACCCTCTTCTTTGGACAGAACGTACACTTCAGCTTCGAACTTGGTGTGCGGCTTGATGGTGCCCGGCTTGGCCAGAACCTGACCACGCTCGACTTCATCACGCTTGGTGCCGCGCAGCAGCACGCCGCAGTTCTCACCAGCACGACCTTCGTCCAGCAGCTTGCGGAACATCTCAACGCCGGTGCAGGTGGTTTTGGTGGTCGGACGCAGACCAACGATTTCGATTTCTTCCTGGATCTTGACGATACCGCGCTCTACACGACCGGTAACAACAGTACCGCGGCCGGAGATCGAGAATACGTCTTCAATCGGCATCAGGAACGGACGATCGATGGCACGAACCGGCTCAGGAATGTAGCTATCCAGAGTTTCAACCAGCTTCTTGACAGCAGTGGTGCCCATCTCGTTGGCATCTTCACCGTTCAGCGCCATCAGCGCGGAGCCAATGATGATCGGAGTGTCGTCACCCGGGAAATCGTAGGTGCTCAGCAGGTCGCGAACTTCCATTTCGACCAGCTCCAGCAGCTCAGCATCGTCAACCATGTCAGCCTTGTTCAGGAAGACAACGATGTACGGAACACCAACCTGACGGGACAGCAGGATGTGCTCACGAGTTTGCGGCATCGGACCGTCGGCAGCCGAGCAGACCAGGATCGCGCCGTCCATCTGGGCAGCACCGGTGATCATGTTCTTCACGTAGTCAGCGTGACCCGGGCAGTCAACGTGCGCGTAGTGACGAATGTTGGAATCGTACTCTACGTGTGCAGTGTTGATGGTGATACCACGAGCCTTCTCTTCCGGCGCGCTGTCGATCTTGTCGAAGTCGACCTTGGCCGAACCGAAAACTTCGGAGCAGACGCGGGTCAGAGCAGCGGTCAGAGTGGTTTTACCGTGGTCAACGTGACCGATGGTGCCAACGTTGACGTGCGGTTTGTTACGTTCGAATTTTTCCTTAGCCACGACAGTAAACCTCTTACTTAAAGGGCGGGATTAGCCTTGTTTTTTAACCAGCGCTTCGACGATGTTCGCCGGAGCCTCTGCGTACTTGGAGAATTCCATGGAGTAGCTCGCGCGACCCTGGGACATGGAACGAACGTCGGTAGCGTAACCAAACATCTCGCCCAGCGGAACTTCAGCACGGATTACCTTGCCGGAGACCGAGTCTTCCATACCTTGGATCAGACCACGACGACGATTCAGGTCACCCATCACGTCACCCATGTAGTCCTCAGGAGTTACCACTTCCACCTTCATGATCGGCTCAAGCACTTTACCGCCGCCCTTCTGGGCCAGTTGCTTGGTCGCCATGGAGGCGGCGATTTTGAACGCCATCTCGTTGGAGTCGACGTCGTGGTAGGAACCATCGAACACGGTAGCCTTCAGGCCGATCAGCGGATAGCCGGCAACGACGCCGTTCTTCATCTGCTCTTCGATACCTTTCTGGATCGCCGGGATGTATTCCTTCGGAACCACACCACCTACGACTTCATTGGTGAACACCAGACCTTCGGTGATATTGCCCTTGTCGTCCACATCCGGAGTCGAGAAACGAATCCAGCAGTGACCGAACTGACCGCGACCACCGGACTGACGAACGAACTTACCCTCGATCTCGACAGCGTCTTTGGTGATGGTTTCACGGTAGGAAACCTGCGGCTTACCGATGTTGGCCTCGACGTTGAACTCGCGCTTCATGCGGTCAACGAGGATGTCCAGGTGCAGCTCACCCATACCAGAAATGATGGTCTGACCGGTTTCTTCATCAGTCTTGACGCGGAACGACGGATCTTCCTGAGCCAGCTTGCCCAGAGCAATACCCATCTTCTCCTGGTCAGCCTTGGTTTTCGGCTCTACAGCCACCGAAATTACCGGCTCCGGGAAGTCCATACGCTCAAGGATGATCGGTTTCTCTGGATCGCACAGGGTTTCACCGGTGGTGACATCCTTCATGCCGATCAGAGCCGCGATGTCACCAGCGCGCACTTCTTTGATCTCGTCACGCTGGTTGGCGTGCATCTGCACCATACGACCAACGCGCTCTTTCTTGCCTTTCACGGAGTTGATGACCGACTGGCCAGACTCCAGAACGCCCGAGTAAACACGAACGAAGGTCAGCGTACCAACGAAGGGGTCGGTCGCGATCTTGAACGCCAACGCGGAGAACGGCGCATCGTCATCAGCATGACGCTCGTCGTAATCGCTCTCGGCAATCTCTTCTTTCGGCTTGTCAGCCAGATCCGGGTGGATACCCTTGATCGCTGGGATCTCGGTCGGAGCAGGCAGGAAGTCGATAACGGCGTCGAGAACCAGGGGAACGCCCTTATTCTTGAACGAAGAGCCGCAGACAGCCGGAACAATCTCGCTCGCCAGAGTACGGGCGCGCAGACCAGCCTTGATGTCTTCGACGGACAGGTCACCTTCTTCAAGGTACTTGTTCATCAGCTCTTCATTGGCCTCGGCAGCAGCCTCAACCATGTTCGAGCGCCATTCGTTGGCCAGGTCAACCAGCTCCGCCGGAATTTCTTCCTCACGGTAGGTGGTACCTTTATCGTCATCGTTCCAGTAGATGGCCTTCATCTTGATCAGGTCGACCTGACCCTCGAAGTTCTCTTCTGCGCCGATAGCGATCTGAATCGGAACCGGAGTGTGACCCAGGCGATTCTTGATCTGACCGACAACGCGCAGGAAATTGGCACCCTGACGGTCCATCTTGTTGACGTAGACGATACGCGGAACACCGTACTTGTTGGCTTGACGCCATACGGTTTCGGACTGCGGCTCAACGCCCGAAGTACCACAGAACACCACAACAGCACCGTCGAGCACACGCAGGGAGCGCTCTACCTCAATGGTGAAGTCAACGTGACCGGGGGTATCGATGACGTTTACGCGGTACTTGTCGTACTGACGGCGAGAACCTTCCCAGAAGGTGGTGATCGCAGCAGAAGTAATGGTGATACCACGCTCCTGCTCCTGAACCATCCAGTCGGTGGTCGCGGCGCCATCATGCACCTCGCCCATCTTGTGGCTCAGGCCTGTGTAGAACAGGATCCGCTCGGTAGTGGTGGTCTTGCCCGCATCAACGTGCGCGCAGATACCGATATTACGGTAGCGGTTAATTGCTGTATTACGAGCCATAAAGCCCTCGCAAAGTTAGTGGAGCCGGAATTAGAAGCGGTAGTGCGAGAACGCCTTGTTGGCCTCAGCCATACGGTGCACATCTTCACGCTTCTTGACAGCAGCGCCTTTGCCTTCAGCAGCATCCAGCAGCTCACCAGCCAGACGCAGAGCCATGGACTTCTCACCACGCTTGCGCGCGAAGTCCACCAGCCAGCGCATAGCCAGGGCGTTACGACGGGACGGACGAACCTCGACCGGAACCTGGTAGGTAGCACCGCCAACACGGCGGGACTTGACTTCGACCAGCGGAGCGATGGCGTCGAGAGCTTTCTCGAAGATTTCCAGGGGATCGCTGTTCTTGCGTGCCTTGACAGTGTCCAGAGCACCGTAAACGATGCGCTCGGCCACAGCCTTTTTGCCGCTTTCCATCACGTGGTTCATGAATTTAGCGAGGATCAGGCTTCCGTATTTCGGATCGTCCAGAATCTCACGCTTTGCTGCTACACGACGTCTTGGCATTGATAAGCCCTCAAACGGTCTTCAGGTTAGCTCGGGACTCACAGCCTTGACCGGCCCGACCTTACTCTTATCGACTCAACTAGATAAAAAGGATCAAGCGACCTTATTTCGGACGCTTGGTACCGTACTTGGAACGACCCTGCTTACGGTCTTTGACGCCGGAGGTATCCAGCGAACCACGCACGGTGTGGTAGCGCACACCCGGAAGGTCTTTTACACGACCGCCACGGATCAGCACGACGCTGTGCTCTTGCAGGTTGTGGCCTTCACCACCGATATACGAAGACACTTCGTAACCGTTGGTCAGACGCACACGGCACACTTTACGCAGTGCCGAGTTAGGTTTTTTCGGCGTGGTGGTGTACACGCGGGTGCACACGCCACGGCGCTGCGGGCAGTTCTGCAGCGCAGGTACGTCGGACTTGTCGACGATACGCTTGCGCGGCTGACGTACCAGCTGGTTGATAGTTGCCATCTACTAGCTCCACTGTTGTCTTTCGACGCTATTTACAACACAAATAAAGATGGCAGAGCCGATTGCCCTGCCAAATTTAAGGGTGCATGAGTCTAAAGAGCCCCACGCGCCCAGTCAAGACAAAGCCCCGACGCTCACGCGACGGGGCTTCGGCTCAATTGCCGCTGGAGTTCAGCGCTTCGGTCAGTGCGGCTTCAACCTCACTGGCGCTGACACGTACCGGCTTGTCGGCATCACGCTTGCGCTTACGCTCGCTGTGATAGGCCAGACCAGTACCGGCCGGGATCAAACGACCCACAACCACGTTCTCTTTCAGGCCGCGCAGGTAGTCGCGCTTACCAGTAACCGCCGCCTCGGTGAGGACGCGAGTGGTTTCCTGGAACGATGCCGCCGAGATGAACGACTCGGTGGACAGCGAAGCCTTGGTGATACCCAGCAGTACACGGGTGTACTTGGCGATGAACTTGTCCTCTTCAACCAGACGCTCGTTCTCACCCAGTACCTGAGTCAGTTCAACCTGATCGCCTTTGATGAAGGACGAATCGCCCGACTCGCTCACTTCGACCTTGCGCAGCATCTGGCGCAGGATGGTTTCGATGTGCTTGTCGTTGATCTTCACGCCCTGCAGGCGGTACACGTCCTGGATCTCGTTGACGATATACTTGGCCAACGCGCTCACACCCAGCAGACGCAGGATGTCGTGCGGATCGCTTGGTCCGTCGGAAATCACTTCGCCCTTGTTAACCTGTTCGCCTTCGAACACGTTCAGGTGACGCCATTTCGGGATCAGCTCTTCGTACGGATCGCTGCCATCGGTCGGGGTGATGACCAGGCGACGCTTGCCCTTGGTCTCTTTACCGAACGAGATGGTACCGCTGATTTCCGCAAGGATCGAAGCTTCCTTCGGACGACGCGCTTCGAACAAGTCGGCAACGCGTGGCAGACCACCGGTGATGTCGCGGGTCTTCGAGGTTTCCTGCGGAATACGGGCGATAACGTCACCGACCGCAATCTGCGCACCATCGGCAACACCAACCAGGGCGTTGGCAGGCAGGAAGTACTGAGCCGGTACGTCAGTACCCGGCAGCAGCAGTTCCTTGCCGTTGGCATCAACCATCTTGATGGCCGGACGAATGTCCTTGCCAGCAGCCGGACGATCCTTCGGATCGAGAACCTCGATGTTGGTCAGGCCGGTCAACTCGTCGGTCTGACGCTTGATGGTGATGCCCTCCTCCATGCCGACGAAGGTCACGGTACCCTTCATCTCGGTCACGATCGGGTGGGTGTGCGGATCCCACTTGGCGACGATGGCGCCAGCGTCGACCTTGTCGCCTTCCTTCACGGAAATCACGGCACCGTACGGCAGCTTGTAGCGCTCACGCTCACGGCCGAACTCGTCAGCAATAGCCAGCTCGCCGGAACGCGATACGGCGACCAGGGCGCCGTCAGTACGCTCAACGTGCTTGAGGTTGTGCAGACGCACCACACCGCCGTTCTTCACCTGAACGCTATCGGCAGCCGAAGTACGGCTTGCAGCACCACCGATGTGGAAGGTACGCATGGTCAGCTGGGTACCCGGCTCACCGATGGACTGGGCAGCGATAACGCCAACCGCCTCACCAATGTTGACTCGGTGACCACGAGCCAGATCGCGACCGTAGCACTTGGAGCAAATACCAAAGCGCGTTTCACAAGTAATCGGCGAACGCACAACCACTTCGTCGACGCTATTGAGCTCGATGAACTCGACCCACTTCTCGTCGATCAGGGTACCGGCCGGAACGATAATCTCATCGCTACCCGGCTTCGGCACGTCCTTGGCGATAACACGGCCCAGCACGCGCTCACCCAGCGGCTCGACCACGTCGCCACCTTCGATGTGCGGAGTCATCAGCAGACCCTGCTCGGTGCCGCAATCGATCTCGGTCACTACCAGATCCTGAGCCACGTCAACCAGACGACGCGTCAGGTAACCGGAGTTCGCGGTCTTCAGTGCGGTATCCGCCAGACCTTTACGCGCACCGTGGGTGGAGATGAAGTACTGCAGAACCGACAGGCCTTCACGGAAGTTCGCCGTGATCGGCGTTTCGATGATGGAGCCGTCCGGCTTGGCCATCAGACCACGCATACCGGCCAACTGACGGATCTGGGCAGCAGAACCCCGCGCACCCGAGTCAGCCATCATGTACATGGAGTTGAAGGACTCCTGCTCGACGGTCTTACCTTCGCGATCGACTACCGGCTCTTTCGAGAGGTTGGCCATCATCGCCTTGGAGACTTCATCGTTGGCCTTCGACCACAGGTCGATCACCTTGTTGTACTTCTCGCCCTGGGTGACCAGGCCGGAGGCGTACTGCGATTCGATTTCCTTCACTTCCTCGGTGGCGGCATCGATGATGCGCGCTTTTTCGTCCGGGATGACGAAGTCATTCACGCCGATCGACACACCGGAAATGGTCGAGTAGGCGAAACCGGTGTACATCAGTTGGTCAGCAAAGATGACGGTGTCCTTCAGACCCACGGTGCGGTAGCACTGGTTGATCAGTTTGGAGATCGCCTTCTTCTTCATCGGCTGGTTGACCACGTCGTAAGACAGGCCGGCCGGCACAACCTGGAACAGCAGCGCACGGCCGACAGTGGTGTCGACGATACGGGTGTTCTTGCTGATCGAACCGTCTTTTTCTTTGACGGTTTCGTTGATACGCACTTTCACGCGGGCGTGCAGGGACGCTTCGCCGGCGCGGAATACGCGGTCGACTTCCTGCAGGTCAGCGAATACGCGACCTTCGCCCTTGGCGTTAACGGCTTCACGGGTCATGTAGTACAGACCCAGTACCACGTCCTGCGACGGCACGATGATCGGCTCGCCGTTGGCGGGCGAGAGGATGTTGTTGGTCGACATCATCAGCGCGCGCGCTTCGAGTTGGGCTTCCAGCGTCAGCGGCACGTGAACGGCCATCTGGTCACCGTCGAAGTCGGCGTTGTACGCAGCGCAGACCAGCGGGTGCAGTTGGATCGCTTTACCTTCGATCAGAACCGGCTCGAACGCCTGGATACCCAGACGGTGCAGGGTCGGGGCACGGTTGAGCAGCACGGGGTGTTCGCGAATCACTTCAGCGAGAACGTCCCACACTTCCGGCAGCTCGCGCTCGACCATCTTCTTGGCCGCCTTGATGGTGGTCGCCAGACCACGGGCTTCCAGCTTGCCGAAAATGAACGGTTTGAACAGCTCAAGCGCCATCTTCTTGGGCAGACCACACTGGTGCAGACGCAGGGTCGGGCCCACGGTAATAACGGAACGACCGGAGTAGTCCACGCGCTTACCAAGCAGGTTCTGACGGAAGCGACCTTGCTTACCTTTGATCATGTCGGCCAGCGACTTCAGCGGACGCTTGTTTGAGCCGGTGATGGCGCGACCGCGACGGCCGTTGTCGAGCAGGGCGTCGACCGCTTCCTGCAGCATGCGCTTTTCGTTGCGCACGATGATGTCCGGCGCCGACAGATCGAGCAGGCGCTTGAGACGGTTGTTACGGTTGATCACGCGGCGATACAGGTCGTTCAGGTCGGACGTGGCGAAACGGCCACCATCGAGCGGAACGAGCGGGCGCAGATCGGGCGGAAGAACCGGCAGAACGGTCAGTACCATCCACTCAGGCAGGTTGCCGGAGTCTTTGAACGCTTCCATCAGCTTCAGGCGCTTGGACAGCTTCTTGATCTTGGTCTCGGAGTTGGTCTGCGGAATTTCTTCACGCAGGCGGCTGATCTCGTGATCCAGGTCAATAGCGTGCAGCAGCTCGCGAACAGCCTCGGCGCCCATGCGTGCGTCGAAGTCATCACCGAACTCTTCGAGGGCTTCGAAGTATTGCTCGTCGTTGAGCAGTTGATTCTTCTCAAGCGTGGTCATGCCCGGATCGATCACCACGTAGCTCTCGAAGTAGAGCACGCGCTCGATATCACGCAGGGTCATGTCCATCAGCAGGCCGATACGGGACGGCAGCGACTTGAGGAACCAGATGTGGGCGACTGGCGAGGCCAGTTCGATGTGCGCCATGCGCTCACGACGAACCTTGGCCAGGGCCACTTCAACGCCACACTTCTCGCAGATCACACCGCGGTGCTTGAGGCGCTTGTACTTGCCGCACAGGCACTCGTAGTCCTTGACCGGGCCAAAGATCTTGGCGCAGAACAGGCCGTCGCGCTCGGGCTTGAAGGTACGGTAGTTGATGGTTTCCGGCTTTTTAACTTCACCGAACGACCACGAACGGATCATCTCAGGCGAGGCCAACCCGATACGGATGGCGTCGAACTCTTCGATCTGACCCTGGTTTTTCAGCAAATTCAGTAGGTCTTTCAAGGCCTTTCCTCCTGGCGGAGCGGAGAGCGGGCTAACCGCCCCGCCCTCCTCACGTCACGTGTTATTCGGTTTCCAGATCGATGTCGATGCCGAGCGAACGGATCTCTTTGATCAGCACGTTGAAGGACTCGGGCATGCCCGGCTCCATACGGTGATCGCCGTCCACGATGTTCTTGTACATCTTGGTACGACCGTTCACGTCGTCCGACTTCACGGTCAGCATTTCTTGCAGGGTATAGGCGGCACCGTAGGCTTCCAGCGCCCAGACCTCCATCTCCCCGAAACGCTGACCACCGAACTGTGCCTTACCACCCAGCGGCTGCTGAGTAACCAGGCTGTAGGAACCCGTGGAACGCGCGTGCATCTTGTCGTCCACCAGGTGGTTCAGTTTCAGCATGTACATGTAGCCAACGGTAGTCGGACGCTCGAACTGATTGCCGGTACGGCCGTCGAACAGGCGCATCTGACCACTTTCTGGCAAGTCAGCCAGCTTCAGCATGGCCTTGATCTCGGTTTCCTTGGCACCGTCGAACACGGCGGTAGCCATCGGTACGCCGCCTTTCAGGTTCTTCGCCAGCTCGAGAATCTCGTTGTCGGAGAACGAATCGAGGTTTTCCTGACGACCACCGATCTCGTTATAGATCTCGGCAAGGAACTTGCGTAGTTCAGCGATCTTGCGCTGCTCTTCGAGCATGCGGTTGATCTTCTCACCCAAGCCCTTGGCCGCGAGGCCCAGGTGGGTTTCGAGGATCTGACCGACGTTCATACGCGACGGTACGCCCAGCGGGTTGAGGACGATATCGACCGGGGTGCCATTGGCATCGTGCGGCATGTCTTCAACCGGCATGATCACCGAGACCACACCCTTGTTACCGTGACGACCGGCCATCTTGTCACCCGGCTGGATGCGACGGCGGATAGCCAGGTAAACCTTGACGATCTTCAGTACGCCCGGAGCCAGGTCATCGCCCTGCTGCAGCTTGCGCTTCTTGTCTTCGAACTTGTCGTCGAGCATCTGACGGCGATCAGAGATGTAGGCCTGAGCCTTCTCCAATTGCTCGTTCAGCGCGTCCTCGGACATACGCAGCTTGAACCACTGACCACGCTCGAGCTCGTTGAGAATCTCGTTGGTGATTACGGTGCCTTTCTTCAGGCCAGCACCACCTTCTGCAGTGGCACCAACCAGCGCGGAACGCAGACGCTCGAAGGTGGCGCCTTCGACGATGCGGAACTCTTCGTTCAGATCCTTGCGGATCTCGTCCAACTGCTGCTTCTCGATAGCCAGGGCACGGCTGTCACGCTCAACGCCGTCACGGGTGAAGACCTGTACGTCGATGACGGTGCCTTTGGTGCCGGTCGGCACGCGCAGGGAGGTGTCCTTAACGTCGGACGCCTTCTCACCGAAGATCGCACGCAGCAGTTTCTCTTCCGGAGTCAGTTGAGTCTCGCCTTTCGGAGTGACCTTACCAACCAGGATATCGCCCGGACCGACTTCGGCACCGACGTAAACGATACCCGCTTCGTCCAGCTTGTTCAGAGCAGCCTCACCCACGTTCGGGATGTCAGAGGAAATTTCCTCTGGGCCGAGCTTGGTGTCACGCGCCACACAGGTCAGTTCCTGAATGTGAATGGTGGTGAAGCGATCTTCCTGAACCACGCGTTCAGACAGGCAGATGGAGTCTTCGAAGTTGAAGCCGTTCCACGGCATGAACGCCACACGCATGTTCTGACCCAGAGCCAGCTCACCCATGTCGGTGGACGGACCGTCAGCCATGATGTCGCCACGCGAAACCTGATCACCCTTGCTCACCAGCGGACGCTGGTTGATGCAGGTATTCTGGTTGGAGCGGGTGTACTTGGTCAGGTTGTAGATGTCGACCCCGGCTTCGCCAGTTTCGACTTCGTCGTCATTGACACGAACCACGATGCGGCTGGCGTCGACGGAGTCGATCACACCACCACGACGAGCCACAACGCAGACGCCGGAGTCACGGGCGACGTTGCGCTCCATGCCGGTACCTACCAGCGGCTTGTCGGCGCGCAGAGTCGGTACAGCCTGACGCTGCATGTTCGACCCCATCAGTGCACGGTTGGCGTCATCGTGCTCCAGGAACGGAATCAGCGAGGCAGCAACGGAGACTACCTGCTTCGGCGATACGTCCATGAGGGTGACGTCTTCCGGCGCCTTCACGGTGAATTCGTTCAGGTGACGTACAGCAACCAGCTCGTCGATCAGTTGGCCTTTATCGTTCAGAGTCGCAGACGCCTGAGCGATCACATGGTCAGCTTCTTCGATGGCGGACAGGAACACGATCTCGTCTGTAACCTGACCTTCCTTGACCACGCGGTACGGGCTTTCCAGGAAGCCGTACTGGTTGGTGCGGGCATAGGCCGCCAGCGAGTTGATCAGACCGATGTTCGGACCTTCTGGCGTTTCGATCGGGCACACGCGGCCGTAGTGGGTCGGGTGTACGTCGCGGACTTCGAAGCCTGCGCGCTCACGGGTCAGACCGCCCGGGCCGAGTGCGGAAACGCGGCGCTTGTGAGTGATCTCGGAGAGCGGGTTGTTCTGGTCCATGAACTGCGAGAGCTGGCTGGAACCGAAGAACTCCTTCACCGCTGCCGCTACCGGCTTGGCGTTGATCAGGTCCTGCGGCATCAGGCCTTCGCTTTCGGCCATCGACAGACGCTCTTTGACCGCGCGCTCGACGCGCACCAGGCCCACACGGAACTGGTTCTCGGCCATCTCGCCGACACAACGTACGCGGCGGTTACCCAGGTGGTCGATGTCATCGACGATACCTTTGCCGTTACGGATGTCGACCAGGGTTTTGAGCACCTCAACGATGTCTTCGCGCGACAAAACGCCCGCACCTTCGATCTCGGTACGACCGATGCGACGGTTGAACTTCATGCGACCAACGGCGGACAGATCGTAACGCTCGGCGCTGAAGAACAGGTTGTTGAACAGTGTCTCGGCAGCATCCTTGGTTGGCGGCTCGCCAGGACGCATCATGCGATAGATCTCGACCAGCGCTTCCAACTGATTCGTAGTGCTGTCGATCTTCAGCGTGTCGCTGATGAACGGGCCGCAATCAATGTCGTTGGTGTACAGAGTCTCGAAGCGGACAACCTGTGCCTTGGCCATTTTGACCAGCAGGTCAGCGGTCAGTTCGGTGTTGCACTCCGCGATGATCTCGCCAGTGGCAGGGTGAACCACAGCCTTGGCAGTAGTACGACCAATAACGTACTCGAGCGGAACGTCCAGCTCTTTAATGCCAGCCTTGTCCAACTGATTGATGTGGCGAGCAGTGATACGACGACCTTGCTCGACGATCACCTTACCGCTGGCATCCTTGATGTCCTGCACGGCAACTTCACCACGCAGGCGCTGCGGCACCAGCTCCAGGCTCAAGCCGTCGCTCTTAACGTGGAAAATATTGGTGTCGTAGAAAGCATCCAGCACTTCCTCAGTGCTGTAGCCCAGCGCACGCAGCAGAACGGACGCCGGCAGTTTGCGGCGACGGTCGATACGCACGAATACCGCATCCTTCGGATCGAACTCGAAGTCCAACCAGGAACCACGGTAAGGAATGATACGCGCGGAATACAGCAGCTTGCCCGAGCTGTGAGTCTTGCCACGGTCGTGGTCGAAGAATACACCCGGCGAACGGTGCAACTGGGACACGATAACGCGCTCGGTACCGTTGATAACGAAGGTACCGTTCTCGGTCATGAGCGGGATTTCGCCCATGTACACTTCTTGCTCTTTGATGTCCTTGATCGCTTTGTTCGACGATTCTTTGTCGAAAATGATCAAGCGCACTTTCACGCGCAGCGGTACGGCAAAAGTCACGCCGCGCAGGACGCATTCCTTGACGTCGAACGCCGGCTCGCCCAGGCGATAGCCGACGTATTCCAAGGCAGCGTTGCCGGAGTAGCTGATGATCGGGAATACAGATTTGAAGGCCGCATGCAGGCCGATGTCACGGAACTGTTCCTTGCTCACCCCTTGTTGCAGGAATTCGCGGTACGAATCCAACTGGATGGCCAGGAGGTAAGGCACATCCATGACATCCGGCAACTTGCTAAAGTCCTTGCGGATACGTTTTTTCTCAGTGTATGAGTAAGCCATCAGCGTTCCCCAGCTTGGTCACCTGCTTGTTTGGCCAGCGCCGGCGGCGATGACCAGAAAATCGTGCAAACCCACGGTTTGCCACCGCCTCTTTGGCGGGATCTTCCCAGTTCAAGGCCCGCTGACGAGCAGCCAACCTAGAACGGAAAAAGGCCGGTGGCAAAAGCCACCAGCCATCAGCCTTATGCGAGTCGCTCGGGCTGTCGACGCAAGATGCGAACTTACTTGAGTTCGACCTTGGCGCCGGCTTCTTCCAGCTTCTTCTTGGCGTCTTCAGCAGCTTCTTTGGTCAGACCTTCAGCGATGACCTGAGGAGCGGTGTCAACCTTCTCCTTGGCTTCTTTCAGGCCCAGACCGGTCAGCTCGCGAACGGCTTTAATCACGTTCACTTTCTTGTCGCCAGCTTCAGCCAGAACAACGTTGAACTCGGTTTGTTCTTCAACGGCAGCAGCGGCAGCAGCCGGGCCAGCCGCAACAGCAGCGGCAGCGGTAACACCGAAGGTTTCTTCCATCGCTTTGATCAGCTCAACGATTTCCATAACGGATTTCTGGCCGATAGCTTCGATGATTTGCTCGTTAGTCAGGGACATGACTATCTATTCCTGTATTGGGGTGACGGCCTACACGACCATCAAATTAAACGTTTGATTTCGAAAGCGCTCACGCCACCTTAGGCAGCAGCAGCTTCTTTCTGGTCGCGAATAGCTGCCAGCGTGCGAGCGAGCTTGCTGGTGGCGCCTTGAATAACGCTCATCAGCTGGGCAATGCCCTCATCACGGGTCGGCAGGCTTGCCAGTACGTCGATCTGGTTGGCTGCGAGGTACTTGCCCTCGAACGCAGCTGCCTTGATCTCGAACTTGTCCTGACCCTTGGCGAACTCCTTGAACAGACGAGCAGCAGCGCCCGGGTGTTCGTTGGAGAAAGCGATCAGGGTCGGGCCTTTGAACACGTCGTTGAGCACATCGAATTGAGTGCCTTCAACGGCGCGCTTGAGCAGGGTGTTACGCACGACTTTCACGTACACACCAGCTTCGCGGGCCTCTTTACGGAGTCCGGTCATAGCGCCGACAGTCACGCCACGGGCATCAGCCACGACAGCGGACAGACCGGCTTTGGCAGCCTCGTTGACTTCAGCGACGATGGCCTTCTTGTCTTCGAGTTTAATTGCCACGGGTTTACTCCTGGTTTTTACCGTTTCGTCAGGCCGGAACCTGACGGCGTTTTGGTGTCTGATTCGGTATGAATCGGGAGCACCATCTGCGTAGGCACATGAAGATTACACCTCACGTTTTAAAGCTTGTGCTACCTACGGTCTTGGATAGCCCCCGCCAGGCAGGGACCCCAATCTTTCAAGGCTGACGATTGCAGAGGCCGCCAGCCGAACTTCATTACGCTTCCAGCGAAGCCTGATCGATGATCAGACCAGGACCCATCGTGGTGCTCAGGGTCACGCGCTTGACGTAGATGCCTTTCGAAGTCGAAGGCTTCAGACGCTTCAGGTCAGACAGCAGGGCTTCCACGTTCTGCTTCAGCGCAGCAGCTTCGAAGCCGACCTTGCCAACGGAAGTGTGGATGATGCCGTTCTTGTCGGTACGGAAACGTACCTGACCCGCTTTGGCGTTCTTGACTGCAGTGGCGACGTCCGGAGTCACGGTGCCGACTTTCGGGTTCGGCATCAGACCGCGCGGGCCCAGTACCTGACCCAACTGACCGACAACACGCATGGCGTCCGGGGAAGCGATAACCACGTCGTAGTTCAGATCGCCAGCCTTCATTTCGGCAGCCAGATCGTCCATACCGACCTTGTCAGCACCGGCAGCCAAGGCAGCTTCAGCGCCCGGACCCTGGGTGAACACAGCAACGCGTACAGTTTTGCCAGTGCCGTTCGGCAGAACGGTGGCACCACGTACAACCTGGTCGGATTTACGCGGATCGACACCCAGGTTCACAGCGATATCGAAAGACTCGGTAAACTTGACAGCCGAAAGCTCGGCCAACAGCTTGGCGGCATCATCAAAGGAATAAGCCTTGCCAGCTTCAACCTTGGCAGCGATGGCCTTTTGGCGCTTGGTCAACTTAGCCATTACACACCCTCCACGTTCAGGCCCATGCTACGAGCGGAACCGGCGATGGTACGCACGGCCGCATCCATGTCAGCAGCAGTCAGATCGGCCTGCTTGGTCTTGGCGATCTCTTCCAGCTGAGCACGGGTAACGGTGCCGACTTTCTGGGTGTTAGGACGGCTAGAGCCGCTCTGGATACCGGCAGCCTTTTTCAGCAGCACGGAAGCCGGGGTGCTCTTGGTCTCAAAGGTGAAGCTGCGGTCGCTGTAAACGGTGATGATCACAGGAGTCGGCAGACCAGGCTCCATGCCTTGAGTCTTGGCGTTGAACGCCTTGCAGAATTCCATGATATTCACGCCGTGCTGACCCAGAGCCGGGCCCACGGGTGGCGACGGGTTTGCCTGACCGGCTTTAACTTGCAGCTTGATATAAGCCTGAATCTTCTTAGCCATTAGCTACTCCAATTTCGGGTTCAAACGCCTCGCAAGGCTCCCCGGTTACTTACGCATTTATCCCAATGACAACAAAACCCCGCAACCTAAGGCTGCGGGGTATGGGATACTTATGTCAGTTACGACTTCTCGACCTGACTAAACTCCAATTCGACCGGCGTGGAGCGACCAAAAATAGTCACTGCAACCTGGATACGACTTTTCTCGTAATTCACTTCTTCAACAACGCCGCCGAAATCAGCAAACGGGCCATCGATAACACGAACCATCTCACCCGGCTCAAATAGAGTCTTAGGCTTAGGCTTGTCACCACTATCAGCGACACGACGCAGAATGGCTTCAGCTTCTTTCTCGGTAATTGGAGCAGGCTTATCAGCAGTACCACCAATAAAGCCCATGACGCGAGGCGTATCCTTGATCAAGTGCCAAGTCGCCTCACTCATCTCCATCTGCACCAAAACATAGCCAGGGAAGAACTTACGCTCACTTTTACGCTTCTGACCATTGCGCATCTCTACCACTTCTTCAGTGGGCACGAGAATCTCGCCAAAGTCTTCTTCCATGCCAGCCAGCTTGACACGCTCAACCAAAGAGCGCATGACATGCTTCTCGTAACCCGAGTAAGCATGCACAACGTACCAACGCTTAGCCACGGGACACCCTTAACCAACAATCAGGGAAACAAGCCAACCGAGCAGGGAATCGAGTCCCCACAACAGCAGCGCCATAACCAAAACCACAGCAACAACGATCAGAGTCGTTTGTGTAGTTTCTTGACGGGTTGGCCATACAACCTTACGAATCTCGACGCGAGCATCCTTCAACAGAACCGCGAAAGACTGACCACGAGCCGTCTGCAACGCCACAAACGCAGCCACAACAGCCAAAGCAACCAGCCCCAGAACGCGATACAGGATCGGCTCAGCAGAGAAGTACTGATTACCTACAACACCCACCACAACCAAGGCAGCGACGACCAGCCACTTAACCAGATCAAAGCGAGAGTCTTTGGCTTCAGCCTTAACATTCATTAGAGAGGATCCTGTGAAAGACACGCCAGATTCGTTAGAAAATGGCAGGTCAGGAGGGAATCGAACCCCCAACCTGCGGTTTTGGAGACCGCCGCTCTGCCAATTGAGCTACTGACCTAGATGAATCAGGCCGACCATTATGCCGGCCTATGCGAAACAGATCAACCGATTATTCAACGATCTTGGCAACCACGCCAGCACCAACGGTACGACCACCTTCGCGAATCGCGAAGCGCAGGCCGTCTTCCATGGCGATCGGCTTGATCAGGGTGACAACCATTTTGATGTTATCGCCCGGCATTACCATCTCAACGCCTTCCGGCAGTTCGCACGAACCGGTCACGTCAGTGGTACGGAAGTAGAACTGCGGACGGTAGCCCTTGAAGAACGGAGTGTGACGACCACCCTCTTCTTTGGACAGAACGTACACTTCAGCTTCGAACTTGGTGTGCGGCTTGATGGTGCCCGGCTTGGCCAGAACCTGACCACGCTCGACTTCATCACGCTTGGTGCCGCGCAGCAGCACGCCGCAGTTCTCACCAGCACGACCTTCGTCCAGCAGCTTGCGGAACATCTCAACGCCGGTGCAGGTGGTTTTGGTGGTCGGACGCAGACCAACGATTTCGATTTCTTCCTGGATCTTGACGATACCGCGCTCTACACGACCGGTAACAACAGTACCGCGGCCGGAGATCGAGAATACGTCTTCAATCGGCATCAGGAACGGACGATCGATGGCACGAACCGGCTCAGGAATGTAGCTATCCAGAGTTTCAACCAGCTTCTTGACAGCAGTGGTGCCCATCTCGTTGGCATCTTCACCGTTCAGCGCCATCAGCGCGGAGCCAATGATGATCGGAGTGTCGTCACCCGGGAAATCGTAGGTGCTCAGCAGGTCGCGAACTTCCATTTCGACCAGCTCCAGCAGCTCAGCATCGTCAACCATGTCAGCCTTGTTCAGGAAGACAACGATGTACGGAACACCAACCTGACGGGACAGCAGGATGTGCTCACGAGTTTGCGGCATCGGACCGTCGGCAGCCGAGCAGACCAGGATCGCGCCGTCCATCTGGGCAGCACCGGTGATCATGTTCTTCACGTAGTCAGCGTGACCCGGGCAGTCAACGTGCGCGTAGTGACGAATGTTGGAATCGTACTCTACGTGTGCAGTGTTGATGGTGATACCACGAGCCTTCTCTTCCGGCGCGCTGTCGATCTTGTCGAAGTCGACCTTGGCCGAACCGAAAACTTCGGAGCAGACGCGGGTCAGAGCAGCGGTCAGAGTGGTTTTACCGTGGTCAACGTGACCGATGGTGCCAACGTTGACATGCGGTTTATTACGTTCGAATTTCTCTTTAGCCATCTTGACCGTCTCCCATTGAAGAATTGAGCAAGCCACGCGCCACTTAAAACAAAGGCAGATACTTTCATATCTGCCTTCATTAGATGGAGCTCATGAGCGGACTTGAACCGCTGACCTCACCCTTACCAAGGGTGTGCTCTACCAACTGAGCTACATGAGCCAAACTCTCTTTACGCAACCACAAACTGGAGCGGGCAGCGGGAATCGAACCCGCATCATCAGCTTGGAAGGCTGAGGTTCTACCACTGAACTATGCCCGCGGAGCCTGCAGCTCACGCTGAATTTGGTGGAGGGGGAAGGATTCGAACCTTCGAAGTCGATGACGTCAGATTTACAGTCTGATCCCTTTGGCCGCTCGGGAACCCCTCCAAAGTGAGGCGGCATTTTCTAGATCTGCCACCCTGCTGTCAAGCATTTTCTCATTTAAAATCTTGAGCTTAGCTTATTCGACAACATCTTCTAGGGCGTACTAACTTTGGCCACCCTGCGAAGCGGGCGCCATTCTATGCAAACTACTGAGGCAATGCAACGCTTTCGCAAGGCATTAATTGATGCTGTAGCCCAACAAAATCCCCCGCTAGCCGCCTCAAAAGAGAATCATCCGCCAAACGCCTACTCTTCGGAGCTACACGCACCCAGAAACTGCGATGAGAACGAGACAATTCACGCATTTTAGGCTCGTACCCTGCCTCACGAAGCCGCTGCATGGCAACGTCCGCAGAATCACTACGCGGGAAAATACCGAGAGAAATCCCATTGGCAAGATCACCCTGAGTGATTATGTAGCTATCAACACGGCGCGCCTGAAGCTCCCGCAATTGCCGTAAAGATGCCTGCCGTGAAGCCAAAGGATCCAGATAAACCCAATACTCCACACCTGCCGCCGCATCCATTTCCCGAACCTGAGCCTTTATATCCAGCGAAAGCAGCCGCTGCTCGACTTCCTGCGCCTCGGCCTGACGCTCAAAACCACCTAGATAAAGACAAACCGAGCCCTCTCCCTCATCACTTCCGTGAGACTCCGACGCAATAACCGACGGCGACTGCCCACCAGAAGTCTCACTCAGCAAGCGGATATCCTTACGCTCTCCCTGATAAGACTGCACAGGCGCAACCTCCTTTGCCCGCAACGGCGCCTGCTGTTGATGCCAAACGTAATAGAAGACATTAAGTAAAACCAGCAGCAGCAAAATCCAACGCATAGCCACCCTCACACCAGCGGACAGGCTATCGCCAAGCCGACAAAAACTAGATCCGGAACCACCTGAGCACCAGGCACAACATCCCTAACCAGCTCTGCATCCCCTCCGGTAAGGAAGACTTCAACCCCATCAGGAAAACGCTTCAACGCCTCGTCATATTGCGCCCGCACAAAACCCCGGAGCATCAACAAGCAACCACGCTCGACCGCCTCAACCGTTGAACGCCCCGGCTCAAGTGATGCTAATGCTGCCACAGCAGCACCTCGATCATAACGAATGCGGCGCGTATGCGTACTCAACTGGTCCCGCATCAGAGGCAAGCCCGGACAAATGAACCCACCTAAATGACAACCATCAGACGCAACAAAATCAGCAGTTACAGCCGTACCTAAATCGATCACAAGGCATGCCCGCTGACCAAGATGGTAAGCCCCCAAAATAGCAAGCCAACGATCAAGCCCTAGGCGCGAGTAGTCATCATATCCATTGCTCACATCGCCTAAACGCTCCAGCGACTGGGCACAAACAACTGGCACATTGAATCGCCGCCCCAGCTCAGCAATCAACTCAGCACTTTCAGCATCACTGCGAACACTGACAAACCGGCAATGGCGAATGCGTAGATCAGCCAGCGTCTCTAGATCCCTAAATAGCTGCGAATCCGTATCTGCAATACCTGCGTGCAACCGCTCGCACGTATCGGAAGCAATGAGACGCCACTTGATAAAACTGTTACCACAATCAAGCTCAAGAATCATGGCGCAGCCTCAAACTCAACTCCCCACCACTGAAGACAACTTCCCGCCCCTCAACCAGCAAACGAATAGCCCCACCGTCGTTGACGCCCAAAATCGTACCACTGACGGTTTTAGCCCCAGCAATCAGAGAAGCCTCACTCCCAGCCCACAGATGCAAGCCTTCCCACTCCTTGCGCAATCCAGAGAAGCCAGATTTCCAATGCTTAGATAAATAGTTGTGCAACTGATTGATTAGCTCGGCGGCGATCGGGTTACGGTCAACACAGTGCCCAAGCTCCTGACGCATGGATGTCCAGGGCTGATCAATCGCCTGATCATATTCAGGAAGCATGTTCACGTTCAGGCCAACCCCAATCACTACGTGACAGATATCTGCAGGATCACCGAGCAACTCCAAGAGTATCCCCGAAACCTTCCGTCCCCTGACAAGCACATCATTCGGCCACTTGACCCCAACCCCATCAATACCGCTAGCAATCAATGTGCGAGCGACAGCAAGACCTATCGTTAGGCTTAACGCTTCAACCTGGCGCATCCCACCATCAACACGAACTACCAGACTACAGTAGAGATTTTCAGCAAAAGGACTCACCCAAAACCGACCTCGCCGCCCCCTTCCCGCCGTCTGACGCTCAGCGAGCAGACAAAACGGCGCAGGCACGCCAGCATTAATGCGCCGCATAACCTCGGCATTCGTAGAGTCGAGACTCGGTAGCACATGCACATCCCAATCAAAACCGGATGCACAACGAGCGATCACCTCACCATCCAAAAGCGCCAATGGCTCAGCAAGCCGATAGCCCTTACCTGGGACGCTGAAGACCTCAACACCGAACTCCGAACGAAGCCCCTGCAACTTTTTCCAGATAGCACTACGACTGACCCCCAAGGAGGCCCCCAAGGCCTCGCCAGAGTGAAATCGACCATCTTGGAGAAGTTTCAACAATGCCTGCATGGAAGGTCCCACCGTTCACAAGGCAGGCATGATAGCGACGAGCACGGACGCTGCATAGAAATCGACACACTGCATGCCCTGCAAAACAAAAAAGCAGACGACGCCCTTGGAACATGAAACCCAGTTCTGACTCAACGCCAACCCAGAGCCTGACGGGAGTTTGCTTGCAAGGCTATCGCGCCACACATTTCTGCTGCGCAAATAAACCGCCAGTCGATCGGCGGCTCGCACAGGATCGCGCCAAGGACTCGGGCAACATCGCGAACTCGGCATTGCAGGGCTTTCACCGCCACAGTGCATTTTTATCGCGCAAAGAAGAAACCCCAGATCGCTTGCGCGATCTGGGGTTTCGTATAGGAGCTTGACGATGACCTACTCTCACATGGTGAAGCACCACACTACCATCGGCGATGCGTCGTTTCACTACTGAGTTCGGGATGGGATCAGGTGGTTCCAACGCTCTATGGTCGTCAAGCAATTCGGTTGGGATCTCGCGGTTAGGCGCTATCCCTTGGATACGTGATAGAGGCTTGTAGCTCTCGCAAATTTTCGGCTTNCAGACGATGACCATGCCTGAGTGTTGGGAGAAGCCCATGCCCACGCCGCCACCATGGTGCAGCGACACCCAGGTGGCGCCGCTGGCGGTGTTGAGCAGGGCGTTGAGCAGCGGCCAGTCGGACACGGCATCGGAGCCATCCTGCATCGCTTCGGTCTCGCGGTTGGGGCTGGACACCGAGCCGCTGTCGAGGTGGTCGCGGCCGATGACGATGGGCGCACTCAATTCGCCCGAGCGCACCATTTCGTTGAACGCCAGACCGAGCTTGGCGCGCTGGCCCAGGCCGACCCAGCAGATACGCGCGGGCAGGCCCTGGAAGGCGATACGCTCGCGGGCCATGTCCAGCCAGCGGTGCAAATGGGCGTCGTCCGCGATCAGCTCCTTGACCTTGGCGTCGGTCTTGTAGATGTCCTCGGGGTTGCCAGACAGCGCCGCCCAGCGGAACGGGCCGATGCCACGGCAGAACAGCGGGCGAATATATGCGGGCACGAAGCCGGGGAAGTCGAAGGCGTTGGCCACGCCCTCTTCTTTCGCCATCTGGCGGATGTTGTTGCCGTAGTCGAAGGTCGGCACGTCCATCTTCTGGAAGTCGAGCATGGCCTGCACATGCACGGCCATGGACTGTTTGGCGGCCTTGACCACTGCTTGCGGATCGGTGGCGGCGCGATCCTTGTACTGCTCCCAGGTCCAGCCAATTGGCAGGTAGCCGTTGAGCGGGTCGTGCGCGCTGGTCTGGTCGGTGACCATATCCGGGCGCACCCCGCGCTTGACCAGTTCCGGCAGGATCTCGGCGGCATTGCCCAGCAGGGCGACGGAGATGGCCTTGCCTTCTGCGGTGTACTTGGCGATGCGCGCCAGGGCGTCGTCCAGATCGGTGGCCTGCTCATCGACGTAGCGGCTGCGCAGGCGGAAATCGATGCTGCTCTGCTGGCATTCAATGTTCAGCGAGCAGGCGCCAGCCAGGGTGGCAGCCAGCGGCTGGGCGCCGCCCATGCCGCCTAGGCCTGCGGTGAGCACCCAGCGGCCCTTGAGGTTGCCCCACAGGTGCACGCCTTGGGCCTCGGTGATGATGCGCGGGCCCTTCTCGGCCAACTGCTTGTAATCACTGAACGGCGCCAGATGGTGGGCCTGGCTCAGGGCCTGCCAGTGTGCGGTCTTGGGGTTGCTCGCTTGCTTGTTCATTACCACACCTTCTTCTGTGAGCGCTGCCGGCTCACGGACTCTTGGAGAGTGGGCCGGGCGGCGATCCGCTTCATCCCACCGAATCGGCCTGCAAGGGTGGGCTAAAGCCCACCCTACACCTACGCCGGAACTACACCGACAGCAGCAGGAACTCACGCTCCCAGGAGCTGATCACGCGCTTGAAGTTCTCATGCTCGGCGCGCTTGACCGCGACATAGCCGCGCATGAATTTTTCACCGAGGTACTTCTCGGCAGCCTTGCACGCTTCCATCCGCTCCAGCGCCGCTTCGATGGTCAGCGGCAGGCGCAGGTTGCGGCGCTCGTAGCCTCGACCCTTGACCGGCGCGCTGGGTTTGATGCCCTCGACCATGCCGATATAGCCACACAGCAGGGACGCCGCCAGCACCAGATACGGGTTGGCATCGGCACCGGCCAAACGGTTTTCCACGCGGCGGTTCTGCGGGCTGGCCTCCGGTACGCGCAGACCAACGGTGCGGTTCTCCTCGCCCCACTCGACGTTCACCGGCGCCGAGGTGTCGGGCAGGAAACGGCGGAACGAGTTGACGTTCGGCGCAAACAGCGGCAGCAGTTCGGGAATGTACTTCTGCAGGCCGCCGATGTGGTGCAGGAACAGCTCGCTCATGGTGCCGTCCTCGTTGGAGAACAGACTCTTGCCGGTATTGATATCCACCACGCTCTGGTGAATGTGCATGGCGCTGCCAGGCTCATCGGTGATCGGCTTGGCCATAAAGGTGGCCGCCACATCATGCTTGAGCGCGGCCTCGCGCATGGTGCGTTTGAACACGGTGATCTGGTCGGCCAGGTGCAGCGCCTCGCCATGGCGGAAGTTGATCTCCATTTGCGCCGGGCCGTCTTCGTGGATCAGCGTGTCGAGATCCAGGTGCTGCAGCTCGCACCAGTCGTAGACGTCCTCGAACAGTGGATCGAATTCGTTGGCGGCATCGATGGAGAACGACTGGCGACCCACTTCCGGGCGGCCGGAACGGCCCATTGGCGCCACCAGCGGAAAGTCCGGGTCACTGTTGCGCTTGGTCAGGTAGAACTCCATCTCTGGCGCAACGATGGGCTTCCAGCCCTTGTCCGCATACATCTGCAGCACACGCTTGAGAATGTTGCGCGGCGACAGCTCGATGGGGTTGCCCTGCTTGTCGAAGGTGTCGTGAATGACCATGGCGGTGGGCTCGATGGCCCAGGGCACGAGAAACACGGCATCGGCGTCGGGGCGACAGAACATGTCGATGTCCGCCTCGTCGAGCAATTCGTAATAGATGTCGTCCTCGACGTAATCGCCGGTTACGGTCTGCAGCAGCACGCTCTCGGGCAGACGCATGCCTTTTTCATCGAGGAACTTGTTGGTCGGCGATATCTTGCCGCGGGCAATGCCAGTCAGGTCACTGATCAGGCATTCGACTTCGGTGATTTTGCGTTCTTTCAGCCAGCTCGTGAGCTGGTCTAACTTGGTACTCATAGAGACCTCAGGGTTGTAGAACCAGCACGATTCATAGCCGGTTCAGCGTTGCCCCATGCGCCCCCTGCAAGCCTCACCAAAGGCCTGGAGGAACACGGGATGATGTGTGAATGCTACCTGCCGCCCAAGAGAATACGCCTCTGCGGCACGAAGCTGGCACAGCAATACAGCAGACAAGCACAAACCGCCCACTTGAGCACAGACGCGAACAAAAGGTACACAGCGCAGACCGAATAACTGCGCACGAATCACTGGCATGCCATATAACAGTCGCATACAGGCGGCTGAACGAAGGCGAACTACAAGCGCAAAGGAGCTAATGAGCGGAGCAAACAAGCCGTCACGGAAGAAGAAAGCAACGCTTACCTGACAGCCCACCTTCAGCGTTTTTTCAGCCCAACCAGCGTAACGCGCAACAGCACGGATCGCTGCCGAAGGAAAACGGCCTAAGGCCTTGAAACAAGCGCTGACGCCGATGACCGGCAAGCGAGACATGGGACACCCGTGTTATTGCTGTAAGTGGGCTTTCGACCGAGCTTAGCTTTGTTCATTTTTTTACACAATATATCTGTAAAAAATCAAACACACCCCGCTGAGCACCGCGACATCACAGGGTTTGAGAGCCACATAACAGCCCTTCAACGCCCCAAAAACGGCCATAACGCCCCGCTTCGGGGCATTTTTTGCCCGGCTTGACAGCCAAGTACGTTTCGGATTGACTCACACCCATGCAGTCGCATGATTGATATTTTTAACAAAAAGGTGTTGCATCATGTCGGTACCCCCGCGTGCCGTTCAGCTTAATGAAGCGAACGCGTTCCTTAAGGAACATCCTGAGGTCCAGTTCGTCGACCTTCTTATTGCAGATATGAATGGTGTGGTGCGCGGCAAGCGCATCGACCGCAATGCCCTTCACAAGGTGTACGAGAAAGGCATCAACCTCCCCGCCTCGCTGTTCGCGCTCGACATCAATGGCGCCACCGTCGAAAGCACAGGCCTGGGCCTGGACATCGGCGACGCCGACCGTATCTGCTTCCCCATCCCCAATACCCTGTGCAACGAGCCCTGGCAGAAGCGCCCCACCGCGCAACTGCTGATGACCATGCACGAGCTGGACGGCACGCCATTCTTCGCCGACCCACGCGAGGTGTTGCGCCAGGTGGTACAGAAGTTCGACGAACTGGGCCTGCGTATCTGCGCAGCCTTCGAACTGGAGTTCTACCTGATCGACCAGGAGAACATCAACGGTCGCCCCCAGCCGCCGCGCTCGCCGATCTCCGGCAAGCGTCCGCACTCGACTCAGGTGTACCTGATCGACGACCTCGACGAATACGTCGACTGCTTGCAGGACATGCTCGAAGCCGCCAAGGAGCAGGCCCTGCCCGCCGACGCCATCGTCAAGGAAAGCGCCCCGGCGCAGTTCGAGGTCAACCTGCATCACGTCGAAGACGCCATCAAGGCCTGCGACTACGCCCTGCTGCTCAAGCGCCTGATCAAGAACATCGCCTACGACCATGAAATGGATTCCACCTTCATGGCCAAGCCCTATCCGGGCCAGGCTGGCAACGGTCTGCACGTGCACATCTCGCTGATCGACAAGAAAACCGGGCAGAACATCTTCGCCGCCGAAGACCCGCTGCAGAACAGCTCGCTGCGCCACGCCGTCGGCGGCATCCTCGACACCCTGGCCTCGTCGATGGCCTTCCTCTGCCCCAACGTCAACTCCTACCGCCGCTTCGGCGCCAACTTCTACGTGCCCAACGCACCGAGCTGGGCGCTGGACAACCGCACCGTGGCCGTACGCGTGCCCACCGACAGCCCCGAGGCGGTTCGCATCGAACACCGCGTAGCCGGTGCCGACGCCAACCCCTACCTGATGCTGGCGTCGATTCTGGCCGGTATCCATCACGGCCTGACCAATCAGATCGAACCGGGTGAGCCGATCGAAGGCAATGCCTACGAGCAGCTCGAACCCAGCCTGCCGAACAACCTGCGCGATGCCCTGCGCCATCTGGACGACAGCGAAGTGCTGAACAAGTACATCGATCCGAAGTACATCGACATCTTCGTCGCGTGCAAGGAAGCCGAGCTGCAGGAATTCGAGACCACCATCTCCGACCTCGAATACAACTGGTACTTGCACACGGTGTAAGCCCAGCTCCCAGAAAGCCGACCACCGCGTCGGCTTTTTCTTATAAGCGCCGACCGCTCTCGGGTATGTCGCAGAACGACCACGCGAACCTATACTGGCCGCCCGCGACGCTCAATGGCGAACGCAACAAATTCGTAGCCCGCACACACTCCAGTGTGTCGATGACATGACAGCCCGCACAGGTGAACCATGACCCTACTCAGCACGACTCCCCGCGCCGACGGTTTTCACATGCCCGCCGAGTGGGCCCCGCACAGCCAAACCTGGATGGTCTGGCCCGAGCGCCCGGACAACTGGCGCAATGGCGGCAAACCGGCGCAGGCTGCCTTCGCCACTGTGGCCCGTGCCATCGCCCAGTTTGAGCCAGTGACCGTCTGCGTCAGCGCCGCACAGTACGAAAACGCCCGCGCGCGCCTGGACATGAGCAATATCCGCCTGGTGGAAATCACCACCGATGACGCCTGGGTACGCGACACCGGCCCGACCTTCGTGATCAACGCCAGCGGCGAAGTACGCGGTGTGGACTGGGCTTTCAACGCCTGGGGCGGCTTCGATGGCGGCCTCTACTGGCCCTGGCAGCGTGACGACCAAGTGGCGCGCAAGATCCTCGAAGTCGAGCGCTGCAAGCGCTACCGCACCGAAGGTTTCGTGCTCGAAGGCGGCTCGATCCATGTCGACGGCGAAGGCACCTTGATCACCACCGAAGAGTGCCTGCTGAACAGGAACCGCAACCCGCACCTGTCGCGCGAGGAGATCGAAAACGTACTGCGCGACCACCTGGCCATCGACACGGTGATATGGCTGCCGGATGGTCTGTACAACGACGAGACCAATGGCCACGTCGACAACTTCTGCTGCTACGTGCGCCCCGGTGAAGTGCTGCTAGCCTGGACCGACGACGAGAACGACCCCAACTACCCGCGCTGCCAGGCCGCCATGCACGTGCTGGAAAACGCGCGCGACGCCAAGGGCCGCCAACTGCAGGTGCACAAGATGCCGATACCCGGCCCACTGCACGCCAGCGCTGAAGAGTGCGCGGGCGTCGACATAGTCGAAGGTAGTCAGGAGCGCAGCCCCGAAGTACGCCTGGCCGGCTCCTACGTCAACTTTCTCATCGTCAACGGCGGCATCGTCGCGCCGAGCTTCGCTGACCCCAAGGATGAAGAAGCGCGCGCCATTCTCGAACGAATTTTCCCCGAGCATCGCGTGGTGATGGTGCCGGGCCGTGAGATTCTGCTTGGCGGCGGCAATATCCATTGCATCACCCAGCAGCAACCCGCCGCGCAAGGGCGCTAAGAATCAGCATGCTGGCCTGCTCAACCGGGCCAGTTGTGACCAAGGGCATCCAGAACAGCGCACGCCAGGTGGTCGATGCCATGTGCCAGCTCGCCTGAGCACTCACGGCTCAAGGCGCAAGCACGAGGCGCTGACTGCCTGGCGCGGCAGGCGAACACTTCACCTCCTGTGCCAGGACTGCAGCGCGGTGAAGATCAACATACCGACCAGCATCGCAACGACGAACAACAACGCCTGCCAATGCCCGAGCAGCAGGATCGCCAGAGCCGGCCCCGGACAGATGCCGGCAACGCCCCAGCCGACACCGAACAACAGGCTACCGCCGATCAGGCGGGCGTCTAGGTCTCGCCGTGTCGGCAACTGCATGGCACCGCCCAACAGTGCACGGCTGCGCCGTCGGGCAAGGGTCATAGGCAAGGCGGCAACACCGATCGCCGCCACCATCACCAGAGCCAGCGACGGATCCCAGGCGCCAGCCAGGTCGAGAAAGGCCAGCACCTTACTCGGGTCGGCCATCCCGGCCAGCAACAAGCCGAGTCCGAACAGCAGGCCACAGATGAATGCGCTGAATCTGGCCATGCTCAGCCTCCCAACAGATGACGCACAACAAAGACCGTTGCTAAACCTGCAGCCATGAAGCACAAGGTGGCCACCAGCGAACGCAGCGACAGACGGGAAATGCCGCAAACGCCATGGCCACTGGTGCAACCGGCTCCATAGCGAGTACCGATACCGACTAGTAAGCCGGCGACGATCAGGCCCAGGCTGCTGCTCTGGAAATGGATCTCGGGTAATACCGCAAACAGCCCCCACAGCAATGGAGCCAGAAGCAGACCGAGCAGGAACGCCACCTTCTCCCCACGAGCATCGCCACTACGCTGCAGCAAGCTGCCAAGCAGACCGCTGATCCCCGCGATACGTCCATTAGCCAGAGCGAACAGACCTGCGGCCAGACCGATCAGGGCGCCACCAGCTAATGCACTCCAGGGCGTGAAATTGAGCCAATCGATATTCATTGCGCACCCTCGCAGAACAGCCGGTAGAGCGTCTCAATCACCGCCAGCGCCGCCGGGCTGCTGATGCGGTAGAAGATCTGCTTACCTTCACGACGGGTTGCCACCAGGCCTTCGCGGCGCAACACCGCCAGTTGCTGGGACAGCGTCGGCTGTTGGATACCCAGCAGCGCTTCAAGCTCACTGACATTGCGCTCGCCCTGCGAGAGCTGGCAGAGCAGCAACAGCCGATCCGGGTTGGCCAGCGCCTTGAGCAACTGCCCGGCTGCGTCAGCATTGGCGCGTAGCGCCTGGATATCGATGGAGTCGCTCACGTGACACCCTCATCAAATACAATATGTATTTTTATATACTGTATTTTGATAAAGCGTTTGCAGCGCGACGAACGGTCACCCGTAGGGCGGGTGAAACCCGCCAGTCACCCCGGCAGGTTGCACCCGCCCTACGCCGTAAAAACGAAAACCCGCCGTGGCGGGTTTTCTGAGTGCTGCGGATGTATCAGGCGTCGGCGTCAGCGGCAGCCTGATAACCAGCCGCGTCGAGCAGCTTGTCCAGCTCGCTGACATCACTCGGCTTGAGCTTGAAGAACCAGCTACCGTACGGGTCGCTGTTGACGTTCTCCGGGCTGTCGGACAGCGATTCGTTAATGGCGATTACTTCACCGCTCACCGGCGCGTAAATATCGGAAGCGGCCTTGACCGACTCCACTACGCCAGCTTCCTGAGCGGCAGCCAGTTGCTTACCGACCTCCGGCAGTTCGATGAACACCACATCGCCGAGGGCTTCCTGAGCGTGGTCGGAAATGCCCACGGTCACGCTGCCATCGGCCTCCAGACGCGCCCACTCATGGCTGGCGGCGTAACGCAGATCAGCGGGGATATTGCTCATGTTTCATTCCTCGTAAGCGGTGATGGCAGGCAAGCCGCCAGGACAATTTAGCGCCCAGGCACAAGCAAGCCTGCGCCTAGGCCGATGTTCAGATCAAGGGTTTGCCGTAACGCACGAAGTTAGCTTGAACCACACGCACCGGGAACCATTTGCCGCGGATTTCCACCTCGGCGCGCTCGCCAGTCGCGGCGGGCACACGAGCCAGAGCGATGGACTTGTTAAGGGTCGGCGAAAAGCTGCCGCTGGTGATTTCACCATCACCGATCCCAGCCACGCGCACCACTTGATGAGCACGCAGCACGCCGCGCTCCTCCAACACCAGACCGACCAGTTTGTTTGGGCAACCCGCGGCCTGCTGCGCCTCAAGTGCAGCACGCCCGATAAAATCGCGCGTGCTGGGCTCCCAGGCGATGGTCCAGGCCATGTTGGCGGCCAGAGGCGAGACGTTTTCGTCCATGTCCTGACCGTACAGATTCATCCCGGCCTCCAGGCGCAGGGTGTCGCGCGCGCCCAGGCCAATCGGCGAAATGCCCGCGCCTACCAGGTCATTGAGGAAGGCCACCACCTCAGTGCTCGGCAGCATGATTTCCAGGCCATCTTCACCGGTGTAACCGGTACGGGCGATGAACCAGTCACCATCAGGCAAGCCCTGGAACGGCTTGAGGCTGTGGATCAACGCCGCACCACTCTGGCTCACCAGCTCGGCAACGCGCGAACGTGCTTTAGGGCCCTGGACGGCAAGCATGGCCAGGTCACTGCGCTCACGCAGAGTCACATCATGATCGCCCGCGTGGGCGTGCATCCAGGCTAGATCCTTGTCGCGGGTAGCGGCATTGAGCACCGCTCGGTAACCGCCTTCAGTGAGATAGACGATCAGATCGTCGATCACTCCGCCCTGCTCGTTGAGCATGGCGCTGTACAGCGCCTTGCCGGGGCTCTGCAAACGGGCCACGTCATTGGCCAACAGCCGTTGCAGATAGGCCTGCGCCTGGCTACCGGTGATATCCACCACGCACATATGCGAGACGTCGAAAACGCCGCATTCGCGACGCACCTGATGATGCTCCTCTACCTGCGAACCGTAGTGCAGCGGCATGTCCCAGCCACCGAAATCCACCATCTTGGCACCTAACGCCAAGTGCAGGTCATATAGAGGGGTACGCTGTCCCATGGGGTCTCCTTCCGGGCTTGGCGAAGCGATTCAGACGGCCGAGAGGCTCACTCGTTGCCATGAGCACACAGCAAGCACTCAAGGCGTTCATATGCAACAGCATAGTCGTCAGCACTTGAGCACCCTCGCCGACTTGCGCCTGGCACTCGCTCAGCTTTCTCAGCCGTCTGCCGGGCAGCCCGGCTCGCGAATGGCGCGCATTGTAGCGGCATGCGTGCGGAGGGTCATCCTGGCTTCAGGTCGTAAGGCGAGGACAACCGGCCAGTGCCAAGGTATGGCGGGTTGCACCCGCCCTACAGCATTGCCCTGATCAACCGAAGCGCCGCGCCGAACGACGGATCAGTAGGATCACCGGCAATAAGCCGACCGCCACCAGCGTCAGTGCCGGTAGCGAGGCACGCGCCCACTCGCCTTCGCTGGTCATCTCGAATACGCGCACAGCCAGGGTGTCCCAACCGAAGGGACGCATCAGTAAAGTGGCCGGCATTTCCTTGAGCACATCGACGAATACCAACAGCGCGGCCGACAACGTGCCCGGCAGCAGCAGCGGCAGATAGACCCGCAGAAACAGACCGAGCCCACCGACGCCCAGGCTGCGCGATGCCTCGGGTAGCGATGGACGGATGCGTGCCAGGCTGGTTTCCAGCGGCCCATAAGCCACCGCCAGGAAACGGATCAGGTAGGCCACCAGCAGCGCGGCCAGACTGCCCATCAGCAGCGGCTTGCCAGCGCCACCAAGGGCGCTGCTCAGCGGAATCACCAGCTCACGGTCGAGAAAGCTGAATGCCAGCATGATCGCCACCGCCAATACCGAGCCCGGCAATGCATAGCCCAGGTTGCCAAAGGCCACCCCCGCACGCACCGCGCGCGTCGGCGCCTGGCGGCGGGCGAAGGCCAGCAACAGCGCTACGCTCACGGTGATCAGCGCCGCCATAGCGCCCAGATAGAGCGTATGCAGGATCAGCCCGGCATAACGCTCGTCGAGATCGAAACGTCCACGCTGCCAGAACCAAGCCAGCAACTGCAGCACGGGAATGACAAAGGCGCAGGCCAATACCAGGGAGCACCAAGCACTGGCCGCCAGCGCTTTCCAGCCCCGCAGGTGGTACAACGCCTGGCCTCGCGCACGCTCGTTGGTCGGCCGTGCGGCACCACGGGCACGGCGCTCGCCATACAGCACCAGCGCCACGGCCAGGAGCAACAAACTGGCCAACTGAGTGGCGCTGCTCAAGCTGTAGAAGCTGTACCAGGTTTTGTAGATCGCAGTGGTAAAGGTATCGAAATTGAACACCGAGACCGCGCCGAAATCCGCCAGGGTCTCCATGATCGCCAGCGCCAGACCGGCGCCTATAGCCGGGCGCGCCATCGGCAGGGCGACATGCCAGAACGCCTGCCAGGGCGTCTGTCCGAGCACCCGCGCAGCCTCCATCAGCCCCTTGCCCTGGGCCAGGAAGGCGGTGCGCGCAAGCAGGTAGACATAGGGGTAGAACACCAGCACCAGGACGATGATTACCCCACCGGTGGAGCGCACCCGTGGCAGGCGCACGCCGCTGCCGAACCATTCGCGCAGCAGCGTCTGCACCGGCCCGGCGAAATCCAGCAGACCAACGAAGACAAACGCCAGCACATAGGCGGGAATGGCGAACGGCAGCATCAGCGCCCAATCCAACCAGCGCCGACCCGGAAATTCGCAGAGACTGGTCAGCCAGGCCAGACTAACGCCGAGCAGGGTCACGCCAACGCTGACGCCGAGCACCAGCGTCAGGGTATTACCGATCAACCGTGCCATCTGCGTTTGCCACAGATGCGCCCATATCTGCGTGTCCACCACCTGCCAACTGAGCAGCAGCACAGACAACGGCATCAGCACCAAGGCAACAACGGCCAGGACGATGGGATACCAGCGACGCTGAACAGGATGCGGCACGCAGATTCCTCTAATACGAAAAAACGACGCCCCGACTAAGCGGGGCGTCGCAGTAAAACAGCCGGGGGCTGCAAGCTGCAAGCTTCAGGCTTCAGGCTTCAGGCGCAGCAACCTAGGCGTTTGCCTGCAGCCTGTCGCCTGCCGCCGCTTTATTGCCACCCAGCGCGATCCATCAGCATGGTTGCTTCGGCCTGACGCTTGCCTGCCACTTCGGTGGCCACGGTGTCGGCCTTGAAGGCGCCCCAGGACGCGACTTCGGCGGACGGCTGCACGGCAGGGTTGGCCGGGTATTCCTGGTTGATATCGGCAAACAGGCTCTGTGCTTCGGCAGTGGTCATCCACTCCAGCAGTTTACGCGCGGCCTCGGCATGCGGTGCATGCTGGGTCACACCAGCACCTGCCAGATTGACGTGCACGCCACGATCGTTCTGGTTCGGCCAGAACGGCTTCACCTTCAACGCCGGGTTCTGCTTGTGCAAACGGCCATAGTAGTAAGTGTTAGTGATGCCTACATCGCACTGACCGGCATCGATGGCCTGCAGCAGGGCGGTGTCGTCGGCGAACACATCGGTGGCCAGGTTATTGACCCAACCCTTGATGATTTCCTCGGTTTTCTCCGCACCGTGGGCTTCGATCAGGGTGGCGGTCAGCGACTGGTTGTAGACCTTCTTGCTGGTGCGCAGACACAGGCGGCCTTCCCAGTTCTTGTCGGCCAGCGCTTCGTAAGTGGACAGCTCCTGCGGCTTGACCCGCTCGGTGGAGTAGAAGATGGTGCGCGCACGCAGCGACAGGCCCGTCCAGCTATCGGTGCTGGAGCGGTACTGAGCCGGGATGTTGGCGTCGATCACCTCGGACTCGGTCGGCTGCAAAACTCCCGCCTGCTCAGCCTGCCAGAGGTTGCCGGCATCGACGGTGATCAGCATGTCGGCTGGCGTATTGGCGCCTTCGGCCTTGAGGCGAGCGATCAGCGGCGCTTCCTTGTCGGTGATGAACTTCACCTTAACCCCGGTTTTCGCGGTGTAGGCATCGAAGACCGGCTTGATCAGCTCGTCGATACGGGCGGAGTAAACCACCACCTCATCGGCAGCCTGTACCGCAGTCGCCAAGGTGCTGAGTGTGAATGCGGCAAAAAGCGCGTTACGAGCCTTCATGGAAGCAGCCTCTGTCATCGTGAAAGTGGCTGAATACTAGTGAAGCTCATTTGCCGTCTCAACGAAACGCGGCGCGCAATCATGGCCAGTTGTTACAAGGCGTTTATAAGGCCATGCGTGTTTTATTGGCTGATACTGGTTCGGCAAGTTTTTGTGCTGGTTGTTTGGGTGTCTGTTCCGGACTGCCGCGTTTCTGCTGATATTTTTGGTTTCGCCCTCCCGGGCGAGTGACTTTTGACGGGCAAAAGTAACCAAAACCCTCCGCCCGGTCATCCGGCCCTCGCTGCGCCAGGGTTCGCTCACTCCATCGCCGCTCCAGAGGCCCGCCACGATGGGCCATCCATGGCCCTCCGTGGCTCTCGGCTTTGGCATCCTGCGTCGCTCTACCTCCTGCATCCATGCAGTCGTCGCGACATCCTGTCGCTCGACCTCTTCCACGACGACTCCGTTCACCCTCCTGGGCGGGCTCTGCACGCGCCTGAACCTCCAGTAATTCAGGTGTAGCTAGGAGTGCTCTGGCAAGAGCAATAGCAAACCGCTGTGGTCTGCGAGTGAAACCGATAGTTTCAGGCGCGCGAAAATCCCCCTTCAGGAGGCCGAACGTAGGCACTGCGCAGGGGGGCGAGCGGCATGGATGCCGCGAGAGGCGTAATGGGCCAGGGACGGCCCATGTACGCCGACCCTGGAGCGGTGCCGGAGTGAGGGAAGTCGAGCGAAGCGAGACCCGGATGGCGGGGTGCGCTTTCTTTTGCTTACTTTTCTTTGCGCATTTCAAAGAAAAGTGAGTCGCCCGAGGGGGCGAAACCTGGAATACCTGAATACGCCTTAACGGCGTCCAGAACACCAAAAAACAAACAAACTTGCCAGTACGGTATCAAGAAGAACTTTCCCAAGACTCCGCGGAGATCTATTCAAGGAGCCGGTTCAGGCTCGCGCCAGCTCCGGCAAATCACCCGAAAGCCCCAGCGCCTGGCGCACGAACAGCGCCTTGGCTTCGGCCTGGCCATCGACCAGATCCAGGCCGATATTGCGCAGCAGACGCAGCGGCAGCGGGTCGGCCTGAAACAGCCGCTCGAAGCCCTCCATCGCCGCCATCATCGCCAGGTTGTAAGGCATGCGGCGGCGCTCATAGCGACTCAGCACGCGCTCGTCGGCCAGGTTCTCGCCACGTTCGGCGGCATGCAGCAGCACCTCGGCCAGCACCGCGGCGTCGAGGAAACCCAGGTTGACGCCCTGCCCAGCCAGCGGGTGGATGGTGTGCGCGGCATCGCCGATCAGCGCCAGCCCCGGCTCGATATAGCGCTTGGCGTGGCGCTGGCGTAGCGGGATGCACAGACGGCGATCAGCGTGCAGCACCTGACCCAGACGCGACTCGAACGCCCGCGTCAGCTCGCGGCAGAAATCCTCGTCCCCCAGCGCCATCAGGCGCTCGGCTTCGGCCGGCACGGTCGACCAGACAATCGAGCACCAATGCTCGCCAGCAGGCCCAGCCAGTGGCAGAAAGGCCAGCGGGCCGTCGTCGGTGAAGCGCTGCCAGGCCGTCGCCTGATGCGGTCGCTCGCAGCGCACGCTGGTGACGATGGCGTGGTGCAGGTAATCCCATTCACGCGTGGCGCAACCGGCCAGGCGGCGCACTGCCGAGTTGGCGCCATCGGCGGCCACCAGCAGCGGCGCGCGCAGTTGGCGGCCATCTTCCAGGGTCAGCAGCCAATCGTCGCCGCTGCGGCGCAGTTGCTCCAGACGGGCGCCGGGCAGCAAACCGATCTGGCTGTCGTGCAGGCGTTCGAGCAGGGCATCCTGCACCACACGGTTCTCGACGATATGGCCGAGGGTGTCGGCATGCACGCTGGCCGCGGCGAAATGGATGCTGCCGGTGCCGGAGCCGTCCCACACGCGCATCTCGCCATAGGGGCAGGCACGCCGGCTGGCGATGCCCTGCCAGGCGCCAAGGCGCTCGATGATGCGCTGGCTAGCCACCGACAGCGCACTGACTCGCGGTTCGAACGGTGCATCAGCGGCGAACGGCGCCACGCTGAGCGGACTGCCATCGACGATGAGGATGTCCAGACCGCTGTGCTCCAGCGCCAGGGCCAGGGTGCTGCCGACCATGCCGGCACCGACGATGATCAGATCCGCGCGCATATTCATTCCTTGGTCATCACAGGCTTCGCGTCCCCATGCCCATCGCCTGACGGGCGAACCAGCGCTTGGCCGGCGGCAGCAGATCCAGGCCGAGCAGGCCGAGATTGCGCCCGGCTGCCAGCAGCGGTTGAGCGGTACTGAACAGGCGGGTCACCCGGTCGGAAAAGCCGACGGTCAACTGTTGATCCAGTTGCTGACGCTGCAGGTAGCGCTGCAGCATGGCGTAGTCGCCAAGCGCAGCCTGGCTGTCGCTGAGCACCTCGGCCAGGGCCTGGGTATCCCGCAGCGACAGGTTGTAGCCCTGGCCGGCGATGGGGTGCAGGCTGTGCGCGGCATTGCCCAGCACCACCAGATTCGGGCGCACCTGCTCCTGCGCTTCCACCAGTGCCAGCGGATAGAGATGCCGCGTGCCGACCTGGCGCAGCGCGCCGAGGCGATAACCGAAAGCCTGCTGCAATTCGTCGAGGAAAGCGCGCTCGCTCAAGTTCATCAGCCGTTCGGCATCGGCGCCAGTACGCGTCCAGACCAGCGCGCAGCGGTTGCCGTCCAGCGGCAGCATGGCCATCGGCCCGTCATCGGTGAAACGCTCGAAGGCCTGGCCGCGATGAGCTTCCAGCGGGCTGACGTTGGCAATGATTGCACTCTGCCCATAGGGCGTCTGGCTCACGGCAATGCCCAGTTGCTCGCGCAAACCGGAGCGGCCACCATCGGCAAGCACCGCCAGTTGGCAATCGAGGCTACTGCCATCGTTCAGTTGCAGGCGGTAGCCGGCCTCGATCTGGCGCATGGCGCTGACTTCGGCCGGGCAATGCCACTGCACAACGTCTGGGTCGAGCGCCTGCCACAGGCAATGGCCGATCCAGGCGTTCTCCACCACGTAGCCCAGGGCCGGCACACCCTCTTCGATGGCCTGCAAGCGGGTGGCACCGAAACGGCCACGATCGGACACGTGAATCTGCAGAATCGGCTCGGCACGTTGGGCGATGGCCTGCCACAGGTCGAGGCGTTCGTAGATCAGCCGACTGCCGTAGGACAGCGCGGTGGAACGCGCGTCATAGCTGGGCTGGTAGGCATTGCCGGGGGCAAAGGGTTCGATCAGGGCGATGCGCCAGCCGCGCTGGCGCGCGGTTTCCTGCAGGGCCAGCGCCAGGCTAGCACCAACCAGGCCGCCACCGATGATCGCCAAGTTCACCTGAGTCATGGCCTCAGGCCGCCTCGCTGCGCGCGGCAGCCATCAACGCCTCGATCTCGGCGACCGACTTGGGCACGCCATTGGTAAGGATCTCGCAGCCGGTCTTGGTCACCACCACGTCGTCCTCGATACGCACGCCGATGCCGCGCCACTTCTTCGCCACCTTGTCATTGTCGGTGGCGATATAGATGCCCGGTTCGACGGTCATGGCCATGCCCGGTTCGAGCACGCGCCACTCGCCGCCGACCTTGTAGTCGCCGACATCGTGCACGTCCATGCCCAGCCAGTGACCGGCACGGTGCATGTAGAAAGGTTTGTAGGCTTCGCTGGCGATCAGTTCGTCGACCTCACCGCTGAGCAGGCCCAATTCCACCAGACCGGCGGTGATGACACGCACGGTAGCCTCGTGAGCTTCGTTCCAGTGCTTGCCGGGAGCGATGTGTTTGAAGGCCTCTTCGTTGGCTTTGAGCACCAGCTCGTAGATGGCCTTTTGCTCGGGCGAGAACTTGCCACTGACCGGGAAGGTGCGGGTGATGTCGCTGGCGTAACAGTCGATCTCGCAACCGGCGTCGATCAGCACCAGATCGCCGTCCTTGAGCGCAGCGTCGTTCTCGCGGTAGTGCAGGATGCAGGCATTCTTGCCCGCCGCGACGATGCTGCCATAGGCCGGCATCTTCGCCCCGCCCTTGCGGAACTCGTAATCCAGCTCAGCTTCCAGATGGTATTCGTAAAGCCCGGCGCGGCTGGCCTGCATGGCGCGGATGTGGGCACGCGCGCTGATCTCGGCGGCCTCACGCATCACCTTGACCTCAGCCGCCGACTTGTACAGGCGCATGTCGTGCAGCAAGTGGTCGAGGGCGACGAACTCGTTCGGCGGCGTGGCGCCCTGGCGCGCCTTGGCGCGGATATGGTTGACCCATTCCATCAGCCGGTGATCGAACTCCTGATTGAAGCCGATAGCGTAGTAGACACGCTCACGGCCTTCGATCAGCCCCGGCAGGATGTCGTCGATATCGCCGATGGGGAAGGCATCGTCGGCACCGAAGGTGCTTACGGCACCCTCCTGGCCGGCACGCAGGCCGTCCCACAGCTCGCGCTCGGGGTCACGCTCGCGGCAGAACAACACGTATTCGCCATGCTCGCGACCGGGGATCAGCGCCATCACCGCTTCCGGCTCGGGGAAGCCGGTGAGGTACTGGAAGTCACTGTCCTGGCGGTAGGTGTGCTCGACATCGCGGTTGCGGATGTACACCGGCGCGGCCGGCAGGATGGCGATGCTATTGGGTTCCATCTGCGCCATCAGCGCCTTGCGCCGACGGGCATATTCGGACTTGGGAATGCTGATCACGGCGGGCTCCAACGAATGGCAGTCAGTGCAGGGAAGGTTTCGGTTCAGCAGTGGCGGGCTTGGCGCACTCGGAAAACAGCAGCAGCGGCGCCACGCGCAGGTACTCCATCACCTCCATGTAGTCGCTCTCGCCGTCTTCGGATTCGTCCAGCGCGCTCTGCACCTGGGCAATAGCGGAAAGATCCTGCAGCACTTCCATGGCCTCGGCGCTCAGCGCACCGTCACGGGCGGTCAGGCCGAAGCCACCGAGAAAGCCCTGGCACCACTGGCCCAGAGCGGTGGCACGTTGCGCCAGCGGCGCTTCGTCGTCCGGCAGCAGCAACACCACGGTGATGTCTTCGCTGCACAGCTCGCCCTTGACCATCTCCTGCAAGCCAATCAGCGCCTGACGCACGTTGTCTTGCGGCGCGCCACCGAGCAGTTCGGCGGCATCGACCAGCCAGGAGCCGGGCTCGAAACCGGCGCCGGCGCAACTGCGCCCGAGCAGCAGGCCGTGCAATTCGGCAGGTGAAACGGAGTGCCCCGCACTGCTCAAGAGAGCGGCGAAGGCGGCGTAGGGAGAACTGGAAGTCGACATGGGCAGCTAGGCGCCAGGCGGCGCAATCTCTAGAATGGAGGCCTCGTATCCTAGCACCGGCAGGCGAGCCAAGGCCATCGACCGCCGCCTGTGTGCACGCGGCCCGCTGGCCAGCAGATTTGACCTGCTGGCCAGCGGGCCTATAGTCCAGCCATTCCCTGCCATAGCGAGAGCCCATGGAAGACGCCGATATACACGCGTTGACCGCCAAACTGGAGCTGCTGATCCAGCGCGTCGAACAGCTCAAGGCCCACAACCGACTCCTGCTGGCAAATGAACAGGCCTGGCGCGAGGAGCGCGCCCATCTGATCGAAAAGAACGAATTGGCCCGGCACAAGGTCGAATCGATGATTTCGCGCCTCAAAGCCCTGGAGCAGGACACATGACCCAGTCGAAAACCGTGACCGTCCACATCCTGGACAAAGAATATTGCATCGCCTGCCCGCAGGACGAACGCGCCAACCTGGAAAGCGCTGCACGCTATCTGGACGGCAAAATGCGGGAGATCCGCACCAGCGGCAAGGTGATCGGCGCCGACCGCGTAGCGGTGATGGCAGCTCTGAACATCACCCATGACCTGCTGCACAAGCAACAGCGCCTGGACATGGACGCCAGCTCCACCCGCCAGCAGGTACGTGATCTGCTCGACCGCGTCGACCAGGCCCTGGCCGACGATCCCAAAGCCCCCTGAGCACCTGGCATGCAGACCGATTCGTCACCCGCTGCCCGCAAGCGGCTCTCATCGGGTATACTGCCCCCCGCTCCCTGGAGTGCGCGCCAGTCGGTGATGTCCCTGAGCCGATACGCACAACCACGGGGGTTGCAAGTTGGGGCCGGTGTGCATGTCCGCTTGACGGAAAGCCTTAACGCCTCCTGCAACCTCCACCTTGAACTTTCGGGTTCAAGGGCTAAACCGACAGCGGCATGCCGGGGAGTCACTTCTTCTTTAGCCTTCGCGCCCCAGCGTAGGCCTTTGGCGACACTCGGCAACCGAACATGATCGAGTCCGCCGGTCTAAGCCGCCCACAATTGCGCCGCCTGCTGCGACAACAACGCCGTGCCTTGCCCGCTAGCGCACAGCGCCAAGCCGCACGTGGACTTTATCGGCAGTTGAGCCAACACCCTCTCTTTCGTCGCGCCCGGCATATCGCCCTGTACCTGCCGAACGATGGCGAGATTGATCCACGCCCACTGCTCAAAGCTGCGCAAAAACGCGGCAAACACACCTACCTGCCGGTGCTCAGCGCCTGGCCGCGCACCAAGATGGTATTTCAGCGCATCAGCCGACACGAGAAGTTGGCGGGCAATCGTTTCCGCATACTTGAACCGACTGCGCAGCGGGCCAAGCAACGCAAGATCTGGGCGCTGGATTTGGTATTGCTACCTCTGGTCGGCTTCGATGACTGTGGCGGTCGGCTCGGCATGGGCGGTGGCTTCTATGACCGCAGCCTGGCCTACCTGAGTCGGCGCAAAAATTGGCACAAACCGACGCTACTGGGCCTGGCACATGAATGTCAGCGGGTAGATGAGCTGGCCATGGCCAGTTGGGACGTGCCCTTGCAAGCTACGGTAACGAATCGCGCGTGGTATCACGGCTAGACAATCGTGCCGCATTCCCTGCGGCGCAGAAACCAATCAAGCGACCTTACGGCTGCTGGACTTTGGCCGGGACATCATCCTGGCGATCCAGAAGGCTCTGGGTGTACCCCGTAGTCACCATACCCAGGCCGAATAGTATGACGAGAACCCACAAAATATCTGGCTTGCGTTTCATTAATGAATTGCCTCCCCCTTTCAGGCAATGCAGCGCGTAAGCCGCGCATTATTTTATGTGCAGCCCTACGTCACCAAGCGTTTAGCGCGGCATTTTCCTCCAGCGGACTACGCTTCGCAATTTCAGGCGCCAACCAACCGTCGGACAAATTACTTTCAATCGATGTCCGCCAACGGGCATAGCAGCAGGAGCAAAGTTCATGCCTTACTGGCTGATGAAATCAGAACCCGATGAGCTATCCATCCATGATCTCAAGCGTCTGGGCACGGCGCGTTGGGATGGTGTGCGCAATTATCAGGCGCGTAACTTCATGCGCTCGATGCAAAGGGGCGACCTATTCTTCTTCTATCACTCCAGTTGCCCAAAACCAGGAGTTGCCGGGATCGCGCGGATTGTCAGCCAAGCCTACCCCGACCCCACAGCACTTGATCCACAGAGCCATTACCACGACGCCAAGGCCAGTATCGAGAAAAATCCATGGAGCGCCCTGGACGTCGAATTCGTCGAAGCCTTTACTGACGTGCTGCCACTGGCAACGCTCAAGAACAATTCGCTTCTGCACGAGATGCCGCTACTACAACGCGCCAGCAGACTTTCGGTGATGCCCGTCAGCGACTCACAGTGGCAGGCGATCCTCGCCATGCGTTGAGCCATCTCGGGCCTTGTGCTATCACATTGCTACCGCCTTCGGAGTTTCGCCATGCTGGCATCTTCCGCCTGGCCGGCGCGCATGGCGCTGGCTCTTCTCATGGTCATGCTCTGCACCGCCAGCGTACTGCTCTGGCGTCAACTGGAGCGCGAGCAGCAGCAGCGCATCGACGAGCGCATCGACTACGAAGCCCGCACCCTGGCCCGCCAACTGGAGAACTCACTGCAACAGGAAGTCGCCAGCCTGGGGCGTATCGCGCGCCTGTGGAATACCTTCGACCGCCTACCGCGCGCCAGTTGGGAGGAAGAAGTCAACCGCACGCTGGACGGTTTTCCCGCCTACCAGTCGATCCAGTGGCGGGGACCAGACTTGCACATGCACTGGCTGCTGCCACTGCGGGGCAACGAATCGGCAGTTAACTACCGCCTGACCCCCAACAACCCCAACTACGCGCTGGCCATGCAGGCCCGCGACACGGGCGAGCAACGCCTTTCCAACAGTTTCGAGCTGGTGCAGGGTGGCCGCGGCTTCGTCCTCTACACTCCGCTCTATCGCACCCAGGATAATCAGCGCGTCTTCGACGGTTTCCTGCAGGGCGTCTTTCGCGTCAAGCCGCTGATGGATCAGTTGCTAACCCAAATAGACCAAGGCAACTTCACCCTCGAACTGCTTGAGCACGACCAACCCATCTATCGCCACGACCCAACCGGCAACGTCGGCACACCAAGCCGCCAGGTCATGTTGAGCCTACTCAACAACCACAATTTCAGCCTGCACCTGAGCCCGACACCGGCATTACTCGCTCAGCTCGAAACACCGCTGCCGCAATTGGTACTTGGCAGCGGCGTGCTGATCAGTCTGCTGCTGGTTGCTGCTCTGGCTCTCGCCCAGCAAACCGGCCTGCGGGCACGCGCGCAGCAGCGCGCGAATAAGTTACTGGGAATCGAAGCGCGCAGACGCCAGGAAATCGAGCAGCGCCTGCGAGAAAACCGCGAGCGCCTGCAACTGGTGCTCGATCTGACCGACTCCAGCCACGACGGGCTGTTCATCTTCGACACCGCGACCCGCGAGCTGCTCCACATGAACCAGGCCACCTACGCCAGCCTGGGCTATCACGCGCAACAGTTCGCAGAGCTACTGCGTGATACCCCTGAGAAGCTTATGCCCGGCTTTCATCGCTGGCTGGAACAAGCGCATCAAGCCCAACGCGACAACCTCACACGCATATTCCAACGAGAACTGATTCGTCGCGATGGCAGCCGCCAACCCGCCGAGATCAACACTCAATTGGTTAACCTGCATGATCGCGAATACCTGATCGCCGTCTCGCGCGACAACAGCGAACGCCTGCAACTTGAAGAGAAATTGCAACGCCTGTCGCAACTGGACGGCCTGACCGGCCTCTATAACCGCCGCTACTTTGACCAGCAATTGCATGCGTTATGGCGCAGGCAGTGGCGCGACGCTGCACCGCTGGCACTGCTGATGGCGGACATCGACTACTTCAAGCCGTACAACGACACGCTTGGCCACCTGGCTGGCGACGATGCCCTACGCCGCGTCGGTGAAGCGCTACGAGGCAGCTTGCAACGGGAAGGCGATGTCGCCTGCCGCTATGGCGGCGAAGAGTTCGTGATCATTCTGCCCGGTACCGATCATATGGGCGCAGAACAGATTGCAGCGCGCCTGCAAAGCGCCATCACCGAACTACAGATAGCCCATCCCATCAGCCCCTTTGAACGCCTGACCCTGAGCATCGGCATCGCCGCCGCCGAGCCCGTGGACGATGATCGTCCCGGCGCACTCCTGGAGCGCTGCGATCAAGCGCTGTACAGCGCCAAACGCGAAGGCCGCAACCGCACAGAGACCTGGAAAGGCACCGCCGAATAAAGCAAACCACTGACCGTGAACGCACCAAGCTCAGGCATAACGGCCACAGCCTTCCGCTCCCGAGGGCTTACGCAGGCCGTTCGCTATTGAATGATCAGATTGTTGAATAGCAGGTCTTCAACGACAGGCGCACCCTCTTCAGCATTGATCGCATCCTGCACCTTCTTCAAGGCTTCCTGGCGCAAGTTCTCGCGACCATCGGGCGCGTTGATCACCTCGCTGGTCTGCGCCGAGAACAGCATCACCAGTTGATGGCGGATCAACGGCTCATGCAGCTTGAGCTTGTTCTCGGCCTCGGTGCCCGTGACGCGCAGCGACACATCGGCCTTGTAGAACTTCAGCCGCGCCCCTTGATCGGCCAGATTGCCAATCAGCGCAGGGGTCAGGTTGTAGTAGAGCGTGGTCGGGGCCTCTTCCTTCTTCTCCGAGCTGGCAAAGGCAGGCAGACAGATCGACAAGCTCAACAGCAGGGCGGTCAACAATTTCACGGCGGACACTCCATCGGGGATGTGCCTAGCATAGCCATCCACAGGCCAGTACCCAAGCCCGGCGCTTATGCACAACCATCAGGCGCGGGCATGCTCATTGACCCGAAACAGGCACTTCCTACACTGCCAGACACCCTGCAAGAGGAACGCATTCGATGAAAGCCCTGCTGTGTAAAGCCTTTGGCCCTGCCGACACGCTGGTATTGGAAGACATCGCCAACCCCGAACCGAAAAAGAGCGAGGTGCTGATCGAGGTACAGGCCGCGGGGGTCAACTTTCCCGACACCCTGATTATCGAAGGCAAATATCAGTTCAAACCGCCCTTCCCTTTCGCACCGGGCGGCGAGGTGGCTGGCCTGATCAAAGCCGTTGGCGAGAAGGTGAGCCACCTGCGCGTCGGCGACCGGGTAATGGCCCTGACTGGCTGGGGCGGCTTTGCCGAAGAGGTCGCCGTACCGGCCTACAACGTACTGCCGGTGCCCAAGAGCATGGATCTGACCACTGCTGCGGCCTTCAGCATGACCTATGGCACCTCGATGCACGCGCTCAAGCAACGCGCCAACCTGCAGCCAGGCGAAACCCTGCTGGTACTCGGCGCCTCCGGTGGCGTGGGCCTGGCGGCGGTGGAAATCGGCAAAGCCATGGGCGCCAAAGTGATAGCCGCAGCGAGTAGCGCCGAAAAACTGGAAGTCGCACGCCAGGCTGGCGCTGACGCATTGATCAACTACAGCGAACAGAGCCTGAAAGAGGAACTCAAAACCCTCACCGCAGGCCAAGGCGTGGACGTGATCTACGACCCGGTAGGCGGCGAACTGTTCGAGGAAGCCTTCCGCAGCATCGCCTGGAACGGTCGTTTCCTGGTGGTGGGATTCGCCGCCGGGGGCGGTATTCCCGCGCTGCCAGCCAACCTCCCGCTGCTCAAGGGCGCAGCCCTCATCGGCGTGTTCTGGGGCTCATTCGCCCAACGTCAACCGCAGGACAACGCCGACAACTTCCAGCAACTGTTTGCCTGGCACGCTGAAGGCAAACTCAAACCACTGCTATCGCAGACCTTCCCGCTAGAACGCGGCGGCGATGCGATCGCAGCCCTTAGCCAGCGCAAGGCGGTGGGCAAGGTGATTGTGCAGGTTCGCTGAGACGCACTGAGCAACTGTAACCCCCCCCTGCAATTCTTGGCATTTGCCACACGGGTTCTGATCCAGCAGGCCGTTGAAAAACGCAGGAAGCTTTTCAACAGCCTGCTAGACCCGTTAATGCGACATCCGAATGCGTTGGCTCATGCGCTCAGTCGTGGCACGATGGCGCCGTTATCGACTGAGATGCCGTAATCATGCCTCAAGCCAACACTGCCAACTTTCCTCTGATCGCTGCTATCGACCTGGGCTCGAACAGCTTCCACATGGTACTAGCGAAGGCCGACAATCACGAGGTTCGTATCCTTGAACGCCTGGGCGACAAGGTGCAGTTGGCCGCTGGCCTGGATGACGAGCGCCAGCTCAGCGAAGAAGCCATGCAGCGCGGTCTGGACTGCCTGCGCCGCTTTGCCCAATTCACCACCAGCCTGCCGGAAGGCGCAGTGCGTGTGGTCGGCACCAATGCCCTGCGTGAGGCGCGCAACCGCGCGGTGTTCATCCGCCGTGCCGAAGAAATTCTCGGCCATCAAGTCGAGGTAATTTCCGGCCGCGAGGAAGCGCGCCTGATCTACCTCGGCGTGTCTCACAGCATCGCCGACACCCCTGGCAAGCGCCTGGTAGCCGACATCGGCGGCGGCAGCACCGAATTCATCATCGGCCAGCGTTTCGAACCGCTGCTGCGCGAAAGCCTGCAGATGGGCTGCGTCAGCTACACCCAGCGCTACTTCAAAGATGGCAAGATCACCCCAGCACGTTATGCCCAGGCCTACACTGCAGCTCGCCTGGAGCTGATGGGCATTGAGCAAGCTTTGCGCCGTCTCGGCTGGGAAGATGCCGTCGGCGCCTCCGGCACCATCAAGGCCATCGGTTTGACCACCAAGGCCGCAGGCCTGGGCAATGGTGAGGTCACGGTCGAGGGGCTGGCCTGGCTCAAGCGCAAGCTGTTCAAACTGGGAGAAGTGGAGAAGATCGATCTCGACGGCATCAAGCCGGATCGGCGCGGCATCTTCCCAGCGGGCCTGGCGATTCTCGAAGCCATTTTCGACGCCTGCGAAATCCAGCGCATGAGCCATTCCGAAGGCGCCCTGCGCGAAGGCGTGCTGTATGACCTACTCGGTCGCCACCAGCACGAGGATGTGCGTGAGCGCACCCTGGCGGCCTTCATGGAGCGTTATCACGTCGATACCGACCAGGCTGCGCGGGTCGAGGCCAAGGCACTCTCAGCACTGGACAAAGTGGCAGCCGACTGGGGCCTGATCGACGACTGGCACCGCGAGTTGCTGAGCTGGGGCGCCAAGGTGCACGAGGTGGGCCTGGACATCGCCCACTACCAGTACCACAAGCACGGCGCCTATCTGATCGAACACTCCGACCTGGCCGGCTTCTCCCGCCAGGATCAGCAGATGCTCGCCCTGCTAGTGCGCGGCCACCGCCGCAACATTCCCAAGGACAAGTTCGCCGACTTCGGCGAGGAAGGCGTCAAGCTGATACGCCTGTGCGTGCTGTTGCGCTTCGCCATTCTGTTCCACCACATCCGTGGCACACAGGATATGCCGCAGGTGCAGTTCAAGGCTGGCGCAAACAGCCTGGAAATCGTCTTCCCCGATGGCTGGCTGGCAGCCAACCCGCTAACCCAGGCGGATTTCGAAGCCGAAGCCGAATGGCTCAAGCGCATCGACCTGAGCCTGAGCGTACGCTGATCAGGGTTGCGCCCTACGATCTTTGTTTGCATGAGCGTAGGGCGGGTGTAACCCGCCACCAGGCGAAATCGAAACATCCACCGCTTACCCAGCAAGTCTTGATGATGCCCCTCTCCCGCCAATGGAAGAGGGTTATCAGTGGGTCACTGCGGCCGTTTATCGCGTCACGATCACCGGGGCGGTGAGCTTCTCCAGCAGCGCAGCCTGAGCATTACGCGAATTCTGGTTACCGGTGGGCTGCTGGCGCAGGTAGCGCCCGTCGGACTGCAGCACCCAAGCCTGAGTGTTATCGGTCAGGTAGCTTTCCAGCTCCTTCTTGACCCGCGTGATGAGCTTCTTGCCCTCCACCGGGAAGCAGGTCTCCACGCGCTTATCGAGGTTGCGCTCCATCCAGTCGGCGCTGGACAGATAAATCAGCTCGTCGCCGCCATTGAGGAAGTAGTACACCCGCGTGTGTTCGAGGAAGCGACCGATGATTGAGCGCACCTGAATGTTGTGCGACACCCCCGGCACCCCTGGGCGCAGACAGCACATGCCGCGCACCACCAGATCGATCTTCACCCCAGTCTGGCTGGCCTTGTACAGGGCGCGGATGATCTTCGGATCGGTCAAGGCGTTGAACTTGGCGATGATATGCGTCGGCTTGCCTTCGGCCGCCGCGGCGGTTTCCTTGGCGATCAGGTCGAGCAGCGTCTTCTTCAGGGTGAAGGGCGCATGCAGCAGCTTCTTCATGCGCAGGGTCTTGCCCATGCCGATCAACTGGCTGAACAGCTTGCCAACGTCTTCGCCAAGGGCCACATCGGCGGTGAGCAGGCTGTAGTCGGTGTACAGACGGGCGTTACCGGCGTGGTAGTTACCGGTGCCGAGGTGCGCGTAGCGGCGGATCTCGCCGTTCTCGCGGCGCAGAATCAGCATCATCTTGGAGTGGGTCTTGAAGCCGACCACGCCGTAGATCACCACCGCACCGGCTGCCTGCAGGCGGCTGGCCAATTGCAGGTTGGACTCCTCGTCGAAACGCGCGCGCAGCTCGATCACCGCCGTGACTTCCTTGCCGTTACGCGCCGCTTCCACCAGCGCGTCGACGATCTCCGAATTAGCCCCGGAGCGATACAAGGTCTGCTTGATCGCCAGCACGTGCGGGTCTTTCGCCGCCTGGCGCAGCAGGTCGACCACCGGCGTGAAGGACTCGAAGGGGTGCAGCAGGAGGATGTCCTGTTTGCTGACCACATTGAAGATGTTCTCGGCGTTCTGCAGCGGCTTGGGGATGACCGGCGTGAACGGCGCGTACTGCAGATTCGGGTGGTTATCCAGGCCGGTGATGCTGAACAGGCGGGTCAGGTTGACCGGGCCGTTGACCTGATACAGCTCGCTCTCGGTCAGGCCGAACTGCTTGAGCAGATGGTCACGCAGGTGTTTCGGGCAGGTGTCGACCACCTCCAGACGCACCGCATCACCGTAGCGACGCGAGAACAGCTCACCGCGCAGGGCGCGGGCCAGATCTTCGACATCCTCGGTATCCACCGACAGGTCGGCGTTACGGGTCAGGCGGAACTGGTAGCAGCCCTTGACCTTCATCCCCTGGAACAGGTCATCGGCATGCGCGTGGATCATCGACGACAGGAACACGTAGTTGTCGCCAGGGCCGCCGACCTCTTCCGGCACGCGGATGATCCGGGGCAGCAGACGCGGCGCCGGAATGATCGCCAGACCGGAATCGCGGCCGAAGGCATCGACGCCCTCCAGCTCGACGATAAAGTTCAGGCTCTTGTTCACCAGCAGCGGGAACGGGTGCGTTGGGTCGAGGCCGATGGGAGTGATGATCGGCGCGATTTCGTCGCGGAAGTAGCGGCGCACCCAGGTCTTGAGCTTGGCCGTCCAGTAGCGTCGACGAATGAAGTTGATGCCTTGCTTGGCCAGCGCCGGGAACAGGGTGTCGTTGAGGATCGCGTACTGCCGATCGACCTGCTCATGCACCAGCTCGGAAATCCGCGCCAGGGCCTGGTGTGGCTGCAAGCCGTCAGCACCGGCCTGCTCACGGGCGAAGTTGATCTGTTTCTTCAGGCCGGCGACGCGAATCTCGAAGAACTCATCGAGGTTGCTGGAAAAGATCAGCAGAAACTTCAGGCGCTCCAGCAATGGATAGGACTCGTCCAGCGCCTGCTCCAGCACGCGGATGTTGAATTGCAGCTGCGACAGCTCGCGATGGATGTACAGGCTGCTGTCATCCAGACCGGGAATCGGCGCGGGCGGCGGGGTTTCCACCACCGGCGGTTCGGCGATCACCTCCACGGGGGCCGGGTTGCTGCTTTCGAGCGCTTCGCTGTTGAGTCCTTCGGTGTTCATCACTGGGTTCCTGGGGGCGTCAGTGCCCCTGTTTTAGCAGTTCTGCCGCACGCACGGCGAAATAGGTGAGGATGCCATCGGCGCCGGCCCGTTTGAAGGCGGTGAGCGATTCGAGAATCACCGCCTCACTGAGCCAGCCGTTCTGAATGGCCGCCATGTGCATGGCGTACTCGCCACTGACTTGGTAGGCGAAGGTCGGCACCTTGTAGGCATCTTTCACGCGCCAGACGATGTCCAAGTAGGGCATGCCGGGTTTGACCATGACCATGTCGGCGCCTTCGGCAAGGTCGGCAGCCACTTCGTGCAGCGCTTCGTTACCGTTGGCCGGATCCATTTGGTAGCCAAGCTTGTTACCCTTGCCGAGGTTGGCGGCCGAACCGACCGCATCGCGGAACGGGCCGTAGTAGGCGCTGGCGTATTTGGCCGAGTAGGCCATGATTCGGACGTTGACGTGGTCGGCCAGTTCCAGCGCCTCACGAATAGCCTGGATACGCCCGTCCATCATGTCCGACGGCGCCACCACCTGAGCACCGGCTTCAGCATGCGACAACGCCTGCTTGACCAGTGCATCGATGGTGATGTCGTTCTGCACGTAGCCGTCATCGTCGAGGATGCCGTCCTGGCCGTGGGTGGTGAACGGGTCGAGCGCCACGTCACTGATCACCCCCAGCTCGGGGAATTTCGCCCGCAGGGCGCGAATCGCGCGCTGGGCGATGCCGTCCGGGTTCCACGCCTCGGCGCCGTCGAGTGATTTTTTCTCCAGCGGCGTGACCGGGAACAGCGCCAGCGCCGGAATACCCAGCGCCCCCCAGTGCTCGGCCTCTTGCAGCAGCAGGTCGATGGACAGACGCTCGACACCCGGCATCGACGGCACGCTCTCACGGCGATTCTCGCCATCGAGGACGAACACCGGCAGGATCAGGTCGTCGACGCTAAGGCGGTTCTCGCGCACCAGACGGCGGGAGAAGTCATCGCGACGGTTGCGACGCAGACGGGTAGCAGGGAATAGACGATTGGCGGGGGTAACGCTCACGGCAGACTCCAGAGCCCGCACGGACGGGCCAGTGTGACGGTTATAAGCGGGCATTATGACCAAATGATGACGAACGCATGACGCGATGCGACTGCAGGTCGCAACCATAGCAAACGGCAGCAATGCCCAAAAACCCGGCTATTGTGGCATGCCACGCCACCTTCCGGGCTTTTGCGGGTCGGAGTAGTCTGCCTCTTCCCGCAACACGAGCGCACCGCATGCTGCATGACCTGATCCACCAGTTCGGCTACCCCGCCCTGATCCTGGGCACCTTTCTCGAGGGCGAAGTTTCGCTGCTACTGGCCGCTTATATGGCTGTGCGCGACGTACTGAGGATCGAATGGGTGGCGCTGTGCGCCTTTCTCGGCACCTTCGCCAGCGACCAACTGTGGTTCTACCTAGGCCGTCACCATGGCCGTGCTCTGCTCGCGCGCAAACCGCGCTGGCAACCACTCGGCGAGCGCGCCAGTGCATTGATCCAACGCTACCCGGATCTATGGGTGCTGAGCTTTCGTTTTCTCTACGGCCTGCGCACGGTAATGCCACTGACCATCGGCCTGTCCGGCTATTCCTGGCGTCGCTATCTGCTGCTCGACGCCATCGGCGCGGCCATATGGGCAGGTGGCATCAGCCTGCTCGCCTACAGTCTGGGCAACGCCATGGAGGGCTTGCTCGATGAACTGCGTCATTACCAGATTCTGTTGCTAGTCGTCGTGGTGTTGCTGCTGACCTTCGCCTGGCTCTATCGGTGGCGACAACGCCGCCGCGGCTGAACGACACGCCAGCCAGATCCCCAGCAAGCTGGCCAGGGTGTAGAGCATTAGCCAGAACCAGCCCGAGCCCTGCAGCGAGAAGATCCCCAGCATCTCACTCAACCAAGCAGCAGGCAGATTCAACGCCAGCCGCCAGCATTCGCAGCGCACCGCCCAACTGCGCCTCTCCAACCAGGCGCCAACGCTGTACAAGCCTAGCGTTATCCACAGACACGCCAGCAAGGTGGCGGTGGTACTCAGCCAATCCGCACATGCCAGCATCCCCACACCGGCCAGCAGGTAGCAGACGAATTGCAGCAACGCATAGATCTGCTCGCCACGCGCCAAGGGCACCTCGAACTTGCGAAAGTCGCGCAGATCCGGCTTCCCTAGCCGATAGCGGGCAGCCACGTCAGCCGGTCGCCAGCCAGTACGCATAAACCAGATACGCAGACGGTCCCACCATGAGGCGGTGCACCGAGCATCGCGCCATAGCCCGGCATAGACCTGCACATTGGCCCACAGCGGATTCCAACTGGCCAGCGGCACGGTGACACCGAACACCACCGGGTGCTCGTCCAGCTCCTCCTGAAAAGTGCCGAACAAACGATCCCAGACAATGAACACTCCGCCGTAATTGCGATCCATGTAAATAGGATTCTGCGCATGGTGCACACGGTGGTTCGATGGCGTGATGAACAGCCACTCGAACCAACCCAGTTTGGGGATATGCCGGGTATGCACCCAGAACTGGTAGAGCAGGTTCAACGCCGCGATGCTGATGAACACCAGCGGCGGCACGCCGACAACAGCCAATGGCAGGTAGAAAAGCCAGCCGAAAACGAAGCCTGTGCTGCTTTGGCGCAACGCAGTGGAGAGGTTGTAGTCCTCGCTTTGGTGATGCACCGCATGCGCGGCCCAAAGCACATTGCGCTCATGCCCCAGGCGGTGATGCCAGTAGTAGCAGAAGTCATAGAAGACGAATGCGCAAGCCCAGACCCATAAAGCGCTCTGTGGCAAATCGAACAGCGCCAGATGCTCCCAGGCAAAGGCGTAGGTCAGCAAGCCAACCACCTTGGTCAACAACCCGGTGGCTTGTGACAGCACACCCGCACTGATGCTGCTTAGGGCATCAGCCAGGCGATAATTGTGCATACCGCGCACACGGTCAGCGAACAGCTCCAGCGCAATCAGCAGAAAGAAAACGGGCACCGCATAGAGAACGAACGCCATATCGTTGTACTTGTGTAGGGAATGGGCTGTTATTGATCCTATGCCCAAAGCCGTGCACTTTCGCGGCGCCAGATGACACTCCGAGCGGCATTTGGCGACATCCACAACAGACAATCCTCGCGCCCGCTTCCCGGTCGCGGTTACTCACCAGGAGTCGAGCATGAACAAGAAAGTGGCAGTGATTTTGTCCGGTTGCGGCGTCTACGATGGCGCCGAAATCCATGAAAGCGTGATCACCCTGCTGCGCCTCGACCAGCGCGGTGCCGAGGTGCAATGCTTCGCCCCCAACGTGGCGCAACTGCACGTAATCGATCATTACCGGGGCGAAGAAATGAACGAAACACGCAACGTCCTGGTGGAATCGGCGCGCATCGCCCGCGGCCAGATCAAGGACGTCAAGGAACTGCATGTCGCCGGCTTCGATGCGCTGATCGTACCGGGCGGCTTCGGCGCCGCGAAAAACCTTTCGGACTTCGCTAGCAAGGGCGCCGACTGCACTGTGCAGCCCGATGTACTGGCCGCCTGCAAAGCCTTCGCCGATGCTGGCAAGCCGGTTGGACTCATGTGCATCGCCCCGGCACTGGCGGCGAAAATCTTCGGCGCCGGCGTGGTCTGCACCATCGGTACCGACCCCGAAACCGCTGCCGCCATGGTCAAGATGGGCGCCGAGCATCATGAGTGCGAGGTGGATGAGATCATCGAGGATGAAGCTCGCAAGCTGGTCACCACCCCGGCCTACATGCTCGCCCAGTCCATCGCCGAGGCAGCCTCGGGCATCAACAAGCTGGTCGACCGCGTGCTGGATCTGACGCACCACTGACGTCACGTCAGACTGTAGGGTGGGCCGGGCGGCGATCCGCTTCAGCCCACCCTACCGGCTGTGCACAGGCTGATCCGGCCAATGCTCACGACACTCCCGCCGCGCCACTGGCCAAACCGGCCAGCCTGCGGCAGCGTGCGAGGGAACGATTCGCGGAGCGACAACGATGCCCCACGGCCACCACCTCGACGACGAGTTGCAGCAAGCGGCTGCGTCCTTCTTCGAGCGTATTCCCTTCAACCAGTTGCTCGGCATCGAGATCGACTCAATGAGCGCGCAACAGGTGGTCATGCACCTGCCAATGAAGCCAGAGCTGATCGGCAACTTCGTCCACGGCATCTTGCACGGCGGCGTGATTTCCTCGCTGCTCGATGTCTGCGGCGGCGCCATGGCACTGATCGGCGCCTTCGCCAATCACCAGCATCTGCCAGCAGCCGAGCGCATGAGCAAACTCTCCAAGCTCGGCACTATCGACCTGCGCATCGACTACCTGCGTCCTGGCCGGGGACAGCGCTTCATCGCCACCGCCACGCCCCTGCGCACAGGCAACAAGGTCACGGTAATCCGCATGGAGCTGCACAACGACGAAGACGTGCTGGTGGCGGTGGGGACCGGCACCTACCTGTGCGGCTGAGATGGGTCGGTAGAAGCCAGCTCGTCATGACGCCAGAGCAAGCTGGAGACTAGCGACTCAAACGCGTGAGAATCCGATCCAGTGCATTGGCAAAGGCCTGTCGATCCTTCTCCGCATAAGGCGCCTGGCCACCGCCAACCTGGCCCTGCTCACGCAGATCAGTGAACAGGTTACGCACCGCCAAGCGCTCGCCCATGTTGCGCTCATCGAACTCACGTCCGCGAGGGTCGAGCGCCGCCACGCCTTTTTTCACCAGACGATCAGCCAGCGGCACATCGCTGCAGATCACCAGCTCACCCGGCACGGCATGCTCGACCAGATGATCGTCCGCCGCATCTGGCCCGCTGGGCACCACCATCAGTTTCACGCAGGCGAAATTCGGCCTGGCAACGGCCTGCCCTGCCACCAGTACCACCTCGAAACCTCGCTTGAGGGCGAACTTCACCACCTGGTCGCGCGCTGCCCTTGGGCAAGCGTCGGCATCGATCCACACGCGCATAGAGCACCTTCGGTCATCAGTCGGTGCAGTATGCCAGCAAGGTACAAAAAGCGGCCTCAGCGGCGATGAAAAGCCGCGCAGCGCTCGCGCACGGTACGCGACAGATGGTCGTCGGCCAGCTCGATCAGATCCAACTCGACCTCATCAGGCAGCAATTCGGCCACCAAGGCAGCCAGGCGGCGCTGACCGCGCTGATCCGCCCCGGAAACCGCCAGCAGCAGGCGCGGCTGCGGGCCGATGGACGGGTCACGCAAGGCGGCCAGATAGGCCTCCCGTACCTCAAGTTGAGCACAAGCATCGGACAGCGCCTGTTCCAGAACAGGATGGCGCAGAGGAGCAACCGTCAGCTCAGGGCTGTCGGCGTAGTGGGTGGAATGAGTCGTGGAGGACATGCGCGCACTCGGCAGAGGGATTGGAACCAGCCTAGGCGCTGTCAGACCAACTGTCGCGGCAACGGTTCACGCTCTGGAGCAACAGGCGGCCAAAGCCGCCCCCGCTCACGCATATCGCAACAGGTTATAGCGGACTCTGCTGCGCCAAACGCCGACGCTCGCTCAGACGGCTACGCCCATACAGCAGAGCGATACCCGCCAGCGCCAGGCCCTGCGCCGAAAGACTCCAGGCGTCAGCATGAATGCCCAGCCAGTCGAAATCGAAGAACGGCACCGGACGCGTACCCAGCACACCGGCTTCCTGCAGAGCCGCCACGCCATGCCCGGCGAACACCACCGACAGTACGCACAACAGAATCGCGTTGGCGCCGAAGAAGGTAGCCAGCGGCAGCTTGCGCGAGCCACGCAGAATCACCCAGGCCAGGCCGAGCAACACCACCAGCGCCGTCCCGGCCCCCGCCAGCACCGCACTGTGCCCAGCCGGGCCAGCCTGCAGCCAGAGGGTTTCATAGAACAGAATGACTTCGAACAGCTCACGGTACACCGAGAAGAACGCCAGCACGGCGAAGCCAAAACGCCCCCCGCCGCCGACCAGGCTGCTCTTGATGTAATCCTGCCAGGCAGCCGCGTGGCGGCGGTCATGCATCCACACACCCACCCACAGCAGTACCACGCTGGCGAACAGCGCGGTAACACCTTCGAGCAATTCACGCTGGGCACCGCTGACATCGATGGCGTAAGCCGCCACCGCCCAGGTGCCGACCCCGGCGATCAGTGCCAGGCCCCAGCCGATGTGCACGCTGCGCACTGCCTGCTGCTGCCCGGTGTTGTTGAGGAAGGCGAGGATCGCCGCCAGCACCAGAATCGCCTCCAAGCCTTCACGCAGCAGGATCAGCAAGCTGGAGAAGAAACTTAGCGAGGCGTTCATCGCGCCGCCCTGAAGCAGATCGGCCGACTTAGCCAACTCGACCTTGGCCAGCTCCAACGCTTGGGCAGCCTGAGCGACGCTAGCGCCATCCTGAATCGCCTGACGGTAGGCCATCAGCGCCTTCTCGGTGGTTTTGCGCTGCGCGGCATCAAGATTGTCCAGCGCCCCCTCGACCAGCTCAAAACCTTCCAGATAGGCGCCTACCGACAGGTCGTAGGCTTGCTCGACATTACCGTCACGGTAAGCCTGTAGGCTGCGTTCGAGGGTGCTGCGGGTATGCCCGATCAATTGCTGCGGGCCGCGCTGCTCCACCGTAGGACGGGCGCGCTGGGCACGGAAAGCGGCGATATCAGCGCCGGCTGCAGCGACCTCTTCAGGCGTACGCCCGGCCAGATCAGCCATGCTGAAATGCTTCTCGCCCTGCGCCTGCCCTGCACTGAAACCGGCAATGTAGACGGCCAGATCCCAGCGCTGACGATCATCAAGCTGGTCGGCAAAGGAGGGCATATCGGTACCTTCGATGCCAAGACCAAGGGTGTTGTAGAGATCGAACAGGCTCAACCGATCCAGACGCGTGGTATCGCGCAGATTCGAGGGCGGCGGCTCCAGGCCGATACCCGCAGGGCCGTCACCGGCACCGGCATCACCGTGGCACACCGAGCAATGATGGGCATACAGCGGTGCACCACGCTCAGGGTCAGGAGTAATGGCTGGCGTCTGCGCCACCTGATAGACCTCAGCCAGGCGCGCACTGAGCTGGCGAGCCTGGCGAGCGACCTGCTCTCCCGGCTGACGCTGCTCGACCGCCTGATGCAGCGCCGTGAGGCCCTGCTCCAGCTCGGCACGCTCAGCCTTGGGCGGCAATGCAGCCAGCAGCCCTTGCAGCACCTTGAGAAACTCCAGTTGCTCGCGGTACTCACCCGCCTCGATCACTTGGCCGTCAGCTACGGTGGCCGAGTAGTCTGCGCCGATGTAACCGAGCATATGCAGGGCCTGGGCAGCGCCGTCAGGCGACTCTGCCTGGACGAAAGGGCTGCTGAGTGCCAGCACGGACAACAACAGGCAGGACAATAACGAGCGATAGCGACTCATCAATGCAATCCGAAACGCGAATAGATGGCATTAAATTGTTGCTGGCGCGCCCCGTGCAAACAAGGAAAAAATGAAATATTTGGTAACAAAGCGCCTAGGCGCGCAGCGTCGGACTCAGACGGCAGCGCGCTTGATCGTCGCCAGCAGCCCTGCGGCAGCCACGAACAGCGCCGCAAAACTGCGGTTCATCAGCCGCTGCTGGCGCGGCGTACGCAGCAGGCGCAGCACTCGCGAGGCCAAGCCGGTATAGCCGGCCATGACGATCAGATCGACCACGATCATGGTCACGCCCATCAGCAGATACTGCCCCAGCAGCGGCGCATGTGGGTCGATGAACTGCGGCAGCACCGCAAGCATGAAGACAATCGCCTTGGGATTGCTGGAATTGACCAGAAAGCCACGCAACACCAAGGTCAGCGGGCGACCGATGGGACGCACGGCAGCGCCGGCATCCAGATCGCTGGGCAGGGCGACCCACTGTTTGTAGGCCAGAAACACCAGGTAAGCCACACCGAACCATTTGATGACGCTAAATGCCAAGGCCGAGGTGGCGAGAATGGCGCCTACACCGGCGGCGACAATCGCAATCTGCAAAGCCAGGCCAAGCTGCAAACCGAGGGCATTCCAGTAACCCCGCCAGAAACCGTATTGCAGGCCAGCCGACATCGACGCCACGGCGCCAGCGCCCGGTGACAGGCTGATGACCCAACAGGCCAGGAAGAAAGCAAGCCAGGTTTCCATGGCCATGAAGTGACACCTCGGGGCTGATGCGCTAGACGGGCACACAGCCTACTCCTGCCCCTGCGCTCAGCGCCAGCGGCGCACCGACTTCTGGAAAAACAGGCTGTTGGGCACCTGCAGCAAAGCGCCAGCACCTTCTTCGCTGACATCCTGCAAGGTGGTGTAGAACAGGTTGACGGCAATCACCCGGCCCTTCACGCCAGGCTTGTCGGCACTCTCGATGACTTCCACGGTGTCGCCCAGACGAAACGGCCCCATGGTGAAAATCAGCAGCGCGCAGAACATGTTCGACAGCACGCTCCAGATGGCGAAGAAGGCCACCGCAGCCACGGCGGTAAAGCCGGTCAGGGCCGTCCACAGCACAGTCGCGGAAACACCGAGACGCTCCAGCACCATCAGCAGCGCGCTGCCCATGATCAGCCAGCGCACCAGGCCACGCAGCGGCAGCAGCACCTCCTGCGGCAACAGGCTGTAGCGCTCGCCGAGGCGACTGATGGCACGAGTCAGGATGCGTTGCGCCATCCAGGCCAGGAAAATAATCAGCAGCACCTGCCCGGTTCGCACCAGCGGATCGCGCCAGGTGGCGAGCAGTTGCAATAATTCCATTTGATCGATCACTCGGCCTCCTCCAACTGTTGCTGCAGCGCCTCCAGGGTTTCCAGCGCCAGCAACCAGGCTTCCTCCAGCTCAGCCTCGCGCGTTTTGAGCTGCGCCTGCTCAGCCAGACACTCACGCAGCTCGTCCTTGCGCGCAGCCTCGTACAGACTGCTATCGCCTAACTGGGTTTCCACGGCGGCGAGCTTTTCCTGCACCTTGCCCAGCTCCTGTTCGAGCTTGTCGGCCTGCTTCTTGTGCGGCGCCAGTTGCTGGCGCAAAGCGGCGGCGGCCTGACGCTGGGCGCGCTTGTCGGTCTTGTCCGCCGCCCCCACGACTGGTGCGCTCGGCGGCGCCTGGCGCTGACGATAATCGACCAGCCAGCGTGCGTAATCGTCGAGGTCACCGTCGAACGGCACGACACGGCCCTCGGCAACCAGCAGAAATTCGTCGGTGGTGCTCTTGAGCAAATGGCGATCGTGCGAGACCACCACCACGGCACCGGCGAACTCCTGCAGGGCCATGGTCAGGGCCAGGCGCATTTCCAGGTCGAGGTGGTTGGTCGGCTCATCGAGCAGCAGCAGGTTGGGCTTGCCCCAGGCGATCAGTGCCAGGGCCAGGCGCGCCTTCTCGCCGCCGGAGAAATTCACCACCGGCTCGTCGCAGCGCGCGCCACGGAAGTCGAAACCACCGAGGAAGTCGCGCAGGGTCTGCTCGCGCTCGCTCGGCGCGATACGCTGCAGGTGCAGCAGCGGGCTGGCCTTGTCGTCCAAAGCGTCGAGCTGATGCTGGGCGAAATAGCCGATCACCAGGTTCTCGCCACGGGTCAGGCTGCCGCTCAGAGGCTGCAGCTCAGCGGAGAGGTTCTTGATCAGCGTCGACTTGCCCGCGCCGTTGGGGCCGAGCAGGCCGATACGCGCGCCGGGTACCAGACTCAGTTTGACCTGCTGTAGCACGGTCTTGTCGCCATAGCCGAGGCGACCTTCGCTGAGACTCAGCAGCGGCGTGGAGATCTTCTCGGCCTCGCGGAAGACGAAGTCGAACGGCGAGTCGACATGCGCCGCGCTCAGTTCTTCCATGCGCTCCAGCGCCTTGATCCGGCTCTGCGCCTGACGGGCCTTGGTGGCCTGGGCCTTGAAGCGGGCGATGTACTTTTCCATGTGCGCGCGTTGCGCCTGCTGCTTCTCGTACGCCTGTTGCTGCTGGGCCAGACGCTCGGCGCGGGTGCGCTCGAAGGCCGTGTAGCCACCGCGATACAGGTTCAGCTTGCGCTGCTCGACATGGGCGACGTGGTCGACCACGGCATCGAGAAAATCACGGTCGTGAGAAATCAGCAGCAAGGTGCCAGGGTAGCTTTGCAGCCAACCTTCGAGCCAGAGAATCGCATCCAGATCCAGGTGGTTGGTCGGCTCATCGAGCAACAACAGGTCGGACGGACACATCAACGCCTGGGCCAGGTTCAGGCGCATCCGCCAGCCGCCGGAGAAGTCGCCGACGCGACGATCCATCTGCGCGTTCTCGAAGCCCAGACCAGCCAGCAGCTTGCGCGCGCGGGCGTCGGCGGTATAACCGTCGGCGCTATCCAGCTCGCTGTGCAGACGGGCGATGGCCGCACCATCATGTGCCTGCTCGGCAGCGGCCAGTTCGGCCTGCACGCGGCGCAGGTTGTGGTCACCGTCGAGCACGTAGTCCACCGCCAGGCGTTCGAGGTTATCGACCTCCTGGCGCATGTGGGCGATACGCCAGTCGCCGGGCAGCAGACAATCGCCGGCGTCTGGCGTCAGCTCGCCACGCAACAGGGCGAACAAACTGGATTTACCGGCGCCGTTGGCACCGATCAGACCGGCCTTGTGACCGGCGTGCAGGGTCAGTTCCGCGCCTTCGAGAAGGCGTTGCGGACCGCGCTGTAGAGTGAGGTTCTGGAGTCGGATCATAATGGCCGCGGAGTCTACCAAATCGCCCCGGAGGCCGCGTGCAGGATCTGTGGAATTTCGCCCTCGAACTCTACGCCCGCCCCGGCGTGGAACAAGCCTGCCTGGAGTTGCAAGACGCAGGCGTTGATGTCTGCCTGCTGCTCACCGGGGCCTGGCTGCAACGGCGTGGCTGTCGCTGCGAGGCGCATCGCCTGGACGCACTGCGCACGCTTACCGCCCCCTGGCAGCGCGAGGTGGTGACGCCATTGCGGCAGTTGCGCCAGCACTGGCGCGCCGATGCCCTTCAAGATAGCGACTGGACGACCTTGCGCGAACAGGTGAAGAAACTCGAACTGCAGGCCGAGCGCGTGCTACTCGAACGCTTGCAGACATTGGCCGAAAGCTGGCCGGATGGCGAAAGTGAGGACGACTGGCTGCTGGCCCTGGCTGGCCAGGACAGCGCCGCGCTGCAGGTGCTGCGCGGCGCTGTCGACTCGATTTAAGACGACGCGCTGGAAGCCTCAGGCGCAGGGGCGGCCTGCGCCACTGGTGCGGCAGGCTTGACCGTCGGCTTCTTCGCCGACGCTTTGCCGACGGCAGGTTTTTTCGCCGCGGCGGGCCTGGCTGGGGCTGCTTTTGCTACAGGTTGGGTAGCGGGCTTGCTCGCCGCAGGCTTGACCGGGGCTTTTGTCACAGCAGGCTTGGCAGGCACCTTGGCCGGAGTCGACTTGCTGACCGCTGGCTTAGCGACAGCAGGCTTAACAGGTGCCTTGTTCGCCGGAGCCTTGCTTGCGGCGGGCTTCTTTTGCACCGCAGGCTTGGCAGTCGGCGCAGCTAATTTGGCTTCACGGGCATCAAGCGCCTTACCGGCAGCATCCTTCACTTTGCCAACGCCTTGGGCCAGCTTCAGGCTGTCTTGAGCATCGCGTTTGAGTTGAACGATATAAGCGCGCGTCTCGCTCTGACGAGCTTTCAGGGTATCGAGTAGCTCCTCCAACTCAGCGACCGAGTCCTTGGCTTTGGCTTGCGCCTTGGCCTTGCCAGCAACAGCGGCGTCTTGCAGCTTGCCGCGAGCCTTGTGCAGTTTTTCCTGAGCTTTGCCACGCTGCTTTTCCAGCTTGGCGAGGAGTTTCTCGGCATCGACCAGCGCTTGCGAGCAGGCGTTCTCAAGATGCTCTAACAGACTACCGGTGAGTTGATGCAGCAGATGCAGCGGGGTACTGATGGACTTCTTCTTGGCCGACATGGCTCGCCTCCGGGCGGATGTGGATGGCGCCCATACTAGTCGCACGCCACACGCCCCGCCATAGGCCATATGGCGAAGCCGCACGGCAGTTCGCCTCAAGCGCTGGCATAATCGCCGCCAACTCGACTGGAGAAACCATCATGCGCCGCGCCCTCGTCCTTGCCCTGAGCTTTACCACCAGCACGCTGTGGGCTGCACCTGCGCAGGACGACCTCGCCTACAGCCTCGGTGCACGCCTGGGCGAGCGCCTACGCGATGAAGTTCCAGATTTGCCTTTGCCGGTATTGATCGAAGGGTTGCGCCAGGCCTACAGCGGCCAGCCACTGCGACTGGACGAAACGCGCATCGCCCAATTGCTGGAAGAACACGAAGCCAGGATGGAGCAAAACCCACAGCGTTATGCCAAAGCCAAGCGCGACGAAGAACGCTTTCTCGACGAAGAGCGCCGCAAGCCCGGTGTTAGGGTTCTGGACAATGGCGTCTTGATCACCGAGCTACGGGCTGGCGAAGGCGTCAAACCGAGTGCCCGCAGCCGCGTCCAGGTGCGCTACAGCGGTCACCTGGCAGACGGCAGTTTGTTTGACGAGAGCCTGACACCGCAGTGGTTCAGACTCGATGGCCTGATTGCCGGGTGGCGCATTGCATTGCTGCAAATGCCATCTGGCGCACACTGGCGCCTGGTGGTGCCATCGGCACAGGCTTATGGCGAAGAAGGCGCTGGCGACCTGATCCCGCCTTATTCACCCCTGGTATTCGACCTGGAGCTGGTCGGCGTGAGTAACTGACACACGCCTCAGCGGCCTTGTTATGGCAGAGCCGCAGCCTGCTCCTGATGGGCGTTGTGCAACACCTCGATCAGGCAGTCTTCCAACTCAAAGCGCTCATGCAGCAGCGCCCCCAGACGTTGGAACTGCTCGGACAGCGACGCACCATTTTTGCAAGCGCGGCTGTCGCACTGGTCATTGAAAGCCAGTGCAACGGCTGTAATCGCTTCGAGACGGGGATAAATCTGCTTGGCCAGCTCAAGACCACGCTGGTCATTGAAAGCCTCAGCCTCACTGGTCAATTGCTCGTAGACCCCAAAGTGCCCGGCAGATACATAATCGACCAGCAGTTGACAGAAGCCTTGCAGAACTTCGCTGTTCATAGTCGGGGCCTGAAGGGCATCGGCAAGCCCCTTGTAAGCCTTTACCAGTTCATGGCGCTCATGCAGCCAGCGATCGATCAACTGGTGCACGCCTCCCCAGCGCTCCTGGGCGTTGCGACAACTCTCGAGCATCTTGGACCTCACTTCCCTTCTCGGTAATGCCTGTTACAGGTTCATTCCGAGACGCTACTGTGGCCTACCGTCGGCGGCTGCATAAATTCCTTCGGGCCCTGGCAAGCAGTAGTGAGAACTACTTACGACACTTTTCTGTCGCATGGAGCATGCCCTCGAAGAAGCAACCATCAAACGGCGTTTTTTCGACGTCGCGTGAGCCAGATTATGCCCACGAACTAACCCCTTCAAGCTATCTGAAAAGAAAAAATCATACGAGCGTTTAATTGCCGCATGCCGTAAATGCAGTTCAGCGACGGCGCAACAGTTGATAGAAGCCAAAGCCCAGCATGCCGATGAAGCCCAACAGGCTCCACTCCGGGATGCTCATACCAAAGAGCGTCCAGTTGACCTCGGCGCAGTCCGCAGTACCACGGAAGACCTTGCTGACGATCTCCTGCAGAGGGAAGGCTTCGATCATGTACTCAAGGCCAGGTAGGCAGGCTTCGAGTTGCTCAGGCGGCACGCTTTGCAACCAGATCTGCCGCCCCGCAGTGGCTGCACCAGCGATGGCGAAGAGTAGCGCCAGCACGGCATAGGCGCGCTGCCCCCCGCGCTTTGGCCCGTGAATGGCCGCAACCAGGCAGACCAAGCCGAAGCCAATCACACAAATACGCTGGACGATGCACAACGGGCAAGGCTCGAGCCCTACCGCATGTTCCAGATATAGGGCCGCCGCCATAAGCAGGACGCAGCCGAGAAATGCCAAAAAGAAAAGAGGACGCGGGCTGGCCAATTGCATGATGGCTCCGGGAGAGAAATCGAGGGCCGTACGGTAGAGGAAAGCGAGGGCGCCTTTCAAGGCACCTCACGCTCGATAAGGGGCTATTCGTCCAAGCGAAATGCCCCTCCGTCCATTTAGCCGTTGGCAGATTGCGGTTGCGGCAGGCTGGGCAGAGTCTGGTGGAGCAAAGTGTGACTCTCCAGCAGCAGTTGATTACTGCGTTCGAGTTCACCCAATTGGGTCAGCAAACGTGCCAATTCCGCACAGGTTTCCGGGTGACGCTCCAAACGCAGGCTACTCTCGAAATAATCACGCGCCTTGCCCCATAACTGGTTCTGCAAGCACAACCGCCCAAGAGTGAGTTGCAACGCTGGATCTTCTGAATGCTGCTTCAGCCAGCCTTCCGCGGTATCCAGTTGCCGCGCAGGATCACTGCCACGCAACACCCCGTAGAAGCGTGCCAAACGGCTGTCATAGCTACGCTTGAGCGCGCTACGCAGCACCTGCTCGGCCTCTTCCTGCGCACCCAAGCGGCGCAACTGCTCAACATAGGCGGCAATCAACTCCGGCTCATGACGCAGGGCAGAAGAAAGCTGATTCCATGCCTGGGTCAGTGGCTGCAGGGCGGTTTTTCCTTCAGCCAACCCCTGCTCCCCAAGATCGAGCAGGCGTCCGCGCCACACTTCCCGCTCCAATTGATCCAACTCAGCAGCAGGCAACGCCTTTTCCTTGCGCAGCTCCGGTAGCAACCCCAGCAGCGCCGACCAGTCATGGCGCTGCCGGTAGAGCTGTTGCAGACGGCGCAAGACTTGATGGTGATTGGGGTGACGTTCGCGCATGGCCTGCAGCGTTTCCAACGCTGCCTCACTCTGGCCACGGTCGAGCTGCAGTTGTGCATGAGTCAGCGCGATAGCCAGTTCCGCCTGCGGCTGGGACTGCAACGCACGCTCAAGCAAGGCATCGCTCTGTTCATGCTGCCCTAACTTGTTCGCGGCGCGCGCAGCCCCCAGGTAATACATCAACGGCTGACTGTCGGCCTCAGCAGCACGTGACAACTGACGTAAGGCACGTGCCCAGCGCCCCTCGGCCAAGTCCAGCAGCCCCTGTTCAGACGCCAAGCGCGCGCGCCGATTGCGATGCAGACGCGACCAGGGGTTGGCCAGGCGAGTCGAGCTGAGTAACAGGCGCAGCAGCGCCTTGAGCAGGTAATAGAGCACCACCAGAGCAACCACCAGGGCGAGGAATGCCCATAGCCCTGACTGGTAGCGAAAGCCTTTGTAAGCGAACAGAACGTAGCCACGATCAGCCTCGATGGCGAGGCTTAGCAAATAGATGCCTACGCCGACAGCCAGCAGCACGAACAGCCATAGCAGACGCTTCATTGCGCCCCCTCGGCCGCGGCGGCCCCCTGTCGACGCTGGGCATGCTTGCGTTGCAGGTAGGCCTGCAACGCATCGAGCGATTCGCTCAGATCCGGCACCTTGACCTCGACGCTCGCCTCAGCCAGCTCAGAGAAGCGCTGGCGCAGGGCACGGCTGTCCGGGTTATCCAGATTGAAGTGAGCGTCGAGGATTTCCTCGGCCTGCTTCAGGGACTGCCGGTAGACCCCACTCTGGCCATGCAACGCGGCCCACTGCGCTTGTTCCAGCGCCAGCGCCAAGCTAAGGCGAACCTGCGACAGGCTTTGCCCGGACAACAGCGGGCGCACGTTGCGCTCGGCATCGAACTCAATGCGGAAATACTGCGACAGGGTTTTCAACCAGTCGCTCCACCAAGCACCGTGCTCCCCTTCTGCCGCCAGCTCGCTCAGGGCATCACCCTGCCCTTGCAGAGTCGGCGCCAATGGATTGAGGGTGGCAGCCTGCTCACGCAGGGCACCGAGCTGTAGGAACAACCCCACACGATCAGGGCGCTGCGTGGTGCGTAGGGCTTCCAGACTGCGGCTAAGTTGCTCGCGCGCGGCGAAGGCTGCCGGGTCGTCCTGCTGCCGAAGGATGTCATCGGCTGCCTGCACCAGCGCTTCGGCGCTGGTAACGTCTTGCAGAGCATTCAGACGAAGAGTGGCAAGCCGCAGTAAGTGCTCGGCCTCTTCCAGTCGCCAGTCCTGGCGTGAGCCATCGAGAACCGACTCCAGACGCTGACTCAAACGCTGCTGGTCAGCCTGTAAATTGGCCAGAAGACGACGGCGCTCATCGAGCTCAGTCGCGCTGGGCAAGGCGGACAGCCGCGAGTCGAGACGCTGCGCCAGCGCTTCCACACGCTGAGCGCTGTCGTCACGGGTACGCTGCAGATCCTGCGCCTGTTGCTGCTCACGCACCTGCATGGCGTGCAGTTGCCAGAGACTCCAGGCACCAGCGGCTGCGCCGCCGCCACCGACCAGCAAGGCAAACACAGCGAGCGCGCTTGCAGCAGAGCGGGGCGCCTTCTTGGGCGAGACCGGAGGTGTTTTAACCTCAGGGGTAGGCGTTTGTTCTTGTGCTTTCGGGGTGGCTGCTTCGCTCACGTATCCGTCCTTTTAGAGGGCGGCAGCCGGAAACTGCTCCAGGGCTGCCAGCAAGGCCGCGGCACTCGCACCGCGACAGTCCACAACGATTTCGGCGCCCGCATGGCGCGCCTGATCTGCCACGCGCGGGCTGGGTACGAACAAGGGTAGCCGAGCCAACATGGCCCAGTCATCGCCTGCCAGTTGCCGCAGATGTTCGAACCCCTGCCCACTGCTGACCACCAGGCCGTTCAGGCGTTCCGAACGCACGCATCGCGACAGTTCTCCTGGCGAGTAGGCAGGCAACATGCGCCGGTAAAGTTCTAGATAGTCGACCGTGACGCCTTGATCACGCAAGCGCTCAGCGAGAAATTCTCGGCCACCTTCACCGCGCAGGATCAGTACACAGGGCTCAGGCGTACCGGCAATAGCGTGCTGCAGAGCAGGCAACGCCAGCAGTGCCTCACTGTCATCGCCGCCGTCCGGGTAATGAACCTGCAAGCCGTGCTCGGCCAGCACGGCAGCCGTGGCAGCGCCAACACTGAACCAGGGCATGCAAGGCAACGACGCCCCGTGCTGGGCAAGCAACTGCACCCCGATACGCGCGGCGGGTTTACTGATCACGATCACCGCGCAATAGCGCTGCAGATCGGCAAAAGTGCTGCGCTGCTCGTCCGTCTCGGCCAGCGTCTCGATGGCCAAAAGCGGCATGCAGTGACTGGCGACGCCTTGCGCAGCCAGCGTCTGCGCCAGTGCTGCACAATCCTCGGCAGGACGGGTCAGCAGCAGGCGCCAGGTATTCACGGGTGACCAGCCTCGCCGTAAACGGCCTTGAGGATGTCATCCGCCCCCTGCGCCAAGAGCGCCTCGGCGACGCGCACCCCCAAGGCTTCAGCATCACCGCTGTCTGCGCGCTCTTCGGCGCGCAGCAACAGACCACCATCAGGCTGACCAACCAGACCACGCAGCCACAGTTGATCGTTTTCGAGCAAGGCATAACAGGCGATGGGCACCTGGCAACCACCATTGAGATGCTTGTTCAGGGCACGCTCGGCGGTGACGCGTAGAGCGGTTTCGCGGTGGTGCAGCGGTGCCAGCAGGGCATGCACGTCAGCGTCGGCGCTACGGCACTCGATACCTACGGCGCCCTGACCACCGGCTGGCAGGCTGTCCTCGGTGCTGATCGAGCTACGAATGCGTGCCTCGAAGCCCAGACGAATCAGGCCGGCAGCAGCGAGGATAATGGCGTCGTATTCACCGGCATCGAGCTTGGCCAGGCGAGTGTTGACATTGCCACGCAGGAACTGGATCTGCAGATCGGGTCGACGCGCCAGCAACTGCGCCTGCCGACGCAAGCTGGAGGTGCCGACCACGCTACCAGGCGGCAGTGCATCGAGGCTGTCATAGATGTTGGAGACGAAAGCATCGCGCGGGTCTTCACGCTCGCAGATGCAATACAGGCCCAGGCCCTCGGGGAAGTCCATGGGTACGTCCTTCATCGAATGCACAGCGATGTCGGCTTCGTTCTCCAACAGCGCGGTTTCCAACTCCTTGACGAACAGACCCTTGCCGCCAATCTTCGCCAGCGGTGCGTCGAGCAACTTGTCGCCACGACTGACCATAGGCACCAGGCTGACCTTGAGACCAGGATGCGCCTGTTCCAGACGGGCTTTAACGTATTCGGCCTGCCAAAGGGCCAAGGCGCTCTTGCGGGTAGCGATGCGGATTTCGCGGGGCATGGGGCAATTCCAGAAAACGAACTGCGGCCATCATAGCAAGCTCCAAGCTCCAAGCTCCAAGCTCCAAGCTCCAAGCTCCAAGCTCCAAGCTCCAAGCCAATCAGTGTAAGGGCAACCCCGAGCGACCAAGCGCCGCACCTAGCTTTTACTTGCAGCTTGAGGCTTGAGGCTTGAGGCTGGTAGCTGCCTTATAGGCCCTGCATCAACTTGCGTACGCCGGCCACATGGCGCCGGCTCACCACCAGAGCATCACCGCCGAGCCCTTTGAGAAAGAGCTGAAAATGCCCCAGCGGTGTGCGCTGCAAGCGTTCGATACGGTCGCGAGTGACCAGCGCATTGCGATGAATCCGCACAAGCCGATCACCAAATTCATCTTCGAGCGCTTTGAGCGGCTCATCCAGCAGCACTTCACCGCCCTCGTGGCGCAAGGTCACGTATTTGTGATCGGCAATAAAATAGATCACCTGATCCAACGGGATCAGCTCAATGCCTTTACGGGTTCGGGCGCTGATGTGGGTACGCGGGCCACCGCCGTTATCCACCGCAGGGCGGGTCAGTGCAGCCAGTTGCACGCGATTGGGGCGCTCAGCTTTTTTCAGCGCCTCGCTCAGGCTTTCCGGGCGGACGGGCTTGACCAGATAGCCAACGGCACTGACCTGGAAGGCCTCCAGGGCAAACTCATCATGCGCCGTGCAAAAGATCACCGCAGGCGGTGCTTCACGCTCGCAGAGTTTGGCCGCGACCTGCAGCCCATCCAACCCTGGCATACGGATATCCAACAAGACGACATCCGGTTTAAGGCTATCGATCAAGGTGAGTGCCTCCTCGCCATTGCTGGCGGCAGGCTCCAGAACTCGGTAACCCTCAAGCTCGCCGACCATACGGCTCAGGCGCTCGCGGGCGAGGGGTTCATCATCGACGATCAGGACATTCATATTGCACTGGCTTCCTGCGTGAGTCTCGCACATGGATAGCGTAGACAGCTGTAATGACGGCCATCACGGCGCTCCACGCTGAGACTCGCGCGCGGGCCAAAAAGTGCCGTCAACCGCGCTTCGATATTACCCAGTGCTTGGTGCGTACCCCGTGATGGCGCCTGCTCGCCACGCTCTTCATACGGATTGCTGACACACAAACTGAACACACCATCCTGGTAATGCGCCTCGATGCATACCAGACCACCTTCTATACGTGGCTGGATGCCGTAGATCAACGCGTTTTCCAACAAAGGCTGCAGTGTGAGCTGGGGGATCGGCAGATCCTCTGGCACACCGTCGACCTCCCACTGCAACTGTAGTCGCTCACCGAGCCGATAGTGCTCAATGGACAGATATCGTTTTGCCAACTCCATCTCCTCTCCCCACGACACCAACGAGCCGGGCCGGGCCAGGCTCGCCCGGAACAGGTCAGACAGATCCAGCACAGCCTGCTCTGCCTTGGCCGGATCAATCGCCACCAGGCTGGCAATGCTGTTCAGGCTGTTGAACAGGAAGTGTGGGCGGATCCGCGCCTGCAACGACTCGATGCGTGCACGCAGTTCGGCCTGCTCCTGCCGACGCCATTGGCTCTGCAGATAGAAATAGCGTAGCAGCAGTGCAGACATGATCAGGCTGATCAGCGCATGGCGCAGATAAAGCCGTGCTTCACCACTCCTTGGTAGCGGGCCGCCGAGATCGTAGTAATCCGCCACGGCGGTGCACGACAGCGTCAGCAACACCACCAATACACAACACAACACGCCAGCCAACGCCGGGCGCAGGCGCGCCAACAAGGGGCGCAGACGACACAGCAGTGCAGCCGAGAGCAGCACGATCCATTGCACGAACAGCGATGTCAGCGCCAGGCGTACCCAGTCGAAGGTCGGCAGCATGGGCTCGGCCAGCACCAGAACCAGCACCAATAGTTCGGCCATCAGCACCATGCTCAGCAACGCTTCGGGCTGGCACAGCTCAGGCACGAAAAAGTCATCGGCCGGGGCAGGCTTGTGTGCGGAAGAAACGGATCGTTTAGGCATCGATGCAGTTTCCGTGTCGCCCACGCAACCGGCAAGATGGCCAACTGCAGACGGGCAAAATAAAGCGCTGAAATACTAGAGGCGCCAGCAAATCTGTGACGCAGCCGACAACACCGAGCCTGGGCGCCGCAACTAAACCACCACGGCGAAAGCATCCCAGACCCTGTTATTATCGACGCACTTTTTCCGCCTTGCAGGTTGCCAACGCCACCTGCCCGATCCAGAGCGAATCCCATGAGCAGCGAAAAAACCAACCAATCCTGGGGCGGCCGCTTCAGTGAGCCCGTCGACGCCTTCGTCGCCCGCTTCACCGCCTCGGTCGAATTCGACAAACGCCTGTACCGCCACGACATCATGGGCTCCATCGCCCACGCCACCATGCTGGCCAAGGTCGGCGTGCTGAGCGATACCGAGCGCGACACCATCATCGATGGCCTCAAGCAGATCCAGGGCGAGATCGAAGCTGGCCAGTTCGACTGGCGCGTCGATCTGGAAGACGTGCACATGAACATCGAGGCGCGCCTGACCGACCGCATCGGCGTCACTGGCAAGAAGCTGCACACCGGCCGTTCGCGCAACGACCAGGTGGCCACCGACATCCGCCTGTGGCTGCGTGACGAGATCGACCTGATCCTCGCCGAAATCACCCGCCTGCAGCAGGGCCTGCTGGGCCTGGCCGAAGCCGAGGCGGACACCATCATGCCTGGCTTCACCCACCTGCAGACCGCGCAGCCGGTGACCTTCGGTCATCACCTGCTGGCCTGGTTCGAGATGCTCGCGCGCGACTACGAGCGCCTGGTCGACTGCCGCAAGCGCACCAACCGCATGCCGCTGGGCTCGGCCGCGCTGGCCGGCACCACCTACCCGATCGCCCGTGAAATCACCGCCGAACTGCTGGGCTTCGATGCCGTGGGCGGCAACTCGCTGGACGGCGTGTCGGATCGCGACTTCGCCATCGAATTCTGCGCCGCCGCCTCGCTGGCGATGATGCACCTGTCGCGCTTCTCCGAAGAGCTGGTGCTGTGGACATCCGCGCAGTTCCAGTTCATCGACCTGCCGGATCGTTTCTGTACCGGCAGCTCGATCATGCCGCAGAAGAAGAACCCCGACGTACCCGAGCTGGTGCGTGGCAAGACCGGCCGCGTGTTCGGCGCCCTGACCGGCCTGCTGACCCTGATGAAAGGCCAGCCACTGGCCTACAACAAGGACAACCAGGAAGACAAGGAGCCGCTGTTCGACGCCGCCGACACCCTGCGCGACAGCCTGCGCGCCTTCGCCGACATGGTCCCGGCGATCAAGCCCAAGCGCGAAATCATGCGTGAAGCAGCGCTGCGCGGCTTCTCCACCGCCACCGACCTGGCCGACTACCTGGTGCGCAAGGGCCTGCCGTTCCGTGACTGCCACGAGATCGTCGGGCACGCGGTGAAATACGGCGTACAGAGCGGCAAGGATCTGGCCGAAATGAGCCTGGACGAACTGCGCCAGTTCAGCGACCAGATCGAGCAGGACGTGTTCGCCGTGCTGACCCTGGAAGGCTCGGTGAATGCCCGCGACCATATCGGCGGCACCGCCCCGAATCAGGTGCGTGCGGCGGTGCTGCGTGGCCGCGAATTGCTGGCAACGCGCTGAACGCCATCATAAGAACTATCAGGGAAAGGGACTTCCCATGTTCGAATGGTTGCTGCACGGCTTGGCACTACTCGCCGAGTTCGTACTCGAGGTCGTGGCTGGCTACATTTTGTACAGCACCGACTGGCTGGCCCTGCGTTTACTCACATTGGGTCGCTACCCAAACCTGCCGCTACGTGTAGACGACCCAATGGGTTCGCGCACGGCCTGGGTCGCAGCGTTCGGCTTCTTCTGCCTGGTAGGTTTGCCGCTAACATGGCTGACCCTGACCTACGGCTGACCATTTACGAGATACGCCAATGCCCCTGACCATCCGCCCCGCCACCCCTGACGACGCCGAACTGATCCTGCGCTTCATCACCGAGCTGGCCATCTACGAGAAGGCCGAGCATGAGGTGAAAACCGATGCTGCCGGTATACGCGACAGTCTGTTCGCTGAAGGCAGCACCGCCCATGGTCTGATCTGCGAGCACGACGGCCAGCCCATCGGCTACGCGGTGTACTTCTTCAACTACTCCACCTGGCTGGGCAAGCACGGTCTGTATCTGGAAGACCTGTATGTCAGCCCGCAGGCGCGTGGCATCGGCGCAGGCAAAGCACTGCTGCGCCACTTGGCACAACTGGCCGTGGCTCGTGGTTGCGGCCGTTTCGAATGGTCAGTGCTGGATTGGAACACCCCGGCCATCGACTTCTACGAATCCTTCGGCGCCCGACCACAGGACGAATGGACCACTTACCGCCTCACCGGCCAGGCCCTGCTGGACTTCGCCGCCGAGACCTCCCAGGAGTAACGCATGAACGAACACGACGATCACGAAGAAGAAGCTTTTGCCGAGGCGACGCTGGTTCAAGCCATCGAGAATCAACTGGAAAGCGGCGAGCCGGCTGCTGCCAAGGCGGTCTACAACAAGCTGACCCTGGTGGGTTATGAGCGCGAGGAAATTCTCGAGCTGATGGCCCTGGTTCTGGCCCATGAGGTCGACGCCATGCTGCACGAGGATCGCCCGTTCGACGGCGCCTGGTATGAGCAAGCCCTAAGAGCCCTGCCTGAGCTACCGGCTGATGGCTGATGGCTGATGGCTGATGGCTGATGGCGAATTAATCCACATCCAGGAGCATGCTGGCAGATAGATTGCTTGGATCAGCCCTGCCCCTAGCAACAAGGACTGTGTGTCGATGCCCTACCGACTCCTGCGCATGCTGGTGCTTTGTCTGGCGTTACTCGGCAGCGCCGAGGCTGCGACGGTACGGATCGGCGCCGAAGATGACTGGTATCCCTATACCGCGTTACGGGATGGCCAGATCAAGGGCATGTCGGCAGATATCGTGCGCGCGGCCTTCAAGGCGAGCGGCACCGATTTCGAACTGGTGCCCTACCCTTACTCACGCTGTATGGAACTTGCGCGAAATGGCGGCCTGGCAGGCTGCTTCAATACCACGCCGGATCACTCCATCCGCCAGCAATTTCTGCTGCCCGAGGAAATGTTATTTAGCGATGACATCCTGCTTTGGGGGCGCGCAGGCACGGCGGCGGTGAATGATCTGGACGATATTGCCGGCAGGCGTGTTGCCGTGACCATCGGCTACACCTACGGGGAATACTTCGATAACTACCCAGACCTCCTGCGTATACCGGTACGCCGCGATATCAACAGCTTCCTGATGCTGCAACGCAATCGTGTGGATTATGTCATTGCCTTTCGTGGCACCACCGAGGCCCTGCTTCGCGAGCACCCGGAACTGGCAGGGCAGTTCGCTCCACTGGCGACCATCCACCGCCCACAGTTGTATCTGACATTTTCCCGTCTATACCCCCAGGCCACAGAACTTGCGCACCAATTCGATGCCGGCATGCGCCAGATCAGACACAACGGCACTTACCAGCGCATTCTCGAACATTGGCAACTACGCACCGGACAAACCAGCCCACTGGGCTATACACTGCAGGGGCGTCATAACAACAAGACGGAGTCACCATGAAATCTTTCACCGCCGACCTGATCGATGAGCTGGAAATTCTTGCCCTGTACAACCTGAACAACCACCAGGAAGGGCTCAAGGTGCACAACAACGCGTCCTTCAAAGCGCAGGGCGCCATTACCCGCCTGTATGAAAAAGGCCTGGTCAGCCAGGCAGACGGGGGATATCTGACTGGGCTGGGTATCGATGCCGCCGAACATGCGCAAGCCCTACTCACCATACTCGCAAGCCGCCGCGCCACAGCAGCCTGAACCATCGAGTCCGTCGCCCTGAGCGCGTCTAAAAACCTAGACCTCATGTTTTTAGGCGCGTCCTAAACAGGCATATTCGGCGGGCGGTTTGCGTCATAGCCCCTGCACTGGTGAGCACGCCGCTGATAGGCTTGCCCCATTTCCAGTAGAGCTTGAGCATGACGCGCACTCACGAAATCCGCCCGGACATCGACGACGGCATCGACCGCAAGGTGCTTGCCCAACTGCGCGCACGCTTCCTGCAAATCAACCAAGGGCGCCTGCAGCGCGCGGTAGAGGCCTTGTCGACCCGCCAGCAGTTGGTACTCAAACTGCTGCCACTGCTACTGCACGTCAATCACCCGCTGCTGCCCGGCTACGTCTCAACCAGCACGCCGGCGGGCCTCAGCAGCTTCGAACCAGACGATGCCAGCCTGGCGGAAGTCCAGCGTCTGGCGCGCTCCTTCGCCTATAAACCACGTCGCGGCCAAGGCGCGGCGCCACTGCACGGACTGTTTCTGATGGGCAGCCTGGGCACCGTGGCACAGGCCGAACAGAGCGACATGGATCTGTGGCTATGTCATGCCTCGAACCTGGACACCCAGCAACTGCAAGAACTGCGCAGAAAGTGCGATCAGTTGGAAAGCTGGGCCGCCACCCAGGGCGCCGAGGTGCACGTCTTTCTGGTCGACCCACAGCGCTTCACCCAGGGCGCCCGCGAAGCGCAACTGACCTCAGACGACTGCGGCACGACCCAGCACTACCTGCTGCTCGACGAGTTTTACCGCACAGCCATCTGGCTCGGCGGGCGCACGCCGATCTGGTGGCTGGTGCCGGTTTACGAGGAAGGGCGTTATGAAAATTATTGCCGCACCCTGCTGAGCAAGCGCTTCGTGCGCGAAGAAGACGTGCTCGACCTCGGCCACCTGGCGCAGATACCCGCGCAGGAGTTCATCGGCGCTGGCATGTGGCAGCTATACAAAGGCATCGAGTCGCCCTACAAATCGGCGCTCAAACTACTGCTCACCGAGGTCTACGCCAGCGAACACCCCAAGGTCGAATGCCTGGCGCTGCGCTTCAAACAAGCCGTTTTCGAGGGACGCCTGGATCTGGACGAACTCGACCCCTACATCGTGGTGTACCGCCGTCTGGAGCAATACCTGCTCGCACGCAACGACCGCGAACGCCTGGAACTGGTGCGTCGCTGCCTGTACCTGAAGGTGAACAAGCGCATCAGCCGCCCGCCTGCACGCGGACGCAGCAAGAGCTGGCAACGCCTGCTGCTCGAACGCCTGACCGGGGAATGGGACTGGAGCACGCGCCAACTTACCGTGCTTGACAGCCGCAGCCAGTGGAAGGTGCGTCAGGTAGCGGCCGAGCGGCGCGTGCTGGTCAACGAACTGACCTACAGCTACCGCTTCCTTTCACAGTTCGCGCGCAGCGCCCAGGTCGGCAGCTCGCTGAACAACCGCGACCTCAACGTGCTGGGCAGGCGCCTCTATGCAGCCTTCGAGCGCAAGGCCGGCAAGGTGGAGTTCATCAACCCCGGCATCGCCCCAGACCTCGCCGAGGACACCCTGACACTGGTGCAACGCGCCACCGCCGAAGCACCAGAAGATCATCAATGGGCCCTGTATGGCGGCAGCCTGAGCGCCCAGGAATGGCCGGACTTCGCCCCATTCAAGCGCACGCGCGAGCTTATCGAACTGCTCGCCTGGTGCCACCGCAACGGCGTCATCGACGCCAGCACGCGCCTTTCATTGCATCCTGGCGATAGCGACCTCAACGATTTCGAGCTCGCCAACCTGATCAGCAGCCTGCAACAAACCTTTGCCCTGCCACTGCCAAGCGTCGAAGAGCTCGACCTGCTACGTGCCAGCAGGCCCAAGCGGATTCTGCTGCTGGTCAACGTCGGCGTCGACCCACTCAAGCAGCACAGCCAGATGAACATGCACATGACCACCGGGCGCATCGATGCGCTGGGCTACTCGGGCGTGCGGGAAAATCTGGTGCAGACCCTCGATCAGATCAGCCTGAATAGTTGGAACGAGCTGCAAGTGGCCCGTTACGACGGCGAAGACGCCCTGCTCGACTGCCTCAGCGACCTGCTCAACAGCCTGCCGCCAGACGGCCCGCACCCGGAAATCCAGGTGCGCTGCTATTGCCGCAACCGCGCCCAAGCCATCGCCAGCCGAGTCGAGGAACTGCTACGCGACCTACTCGACAACTATGCCAATGCGACGCCCTCACGCTACTTGGTGCAGGTGCGCCAGCACTACCACGTGCTACAACTGATTCCCGGCCAGGTGCGCCACACTGCTCTCGGCGACCTGCCAGCACTGCTCGACCACCTCGGTTCGCAACAGACGCTGTACAGCCCGCTGAATCTCGACCGTTACGCACTGGAAGGCAACGACCTGGCACTGATCCTGCCACTGGGCAGGCCGCAGACCATCCAGGTGTTCTACCGCGTGAACGAACAGCACGGCGAGGCCGAACTGACCGTCCTCGACGAGCACAACGCCCTCTGGCGCAGGCGCCTGCCTTATCGCGACGAGCAAAGCCTGCTTACGCCGCTGCAGCGCTTCCTGCAATCGCTGCTGTACCGACGCAACGCCCAGTTACCGCTGGACGATTTCAGCAGCAGCGAAACGCCGCTGGAAGTGCTCTATTACCAACTGCTACCCGATGCCCCGCTGCGCGCCCAAAGCGTGGAGCGGCGGGCGCCGCCGCAGGCGCCCATCAGCCACCCGTTCTACGACGTGCAAGCCATCGTCGAGCCGGGCGACGGCCGCCAGCGCCACGTCACCCTGTACTGCAACCACCGAGAGTTCTCCGAGCTGGAGTACGGCCGGGACCTCTATCGCTCGGTAGCGCAGCACATCCTGGCCCAGCGCTCGGGCGGCGAACGCTATCCGTGCTACATCACCGACCTCGACCTGTCCGCCGTGCTGGCCGGGCAGCAGGCGCAAACAGTGCACTACCTGCGCTACAAGAGCGAACTGGAAGATGCACTCAACGCGGCGCTACAGCAGGCCTAGCAGGCTGTTGAAGAACTACCGGCTAGCCGCGCATCGGCGCTTCGGGGTGCAACAGGGCGTAGAGGTAGCAATCGCCCATGCTGTGGTTGTCGGCGACACCGGCATAGCTGGCTGTGAAGGTCACCGGCATGCCCAGGTGCTGATACAGCCAGCGATCGCTGTCCGCCGGCGGCACCTCGGGCACCAGGTCGCTGTCGTTGACTAGGCGCAAGGTGGGCACCGCCAGACCGTTGTAGTAACGGGCAAAAGCGGGCGAAGCCAGGCGCGGGCTGGCGAAGTTGTAGTGCTGCAGCGGCAACACCGGCCAGCGTCGGCGCAGATCCGGCACCGCCAGGCTGCTCAAGGCGCTGCCCAGGCTGTGCCCACAGGCCCATAGCCGCGCCTGCGGTTGCAGATCGTCCAGCGCCAGCAAGGCCTGGTCACGCAGCGAGGCATAGAGCTTGAGGAAGCCGTCATGCACCGGGCCGGCATCGATCTGCCAGGGGTAGTCGGCCTGATCCAGGTCGAGATCATCGAGCCAGTCCTGCAACGACTCGGTGCCGCGAAACACCAGATAGCAGTCGCCTTGCGGGTCGCGCGCGGCGAAACCGAAAGGCTCCGACTCGTTGAACAGGTGCCACTCACTAAGGACGCTCCAGATCGGAGCGGAAAACTTCCAGCCGGGTCGCTGCGGCAACTGCCAATGGAAGTTCACGGGGACGCGCGGGCGCTTTTGCGTCAGCCACTGGGCGTACTGGTCATAGGCGAGCATGACCAGATCGGCGCATTGCAACGCATCGGTACGTGAACAGCTAGGCGGAAAGTAGAGGGGAAGACTGGGCATGGCGAGGCCTCCTTGCCAATGGCGCAAGACCTCACTCTAGTTCAGATATTTCCGGGCGTCAGCGATCGTACTCGCCCGCCGCCTCCGGCTGATACTCCACAGCCAACAGGGTCAGTTTGAGCTGCTTGCCACCTGGCGCAGGCCAGTCGATGTGCTGACCGACGGAGAGGCCCAGCAGCGCGCTGCCGACCGGTGCAAGAATGCTGACCTTGCCTTCGCCGCCGACATCTTGTGGATAAACCAGGGTCAGGTGGTAGTCCTTACCGCTGCTTTCCTCACGGCAGTGCACACGCGAGTTCATGGTCACCACGCCGGACGGCACCTCGTCATGGCCCACCACCTGCGCCCGTGCCAACTCTTTCTCCAGCGCTTCGGCGCCTGGGCCGAAGTCCTCCAGCGAATCCAGCAGACGCTCCAGGCGCTGTAAGTCGAGACGGGTGATGGTAATAGCGGGTGCGCTGTTCATGATGCCGGGCAGACTCCTTGCGTGAAAAACCGCCCATATCAGACTGTGTGAAAACTACTGCGCTCGGTCATGCTGCGTTAAAAAACGGCTCAAAATGCTCATTTACAGCTCGTAAACTGCGCTTTTTCGCCGTTTTTTGCCTTGCCTGACCTTCGCTCGCTACGTTTTCACACGGCCTGATATCCGACGATATGTCGGCTCTGTTGCGCAGGGCGGAATCCATGGCTGAAAAAAGCAAAACCCCGTCTTGAGGACGGGGTTTTGCGACGTTTTATCGACCCTAACATAGCTGACCGAATAAACAAGAGCAGCCACTCAACCCGGCGCCTTGCGCTCGCGCAGGCGCGCTTCGGCGGTCTGGCAAATCTGCCGACGGCGCTGCGCGTCCGCCGCGCTCCAGTCGAGGATTTCCTGCATGCTACGACCACAACCGAGGCAGATGTCGTCATAGTCGAGGCAGCACTGACGACGACAGGGCGAGGCCGGTAGAGGCGGCTCAGAGCTCATCGAACTCCAGCTCGGCGCCAGCCTGCTCGACCACGAAGCGGGTGAGCATTTCGCTCAGCAGCTCTTCGCTGGTATCACAGATCCAGTGCTGCTCGGCTTCGTCGTAATCGAAGTGGAACCCCCCCGAACGCGCAGCCACCCACAACTGGCGAATCGGCACCTGACGGCTGAGGATCAGTTGCGTGCCATTCTCGAAACGCACGGTCAACACGCCGCCGCTGTTTTCCAGATCAACGTCCAGGCCACTGTCGTCGAAAATATCTTCTACTGCCTGCTGGGTAGCATCGACCAGGTCGTGGAAACGGGCTTCGCTCAGGCTCATCGGGTTGTCCTCACTCGGTGCAGCGACTGCAAAAATAGGCGAAAGCGCCAGGCCGTGATCCACCGCCTAGGCGCCAAGGTGGCGACGGTACTCGCCCGGAGTCGTTCCCGTCCAGCGACGAAAGGCCCTGAGCAACGAACCCGGCTCGCTGAAGCCGACGCGAAAGGCGATTTCGCTCAAATCCAGGGAAGGCTCGTGCAAGGCGTGCAACACCAGTTGCTGACGGGTTTCATCAAGCAATTGACTGAACGATAGACCCGCCTCGCGCAGACGGCGTTGCAGGGTGCGAGGGCTCAGCGCCATTGCCTCGGCGATAGCCGGTAAATCAGCGCCGCGTTCTGGCAACTGCTGAGCCAGCACCAAGCGTGTGCGTTCAAGCACGCTAAGGCCCTGATTGAATTCGGCGAGCTGACGCTCGGCATAAGCGTCGAGCAGCGCGCGCACCTGGGCATCGGCTTGCCCCAGCGGCAATGCCAGCAGGCGCCTGGGAAAGACCAAGGCATTGTCGGCCTGCCCAAAACGCACCGGGCAACGGAAGATACGCATGTGTTCTGCGGTATCGCGCGGCGCCGCATGGCAAAACCGCACCTCGGTAGGCGCAATGTCCTGGCCGGTAATCCAGCGCCCGAAACTGAGCCAGCCTGCCAGCGTTTCTTCACTCGCCTGGCGCTGTTGCTGAGCCAGAAAAGGCCGCCAACTGTGTATCACTAACGCCTCACAGCCCGGTCGCGGCGGCTCGTCATCCAGCAGCACACGCCCCAGGCTGCCCACCAAAGCGGCATAACGTGCCTGGCGGTGCAGCGCATCGGCCAACGTGGCACAGCTCATCGCCAGATGCCCGAGTACACCGTAACTGCCAGGGCGCACCGCCTCGCCCAGGTGCAGCCCAAGGCAATCATCGCCACTGAGCCGACACCCTTCACCCAGCAGACTCAGGTAGGCACTGGCGGCAATGCGCCGCTCACGCTGCTGCAGCACGGCAGGCGTCAGCCGGGCGCGCGCCAGCAGCACCTGCGGGGCAACGCCGCGACGCTGTAGGTAGTCAACCAGAGCTTGCAGGTAAGCCACCGAGACCGAGCCAGCAAGTGTCGCAGGGCAATCCATCAAACCTCCTTGAGTTCAACCCGTATGCCTGAAAAATCGGCTAGCCCCCGCCAGACGGGCCCTTGGCGCATAGGCAAGGTGGCGGGTGGTCGGTATACTCCGGCGCAATTCACGCTTTTTTCAAGGATTGCCCCATGAAGCGACTGACCCTCGCGCTCCTCGCCGTTGTCTGCCTGGTGGCTGGCTGCGGTCAGAAAGGCCCGCTGTACATGCCGGACGACGAAAAAGCCGGTAACAGCCGAGATCGTTTCGAACTCTGACAGGAGCAGCACCATGGAAGCCTTCAACTACCGCGACGGCGAACTGTTCGCGGAGGGCGTTGCCTTGTCCGCGCTGGCCCAGCGCTTCGGCACGCCCACCTATGTTTATTCCCGCGCCCACATCGAGGGGCAGTATCGCGCTTACGCCGACGCCCTGGCAGGCATGCCGCATCTGGTCTGCTTCGCGGTCAAAGCCAACTCCAATATTGGCGTACTGAACGTATTGGCACGCCTCGGCGCTGGCTTCGATATCGTCTCCAGCGGCGAGCTGGAGCGCGTTCTGGCCGCTGGTGGCGAGCCGAGCCGCATCGTCTTTTCCGGTGTCGGCAAGAGCCGCGATGACATGCGCCGCGCGCTGGAAGTCGGTGTGCACTGCTTCAACGTCGAATCCAGCGTCGAGCTGGAACGCCTGCAGAAGGTCGCCGCAGAACTGGGCGTCAAGGCACCCGTTTCCCTGCGCGTCAACCCGGACGTGGACGCTGGCACGCACCCGTACATTTCCACCGGCCTCAAGGAAAACAAGTTCGGCATCGACATCGAGCAGGCCGAGGCGGTTTACGCCCGCGCTGCCGAGCTGCCGAACCTGGACGTGATCGGCGTCGATTGTCATATCGGCTCGCAACTGACCACCCTCGAACCCTTCCTCGATGCACTGGATCGTCTGCTGCTGCTGGTCGACAAACTGGCCGCGCGCGGCATCACCATCAAGCACCTGGATCTGGGTGGCGGCCTCGGCGTGCAATACCGCGACGAGCAGCCACCGCTGGCCGGCGACTACATCGCCGCCGTGCGCAAGCGTCTGGCCGGTCGCGACCTGTCGCTGGTGTTCGAGCCAGGCCGTTTCATCGTCGCCAATGCCGGCGTGCTGCTGACCCAAGTGGAATACCTCAAGCACACCGAGCACAAGGACTTCGCCATCATCGATGCGGCGATGAACGACCTGATCCGCCCGGCCCTTTATCAAGCCTGGATGGATGTGTCGCCGGTGCAGCCGCGTGAAGGCGAGGCGCGTAATTACGATCTGGTCGGGCCGATCTGCGAAACCGGCGACTTCCTGGCCAAGGATCGCCAACTGGTGCTCGCCGAAGGCGACCTGTTGGCCGTGCGTTCGGCCGGTGCCTACGGCTTCGTGATGAGTTCGAACTACAACACCCGTGGCCGCGCCGCCGAGGTGCTGGTCGATGGCGAGCAGGCGTTCGAAGTACGCCGCCGCGAAACCGTTCAAGAGCTCTACGCTGGCGAAAGCCTGCTGCCAGACTGAGGGTAAAGCCATGCTATTGCGCTTTACCAAGATGCACGGTCTGGGCAATGACTTCATGGTGCTCGACCTGATCAGTCAGCACGCCCACGTGCAGCCCAAGCACGCCAAACAGTGGGGCGACCGCCACACCGGCGTCGGTTTCGATCAGTTGCTGATCGTCGAGCCGCCGAGCCACCCGGATGTCGACTTCCGCTACCGCATCTTCAACTCCGACGGTTCGGAAGTGGAGCAATGCGGCAACGGCGCGCGCTGCTTCGCCCGCTTCGTGCTGGACAAACGCCTGACCACCAAGAAGGTCATTCGCGTCGAAACCAAGAGCGGCATCATCGAACTGCGCGTGCAGAACGACGGCCAGGTCTGCGTCAACATGGGCGCGCCGCGCCTGCAGCCGGAACAGGTGCCGTTCCAGGCCGAACAGGCGGCGCTGAACTATCGCGTCGACGTCGATGGCCAGAACGTCGAGCTGGCCGCGCTGTCGATGGGCAATCCGCATGCGGTGCTGCGCGTCGACAGCGTCGATGACGCACCGGTGCACACACTCGGGCCTAAGCTGGAACACCATGTGCGCTTCCCGCAGCGGGTCAACGTCGGCTTCCTCCAGGTGCAGAGCCGCAAACAGGCGCGCCTGCGCGTCTGGGAGCGTGGCGCCGGGGAAACCCAGGCTTGCGGTACCGGCGCCTGCGCTGCTGCTGTCGCGGCCATCCGCCAGGGCTGGATGGATTCGCCCGTACAACTGGAACTGCCGGGCGGCAAGCTGTCTATCGAGTGGGCAGGCGAAGGCCACCCCGTTATGATGACCGGCCCCGCCGCCCGCGTTTACGAAGGACAGGTTCGTCTATGACCGACCAGCAGGACACGCCCAAGACGCTCGACTCGGAGACGGTCGCCGCCTATCTGCGCCTGCACCCGGAGTTCTTCATCGATCATGAAGAACTCATCCCCGAGCTGCGCATTCCACACCAGGCCGGTAATGCCGTGTCGCTGGTCGAGCGCCAGGTCAAGCTGCTGCGCGAACGCAACATCGAGATGCGCCACCGCCTTGGCCAGTTGATGGACGTAGCCCGCGACAACGACCGCCTGTTCGACAAGACCCGCCGCCTGGTGCTCGACTTGCTCGACGCTGGCAGCCTGGAGGAAGTGGTCGGCATCGTCGAAGACAGCCTACGCCATGAATTCCAGGTGCCCTTCGTTGGCCTGATTCTGTTCAGCGATACCAAGCTGCCGGTCGGGCGCTCGGTCAGCTTGGCCGAGGCACATCAGCAGATCGGCGGCCTGCTCAGCGGCGGCAAGACCATCTGCGGCGTGCTGCGCCCACATGAGCTGGAGTTCCTGTTCGGCAAGGACGAGGCCGCACAGGTCGGTTCAGCCGCCGTGGTCAGCCTCAGCCACCAGGGCCTGCATGGCGTGCTGGCCATCGGCAGCGCCGACCCCCAGCACTACAAGAGCTCGCTGGGCACGTTATTCCTCGGCTATATCGCCGAAGTGCTGGCGCGTGTACTACCCGGCTTATCCACACCACTGCGGTCGGTACGCTAGCAGGCCGTTGAAAAACGTAGGCGAGGCAGCCAGCGCAATACCGATGGCGGCCCCACAAAAACAGCCGAAAAACGACCGGGCTCGCGTCCGACTTTACGTGTTGTAAATGAGCATTTTGACTGAGCTCGCACGCGAGGCTGTTTTTAACGCAGCGATGGCAACGCAGGTAGTTTTTCAACGGCCTGCTAGGTCGTGTAGGGTGGATGACGAGGCTCATCCACCTTCGGCCCGTTCGGAGCCCAGCACGTGACACTTGAAGCCCACCTTGACGCCTACCTCGAACACCTGCGCCGCGAGCGTCAGGTTTCGGTGCATACCCTCGATGGCTACCGCCGCGACCTGGCCAAGGTGCAGACCTTCTGCGAAGCCGAAGGCCTGAGTGACTGGAGCGAGCTGGATACCCGTAATCTGCGCCGTCTGATCGCCCGCCTGCACCAACAGGGCCTGTCCAGCCGTAGCCTGGCACGACTGCTCTCAGCCATCCGCGGCCTCTATCAATACCTGCTGCGTGAAGGCCTGTGCCGTCACGACCCGGCCACCGGCCTCAGCCCGCCGAAACGCGAACGTCGTCTTCCGCGCACTCTGGATGCCGACCGCAGCGCGCAGTTGCTCGACGGCGCCGTGGAGGACGACTTCATCGCCCGCCGCGACCAGGCCATGCTCGAGCTGTTGTACTCCTCCGGTTTGCGCCTGTCCGAGCTGGTCGGTCTCGACCTCGACGGCCTTGACCTGCCCGCAGGCCTGGTGCGTGTGCGCGGCAAGGGCAACAAGGTGCGCGAACTGCCGGTCGGCAGCCTGGCGCGCCAGGCGCTGGAGCAGTGGCTGCCGCTGCGCAAACTGGCCAATCCGAGCGATGGCGCGGTATTCATCAGCCAACAGGGCCGCCGCCTCGGGCCACGAGCGGTGCAACTGCGGGTACGCCAGGCCGGCGTGCGCGAGCTGGGCCAGCACCTGCATCCGCACATGCTGCGCCACAGCTTTGCCAGCCATATGCTGGAATCCTCGCAGGATCTACGCGCCGTGCAGGAACTGCTCGGCCACGCCGATATCGCCACCACGCAGATCTACACCCACCTGGACTTCCAGCATCTGGCCAACGTCTACGACCAGGCCCATCCACGCGCCAAGCGCAAAGGCGGTAGCGAATGAGCATCGAATTGATCACCTTCGACCTCGACGACACCCTGTGGGACGTCACCCCGGTGATACAGGACGCCGAGGCCGCCCTGCGCAACTGGTTGGCGCTGCATGCTCCGCGCCTGGGTGGAGTGCCAATCGAGCACCTGTGGGCCGTGCGCAGCCGTTTGCTCGACGCAGAGCCGATGCTCAAGCATCGCCTCAGCGAGTTGCGCCGACGCATTCTGTTCCACGCCCTGGAAGACGCAGGTTATCCACATGGCGAAGCACAAGCACTGGCCGAAGCCGGGTTTCAGGTGTTTCTCAGCGCGCGCCATCAGGTGGAACTGTTCACCGAGGTGCATCCGACGCTGGAGGCGCTCGCCGAGCGCTTCATGCTCGGCGTCATCACCAATGGCAATGCCGACGTGCGCCGCCTGGGCCTGGCCGAGTATTTCCAGTTCGCCCTGTGCGCCGAAGAGCTGGGCGTCGGCAAGCCCGATCCTAAGCCCTTCCGCGAGGCGCTAAGCCGCGCTGGCGGCGTGGTTGCCGAGCGCGCCGTGCATATCGGCGATCACCCCAACGACGACATCGCTGGAGCCCAAGCGGCTGGCATGCGCGCCATCTGGTTCAATCCGCGAGGGCTAACCTGGGAAGGCCATGGCACGCCGGATGCGCAGATCACCAGCCTTTCCGAGCTGCCGGGGCTGCTGGATAGCTGGCTGCACTAAGCCTTATCCGGGGAAGCCATAGATGGGCTTTTTGCGCTTTAGGGGGAAGTGCTTGGTTGAAACTGGACTTTCCCAAAACTCCGGGAAGAGCCATAAAAAACCCGCCACGCGGGCGGGTTTCTTATAGCGGGCCGTCCTCAGATGGGGCGGCTGCCGTACTTGCTGTCGGGCTTCTTGGGTGGATCGGCGACCACGTTGGGCTCCACCTCCTGCACCTTGCCGCCACGCGACAGGAACTCTTCCATCGCGCGGGCCAAAGCATCACGCTCTTTCTGCTTGGCCTCGACGCTAGGCAGCTCGTCGACCTCGACGGACTTGGCCTTGCTCTTCTTGCCAGGCGCTACAACTTCACCGTCACCGCCATCATCGCCAGCGTCGCCGTCATCGGCTGCAGCCAGTTCCTCACCCTCATCCTCGTCGGAGGCTTCCAGATCGTCTTGTTCCAGGTCTTCGTCGCTCATGTTCAACCTCATGACTTGCGAAAAGCAGGTTAGTTATAGACCAGTCGCGCAGCCTTCACTGCCCAGCCAGAAAAAATTCAAATCGCCTCGCCCTGCAGCGTTGCCACCACCCGACGCGCACCACCATGGTCGCGATGCTCGCCGAGGTAGATACCCTGCCACATACCCAACGCCAGGCGCCCATCCTGTATCGGCAACTGCAGTTGAAACCCCAGCAGGCTGCCCTTGAAGTGCGCTGGCAAATCATCCGGCCCTTCGTAATCGTGCTCGTAACCCGACTCGCCTTGCGGCACAAGGCGGTTGAAGAACCGCTCGAAATCGCGGCGCACAGCCGGGTCGGCGTTCTCGTTAACTGTCAGCGACGCGGATGTGTGCTGCAGCCACAAGTGCAACAGACCTACACGTATTTGCGTCAGTTCAGGCAAACCTCTGACAACCTCTTCGGTCACCAGATGGAAGCCGCGACTACGCGGCGACAGTTCGAGGGTGCGCTGCATCCACATGGCACATCTCCCAGGCTTCGGCGCGCGCATTCTAGCGCGCTCGCAGAAAAAACAAAGGGCGCCGAAAGGCGCCCTTGTTTTTTACTCCGGCGATTACTTCTTGCCGGTAAATTCTGGGTAGGCTTCCATACCGCACTCGGCGATATCCACGCCTTCGTACTCTTCTTCCTCGCTGACACGCAGGCCAATCACCGCCTTGAGGATGCTCCAGACGATCAGGCTGGCAATGAACACCCAGGCGAAGATGCTGCCGATACCCAGCAACTGAGCGCCCAGCGAGGCGTCGCTATTAGTCAGACAGACGGCCAGCAGGCCCCAGATGCCAACTACGCCGTGCACCGAAATGGCACCGACTGGGTCGTCGAGCTTGAGCTTGTCCAGGCCGAGGATGGAGAACACCACCAGCACGCCACCGACACCACCGATCAGCGTCGCCTGCAGCGCGCTCGGAGTCAGCGGCTCGGCGGTAATCGCCACCAGGCCAGCCAATGCGCCGTTCAGTGCCATGGTCAGGTCGGCCTTGCCGAACAGGATACGAGCTACGATCAGCGCCGCGATCAGGCCACCAGCAGCGGCCATGTTGGTGTTGGTGAACACCTGGGCCACGGCGTTGGCGTCTTCGATGGTGCTCATCTTCAGTTGCGAGCCACCGTTGAAACCGAACCAGCCCATCCACAGAATGAAGGTGCCGAGGGTCGCCAGCGGCAGGTTGCAGCCCGGAATGGCGTTGACCTGGCCATTGGCGCCGTACTTGCCTTTACGCGCACCCAACAGCAGCACACCGGCCAGAGCGGCAGCAGCGCCGGCCATGTGCACCACGCCGGAACCGGCGAAGTCGAGGAAGCCGGCTTCGTTGAGGAAGCCCGAACCCCATTTCCAGAAGCCCTGTACCGGGTAGATGAAGCCGGTCATGACCACGGCGAAGGCCAGGAAGGCCCACAGCTTCATACGCTCGGCCACGGCGCCGGAGACGATCGACATGCAGGTCGCGGCAAACACTACCTGGAAGAAGAAGTCGGAACGGGCCGAGTAGTACGGGGCATCGTCGCCACCGGCCAGGACGGCTTCGACGGTGTTCTCGTCACCGATCAGGAACCCCAGGCTCGGCAGGATGCCGCCCTCGGGGCTGGAGTACATGATGTGATAGCCGATCACCAGGTACATGACGCTGGCAACCGCGTACAGAGCGATGTTCTTGGTCAGGATCTCGGTGGTGTTCTTGGCACGCACCAGGCCGGATTCGAGCATGGCGAAACCTGCCGCCATCCACATCACCAGTGCCCCACAGATCAGAAAGTAGAAGGTGTCGAAGCCGTACTGCAATGCAGTCAATGCTGTGTTGTCCATTGTTCACCTCTTGCCGGCGCGCTTATCTATGCGCTCTTCGGTAGAGGCGTCCGGGTTGGCGCCGGACGCACTCCATGTGAAGGCCCGCCGGAACCCGGCAGGCCTCAGCTACTTACAGGATGTAACCGCGCTCGTTGTGCTGAGCCAGGTCGAGACCGACGGTCTCTTCTTCCTCGCTGACGCGCAGGCCCATCACCACATCGATCACCTTGAGAATTACGAAGGTGACGATGCCGGTATAGACCACGGTGACCAGCACGCCGACGAACTGAGTCCAGACCTGCGCACCGATGTCCTCGACAGTGCCGAAGCCACCCAGGGCAGGCGCAGCGAATACGCCAGTGAGGATGGCGCCGACGATGCCGCCGACACCGTGCACACCAAAGGCGTCCAGCGAGTCGTCGTAGCCCAGCTTGCGCTTGAGGCTGGTGGCGCAGAAGAAGCAGATCACGCCGGCCGCCAGGCCGATGGCCAGAGCACCCATGGGGCCTGCAGTACCTGCGGCCGGGGTGATGGCAACCAGACCGGCAACCACGCCGGAGGCGATGCCCAGTGCGCTCGGCTTACCATGGGTCAGCCACTCGGCGAACATCCAGCCCAGCGCCGCAGCAGCAGTGGCGATCTGAGTGACCAGCATGGCCATGCCGGCGGTGCCGTTGGCGGCAACTGCGGAGCCGGCGTTGAAGCCGAACCAGCCGATCCACAGCATGGCGGCACCGACCAGGGTGTAGCCCAGGTTGTGCGGCGCCATCGGCGTGGTCGGGAAGCCCTTGCGCTTGCCCAGCACCAGACAGGCGACCAGACCGGCGATACCGGCGTTGATGTGCACCACGGTGCCACCGGCGAAGTCCAGCACGCCTTCATCCCACAGGAAGGCACCGTCGCCGGACCAGACCATGTGGCAAATCGGGGCATACACCAGGGTGAACCAGACGCCCATGAACACCAGCATCGCGGAGAACTTCATACGCTCGGCGAAAGCACCGACGATCAACGCCGGAGTGATGATGGCGAAGGTCATCTGGAAGGTGATGAAGACGCTCTCAGGGAAAGCTGCAACCAGACTATCAACAGTCAGACCGCTCAAGAATGCCTTGTCCAGACCGCCCACAAAGGAATGGAAGTTGGTGACGCCCTTCTCCATGCCGGTGGTATCGAAAGCCAGGCTGTAGCCGTAGATCACCCAAAGAATGCTGATCAGGCCGGTGATGGCGAAGCACTGCATCATTACCGACAGCACGTTCTTCGAACGCACCATACCGGCGTAGAACAGGGCCAAGCCCGGGATGGTCATGAACAGAACCAACGCAGTGGCGGTCAGCATCCAAGCTGTATCGCCGGAATTCAGCGTTGTTTCCGCGGCCATGGCCAGCCCCGGGGAAAGCAGAGACAAAAGGGCTCCAAGCCCTGCGATTTTTCGCAGAGTCATGATTTAACTCCTGGGACGATTCTGGGGTGGGGCGCGGGGCTTAGATCGCGTCGGTATCGGTTTCGCCGGTACGAATACGAATCGCCTGCTCCAGGTTGACCACGAAGATCTTGCCGTCACCGATCTTGCCGGTGTTGGCCGCCTTGGTGATGGCCTCGATCACGCGATCGAGCTGATCATCAGCGATGGCGACATCGATCTTGACCTTGGGTAGGAAGTCGACGACATATTCAGCACCACGGTACAGCTCGGTGTGGCCCTTCTGACGACCGAAGCCCTTGACCTCGGTAACGGTGATGCCTTGCACGCCGATTTCCGACAGCGACTCGCGTACGTCGTCCAGCTTGAACGGCTTGATGATGGCAGTGACTAGCTTCATGAAACTTTCTCCCGTGTTAGGTGGACTTGCCCCAGGAATTTTCGGCCCATGACAAGTCTAAGCGCAGTGTCCGGCTTTTGTAATGCACCGACCGCCCCAACCGGGCCAGGCCGATACCCACCAACCGCTTCCGACGAACCACTTCCCGCGCTTCGCCTGACGCCCCGGTACTGCATCGGTGCATGCGTCACAAGGGGTTAAGCAGAAAGCTTGCCAGCTCTAAAGAAAGGCCGTGTATCAGGCCATTGGCCGTATGCGCGGAGCTTTTCAGGCGATCAGCCAGCAACTAACGCACCAAAAACGACCACTCCACTCAGCAGCGCTGCTCATAAATTGTGCAAAGCCGCATCGCCTAGTCTCCTCAAGGCTGCGTGCTACACTGCCGCATCTTTATTTGGAACCTGACCATGCTGCCGCCCAAAGCCCTGCTCGACACCCTCAGTAGCCACGCCTCACGCCTGTTCAGCGGCGATAGCCCGCTGCCAAAGGCCGAACTGGAAGCCCAGTTCAAAGCATTGCTGCAAAGTGGTTTCGCCAAGCTGGATCTAGTGAGCCGTGAAGAGTTCGACAGCCAGATGGTGGTACTGGCTCGCACCCGCGCTCGCCTGGAGGCACTGGAAGCCAAGGTCGTCGAACTGGAAGCCAAGCTCACTGCCGCAGACTAAGACTATGTTGTAGGAGTGGCTTCAGCCGCGAACAGGCGTCACGGCTGAAGCCGCTTCTACAGGCACAGCCCCTACTTGATCAAGGAGCGATCATGTCCCTGGCCATCGTCCACAGCCGTGCCCAAGTCGGTGTCGAAGCACCGCCCGTCACGGTCGAAGCCCACCTGGCCAACGGCCTGCCCGCTCTGACTCTGGTAGGGCTACCGGAAACTGCAGTGAAGGAAAGCAAGGATCGCGTTCGTAGCGCCATTCTCAATAGCGCCTTCGATTTCCCGAATCGTCGGATCACACTCAATTTGGCGCCGGCTGATCTGCCCAAGGATGGTGGCCGTTTCGACCTGGCGATTGCGCTGGGCATACTCGCCGCCAGCGGTCAGATACCTGCCGATACGCTGGACGAATACGAATGCCTGGGCGAACTGGCGCTTTCCGGTGCGTTGCGCCCAGTACAAGGTGCATTACCGGCGGCCCTGGCCGCACGCGAGGCCGGACGCACCTTGCTGGTGCCGCGAGCCAATGCCGAAGAAGCCAGTCTGGCATCGGGTCTGAAAATCATCGCTGTCGAGCACCTGCTACAAGTGGCCGGGCACCTGAGCGGCAGCCAGCCGCTAGAGCCTTATCAGGCCCAAGGACTGCTCAGGCAGAGCCTGCCCTACCCCGATCTGGCCGAAGTCCAAGGCCAGTTGGCCGCCAAGCGCGCACTGCTGGTGGCGGCGGCGGGCTCGCACAATCTGCTGCTCAGCGGCCCACCCGGCACCGGTAAGACGCTGCTGGCCAGCCGCCTACCAGGCTTGCTGCCACCGCTGGAGGAAGACGAGGCCCTGCAGGTGGCGGCTATTCACTCCGTCGCCAGTCATACGCCCCTGCAACATTGGCCGCAGCGTCCGTTCAGAACGCCCCATCATAGTGCCTCTGGGCCTGCGCTGGTCGGTGGCGGCAGTCGTCCACAGCCAGGCGAAATTACCTTGGCCCATAAAGGCATTTTGTTTTTGGACGAGTTGCCGGAATTCGACCGCAAGGTGCTGGAGGTACTGCGCGAACCGCTAGAGAGCGGTCATATCGTGATTGCCAGAGCCCGTGACCGGGTTCGCTTCCCCGCGCGCTTTCAGCTCGTCGCGGCGATGAACCCCTGCCCATGCGGCTATCTGGGCGACCCCAGCAACCGCTGCCGTTGCACGCCAGATCAAATCCAGCGCTACCGCGCCAAACTCTCCGGCCCACTACTCGACCGCATCGACCTGCACCTGACCGTAGCCCGCGAAAGCACGGCGTTACAGGCCAGCAGCCAGGACGGCGAAACCACGGCACAAGCGGCAGCCAAGGTCGCCGCCGCGCGTCAGCGCCAGCTACGGCGCCAAGGTGTAGCCAACGCGTTCCTCGACCTGCCTGGCCTGCGCCAGCACTGCCACCTGCAGGACACCGACCGCCAGTGGCTGGAAAACGCCTGCGAACGCTTAGGCCTATCGCTGCGTGCCGCCCACCGGGTTATCAAGGTAGCGCGTACTCTGGCCGACCTGGAGGGCACCGACGCCATCGCCCGCCAGCACCTGGCCGAAGCGTTGCAGTACCGGCCAGGAACGAGCTGAGTGGCAAGAAAATCCTGAGTTTAACGTCCAGATGCTGGCGAAATACGACACACCCATTACCCCGAGAATCCCAATGAAGTAATGACCTTCGCCTTGCTTTATCGAACCTGCGGGTAGCATGCCGACAATTAATGACGATACGCCGGCATTATGAACAGTGGTCTATTTCTGGCCATCCCGACACATATCAAACCACCGAGCAAAGCGAAAACCTTTACCGCCATCGCAGACTCATACGTTACATACATTGCGCAAGCAGACAGGAACACTACGGTATCCTCCGAATAGCCTACGGAAGCATTTTTAATAATGAACGCATTCTCCCGAAAACTAACACTATGTATTTTCATCAGCTTAGCAATGACTCCACTATCTCTATTCGCCGAGTCGAGTCAACGCTTACCGAGCACAATCCAGCAAGATGAAAGCTGGACTATAAATCTCAAAGGCGCGGACATCCGCGAATTCATTGATCAGGTAGCAGATATTACCGGTCAAACATTTATAATTGACCCCCGTGTAAGTGGTCAGGTCACCGTTATTTCCAGCACCCCTCTGGGGGGCACCGAGGTCTACCAACTGTTTCTGTCAGTGATGGCCACGCATGAGTTCACTGTATTGAGCCAAGGTGATCAAGCTCGCATCATTCCAAATACAGAAGCTAAAACAGAGGCTGATAATGGTCGACCGGCACCTGATCGCTTAGAAACCCGGCTAATACAGATGCAACATATCCCGGTAGCAGATCTCATTCCATTGGTGACGCCACTGGTTCCGGAATATGGCTACTTGACGGCAGTCACCTCGGCCAACGCAATCATCATCAGTGACCGCAGCGCCAACATAACTCGTATCGAACAATTATTGAATCAGCTTGACCAGAACAGTTCAAACGATTACACCGTTCTTCCCCTGCAGCATGCCTGGGTCATGGATATTGCAGAAGTGCTCAATACAAGCATGGAGCGCGGCCAAGCCAAGGGGACGAGTACCACCCAAATAGTGGCCGATGCACGGACTAACCGCCTGATCCTAATTGGGCCAGCAGATGCCCGTTCCAAACTAGTCACACTGGCACAGTCGCTGGATACACCATCCAGCCGCTCAAACAGCACTCGCGTCATTCGTCTACGTCACAGCGATGCCAAATCCCTAGCAGATACGCTCAGCGCCCTATCTGAAGGCCTGAAAGACCATGGAGGAAAGGCAATTACCAATCCATCCAGCATCCTCATTCGTGCAGATGAAAGCCTCAACGCCCTGGTTCTGCTGGCTGCCCCAGATACGCTTATCGCTCTTGAGGAAATCGTACGCCAGTTGGATATTCCGCGTACTCAGGTCATGGTCGAAGCAGCAATTGTCGAAGTATCCGGTGATATTACCGACGCGCTAGGAGTGCAATGGGCGGTTGACGCGCGCAGCCAGAGTGGCGGGCTCGGCAGTTTAGGCGGCAGTAATTTTACGGGCACTGGTCTCTCTGTGGGCACCGTTTTACAAGCCATTCAAAACGATGAACTCCCCAGCAGCCTTCCTGACGGCGCAATTCTAGGCATTGGCAGTGACAATTTCGGCGCTCTGATCACCGCATTATCTGCCAATACCAAGAGTAATCTGCTATCTACTCCAAGCCTACTTACCTTGGACAACCAGCAAGCGGAGATCCTTGTTGGGCAAAACGTTCCCTTTCAAACAGGCTCCTACACGACCGATGCATCAGGCGCAGGAAACCCCTTCACCACCATTGAGCGTAAAGACATTGGCGTCACCCTCAAAGTAACCCCCAGCGTCAATGAAGGTGCAACGCTGAGACTGGCCATTGAACAAGAAATCTCATCCATCGCCCCCAGTACAAGCCTCAATGCCCAAGCCGTAGACCTGGTGACCAACAAGCGCATGATCAAAAGCACCGTACTCGCGGAGGACGGCCAGGTAATTGTGATTGGCGGACTCATTCAGGACGATGTTACAGAGTCTATCTCCAAGGTGCCTTTGCTCGGAGATATACCGTTGCTGGGCCGCCTGTTCCAATCCACTCGTGAGTCACACGTCAAACGCAATCTAATGGTTTTCCTGCGACCCACCGTAATACGAGACAGCGCAGGGCTTGCAGCACTATCGGGCAAGAAATACAGCGACCTTCATATCCTCAGCAATGGAACCAGTGAACAAGGTTACCCCAGCATCCTGCCTCGCGATCGCCATAAGCTATTCGATAGACAAGAGAACGCCACGATAGACTTTCAATAAAGAAGGATCAAAAATTCAGTCATTTTTGAGACAGGGGATCCCACGCGCTTGCCAATGAAGCAGATGCCCTCGCCGACTCATAATACACTTCCATACCAAACCAAGAAAAACAGCCATTATTATTGCGGTACCAAGACGCATATCGGGGCGATGTGGAGTCAGGATTATTGCATCACGGCCATGTTACGGCAGCCGATGTTGCGGGCATAACTCTGGCGGGCAAACGTCTACACGACGAAGAGAACATAGTGGCGGCTGATACCTGCCATTCAGGGATGGTCTGAAGTAGCCCTACATTTCCGTGTTGACTTCGGCCTCTGCCGATTTTGAACGCACCCACCAATCAAAACCGGTCAGTTTGTCCGCTCAGCTCTCCGTTTTGGGCCGTCACGAGCACCTCGTAGCGGCCATTCCCCATATTACAGGTGTACCTCTCCTGCGGTAGTCAGCAAATGTCGGCGCGCTATCCATAGGTTCGACAGGGCAAACAAGGTCATCAGCTGAGTCCCGTTCTTCACCAGGCCTCGGAAGCGCGTTTTCACATGACCAAACTGCCGCTTGATCACCCGGAATAGGTGTTCAACCTTGGAATGCACTTGGGCCCCGGCTTTCTCAATATTGCGCTTGGCGTTGTAGAGCGGGTTGATCTTGCCCAGCTTCTTATACGTGCTACGATGCGCTGCAATCTGCCAAAAGACTTCGCGCCCTTCATACTCGAGTCGCTTCTCGAATCCGGTATAACCCGCACTTTCAAAGAAGGGTGGATAAGCAAAGCGCTATCCACCGTTGCCAGTTATTAACCCGCACGAAGCCTGAAATAGAAAGAAACCGACTAAGGGCACCTTCATCCGCATCAAGTCACTGAACAAAAAGCGCTCATCTATCTCCTCGCCAGCAACTTTAACCTAGTAATTCTGCAATTCAACTTTGATATCAAGAGCTAATTGATCAACACTTGGTGTAACACCTTTTCCACTCAAAACAAAGAAAACCCCTGGAAGCATTCCATCAGATTTTAGCCTAGGTAGCAGATCATTCAAGAGCTCATCCAAGCTAAAAGATTTTGGCTCATACCCCGCCCATTCATTTTCAGCACAGGCTTCAGCATATTCTTTAGCCGGCCACATCGGGAAAACAGTCGCTCCATCATCAGTGCCAGCAAGAGCCCATCCCTCCATATAGAGGCCCCATACTTCCTGCCAGTCCGAGACAACCTTCACAAAATACTGATACCGCTCCTCACCCGTCAAAGCAATTATAGCCGCTAGCTGTTTAGGGTTTATTCTCATCTTCCACCTCTTAATCTAAAGGGCGTTCTCTATTGGCACGCCCAAAGTCATCGTATTTATGCTGAAGCCGATGTAGATCTCTATCTTGAAGGTTAGAATGCTTATAGCTATAACCCTTGGCCGCCTCTCGCCCACGTTCATGAGCGAGATCTTTTCCAGGCGGATTTCGAATACTTGATCGCTGACCACGCTCAATCGAGTTGATCTCCTGTTTTATCCATCCACGATCCGCTTTTCCTAACCTATCATCATTTGCCAATTCACGCAGTCGGGACTGCTTTCCGGCTCGACCTACATTACTTACAACACCAGTACTTTTAACAGGCCCACTATTAACCAACTCTCCCTGCGGAGTCAGGCCTCGCGTGGTGCCAGTAATAGGGCCCAACGCACCGTCACCCACAAAGATTCTCGTCTCAAACCCCGGCACCGAAGGCCCACTTCCAGGCAACTCCTCCGACATACGCCCATCAGGGTCGATGAAGCGCATAGGATTGTTATTAGCATAAACGTAACGATTGAAACTAATCGCACTTTCCGGATTAACCTCAGCTGGATCAATGGCCAGAAAACGCCCCACGACGGGGTCGTAGTACCGCGCTCCGGCATACACCAGACCGTTGGCATCGTCCTGCATATGCCCCGTATAGCCGATGCTGCCTACATCCGCTCCACCCTCCGCCTGCCGCTCACCGTAAGGTCTGAAGTGTGCACGCCATTCCAGTTCGCCCTGGGCGTTGCTCGTCGCCACTGGAGAGCCCAGGTGATCGTTGTGGTAATACAGTCGGCCGTCGCTGCCATCGTGGGCGATCAGTTCACCGCCTGCATGGATGTACTCCTTGCGCTTACCAGTAGACAGATCCTCTTCCAGCATCAAGCCCAGCTGACCGTAGAAGCTGACGGTACGGGCACCATCAGCCTGCTCCAGCAGCACCCGCATGCCCTTGCCGTCATAGCTGAAGCGCTGATCGGGTGCGCTGGCACAGTTGGCCTTGGGCTGGATGCACAGGCTGCTAAGTTGGCCCGCACTGTCATAGGCATACGTGCTACGGGCTTGCAGGACATTGCCCTTGGCGTCGTAACTCAGGGTCGCCGATAGACCGCCGCTCAAGCTGGCCAGGCGGCCCTTCGCATCGTAAGCATAGGTCGTAGTCTGGCTGCCCAGCTTTCGGCTGGTAATATCGCCACGGGCGTTGTAGGCGAAGCTGTCCGCGCCCCAGGCCCCGGTAGCGCTGACCAAGCGGTTAAGGGCGTCGTAACCCAGAGTTTGGGTATAGGCCGCATCCCGCAGATCAGTAATTTTTGTGAGATTACTGGTCGCGTCATAGCCATACTGCAGGGCCAACAGGGTATCGCTGCCACCGACTGAACGCTGGGTAGGACGCAGGCGGTTGGCATCCAGGCTGATGCTCAGGCTGCGACCGTTACCGTAGGTCAGCCCTTTCAGGCTGCCGTTGGCGTGATAACTCAGCGTACTGGCGAAATCCCCCACTTTGGTCGCCTGGCCGTAAGTGTTTGGTGCCAATTCCACCAGGAGGCCACTCGGGTAACCGACACCGGTCAGCGCATCGAGCGCATTGTAGGCATAGGCTGCGGCATAGCCCTTGCCCAGCGACGTCAACTTCAGGGTTTCGCTCAGCAGATTGCCATGACTGTCATAGGTGTAACGCCTGTCTGTTCCCGCGAAGACCTCAGAAAGCACCCTTCCTGCCAGGTCGTAGCCGTATTCGAGTGCGGTGCCGTCGGCATAGGTGATCTTTTTCAGGCGATTGCGTGCATCGTAGGCATATTGATCCGCTGCGGTGGTACCCACCTTTTTACTGAGTACGTTGCCAACGCCATCGCGGGTGTAGGCAGTCGTGCCAGTTTCCGGGTTGCTCTCGCTGGCGACAAAGCCCTTGGCGTCATAGGTGTAGGCGCGGCTCAGGCCGCCCTGGGCAATGGCCGTCGTGCGCCCGAGGTTGTCAATGGTGATGCTGGTGACGTTGCTGCCCGGTTCGGTGACCTTGACAAGGTGGCGTTCATCCGGGTCGCCGAAGGCAACGTACTCACGTACGGTGGCATTACCACGTTCATCGGTCGTAGTTATCGTCTTGGAGCCATAGCTCAGGCTGATGGTGGAACCATCGGCATGAGTGGTCTTGGTCAGTCGGTTCAAGGCGTCATATTCGAACCTTTCACCCGATGCCGATACAGAGGAGAAATTGGGATTGGACTGGAAAGTGCGCTGCCCCGCTGGCGAATAGGTCGCCGTGACAATGATGGGCTGAACTGTCGCACCGCCACTTTCGGTCTGTTTCAGTAACTGGCCAAGTTCATTGTACTCACGAACCCGTTTGTATGCGCCACGGGTCAATGTCTCGATATTATTGCTGCCAAAGCTGTAGTTGATAATTGTTTTTGAAGCAGCGCCTTTGGGCGGGGTAATACTGGTCAGCCGTTCACCCTTGTCGTAGGTATAACTGGTAGTTTGACCCATGACATCTTTAACAGAGGCAACTGTTCCTGACTCGTTCACCGTCCGAGTGAGAACACCGCCATCAGGGTAGGTTTCCTTGCGCGGGACACCTCGGTAGTAATTCTCATAGCGCGTCACCCGACCGTTGGCGTCGGTTAGTGAATTCAAGTCTCCAGAGCCAGTATAAGTATACTTTGTCACCACGCCATAGCGACTTTCCTGAGAAACTTTGCCGCTGGAAGTATAGCTGTATTTGATGCTACCTGTTACGCCGGAGGTAGTTTGTGAAGCGATCTTGCCAAGCACCCATTTACCGCCAGGCAAGGTATAGCTGTTAGTGATTGTTCTCGATTTATCTCCACTTTCCACTACTGTTACGGGCTGACCATTGGAGTCATAGGTGTAGCTAGTCGTATAGGTACCCGACTGACTAATAACCTTCTTTGCCAAGACAGGGGCACGCGTATAGTTCTCAACCAGCAAGCTGTAGCGGCGCATTTCATTTTGCACGGAAATATTCTGTGAATCCCACGAATACGTTTCTGAACGAAGCGCTCCATTACAACTCTTGGATATTTCCTTCCTCATTAGTAGACCGATGGTCCATAGACCTCTATCCACTGCGGAAACTCCGTTGGCGATGCTATTAGCACCAACATGCTCATAACGTATGCATTGATCAGGACCTTTCTCGACGGTCACATCATTCTTATTGAAACCCTTGGTATAGGTATAACTCCATGTATAAGCACCATGAGAGCCTCCACGAATCGAAGATATCCGGCGCTCCGTGACAATATTAACCTTATCAGAAGGATCAGCCCCCATCTGCTTATAGTCGTACTTATAACTAACATTTAAACCTAACGGAGTCCTCATGGTTCCCATCGAAAAGCGCCCCGCTGACGTCCCTACTATCGTATTACTATCGTTGTAGGTATAACGCCAATCTGTATCATCAGGATTGGAGACGCGGGTCAGATATTGCGCCTTAGCTCCCACGCTGTAAGCGGCATCAGAGAACGTATAACTAACAACTCTGCTCCCGCTACTGATACTGGAAATAAGCGCTTTATTGGACGAAGCATTCTGGTAATTAAACGTAACCGTACGTCCATCTGACGCGCTGACGCGAGTGAGCAGATGATGGGGGGCATAAAGATTAGCAGATGTAATGTTGTAATCGATATCCAGCCTATTCCCCGATAAGTCTTCTATACGGGTAACAAAATAGGTACGAAACTGAAGCCCTGGAGCAACAGTACCCTTGAGATTGAACGTATATTTCAAACCTTCAGGAGAATGGAGGATGATCCCACCATACCCCTTGTTCTCGGAAACAGGTAGGCACGTTGCAATCCAACGGGACTTGGTAATAAACGCCTGAGTTGAACCATTACCGTTGGCAAGAACTTCACGAGAGCCATCCGGCAATTCCAACACTGGATTCAGGTTGGTGGCAACCTGACCTATTTGACAGACTTTATTATTTGAACCGGCAGCCAGTGATTTATATGTTTCTGACACCCAGACCCGACCAAAGTGGATGTCCCAACCTGTTCCGAACGGCGTTCGACCAGTGTAACCATTACTGTATGGGCCTGCTCTATTGGTGACGCCCTGATAGTTACGGATAATTTCTATATCTAGACCACCATTGCCTGGAACTACGAGATCCTTGTGGACTATTTTCAGCGCACCCGTAAATGGGTCTACTCGATCTACGCTTTCACTCACGCCGAACGCACGTTTCAAAGAAAAACCAGGATCTTGATACAAACCCAAGTCGGCAGAATTGAAAGACTCTGCCGTATGCCCAAACGAGGAGAATATTGATAAAAATATAGAAATTATGAACGAGAAGGCGTAACGCAAGATTTTTTGCGTCATGACTAATTCCTTTTAGTAACGAGTCCAAGGCCATGATGGCTGAAACATGACGCAGACCGTATACATTAACCCACAATCCACGTCAATCACCACTTGATCAAGTCCATGATTTCAGATTGTTGTGGATAATTCTTCTCAAGGTTCTGGCCAGTGCCGCCATCTAGGGGCACCCCTAAAAACCCAATTCTGACCTGAAAACAAAACGTGGCGAGGTGACCAGCACAAAGAATATGCGGTCAGTACCTCTCGCAATGGGGTAATGCAGACCAGAGAAACCGGCCTATTGGTATCTTTACGCCATTTCCAGCAGGCTCGACATCCTTTCAGGTTGTACACCGCTGATTTGATCGTCGGACCAAACTGCTACCGCGCCAAACTCTCCGGACCACTACTCGACCGCATCGACCTGCACCTGACCGTAGCCCGCGAAAGCACGGCCTTACAGGCCAGCAGTCAGGACGGCGAAACCACGGCACAAGCGGCAGCCAAGGTCGCCGCCGCGCGTCAGCGCCAGCTACGGCGCCAAGGTGTAGCCAACGCGTTCCTCGACCTGCCCGGCCTGCGCCAGCACTGCCACCTGCAGGACGCCGACCGCCAGTGGCTGGAAAACGCCTGCGAACGCTTAGGCCTATCGCTGCGTGCCGCCCACCGGGTTATCAAGGTGGCACGCACCCTGGCGGATCTGGACGGGGCTGACGTCATCGCTCGCCAACATGTGGCCGAGGCGCTGCAATACCGCCCCAGCCAGGGTTAATTGCCTCAGCGGAAGCGCTCGACCTCCTGACGTAACTGCGCGGCGACCTGATCCAGGGCGCTGGCGGTTTGTGCCAGGTTGGCCACGACTTCACGCTGCTCACTGTTGGCATGGGCAATGCTCTGCAGGTTACCGCTGAGCACGGTAGCGGTGCGGCTCTGCTCATCTGTGGCGGTGGTGATGGCGGTGAACTGCTCACCGGCAGCGCTGCTGCGCTCGGTGATCTGCGCCAGCGCAGTGGCAACCTTGGAGTTGCGCTCGAGACCTTCCTGCATCAATTTGCGGCCCTGTTCCATGGTCGCGATAGCACTGCTGGTCTCACTCTGGATGCTGCCGATCATCGCCGATATTTCATTGGTCGCCTCACGGGTACGGCCAGCCAGGTTGCGCACCTCATCGGCGACCACAGCGAAACCGCGCCCCTGCTCGCCAGCCCGAGCGGCCTCGATGGCGGCATTGAGCGCCAGCAGGTTGGTCTGGTCGGCAATGGCGGTGATTACGCTGACGATGCCGCCGATTTCCTGCGAGCGCTGCCCAAGGCTATCGATTACCTGCGAAGTCTCATTCAGCGCCTCAGCAATCTGCACCAGCGCTTCAGACGCCTGATCCATGGAGGTGCGGCCCATACGGGTCTGCTGGGCATTTTCACTGGCCAAACGCTCGGTATCACGCATGTTGTCGGCGATATCCTGCGATGTGGCGCTGAACTCCTCGACCGCACCAGCCATGCTGCTGATCTCGCCGGACTGCTGATCAATTCCGGTATAGGCCTCGTGGGACAAGCTAGAGAGACTCTGCGCGCGGGCACTGACATCCTGTGCGGCATGGCGGATGTGCGACACCATGGTCGACAGGGCTTCTCCCATCTGGTTGAAGCTACCGGCCAGCATGCCAATTTCATCATTGCTAGAAAGCACCAAGCGCGCGTTGAGGTCGCCAGCCCCCAGGGCATGCGCCTGCTGTACCAGGTCTTCCAGTGGGCGCAGCTTGCGCCGCAGCAGCCAGACCACGGCGATCACCGCCAGCAGCAGGGTAATAGCACTGCCAATGGCGAGCTGGGTACCGACACTCCAGGTGACGGCCTGAATTTCCTCGCGCGGCATACTCGCCAGCACGACCCATGGGCCACCAGGGAACGGCATGGCCACGCTGTAGAACTCCTGCTGGCCGTCATGCCAGAAACCACCCTTGCCGGTGCGCGAAAGCAGTGTACTCAGCTCAGTGGGCAAGCTGTCCAGAACACCTGCACCGGCCGGTTTGACCAACCACTTGCCCTGCTCGTCCAACAGCGCCAGGGAGCCGGTGCTGCCGATACGGAACTCGCTCAGCTTACGCAGTTGCAGGTTCTGCGCATCGGTATAGTCGAAGCCGACGAAGAGCACAGCGATAACCTTACCGCCAGCGTCACGCACCGGGGTGTACTGGGTCATGTAGTAGCGGTCGAACAGCACCGCTCGCCCCACGTAGCCTTGCCCTGCCAACAGGCGCTGGTAGGCCGGATGCTTGTGATCGAGCACAGTACCCAGCGCACGGGAGCCATCCTGCTTAGCCAGCGAGGTGGTAATACGAATGAATTCCTCACCATCACGCACAAAAACAGTGGCGACACCGGCTGTCATGCGCTTGAAGTCATCGACCTCGGTAAATTCGTTGTTCAGGCGTGTAGCACCGAGGTACAGGGCTGGCGACTGCATGCTGCCTACTGTCACCCGTTCGTCCGCCTGCACCCGCAAGCCCTGACTAAAACGCTGTTCGAACAACCCGGCAAGACGCTGAGTGCTGTCACGCAAGCTGCCGTGGAAGGTTTCCAACTGATCGGCCAGTAAGCTGGCCTCACTCCCCAAGTGCTTGGCACGGGTAGACAGATTGGCCTCGTTCAGAGAACGCAGGGCGAACAGTGTGCTAAGACTGATCAGCAGTACCAGAATCAGCGCAAGCGCGGCAGCCAGTTGCAAGGCAATACGAGAACGGGGCGGGTTCATGGCGGGCTCCGAGTTGGCCAAACGCAGGCGATGGCGGATGACCAGATAATGTCGTTATCAAACCTGGTCATCCGATGACTCGGCGAAAGCGCGCGAGAATACTTGACTGTTTAGTTCAGTCAATCGCCATACGCCAAATGGCCATCATTTTTTATCAAAATGTCGTACCCGTTTAATCCAGGTACTCGACCTTAGGCATTGCGACCGCTTGAACCTGTGCCAGTAGATACTCTCGCAGCCGTCGCAGGCGCCCTTGAGCACGATGCGACCGTGGCCACACTAAATAGTAGCTCTCCCCGCTGAAAACGCCGGTCGGCCAGGGCAATGCCAGGCGCCCAAGCGCCACATCCTCGGCGACCATCAGCAGATCACCTATCGACACGCCATAGCCTCGGGACGCCGCAACGATGCCCAGCTCAAGCATGTCGAACATCTGCCCGTTCTTCAGAGGGACGGCGTCATGCAGACCAGTGGCCTGCAGCCAACGGCGCCAATCGCGACGATCCGCAGTCGGATGGAGCTGCTCGGCAGCCTGTAGCCGTTGCAGTGACCAAGGGCCATCTGCGGCGTCCGCCGTGCTGCACACCGGGATCAACCACTCACGGAACAACAACGTGCTTTCCCACTCGTCGGGAAAGTTGCCATCCGAGAGTAAAACCGCGCAATCGAACGGCTCTTGGCGAAAGTCCACCTTATCCACATCCATCCAAGCGCTGGTCAGTTGCACTTCGGCGTCGGTATACGCCAGGCGATAGTGCGATAGCCGCGCCAACAGCCAACGTACGGTCAGCGTGGTGGGGGCTTTCAGGCGCAATACACCATCATCGCGCTGCACGCTTGCACAGGCCCGCGCCAGGCCGTCGAAACCCTCACGCAGGCCAGGCAGCAAAGCGCGGGCCTGCTCACTCAGATGCAGGCTGCGACCACGGCGCTCAAAAAGGCGGCAGTCGAAATACTCCTCCAGCGTACGGATATGGCGGCTTACCGCGCTCTGAGTAATGGCCAGCTCCTGCGCCGCACGTGTAAAGGAGGCGTGACGCGCCGCCGCCTCGAAGGCGCGCAAGGCATAAAGCGGTGGCAAGCGTCGATTCATAGCGTTGACTCATGAGTTTTTAAAATACCAAGCATGGCTATTTTCCTTTTGTGGCGCGGCGGCACAACTCAGAGAATAGCGGCCACTGCTTCTCATCAGAAAACCTGCTGAGCATTCCCTGCCTAATATTTACTCATCATGACGTTTACCACCGGACACGAAATGCGGGCGCTACTGCGCCTGGCCGGGCCGCTAATTTCCGCGCAACTGGCCCATGCGCTGATGATTTTTACCGACACCTTGATGATGGCCATGCTCGGCCCCAAGGAGTTGGCCGGCGGCGCGCTGGGCGCGACCTGCTACTTTATCTTCTCGATCTTCTGCAGCGGAGTGATCGCCGCCGTAGGCAGCCTGGTCGCTATCCGCCATGGCGCTGACGACCCTGCCGGAGTCACACGCCTGCTACACAATGGCCTGTGGCTGGCCCTGCTATTGGCTGGCATCAGCGCCCTTGGCCTCAACGGTCTCGCCCCACTGCTGCCCTACCTGGGCCAAGCGCCAGACGCGGCCAGCCAGGCCATGGCGTTTCTGCAACCCTTGTCGCTGGCTCTCCCCGGCTACCTTGCCTTCATGGCGCTGCGCGGTTTCACCAGCGCCATCGGCCACCCTGGCCCGGTCATGGCCATCAGCATCATCGGCACCGTCACCAACTTCACCATCAATTACGCCCTTATTCAGGGTTGGTTCGGCCTGCCCCAACTGGGCCTGCGCGGTATTGGCATGACCACCGCGCTGGTCAGTACTGCCATGGCCCTAGCGCTGGCCCTGTATATCCGGGTCGCCCCGATCTACCGCCGTTACCCCCTGCACCTCGGTCGCCCGCAGCGAGCCGAGATACGCGCGCTGCTGCGTCTGGGCCTACCCATTGGCGGCACCTATGCGGCCGAGCAGGGCCTGTTCACCTTCGCCACGCTGTGCATGGGCGCGCTGGGCAGTGTGCCGTTGGCGGCCCATCAGATTGCCATGCAGACCGTCGCGCTGGCGTTCATCGTGCCGCAGGGGTTGTCCTATGCCGTGACCTTCCGCGTCGGCCTGCATTACGGCGCCGGGCGGCTCGCGATGTCGCGCCTGAGCGGTCATCTGGGCATGCTGCTTGGCGCCGGGCTGATGCTGCTGTTCGCCCTACTGTTCTGGCTGCTACCGGAATGGATCATCGGTCTATTCCTAGACCGCCACGACCCGGCCTTCGCCGAGATCATCACCCTGGCAGTGAGCCTGCTGGCGATCGCCGCCTGGTTCGAGCTGTTCGATGGCCTGCAGAGCATCGCCATGGGCGCGATTCGTGGCCTGAACGATGGCCGCCTGACTCTGGTGCTCGGCCTGAGCGGTTACTGGTGCGTCGGCGCACCACTGGTCTGGCTGCTGGCGTTTGCGCTGGGTTGGGGGGCGCATGGCGTATGGTGGGGGCTGGCCGCCGGACTAGCAGTAACGGCGACCGGCCTGGTGCTGGGCTTTCGCTGGAAAACAACGCGCCTGCAGCGTTCGCAAGACATCGAGGACAAGGCCTGCCTGGCGTAGCCCGGATGCACGCCTGCGCCTACGCGCCGCCGCCAAGCAAGGGCTGACGCATGCCAAATACCAGAAAGCGAGCCAGCTCAGGCAGCGGCACGGGCTTGCTGATCAGGTAACCCTGCACTTGGTTGCAGCCGAACTGACGCAGCATCTCCAATTGCTCGATGTTCTCCACACCCTCGGCCACCACCTCTAGATTGAGGTTATGCGCCAGATTGATCATCGCCCGCACCAATTGGTGGTTTTCCGTGCGCTCGCTCATGCCCGCAACGAAGCTCTTGTCGATCTTCAGCAGGGTGATGGGCAGGCTGCTAAGGTGCACGAAAGACGAGAATCCGGTGCCGAAATCATCCAGGGAAAAACGCACCCCCAACCGCCCCAGAGCCAGCATGGTCTGCTGCACCTGGTCACTGCGGCGCATAACTGCCGTTTCAGTCAGCTCGAACTCCAGGCATTGCGCGTCCACACCACGCTCCTCGATCAGGCGCCCCAGCGTCGACAGTAACTGGCTGTCCTGAAACTGCCGGAACGACAGGTTGATCGCCATATGCAGTGCAGGCAGGCCACGTCCGCGCAACCACTGCATATCGCGCAAGGCACGAGAAATCACCCAGTAGCCCAATGGCACGATCAGCCCGGTTTCCTCCGCCAGCGGCACGAACTCGCTGGGGGCCAGCAGGCCAAGTTCGCCATGCTGCCAACGCACCAGGGCTTCCAGGCCGACGATACGCCCACTCTCCAGGCACAGGCGTGGCTGGTAATGCAGCTCCAGCTCGTCGCGGCGCAGGGCGCGACGCAGCTCACCTTCCAGATCCGCCTGACTGCGTGCACTGCGATTGAAGCGCTCGTCATAGACATGGAAAGCACAACCGTACTGCCCCTTGGCCTGCTGCATGGCAATGTGTGCATGCAACAGTAGCGAGTCGGCACCCTCACCGGCACGGGCATGAGCCAAGCCGAGGCTGCAGCCGATCAGCAAGCTTTCACCATCGACCCAGTAAGGCTCGGCCAACGCTTCGGTGATGCACTCGGCCAGTCGCTCGGCACGCTGCGGGTCATGGCGAGTATCCAGCAGCAGGGCAAACTCATCGCTACCCAGGCGCGCCAGGTGATCGCCTGGCTGCAACAGAGCCTTGATCCGCGCCACCACCTGCAAAATCAGGCGATCGCCGCCTTGGTAGCCCAGGGCATCGTTGGCATGGCGGAAGTTGTCCAGGTCGAGATGGCCGAGCACCAGGCCACGCCCGGCGCATTCGCTCAGGCGTGCGACGAGTAAGGTATGCAGCCCCTGGCGATTGGCGATCCCGGTGAGCGAGTCCTGCTCGGCCAGGCGTTGCAAGGTGTGCTTGAGGTTGCCTTGTTCACGGACATAGCGCAGGCAGCGGCGCAGCGTGTCAGGCGTCAAGCTGTCACGCACCAGCCAGTCAGTGACACCTGCGGGCACCTGTTGCGGTTCGCCATCAAGCAGCAGTACGACAGGCAACGGACAGTTACCAGGGGCGGGCAGGCGCGTCGGCGTGGCGAGTAGCAGGCCATCGGCAGCATTCTCGAACAAACGGCTAGCGCTCTCCCAGGACGACGCAGTAATCAGCGGCGACTGGCTGTTCAACAGGTTCAGATTTTCTCGCAACAACTCGGCCCAGGCTGGCGAATCAGCCAGCAGCACCAAGCGTACCGGTTCGATGGGCGTGGACAAGCAAACTCCCCAAAACACTAGAATGATGACGACTTCTGGTCGCCTGATCGCGCCTTAATCGACGATGAATCAATACCATCCATGTGAAATTTGACGCATATCCTGAGGTATTGCCAAAAAACCGGCAAGCCAGCTCAGGGTACTGCAACGAGATAAATAGCCAAGCGCGGCGGCGCGGTATTGCGTGCGCCAGACCACAGTTCCAGACGGTCGCGGCAGAAAAGCTCAGGCCTGTTAGAATGCGCGGCCCATTTTTCCTGCAAGCGCTCCCATGTCCCGACTCAATCCCCGGCAGCAAGAAGCCGTGAACTACGTCGGCGGCCCCCTTCTGGTGCTGGCCGGCGCGGGTTCCGGCAAGACCAGCGTAATCACACGCAAGATCGCCCATCTGGTGCAGAACTGCGGCATCCGCGCTCAGCATATCGTCGCCATGACCTTTACCAACAAGGCCGCGCGCGAGATGAAAGAGCGCGTCGGCACCCTGCTCAAGGGCAGCGAAGCGCGCGGCCTAACCGTGTCGACCTTCCACAACCTGGGCATGAACATCATCCGCAAGGAATACGCGCGTCTGGGCTACAAGCCCGGCTTCTCGATCTTCGATGACGGCGACATCAAGGCGCTGCTCACCGACATCATGCAGAAGGAGTATGCCGGCGACGACGGCGCCGATGAGATCAAGAATCTCATCGACAGTTGGAAGAACGACCTGATCCTGCCCGACGAAGCCCTGGCCAACGCCCGTGGGCCGAAGGAACAGACCGCTGCCATCGTCTACCTGCACTACCAGCGCACACTCAAGGCGTACAACGCCGTGGACTTCAACGACCTGATCCTGCTGCCGGTCAAACTCTTCCAGGAACACGCCGACATTCTGGAGAAGTGGCAGAACCGCATCCGCTACCTGCTGGTCGACGAATACCAGGACACCAACGCCAGCCAGTACCTGCTGGTGAAGATGCTGGTGGGCATGCGCAACCAGTTCACCGTGGTTGGCGACGACGACCAGTCGATCTACGCCTGGCGCGGCGCGCGCCCGGAAAACCTGATGCTGCTCAAGGAAGACTACCCGTCGCTGAAAGTGGTGATGTTGGAGCAGAACTACCGCTCCACCAGCCGCATCCTCAAATGCGCCAACATCCTCATCGCCAACAACCCGCACGTGTTCGAAAAGCAGCTCTGGTCGGAAATGGGCCATGGCGACGAGATCCGCGTGATCCGTACCCGCAACGAAGACGCCGAGTGCGAACGGGTGGCCCTGGAGATTCTCACCGAGCACCTGCGCACCCAGCGCCCGTACAGCGACTTCGCCATCCTCTATCGGGGCAACTACCAGGCCAAGCTGATGGAGCTGAAGCTGCAGCACCACCAGATTCCCTATCGCCTCAGTGGCGGCACCAGCTTCTTCGCCCGCCAGGAGGTGAAGGACCTGATGAGCTACTTCCGCCTGCTGGTCAACCCGGACGACGACAACGCCTTCCTGCGGGTGATCAACGTGCCGCGCCGCGAAATCGGCTCGACCACCCTGGAAAAGCTCGGCAACTATGCCAGTCAGCGCAACATCTCGATGTATGCCGCCAGCGACGAAATCGGCCTCGGCGAGCACCTCGACGCACGTTTTACCGAGCGCCTGGCACGCTTCAAGCGGTGGATGGACGGCGTGCGCCAGCAATGCGCGCAAAACGACCCCATCGCCGCCATTCGCAGCATGGTCATGGACATCGACTACGAGAACTGGCTGCGCCAGAACGCCTCCAGCGACAAAGTCGCCGATGCGCGCATGGGCAACGTCTGGTTCCTCGTCGATGCGCTGAAGAACACTCTGGAAAAAGACGAAGACGGCGACATGACCGTCGAAGACGCCATCGGCAAACTGGTGCTGCGTGACATGCTCGAACGCCAGCAGGAAGAGGAAGAAGGCGCCGAAGGCGTGCAGATGATGACCATGCACGCCTCCAAGGGCCTGGAATTTCCCTCGGTGTATATCATCGGCTTCGAAGAGGAAATTCTGCCGCACCGCTCCAGCATCGAGGCCGACACCATCGAGGAAGAACGCCGCCTGGCCTATGTCGGCATCACCCGCGCCAAGCGCAATCTGGCACTGACCTTTGCCGCCAAGCGCAAGCAGTATGGAGAGGTGATCGACTGCACACCGAGCCGCTTTCTTGACGAACTGCCGCCCGAAGATCTGGTATGGGAAGGCCAGGAAGAAGCACCCGCGCAGGTCAAAGCAGCCCGTGGTAACGACGCCCTAGCCAACATGCGCGCCATGCTGAAAAAATAGCCGGGAGCTATTTTTAACGTCGCGCAGCGACGGCCCGCAGGGCGGCCGCCAGGGATGGCAGGCCGTAAAAATGACCGGGAGTCATTTTTAACATCGCGCAGCGATGGCCCGAAGGGTGGCCGCCAGGGATGGCGGGCCGTAAAAAATGACCGGGAGTCATTTTTAACGTCGCGCAACAACGGCCGCCTAGGATGGCAGATACAGAACAAGCGACACCGTAGCCCGGAGGCAATCCGGGGAAACCGTCCCGGATTGCCTCCGGGCTACGTTCATCTTGAGAGGAACATCGCGTGCAAACGCTGAAACAGAAGATTCGTGATGAAGGCATCGTCCTGTCCGAGCAGGTACTGAAAGTCGACGCCTTTCTCAACCACCAGATCGACCCGGCACTGATGCAGCAGATCGGTCATGAGTTCGCCCAACGCTTCGCCGACCAGGGCATCACCAAGATCGTCACCATCGAAGCCTCCGGTATTGCCCCGGCGGTCATGGCCGGCCTGGAGCTGGCTATCCCGGTGATCTTCGCGCGCAAGTTCCAGTCGCTGACGCTCAAGGACGACCTGCTGATCTCCAAGGTGTTCTCCTTCACCAAGCAGACCGAAAGCACCATCGCCATCTCCGCCCGCCATCTGAGCGCAACAGACAAGGTGCTGGTGATCGACGACTTCCTCGCCAACGGCCACGCCGCCAAGGCGCTGATCGATCTGATCCAACAGGCTGGCGCGCAGATCGCCGGTATCGGCATCGTCATCGAGAAGTCCTTCCAGGACGGCCGCGCCCTGCTGGAAAGCGAGGGCTACCGCGTGGAATCACTGGCCCGCGTGGCCGCGCTGGAGAACGGCCAGGTGCGCTTTATCGACTGAGGCACTCGGAGCCTGTTCGCGATCTCGCGAGCAGCGATCCGACGGGCTGGCGCCCCAGCCTGCTTTGCCTCCTTAGGGAGAAGGCTTGGTTGACACCGGACTGGCAAGTTTGTGTGTGACTTGCTGGTTGTTCGGGTGCCCGTTCCGGCTTGCCGCGTTTTGGCTGATGTTTTTAGTTTCGCCTTCCCAGGCGAGTGACTTTTGCTCCGGATGGCCGGCCCGACAAAAGTAACCAAAACCCTCCGCCCGATCATCCGGCCCTCGCTGCGCGAGGGTTCGCTCACTCCATCGCCGTTCCAGAGGCCCGCCACGATGGGCCATCCATGGCCCTCCGTGGCTCTCGCGACATCCTGTCGCTCGACCTCTTCCACGACGATTCCGTTCGCCCTCCTGGGCGGGCTCTGCACGCGCCTGAACCAGCGGTAACTCAGGTGCAGCTGGGAGTGCTCTGGCAAGAGCAATAGCAAACCGCTGTGGTCTGCGAGTGAAACCGATAGTTTCAGGCGCGCGAAAATCCCCCTTCAGGAGGCCGAACGTAGGCACTGCGCAGGGGACGAGCGGCATGGATGCCGCGAGAGGCGTAATGGACCAGGGACGGCCCATGTACGCCGACCCCGGAGCGGTGCCGGAGTGAGGGAAGTCGAGCGAAGCGAGACCCGGATGGCGGGGTGCGCTTTCTTTTGCTTACTTTTCTTTGCGCATTTCAAAGAAAAGTGAGTCGCCCGAGGGGGGCGAAACAGGGAGTTCCTGAGAACACTCAAGGCGGCGTCCAAAACATCAATAAGCCAACTCACCAACACACAAACTTGCCAGTCCGGTGGGTGCTCAGGGCTCAGGCTTATAGCCCAGGCGCAAGCCACCCCAATGCCGCCCCCGCACCAGAATCGGTACCGACAGGTCATGCATCAGCTCGCCGGTATCGCGCATATAGGTCTGCAGCAACACGGCCTTGCCGTGACTACCACAGCGGATGCCAGTTCGATCATTGAACAGGCGCTTGCCGCGACTACGGGTGGTGTCGACCGCCGGGTCGCCGCTCTGCGGGTGATTGAACGCCTGATTGTGGGTCGGCACATAGCCCTCTGGCGTGGTGGCGATGGCGAACACCAGCCCGTCATGCCGCTTGAGTAGCGGCTCCTGCAACCCAGGTAGCACCTGATCGGCATACTGGTCGAAGCGGGTGCGGTACTTCTGCGGCTGGGTACCGGCAATCGGCTGGTACTGGCGGTCGAACAGGTCATCGAGCGCGATGCGCCCGGCGGCAAGATCCGCCTCGAACTGCGCCGCAATCGCGGTAGCGCCCTCGCGGGCCAGGTCGTAGATGCGCTGGTGATAGTCGTCCAGCCCCACCTCGGCAAGCTGTTCGCTGACCGTCTCGGCCTGCCCCACCAGTTGTTCCGCCGCGCCTGCCAGTTGCCGCGTCTGCCCCTCGCTGCCCTGCACATCCCCACGCAATTGCATCGCAGCCGCCGACAGGCTGGCCAGACGCTGGTGGTTATCTGCACTGCCGGCACTGATCCGCGCCACTTGCTGCTCCACCTCCTCGGCCTGAGCAGCAATGCCGTGCAATTGCTCGCCAGCACGCTCGATCTGCCGTGCGGCCTGTTCCAGCTCGCCACTCTGCTGCTGGATATGGCTGACCACCGCTGCGCTCTGCTGGCGGATATCGGCGACCATCTGGCTGACTTCCTCGGTCGCGCTGGCGGTGCGGGCGGCGAGATTACGAACCTCGTCGGCGACCACAGCAAAACCACGTCCCATCTCCCCTGCGCGCGCCGCCTCGATGGCCGCGTTGAGCGCCAGCAGATTGGTCTGGCTGGCGATGGACTGGATCACCTGGGTAACCTGCTCGATCTGCTCGGTACGGCGGCCCAGGCCGTCGATCAATTCACGGCTGGCCAGGGTCTGTTCACTGAGCCGCTGCATGCGAGTGATGGCCTGGGTCAGTTCGGCCTGGCCGCTGCTGCTGGCGGCACGCACGTGCTGTGCGGCTGCCAGGGTCTGCTCGGCACGCTGAGCACTGTCTTGTTCGGTCAGCGTGATCGCCTCAGCCGCTTCGCTGACCTGCTCCACAGCCATCAGTTGCGACTGCAGGCGCCCGGCCAAATGTTGCACCGCATGCGCCACGCGCGCGGCCGACAGGGCGTTGTGACTGGTATGGCGCGACAGGCCACGGCTCAGCTCGACGAAATCACTGCCGCCCGGCGCGGGCTTGGCAAGCGGAGCACTCTCGTCACGACGCTGCCAAGGCCCGAGCCAAGGCCACAGAGCCAGGATCATGAAGGACGGTACGCTGATATACAGCGGTAACTGCATCGACTGGTAGGCCACCATCAAAGCGGCCAAGCCCAGCGCATGCAGCAGACAGGTAAAGGGGGAACGGACAAACGCAGCTTGCATGACCGACCTCGCGATTCTTGTTCTTGTGCGCGGCGACGCGCTAAGAGCGGACGGTGGCATGGACAACCTCCCTGATCATCACACCGGACAATACAGATACCCGGTCTTGACCGCCGAGCCGCCCAATCACTAGGCGCCTGCCAGGCGGTCTTTGATTCGATCATCCAGCCAGCACAGGGGCTATCACACTTTGGTCGCAGCCTAGCCTGTACTCGGGCACGACACCATAGCTAATCGGCCAGGTGATGGCGCCGCACGAAGCGTTGATCGAGCCAGTCCTTGCAGCGCCCATAGAATTGCCCGTCAGCACTCCAGCCGCGCCAATCGAGCAAGGCACCACCATCGCCGCTGGCCAGCAGCGTCAGGCCCTGGCGTGGCGCCCGGTACAGGCGCAGCGGCTGATTGTGCAAGGCGGCCTGCAGATTGCCCGCCAGCACCCGCCCCTGGCGCGAGGAACGACTAAGACTGCGCGGCACATCGCGCAGCGTGGCGCATTCACCCACAGCAAAAATCTGCGGGTGCGACAGACTTTGCAGGCTGTCATGAATCGCCACGAACCCCTCGGTATCGCAAGCCAACCCCGCCGCACGCAACCATGGCCAGGCCCGCGCACCACTGGCTAGCAGCAGGCGGCGGCCGCGCCAAACCGGCTCATCACCGCTGAGCAGCCAGTCATCTTCGATCCGCCCTATCGGGCAATGCTCGCGCACCTGCACGCCACACAGGCGCAAGTAGCCCAGTGCACGCAGACGCAGCCCGAGCGATTGCCCCGGCAGCAGCGGCCCGCCGCAGAACAGGGCCAGATTGGGCACCTGCCCGGCAATGGCCAGAGCGAGCTCGACACTCCCCGGCGTGCCACCCAAAATGGCCAGGCGCCGAGGCTCTCGCTGCCATTGCCGCCAACCAGCCAGGAAATCATCAATGGGCCGCGTCGCTAGCACCTGCATGGCATCGCCACTCTGCGGCGGCGACAGCAGGCCAGCACCGACATCAAGCGACAACCACTGTGACTGCAGTGAGCGGCCATCGGCCAGACGCAATATGCAAGCATCCGCGTCCATGCCGCTCATGACGCACTCGATCAACTCCACCTTAGCAGCGCGACACAAAGGCTCCAGTGCAACCTGGCAGTCATCCTCGGCGAAACGCTCAGCCAGCAATCCGGGTAATCGCCCGGTATACCAGGCATGTGTCGCGCAATTGAGCAGAGCGATACGCCCCTTGGGGCGCTCAACCAGCGCCCAACGCCGCAACACCCCAAGATGGGCATGTCCGGCCCCCACCAAAATCAGGTCATAGTCACTCATCGAACACTCTTTCTTCCCTCGCGATCGCGGCGACCGCCGGGCTTGAAGCCGGGCCTGTGCAGATATCACAGGTCACTGCAGAAGCGCGAGCATGTCGGGACACGTAGATGCTGGCAAGCCTACGATGAGTGCTGCCACTCAAAATACGACCTGCGCCTGAGCCTATGGCGAGCACCGCAAGGCGCGATAACGCACTTTTGCGCCGCATTTCAAATGCGCTGAACACAATTTCCGCTCACCACGGGCCGACTTAGACAGTGCCACGGACGGCACACCAACCGACTCGCCAAAAGAATGGCGTCACAATGCCATCACGCTGATATAATCCGCGACCGCAGACAATAAACCGGGTTATCACGCCCCCACGATAGCTGCCTGAGGTGCCCCGGATGGCTCGCTGGCTCTCCCTCCTGCTTCTCTTACTCAGCCTGCAGAGCTGGGCAGAAGCACAATTACCGCTCATTCAGCCAACCCATGATGCATTGAGCAGTCCTTTCTCGCTCAATCACCGGCTATTGCTGGAAGACCCGGACGGCCAGCTCGACGCCGCCCAGGCGCTTGACGCGCTGCTCCAGCAGGGCAAAGCGATAACCGGCAGCGCCCACATTGGCTACTCCAGCAGCACCTGGTGGCACGCCTTACGCTTGCAACTGCCAGCCGGGGAATCCGTCAAGTTGATCCTTGCGACCCCACTTCTGGACAGCGCGCAAGTGTGGCTGCTCTCCAATGAGGGCATGATCGGCCCACTGCGCAGCGGCAGCAGCCTGCCTTTCGATGAGCGCGGACAACCGTATCCACACCTGATGCTCGACCTGCCACCGCTGGATGCAACGCCACACACACTGCTGATACGCACCCAAAGCCACGCCTCTCTCGACCTGCCTCTGCAGTTGATCAGCAGCACAAGCAGCCAGCACCTGATCGCCCATAGCTGGTTGCTCAACGGCCTGTTGATTGGCGCCCTGCTGGGCCTGACGGCCTTCTATCTGATCCGCTTCAGCACGCTGCGCGAGGCCCAACTGGCCTACTTCTGCCTGGCCGCACTTTGCGTCGCGGCCTTCACCATCGGCATGTACAACGCGGCCGGCCTTCTGGCAGACAGCGACGCACAGCGATCAGAACTGCTCATTCAACTGCCCATGGTCGGCATACTGATCTTCAGCACCCTGTTTCTGAGCCACTCTCTACGCCTGCCAACACAACGGCTGCGCTGGCTAAACCCAGCCCTGTTCGCCATCATCCTGCTGGTATGCGTGGGCGGCCACCTGACCGCGCACCCGCAGACCTACCGCCTACTCAACCTATTGATCCTGGCCACAGGCCTCTATCAGCTCACCTTGCTGCTACTGGCAGTACACCTACGACGCACCTGCGCACGGAGCTTCCTGCTGTGCTGGGGCCCGGCACTGCCACTGATGCTACTGATCCCCCTGAATCGCGAAGGTCTCATATCGCTCCCCTCCGACCTACAGGCGCTCTATGCCTTCCTGCCATCGGTAAGCATGCTGATGTTTGGCACCTTGCTGGACAAAAAGCATGAACGAACCCGCCGCGCACTCCTGAGCACACAGACCCGAGCTATCGACAACCTCGAGCAATACCAGGCCCTGTTTCGCCATAGCAGCGAGGGCATCATGCGCTGCAATCACGCCGGCCAACTGCTCGAAGCGAACCCCAGCCTGTGCCGCATGCTGGGCGAGAACAGCACCCAGCTACTGACCAAGCAACTGCCTGAACTGCTTGGCGAAGTCACCTGGACAGAACTGCTGACCGGGCTCGAAAACTCAGGCGGCGCCATAAGCCGAGAATGCCAGTTGCGCGACATCAACGGCCAGCAACGCTGGGTCTACCTATCCCTGCACCAACAGCCCACGCAGGACAGCATCGTCGGCATTATTGTCGACCTCAACGAACGCCACACACTGGAAGAGCGCCTGCAGCATCTGGCCACCCACGACGCCCTCACCGGGCTGTATAACCGCCGCGAACTCGAACGCCTGCTGTCGAGCACTCTGAACGGCGAGACATCTCCCCCCTTCAGCCATCTACTGTGCCTGAGCCTGGATCGTTTCAAACTGGTCAACGACCTCTGCGGACACCTGGCAGGCGACCAACTCCTCAAGCAACTGGCCAAGCAACTGCAGCGCTCGCTACCCGAGCACGCCGAACTCGCCCGCATCGGCGGCGACGAGTTCGCCATCCTGCTTCGCGAACCCAACGATGCAGCCGCCCAGCAGCAAGCCGAACTACTGCGCCGCAATGTCGAACAGTTCGTCTTCACCTGGCAAAACCGGCCATTTCGCCTGCATGCCAGCATCGGTCTGCTAACCCTAGCTCCAGACATGCCCGACTGGGAAACGGCCTTGAACTGGGCCAACAACGCCGCACAACAGGCCAAACACCAAGGGCGCAACCGCGTTCACCAATTCAACCCAGCAGACGGCGCGCTACTCGACCACCAACGTCAGTTGCAGTGGATCACACGCCTACGCGACGCCACCGAGCACGACCATTTCGAACTTTTCCAGCAAGCAGTCACGCCGCTGCAGAAAAATACACAAGGCCTGCACTACGAAGTGCTGCTGCGCTACCGCGACCCCAAGAGCGGCGAACGGATCAGTCCCGGACAGTTTCTCGATGCAGCCGCGCGATATGGTTTCCTCGGCGCCATTGACCGTTGGGTGATCGAACACCTGTGCGCCTGGCTAGCGAACAACCCCCGGCACCTCGCCAACCTGGTACAGGTCAATGTCAACCTGAGCGCCGAATCGCTGCTCGACAAGAGCTTTCACACACTGCTCAACGATGTCCTGCAACGCCATAACCTACCGGCCAGCAAGCTATGCATCGAGGTCACCGAAATGGTCGCCCTGGGTGAGCTGGGCGTTTCCGCCAAGTGGATCAAAGAACTGCGCAGCCAGGGCCTGAAAGTGGCCCTGGATGACTTCGGCAGCGGCTTCGCCTCCTATGCCTACCTGCGTCACCTGCCACTGGACATCCTGAAGATCGACGGCAGCTTCATCCGCGATATCGACCAGGATCCAATCAACCAGGCCATGGTCGGTTCGATGCAACAGATCGCCACACAACTGGGCCTGAGCACCGTGGCAGAGTTCGTCGAAACACAACAGAGCATGAACTGCCTGCACCGACTCGGCATCGACTACGCACAGGGCTATCACATCGGCAAACCGCAACCCCTGGCGCTGCTGGCCGACGCACCTCAACCCGCCTGAGATGCCAAAAAGAGCAGCAGACGCTGCTCATGACGCCCCCCACGCAAAAGCCATGCACAGATTGCTCGTCACAATGACGGCCACAAGCCCCACCTCAGCGATCTACAGGCATAAAAAAACCCGCCAGAAGGCGGGTTTTTCGTCAGAAACCGATCAATTACTTGATCTTGGCTTCCTTGTAGATCACGTGCTTACGCACGACAGGATCGTACTTCTTAATCTCGATCTTGTCGGGAGTAGTGCGCTTGTTCTTGTCGGTGGTGTAGAAATGGCCGGTACCGGCGCTGGACACCAAACGGATCAGTTCACGCATGACTCTCTCCTTAAACCTTTTCGCCGCGAGCGCGCAGCTCAGCCAGCACTACATCGATGCCACGCTTGTCGATGACACGCATGCCCTTGGCAGATACGCGCAGACGTACGAAGCGCTTTTCCGACTCAACCCAGAAGCGGTGATGCTGCAGGTTCGGCAGGAAACGACGACGGGTTTTGTTGTTTGCGTGGGAAATGTTATTCCCGGTTACCGGACCCTTACCGGTAACTTGACAGACTCTCGACATGCCTCAGCCCTCTAAAACCACATGCCCAACCCGGCATGGGTTGGCCGCTTAAACTCAATGTCATTGGCGCTGTGCGCCGCGTTTCTCGAGGGTCTTACCGGGCGCACTGAATAGCGCAAGAACCGGGCCCCTAGAAAAGAGCGCTGCTTTATACCAGAAACCTCAGAGGGCAACAAGGAAAAACGCAGGATAAAACACTGTCACGTATCGCCCAACCGGCCAGGCACTCGATACGCCGGACTTCCCTCGCGAGCGACCACTCGTCGCCTGCAGATAGTATTCAGCACCAAGCAAATCGACTAGGGTGCATGCGTGCTGCCATCCCCCCTAATGATGAGGAACCGACCATGCGCCTGCTACTCGCCACGCTGTTCTGCGCTCCACTGCTGAGCCAGGCCGCCACGCTAGCCGTCTGCACCGAGGCCAGCCCAGATGGTTTCGATGTAGTGCAGTACAACTCGCTGACCACCACCAACGCCTCGGCCGACATGCTGATGAACCGCCTGGTGGAGTTCGATGCCGAGCAAGGCAAGCTGCTGCCAAGCCTGGCGCATAGCTGGTCGGTCTCGGACGACGGGCTGGTCTACGACTTCCAGCTACGCGACGACGTGCAGTTCCACCACAACGCCGACTTCGCGCCAAGCCGTAACCTGAGCGCCCAAGACGTGCTGTTCAGCTTCCAGCGCATGCTCGATGCACAGAACCCGTGGCACAAGGTCGCCACCAGCGGCTACCCGCACGCCCAATCGATGCAGTGGCCGAGCCTGATCGCCAAGGTCGAAGCAGTCGGCGACCAGCACGTGCGTATTACCTTGACCCGCCGCGACGCCACCTTCCTCTCCACCCTGAGCATGGGCTTCGCCTCCATCTACCCAGCCGAATATGCCGACAAGCTACTCGCAGCCGGCACCCCGGAGAAACTCAACAGCGCCCCCATCGGCAGCGGCCCATTCGTCTTCGAGCGGTTCCAGAAAGACGCCGTGGTGCGCTACAGCGCCAACCCCGACTACTTCGGCGGCAAGCCAGCCATGGACAAGGTGATCTTCGCCATCACCCCGGACAGCAACGTACGCCTGCAGAAACTACGCCGTGGCGAGTGCCAGATCGCCCTGTCACCCAAACCGCAGGACGCACAGGCCATCGCCGGCGACGCCACACTCAAGAGCGCGCAGACCGCCGCCTTCATGACCGCCTTCGTCGGCATCAACAGCCAACACCCACCGCTGGACAAGCCGCAGGTGCGCCAGGCGATCAACCTGGCGTTCGACAAGGCCAGCTACGTCAAGGCCGTGTTCGAGGGCAGCGCCGAGCCCGCCAACGGCCCCTACCCGCCCAATACCTGGAGCTACGCCAAGGATCTCCCCGGTTATGCCCATGACCCGGCAAAAGCCCGCGCCCTGCTGGCCGAAGCGGGCCTGAAGGACGGCTTCAAAACCACCATCTGGACGCGCCCCAGCGGCAGCCTGCTCAACCCCAACCCCAGCCTCGGCGCACAGTTGTTACAGGCGGATCTGGCCAAGGTCGGCATCGCCGCCGAGATTCGCGTGATCGAATGGGGTGAGCTGATCCGCCGCGCCAAGGCCGGCGAGCATGATCTGCTGTTCATGGGCTGGGCGGGTGACAATGGCGACCCTGATAATTTCCTCACCCCACAGTTCGCCTGCGCCTCGGTGCAGTCCGGCCTGAACTTCGCGCGCTACTGCGATGAGGCGCTGGACAAGCTGATCGCAGACGGTAAGCAAAGCAGCGACCAGGCCGAGCGCAGCCGCCTCTACCACGATGCACAGAAGATCATCCAACAGCAGGCACTGTGGCTGCCGCTGGCTCATCCGACGGCCTTCGCGCTGCTCAGCAGCAAAGTCGAGGGGTACAAGGTCAGCCCATTCGGCCGGCAGAATTTCGCTGCGGTGCAGATGGCGCCATGAGTCGTGGTCTTGGTGGGCTAAAGCCCACCCTACATAAGGTAGGCTACGCCCCTCTATATCCAGCCCAGCTCGGCCATCGACAACGGTTCGCCATCACCGACGATGAAGTGATCGAGCACGCGCACCTCCACCAGCGCCAACGCATCCTTGAGGCGCTGGGTCAGCACGCGATCCGCCTGGCTCGGCTCAGAAACGCCCGAGGGATGGTTGTGAGTGAGGATGACGGCTGCTGCATTGTTGGCCAGCGAACGCTTGACCACCTGCCTGGGATAAACGCTGGCGCTGTCGATGCTGCCGCGAAACAGCACTTCGAACGCCAACACGCGATGCTTGGCATCGAGAAACAGGCAACCGAATACCTCATGCGGCTCATGACGCAACTGCGCCTTGAGGTAATCACGCACCGCCTGCGGGCTCTCCAGCGCCGAATCACGACGTAGGCGCTCGGCCAAATGACGCCGAGCCATCTCCAGCACGGCCTGCAACTGTGCATACTTGGCCGGCCCCAGACCAAGGTGCTGGCTGAACCCCGCTAGGTCGGCTTCCAGCAGAGCCCTCAAGCTACCGAACTCGCCGAGCAGATAACGCGCCAGATCCACCGCACTCTTGCCGGTAACTCCGGTACGCAAAAAGATCGCCAACAGTTCAGCATCGGTCAGCGCTGCTGCGCCCTGAGCCAGCAGCTTTTCCCGCGGGCGCTCTGCCGCGGGCCAATCACGAATGCTCATATACCCCTCCATGTCGAGCCAAGCCCCGCTGATCCGCTGCGGGCGCTGTGCTATCGTAGCCCATCTTTTCGCACGGGGTCGGCCTGGGGAGGCGTTGGCCACGTGATGCACATTCATCCGTCCATGAAAGGCAGGCCTATGCAGCGGCTGTATCGCAAACGCATCATCGTCGGCGTAGGGGGCGGTATCGCGGCCTACAAGAGTGCCGAACTGATTCGCAGGCTCAAGGATCAGGGCGCCGAAGTGCGCGTGGTAATGACCCAGGGCGGCCGCGAATTCATCACCCCGCTGACCCTGCAGGCGCTCTCCGGCCATCCTGTTCATCTCGACCTGCTCGACCCGGCTGCCGAAGCCGCAATGGGCCATATCGAACTGGCTCGCTGGGCCGATTTGATCCTGATTGCCCCGGCCACCGCCGACCTGATTGCGCGCCTGGCCCAAGGTATCGCCAACGACCTGCTGACTACGCTGGTGCTGGCCACCGATGCCCCGGTCGCCCTGTCCCCAGCGATGAACCAGGCCATGTGGCGCGATGCTGCCACCCAGGCCAATCTCGACCTGCTGCAGCAGCGTGGCATGCACCTGTTCGGCCCGGCGTCCGGCAGCCAGGCCTGTGGCGACGTTGGCCTCGGGCGCATGCTCGAACCCACCGACCTGGCCCAGTTGGCCGCCGACTGCTTCCAGCGCCAGGCGCTCGATGGCCTGCACGTTCTGATTACCGCAGGTCCGACCCAGGAAAACATCGACCCGGTGCGTTACATCACCAACCACAGCTCAGGCAAGATGGGCTTCGCCCTGGCCGAAGCGGCCGCCGAAGCCGGAGCGCGCGTCACTCTGGTCAGCGGCCCGGTACATTTGCCGACGCCGGATCGGGTCAGCCGTATCGATGTGGTCAACGCCCGCGACATGCTTGCCGCCTGCGAAGCCGCCATGCCCTGCGATATCCTCATCGCCGCCGCCGCTGTAGCCGATTACCGCCCGGAAGTGGTCGCGCAGCACAAATTGAAGAAAGACCCCACCAGCGGCGAAGGCATGCTCCTGCAAATGGTGCGCAACCCGGATATCCTCGCCACCATCGCCAGCCGCGAAGATCGCCCGTTCAGTGTCGGGTTCGCCGCCGAAACCGAGAACCTGCTCGAATACGCTTCACGCAAGCTGCGCGACAAAAATCTCGATCTGATCGTCGCCAACGATGTGGCCAACCCCAACATCGGCTTCAATAGTGAAGAGAACGCCATCACCGTGATCGACCGCGAACTGCAACAAATCGGCTTCGCCCAGACCAGCAAGGGCAAGATCGCCCGCCAGTTGATCACCCTTATCAAAGACCGTTTGAACAAGAACTGACCATGCACGCTCTGCAAGCCAAGATCCTCGACCCCCGCCTCGGCCAGGAATTTCCCCTGCCGCAGTACGCCACGCCAGGCTCCGCCGGCCTCGATCTGCGCGCCATGCTTAAAGAAGAAATCGTCCTCGAACCAGGCCAGACGGTACTGATACCCACCGGCCTATCGATCTTCGTCGCCGACCCGGGCTTGGCTGCGCTGATCCTGCCGCGCTCGGGCCTCGGCCACAAACACGGCATCGTCCTGGGCAACCTCGTAGGCCTGATCGACTCGGACTATCAGGGCGAACTGATGGTGTCGTGCTGGAACCGTGGCCAGGACAGTTTCCGCATCGCCATTGGCGAGCGCATCGCGCAACTGGTGCTGGTACCCGTTGTGCAGGCCCGCTTCGAACTAGTCGACGAGTTCGACCAAACTCAACGCGGCGCTGGCGGCTTCGGCCACTCCGGTAGCCACTGAGCGCATCCTGACCGGCCGCCTCGCGGAGGAGCACCTGCGTGAAACTCTTCAAGCGCAACGCCAAAGAAGCTGAAGCACCTGCCACCAGCCAATCATCCGCGAAAGGCAGCAAAGGCTCCAGTCCATCACTCGGGGCCCTGCTACCAGGAGTGCTGGCCGCCATCCTTGGCATCGGCGCAGGGGGCGCTCTGCTCTGGCTCGTACAAAGCAGCAATAACCAAGCCCATCAGACGGAGTTGGCACAAGCCCTGGGCAACACCCAGGCAACTGCGGTGCAGTTGGCACTCAAGCGGCTGCAGGCTGACAGCCTGGCGGCGGCTCACAACCCGGAGTTACTGCAAGCACTGCGTAGTAACGACCGCCTGCGCATCAGTGAGGCCGAGCAGCGCCTGCGCTACTGGGATGGTGTCATCGATGCCCAGCTCAACCGCCGCGGCGAAGCCGTACAAAACACCGAGCGAGCCGCGCCGATGAACTTCGCTGGGCTAGACATGCTGCGCCGCGCAGAAAGCGGCCAGGCACCCGCAGTCGAAGCCTACCGCGCTGGTCAGCGCTGGCTCGTCTACAGCGCCGTCGCCATACGACAGGATGATAAGCAACCGGCAGAAGGCACCCTGATGCTGGCGGTCGACCTCAATCGTCTCATCGCCAGCATACCGGCACTGCCGCCCGAGCTGGGCCAGGTGCAGTTGGTGCAGCAATTTCACAACGGCCCGGCACAAGCCCTGCTACAGCGTGGCGAAGCGGGCAACGCCAGCACTCAATCCTTCAGCACCGGAAACCCGAATTGGAAGCTGGCGTTCACACCTGGCCCTGCCCTCTCGCAAGATGGCATTCCAGTGCCAATGCTCGGCCTGGCCGCCCTACTCGCCCTGGGCGGCGCAGTGATCGGTCTGATTCTGCTAAACGGCAGCCTGCAGCGACGCCTCAACAGCGACGCACTGCAGCTCGGGCAAATGCTCCAAGAACTCTCCGCAGGCAAAAGCGTCAAACCCTTCAGTCTGAGCCTGCCAGCCCTCGACGGACTGGCGCGCAGCCTGGCCCGCCTGCCGCGTCGCAGTAACGCCTCGGCAACCGACAGCACACCAAGCAAAGAAACAACCGCGGCCCCTGCCACTCCGCCCGCCCTCAAGTCGGCTGAGCTGGTCGATCCGCTATTTCAGGACACCGATATCCTCGATATCGACATTCTCGATGAAGACCAGGATTTCCTGGGACTGGAGCAGAGCCCCGCAATGACCACTAGCCAAAGCGCCCCGAAACTTCCCGCCGACATCTTCCGCGCCTACGACATCCGTGGCGTGGTCGGTGACACCCTGACCGCCGAATACGCTTACTGGATCGGCCGCGCCATCGGCTCGCAGAGCCTGGCCCAGGGTGAGCCCAAAGTCATCGTAGGCCGTGATGGCCGTCTGTCCGGCCCCGAGCTACTGCAACAACTGGTGCAGGGTCTACTCGATTGCGGCTGTGAAGTCACCGATATCGGCATGGTGCCGACACCGGTGGTGTACTTCGCCGCCAACGTATTGGAAGGTCGCTCGGCGGTCATGCTCACCGGCAGCCACAACCCGCCGGACTACAACGGTTTCAAAATCATCATCGCCGGCGACACCCTGGCCAACGAGCAGATTCAGGCACTCAAGACCCGCCTGGACAACAACGACCTGGCCACAGGCGTCGGCAGCGTGCAGCAGGTCGATGTACTGCCGCAGTACTTCAAAACCATCCGCGACGACATCGCCATGGCCAAGCCGCTCAAGGTGGTGGTCGACTGTGGCAACGGTGCCGCTGGCGTAATCGCACCGCAACTGATCGAGGCCCTGGGCTGCAGCGTGATCCCGCTGTTCTGCGATGTCGACGGCACCTTCCCCAACCACCACCCGGATCCGGGCAAGCCGGAGAACCTGGTCGACCTGATCGCCCGCGTCAAAGCCGAAAACGCCGACCTGGGCCTGGCCTTCGACGGCGACGGTGACCGCGTTGGCGTCGTGACCAACACGGGCACCATCGTCTTCCCTGATCGCTTGCTGATGCTGTTCGCCAAAGACGTAGTGTCGCGCAACCCTGGCGCGGACATCATCTTCGACGTCAAATGCACCCGCCGCCTGACCCCGCTGATCAGCGGCTACGGCGGCCGTCCGGTGATGTGGAAGACCGGCCACTCGCTGATCAAGAAAAAAATGAAGGAAACCGGCGCCCTGCTCGCAGGCGAGATGAGCGGCCATATCTTCTTCAAGGAGCGCTGGTACGGCTTCGACGACGGCATTTATAGCGCCGCTCGCCTGCTGGAGATTCTCAGCCTCGACAAGCGCGACGCCGAACAGGTGTTCAATGCCTTCCCGAGCGATATCTCTACGCCGGAAATCAACATCAAGGTGACTGAGCAGACCAAGTTCGGCATGATCGAACGCCTGCAGCGTGAAGGCCAATGGGGCGAAGCGAACATCACCAGCATCGATGGCGTACGTGTCGACTACCCCAAAGGCTGGGGCTTGATCCGCGCCTCCAACACCACACCAGTACTGGTGCTGCGCTTCGAAGCCGACACCCAGCAAGAGTTGGAGCGCATCCAGGACGTGTTCCGCGCGCAACTGCTCAAGGTCGCCCCCGACCTGCAACTGCCCTTTTGATCGACCTGCCCCAGGAGCCCCTGCATGACCCTCGAGCGTGACGCCGCCGCCCAAGTTGCCAAGGTACTGTCCGAAGCCCTGCCTTATATCCGCCGCTTCGTCGGCAAGACCCTGGTAATCAAGTACGGCGGCAACGCCATGGAAAGCGAGGAACTCAAGCAGGGCTTCGCTCGTGACATCGTGTTGATGAAGGCGGTTGGCATCAACCCGGTGGTGGTCCACGGCGGCGGTCCGCAAATTGGCGACCTGCTCAAGCGTTTGTCCATCGAGAGCCACTTCATCGATGGCATGCGCGTCACCGACACCGCCACCATGGACGTGGTGGAAATGGTGCTCGGCGGCCAGGTCAACAAGAGCATCGTCAACCTGATCAACCAGCATGGCGGCAGCGCCATCGGCCTTACCGGTAAAGACGCTGGCCTGATCCGCGCGAAGAAACTCAAGGTCAGCCGCCAGACGCCGGAGATGACCCAACCGGAAATCATCGACATCGGCCATGTCGGCGAGGTTACCGGGGTCAACACCGACCTGCTCAACATGCTGGTCAAGGGTGATTTCATCCCGGTCATCGCGCCCATCGGCGTCGGCCCGGATGGCGAGTCCTACAACATCAACGCCGATCTAGTTGCCGGCAAGGTGGCCGAGGCGCTGAAAGCCGAGAAGTTGATGCTGCTGACCAACATCGCCGGCCTGATGAACAAGCAGGGCGAAGTGCTCACCGGCCTGACCACCGAGCAGGTCAACGGACTGATCGCCGACGGCACCATCTACGGCGGCATGCTGCCGAAGATCAAGTGCGCGCTAGAAGCCGTACAAGGCGGCGTGAACAGCTCGCACATCATCGATGGCCGGGTGCCCAATGCCGTACTGCTGGAAATCTTCACCGATATCGGCAACGGCACCATGATCAGCAACCGCAAACGCCCTTAAAGCAAGCCGCGAGCGCGGCTTTCTGATGCCCCTCCCCCCAATGGGGGAGGGCGCCCTCTGCGCGGGAAGGGTAAAGCGAGCAACGCACCTAACGCCCCTCAAACCCACTCAGGGACAGGCTACAGCTAAGCATTCACGGCTTGCGCGCAGCCCCGTCAAACAACTCGCTCAGCCGCGCACGGTCGGCAGCAAAGCCCGCCTCAGCCTGAGCACGGGCTTCCTTATAACGAGCGATATCGCGCTTCAGACGCTGCTGCTCGTCATTGGCAGCATTGATCTGCGCCAGCAGGTTTTCCGGCACCTGCTGCCCGGCACGCTCATGATCGGCAGCCTTGCTCTGCAAGTTGGCCTGCTGCGAGCGCACCGACTGCAGATTACCGCGCGCAATCCCAATCACCCCATCGAGCTCGGCCAGCTTGCGCTCGCGGGCACGGTCGACATCATCAAGATTGGTATAAAGGCGCAGCAATTGTGCATCACTGCTAGCACGCGCCTTCTGCGCCTGCATCCGCGCGTACTCTTCAGGCGTCGGCGCAGGTGGAATCACCCGCACCACACGCCCCTGATCATTGAGTACTTCATACCCCTTACCGATCAACTCAGGCGGCACGCCCTGCCGACTGAGTACAGTGACGCCCTTGCCATCGACATAGCGATACAGCTCGGCAGCCACCCCGGACAACGGCAGCAGTAAGCCAAGCAGCAGCGTACAGCGGGTCAGGAGCGGTGCGGGCATAGGGACGACCTTGTGCTAGGGCTAGATTCCGTACTCGGCGCGATAGGCTTCGACAGCCGGAAGATATTGCTTCAGTTCAGCATCCCCTGCCAGATATTCCAGTACCTGTTCGAGTGACACGATGCTCACTACCGGCATGCCAAAGTCGCGCTCGACCTCTTGGATGGCAGAAAGATCGCTCTGACCACGCTCCTGGCGATTGAGCGCAATCAGCGTACCGGCGGCCTGAGCGCCCTGCCCCTGGATGATCTGCATGACTTCGCGAATCGCAGTACCTGCAGTAATCACGTCATCGACGATCAACACGCGGCCCTTGAGCGGCGCACCAACCAGGGTGCCGCCTTCGCCGTGATCTTTGGCTTCCTTGCGGTTGAAGCACCAGGGCAAGTCACGCTGATGGTGCTCAGCCAGCGCCACGGCGGTGGTTGCCGCCAACGGAATACCCTTGTAGGCCGGGCCGAACAGCACATCGAAATCGATACCGCTGTCGACGATCGCAGCCGCATAGAAACGCCCAAGCTGTGCCAGCGCCAAGCCGCTGTCGAACAGACCGGCATTGAAGAAATAAGGGCTGGTGCGCCCAGACTTGAGAGTGAACTGACCGAAACGCAGAACCCCACGTTCGATGGCAAAGCGAATGAAATCGCGCTGATACGCTTGCATGAAAAGCCCCGGACGGCACGGATTTAGCTAAATGGAGTGAGCTCGGGTATCATACACGCACGTGTTTTTGGGGGCCATTTATGCGGATCATCAGTGTGAACGTGAATGGTATTCAGGCTGCAGCCGAGCGAGGTTTGCTTAGCTGGTTACAAGCCCAGAATGCCGACGTGATCTGCCTGCAAGACACCCGTGCCTCCGCCTTTGAAATGGACGACCAAGCCTTCCAACTGGATGGCTATTTCCTCTATGCATGCGACGCTGAAGTGCCCAGCCAAGGTGGTGTAGCGCTTTACTCGCGATTGCAACCCAAGGCGGTGATCAGCGGCCTCGGCTTTGAGATGGCCGATCGCTACGGGCGCTACCTGCAGGCAGATTTCGACAAAGTCAGTATTGCCACCCTGCTTCTGCCCACGGGCCGAGACGGTGACGAGAGCTTGAATCAGAAATTCAAGTTCATGGACGACTTCACCCATTATCTGGACAAACAGCGGCGCAAGCGTCGCGAGTACATCTACTGCGGCTCGCTGCATGTCGCGCACCAGAAGCTGGACGTGAAGAACTGGCGTGACTGTCAGCAATCGCCGGGGTTTCTCGCACCCGAGCGCGCCTGGATGGATGAGGTAGTGGGCAGCATGGGCTACGTCGACGCCCTGCGCGAAGTCAGCCGTGAAGGTGACCAATTCAGTTGGTGGCCCGACAGCGAACAGGCGGAAATGCTCAACCTGGGCTACCGCTTCGACTATCAGTTACTAACGCCAGGCATGCGCCGCACCGTGCGTAGCGCTCGCCTGCCGCGCCAACCACGCTTCTCTCAGCATGCACCGCTGATCGTCGATTACGACTGGATCATCAGCATCTAACTCGCAATGCAGAGCCCCAAAAGCCGACTGATCAGTCGGCTTTTTGCTGTGCGCCTTACTTGACCAAGCGCCAAATCAAAGGGTATCGGTAAGCCTTGCCTTCATTGGCCTTGATCCCTGCGATGATGGTTAGAACCAGCGCAGCCAGGCTCACAAGAACCATCAACGGGAAGCCGATCAATACCCAGGCCAGAAGGCCGCAGACCATCAAGGCGAGACTGACCGTTATCTGAAAATTGAGCGCCTCCCTGCCCTGAGCATCGACAAAGGGATCCAGCTCCTTCTTCAACTGCCAGACCACCAGCGGCCCGATGACATTGCCAATCATCGGCGCAAGCAACCAACAGAACGCCGCGTAATGACAGAGCATGGCCCATTGCCGAGCCTCACGGCTCGGCAATGGTTGTGGCACCTGGTATTGATCGCTCATGTGGCAGCTCCCAGTACAGCCCGAGTGCGTCAGTCGACCAGCGCAGCTTTCTGCAGTTCGAAAATCTCGCTCATGCCCTTCTGCGCCAGAGCCAGCATGGCATTGAGTTCCTGCGGATGGAACGGCGCGCCCTCGGCAGTGCCCTGCACTTCGATGAAGCCACCGGCATCGGTCATCACCACATTGAGGTCGGTCTCGGCGGCGGAGTCTTCCAGATAATCCAGATCCAGCACCGGCTCGCCCTGATAGATGCCGACCGACACAGCGGCGATCATCTGCTTGAGCGGTTCGCCCTTGAGCGCCCCACGCTTCTTCAGCACTTTCAACGCGTCGATCAGTGCCACCATGGAGCCGGTGATAGAGGCTGTGCGGGTACCGCCGTCGGCTTGAATCACGTCACAATCGACGTACAGGGTGTTCTCGCCCAGCTTGCTCATATCCAGCGCAGCGCGCAGCGAGCGGCCGATCAGGCGCTGGATCTCCAGCGTGCGACCGCCCTGCTTGCCACGGCTGGCCTCGCGCTGGTTACGGTCGCCGGTGGCGCGCGGTAGCATGCCGTACTCGGCGGTCAGCCAGCCTTGGCCCTGGCCCTTGAGAAAGCGCGGCACACCGGACTCGACGCTGACGGTGCAGATCACCTTGGTATCGCCGAACTCTACCAGAACCGAACCTTCGGCGTGCTTGGTGTAGTTGCGAGTAATACGGATCGAGCGCAACTGATCGGCGGCGCGGCCACTGGGACGTTTCATCGAGCGATACCTACTTCGTTAAGTGAAAACAGCACGCATTATAGGGTGCCGCCGAGCATGACGACACGCCGAATTGGCGCAGGGCCGACCGTCTGCACATGAAATGGAGCATCACCGTGGGCTACAATCCTGCGCTTTTCGAGCCGACGTCCACGAGGTATCCCATGGTTCATAGCATGACGGCCTTTGCCCGCAACGAGCAGGCAACCGCCCACGGCACCCTGAGCTGGGAGCTGCGCTCGGTCAATCACCGCTACCTGGAGCCGCACCTGCGCCTGCCCGAGGCCTTCCGCGACCTCGAAGGCGCCGTGCGTGAGGCGCTGCGTCAGGGGCTGTCGCGCGGCAAGGTGGAATGCACCCTGCGCTTCGCCGAAGAAAGCGCCGGCAAAACCCTGCAGGTCGACAACGAGCGGGCACGCCAACTGATCACCGCCGCCGAACAGGTCGCCGCACTGATTCAGCAGCCAGCTCCGCTCAACCCGTTGGAAGTGCTGGCCTGGCCTGGCGTACTGGTCGCAGACTCGGCTGACCCGCAGGCACTCAACGCCGCCGCACTGAAGCTGTTTGATCAAGCACTGAGCGAACTCAAGGCAGGACGTGCCCGCGAAGGCGCCGAGCTGGCCAAGCTGCTCAACGATCGCCTCGACAGCATCCTCGACGAAGTCGCCGCACTGCGTGAGCTGGTACCACAAATGCTCGCCAGCCAGCGCACCAAGATCGAAACCCGCTTCGCCGAGATGCAGGCTGAGCTCGACCCGCAGCGCCTGGAGCAGGAGCTGGTGCTGCTGGCACAAAAGAGCGACGTGGCCGAAGAGCTGGATCGCCTCAGCACTCACGTCAGCGAAGTGCGTCGCGTGCTCAAGGCCGGCGGCGCAGCAGGCCGACGCCTGGACTTCCTGATGCAGGAACTTAACCGCGAGGCCAACACTCTGGGTTCCAAAGCTTTCGACCCACGCAGCACGCAAGCGGCGGTCAACCTCAAGGTATTGATCGAGCAGATGCGCGAGCAGGTGCAGAACATCGAGTAAAAACTACTGCGCGAGACTATGCCGCGCTGAAACGAAGCAAAGCGTAGTAACAGCCAAAGGCTGGCCCGAAGGGGAGCGAAGCGTATAAATCAGATTCGAAATGCTCATTTGCAGTCGTAAACTTCGCTTTCTCACCTGATTTCGCCTTGCCTAGCCGTCGCTCGCTACGCTTTTAAAATCCCGCAAGATTTTCAGGACGCTACTTCATGGCCACCACCACCGGCACCCTCTACATTGTTTCCGCCCCCTCCGGCGCGGGCAAGACCAGCCTGGTCAAGGCGCTGATCGAGAGCGAGCCGCAGATTCGCGTCTCGGTGTCGCACACCACCCGCGCCATGCGACCGGGCGAAGAAGACGGGGTGAACTACCACTTCGTCGACCATGCGCAGTTCAGCGCCATGATCGAGCGCAACGAGTTTCTCGAACACGCCCAGGTCTTCGACAACTTCTACGGCACCTCGCAGAAGTGGCTCGAACAAACCCTGGCCGAAGGCTTCGACCTGATCCTGGAGATCGACTGGCAGGGCGCACAGCAGGTACGCAAGCTGATGCCGCAGGCCAAGTCCATCTTCATCCTGCCGCCAACTCAGGAAGCGCTGCGCCACCGCCTGACCAACCGCGGCCAGGATAGCGGCGAGATCATCGAACGGCGCATGCGCGAAGCCGTCAGCGAAATGAGCCACTACGTCGAGTATGACTACCTAGTGATCAATGACGACTTCAACCATGCACTGAGCGATCTGAAGGCGATCTTCCGCTGCAACCAGTTGAGCCAGGAGCAACAGCAACAACGTCATGCTGGCCTGCTCAGTGAGCTGTTAGCCTGATAGCAGCAGGCTTCAAGCCACAAGCGGCAGGTAAAAGCAAGGCCGGACTGGCTTCTGCTTGTAGCTTGTCGCTTGCGGCTGCTTTACAATGTTCAGTCCGCTCGCCCGCTCGGGCCAAGCTTATCCGCACACGTTACGAGGAACACCATGGCTCGCGTTACCGTCGAAGATTGCCTGGACAATGTTGATAACCGCTTCGAATTGGTCATGCTCGCGACCAAACGTTCGCGCCAACTGGCCACGGGCGGCAAAGAACCCAAAGTAGCTTGGGAAAACGACAAACCGACCGTCGTTGCCCTGCGCGAAATCGCTGCCGGCCTGGTCGACGACGAAATCGTCGCGCAGGAAGACATCGTTGAAGAAGAGCCGCTGTTCGCCGCCTTCGAGGAAGAGGCCAACGAGCCTCTGTAAGCAGATGATGCCGGGTCGAAGTCGCACGGCGCTGGGCCATAGCTGCCAACGGGAGAGCTTCCCATGGCTGGCATAGACGCTCTCGCCGACCGACTTTCGGCCTACCTTGGCCATGACCAAGTCAATCTGGTTCGCCGAGCCTACTTCTACGCCGAACAGGCGCACGATGGCCAACGCCGCCGCAGTGGCGAAGCCTATGTGACCCACCCGCTGGCCGTGGCCAGCATCCTCGCCGAAATGCACATGGATCATCAGAGCCTGATGGCCGCCATGCTGCATGACGTCATCGAAGACACCGGTATCGCCAAGGAAGCGCTCAACGCGCAATTCGGCGAAACCGTGGCCGAGCTGGTCGACGGGGTCAGCAAGCTGACCCAAATGAACTTCGAGACCAAGGCCGAGGCGCAAGCCGAGAACTTCCAGAAGATGGCCATGGCCATGGCCCGCGACATCCGCGTGATTCTGGTCAAGCTCGCCGACCGCCTGCACAACATGCGTACCCTCGATGCCATGCCGCACGAGAAGAGCCGCCGTATCGCCAAGGAAACCCTGGAAATCTACGCGCCCATCGCTAACCGGCTGGGCATGCATAACATGCGCGTGGAGTTCGAAGACCTGGGCTTCAAGGCCATGCACCCGATGCGCTCCAAGCTCATCCGCGCAGCAGTACGCCGGGCTCGGGGTAATCGCAAGGAAATCGTCGCCAAGATCGAGGAATCGATCCAACTCTGCCTGCAACACGAAGGCATGGAAGGCGAAGTGATTGGCCGCGAGAAGCACCTCTACAGCATCTATCAGAAGATGCGCGGCAAGCGTAAGGCGTTCAACGAGATCATGGACGTCTACGCCTTCCGCATCATCGTCGACAAGGTCGACACCTGCTACCGCGTGCTCGGCGCCGTGCACAATCTGTACAAGCCGCTGCCCGGACGGTTCAAGGATTACATCGCGATTCCCAAGGCCAACGGCTACCAGTCGCTGCACACCACGCTGTTCGGCATGCACGGCGTGCCCATCGAAATCCAGATTCGAACCCGCGAGATGGAAGAGATGGCCAATAACGGCATCGCCGCACACTGGCTGTATAAATCCAGCGAGGACGAGGCGCCCAAGGGCAACCATGCCCGTGCGCGGCAGTGGGTCAAGGGCGTGCTGGAGCTGCAGCAACGCGCCGGCAACTCGCTGGAATTCATCGAGAGCGTGAAGATCGACCTGTTCCCCGACGAGGTCTACGTGTTCACGCCCAAGGGCAGCATCATGGAACTGCCGAAGGGTTCCACAGCGGTCGACTTCGCCTATGCGGTGCATACCGACGTCGGCAATACCTGCATTGCCTGCCGTATCAACCGCCGCCTGGCGCCGTTGTCGCAAGCCCTGGAAAGCGGCTCGACAGTGGAAATCGTTACCGCGCCGGGCGCCAGACCGAATCCGGCCTGGCTCAACTTCGTGGTCACCGGCAAGGCGCGCACCCATATTCGTCACGCCCTCAAACAACAACGTCGCTCGGAATCGATCAACCTCGGCGAACGCCTGCTGAACAAGGTGCTGGCCAGCTTCGACACGCATCTGGAGAAAATCAGCCCGGAGCGCGTGCAGGCCGTACTGGGCGAGTACCGCCAGGACGTCATCGAGGATCTGCTAGAAGACATCGGCCTGGGCAACCGCATGGCCTACGTGGTTGCTCGTCGCCTGCTGGCCGAAAGCGGTGACGACACCCTGCCCAGCAGCGAGGGGCCGCTGGCGATCCGCGGCACCGAAGGGCTAGTGATGAGCTATGCCAAATGCTGCACGCCGATTCCGGGCGACCCCATCGTCGGCTACCTGTCCGCCGGCAAAGGCATGGTGGTGCACATGGAGAGCTGCCGGAACATCGCCGAGATCCGCCACAACCCGGAAAAATGCATCCAGCTCAACTGGGCCAAAGACGTTACCGGCGAGTTCAACGTCGAACTGCGCGTCGAGCTGGAGCACCAGCGCGGCCTGATCGCCCTGCTGGCCAGCAGCGTCAATGCCGCCGATGGCAACATTGAGAAGATCGGCATGGACGAGCGCGACGGCCGTATCAGTGTGGTGCAATTGGTGATCAGCGTGCATGACCGCGTACACCTGGCACGGGTGATCAAGAAATTGCGCGCACTCAAAGGCGTGGCCCGTATCACCCGAGTACGCGCCTGACACACCCTCACTATTTCCAGTCTGTAGGCTAGGCGCTCAACCTAGCCAGTTCTCACAAGGAGCGATTCATGAGCAAGACCGTTATCAGCAGCGATAAGGCCCCCGCCGCCATCGGCACCTACTCCCAGGCGATCAAGACCGGCAACACCGTGTACATGTCCGGGCAGATCCCGCTGGATCCAGTGAGCATGGAGTTGGTCGAAGGCTTCGAGGAACAAACCGTACAGGTGTTCGAGAACCTCAAGGCCGTGGCTGAAGCCGCCGGTGGCTCGTTCAAGGACATCGTCAAGCTGAACATCTTCCTCACCGACCTCTCGCACTTCGCCAAAGTCAACGAGGTCATGGGCCGTTACTTCGAGCAACCCTACCCAGCCCGCGCCGCTATCGGCGTAGCCGCTCTGCCGCGCGGTGCGCAGGTGGAAATGGACGCTATTCTGGTCATCGAATAAGCCCACTGGCGGGGCTCAGCCCCGCCTACTCACTTCTCTCCCTGCGCGGAGATCACCATGCGCCTGATCGCCCTGCTGCTGTGCAGCGCCGTCCTGGCCGGATGCGCCAGCAAGCCGAACGACAACCCCAATGGCATCTGGATCAACCAGGCTGCCATCGATGCCGCCCGTGAGAGCGGTCGCCTACGTGAAGCACTGGCGGCCTACGGCCCTAACCTGGAATGGCAGATCGATACAGCCCGCCAGCAAGCCACCTACAGCAATGGCTTCGAGATTGCCGACGGGCGCCTGCAGCGTCTTGATCCGCAGCACTGGCAGGTCACCTTCTACGGCGACTACCGCGAGCATCTGAGCCTGCAGGGCGAGAAGCTGATTCAGGATGCCAGCGATTATTGGCCTGAGCAGCCATTCACCCGCGTTCCCGGCACCGACGCGCAAGCAGCGCCCGGCAGTCACTTCGAGCGCGCACTGTATCGCGCCTATCTGGGTGGCGACTGGTTGATCGAAAAAGGCCCAGGCCGTGGCGGTCTCGTGCGCTTCGCAGCCGATGGCACGGTCGAAGGCCTACCGGGCGCCGAGCGCTACGCTCTGTGCCTAGCCGGTGATTGCGCGGCTATGAGTGGCGAAAACGACAGCATCTGGCTGCAACTGGGCGAACACGGCAGCCCTTGGATCTTTGTCCACGAAGGCAATCAACTGCGCATCTTTGATGCCGAGAATCGCGCCCAATTCGACGAAATGCCCGCGTACCAGCCCGGCCCACAACGCTGGCTGCTCAAGCGCAAGTAACCCGCCTCGGCAGCGCTCAGGTCACGCTGCCGAGCAGCAACCCACACCCCAAGGCCACGAGCAAGACACCACAACCACGATCCAGCCAACGCACCTGGCGCTGTAGCTTGCTGCGCCAACGCCGATGCCCCAACAGGCGCACCAGGGTCAAATCCCAGCCCCATACCACCAGCGTCATCCACAGCATGGCCAGCGCCAACGCCCAAATCGGCATGGCCGCCTCGTGCAGCACGCCGAACAGCCCGGCATAGAACAAGGGCAACTTGGGGTTGCAGCTACTGGCCAGCAGGCCCTGCAACAGACCGCGCCACCAACTGCCCTCATGCCGCTGCTCGCCTGCTGCCAGATGCAGGTCGCGCCTGGCAAGCAACGCCTGTACACCGCTGTAGACGAAGTAAACACCACCCAGCGCCTGCAATACCTGCCAGCACATGCCGCCACGGGTCGGCAGCACCCCCAATGCGATCAGCACCAACGCCATGCTCAATAGATTGGCCAAGGCGATTCCGCCTGCACAGCCGTCAGCCTGGCGGCGGCCTTCACCCAGCGCCGTGCGAATCAACAGGAAAAAATCCGGCCCCGGCGACAACAGCGCGGCGAAATGAGTAGTAGCGACCAACAGAAACAACGCGAGCATCGCAAAAGACCTCCTTGAAAAAAGGAGGCCAGTCTCGCCAGAGATGATGGCGCCAGTATTGGAGAAAACTCAGACCAGCGCAGTGCGGCGAAACTGCCCAGGCGTTACGCCCGTGAAGCGCTTGAACGTGCCGGAGAAGTGAGCCTGATCGTAGAAGCCCAGGCTCAGCGCTACCGCAAGCGGCGATTGATCTCCGAGTAGTAAGCGCTTGGCCTCACGCACTCGGCGCTGCAACAGATAGGTATGCGGCGGCACGCCATAGACCCGGCGAAACGCCTCAATCAGATGACGCGGATGGCGCTGCACCCCATCAGCCAACTGCTCCAGACTGATTGCCTCGGCATAGTTAGCCTCCAGATAGTCACGCACCTGCGCCGTGGCACCACCGTCGCGCACACTTGGCCGCGCCGCCCGCAGGCCGCCATGGCGCACGAACACCAGCTCAAGCAGCGCCAGCAGCTCGCTTTCCAGCGCCAACGCATCACCACGCTCGAACTCACCGGCCAGGCATGCCAACCCGGCTGCGACCCGCCCATCATCCTGCGGATTGAGCATGCGAAAACCATCAGGCAAACGCTTGCGCCCGAGCAACGACGGCAATCGCGACTCTTCAACATAAAGCATGCGATAAATCAGCCGCTGCGACTCGGCATGGCCGGTATGCGGCTCTTCGGGGTTCATCAGCGATAGGGTGCCAGCCGGCAAAGCATGGCGCTGGCCTCGGCACTGGTAGCCACCGACACCCGCAACAATGGCTCCGATGGCGAAGGCATCATGGCTATGACGCCCAAAGGCCTGCCCGGAAAAATCGGCATGAAAGAGCTCCACACCCGGCAACCAGGGCTTGGCCAGCAGGCGGTTGCCGTCCACCCTCACACGCCCTGCAAAATCGCGCTGTATCCCTCGCGATAACTGGGGTACTGCGGCACCCACCCCAACGCGCGGGCGCGGGCGTTGCGGCAGCGCTTGCTGCCGGCACGGCGGATCTGCGACTCATCGCTCCAGTGGCTCACGCCCAGTTGCTCACGCAACCAGGCCACCACCTCATGCAGCGGTGAGGGCTCATCGTCCACCCCCAGATAGCAGTCGGCCAGCGCGATGCCTTGAGCATCGGCTTCGAACAGATGGGCGAGCAGCCCGGCGGCATCATCGACGTGGATACGATTACCGTATAGCGCTGGCGTCTCACTCACCCGGTAGCCACTGCGCACCTGATTGAGCAACCACTCGCGCCCCGGCCCATAAAGGCCGGTCAGGCGCACCGTGGTTGCAGGCAGACCGCTGTTCAAGGCTAGGGCTTCAGCCTCGCGCATGATCAGCGCCGAATAGCTTTGCGCCTCAGCGGGCGAGTCTTCGTCGATCCACTCCCCCGCCTGCTGCCCGTACACCCCGCTGCTCGAAGCAAACAACAGGCGCCGTGGACGCTGACCATGCTGCGCCAGCCAGCTCAGCACATGACGCAGCCCCTCGACGTAAGCCGCTCGGTAGCCTGCCTCATCGTGCGTAGTAGCGGCCGCGCAGTACACCAGATAATCGAGTGGCTCCCGCGGCCAAGCAGCAGGACAGGCCGCGACCTGCAAATCACCCGGCACAGCCAGGATTTGCCCAGGCAATGCCGCCACATTACGCCGCAGGCCATGCACCATCCATCCTTTGGCATGCAGGCGCAGCGCCAATCGGCCACCTACGTCACCGCAACCGGCAATCAGCACACGAGGTTTTTCGGACATCGGCAGGGCCTCCGCAAAAGGTCGAGGATAGAGGCAGCGCTCTAAAGCGGCAAACACACAGGGAAAACAGGCGTAAGTGTTACATTATCACTTTAACAAACAAGAATTAATTGCAATACTAATAGCCTTTGCCCGCCAACGCCCGCCGACGGGTGATAACGCAATTCATCGTTCAGGTCCGACCATGAAACCCATTGCACCCAACGCCAAGCCCTCCTCGCCTTTCCGTCGCGCCCAAGCGCTGGCAGTACTCCTGTTTAGCCTGGCATTGCTGCCAGGTACTCAGGCGCTGGCCGAAGAGTCCAGCAGCGCCCCGGCAACGACTGCCGCAGCCGCCCCAGCAGATAGCAACGCGCCCCTGGCATCGCTGCAAACGGCCCTGCCAGCCGGTAACGAGGAGCTGAACAGCAAGCTGCAGGCACTCGGCCCACAGGCCACACCGGAGCAAATCCGCGAAACTACGCGCCAGACACTGACCGCCCAAGGCGTGCCCAGCGCGCAGATCGAAGAAACCCTGGCCGCGATCGACCCGCTGCTCACCCCCTCCAACGACCTGGACAGTGCGGCCAACGGCGCTGAAGAAGAAGGCATGCTGGCCGGGCACGATCTCTCGCCCTGGGGCATGTACCAGAACGCCGATATCGTGGTGAAGTCGGTGATGATCGGCCTACTGCTGGCCTCGGTCCTGACCTGGACCGTGTGGCTGGCCAAGAGCGTCGAGCTGATCCGCGCCAAACGCCGCCTGAGTCGTGAGCTGCCAACCCTGAAAGCCTCGCGCACCCTCAAGGAAGCCGGCAACAGCATGAATGGCGAAGCCTGCATCTCCCATCGTCTGGTGCAAGATGCGCTGGAGGAAGTGAAACTCTCCGGTAGCGTGCGCGAGATCGACGGCATCAAGGAGCGCGTCAGCTTCCGTCTCGAACGCCTGGTAGCCGCCAGCGGTCGGCAGATGAGCCAAGGCACTGGCGTTCTTGCCACCATCGGCTCGACCGCCCCCTTCGTCGGCCTGTTCGGCACCGTCTGGGGCATCATGAACAGCTTCATCGGCATCGCCAAATCGCAGACCACCAACCTCGCCGTAGTCGCACCGGGTATCGCCGAAGCCCTGCTGGCTACTGCTCTGGGTCTGGTTGCGGCGATCCCCGCAGTCGTCATCTATAACGCTTTCGCCCGCGCCATCGCCAGCCACAAGGCTCAGGTCGCCGACGCCTCGGCGCAGGTGCTGCTGCTGGTCAGCCGTGACCTCGACCACCTGCCAGCCGAGCGCCAGGCTCCGCACATGGTCAAAGCGGGGTAAGCCATGGGCATCCATCTCAACGAAGGCGACGACCTGCAGGAAACCCACGAGATCAACGTCACGCCGTTCATCGACGTGATGTTGGTGCTGCTGATCATCTTCATGGTCGCGGCACCACTGGCCACCGTGGATATCAAGGTCAACCTGCCCGCTTCCACGGCCAAACCCGCGCCAAGGCCGGACAAGCCGATTTACCTCAGCATCAAGGAAGACCTCAGCCTGTACCTGGACAACGAGCAGGTCGCAGAGCAGCAGCTCGGCGCTACGCTGGACAAGCTGACCCAGTCCGACAAGGAAAAGACCATCTTCGTCCGTGGTGACAAGAAGGTCGATTACGGTCGCCTGATGGAAGTGATGGACGCCCTGCGCAGCGCAGGCTATCTGAAGATCGGCCTGGTAGGCCTGGAGACGGTCGGTAATTGATGGCCAACGTACGCAAGCTGTCCGGCTGGGGCCTCAGCCTGCTGGTGATCCTCGGCCTGCATGTGGCGGTCGGGCTGTGGATGATGTTTTGGACCGTCAAGGCGCAGCCGCTGGAGTTGCCGCCTGCCGCCATGATGATCGAACTGGAGCCGCTGCCGGCCCCCACTCCTGCGCCGACCCCACCGCCGGTGCAGGCGCCGGAACCAGAACCCGAGCCACAACCCAAGGTTGTCGAAGCGCCCAAGCCGCAGATCGCCCTGCCGCCCAAGCCAAAACCGAAGCCCAAGCCGCAACCGCCAAAACCCAAGCCGCCTGAGCCGAAACCGGTCAAGCCGCAGGAGAGCGAGAGCGTCAAGGAAAATGTCGCCCCCGCCAACGACAAGCCCAGCGAGAGCAAACCGGCCGCGCCGCAATTGGCTGCACCGAGTGTTCCGAGCGCAGCCGAACGCACCTGGCAGAGTGAACTGTTCAACCACCTGGCGCGTTACAAACGCTACCCGGAAGATGCACGCCGTCGCGGAATCAAGGGCACCAACCGCCTGCGTTTCGTGGTCGATGCCAACGGCATGGTGCTGTCCTACTCCCTGGTAGACAAAGCAGGCAGCGCCTCGCTTGACCGCGCCACGCTGCAAACCATTCGCCGCGCGCAACCGCTGCCGAAACCACCGGCAGAGCTGCTCAAGAACGGCACGCTGGAAATCGTCGCCCCCTTCTCCTACTCGCTGGAGCGGCGCTGACGAACAAGCGCCCCAGCACGCGGCTGCGGGCGCTTGGTTCCATTGACTACAGCCGCTATGCTTGCCGCAGCTCAATGGAAAAAGACTATGACCCTCACCGAATTGCGTTACATCGTCACCCTCGCTCAGGAGCAGCATTTCGGCCGCGCAGCCGAGCGCTGTCACGTTAGCCAGCCGACCTTGTCAGTGGGCGTGAAGAAGCTGGAGGACGAGCTCGGCGTACTGATCTTCGAACGCAGCAAAAGCGCCGTACGCCTGACTCCCGTAGGGGAAGGCATCGTTACCCAGGCGCAGAAGGTACTGGAGCAAGCCCAAGGCATCCGCGAACTGGCCCAGGCCGGCAAGAACCAGTTGGCCGCGCCGCTGAAGATCGGCGCCATCTACACAGTCGGCCCCTACCTGTTCCCTCACCTGATTCCACAGTTGCACCGGGTCGCCCCGGATATGCCGCTGTACATCGAAGAGAACTTCACCCACGTGCTGCGCGACAAGCTGCGCACCGGTGAGCTGGACGCCATCATCATCGCACTGCCCTTCCAGGAGGCCGACGTACTGACCAAGCCGCTGTACGACGAGCCCTTCTATGCGCTCTTGCCGGCAGGGCATCCCTGGGCAGCGCTGGAAAGCATCGATCCCAAGTTGCTCAACGACAAAAGCCTACTGCTGCTCGGCGAAGGCCACTGCTTCCGCGATCAGGTACTCGAAGCCTGCCCATCGCTGCGCAAGGGCAGCGATGATCCGGCCAAGCACACCACGATCGAGTCCAGCTCACTGGAAACCATCCGCCACATGGTCGCCTCAGGCCTTGGCGTATCGATCCTGCCGTTCTCGGCAGTGGACAGCCACCACTACGCACCCGGCGTGATCGAAGTACGCCCGCTCAGCGCGCCGACGCCATTCCGCACCGTGGCGATTGCCTGGCGCGCCAGCTTCCCGCGCCCCAATGCAATCGAGGTGCTGGCCGACTCCATCCGCTTGTGCTCAGTGGCCCGTCCGCAGGCCAAGAGCGCCTGAGGTCGGCGTGAGCGAGCTGGCAACGGTATCGGTCACCGCGCTCAAAGGCGTTGGCGCAGCCCTAGCGGAGAAACTTGCCAAGGTCGGTCTGGAAAACCTGCAAGACGTGCTATTCCACCTGCCGCTGCGCTACCAGGATCGCACCCGTATCACCCCCATCGGCGCGTTGCGTCCTGGGCAGGATGCGGTGGTCGAAGGCATCGTCGCCGGAGCTGACGTGGTCATGGGTCGGCGGCGCAGCCTGCTGGTACGTCTGCAGGACGGCAGCGGTACCCTGAGCCTGCGCTTCTTCCACTTCAGCCAGGCGCAGAAGGACGGCCTCAAGCGTGGCACCGCCCTGCGCTGCTACGGCGAAGTGCGCCCCGGTGCTACCGGCCTGGAGATCTACCACCCGGAATACCGCGCGCAGAACGGCGACGAACCCGCTCCGGTCGAGCAGAGTCTGACACCCATCTACCCGACCACCGAGGGCCTGACCCAGCAGCGCCTGCGCCAGCTCAGCCAACAGACACTGGCGCGCCTGGGGCCACACAGCCTGCCGGACTGGCTGCCCAACGAAATCGCCCGCGACTACCGCCTAGCGCCGCTGGATGAGGCCATTCGCTACCTGCATCGACCGCCACCGGATGCCGACGTCGAAGAACTCGCCGAAGGTCGCCACTGGGCGCAGCACCGCCTCGCGTTCGAAGAATTACTGACCCACCAGCTCTCCCTGCAACGCTTGCGCGAGCAGGTACGGCGCCAGCAGGCACCGGCCCTACCACCAGCACAGAAACTGCCACAGCTCTATCTGCAAAACCTCGGTTTCGCCCCCACCGGCGCCCAGCAGCGTGTAGGCGCCGAAATCGCTTACGACCTGGCGCAGAGCGAGCCCATGTTGCGCCTGGTGCAGGGTGACGTGGGAGCAGGCAAAACCGTGGTCGCTGCCCTCGCTGCACTGCAGGCGCTGGAGGCCGGCTATCAGGTGGCGCTGATGGCGCCGACCGAAATCCTTGCCGAACAGCACTTTCTCAACTTCAGCAAATGGCTGGCACCGCTCGGCCTGGATGTTGCCTGGCTGGCCGGCAAGCTCAAGGGCAAGGCGCGCGCAGCGGCGCTGGAGCAGATCGCGGGTGGCTGCCCGATGGTGGTTGGCACCCATGCGCTGTTCCAGGACGAAGTGAAATTCCAGCGTCTGGCCCTGGTGATCATCGACGAGCAACACCGCTTTGGCGTGCAGCAGCGCCTGGCACTGCGCCAGAAGGGCATCGACGGACGCCTCTGCCCGCATCAGTTGATCATGACCGCCACGCCCATCCCGCGCACGCTGGCGATGAGCGCCTACGCCGACCTGGACACCTCGATCCTCGACGAACTGCCTCCAGGCCGCACCCCAGTCAACACCCTGGTAATCGCCGACAGCCGCCGCGATGAAGTGGTCGAGCGGGTGCGCAACGCCTGCCAACAGGGTCGCCAGGCGTATTGGGTATGCACCCTGATCGAAGAGTCCGAAGAGCTCACCTGCCAGGCCGCCGAAACCAGTTTCGAGGAGCTCTCCGCTGCCCTGGGCGAACTGCGTGTCGGCCTGATCCATGGACGCATGAAAGCGGCGGAAAAAGCCGCGGTGATGGACGCATTCAAACAGGGGCACCTGCAACTGCTGGTGGCCACCACGGTGATCGAAGTCGGCGTCGACGTGCCCAATGCCAGCCTAATGATCATTGAAAACCCCGAACGCCTGGGCCTGGCCCAACTGCACCAACTACGTGGCCGCGTAGGCCGTGGTAGCGCCGCCAGCCACTGCGTGCTGCTCTACCACGCGCCACTGTCACAACTGGGCCGTGAGCGCCTGGCGATCATGCGCGAAACCACCGATGGCTTCGTCATCGCCGAGAAGGATCTGGAACTGCGCGGCCCTGGCGAGATGCTCGGCACGCGGCAAACCGGCCTGCTGCAATTCAAGGTTGCCGACCTGATGCGCGATGCCGATTTACTGCCGACGGTGCGCGATGCCGCACAGGCGCTCATGGAACATTGGCCACAACATGTGGCCCCATTGCTGGAGCGCTGGTTGCGTCACGGCCAACAATACGGTCAAGTATGAGCCAGAGCACAGGACAATCATCGTCAAGACTCAATGCGCAACGCCCTACTGGTTATACTCCAGATCAGATGCGCCAACGCTGGATACCCATATGACCGAAGCCGCCCTCGCCAACATCCCGCAGCCGCCCGCCGTCATCCTGCAGCTACTGGAGAAACTCAACCTGCCCTACCGCGTCTGCGCCGAGCGTCCGGGCCAGCCCGCCGAGGCACGCGTTCAGGCCGTTCTACTCGATGACGCCGTTGGCGCCCTACTGGTACTTTACCCGCGCAGCCATCTGCTCGACCTGGCCCGTCTGGCTGAACTCACCGGGCGCAAGCTCACCGCCGTCAAACCGGATCGCCTTGAGCGCATGCTCGGCAAACACAAGCTCGCCAGCCTGCCGGCGCTGCCAGCGCTGACCAGTTCGCCCTGCCTGTACGAAGAGCGCCTGTTGCAGGCTCCCAGCCTGCTGATTGAGTCTGGCCAGCCAGGCGTGCTGCTGGAAGTCCCCACGGATGCCTTCAAGACCCTGCTCAGCAAAGCCAGCGCCGCGCACTTCGGCGAGCCGGTCAGCGCCATCCGCCTGAACCTCGACCGCCCCGATGACGACCGTGCAGAAATCACCCAGGCCGTCCAGGCGTTCACCGCGCGCCGCATCCAGCAGCGCCTGGAAGAAACCATCGAGATCCCGCCGCTGCCGGAAACCGCACAGCGCATCATCAAACTACGCGTCGATCCCAATGCGACAGTCGACGATATTACCGGCGTGGTGGAAACCGACCCGGCTCTGGCCGCCCAGGTGGTCAGTTGGGCGGCTTCGCCCTATTACGCCGCCCCAGGCAAGATTCGCTCGGTGGAAGACGCCATCGTTCGCGTGCTGGGCTTCGACCTGGTGATCAACCTGGCCCTCGGCCTGGCGCTGGGCAAAACTCTCAGCCTGCCCAAGGATCAACCACAGCACGCCACGCCTTACTGGCAACAGGCGATCTACAGCGCTGCCGTGATCGAAGGTCTGACCCGCGCCATGCCCCGCGCACAACGCCCGGAAGCCGGGCTGACCTACCTCGCCGGGCTGCTGCACAACTTCGGTTATCTGGTGCTGGCGCACGTCTTCCCGCCGCATTTCTCGCTGATCTGCCGCCACCTGGAGGTCAACCCGCACCTGTCGCATAGCTATATCGAACAGCACCTGCTGGGCATCACCCGCGAGCAGATCGGCGCCTGGCTGATGCGCCATTGGGACATGCCTGAAGAACTGGCCTGCGCCCTGCGCTTTCAGCACGACCCAAGTTATGCCAGCGACAACGCCGTATTCCCCAATCTGGTGTGCCTGGCCGTCAGCCTGCTGCGTAATCGCGGCATCGGCGCAGGGCCGCAGGGAGAGATCCCTGGTGAGCTGTTCGAGGCACTCGGCCTGACTCGGGAAAAAGCCGAAGACGCGGTCAACAAGGTGCTCAGCGCCGAAGCCGCACTGCGCGAACTGGCCGCACAGTTCCAGCCGACACACTGAGTAGGTACTGGCGCCCTATGGTTGACCAACCATAGGGCGCAGCAACTGACGGCGCTCGGCGAATAACTGCGGCACCACCTCCAGACTGGTGCGAAACAGCAAACGTACGCTGGGCTGCTCGTAAAGGTCGGCATATTCAGCAAGCTGATCGCTAGGAATCTGGCGATAGGCATAGAGCATGAAGGACTCCACCGCCGACTCGCTGGAGCGCCGAATGGCTTCGGCCTGCGCCTGGGTTTGCTCCTGCAACGATTTCTCGTCCAGATTTTCACCGCGCGCACGCAACGCCAGTAGCGCCTGAGTCTTGCCCACCTCATAGCGCAGCAAGCTGGCCAAGTCGGTGGTATGAGTCGCCTGGTCGAGGCGCTGCACCAGATCCAGGCGAGCGCCACGCACAGGGTGTTGTTGCAGACGTTCGCGGTAGTCGCCCAAGGCCTCGGGATTCACGCCAACGGCGCGCTCGGCAGCCGTGAAGCGTTGCGCCAGCGCACCATCGAGCAGATCACGCACAGCCTGCATCTGTTCGCCATCGAAGTGTGGCGCGGTACGCTCAGCCAGCTCAAGGCAGAACGCAGCCCCTTCGAACAGCTCTTGCAGGAGTTTCTGCTGCCCCGGCTCCTGGCCCTGTTGCAGCATAGGCGCTGCTTGCTGGCAAAGGAGATCAATCCCCGCCAGTTCCAACAATGGCAGCAAGGCAGGCGCAGCAACAGGCTCGGCGCGCGCCAGAACGGCCGACAGCAGCAAGCAGGGCAACAGAAGCAGACGCATCGCCGGATTTCCACAGGAAGGTGCAGGCAGCCTAGCCAAAGCGCGAGGGCGCAGCCAGTCAGGCAGCTTTTTTCGCCGAATCGGGCTTTTTCGGCATGAGGTACTTGGTCAGGCCCTGGAACCACATGACCAGCGCCGGATTGCCTTGGATCTGGATGTTCTTGTCCTGAATACCCTGCATGAATGCCAGTTGCTTGTTCTTGGCAGTCATGGTGACGAAGCCGTAGGCGGCATCCTTGAAGCCGATGGCGAAGGCTGGGGCTTCAGCCGCGCCGCGCTGGCTGCTGACACGCTGGTTCTTGACGATGTAATGGCGCGCCAGCTTGCCGTCGAGGGTGTGCAACTGAAAGACCAGATCACGCCCCTCCAGTTGCTGCTGGAACGCTGGATTCTCACGACTGGCCTTGGCCATCAGCCGCCCCAGCATCCACAGAAGGAAACGAAATTTCATGCACAAGCCCCATGTTCGAAGAGGATGGGCGCGCATTGTAGTGGTTTTCTCGCAGGACTACAGCCTGTCCAAGGCACGCCCCTGAAACGACACGCCCCGCAAACGCCCCCTGCGAAACAGAGGCCGGTTGCGGGGCGTGCAGTGAACGGCGCTTAGTTGACGGCGTCTTTTAGCGCCTTGCCCGGCTTGAAAGCAACGGTATTGCTGGCTTTGATCTTTACCGGCTGACCGGTTTGCGGATTTTTGCCTGCACGAGCACCGCGATGGCGCTGGATAAATGTGCCAAAGCCCACCAACGTCACACTGTCCTTGCGGTTCAGCGCATTGGTGATTTCTTCGAGCACAGCGTTGAGTACACGATTGGCCTGATCCTTGGTTAGATCAGCCTTTTCAGCGATGGCGGCGGCGAGTTCCGGTTTACGCATAAATGCCTCTTTGACGGTTTTTTGTTGTTGTGTCCGTGCTGCTCTTAGAACAGCGCCCAAGGCGCCGCAACAGCTCTGCGCTGCGGCAGACTCGGGGAGAATGGCATGCCCGCTGGCACCGCGCCAGTGCTGCGGGGTGCTTTACAGGCAATTTTTCGTGGCGTATCCGACAGAACGCGACACAATCACGCCAATAACGCTGGTAGCTCCTTGTTCAGCGCCAGTTTTGCCTGCACTGCCGCACCGGTCAGGGCATAGCCAAGCAGGGCGCCATCGGCATCGCGGCACAAGGCCTTGATATCGGCGCCCTCGCCTTCAACCGTCCACTCACCCTGGCGGCCAAAGGGCGGCGGCGACACCACCAGCGGGCAGGCCGGCGTCTTCACCGTCACCGGCATGGGGCCGTAAGCCACAGCCGTCGGCTCGCCAACCAGGGTCTTGGCCAGGGCGCGGGCACAGCTCATCAGCGGCATGACGTAGAGCAGGTTGAGGCCATCGACCTCGGCGCAGTCGCCCAGGGCGAAGATGTTGGTGTGGGAGGTGCGTAACTGCCGGTCGACCATCACCCCGCGGTTGATATCCAGCCCCGCCGCAGCAGCCAGCGCGGTGCGTGGACGCAAGCCAACGGCGGACACCACCAGATCGCAGTCGATCAGCGTGCCATCGGACAGATGCGCCTGCAGCCCTTCGCCCTGCTGCTGCAGGCTGGCCAGGGTTGGGCCTAGGTGAAAACGTGCGCCCAGCCCTTGCAAACCGGCCTGCACCGCCGCCGCAGCCGCCGCTGGCAGCAGTCCGGGCATCACCTGCTCGCTGGGCGCCACCACGTCCACCTCAAGGCCTCCCAGGCGCAGATCGTTGGCAAATTCACAGCCGATCAGACCGGCTCCTAAAATCAGCACACGCTGCTTACCAACAGCCGCCGCACGGAAGCGCGCGTAGTCTTCAAGGTCGTTGATGGAGAAGATGGCGTCCTCAGCATCACCGGCCACCGGCACGCGAATCGGTTCAGCGCCCCAGGCCAGCACCAAATCGCGGTACGGCACCGCTTCTTCACCAATCCACAGACGCTGGTGGCCGGGATCGATGCCGGTGATGCGGGTATGGGTACGAATTTCGGCATTGAGCTGCTCAGCCATGGCACCGACCTCAGCCATTACCAGACCGTCAGCATCCTTGTTCTTGCCGAAGCCGGTGGACAGCATCGGCTTGGAATAGGAGCGCCCGTCATCGGCGCTGATCAGCAGCAGCGGCGTCTGGCTGTCGAGCTTGCGCCATTCCTTGGCCAGGTTATAACCGGCCAAGCCGGTACCGACGATGACGACAGGTGCACTCATACGCTGCTTCCTCGCTACAAAAACGACGCGACGGCCTGCTGGCCGTCGTTATTGTCCGCTGTTCACGCCTGCTGATAGGCGCTTAGGCTATTTCGATCATCTCGAAATCCGCCTTGCCCACGCCGCAATCGGGGCAGAGCCAGTCGGCGGGCACGTCTTCCCAGGCCGTGCCAGGGGCGATGCCCTCGTCAGGCAGGCCCAGGGCCTCGTCGTAGATGAAACCGCAGACGATGCATTGCCACTTGCGCATGGATCGGCCTCCCGAAAGGCTGGCGAGCAACACCCTACTGGATCAGACGCCAACTGGCCAGACGCACGCCGAGTAGCCAGTGACAGGGGTACCAGCCAGCATAGGCCATCAACTGGCGAGCATACGCCCGGTTTCGTCCAGATTGATGTGCCACTGCAACGCTTCGCGCAGGATATGTGGCGTATGGCCGCCACGCTGGCACGCACGCTCGAAGTAATCGTTCAGCGCAGCGCGAAAATCCGGGTGCACGCAGTTGTCGATGATCACCCGAGCCCGCTCGCGTGGCGCCAGCCCGCGCAGGTCAGCCAGGCCCTGCTCGGTGACGAGGATGTCGACATCATGCTCGCTGTGGTCGACGTGGCTGACCATCGGCACCACGCTGGAAATCGCCCCGCCCTTGGCCATGGACTTGGTGACGAAGATCGCCAGGTGGGCGTTGCGGGCGAAATCGCCGCTGCCGCCGATGCCATTCATCATCCTGGTGCCACCCACGTGGGTGGAGTTGACGTTGCCGTACAGGTCAAACTCCAGCGCCGTGTTGATGCCGATGATGCCCAGACGCCGCACTACCTCGGGGTGGTTGGAAATCTCCTGCGGGCGCAGTACCAGCCGATCCTTGTAGCGCTCCAGGTTGCCGAATACATCGGCATTGCGCCGCGCCGAGAGGGTGATCGAGCTGCCCGAGGCGAAGGCCAGCTTGCCGGCGTCGAACAGGTCGAAGGTGGAGTCCTGCAGCACCTCGGAGTACATGCTCAGGCCCTCGAACGGCGAGTCGATCAGGCCGCACATCACCGCGTTGGCGATGGAGCCGATGCCGGCCTGCAGCGGGCCGAGGCTGTTGCTCATGCGCCCGGCGTCCACTTCGCGCTTGAAGAAGGCGATCAGGTGGTCGGCGATGGCCTGGGTTTCGGCGTCCGGCGGCAGCACGGTGGAGGGTGAGTCCGGCTGCTCGCTGATGACGATGGCGACGATCTTCTCTGCCGGAATCGGAATCGCCGTGGCGCCGATGCGGTCGTCCACGCGGGTCAGCGGGATCGGCGTGCGCGTCGGCCGGTAAGTGGGGATGTAGATGTCGTGCAGGCCTTCGAGGTTGGGGTTGTGCGCCAGGTTGATCTCGACGATCACGCGCTCGGCGAAGATGGCGAAGCTGGCCGAGTTGCCCACCGAGGTGGTCGGCACGATATGCCCCTGCTCGGTGATGGCCACCGCCTCGATCACGGCGATATCGGGCTTCTTGAGCTGGTGGTTACGCAGTTGCTCGACGGTTTCCGACAGGTGCTGGTCGATGAACATGACGCGCCCGTCGTTGATCGCCCTGCGCAGCGTGGCGTCGACCTGAAACGGCATGCGCCGCGCCAGCACACCGGCCTCGGTCAGTTGCTTGTCGAGGTCGTTGCCCAGGCTCGCGCCGGTCATCAAGCTGATGCTCAGCGGCTGCTGGCGCGCGCGTTCGGCCAGCGCCAGCGGCACCGCCTTGGCCTCGCCTGCGCGGGTGAAGCCACTCATGCCGACGGTCATGCCGTCCTCGATCAACGCGGCCGCTTCAGCCGCCGTCATTACCTTATCCAGCAGCGCAGGCAGCCGCACACGATCACAATGCATCGCAAGAACCTCAACGGGTCGGGTCACGGAAAGTGCGGCAGTCTAGGCCCGCAGACGCCTCCCGCATGCTCGACCAAGGTCGCATTGATGGCTCTAGGGCGGGCCTTTCGTCGGATTTTTCGCCGCCCGCACCAAAGCCAAGCACCTGCATGACTTTGGTGCGCGGCAAGAGAGCAGCGCGCCGGTACTCTCCCCAATCCATGCGTTTGAGCGCGACTGGCACCGGACTTGCTGCCCGAAGTCATTCGGCTCGGACATCTGATGGCACCTCGGGCCTCATCGATAAACAGATGCCAGGCCGCCACTGACGGCGCCTGGATGGGAGATTGGGATGCGACCGGAAGTCGTTCTGCTACTGGGCGCCAGTTTCTGGGGCCTAGGCTGGATACCCCTGGAACACCTGGCCGCACAGGGCCTGTCCGGCATGCCCGTGGTGGTCTACACCTACAGCCTGCTGTGCCTGCTCGCCATGCCGGTATTGCTGATCCAGCGGCACGCCTGGTGGCCGCAGCGCCGCGCCCTGGCCGTGGTCTGCCTGTGTGGCGGCTGGGCAACCGCCGGGCTGGTTGGAGCGCTGTCCGAAGGCGACGTGGTGCGCGCCATGCTGCTGTTTTACCTGGCACCGGTCTGGAGCCTGCTGGGCAGCCGTCTGCTGCTCGGCGAACAGCTCACTGCCAGCCGTATCGGTGCCGTGCTGCTGGCCATGTTCGGTATCGCCCTGACCCTGGGCATCGATGCCGATACCTTCCGTCCGTTGCAGGGGAGCGACTGGCTGGCGCTGTCGGCGGGCATCGCCTTCGCTGCCAACAACCTAGCCACCCGCTCAGCAGAGCAGGTGCCGCTGGCCAGCAAGGCGCTCGCCGCCTTCATCGGCGCAGCAATTACCGGCGGGCTGTTCTGTCTGCTGCAGAAGATCGCCTTGCCTGCGGTGGCGCCAGGGCAATGGCTGCAACTGGGCCTGTTCGGGCTGTTCTGGCTCACTGCCATGAGCGCCGCGCAATATGGCTTCAGCCACGTCGACGCCAGCCGTGCAGCCGTGCTGGTGCTGGTCGAGCTGGTGGTCGCCGTGCTCACTGCGGCTGCCTTTGGCGAGCGTCAACTCGGCCCAGGGGAGTGGTTCGGCGGCGCTCTGGTACTGACCGCTGCGCTGCTCGCAGAGCGGCCATCGCGCCCTCGCTCGGCGTTGGCCTGAAGCAACAGATTGGCGAGGCCTCAGTCGAGCTTGAGCACCTTGGCCAGCACCACCTTCGGCCCCTTCATCTTCTTGACGATGATGCGCAGGCCGTCGGTCTCCAACACCTCTTCTTCCTCGGGCATGCGCTTGAGGCTGTCGTAGATCAGCCCGGCGAGGGTCTCGGCCTCGATGTGGTCGAGGTCGACACTGAGCAGGCGCTCGATCTTCGCCAGTGGCGTATCACCACGCACCAGCAGCTTGCCCGGCTGATAGGCGAGGATGCCGCGCTCGGCCTTGCGGTGTTCGTCCTGGATGTCGCCAACCAGGGCTTCGAGCACGTCCTCCATGGTCAGGTAACCGATCACCTTACCATCGGCCTCCTCGACCAGGGCGAAATGCGCGCCGCCCTGGCGGAAGCGTTCGAGTAGTTGCGACAGCGGCAGGTGGCGGCTGACCCGCTCCAGCGGGTGCATCAGTTCGCCCAGCTTGAGCGCCGAGGGCAACATCTCCAGCAGCGACAATTGCAGCAACAGATCCTTGATGTGCAGCACGCCGACGAACTCGCCCTTGCTCTCGTCGAAGATCGGGTAGCGGCTGTACTTGTGCCGACGGAAGGTGGTGAACACCTGATCGAGGCTGGCGTGGAGTTCGAGGAAGACCAGGTCTTCGCGCGAGTTGGCCCAGTCCACCACCTCCAGCTCGCCCAGTTCCACGGCCGAAGCCAGCACGCGCAAATCCTGATCGTTGTCGGCGCTGGCGCGGCTGGAATGCAGAATCAGCTTCAGTTCGTCACGGCTGTAATGGTGTTCGTGGTGCGGCCCCGGCTCGCCTTGCCCGGCAACGCGCAAAATGGCGTTGGCGCTGGCATTGAGCACGAAGATCGCCGGGTACATCAGCCAGTAGAAGGCGTACAACGGCGCCGCCGTCCACAGCGAGAGCATCTCCGGCTTGCGGATCGCCCAGGACTTGGGCGCCAGCTCACCGATGACGATGTGCAGGTAGGAAATGATCGCGAACGCGGTGAAGAAAGCGATGCCGTGCACCAGTTGTGGCGATTCGATGCCCAGCGCGCCGAGCAGCGGTGTGAGCAACTCGGCGAAGGCTGGCTCGCCAACCCAACCAAGCCCCAGCGAGGCCAGGGTGATGCCCAGTTGGCAAGCCGAGAGGTAGGCATCCATCTGGTTGTGCACGGTGCGCAGGATGCGCCCGCGCCAGCCGTGGGCCTCAGCCAGGCTGTCGACCTTGGTGGCACGCAGACGGACGATGGCGAACTCGGCGGCGACGAAGAAGCCGTTGAGCAGAACCAGGAACAGGGCGAACAGCATGAGGCCAAAGTCGGCCAGGTATGTGGAGGCGGAGAGACTCGTGGAGGGGTCCATGGATATCGGGCTTGGCCAATGATCGGCCTAGGTTGGGGGCAGTGCGCAGCGATTGCAAGCCATCAAAGGCTGCGCCGTATCATCTGCGCCGGGGCGAACTGGCAAGTAAAGGTGCTGCCGCGGCCCACCACACTGCTGATTTCGAGATGGCCGCGATGACGCAACAGCACATGCTTAACGATCGCCAAGCCAAGACCGGTGCCACCCGTGGTACTGGCACGGCTGGAATCGACGCGGTAGAAGCGCTCGGTCAGACGCGGCAGATGTTTGGCTTCGATACCCATGCCGGAGTCTTGCACTGACAGGTGCGCGCCCCGCTCATCACTCCACCAGCGAATACGGATCTCGCCGTCTGCTGGGGTGTATTTCACGGCGTTGAACACCAGATTGGAGAAGGCGCTGCGCAGCTCTGCCTCACTGCCCTTGAGCTTCAGGTGAGGGTCGGCCTCCAGACTGATGCGGTGATGGCGGTCGGCCGAAAGCGCCTGGGCGTCGTTCTTGATCGACAGCAGCAAGAGGTCAACCGCTACCGGCTGATTGCCCGAGGGGTAGTCGGTAGCCTCCAGCTTGGCCAACAGTAAGAGATCATTGAGCAGGGTCTGCATGCGTGCGCCCTGCTGCTGCATCTGCTGTAGAGCGCGCAGCCAGCGCGGATTGATCGCGTCGACATTGTCCAGAAGGGTTTCCAGATAACCGGCGATAACCGTCAGCGGCGTACGCAACTCGTGGGATACATTGGCCACGAAATCCTTACGCATTTGCTCCAACTGATGCAGCCGGGTGATGTCACGCACCAGCAGCAGGTGCTCACGGTTACCGTACTGGGTGATGTGAATTTGCAGGTAGCGCCGGTCATTGACCGGCGACGGAATTTCCAGCGAATCGGCATAATTGCCGCGCTCGAAGTACTCTTTAAAGCGTGGATCGCGCACCAGGTTGGCCAACGGCTGACCACTATCCTGTGGTGTTTTCAGGCCCAGCAGGGTTTCCGCAGCCAGGTTCCACCACTCCAGATTGCCCTGGCTATCGAGCATCACCACGGCGTCCTTGAGCGCGGCGGTGGACTCCTGCACACGGTCGATCACCGCCTGCAGACGACCGCGCGCCTTCTGGTTGCGCCGTTGCAGGTGGTAAATGCTGTCGAACACCTCACCCCACAGGCCATAGCCATCAGGCGGCGGCTCGTCCGGGCGGTGCTCACGCAGCCATTTGTGCAAGCGCAACAGTTGGCTCAGCGTCCAGGCAAGGTGGATCCCCAGACCGATAGCCAGCACCCAGGCGTATTGGTCGGTAAGAAAACCGAGCAACAGGCAGGCGCCGATCAGCAGCAACAGACGGCGCACCACGGCGCCACGCCAGTCTTGGTTCACGATGCGGCGCTTCCTTGTCGTACGGCAGGCATAAAAGATGTGGGCGGGCGATCAACCCTTGGTGGAGAAACGATAGCCGGTGCCACGCACGGTTTGCACCAGGTTTTCGTAAGCCTCGCCGAGCGCCTTGCGCAGGCGGCGGATGTGCACGTCGACGGTACGTTCCTCGACGTAGACGTTGCCACCCCAGACCTGATCGAGCAACTGGCCACGGGTGTAGGCACGCTCCTGATGAGTCATGAAGAACTGCAGTAGGCGGTATTCGGTCGGGCCCATTTCAGCCGGTTTACCATCGATGGTGACGCGATGGCTGATGGGATCGAGCAGCAGGCCACCGACTTCGATCGGCGTCTCGCTGTCGCTGGGACCCGCGCGGCGCAATACGGCCTTGAGACGGGCGACCAACTCACGCGGCGAAAACGGCTTGGTGATGTAGTCGTCGGCGCCGACTTCCAGGCCCTGGATCTTGTTGTCCTCTTCACCCTTGGCGGTAAGCATGATGATCGGGATATCACCGGTCAGCTCGTCGCGCTTGAGCCGACGCGCCAGCTCGATGCCGCTGGTGCCGGGCAGCATCCAGTCGAGCAGGATCAGATCGGGCTTGCGGTCGACGATGACGGCATGAGCCTGCTGGGCGTTCTCCGCCTCTAGGCACTCGTAGCCGGCCATTTCCAGGGCCACCGCGATCATCTCGCGGATCGGTGCTTCGTCATCGACGATCAGGATGTTCTTGCCAACCATGGGGCCTTAGCCTCTATACGTTCATCTGTCTGCGCCGCATTAGATAACGAAATTATTGCAGCGATGTGACAGCGCAGTGGTACCGCCAAACCTCTGGCGCAACTCAGGGGCTCTCAGCGCAGGGCATAGTCGAGCGCGATCCCCAGGAAAATCGCCAGCCCTGCCCAATGGTTGTGCAAGAACGCCTGGAAGCACACCAGCGGCTCACGGCGGCGGGTCTTGATAAATTCCCAGACGAAACAACCCACGGCGCCGAGCAGGCCAAGCTGGAACCACAGACCCAGCTCGAAGCGCGCACCGGCCAGCAGCAGGCAGAGCAGCGCCAGGCCCTGCAGGGTAGCGATGATCAGGCGGTCGGCGTCGCCGAACAGGATGGCGGTGGATTTCACCCCGATCTTCAGGTCGTCCTCGCGGTCGGCCATGGCGTAGTAGGTGTCGTAGGCCACCGTCCACAGCAGGTTGGCGATGTACAGCAGCCAAGCCTCGGGCGGCGGCAGCTCGCCAGTCACGGCGCTGAAGGCCATCGGCATACCCCAGGAGAAGGCCGCGCCGAGCACCACCTGTGGATAAAAGGTGTAGCGCTTCATGAAGGGATAGCAGGCGGCCAGGGCCAGGCCGCCGAACGACAGCCAGATGGTGGTGGCATTGGTGAACAGCACCAGCACGAAACTCAGCGCCACCAGCACAGCAAACAGCACCAGCGCCTCGCGCGGCTTGACCTTGCCGCTGGCCAGCGGGCGAGCCTTGGTGCGGCTGACATGGCCGTCGAAATTGCGGTCGGCGTAGTCATTGATCACGCAGCCGGCGGCGCGCATGAGGATGACCCCGGCGACGAAGATGAACAGGTTCTTCGCGCTCGGCACGCCCCCTGCTGCCACCCACAACGCCCACAGTGTCGGCCACAGCAGCAGGTAGATGCCGATGGGCTTTTCCAGGCGCATCAACTGGATGAAGTCCCAGGCGCGTGGGTGCAGGCGGGTAGTCGATTGCAGCAGGCGGGTGTACATCGCGGCGTCTCCGTGCAGATTGCGCGGATTATACGGGGCTTACCGCCGTAGGGTGGATGGCGCTTTATCCATCCACCCTTACAGCAAGCGCTTCAACGCGTAGGGCGTACTCGGCTTTGGCTTCCTGCGTCGCTCTACCTCCTGCGCATCCATGCAGTCAGCGCGAAGCAGTACGCCATGGCCCAACAGGCAGCCGGTATAACCTGCGCAGCCTACGCCTCGATACCCGCCGCCCGCCAAAAGTCCGGCAGGAACACCTCGGCCACCAGCACCCCCAACGCGCCCCGACTGAAGCAGGAACGCCGTGCCCACAAGCGCTCTTCGCGCACAGCATCCGGCAGCCAGGCGGCGGGATAACGGCAAGCCTGCAGTTCGCCCCGGTCGAAAGCGCGATCACTGAACAGTAGCTCGCCGAGCGAACGGCTGCCCAGCTCGGCCAGGTTCAACCCGGAACCCTCCAGGGCGCTACGGGCGGCGACGCTACGGGCGAATACCCAGCGCTGTTCATGGCCACGCAGGTACACCTCGCGCACCCAACCCTGGCTGCCATCGGCCACACCAAGCGCGGCACATTCATCGAGGCGCAGACGTTGCCAGCCCTCGTCCAGCGGCAGCACGGAAAAGCCATTCTGGGACAGGGTCGTTAGGCGTCGGGTCAGCGAATCTTCATTGAATAACCACTCGCGCACAGCGGTGCTCGACTGCGGATGCAACTGAGCCTGGGTCAACCAACGGGGCGGATGAGCGAGGGCGGCGTGAGGCACGAAGAGAAATCACCACAGAGCGAAAGCGCGCGAGTCTAGCACGGCGCGGCAGGCGCTTTGAGACCGGGACATGAGCGTCAGGGGCGTTGCGTGGGCCGGGCTAAGATCCGGTTCCGCGTGGGCTAAAGCCCACCCTACAAGGCTGAGGCCGGTAGGGTGGGCTTCAGCCCACCCATGATGTCCAGTCCACCAAAGGCATTCAGCTTGGACTCATGCAGATCGCCGCCCCTAAAGGCCAAACCACTCAATACGGCTGCGGCGAATAAAGCTGCCCGGCACCTGGCTCGCCGAGCAGTTGTTCGAGAATCTCGTTATGCATCGCCAGCAACTTGCCATTGCGCTCGTTAAGGCGCTTGCACTGTCCGGCCAGTTGGCCGAGTTGCTGCCAGGTCAGTTCGAGGTTGTTGCGCTGCGTCTGCGGATAACGCGCCAGCAGCTTGTGCATACCGCTATGGCCACTGCCCAGGCGCAAGGCCGTGAGCACCTTGCTACGACGCTCGGCGCGCTGCCGGGCCTGATCGACCAATGGCAGGATCTGCTCGTTGAGCAAGTCGATCTGCTGGCTGTCCCGCTTGAGCAACTGCTGGTAAAGCTCCTGCATGAAACTACGCAAGGTCAGGTAGTCGGCGCAGTCCTGCTGTAGATCCTGCTCAACGACCTGCAACAACTGTTGCTCACGCGTGGTGGTCACGCATCGCTACCACTGTGATAGGTCAACATGCTGCCAGCCAGGGCTTGCGGATCACTGACCAACTCGCCACGGGCCAGGGCCGCCTTGAGCGTGGCAACCTTGTCCAGATCGACCTCCGGCAGGCTGCGCAGAGCCGACTGCAGCTCATCCAGACGGGGTTCGGTGCTGGCGGCCGGGCGCACGGAACTGGCGCTCGGCTGCGCGCTGACGCTCTGCACTTGGGCCGGCGCGTCGCTGGGCAGGTTGAGGCTGGGCTTGAGGTGCCGGCTGATTTCCATGATTGCATCCAACTCGTGGGGTTATGGCCTAAGAGCGACCGCACAGTGCCTGCACTTAAATACGCGGGTGAAAAAATTACCCGACCTGAGTTCGCCACCAGGCCTGTGCGGCCAGGCCATCCTGAATCTTCTGCTCCTGACGAGCAAGCTCGTCCTGCCACTGCCCCATCTTGCTATCGAGAAACTGGGTGATGACCTTCTCGCTGCGCATGGCCGCCAGCAGCTCACGCTGAATGCGCGCCAGGTTCTCTTCGGCCATCGCCAGCTCGCGCCGCTGCAGCTCGACCATCTTGTACAGGGTCGCCTTGTAGCGCTGCTGGTTGTCGCGTTGCAGCGGCGTGGTCATCGGCACGGTGAAGCCGCACAGGCGACTAAGGCCGGCGATGTTGTTGCGATAGCGCTGACACAGGTTCTGCTGATAGGCCACGCGGCCCAGCATCTGTTGCACCTTGTTGCCGCGCAGACTGGCCAGGCGCCCGAGTACCTCGATCTGCTGTTTCATTTGATGATGCTCTGCAAGGCGACAAGGCTCGCGCCGAGTTCGGCGCTGGCACCGACCTCCTGGCGCAGGAAGCGTTCGAGACTGGGTGCCAACTGCACGGAGCGGTCGGTCTTGGCGTCCATACCGGGCGTGTAGCCGCCCAGCGGAATCAGCTCCTTGATCTTTTCATAGGTGCTGTAGAACTCCTTGAACTGCCGCGCCGCGCCCAAGTGTGCGGGCTGGCCGACCTGACTCATGCAGCGGCTGACCGAGGCGGCAATGTCGATGGCCGGGTAGTGGCCGACATCGGCCAGGCGCCGCGACAGGACGATATGGCCGTCGAGAATCGCCCGTGCGCAATCGACGATCGGATCCTGATGGTCGTCGCCCTCGGCCAGCACCGTGTAGATGGCGCTGAGACTGCCACTGCCGCTCTCGCCGTTACCGGCACTTTCCACCAGCTCCGGCAGCATGCCGAACACCGACGGTGGATAACCCTTGGTCGCGGGCGGCTCGCCGAGGGCCAAGGCGATTTCGCGCTGGGCCATGGCGTAGCGGGTCAGCGAGTCAACCAGCAGCAGCACGTCCTGGCCCTGGTCGCGGAAGTAAGCGGCGATGCTGTGGCACAGCTCGGTGGCCTTTAGGCGCATCAGCGGCGACTCGTTGGCCGGTGCGACCACCACCACGGCCTTGCGCAGGCCCTCCTCGCCAAGCGCATGGAGAATGAACTCCTGCACCTCACGACCACGCTCGCCGATCAGCCCGACCACCACCACGTCGGCCTTGGTCTGCCGGGTGATCATGCCCAGCAGCACGCTCTTACCCACGCCGGAGCCAGCGAACAGGCCGACGCGCTGGCCCTTGCCCAAAGTCAGCAAGCCATTGATGGCGCGCACGCCAACGTCCAGCGGCTCTTCCACCGGACGCCGCTTGAGCGGGTTGACCGTGGGCAGCTCGACCGGCAATGGATCGCGCCCACCCAGCTTGCCACGCTCGTCCAGCGGCTCGCCGAGGCCATTGACCACACGGCCAAGCCAGGACTCGTCGATGTGCAGCACGGCTTCATCCTTGGCCGGAAACACCCGCGAGCCAGCAGCCAGGCCAACCGGCTTCTTGAACGGCATCAGATAGGTGATATCGCGATTGAAGCCGACCACCTGGGCATCAAGCAAACTGCCGTCGGCCTGCTCGACGCGGCAACGCTGGCCGGTGCTGCGCTGGCAACCGAGGCTTTCCAGCAGCAGGCCGGACACGCGCACCAGGCGCCCGGCCACCTTGGCCAGTTGCACGCCATCGAGCGAGCGCAGCGCTTCATCGAGCTTGTAGTCGAGCATCCGGCGCGGCTCCTGCTCAGGCTTCGGTCAAATGCAGGTGTTCAGACAGGGTGTCGATGCAGGCATCCAGACGCTGCTGACAACCGACATCGGCCTCGGCCTGCGGCGTCACCACGCGGCATTCGCCCAACGCCAGGCGCTCGTCAGCGACCAGTTTCCAGCTCGCCGCACGCTCCGGCGCCACCGCCTTGATCCGCGCATATTCCTCGGGGCTGAGCAGCACCTGCACGTCCTCGGGCTCGCCCGGCATGCCGACCAGGGCCTCTTCGACCAGCGCCAGCAGTTGTGTCGGGTGCAGGGTGAGTTCGCAGCGGATGACCTGCTGCGCCACTTTCTTCACCAACTCCAGCAGCTCTTCGCGACGCTTATGTTCCAGCTCGCCCAAATACTGCTCGACCTGCTCGCTGATGCGTTGTAACGGCTGTGCAGCCTGCTCGAATTCGCGCCGCCCTTCCGTGCGGCCTTCTTCGCGGCCCTGGCGCAGGCCGTCGCTGCGGCCCTGCTCGAAGCCGGTGTGGCGCCCGGCCTCCTCGCCTTGCTGCAAGCCGTCCTGATAGCCCTTTTCCATGCCTTCCTGGAAACCCTCGGCCATGGCGCGCTGCAATCCAGCCGGATCGTCACTCCAATCCACCGGGGCTTGGCTGCTACGCGGCGGGAAGCGATAGGGACGCCAGTGGCGGGTATCGCCTTTGATCATCTTGACCGTCATGTCATTCCACCGTCTGTTCGCGGAACAGTTGCACCTGCAGCTCGCCGCTAGCCGACATCTCACGGACCACGGCCATGATGTCCTTGCGCACCTGCTCGACACGGCTCAGCGGCACGGGGCCCTGGCGGCGGTTGATCGACTCCATTTGCTGCGCCTGACGCTTGGGCATCGCACCCTGAATGGCGCGCACCAGCTCGGGCTCGGCGCCCTTGAGAGCGACCACCCACTCTTCCAGTGGCACCGCTTCGAGCAGCGCTTGCAGCACGTCCTGGTTCTGCCGCGAGAGAATGAAGAAGTCGTACATTTCGTCTTCGATGCGCTCGACCAATTGGTCGTCGTGGGCGCGCAGCAGCTCGAACATCTGCCCACGGTCACCCTTGAAGCGGTTCATGATGTCGGCCGCCTGCTTGATACCGCGCACCTGCGAGCCCTGGGTGCTGAGCACCGCCAGGCTGCGCTCGATCAGTTGCTCCAGCTCGGCGATGACGTCGCTGTTGACCTCGCTGAGGTTGGCGATGCGGTACAGCAGTTCATCCTGGCGCTCCTTGGGCATGCATTCGAGCACCTCGCTGGCCATGCCCGGCGGCAGGAAGGCGAGGAATACCGCCTGCATCTGCGCGTGCTCCTTGGCGATCAGCGCGGCGAACTGCTTCGGATCGAGCCATTCCATCTTGGCCATCTTGGCGCGAATCTCTTCGCCATAGATGCTGTCGAGCAGCGAGCGCGTGATCTCGCCACCCAAGGCCTTGCTGAGCATACCGTCAAGGTAGCCACGCGAGGCGCCCTTGATGCTGCTCTGCTCTTTGTAGTCATCGAAAAAACGACCGATGACGTCGGAAACCATCGGTTGCTTGACGTTGGACAAGCGCGCCATGGCCTGGCTGATGGCAACGATTTCTTCACGCGAAAAGTGCTTGAGCACGCCAGCGGAGATCTCGTCACCCATGCTCAGCATGAGAATCGCCGCCTGTTCGGAGGAGCTGAGCGAGCGGCTCTGTACACGCTGGCGCATTTCCTTGGCGGTGGACGCCTTGCCGCTACTCGCCTCAGGCTGGTTTGAGGTCTCTTTCATTACGCCCTATCCATTGCTTGATAACTTCCGAGACACGCTCGGGATCGTTCGTGGCCAGCATCTGCAAGTGCTCGATCTGCATTTCCAGACCCGAGCCTGGCGCTGGCAGGCGAATTTCCGACAGCGGGCTTAGCTCGCTGAGCAAGCGCGCCCCTGGGGAGTCGTCACTCACACGGGTCAGCAGGCGCTCGGCGCTGCGCTCACCCTGCAGCGCCAGCGCATCATCGTCCGTCGCCGCCACGGAGCCAGCCAGGCTACGTTGGCTCAGGCTGCGCACGGCCGGGCGCACCACCATCAGCAGCAACAGCACACTGATCAGCGCGAACACACCCAACTTGGCCAGGTCATGCACCTTGGGGTTCTCCCACCAGGCCAGGCCATCGGCACCGAACTCACCCATGCTGTCGGCGGTAAAGGGAAAGACACTGAGGGTCAGCAGGTCGCCACGCGCCTGGTTGAAGCCCACCGCGCTCTTGATCATCGCCTCCATCTCGGTGCGCGCCTCTGGTGTCCAGCCACCCTCGGGGGCGGCAGCGGCATTGAGCACCACGGCGATGCTTTGCTGACGCAGGCTGAAAGGCGCGTATTTGACGTGTGTAACGCTCTGGTCGTAGTCCAACTGGCGGTTGGACTCCTTGCGCAACGAGGTCGCGGCCTGATTGCTGGTATCCGGCGCAGCCTGATTGCCAGCCTGAGCCTGATTAGCCGCGCCTTGATTGGCGCGCGGGTTAGCAGGTGGTGGCGGACGGTTGGCCAGCGAGCCCGGTACGCCCAAGGCAAGCTGATCGAGCACGCTCTCGTCGCGCACCACTTCATTGCGCAGGCGCGGGTTCTCGCCATAGGCCTGGAAGGTTTCTTCCTTCTGGCTGAAGTCGATGTCGGCGGACACGCTGATGCGGTAGTTACCACCGCCGACAATCGGCGCCAGCACCGCTTCGGCGTTGGTCACGGCCTTGCTCTGGTAATCGTCAACCACCTGCCAGTTCTGCAGCGGCCCGCCCAACGTGTCGATGCCACGTGAAAGCAGCGCACCATACTGATCGACCACCTGCACGTTGCTCGCCTCCAGTTGCGGCACGCTGCCAGCCACCAGATTGACGATGGCGCTGACCTGCTCCGGCGCCAGTTTGTAGCCTGGAACCAGTTGCAGCATCACCGAGGCCTTGCTCGGCTCACGCTTGCCGACCACGAAGGAACTGCTTTCCTGCAGCGCCAGGTGCACGCGCGCGCCCTGTACGCCCTTGAGCGCCATCACCGTGCGCGCCAGCTCGCCCTCCAGGCTGCGCTTGAGGCGCACATCCTGCACGAACTGACTGGTACCCAGCGGTTCGTCCTTGTCGAACAGCTCATAACCGGCCGGCACCTTGACCTGCACGCCTTTGGCGGCCAAGAGCATGCGCGCACGGCTGAGCTGATCCTCACGCACCAGCACTTGGCCACTTTGCGGATGCAGGTGATAGGCGATGGCTTCACCATCGAGCACCTGCATCACCTCAGCCGCCGGGTAGGACTCGCCCGCGCCATACAGCGGACGAAAACTGCCCGAGTCACGCCAGAGGTAGAACACCACGCCCACCGCCAGCAATGCAGCGACGGCAGCCAGGCCAATCAGGCCCATGCGCGGATCGATTTTCAGGCCGCCGACAGGCAGCTTGCTTTTGATGGTCTGCAGCACGCAAGGCTCTCCGAACCGCTTACAGCGGCAGCTTCATGATGTCGTCGAAGGCCGTGGCCAACTTGTTGCGCACCTGCATCAGGGCACTGAAGGAAACGCTGGCCTTCTGACTCTGGAGCATCGCCCCGACCAGATCATCACTCTGTCCGCTGTCGACAGCCGCCATGGCAGCGCTGGATGCATGCTGCTGACCATCGACGGCACGCACTACGTCGTCGAAGGCCACGGCGAAACCGGGCTGCTGCGGCTGTGCAGCAAAGCTCTGCGCAGGCTTGATGACCGAGGCATCGCTCAAGCTCTTGAGCTGCTCCATGCGGCCCAGCAGATCCTGCTGCACCTGGGTAATCGAGTTCATCCTTCGCGTCTCCTAAACGGGTATCTGTACGCCCTGCTCGCGCATGGCGTTGAGGCGATAGCGCAATGCGCGCGGAGTCATGCCGAGGCTTTCGGCAGCCTTGGTCTTGTGCCCGCCGAAACGGCGGATGGTATCGATAACGTGCTGGTATTCGGCCCACTTGCCACTGGCCCGCAGCGCCGCCTTGCCACCTTCAAGTAGCTGCGGCTGCAAGCGCGGCGCGGGTTCCACAATGGCGGCAGGCGGTACAGCCAGGCCCAGATCCTGCCCCTGGATGTACAGACCGTTACGCAGCACCAGGGCGCGCTGCAGGCAATTTTCCAATTCACGCACGTTGCCCGGCCAGTCATGCGCCAGCAGCGCGCGGCAGGCATCTTCAGTGAGCAGTTCCTGACCAGCATCCTGCGGGGCGTACTGACGAATGAAACGGCGCGCCAGCGGCAGCACGTCGTCCTTGCGCTCGCGCAGTGGGCTGATGTGCAGCGGCAATACGTCGAGACGGAACATCAGGTCGGCGCGGAAGCGCCCCTCGGCCACTTCTAGCTGCAAATCACGGTTGGTGGCGGCGATGATGCGTACATCAAGGGTGATTTCGCGGCGCCCGCCCAAGCGCTCGACACGCTGCTCCTGCAACACCCGCAACAGCTTGGCCTGCAGGCCGAGTGGCAGCTCGCCAATTTCGTCAAGCAACAGGGTGCCGCCATTGGCCAGCTCGAACTTGCCCGGCTGAGCACTCACCGCACCGGTGAATGCGCCCTTCTCGTGACCGAAGAGGATGGACTCAAGCATCTGCTCGGGAATCGCCGCGCAGTTCACAGCGATAAAGGGCGCACCGTCCTGTGCCGAGAAGCGATGGATATAACGCGCCATCAGTTCCTTGCCAGTACCGGTCTCACCCGTGATCAGGATCGGCGCGCGGGTCATAGCCACACGCTGGGCCATCGCGAGCAGACGGCGACCAGCCTGTGAGCAGGAGACGAAGCCCTCATCGCTGGCACTAGCCGACTCCTGGCGACGCAACAGCGCGTTCAGTTGCGCCTCACTGAAAGGTGCCAACAGATAATCGACACAGCCCAGTTCGAGCAACGCGGCGGCCTTTTCCTGGTCGGCGTATTCCACGACAGGCACCACGCCCACGCGCCCGGCCTGGCGCAGGATCGCCCCGACCTGGGCATACAAGGTATTACCCGCCAGACTGCTGACGAACACCAGCACCAGGCTGGCGCCCTCCAATGCCGACGGGTCGAGTTCCAGGCAACTGGCGAAACGCCGTACCGGGAACCCCTGGCGCTGCAGACCACCCGTCAGCAGACGCTCGCTGGCCGCATCGGCCTGACCGATCACGACAATATGTGACTGCCCCAACTGCTGCGCGAACAGTTCTTCGCAGGCGTAACTTACCGTTTGAGTTGAGTGCTTCAAGGTAAATCACCCGTTGTCTTTAGTCTGCCAGTCGGTTTATTCGCCCCAGCGTTTAAACCTGCCAACCCGATGACAGATTTTTTTCACTTGGCCCCTTAATCTTTTGAAACTTTCCGTCGCTCTTGATGACCAATAGGGGTACATCCACAGCTCCCTTCATTCATGTGCGACGGTTCACGGCGCGAACGCTAACAAGCGCACAGAAAACCGCCGAATTACTTGGCGTTAATTGCTATCAGTGCTAGCCACGTATGCTCAAAAACAGCATTTGATATCTATTGATTTAATTTCCCGCCCTCTCGCCCCCTAGACTCCCCTCCGTCATCACTGGCCTGCAGCGCTGCCGCCAGGTTGCCTCTGACAACGGCTCGTCATCGCGTGGCAACACAGTTCGACAGCCCACCCATACCGCCCGTACCGCCCACCAAACACCCTCGGTGGCCCACGCCGTTACAACCAGGAATACAGCCCACAACATGACTGGCATTAAAAAAGTCCATCATGGCGTGCCCGCCGACAGTCTGACCCGGTTGAAACCGCAGAAACTCGGTCGGCATTACCACAAGATCCCTCATTACATTCGCGAACTGTCCAATAAATATCCGCGGATCATCAGTGACTACTTTCTGCGCAACTACCGGATCAACTTGGAGTTGCTCAAAGTCGATGTTCACGAGCAGGTGGCGCAAGACGCCGAGTGCGTTTATCGCTCGCCGTACGGCAAGGTCGGCTTCTCCATCGAGCGCGCTCTGCTAACCGAAGCGCTGGAGTGCTACTACGGTGGCACCTGCTTGCCGAATCATGAGGCGCCGCCCATCAGCACCTCCGAACAGCGCATGCGAACGCGCCTGGGCATGGACGTGACCCAGCTATTCGCCCGCTCGATTCTCGCCGGTAGCACCTTCGGCAAGCTGGAAACCTACGACAACGCCTACGACGAAGCCGTGTGGGAGTACGTGGCGCAGTTCCACTTCACCAGCCACATCACCGGCAGCCAGGCGTCGATCTTCATTTATCTAGACACGCAGTTGGTCGACGAATTGACCAGCCGCCTGACACCTGCGGCCCCCACCTCACAGCACGGCAGCTCACTGAATCAGATCCGCAACCTTCCAGTACGCCTGGATTGCGTGGTGGCCAGTCTGCAGATGCCACTGTCGCAAGTGCTCGCGCTGCGTCCAGGCGATGTCCTGAGCATGCGCCTGCTGGAACGCTGCGAGGTGCAAATCAACCAGCAGAAGTTGTTTCGTGGCGTCATCTTCGAAGAGGACGGCTCCCTGTTACTGACATCTCTTGAGAGCGTGAAGACCCCATGAGCAGCTCCATTTCCGATAACGATTTCGACAGCCTGATCAACGATACCGGCCTGACCAGTGACGAGAACCTCAGCGAGCCCACTAGCGAACCCACAGCAGCCCTGCCGCATCAGGATCTGAGCTTCTTCGGCAAGATCCCGGTCAACGTCACCTTGGAGGTGGCCTCCACCGAGATTTCCCTCAAGGAACTGATGGATGTCGACGCCGGCAGCGTCATCGCGCTGGACAAGCTGGCAGGCGAGCCGCTGGACGTGAAGGTCAACGGTGCGCTGTTCGCCAAGGCCGAAGTGGTGGTGATGAACGGCAACTATGGCCTGCGCATCGTCGAGCTGTCCGGTAACGGCCTGAACGGGATCGGCGCATGATCGCTCGCCGCCTGCTGCATACGGCCCTGCTGCTGGTAGCCCTGGGCTGCCCGCTGCTGGCCCAGGCCGCCGGTGGCGATATCACCCTGTTCAACTTCAACGACACCGAGAACGGCCAGACCCTGAGCGTCAAGCTGCAGATCTTGCTGGTAATGACGCTGCTGGGCTTCCTCCCGGCGATGTTGATGATGATGACCTGCTTCACCCGCTTCATCATCGTCCTGGCCATCCTGCGCCAGGCCATCGGCCTGCAGCAGAGCCCGCCCAACCCAATCCTCATAGGCATCGCCCTGTGCCTGACGCTGCTGGTGATGCGCCCGGTGTGGCAGGAGATGTACACCCAGGCTTACGTGCCCTTCGAGGCCGACGAGATCAGCCTCGAACAGGGCCTGGGTGAAGGTCGGCGCATCATCAGCCAGTTCATGTTGGCGCAGACCAACAAGAACTCGTTAGACACCATGGTCAGCCTGGCCGGCGAAGAATTACCCGAAGACCTCAGCCAGTTGGATTTCTCCCTGCTGCTGCCGGCCTTCGTCCTCAGCGAGTTGAAAACGGCCTTTCAGCTGGGCTTCATGATCTTCTTGCCGTTTTTGGTGATCGATCTGGTAGTCGCCAGCGTGCTGATGGCGATGGGCATGATGATGCTGTCCCCCATGATGATCTCGCTGCCGTTCAAGCTGATGGTGTTCGTACTGGTCGACGGCTGGACGCTGCTGGTCGGCACCCTGACCAGCAGTATTCAGCCCTACTAGCGAGACCGCCGCGATGCTCACGCCCGAACACGCCGCCGAGCTGGTGGCCCACGCTGTCTACATCACCGGGCTGATCGTCTGCGTGCTGGTAGTGCCGAGCTTGCTTGGTGGCCTGCTGGTGAGCATTTTCCAGGCCGCGACGCAGATCAACGAACAGATGCTGAGCTTCCTGCCACGCCTGCTGATCACCCTGGGCATGCTGCTCTTTGCCGGGCACTGGATCTTGCGCACCCTGAGTGACCTGTTCATCGAAACCTTCAAACAGGCCGGGCATCTGGTGGGCTGAGCCATGTCCGAACCCGTGCTGCACGCCACCAGCTACCTCACCAGCCTGCAGGCCTATTGGTGGCCGTTTTGTCGCATCATGGCCCTGTTCAGCATGGCGCCGCTGTTCAACCACCGCGCGGTGTCGGTGCGCGTGCGTATCCTGCTGGCACTGGCGCTGACCGTCGCCCTTGGCGCCTCACTGCCGGATATGCCGCAGATTGATCCGCTATCGCTCAAAGGCCTGCTCACCGCCCTGGAGCAGATCGCCTTCGGCGTGTTGCTGGGGCTGACCCTGCAACTGGTGTTCACCATCTTCATGTTGGTCGGCGAGGTGGTGTCGACGCAGATGGGCATGAGCATGGCGCGCTACAACGACCCGGTGAATGGCGTGTCGTCCTCATCCATCCTCTATCAGTTGTACTTCATCGTGCTGGTGCTGCTGTTCTTCGCCATCGACGGCCATTTGCTGACGGTCAGCGTGCTGTACCAGAGCTTCCTGTTCTGGCCCGTCGGCAGTGGCCTGCACTACCTGGGCGCGCAGAGCTTCGTGCAGGCCTTCGCCTGGGTACTGGCCGCCGCCGTATTGGTAACCCTGCCGATCGTCTTCTGCCTGACCCTGGTGCAGTTTTGCTTCGGTCTGCTCAACCGCATTTCACCGGCGATGAATCTGTTCTCACTGGGCTTTCCCATCAGCATCCTGATGGGCCTACTGTGTGTGTACCTGACGTTGCCGGATCTGCCCGACAACTATCGGCATCTGACCCGCGAGCTGCTCAACGGCATCGGCGTAATTCTGCGCGAGGGCGGCGATGTCTGAGCACAGCAGCCAGGAAAAGACCGAAGAGGCCTCCGCGCACAAGCTCAAAAAGAGCAAAGAGGACGGCCAGGTCGCACGTTCCAAAGATCTGGCAACCACCATTTCCCTGCTGGCCACGCTGTTCATCCTCAAACTGTGCGCCGGGATGTTCATGGAAGGCCTGCACGACAGCTTCCGCCTGTCCTACATCCAGTTCGGCCACAGTGAGATAGGCCTGGATGATCTCGATACCCTGCTCGGCTACAACATATTGGTATTCATCAAGCTGCTCGCGCCGCTGCTGCTCACCTCCCTGCTGGTCGTGGTGCTGTCGCTGATCCCCGGCGGCTGGGTGTTTTCCTCGAAGAACTTCGCACCCAAGCTGAGTAAGCTCAACCCCATCAGTGGCCTGGGGCGGATCTTCTCCGCGCAGAACTGGAGCGAGCTGCTCAAGTCAATCCTCAAGGTACTGGTGCTGTTGGCCGTGGGCTATCTGCTGGTACGCAGCGCCATGCCCGAACTGATGGCGCTGCAGCGCACCAGTGTGGTCGAAGCCATCGCTGCCGCGCTGGATCTGACCTTCAACCTAACCCTGTGCATGCTGCTGATCTTCGTGCTGTTCTCCTTCATCGACATTCCGCTGCAGCGCTTCTTCTTCCTCAAGAAAATGCGTATGACCAAGCAGGAGCGCAAGGAAGAGCACAAAAATCAGGAGGGTCGCCCGGAGATCAAGGCACGCATCAAGCAATTGCAGCGGCAGATGCTGCAACGCCAGATCAGCAAGGTGATCAAGAATGCCGATGTGATAATCACCAACCCGACACACTACGCCGTTGCCCTCAAGTACGACATGAAGAAAGCGGCCGCGCCCTTCGTACTGGCCAAAGGCGTCGACGAAACCGCGCTGTACATGCGCCAGATGGCTGCCAAACATACGCTCGACGTGGTGGAAGTGCCGCCACTGGCGCGGGCCATCTACTTCACAACCCAAGTCAACCAGCAGATCCCGGCACCGCTGTACACCGCCGTGGCCCACGTGCTGACCTACATCCTGCAGCTCAAGGCCTGGCGCCAGGGCCGCAGAAGCAAGCCGCAACTGGCGAGCAACCTTCCGATTCCCGACAGCTTGGCCAACAGGGGCTGATTCATGAACCTTCTGCAGCAACTCGCGCCCACCTTCCGCAGCGGCCGCATCGGCATTCCGGTGCTGATCCTGTCGATCCTGGCCATGGTCATCCTGCCGTTGCCACCGGTGCTGCTCGACGCCCTGTTCACCTTCAACATCGCCATGGCCATCCTGGTGCTGTTGGTCAGCGTGTCATCAAAAAGCCCGCTGGACTTCTCCCTGTTCCCCACGGTGATCCTGATTACCACCCTGCTGCGCCTATGCCTGAACGTCGCCTCCACGCGCGTGGTGCTGCTCGAGGGCCATACCGGCACCGGCGCAGCGGGCAAGGTGATCGAGTCGTTCGGCGAGGTGGTGATCGGCGGCAACTTCATCGTCGGCCTGGTGGTGTTCGTGATCCTCATGATCATCAACTTCATCGTCGTTACCAAGGGCGGTGAGCGTATCTCCGAAGTGACGGCACGTTTCACCCTGGACGCCCTGCCCGGCAAGCAAATGGCCATCGACGCCGACCTCAACGCTGGCCTGATCGATCAGAATGAAGCCAAGCGCCGCCGCTCGGAAGTGGCCAAGGAAGCCGACTTCTACGGTGCCATGGACGGTGCCTCGAAGTTCGTCCGTGGCGATGCCATTGCCGGCATTCTGGTACTGCTGATCAACCTGTTTGGCGGCTTCGCCATCGGCATGTTCATCTATGACCTCGATGCCAGCCACGCCTTCAAGCAGTACGCCCTGCTCACCATCGGCGATGGCCTGGTGGCACAAATACCCGCGCTGCTGCTGTCCACCGCGGCGGCGATCATCGTCACGCGGGTCAACGAATCCTCGGAAATCACCGATCAGGTGCATCGCCAGTTGCTGGCCCAACCCGCTCTGCTCTACACGGTGGCCGGCATCCTGTTCACCCTGGCGTTGGTGCCGGGCATGCCACACCTGGCCTTCATCAGCTTCGCGGGGCTGGTCGCCTTTATCGGCTGGATGGTCGCGCGCAGCGGCCCGCCCAAGGAGGCAGCCGATCTGCAGCAGGTCGAAGCCCTGGGCAAGGCGATGGAGCAGGAGCGCGCACAGAACCTGCAGTGGGAGGACATCCCCCTGGTCGAGCGACTCTCGGTGTCGCTGGGCTACAAGTTGGTCGGGCTGGTCAACGAAGCGGCCGGCGCGCCGCTGACCCAACGCGTACGCGGCGTGCGTCAGACCTTGTCCGAGAATCTCGGCTTCCTTCTGCCGGAAGTGCACATCCGCGACAGCCTGCGTCTGAAGGCCTCGCAATACAGCATCCAGATCAACGGCGAGAAAATCGACGGTGCCGAATTGCACGCCGACCGCATGATGGCGATTCCCTCACCGGAGCTATATGGCGAAATCGACGGCATTCTCGGCATCGACCCGGCTTACCGCATGCAGGTGGTATGGATTCAACCGGAGGACAAGTCACGCGCGCTCAACCTCGGCTATCAAGTCATCGACTGTGCCAGCGTCATCGCCACCCACCTGAACAAGGTCATCCGCGAACACCTGCCCGATGTGTTCAAGCACGACGATGTCGACCACCTGATGCAACGCCTGCAGGTTCAGGCAACAAAGCTGGCCGAAAGCCTCAAGACCCAGCTCAGCTACACCCAGCAACATCGCGTCTATCGCCAGTTACTGCAGGAGCAGGTGCCGCTCAAGGACATCGTCACCATCGCCACGACCTTGTTAGAAGCGAGCGAGTCGACCAAGGATCCGGTGCTGCTGGCCTCAGACGTGCGTTACGCCCTACGCCGTAGCATCGTCAGCATGATTGCCGGGGAGCGCCAGGAGCTATCGGTATTCATCCTCGAAAATGCGCTGGAGAATACGCTGCTCAACGCCCTGGCCATCGCGCAACAGGCGGGCCCGGTGAGCCTGGACAACATCCCGGTCGAACCCAGCCTGCTCAACCAGCTACAGGACACTATGCCGGTAGTGAAGGAGAAACTGCGCAAGGACGGTCACCCGCCGATCCTCACCGTGATACCGCAACTACGGCCACTGCTGGCCCGCTATGCAAAAGTCTTCAGCCCAGGCCTGCATGTCTTGTCGCAGAACGAAATTCCGGATCGCGTGGGCGTGAACATCCTCGGCACTCTTGGCTAAACGAAAGCCTGAGGAACACAGGTGATGCCGTAAATGGCATCACTGCCATGATTGAAGTGTTTAGATGCCTGTAGCGCGCATCGAGGTATGGGCGGCGCCACGCTAGCCCTTGCGTACTTTGCGCATGCCCTCGATCAGCAGCACATAATCGGCCGAGTCCCCTTGCAAGGCCAAGCCAGCCTCGAAGAAGCCGGTACGGACATTCTCCTGCGACCACTGGCAGATCATATCGACGTCTACCTGGCGCATCTCACCTTCGCGATCACGCATCCGCACGCGCAGTTTCAACTCACTCCCCGGCTCGACGGGCACGTCTCCCAAGAGCTTCATCCCACACTCAGACACGTCGCCTGCATAGCCAATTAGCGTGTCCCGCTCTCGGTCGCTGATCTTGATCCGAAATGTAGAACGAAAGGTGATACGACTCGATTGACGCATAAGAGAATGCCTTAGTGCTCACAACGTCTGGCTGGATAGCAGCAATCAGATACGGACAATAAATGCTCATCCAGTGAAAAGGAGCACATTGATATACCTGTGAATCATCAAAGCAAAGCGACAGCGGCGAACAAAAGCTTAAAGACAATTGCTAAGTTCAGTTGGAAACGTCCGCCCGCATGCATTCTTGTTTTCGTAGCCCGCTTGCCATGATCGTTCCCGATGCCACGATCACATACATAGCGAGCATATCGACAAAAAAGAACCCCCAGGCCGCGAGGATAATAAGGACTCGGGCAACATCGCGAACTCGGCATTGCAGGGCTTTCACCGCCACAGTGCATTTTTATCGCGCAAAGAAGAAACCCCAGACCGCGTGTGCGATCTGGGGTTTCGTATAGGAGCTTGACGATGACCTACTCTCACATGGTGAAGCACCACACTACCATCGGCGATGCGTCGTTTCACTACTGAGTTCGGGATGGGATCAGGTGGTTCCAACGCTCTATGGTCGTCAAGCAATTCGGTTGGGATCTCGCGGTTAGGCGCTATCCCTTGGATACGTGATAGAGGCTTGTAGCTCTCGCAAATTTTCGGCTTTCTGTCGNGAGAAACTTCTTTCTACTCAACCACTTGCGCTTTCGATCAGAGCTTCTTCTCTCAAGCGGGAGGCGAATCATACAGCGTTCAAAACCGCTGTCAACACCTCTTTTCTACCGCTCTCGATCCACTTGATCGAATCACCAACAGGACTCAACCACCACCCTGTCGACCGGCGCGCATTCTACACACCAGATCCAGCTTTGCAAGCCCTTCATTCAACCTAACTTATTGATTCACAAGAAGTTTTTGAAGCGCTTCATCGCTGAAGTGGCGCGCATTCTACAGTACTTGAGCGAGCTGTAAATCCCTGAGACGCAAAAAGTTGCGCACATAAGTTCAAGGGCTAACGCCCCTGCATCTGGAAGGCAAGATGCCTCAGATCACCCCCCCGTTACGCCATTCAGCAATCTGCACATCACTCACCCCCAACAAACGCCGCAGTAGAGCCTCGGTGTGCTCCCCCAGCAGCGGCGGCGCCGAGCGATAAGCTACAGGAGTAGCAGAGAGACGCAGCGGACTAGCAATCTGAGGCGTTCGACTGCCCAGACCATTAGGTAGGTCGAGACGCAGACCTCGCGCCAGCACCTGGGGATCGGCAAACACCTGCCGCAAATCATTGACCGGCCCACAGGGCACTCCTGCCGCCTCCAGCAGCTCGATCCATTGCGCTGTGGTCTTGAACACGGTCACCTGACGCAACAGCGGTATCAGCTCGGCACGATGCGTCACCCGAGACTTGTTGTCGGCGAAACGCGGATCATCGGCAAGATGCGCAATCGCCGCGACCTCACAGAATTTGCGGAACTGCCCATCGTTACCCACAGCCAAGATGAAATCGCCATCTGCACTTGGGAAGTCTTGATAAGGAACGATATTGGGATGTGCATTACCCAGACGCTTGGGCGACACACCGGTACTCAGGTAATTCATGGCCTGATTGGCAAGACAGGCAACCTGCACGTCAAGTAGCGCCACATCTATGTACTGACCCATACCGGATTGTTCCCGCTGGCTCAGCGCAGCCAAGACGCCTACGGTCGCGTATAGCCCAGTGAGGATGTCCGTGAGTGCAACACCCACCTTTACCGGCCCAGCTCCCTCCTCCCCTTCAGGCCGACCAGTCAGGCTCATCAGGCCGCCCAACCCCTGAATCATGAAGTCGTAGCCAGCACGCTTGGCATACGGCCCAGTCTGACCGAAACCGGTGATAGAGCAGTAAATCAGCTTCGGGTTGACCACCTTCAGCGACTCATAGTCCAGACCATAGGCTGCCAGGCCGCCGACTTTGAAGTTCTCCAACAGGACATCGCACTGTGCTACCAGCTCACGAACCAGGCGCTGCCCTTGCGGCTGAGTGAAATCCAGGGTCAGGGATTGCTTGTTACGATTCGCGCTCTGGAAGTAAGCAGCCTCGCGCGAGTCATTACCCTCTGCATCCTTTATATAAGGAGGCCCCCAGTGCCGAGTGTCGTCACCGACTCCCGGCCGTTCGACCTTGATAACCTCAGCACCGAGATCACCCAGAATCTGCCCGCACCAGGGGCCAGCAAGCACACGGGAAAGATCAAGCACACGTATGTGGGACAGAGCACCGGACATAGCGAATCTCCGCGAGGTGGGCCAGGGAACCCTGGTCGTGACTTAGAAGAAGGCCTGAATACCGGTCTGCGCGCGACCAAGGATTAACGCATGCACGTCATGCGTACCCTCATAGGTGTTGACCACTTCGAGATTGACCAAGTGACGGGCAATACCGAACTCGTCACTGATACCGTTGCCACCCAGCATATCGCGCGCCATGCGCGCGATATCCAGCGCCTTGCCACAACTGTTGCGCTTCATGATCGAGGTGATCTCCACCGCAGCGCTACCCTCGTCCTTCATCCGACCGAGACGCAGACAACCTTGCAGCGCCAGGGTAATCTCGGTCTGCATGTCCGCCAGTTTCTTCTGGATCAGTTGGTTGGCAGCCAGGGGACGACCGAATTGATTACGGTCGAGCACGTACTGACGTGCGGTGTGCCAGCAGAATTCAGCGGCGCCCAATGCGCCCCAACTGATGCCATAGCGTGCAGAGTTCAGGCAGGTAAACGGGCCACGCAGACCGCGCACATCCGGAAAGGCGTTTTCTTCAGGGCAGAACACATTGTCCATGACGATCTCGCCGGTGATCGAAGCGCGCAGACCAACCTTGCCGTGAATCGCCGGAGCTGAGAGACCTTGCCAGCCTTTTTCCAGCACGAAACCGCGAATCTCGCCCGCATCATCCTTAGCCCAGACAACAAAGACATCAGCGATCGGACTATTGGTGATCCACATTTTACTGCCCGTCAGGCGATAACCACCCTCGACCTTCTTCGCACGCGTGACCATCGAACCAGGGTCGGAACCGTGGTTCGGCTCGGTCAGACCGAAGCAACCTATGTATTCGCCGCTGGCCAACTTGGGTAGATATTTTTGCTTGGTCGTCTCGCTGCCGAACTCGTTGATCGGCACCATCACCAGCGACGATTGCACACTCATCATCGAACGGTAACCAGAGTCGATACGCTCGACCTCACGCGCAATCAAGCCGTAACACACATAGTTCAGGCCACTACCGCCATAAGCTTCAGGAATGGTCGCACCGAGCAGGCCGGTCTCCCCCATTTCGCGGAAGATCTTCGGGTCGGTCTGCTCGTGACGGAAGGCTTCAAGCACGCGCGGCGCCAGCTTGTCATCAGCAAACTGCTGCGCACTGTCGCGCACCATGCGCTCTTCTTCAGTCAGTTGCTGATCCAGCAGCAGCGGGTCAATCCAGTTAAAGCTTGCCTTGGCCATTACGAGAAACCTCGGAGCGGTGAAGTAAGTAGTCGGCTCAACCGACCCGGAATAGCTTGATCCTAGGCCCGCTTCACACACAGGACAAACGCAGAATCCGCACACAATTGTGCTTTTTAATCACTTCGAGATAGCTTAATCGCCTCAATGGAGCACGTTTAAATGAGGCTTTCGCACAAATGCGCCGCAAGATTCCCAGCACTGCCGCCCTAATCGCCTTCGAGTCCGCCGCCCGCCACCAGAGCTTCACCAAAGCAGCGGATGAGCTCAACCTGACGCAAAGCGCAATCTGTCGGCAGATCGGCGGACTGGAAAGCTTTCTCAACATCGAACTGTTCCGCCGTTCGAGACGCGGCGTGGTGCTGACCGAGGCCGGCGTGGCCTACAGCAGTAAAGTGGCCGCACAACTTGATGCCGTGGAGCGTGACACCCTGGCACTGATGGGCAATCAAGGCAGCAGCATCGAGTTGGCAGTGGTACCAACCTTTGGCACACAGTGGCTGCTGCCGCGATTGCGCGCTTTCCAGCAGTTGCACCCGGAAGTGACAGTACACCTGACTAACCGCACTCGTCCCTTCCTGTTCGCCGACACCCACTTTGACGCCGCGATCTATTATGGAGACGCCGAGTGGTCAGGCACCCAAGCGCATTTTCTGATGCACGAACACCTGCTCCCTGTCTGCAGTCCATCACTACTAAGGGGAGCACCGGTCACAGTTGAGCACATCGCAACATTACCGCTACTACAGCAGACCACACGCCCCTATGCATGGCGCCGCTGGTTCAACGCTCAAGGCCTGAGTATTGCCCGTGACATGACCGGCCCACGCTTGGAACTATTTTCGATGCTGGCCCAGGCTGCCCGACATGAGATGGGCGTAGCATTAATTCCGCCATTCCTGATTCAGCGCGAGCTGCAAGATGGCAGCCTAGTCATCGCCCTCAATCAAACCGTGCCAGACAACGCGCACGCTTACTACCTGATGGTGCCAGAGCGAAAAGCCGAGTCCTCAGCACTCAAAGCATTCCGCGACTGGCTGCTCAAGCAGGCCGCCGCCTATCGTCAAGAATAAATACGCCCGCGCTCAAAACACGAAAAAGCACCAAAAGAACACTTACCGCCCCCAATAAATACGAGTAGCAAATTTTCGGTCACGCTACATAGCAATTATCAGCCGAACCCAGTCAACGCCTTTAATTTCCAGCTATTGAGCCAATATCGAACACCACGGCAGCCGTGTGCCAAACAGCAACCAATTGCGAGCAACGGTTATTCGTCCAGTGAATGACCAATATCCACCGATCCCCCTTTATTGCTGAACTGCATCAGAATCCACGCGGGCTGCATGCAGTATAAAAATCCCTCATATACTCATTCCTTGTAGTAATCCATTATTTTTACTCCATAACTTCTTGTAAGGCATTGCTTTCGATTGCACAATCGCTACGCCCGCCACCTTTCGGCAGGTTTTGTGCTGATCCCCAATGCCGACGCGCCAGCGCAGTGCACCGGTTCACAGAGAAAGATCACGCAGGAGATTAGACGTGCACATTGGCGTTCCACTCGAAACCCATGCAGGGGAGACGCGGGTTGCCGCGACACCCGAGACCGTCAAGAAGCTGGTCGGCCAAGGCCATCAGGTGACCGTCCAGGCAGGTGCCGGCATCAATGCCAGCATCCCGGACAGTGCCTATGAAGCTGCTGGCGCCCACATAGGTAACGACTCGACCACGCTCGGCGCGGATCTGGTGCTTAAGGTAGTAGCGCCGACCGACACCGAACTGCAGCAGATGAAGGCTGGTGCAGTGTTAGTCGGCATGCTCAATCCGTTCAGCAACGACACCATCGCACGCATGAATACCCGCGGCATTACCGCATTTGCCCTGGAGGCCGCGCCGCGCACCTCCCGCGCGCAGAGCCTGGACGTGCTGAGCTCGCAGGCCAACATCGCCGGCTACAAGGCCGTCATGCTCGCCGCCAACCACTACCCGCGCTTCATGCCGATGCTGATGACCGCTGCCGGTACCGTGAAGGCCGCGCGCGTGCTGATTCTCGGCGCTGGCGTTGCCGGCCTGCAGGCCATCGCCACGGCCAAGCGCCTGGGTGCAGTGATCGAAGCTTCCGATGTGCGCCCTGCGGTTAAGGAGCAAATCGAATCGCTCGGCGCCAAGTTCGTCGACGTACCGTTCGAGACCGATGAAGAACGCGAGTGCGCGCAAGGTGTGGGCGGCTATGCCCGGCCCATGCCGGCCTCGTGGATGGAGCGTCAGGCCAAGGCCGTGCACGAACGCGCCAAGCAGGCCGACATCGTCATCACCACCGCGCTAATCCCAGGTCGCAAGGCGCCGACCCTGCTGCATGAAGCGACGGTGCAAGAGATGAAGCCGGGCTCCGTAGTCATCGACCTGGCCGCGGCTCAGGGTGGCAACTGCCCGCTGACCGAAGCCGATCAGGTCGTGGTTAAGCACGGCATCACCTTCGTCGGCCACACCAACCTGGCCACGCTGGTGCCGGCAGACGCCTCGGCGCTGTACGCACGCAACCTGCTGGACTTCCTCAAGCTCGTGATCGACAAGGAAGGCCAGTTCCAGCTCAACCTCGAAGACGACATCGTCGCGGCCTGCCTGATGTGCAACGCCGGCGAAGTCGTGCGCAAGAACGGCTAAGGAGTAGAGAAATGGATCTGATTTCCGACGGCATCTACAACCTGATCATCTTCGTGCTGGCCATTTATGTCGGCTACCACGTGGTGTGGAACGTCACCCCGGCCCTGCACACTCCGCTGATGGCCGTGACCAACGCCATTTCCGCCATCGTCATCGTCGGCGCCATGCTGGCCGCCGCGCTCACCGTCACTCCGCTGGGCAAGGCCATGGGCACCCTGGCCGTGGCACTGGCGGCGGTGAACGTGTTCGGTGGCTTCCTGGTTACCCGACGCATGCTGGAAATGTTCAAGAAGAAAGCGCGTGCAGTTGAAACAAAGAGCGCGCCGGTGGAGAAACACTAAATGAGCATGAACCTGATCACTGTTCTCTACCTTGTCGCCTCGGTGTGCTTCATCCAGGCGCTCAAGGGGCTGTCGCACCCGACCACGTCGCGACGCGGCAACCTGTTCGGCATGGTCGGCATGGCACTGGCAGTGGCCACTACTGTCGGGCTGATCTACAAGCTCGGCGCTGATCTGGCCGTACAGGGTATCGGCTTCGTCATCGTCGGCCTGCTGGTCGGTGGTACTGCCGGCTCGATCATGGCCAAGCGCGTGGAAATGACCAAGATGCCGGAACTGGTCGCTTTCATGCACAGCATGATCGGCCTGGCCGCGGTGTTCATCGCCATTGCCGCCGTGGTCGAGCCGCAGTCGCTGGGCATCGTCGCCGCGCTGGGTGATGCCATTCCGTCCGGTAACCGTCTGGAGCTGTTCCTCGGTGCGGCCATTGGTGCCATCACCTTCTCCGGCTCGGTCATTGCCTTCGGCAAGCTGTCCGGCAAGTACAAGTTCCGCCTGTTCCAGGGTGCCCCGGTGGTCTTCAAAGGCCAGCATATGGTCAACCTGGTGGTCGGTCTGACCATTGTGGCACTGGGTCTGTACTTCACCTTCACCGGTGATATCCGCGCCTTCGCCATCGTCGTCGCGCTGGCCTTCATCATCGGCGTGCTAATCATCATCCCGATTGGTGGTGCTGACATGCCGGTGGTGGTGTCGATGCTCAACAGCTACTCGGGCTGGGCGGCGGCTGGTATCGGCTTCTCGCTGAACAACTCGATGCTGATTGTCGCTGGCTCGCTGGTCGGCTCCTCGGGCGCCATCCTCTCGTACATCATGTGCAAGGCAATGAACCGCTCGTTCTTCAACGTCATCCTCGGCGGTTTCGGCGCCGATGCAGATGCTGGCGGCCCGGCGGGCGCGCAGCAGGAGCGTAGCGTCAAGTCGGGCTCCTCCGACGACGCCGCCTTCCTGCTGACCAACGCAGATACCGTGGCCATCGTCCCCGGCTACGGTCTGGCCGTGGCGCGCGCCCAGCACGCGCTGATGGAACTGGCGGAGAAGCTGACTCACCGCGGCGTGACCGTGAAGTACGCGATTCACCCGGTTGCCGGGCGCATGCCGGGCCACATGAACGTGCTGCTGGCCGAGGCCGAAGTGCCTTATGAGCAGGTGTTCGAGATGGAAGACATCAACTCCGAGTTCGGCCAAACCGACGTGGTGCTGGTGCTCGGCGCCAACGACGTGGTCAACCCTGCCGCGAAGAACGATCCGAAGTCGCCGATTGCCGGCATGCCGATCCTCGAGGCGTACAAAGCCAAGACGGTAATCGTCAACAAGCGCTCGATGGCCAGCGGCTACGCCGGCCTGGACAACGAACTGTTCTATATGGACAAAACCATGATGGTCTTCGGCGATGCCAAGAAGGTCATCGAGGACATGGTCAAGGCCGTGGAATAAACGCTGACCAAGCAGACAGAAAACCCGGCTTCATGCCGGGTTTTTTGTGCGCTATCTCGCAGAAAAATTTGATTTACAGGTCAAATAGCACAAGCAATCAATTTTCAACTGTACTGCTCACAAAATAAATAAAATCGGGTTGCACCCAGTTAAAAACACTACAAATCTAGGTTGCACCCAGTTTTTTAACTTATCACCAGTACAGTTTTATCAATTACAGACAACACAGTTACAAAGCATCCTATCTAATAGGGCAGCAATTTTCTCCATCTGTGACTACTGGGTCGAGCATGCTCTCGGGATAATTTGCCCATCGATAGCAAACACGCCCGCCACAAGCGGAAGGATGACCACCATGGAACGCACCCTCAGTTCCGCCCTGCTCCAAACTCACAGCGCTGCCAACGACAAATCCCCCTGGCCGCTGCGCACCATCGCTACCCTTTCTCTGTGGCAGCGCCGCATCGTCAGCCGTCGTCAACTGGCTCGACTGGATGCCCGCCTGCTGGCAGACGCTGGTATCACCGAAAACCAGCGCTACGCCGAACTGCAAAAGCCGTTCTGGCGCTGATACCCCGCTTTGCTCCATCCCAGCACTGGGATCTTCTGAAAGCTCCACCGTCTCTGTAGCGGTGGGGCTTTCGTTTTATCTGGCTCAGCAAAACCACAGCCACCACAGCCCTGCTGCCATATCAAGCCGACGGTAACTGGACAATCGCCTTCACCAGCATCGCTGCCGTAGAACGTCATGCCCCCAACGGGCACCGACGACACAGCATGACCATCAAAACCTGGCTCTGGCGCTAAGCCAGCAATGGAGCTGCCAGCCATACTGGGCTAAGCTGCCGCCGCGTGCCATTCGGCCACGTTTTCGGAGTACTGCCTAATGCACCTGAAGAACCCACTGATTGCAGTGCTCACAGCCCTGAGCCTGGCCAGCGGCGCACATGCCAGTAGCCTGGTCGCCACTACCGACACCCTGCTAGGGGCCGTAGCAGGCACGGTTGAGGGCACCTCAGACGCAACCAGCTCCCTGCGCGATTCCAAAGTGCTAGGCGCCGCTCGTGATGACGCGGCCATCTTCGTTGCCAGCTCTGGCAGCCTACGAGGGGCACGCCTGGAGGCAGCGCTGCAGATACTGCGCCCACGCCACCCGAATGCCAGCGACATGCAACTGGCAGAGGCCATTGTGGCGCAGACGGGAAGCTGACCAGCAGCAACTTGGCCCTGTACGACGATTCCGCTAGCCTTAGCCGCCGCAGACGAAGCACCTGGTGTTACGGAACTGCCTACCAACAGCCTCGTCCAAGCTCTCAATCGTCGTTCTCCGGAGTCATTTCATGCGTCGCTCGCTTATCGCCGCCGCCACCGCCTGCGCCTTGTTCAGCGCCTTCACCCAGGCGCAAACCGTGGTCGCCACCAGTAACATCGTGGTGCGCGCCCTGGATCGCAGCATCAACTTCACCTCGGATACCACCACCTCGATCCGCGATATGAAGGTAGTGACCCAGGCCCGTGAAGACGCGGCCAGCTTCGTCGCCAGCAACGGTGAGATCCGTGGCGCCCAGTTCGAAGCCGCGCTGCAGACCCTCCGCCAGCGCCTGCCCGAAGCCCAGGCAGCCAGCGACCTGCAACTGGCAGAAGCTATCCTCGCCCTGTGATTCGCCTCACCGCCTGGTGCTGGGCAGCGCTGCTGACCCTGGCCACCGCCCACGCCCAGGCGGGGCTTCAGCTCGAACTCAACAGCAACGGCCTAAGCACGCCTGAGCGCCAAGCCAGCCAGGCCCTGCTCGACGAAGCACTGGCAGCCTTGCCACCGCGCTTCGTCGAACGCCTCGATCGCACCGTACAAGTACGTTGGCTAGAAGGGCTCGACACCAACGTCTATGGCCAGGTAGGCCGCACCAGCGGTATTGAACTCAACGCCAGCCTGCTACCGGCGCTGGTCGATGGCTCGGCAGCACGCAATAACACAGGCCGAGCGCACGGCAATCAACGGCGCGAACTGCTCGCCACGCTGATTCACGAACTGACCCATCTGTACGACCGCGCCCGACTATGGCCAGCCGCACAGCGCCGGCAGATCGCCATGTGCCAGCAGCGAGCCAAATCCACCGGCCAGGTCGGCCTGCCTGACGAATGCAGAGGCCAGACCGAGCGCCGCTTCACCTTCAGCGACGATCCACGCCTGCTCGACCTGGCTGGCTGGCAACAACGCGTCGGCCAACGCGGCGAGCGCGAACACGACAACGGCCAGGTGGCACGCAGCCCAGACAGCTACGAACTGAGCAACCCGCTGGAGTTCGTCGCGGTCAACCTCGAATACTTCCTGCTCGACCCCAGCTATGCCTGCCGCCGCCCATCGCTCGCGGGCTATTTCCGCGAACATTTTGGCTGGGCGCCGCCGGGCCAACCCTGTGCCGAGGGCTATGCCTATCTGAATGCCGGGCGCGACTTCGCTCGCCAGCCACTGGAGCGCATCGACCCCGAGCGGGTCTACGCGGTGGACTACCTGCTGGCCGAAGCCAACGATGCCTGGATGAGCCGCTGGGGCCACAGCATGCTGCGTCTGGTGATCTGCGCACCAGGGCGCCCACGCGGCCCGGACTGCCGACTGGATCTCGACCAGCATCTGGTGCTGTCCTACCGCGCCTTCGTCGGCGATGTGCAACTGTCGAGTTGGGATGGCCTGACCGGTGCCTACCCCTCGCGCCTGTTCGTTCTGCCGCTGGAGCAGGTGATCGACGAATACACCAAGGTCGAGCTGCGCAGCCTGGCGTCGATACCGCTACGCCTATCGCGCGACGAGCTCGAAGGGCTGGTTGCCCGCGCCGCCGAGCAGCACTGGAGCTACGACGGCGACTATTACTTCATCTCCAACAACTGCGCAGTGGAAACCTTGAAACTGCTACGCAGCGGCACCGACAATCCACGCCTGCAAACACTCGACAGCATCCTGCCCAACGGCCTGCTGGAGCTCTTGTCAGCACGCGGCCTGGCCGACACCTCGGTGCTGGATGACCCACGCGAGGCCCTGCGCCTGGGCTACCGCTTCGACTCCTTCCGCGACCGCTACCAGGCCATGTTCGCCGTACTGCGCCAACGCCTGCCAATCACTCAGGACAGTGTGGAAACCTGGCTGGAGCAACCCGCACAACAGCGCCAGCAGTGGTTCGCCCAGGCCGACCTGCGCGCCAGCGCCGCCCTACTGCTACTGGAGCAGGCGGCACTGCGTCGCCAATTGCTGCTGGCTCAAGACGAACTCAAACGACGCTACCTGACCGGCCGCGCGGCCGGCGACCCGAGCCTGAACAAGGCGGGCGGCGCCCTCGAACAGATCCTGGCCAACAGCGGCTTTCTCAGCCGCCCGGCTGAACTGCTTGAGAGTGGTTACGGGCTGCCGCAACAGCAGGAATGGGATCGACTGGAAGCCAGCAGTCGCGAACGCCAGCAGCAACTGCGCCAGCTCAGTGACGAGTTGGACGGCGAAGTGCGTAACCTGCTGCTGCCCGAGCGCCTGGCCGAACTGGAAGCCAACGAGGCCAACCTGCTAGCCCTGGGCGAACACCTACGCGCGCTGCACAAGGCCAGCGGCGGGCTGCAGTTGCCTTAGTCTCGTAAGTAGCCCGGATAAAATCCGGGCTAGGGATCAAGGCTCAGGAATCATCTCTTCGTTCTCTTCCGGCAACTGCGGATCGACCGTCAGCCAAGGCAGCCGACTGCCGGCCCAGATATGCCGATCCGCCGGTGCCTGCTCAGGCGCATCCAGCGTGGCCACGGTCACATCCAGCGTATCCGGGCTGAGCGTGGTGAATAGGGCCAGATGGGCGCCACAGTCGCCGCAGAAATAGCGCGTGCAACTGGCTGACGAGGCGAAGGCCTTCGGCGTGCCGCGTAACCACTGGAAGGCCTGGCGCGGCACCGTGACCCAAGTGGTAAGAATGCCTCCGGTGCTGCGCCGACAGATCGAGCAATGACAATGCGCGCTGTCGTGCAACGACGCCTCAATGCGATAGCGCAAGGCGCCGCATTGGCAGCCACCTTCATGTCGTTGCTCCATTTCGTCTGCTCCTTGCATTGCCATAAGCCGCTGACCAAGATAGGCGCTCATCACCACCGGGGGTTCCCGTGATCGATCTGCTGCTGGCCCTGTGGCCGTTGTTCGCCATGATAGTCGCCGGCTACTGGCTGCGCTCGCGCGAGTTTCCCAGCGAGGCCTTCTGGCCGGGCGCCGAGCGCCTCAACTATTTCATCCTGTTCCCTGCCCTGCTGTTCTCCAGCCTGGCCAAGGCGCCGCTGAACAACCCGGCCCTGCCGCGCCTGGCCCTGGCCGTGCTGCTCGGCCTGGGTATCGCCTGGCTCGCCCTGCTGCTGGTGCGCCGCCTGCACGGCTGGCCAGCCGGGCGCTTCGGCGCATTCAGCCAGGGCATCCTGCGTTTCAACACCTACCTCGGCCTGGCCGCCGTCGGCAGCCTGCTTGGCCAACCAGGGCTGACCCTGGCTGCGCTGATGCTGGCATTGATGGTGCCGACGGTGAACGTGTTGTCGGTCTGGTCGCTGACCGCCGAGCGCGGTGTCAGCGCGCGCAGCCTGTTGCTGCCGATCGTCAAGAACCCGCTGATTCTCGCCTGTGTCGGCGGCGCCCTGTTCAACCTGACCGGCATCGGCCTGCCCGGCGGCAGCGACCGCCTGCTCAGCCTGCTGGCCGCCGCCAGCCTGCCGCTGGGCCTGCTCTGCGTCGGCGCGGCGCTCAAGCCCGAACAACTGGGCGGCGAGATTCCCGCGCTGGGCTGGAACAGCGCCCTGCGCCTGCTGGCCATGCCGCTGCTGGCCTGGGGCGTGGCCTGGGGATTGAGCCTGCCACCCATGGAAAGCGCCGTGCTGGTGCTGTTCTTCGCCCTGCCCACTGCGCCCACTGCCTACGTGCTGACCCGCCAGCTCGGCGGCGACAGCCAGTTGATGGCCGGCATCATCACCCTGCAGACGTTACTGGCGGCGGGCAGCCTGCTGCTGGTGATGGCCGCGCTGGCGCCCTGACACGGCACTACGACTGAAAGCTGTGCGAAAGCAGCCGCACCTAGGATGATGCGGCCATGCGCCACAACGCAGCGGCAACCGACAACAACAAGACAGGTCACGCCCAGGCACTTCTGACACGTCCCCCGATGGCTTGCGGCCACTCGTCGCTGCCGCCAACCGGCAAAATTCAAGAACCGTCAGCAGCCGTGTAATATGCGGCGCCCAGCCGTGCGTGGCTTCCCTCAGCGTTTACGAGAATCGAAAAATGGAATGGCTCAGCAACCCGGAAATCTGGGTCGCCTTCTTCACCCTGACTGCCCTGGAGATCGTCCTCGGCATCGACAACATCATCATGATCGCCATTCTGGTCGGGCGTATGCCGCCGCACATGCAGGCGCGCACGCGCTTCTTCGGCCTGGCCCTGGCAATGGTCACGCGCATCGGCCTGCTGCTGTCGATCACCTGGATCATGCGCCTGACCAACGACCTGTTCGAGCTGTTCGGCCAGGGCATTTCCGGGCGTGACCTGATCCTCTTCTTCGGCGGCCTGTTCCTGCTGTGGAAGAGCAGCACCGAGATGTACCAAAGCCTCGAAGGTGAAGAAGAAGCCGAGCAAACCGCCGGTAACGGCGCGGCGCGCAACTTCATCGGCACCATCATCCAGATCGCTATTATCGACATCGTGTTCAGCCTGGACTCGGTCATCACTGCCGTCGGTATGGTCTCCCACGTACCGGTGATGGTCGCGGCGATCATCGTCGCCGTGCTGGTGATGATGCTGGCGGCCGGCACCATCAGCAATTTCATCGACAAGCACCCCTCGCTGAAGATGCTGGCGCTGTCCTTCCTCGCGGTAGTCGGCACCGTGCTCATCGCCGAAGCCTTCGAGGTGCATGTGCCCAAGGGCTACGTCTACTTCGCCATGGCCTTCTCGCTGGGCGTGGAAGCCCTGAACATCCGTATGCGCGTGCTCAAGGGCCGCAAGGAAGATCCGATCAAGCTGCGCAAGGACGTTCCTGGCCAGTAAGGCCGATAGTTGACCAGACAACGGGGCCCATGAGGCCCCGTTTTCGTATGTGCCGCGCTGACCATTGATCACGCTCAGCACGAAAGCCATTGGGGATGACTATGCTTGCCCGCATTCGATCTTCAACAGGGTCATGCCGATGAGCGATGCCAGCGACACCCTCGACGTCTTCCCCTACCTGCAACTGATGCAGCAGCACGGCGGCTCCGACCTGTTCTTCAGCGTCGGCGCGCCGCCACACATGAAGGTCGAAGGCCACAGCCAGCCGGTCGGCCAGCGTGTGCTCAAGGCCGGTGAAGTGCAGCAATTGGCCTACCAGTTGATGAGCCAGAAGCAGATCGCCGAGTTCGAGCGCGATCTGGAAATGAACCTGGCGGTCAGCCTGCAGGGCGCCGGGCGTTATCGGGTCAACGTCTACTACCAGCGTGGCGAAGTGTCCATGGTGGTGCGCCTGATCAAGAGCCAGACTCCCGGCTTCGAGGCGCTCGGCCTGCCGAAGATGCTGGAGAAACTGGCGCTGCAGGATCGCGGGCTGATTCTGGTCACCGGCGCCGCCGGTTCGGGCAAGTCCACCACCCTGGCGGCGATGCTGGATTTCCGTAACCGCCACCGCAGCGGGCATATCGTCTGCATCGAAGACCCCATCGAATTTCTCCACAGCCACCAGCGCTCGATCATCGACCAGCGCGAGGTGGGCCTGGATACCCACAGCTTCGCCGATGCCCTGCGTAACGTGCTGCGCGAGGCACCGGACGTGATCATGCTCGGCGAGATCCGCGACGCCGCCACCATGCAGCACGCCCTGCATTACGCCGAGACTGGTCACCTGTGCGTGGCCACGCTGCACGCCACCAGCAGCAGCCACGCCATCGAACGCATCGCCCGCTTCTTCCCCGACGAGGCGCGCAAACAGGTGCTGGCCGATGTCGCGCACAACCTGCTGGCCGTGGTCGGTCAGCGCCTGGTGCCGGGCATCGCGCAGAAGCGCGTGGTGGCCGTGGAGCTGATGCTCGGCACGCCCTATATCCGCGATCTGATCCAGCGCGACGAGCTGGAGGAACTGCGCGAAGCCATCGCCCGCGCCGCCGAGCAAGGTCTGCAGACCTTCGACCAGCACCTGTTCGCGCTGCTCGAAGCCGGGCGTATCAGCCTAGCCGAGGCGCTGAAGTTCGCCGACTCGCGCACCGACCTGAGCCTCAAGTTCAAACTCGAACGCGGTTTTGCCGCCGACGATGCCGAGATGAAAGTGCTCCGCGACGGCTGAGCATGGCGCAGAAACGAACAAGGCAGCCCGAAGGCTGCCTTGTCGGTGACACGCGGCGCGTCAGCTCGCCTTGCGACGACGCTGCAGCCAGACCACCAGGCCAAACAGCAGCAGGGCTGGCAGCCACATCCACTCCTTGGCCCAGCGCTCGGTCGGCGCACGGACGCTGAGGATCTGCTGGTCGAACTCCAGACCCGCCTCGGCAGCCGAGCTGCCGAAAGCAACGCTGTCGATCAGCACCTTGTCGCCGTCCTCATAGGTCATCAGCCCCAGCTTGTCGAGACGCGCCTGGCCGTCGGCGCCCGCCGGTACCGGCAGCAGCACGACGAACTCGCGCGGGTCGCCCACCTTGTCTTCGCCACGCACACGTACGCGCAGCGAGCTGCCATCCTCGACGCTATCGAGCGCCTGCGCCAGTTGCGCCGGCGGGATGTCGCGGTACGGGTCGTGCAACATGTCCATCCAGAACCCCGGACGGAACAGGCTGAAGGCCACCAGCAGCAGCAGCACGCTCTCGTACCAGCGACTGCGCACCAGGAAGAAACCCTGGGTGCCGGCGGCGAAAATCAGCATCGCCACCGTGGCCACGACGAAGATCAGCACGCCATGCCAGAAGTCCACGTTGATCAGCAGCAGGTCGGTGTTGAAGATGAACAGGAACGGCAACGCAGCGGTACGCAGGCTGTAGAAGAACGCCACTAGACCGGTCTTGATCGGGTCGCCCTTGGACACCGCCGCCGCCGCGAACGAGGCCAGCCCCACCGGCGGCGTGACGTCAGCCATGATGCCGAAGTAGAAGACGAACAGGTGCACCGCGATCAGCGGCACGATCAGCCCGTTTTGCTGCCCCAGCGACACCACTACCGGCGCCAGCAGGCTGGACACCACGATGTAGTTGGCGGTGGTCGGCAGGCCCATGCCGAGGATCAGGCTGAACACCGCCACCAGAATCAGCATCAGCAGCAGGTTGCCCATCGACAGCAGCTCGACCAGATCGGCCAGTACCAGGCCCACGCCGGTCTGCGACACCGCACCGACGATGATGCCGGCCGCCGCCGTGGCGATGCCAATGCCGATCATGTTGCGCGCACCGGCGATCAGGCCTTCACGCAGGTCGATCACGCCATCTTTGAAGGTGCCGTGGTCGTGGCTGCCATCCTGGCGCATCCAGCTCAGCAGCGGGCGCTGAGTGAGCAGGATGATCACCAGCATCACGCTGCCCCAGAAGGCCGACAGGCCGGGCGACAGGCGCTCGATCATCAGGCACCAGACCAACACCACCACCGGCAGCAAAAAGTGCAGGCCGGAGAGCAGCACAGCGCGCGTCTCGGGCAACTCTTCGAGCGGCGCATTGGGGTCTTCGGCAGGCAGCACCGGCACGCTGGCGGCCACTTTCAGCAAGCCGAGATAGACCACCGCCAGCAGAGCGCCGATGCCCGGCAAGGCATAGTCACCCAACGCAGGCTTGAGCCAACCCAGGCCGTAATAGACGATCAGGGAAATACCGCTGATCAGTGCTGCACCGAAGGCCAAGCCGGTCAGGCGACGCAGCCAGGGCTTGGGCTGGGCGCTGCCGATGGGTTGCAGGCCGAGCTTGAGCGACTCCAGATGGACGATGTAGAGCAGCGCGATATAGGAAATCGCAGCCGGCAGGAAGGCGTGCTTGATGATCTCGACATAGGGCATGCCGATGTACTCGACCATCAGGAAGGCCGCTGCGCCCATCACCGGCGGCATGATCTGGCCATTGACCGACGAGGCCACCTCGACCGCCCCCGCCTTCTCCGAGGAAAAACCTGTGCGCTTCATCATTGGAATGGTGAAGGTGCCGGTGGTCACCACGTTGGCGATGGACGAACCGGAAATCATCCCGGTCAGGCCGGATGCCAACACCGCCGCCTTGGCCGGGCCGCCACGGAAGTGGCCGAGCAGGCTGAAGGCCAACTGGATGAAGTAATGCCCGGCGCCAGCGCGTTCGAGCAACGCGCCGAACAGCACGAAGAGGAACACGAAGCTGGTCGACACACCCAGGGCGATACCGAACACACCCTCGGTGGTAATCCACTGGTGGTTGGCCAGCGCATGGAAGCTCACCCCGCGATGCGCCAGCAGGCCCGGCATGTAAGGACCGGCCAGGCTGTAAATGAGGAACACCAGAGCGATGATCGCCAGTGGCGGGCCGAGCGCACGACGCGTCGCCTCCAGCAAAAGGGGGATACCGATACAGGCAGTGATCAAGTCTTCCGTGGTCAGGCTGCCGGGGCGCAGCGCCAATTGCTGATAGAAGATGAACAAATAGGCAGCGCTGGCAGCGGCCACCAGGCCGAGGGCGATATCCAGCAGCGGCACGCGGTCACGTGGCGAGCGCTTGAACGCCGGGTAAGCGAGAAACGCCAGCAGCAGGGCGAAGGCCAGGTGAATGGCGCGGGTCTGGGTATCATTGAGCACGCCGAAGCCGAAGATGAAGGGCAGCGGCGACGCGATCCACAACTGGAACAGCGACCAGAGCAGCGCCAGCCCGGCGATACTGCGAGCCATCAGCCCCGTTGGCGTACGGCCGCCGACATCCTGGGCGATCAGTTCTTCGGTGGACAGTTGCTTGTCATGCATGGAGTGAAACCTGCATTCGAATGAATCGGAAAACGGCGAAACCCGCAGGCCTGCGCCACGCGGGTTTCTCTAACGCTAGAAGCGAATCGGACAATGTGCCCGCCAACCGGGGCTGGCGGGCTGCACGGCTTACATCCAGCCGCGCTCCTTGTAGTAACGCACGGCGCCTTCATGCAGCGGCGCGGTCAGGCCGACCTTGATCATGTCGGTTTCCTTCAGGTCAGCGAATGCCGGGTGCAGACGCTTGAAGCGGTCGATGTTGTCGAACACCGACTTGACCAGTTGATAGACCACTTCCGGGTCAGCCTTGGCGCTGGTGGACAGCACGGCCTTGCCGCCGATGGACGGAGTCGGCTGGTCGTTGCCCTTGTACAGGCCGCCTGGGATGTCTGCCTTGGTGTAGTAGGTCTTCTCGGCCAGCAGCTTGTCGATCTCGGCGCCGGTTACCGGTACCAGAACGGCGTCGGTGGTGGTGGTGGCTTCCTGAATCGCACCGTTGGGATGACCGACGAAGTAGGTCATGGCGTCGATGTTGTTGTCGCCTAGCGCGCTGGCCTGCTCGGCCGGCTTCAGCTCGGCAGCCAGGGCGAAGGCGGAACGATCCCAGCCTTTGACAGCCATGATCTCTTCCAGGGTGTCACGCTGACCGGAACCTGGGTTACCGATGTTGACGCGCTTGCCCTTGAGGTCATCGAAGCTTTTGATGTTGGCATCACGACGGGCGAGGATGGTGAACACCTCGCTCTGCAGCGAGAACACCGCGCGGATGTCCTCCATCGCACCTTCGGCCTCGAACGGCGCTGCGCCCTTGAGTGCCTTGTACTGATGGTCGGACTGCATGATGCCGAAGTTGAATTCGCCGCTGCGGATGCCGTTGACGTTGGCCACGCCACCGCCACTGGCCGGTGCGTTGCACTTGATGCCGTGCTCAGCCGAGCCACGGTTAAGGAAACGGCAGATGGACTGGCCGGCGACGTAGTAAACGCCGGTCTGACCGCCAGTACCGATGGTGACGAACTTCTCGTCAGCCTGTGCCATACCACCGAAAGTGGTGCCAGCGAGTACGGCAGACAGAGCCCATGCCAAGGATTTGCCTTTCATGGGGGATCTCCTTTTTCTGTTTTATAGAGTCGTCCTGCACCTCGTGGGCACAAGCCGGGAACGGTGAAGTCTAACCGCTCAAGACGAGAATGCACCCCCCGACGGCCATTCGCTGGTAACGGCTTGTGTAAAGCAGCCCTGCGCTGCCAGCCCAAACCGCTCTGCCATAACCCCTGTAGCGACGCCTACCTTTGTGACAGACGCACAAAAACCGTAGAGTGAACGGCCCGCAACGAGGAGATCCCCCATGAGCCGACTGGCTTCGATCAAGCTCTCCACCCTCGACCTGGCGCCAATTCGCGATGATGGCGACGCCGCCCAGGCCCTGCACAACGCCCTGGCGCTGGCCCGCCATGTGGAAAGCCTCGGCTTCGAGCGCTTCTGGGTCGCCGAGCACCACAACATGGACGGCATCGCCAGCTCCGCCACCGCCGTGCTGCTCGGCTACCTGGCCGCTGGCACGTCACGCATCCGCCTCGGAGCCGGCGGCGTGATGCTGCCCAACCATGCGCCGCTGGTGATCGCCGAACAGTTCGGCACCCTAGCCACGCTCTATCCGGGGCGCATCGACCTGGGCCTGGGCCGCGCGCCCGGCGCCGATCAATACACCGCCCACGCCCTGCGCCGCAGCCGCGATGGCAGCGCTGAGGATTTCCCCAACGACGTCGAAGAACTGCAGGCCTACCTCGGCCCGCGTCAGGAAAGCCAGCGCGTGATCGCCATGCCCGGCACCGGCACCGAAGTGCCGATCTGGCTGCTCGGCTCCAGCCTGTTCAGCGCACAACTGGCCGGGATGAAAGGCCTGCCCTATGCCTTCGCCTCGCACTTCGCGCCGCGCTATGTGCACGAGGCCATCCGCGTCTACCGCAACCACTTCCGCCCATCAGCGGTGCTGGACAAACCCTATGTGATGCTCGGCGTGCCGCTGCTGGCTGCCGACAGCGATGAGCAGGCCCAGCACCTGGCCACCTCGGCGTTCCAGCGCATCCTCGCGCTGATCCGTGGCCAGAGCCTGGTACAACGCAAACCCATAGCGAGCATGGAAGGCCTGTGGCTGCCGCATGAGCGCCAGGCCGTCAGCGAGTTTCTCGGCCTGGCCGCCATCGGCGGGCCGCAGACTGTGCGCAGCCGCCTGGAACAGTTGCTGGAGCAGACCGAAGCAGACGAGCTGATCTTCACCTGCGACATGTACGACTTCGCCGACCGTCTGCATGCCTTCGACATCCTCGCCGAGCTGCAAAACGGCTAAAGCGTCGAACTTGTGCGCGCCAGTGCCCTCTCAATGCACAAGGGCCGCCAGCCGGGCGGCCCGCCATCAAGCAATGGGCTCCTCTAAAAACGTAGGCGAGGCAGCCAGCGCAAGGCAAAAACAGGCGGAAAAGCGCAGTTTACGTGCTGTAAATGAGCATTTTGATCGGACTCGCGCACGAGCCTGTTTTTAACGCAGCGATGGCAACGCAGGTAGTTTTTAGAAGTGCCCCAATGGGAGAACGCATGAAAAAGACAGCATCGGCCCACTGGCAAGGCGGCATCAAGGACGGCAAAGGCACCATCTCGACCGAAAGCGGCGCCCTCAAGGACAACCCCTACGGCTTCAACACCCGCTTCGAAAACGCCCCTGGCACCAATCCCGAAGAACTCATCGGCGCAGCCCACGCAGGCTGCTTTTCCATGGCCCTGTCCAAAGAGCTGGGCGAGGCTGGCATGACCGCCGAAAGCATCGACACCCAGGCCGAAGTGACCCTGGACAAAGTCGATGGTGGCTTCGAAATCAGCGCCGTGCACCTGTCGCTGCGGGCGAAAATCCCCGGCGCCGACCGCGCCGCCTTCGAGCAGGCCGTGGAAACCGCCAAGACCGGCTGCCCGGTGTCCAAGCTGCTCAACGCCACCATCACCCTGCAAGCCGTGCTCGACAACTGAGGCAGCGGCGGCGCGAGCGACTCAGAGCGCCGTGCCGCAACGCTCCACTTCGCCACGCGCGAGCACATTGCGCTGCTCATCGTAGAGCCAGGCCTGCGCCTTCATCAGCATCTGCCGCGCCTCAATGCGATAGCGCTGGCCGGGGGCGAAATCCTTGTAATGCAGGGTGATCTCACAGGTCATACGCAGCGGCTCGCTTTGCATGCCCAAGCTGGCGCCGCTGCGCACCTCGAACTGGAAACGCGTCTGCAGCTCATGTTCGCCGGGGGTGACCTGGAAATAACGGCCATCCGGCCAGCGCTCGTCGTCCAGCCGGTCAGCCATCAGCAGCGTATCGGCACTGGAATACAGCTCGATCCAGGCCTGCTGCGGATCGGGCTTGGGCAGCGGTGAAGCACAGGCCCCGAGCATGAGCAGGGCAGGAGCGAGAAGTGCAGTACGCATGGCAACCTCCAAATCGGTTTCAATCAGCAGCCTACACCCGGCGATTACGCCGCGCGAAAGCCCGTGCGTCGCACGCGCCAATCGGCTAGCGTGAGGCGCATGCCCAATACCTTCCTTATCGACGGCTTGCGCCGCCTCGGCGTTCCCCTGCTCGCCCTACTGCTCGGCGGCTGCTCGACGCTGGATTACTACGCCCACTTGGGCCAAGGCCAGTGGCAACTGCTGCAAGCGCGCGAACCTATCACTGAACTGCTCGCCAACCCCGACACCGACCCGCAGTTGGCCAAGCGCCTGCGCCTGTCGCAGACCGCGCGGGATTTCGCCAGCGCCCATCTGCACCTGCCGGACAACCGCAGCTATCGCCTGTACGCCGACCTGCACCGGCCCTTCGTCGTGTGGAACGTCTTCGCCACGCCGGAGTTCTCCCTCGACCCCGAACTGCATTGCTTCCCCATCGCCGGTTGCGTCGCCTATCGCGGCTACTACCAGCAAGGCCGCGCCCGTGGCGCCGCCGCCCTGCTGCGCCAACACGGGCTGGACACCTACATCGCTGGCGTGGAGGCTTACTCCACCCTCGGCTGGTTCGACGACCCACTGCTCAGCAGCATGCTGCAATGGAACGACGAACGCCTGGTCGCGGTGATCTTCCATGAGCTGGCACACCAACAGTTCTACCTGCCGGGCGACACCGCCTTCAACGAATCCTTCGCCACCTTCGTCGAACGCGAAGGCCTGCGCCAATGGCACGCGGCCCGTGGCGAAACACCACCGCTCAACGATGATCGCCAGCGCCAGCAATTCATCGAACTGGTGCTGGCCAGCCGCGAACGCCTGCGCCAACTCTATGCCAGTAGCCTGCCAGAGCAGGACATGCGCGCCGCCAAACAAGCCGAATTCGCCCGCCTACGCCGCGAATATCGCGCCTTGCGCCAAGACGAATGGGGCGGCCAGAGCCGCTTCGATGCCTGGATCAACAGCCCGCTGAACAACGCCAAACTGCTGCCCTTCGGCCTCTACGACCAATGGGTGCCCGCCTTCGCCACGCTGTTCGCCCGCGAGCAAAACAATTGGCCAGCCTTCTATGCCGCCGTTGCCAACCTCGCCCGCTTACCACAAAGCGAACGCCAGATCGCCCTGCAAGACCTGCTGCCACACGGCAAGAACTGAGCGGCCATTTGCCAGTCCAACCACTCAGATTCGCCCCATACACAGGAGGTACACGCGATGCTACGACTGATCCCCGCCCTGGCCCTGATGCTGCTTGCTGGCGGCGCCATGGCCGCGACCAAATCCTGCGAGGAACTCAAGCAGGAAATCGAAGTGAAGATCCAGGCCAACAACGTACCCAGCTACACCCTGGAAATCGTCACCAACGCCGAAGTCACCGACCCAAGCATGGTGGTCGGTAGCTGCGACGGCGGCACGAAGAAGATCATCTACCAAAAAAACGACTGAAACCCAGCGCCTGCAGGCGCGGCTTCAACCGCGAAATTGCCACGCCCCGCAGCACAGCACAGACCGTAAGAGGGGCTTTAGCCGCGACAAACGCTCGCCGCTAAAGCGCCTCCCACAGGTTTAGCACCTCGCTCTACACAGCCTTCAACCGACCAAAGCCCGGTGCAAATCTGCCAGCGTTTCGACGTGATAGGCCGGTGCCTCACCCAACAACTCCTCGCGGCTGCCGAAACCATAGCCCACCGCCACCGCCTGCAAACCGTTGCTGCGCGCACCGATCAGATCATGCTTGCGGTCACCAATCATCAGAGTCGACGCGGGCGCCAGCCCCTCTGATGCCAACAGATGCGCCAGCAGCTCCACCTTGTTGGTGCGCGTGCCATCCAACTCGCTGCCATAGATGCGCGTGAAGTAACGGTCAAAACCGAAATGCCGGGCGATTTCCACAGCGAACAGCGTCGGCTTGCTGGTGGCGATATACAACGTGCGGCCCTGCGCCTGCAGCGCGTCGAGCAATGCGGGCACGCCCTCGAACACCCGGTTCTCGTAGAGCCCGGTCACACTGAAACGCTCGCGATAATGATTGACCGCCTGCCAGCCCGTAGCCTCGTCCAGCCCATAAGTGCTCATAAAGCACTGCAACAAAGGCGGCCCGATAAAGTGCTCCAACGCCGCCAGATCTGGCTCATCGATACCCAGTTTGGCCAGCGCATACTGCACCGAACGCGTAATGCCCTCACGCGGGTCGGTGAGCGTACCGTCAAGATCGAAAAGCAGAGTGGACTGCTGCATGCTAGGCGCCTATTCGTAACCGAAACGGCTGCGCAGGATACCCACCTTTGCCAAAGGCTTCACCCGCAGGTAGCTGACACCCGCCAGCACCACAGCCCCAGCGCCCACAATCACAACGCCCCAAGCGGTATGGCCATACCCTCTTTTTCAGAGCAGATAAAGCGCGCTTTAAAATCAAAGAGTTACGCACAGGCCAGAAAAAAGGGTAAACCACGCCTCAATCGCACCAAGCCTTGAGCCACAAGGCCTGGCCAGCTATCGTCTCTACTTCACTGCCGAATAGGCAGCTCAGAAATGGCCAGTCTGTAGCCTGGGTGGAGCGAAGCGATACCCGGGGCAGCGTTTCCCGGGTTTCGCGGTGCTCAACCCAGGCTACTCATCGGCGCGGTTTGCCGCGCCCTTCAATCCAGCAAACTGCGAAACATCACATAACAATCCACCAAACCATGCCGCGCGTGGCGGTAGGCCTTGGGCAGGGTGCCGACTATCTCGAAGCCGTGCTTCTGCCAGAGCGCCACGGCCACCGTGTTGGTGGCCACCACGCTGTTGAACTGCATGGCGCTGAAACCCAGCTCACGCGCCACATTCAGCGAGTGGGCGCAAAGCTGGCTGGCCACGCCTTTGCCGCGCGCGGCTGGGGCAGTCATGTAGCCGCAGTTGCAGACGTGGTCGCCGGGACCTGCGGCATTGGCCTTGATGTAGTAGGTGCCGAGAATCTGCCCGTCCTGCTCGGCAACGAAGGTGGCGCGCGGCAGTTCGACCCAGAGTGTCCAGGCGGTGTCGCGATCCATATCGGGGTCATAGGCGTAGGTTTCCTGCGCCTGCACCACGCCTTCGATGATCGGCCAGACCTGGTCGAAATCGGCAGCCGCGATGGGACGGATAATCAGCGCGGCGCTCATTGGTCATACCCCTCGGCCAGGTGCTGATCCTTGAGCTTCACGTAGTTGCCTGCGGTGTAGCTGAAGAAGTTGCGTTCCTTGTCGGTCAGCGCGCGCGCCTGTTTGACCGGGCTGCCAACGTACAGATAGCCGCTTTCCAGGCGCTTGCCCGGCGGCACCAGGGAGCCGGCGCCGATGATCACATCATCCTCGACCACGGCGCCATCCATGACGATGCTGCCCATGCCGACCAGGATGCGGTTGCCCAGGGTGCAGCCGTGCAGGGTGACCTTGTGCCCGATGGTCACTTCGTCGCCGATGGTCAGCGGGTAGCCCTCCGGGTTGAACGGGCCGGCGTGGGTGATGTGCAGCACGCTGCCGTCCTGCACGCTGGTGCGCGCACCAATGCGGATGCGGTGCATGTCGCCACGAATTACGCTCAGCGGCCACACCGAGCTGTCCTCGCCCAGCTCCACGTCGCCGATGACCACGGCGCTGGCGTCGACGAAGACGCGCGCGCCCAGTTGCGGGAGGTGCTGTTGGTATTTGCGAATGGCCACGATAGAGGCTCCAAGGCTGCGGGAAAGCTTGATTGTAATTAAGATGGCCCCCATGTCGGTTGTTATCGCGGTGCAACTCGCTGCGCCGCCCAGAATCTCAACCCAGTCTCCCTCCGTTACAGGTGCCTCGCCGTGACCGCCAATAATCCCTTGCTGCAAGACTTCGACCTGCCGCCCTACTCGCAGATCAAACCGGAACACGTCGAGCCCGCCGTCGACCAGATCCTGGCTGATAGCCGCGCCGCTATCGCCGAGTTGCTCGAAGCGCAGCAAGCCAACCCGAGTTGGGACGGCCTGGTGCTGGCGCTGGACGAACTCGGCGCGCGCCTGGGCCGCGCCTGGAGCCCGGTGAGCCACCTCAACGCGGTGTGCAACAGCCCCGAGCTGCGCGCCGCCTATGAGGCGTGCCTGCCCAAGCTGTCGCAATACTGGACGGAGATGGGCCAGAACAAGCCGCTGTTCCAGACCTATGAAGCCCTGGCGCAAAGCCCCGAGGCCGCGGCGTTCGACGTGGCGCAGAAGACCATCCTCGAACACGCGCTGCGTGATTTTCGCCTGTCCGGTATCGATCTGCCCGCCGAGCAGCAGAAGCGCTATGGCGAAATCCAGATGCGTCTGTCCGAGCTGACCAGCAAATTCTCCAACCAGTTGCTCGACGCCACCCAAGCCTGGAGCAAGCTGATCAGCGACGAAGCGCAGCTCGCCGGTCTGACCGACTCGGCCAAGGCGCAGATGAAGCAGGTGGCCGAATCGCGCCAGCTCGCCGGCTGGCTGATTACCCTGGATTTCCCCAGCTACTACGCGGTGATGACCTACGCCGACGACCGCGCCCTGCGTGAAGAGGTGTATGCCGCCTACTGCACGCGCGCCTCCGATCAGGGGCCGAACGCCGGGCAGCACGACAACGGCCCGCTGATGAGCGAGATTCTCGACCTGCGCCAGGAGCTGGCGCGCCTGCTCGGTTTCGCCCATTACAGCGAGCTGAGTTTGGCCAGCAAGATGGCTGAATCCACCGAGCAGGTGCTGAGCTTCCTGCGTGACCTGGCGGTGCGCAGCAAGCCGTTCGCCGAGCAGGATCTGGCCGAGCTGAAGGCCTTCGCTGCCGAGCAGGGCCTGGATGATCTGCAAAGCTGGGACGTCGGCTACTACAGCGAGAAGCTGCGCCAGCAGCGCTACAGCATCTCCCAAGAAGAAGTGCGCGCCTGGTTCCCGGTGGACAAGGTGCTCAGCGGCCTGTTCGCCATCGTGCAAAAGCTCTACGGCATCGAAATCAACGAGCTGAAAGACTTCGACACCTGGCACCCGGACGTGCGCCTGTTCGAGATTCGCGAGAACGGCGAGCACGTTGGGCGCTTCTTCTTCGACCTCTACGCCCGCGCCAACAAGCGTGGTGGCGCCTGGATGGACGGCGCGCGCGACAAACGCCGCGACGCCAGCGGCCAACTGATCGCCCCGGTGGCCAATCTGGTGTGCAACTTCACCCCGGCCTCGCCCGGCAAACCGGCGCTGCTGACCCACGATGAAGTGACCACGCTGTTCCACGAATTTGGCCACGGCCTGCACCACCTGCTCACCCGCGTCGAACACGCCGGTGCCTCGGGCATCAACGGCGTGGCCTGGGATGCGGTGGAGCTGCCGAGCCAGTTTATGGAGAACTGGTGCTGGGAGCCGGAAGGCCTGGCGCTGATTTCCGGCCATTTCGAGACCGGCGAAGCGCTGCCGCAGGCCATGCTCGACAAGATGCTGGCGGCGAAGAACTTCCAGTCCGGGCTGATGATGGTGCGCCAGTTGGAGTTCAGCCTGTTCGACTTCGAACTGCACGCCACCCACGGCGACGGCCGCAGCGTGCTGGAGGTGATCGAAGGCGTGCGCCGCGAGGTGTCGGTGCTGCGTCCGCCGGCCTACAACCGCTTCGCCAATGGCTTCGCGCATATCTTCGCCGGCGGCTACGCGGCCGGTTACTACAGCTACAAATGGGCCGAAGTGCTCAGCGCCGACGCCTTCTCCAAATTCGAGGAAGACGGCGTGCTTAACCCGCAAACGGGCCGCGCCTTCCGCGAGGCGGTGCTGGCCCGTGGCGGCTCGCAGGCACCGATGGTGCTGTTCGTCGACTTCCGTGGCCGCGAACCGAGCATCGACGCCCTGCTGCGCCACCTCGGCCTGAGCCAGGAGGCGGCATGAGCGACGCCCCGCTGAATGTCACCCCTAAACGCTTCATCGCCGGCGCTGTGTGCCCGGCGTGCAGCGAGCCCGACAGCATCAAGATGTGGAGCGAGGACGACGTGCCGCACCGCGAATGCGTCAAGTGCGGCTACGCCGACACCCTCGACGCACGCGGCAACTCGGTGCCCAAGGAACTGCCCACACGGGTCAACGTCAGCGGCCTGAAGCCCAAGGCGGCGGAGCCTAATGTGCAGGCGGTGCAGTTCTTTCCCAATCCGAAGTTGAAGAAGCCGAGCGAGTAGTACCCGGCTGCATAGGCGCCGCCGAATCCCTAGGGTGGGTTAGCCGCCAACCATCGCTTGCATGAGGAATGTCGGCGTGATAGCGGCGTAACCCACCATCGGTGCCAGCAGGAAACTCCGCTTGGTGGGTTACGCGGCGCGTGAGATGCATCGGTGCTGACAGATTCGTGCCCTGCGCCGCTAACCCACCCTACTCTTCACGCTAATCACGAAAGAACTCCCCAGGCGTCTCGCCGAACTGCTGGCGAAAGGCGGCGATAAAGGCCGAGGTGGAGTCGTAGCCGCAGGCCAGCGCCACGTCGGTGACGCGCTCGCCGCGTTGCAGCGGTTCTAGCGCATGCAGCAGGCGCAGGCGCTGGCGCCAGGCGCGGAAGGTCAGGCCGGTTTCACGCAGAAACAGGCGGCTCAAGGTCTTCTCCGAGGCGCCGAGTACCTGGCTCCATTGCGTCAGGCTGCGATTGTCGTCCGGTTGCCCCTGCAACGCGCGACACAGGCGCAGCAGCCGCGCATCCTGCGGCAACGGCAGGGACAGCCCCACCTCCTGCGCCGCACGCAACTGATCCAGCAGCACCTGGGCCAATCGGCCATCGGCACCCTGCTCGTCGTATTCCACCGGCAACTCGCAGAAGCGCCGGATCAGCTCGCGGCTGAGGCTGTCGATCTCCAGCACACGACAGCGCGGCGGCGCCCAGGCGCTGACGGCGCAGTCGATGTACAGGCTGCGCATTTCGGTGCCCGGCGAGCTGAGCACTTCATGTTCAAGGTCGGCGGGCACCCAGATCGCCCGTTGCGGCGGCGCGACGAAGCTGCCGGCGGCGCTGTGCACATGCAACACGCCCTCCAGTGCATAGGAGAGTTGCACCCAGGGGTGGCTGTGGCGCGGCGTGCTGAAGGCTTGCGCCATAGACTCGGTGCGGGCATAGAGCGGCCTGGGCAGGTGCGACAGGCGTGGCACCACGCGTTCGGGGAGCAGATTTTGTCCGTTAAGCGACATTCTCTGGCCTGATGGCGTTAGTCGGTCGATGCCGCTCAGGCTAGAGTGGCCGCGCCCATCTGACAATAAGCGGATTTCATCCATGGCTCGTTCCCGCCTGCTGCCCGACAACTTCACCCTCACTCTGCTGGCCGTGGTGCTGACCGCCACGCTGCTGCCCGCCAGCGGCCAGATCGCCACGGTGTTCGAGTGGATCACCGACCTGGCCATCGCCCTACTGTTCTTCCTGCACGGCGCCAAGCTGTCGCGCCAGGCAATCGTCGCGGGCGCTGGGCACTGGCGCCTGCACCTGCTGGTATTTTCCTGCACCTTTGTTGTCTTTCCGCTGCTCGGTCTGCTGCTGCGCCCATTACTGGAGCCGCTGCTGGGCAGCGAGATGTTCATGGGCATGCTTTATCTGTGCGCGCTGCCCGCCACGGTGCAATCGGCCATCGCCTTCACTTCGATGGCGCGCGGCAATATCCCGGCTGCCATCTGCAGCGCGGCGGCGTCCAGCCTGCTCGGCATTTTCGTCACGCCGCTGCTGGTGGCGCTGCTGATGGGCGTGCACGGCGACAACGGTTCGACCCTCGATGCCATCGGCAAGATCAGCCTGCAATTGCTGCTGCCGTTCGTGCTCGGGCAGATCGCCCAGCGCTGGATCGGCGGCTGGGTGACGAAGAACAAGAACTGGCTGAAATACGTCGACCAAAGCTCGATCCTGCTGGTGGTCTACACCGCCTTCAGCGCGGCGGTAATCGGCGGCCTGTGGCAAGAGGTGCCGCTGGTCACCCTGCTGGCGCTGATCCTCGCCTGCTGCCTACTGCTGGCCCTGGCCCTGCTGAGCACTCACCTGCTCGGCAAGTGGCTGGGCTTTAACGTGGAAGATCGCATCACCATCCTCTTCTGCGGTTCGAAGAAGAGCCTGGCCACCGGCGTGCCCATGGCACAGGTGCTGTTCGCCGGCAGCAGCATCGGCGTGCTGATCCTGCCGCTGATGCTCTTCCACCAGATCCAACTGATGGTCTGCGCGGTGCTGGCGCAGCGTTACGCCAAGCGCGAGGACGCACCACAGATCGCAGCCGCCTGACTGGCGCAGCAATAGGAAGGATTTGCTCGGCGCCCAAATAGCTGTATTTTTATACAGTATTTGAGGAGTCCGATCATGCCCGCCATTCTCCCGCCACGAGGCCGTGGCACCGCCAGCAATCCACATAATCGCTATGCGCCGACCCGCTCCGAGCAGGAAGACGATGGCTGGTATCAGGAAGCAACACCGCCCAGCCGCGCCACCGAGGTGCGCAAGGAGCTGGCGAAGACGGCGATCACCCGCAACAACTCGCCGGACGTCGGCTTCGACCGCTCGGTAAACCCGTACCGTGGCTGCGAGCACGGCTGCATCTACTGCTTCGCCCGCCCCTCCCATGCCTACTGGGACCTGTCGCCGGGCATCGACTTCGAAACCCGCCTGATCGCCAAGACCAACCTGGCCGAACGCCTGGAAGAGCAACTGCAGAAGCCAGGTTACGTGCCGCAGCCCATCGCCCTGGGCATCAACACCGACGCCTACCAACCCATCGAGCGCGAACAGCGCCTGACCCGCCAGGCGCTGGAGATTCTGCTGCGCTACAAGCACCCGCTGCACATCATCACCAAGGGCTCGCTGATCCTGCGCGACCTCGACCTGCTCAGCGAGCTGGCCAGCCACAACCTGGTCAGCGTCGCCTTCAGCCTGACGACCCTGGACGACGAGCTCAAACGCATCATGGAACCGCGCACCGCCGCCCCAGCGGCGCGCCTGCGCGCCATGCGCGCGCTGCACGAAGCGGGCGTGCCGGTCAGCGCCATCTGCGCACCGATGATTCCCATGATCAACGACATGGAGCTCGAAGCGCTGCTGGAAGCCGCCCGTGATGCCGGCGCGCGCTCGGCCGGTTATGTGCTGCTGCGCCTACCGCTGGAGATTGCCGAGCTATTCGAGCAGTGGCTGCAGGTGCACTTCCCGGAGCGCGCGGCCCACGTCATGAGCCTGATTCGCCAGAGCCGTGGCGGCAGGAACTACGACAGCCGCTTCGGCAGCCGCATGCGTGGCGAGGGGCAGTTCGCCGATCTGCTGGAGCAGCGTTTTCGTCTGGCACGGCGCAAGCTCGGCCTGGATCGACGAGGTAGCGTGGCGCTCGATTGTTCGCAGTTCTGCCCACCTGGCGCGCAATTGAGCTTGCATTGGTAGGCAGCGGCTTGCAGACGCAAGCCGGGCCACTCTTGAGGCTTAGGGGCAAGCGCCAGTGCTTAGCGCATCGCCCAATGGAGACAGGGCAAACCCAGGCAGTCGCTCACGCAGAATGTGCCGCCCCAGACACGGGCCGTATCAAGCCACCTGCACGAGACGACGCGTCGAAAGGGCCTCGAAGATTTTCTCTGCCACGGCCTTGGCAACAGGCGGGGGGAAGGCATTGCCAATCTGCCGATAGGTTGCCGTTTTCTTGCCGGAGAATTGCCATTGATCCGGGAAGCCTTGGATGCGGGCGGCCATCCGTGTGGTGAGTCGCGGCATGCCCACGAAGTCGCGCTCTGGGGCTTTGTCAGCCAAGCCATGACCACACACGCCGAGGGTGGCCCAGGCTTTTTTAGCGCGCGTCGGGCCCAGATCCGGGCCGCCATGTTTCTTGGAGCCGCCAACCAGCGTCGGGGCAATCGAATCAGCGAGTTCACGCCAACGGTCAGCCCCCTGCCATCCATCAGCGGCCATCAAATCATGCAGAAGCTGACCGACGGTTGGTGGCTGGATAAGCCCTGGCTCAGGCCAATGAAAACGGTCGGCATACTCCTTCTTGACGCCAACAAAGATCACCCGTGGGCGCAGTTGAGAGACGCCGAAGTCGGATGCATTGAGCAACCGCCAGCCCGCAACGTAGCCAAGCTTCTTCAGTTGTTTTTCAACCTTGGTGCGGTAGTCGTCAAACACCGCATCGAGAAGCCCGCGGACGTTTTCCAGCATCACGGCTTTAGGGCGGATTTCATCGACCAGGCGCAGTGCTTCAGGGAATAGATCGCGCTCATCATCGGCGCCAAGTTGCTTGCCAGCCTTGGAGAAAGGCGGGCATGGGACGCCGCCTGCAACCAGGTCAACGCCGAAAAACGGCAAGCCGTTGAACTGGCGCAGGTCGCCCTCGCGGACGTTCCATTCTGGGCGATTCAAACGCAGCGTCGCACAGGCCGGGGGCTCAATCTCGATCAATGCTTCATGACCAAAACCCGCCATCTCCAGACCCAGAGCCTGCCCGCCAGCGCCGGCGCACATTTCGAGGGATGTAAAGCGGCTCATCTTCGGCTCCGTTCAAGCACTGTATAAAAACACATAAAACTATCACAGGCCTGCCTTATACGCACCTCTTATGACACCGCCAGAGGACAAAACAGACATTCGGCCCATGAGTTTTTTCGCATCAGCCAAACTGCCAGATTCACCGCCGTGCCAAATAGCCGCCGGGCGGTCGAAACCCAAAGCGTTTTTTGCAATCTACGACGACCAGACTGTTCACTGCGCGGCTGTTATCAGCCATGAATTGCAAAACCCTGCCGGTTGTCGCGCCGTTCGGCGCAAGAGAAACTTGGCGTGTGACTCACACAGCGCAGCGACTGTCGTTCTAGCAGCGTCTTTCAGATAATCAGAGGTTCAGGGCATGCCTTACAAACACCAGGTTATTCCGCTTCAAACCCATGAAGGTAGCGAAACTGCAGAACAGGCACTGCACAGCATCGTCGATGGCTTCAAACGCTTTCGCAATGAAGTCTTCCCGCAACAGGAAGAGCTGTTCAAAAAACTCGCCACCGCCCAGAACCCCCGCGCCATGTTCATCACCTGCGCCGACTCGCGCGTGGTGCCGGAACTGATCACCCAAAGCTCGCCAGGCGATCTGTTCGTCAACCGCAACGTCGGTAACGTGGTGCCCGCCTACGGGCAGATGATGGGCGGCGTTTCCACCGCCATCGAATACGCAGTAATGGCCCTCGGCGTGCAGCACATCGTGGTCTGTGGTCACTCCGATTGCGGCGCGATGAAAGCGGTGCTCAACCCAGCCTCGCTGGAAACCATGCCCACGGTAAAAGCCTGGCTGCGCCATGCCGAGGTGGCGCGCAGCGTGGTGGCTGAAAACTGCAACTGCAGCGACGACAAGGAAGCCCTGGCCGTACTCACCGAGGAGAACGTGGTGGCGCAGCTCAACCACCTGTGCACGCATCCGTCGGTCGCCGCCAAGCTGGCACGCGGCCAACTGTTTATCCACGGCTGGGTGTATGACATCGAAACCAGTCAGATCAAGGCTTACGATGCCGAACTGGGTAGCTTCCTGCCGCTCGATGGCGACAAGATTCCAATGGCTACGCCGCGCGCGCGCTTTCCGCAGGCCTGAAAAAACCGGCCGGAGCATGCCGCTCCGGCCGGTCGCAGGGAAAAGGCCACGCCCCGCGCCAACGGTGCTGAGCGTCCGCGCTGTGCTTGCGCACCTGGGGCATGGCCAGAGCAGTGCCGTTAACCGGCGTCAACCCTAAGGCACCTCAAGCGAGATGCCGATGAATAAAAAAGGAGCCCGGATTATCCCCGTCAAACTTGCCCATCCAACAGGCCGAGCTCCTGAGGTTAACCTTCGATTTCCACCAGCACTTCGCCCGGATTGACGCGGTCGCCCTTGGCCACATGCACGGCCTTGACGGTACCGGCAATCGGCGCCTGCACTTCGGTTTCCATCTTCATCGCTTCGGTGATCAGCACGGCCTGACCGGCCTTGACCACATCACCTTCCTTGACCAGTACATCGACGATATTGCCCGGCATGGTGGTAGACACATCGCCCGGAGCGCCGGCCTGCTTGCGCTTGCCACTGGCGCCACCGGCGACGTAGTCGTTGAGCGCTTCGAAGACCACTTCCTCTGGCATGCCATCGATGGACAGATAGAAGTGACGCTTGCCGTCGCCTTTGACGCCCACACCGGTGATATCCACGCGGTAGCTTTCGCCATGCACATCGACCACGAACTCGGTCGGCACACCCTCGCCACCCACCGGCGACGATTGCCCCTGAGCGCCCGGCATGGGCAGCAGCTCTTCCGGTTTGAGGGTGCCTGCCGCGCGCTCTTCGAGGAACTTGCGCCCGATATCGGGGAACATGGCGAAGGTCAGTACGTCCTCTTCACTTTTGGCCAGGCTGCCGATCTCTTCACGCAGGCGGGCCAGCTCAGGCTTGAGCAAGTCGGCCGGGCGCACGTCGATCACTTCTTCGCTGCCGATAGCCTGCTTGCGCAGTTGCTCATCGACCTTGCCCGGCGCCTTGCCGTAGCGACCTTGCAGATACAGCTTCACCTCGTTGGTGATGGTCTTGTAACGCTCACCGGCCAGCACGTTGAAGAACGCCTGGGTGCCGACGATCTGCGAAGTGGGCGTGACCAGCGGCGGGAAGCCGAGGTCGGCACGCACGCGCGGAATCTCTTCCAGTACTTCGTTCATGCGGTTCAGCGCGCCTTGTTCCTTGAGCTGGTTGGCCAGGTTGGAAATCATCCCGCCCGGCACCTGGTTGACCTGCACGCGGGTATCCACGCCGGTGAACTCGCTCTCGAACTGGTGGTACTTCTTGCGCACAGCGTGGAAGTACATGCCGATTTCCTGAATCAGCTCCAGATCCAGGCCCGTGTCGAACTCGCTGCCCTTGAGCGCGGCGACCATCGACTCGGTGCCCGGATGGCTGGTGCCCCAGGCCAAGCTGGAGATGGCGGTATCGATATGGTCGGCACCGGCTTCGATGGCCTTGAGCTGGCACATCGCGCCGAGGCCGGCGGTGTCGTGGCTGTGGATAAACACCGGCAGATCGACCTCGCCCTTCAGCGCCTTGACCAGCTCGAAGGTGGCGTAAGGCGTGAGCAAACCCGCCATATCCTTGATGGCGATGGAGTCGATCCCCATGGCTTGCATGGCCTTGGCCTGAGCGACGAAGGCGGCGTTGGTGTGCACCGGACTGGTGGTGTAGGCGATGGTGCCCTGAGCATGCTTGCCAGCGGCTTTGACCGCCTCGATGGCCACGCGCAGGTTACGCACGTCGTTCATTGCATCGAAGATGCGGAACACGTCGATACCGTTGACCGCAGCCTTGGCGACGAACGCCTTGACCACGTCATCGCTGTAGTGGCGGTAGCCGAGCAGGTTCTGCCCGCGCAGCAGCATTTGCAGACGGGTATTGGGCAGCGCGGCCTTGAGCTGGCGCAGGCGCTCCCACGGGTCTTCCTTGAGAAAACGCACGCACGAGTCGAACGTGGCGCCACCCCAGACTTCCAGCGACCAGTAGCCAACGCGATCAAGCTTGTCGCAGATCGGCAGCATGTCTTCGGTACGCATGCGGGTGGCTAGCAGCGACTGGTGGGCATCGCGCAGGACGGTATCGGTAACGGTGATCTTCTTGCTCATATTCTCTGCTCTCCTGTAGCCCGGATGACAGCCGGGGCCGCAGCTACGAATCGTTAAAGTCCCGCGTGCGCCGCGATGGCGGTGGCGATGGCGATGGCCAGGTGCGACGGGTTGCGCTTGATCGAATACTGGGTCAGTTCCGGGTGGCTTTCGACGAAACTGGTGTTGAACTGGCCGCTACGAAATTCCGGGTTACGCAGAATTTCCTGGTAATAAGGCGCGGTGGTTCGCACGCCCTGCACACGCATGTCATCCAGCGCGCGCAGGCCACGGTCCATCGCCTCTTCCCAAGTCAGCGCCCAGACGACTAGCTTCAGGCACATCGAGTCGTAGTAAGGCGGAATGGTGTAACCGGTGTAGATCGCCGTATCGGTACGCACGCCAGGGCCGCCGGGCGCGTAATAGCGGGTGATCTTGCCGAACGAGGGCAGAAAGTTGTTCTTCGGATCCTCTGCGTTGATGCGGAACTGCAGGGCATAACCGCGATGGATGATGTCTTCCTGCTTGATCGACAGCGCCAAGCCGGAGGCAATACGAATCTGCTCACGCACGATGTCGATGCCGGTGATTTCCTCGGTGATGGTGTGCTCCACCTGCACGCGAGTGTTCATCTCCATGAAGTACACCTCACCGCCTGCGAGCAGGAACTCCACGGTGCCGGCGTTCTCGTAGCCCACGGCCTGCGCGGCGCGCACAGCCAGGTCGCCAATGTAAGCGCGCTGCTCGGGGGTGAGCTGCGGGCTGGGGGCGATCTCGATGAGCTTCTGGTTACGGCGCTGGATCGAGCAGTCGCGCTCGTACAGGTGCACCGTGTTGCCGAAGCTGTCGGCGAGGATCTGCGCCTCGATGTGCTTGGGATTGACGATGCATTTTTCCAGGAAGACTTCCGCGCTGCCGAAAGCCTTGGTCGCCTCGGAGATGACACGCGGGTAGGCCTGCTCCAGCTCGGTGCGCGAGTTGCAACGACGAATACCACGACCGCCGCCACCGGACGTGGCCTTGAGCATCACCGGATAGCCAATGCGCTCGGCTTCGCGCAGGGCCTCGGCCAGGTCAGCGACGTTGCCTTCGGTGCCCGGCGTGCAGGGGACGCCAGCGGCCATCATGCTGCGACGCGCCTCGGTCTTGTCACCCATGCGGCGGATCACTTCGGCGCTCGGCCCGATGAACTTAACCCCACGTTCGGCGCAAATTTCCGCCAATTCGGCATTTTCGGACAGGAAGCCATAACCGGGGTGCAGCGCATCACAGCCAGTTTCCACCGCCAGATTGACCAGCTTGCGTGGGTTCAGGTAACCGGCCAGTGGGTCTTCGCCGATGCTGTACGCCTCATCAGCGCGCTTGACGTGCAAGGCGTGGCGGTCGGCATCTGAATAGATGGCCACCGAGCGAATGCCCATCTCGGCACAAGCACGCACGATACGGACGGCAATCTCACCACGGTTGGCGATCAGTATTTTTCTTATCACGATCCAATCCTTAGCGCAGAGCTGCAAGGGCCGCTGCAACAGTTGGTTGCAAACGTGGGAGAAACCCTATCCGGCTATACGAATTAACAAAAATGAATAATTATTTGATCGTGCATAAGTTATTACTTATGCCTCAGAGAGGAGGATTGAACCGTGCGTAAAACCCTGCTGCGCATGACCCTGCGCCAGCTCCAGGTATTCCGCGCTGTCTGCGAGCACGGCTCCTACAGCCGCGCCGCTGAAGAGATGGCGCTGACCCAGCCCGCCGTAAGTCTGCAGATTCGCCAGCTTGAGGAATGGGTCGGCCAACCGCTGTTCGAGTACGTCGGCAAGAAGCTTTACCTGACCGAAGCCGCCGAAGCGCTGCGTCGCGCCAGCAGCGATATCTTTGGCCGCCTGGAAAGCCTGGATATGCAACTGTCAGACCTCCAAGGCTCGCTGCAGGGCCAGCTCAACCTGTGCGTGGAGTCCAGCGCGAAATACTTCGTTCCCCACCTTTTCGCCGAATTTCGCCGCCGTTACCCCGAGGTCAACCTTAACCTTACGGTGGTCAACCATGCGCTGGTGGTACGCCGCCTGACCCTGAGCCGCGATGACCTGATGATCATGAGCCAGGTGCCGCAAGACATGGCGCTGGACTTCATGCCCTTTCTCAACAACCCCATCATTGCCGTGGCGCCAGCCAACCACCCGCTGTGCGAGCGCGACGCACTGCAATTGCAGGATCTGACCGCCTACCCACTGCTGGTTCGTGAAAGCGGTTCGGGTACTCGCCGCGCCTGCGAGGAACATTGCCACCACAAGCGCGCGCACTTCCCGCAGGTACTCGAAATCGGCTCGATGGAATCACAGCGCGAGGCCGTACTGGCCGGACTCGGCCTGGCCCTGCTACCACGCCACGCCGTACGCCTGGAACTGCAGCAGGGCCTATTGCGCGAGTTACCGGTGGCCGAGCTGCCCCTGCTACGCAGTTGGTGCGTGGTCAATATCCGTGGTCGACGCCTATCGCCTGTGGCGCAGGCCTTCGTCGATTTCATCCGCAACGAACGCGCCACCATCGTCAAACTGGGCGAGCGCTTCCAGCATGTCGATGTAGGATCAGGCAAGAATTTCGCAGAATCAGCCTAACCCTACTCCGCCAAGACATGCACGATGGGCAACCTGGGCGTTGTCTCCTAGCGATACGCCACCCACCTGCCGGAGAACATCCCATGCTGTCGGGAACCAGCGCCCTGCTCAGTGCCATCACCAGCGTTGACCAAGATCGCGGCGAAGCCGTGCTCGCCACCGTGGTCAAGGTCGCCGGCTCAGCCTATCGCCGCCCTGGTGCGCGCATGCTGATCCCGCTGTACGGCGGCACTGTCGGCACCATCAGCGGTGGCTGTCTGGAGTCGGAAGTGGCGCAGAAGGCCTGGTGGCTGACCGATGGCGGCGAGGCGGTAATCCGTCGCTACAGCACCGCCACCCAGGACGACGATGATGACCAAGACGCCGCGCTGACCTTCGGCCTTGGCTGCAACGGCACCGTCTACGTTCTGCTCGAACGCCATAGCGCACAACGACCACTGGCAGTGCTCGATTTGCTGCGTCTGGTGCGCGAAAGCGGCCAGGGCGGCGCAATGGCCACGGTTATTGCCAGCCACCGAAACGCGCAAGCCAAGGTCGGCGACCATCTGATGCTGCACCCGCAACGGCATGACAACAGCCCCCGGCTGGAGCCTGCGCTGGATCAACAGATACGCGCCGACCTCGCCACCACACTGACTCAAGGCCGCTCGACGCTACGCAGCTACCACGATGGCCAGGGCGAGGTGGAGGTGTTCTGCGAGTACCTTGCCCCGCAACGGCGCCTGGTAATCTTTGGCGCAGGCCACGATGCGCAACCACTGGTGCACATGGCCAAGCTAATGGACTGGCACGTGACGGTGATCGATGGCCGCGCCCACTTCGCTCGCCCTGAGCGCTTTGCCGAAGCCGATGCAGTGCTGACGGTCAGCACACACCAGCCGTACAGCCTACAGCACCTGACCGACGGCGCCGTGGTAGCGGTCATGACGCACAGCTATAGCCAAGATCGCCACTGGCTTGGCGCCGTACTGCAGGGCGAGCCGCTCTACGTCGGCCAACTCGGCCCGCGCGAACGCACCGAACGCCTGCTCGGCGAAATCGGCGCGCAGGCCTGCGACATGCCCGCACTGGATCGCCTGCACTACCCGATTGGCCTGGACATCGGCGGCGACACGCCAGAAAGCGTGGCCACGGCCATCCTCGCGGAAATCACCGCCACCCTGAACCAGCGCAACGGCGGCATGCTCAAGCACCGCCGGGCGTCGATTCACGCGCCCACCCAGCAAGACGCCCTCGACATTGAAACAACTCTCCGCCTGACCGCCTCTTGAGCACATACGCAGTTCTTGTGGCCCCCCTTTATCGCGACTAAAGCCGCTGGCTCGTAGGGTGGGCTTCAGCCCACCACGGCTGGCGGGCTAAAGCCCACCCTACGCACTGGATTAGATCCGCAATACTGCTCACAACCTTCAGAGGAGCGGCCTCAGCCGCGATCAATCACAAACCAAAACGCCCGGGCAATTGTCCGGGCGTTTGGGTTGCTGCAGCCGACCTCAGGCCTTGATCTGCGCCGGGAACGGCAGCTTGCGCAGGCGCACGCCGGTGACCGCGAACAGCGCATTGGCCAGCGCTGGCGCCAGTGGCGGCACACCCGGCTCGCCGACACCGGAAGGTTTCTCGGCAGACGGCACGATATGCACCTCGACTTTGGGCATCTCGTTCATCCGCAGCACCTGGAAGTCATGGAAGTTCGATTGCTCGACCCGACCATCCTTCAAGGTGATCGCACTGTTACGCGCGGCCGCCAGGGCGAAGCCGATGCTGCCCTCCATCTGCGCCTTGACCACGTCCGGGTTGATGGCGATACCGCAGTCCACCGCACACACCACACGATCGAGTCGGTAGCTACCATCGGCCTTGACAGTCACCTCGGCAACCTGCGCCACGAAGGAGCCGAACGACTCGTGCACGGCAATGCCACGGCCACGCTTCTCGCCATTCGCCCCCGCGGCCAACGGCTTGTCCCAACCCGCCTGCTTGGCCGCCAGCTCAAGCACACCGCGATGACGCGGCTGGCTTGCCAGCAAGGCATGACGATAGGCGTAAGGATCCTTGCCTGCGGCAACAGCCGCCTCGTCGATCATGGTTTCGGCAACGTAACCCGTATGGGTGTGCCCCACGGAGCGCCACCACAGCACCGGCACCTTGATGTTAGTCGGCGTGGTCAGCTCGACCTGCAGGTTTGGCACCGCATACGAGAGATTGGAAAGCCCTTCGACCGACGTTTGGTCAACGCCCTCCTTGACCACGTACGGCTCCAGCAAGGTACCGGTCATGATCGACTGGCCGACGATGCGGTTGTGCCAGGCCTGCAAAGCCCCCGCCTGATCCAGAGCGATACGCACACGGTGCAAATAGAGGGGGCGGAAGAACCCTGCACGGGTGTCGTCCTCACGCGTCCAGACCATTTTCACCGGCACATCCAACCCTTTGGCGCGGGCAGCCTTGGCGATCGCCACGGCTTCCAGTTGGTAGTCCGATACCGAGCTGCCGCGACGGCCAAAGCTGCCGCCTGCGTAGAGCTGGGTCAGCGAGATTTTTTCCGGCGGCAGGCCCAGGTAGGCGCTAATCATGGTCTGATCGGTCGTCTGGGACTGCTCACCATTCCAGATTTCGCAGCGGTCATCGGACAGCTTGACCAGGCAGTTAATCGGCTCCAGCGCCGCATGCGCCAAGTAGGGAAACTCGTATTCAGCCTCCACGGTCTTCGCAGCACTGGCCAATGCCGCATCAGCGTCGCCCTTGCTCGCCGCGGGCAGGCCAGGTTGCTTGGCGCTTTCGCGGTACTGGGCGAAGATTTCCGCGCTGCCATGGGTAAAGGCCTGGCTCTCATCCCAGTCGATCACCAGAGCATCGCGCCCCTGACGCGCAGCCCAGGTATTTTTCGCCAGCACCGCAACCCCGGCACGGCCATGCGGCAGGTCGCGAAACTCCACCACCTCGACCACATCGCGCACAGCCTTGGCCTTGCTGCTGTCGACCGAGCGCGGCATACCGCCGAAGCGCGGCGGATAGGCAACCACCGCCACCAGCATGCCAGGCAGCTTGAAGTCTTGAGTGAAGACAGCACTGCCATCGGTCTTGCTCTGGCTGTCCTGGCGAGGCAGCGTGACCTTACCGATCAGCTTGAAGTCCTGCGGCTGCTTGAGCTGCACCTGCTCAGGCACAGGCAGCAGCGCGGCAGCCTCCACCAGCTCACCGAAGCCAGCCTTGCGCCCGGAACTCGCGTGGCTGACCACCCCCTGACTGACACTGATCTCACTGGCTGGCACCGCCCAACGCTGCGCAGCAGCGGCGACCAGCATCGCCTTGGCAATGGCGCCCGCGTTACGCATCTGCTCCCAGGAGTTGGCCATCGCCGTGCTGCCACCGGTGCCCTGCATCGGGCCGAAGGCCAGGTTGCTGTAACGCTTGGCATCAGCCGGCGCGCCTTCTACGCGCACCTTGCTCCAGTCTGCGTCCAACTCCTCGGCAACCAGCGTGGCCAAACCGGTATAGCTCCCCTGCCCCATCTCCAGATGCTTGGCGATAACGGTCACCGAGCCATCGAGATCGATACGCACGAAGGCGTTCGGCTCCAACGTCGAAGCCGCCGCCAAAGCATCCTGGCCACGTATCAGCGGTGCCAGGAAAATGCCCAGGGCCAGACCACCGGCCCCCTTGAGCAGACCCCGGCGACTGACATTGAGAACGCTGCCTGCAGCGTTATCCGGCGTGTCGATCTTGCCCATCTCAAAGCGCCTTCTCATGCCAATTGCTCCGCAGCTTCGTGAATGGCGGCGCGAATCCGCACGTAAGTGGCGCAGCGGCAGATATTGCCACTCATGGCTGCATCGATATCAGCGTCAGTCGGCGCCTTGTTGCTGCTCAGCAGCGCCGTGGCGGCCATGATCTGGCCGGACTGGCAGTAGCCGCACTGCACCACATCAAGCTCACGCCAAGCCTGCTGCACAACCTTGCCGACGGCGTCTTCACCGACTGACTCGATCGTGCTGATACGCTTGCCAACCACCGCCGACACCGGCGTCACGCAGGAGCGCGTCGGCTGGCCTTCGACGTTCACCGTGCAGGCACCGCACAACGCCATGCCACAGCCGTATTTGGTGCCAGTCAGATTGGCAACGTCGCGCAATGCCCAAAGCAGCGGCATATCATCGGCCACGTCCAACTGATGGTCGGTGCCATTGAGATTCAGGGTAATCATGGTCTGCCCACCTTATTACTGATGGTATTGGGTGATTCCATTCCGGCGCTCAGACCGAAATTCGCCCCGCACGGACGGGGTCAGGGCATCACTCTAAAGTGCCATCAGGTGACTGTCGCGGGCTCACAGACAGATCAGCAGAACCGGGCAATAAGTTCGTAGAATCGGGCAATAAACGAGCAGTTGCGGCGCTCAGGCCGCACTGCGCTCAGCACCCACGCCACTCGCCAGATAGCCAGCAGGCACCAGCTCGGGATAGTCGGCCAGCTCACGCTGCAAACGGCATTGCTCGGCGTAATGCTCAATGGCCCGGCGATAAGCCATACGCCGTTGATCTTGCAGTTTGCGACGGGTCTTGGCGTCAGTCTGGGTATGCAGTTGCGCGTCATCGAAGATACGAGGCATCTCGGTACTCCCGGAGCGAAAGGCTGGAAACCTCAGCCTGCTCCAGGCAGATGACACTTTGACGGCGACTCTATGAAGGCTCGGTGACCTTGGGTGACCGGCTCGACTCGGCCTTTTTCGACTGTTGACGGCTGTGCACGCGTACCGCGTCGACCGGCAACAGCAGCGTGTCCAGCGCGGCATCGACCGGTAGAGAAACCATCAACGCCGGACAAGCCAGGAACATCCAGCACCAGCCATCGCCAGCGGCATCCATTGCGAACTTAGTCGCCGGAAAAAGCTTGGCCTGCCTGTCGGCAGGCACACGGGAGAAAAAAGTGCTGCAACCCGTAAAGAGAATGATCAACGCAAGCAGCCCGGCGCGGGCCATGAAACGCTTCATCCTTGAAGAGCTCTTGTCTAGTCCTCGCTGCTACGCAACGACTTGGGCGACAACCGCAAACTGCGCAAGCTGCGTTTGACGCTCTTGAGGTGGTTGACCAAGCTCGGCCCACGCGCCATCGCCACGCCCATCGCCAGCACATCGATTACCACCAGGTGAGCGATGCGCGAGGTCAGCGGGGTGTAAATCTCGGTGTCTTCCTGCACATCGATGGCCAGATTGACGGTAGCGAGTTCAGCCAGCGGAGTCTGGCTCGGGCACAGAGTGATCAGGCTGGCGCCCGACTCGCGCACCAGATTGGCCGTGATCAACAGATCCTTGGAGCGCCCGGACTGGGAAATGCACACCGCCACATCGCTCGGCTTTAGGGTCACCGCACTCATCGCCTGCATATGCGGGTCGGAGTAGGCCGCGGCATTGAGCAGCAAACGGAAGAACTTATGCTGGGCATCCGCCGCCACCGCACCCGAGGCGCCGAAGCCGTAGAACTCCACCCGCTGCGCCTGCGCGCAGGCCGAAATGGCTTGCTGCAACGCTTGCGGGTTGAGCCGCTCGCGCACCTCCATCAGGGTGTGCAAGGTGGTATCGAAGATCTTCAGGCTGAAGTCGGCAACCGAATCTTCTTCATTGATGGAAAACTGGCCAAAGCTGGCACCGGCGGCCAGGCTCTGCGCCAACTTGAGCTTGAGATCCTGAAATCCACTACAGCCGATGGCACGGCAGAAGCGCACGATGGTCGGCTCACTGATGCCGACACTGTGTGCCAGTTCGGCCATGGAGCTGTGCATCACCGATGCGGGGTCGAGTAGGACGTAATCAGCCACCTTGAGCTCGGACTTGCGCAGCAGGTGACGAGACTGGGTGATGTGTTGCAACAGATTCACGGCATTAGCTCTTTGGAAAGGGGAGTCAACCGCACGCCCTGAGCGAGCGAGGCTCGGTTATGATCGGCCAAGGCGGTTGTAGTAACTTTGTAGTTATACTACATGGCACCTACCGACGCACAGGTTTAACCGAGCCGGAGTCCCCCTTGAGTATTCCCTGCGACATGCTGGTTTTTGGCGGCACGGGCGATCTGGCCCTGCACAAGCTGCTGCCAGCGCTCTACCACCTGCACCGCGACGCACGCCTGCATCGCGACACGCGCATCCTGGCTCTCGCACGCACGAGCTACAGCCGCGAGGCTTATCAGAATCTGGCCGAGCGCCGCTGCCGCGCCCAGGTGGCACGTAGCGACTTCAACCACGAAACCTGGCGCAGCTTTGCCGAACGCCTCGACTATTTCGTCATGGACGCCGCGCAAAGTGCCGATTTTTCAAAGTTGGCCCGCCACTTAGGCAATAGCGAACGCGTGCGCGTCTATTACCTGGCCACCGCACCGAGCCTGTTTCAGGATATTGCCTCGCACCTGGCCAATGCCGGTCTGGCCACAGCGCCCGCACGTATCGTGCTGGAAAAACCCATCGGCCACTCCCTGGAGTCCGCACGCGCCATCAACGCGGCAATCGGCGCGGTGTTCGACGAGCACCGCGTGTTTCGCATCGATCACTATCTGGGCAAGGAGACCGTGCAAAACCTCATGGCGTTGCGCTTCGCCAACGCACTCTTCGAGCCCGTCTGGCGCGCGGGGTACATCGACCATGTACAGATCAGCGTGTGCGAAACCCTTGGCGTGGAAAATCGTGGGGCCTACTACGATCACGCAGGCGCCATGCGCGACATGCTGCAGAACCACCTGCTGCAACTGCTCTGCCTAGTGGCGATGGAAGCACCGGTGCGCTTCGACGCCGAGTCCGTGCGCAACGAAAAGGTAAAGGTGCTCGAAGCCCTCAAGCCCATCTCCGGCCTCGATGTACAAGACAAAACCGTGCGCGGCCAGTACACCGCAGGCAAGATCGGCGGCCAGGACGTACCGGCTTACTACTTCGAGAAGAACGTCGACAACGACAGCGATACCGAAACCTTCGTCGCGGTGCAGGTGGAAATCGACAACTGGCGCTGGGCCGGCGTGCCCTTCTACCTGCGCACCGGCAAACGCCTGGCGCGCAAGACCTCGGAAATCCTTATCCAGTTCAAGCCTGTGCCGCACCGCCTGTTCGCCGAAGGGCAAGCCAACCAGCTATTGATTCGCCTGCAGCCAGAAGAACGCATCAGCCTGCAACTGATGGCCAAACACCCAGGCAAAGGTATGCACCTCAACCCCGTGGAGCTTGACCTCAACCTGGCCAACGCCTTCAACAAACAGCGCCGCTGGGATGCCTACGAGCGCTTGTTGCTGGACGTGATCGAGGGTGATTCGACACTGTTCATGCGCCGCGACGAAGTGGAAGCGGCCTGGAGCTGGGTCGACCCCATCCTGCAGGGCTGGCATCAGCACTACCAAAGCCCTCGCCCCTACCCCGCCGGCAGCGACGGCCCAGAGCAGTTGCAACACCTGCTGGAACGCCATGGAAGGCACTGGGCAGAATGAGCCAATTGCGCAACTTCTTGCACAGCAAAATGTGGATAAGCCTGTGGATAGATTCTTGCAGGCCTTTGCTGATGAGCCTTAGAAGCTACTGCGCAAAAACTTGCGCAGTAGTGCGCAACTTCTTGCGCACTTTTCCGTGACTTAATGCGCAATATGACCTTTTGGTTGCTTTTGGTCACATTAAGTCATTGATCTATATATAGTTGCAAAAACTGGCATGCCGTTCGCTTTAGTCCAAGCTCCCGGATCACTCACGATCCATGACCCAGGCAAGGAGAGCACTCATGCCAACACCCGCGTATCTGTCCCTCGAAGGCACCAAACAAGGTCTGATCACCGCTGGCACCTTCACCGAGGACTCGGTCGGCAACATTTTCCAGGAAGGTCATGAAGACCAGATTCTGGTTCAAGCCTACAACCACCAGGTCATCATCCCGCGTGACCCGCAGTCCGGCCAAATCGATGCTGCTCTGCTGGCATTCAATGTTCAGCGAGCAGGCGCCAGCCAGGGTGGCAGCCAGCGGCTGGGCGCCGCCCATGCCGCCTAGGCCTGCGGTGAGCACCCAGCGGCCCTTGAGGTTGCCGGCGTAGTGCTGGCGACCGGCTTCGACGAAGGTTTCATAGGTGCCCTGGACGATGCCCTGGCTGCCAATGTAGATCCAGCTACCGGCGGTCATCTGGCCGTACATGGCCAGGCCCTTGGCATCCAGTTCGTTGAAGTGCTCCCAGCTCGCCCAGTGCGGCACCAGGTTGGAGTTGGCGATCAGCACGCGCGGCGCGTTGCTGTGGGTCTTGAACACGCCGACCGGCTTGCCGGATTGCACCAGCAGGGTCTCGTCGTCATTCAGCTCCTTGAGGGTCTCGACGATCTTGTCGTAGCACTCCCAGTTGCGCGCGGCGCGGCCGATGCCGCCGTACACCACCAGTTCCTTGGGGTTCTCGGCCACGTCCGGGTCGAGGTTGTTCATCAGCATGCGCAGCGGCGCTTCGGTCAGCCAGCTCTTGGCGGTCAGCGTGGTGCCACGCGGGGCGCGGATTTCGGTGTCGCGGAACTTGGTCATGGCAATCTCCAGCCGGAGGCTGAGCATCGTAGCAATGTGAGCATGTATCTACTTGTATGTACAAGCACATGCAAGCGAAAGGCCAATGTTTTCCAAGGACTAAGCTAAGAGTCTGTGAGCTAGGACTGGCGGGCTCTTGCGGTGAGAGCACGGCTACACTCAGGTGGCTAACCAGTGTTACAGAAGAGGCATTAATGCTCTGATTTGATGCATTGGCGCACACCATTGGGGCGCCAAGTAACACCGCACTGACGATCAGTAACCGCCTATATCGCAATCAGCTCGATCAGGCAGAGCACGCCCTCTCCAACCAGACGAATCGGTTGCAACTCGCCAGATCCGGCAATCTGCAGGCAGTCGTACGGGTTTAGGCAGTCATGCCCCAACAGTTGCGGATGGCCCTGGGCGGCAAACAACAACAGCGTGTGAGCCGAGCTGAAAAAATCGAGGGTTCCGTCCACCTGCAACCATTGCAGCCGCGCCGCATAACGCAGAGGGTCGTAGATCAGGTTGAAGTCGCGGATGGGGCCGCCGATCAGGGTGCAATCGACAGTGGCGCCGCCAGCGAATGCAAAAGCATCCAGCCGCGTGAGGTCTCGCGAAGGCTGCCCGTCGACCTCCAGGCGCATGCCGGCACCTTCGAGCACGGTGATAACCCGCTGATAACCGGTGAATCTGGAAAAGCCGCCGGACTCGCCAACATCGGCAATCGACAGGCGCCAGCCGAAAGCATCCAGTGCTTCGCCATCGTCTCGGGCAATTTCCAGCGTAGAACCGGCCCCATTCTTCCAGGGCATGCGCGTGTATGTGTTGGCACGCAAAAGCCGCACGCCGCTCATGAGCCAAAGCGTCCTTCAAGGCGATAGCGCGAGCCTGGGTAGAGCAAGCGGGCACTGGTCACGACATTGCGCCCGGACCAGGTACGCCGCCGAATCAGCAGGCAAGGCTCTGTGCTCTCTATCTTCAGCAGTCGGCACTCGCTGCTTTCCGCCAGGACAGCTTCGACCAGATGCTCACCCTCGGTCAGAGGCGCGACCTGTGCCAGGTAGGCATGCGGGGTTTGCTGGGTGAAATCCTGCTGTAGGTAATCGGGCGCCACCGCAGGGTTCACGTAGCGATCCTCGATCTGTACAGGCACATCGTTCTCGAAATGCACGATACGTGAATGAAATACCCGCGAGCCTTCCCGAAGATCCAGCGCCAGAGCGCGTTCAGGGCCCGCCTGTACTTCCTGCAGGCTAACGACCAGGCAGCTATAACGATGGCCGCGCGCGGCAATTTCCTCGGCGATGTTCTGCACCTGCAGCAGGGCCGACTGCCCCTTGGGCTCGGCCACGAAGGTGCCAACCCCCTGCATCCGCACCAATACACCGTCCAGAGTCAACTCACGCAGGGCGCGATTGATGGTCATACGGCTGACACCCAGCTCATTGACCAACTCGCTTTCCGAGGGCACACGGTGATGGGGCGGCCAAGTGCCATTCTGGATTTGCTGGACAATCATCTGCTTGACGCGTGCGTACAGCGGCGCAGGTTGTTCGCCGGTCAACGCCGCTAGTGAAGAGCCAGATGAAGGTGGCACGGATACAGGCACGGAATACTCCTTGTAATGACGTCTGGCGTAGCAAGAGCATGGTTTCAGGCACCGACTAGGCCGTCGTTCACCGGGGCTGGCGGCTTTGGGATTGAGTTTACGCGCGCGCAAAACATCTGTATATGTATATACAAGTAAAACACCTGAGACTTGCATATGCCCGCCTATTTCGCCGAACGCGCCCTACTGCCGACAGGCTGGGCATGCAACGTCCGCTTCGAGATCGACTCAAACGGCATGTTCTCACGCATCGATGCAGGCACCTCGGCGGACGCAGCACAGACGCTTCAGGGTCCAGTGATTGCCGGCATGCCGAACCTGCATTCGCATGCCTTCCAGCGCGCCATGGCAGGCTTGGCGGAAGTGGCAGGCAACCCCGATGACAGCTTCTGGACCTGGCGCGAACTGATGTACCGGATGGTCGGCCGCATCACACCGGAACAACTGCACGTCATCGCCCGACAGTTGTACATCGAAATGCTCAAGGCCGGGTATACCAGCGTCGCCGAGTTTCATTACGTGCACCACGACCAGGATGGCCGCCCCTACCAGAACCCCGCGGAACTGGCACTGCGCATCAGCCAGGCGGCCTACGATGCAGGTATCGGGCTGACGTTGCTGCCCGTGCTGTATAGTCATTCTGGGTTCGGCGGCCAGGCACCAGGTCAGGGGCAGAGGCGTTTTATCAACAGCACCGAGGCTTACCTCAAGCTGATCGATCAACTTCGCACTTCATTGGCCCAGGCTCCCGCTCAGCAGGTCGGCGTCTGCCTGCATTCGTTGCGCGCGGTTACGCCGCAGCAAATCGCCGAGGTGCTGGATGCCGAGCGCCAAGCCCCGGTGCATATCCACATTGCCGAACAGCAAAAAGAGGTCGACGACTGCCTGGCCTGGAGCGGACGGCGCCCTCTGCAATGGCTGTATGAGCATTTCCCAGTCGATCAACGCTGGTGCCTGGTACATGCCACCCATGCGCAAGCCGATGAGCTGACCATGATGGCCCGCAGCGGCGCCGTGGCAGGCCTGTGCCTGACCACCGAAGCCAATCTGGGCGACGGCATTTTCCCGGCCTCGGACTACCTGGCGCAGGAGGGGCGCTTCGGCATTGGCTCGGACAGCCATGTCTCCCTGAGCGTGGTCGAGGAGTTGCGCTGGCTGGAGTACGGGCAACGCTTGCGAGACCAACGCCGCAACCGCTTGTATGGCAGGCAGCAGCCCAACATTGGCCAGATGCTATACGAAAGCGCCCTGCAAGGCGGCGCCCAGGCATTGGGCCAGCCCATCGGCCAACTGGCTGTCGGCCAGCGCGCCGACCTCATCGTCCTCGATGGCAGCGATCCTTACCTAGCCACGGCCAATAATGATGAACTGCTCAATCGCTGGCTTTTTGCCGGACGCGATCAACAAGTGCGTGACGTCATGGTCAATGGCTGCTGGCAGGTCAGAAACCGCCAACACGCCCAGGAAGCAGAAAGCCAGGCCGCATTCACTAAGGTGTTGAGGCAATTGCTGGCATAACCCACCACGATTCGCCCAAAGCAGAGGGGGGCGCAATGCACCCCCGCGCCGATACAAGGCTAATCCCGAATATCGAGCTGCTTGCGCCAGAGCACTACCGTTTTAAGAAACTACCACTGGATACAAGAGACTCGGCTTACTCCACCGTCACACTCTTGGCCAGGTTGCGCGGCTGGTCGACGTCGGTGCCTTTGAGCACGGCGACGTAGTAGGACAGCAGTTGCAACGGCACGGTGTAGAGAATCGGTGCGAGCAGGTCGTGGATATGCGGCATGGCCACCACGTGGGTGCCCTCACCATTGCTCATGCCAGCTTGCTGGTCGGCGAAGACGATCAGCTCGCCGCCACGGGCGCGCACTTCCTGCAGGTTGGATTTGAGCTTTTCCAACAGCTCGTTGTTCGGCGCCACGGTAACCACCGGCATGTCGGCGTCGACCAGGGCCAGCGGGCCGTGTTTGAGCTCGCCCGCCGGGTAGGCCTCGGCGTGGATGTAGGAGATTTCCTTGAGTTTGAGCGCCCCTTCCATGGCCACCGGATATTGCGCGCCACGACCGAGGAACAGGCTGTGGTGCTTCTCGGCGAACAGTTCGGAGATTTTCTCCACGATCTTGTCCATCGCCAGCGCTTCGCCAAGACGGGTCGGCAGGCGGCGAAGCTCGTCCACAAGCTGTGCTTCCAGTGCCTTGTCCAGCGTGCCGTGAACCTGGCCGAGGGCCAGGGTCAGCAGCATCAGGCCGACCAGTTGGGTGGTGAAGGCCTTGGTCGAGGCCACGCCGATTTCCGGGCCAGCCTGGGTCAGCAGGCACAAGTCGGATTCGCGCACCAGCGAGCTGGTGCCAACGTTGCAGATCACCAGGCTGGCCAGATAACCGCCCTGCCCCGGCGCCTTCTCCTTGGCATTGCGCAGCGCGGCCAGGGTGTCGGCGGTTTCGCCGGACTGCGAGACGCTGACGAACAGGGTATCCGGCTGTACCACCACCTTGCGGTAGCGGAACTCGCTGGCCACCTCGACCTGACAGGGAATGCCGGCCAGCTCTTCCAGCCAGTAACGGGCGACCATGCCGGCGTGGTAGCTGGTGCCGCAGGCGACGATCTGCACGTTCTTGACCTTGGCGAACAGCTTGGCGGCCTGCGGGCCGAAGGCCTGCACCAGCACGTGATCACTGCCCAGACGGCCTTCCAGGGTGCGTTGCACCACCTTGGGCTGCTCATGGATCTCCTTGAGCATGAAGTGGCGGTACTCGCCCTTGTCGGCGGCCTCGGCGCCTTCGTGGTACTGCACGGCTTCGCGTTGTACCGGCTGGCCAGCGGCGTCCCAGATCTGCACGCTGTCGCGGCGGATCTCGGCGATATCACCTTCCTCCAGGTACATGAAGCGGTCGGTGACCTGGCGCAGAGCCAGTTGATCGGAGGCGAGGAAGTTTTCGCCCAGACCCAGACCGATCACCAGCGGGCTGCCACTGCGCGCGGCGAGCAGACGATCCGGCTGTTTGGCGCTGATCACCGCCAGGCCATAGGCGCCATGCAGCTCGGGAATCGCGGCCTTGAGCGCGGCGGTCAGGTCGCCGAGCTGCTGCAACTTGTGATCGAGCAGATGGACGATGGTTTCGGTATCGGTGTCGGAGGTGAAGACGTAACCCAGGCCCTTGAGGCGCTCGCGCAGCTCTTCGTGGTTCTCGATGATGCCGTTGTGCACCACGGCCAGCTCGTGCCCGGAGAAGTGTGGATGGGCATTACGCTCGCTCGGCGCGCCATGAGTGGCCCAGCGGGTATGGGCGATACCCAGACGCCCGGCCAACGGCTCTGCCTGCAGCGCGGCCTGCAGCTCGCTGACCTTGCCGACTCGGCGACGGCGATCCAGTGCACCCTGCTCGGTCAGCAGCGCCACACCGGCGCTGTCATAGCCGCGATACTCCAGGCGCTTGAGGCCTTCGACCAGAACCGGGGTGATGTTGCGCTCGGCGATAGCGCCTACGATTCCGCACATGGTGCTCTCCTTTTAGTTTTCCAGCGGCGCGAGGATCAATTGGATGCCGCGCGCGCGTATCTGTTCGGCCGCCTGGGCATCCAGGCGCTCGTCGGTGATCAGGGTATGGACGCTGCTCCAGGGCAGTTCCAGGTTGGGAATGCGCCGGCCGATCTTGTCGCTTTCGACCATGACGATGACCTCGCGTGCCACCTCGGCCATCACCCGCGACAAGCCCAGCAGCTCATTGAAAGTGGTGGTGCCACGCGCCAGGTCGATGCCGTCGGCGCCGATGAACAGTTGGTCGAAGTCGTAGGAACGCAGCACCTGTTCGGCGACCTGGCCCTGGAACGACTCGGAATGCGGATCCCAGGTGCCGCCGGTCATCAGCAGCACCGGCTCGTGCTCCAGCTCGCGCAAGGCATTGGCCACATTCAGTGAGTTGGTCATCACCACCAGGCCGGGCTTGTGGCCGAGCTGCGGAATCATCGCCGCCGTGGTGGTGCCACTGTCGATGATGATGCGCGCGTGCTCGCGGATACGCACCACACCAGCGCGGGCGATGGCCTGCTTGTGAGGCGAGATGGGCTGGCTGGGTTCGCCAATCAGCTCCTGCGGAACAGGCACAGCACCGCCGTAGCGGCGCAGCAGCAGGCCATTGCTTTCCAGGGCGGCAAGATCCTTGCGAATGGTCACTTCGCTGGTGGCGAAGTGCTGCGCCAGGGCGTCCACGCTCACTTCGCCCTGCTCGGCGAGCAAGGCGAGAATGGTGTGGCGACGTTGCGGCGTGTTGCGCTTCGACATCTTTAAGTTTCGGTTCGAAAGATAATGGCGCGAATCAAAACATAAAGGGGCTGCAAGCTTCAAGCTTCAGGCTTCAGGCTTCAGGCTTCAAAACCTGGGGAAGCTCAATCGCTTGGCAAGCTCTTGCTTGCAGCTTGTGGCTTGAAGCCTGTAGCTACCTTTTTCAGTTCAGCGTCAGTTTGACCCCGAAACCCACCAGACAAAGCCCTGCCAGCTTCTCCAGGCCTCTGGCAATACGCGGATTGGCGCGCATACGCTCGGCGAGAAAATGCGTCAGCAGCACGATCAGCAGGCCATAGAGGAAGGTCAGCGCCATGATGGTCACGGCCATGAAAGCGAACGTCACCAGCCCCTGATGCCGCTCGGGGTCGATGAACAGTGGGAAGAAGGCCATGTAGAAGACGATGGCCTTGGGATTGAAGACGGTGATTACCAGCGTTTGCCTCAGGTAGTGGCGCGGCTTGATCTCCAGCATTGGCCCCGCCCCTGGCTTGGCCAGCAGCATGCGCAGACCGAGATAGACCAGATAGGCTGCGCCCAACCATTGCACCAGATGAAAAGCTGCAGGATAAGCCTTGAGTAAGGCGGCAACCCCGGCCACCGCCAGCCACAGTAGCACCTGATCGCCAAAGATGATGCCGAAGGTCGACGCCAGCCCACCGCGAATGCCGCCCTTGCCGGTGGACAGGATCAACGCCAGGTTACCCGGCCCGGGAATGGCCAGCAGAATGATGAAGGCCACCACGAAGGCGGCGTAATCCGTCACACCGAACATACCAAAACTCCTGTCTACCTAAAGTTATCAACAACCCCGAGATCGCTGCGCTCATCAGGCCAAAGATCCTTCAACGAGTCGACAGAATAGCGTTGGGGTCGAGGTAGAACATCTTCTTCCAGCCCTGGGTCGAGTCGTCCGCGTGCCAGGGTAGCGGCAGCACGCTGACGATCGAGTAGTGCAAATGAGCCGGTTTGCCGCGTGCGTTACCCGTATCGCCAACAGTACCGAGCTGGCTGCCGGTCAGCAACGGCTGACCCGGATAGACGTCGATGCTGTGCAAATGCGCGTAATAGTGCAGACGCCACTTCGGGCCCAGCACCAGCACGACCTTGCCACCTTGCTGGATTTCCCCGCGAAACAGCACCACACCGTAACTGGTGGAGCGCACAGGGGTACCGATCTTGGCGAAGATATCGATGCCCTTGTGCACGCCGGAGCGGCCCCAGGGTTCGAACCAGAAGGTCTGCGGATTCCAGTCCCGAGCGCTCGCGCCCTCCACCGGGATTCGCGGCCATTCAGGTAGCACGCCCCAGGTCAGCAACAATACGAGTACGATCCAGCGTTTACGCAGTGGCATCCTTGCCAGCTCCTTCAGGCCTTCTTGGTCGGCCGCTTCCAGCCTTCGATATTGCGCTGTTTGGCGCGGCCGACGGCCAGTGTGTCCGCCGGTACATCGCTGGTCACCACCGAACCCGCGCCTGTTGTCGAGCGGTCGCCCAGGCTCACCGGCGCCACCAGCGCGCTATTGGAGCCGATGAACACGTCCTCGCCCATGACGGTGCGGAATTTGTTGGCACCGTCGTAGTTGCAGGTGATGGTGCCGGCGCCGATGTTGCTGCGCGCACCGATCTCGGCATCGCCCAGGTAGCTCAGATGGCCAGCCTTGGCGCCCTCGCCCAGCACGGCGTTCTTCAGCTCGACGAAGTTACCCACATGGGCCTTGGCGCCCAGCTTGGTACCGGGGCGCAGACGCGCGAAGGGGCCACAATCGGCGCCCTCGCCCATCTCGGCGCCGTCCAGATGACTGTTGGCCTTGATGATGGCGCCCTTGCGCAGCACCGAGTCCTTGATCACGCAGTTCGGGCCGATTTGCACATCGTCCTCGATGATCACCTTGCCTTCGAGGATCACGTTGATGTCGATGGTCACGTCGCGGCCCACTGTCACCTCGCCGCGCACGTCGAAGCGCTGTGGATCGCGCAGGGTCACGCCCTGGGCCATCAGGCGACGGGCCATGCGCTGCTGGTAGTGAGATTCGAGCTGCGAGAGCTGGATACGATCATTGGCACCCAGCACTTCCATCTCATCCGCTGCACGCTCGGTGGCCACGGTCAGGCCATCGGCGACCGCCATGGCGATCACGTCGGTCAGGTAGTACTCGCCCTGGGCATTGCTATTGGACAGACGCCCCAGCCAGTCGGCCAGGCGTTTGCCCGGTACGGCGAGGATGCCCGTGTTGCCCTCACGGATCTGTCGCTGCGCTTCGCTGGCGTCCTTGTGCTCGACGATGGCCTGCACCACACCGCTGCCATCACGGACGATACGCCCATAACCCGTCGGGTCGGCCAGCTCGACGGTGAGCAGGCCCAGTTGATCGTCGCTGACCAGTGCCAGCAGACGCTGCAGGGTCGCGGGCTCGATCAGCGGCACGTCGCCGTAGAGAATCAGCACGGTCTCAGCACTGAGCTGCGGCAGGGCTTGGGCCACGGCATGCCCGGTGCCCAACTGCTCGGCCTGGATAGCGAAGTTCAGATCGTCGGCGGCCAGCCGCTCGCGTACCTTGTCCGCGCCATGACCGATCACCACCTGGATGCTACTGGGCTGCAGGCTGCGCGCAGTATCGATGACGTGGCCGAGCATGGGTTTGTCGGCAACCGGATGCAGCACTTTGGGTAGAGCGGAACGCATGCGGGTACCTTGCCCAGCAGCGAGGATGACGATATCGAGGGACATGAACGACTATTCCTTGGCAGCCACCGGCACACAAGGCGCCGACAGAATGAAACGGCAGAAAAAGAAAAAGGGTAGCCAAGGCTACCCTTTCTCATGCAACGGTTGAAGCGGGAGGCTTCAGCCGCCGAACTTCTTGCGCATCTGCTGGACGGTACGCAGCTGGGCTGCGACTTCGGCCAGGTGAGCAGCGGCGGAGCTGTAATTGAACTCCGAGCCCTGTTCGTTCAGCGCTTTCTCGGCGGCCTTGAGGGCCTCCTGAGCAGCAGCTTCGTCGATGTCGGCAGCTCGCTGCACGGTGTCGGCGAGAACCTTGACCATGCTCGGCTGCACTTCGAGGAAACCACCGGAGATGTAGAACACCTCGTCCTCGCCACCTTGCTTGATCAGGCGGATCGGACCCGGTTTCAGGTCAGTGATCAGCGGCGCGTGGCCCGGAGCGATACCCAAATCACCCAGGTTGCCGTGCGCAATCACCATTTCCACCAGGCCGGAGAAGATCTCCGCTTCCGCGCTGACGATATCGCAATGGACTGTCATAGCCATACGCTTGCCTCATGTTACAGGCTGTGGACAACCTGAGTTATCCACAAACCTGATGCGCCCGTTGCCAGGCGCATGGGTGATTACAGTTTCTTCGCTTTCTCGATGGCTTCGTCGATGCCGCCAACCATGTAGAAAGCCTGCTCCGGCAGGTGGTCGTAGTCGCCCTTGAGGATGCCGCTGAAGCCAGCGATGGTGTCCTTGAGGGAAACGTACTTACCTGGCGAACCGGTGAAGACTTCGGCCACGAAGAACGGCTGGGACAGGAAGCGCTGGATCTTACGAGCGCGCGATACCAGTTGCTTGTCCGCTTCGGACAGCTCGTCCATACCCAGGATGGCGATGATGTCCTTCAGTTCCTTGTAACGCTGCAGCACGTACTGAACGCCACGAGCGGTCTCGTAGTGTTCGTTACCGATGACGTTCGGATCCAACTGACGGCTGGTGGAGTCCAGCGGGTCAACGGCCGGGTAGATACCCAGGGAAGCGATGTCACGGCTCAGTACGACGGTGGCGTCCAAGTGGGCGAAGGTGGTCGCCGGGCTCGGGTCAGTCAGGTCGTCCGCGGGAACGTATACGGCTTGTACCGAGGTGATCGAGCCTTTCTTGGTGGAGGTAATGCGCTCTTGCAGAACGCCCATCTCTTCAGCCAGGGTCGGCTGGTAACCTACTGCCGACGGCATACGGCCGAGCAGAGCGGATACTTCAGTACCGGCCAGGGTGTAACGATAGATGTTGTCGACGAACAGCAGAACGTCACGACCTTCATCACGGAACTTCTCAGCCATGGTCAGGCCGGTCAGTGCTACGCGCAGACGGTTGCCTGGTGGCTCGTTCATCTGACCGTAAACCAGAGCTACCTTGTCGAGAACGTTGGAGTCCTTCATCTCGTGGTAGAAGTCGTTACCCTCACGAGTACGCTCACCCACACCCGCGAACACGGAGTAGCCACTGTGTTCCATGGCGATGTTACGGATCAGTTCCATCATGTTGACGGTCTTGCCCACACCGGCGCCACCGAACAGGCCGACCTTACCGCCTTTGGCGAACGGGCAGACCAAGTCGATTACCTTGATACCGGTTTCCAGCAGGTCGTTACCGCCCGCTTGCTCGGCATAGCTCGGCGCAGCGCGGTGGATTTCCCACTGCTCTTCTTCACCGATCGGGCCGGCTTCGTCGATGGGGTTGCCCAGCACGTCCATGATACGGCCCAGGGTCGCTTTACCGACCGGTACCGAGATGGCCTTGTGGGTACGAGTGATGTCCAGACCGCGCTTGAGGCCTTCGGTCGAACCCATCGCAATGGTACGCACCACGCCGTCGCCCAGTTGTTGCTGAACTTCCAGGGTGGTTTCGGCGCCGACTACTTTCAGCGCTTCGTATACAGCTGGCACCTGATCACGCGGAAATTCCACGTCGATAACGGCGCCGATGATTTGAACGATACGTCCGCTACTCATCTTTGGTTCCTCTGAATATTTGAACCGTTCTTAAACCGCGGCAGCGCCGCCGACGATTTCCGAAATCTCTTGGGTGATCGCAGCCTGACGCGCTTTGTTGTAAATAAGCTGCAGGTCTTTGATGATCTGGCCAGCGTTATCGGTGGCGTTCTTCATCGCAATCATCCGCGCAGCCTGTTCAGCCGCGTTGTTCTCGACCACCGCCTGGTACACCTGCGATTCGACGTAGCGAACCATCAGGCCGTCGAGCAGCTCTTTAGCATCGGGTTCGTACAGATAATCCCAGTGATGCTTGAGCTCTTGATCCGGATCGGCCACCAACGGAACCAACTGCTCCACTGTAGGCTTCTGCGTCATGGTATTGACGAACTTGTTCGAGACCACGGACAAACGGTCGATACGCCCCTCGAGGTAAGCATCGAGCATGACCTTGACACTACCGATCAGGTCATTGATCGACGGCTGTTCGCCGAGGTGGCTGATCGCAGCGACAACATTGCCACCAAAGTTGCGGAAGAATGCCGCACCTTTGGAGCCAATCACGCAGAGATCAATCTCCACGCCTTGCTCGCGATCTTTCGCCATGTTCTTGACCAGGGCCTTGAACAGGTTGGTGTTCAAGCCGCCGCACAAACCACGGTCCGAACTCACCACGATATAACCGGCACGCTTTACAGGGCGCTCGATCATGAAGGGGTGGCGGTACTCCGGGTTGGCGTTGGCCAGATGACCAATCACCTGGCGGATACGCTCCGCGTAGGGGCGGCTAGCTGCCATGCGCTGTTGAGCCCTGCGCATTTTGCTGACCGCCACTTTTTCCATGGCGCTGGTGATCTTCTGCGTGCTTTTGATGCTCGCAATCTTGCTGCGAATCTCTTTTGCGCCTGCCATTTCACACCTATTGGGTTAGCAGGCGGGCGTCTTGCGACGCCCGCTGCGGCTTACCAGGTTTGGGTGGCTTTGAACTTCTCGATACCGGCTTTGATGCCCGCGTCGATTTCGTCGTTGAAGTCACCTTTGACGTTGATCTTGGCCATCAGATCGGCCAGCTCACGGTTGAAGTAGCCCAACAGAGCTGCTTCGAAGGCGCCAACTTTGCTCACTTCCACGTCGGTCAGGAAGCCACGCTCGGCAGCGTACAGAGACACGGACATGTCGGCGATCGACATGGGCGCGTACTGCTTCTGCTTCATCAGTTCGGTAACACGTTGACCGTGCTCAAGCTGCTTGCGGGTGGCTTCGTCCAGATCAGAGGCGAACTGGGCGAAAGCCGCCAGTTCACGGTACTGAGCCAGAGCGGTACGGATACCACCGGAGAGCTTCTTGATGATCTTGGTCTGGGCAGCACCACCTACGCGCGATACCGAGATACCGGCGTTGACGGCCGGACGGATACCTGCGTTGAACATGGCCGATTCCAGGAAGATCTGACCGTCGGTAATCGAAATCACGTTGGTCGGAACGAACGCGGAAACGTCACCGGCCTGGGTTTCGATGATCGGCAGAGCGGTCAAAGAACCGGTCTTGCCAGTCACGGCGCCGTTGGTGAACTTCTCGACGTACTCTTCGGAAACGCGGGAAGCGCGCTCCAGCAGACGGCTGTGGAGATAGAACACGTCGCCCGGATAAGCTTCGCGGCCCGGCGGACGGCGCAGCAGCAGGGAGATCTGGCGGTAGGCAACGGCCTGCTTGGACAGGTCGTCGTACACGATCAGGGCGTCTTCACCGCGATCGCGGAAGTATTCGCCCATGGTGCAACCGGCGTACGGAGCCAGGAACTGCAGGGCAGCCGACTCGGAGGCCGAAGCGGCAACCACGATGGTGTTGGCCAGAGCGCCCGCTTCTTCCAGCTTGCGCACGACGTTGGCGATGGTCGATTGCTTCTGACCAACGGCGACGTAGACGCAGCGGATACCGCTGTTCTTCTGGTTGATGATGGCGTCGACAGCCATGGCGGTCTTACCGATCTGACGGTCACCGATGATCAGCTCGCGCTGGCCACGGCCTACCGGGATCATGGCGTCAACCGACTTGTAACCGGTCTGTACCGGCTGGTCGACCGACTTACGCCAGATCACGCCCGGAGCAACCTTCTCAACGGCGTCAGTTTCCTGAGCGTTGATCGGACCTTTACCGTCGATCGGGTTACCCAGTGCGTCGACCACGCGGCCCAGCAGTTCCGGACCAACCGGGACTTCCAGGATGCGGCCAGTGCACTTGGCGCTCATGCCTTCGGCCAGGCTGGTGTAAGCACCCAGCACAACCGCGCCGACGGAGTCTTGCTCCAGGTTCAGCGCCATACCGTAGACGCCACCTGGGAACTCGATCATCTCGCCGTACATGACGTCAGCCAGACCGTGGATACGCACGATACCATCGGAAACCGATACTACGGTGCCTTCGTTGCGCGCTTGGGAGGCGACGTCGAGTTTCTCGATGCGCCCCTTGATGATTTCACTAATTTCGGAAGGATTGAGTTGCTGCATAGCTCTGCTGCCCCTTCAAACTCAAGATTTCAATGCTTCGGCCAGTTTCGCGAGCTTGCCGCGAACTGAGCCATCGATTACCAGGTCGCCGGCGCGGATCAGAACACCACCTATCAGGGAGGCATCTTCCGCGGCGTGCAGACGCACTTCTCGACCGAGCCGTGCACTGAGAACCTTGGCGAGTTTGTCTTGCTGTTCGTCGTTCAATGCAAAGGCACTGGTGACATCCACATCGATCGACTTCTCCTGCTCGGCCTTGTACAGCTCGAAGAGGGCGAAGATATCCGGCAACAGGGCCAGACGATCGTTTTCAGCAACAACGTGGATGAAGTTCTGTGCCTGGGCGTCGAACGTATCACCACACACCTCGATGAAGGCGGTGGCCTTATCTGTACTCGTCAGACGCGGGGCCTTGAGCACGCGCTGCATGGTGTCGTCGAGCGACACCGCTGCAGCCAGGCCGAGCATGGCTGACCAATTGGCCAGTTGCTGGTGGGCCTGGGCGTGCTCGAAGGCAGCCTTAGCGTAAGGTCGGGCCAGCGTGGTCAGTTCTGCCATGATCGCGCCCTCGCTTAAATTTCGGCTGCCAGTTTGTTAACCAGCTCCGCATGCGCGTTTTGGTCGATGGATGCGCCCAGGATCTTCTCCGCACCGCTGACTGCCAGGCCACCCACTTGGGCGCGCAGGGCGTCTTTGATGCCGTTGATTTCCTGTTCGATCTCGGCCTGAGCCTGAGCCTTCACACGGTCAGCTTCGACACGGGCCTGATCACGGGCTTCGTCGACGATCTGAGCAGCGCGCTTATTGGCTTGCTCGATGATTTCCGCAGCCTGACCTTTGGCTTCGCGCAGTTGCTGGGCCACTTTTTCGTGGGCCAGCTCCAGGTCACGAGCCGCGCGGTTGGCAGCGTCCAAGCCGTCTGCGATCTTCTTCTGACGTTCCTGCAGAGCCGTAATGACCGGAGGCCATACGAACTTCATGCAGAACAGCACGAAGATGAAGAAGGCAACGGACTGGCCTATCAGGGTTGCATTAATGTTCACGCCAACACCTCGCTCGTTCGTTGTCCGTCACACCAATTCACTCGAAAACGAGTGAATTAGCCTGCGATTTGACCAACGAAGGGGTTCGCGAAGGTGAAGAACAGTGCGATACCAACACCGATCATGGTCACGGCGTCGAGCAGACCGGCGACGATGAACATTTTAACTTGCAGCATCGGGACCATTTCCGGCTGACGCGCAGCGCCTTCCAGGAACTTGCCACCCAGCAGACCGAAACCGATGGCGGTACCCAGGGCACCCAGGCCGATCAGCAGTGCAACGGCGATAGCGGTCAAACCAACTACAGTTTCCATTTTTCCTCCCGACTTACAGTCGTATTGGTTAAGGTTTTTGTTGAAGCGGTAAAGCGAAATCGTTTGTTTACAGCATCCCTCATGCCCACGGGCAGTAAGGGCTTGTCCTGGCAGGCACCGCCTGAGCGGCGCCGCGGAACCTTAGCGCGCCTTAATGGTTATCTTCGTGCGCCATCGATAGGTAAACGATGGTCAGCATCATGAAGATGAACGCCTGCAGCACGATGATCAGGATGTGGAAGATGGCCCACGCCACCTGCAACACACCACCCAGCGAGCCCAGCAGCATGCCGCCACTGAACATGATGGCGATAAGAATGAAGATCAGCTCACCGGCATACAGGTTGCCGAACAGTCGCAGAGCCAGGGAAACCGGCTTGGCGATCAGAGTGACGAACTCAAGCAGGAAGTTCACCGGAATCAGCAGAGCCTGCACAGCCATGTTCTTACTGCTGAACGGGTGCAGGGTCAGCTCACCGAGGAAGCCGCCAATACCTTTGACCTTGACGCTGTAGAACAGCAGCAGGGCAAACACCGACAGGGCCAGGCCCAGGGTAGCGTTCGGGTCAGTGGTCGGTACCACACGGAAGTACAGGTGAGGATCGCCCGCGATAGTGGCGGCCAGCTTCGGCAACCAGTCAACCGGGAACAAGTCCATCAAGTTCATCAAGAAGACCCAGACGAAAATGGTCAGGGCCAACGGGGCGATCAGCGGGTTACGCCCGTGGAAGGTGTCCTTGACGCTGCTATCGACAAACTCGACCAGCACCTCGACGAAGTTCTGCAAACCACTGGGCTGACCCGAAGTGGCTTTGCGCGCCGCCAAGCGGAACAGAACGATAAAGATCAGGCCAAGAACCACCGACACCGCCAGGGTGTCTACGTGGAAGGCCCAGAAGCCCATTTCTTTGGCTTCCTGTGCGGTGTGGGCGAAACTCCAGCCGTTCACCGGGTGCTGACCATAGGTCAGATTGGTGAGGTGGTGCTGGATGTAACCCGAAGCGGTTTCTGCTGCCATTATTTGCCTCGAACGCTTTAAGGTCTTGAAAATTTCGTTATCAGCAGCGGGGCGAACCAGCTAACCATCAGGGTCAACAGGTAGACACCGAACAAAACCGGTGCCGCCAGTGGCTTCACGCCCGCAAACGTCAGTGCAAAGAGCACGAACGTCAGAATCAGTTTTCCCGCTTCGCCCGCATAAAAAGAACGGACGATTTCCCTAGCAGCCCGCGCCCCGCTGTAACGGAACGCCTTGTGGGCGAAATACAGATTCGGCAACCAGGCAATCATGCCCCCCAACAGTGCCGAATAACCTGCCACACGACCTTGCCATTGCCAGACCAGTGCAGCAGCGAACAACAGGACGAAAACTTGAGCCACCAGCACCGGAAAAACCGGTAGACGATGGAAGGGCAAGCGCTTTGGCATGCGGCGTTCCATCAACTGATGCCCTCGACTATCGACTGCTTTAACTCAATGAATTGGCATAAAAAGTGCCAACAAAATTGCGCGCAGAGTATAGGGGGCGTATTCCCCCCGTTCAACTGCTAGGTAGTGATTTCCGACCATGCGCTACAGGGTCAGGTGTGGCGAATTGTTTCAGCGGATATGCGCGAGTACGCCCTGCAATTCATCGAGGGAGTTGTAGCGGATCACCAGTTGGCCTTTGCCCTTAGCACCGTGTTTTATCTGCACTGGCGAGCCCAGACGCTCTGCCAGGCGCTGTTCCAGGCGGCTAATGTCCGGGTCGGCCTTGGCTTTGGTCGGCGCCGGTTTGGCGGAGAGCCACTGGCGCACCAGGGCTTCGGTCTGACGCACAGTGAGACCACGTGCGACAACGTGTCGCGCAGCTTCGATCTGCTGTTCGAGGGGCAAACCCAGTAATGCACGGGCATGGCCCATTTCCAGGTCGCCATGGGCGAGCAGGGTCTTGATCTCCTCAGGCAGGGCGATCAGGCGCAGCAGATTGGTAATGGTGACACGCGACTTGCCGACGGCATCGGCAACCTGTTGCTGGGTCAGCTCGAATTCCTGCTGCAAGCGCTGCAAGGCGACGGCTTCCTCGATCGGGTTGAGATCCTCGCGCTGGATGTTCTCGATCAGCGCCATGGCGATGGCGGCCTCGTCCGGCAGCTCGCGCACCATGGCCGGGATCTTGTCCTGGCCGGCCAGTTGGCTGGCACGCCAACGACGCTCACCAGCGACAATCTCGAAACGCCCACCACCGATGGGCCGCAGCACGATGGGCTGCATCACACCCTGGGCGCGGATCGAGGCGGCGAGCTCTTCCAGCGCGGTCTGATCCATGTCACGACGCGGCTGGTACTTGCCACGCTGGATCAGTTCCAGCGGCACGTATTGCAGTTCGCGGGTGTCGACCTGGGCGGCCTCTTCCTGCAATGCGCTGACGGTATTGCCGCCTAGCAGGGCGTCCAGACCTCGACCCAGACCTCGTTTCTTCGCAGCCATGCGATGTTCCTTAAGCGGTAGCGGTTTTCGCGGCGGCACGCTGACGGCGTACCAACTCGCCAGCCAAGGCCAGGTAGGCGATGGCTCCACGGGATTGTTTGTCGTAGACCAACGCCGGCATGCCGAAGCTTGGAGCCTCGGCAAGGCGCACGTTACGCGGGATTACGGCGTCGTATAGTTTGTCGCCGAAGTGCTCCTTGAGCTGAGCACTGACATCGTTGGTCAGGCTGATGCGCGGGTCGTACATCGTGCGCAGCAGGCCTTCGATCTGCAAATTAGGATTGAGCAGTGCGCCGATGCGTTGGATGCTGTTGACCAGATCCGACAGCCCTTCGAGTGCGTAGTACTCGCACTGCATGGGGATGATCACGCCATCGGCGGCAACCAGGGCGTTAATGGTCAGCATGTTCAACGACGGCGGGCAGTCGATGAGGATGAAGTCGTAGTTCTCGCGAATTGGCGCCAACGCCGAGCGCAGGCGACTCTCCTTCATGCTCATTTCCAGCAGGGCGACTTCGGCTGCGGTGAGGTCACGGTTGGCCGGCAGTAACTGGTAACCACCATGTTCGGAGAACTGCATGGCTTCGCTCAGGTCGCATTCGCCGATCAGCAGATCGTAGATCGAGTGCTCCAGGCCATGCTTGTCGATGCCGCTGCCCATGGTCGCGTTACCCTGCGGGTCGAGGTCGATCAACAGCACGCGGCGCTTGGTCGCCACCAGAGAAGCAGCCAGGTTGATACACGTCGTGGTTTTACCGACGCCGCCTTTCTGATTGGCGATCGCGAATACCTTGGCCATCTTCATTCCCCTTAGACCGAGCGACGCAGTATCAACAGATGGCGTTGACCTTGGCAACCGGGAACCCGCAGCACATGAGTCGCAGTGAGAGTGAAGTCCGCTGGCAACGCCTGCAGCTCGTCATCCGGGTGTACGCCCTTCATTGCCAGCCACTGGGTGTCACCGTTACCGAGATGGCGCGTCCAGTCGCTGAAGTCCTGCAGGCTGCTGAAGGCCCGTGAGCTGATACCGTCGAACGCCTGCTCAGGTCGATACGTTTCGACCCGGCTGTGGACAACCTCAAGGTTGGCGAGTTTCAGCTCCAGCTTCACCTGAACGAGAAAACGGGTCTTCTTGCCGTTGGAATCCAGCAGCGTGAAACGTCGCTCGGGGAACATGATCGCCAGCGGAATACCGGGCATACCGCCGCCACTGCCGACGTCCAGCCAGTTATCCCCACGCTCGGCGACGAACGGCACCACCGACAAGCTGTCGAGCAGGTGACGTGAAACCATCTCGTCGGGATCACGCACCGCGGTGAGGTTGTAGGCCTTGTTCCACTTGATCAACAGGCCCAGATAGGCGAGCAGTTGCTCCTGCTGCTGGGCGGTAAGTTCTATGCCGAGCTCACGAGCGCCCTGCAGCAGTTCTTCGGCGTGACGTTGAGTAACCGACATCAGGCGCTCTGCTCCAGCTTCTGCCCAGCACTGCGCTTTTTCAGATGAATCAGCAGCAGGGAAATCGCCGCCGGCGTTACGCCAGGAATGCGACCAGCCTGGCCAAGAGTGGCCGGGCGAGTGTTGTTCAGCTTGAACTGGATTTCCTTGGACAGCCCGGAGATGGCGCTGTAGTCCAGATCCTGTGGCAGTTTGGTGTCTTCACTGGCACGCAGCTTGGCGATCTCGTCCTGCTGACGGTCGATATAACCGGCGTACTTGGTCTTGATCTCGACCTGTTCGGCGACCTGGTTATCCACAGCCGGGGCTTCGGTCACTTCAGCCAATGCGGCGTAGTCGATCTCCGGGCGAGCCAGCAGATTGAGCAGGTTGTATTCATGCGCCAACGGCGTGCCGAAGCGTGCAGCGATGGCATCGCCCTGCGGCGTGCCCGGACGCACCCAGGTGCTCTTCAGGCGCTGTTCTTCCTGCGCAATGCCTTCGCGCTTGGCTTCGAAGGCGGCCCAGCGCTCATCATCCACCAGGCCCAGCTCGCGGCCTTTCTCGGTCAAACGCAGGTCGGCGTTGTCCTCGCGCAGGATCAACCGGTATTCGGCACGCGAGGTGAACATGCGGTACGGCTCCTGAGTGCCGAGCGTAATCAGGTCATCAACCAGCACGCCGATATAGGCCTCATCACGACGCGGACACCAGGGCTCTTTGCCTTGGGCACGCAGGGCGGCGTTGCACCCGGCTAGCAGGCCTTGCGCACCGGCCTCTTCGTAACCCGTGGTGCCATTGATCTGGCCGGCGAAGAACAGCCCGCCAATTACTTTGGTTTCCAGGCTGTACTTGAGGTCGCGTGGGTCGAAGTAGTCGTATTCGATGGCATAACCGGGACGCATGATGTGCGCGTTCTCCATGCCGCGAATGCTACGCACCACCTGCAGTTGCACATCGAACGGCAGCGACGTGGAGATGCCATTGGGGTACAGCTCATGAGTGGTCAGGCCTTCCGGCTCGATGAACACCTGATGGCTGTCTTTGTCGGCGAAGCGATGGATCTTGTCTTCGATCGACGGGCAGTAGCGCGGGCCGACGCCCTCGATCACGCCGGAGTACATCGGCGAACGGTCGAGGTTGGCGGCGATGATCTCGTGAGTACGGGCGTTGGTGTGGGTAATCCAGCAACTGATTTGTTGCGGCTGATGCTCACGCTTGCCGAGGAATGACATCAACGGCGTCGGCGTATCACCTGGCTGCTCGGTCATCACCGAGAAATCCACACTGCGCCCATCGATGCGTGGTGGAGTGCCGGTTTTCAAGCGACCAACGCGCAGCGGCAATTCACGCAGACGATGAGCCAAGGCGATGGAAGGCGGATCGCCTGCACGGCCACCGGAGTAGTTCTGCAGGCCAATGTGGATAAGTCCACCGAGGAACGTGCCTGTGGTCAACACCACGGAGTCCGCATGGAACCTGAGCCCCATCTGGGTAACCACGCCTTTGACCTCGCTGTTTTCCACAATCAGGTCATCGGCTGCCTGTTGAAAAATCCACAGGTTCGATTGGTTTTCCAGAATTTCGCGCACCGCTGCCTTGTACAGAATGCGGTCAGCCTGGGCACGCGTTGCGCGAACGGCCGGGCCTTTGCGGCTGTTGAGAATACGGAATTGGATGCCACCTTTGTCGGTAGCCGTGGCCATGGCTCCGCCGAGTGCATCGATTTCTTTGACCAGATGGCTCTTGCCGATACCGCCGATAGCCGGATTGCAGCTCATCTGGCCAAGGGTCTCGACATTGTGGGTAAGCAGCAGGGTCTTCACGCCCATGCGTGCTGCAGCTAGAGCTGCTTCGGTACCGGCATGACCGCCGCCGATCACGATCACGTCAAAACGGGAAGGGAAATCCACCACGCACCTCGTGCCTGTTGAGAAGGGGGTTTTCAGAAAGGCGGCAAGTATAGGGACTTCGTTGTCTTGAATGAAGCCTTCTGCACAAAAAATAGCCAACCGGTCAGCTCTGACCTGCCTCACGAAGCTCGCACCTGATCACCCTCTGCTCTGCGAGAAATACGTTCAGGCTTATAAAGAATAGAAAGAGAGAATTTTTATAAAGCTTGTTCTTTATGTTTATGTATATAGCCATGCCTTTCTGTGGATAAAGCTCTGTATCCCTTGCTGTTATTGGTGTACAGCGAATGATAAGCCTGTGTCGTTCCTGCTCGTTTCCACTGAGAAAGCTGCTGAACCACTGTGGATGGAAGTGCCAGTTACCCACAGGCATGGTTACGCCCAGCTTTGTCATAGGGTTATGGGCAGGGTTCAGGGGCGGTTTTCCACAGGGTTTATTTGGGCCTGAATAACTCAACGAAATGCGTGGTTGGCGTTGATCGACATGAGCTTTGCGCATGCCTGGAGAGCCTGCCGACTACAGGAAGTGGGCAATCGCACGCTCATTTCGTGGCAACGTCGGTTAGCGGGGGTAGCCGTTGATGAACAAGTCTGCTCGTTTGAGATGCCGCTGTACTGCTTCGCGAACGGAACGCGGCCTGGTACGCCCCACGGACAGCAGGAGTGGATTTATCCGCGATAGGGTTGGGCACCGTAGACAGTAGGCATCGCGAATGAATTCGCGCCTACAAGGAGCTGTGGATAAGCATGTCGAGCAACCGGCATCATTGCGATGCCGGTTATGCACAGCAGATGTTCTGCGAGCTACATGGAGCCCGCATAGCCGGGCAGCGTCCAGGTGGACGAGAGCTGTTCGGCCTGTTGCAGCACGGTTTGTACCGCTGCGTCCTGCAGGTCTGGCGGGTAGCCGTAGTGGCGCAGGATGCGTTTGACCAATACGCGCATGCGCGCACGGGCCGCATCACGGCGCGCCCAATCCACCGACAGGTTGTCCTTGAGCTTTACCAGCAGCTCATGGGCAATCAGCTTGAGCTTGTCATCACCGAGCACCTGCAGCGCTGAATCGTTATCCGCCAGGGCATCGTAGAAGGCGATTTCATCGGGGCTCAGGCCTTGCTCTTCACCACGCGCACGGGCGGCGCGGATGTCCTTGGCAATCTTGATCAGCTCCTGCAGCACCTCGGCGGTGGTGATGGCGTTGGCGTGGTAGCGGGCGATGGCTTCTTCCAGGCGCTGAGAGAACGCCTTGGTCTGCACCACGTTGCTCTGGCTGCGTGAGCGGATGCCGTCGTTGAGCAGCTTGCGCAGGGCTTCCAGGGCCAGGTTCTTCTTCTCCATCTGCTGCACTTCGGCGAGGAACTCGTCGGAGAGAATGGAAATGTCCGGTGACTGGATGCCGGCGGCCTTGAGGATATCCACAATCTCGGTGGACACCACGGCGCGGCTGACGATCTGGCGGATGGCCAGGTCGCGCTCCTGCGAGGTCAGCCCCGAGCCGCTCGCGCTCTTGAGTAGCGCCTCGCGGATGGCCTGGAAGAAACCGACTTCCTCACGGATGGCCACGCCCTGATCCGAGGCTGCAGACAGCGCATAGGCCTTGGACAGGGCCAGCACGGCATCCTGGTAGCGGCGGTGTGCGGCCTTTTTGCCTTCCTCGGTGGTTGCGGCGGCGGCCCATTGCTGCTGCTTGTCGAGAATCCACTCGATAGCACCGGCCATCATCGCCAGGCGCTCCTGCGGTGTGCCGTGCAGCGCACTGAGGTAATCGAAGCCGTGGTACATGGCGCGCACCACCTCGTAGCGCTCCAGCAATTGCGCGATGGCCTGGGCCTCGTTGATGCCGGTGTTCTCCTTGTCCCGTGGCGAATACTGCGCCAGGGCAGATTTGAGGTTCTGCGCGATGCCGATGTAGTCGACGATCAGCCCCGCCGGCTTGTCGCGGAATACGCGGTTGACGCGGGCGATGGCCTGCATCAGGCCGTGGCCCTTCATGGGTTTGTCCACATACAGGGTGTGCATGCACGGCGCGTCGAAGCCGGTCAGCCACATGTCACGCACGATCACCAGTTTCAGCGGGTCGCGTGGATCCTTGGCGCGACGGGCCAGGGCATCGCGGCGGGCTTTGTTGCCGATATGCACCTGCCATGAGCTGTCGTCGCTGGCGGTGCCGGTCATCACCACCTTGACCACGCCCTGGGCATCGTCGTCGCTGTGCCAGTCCGGGCGCAGGGCTATGATGGCGTTGTACAGATCCACGCAGATTTCGCGGCTCATGCACACTGCCATGGCCTTGCCATCCAGCGCGGCGAGGCGTTGTTCCAGGTGGCTGACCAGATCCTGGGCGATCAGTGCCAGGCGCTTTTCGCTGCCCACCAGGCGCTCCACGGCAGCGGCGCGGCCCTTGAGCTTTTCCTTTTCGTCGCTATCGGTGCCCTCGAACAGCGCCTCGATTTCATCATCGAGGGTGGGCTTCTCGTCTTCGTTCAGTTCGATGCGTGCCAGGCGCGATTCGTAGTAGATCGGCACGGTGGCGCCGTCTTCCACCGCGCGGCTGATGTCGTAAACATCGATGTATTTACCGAACAGCGCCGGCGTATTCACATCGGCGGCCTCGATGGGGGTGCCGGTAAAGCCGATGAACGAGGCATTGGGCAAGGCGTCGCGCATGTACTTGGCGAAGCCGTAGGAGATGTCGCCGGTTTTCCTGTCCATCTTGGCTTTCAGACCGTACTGGCTGCGGTGCGCCTCGTCGGCGATGACCACCACGTTATCGCGCAGGGTCAGCGGCTCGGCCACCTCGCCGAACTTCTGCAGGGTGGTGAAGATCACCCCGCCACTGGCGCGGGCCAGCAGGCGCTGCAAATCCTCGCGGCTCTCGGCCTGCACCGGCGTCTGGCGGATCAGCTCCTTGCACATGGCGAAGGTGGCGAACAGTTGATCGTCCAGGTCGTTACGGTCGGTGAGCACCACCAGCGTCGGGTTGTGCATGGCCGGGTGCTGCACCAGGCGCCCGGCGTAGAAGGCCATCAACAGGCTCTTGCCGCTGCCCTGGGTATGCCAGATCACCCCAGCCTTGCGGTCGCCGCGCGGCTGCTCGCGCACGCTGGGCAAGCCGTAATGGGCCGGGTCTTCGGTCTGGCCGCTGAAGGTGGCGCGGATGGTCGAGGCCAGCGCCAGGTTGACCGCGTGGTACTGGTGGTAACCGGCGATGATCTTTACCAGCCCCTGGCCGGTTTCACCGAAGGCGGTGAACCAGCGCAACAGGTCGAGAAAGCGCCGTGGCTCGAACACGCCTTCGATCAGCGTCGGCAGTTCCGGCTGGCCCTTGGGCAGAATCTGCGTGCCGTCGAGGGTACGCCAGGGCATGAAGCGCTCCAGATCGGCGGACAACGAGCCGATGCGCGCGGCGATGCCATCGGAGGTGACCAGCACGGCGTTGCTGCGAAATAGCGCGGCGATCTGCTGCTTGTAGGTCTGCAACTGGTTGAAGGCACCGAGCATATTGGCCCCGGCACTGCCTGGCGCCTTCAGCTCGATCACCACCAGCGGCAGGCCGTTGACGAACAGCACCACATCCGGCCGGCGCTTGTGCGTGCCGCTGATCACCACCAACTGGCGCACCGCCAGCCAGTCGTTATTGGCGGGGTTGTCGAAATCCAGCACACGCACCTTGCCGGCGGTGAGCTGGCCGTCGGCGGCGAAGTATTCGACGTCTACGCCCTCGATCAGCAGGTGATGGATACGACGGTTTTCTTCCAGCAGGTTGGGCAGCTCGTGCTGGGTCAGCTTGCGCACGGCCTCCTGGCGTGGCTCGTCCGGCAAATGCGGGTTGAGGCGGGCCACGGCGCTTTCCAGGCGCTGCTGGAGGATGACCTGATCATGGCTATCGCGCTCCGGCGTCTTGCCGTCGGGGCCGATCAGCTCATCGCCGGTAGCCGACCAGCCCAGCGCGGCGAGCTGCTCGATCAGCCCCTGTTCGATTGCGGCTTCGGATAGAAAAGCCATCAGGCCGTCTCCGCCAGGCGTTCGGCGTCCTTGATACGCACTTCACCGGAAATCAGTTTGGGCAGCAGGGTGTCGCGTAGTTGGACTAGGGCTTGGGTCGACTCTGCATTGGCTTTGATACTTTTAAACAATGGAGAAACACTTTTTGCAAATGCCAGCCATACATCTGGATTATCCGGATAGGCAATCTTGAACTGGGCAATCGATTCCGCTTGCACGCGCTGACGTCCTGATGTGCCTGTCATGCTTTGGATTGCATGGTTACGGAATGCTTTATCCCTTGCCAGCAAATAAGCATATTCTGCTGGCACCGGATTTACCGGGCGCATAACGATAAATTCGGTAGATCCCCAGGCAAGAGTATTTTCAGGTAAGCATTGAATAAAAGCCGTTTTCCCATTTTCCAAACATGGAGTAATGCGCGCTAGCAACGTATCTCCGTTGCGAAAACGCATGCCACTGCTGTATTCCCTTAAAATCGGAGGTTCTGGCCAGCTACCAACGGTTGGAAGTGCTGCCATATCAAGGTAAGGCGAAAGCATTCCTTTTCGCAGGGGCTCTGTTGGGTTGAACTCAATCAATTTACTGACTGGTTCCCAAGACCATTTCTTAGGAATTGGCTTTAGTTCTGACTCCTGCATGCCGTGCGCTGAAACAGCGTCAAAATTGACGAACCACGAATTGAACAGGCTGCGGGCCATGGCTTCCAGTGTTTCGTTCATCCGCCGGTTGATTTCGATTCTGTCGTCGAGCGTGCCGAGGATATGGGCAATGGCGTGCTGTTCTTTAAGAGGCCTCATTGGAATCTGCAATGCTTCGAGGACAGGGATGCGAAGATTGCTTACGGTAGATCCAGTTCCCTCATTCCATCCGATTTGATGCTGAACACTTTCTGATTGCAGTGCATAAAGAACGTAGCGTGAATTAGCAATCTTTGGGTCTGGTCGTAGTAATACTTGTCGTTGTCCGAGGCAACACTCCAACCCATTTGGAATCATGCAGACTTCGCCCATTGGTGCTTCGCGTGTAATCACGATATCGCCAGAGGATGGCTTAGCACGACGATTACGCCCGATAAAATGGGTTTCATCTGTGAACGAAGGTGATGACAAGTCAAGCTTGCCATTTTTTATATTCTGGTTACGAAGAACTATGAAGCCGGAGTCAGTCCATGCAGGAGTGCTATGCGGGCAGTCGACAATTAGTGAGCAAATCGTATTTAACGATTGCGTTAGGAGAGAATTAGCTTCCTGCACCACCACTCGATCCTTCTCGATAATCTTCCTAAACGTCTCACTGGTTTCCGCCCAATCGACGATATCCACCTTCCACGGCAAGTCCGATTCGGAAAAGTCTTCGGCCAGGGCGGCGCTGGTGGCCAGCGGTAGCGGGCTGTCGGTGATGATGGCCAGATCCAGGTCGGAATATTCCTTGGCCGTCCATTTGGCGCGTGAGCCAAAGGCCCACACGGCATATTGCGGCACATGGCGCTGGAGAATGTCGCGGACGATGGCCCAGTGGTCGGGGCGAATGTCGATCTGGGGTTCGCTCACGCTTGGGCATCCTGCAACTGTTCGAGGAGGTAGGTCGCTTCGCGCTGGAAGTCGGGAATGCTGGCCACCACTTCCACGGCAATGGCTTCATCGTAGGTGTGGCTGGTCTTGGCACGCATATCGCGAAAGCGCCGCCAGTGTTGCCAGTCGCTGAGCAGCAGGCCGCGTTCGTTGCCGCTGCGGATCAAGTCGGCAAAGCTGATGCCGTCCAGCTCGCTGGGGCTTGCCGAGGTGGCTTCGAGGTGGCGCTTGAGCATCTTGTGGCTGATTTCATAGGTGAACTCGAAGCGCTGGATCAGACCATCGCGGATCTGCGTATCGCTGATGTCCTGCTGGTAGCGCTTCCAGCCTTCGTCCAGGCGTTCGATGGCGCGCTGCAGTGGGGTCAGGTCGAGGGTTTCGTCTGCCATGCTGGGCCTCCGCTCAGAATCCGAGGGCTTTGAGGTTGTGCTCGATGGCGGCATCGAGCTTGGCGGCCTGGGCCTGTTGTTCGCGCCATTGCGCGGCCAGGCGTTGCATCTTCTGCTCGAAAGGCTCGCCGTCTTCTGCCTGCGCGGCCGCGCCGACATAGCGCCCCGGTGTGAGTACGTGGCCATGCTTGCGCACCTCGTCGAGGGAGGCAGCCTTGCAGAAGCCGGGAATGTCGGCGTAGGGGCCGGCATCCGCTTCGCCGCGCCAGGCGTGGTAGGTGGCGGCGATTCTGGCCACGTCGTTGTCGTGCAGTTCACGGCGGGTGCGGTCGACCAGGGCGCCCATGTTGCGCGCGTCGATAAACAGGATTTCGCCACGGCGATCGCGCAGTTTGCTGTTCTTCACCAGGCCGTTGCTGCGATCCTTGGCCAGTATCCACAGGCAGGCGGGGATCTGCGTGGAGTAAAACAGTTGCCCCGGCAGGGCGACCATGCAGTCGATCACGCCGGCTTCGATCATGGCCTGGCGAATCTCACCTTCGCCGCTCTGCTGGCTGCTCATCGAGCCGTTGGCCAGCACCACGCCGGCAAAGCCGTGGGGGCTGAGGTGGTGGAGGATGTGCTGCAGCCAGGCGTAGTTGGCATTGCCGGCGGGCGGCGTACCGTAGGCCCAGCGCACGTCGTCACGCAGGCGTTCGCCGCCCCAGTCGGAGATGTTGAACGGTGGGTTGGCGAGGATGAAGTCGGCCTTGAGGTCGCGCAGTTCGTCCTTGTGGAAGCTGCCTTCGTTGTTCCAGCGGATGTCGCTGTCGATGCCGCGCACGGCCAGGTTCATCTTGCACAGGCGCCAGGTGGTGTAGTTGCTTTCCTGGCCGTAGATGGCGATGTCGCCGATGCGCCCGCCGTGTTCGTCGACGAACTTTTCGCTCTGCACGAACATGCCGCCGCTGCCGCAGCAGGGGTCGTAGATGCGGCCCTTGTAGGGTTCGAGCATTTCCACCAGGGTGCGTACCACGCTGCGCGGGGTGTAGAACTCGCCACCGCGCTTGCCTTCGGCGCCGGCGAACTGGCCGAGGAAGTATTCGTAGACGCGGCCGAGCACGTCCTTGGATTTGTCGCCTTTTTCGTTGAGGGCGATGCCGGAGATGAGGTCGATCAGCTCGCCGAGCATGACTTTGTTCAGCGCCGGGCGGGCGTAATCCTTGGGCAGCACGCCTTTGAGCGATTCGTTGTCCTTCTCGATGGCGCGCATGGCGTCGTCGATCAGGGTGCCGATGCTGCTTTGCTTGGCGTTGGCCTGCAGGTGCGACCAGCGTGCTTCACGGGGCACCCAGAAGATGGTGTCGGCGAGGTATTCGTCCTTGTCTTCGGCGGCTTGCGGGTCTTCTTCGAGCAGCTCTTTATGACGTGTCTCGAAGGCGTCGGAGATGTACTTGAGGAAGATCAGGCCGAGGGCGACGTGCTTGTAATCGCTGGGTTCCATGTTGCCGCGTAGCTTGTCGGCGGTTTTCCACAGCTTGTCGGCGTAGTCCAGTTCAGTCACCGGTGCGGGTTTGGTGTCTGCGCTTTGCGGCGCTGCGGCTTTGACCGGTGCGCTGGGTTTGGGCGCTGCCGGGGCTGCAGTGGCTTCACTCAGGGCGACCGAACCGCCTCGGCCACGGCCCGTGCGGATGCGGCCTTCGTCGAGCAGGTGTTGTTTGATGCGCTGGTAGGTGCTGTCTTGCCAGCCGATGGCTTCCTGCAGGCGCTGGTTGCCCGCGCTGCCGCCAAGCGAGGCGAGGGTGGCCAGGAAGCGTTCGGTCTGTTGTTCGGTGCTGTTCACGGTGCAGTTCCTTGGGCTCAAGCGGGCCAGTAGAGGCGCTTGAGTGGGACGAGACGTTTGGTTTCGGCGTCGGTGGCGTCGTAGTGTTCGATGAGGGTGCGTACCACGTGGTCGAGTGTCCACATGGCCAGGGGGATTGGAGCGCGGTCGGCTTCGTACTGGGCATCCTTGCTGAAACCGCCGGTGCTGACGTAAAGACCACGATCATCCTTGTGCCGACCCCCGAGGAAGCTGCGGATTTCCTGACTGCCCATCTTGCCGTTGCGGTGCTTGACCTCGACGACGATGCGCGGGTGCTCGAAACCAAAACCATCAGGTGAGGCGACGATGTCTTTGCCACGATCCGGGCCGCGTGGTGATACCTCGGTCTTGTAGCCCATGGCGCGGAGGATGCCGGCCACTAGTTGCTGCATGTCTTCCCAATCCAGCTCGTTGACTCGATCCTTGATGCGCTCTAGTGCCTGCGATTCGATATCGGCCAGAGGGTCAGCGATGACTTCTTCTGTTTCATCCTCTTTTACGGCAGCGGGCTTGCCCTTGAGCGCTGCCAGCACGTCGGCGACTGCTTTGGCAGGCACTTCGAACAAGGTCAGAGTCGAGCCGAGGCTGTTCTTGGTGGCCGTACCGAGGCTGTCACGCGCCAGTTCCTGGGTTTGCCATTGCACCTTGCGCACCAGCGCCATGCCTTGTTCGGCCGTTTGCGGTTGGTGTTCGGCTGGGCCTGTTACCTTGCCGACGGCGTACAGGCGGTTGGCGGGCGAGTAAGTGATGATCCAATCACCCGGCTGTATTTCGTTGACGAAACGCCAGACCTGGGAGGCACCAGAGATCACCCGGCCTTGCTTGGCTTGGGGATCCATGGATTGGTACAAGGCAATCAACTGTTTGCGGCTAACGCCTGGCTTGGCCTGTGCAGCCAACTGGCTCCAGCCGATGGCGGCGACGCCGTGCTCGCGGAAAGCTTCATACAGGCTGCCGCCTTCACCGCGTACCATCCACATCCGTGTCACAGGAACCTCGCAGATTTCACAGTCAGAGGGGAATCAGGCGCTCTACTTTACGGGAGTGCGCGGCTGCATCAAGTTTCACTTGCCGATGCAGAAGCTGGAGAAGATCCGCCCGAGCAGGTCGTCGCTGCTGAAAGCGCCGGTGATCTCGCCTAGGGCCTGTTGGGCCATGCGCAGATCCTCGGCCAGCAGCTCGCCGGCGCCCATCAGGGTGAGCTGGTTGCGACCGTGTTCGAGGTATTGCTCGGCCTGGTGCAGCGCCTCCAGGTGGCGGCGGCGGGCGCTGAAGCCGCTTTCGGCGGTCTGTTGATACCCCATGCAGGCTTTCAGGTGTTCGCGCAGCAGTTCCAGGCCACCGGCAGATTTGGCCGAGAGGCTGAGGGTGACGTGGCCATCGGCGCTGGTTTTCAGCCCGACCGTCTCGCCGGATAGATCAGCCTTATTGCGAATCAGGGTGACCCGCGCCGGATCGGGGCGCTGTTCGAGGAATTCAGGCCAGAGGGCGAAGGGGTCGGCGGCTTCCGGCGCAGTGGAGTCCACCACCAGCAGCACGCGATCTGCCTCGCTGATGGCCTTGAGGGCACGCTCCACGCCGATGCGCTCCACCTGGTCGTCGGTGTCGCGCAGGCCGGCAGTGTCGACTACGTGCAGGGGCATGCCGTCGATGTGGATATGTTCGCGCAGCACGTCACGGGTGGTGCCGGCGATGTCGGTGACGATGGCCGCTTCGCGCCCGGCTAGAGCATTGAGCAGGCTGGACTTGCCGGCATTGGGCCGACCAGCAATTACTACGGTCATACCGTCGCGCAGCAAGGCGCCCTGCCCCGCTTCGCGCAGCACTGTGGATAAGTCGGCGCGCACGTTGTCGAGTTGGCTCAGTACATGGCCATCGGCGAGAAAATCAATTTCTTCTTCTGGGAAGTCGATGGCCGCTTCGACGTAGATGCGCAGTTGAATCAACGATTCGGTCAGCGCATGCACGCGCTTGGAGAACTCGCCCTGCAGCGAGCGCAGGGCATTGCGCGCGGCCTGTTCGGAGCTGGCTTCGATCAGGTCGGCAATGGCTTCGGCCTGGGCCAGGTCGAGCTTGTCGTTGAGAAAGGCGCGCTCACTGAATTCGCCAGGGCGAGCCAGGCGTGCACCCAATTCCAGACAGCGGCGCAGCAGCAGGTCGAGCACCACCGGGCCGCCATGGCCTTGCAGCTCCAGCACGTCTTCGCCGGTGAAGGAGTTGGGGCCGGGAAAGTAGATGGCCAGGCCTTCGTCCAGGGTCAGTTGCTGATCGGCGTAGAACGCACCGTGGTGGGCGAAGCGCGGCTTGAGTTCACGGCGGCATATGGCCTGAGCCAGTTGTCCAGCCAGTGGGCCGGACACCCGCACGATGCCCACCCCCCCCCGTCCCTGGGCAGTGGCGACGGCGGCGATGGTGTCTCGGGTGTGGTTCATGGCGTTCTACTCGCTACTGGGGGCGGTCGTAGGGGCAAATCATCGCGAATGAATTCGCTCCTACAGGGGAGACGGATAGCAAAACGCCCCAATCATGGGGCGTTTGCGTGATGCTTTGAAGCCTTGTCGAATCAGGCGTTGGCCGATTTCGTAGCGGCTTCGATCTTGCGGGTAATGTACCACTGCTGGGCGATGGACAAGCAGTTGTTAACCACCCAGTACAGCACCAGACCCGCCGGGAACCACAGGAAGAAGAAGGTGAAGATAATCGGCATCAGCTTCATCACGCGCGCCTGCATGGGGTCCGGCGGCGTCGGGTTGAGCTGCTGCTGGATGAACATGGTTGCACCCATGATGATCGGCAGGATGAAGAACGGATCCTTGATCGACAGGTCTGTGATCCACAGCAGCCAGGGCGCTTGGCGCATTTCCACGGATTCCAGCAGTACCCAGTAGAGCGCGAGGAATACTGGCATCTGTACGAGGATCGGCAAGCAGCCACCCAGAGGGTTGATCTTCTCTTTCTTGTACAGCTCCATCATCGCCTGGGACATCTTCTGGCGATCATCACCGAACTGTTCCTTCAGCGCCTGCAACTTCGGCGAAACGGCGCGCATGCGTGCCATGGAGCGGTAGCTGGCGGCGGACAGCGGGAAGAAGATGCCTTTGATGATGACGGTCAGGAAGATGATCGACCAACCCCAGTTACCGATCAGGCCGTGAATCACTTCCAGCAGCCAGAAGATTGGTTGGGCGAGGAACCACAACACGCCATAGTCGACGGTCAACTCAAGACCCGGCGAGAGGCTGCCGAGGTATTCCTGCATTTTGGGGCCGGCATAGAGCACTGCGCCGGTTTCACCTTTGGCTCCTGCTGCAACCTGCACGGCTGAACTGGTGAAGCCGACGATGTAGTTGCCTTGGCTGTCCTTGCGGGTCTGAATCTGGTTGCTGCTGTCTTTGGATGGCACCCAGGCGGTGACGAAGTAGTGCTGCAGCCAGGCAACCCAGCCACCTTGTACGGTTTCCTTGAAGCTGTGCTTGTCGATGTCTTTCATCGACAGCTTCTTGTAAGGCTCGTCCGGGGTCCAGACGGCAGCGCCCAAGTAAGTGGCGGTGCCAGTGGCTGTGGTCGAGGACGGGTCACCGCTGTTGTCGCGTTTGAGCTGGGCGAACAGGTTGCCGCTCCAGGCTTGGTCACTTTGGTTATCGATCAGATAGCGTACGTCGACCTGATAGGAGGACGGATCGATGCAGCCTGGTTTCTTCAACTGCTGTTCACGCGCCGAGCACTGTGGGTTTAGACCGCGCTTGAAGCTGTAGCGTTTGATGTAGCTGACGCCGTTCTCGCTGTAGGTGAGATCGACTACCAGTTTGTCCTGGCCTTCGGCCAGTTCATAGAGCTTCTTCTCGCTGTTCCACAGGGCACGACCGCTGGATTTGTCCGGTGCGTTCTGGCCAATCAGGCCGCTCTGTGCCAGGTACGTGCGCTCGCCACCGTTATCGAACAACTGGAAGGGAACGTCTGGGCGGTCCTGCCGACGTGGGTACTGCGGCAGGCGCAGTTGCACTACATCACCGCCGCGCGGATCGATGGCCAGCTCAAGAACATCGGTCTTGACGCGAATCAGCTCATCACTGCTGGCTGGCGTTGCGGCAACGGCGGCAGCGCTGGGATCTGCCACTGCGCTTGGGATGTCGTCACTGCTGCTTTGTGCGCTACTCGGTGCATCCGGCAGGCTGGGGGTAGCTGCTGGGCTGGACTGAGTCTGCTCCGGCAGAGCGGCCTGGCCGTAGTCCTGGTTCCATTGCAGGACCATCAGATAGGACACGACTGCCAGGGCGACGATCAGGATCGAACGTTGGATATCCATGATTATTCGGCCATCGAAGGGGAACGGGATGTTTTCGCGGGAGGAACCGGATCAAAGCCGCCGGCATTCCAGGGATGGCAGCGGCCTAGCCGACGCGCAGTCAGCCAGCCACCACGAACGAGGCCATGTTGCTCGATGGCTTCGTAGGCATAGCAGGAACAACTCGGGTAAAAGCGACAGTGGCTGGCCATCAGAGGGCTGATGGCGTAGCGATAGACCTGAATGCAGGCGAGGGCCACTTTACGCATGAGGTTGGTCGCTTGTCCCGGTGGGCGCATTAGCGTCACGGTTTGGGCGATTGCGAGCCAAGCGCTTCCAGAGCTTGTCGAACTGCTTGGCAAGTTCGGCATTTTCCAGATCGCCGAGGCCTTTACGCGCGACTACAACGATATCCCAGCCACTCAGGTGATCCTGATTCAGGCGAAAGGATTCGCGAATCTGACGCTTTATGCGGTTGCGCTCGACAGCAAGCTTGACGCTCTTTTTGCCGATCACCAGACCAAGGCGGGGATGATCGAGCTCACTGTCGCGCACCAGCAGCAGGACATTTTTGCCCGGCGCTTTACCGCTAGGGGAGTCGAAGACTGCCTTGAATTGCCGGGGAGTCAGCAGTCGCTTTTCCCGGCCGAAGCCTCGACTCACCACCTGTCTGGATGAGTTAGACAGTCAGACGCTTACGGCCTTTGGCGCGACGACGCGACAGGACGGCACGGCCGTTCTTGGTAGCCATACGGGCACGGAAACCGTGGGTGCGAGCGCGCTTGATGGTGCTGGGTTGGAAAGTGCGTTTCATGGTGCGTTACCTGGGTGATCGACTAGGGCCGGTATGGCCCCCGTTTTAAGAGACCGGCGATTGTAGAGAAAGCCGTTGAGTAGGTCAATTTCCAACCAACCTTTTGTCTGACTAATAGAAAGAAGAGAAGAAAGTCTTTTAAAGATCTTTTTCTATTCTTGTAATGATTAGTCATCTGCTGGGCTGTGGATAAAGCTCTCAAGGCCCTGCCAACCGAGGTCTGTGGGTAATGATAAAGCTGTCCACAATAGGTGTTTTGATTGTGCGCGTCCTGCGTATAGCTTGAGGGTAAGTAGGTCTTTTACTCACAGCCGACTTGGTCACAGCGTTTTCCCTGGGTTTATCCATATGGTTATTGGAGCGTTATCCACAGTGTTTAAGTCTTTTGCGAGTCATCGTTAAAGCATTGATTTTAAATGGCCATTATTCTTCTGGGGTGTGGATAACTCAGCCGCTGGAGGCTACAATGGACGCTTGTTTCTTATCGCCGCTTTGGTAGGGGATAGTCAGTGTCAGTGGAACTATGGCAGCAATGCGTTGAGCTCTTGCGCGACGAATTGCCGGCCCAGCAATTCAACACCTGGATCCGTCCTCTACAGGTCGAGGCTGAAGGCGACGAGCTGCGTGTCTACGCGCCGAATCGTTTCGTGCTCGATTGGGTCAATGACAAGTATCTGAGCCGCTTGCTCGAACTGCTCGGCGAGCGCGCTAATGGCCTGGTACCTGCGCTTTCCTTATTAATAGGGAGTAAACGTGCATCGACTCCACGCGTAGCGCCAACGGCGCCACGCCCTGCCGTTGCCCGCACCGCCCAGCCAGTGCAGCCTAATCTGGCTGCACATAAGCCTGCTCCACCGCCTGTTCAGGAAGAGCCATCGCGGGCCAGTTTCGATTCCATGGCCGGTGCCACTCCGCAACCACCCGTTCCCGCCGTCGCGCCACGAACCGAGCGCAACGTGCAGGTCGAAGGTGGCCTCAAGCACACCAGCTACCTTAACCGGACCTTTACCTTCGATAACTTCGTCGAGGGTAAGTCGAACCAGTTGGCGCGTGCTGCTGCCTGGCAGGTGGCGGATAACCCCAAGCACGGATACAACCCGCTGTTCCTTTATGGTGGTGTTGGTTTGGGTAAGACCCACTTGATGCATGCGGTGGGCAATCACTTGCTGGCGAAGAATCCAAACGCCAAGGTCGTTTATCTGCATTCCGAGCGTTTCGTAGCCGACATGGTCAAGGCGCTGCAGCTTAATGCGATCAACGAATTCAAGCGTTTCTATCGTTCGGTCGATGCGCTGTTGATCGATGACATCCAGTTTTTCGCCAAGAAAGAGCGCTCCCAGGAAGAGTTTTTCCACACCTTCAATGCGTTGCTTGAAGGTGGTCAGCAGGTGATTCTCACCAGTGACCGTTATCCGAAAGAGATCGAAGGTCTCGAAGAGCGCCTGAAATCGCGTTTTGGCTGGGGTTTGACCGTAGCAGTTGAGCCGCCGGAGTTGGAAACGCGCGTGGCGATCCTGATGAAGAAAGCTGATCAGGCCAAGATCGATCTGCCTCATGACGCGGCGTTCTTCATTGCCCAGCGTATTCGTTCCAACGTGCGTGAGTTGGAAGGCGCGTTGAAACGGGTTATCGCTCACTCACACTTTATGGGCCGCGATATCACCATCGAATTGATCCGTGAGTCGCTCAAGGATCTTTTGGCCCTACAGGACAAGTTGGTCAGTATCGACAACATTCAGCGCACTACGGCGGAATACTACAAGATCAAGATTACTGATCTGTTGTCCAAACGTCGTTCGCGCTCAATCGCCCGCCCGCGCCAGGTGGCTATGGCGTTGTCCAAGGAATTGACCAATCACAGCCTGCCGGAAATCGGTGTGGCCTTCGGCGGTCGCGATCACACAACTGTATTGCACGCATGCCGTAAGATTGCTGAACTTAGGGGATCCGACGCGGACATCCGCGAGGACTACAAGAACCTGCTGCGCACCCTGACTACTTGATTCGCAGCTCCACGAGGCAAGGGACTAGACCATGCATTTCACCATTCAACGCGAAGCCCTGTTGAAACCCCTGCAACTGGTCGCCGGTGTCGTGGAACGACGCCAGACGTTGCCGGTTCTGTCCAACGTCCTGCTGGTGGTCGAAGGCCAGCAGCTATCGCTGACCGGTACCGACCTGGAGGTCGAACTGGTTGGTCGCGTCACGCTGGAAGATGCCGCCGAACCGGGCGAGATCACCGTACCGGCGCGTAAGCTGATGGACATTTGCAAGAGCCTGCCAGGTGATGCCGTGATCGATATTCGTGTCGATGACCAGAAGCTGTTGGTCAAGGCTGGTCGCAGCCGCTTCACGCTGTCGACGCTGCCTGCGAATGACTTCCCTACTGTTGAGGAAGGTCCGGGGTCGCTGACCTTCAACCTGCCGCAAGCCAAACTGCGCCGCCTGATCGAGCGCACCAGCTTCGCCATGGCTCAGCAGGACGTACGCTACTACCTCAATGGTATGTTGCTGGAAGTGCAAAGCGGTCTGCTGCGCGCCGTCGCAACCGACGGTCACCGCCTGGCCATGTGCTCGATGGAAGCCTCTATCCAGCAGGATGGCAAGCATCAGGTTATCGTGCCGCGCAAAGGTATTTTGGAGCTGGCTCGCTTGCTCACTGAGCAGGATGCTGAAGTCGCTGTCGTTCTGGGTCAGCACCACATTCGTGCTAACACCGGCGAGTTCACCTTCACCTCCAAGCTGGTTGATGGCAAATTTCCGGATTACGAGCGTGTGCTGCCACGTGGCGGTGACAAGCTGGTACTGGCGGATCGTCAGGGCTTGCGCGAAGCGTTCAGCCGTACTGCAATTCTCTCCAACGAGAAGTACCGTGGTATTCGCCTGACCCTAGCTTCCGGCCTGCTGAAAATTCAGGCCAATAACCCGGAGCAGGAAGAGGCCGAAGAAGAAATCGTTGTCGATTACAACGGTGGTGGGTTGGAAATCGGTTTCAACGTCAGCTACCTGCTGGATGTATTGAGCGTGATGGGTACCGAGCAGGTGCGTCTGATCCTCTCTGACTCCAACAGTAGTGCCCTGCTACAAGAAGCCGATAACGACGATTCCGCTTACGTTGTAATGCCGATGAGGCTCTAAGCCTCTAATGTCCCTCAGTCGTATCATGGTCACCGCGGTGCGTAACCTGCACCCGGTGACACTCTCCCCCTCTCCCCGCATCAACATCCTTCATGGCGCCAATGGTAGCGGCAAGACCAGTGTGCTGGAGGCCGTCCATCTCTTGGGCCTCGCCCGTTCTTTTCGCAGCACTCGTCTGCAGCCAGTCATTCATTACGAACAGCCAGGCTGTACTGTTTTCGGTCAGGTTCAATTGTCCGAAGGCGGTTCCAGCAATCTGGGTATTTCGCGTGATCGCCAGGGTGAATTGCAAATTCGTATCGACGGGCAAAACGCACGTAGCGCTGCTCAACTTGCAGACTTATTACCGCTGCAATTGATAAATCCAGACAGCTTTCGTCTTCTGGAGGGAGCTCCGAAGATTCGTCGGCAGTTCCTCGATTGGGGTGTGTTCCACGTGGAACATCGCTTTCTCGGGGCTTGGCAGAGGCTGCAGAAGGCCCTGCGGCAGCGGAACTCATGGCTGCGGCATGGTACACTTGACGGTGCTTCGCAGGCTGCCTGGGACCGCGAATTGTGCAATGCCAGCCAGGAAATCGACAGCTATCGCAGGGCATATATTCAGGCCCTGAAGCCGGTATTCGAGCGAGTTCTGGGCGAGCTTTTGCAGTTGGAGGGGCTCACCCTGAGCTACTACCGGGGGTGGGATAAGGAGCGTGAACTGAGTGACGTGCTCAGCTCTTCTCTATTGCGTGACCAGCAACTCGGGCATACCCAAGCTGGACCACAGCGAGCCGATTTGCGTTTGCGTCTTGCGGGGCATAACGCGGCAGAGGTCTTGTCGCGAGGACAACAGAAATTAGTGGTGTGTGCTTTACGCATTGCCCAAGGCCACCTGGTCAACGACGCCAAGCGTGGCCAATGTATCTATCTAGTGGACGACCTACCGTCGGAGCTGGATGAACAGCATAGACAGGCACTGTGCCGGTTGCTGGAAGATTTGCGCTGCCAGGTGTTCATCACCTGTGTAGATCATGAATTGTTGAGGGAAGGCTGGCAGACGGATACGCCGGTTGCCATGTTCCACGTGGAACATGGCCGTATCACCCAGACCCAATACCATCGGGAGTGAAGGCATGAGCGAAAACCAAACGTACGACTCCTCTAGCATCAAGGTGCTGAAAGGATTGGATGCCGTACGCAAACGTCCCGGTATGTACATCGGTGACACTGACGATGGTAGTGGTCTGCACCACATGGTGTTCGAGGTGGTCGACAACTCGATCGACGAAGCCCTGGCAGGTTACTGCAGTGAAATCACCATCACTATCCACCCAGATGAGTCGATCAGTGTGCGTGATAATGGACGTGGTATCCCGGTCGATATGCACAAGGAAGAAGGCGTCTCGGCAGCCGAGGTCATCATGACCGTGCTGCACGCCGGTGGTAAGTTCGACGACAACAGCTACAAGGTATCCGGTGGCCTGCACGGCGTGGGTGTCTCTGTTGTTAACGCCCTCTCCAAAGAGCTGGTGCTGACTATTCGCCGTAGCGGCAAGATCTGGGAGCAGACCTACGTTCATGGCGTCCCGCAAGCGCCGCTAGCTGCTGTTGGTGATACCGAAGGCACCGGTACGCAGATCCACTTCAAGCCTTCCGAAGAGACCTTCGCCAACATTCACTTCAGTTGGGACATCCTGGCTAAGCGTCTGCGCGAACTGTCCTTTCTTAACTCTGGTGTGGGCATTCTGTTGCGTGATGAGCGCACAGGCAAGGAGGAGCTGTTCAAGTACGAAGGTGGTCTGAAGGCCTTCGTCGAGTTCCTCAATACCAACAAGACCGTGGTGAATCAGGTATTCCACTTCAATATCCAGCGCGAAGAAGACGGCGTTGGCGTGGAAGTGGCCCTGCAGTGGAACGACAGCTTCAACGAGAACATCCTCTGCTTCACCAACAACATCCCTCAGCGTGACGGCGGTACTCACCTGGCTGGCTTCCGCTCTGCCCTCACCCGCCACCTGAACAACTACATCGAGCAGGAAGGCCTGGCCAAGAAATTTAAGGTCAGCACCACAGGTGATGATGCCCGTGAAGGCCTGACCGCGATCATTTCGGTCAAAGTACCGGATCCAAAATTCAGCTCGCAGACCAAGGACAAGCTGGTTTCCAGTGAGGTGAAAACCGCCGTCGAACAGGAAATGGGCAAGTACTTCGCCGACTTCCTGCTGGAGAATCCCAACGAAGCCAAGGCCGTGGTCGGCAAGATGATCGACGCTGCCCGTGCCCGTGAAGCCGCGCGCAAAGCGCGTGAGATGACTCGCCGCAAGGGCGCCCTGGACATTGCTGGCCTGCCCGGCAAACTGGCGGACTGCCAGGAAAAAGACCCGGCGCTGTCCGAACTCTACATAGTGGAGGGTGACTCCGCGGGCGGTTCTGCCAAACAGGGCCGCAATCGCAAGACCCAGGCGATCCTGCCGCTCAAGGGCAAGATCCTCAACGTCGAGAAAGCACGCTTCGACAAGATGCTCTCCTCCCAGGAAGTGGGCACCCTGATCACCGCGCTGGGCTGCGGCATCGGGCGTGAGGAGTACAACATCGACAAGCTGCGTTACCACAACATCATCATCATGACCGATGCTGATGTCGACGGTTCGCACATCCGTACTCTGCTGCTGACCTTCTTCTTCCGTCAGTTGCCGGAGCTGATCGAACGTGGCTACGTCTACATCGCTCAGCCGCCTCTGTACAAGGTCAAGAAGGGCAAGCAGGAGCAGTACATCAAGGACGACGAGGCCATGGATGAATACATGACCCAGTCGGCCCTGGAAGACGCTAGCCTGCACGTCAACGAGAACGCACCGGGCCTGTCCGGTGGCGCGCTGGAGAAACTGGTTGGCGACTATCGCCGAGTGATGAAGACCTTGGATCGACTGTCGCGTGTCTATCCGAAGGAAATTACCGAGCACTTCGTCTACCTGCCGAGCATTGGCCTCGAACAACTGGCCGACCACGCCGGCATGCAGGCCTGGTTGGAGCGCTTCAGCGCGCGTCTGAAGGCCACTGAGAAGTCCGGCCAGACCTACACCGTCAGCCTGCGTGAAGACCACGAGCGCCACGTCTGGCTGCCTGAGGTCGAGATCAAGGCGCACGGCCTTTCCAGCTACACCACCTTCAACCGCGATTTCTTCGCCAGCAATGACTACAAGACGGTCACTACCCTCGGCGACCAACTGAATAATTTGTTGGAAGAAGGTGCCTATGTGCAGCGCGGTGAGCGCAAGAAGCCGGTTAGCACCTTCAAGGAAGCTTTGGAGTGGTTGATGCACGAAAGCACCAAGCGCCACAGCGTGCAGCGATACAAAGGTCTTGGTGAGATGAACCCGGAGCAACTGTGGGAAACCACTATGGACCCGGAAGTGCGTCGCATGCTCAAGGTGACGATTGAAGACGCCATCGCCGCCGACCAGATCTTCAACACCCTGATGGGCGATGCCGTGGAGCCGCGCCGCGACTTCATCGAATCCAACGCCCTGGCGGTGTCGAACCTGGACTTCTGATACGCCAAGTGCGGCATCCATGAAGTACCCAACCCCGGCCTGAGTGCCGGGGTTTTTCTTTGTGTGGTCAGGCGTGGATAATCCAGGCCAGACATTTTTCTACCCATTCAGGCAGTCATACCCAGTGATCACAGGCGCCATCAAATCCCAGGTCGACCAAATCTGGAACGCATTCTGGAGCGGCGGCATCTCCAACCCCATCGAAGTCATCGAGCAGATGACCTACCTGCTGTTCATCAAGCGGCTGGACGAGTTGCAAACGGTCAAGGAAAAGAAGGCCGCGCGCACCGGCCAGCCCATCGAGAGCCCCATTTTCAGCCCCTATCAGGCGCACCTGCGTTGGTCGCAGTTCAAGCTGCTGGGCGATGCTGGCAGCCTCTACACCCTGGTTGCGGAAAAGGTCTTCCCCTTCATCAAGACTCTCGGCGGTGAGGATGGCCAGTCCACCTATGCCGCGCACATGAAGGATGCCCGCTTCACCATCCCTACCCCAGCGCTGCTGGCCAAGGTGGTGGACATGCTCGACGCCATCCCCATGGAGGACCGCGACACCAAGGGCGACCTCTACGAATACATGCTCGGCAAGATCGCCAGCGCCGGGCAGAACGGCCAGTTCCGCACGCCCCGGCATATCATCAAACTGATCGTCGAGATGATGGCGCCGCGCCCCGGCGACAGTATCTGCGACCCGGCCTGTGGCTCGGCGGGCTTTCTTGTGGCAGCGGCGGAATACCTGTACCAGCATCATCGCGACGAGATTTACCGCGATGTTGAGTCGGCGCGGCGCTTCAACCACGACACCTTCCACGGCTTCGACTTCGACAGCACCATGCTGCGCATCGGCTCGATGAACATGCTGCTACATGGCGTGGAAAACCCGGCCATCGAAAACCGCGACTCGCTGAGCCAGGGGCACGCCAGCGTCGAAGGGCAGTTCAGCTTGATCCTCGCCAACCCGCCCTTTGCCGGCAGCCTGGACTACGAAAGCTGCGCCAAGGATCTGCAGCAGATGGTCAAGACCAAGAAGACCGAGCTGCTGTTTCTCGCCCTGTTCCTGCGCCTGCTGAAACCGGGAGGCCGGGCGGCGGTGATCGTGCCGGACGGCGTGCTGTTCGGCTCGTCCAAGGCGCACAAGGAGCTGCGCCGGCTGATCGTCGAAGAGCACAAGCTGGACGCTATCGTCTCCATGCCCTCCGGCGTATTCCGCCCCTATGCCGGCGTCTCCACGGCCATCCTGATCTTCACCAAAACCAACAGCGGCGGCACCGACCACGTCTGGTTCTACGATATGCAGGCCGATGGCTATTCGCTGGACGATAAGCGCAACGAGCTGGCCGCTGACCAGCATGCAAGCAACAACCTGCCGGATATCCTGACGCGTTGGCAGAACCGCGATGGCGAAACGGCGCGTGAACGCACCGAGCAAAGCTTCCTGGTGCCCAAGGCGGAGATCGTCGAGAAGGAGTATGACCTGTCGATCAACCGCTACAAGCAGGTGGTGTACGAGCAGGTGCAGCATGAATCGCCGCAGAAGATTCTGGCGGAATTGAAGGCGCTGGAGGCGGATATTGTGCTGGGGCTGGAGGAGTTGGAGGGTATGCTGCCGTGACCCTCCAGACTTTTCGTTTTACTGACGTCGTCCGTGACGTATCGGGAGGCAATGCGAAGTTACCTCAATCCCAGTTTCAACCCTCTGGCAGCTTGGCAGTAGTTGATCAGGGCCAAAGCTTTGTCGCTGGTTATACCGATGAAATGGCTTACCAGTTCCGCAGTGAGTCTCTGCCGGTGATCGTATTTGGCGATCATACAAAAGCCATCAAGTACATTGACTTCCCGTTTGCGATGGGGGCCGATGGGGTCAAGGTACTTAAGCCGCTGGATATGTGTGATCCCAAGTATCTATATCATTATCTAAGGCAAGCTAAAATTCCTGATGCTGGATACAGTCGGCATTTCAAGTTTTTAAAGGAGCTGAGTATTCCACTCCCTCCTCTTCACGAACAACGCCGTATCGCAGCGATTTTGGACAAGGCCGACGCGCTGTGCGCCAAGCGTCGCGAGACCATCGCCAAGCTCGACCAGTTGCTGAAGTCGGTGTTTCTGGAGATGTTCGGTGACCCGGTAGAAAACCCTAAAGGCTGGAACCTAAAGCCGTTTACAGAAGTGGGTGAGTGGAAAAGCGGCGCGACACCGAGTAAGAGTGAACCTTCTTTTTGGGAGGGGAGCTTTCCGTGGGTCAGCCCCAAGGACATGAAAGTTAGTGAAATTTCTGACGCACAGGATCACGTATCTGAAGTGGTGTTCACGGCTACAAATCTTAAACGAATAGACCCCGGCCACCTGTTGATTGTTGTTCGCGGCATGATCCTCGCCCACTCTTTTCCTACGGCGATTAACGTTGTTCCAGTTGCGATCAACCAGGATATGAAGGCAATCCAACCCATCGATGAGTTGGATATTGTTTATTTGAAGTCAGCAGTCGATGCCTTGAAAGATCGGATTCTGAGTGTTGTGTCTACGGCTGGGCACGGGACACGACGTCTGGATATGCGAGACGCTTCTGAGGTTATGGTTCCTGTTCCTCCGGTTGAGTTGCAATCGGCCTATAAGGCAGTTGTTCAAAAGTACGCACAGCAGCGGAAAATGATGGTGGAACAATTGGCTCAACTGGAAAGAGCCTTTTCTTCCATCCAGACTAACGCCTTCTCAGGAACGCTCTAACCCATGATCGACCTCCACTCCCCCGCCGACCTCGAACTGCTGCGCGAATCCATCGACCTGGAGTGCAAGCTGGCGGCTGGGCGCGAGGGGCAGGGGGCGTTACCGGAGGACTTCTGGCCCACCTACAGCGCCTTAGCCAATACCAATGGCGGTGTGGTGCTGCTTGGTGTGCGCGAGAAGAAAGGGCAGTTTTTTCTTGAAGGCATCGCCAACCCGGCCAAGGTGCGCAAGGAGCTGTTCGACAACCTCAATAACCGCCAAAAGGTCAGCACCAACCTGCTGAGCGATGCCGATGTGCGCGAGGTGGCGCTGGAGGGGCGCACCCTGTTGCTGGTGGAGATTCCGCGCGCCAACCGCAAGCAGCGCCCGGTGCATCTGACGCCCAATCCCTTTGGCCATACCTATCGGCGGCTCAATGAAGGCGACCGTCATGTCGCCGACGAAGACGTGAAGCGCATGCTCGCCGAGCAGGTGGAAGACAGCCGCGATGATCGCATCCTCAAGGGCTATCACCTCGACGACCTGTGCAGCGAAACCCTGCGTGCCTATCGCCAGGTGTTCGCCAATCGCGACCCCGCGCACCCGTGGAACGCCCTGGACGATCACGAGTTCCTGCGCCAGATCGGCGGCTGGCGGCGTGACCGGGAAACCGACACGGCGGGCCTGACCCTGGCCGGGCTGCTGATGTTCGGCTGGATGAGCACCATCCAGGAAGCGTTGCCCAATTACATGCTCGACTATCAGGAGCGCCCGGAAGCGCGCACCGAGCTGCGCTGGGTGGATCGCGTGACCCTGGACGGCAAATGGTCGGGCAATCTCTACGACTTCTACCGCAAGGTCTACCTCAAGCTCACCGCTGACCTGAAGGTGCCGTTCAAGCTGGAGAAAGGCGAACGCCAGGACGAAACCCCCGTGCATGTGGCCTTGCGCGAAGCCCTGGCCAATGTGCTGGTGCATGCCGACTACTCCGACCGAGCCTCGGTGCTGGTGGTCAAGCGCCCGGATATGTTCGGCTTTCGTAACCCCGGCCTGATGCGTGTACCGCCGGAGGTTGCCATTCGCGGCGGTGAGCATGACTGCCGCAACCGCACGTTGCACAAGATGTTCCGCTTCGTCGGTGTGGGCGAACAGGCCGGCTCGGGTATCCCGAAGATCTACGCCGGCTGGAAGGATCAGCACTGGCGCCCGCCCGCACTGTTCGAGCGCAGCGAGCCGTATAACCAAACGCTGCTTGAGCTGCGCATGGTCGATCTGTGGCCGGAGGATGTGCTGCAGGCCTTGCGTCTGCAGTTTGGCCCAGTGTTCGAGCAGCTCTCCCATGACGAGCGCCTGACCCTGGCTGCCGCTGCCTCCGAGCGCACCATCAGCCATGGGCGAATCATGGAGATGACCGGCCTGCACTCTGTCGAGGCCTCGCGCCTGCTGCAGGCATTGGTACGTGGCGGCTATCTGGAGAGCCATAACCCAGGGCGTGGCGCGGTGTATTGCCTGCCCGGTGCCGGCTTGCCCACCCCGGAAGATGTATTCGGAGGTAGCGCCGACTATTTGCCCGTCAGCTCCGAACATTTGCCGGACAGCTCCGGACATTTGGGCGGTAGCTCCGGACATTTGCCCGATAGCTCCGAACATTTGCCCGTCAGCTCCGAACATTCGCAGGCGAGCTCCGAACATTTGGCCCTTAGCTCCGAACATTCAATGGCGGAACGTGATGAGTACGGCAGAAGGCTTAGCAGCCATCTCGATGCGCCGATTCTCGACTCGCTGGCGTGCTTGCCACACGGCTACAAGGCACAAATGGAGGCATTGGCGAATGCTGCACGTAGCGGAAGGCTGAGCCAAAGCGCCATGCGTAGCGTCATTCTGGCCTTGTGCGAGGGGCAGTATGTAACAGGGCCAAGCTTGGCCAGCTTGCTGCAACGTAGCCCGGATGCATTACGCCAACAGCATCTGAAACCACTGGTCGTGTCCGGGCAGCTACGCCTGGCCTTCCCCACCACGCCTACACACCAGAGGCAGGCCTACCGCACAACGGAAAGTGAGTAGTCAGCCATGAGTAACTTCCAGTTTCTCGCGCCAGAGTTCAAAGCCCTTCTCGAACCTGCCCAGGGCGCCGAGCAACTGGTGTATTCCGACCCGCGTGCCTGCTGCATGCGTACCCGCCATGCGCTGGAGCAGGCGGTGCATTGGTTGTACGAGCATGACCGCGATCTGCGCATGCCCTACGACCGCAGCCTCAACGCGCTGCTGAGCAACCGCGACTTCGAGGATCTGCCGCCGCCGCAGGTGTTGCAGAAGATGCGCCTGATCCAGAAGGCCGGCAACCAGGCGGTGCATGGCAGCGGTACGATTGGCTTCAGCGACTCGATGAAGCTGCTGCGCGAGTTGTTTCATGTACTGTTCTGGCTCGCGCGCACCTACACCCGCGCCAGTGATCCCAAGGCCATCGTCGCCCGCTTCGATGACAAGCGCGTACCGCAACTGGTCAGCAGTAGCGATGCAGCCACCTTCACTCGCGAGGAGTTGAAGAAGCAGGAGGCCAGGTTCCAGCAGCAGATCGCCGAGCAGCATGCCGCGCTGGAAAAACGCGAAGTGGCCATCGCCGAACAGGCCGCCACCCTGGCCGAGCGTGAAGCCTTGTTGGCGCAGGTCAATGCCGATCTGGCGGCAGCGCGTGCCGAACTGGCCAAGGCCAAGGCCGCCAATATCGCCGTGCCGGATACTCACGATTACGACGAAGCCGACACGCGCCGCTTCTTTATCGATGTGCTGTTGCGTGAAGCGGGCTGGGAGGACGGCAAGAATCTGTCCAGCGAAGTGCCGCTCAAGGGCATGCCCAACAAGGCCAATGAAGGCTTTGCCGACTATGTGCTGTGGGGCGCCGACGGCAAGCCGCTGGCTGTGGTGGAAGCCAAAAGCAGCCTGAAAGACCCGGATATCGGTCGTCAGCAGGCCAAGCTCTATGCCGATTGCCTGGAAGCCGAGAAGGGCCAGCGCCCGCTGATCTTCTACACCAACGGTAACCACACCTGGCTATGGGACGACCGCCGTGCGCCGCCACGCGAAGTGCAGGGCTTCTATACCCGCGCCGAGCTGGAACTGGCCGTGCAGCGTCGGCAGTTGCAAGGCGATATACGCAGCCTGCCGATCAATGCGAATATCGTCGGGCGCCCCTACCAGCAGCGTGCCATCCGTGCCATGGCCGAAGCCCTGGCCAATGGTCGCCGCGCCGGTCTGCTGACCATGGCCACCGGCACCGGCAAGACGCGCACCGCCATCGCTCTGGTGGAGTTGCTGATGCGCGCCAATTGGGTCAAGCGCGTGCTGTTTCTCGCCGACCGGGTGGCGCTGGTCAATCAGGCGGTGAGCGCCTTCAAGGAGCATCTGCCCGACTCCAATCCGGTCAATCTGGTGACCGAGAAGAACGGCCAAGGCCGCGTCTACCTGTCCACCTACCCGACCATGATGGGCCTGATCGATGAGATGGACGGCGAGCAGCGCCGTTATGGCATCGGCCACTTCGACCTGGTGATCATCGACGAGGCACACCGCAGCGTGTACCAGAAGTACGGGGCGATCTTTCGCTACTTCGACAGCTATCTGGTGGGCCTGACCGCGACGCCACGCGATGAGGTGGATCGTGACACCTACCACCTGTTTGGCTTGGAAACCGGCGTGCCCACCGATGCCTACAGCCTCGACGAGGCTGTGGCCGCCGGTTATCTGGTGCCGCCCAAGGCGCATTCGGTGCCGATCAAGTTCGTCCGCGAGGGCATCCGCTATGACGAGCTGAGCGATGCCGAGAAGGAGCACTGGGAATCCCTGGACTGGGGCGAGCGCGCCGACGAGGATGGCGAGGCACCTGCCGAGGTACTGGCCTCGGAGGTGAACAAGCAACTGTTCAACGAACACACCGTCGACCTGATGCTGCGGCACTTGATGCAACACGGACTGAAGGTGGATGGCGGGGAGCTGATCGGCAAGACCATCATCTTTGCGGTGAACAAGGAGCACGCCAAGTTCATCGCCCGTCGTTTCGATCATCACTACTCGCAGTACAAGGGCGAGTTTGCCCGTGTCATCGTGCATGGCGAACCCTATGTACAGACGCTGATTGATGCCTTTGGCGCCAAGGACAACCGCCTGCCGCAGATCGCCATTTCGGTGGACATGCTCGACACCGGCATCGACGTGCCGCAGGTGCTCAATCTGGTGTTCTTCAAGGCCGTGCGCTCGAAGGTCAAATTCCTGCAGATGATCGGCCGTGGCACGCGCCTGTGCGAAAACCTGTTCGCACCGGGCGTAGACAAGAGCGAGTTCTATATCTTCGATTTCTGCGCCAACTTCGAGTACTTCAACGAGCACCCGAAAGGCGCACTGGGCGGCATGGCCGAGCCGGTCGGCAAGCGTCTGTTCAAGGCGCGGCTGGAACTGCTGTCGCTACTCTCCGGCAAGGACACCCGTGTGCGCGAGGGTGTTGCCGAAACCATCGGCGGCTATGACAGCCTGGGCAGCCTGCGCCAGGCGGTGACCGAGGAGCTGCACGGCGAGGTGGCGGCGATGAATCAGGACAACTTCATCGTGCGTACCGAGCGTGAGCATGTGGTGCGTTTCGCCGAGCGAGCAGCCTGGAACGACCTCGACGATGCAGCGTTAGGCGATTTGCGCGCCCATGTCGCGGGTTTGCCCAGCGAACGCGAAGCCGAGCACATCACTGCCAAGCTGTTCGACCTGCTCTGCCTCAACCTGCAGTTGGCCGTGCTGCGCGCCAGTGGCGATTTCGTCGCCTACCGTGACCGGGTGCGTGAGCTGGCCAGCCAGTTGGAGTTGATGGAGAGCATCCCGGCCATCCGCGCCGAGCTGGCGTTGATTCAGGATCTGCAGACAGAGGAATACTGGCAGGACATCACCCTGCCGATGATCGAGCAGCTACGCCGGCGGTTACGCGGGTTGATTCAGCTTATTCAGCGACGCACATCCAACCCGGTCTATACCTTTCTTACCGACCAGATCGGCGAGGCCAGCGAGGTGGTACTCAACGACTTCAGCACCGGCATCAACCTGGCGCAGTATCGCAAGAAGGTCGAGGCGTACATTCGCGCCAACGAAAACCATCTGGCCATCGCCAAGCTCAAGCACAACAAGCCGCTCACGGCGAGTGATCTGGCCGAGCTGGAGCGTTTCGTCTATCAGTCCGAGCCGGTGGAAAGCCGCGAGCGCTTCGTCGAATGCTTTGGCAGCGAGCGCCCGCTGCCGCTGTTTATCCGCTCACTGGTGGGGCTGGATCGCAACGCGGCGATGGAGGCTTTCAGCAAATTCCTCGATGGCAGCCGCTACAACAGCCAGCAGATCCGCTTCGTGGAAATGATCATCGAGCGCCTGACCCGGCACGGCTGCATCGAGCCGGGTCAGCTTTACGATCCCCCCTTCACCGCTCTGCATCACGAAGGGCTGGATGGCACCTTCGCGGATGCGGATGCCGAGGGTATCGTCGCGGTGATCAACAGGCTCAATCAAATAGCCGCCGCCTGATGCAGCGTCGTCTGCTGTGGCATCAGTCGGCGCTTGGGACGAATGCCCACCCTGTCACAGTTTCGCGTAGTACCCAGTACTTATGGCAAAAGGCTTACATGGCTAGGAGCAGAGTGCTTCTCCCCTCGCCTGCGAGGTCTGGCTAATCTACACACACGTACCGGGAAATGGATATCCCGAGTCAAGGAAGACAGACCGCGCCAGGAAGGCAAACGACAGGAGGTCGGAAGGTCATTAAAAAACCCGCTTCGGCGGGTTTTTTGTTGCCTGTCATCCCCGGCGGCAATCCTTTGGGCCATTGCAAGCGACGTCATAAACCGTTTCCGACGGTCTGTGGAAAAGTGGGCCATCAGGCCCACCAGTAGCGCACCATGTGGAAGAACACCGGCGCTGCGAAACAGACCGAGTCCAGACGGTCGAGCATGCCGCCGTGGCCTTCGATCATGTGGCCCCAGTCTTTCACCCCACGATCGCGTTTGATCGCCGACATCACCAGGCCGCCGGCGAAGCCGAGCATGCACACCAGCAGGGCGAACAACGCTGCCTGCCAGAAGGCAAACGGGGTGATCCAGCACAGCAGGGCGCCGATCAGTGTGGCCAGCGCTACGCCGCCGATAAAGCCTTCCACGGTTTTCGAGGGCGACAGTTTGGGTGCGATCTTGTGCTTGCCGAACAGCTTGCCGCACACGTACTGCAGCACGTCGGATATCTGCACCACGATGATCAGCCAGGCGATCAGCAGCAGGTTGCGCCCTTCGTAGCCGGGGATTTCCAGAGTCAGTAACGCCGGCACGGCAGAGATGCAGAATACGGCGATCATCAGGCCCCACTGCACCTTGGCTGCACGCTCCAGGTAGCGCGTAGTGTCGCCGCCCAGCGAGGCGAGGATCGGCAGTAGCAGGAAGAGATAGACCGGGATGAAGATGGCGAACAGACCGTACCAGTTGAACATGATCAGCAGGTACTGCAGCGGCAAGGCGAAGTAGAAGGCGGCTACCAGTGCGGGGTAGTCGCTGCGCCGGGTTGGCGCCAGGGTCATGAATTCGCGCAGTGCGTAGAAGGACACAAAGTAGAACAGCACGATCACGCCGTTGTTGCCGAACAGGAAGGCGATGCCGATGACCAGCACCATCACCCACCAGGCGTTGATTCGGGCGTTGAGGTTGTCGATTACCGGGCTGGGGTTGTCGCCACTGCGCTTTTTGAGGATCAAGCCAATCAGGCTGGCGAGCAGTAGCAGGGCACCGATACCGGCGAACAGCAGCAGGGTGTTGTTATCCATCTCAGGCCTCCTCGGGTGCCAGTGCCAGCAGCGCGTTGCGTGCGCGTTCAAGGAAGGCGTCTTTGCCTTCACCCTCGCTACGCTGCAGCGCAGCGCCGAAGCTCAGAGTGCACAACAGTGGCAGCGGTAGCGCCCTGCCCTTGGGCATCACGCGGTTGAGGTTGGCGATCCATACGGGCACCAGTTCCACTTCGGGGCGTGCCTGCGCCAGGTGGTAGAGTCCGCTCTTGAACGGCAGCAGCGGATCGTCACTCAGATTGCGCGTACCTTCGGGGAAGATGATCAGCGAGTCGCCGCCGTCCAGTGCATCGAGCATCGCTTGCAGCGGGTTGCCGCCCTCTTCCTTACGCGCGCGGTCGACCAGTACGCCGTTGAACACCCGCTTGATCAGAAAGCTGCGCACGCCGGGTTTGAGCCAGTAATCGGCGCCAGCCACTGGACGCGTACGCTTGCGCAATTCGGGCGGCAGTGATGCCCAGAGCAGAACGAAGTCGCCGTGGCTGCTGTGGTTGGCGTAATACAGGCGCTGCGTCGGCTGCGCGGTACTGCCGAGCCACAGGGCTCGTGCACCGGTCAGCAGGCGAGCCGCCGAAGTGATGGCGAAAGCGGTCAATGCGGCGAGCATGAGGACTCCTTGGGCTGCAAAGGGAGGACGGCAGGTGTGTGGTGGCGGGCGATGTTTAAGTGGTGCATGGAATCTCCGTATTCCGTTACTGGTGGGCTCAGGCGGTCTCTGCCAGCCCATGACGAACGCGGTTGTAGAGGGTGTAAAGCAGCAGTGCCAGGATCAGAGCGAGCAACGTGTTGATCCACAGGGCCGATAACAGGCCGGTGGCGACACCGGCGCCGAGCACGCCGAAGCAAAAAGCGCGGTCGCTCTTGCCCATAGGCCCGTCATAGCGGCGTGAGGCGCCGACCATCGGCCCGAGTACACCTGCGTATTCGCTGATCACCGCCAATAGCACCACAAGCACCGCTAGCAGTGGCGATACGCCGGGCAGCAGTGCGAAAGGCAGATAAAGGGCGCTATCGGCGATTACATCGCAGAGTTCGTTGAGGTAGGCGCCAAGCTTCGATTGCTGGCCGAACTCACGGGCGAGCATGCCGTCAACGGCGTTCAGTGCCATGCGCAGCAGCATCCATAACGGAATCAGGGCGAATAGCCAGGTAACCGAGGGAAAAGCAGCGAGCAGCGCGCCGAGTAGCAGCGAGACGATGGCGGCGGTCAGGGTTACCTGGTTGGCGGTGACACCGCGAGCATAGAGACGCTGCACGCCTGGGCGCAGCAGGTTTTGGAAGGCCGGCTTGAGTTGGTAGATCGATGGCATGGCAGTGAATTCCCTTTCTGAACATCTGGCATACAGCGGACTTGTGCAGTCACGCTGTATGAATATTCAGGAAGTTATACCCTGCCGCAGAATTTTCCTAGTGGCGTTTATAACCCAGGGAAATCAGGCACATGAAGCCATGATATGGCGCTTTGCTGGTATTCCGTGCACAGCTTATCCACAGGTCAGGCGGTTTCACCCACGCTGGCTGAAACAGGGGCTTCGCCGCGCATTTCGGTCTGCTGCTGGCGAACCCATTGGAAAGCACGTTCGTTCAGTTCTGCGATGGCGCGCGGGCCTTCGCCTTCGGCGTGCATCGGTGCACCGATGACCACCTGGACGGTGCCGGAGTGCTTGCCCCAGCCAGCCTTGGGCCAAAACTCGCCGGCGTTGTGAGCGATAGGCAGCACCGGCAGACCGGCGTTGACTGCCAGCGCCGCGCCGCCACGGGAGAACTTGCCGATCTGACCCGGCGGAATGCGCGTGCCTTCGGGGAATACCAGCACCCAGGCGCCCTGCTTGAGTCGTTCGTCACCCTGCTTGGCCATCTGCTTGAGCGCGGCCTTGGGGTTGCTGCGGTCGATGGCGATGGGCTTGAGCAGCGCCATGCCCCAGCCGAAGAACGGCACACGCAGCAGCTCACGCTTGACCACCTGCGACAGCGGCTCGAAGAACCCGGACAGGAAGAAGGTTTCCCAGGTGCTCTGGTGGTTGGCGAGGATCACGCAGGGGCGCGCGGGGATGTTCTCCAGGCCACGCACTTCATAGCGGATGCCGACGATAACCTTGGCCAGCCACACACCGCAGTTGCACCAGGCCTGGACGACGAAGCGATAGCGCTGGCGGAATGGCAGCAAGGGTGCCACCACCAGGCTGATCAGGCACCAGAAGAACGAGCTGGACGACAGCAGCAGGTAGAAAAGCGTGACTCTGAGGGCCTGCAGGATCGCCATTGAACTTTGCACCTTATGAGAGCAGTTGATCGGCGACAGCCGCCAGATCATTGAATACCAGGGTTCCTGGCGGCAGGGGCTTGGCCAGGGTTCGTTCACCTTTTCCGGTCTTCACCAGCACAGGCTGACAATCGACGGTCAGCGCCGCCTGCAGGTCACCGCTGGTGTCGCCGACGAACCAGACGCCTGCCAGTTCCGTGCCGTAGTGCGCGGCGATTTGCTTGAGCATCCCCGGCTTGGGTTTGCGGCAGTCGCAGCCCTCGTCCGGGCCATGTGGGCAATGGACGATTAGGCCGATTTCGCCGCCCTGCTCGGCCACCAGCTCACGCAGGCGCGTATGCATCGACTCCAGGGTCGCCAGGTCGTAATAGCCTCGCGCGATGCCGGACTGGTTGGTGGCTACCGCTACCGTCCAGCCTGCTTGCGACAGGCGTGCGATGGCGGTGATCGACGAGGCAATCGGGAGCCACTCGTCGAGCGTCTTGATATAGGCGTCGGAGTCTTGGTTGATGACCCCGTCGCGGTCGAGGATGAGTAATTTCATAGCCGCAAGCTCCAAGCCGCAAGCTACAAGTCAACAGCGGCCTGCTTGCCGCTTGAAGCTTGTAGCTTGCGGTTGCTGGCTTTAGCCCAGCACCGAGATATCCGCCACGCCTAAGAACAGCCCGCGCAGGCGGGCCAGCAGGGCGTAACGGTTGGCGCGCACGCGGGCGTCTTCAGCGTTGACCAGCACCGCTTCGAAGAAGGCGTCTACTGGTTCGCGCAGGCTGGCCAGCTTGGCCAGCGCCTCGTTGTACTGACGCGCGGCAGCCAGCGGCTGCACAGCGTGGTCAGCTTGCTGGATGGCCGCATGCAGTGCGAACTCGCTGGGGTTGTCGAAGTAGTGCGCTGCGACCTGGGCAGCGATGCCGCCTTCAGCCTTGCTGAGCAGGTTCGACACACGCTTGTTGGCGGCGGCCAGGGCCGCGGCTTGCGGCAGCGTACGGAAAGCCTGCACGGCCTGCACGCGCTGGTCGAAGTCCAGCGGCGAGGTCGGGTTCACCGCACGCACGGCCTGGTACACGGCGACTTCAATGCCTTCGTCTTCGTAGCGTGCACGCAGGCGGTCGAAGATGAACTCCAGCACCTGTGCGGCCAGGCTTTCAGACTTGACCTTGCCTGCGTACTGGGCGACGGCGAAGTCGACCGCAGCGGCCAGGTTCAGATCCAGGCCCTTCTCGATCAGGATGCGCAGTACGCCGAGGGCGGCGCGACGCAGGGCGTAGGGGTCTTTCGAGCCGGTCGGCAGCATGCCGATGCCGAAGATGCCGACCAGGGTGTCGAGCTTGTCGGCCACCGCCACAGCCGCGCCAGTCAGGGTGCTCGGCAGTTCGGCACCGGCACCGCGCGGCATGTACTGCTCGTTCAGGGCCAGGGCGACGTCTTCGGGCTCACCATCGTTGAGCGCGTAGTAGTAACCGGCGATACCTTGCATTTCCGGGAACTCGCCGACCATCTCGGTGGCCAGGTCGCACTTGGACAGCAGGCCGGCACGAGCGGCGCGCTGAGCGTCACCACCCACTTCGCGGGCGATGAAGCCGGCCAGCGCCGAGACGCGTTCGGCCTTGTCGAATACCGAACCGAGCTGTGCCTGGAATACCACGTTGGCCAGGCGCTGGTTGAAGCTTTCCAGCTTCTGCTTCTTGTCCTGCTTGAAGAAGAACTCGGCGTCGGTCAGGCGCGGACGCACGACTTTCTCGTTGCCCGAGACGATCTGTGCCGGGTCCTTGGACTCGATGTTGGCCACGGTGATGAAGCGCGGCAGCAGCTTGCCATTGGCATCGAGCAGGCAGAAATACTTCTGGTTGTCCTGCATGGTGCTGATCAGCGCTTCTTGCGGCACTTCGAGGAAGCGCTCTTCGAACGAGCAGACCAGCGGCACCGGCCACTCGACCAGGGCGGTGACTTCGTCCAGCAACGCTGGCGGCACAATCGCAGTGCCCTGCTCGGCTGCGGCCAGTTCGTCGACGCGGCGGCTGATGATCTCACGGCGCTCGGCGAAGTCGGCCAGCACATAGGCGCTGCGCAGGTCTTCGGCGTAGCTGGCCGGGCTGCTGATACGCACGTCGCGGTTGGCATGGAAGCGGTGGCCACGGGAGATGCGACCGGCTTTCTGGGTGAGAATTTCGCAATCGACCACGCTGTCGCCGAAGAGCATTACCAGCCACTGGGTCGGACGTACGAACTCGTCACGACGGGCGGCCCAGCGCATGCGTTTGGGGATCGGCAGATCGTTCAGCGAGTCGGCCACGATGGTCGGCAGCAGGTTCACGGCCGGCTGGCCGGGGATGTGCTGGGCGAAGCGCAGTTTCGCGCCGCTGCGGTCGATTTCGGTGATGTCCACGCCACACTTGCGGGCGAAGCCCAGGGCGGCCTGGGTCGGGTTGCCGTCGGCGTCGAAGGCGGCCTGAATGGGCGGGCCGTCGAGGTTCATGCTGCGGTCGGCCTGCTGTTCTTCGAGCTGCTCGACCAGTACCGCGAGGCGGCGCGGCGCGGCGTACACGCGCGTACTGGCATAGTTCAGACCGGCGGCTTTGAGGCCTTTTTCGATACCGGCGAGGAAGGCGTCACCGAGGCTTTTCAGCGCTTTGGGTGGCAGTTCTTCGGTGCCCAGTTCGACCAGGAAATCTTGTGCACTCATGCTTGCGCCTCCAGCTTGGCCAGTACTTCTTCACGCAGTTCGGGGGTGGCCATGGGGAAGCCGAGTCGGGCGCGAGCCTGCAGGTAGCTCTGCGCCACGGCGCGGGCCAGGGTACGCACGCGCAGGATGTACTGCTGACGCGCGGTTACCGAGATGGCGCGGCGGGCGTCGAGCAGGTTGAAGGTGTGCGAGGCCTTGAGCACCATTTCATAGGTCGGCAGCGGCAATTGCAGCTCGATCAGGCGGTTGGCTTCGCTCTCGTAGAAGTCGAACAGCTCGAACAGCTTCTCGACGTTGGCGTGTTCGAAGTTGTAGGTCGACTGCTCCACTTCGTTCTGGTGGAACACGTCGCCGTAGGTCACGGTGCCGAACGGGCCGTCGGTCCAGATCAGGTCGTAGACCGAGTCCACACCCTGCAGATACATGGCCAGGCGCTCCAGGCCGTAGGTGATCTCGCCAGTCACCGGGTAGCACTCGATGCCGCCGACCTGCTGGAAGTAGGTGAACTGGGTGACTTCCATGCCATTGAGCCAGATTTCCCAGCCCAGACCCCAGGCGCCGAGGGTCGGCGATTCCCAGTTGTCTTCGACGAAGCGGATGTCATGCACTTCCGGGTCGAGGCCGATGGCCTTGAGCGAGCCCAGGTAAAGCTCCTGGAAGTTCTCCGGGTTGGGCTTCAACACCACCTGGAACTGGTAGTAATGCTGCAGGCGGTTGGGGTTTTCGCCGTAACGGCCGTCGGTCGGACGACGCGAAGGTTGCACGTAGGCGGCGTTCCAGGTTTCCGGGCCGACGGCGCGCAGGAAGGTGGCGGTGTGGAAGGTGCCGGCGCCTACTTCCATGTCGTAGGGTTGCAGCACCACGCAGCCCTGCTCGGCCCAGTAGTTCTGCAGGGCCAGGATCAGATCCTGGAAGGTACGCGCGGCAGGCTTGTTCTGGCTCACGAAAAAATCACCTGTGGAGGCTTGCGAGGGAAAGCCGGGGAGTATATCGAAACTCGGCGCAAGCCGCAGGGTACGGCACATCGGCATCATCGTGATGAGCGCTTGCGCTGTATTTATATCCAGTTATTTTGTGGTTATAGTCACTTCTTCTCCTGACCGAGGCTCACAGACATGCCCCGCTGCTTCTGGTGTACCGACGATCCGCTGTACCAGGCCTATCACGACGAGGAATGGGGTGTGCCGCAGCGCGATGCGCGCCATCTGTTCGAGATGCTGTTGCTCGAAGGCGCGCAGGCCGGGCTGTCGTGGATCACCGTGCTGAAGAAGCGCGAGCGCTATCGCCAGGTGTTGCATAACTTCGATGCCGAGCGCCTGGCGCGGCTCTCCGACGAGGAAATCGAGGCGCTGATGCAGGACCCCGGCATCATCCGCAATCGCCTCAAGCTCAAGGCCGTGCGGCAGAACGCCCAGGCCTGGCTGAAGTTGGAGGATCCGGTGACGCTGCTCTGGTCATTTGTCGGCGGCGCGCCGAAGGTCAATCATTTCAGTGACCGCAGCCAGGTGCCTGCGGTAACGCCCGAGGCCGAAGCGATGAGCAAGGCGCTGAAGAAGGCCGGTTTCACCTTCGTCGGCCCGACCATCTGCTATGCCTTCATGCAGGCCACGGGTATGGTGATGGATCACACCATCGACTGCGACCGCTACGCGCCACTGAAGAGCTCATGACCACTATCACCACGCTGGATGAACTGTTGGCACTGTACGGCGAAAGCCACGAACGCTCGCGGCGCAAGGAACTGCCACGGCTGATCGACCCCTATCGTGCATTGATCCAGGCTTCGCCCTTCGTGGTGCTGGCCAGCGCTGGCCCGGATGGTCTCGATTGCTCGCCACGTGGCGATGCATCGGGCTTTGTGCAGATTCTCGACGACCAGACCCTGCTGCTGCCGGATCGCCCCGGCAACAACCGCATCGACAGCTTGCGCAACATCGTGCAGAACCCGCACGTCGCGCTGCTGTTCCTGATTCCCGGCGTTGGCGAAAGCCTGCGGGTCAATGGCCGGGCGCAGATTTCTCTCGATCCAGAGCTGTTGGAGCGGGGGCGCGTCGGGGACAAACTGCCACGCAGTGTGCTGCGCATTGATATCGATAGCTGCTACTTCCAGTGCTCCAAGGCAGCACTGCGCTCGGGGCTGTGGGATCTCTCGCGTCAGGTTGAGCGCGCCAGCCTGCCCAGTGCTGGCGATATATTCCGCTGCATCTATGAAGAGTTCGACGTTGAAGCCTATGAGCGCGATCTGCAGCAACGGCAGCGCAGCAGCCTGTACTGACTGCATCGGCACACGTCGCTACACTTGACGCTTTTCTGAGCGGTTGGAGTGTGTCGTGGAAAAATTCAAGGGCGCTCTGGTGGTGGGTTTTCTGCGCCTGTTTGCGCTGTTGCCCTGGCGTGCCGTGCAGGCGGTGGGCAATGCCATCGGCTGGCTGATGTGGAAGTTGCCCAATGGCTCGCGTGAGGTGGCGCGTATCAACCTGCGCCAGTGTTTTCCTGAGCTGAGTGAGGCCGAGCGCGAGCAACTGCTTGGGCAGAGCCTCAAGGACATCGGCAAAACCCTGACCGAGAGCGCCTGCGCCTGGATCTGGCCGGCGCACAAATCGCTCAAGCTGGTGCGCGAGGTAGAAGGCCTCGAAGTGCTGCAACAGGCACTGGCCTCGGGCAAGGGCGTGGTCGGCATTACCAGTCACCTGGGCAACTGGGAAGTGCTCAACCACTTCTATTGCAACCAGTGCAAGCCGATCATTTTCTACCGTCCGCCCAAGCTCAAGGCGGTCGACGAGCTGCTGCAGACGCAACGTGCACAAATGGGCAACCGCGTTGCGCCGTCAACCAAGGAAGGCATTCTCAGCGTCATCAAGGAAGTGCGCAAAGGTGGCGCGGTAGGCATTCCGGCGGATCCAGAGCCGAGCCGTTCGTCGGGCGTATTCGTGCCTTTTCTTGGTACCTCTGCGCTGACCAGCAAGTTCGTGCCTGGCATGCTCGCTGGCGGCAAGGCGGTCGGCGTATTTCTGCATGCCGTACGTTTAAATGATGGCAGCGGCTACAAGGTGATCCTCGAGGCCGCGCCTGAAGGCATGTATAGCGAGGACGTAGAAGTGGGCGTGGCGGCGATGAGCGAAGTGGTGTCGCGCTACGTGCGCAGTTACCCGAGCCAGTACATGTGGAGCATGAAGCGCTTCAAGAAGCGCCCGGATGGCGAGGCCAAGTGGTACTGACGTGCAGCCTGCGGGCATAGACGATTCATACAGGCGCCTTGAGGGTAATGCCTGTCAGTTAAGCTCCCGCATGGGCTTGGTTTCCATGCCCTCAATCGTGTAGGAGCGAATTCATTCGCGATAGGGTTTAGCTCCGTGCCTGCCCAAGATCGCGAATAAATTCGCTCCTACAGTGGAAAGCCTTATCTGATCGGCATTGGCCTTGAGGGCGCCTTTTTTCTGCCATGCGCTGGGCCTTGTTACGGGAATGAGCTATTAAAGGCAAGTTCATCACTCGCCCATCACTGGAGTCGCCATGTCGAATCAGCGTCAGCAGGTACGAACCCCGATGAAGTGCCGAATCAAGATCAGCCATGCCAGTTTCGGTGAGCTGCTGGCGCAGACTCGTGACCTGTCTGACAGCGGCGTTTACGTGAAGCACCCTGACATGAGTACTTTGGCTGTGGGCACTGAAGTCACCGGGCAGGTACAGGATTTGCCCTTCCCCGCTCCGGTACTGCGCATGGAGGTGATGCGGGTGGATGCTGAAGGCGCGGGTCTGCGTTTTCTCGGCGAAGCCTGACGCGCGCGGCGCCTGGCTGGTGAAGTGCCTTACTGAGGGCATGTACTAAATTTTCGGATCAATGGAACATTTGGTTACATCTGCACTCTGACCAAGACCTCAATCCGAGGCGGCGTCCACCCGAGGCGTTTTCGACATGAGTCGAGCGGTACCCGAAGTTCCCCAAGACGGCGCTCAGGCGCATGCTCCCATTCCCTCCGTTCCATCTTCGACCTGGCTACAACGCAATCGCCAACTTATCGGCCTCAGCTTGTCGCTGTTGCTGTTTGGCCTGGCGTTGCTGGCCTGTTGGCACTTGGTTAGCGAGATCAACCCGGATCAGGTACGTGAATCGCTGGCGGCGGTGCCGCCGCAGGCGCTGTTCGGTGCGTTACTGGCCGCGATTCTGGGCTTTATGGTGATGCTCGCCTATGAGTGGTCGGCCAGCCGTTATGCCAACGTCCGTCTGCCGGCTGCGACCTTGGCTCTCGGTGGTTTCTGTGCGTTCGCTATCGGTAATGCGGTAGGACTGTCGGCGCTATCTGGTGGCTCGGTGCGCTATCGCCTGTATGGGCGCAATGGGCTGAGTGCCGGTGATGTGGCGCGGATGAGCTTGTTCGCCAGCCTGTCGCTGGGTGTCAGCCTGCCAATCCTGGCGGCGTTGGCGGCGCTATTCGATCTGCCGGATGCCTCGGCTGCGCTGCGCTTACCCGAGCCGGTGCTTATGGTACTGGCATTGGCTGTGTTGGCTGCAGCACTGATCGTGGTGGTGGTGGTTAGCCGCAAGCGTTTGCCCGAGCGACCGGCGCCTGGCTGCTGGCAGGTGGATCTGGGGCGTTTCAACATCCGTTTGCCCGGCCTGCGCATGAGCCTGGTGCAACTGCTGATCAGCAGCCTGGATGTGCTTATCGCGGCTTGCGTGCTTTATCTGTTGCTGCCGGAGGTCCCACCCTTCTCCAGTTTCGTGTTGGTGTACATGCTGGCGTTGGCGGCGGGCGTGCTGAGTCATGTACCGGGTGGTGTCGGGGTGTTCGAAGCCGTGCTGCTGGCCGCGTTCTCGTCGCGCATCGACCCGGCCGCTCTGGTAGCGGCGATGCTGCTCTATCGGCTGCTGTACGTGTTGTTGCCGTTGTTGGCGGCGGGCTTGTTGTTATTGGCTGTAGAGGCGCGTCGGCTGTGGTTCTCGCGTCAGGTAGCACGTGTCGCCAGTGGTATGGCGGCGCCGCTATTGGCCATGCTGGTGTTTTGTGCCGGAGCGGTACTGCTGTTTTCCGGGGTCATACCGATCATGGACGAGCGCCTGGAGGCGCTGGGCTTTCTGATGCCGCCGCAACTGATCGCGGCCTCGCATCTGGCGGCGAGTCTGGTCGGCACGCTGTGCTTGCTGTTGGCTCAGGGCCTGCGGCGGCGCTTGTCGGCGGCCTGGGCGTTGACGCTGGTGCTGTTGTGCATGGGCTCGGTGCTGTCATTGCTCAAGGGTTTCGACTGGGCTGAATCCCTGGCTCTGACGGTTATCGCCGGGTTGCTGGCGTTGTTTCGCCGTGAGTTCTATCGCCGCAGTCGGCTGATGGATGTACCGGCTTCCGGCCTGGGACTGGCTGCCACGGTTGGGGTGATTGCGGCTTCTATCTGGCTGTTGCTGTTCGCTTATCAGGATGTCGCCTACAGCCACCAGTTATGGTGGCAGTTCGAGCTCGATGCCAATGCCCCGCGCGGTCTGCGTGCGGCTCTGGGCAGTGCGTTGGTGTTGTTGGCCGTTGGCCTGACCTGGCTGCTGCGTGCCACGCCGCCGAGCATTCGCCTGCCTGACAGCGGAGCGCTGCTGCGTGCCCGCGCCATCGTCCAGGCCTCACGCCAGCCGGAGGGTAGCTTGGCCCTGAGTGGCGACAAGGCGCTGCTGTTCCACCCCGATGGCGATGCGTTTCTGATGTACGCCCGTCGCGGGCGCAGCCTGGTGGCGTTGTTTGATCCTATCGGCCCGGCCCCCGCCCGTGCCGAGCTGATCTGGCAGTTCCGTGACCTGTGTGACCGCCATCATGCGCGCCCGGTGTTCTATCAGGTGCGCGCCGAGAATTTGCCCAGTTATATCGACATCGGCCTGACTGCACTGAAGCTGGGTGAAGAGGCATTGGTGGATCTGAAAACCTTCGACTTGGCCAGCAACGGCAAGGAAATGAAAGCCTTGCGCTACACCTGGAACCGTGGCCAGCGTGATGGCTTGAGTCTGGAGTTCCATGCCCCTGGCCAGGCGCCGTTTGCCGAGTTGCACGCGATTTCCTGCGCCTGGTTGCAGGGCAAGAGCGTGCGCGAGAAGGGCTTTTCCTTGGGGCGTTTCAGCCCGGAATATTTGGCGCATTTCCGCGTGGTGGTGGTGCGTTTCGAGGGGCGCGCGGTGGCCTTCGCCAACTTGCTTGAGTGCGAGACGCGCGCGGTGGCCAGCCTCGATCTGATGCGTGTGCTGCCGGATGCGCCTAAGTCGACGATGGAATTTCTCATGCTCGGTTTGATCCAGCAGTTCCAAAGCGAAGACTACGCCCGCTTCAGCCTCGGCATGGTGCCGCTGGCGGGTTTGCAGACGCGTAAGGGCGCGCCGCTGCCGTTGCGTCTGGGCGCGTTGGTGTTTGATCGTGGTGAGAATTTCTACAACTTCCAGGGGCTGCGGCGCTTCAAGGACAAGTTCCTGCCGCAGTGGGAGCCGCGTTACCTGGCCGTACCGGCTGGGCTCGATCCCTGGGTGGCATTGGCCGATACCGCAACGCTGATCGCGGGCGGGCTGGGTGGATTGGTGAGGCGTTGAGATGGGCACGATGAAGAAAGCGCTGGGTGGTGCCGTGCTGGTTGCGGCACTGACGGCGGGCGCGACGACCTGGTGGTGGTCGATGCGCGCGGTAGCGCATTTGCAGACGGTACAGATGCAGGGTATGGCTGCACAGTTGCTGAGCCAGGGCGAGGCACGCCAGCGGGTGCTGCTGATCGCCCCGGCTGATCAGGCCCTCGATGGCGCTGCCTTGCGGCGGCTGGGTGAAGTGGGCGATTTGCGCGTGCTGCAGGTGCCGTTCGTAGCCGGTGATTGTGCCGCTCAGCAGCGCCAGATCGATCAGGCGCGCGAGCAACTGGGGGGCGAACCGACCCTGGTTGCCGGGGTTGGCCCGGCTGCCAGCAGCGCCTGGCGCTGGTTGGCGACACAGACGGATGATCAGGCACAGGCGTTGTCGGTCGGCTTCGATCTGGCCAGCCCTGACTGCCCTCAGCCGCTGCCGCAAAAAGCCGCACATGGTCACTGGGTTGCCCTGTGGAATGACAATCCGGGTGATGACAACGCCCGTTTCCTGCGCGAGCAGAGCAACGGCGAGCCGCGCATCGGTACGCTGGAGGCACCGTTGCCAACGCTGCTGGCCGACCAGTTGCAGCGCATGCTGGCTGGCCAGGGTAGCGCGATGCCGGTGATCGAACATCCGTCGGCACAACCGGCGGACACGCTCACTCTGTTTTATTCCGGCGATGGTGGCTGGCGCGATCTCGACCGCGCTTCGGCTGAGTACATGGCTGCTGCCGGTTACCCGGTGGTGGGTATCGACACCCTGCGTTATTACTGGCAGCACAAGAGCCCGGAGCAGAGTGCCGCCGACCTGTCGCGGCTGATGCAGCAGTATCGCGACAAATGGCATATCAAACGCTTCGTGCTGGCCGGTTACTCCTTCGGCGCCGATGTCCTGCCGGCCATCTACAACCGCCTGCCGAGCAGCGATCAGCAACAGGTCGACGCCATGCTGCTGTTGGCCTTCGCCCGCAGTGGCAGTTTCGAGATCGCTGTAAGCGGTTGGCTCGGCAAGGATGGCGCAGAAGCGCCGACCGGCCCGGAGATGCAGCGCCTGCCAGCGGCCAAGGTGTTTTGTATCTACGGCAGCGAAGAGGCGCCGGACAGTGGCTGCACGGCACCGGGCGCCGTGGGCGAGCGCCTGCAGATCACAGGCGGGCATCACTTCGACGAAGACTATGCCGCGCTGGCGCAGAAGATGCTGGCGGCGATCAAGGCACGTCAGTAACCCGCCAAGGACGGCACCCGATCAGGCACCGTTCGTCGGTTATGCCCGCCCTTAAATGAACCTTGAGCGCAGAACGGTAGTCCGTGGTCGGGATGGGCTGGATGCTCATTTTCGATGCAACGCCATGATTTGGAAGGGTTTCCAAGCATAGGCCGCTGACCAGGGTTACTGGGTTTTGAATAAGATCTTCATGTCATTTTGTCTTGGAGGCGCTCTTTTATTCGGGATTTGTGCCGAAGCCTCCGCCACCTTTCGCATACAGACCATCCCGGCGCCCAGCCAGCAGGCTGAGCCAGCACCGGCCCGCGAGGTACTCGACCGCGCCCTCGCTGTTCTGGGTAAACCCTATCGTTGGGGCGGTGCGAGCCCCAAGCAGGGGTTCGATTGCAGCGGCCTGGTGCAATACGCCTTCAAACCGCTCGAAGACCTTGAGCTGCCGCGCACCTCGCATGAGCTGTCGCGTGTCGATGCGCCCTCCGTCAAGCGTGGTGAGTTGCAGCCGGGAGACCTGTTGTTCTTCCGCATTCGCAGCCGTTCGGTGGATCACGTTGCCATCTACCTGGGCGAAGGACGTTTCATTCACGCGCCGCGTCGTGGCGCCAACGTCCGTATCGACCGCCTCAATACGCCGTACTGGAAGCGTCATTTCCAATCAGCCAAGCGTGTCGTGCCGCAGGCCTGAGGTTGCGATCAACGGTGGCCGTCTGGCCACCTGAAACCTATCTCCAGGGTCAAGTTCGCGCTAGAATGCGCGCCGCTCGCGGCCATGTCGGCGGCGGCAGTGGGTTCCCTCACCCCACTTCATGAAAAAGGACACAGACATGACCCTGATTCCTGCATCGGTCAGTCGGCCTGTATTGGCTGCGCTGATTGCCTTCCACATCCTCATTATCATCGCCAGCAACTACCTGGTGCAGTTGCCGATCACCCTGTTCGGCTGGCATACCACCTGGGGCGCGTTCAGCTTTCCGTTCATCTTCCTGGCCACCGACCTGACCGTGCGCCTGACTGGCAAGCATGCTGCGCGGGTGGTGATTGCGCGCGTCATGCTGCCGGCGCTGATCGCGTCCTACGTGGTTTCCGTACTGTTCCATGAGGGCGCCTTTGGCGGCTTGGCGGCGTTGGGTGAGTTCAACCTGTTCGTCTTCCGTATCGCCGTGGCCAGCTTCCTCGCCTACGCCTTCGGCCAGTTGCTCGACATTCAGGTGTTCGACCGCTTGCGCCGGATGCGCCAGTGGTGGATCGCGCCGACGGCTTCGACCATCTTCGGCAACCTGCTCGATACCTTCCTGTTCTTCTCGGTGGCCTTCTGGCACAGCGACGATCCCTTCATGGCAGCTAACTGGGTGGAGATCGCCACAGTGGATTACGTGATCAAGCTGGCCATCAGCCTGATGCTGTTCGTGCCGCTGTACGGCATGCTGCTCAGCGCCATCGTGCGCGCTTTGCCGCAGCGTACCGCTACCGCCTGAGTCGCGTCGTAAACGCCGTAGCCCGGATGCAATCCGGGGGCAGACTGCAGAAACTTTCCCGGATTGCATCCGGGCTACGCAGCTACGAGGTAGCGCCGAGCTGGTGGGAGGGGCTTTAGCCGCGATTGCTCGCGGACTTGTCCAGCTTGCGCAGGAACACCGTCATTTCCTTCTCGGCCTGTTTGTCGCCCTTGGCCTGGGCGGCGGCGATGCCCTGCTGCCAGGCCTGGCGCGCGGCTTCTGCATCACCGGTAGCCTGCAGCGCCTTGCCCAGTAGCTTCCAGGCGGCGGAATAGCTCGGGTCGAAGGCGACGCAGCGCTGCAGGTGCTCGGCGGCCTGTACGGCGTTGCCGCCGTCCAGATGGGCCTTGCCCAGACCGAAACGCAGCAGGGCATTGTCCATGCCCTTGGCCAGCATCTTTTCCAGTGCTTCGGTGCTCACAGGGGGCCTCCTTCGTCGGCCAGCTACAAGCGGCAAGCTTCAAGCTGCAAGAAGGCTCGTTTGCGGCTTGAAGCTTGTGGCTTGCCACTCAAAAGAACGTCAGACCAGCCTGGAACAAGCGCTCGACGTCGCGGATGTACTTCTTGTCGACCAGGAACAGGATGACGTGGTCGCCGGACTCGATCAGCGTGTCGTCGTGGGCGATCAGCACTTCTTCCTCACGGATGATGGCGCCGATGGTGGTGCCCGGCGGCAGGGCGATATTACCGATCATGCGGCCGATGACCTTGCTCGACTTGGCGTCGCCGTGGGCGATCACCTCCAGCGCTTCCGCCGCGCCACGGCGCAGGCTGTGCACGCTTTCGATATCGCCACGACGCACGTGGGTCAGCAGGGTGCCGATGGTGGCGAGCTGCGGGCTGATGGCGATGTCGATTTCACCGCCCTGCACCAGATCCACGTAGGCCGGGTTGTTGATAATGGTCATCACCTTGCGCGCCCCCAGGCGCTTGGCCAGCAAGGACGACATGATGTTGGCTTCGTCGTCGTTGGTCAGGGCCAGGAAGATGTCGGCGTCGCTGATGTTTTCTTCCACCAGCAAGTCCCTGTCCGAGGCGCTGCCCTGCAGGACGATGGTGCTTTCCAGATTTTCCGAGAGGTAACGGCAACGTGCCGGGTTCATCTCGATGATCTTGACCTGATAGCGGCTCTCGATGGCTTCGGCCAGGCGCTCGCCGATATGCCCGCCGCCGGCGATGACCACTTTCTTGTAGCTGTCTTCGAGGCGGCGCATCTCGCTCATCACCGCGCGGATGTGCGCTTTGGCGGCGATGAAGAAGACCTCGTCATCGGCTTCGATGATGGTGTCGCCCTGCGGCATGATTGGCCGGTTGCGGCGGAAGATCGCCGCCACGCGGGTGTCCACGGTAGGCATGTGGGCGCGTAGCTGGCGCAGTTGCTGGCCCACCAGTGGGCCGCCGTAGTAAGCCTTGACCGCCACCAACTGGGCTTTGCCTTCGGCGAAGTCGATGACCTGCAAGGCGCCAGGGTATTCGATCAGGCGCTTGATGTAGTTGGTCACCACCTGTTCGGGGCTGATCAGCACGTCGACCGGGATGGCCTCGTTGTCGAACAGCGCCTCGCGGGTCAGGTAGGCCGACTCGCGCACACGGGCGATGCGCGTCGGGGTGTGGAACAGGGTGTAAGCGACCTGGCAGGCGATCATGTTGACTTCGTCGCTGTTGGTGACGGCCACCAGCATGTCGGCGTCATCCGCGCCGGCCTGGCGTAGCACGGTGGGGAAGGAGCCCTTGCCCTGCACGGTGCGGATGTCCAGGCGGTCGCCGAGGTCACGTAAACGGTCGCCGTCGGTGTCGACCACGGTGATGTCGTTGGCTTCGCTGGCCAGGTGTTCGGCCAGGGTGCCGCCTACCTGGCCGGCGCCGAGAATGATGATCTTCACTGATGAACTCCGTTAGCCGTGTGTTCCCACGGCGGTCTTGATCAGCTTGGCATAGTAGAAGCCGTCGTGGCCGTCCAACTGCGGCAACAACTGGCGGCCGCGTTCTGGTTGCAGGCCGAATGCGCCGGCGATGGCCACTTCCTGCGCATCCGCAGTACGGGCGAGGAAGGCGGCGATGCTCTCGCTGTTTTCCGTCGGCAGCACCGAGCAGGTGGCGTAGAGCAGGATGCCGCCGGGCGCGAGGGTCGGCCACAGGGCGTCGAGCAGTTCGCCTTGGAGCTGGGCCAGGGCGGGAATGTCCTCGGGCTGCCGGGTCAGCTTGATGTCCGGGTGACGGCGGATCACGCCGGTGGCCGAGCAAGGGGCGTCGAGCAGGATGCGCTGGAACGGCTGGCCGTCCCACCAGGCGGCGGTGTCGCGACCGTCGGCGGCGATCAGCACGGCGTCCAGATGCAGACGGTCGAGGTTTTCGCGCACGCGCGCCAGGCGCTTGGCCTCCAGATCGACGGCGACTACCTCGCCTAAGCCCGGCTCGACTTCCAGCAGGTGGCAGGTCTTGCCGCCGGGCGCGGCGCAGGCGTCCAGTACGCGTTGGCCAGGCGTCAGTTCGAGCAGGTCGGCAGCCAGTTGCGCGGCTTCATCCTGAACGCTGACGCGGCCTTCCTTGAAGCCTGGCAGGGTAGTCACGTCGCAGGGTTGCAGCAGGCGCACGCCGTCACGGCTGAAGGTGCAGGGTTCGGCTTCGATGCCAACGCTGCGCAGCTCGGCGAGGTAGTCGTCGCGGCTGCCATGGCGGCGGTTGACCCGCAGGATCAGCGGCGGATGCGCGTTGTTGGCGGCGCAGATGGCTTGCCAATGCTCGGGCCAGTGCGCCTTGAGCGCCTTCTGCAGCCAGCGCGGGTGCGCGGTGTGCAGCACCGGGTCGCGATCCAGCTCCTTGAGCAGCGCCTCATACTCGCGTTGCGCGCGGCGCAGCACGGCGTTGAGCAGGCCCTTGGCCCAGGGCTTTTTCAGCGCGCCGGCGCAACCCACCGTCTCGCCGATGGCGGCATGCTCGGGGATGCGGCTGTGCAGCAGTTGGTAGAGGCCGATCAGCAGCAGCGCTTCCACGTCCTTGTCGGCGGCCTTGAAAGGTTTCTCCAGCAGCTTGCCTGCCAGCAGTTGCAGGCGTGGCTGCCAGCGTGCGGCGCCGAAGGCCAGATCCTGCGCCAGGGCGCGGTCATGATGCTCGACCTTATCCAGTTGCGGCGGCAGGCTGCTGCCTAGCGAAGCCTTGCCGGAGAGCACGGCGGTCAGGGCGCGGGCGGCGGCCAGGCGTGGGTTCATTGGCCGAGTACCAGGCCGGGGGCGAACTGCTCGCGGCGGCTGTTATAGAGGTCGGCGAAGGCCAGCGGTTTGCCGCCGGGTAATTGCAGGCGAGTCAGGCGCAGCGCGCCTTCGCCGCAGGCTACGGTCAGGCCGTATTTGTCGGCGGCGAGAATGCTGCCTGGGGTGCCTTTGCCCTCCCCGATTTCGGCGGCATGCACTTTCAGCGCAGCGCCGCTGAGTGTGCTGTGGCAGATCGGCCAGGGGTGGAAGGCGCGGATCAGGCGCTCCAGTTCCGCGGCTGGGCGGCTGAAGTCCAGAAGCGCTTCTTCCTTGTTCAGCTTGTGCGCGTAGTTGGCCAGCGCATCGTCCTGTACTTCGCCTTTCAGCGTACCCGCGGCCAGGCCGTCGATGGTCTGCAGCACGGCCTGCGGGCCAAGCTGGGCGAGGCGGTCGTGCAGGCTGCCGCCGGTGTCGCTGGCGCTGATCGGGGTGGTCACCTTGAGCAGCATCGGTCCGGTATCGAGACCGGCTTCCATCTGCATCACGGTGACGCCACTCTCGGCATCGCCAGCCTGCACTGCACGCTGGATCGGCGCCGCGCCACGCCAGCGCGGCAGCAAGGAGGCGTGGCTGTTGATGCAGCCCAGGCGCGGGGTGTCGAGCACCACCTGCGGCAGGATCAGGCCATAAGCGACCACCACCATCAGATCCGGCTGCAGTGCGGCCAGCTCGGCCTGCGCTTCTTCCTTGCGCAGGCTGGCCGGTTGGTAGACCGGGATGCCGTGCGCGGTGGCGAGCTGCTTGACCGGGCTGGGCGCAAGCTTCTGGCCGCGACCTGCCGGGCGATCCGGCTGGGTGTAGACGGCGATGATCTCGTGCTGGCTGGCCAGCAGGGCCTTGAGGTGCTCGGCGGCGAATTCCGGGGTGCCGGCAAAGACGATACGCAATGAATCAGGCATGGGGGCTCGCTAAAAAGAAAAAAGGCTTGCCGTAGCAAGCCTTCTGGCATCGGGTTCAAGCGCGTTGGCGATGCTGTTTTTCCAGCTTCTTCTTGATGCGGTCGCGTTTGAGGTTGGATAGATAGTCAACGAACAGCTTGCCGTTGAGGTGATCGCACTCGTGCTGGATGCACACGGCGAGCAGGCCTTCGGCGATCAGCTCATAGGGCTGACCATCGCGATCCAGTGCCTTGATCTTGACCTTCTGCGGGCGGTCGACGTTCTCGTAGAAGCCGGGCACCGACAGACAGCCTTCCTGGTACTGATCCATCTCGTCGGTCAACGACTCGAACTCAGGGTTGATAAACACCCGCGGTTCGGATTTGTCCTCGGACAGATCCATGACCACCACACGTTTGTGTACGTTGACCTGCGTTGCGGCCAGACCAATACCGGGTGCGTCATACATGGTCTCGAACATATCGTCGACCAGTTGACGGATGGAGTCGTCCACGACGTCCACCGGTTTGGCGATGGTACGCAGGCGTGGATCAGGAAATTCGAGGATATTCAGGATCGCCATATGCGTTTGTGATGCACTTGTAGAATAAAGTCAAAATCCGCTGCTAAGATGATGAACAGCATTGAAAAACGGCTTCACGCCGCGGATTCAGCGGGTTTGGACGCGGCGCTAGGGCGCTTCACGTGAAGGCACATAATAAAGGGATTCACCGTATGAGGAAATCACTACTCGCCCTGCTTCTGGCAGCAGGCGGATTGGCCCTGGCCGGTTTGGCTCAGGCCGCAGTGCAACTCAAGGACGGTCACCCGGACCGCTACACCGTGGTCAAGGGCGATACGCTCTGGGATATTTCCGGAAAATTCCTCAGCCAGCCGTGGAAGTGGCCGGAAATCTGGCACGCCAACCCGCAGGTGGCCAACCCGCATCTGATCTACCCTGGCGATACCCTCAACCTCGTTTATATCGATGGCCAGCCGCGTCTGCTGCTCAATCGTGGCGAGTCGCGCGGCACCATCAAGCTGTCGCCGCAGGTACGCACCACGCCCATGGCCGAGGCTATCCCGACCATTCCGCTACAGGCGATCAACAGCTTCCTGCTGAGCAACCGCATCATCAACTCGCCGGAAGAGTACAACGACAAGCCCTACATCATCGCGGGCAATGCCGAACGCGTGGTCAGTGGTGCCGGTGATCGCATTTATGCGCGCGGCCAGTTCGACGAACAGCGCCCGGTCTATGGCATCTTCCGCCAGGGCAAGACCTACACGGACCCGCAAACCAAGGAGTTTCTCGGCATCAACGCCGATGACATCGGTACCGGTGAGATTGTCGCCGAAGAAGGTGATGTCGGCACGTTGTTGCTGAGCCGTTCAACGCAGGAGGTGCGCCTGGGGGATCGTCTGTTCCCCACCGAGGAGCGCGCGATCAACTCCACCTTCATGCCTAGCGAACCAACCAGCGAGATCAATGGTTTGATCCTCGATGTGCCGCGTGGCGTGACGCAGATTGGTCAGTTCGATGTGGTGACCGTGAACAAGGGCGCCCGCGACGGTCTGGAGATCGGCAATGTGCTGGCGGTGTACAAGACTGGCGAGACCGTGCGTGATCGCGTGACCGGTGAGAGCGTGAAGATCCCGGATGAGCGTGCCGGCCTCATGATGATCTTCCGCACCTACGACAAGCTCAGCTACGGCTTGGTGCTGCAAGCCAGTCGGCAGCTTGCGGTGATGGACAAGATCCGCAACCCGTAATACCCAACGAGCCCCGCCCAGTGCGGGGCTCGTGCTTTCCGGTCGCCAGGATGGCGGCAGCACTTAATCAGGGACGAATCGCCATGCCTGCATCCACCTCGCTTTCCCCCGCTGAACTCGAAGCCCGCCTGCGCTTGCACCTGCTGCCTGAGCTGGGGCCGCGGCGTTTTCGCAAGTTGCTCAGTGCCTTTGCTAGCGCCTCGGCGGCTCTTAGTGCGCCGGCCAGTGCCTGGCGCGCGCTGGGCTTGCCCGCCGCCTGTGCCGAGGCGCGGCGCAGTGCGCCGATTCGCGAGCGGGCCGCTGCCGCGTTGGCTTGGCTCGAACAGCCGGATCAGCACCTGCTGATGTGGGACGACGCTCACTACCCTGCGCTGTTGGCTGAGTTGAGCGACGCGCCCCCGTTGCTATTTGTCGCCGGAGACCCGCAACTGCTGGAGGTACCGCAGTTGGCCATGGTCGGCAGTCGTCGAGCGTCCGCGCCAGGCCTGGATAACGCTCATGCGTTCGCCCGCAGCCTGGCGGCTGGAGGTTTCGTCATCACCAGCGGCCTTGCGCTGGGTATCGATGGCGCAGCACATCAGGGGGCGCTGGATGGTGGTGGTAAGACCGTGGCGGTGCTGGGCACCGGCTTGCAGTGCATCTATCCGGCGCGGCACAAACGGCTGGCGGTGCAGATTGTCGAGCAAGGTGGCGCGTTGGTTTCCGAACTGCCGTTGGACTGTACGCCGCAGTCGAGCAACTTTCCCCGGCGTAATCGCATCATCAGTGGATTGTCGCTCGGCGTGCTGGTGGTCGAGGCCAGCCCGTCCAGCGGTTCGCTGATCACCGCGCGGCTGGCGGCTGAGCAAGGCCGCGAGGTCTACGCCATTCCCGGTTCGATCCACCATCCCGGTGCGCGCGGCTGTCACCAGTTGATTCGTGATGGCGCCACGCTGGTGGAGAGCGTCGAGCATATCCTTGAGGCATTACGTGGCTGGCAGGTGCCGACGGAGGGCGTCACTAAGGCCGCTCCTTGTGCTGTGGAGCATCCCCTGCTGGCGCTACTGCATGCCGCGCCGCACAGCAGCGAGGCTCTGGTGCAGGCCAGCGGTTGGCCTTTGGCTGAGGTGCTGGCGGCGTTGACCGAGCTGGAACTCGATGGGGTGGTGTGTTGCGAGGCGGGTCGTTGGCTGGCGCGTAGCCGTTGACGCGTGCCATGGCGGGCCGCTGCCGCCTTGGATAGACTGCCGCCCATTCGTTTTCAGGAGAGTCCCGATGACCAGCCACTGGCAGATCCAGCAAGCGGCACGCGTGGTACAGGCTGGCGGCGTGATCGCTTACCCCACCGAGGCCGTCTGGGGCCTGGGTTGTGATCCGTGGGACGAGCTGGCGGTTGATCGGCTGCTGGCGCTGAAGAATCGGCCCATGCACAAGGGGTTGATTCTGGTGGCCGACGACATCGAGCAGTTCGACTTTCTGCTCGATGATCTGCCCGACATCTGGCAGGAGCGCCTGGCCGACAGTTGGCCGGGGCCCAATACCTGGCTGGTGCCGCATCAGGGGCGCTTGCCCGAGTGGGTGACCGGCGAGCACGACAGCGTGGCGCTGCGCGTCAGCGATCATCCACTGGTACGGGCGCTTTGTCGTCTTACCGGGCCGCTGATTTCCACCTCGGCTAATCCGGCAGGCCGCCCTGCTGCGCGTTCGCGTCTGCGGGTCGAGCAGTATTTCCCCGGCGAGCTGGACAAGGTGCTCGGCGGCGCGCTGGGCGGACGCAAGAATCCCAGCCTGATCCGCGATCTGCGTACGGGTGATGTGATTCGGCCGTCCTGACAGGCCAATGCTCGCGGCTAAAGCCTCTTGTGGGAGGGGGCTTTAGCCGCGACTGTTTTACGGCAGCAAGATGGTCGAACCTGTGGTCTGCCGCGAACTCAGCGCATCCTGCGCGGCGGCGGCATCTTTGAGCGCGTAACGGTTGCTGATCTCCACCTGCAGCTTGCCGCTGGCAATCATGCCGAACAGCTCGTCAGCCATGGCCTGCAAGCGCTGTGCGCTGGTGGCGTAACCGGCCAGGGTCGGGCGAGTGACGTACAACGAGCCCTTTTGCGCCAGGATACCCAGGTTGACCCCCGTGACTGCGCCCGAGGCGTTGCCGAAGCTGACCAGCAGGCCGCGCGGCGCAACGCAGTCCAGCGAGGTTTCCCAGGTGTCCTTGCCGACGCCGTCGTAGACCACCGGGCACTTGGCGCCGTCGGTCAGTTCCAGCACGCGCTGCACGACATTCTCATGGCTGTAATCGATGGTCGCCCAGGCGCCCTGCTCTTTCGCTCGTGCGGCCTTTTCCGCCGAGCTGACGGTACCGATCAGCTTCACGCCCAGCGCCCTGGCCCACTGGCAGGCGAACGAGCCGACACCGCCAGCCGCCGCGTGGAACAGGATGGTCTCGCCGCCTTTGAGCTCATAGGTCTGGCGCAGCAGGTACTGCACGGTCAGGCCCTTGAGCATGACGGCGGCAGCCTGTTCGAAGCTGATACTGTCCGGCAGTTTCACCAGCTTGTCGGCGGGCAGCACATGCAACTCGCTGTAGGCGCCGAGCGGGCCGGTGGCGTAGGCCACGCGGTCGCCGATGGCGAAGTCTTCGACCTCGCTACCGATGGCCTCAACCAGGCCTGCAGCCTCGGTGCCCAAGCTCGATGGCAGTGCCGGTGGCTGGTACAGGCCGCTGCGGAAATAGGTGTCGATGAAGTTCAGACCGATGGCCCGGTTGGCCACTCGCACCTCGCGCGGGCCGGGTGCTACCGGTTGATAGTCACTGTACTGCAGTACATCGCTGCCGCCGTGCTGGCTGAACTGAATACGCTTGGCCATCTCCAATTCCTTGTCTGCTTGCGCCGCCGGATCGCGGCGAAAGGGTCTATCCAATCCTCTCGATTGATCGACGTCAACTGCGGATCAGCGGCGCTGGATGCTATGCTGCCCGCCGATTTTGACCTGCTCCCGCTCAAGGTGCCGCCGTGACTGACCGTACCGAGGCCGTGAAGGCCTATTTGCTCGACCTACAAGACCGTATCTGTTCTGTCCTGCAAGCCGAAGATGGCCAGGCCGTGTTCGCCGAGGATTCCTGGCAGCGCCCGGCGGGTGGCGGCGGGCGTACGCGGGTCATCGAGAATGGCGCGCTGATCGAAAAGGGCGGGGTGAACTTCTCTCACGTTTTCGGTGACAGCCTGCCGCCGTCGGCCAGTGCTCATCGCCCAGAACTGGCAGGGCGTGGCTTCCAGGCGCTCGGCGTGTCGCTGGTGATCCACCCGGAAAACCCGCATGTGCCGACCTCGCACGCCAACGTGCGTTTCTTCAGCGCCGAAAAGCTTGGCGAAGAGCCAGTGTGGTGGTTCGGTGGCGGGTTCGATCTGACCCCCTACTACGCCCATGAAGAAGATTGCGTGCACTGGCATCAGGTGGCGCATGACGCCTGCGCGCCGTTCGGCGCCGAGGTGTATCCGAAGTTCAAGGCCTGGTGCGACCGCTACTTCCACCTCAAGCATCGAGGTGAGCCGCGGGGTATCGGCGGGCTGTTCTTCGATGATCTCAACGAATGGGATTTCGATACCAGCTTCGCTTTCATGCGCGCCATTGGTGACGCCTACATCCAGGCTTACCTGCCCATCGTCCAGCGCCGCAAGGCGATGCCGTTTGGCGAGCGCGAGCGTGAGTTCCAGGCCTTCCGTCGTGGTCGCTACGTCGAGTTCAACCTGGTGTTCGACCGTGGCACCCTGTTCGGCCTGCAGTCGGGTGGGCGTACCGAGTCGATCCTCATGTCGCTGCCGCCACACGTGCGCTGGGGCTACGACTGGAAGCCCGAGCCGGGCAGCGAGGAAGCGCGCCTGACCGAGTATTTTCTGACTGATCGTGATTGGCTGCAAAAGCAGCCGTAAGCGCCAAGCTGCAAGGCACAAGTTTGCCGCTTCGTGTAACTCAAGGAATCCCATGGATCGCTATTGCGTCTTCGGCAACCCCATTGGCCACAGCAAATCGCCGCTGATCCACCGCTTGTTCGCCGAACAGACCGGCCAGGTGCTGACCTACGAGGCGCGTTTGGCGCCGCTGGATGACTTTACCAGCAATGCCCGCGCCTTCTTTGCCGAAGGCCTCGGTGGCAATGTCACCGTGCCGTTCAAGGAGGATGCGTTTCGCCTGGCCGATGAGCTGACCGAGCGTGCACGTCGCGCCGGTGCGGTGAATACCCTGAAGAAACTCGAAGACGGTCGCCTGCTGGGTGACAACACCGATGGCGCCGGGCTGACGCGTGACCTGCAGGATAACGCCGGTTTCAGCCTGACCGGCAAGCGCATCCTGATTCTTGGCGCCGGTGGTGCCGTGCGTGGCGTGCTCGAGCCTTTTCTGGCGCAGCGCCCGGCAGCCCTGGTGGTGGCCAATCGCACGCGCTGCAAGGCCGAGAAGCTGGCGATCGAGTTCTCTGATCTTGGCTCGTTGCAGGCGGCGGGGTTTGACTGGATCGACGCGCCGCTCGACCTGATCATCAATGGCACTTCCGCCAGCCTTGGCGGCGACTTGCCACCCATCGCGCCAAGTCTGATCCGCCCTGGCCACACGGTCTGCTACGACATGATGTATGCCAAGGAGCCAACGGCCTTCAATCGTTGGGCCGCCGAGCACGGCGCGGCGCGTTGCCTCGATGGTTTGGGCATGCTGGTGGAACAGGCGGCTGAGGCGTTCGAGCTGTGGCGCGGTGTGCGCCCCGAGACCGCGTCGGTGCTCGCCGAGCTGCGTCGTCAATTGGCGGGCTGAGGCACCAGCATGAACGATGCAGCGCACCCGAGAATCAAGGGCTACCACGCCCACGTCTATTACGACGCTGCTACGCTGCAGCAGGCACGTGCTCTGTGCGAAGCGGCGGCGCAGCGCTTCACGCTAAAAATGGGGCGCCTGCATCAGCAACTCGTCGGGCCACACCCTTGCTGGAGCTGCCAGCTCGCCTTTCGTCCCGAGCTGTTCGCTGATCTGCTGCCCTGGTTGATGCAGCACCGCGAGGGGCTCGACGTACTGGTGCATCCCATTACCGGCTTCGAGCTGCGTGATCATCGTGACTGGGCCATGTGGCTTGGACGCTCGCATCCGTTGGATCTCAGCGTGCTGGATGCCGACGAGTCCTAACAGGCCGTTGAAAACTACCTGCATGGCCATTGCTGGACATGGCTGCGGCATTGTGTCGCCTGTTGCCCTGCGTCATCATACTTGCCTTTTGGTCGTGCCCTTGGCGCAGCCGTAATCACAGGAAAGCATTGCAGGCTGGTTGAACGAGTTGCCTGCGATCGTGCATCCGACTAGCAGTCGGATCTACCAGGGGCTCGTCCCGGAGGGCGTGAAGCATGCAGACTTCGCTGCTGTGGTTCAAACAGGATCTTCGTCTCGATGACAACCCGGCCTTACAGGCTGGGCTCAAGAGCGAGTGCCTGCTGCCCCTGTATGTGCTCGACCCCCGGACCTTACAGGTTGGGCCTCTAGGGCCCCGGCGGCAGGGCGTTCATCGTACGCGCCTGCTGTTGGAAAGCCTTACGGCGCTCGATGGCGCTTTGCGTCAGCGTGGTTCGCGTTTGCTGGTTGTGCTGGGCGAGCCAGAGCGGGTGATTGTGCAACTGGTCGAGCGTCTGGGCGTGCAGCAAGTGCTGACCCAGGCGGAGATCGCCCCCGAGGAACTGGCTCTGCAGGCCCGCGTGCGCGCCGCACTGGGGGCGGTCGTGCTGCGCGAATTTTCTGGCAATGGCCTGTTGCGTGAAGCAGAGCTGCCCTGCCCGCCTGAGGAACTGCCGCAAGTCTTCACGCGCTTTCGTGAACTCTGCGAACAGCGCCTGCTGATATTCCAGCCGCCTCCCGCTCCAGCCGCTCTACCGCCACTGCCCGAAGCCGCGCTCGACCTGCTGCAGCCCTTGCCGAGTCTGTCCCAGCTTGGCCTTGGCGAACCGCTCAATGTTGCCGCCAGTGCTTTTCCTTTCTCCGGTGGCGAGGCTGCGGCGTTGGCGCGTCTGCGTGATTATCTGTGGAACAGCCAGGGCGTGCGGCAGTACAAGGACACGCGCGACGGTCTGCTTGGTACGGAGTACTCATCCAAGTTCTCTCCCTGGTTGGCCAATGGTTCTCTCTCGGCGCGGCGCGTGATGGCGGAGCTGCGCCGCCATGAGGCTCAGTACGGACGTAACGACTCGACTCAGTGGCTATGGGTTGAACTGCTTTGGCGCGACTTCTTCCGCTGGACACTGGTGCGCCATGGCAGTGCTTTGTTCAAGGCCGGCGGTTTGAAGGCCACGGCGCGAGCACCGCGTCACCTCGATGTGCGTTTCGAGCGCTGGTGCGCGGGGCGCACCGGCATGCCGTTCATCGATGCCAATATGCGCGAGCTGGCCGCTACGGGTTTTATCTCCAATCGTGGGCGGCAGGTGGTTGCCAGCTATCTGGTGCATGACCTGCAACAGGACTGGCGCCATGGTGCTGCCTGGTTCGAGGAGCACCTGCTCGACTACGACCCGGCCAGCAACTGGGGTAACTGGGCCTACCTTGCCGGTGTGGGCAGCGATCCGCGGCAGAATCGTGTGTTCAACGTGCTGCGCCAGGCCCGTCAGTACGACCCCGATGCCAGCTATGTGAGCCTGTGGATGCCGGAATTGCATACGGTGCCGGTGCATTTGCGGCATACGCCGTTCCTGCTGCCAGCGCTGCAATTGGAGGCCATGCGTTACCCGCGTCTGGAGCAGATGCCGGAGACTTGGCGGCCCTACCTACCAGCCGCTTAGCCCAACTCGATGCGATTGCGGCCCTCGCCCTTGGCGCGGTAGAGCGCCTGGTCGGCGCGCTCGAATACGCTATCGCTGCTCTCGTCGGCGCGAAACTCGGTGAGGCCGGCTGAGCAGGTGATCGTCAGCGGTTCGCCCTTGAAATGGAACGGGCAGGCCGCGACGGCGGCGCGCAGGGTTTGTAGCAACTGCTGGCCGCCCTCCAGGGGGGTGGCGGGAATCAGCAGGACGAATTCCTCGCCGCCAAAGCGGGCCATGAAGTCGGTCTTGCGCAGGCGCTTCTGCAGTTCACCGGCGATGATCTTCAGCACGCGGTCGCCGGCCAGGTGGCCGTAGTTGTCGTTGACGCGCTTGAAGTGATCGATGTCCAGCACCGCCAGCAGCAGCTCGCCGCCGTAGCGTTGGCGCCGCGCCACTTCCAGTTCCAGACGCTCGCTCCAGGCTGCGCGATTGGGCAGGCCGGTCAGCGGGTCAAGTAGCGATTTCTGCCGTTGCTCCTCGATATGATCGCGGAACTGCTGGGCTTCCTGCTCCATCTCCGCCACGCGCTGGACCAGGCTCTGCAGGCGGCCAGCCACAGCCTCCTCCTGCTCATTGCGCTGCTGCTGATGCGTGGCGACTGTTTGCAGAAGAGCGTCCAGGCGTTGCTCCAGAGCGTTTTTGAGCGAGTCCAGATCGACTGCTTCCTGCACGCTGGTTTGCAGCTCGTTGACTTGCTCGCGCAGCTCCTGATCGAAGCTGCGGGCCTGTTCGAGCGAGCCGTTGTAGCCCTCGTGTGCCTCGTTGAGGGTGCCGATGAAGGTGGCTAGCCGCTCATTGAGCTGCTTGAGATAAACAGCAAACTCACGTTGGCTGTTACCGCTGACGGCGAGCACCAGTACCGACAGATCATCAAGCACGGGCACCAATTCGTACCAGTTCAGTGGCCCTTGCAGGCGCTCCAGAAGCGCCTCGCCCTGTGGTTGATGACGCGGTGGCAGCTCCAGCTCGGCGATGAGTTTGCGCAGGCTTTCGGCGATATGCGGCGCAACTGAACTGTAGCCGGGCTCGTTGCTTGGCAGGGCGAATTTGGCATCGCCCTGCGGCATCTCGATGGGGATTGGGTTGGTGCTCAGGGGCGTGAGTTCGGGCGCGCTCGGTTTATCCTCGCGAACCGGCTCGGGCTCAGGCGTAGCGTTGCTGGCAACAGGTGATGTGCTTTCATGTGCTGGTGCTGGTGCTGGTGCTGGTGCTGGTGCTGGTGCTGGTGCGCTGTCCTCATCGGGTGTTTCGGCGGGCGTATCACCACGTTTGCCGAACAGGCGCTGCAGCAGGCCAGGCTGGTCTGGCTGGCCGTCACGCAGTTGTTCCAGTGTCTGCTTCTGCAATTGGCTGAGTTGATTCAGCAGCGCAGGCAGCTTGTAGCTGTGGCTGGTAGCGTCTGCCATCTGTCGGTTGAGCGACTTCAGTGCCTTGCTTACCTCGCGCGGGGGATCGAGTTTCTGTAACTGGTCGATCAGTTGTTGCAGGGCGTTGAGTGCTTCAGTGGAGCGCTGCTGGCGGTGTTTCTCGGATTCCAGCACGGCCTTTTCCAGGCGCGGTATGAGGTTGCCGAGCGGTGCATCCATATCGTCGCGGCGCAGGATCTCGCGCATTTCCTTCATGCACCGATCCACGGCTTTGTCGGTGCCCTCCGCTGCCAGGCTGCTGCGTACCAAGCCGCGACGTAGCAAGTCGAGGCGTGCGTCCCAGCGCTTTTCGAGCCTTTCTTGTTGTTCGAGGCTGCTTAGGTACTTGTCTTTCCAGCGTTGCGTGTCGTCACTCATGAACTCAGTCCTGCGGGGATGCTGCCAGCCTTTGGCCATTACTCTGAGAGTTTGGCAGGCGAATTTCCACTGCCACGGGTAAGTGGTCGGAAATTGGTTGTGCGAGGACATCGACGCGCCCCAGTTCCAGTGTCGGACTGAGCAGGATGTGATCGAGGCAGCGCTGTGGCCGCCAGCTAGGAAAGGTCGCCTGAGCCTGCGGTGCGAGCAGCTCAAGATCGCGCAGTGGGGAGTTTTCCAATAGATCCAGGGCGTGGGTGTTCATATCACCCATCAGCACCAGGTGGCGGTAGTCGCCGACGCGTTCACGGATGTAGGCGAGCTGGCGTGTGCGTGTTTTCGCACCGAGCGCCAGGTGCATCATCACCACCAACAAGGCTTGTTCGCCCTCGCCCAATTGCAGGAAGATCGCGCCGCGCCCCGGCGGGCCCGGCAGCGGGTGGTCTTGCAGTGCGTGTGGGCGCAAGCGGCTGAGCAGGCCGTTGCTGTGCTGGGCGAAACGCCCGAGATTGCGGTTGAGCTGCTGATACCAGTATGGAAATGCGCCCTGCTGGGCCAGGTACTCGACTTGATTGACGTAGCCTGAGCGGAGGCTGCCGCCATCTACTTCCTGCAGGGCGACAAGGTCGAAATTGGCAAGCAGATTGCCAATACGCTGCAGGTTGTCGGCGCGTCCTGCGTGGGGCAGCAGGTGCTGCCAACTGCGTGTCAGGTAGTGGTGATAGCGCTGAGTATTGATGCCGACCTGGACGTTGAAACTGAGTAAGCGCAACAGGCCGTCGGCTGGCCAATCACGCTCGTGTGACGTGCACTGCGGGTTGACCTGTGGGTTACACAGGCCAACCGCGCGAGTTTTTCGCCAGCGGCGCAGCATCACGAGCGCCTACGGCCGATCAGAGCGCCTCGCGCTCCTTGGCGATCAGGTAGTCGGCTACTTCCAGCGCTTGCTGCGGGCCACCGGACGAGCCGATGTCGAAGCGGTACTTGCCGTCCACGATCATCACCGGTACGCCGCTGATCTGGTAGGCCATGGCGAGCTTCTTGGCTTTTTCCATTTGGCCTTTGACGGCGAAGGAGTTGAAGGTTTTGAGGAACGCTTCGCGATCCACGCCCTGAGTGGCGACGAAATCGGCGAATTCCTCGGCTGTACCCAGCTTCTTCTTCTCTTGGTGAATGGCGTTGAACACGGCGTCATGCACCTTGTGCTCGACCTGCATCATGTCCAGGGTGATGAACGCCTGGCCATGGACGTTCCAGATGCCACCGAACAGCGCGGGGATACGGATGAAGTTGACGTCATCCGGCAATTGCTTGATCCAGGGATTAAGCGTCGACTCGAACTGATAACAGTGTGGGCAGCCATACCAGAACAGCTCGACCACTTCGATCTTGCCCGGTTTGGACACCGGAACGGGGCTGTTGAGTTCGACATACTGCTGGCCTGCGACTGGCTCGGCATGGGCAGTGAGGCCGAACAGGCTGCTGATCGCCAGAGCGGCGCCGAAAATCAGGTTACGCATGAAGTACTCCTTGGCTGGATATGCAATCGCCCTGATGGCGATTCGAAACTATGACTGACTGGCATTGGGCCGGTTCCGCCCATTGTAGCCATGACAGGTATGAAAAAGGGTGGCCTTAGCCACCCTTTGTCTTGCCATGTGTAACGGCTGTCTATTCAGTGCAGGCCCTGAATGTAGCTGGAAACAGCTTCGATATCCTTGTTGCTCAGCTTGGCGGCGATGGAGCGCATGATCATCGCGTCGCCGTCATTGGTGCGGTTGCCTTCGCGGAAGTCGGTCAGTTGCTTGGCTACATACTGGGCATGCTGGCCGCCCAAATGGGGATAGCCGGCAGCGGCAATACCTGCGCCATTAGGCGAGTGGCAGCCGGTGCAGGCTGGCATGCCTTCTTCCAGTTTGCCGCCGCGGAACAGCGCTTCACCGCGCTCGACCAGCTTGGGATCGGCGGCGCCGACACTCATCTTCTGGCTGGCGAAATAAGCGGCGATATCCGCCATATCTTGATCGCTAAGGTTGCTCAGCAGGCCGGTCATTTCCACGACCTGACGCTCACCAGATTTGATGTCGTGCAGTTGCTTGAGCAGGTAGCGTTCGCCTTGCCCGGCCAGTTTGGGGAAGTTGGGTGCGGGGCTGTTGCCATCGACACCATGACAGGCGCCACAGACAGCGACCTTACCTTGGCCGGCTTGAGCATCACCGGCAGCCTGTGCCAATCCATTCAGGCACAGGGTCAACAGCAGACTCACGAATACTTTGTTCATCAGCTAATCCAATTACGGCTAGAGAGATAGGGGTTATCGGCTGGGGTTACTCATTCGCTCATCAATTTGATGACCGCCTGGTAATCCTCTGCCGTGCAGTCCATGCATAGCCCGCGGGGCGGCATGGCATTCAAACCGTTGGTGACATTCAGCACCAGCGTGTCCATGCCTTTGGCCAGGCGAGGTTCCCATGCAGCTTTGTCACCTTTCTTCGGTGCCATGGGAAGCTGGCCGTTGTGGCAGACGCCACAGGCGCGGTCGAATACCGCTTGCGGATCTTGCGCGGCATGGCCGTTCAAGGACAGCAAAGTAACGGCGGCCGCGAGCAGCATTTTCTTCATCAGATCGACCTCATCAGGGTGGGAACATCCAGCCTCTATCGGGCAGTATGATGTGATTGTTCCCGGCGTTACGGTTCCTGCGGGTGGGACAAAGCGCACACAAAATCTGCGGCATTATATACTGGCCACTGTGAAACGGAAACGACGCCACCTGCCGCCCGCCCTAGCGCGCAGTAGGTGTGCGCAAATGTCGCAAGCCCCGAACCGTGCTGGATTCGGGCGTCCACCGGATATCCCAATGCTCTCGAAGAACCCCATCATCGGCCTGTGTCAGCAGGCTAGCTTCCTCATCAGTGCCGCCAAGGTCGATCAATGTCCCGATGACACTGGCCTGGAGGTAGCGTTTGCCGGGCGCTCCAACGCCGGCAAGTCGAGCGCGCTCAACACCCTCACCCACGCCAGCCTGGCGCGCACCTCGAAAACGCCAGGGCGTACTCAACTGCTCAACTTCTTCCGCTTGGATGACGAGCGCCGTCTGGTCGACCTGCCAGGCTACGGTTACGCCAAGGTGCCAATCCCGCTCAAGCAGCACTGGCAGAAGCACTTGGAGGCCTATTTGGGCTGCCGCGAGAGTCTGTGCGGCTTGGTGCTGATGATGGACATTCGCCATCCGCTGACCGAGTTCGACTGCATGATGCTCGACTGGTCGAAAGCCAGCGGTATGCCGCTGCATATTCTGCTGACCAAGGCCGACAAACTGGCTTTTGGTGCGGCGAAGAATGCGCTGCTCAAGGTACGTCAGGAGATTGGCAAGCAGTGGGGCGATGGCATCAGCATCCAGCTATTCTCAGCCCCCAAACGTATGGGCATCGAAGAGGCGCAGACGGTGCTGGCTGGCTGGCTGGATCTGTTGCCGGAAGAAGACGAAGAAGCCCCAGAGGAATGAGTCGCAGGGTTCCGGCCTGCACCCTCTCCCGCAAGCGGTAGAGGGTCATCAGAATGCCGCAAGCGGCAGTTTTTTTGGGCAAAAAAAACCCCGAGCTTCATATGGGGAGGGAGAAGTTCGGGGTTCAAGGTCTGAACCGCTAGGGCGGGGTTCAGATGTCTGCCAACACTTAACACAACAAAGGAGCATTGAAGGGCTTAACGGCCATTCATGAGTTCTGACCGGGGCGCTTCGCGGAAAGTTCAGGTTTTTTTAAAACCATTTGCCATAACCGCAGGCCTTCACTGCTCTTAAACCCATAAGCTAGAGCTGCCGTGGCCTAGCGCCGCGGAAAAGGTCAGTGCGCTTCATCCCAGTTGTTGCCAACGCCGACTTCCACCAGTAGTGGCACTTCTAGGTCAGCGGCGCCGCTCATGAGACTCTTGAGTTGGGCGCTGACCTCGTCGATCAGTTCCTCACGCACTTCCAGTACCAGTTCGTCGTGTACCTGCATGATGATGCGTGCATCCACGCCACTGTCTTGCAACCAGCCGTCCACTTTGATCATGGCGCGTTTGATGATGTCCGCTGCAGTGCCCTGCATCGGCGCGTTGATCGCCGCACGCTCGGCGCCCTTGCGCATGGCCTGGTTCTGCGCGTGGATTTCTGGCAGGTACAGGCGACGACCGTAGACTGTTTCCACATAGCCCTGCTCGGCGGCCTGGGCGCGAGTGCTTTCCATGTAGCTCAGTACGCCCGGATAGCGGGCGAAGTAACGGTCGATATAGGCCTGCGCCTCCTTGCGTTCGACGTCGATCTGCTTGGCCAGGCCGAAGGCGCTCATGCCGTAGATCAGACCGAAGTTGATCGCCTTGGCCTTGCGCCGTTGATCGCTGGTTACGTCCTCAAGCGCCACACCAAAGACTTCGGCGGCCGTGGCCTTGTGCACATCCAGGTCATGGCGAAAGGCGTCCAGCAGGCCTTCGTCCTTGGCCAGGTGGGCCATGATGCGCAGTTCGATCTGCGAGTAGTCCGCCGCCATCAACTTGTAGCCCTTGGGCGCGATGAAAGCTTGGCGGATGCGCCGACCTTCGGCGGTACGGATGGGGATGTTTTGCAGGTTCGGATCACTGGAGGACAAGCGCCCGGTGGCCGCCACCGCCTGATGGTAGCTGGTGTGAATGCGCCCAGTGCGTGGGTTGATCTGCTCTGGCAGCCGGTCGGTGTAGGTGCTCTTGAGCTTGCTCAAGCTGCGGTACTGCATCAGCACCTTGGGCAGCTCGAAGTCCTGTTCGGCCAGTTCTGCCAGTACCGCCTCGGCGGTGGAAGGCTGGCCTTTGGCGGTCTTGCTGATCACCGGGTAGCCGAGTTTTTCGTAGAGGATCACACCCAGTTGCTTGGGCGAGGCCAGATTAAATTCCTCACCGGCGATGTCGAACGCCTTGCGCTCCAGCTCCACCAGCTTGTCGCCCAGCTCGACGCTCTGCTCGCCGAGCAGTTTGGCGTCGACCAACGCGCCATTGCGCTCGATGCGCGCCAGTACCGGCACCAATGGGATCTCGATGTCGCGCAGCACCTGGGCCAGGGACGGCACGGCTTCGAGGCGGCGCCACAGTTCCTGATGCAGGCGCAGGGTCACGTCGGCGTCTTCGGCAGCATAAGGCCCGGCCTGTTCCAGAGGAATCTGGTCGAAGGTCAGTTGCTTGGCGCCCTTGCCTGCGATGTCCTCGAAGCGGATGGTGCTGTGGTTCAGGTACTTGAGCGCCAGGCTGTCCATGTCGTGGCGGGTGGCGGTGGAGTCCAGCACGTAGGATTCGAGCATGGTGTCGAAAGCCACGCCCTGCACGGCAATCGGCGTGCTGGCATTGGCCAGGACGTTGATGTCGTACTTGGCATGCTGACCCACCTTGGCCTTGGCCGGATCTTCGAGGATCGGCTTGAGCGCCTTGAGCACCGCATCGCGGTCGAGCTGCTGTGGCACGCCCATGTAGGAATGCGCCAACGGGATATAGGCCGCTTCGCCAGCCTTGACCGCGAAGGACAGGCCGACCAGTTGCGCTTGCTGCGCGTCGATGCTGGTGGTCTCGCTGTCGAAGGCAATCAGCTCGGCCTGCTCCAGCTTTTTCAGCCAGGCATCGAACTGCGCCTGTTCCAGTATCAACGGGTAATCGCCCGTACTGGCTGGCGCTGGCTCGGCGTTTTCCTCAACGGTTTCACCCGTCGGTTCGGCGAACAGGTCGCCCGCCGGTGCGGCAGCCTTGGCGGCCAGCGTCTTGTTCTGCCGCAGCAGATCGTCCAGCCAGTTCTTGAATTCCAGCTCGCCGTACAGCTCGACCAGCGCAGCCAGGTCCGGCTCGCCCGGATGCAGCGAGTCGATGGTGATATTCAGCGGCACGTCGGTCTTGATGGTCGCCAACTGATAGGACAGGTAGGCCATCTCGCGGTGTTCTTCGAGCTTGGCCGGTAGGCCCTTGGCGCCGCGAATCGGCAGCGCGGGCACCTTGTCGAGGTTGGCGTAGATCACGTCGAGGCCGCCACCGACACCGACCAGCAGGCCGAGGGCGGTTTTTTCACCCACGCCGGGCACGCCGGGAATGTTGTCGACCTTATCGCCCATCAGCGCCAGGTAGTCGATGATCAGCTCAGGGCCGACACCGAATTTCTCTTTCACGCCATCGGCATCGTAGACGCTTCCGGTCATGGTGTTGACCAGCGTAACGTGCGGGCAGACCAACTGTGCCATGTCCTTGTCGCCGGTGGAGATCACTACGTCGCGCTTTTCTCCGGCGGCCTGGCGCGCCAGGGTGCCGATCACGTCGTCGGCTTCGACGCCTTCGACGCACAGCAGCGGCAGGCCGAGGGCGCGCACGCTGGCATGCAGCGGTTCGACCTGCACGCGCAGCTCGTCCGGCATGGACGGCCGGTTGGCCTTGTACTCGGCGAACAGCTCATCGCGGAAGGTGCCGCCCTTGGCGTCGAAGACCACGGCAAAGGGGCTTTGGGGGTACTGCTTGCGCAGGCTCTTGAGCATGTTCAGCACACCCTTGACCGCGCCGGTGGGCATGCCCTTGGAGGTGGTCAGTGGTGGCAGGGCGTGGAAGGCGCGGTACAGATACGAGGAACCGTCGACCAGTACGAGGGGGGCTTGGCTCATGCGCGGGATCAACCTTTTCGGCGGGTGCAGCGGTAGAATGGCTGCATCATTGAATACAAGGAGCAAGGTTACCATGGGTACAGTCAAACGCCTTTTGCTGGTCGGCCTGCTGGCCTGCGCGCCCCTTGCCGCTCACGCCGAGGATCCGGTGTCCGCCGACCCCGATGTGACCATCCGCCAGGACGGCGATCGCACTATTCAGGAATACCGGGTCAATGGCTTTCTCTACGCCATAAAGGTCATTCCGAAGAACGGCAAACCCTACTTTCTCGTTCGCGCCGATGGCAGCGACGGTAACTTCATTCGCTCGGACGACCCGGACATGCTGATTCCGTCCTGGGAAATCTTTAGCTGGTAACAAGGCAACGAAATGTCGGTATTCACCCCCCTGGAGCGTCACGAACTCGAAGTCTTCCTGGCGCCCTATGGGCTTGGTCGGCTCAAGAGCTTTCAAGGCATCGCCGCTGGTAGCGAGAACAGTAACTTCTTCGTCAGCCTGGAGCAGGGCGAATTCGTCCTGACCCTGGTTGAGCGCGGCCCGGTTGCCGATCTGCCGTTTTTCATCGAACTGCTCGATGTGCTGCACGAGGCCGGTTTGCCGGTGCCTTACGCATTGCGCACGCAGGACGGCGAAGCGTTGCGCAGCCTGGCCGAGAAACCGGCGCTGCTGCAGCCACGTCTGGCTGGCAAGCACCTGCATGAGCCCAATGTCCATCACTGCCAGGAGGTGGGTCGCCTGCTCGGCAACATTCACCTGGCGACACGCGAGCGTCCCATTGAGCGCCGCAGTGACCGGGGGCTGGACTGGATGCTGCGTGAAGGGGTGGCTCAGGTTGGCAGGTTGCCGGAGGCCGCGCAGGCGCTGCTGGGCGATGCGCTGAACGAGATCGAGGCGCTCAAGCCGCGTCTGCTCGCCCTGCCCCGCGCCAACCTGCATGCCGATCTGTTTCGCGATAACGCCCTGTTCGACGGTAACCACCTGGCTGGGGTTATCGACTTCTACAACGCCTGCTCGGGGCCGATGCTTTACGACCTGGCGATCACCCTCAATGACTGGTGCTCGCACGAAGACGGCAGCCTCGATGCGGCGCGTGCTCGCGCGCTACTCGGCGCCTATGCGGCGCTGCGGCCCTTCACGGCCGCCGAGGCGCAGTTGTGGCCGAGCATGCTGCGCGTGGCCTGCGTGCGTTTCTGGCTGTCGCGCCTGATCGCCGCTGAGTCCTTCGCTGGTCAGGATGTGCTGATTCATGATCCGGCGGAGTTCGAGCGCCGTCTGGCGCAGCGTCAGCAGGTCGAGCTGGCGTTGCCGTTCGTGCTGTAGAGCGCAGCAGGCTCACTCAGCGGTGGATGAACGCGTTTCATCCACCTGGCGTTGACCTGGTGTTAGTTGCCGCTGATCAGCTCCGGCAACTGCTTGGCCAGCTTGGCAATGTTGACCGGCGCTCGAATAAAACCACGCTGGGTGCCGTCCGGGCCAATGATCACCAGATTGCCGCTGTGATCGACGGTGTAGTTTTCCTTGCTGGTGTCGGCGGGAATGTAGGGAATGCTCACCGCGTTGGCCAGTTTTTGCAGGTTGGCTTCTTCGCCGGTCAGGCCTTGAAAGCTGGGGTCGAAGTAGCCCAGGTATTTTTTCAGTTGCTCGGGGGTATCGCGGTGCGGGTCGACGCTGACCAGCACGATACGCAAGCGCTCACGGGTCGCCTCGGGCAGTTGCCCCTGTAGCTGGCGCAGTTGGGCGAGGGTCGCCGGGCAGATGTCCGGGCAGAAGGTGTAGCCGAAGAACAGCAGCGTCCAGTCATCCTTGAATGCATTCACCGGCGTCGTCTGGCCGTCCTGATTGGTCATGCTCAGTGCCGGCAGTGTGCGTGGCTGTGGCAGCAGGACGATGCCGGCATCAAGCAGTGCGGCCGGGTTGCTCCGGCTGCTGAGCACCTGGTTGACGGCCAGGCCCAGTGCCAGGGCAACGGCGGCGACGAGTACGAAAACAATGGTGTGGGTGCGGGTCATAAGGGCCTTCACAGATTTAGCAGCAGGGCAGTGGGCAGCCGGAAAAGGTACCAGAGCCGTGCTTGAAGGTGTCGATTGGCGCATGCGGCCTGCTGTCACGGTAGCGCACCCGGCACATAAAACCACAGACTCAATCGCGCGACCCGCTGATGCCGTTGGCCGGGCAGCCACCCCTGACTCAGGCCTTACAGACGTTGTCTCAGGATGGCGAACGGTTGCATCTGTCAGGCGTGACCTATTGGCTGGCCTGTGGCATGGCGGCTTGAGGTGCGCTGATATCGAACAGGGTGTAACTCAGGCTCAGGTGTTTCACGTCTGCCGGTAGATCGCGGTCGATGATGAAGCGCACTGGCATCTCGATGCGCTCACCCGGTTGCAGCACTTGCTGGGTGAAGCAGAAACACTCGGTCTTGTGGAAGAAGGCGGCCGCCCGCGCGGGCGAAATGCCGGGCACGGCTTGAGCCGTCATCGGCGTGTCGCTCGGGTTGTAGGCAACGAACAGCATGTCGTTCGGCTCGCCGGGGCGCACTTGCAACTCCTCGGCTTTGGGCGCGAACGCCCAGATCATGCCGGCGGCGTTGCTGGCGAGAAATTGCACCCGCACCTCGCGCTCATGCGGCTGGGCTCCGGCCGCCCCGCCATCGATGTCGAGGGCGCTGCGCATGGCGTCATTGAGCCGTGGCAGGACGAACAGGCCGAAGCTGAACATGATCACCACCACAGCCAGAAGACGCACGAGCAGACGCGGCGTGTTGCTGGCGTTTGCAACGCGAGAGCGCTTGGGTGTGCCTGCTCTGCCTGGGTGTTTCATTTCACCTCCGGTGGCGTGCAGCACGGTGTGCTGGGCGCAGATGCTCGCGTCCGTGCTGAAGCTGGCGGCCATCAGGCTTTGCCTGACGGGCTCAAGTATAGACAGGTGCCAGGTGCTGCAGTCCGTCTAGCGAGCCGCGACGGCGGTGCCGTAGGCAAGATTGAGCGCCAAGTCCGGCATGGCTTGAGAAAATGTCCGCGAGGTGGATATGACGCGCTCGCATAGCGCTGCAAAAGCCATGAAAATTGCGTCTTAGCCCGCGCCAGCCGCCCGCTAAAGGTTCACGTCCATGTCCTGTATTCATTGGAGTTGTCATGAACACCGCCGCTATTCGCCAGCTCATCGCTCAGGCTCGTGAGCACGAGCGCGCCAGCCAGGCACTCAGTCAAACCCTGCAAACCCGCTTCCAGGGGCTGCATCCGGCCATTAGTCTGCCGCGTGAGAATGCCCCGGCGCTGCTGAGCCGCTTTGTTATCGCCTACATTGAAGAAGTACCTGATGTGCTCGACGCCGCCGCTGAAGTCGCGCGTGAGGCGGGCATCGAAGACGCGATCAAACCGGTGCTGAAGATCGCCGAACAGTTCTTCCAGCAACCGCCCGCGTTGCTGGCTGGTCACAAGGGACTCGCGGGTTTGTTGGATGAGGCCTATCTGGCGCACCGTCTGGTCGAAGAGGTCAACGACCGTTACATCACGTACCTCGGGCGGCCGTTGATTCCTCTGGATACCACCCGTGCCAACTTGATCGTCCATCGTGTGATTGGCGAGCCCTTTGCCAATCAACTCGACGAAGCGGTGCATCACGCGTTGACCGTGATGCTCGATGAGGCTCGCTTCGATAAGCCCTCGGTCGAGGCTTACCGGGCGCGTCTGGCCGCCGCCGATACCGAGTCGGCCTGGTTGCGCTGGCCGTGTTTGTCGCGCCAACTCGGCGTGGATCTGCAGTTCACGGCGCGAGTGCCAGGAGTAGCAGAGACAGCGTAAGCAACGAGCCCAGGGTGGAGTACAGGATTGCCCGCGACACCAGCGCCGCCTGGCGCTGGTAATACTCGGCGAGCATGAACGGCCCGGTGCCTGTGGGCAGTGCGCTGAGCAACACGGCGGCGTGAGCCCAGAACGGCGGCAGGTCGAGCAGTACGAAGGCGATGAACCACGTCACCAGAGGCTGCAGCACCAGCTTCAGCGCCACCAGCGGCCAGGCGCCTTGGGTCGGGCCACTTTGCCGTTGCGCCAGGAACAAGCCCAGCGAGACCAGTGCACAGGGCACGGTTGCCGCGCCAAGCAGACGCAGAAGCTGCTCCAGCGCGCTCGGCAACTGCAGGCCGCCGAGCGACCAGAGAGCGCCGAGTAGCGGTGTGACCACCAGCGGGTTTTTCAGCAGGGCCAGGCTGACCTGGGCAATCGCCCCACCCAGGCCCTTCTGGCTTTGCAGGCCGATCTCGATGCACACCAGCGCCAGGGCGAACAGCACGCAGACCACGATCAGCGAGGCGATCAACGCCGGCGCCATGCCGTCCTCGCCGAGCACCAGCACGCACAGCGGGATGCCGATATAGCCGGTATTGGCATAACCAGCGCTGAGCCCGTCGATGCTGGCTTCAACCAGGCTGCCGGTGGTTTTCCAGCGGTAGGCCAGGGTGATCAGAAACACCGCCAGGGTGCCGCCACTGAAGGCCAGCAGGAAGCCGGGTTGCCAGATGTGCGCCCAGTCGGCCCTGGCGGTGAGGTTGAACAGCAGCGCGGGCAGGCCGAGCCAGACCACGAAGCGGTTCATTTCCGATGCGGCGGTCGGCCCCAGGCGGTTGCTGCGGCGGCACAGATAGCCGAGCAGGATCAGGCCGAAGATCGGCAACAGCACATTGAAAACGGTGGACATCGGCACAGCCATCGGCGCAAAGATGGCCGAGCCTAGGGGCGCTGGCCGTCGAGGGCAAGCTGTGGCTGTGATTCCGCTTTGACGGCGGGCGTCTAGCATTGACCTGCCGGAATGCTCCGGCGCTGTGTCGTGAGACTTTGAACAGGCTCCAAGCATGCAAGCGTTGTTGAACGAGATTCTCGATGAAGTCCGCCCGCTGATTGGCCAGGGCAAGGTGGCCGATTACATTCCCGCGTTGGCCAATGTGGTGCCCGATCAATTGGGCATCGCCGTGTACGGCAACGACGGCCAGTTACATGTCGCTGGCGATGCCCGAACGCCCTTCTCCATCCAGAGCATTTCCAAGGTCTTCAGCCTGGTGCAGGCCATAGGCCACAGTGGCGAGGCGATCTGGCAGCGCCTCGGCCACGAGCCGTCCGGGCAACCGTTCAACTCGCTGGTGCAGCTCGAATTCGAGCGCGGCAAACCGCGCAATCCGTTCATCAACGCTGGTGCGTTGGTGATCTGTGACATCAACCAGTCGCGCTACGCTGCCCCGGCGTTGTCGATGCGCGATTTCGTCCGGCGCCTGTCGGGCAATGCGCAGGTGACGGTGGATAACCACGTCGCCGAGTCCGAATACCAGCACCGCGCGCGCAACGCAGCAATGGCCTACCTGATGCAGGCTTTCGGCAACTTCCACAACGATGTCGAAGCGGTGCTGCGCAGCTACTTCAGTTGCTGCGCGCTGCGCATGAGCTGTGTCGACCTGGCGCGCGCCTTTGGTTTCCTGGCCAACCAGGGCTTCTGTCAGAGCAGCGGCGAGCAGGTCTTGTCGCCCCGGCAGAGCAAGCAGGTCAACGCCATCATGGCCACCAGCGGGCTGTACGACGAGGCCGGTAACTTCGCCTACCGGGTCGGTTTGCCCGGCAAGAGTGGCGTCGGCGGTGGCATCGTCGCGGTGGTGCCGGAGCGTTTCAGCGTCTGCGTGTGGTCGCCGGAGCTTAATGCAGCAGGCAACTCGCTGGCGGGCATCCGCGCGCTGGAACTGCTCAGCGAGCGCATCGGCTGGTCGGTGTTCTGAACACCTGGGCGCTGGCTAGCGCCCGAGGTGAGGCGCCGTTACAGGCCGCAGACGCTGCCATCGCTGCGTGGGTCGGCGGCGCCTTCGAGCACGCCGTTGGCATTACGCAGCACGGCGCCGGCATGGCCCATGGTGTCGCTGAAGGCTTCATCTAATTGCTCGACGATATGCCCGGCCTGACGCAGTTGCTCGACCAACTCGTTCGGGAAGCGGCTTTCCAGTTTCAGTGTAGTGCTGATATCCCCCCAGGTGCGCCCGAGCAGCCAGCGTGGGGCGCTGACGGCGGCTTGCAGATCGCTGCCCAGGCGATAACGGCTGAGCACTGCGGCTTGCGTCTGCGGCTGGCCCTCGCCACCCATGGTGCCGTAGCTCAGGGTGCGGCCATCGTCGAACAGCGCCAACGCCGGGTTGAGGGTGTGGAAGGGTTTGCGCCCCGGCTCCAGTGACTGCAGCGCGGCGGGATCGAGGGAGAAACTGATGCCTCGGTTCTGCCAGGCCACGCCAGTGGACGGCAGCACCACACCCGAACCGAACTCCCAGTACACGCTCTGGATAAAACTCACCGCGCGGCCCTGAGCGTCGATGCAGCCCATCCAGATGGTGTCGCCCGGCTGCGCCGGTTGCGGCCAGGGCAATGCCTGATGGGTGTCGATTTTTTCCGCCAGGCGTTGCAGGTTGGCGTCGGCCAGCAGGCTCTGCGGATCCACCGGCACACGGGCCGGGTCAGTCACCACGCGATCGCGAATCAGGAAGGCCTGCTTGGTCGACTCGACCAACCCGTGCACATGGGCGAAGCCATCGGCCTGGTCGATGCCGAGCTTGTCGAAGATACCGAGGATCAGCAGTGAGGCCAGCCCCTGGGTCGGTGGCGGCATGTTGTACAGCGTGGCATCGTGCAGACGCACGCTCAGCGGTTCGACGACGCGGGCGTGGTAGTGCTGCAAATCGCTCAGGCGCAGTGGGCTGCCCAGGCGTTCGAGGTCGGCGGCCATGCGCGCGGCCAGCTCGCCACGGTAGAAGTCATCCAACCCGGCGTCGGCCAGGCGCTGCAGGGTGTCGGCCAGGGCTGGTTGGCGCAGTACATCGCCTTCGCGCGGCGGCTGGCCACCCGGCAGGTAGACCTCGGCGAAGCCTGGCACGTGTTGCAGCTCGGCCAGCTTGGTGCGGGTCAGATGGGCCTGGCTGCGGCTGACCACAATGCCGCGCCGGGCATGACCGATGGCATCGGCGAGCAACTCGGTCAGGCTCAACTGTGGCTGCCAGTGGGCGGTTTGCGCCAGGGCCTGAGCCCAGCCGTCAACGGTGCCCGCCACGGTCAGCGCGGCCAGCGGGCCACGGCTGGGAATTTGCGCGTGGTCGGCGTAGAAGTCGCGATCAGCCAGCGCCGCACTGTTGCCGCAGGCGTCGATGGCGATAGGTTTTTTGCCGGGCTCATGAATCAGCCAGAAGCCATCGCCGCCGATGGCGTTCATATGCGGGTAAACCACGGCAATGGTCGCGGCAGCGGCGACCATTGCCTCTACGGCGCTGCAGCCTGCCTTTAGCACGTCGCGCCCGGCCTGTGCTGCCAGGTGGTGAGGGGCGACGAACAGGCCGCCGGTGGCATGGGTGGCTTTGAGCATCACATATCCTTTCTTGTCATCAGCGTTCTGCCGCTACGGCAAGGAGCGCTGGTTCATCACCAGCCGATGGCACTCGCAGCCAGGTGGTCAACTGCGGGAAGCAGAACACCACCGCCACCGCACAGGCTTGCAGCGCCACGTAAGGCGATGAGCTCCGGCCAAAGGATATATCGATCAGCGCTAGAAAAGCGCTGAGCAGGACAGTTTGCTATTCGTGGCAGGCGGCGCACTGGCCTAGCCCATGCCTTTCGGTTTAATGGCGGCACGATACTGGATCGGCCGCCGCCTTGGACGAATCCTGCCGTCAGGCCGATTCGCGCATCTCCCCGCACAGATCCAGCGCCAGCCAGTGTTCGACCTCGGCTTGCGTCAGGCCCGCGCCAAGCAGGGCGAACAGCTTGCCCAGCGCGGCTTCACGGGTCATGCCGCCACAGGACACCAGCCCTGCCTGGGCCAGGCGGCTGCCTGCGGCATAGACGCCGAACTGCACATGGCCCTGCATGCACTGGCTGATGGCCGCCAGCACCACGCCTTGTTCGTGCGCCTCGCGCAGAGCGGCGATAAAGGCGTCGTCGCCGGCCGGGCCGGTGCCGCTGCCGTAACACTCCAGCAGCAGGCCACGGGCGCCACTGACGACCAGTGCGCGCACCTGCTCGGCCTGCACGCCCGGATAGAGCGGCAGTACGGCAAGGCTGATCGGCTGGCGCGCCTGGCGATAGCTGATCGCAGGCGCGATGGCGTTGGCGTGCTCGGCCTCGCGGTGGCGTTCCAGTACCTGGAAGGCGTCGAAGGCATCGCTGCGTAGCTTGGCGCAGCGCGCGCCATGCATCATCTGGCCGTTGAAATACAGGTGCACGCCAGGCTTCACGCCCTGCTGTAGCGCCCGTAGCGCGCCGAACAGGTTGGGCCAGGCATCGCCATCCGGCACGCCGGCCGGCTGCATGGAGCCGGTGAACACCACCGGCACATTCAGGCCCAGCAGCAGGAAGCTCATCGCTGCCGCGCTGTAGGCCAGGGTATCGGTGCCATGCAGCACCAGTACGGCGTCGCAGCCATCGGTCTCGACGGCCTGGACGATGGCGTCGCGGATGGCCAGCCAATTCGTCTGGCTCATGTTGGCGCTGTCGAGCAGCGGTAGCAGCTCGCGGAAGATCCAGTTCGGCAGATCAGCCGGGCTTTCCTCGACCTGCTGGGCACGCATGCGCGCCTCGAAGCCGGAGGCCGGTGCCAGGCCGTCTGCGCTCATTTGCATGCCGATGGTGCCGCCGGTGTACAGCACCAGGAGTTTTGCTGGGGTCGCCATGGGCTCTCCTCGGTAAACGTCAGGCAAGAAAAAGGGGGGCAGCGCCCCCCTTACTTCACTCGGGCATCAACGCTGGTAAGCGCGATCACCAACTTCGGCGTGCGCCGTCGGTGCATCCACCGGGGTCTGCCAGGCCTTGGGATCGAGGTCCAGGTCGGCGAACTTCTTCGGATCGAATACTGGCGATGCGACGCCGGCCTTGATCTGTGCATCGTAGTCGCGCATCAGGCGCAGGCCCACTTTGAACAACAGCGCCAGGGCAATCAGGTTGCAGATCGCCAGCAGACCCATGGTCACGTCGGCGAAGGCGAACACGGTGCCCAGGTCCTGCACCGAACCCCACAGCACCAGCACCACCACCAGCACGCGGTAAACCATCACCGGCATGCGCTTCTCGGTGAAGAAGCCCAGGGCGTTCTCACCCAGGTAGTAGTTGTAGATCAGGGTGGTGAAGACGAACAGCAACAGCGCCAGGCTGACGAACACACGGCCCCACTCACCGACTACAGCGGCAACGGCGGTTTGCGTCAGTACCACACCGGCCATGTCCGCGCCCGGCTGATAGACGCCGGACAGCAGGATGATCAGCGCGGTGCAGGTGCACAGGATCAGGGTGTCGATGAACACGCTCAGCGACTGCACGATGCCCTGCGCGGCCGGGTGCTTGACCTCGGCGACAGCGGCCACGTTCGGTGCGCTGCCCAGACCGGCTTCGTTGGAGAACAGGCCACGCTTGACGCCCATGATGATGGCGGCGCCAATGCCACCGGCAAATGCCGGCTCCAGGCCGAAAGCACTTTTGAAGATCATCGCGAAGGTGGCCGGGATGTGTTCGGCGTTCATGCCGATCACCACCAGCGCCATGGTGATGTAGGAGAAGGCCATGACCGGCACCAGTACGTCAGCCATGCTGGCGATACGCTTGATGCCACCGAAGATGATCAGGCCGATCACCACGGTCAGAGCGATACCGCTAACCAGGGTGGGGACGCCAAAGGTGTCATGCAGCGAGCTGGCTACGGTGAAGGACTGCACGGCGTTGAAGCCGAAGCCGAAGGTCACCAGCAGCAGCAGCGAAACCACGATACCCAACCAGCGCTGCTTCAGACCGTGCTCGATGTAGAACGCCGGGCCGCCACGGTAGGTGCCGTCGGGTTCGCGGCGCTTGTACAACTGCGCCAGGGAGCATTCGAAGTAGCTGGTGGCCATGCCGACCAGAGCAACGACCCACATCCAGAAGATGGCGCCAGGGCCGCCGAGCATGATCGCTACGGATACACCGGCGATGTTACCGGCGCCAACGCGGCCAGCCACCGACAGCATCAGAGCCTGGAACGAACTGAGTTGGCCGGGCTTGCGCTCGAACGCTTCAGCGAAGATGCGGAACATGCTGCCGAAGTAGCGGAACTGGACGAAGCGTGAGGCAATGGTGAAGAACAGGCCGAGACCGATCAGCATTACGATCAGCAGCTTGCTCCAGATGAGGTCATTGAGAAGATCGAGCATGGAGGCTTTCTCTCTTGTTGTTCTGATGGGAATACGCCGCGCCGGGCGGATAGCCGAATGGTTCGTGATACAGGCCTCACTGGGCAATTTCGCAGGTCGAGGCGAACTGACGCGAGTTGATGCTAGAATCGCGTCACTCGCATCACATGGCCTTCCCGTATGTCCGATTCCCTCGGCACCAATCTCAAACTGCTGTGCAGCCATTACCGCTCGATTGCCGAGGTTTGCCGCAAACTGGCCATCAACCGTGCGCAGTTCAACCGCTACTTGGCCGGGCAGAGCCAACCGACTGCACACAACCTCAAGCGCATCTGCGATTTCTTCGGCGTCGAAGCGCATGAGCTGGCGCTGCCGAGCGATGCTTTCGCCCGTCTGATGGGCACTCGCAGTGGCGACCTGCAACCACGCGTCGGCAGCGACCCATTGCTGGAGCTGTTCGAGCCGCTACGCGGGCATGCCAGTTCGCTGACGCGCTACTGCGGTTATTACTTCGAATACTCCAATTGCATGTCGGTGCCGGGGCAGATCCTGCTGTCGCTGGTGCACCTGCGTGAGGAGCGCGGCAGCTACGTGTTCGAGCGCCAGGAACGGCAGGAGCGCGCGCGCGGCGGTGTCGCCGAGGATTGGGTGCGCTGCCGTTACCTGGGCGCCGCCTTCTACCTGCAGGATCGGCTGTTTCTCATCGACTACGAGTCGCTGACCGGCAATGAAATGAGCCAGACCATTCTCATTCCCAGCTTCAAGAGCCACATCACCCGCCTCAATGGCCTGAAGACCGGTGTTTCCAGCGGCGATCGGCGCACCCCGGCCTGCACCCGCGTGGTCTGGCAATACCTTGGCGAGCAGATCAACCGGGTCAACGCCTACCGTCAGGTGATGCTCTACGCCCCAGATGATCCGCGTATCGATGACGACATCCGTCAGCGCCTGGGCGGTGCGCAGTTGCGTGATGGGTTGTTCGAGATCGAGTAGCCAGCAACTAACTCATTGAGACATAAAAGAATATTTTTCTGTCTTAGGTGGCCGTGCCGGGCGCTTTTCTTTATCGTGCGCGGCCTTCGAACCGGTTCCCCTCTATCTCTGGCGGCTTGTGCGCAGCCTCTCGAACCGGCTTTATTCCTCTTGCTCAGGACCTATTCCATGCTCGATAGCACCCTCGTACAACTTGAAAACCTGGTCGCCGAACTGCTGCAGCAAAACCAGCAACTCACCCGCGACAACCAGCAAATGCGCGCTGATCTGAACAAGGCCAGCGAAGACAACGACGCCCTGCAACTGCAACTGCTGGAGCAGGAAGAGCAGCAGAACAGCGCCGTCGCCCGTCTGCAGGCGCTGGTGCAGCGTGTCGGTGAAGGTCGCGCCGAGGCATGAGCCGCGAGGGCGTACGCGTCCTGCACCTGTTCGGCCGTGATTACTCGATCAGGACGCCGGAGGCCGACGCAGGCCTGCTGCACGAGGCCATTGGCCTGTTGCAGACGGAAATCTCCAGCAACGAGCAGCGCTATCCCAAGGCCGCCGGTCAGGAACTGCTGCTGCTCAGCGCCCTGAACCTGATCGCCCGGCAATTGGCGCAGGCCTCGGCGGCTGATGTGGAGCCGCGCTTGCAGGCGCTCAGTCAGTTGATACAGGCGCAGTTACAGGGCCGAGCTTAGGCCTGTTCGCGCAGTGCCTCCAGGCGTTGGCGCTGCTGTCCCTGCTGATCGAAATTCTCTGCCGCCAGCCAGCGCTGGAAGGCGTCGCGGCAGCGCGGCCACTCGCCGTCGATAATGGAGAACCAGGCCGTGTCGCGGTTTCTGCCCTTGTTTACCCTGTGTTGGCGAAACAGGCCTTCGTAGGTGAAACCGAAGCGTTCGGCGGCTCGCACGGAGCGGGCGTTTGCCGCGTCGCACTTCCATTCCAGGCGGCGATAGCCGAGGTCGGCGAAGGCGTGTTGTGCCAGCAGGTAAACGGCCTCGGTTGCGCCAGCAGTGCGTTGCATCGGCGCGCCGAAGGCCACGTGACCGATCTCGATGCAGCCATCTTGCGCGGCGATGTTCAGGTAGCTGAACACGCCTAGGGCGAGGCCGCTGGCCTGATCGATCACGGCATAGAACAGCGGGTCGCGGCACTCGGCATGGTTCGTCAGCCAGGCATCGAAGCGGGCGCGCTCGCTGAACGGGCCGTAGGGCAGGTAATCCCAAAGTGCCGGATCCGGTCCTTGCAAGGCGTGCCAGAGATCATCGCCATGGCGTGCGACGGCGAGCGCTTCCAGGCGCACGAAGCGGCCTTGCAGCACGCGCTGATCCGGCGTTGGGCGGGGTTGCCAGTGCATCAGTTCGTGGCTCATCACCATTCCTTCTTGTATTGGATAAAGCCGCTGCGCTCGGCGATACGGTCGTAGAGCATGCGGCCTCGGTAGTTGGTTTCCTGCGTCAGCCAGTGTACGCGGCTGCCACCGGCGGCACGCGCTGCGGCGTAAACGTGCTCGATCAGCGCGCGGCCCACACCGCCGCCACGGATGTGCTCGGCGACGAACAGATCCTGCAGGTAGCAGGAGTGCTCCTTGAGCCAGCAACTGCGGTGGTAGATGAAGTGCACCAGGCCGACCGCCGTGCCGTCCTGCCAGGCCAGCGCGGCGTGCATCGGCTCAGCCTCATCAAGGAAGCGCTGCCAGGTTAGTGCAGTGGTTTCGGCGGGAATATCAGCCTGGTAGAAGCGCTGGTAGCCCTGCCACAGCGGCAGCCAGGCGGCGTGATCTGCGGTGCTGATGGGGCGGATGTCGAGCATGGGGTCTTTCCTTCGAGGTCAGTCACTGGGGTTCATCTGCGCGGCCAGTTCGCGCTCACGCGGCTTGGCTGATGCGGCCAGGCCGGCACGTACGCCAGCCTGATCGGCCTGCGAGCGGTTCTGGCTGAGTTTCCATTGGCCTTCGATGCGGCGGATCGGCAGGGCGAAACCGACGATGGCGCGCAGCATGGCGTCGAGGTAGTCGCGTGGCGCATCGCGGACCGCCCAGGGCTGCGGGCGGCCCTGTTCGTGGTGCTCGCTGAGGCGGCTGAGCAACTGCAGCAGACGTGCGGGCTCATCGAGCACCTCGGCCTGGCCCCAGGCATGCACGGCGATGTAGTTCCAGGTTGGCACCACCTTGACGTGCTCGGCTTTGCTCGGATACCAGCCCGGATGCACGTAGGCGTCCGGGCCGCTGAATACCACCAGGGCTTCGGCGCCGCTGGCCAAATCGCGCCAGTGCGGATTGGCGCGGGCGAAGTGGCCGTACAGGGTGCCAAACTCGCCTTCATCGGCAGCCGGCAACAGCGGCAGATGACTGGCCTGTAGCCCTTGCTCACCGGCGCTACTGAGTAGGGCCAGGCCGCTGGCGTGGATCTGCGCGTGCAGCGTTGTCAGGTCATCTTGGCGAAAGGCGGCGGCGCGATACATGGCAACTTTTCCTGGCGTGATAGGCGCATGCTAGGCAGGATATTGGCCTTGCGTAAGATCCATTTACGATGACTTTGATAGAGCCAATTGCTGCCATCATGAGCCACTCGCCCGCCCTGCCCTTCGATCTTTCCGGCATTCACCTGCAGCCTGGCCAGGGCCTGGCTCGTCAGCTCTACCAGGCGCTGCGCGAGCGCATCCTCGATGGTCGCCTGGTGGGCGGTACGCGCCTGCCTGCCAGCCGTGAATTGGCCCAGTTGCTCGGGATTTCACGCAATACGGTGACGCGCGCGCTCGATCAGCTCTATGCCGAGGGTTATGTCGCCGGCCGCGTCGGCGATGGCACCTATGTCGCCGAGCTTGTGCGCCAGCGCCCCCTGCCCGCGCCGACGCCAAGCAATGTGTACGGCAGCCCGGCCCTGCAACGCCTGCAACAGCACCACCTGACACCGCCGCCGGTGGAGGCGCCACGCGCGTTTCGCATTGGTGTGCCGGCCTTTGATCTGTTCCCTTTCCAGACCTGGGCGCGCCTGCAGGCGCGCTTCTGGCGCAAGCCCGCGCTGGCGCGTCTGGGCTATGGCGATCCGGCGGGTGATTGGCGTCTACGCGAGCTGATTGCCGTCTATCTGCGCAATGCACGTGGGCTGGAGTGCGACCCGCGGCACATCGTCATCACCTGCGGCGCGCAGCAGGCCATCAGCCTGTGCGCGCAATTGCTGATCCAGCCGGGTGACCGCGTGGCGGTGGAAAGCCCAGGCTACGGCGCTGCCGGGCATGCCTTCGCCGTGGCCGGTGCGCAAGTGTGCGGCGTAGCACTGGATAACGAGGGGCTGCAGGTCGAGGCGCTGCAAGGGATCGACGGCTGCCGCCTGGTGTATCTGACGCCATCGCACCAATACCCGACCGGCGTGACCCTGTCGCTGCCTCGGCGCCTGGCGCTGCTGGAGTGGGCCAAGCGCGAGGGCGGCTGGATCGTCGAGGATGACTACGATGGCGAATACCGCTACAGCGGCACGCCTCTGGCACCGTTGGCGGCGTTGGATCGGCAGCAGCGGGTGATCTACGTCGGCACCTTCGGCAAGCTGGCTTTCCCTGCCCTACGCCTCGGCTACCTGGTGTTGCCGCCCTCGCTGGCCGGGGCCTTCGCCCAGCGTCTGGCGCTGGACATGCGCCATATGGAGATCGGCACCCAGGCGGTGATGGCCGAGTTCATCGCCGCCGGGCACTTCCAGCGACATATCCGACGCATGCGCCAGGCGGCCAGAGCGCGGCGCGACACCCTGCTGCGTGAGTGGCCGCAGGCGATTCCCGGCTGCGCGCCGTTACCCGCCGTGGAGGCTGGGTTGCACCTGTGTGTGAGAGTGGCGAGCCTGGCTCGCGAGCAGGAACTGGTCAGTACCGCGCGGGCTGCTGGAGTCGAGATGAACGGCTTGAGCGGCTACTGGTTGCCCGATAGTCAGGTGCCGGAGGATGCCCGCGCCGGCCTGGTGCTGGGTTTTGCCGCCGTGCCCGAGGTGCAGATCATCGATGCCGTGCAGCGGCTCCGGCAGGCCTGGAAGCTCTGTTTGTAGGAGGGGCTTCAGCCGCGATCTGTGTGCCTGCAATCTGCACGCAAAAGGGTGTTCGCGGAGTATTGGGTCAATAGTCCTGATACCGGACGGGCAATACGGTGTTGGTTGTTCTGTTGTCAGTTCCGAATTGCCGCGTTTTTGCTGATGTTTCTGGTTTCGCCCTCCCGGGCGAGTCACTTTGCGGGCAAAGTAACCAAAACCTCCGCCCTTTCATCCGGCCCTCGCTGCGCGAGGGTTCGCTCACTCCATCGCCGTTCCAGAGGCCCGCCGCGGTGGGCCATCCCTGGCCCATCGCGGCTCTCGCGACATCCATGTCGTTCAACCTCTTCCACGACGATTCCGTTCGCCCTCCTGGGCGGGCTCTGCACGCGCCTAAACCTGCGGTAACCCAGAATTAGCGTGGAGTGATTGAACATGAAGTCAGCCATAGGGCTGACCGGCATGCCGACTGCAAGCCGGCAAGCTGTTCAATGCATGAAACTGCGCGAATGAAACTATTGGTTTAATTCGACAGCCAAATCGAGGCTCCATAGCTACCAGAGCACGCCGGGCATGCTCGGAATAACTGTACGTTCAGGCGCGCTAACTCCCCCTTCAGGAGGCCGAACGTAGGCATTGCGCAGGGGGCGAGCGGCATGGATGCCGCGAGATACCGATGGCGGCCCCGCTTGAAGGGCCATGGATGGCCCTTGCAAGCCGACCCCGGAGCGGTGCCGGAGTGAGGGAAGTCGAGCGAAGCGAGACCCGGATGGTGGGGGTGCGTTTCTTTTGCTTACTTTTCTTTGTGCTGGGCGGCAATCCGAGCTCAAAGAAAATTGAGTCGCCCGAGGGGGCGAAACCCGGAGTATCCGAATACACCGTAGCGGCGTCCAGAACACCAAAAAACAAACAAACTTACCCGCCCGGTATCAACACCGACTGCCCCCCAATATTTCGCGAAGAATAAAAAAAGGGATGGTCGTGGCCATCCCAAAGTGGAGAGGCTGGTGAGGCCTCCTATGAAAAGCGTTGCTCAGGCCGCGTTGTCGCTGTTGTAGATATCGCGATCCAGCTCTTTCTCGCTATTGCCCACCAGGGTAGTGGTCATCAGGTCACCGGCCACGTTCACCGTGGTGCGCGCCATGTCGAGGATGCGGTCGATACCGGCGATCAGCGCCACGCCTTCCAGCGGCAGGCCCACCGAGCTTAGTACCAGGCCGAGCATGATCAGACCCGCGCCAGGAATACCGGCAGTGCCGATGGATGCCAGGGTGGCGGTCAGAATGATCATCAGGTATTGGCCGGCATTGAGGTCGATGCCGAAGGCCTGGGCGATAAACAGCGCCAGTACGCCCTGGTAGATGGCGGTGCCGTCCATGTTGATGGTGGCGCCGACCGGCAGCACGAAGCCTGCCACGCCTTGCGAGACGCCGAGGTTCTTGCGCGCGCACTCGATGGACACCGGCAGGGTGCCGGAGCTGCTCGAAGTACTGAAGGCCACTGCCAACGCCGGGGCGATGCCACGGAAGAAACGCAGCGGGCTGAGGCGTGCCAGGCCGCCGATCAGGCCGCCGTAGATCAGCAGCAGATGAGCCAGACTGGCCAGGTAGATCACCCCGATCACGCCGGCCAGTGGCAGCAACACCTCGATGCCATGGGAGGCAACCACGCCGGCGATCAGCGCGAACACGCCGATGGGGGCGAAGCGCATCACCAGGTCGGTGAGCTTGTAGAGCACTTCGGCCAGGCTGTCGAACAGGCGAATCGCCGGTGCGGCCTTCTCGCCCACCAGGTTCATGCTCACGCCCAGGGCGATGGCGAAGACGATGATCTGCAAGATGTTGCCTTCGGCGAAGGCAGTCACCGGGTTGGTCGGCACCAGGCCTACCAGAATTTGCACCAGCGACGGCGCCTGCTTGGCCTCTGCGCTGCCGCTGGCGACCATGTGCATGCCTTCACCGGGGCTGAACAGGGTGCCGAACAGCAGGCCGATACTTACCGCGAAGGCAGTGGTAATCAGGTAGATGGTGATGGTTTTGACGCTGATGCGCCCAAGTTTTGCGCTGTCGCTCATGGCGGTGATGCCCGCCACCAGGGAAATGAACACCAGCGGCACGATCAGCATTTTGATCGCATTGAGAAACAGCGTCCCGACCGGCATCAGCGCCTGGGCGCCGCTTTTGAACAGCATGCCGACGACGACACCGAGCGCCAGGCCGACGAGGATCTGCTGCCACAGCGGCACGCGGGCCAGGAAGGAAGGGGAAGCGGTTTTGCTCTGACTCATGTGGTTATTACCCGGATTGTCATTGTTTTGGGGCCGTCCGCTTGGCCTGAGTGTATTGCCCGGTGCTTGAGTACCTTCGCGGGCCTAAATGAATACGCCGCCCAATGGGCGGCGTATTCATGTGAGCGATCAACCCTGTAGGGGAACCAGACGCGGGGCGATCATGTTCTCGGGGCGCAGGATGTCGTCCAGAGTGGCGTCATCCAGCAGTTTCTCCTCACGCACCAATTCCAGTACGCCGCGACCGCTTTCCAGCGCGACCTTGGCGATCCGCGTGGCGTTCTCGTAGCCGATGTAGGGGTTGAGCGCGGTAATCAGGCCGATGGAGTTTTCCATCAGCGCGCGGCAATGCGCTTCGTTGGCGGTGATGCCGTCGATGCACAGCTCGCGCAGCATATCCATGGCGCGGGTCAGCAGGCGGATCGAGTCGAAGATCTTGTAGGCGATCAGCGGCTCCATCACGTTCAACTGCAGTTGGCCGCCTTCGGCCGCCATGGTCAGCGCCAGGTCGTTGCCGATCACTTCGAAGGCCACCTGGTTGACCGCTTCCGGGATCACCGGGTTGACCTTGCCCGGCATGATCGAGCTGCCGGGCTGGCGCGGCGGCAGGTTGATTTCGTTGATGCCGGTGCGCGGGCCACTCGACAGCAGGCGCAGGTCGTTGCAGATCTTCGACAGTTTGACCGCGGTGCGCTTGAGCATGCCGGAGAACAGCACGAAGGCGCCCATGTCGCTGGTAGCCTCGACCAGGTCAGCGGCCGGCTTGACTGGATGGCCGCTGATCACGCCCAGGCGCTTGACGGCCAGGGCTTGATATTTCGGGTCGGCGTTGATGCCGGTGCCGATGGCGGTGCCGCCCAGGTTGACTTCGTGCAGCAGGGTCGGTGCCAGCATCTTCAGGTGCTGCAGGTCTTCACCGAGGGTGGTGGCGAAGGCGTTAAATTCCTGACCGAGGGTCATCGGCACGGCATCCTGCAACTGCGTGCGGCCCATCTTCAACACGTGGCCGAACTCCAGGCCCTTGGCCGCCAGCGATTGAATCAGCTTGTCCAGCGCGCTCAGCAGGCTCTCGTGGCCGAGCAGCAGGCCCAGGCGAATGGCAGTTGGGTAGGCGTCGTTGGTCGACTGCGCCATGTTCACATCGTTGTTCGGGTGCAGGTACTGGTACTCGCCCTTCTCGTGGCCCATGGCTTCCAGGGCGATGTTGGCGATCACCTCGTTGGCGTTCATGTTGGTCGAGGTGCCGGCGCCGCCCTGAATCATGTCGACCACGAACTGCTCGTGGTACTCACCCTGAATGATGCGCGCACAGGCGGTGCTGATCGCCGTGTGCTTGGCGGCGGACAGATGGCCCAGCTCGCGGTTGGCGTCCGCCGAGGCCTGCTTGACCATGGCCAGGCCGATTACCAGTTTCGGGTAGTGCGACAGCGGCACACCAGACAGGCGGAAGTTCTGCACGGCGCGCAGAGTCTGGACGCCGTAATAGGCATCGGCCGGGACTTCGAGGGTGCCAAGCAGGTCTTTTTCGACGCGGAATGATGCAGCAGCGGACATGATGAGACAGACTCTCTGGGAGATGCGGCAAGTGCCGCGATGCCCTTAGATTAGGCGCTCTACCGATATTTTCGCCAATGCCGTTGCTTGCTGGGTCATGCAAGATCGGCATAATGTTGCCGTGACGTCCGCATGACTTCGGACGTACCGCGTAGCCCGGATGCAATCCGGGAGTGCCAATTCAAGCCCCGGTCTTGCTCATGCGGAGCCTGCAATGAACCTGGAAACCAAATGGCTGGAAGATTTCGTCACCCTGGCCGCCACGCGCAGCTTCTCCCAGGCCGCCGAAAAACGCTTCGTCACCCAGCCCGCCTTCAGCCGCCGCATTCGTAGCCTGGAGAACAGCCTGGGGCTGACCCTGGTGGATCGCTCCTGCACGCCGATCGAACTGACCGAGTCCGGCAAACTGTTTTTGGTCACCGCCCGCAGCCTGGTCGAGCAACTCGGTGAAGTGGTGCGGCACCTGCATCATCTGGAGGGCCAGCAGGGCGAAGTGCTGCAGATCGCTGCCGCGCACTCGCTGACCCTGGGCTTCTTCCCGCCCTGGATCGCAGCTCTGCGGCGTGATGGCCTACCGCTCAACACCCGTCTGGTAGCGACCAATGTGGGCGAGGCGGTGCACTCGCTACGCGAAGGCGCCTGCGACCTGATCCTCGCCTACTACGACCCCGACGCGGCGCTGCAGATGGACCCGCAAATCTTCCCCTCCCTGCACCTGGGCACCACCGCCATGCTGCCGGTGTGCGCCACCGGCGAGGATGGCGCGCCGCTGTTCGACCTCGACAGCGGCCAGGCCATCCCACTGCTGGCTTACAGCGCCGGCGCCTTCCTTGGGCGCTCGGTGAACCTGCTGCTGCGCCAGCGCGTGCTGCGTTCGACCACGGTGTACGAAACCGCCATGGCCGACAGCCTCAAGAGCATGGCCCTGCAAGGCATGGGCGTGGCCTGGGTGCCGCGCCTGTCGGTCACCGCCGAACTGGCGCGGGGCGAGCTGGCCATCTGCGGCGGCGAGCACTGGCAGATCCCGCTGGAAATCCGCCTGTACCGCTGCGCCCTGGTGCGCAAGGCGGCGGTGCGCTTGCTCTGGCGCAAGTTGGAGACGGGGGAGGTTGGGGGGTGAGGTATCGGCGATGGTGCTTCGGATTATGCCTATGGCTAGTCCAGATTATGGGGAGAAATATCGACAGTCCCATTTACAAAGTTAAAAAACTATTTTGCGCTGAGCCTAGAAAGGCTAAGGGATTTCAAGCATGTCTCAAAGCGAGTCGTTTAATGATTTGTCTGAAGTAAGTAGCCTGGGTAGAGCGCAGCGAAACCCGGTGGTCGGCTGATGGGTTTCGCGCTGCTCTACCCATCCTACGGTTCTGTAACGCTGCCAGGCGGTGCAAACATCCGGGTGTATGTCTGGGTGTCCTGCTAGGCATGGACTGTCGCGGCTAAAGCCCCTCCCACGGTGTTTGCATGGCGCTGTGGGAGGGGCTTTAGCCGCGAGCTTTTGCAGGCGAAGGCTCTACGCGTGCTGACCTGCGCCCCACAGAAAAGCCCGCTACGCCAGGCGCAGTAAGTAGCCTGGGTAGAGCGCAGCGAAACCCGGTAGCCGGTTGACGGGTTTCGCGTTGCTCTACCCATCCTACGGTTCTGTAACGCTGCCAGGCGGTGCAAACATCCGGGTGTATGTCTGGGTGTCCTGCTAGGCATGGACTGTCGCGGCTAAAGCCCCTCCCACGGTGTTTGCATGGCGCTG
>NZ_LR733835.1 GCF_902506535.1 Pseudomonas sp. 8Z
TGTTCGGGCATCACATGCGTTTAAGGTGCATGACATGCCTAGCAAAAAGACCCCGGCCATCAAGGCCAAGAAAGAGCTGCCTGAGATTCCTAAGGAGCTGGTCGAACAGTTCGTCACAGGCCCGATGACGGCCGAGTCTATTCAAGACATTTCGATGGCTTTCAAGAAAGCGTTGGTCGAGCGAGCTCTGGGAGCGGAGCTCAGCCATCACTTGGGTTATCCCGCCGGTGCTGAGCGCCCCGAAGGCAGCGATAACCAGCGCAACGGAACCAGTGGCAAGACGATGCAGACCGATGACGGGCCGCTGAAACTGGACATTCCACGTGATCGCAATGGCAGCTTCGAGCCCATCCTGATTCCCAAGCATGAGCGTCGTTTCACCGGGTTCGACGACAAGATCATCGCCATGTATGCCCGCGGTATGACGGTGCGGGAGATTCGAGCATTCCTGCAGGAGCAGTACGGCACGGACGTCTCCCATGACTTCATCAGCTCGGTGACTGACGCCGTCATGGAGGAAGTGGGGGCGTGGCAACAGCGACCGCTTGAGCCGATGTATCCCGTGATTTTCTTCGATGCCTTGCGTGTGAAGATCCGCGACGAAGGCATGGTGCGTAACAAGGCGATCTACTTGGCCTTGGGGGTTTTACCCGATGGTAGCCGTGACATTCTGGGTATCTGGATCGAAAATACCGAGGGCGCCAAGTTCTGGCTCAAGGTCTTCAACGACTTGCGCAATCGGGGCGTTGAGGATGTGCTGATTGCCGTCACTGACGGTCTCAAGGGGATGCCCGAAGCGCTGGCAGCGGTTTATCCAGAAACGACCCTGCAGACCTGCATCGTCCACCTGATCCGCAACAGCCTGGACTACGCTTCCTGGGACAAGCGCAAGGGACTGGCCAAAGCGCTGAAGCCGATTTACCAAGCGCTGAACGCAGAGACCGCGGAGCAAGCGCTGAACGAGTTTGAAGCAGGGCCATGGGGCCGGCAGTATCCCACGGTGGTTGCTGCGTGGCGCCGGGCCTGGGATCGTGTGATCCCGTTCTTCGTGTTTCCTCAGGCGATACGCAAGGTGATCTATACCACCAACGCCATCGAGAGCCTGAACGCTCAGCTACGCAAGATCATCAAGACGCGTGGGCACTTCCCGAATGACGAAGCCGCTACCAAATTGATCTGGCTGGCGTTGCGCAATATCACGGCCAATTGGGGCAGAGCCGCGAATGATTGGAAGGGAGCCATGAATCAATTCGCGATCCTTTACGGAGATCGCTTCACCAGGCCCGCCTGGTGAATTCACTGTCCGTCGGGTGACGGGCGTTAACGCCCGCACACAAAAAATCTGACAGTCTCG
>NZ_LR733826.1 GCF_902506535.1 Pseudomonas sp. 8Z
TGCGGGTCTGCTTGCGCTTACCTGCGTACTCGGCGTCGGCGAAGGTCATCTGCTTCATGGAAAAACTCGGCTGGCGGGATCAGCGTATTTCAACAGATTCGGGAAGTCTTTTTCAGACCATCCTTAGGTCAATGCCTGTATATGAGTGAATAGGCTAGGCGGCTGAGAATGTACGAGACGTTTCCAGCGTTCCTTGTTAGCTGTATATGCCTCCCTCACAACCAACTCCAAGAAACCCCCGTATACACCCCAAACCCTTCCCCAGGCGTGGAGCGCGCTATATCCGCGCCGTTGTCGTTATAGCCCGGCGTCACGGTGGCGGCGTAGCGTTTGTCGGTGAGGTTGCGCAGGTCGAGCCAGGCTTGCCAGTCGTCTTTTGGCGAGGCGTAGCCGAGGGTGGCGCCGAAGGTGGCGTAGGCGTCGGCGTAGTAGGAGTTGGCGTAGTCCACGGCGACCTTCGAGGCGTACTGGGTATTCACGCCAGCGTAGAAGCCGCTCGGGTGGTCGTAGCGGACTTCGGCTTGGTAGTAGTGGCGCGGCAGGCCGGGCAGGCGGTTGTCGCCGAAGGCGTCGTCATCCCGGTAGTGGAAGTCGCTGAAGGTGTAGGCCTGGCGCAGGCTCAGGGCGCCCGCCGCGCCGCCTTGCCACAGCGGGCTGCTCAGGCCGACTTCGATGCCCTGGTGCACGGTGGGGCTGGCGTTGGATTCGGCGAAGACGTTGGGCTCGATTTCGACGGTGAGCAGTTCGTGGCGTACCTGCGAGTAGTAGTAGGTCAGCTCCCACTGGCCCAATGCGGAATCACCGCGTCCGCCGACCTCGAAGGTGGTGGCGGTTTGGTTGTCCAGCGAGATTGGCGCCCGCTGGCGGTTGCTAGAGGGCAGATTGCTGTCCGGGAAGCGCAGCGGCGAGCTCCAGAGCATCGACCAGGCATGCGGCGGCTCCACCGAGCGGCTGATATTGCCGAATAGCTGTACGTCGGGGGTGAGCTGGTAGCGCAGGCCGAGGCGTGGGGCGTAGTCCCAGGTGTGCTGGCTGAGTGTGTCGTCGGTGGCTGGCTGGGTCACTTGCACTTCGCGGCGGGTGTAGATCAGTGCCAGGCCGCTGGTCAGCCACAGATCCGGGGCCAGTTCGGTGTCGTTGCTGAGGTGCAGCACGTTGTCCGAACCCAGGTGTTCGTAGGCGCGCATCAGGGTGCCGGCTGGGTAACTTGCTGGCGAGCCATTACCGGGTCTAGGTGTCACGGTCAGCGGGCCGTCGGCAGTTTCTCGGGATTGGCTACTGGGCAGGTTGGTCGTCGAGCGAAAACCGATGGTGGTGGTGCTGTCCAGGCCGAACAGGGTATGCCGACGGTTGTAGTTCAAGGTGCCGCTGATATCGCTGTAATCCACTCGTATGCGGTAACCGGTGTTCTGGTAGCGGTTTTCGACGATATCCATGGGGTAGTGGTGGTAGGCCAGGCCGGCCACCAGGGTGGAGTCGTCGTCGATTTGCCAGGTGGTCTTGTTGGCCAGCCAGGTGCTGCCGGGTTGGTCGCGGTGGGCATCGATGCTCAGGTTGCTGCTGGCGGCGGTGCGTGGGTCATGCTCGATCTGTGCCTTGCTCAGGCGGCCGGGCGTTTCGTGCTCGGTTTCGCGGTAGCGCAGGTAAAAGCGCGTTTCCAGGGTGTCGTTGAGGCGATAGCCGAAGTTGGCGGCGATGCCTTTGCCCTGGCCCGATGAGTGATCCTGATAGCCGTCGGTTTCACTGTCGGTGAGGGCGAGGTAGTAGTCAAAATCGCCCAGCACCTGACCGGAGGCGATGTTGCGCTTCTGGTAGCCATGGCTGCCGACTTCATAGCGCAGTTGCAGCTTGGGCGCGGTGTAGCCGGTGTGGCTGATGTAGTCGATGGCGCCGCCCAGGGCCAGCGAACCACGTGTGAGGCCATTGGCGCCACGCAGCACCTCGGCGCGACTTATCCACAAGGGTTCCAGCAATTCGTAGGGCGTGCCGCCAGAACCCGTCAGCGGCAGGCCGTCGAGCAGGATATGGGTGCCGGAGGCGTGCGAGCCGGGGCCTCGGTTGATGCCTGAGCCACGCACGCTGATCTTCACCCCTTCGTTGCCGGGCGATTGGGCATAGACGCCGGGCTGGTAGGCCAGCACATCGGCAACGCCGCCCACGCGCCCCTGCTCGACCTTGGCCATGTCCACCAGGTTGCTGGCGCCGGGTACCTGTGCGAGGTCTTCGCGCGCGGCTTGTGCCTCGCTGGGCTGCATGTCATCGATGTGCAGGGCGTCGAGCTGCAAGGGTTGTGCGGCGAGGGCGATGTGGCTGGTGACGCAGGCGAGAGTCAGCAGGCTCAGACGAGCGGTAGACGGCAGAGGCGGCATGCAGGGGTCCGTTGAACAGGCGCAGAGTGTGTCTGATGACGATGGCGAGGGATGGGTCACGCTGGCGCGAAGGCTGGGTGGGCGCGGTGCTAGGCTTCCTGGCGCGACGCCAGCCACTCGATCAGCCGTGCAGGGGGCATCGGCTTGGCCAGGTGGTAACCCTGCATTTCGTCACAACCGAGGCTGGCCAGCAGGGCTTGCAGTTCAGCCGTTTCCACGCCTTCGGCCACCACGTGGTAGCCAAGCTGTTTGGCCAGTTGGGCGATTGCCTGCACGACGCTCAGGGTGCGGCTGTCGTGGAGCAGGTTGGCGGTCAGTGAGCGGTCGAGCTTCAGGCAATTGGCTGGCAAGTCGCGCAGGTAGATCCAGTTGCTGTAGCCGGTGCCAAAGTCGTCGATGGCCAGCCCTACGCCGAGTTCACGCAGGCGCAGCAAATTACGTCGGGCGTCTTCGGGGCGCGTCATCAGGGCGCTTTCGGTGAATTCCAGTTCGATGGCTGCAGCGGGCAGCGAATGCGTTTGCAGCAGGTCGATAAGCTGATCGACGAACTGGTCGTCCTCCACATCCGCCGCACAGAGGTTGAAGGAGACTTTCCAGGCGCGGCCTTGCTGCCACCAGAGCGCGGCTTGCGCGATAACGTGGCGAGCGACCCAGAGGCTTAGCGGGCGCATCAGGGCGGTTTTCTCCGCCAGCGGGATAAATTCTGCCGGGCTCACCGCGCCCAGTGTGGGGTGCCGCCAGCGCAGCAGGGCTTCGGCACCAGTAATCTGACCGTTGGCCAGTTTGGCCTTGGGTTGGTATTCGAGGTGGAGCTGGTTCTCGCTGTGCACCGCTGTACTGAGGGCGGTGAGCAGGAGAAAGGCACGCTGCTGCGTGGCATCGAGAAGCGGGTCGTACTGGTTCCAGCTCTCGCCATGCTCGCGGGCGTGGTCGGCACTGCTGACCAGCAGGCGCAGCCAGTCATCGTTGCTGTCGTCGGCCTTCAGGTGAAAAACCCCAAGCCCTGGCGAGATCTGAATAGGGATACCGTCGCAGTCGATTGGATGTTCGAACTGGCGAGCCACTGCCGCCGCCAATTGCTCGATATCGGTCTGCGCGGGCAGGATCAGGCCGAAGCGGGTCAGACTGATCTTGTACATCGGGACATCGTGCAGCGCTTCCAGGCGTTGCTTGATGCCTTGCAACAGTTGGTTGGAGAAGGGGTAACCGAGCACCTTGACGATACGATTGAGAAAACTCGGTGCCACCACATCGGCAGCGACGACCAGGGTGTTCTGCTGGCGTTGCCGATGGGCCTGTACGTCCTGCTCGAAACGCAGGCGATTGAGCAGTCCGCTCGCGGCGTCGATGTAGTTGCTATGACGCAGCTCCTCGATGCGCGTCATAACCATCGCCGCGAAACTTTTCAGCATGGCCCGTTCTGACTCGGACATGGGCGGGCGAGGTCGGGTATCGATCACGCACAAACTGCCGAGCGCCAGCCCGCTCTGTGTCACCAGTGGGAAGCCGGCGTAATAGCGGATGCCGGGCTCGCCGGTAACCAGCGGATTGTCCTTGAAGCACTTATCGAGGGTGGCATCGCAGATCTCGAAGAGATCCTGGCCGAGGATGGCGAAGGCGCAAAAAGAGTCCCCTCGTGGTGTCTCACTGGCCTTCAGGCCAGTCCGTGCCCAGAACCACTGGCGGTTGTCGTCGACAATGGAGATCAGCGCGATGGGCAGATTGAAATAACGGGCGCTCAACGAGACCACTTGCTCGAAGATCGGATCTTCGATGCCCTCGAAGCAACGCAGTCGATACACGAGTGCCTGACGTTCCGACTCGTTGAGCGCAGAGGGGGGCAGAATACGCACGGTGTGGCCTGCTCAATGATGATAACGACGTGACATCATCACGGATGGCGTATGAGGCGACAAGCCTTCTAGTCGCCTCAAACGATATAGCGCATAACGCCGAGGATGCCGCGTGCGATCAGCGTACTAGACAGGCGGCGTGATAACGCTTGGCGACGCTCACAAGCGCCTCACTGTTGGTAGTTCAGTGGCCGCTTCGACGACTCCGGTAGCGCCATGCCGCCGATCAGGGCGATCAGGGCCATAACGATCAGATAGTAAGCCGGTGCCATGCGCTCGCCGCTCTGCTCGATCAGCCAGGTGGCCACCAGCGGCGCGGTGCCGCCGAAGAGGGTGTAGGCCACGTTGTAGGTGAAGGCTGAGGCGGTGTAGCGCACCCGCGTCGGGAACTGCTCGGAGAGCAGCACGGCGGTGACCACGCCGCAGATCACCGCGCCAACAGCCAGCAGCATGGCGCCGAATGCCGAGGGCAGCAGTAGCCCCGAGCTGGCCAGGGAAAACGCCGGATACACCGCGACGATCAATGCCAGGCAGGCGGTCAGAATGGTGCGGCGCCGACCGACCCAGTCCGAGTAACGCCCGACGAATGGGCACAGCAGAGCGGCGAAGACCAGCGCCATCAGGTTGGCCAGCAGGGCGGTGGAACGGCTGGCGCCGCCGACCACCTGCATATAGGTGCTCAGGTAGGTGCTGAACATGTAGAACGACAGGGCTGTGGCCGAGATGAATGCGCCTAGGCAGGCGATGGTCGCGCCATGGTTGCGCAGGGTTTCGCGCAGCGGCGAATGCTCCGGCGCTGGTTCGGCGGCCATGGCCCGGAAGGCGGGCGACTCATCCAGGCGCAGGCGCATGTACAGACCGACCAAGCCCAGCGGTGCGGCGATCAAAAATGGCAGGCGCCAGCCCCAGGCCTTCATCTGCTCGTCGCTGATCAACAAATCGAGGCCGAACACCAGGCCGGCTGCCGAGGCGAAGGCGAGAAAGGTCGACACCGGCACGAAGCTGCCATAGCGCGCCTTGCGCTCGGTAGGTGCGTGTTCCATAACAAAGGCGCAGGCACCTGCATACTCACCCCCAGCGGAGAAACCCTGCAGGCAGCGCGCCAGGGCCAGCAGCAGCGGGGCGAGCAGGTTGATGCTGGCGTAGGTTGGCAGTAGACCGATCAGCGTGGTGCTGGCGGCCATCATCAGCACGGTGATCGACAGCACGCGTTTGCGCCCGATGCGGTCGCCAAGCGTGCCGAAGAAGATCCCGCCCAGTGGGCGCAGGGCGAACGATACGGCGAACACCGCGAAGGTCTGCAAGAGCGCTAGCGTCGGATTGCCTTGCGGAAAGAACAGCCCGGAGATGGTCACGGCAAGAAAGCCATAGACCGCAAAGTCGAACCACTCAACAAAGTTGCCGATGGCCGAGGCGGCTATCACCTTGCGCAAGGTGGCTGGGCTCACCTGCGCACTCGTGTGGATGGCATTCATACGGCGCTCCTGATCCCTGAGTTAGACGGCTTCAGGCAGGTTACGGAGCGCGTGGGCTGGCGAACGCTTTGCAGGCGACGACGACGTTGCTGTGAGCGACCTGGCGGCGGGCTGCGCCTCGCACTGGCCGTTGGTTCAGGCCGTAGTGCGGGGCGAGGGTGGCAATCCGGGTTAGCTGTATTGCGGCTGCTTCGAGGCGATGCGCGTCTGATTGCGCCCCGAGCTCTTGGCCTGGTAGAGCTGTTCGTCTGCCAGCTTGAAGAGTTGCTTGAAGCTGTTGCCGTGCTCGGGCCAAAGGGCGATACCGATAGACAGGGTGATCGTACCGATGCCTTCAATCGGCGTGTTTGCCACCTGCTCGCGTAAGCGCTCGGCGACCTGCTGCGCGGTTTCGACGCTGGCATTGGGCAGGAGCATGGCGAACTCTTCGCCGCCCATGCGGCAGAGCAGGTCGCCACTGCGCGAGTTGTCACGCATGAGTGAGGCCAGCCAGATCAGCACCCGGTCACCGGCATCGTGGCCGAAGGTGTCGTTGATACGCTTGAAGTGATCGATGTCCAGCATCAGCAGGGCGAATGGACGCTCTTCGGTTTCCCATAGCGTCAGTGCCTGTTCCAGGCCACGGCGGTTGTACAGGGCCGTCATCGGGTCGGTCTGTACGTCCTGGTGCAGCTTGCCGATGCGTTCGTGCAGCAGATTGACGCCGACCATCAGAGCGCGCTGAATTTCGGCGGACTCCTGATACCAGGTATTGACCGTGCCGATGCGCGCGTCGGACTGCAGTTCGCCCATCTTGCTGGCGCCTTGAGCCAGCTCATGCAGGGGGCGGGTGATGATCTTCGAGTACCACAGGATCAGGAGCAGAGCGATCAATGCCAGCGGCACGGTGTTGATGATCACATCGCGCATTTGATACTTCAGGCCCTTCAACGAGCTCTCCGTGGGCTTCTGCGCGACGACTTCCCATTCGGCCATGGGCACCTGAGCGAAGCCGCTGAGCATATCCAGGCCGTCTTCATCGGTAAGGCGCCTGGAGCCGTTTTGGTTGCCGGACAGGCCGTCGTTGAAGGTGCTGCCGATACGCTCTTGCTGGGGATGAAAGAGCAGGCGTTCGCTTTTGTCGACAACGTAGACCTGTGATCCGTCGCGGTAGTAATGATCGGCCAGTAGTTTGTTGAGAATGCTGGGTTCCTTGAGGTAGATACTGCCCCCCACGTAACCCAGGTATTGGCCGTTCTGATCGACGATCGGTTGCGAAATGAAGATCAGCAGTCGGTTGGTGCTCGACACGTAGGGTTTGGAGATTAGCGGGCGTTTTTCCTGCAACGCTTGCAGCGCGCCCTGGGTTTTCAGGTGCTTGCCACGAATGCTCAGGGCCTCGGGCGAGGTCGCCCGCACGACGCCTTGCGCGTCGACGATGACCACGGAGTTGAAGCTCTCTGTTTGCAGGCGCAGGCGGTTGCTCTCATTGAGCAGTTCGTCGTAATTGTCGAACTTGCGTGCGATTTGCTCGGCGTTATAGGCCAGTTGCTGTTGCGCGACGCGTAAATAGATATCGATGCTGGAGGCAAGCTTGGCCGCATAAGCCTGGTTGGCTTCCAGCGTGGTATCGATCAGCGTTTGCTTCTGTACGCGGTAACTGGCGTAGAAGCTGTTGGCCAGGGTGATCAGGTAAATGAATGACGCAAGGATGACAATGAGGCTGCGCAAGTTCCATTGCAGCCCGGATAGGTAGCGTATGGCCACGGGCATGTCCTATTCAGCGATTTAGACGTCGCGCAACTGTGCCACGTTGAGTGTGTAAAGTGTTGAATTTACAGCGGTGGATATTTGACGGGGCGCCAGATTTTTCAGCGCGCCAGCGGCAGAGCCACGCCGATCAACACGAAGAGCACGCCGCAACTGCGCTTGAAGGTGCGGCCGCCGCGCTGCAGCCATGGGCGTACGCGCACGGCGGTCAGCGCCAGCAGCCGAGATTGGCGTCAGCGATGCCAGCCTGGGCAAGCTGTTTCGCCAGCGTTTCGGTAGCACGCCTGGGACGATGCGCCGCCAAGCCAAACCCACGGCGTAGAAGCGGCTTCAGCCGCGACCGCTCCAAACGCTTGGCAAGCCTGCTGGAGGGCGATGGTTTAGTCGGCCTGGGCGGGATACCAGCGCGGCGTATACACCCACTCGCCGCCGTCGGCGCGGGGGAAGCGACGGGTCTGGCTGGAGCCGATGATCACCAGGGTACGCATGTCGACCATCTCCGGCGTCAGCTCGCCGAGGGTGAGGCTGCGCAGCGCTTCGGCGGGGCGGCCGATATCGCGGCCGAGCACCACCAGGGTGTCGGCGGCGCGGTGCTGGCGCAGCAGCTCCAAGGCGCGCCCGAGCTGCCAGGGGCGGGACTTGGAGATCGGGTTGTAGAAGGCCATGGCCAGATCCGCTGCGGCGGCATGTTCCAGGCGCTTCTCGATCACCGCCCAGGGTTTGAGGTTGTCCGATAGGGAGATCAGGCAGAAGTCATGACCCAGTGGCGCGCCGGCCTTGGCGGCGGTGGCCAGGGCGGCGGACACGCCTGGCAGCACTTCCAGTTCGACGCCGTGCCAGGCTTCGTTCTGCGGGCTTTCCAGCGCCTCCATCACGGCGGCGGCCATGGCGAACACGCCAGGATCGCCGGAGGAGATCATCACCACCCGCCGACCGCTGGCCGCCAGTTCGAAGGCATGGGCAGCGCGCTGCAACTCCTCGCGGTTGTCGCTGGGGTGCAGGCACTGGTCGGCGCGCAGCGGCCCGGCCATCTTCACGTAGGTGTCGTAGCCGAGCAGGTCTTCGGCTTCATCGAGGGCGCGGCGCACGGCGGGGGTCATGTGTTCGGCGGCGCCTGGGCCGAGGCCGACCACGCTGAGGCGGCCACGGCGTTGGCCGAGACGCTCGATATCCAGCGGCTGCTCGCCCAGCAGCAGGCGCAGGCCGTCGCCTGCCTGCTGCTCGGGCGGCAGCTCGGCAGTGCTGTGGATAAAGCGCAGCGGCAGATTCAGCTCACGGGCTGCTGTGTGCAGTTCGGCGTTGGCCATCCAGCTTTTGTCCGCGAGCAGGCAGGCCAGCGCTTGCGGCGCCAGGTTGGCGGCGCTCAGTGCTTGTTGCAGGCGCGCGGGCAGATCGGCGCCGGGGCGTTCGATCAGCACGGCGGCGCTGCGTGGGTGGATCAGCAGTTCATCGGGCTGCGCCGGACGGGCTTGCGCGGTGATGTGGATAACCCGGCTGGCGGCGTTATCCACAGGTAGCTGCGCGTTCTCCAGCCAGGGCGCCTGGCCTTCGATGCGTACGGTTTCGCCGCCGAGCAGGTCGCTGACGAAGCGCTTGCCCTGCTGGATATCGGCTAGCGCATAGCCTGCCGGTGGCTCCAGCAGACAGGTGCCGAAGCGCAGCTCGCCGCTGGTGGTGATGGCGGGCGTGACGCCCAGGTGCGCGGCGATCTCACGGGCCAGGCGGTTGACCCCGGCCAGGCCGCCGAGCAGTGGCACCACGGCGCTGCCGTCTTCGGCCAGGGCCAGTACCGGCGGCTCGGCGCCTTTCTCCGCCAGCAGCGCCGCGAGGCTGCGGATGACGATACCGGCGGCGCACAGCACCACCAGCGGCTGACCGGCGCGATAGAGGGCGCGCAGGTGTTCGCCGAACTCATCGTAGTGACGCTCGGCGCCATCGGCACGCCCGCGCAGGCCGTGGATCACAGCCTGTGGATAAAGCGCCTGGAGGCGTTGTGCAGTGGCCAGCGCGCTGGCGCCGAGGATGACGATGTTCATGCGGCAAATCCTGTAGCCCGGATGCAATCCGGGGATGGGGCGTGATCCGTGGGAGGCGCTTCAGCGGCGACTGTCGCGGCTGAAGCCCCTCCCACAATGAGACGGGTAGGGCGGGTGCAACCCGCCAGTTCGCTGTCGGCGGGTTGCACCCGCCCTACGGGATTAGCCCCGCCACTTCTGGCCGGGCACCAGAATCATGGAGAAATACGGCGAATCCATCGGCTCCACTTCGTCCAACGGCACGATCTTCTGGCTGGCCATGGTCGCGCGTTCGACGTAATGGGCGCGCTCGTCCAGGCCGAGCTTGCGCAGCACGCGGCGCACCTTGTCGAAGTTGCGTCCGAGCTTCATCACCACCGCCGCTTCGGCGTCGCGCAGGCGCTGTTCCAGCTCGTCTTCCGGCAGTACGCCGGAGAGCACGCTCAAGGATTGGTTGCGATACACCAGCGGCGTGCCGAGCACCGAGGCGCAGCCGAGCATCGAGCACACGCCAGGCACCACGTCCACCTCGTAGCGCTCGGCCAGGCGGTCGTGCAGGTACATGTAGGAGCCATAGAAGAACGGGTCGCCCTCGCAGATCACCGCCACGTCCTGGCCTGCGTCCAGTAACTGGGCGATCTGCTCGGCGCAGGTGTCGTAGAAGTCGGCAATCACATCCTCGTAGCTCAGTGGCGCGGCGAGCTTCTCGGTGGTCACCGGGTAGACCAGCGGCAGGCGCTGTTGGGTGTCCTCCAGGTGCTGCTCGATGATGCCAAAGGCGTTACCACCGTGCCCGGCGTTGTGTTTCGCCTTGGCCACGAAGTAGGCCACCACCGGCGCGCCTTTGAGCAGGCGCAGGGCCTTGAGGGTGAGCAGCTCGGGGTCGCCGGGGCCGACGCCCAGGCCAAGCAGACGACCGGCCATCATTCCACCTCCGAGGCCAGCGCGTTGACCGCGGCCACCGCCATGGCGCTGCCGCCGCGACGGCCCCGCACGATCACGTAGGGCACGCCACGGCTGTCGGCGGCCAACGCATCTTTCGATTCCGCCGCGCCGATAAAGCCCACCGGCATGCCGATGATCAGCGCCGGTTTTGGCGCCCCGGCGTCGAGCATTTCCAGCAGGTAGAACAGCGCGGTGGGGGCGTTGCCGATGACCACCACGCTGCCTTCGAGATGTTCGCGCCAGTGCTCCAGGGCCACCGCCGAGCGGGTGTTGCCGACCTCACGGGCCAGCTCCGGCACACCGGCATCGTGCAGGGTGCAGATCACCTGGTTGCCTGCCGGCAGGCGCGGGCGGGTGATGCCCTCGGCAACCATGCGCGCGTCGCAGAGGATCGGCGCCCCGGCCAGCAGCGCGGCGCGGCCAGCGGTGCCAGCGCCGGGTGAGAAGCGTAGATCCTCGACCACATCGACCATGCCGCAGGCGTGGATCACCCGCACGGCGAGTTTTTCCAGGTCGGCGGGAATGCTGTCGAGATTGGCCTCGGCGCGAATGGTGGCGAAGGAGCGGCGGTAGATTTCCTGGCCGTCGCGGATGTAATCAAGCATCGGGTTGTCCTGCGCGAAGGTGGTCGGCGAACCAGGCGCCGACCTCGTCGATGGTCATGGAGGGCACCAGCAGTTGACCGAAACCGGTCGCCTCGGTGGTGCGTCGATAGAGTTGGTAGTGCTCGGGCGAGCAGGCCAGCAGGGTGTAGGGCTGCACGCGGGCGCTGGCACAACTGCGCGGGCAGGCGCTGAGGTGCACCTGCGGGCGGGCGCCGTTTGTGCGCAGCAGCTCGGCCAGGTGCAGGGCGTGCTGCTTGCTGTCGGCCAGGCCGCGCGCGCAGGCCGCTGAGCCAGTGCAGGCGACCAGGCCGAGCAGCGGCTCGGCGGTTTGATTGATCACACCCAGTTCGCTCAGCGCTGTCATCAGCGCCTGGGCGTTGTTCACGGGCACGTTGCCCAGCAACAGACCTTGCCAGGGCGTCAGGCGCAGTTCGCCGTCGCCATAGTGTTCGCTCAGCTCAGCCAGGGCGAGCAGTTGTTCGGCTTGCAGGCGGCCGAGCTGGGCGCCGGCCACCACCATGCACAGGTCAGGTTGCGCCTGTGGATAAATGCCGGCCGGTGGGCGCACGAGTGCAGCACTGGGCTGCCAATGGCGTGGTGCCGGTTGCAGCGGGAAGTCCAGGCGCGCCTGCAGGCGTTGCAGCAGCTCGCTGGCCGGAATCTGCGCCAGCAACTGGCGCATGCGCCTTTGTTCGGGCGTGGCCAGGTCGAGGAACAGCAGCAGAAGTTCGCGCACCAGTTCGAGCGCTTGTGCTGCTGCGATGCGCGCCAATGGCGCGTCAGTCGGGCAGCCAGCCAGGCCCAGCAGCAAGTGCTGATCATCTTCGGCGGCCAGCCACAGGTCGTGTGGGTGTTCGCGCATGGCCAGGGCTTCGCCGCCGTCCAGTTGCAGGGCGAACTTGGGCGACAGCACGTGCAGCGCCGGGGTGTCCTGCAGCAGGTCGAGCAACTGGCTGGCCAGCGGGCGTACGTCCATCCGCGCCTGCGGGTCGAGGCCGACGGCGGGGCTGAGCATCAGGTTACGCACATCGTCGGCGGCGGCCACCCGTGGGCCGAGATTGGCAGCGAGCAGGGCATCGATCAGCGCGCTTTCCTGGCCGGGCAATACGCCGCGAATCTGCAGGTTGCTGCGGTTGGTCAGCTCCAGCACGCCGCTGGCGCAGCGTTGCGCCGCCTCGGCAATCGTCCGCGCCTGGGCACTGCGCAGCACGCCGCCAGGCAGCTTGACCCGGCAGATGCCGCCGTCCAGCGCAGGCACGATGCGCAGCAGACCGGGGCAGGCAGAAGGGCGGACGGATGTGGGCAAAGGATCACCTGTGGATAACGACGCGGCGACCGAACCAGCGAAACCCCTCAAGAGGATTTCATGGCATCGGTACACCCCGCCCGATGTGGGTACTCGCGACCAGCGTTCGTCGGCAGGTCTCCTGGCTGACAGGTCTTCGTCCGCCGCGCCTTCCCGGTTGCCCAGTGGCCGATTGCATAGGACTCGCTGCTTACAGTTGCGGGGGCAGCCACGGTTTGACCGTGTTCCCTCTTCGATCCTGTCTACGATCTGCTGCGCGTCGGCCCTGCCGCGTTAAAAGCAGACTCGGAATGCTCATGTGCTACAGCACACTCCGCTTCCTCGCCTGCTTTTGCCTTGCATGGCTCTAGCTCGCGAGATCGTAAACAGACTCGTAGGCCCGATTCATGGGGCGCCGACGAAGGCGCTATTATGCCCGCTTTGCCCGGCGCCGCGACACGCGCCCTGTCGGCTACTTGTGAGGAAGGTGGATGAAACCCTGGTTGACCCTGGTGGGCATCGGCGAAGACGGCTATCCCGGTCTGGGCAAGGCCGCGCGCCGTGCACTGCTGGCGGCTACACGCATCGTCGGTGCGCCACGGCAACTGGCCTTACTGCCGCCATGCATCGCGGGTGAGCGGCAAACCTGGCCGAGCCCCTTCGACCTTGTGCCACTGCTGGCTCGACGCGGCGAGGCGGTGTGCGTGCTGGCCAGCGGCGATCCGATGTTCTACGGCGTCGGCGCCAGCCTGGCGCGCCAGGTGCCTGCCGACGAGTTGCAGGTGCTGCCGGCGCCGTCTTCGGTGTCGCTGGCGGCGGCACGTTTGGGCTGGCCGTTGCAGGAGGCGCAGGTGGTCTCCTTGGTCGGTCGGCCGCTGGCCACGCTCAACGGCAAATTGTTCCCCGGCGTGCGCCTGCTGCTGTTGAGCGCCGATGGCGACACGCCTGCGCAGGTCGCCGAAGCTCTGCGTACGCGTGGCTTCGGCGCCAGCCGCCTGACTTTGTTGGAACACCTTGGCGGCCCTGAGGAGCGCCGCCTCGATGCTCTGGCCGCAAGCTGGAACCTGCCACGCGCCGCCGACCTCAACCTGCTGGCCATCGAATGCCTGGCCGATGCCGGGGCGCAAGTGCTGCCACCGACCTGTGGCCTGCCCGACGACGCCTATCGTCACGACGGGCAACTGACCAAGCGTGACGTACGCGCCGTCACCCTGGCGCGCCTGGCGCCGTTGCCCGGCGAGCTGCTGTGGGATGTCGGCGCCGGTTGTGGCTCCATCGGCATCGAATGGATGCGCGCGCACCCGGCCTGCCGCGCCATCGCCATTGAGGCCAACGAGGGGCGCCAGGATCATATCCGCCACAACCGCGACGCCCTCGGTGTACCCGCGCTGCAACTGGTCGCCGGGCATGCGCCCGAGGCGCTGGCGGGGTTGCCCGCGCCGGATGCCATCTTTATCGGCGGCGGCGTCACCGTGCCCGGCGTGCTGGATGATTGCTGGGCCGCGCTCAAGCCGGGCGGGCGCCTGCTGGCCAATGCCGTGACCATTCAGAGCGAGGCGGCGCTGGTGAATTTCCGTGAGCAGCACGGCGGCGATTTGCTGCGTCTGACCGTGGCCCAGGCACAGCCGCTGGGCGGTTTCGACACCTGGCGCGCGGCGCTGCCGATCACCCTGCTGACGGTGCGCAAGCCGTGAGTGCGCGCATCCTGCTGCTCGGCGGCACCACCGAGGCGCTGCGTCTGGCCCGTCGGCTGGGGCCGGAGACGATGTACAGCCTGGCTGGCCTGGGCCGCGTGCCGGATGACCTGGCCTGTCGCGTGCGCGTCGGTGGTTTTGGCGGCGCCGAAGGCCTGGCGGCGTTCATGGTCGCCGAGAGCATCGAATTGCTGCTGGATCTGACCCACCCCTACGCCGCGCAGATCAGCCATAACGCTGCCCGCGCCGCCGAAATCGCCTGCGTGCCCTGCTGGGCGCTGCGTCGCCCTGGCTGGCAGCCCGGCCCTGGTGACGACTGGCGCGAGGTGGACGGCTGGGATGAGCTGACCCGCGCATTGGCGCCGTTCAGCAGGCCGTTCTTCACCTCCGGGCGCGAGCCGCTGGCGCATCTGCACGAGATTCCTGAGCACCAGCACTGGACGGTGCGCTGCCTGCAGGCCGAACCGGCGCCGCCACGTGCCGAGATCATTGGCGCGCGCGGGCCGTTCTCTCTGGATGAGGAGCGCGCGCTGTTCGCCCGCATTGGCTGTGACGTGCTGGTGAGCAAGAACAGCGGCAGCGCCTCCACCGAGCCGAAGTTGCAGGTGGCGCGGGAGCTTGGGTTGCCGGTGTTGTTGCTGCGCCGCCCGGCGCTGCCGACAGTGACGCGTGAGTTCGCGGAGTTGGCCGCACTCTGCGAGGCGCTGCCCCTGTAGGGCGGGTGAAACCCGCCAATGCCGATCTGGCGGGTTGCTCCCGCCCTACGGTGCTTTATCAATCCACCGCCTTGGTGGACGTGAAAAGCGACGTCCACCCTACACGCGCTGCTAGACTGCCGCCCCGTTTTGGAGACTGTCATGAGCCAAGCCCCCTACGCGCGCATTCTGTTTATCGGCCCCGGCCTGGGGCGTGGTGCATCGTCCGAGCGTCTGCAGCAGCGTATCGAAGCGCTGCTGGGTGAGGCGCATCTGCATGACACCGAGCAGGATGGTTTCTGGCAGGCCATCGATGAAGCTCCACGCCCGCTGCTGGTGGTCGACCTGGAGCCGCGCGCCGATGCTGCGCACCGCGACTGGCTGCGTGAGCGCATCGCCGAACGCGGTAACGGGAGCGAGGTATTCGTGGTTTGTAGCGCCATGGAAGATGCCTGGCTCGATGGCCTGGGCGTGTTGCTCGAACGCCGCGAAGCGCATCTTTCCTGCAGCGACGTGCCGCCCGTGCCGGAGCACCACGCCTGGTCGCAGATTCCGCCGCATGCTCAGCGCCTGCTGCTGTGCAACGGCCCGCGTTGCACGCGCAAGGGCGCGCTGGGCTTGTGGAAAACCCTGCGCCAGCGGCTCAAGGCGGCGGGCAAGCTGGAGTGCGAGGGCGGCGTGCATATCACCCGCAGCCAGTGCCAGTTCCCCTGCGATCTGGGCCCGACCGCGAGCCTTTATCCACAGGGCGAGTGGTATGGAGTCAAGGATGAAGCAGCGGTGATTCGCCTGGTCGATGAGCGTCTGGTGGCGGGTAGGGCAGTGCCGGAGTTGCGGATCGATGGGCCGGGTGGCAACTAGCCGCCATGGTGGACAAGCTGCGCGTTGTCCACCCTACGTCTGAGTCCAACCCACAGTCGGCCCCGCGCCTTGACTTGAGCGGGTGCGGGTGGTCATATCCGCCCCGCTTCAGGTGTCTTGCGCCGCCGTGCGCAAGGTGAAACGGGAAGTCGGTTGAAGTCCGACGCTGCCCCCGCAACGGTAAGCGAGCGACCGCATCGATACGCCACTGTGCGCCACGCGCATGGGAAGGCGATGCGGTCATGACCCTCGCAAGCCCGGAGACCGGCCTGGAGTCGTTTGTGTCTGGCAACCCGCGGTGGGCGGGCGTTGACTCCAGTAGGGCGCTTCGCGCTCCTGTCTGCTGTTGCGCATTTCCATCGGATTGCCGTGCCTTTTCCCTGACGATGGAACACTCATGGCGCGCCATTTCCGCTTCACTCAACCGTTTTCGGCTGCTATAGCAGCACCGTCCGTACGCCTGCAAGACAGGCTGCGAAGATCAATAATGTTATGTTATAACACTTGCGTTTCATTCATCGATTCTCCGCGCAACAACGGAAGCTCTACCGTGCGAAACCCCGCTCTGCATTGCACCTGGCCGCTGGCCCTGCTATTCAGCAGCCTGGCCCTGGCTGATGGCGCTGTCGATCTGCCCGCGCTCGATGTGCAGGCACAGGCCGCCGAGGAGGGCGAGAGCGATTTGCGCACGCCCACCAGTAGCGGCTCGCGGCTGGAGCTTTCGGCCCTGCAAACCCCGGCCAGTACCAGCAGCCTGAGCGGCGCCGAGGTGCGCGGGCGCAACAACCGCAGTGTGCAGGACGCGGTCACGCGCACGCCCGGTATCACCTTTATCGGCTCGCCCGGCAATGGCGGCACCGCGCTGTCGGCGCGCGGCTTCACCGGCCACTCGGCGACCATGCAGCTCTACGACGGCACTCGCCAGTACGTCGGTGCCGGCACCGTGACCTTCCCGGTGGACACCTGGTCGGTGGCGCGTATCGACGTGCTGCGTGGCCCGGCCTCGGTGCTCTATGGCGAAGGCGCCACCGGCGCGGTGATCAACGTGGTGCCGAAGAAGCCCTTCGCCGGCCCGGTCGAGAATCACCTGCGCCTGGGCTATGGCAGCGACGACCGCCGCCAGGCCGCGCTGGACAGCGGCGGCTCGCTGAGCGACGCGCTGAGCTATCGCTTCAACCTCAACCAGCAGGCCAGCAATGGCTGGGTCGACCGTGGTGATTCCAACAGCCTGGCGCTGAGCGCCGCGCTGCGTTGGGAGGCGAATGACGATCTGAGCTTCACCCTGTTCCACGACCAAGGCGAGCAGAGCCCGGAGCGCTACCTCGGCACGCCGCTGGTCGATGGCAAGTTCCGTGAGAGTCTGCGCGAGCGCAACTACAACGTCGCCAACGCCGATATTCACTACAACGACCAGATCACCCGCCTGGTGACGGATTGGCGCATCAACGACGCGCTGACGGCCAACAACCAGCTCTACTACATCAAGACCCAGCGCTACTGGCGCAACAGCGAGGCCTACCGTTGGCAGCCGGGCGATACGATCGCGCGCAGCGAGTTCTACCGGATCAAACACACCCAGGAGCAGGTCGGCGACCGTCAGACCTTCACCCTAGAGCATCCGCTGTTCGGGCTCGATAGCCGCACAGTGGTGGGCGTGGATTACAACCGCATCCACTTCGCCCGTCAGCATGACTTTGCTAGCGATTCTTTTAATGAATTCAGCGACAGTGTGCCGCTGGCCGGCTCCGGTGGCGGCAACTACCAGAGCAATGAACCGCTTGGTTACCGCCCACGCGAGCGCAACCTGGCCCAGCAATTCTCGCTGTTCGCCGAGAACCGCACTCAGCTCACCGAGCGCTTGTCGCTGGTTACCGGCGTGCGCCGCGATCAGGTGCACCTCGACCGTAGCAATCGGGTCGACGACAGCCGCGTCGACCGCAGCCTCACGGGCGACAACTGGCGTGCCGGGCTGGTCTTCGCCCTGACCCCGGAGCGGTCGCTGTACGGCCAGTACGCCACCAGCACCGAAGGGGTGAACAACCTGCTGACCTTGAACCCGACGCAGCAGCAGTTCGACCTGAGCGAAGCCAAGCAGACCGAGATCGGCCTCAAGCAACTGTTCTGGGACGGGCAGGGCGAGTGGACGCTGGCCGCCTATCATATCGTCAAGAAGAAGCTGCTCAGCCGCGCCACGCCGACTTCGCCCACCGAGCAGATCGGCCAGCAGTCTTCGGATGGCCTGGAGGCCTCGCTGGAACTGGCGCTGGGGCAGGGCTGGCAGGTGTCGGCCAACGCGGCTTTCGTGCGCGCCGAGTACGACGACTTCGTCGAAGGCGGTGGTGATCGCAGCGGCAATCGCCCGGTCGACGTGCCCAAGCGCACGGCCAACCTGTGGCTGAACAAGGATCTCGGCAGTGGCGTGGAGGCCGGCATTGGCGCGCGCTATGTCGATGCGCGTTATGTCGATACGGCCAATACCGAGAAGGTGCCGGGTTACACCGTGATCGATGCGAATATCGCCTGGCAGGTGCTGTCGGACGTGCGCCTGGGCCTGGAGTTGAATAACCTGTTCGACCGCCAGTACGCCACCAGTGCCAGCAGCGATGGCCAACAGTGGTTCCTCGGCGCGCCGCGTTCGCTGTTCGTTACGGCGGATTACAGTTTTTGAAGCGCGCGTGCCTGTGCTGGCGCGCCGCATGTGGAGAGTTCTTGTGTCAGTGAGTAGCGCCTCGGGTTGGTCGTTCAGCCTGTTCTCGCCGCCTGCGAGCCGCCGTACGGCGGCGCCTGAGCCGCGTTTGCGCATTCGCGATCTGGCCTGGTCGCCGGACGGCCAGCGCGCCCTGCTCGACGCCATCGACTTGGAGATCGGCGATGGTGAGCTGCTCGGCCTGATCGGCCCCAACGGCAGTGGCAAGACCAGCCTGCTGCGCTGCGCCTATCGTTTTCAGCGGCCTTGCAGTGGCAGCGTCGAGCTGGGCGGTGAAGCGCTGTGGCAGCGCCCGCCGCGCTGGAGCGCGCAGCGCGTGGCGGTGGTGTTGCAGGAATTCCCGCAGGACTTCGGCCTGCGCGTGCACGAGGTGGCGGCCATGGGGCGTACGCCGCACAAGGGGCTGTTCGACGGCGACGATGGTGAGGATCAGCGTCTGGTCGATGAGGCGCTGGCGCGGGTCGGCCTGAGCGAGCGGGCGCAGCAGGATTTCGCCCATCTGTCCGGCGGCGAGAAGCAGCGCGCCTTGCTCGCCCGCGCCCTGGTGCAGCAGCCGCAACTGCTGATTCTCGACGAGCCGACCAACCACCTCGACCCGCGTTACCAGATCGAGCTGCTGCGGCAGATCAAATCGCTGGGCCTGGCGACCCTGGCCAGCTTCCATGATCTGAACCTGGCGGCGGCCTTCTGCGACCGCCTGTGCGTCATCGACCAGGGCCGCCTGGTGGCCGTCGGCACGCCCGCCGAGGTACTCACTGCCGAGCTGCTGCAACAGGTGTTCGGTGTGCAGGCGCTGGTCGACACCCATCCACTGGCGGGTTATCCGCGCATTACCTGGATAGTCTGATGACTCTGTGCCCTTCGCGGCTGAAGCCGCTCCTACCCATGCTTGTGCTCTCGGTGCTGGTGCTGGCCAGCCCCGCCTGGGCCGTCACCGTCACCAGTTGCGACCGGCAAATCACCATCGACCAGCCGCCGCAACACGCGGTCAGCCATGACGTGAATATGACCGCCATGCTCCTGGCTCTGGGACTCAAGGAGCGCATGGCCGGTTACACCGGCATCAGCGGCTGGAAGACCCTCGATCCGAGCATGCGTAAGCAGCTCGATGGTTTGCCCGAGCTGGCCGCGCGCTACCCGTCGCTGGAAAACCTGCTGGGCGCTGGCACCGATTTCGTCTTTGCCGGCTGGAATTACGGCATGCGTATGGGCGGCGAAGTCACGCCGGCCAGCCTGGCGCGCTTTGGCATCCCGGTGTACGAGCTGAGCGAGTCCTGCGCGCATGTGATGCCGGGCCGCGTCGCCAGCCTCGACGATGTCTACACCGACCTGCGCAACCTCGGTCGAATCTTCGCCGTCGAGGATCGCGCCGAGGCGCTGGTGCAGGGCATGCAGGCGCGGGTGGCGGCGGTGCAGGCGCGCCTCGGTGGGCAGCCGACGCGGCCACGCGTGTTCGTCTACGACAGCGGCGAAGACCTGCCTTTCAGCGCCGGGCGCCAGGGCATGCCGCAGCCGCTGATCGAGGCGGCCGGCGGGCGCAATGTGATGGATGGGGTGGCCGGTAGTTGGATCAAGGTGGGCTGGGAGGCGGTGGTCGAGCAAGACCCCGAAGTCATCCTGATCGTCGACTACGGCGAGCGCACGGCGGCGCAGAAGCGCGACTTCCTGCTGCAGCACCCGGCGCTGCAGGGCGTCACCGCGATCCGTGACAAGCGCTTCGTGGTGCTGCCGTATCTGGCGGTGACGCCAAGCCTGGACAACGCCGCCGCCATCGAAACCCTGGCCGCCGCGCTGCACCCCGAGGCCTTCGCCCGGTGAGTCGCTATCGCCTGCTGTTGCTCGGGCTGGCTGTGCTGCTGGCGCTGTCCTGCGCCTGGTCGCTGGCCTTTGGTGCGGCGCAGGTGCCGCTTGAGCGCGTGGTGGCGATCCTCGGCCAGCACCTGTTCGGCATCGCGTCCGAGGTGCCGGTCAACAGCGGCCAAGACAGTATCGTCTGGCAACTGCGTGCACCACGGGTGCTGCTCGGTGCGCTGGTCGGCGCGGGGCTGGCGCTGGTGGGCACGGTGCTGCAGGCGGTGACGCGTAACCCGCTGGCCGACCCTCATCTGCTCGGCGTCAGCTCCGGTGCGGCCTTCGGTGCGGTGATCGTGGTGCTCTACCTGGGCGAATTTGCCGGCTTGCTCAGCCTGCCGCTGGCGGCCTTCGTCGGCGCGCTGGCGAGCATGCTGCTGGTGCTGGCCATCGCCAGCCGGGGCGGGCGCCTGGAGAGCGACCGCCTGCTGCTGGCCGGGGTGGCGGTGTCTTTCGTGATGATGGCGGCCAGCAACCTGCTGCTGTACCTGGGCAACCCGCATGCGGCCAGCTCGGTGTTGTTCTGGATGCTCGGCGGCCTTGGCCTGGCGCGCTGGGAGCTGCTCTGGCTGCCGGCGGTTTGTCTGGCTCTGGCCATGATCGTGCTGCTCGGCCTGGGCCGCGCGCTCAACGCGCTGATGGCCGGCGAGCAAAGTGCGGTGAGCCTCGGTCTGGAGCCGCGCCGGGTGCGCCTGCTGGTGTTCGTGGTGGCGTCCCTGCTCACCGGCGTGCTGGTGTCGCTGTCTGGCGCCATCGGCTTTGTCGGCCTGATGCTGCCGCACGTGGCGCGCTTTCTGGTCGGCGCCGAGCATCGCCGCGTGCTGCCGGTGGCGGCGCTGCTGGGGGCGCTGTTCCTGGTCTGGGTCGATGTTGCGGCGCGCACCTGGCTGGCGCCGCAGGATCTGCCCATCGGCATCGTTACCGCTGCCATCGGCGGGGTGTTTTTCGTCGCGCTGCTGCGGCGTCGGTAGCGGGCAAGCGCTGTCGGGTGCAGTAAGATGCCCGAGGTTTTCACCAGTCGAGCCTCTGCATGCCTGTGCTACGCCCGCGCTATCGCGTTCTGTTCACCGTTCTGGCAATCCTTGCCGGTTTGCTGCTGAGCGTCTGGCTGGGCGGGCGTTACGCTGAGCGGCATGCTTGGGATGAGCGCAGCGTCGAGTCGCGTGGGCAGTTGCAGCTCTACGCTCAGTCGATTCGCACCCTGGTCGAGCGCTTTAGCTCGGTGCCCGAGGTGCTGGCGCTGGACAGTGACATCAAGGCGCTGCTGCGCACGCCGGATGATCAGTCGTTGCGCCAGGCCCTGAACCTGCGCCTGGAGCGCCTCAACGCGGCGGCGGGCTCCACCGTGTTGTACCTGCTCGATACCCAAGGCGAGGCGCTGGTGGCGAGCAACTGGCGTGACTGGAGCAGCTTCGTCGGCAACAACTACGCCTTTCGCCCTTACTTTCAGGATGCCCTGCGCAACGAGGGCGCGCGCTATTTTGCGGTGGGGGTGACCACCGGCATTCCCGGTTATTTCCTCTCCCATGTGGTGCGTGACGACGACGGCCGCCTGCTCGGGGTGCTGGTGGTCAAGCTGGAGCTGGAAGAGCTGCAGCGCGATTGGGTTGGCCAGCCGGGCGTCCTGCTGGTGGCCGACAGTTATCAGGTAGTGATCCTGAGCAATCGTCCGGCCTGGCGCTTCCGCGCTCTGCAACCGTTGAACGAGGCCGCACGCGCCGAGTTGGTGGAGGTGCGCAAGTACGCCGAGCAATCGCTGCAGTCGTTGGCCAGTGTGCAGCACCGGCGCATCGATGCTGACGCCGAATGGGCGCGGGTCGATGGCCCGGATGGCCCGCGCGATTACCTCTGGCAACGCCTGCTGATGCCCGAGGAAGGTTGGACGCTGCACCTGCTCAGCGAACCGTCCGGCCTGGCCGACAGCGTGCGCAGCTATCGCCTGGCCGCTGCCGGGGTGTGGACAACTTTGGCCTTCCTGCTGCTGTTCCTCGTGCAGCGGCGCAAGAATCAGCGGTTGCAGGCTGGTATCCGCGAGCGTCTGGAGCGTGAAGTGGAGTTGCGCACATCTGAGCTGCGCGAAGCCCAGGAAGGCCTGGTGCATGCCGCCAAGATGGCCGCGCTGGGGCAGATGTCGGCGGCGCTGGCGCACGAGATCAATCAGCCGCTGACTGCCTTGCAGATGCAGCTCGGCAGCCTGCGCCTGCTGCTCGACAGCGGCCGCCCGGAGGCCGTGCGCGACGGCCTGCAGCGTGTCGACGGCCTGCTGCAACGCATGGCCGCGCTGACCGGCCACCTGAAGACCTTCGCCCGCAAGAGCCCGGCAGGCTTGAGCGAACGCCTGAGCTTGGCCGATGTGCTGGAGCAGGCCCTGCAACTGCTGGCGCCACGCATGCGCAGTGAACAGGTGGAACTGCGCCGCGAGGTGGATGCCGGGGCGCAGGTGTTGGGCGATGCCATTCGCCTCGAACAGGTGATCCTCAATCTGCTGCACAACGCTCTCGATGCCATGGTCGAGCGCGATACCCGCGTGCTGCTGGTGCGTATCGCCCGTGATTGCGACGACTGCGTGCTGAGCGTCGAGGACAGTGGCGGTGGCATCGCCGAGCAAGCGTTGGGGCGCGTCTTCGAACCCTTCTTCACCACCAAGCCGGTGGGGCAGGGGTTGGGGCTCGGGTTGGCGGTGTCTTACGGCATCGTGCGCGATCTGGGTGGCAGCCTGGAGGCCGACAATAGCGAGCTGGGCGCGGTGTTTACCCTGCGTTTGCCGGCTGCGTGATGACCTGGTGGGCCGGTCGGCGCTCCGCTTTAGCTCTGTAGGGTGGGCTTTAGCCCACCAAGCAAAGGTGAACCCTAGTCGGTGGGCTGAAGCCCACCAGTTCGGCGTAATGACCTGTAGGGTGTTTTCATCCACCGAGGTTGCCGTGGTCTTGGTGGATGGGGGAAGCGTCATCCACCCTACGTCTATCGCGGCTAAAGCCGCTCCTACGTGAGCGTGCTCGGGCTACACTGCCAGCCGTTTTGATGAGGAGGTGGCATGAGCGCTCAGGTCATAGTGGTTGACGACGAAGCGGCGATTCGCGAAGCGGTGCAGCAGTGGCTGGAGTTGTCCGGCTTCAACGTACGCACCTGCGCCAGCGCGACCGAGGCATTGGCGGTGGTGGATCGCGATTACCCCGGCATCATCGTCAGCGATGTACGCATGCCCGGAAGTGATGGCCTGCAACTGCTCGACAAGCTGCTGCAGATCGATCGCGACCTGCCGGTGATCATGGTCACCGGCCATGGCGACGTGCCGATGGCCGTGCAGGCGCTGCGCAGCGGTGCCTATGACTTCATCGAGAAGCCCTTCGCCCCCGAGCGTCTGCTCGACAGCGTGCGCCGGGCGTTGGACAAGCGCCGCCTGGTCTGCGAGAACCGCGAGCTGCGTCGCCAGGTGGCGGACAAGGGGCGCATCGAGAGCCAGTTGATCGGTATTTCACGCGCGATGGAGAACCTGCGGCGGCAGATCCTCGAACTGGCCGGCACTTCGGTCAACGTGCTGATTCGCGGGGAAACCGGCAGTGGCAAGGAGCGTGTGGCGCGCTGCCTGCACGACTTCAGCCCGCGTGCCGGCAAGGCCTTCGCCGCACTCAACTGCGCGGCGATCCCCGAGAGCATCTTCGAGAGCGAGCTGTTCGGCCACGAGAGCGGCGCCTTCACCGGCGCCCAGGCGCGGCGCATCGGGCGTATCGAACATGCTGATGGCGGCACCCTGTTCCTCGATGAGGTGGAAAGCATGCCGCTGGCGCAGCAGGTCAAGCTGCTGCGCGTGCTGCAGGAAAAGACCCTGGAGCGTCTGGGTTCGAACAAGAGCATCAAGGTGGACCTGCGGGTGATCAGCGCGGCCAAGCCGGATCTGCTCGACGAGGTGAAAGCCGGGCGTTTTCGCGAAGACCTGGTGTATCGCCTCAACGTCGCCACCCTGCATATTCCGCCGCTGCGCGAGCGCCGTGAGGACATTCCTCTGTTGTTCGACCACTTCGCCCATGAGGCCGCCCTGCGCCATGGCCGCGAGGTTGCACCGTTGGCCCCGAGCGAGCTGGCGCGGCTGCTCGGGCATGACTGGCCGGGTAATGTGCGCGAATTGATCAACGCCGCCGAGCGCCATGCGCTGGGGCTTTCCAGCCCGTCGCCGGACGAGCGTTTTGCCGGGCAGGCGCTGGCCGAGCAGATGGAGGCCTTCGAGGCGCGCTGCCTGCATAACGCCCTGCTGCAATGCCAGGGCAACATCGCCGCGGTGATGGAGATGTTGCAACTGCCGCGACGCACGCTCAACGAAAAGATGCAGCGCCACGGGCTATCACGCAGCGACTATCTACCCGCCGGAGAGGAGTAGCGTGCGCCCCCAGCGGCTGGGGACCCGTCGTAGCCCGGATGCAATCCGGGGCTGGTTTCGCACTGATTTCCCGGATTACATCTGGGCTACGCATAGGCGGATTTTTGCCGACTGCGTCACAGATGTCGGCGGTTTCCCGCTCAGTGACCCCTGGGTCATCTGGTTGAACCCTTCTATTGCGGGCATTTCAGGCACTGGCACGGCATCTGCTAAAGCCTTGTCAGCCGCGCGCTCTTTTGCCGATGCGGCGACCATAAGAACGACAAGAGGTCAGCCCATGAACTGCCATGCCCCTTGCACCCTGTCGCAGCCATTGCTGCTCATGGGCTGCCATCCGACCGCCACCGCTGCGGTACTTGTCCGATGCTGCACCCGGCGCCGCTAATCGCGCCGCGCGACGACGCCTTGCCGCTGGTCGCGGTAGGCATCGTCTAGAGTGAACCTCTGCATAAAGCCATAACAACGACGGAGATACTTCCATGCAACTGACCAAGAAACTCGGCCTTTTCGCCGCTGCTGCGGCCCTCACTGCCAGTACGGCGGTACTTGCTGCGCCCACCTTCATCAACGTGCTCACCGGCGGTACCAGCGGCGTGTACTACCCCATCGGTGTGGCCCTGTCGCAGCTCTACACCACGGGCATCGAAGGCTCCAAGACCTCGGTACAGGCCACCAAGGCTTCGGTGGAGAACCTCAACCTGCTGCAAGCGGGCCGTGGTGAACTGGCCTTCGCCCTGGGTGATTCGGTCGCTGATGCCTGGAATGGCGTGGAAGATGCTGGCTTCAAGGCCCCGCTGAAGAAGCTGCGCGCCATCGCCGGTACTTACCCGAACTACATCCAGATCGTCGCCAACGCCGATTCCGGCATCAAGACCCTGGCGGATCTGAAAGGTAAGCGCATCTCCGTGGGTGCGCCGAAGTCCGGCACCGAGCTGAACGCGCGCGCCATCTTCGCTGCCGCCGGCCTGACCTACAAGGACATGGCAGCGGTGGAATTCCTGCCCTACGCCGAGTCGGTTGAGCTGATCAAGAACCGCCAGCTCGACGCCACCCTGCAATCCTCTGGCTTGGGTATGGCGGCCATCCGCGATCTGGCCTCGACCATGAAGATCAACTTCGTCTCGATCCCGGCAGACGTCACCGCCAAGATCGGCAACGCTGCCTATCAACCGGCGACCATTCCGGCTGGCACCTATGACGGTCAGGACGCCGACGTGCCCACCGTGGCCATCACCAACATTCTGGTGAGCCATGAAGGCGTGTCCGACGAGGTGGCCTACCAGATGACCAAGCTGATGTTCGACAACCTCGACCGCCTGGGCAACGCCCACTCTGCGGCCAAGGACATCAAGCTGGAAAGCGCTGCCAAGAACCTGCCGATCCCGCTGCATCCGGGCGCCGAGCGTTACTACAAGGAAGTCGGCGCGCTGTAATGCCGAGTCAGGCCGCGACATAAATCGCGGCCTTACGCACGGGCTTTTGTAGGAGCGGCTTCAGCCGCGATGCTCACGAGCCAATCGCGGCTGAAGCCGCTCCTACAGCGCCAAGACCGAAATCGGCAGAACCCCCAGAATCGCGAATAAAACCGGCGCTCATCGGCGGTGGGTTTTGTTGGCGACTTTGCCTCCGCATCCTATGTAGTTATGAGGTTTGCACTCCATGAGTGATCAGAACAACGACCTGTCCGCCAGTCCTTCGGACTGGCCCAAGGCACTCTTTGCCGTTGCGCTGCTGTTTTCCGTTTTCCAGATCATTACGGCGGCTTTCCATCCGTTTTCCACTCAGGTGCTGCGTGCCGTGCACGTGGGCTTCCTGTTGTTGCTGGTGTTCATCAGCTACCCGGCGTTGGGCAAGGGTCGCCCATGGCAGCCGCTGGCCTGGTTGCTGGGCCTGGCCGGTATGGCCACCGCGCTTTATCAGTGGTACTTCGAGGCGGATCTGATCCAGCGCTCGGGGGACATGACCAGCACCGACATGGTCGTTGGCCTGGTGCTGATCGTGCTGGTATTCGAGGCCGCACGCCGGGTCATGGGCATCGCCCTGCCGATCATCTGCGCGCTGTTTCTCGCCTACGGTCTGCTGGGGCAGTACCTGCCGGGCGACCTGATGCACCGCGGCTATGACATCGACCAGATCGTCAACCAGTTGTCGTTCGGCACCGAAGGCCTGTACGGCACGCCAACCTATGTGTCGGCTACCTACATCTTCCTGTTCATCCTGTTCGGCGCCTTCCTTGAGCAGGCCGGGATGATCAAGCTGTTCACCGATTTCGCCATGGGCCTGTTCGGCCACAAGCTCGGTGGCCCGGCCAAGGTGTCGGTGGTGTCGTCGGCGCTGATGGGCACCATCACCGGTTCCGGCGTGGCTAACGTGGTCACCACCGGGCAGTTCACCATCCCGCTGATGAAGCGCTTCGGCTATCGCCCGGCCTTCGCCGGTGGTGTCGAGGCCACTTCGTCGATGGGCAGCCAGATCATGCCGCCGATCATGGGCGCCGTGGCTTTCATCATGGCCGAGACCATCAACGTGCCGTTCTTCGAGGTGGCCAAGGCTGCGCTGGTTCCGGCGCTCTTGTACTTCGGCTCGGTATTCTGGATGGTGCATCTGGAGGCGCTGCGCGCCAATCTGCGCGGCCTGCCCAAGGATGAATGCCCGAACCCGTGGAAGGCCGTGCGTGAGCGCTGGTTCTTGCTGATCCCGCTGGCCATTCTGGTCTACCTGCTGTTCTCCGGGCGCACGCCGCTGTTCTCCGGCACTGTCGGCCTGGCGCTGACCGCCATGGTCATCCTCGGTTCGGCGATCATCCTGCAGGTGTCGTCTAAGGCCATGCGCTTCGCCTTCTGGATTGCCCTCGGCGTGCTCTGCGCTGGTTTCTTCCAGCTTGGTATCGGTGTGGTGTTCGGCGTCATCGCCGCGTTGGTGGTGGTGTGCTGGTTCATCAAGGGTGGCCGCGACACCCTGACCCTGTGTCTGCACGCCTTGGTTGAAGGTGCGCGCCATGCCGTGCCGGTGGGTATCGCCTGCGCCCTGGTCGGGGTGATCATCGGCGTGGTGTCGCTGACCGGGGTGGCTTCCACTTTCGCCGGCTACATCCTCGCCATCGGCCAGGACAACCTGTTCCTCTCGCTGGTGCTGACCATGCTCACCTGCCTGGTGCTGGGCATGGGCATTCCGACCATCCCCAACTACATCATCACCAGCTCCATCGCTGCACCGGCGCTGCTTGATCTGGGTGTGCCGCTGATCGTCTCGCACATGTTTGTCTTCTACTTCGGCATCATGGCCGACCTCACCCCGCCGGTGGCGCTGGCCTGCTTCGCGGCGGCACCGATCGCCAAGGAGCGTGGCCTGAAGATCAGCCTGTGGGCGGTGCGTATCGCTGTGGCCGGCTTCGTCGTGCCGTTCATGGCGGTGTACTCGCCGGCGCTGATGTTGCAGGGCGACAGCCTATTGGCGACGTTCTACGTCATCTTCAAGGCGGTACTGGCCATCGGCCTGCTCGGTGCGATCTTCACCGGCTACCTGCAGGCCAAGCTGAGCTGGTGGGAGCGCCTGCTGGGCTTCGCCGCGGGTGCCAGCCTGATCCTGGCCACGCCGTCGAGCGATGAAATCGGCTTCGCCCTCAGCGCGCTGTTCATCGCTCAGCACCTGTGGCGCGCACGGCGTGCCCAGGTGGCCGCGGCGTGATCGGCCTGTGTCTGGGGATGGCCGGTGTGGTGTGGGCGTCGCTGCCCACACCCGCGTTCACTCTGGCCTGGAACCACACCATCGAGAAGATTCGCTGGGAAGAGGATTACCGCGTCAGCGCCGAGGGTTTGATCCTCGGCGAGGCGCGGGTCAAAGGCTCGGGCGCCGGGATGGAGATTCCCACCGGCGCCGAACTGCGCAATGGCAGTTGGCACTACCAGCGCCAACTACCGCCCTTGCAACCCCTGCGCGTTGGGCGCACGCCCGAAGCTGGGGATTACCAACTGTGTATCGACCAGCGTTGTCGCCCGATGAGCGACTGGCTCGGCCCGCCAAAAGCGAGCCAGCCGGCGTTGGAACTCTGGAGCTGTGAGCTGAGCACCCCCGCCCCCGACGCGGGTTAGGTTCGCCAGCGCGAACCAGGCTCCCGGCGCCACAAGCGTCGGCGCAAGGAAGAAACCCCCATATGGCGAGAGCCTGTGGGGGTTTTGTTCGTCTGGGGTGGTTTGGCTCGGGGACGATAATTTGGATTAAATGCGATTTATTAGCATTGACTGCCTAGCCATCAGCAGTGACCATGCCGGGGCAAACCTGCCACCCAGGCACAGACTGCACAGCGCCTATGGCGCCCCTTACTGGAAGTATCGAGCCAACGGGCCTTTCTAGCGCCCTGGCTGCTCGACGAGAGACTGTCATGCGCCCAATTCTGGTCATGCTGCACCGCTGGTGCGGCCTGTTCATTGCTTTGTTCCTGTTCACCGCCGGTCTGACCGGCGCGATCATTTCCTGGGATCACGAGCTCGATGAGTGGCTCAATCCGCACCTGTTCGATGCGCAAAGCCAAGGGCCGAGCCAGGACCCGCTGCAACTGGTCGACACGCTGGAGGCGCGCGATCCACGTTTGCAGGTGAGCTTCATGTCGCTGGCGCTGGAGCCGGGCCATGCGTTGAACATCTTTGTCGATCCGCGCGTCGATCCGGCTACCGGCAAGGCTTACGAGCTTGGTTTCAACCAGCTCGGCATCGACCCGGTGACGGCGCAGGTGCAGGGCCAGCGCGAGTGGGGGGTGATTTCCCTGAGCCGGGAAAACCTGCTGCCGTTTCTCTACAAGCTGCACTACAGCCTGCACATCCCGGATGGCTTCGGCATCGAGCTGGGCGTACTGCTGTTCGGTATCGTCGCCATCGTCTGGTGCCTGGACTGCCTCGTGGCGCTGTGGCTGTCGTTCCCCAACTGGCGCAGTTGGCGCAAGTCGCTGGCCTTCCGTTGGCGCCAGGGCGGCTACAAGCTGAACTTCGACCTGCACCGTTCCGGTGGCGTGTGGATCTGGCTGTTGCTGCTGATCATGGCGGTGACCTCGGTGTCGATGAACCTCGGAAATCAGGTGGTGCGGCCGTTGGTGGAGCGCTTCTCGACGCTGACGCCGAGCCCTTTCGCCAGCCGTACACCGGTCACGCTGGACGAGCAGGTCGTGCCGCAGATCGACCGCCGCGAGGCCATCGCGATTGCCGCTGCCGAGGCCAAGCGCCTGGGTTGGCAGGCGCCGCCGGGTGGCTTGTTCCTCTCTGCCGAATTTGGCGTCTACGGCGTCGGCTTCTACGCGCCGGGCGAAGATCACGGCGATGCCGGTCTGGGCAATCCGTGGATCTATGTCGACAGCCGCAGCGGCGAGTTGGCAGGCGCGCATGTACCGGGTAGCGGCAGTGCTGGGGATATCTTCCTGCAGGCGCAGTTCCCGCTGCACTCGGGACGCATCATCGGTTTGCCGGGGCGCATCCTGGTCTCGCTGCTGGGCCTGGCGGTGGCCGGCCTGTCGCTGACCGGGTTGGTGATCTGGGCGAAGAAGCGTCGCTCGCGGGTGTTGAGCGCGCGCCGTCAGGGGGCGGCGCAATTAGTGCAGTAACGCGTGTAGGCCGGCCCTGGGGATGTGTCTCCTGGCCCTCTGTTCAGTTGGGTAGACGCTCCAGGGTTATCCGTGGATCGCCCTCGAAATCGCCCAACTGTTCGTTGCTACCCGTGCTGATCAGCGTCCAATGGGTGTTGATTGGCGTCCAGTATTGTTGCTGGTCGCGCCCCAGTTTGCTGGCATCGGCGAGCACGAAGACCTCCGCTGCCTGGCGGATCATCAGTTCCTTGAGATAGGCCTGGCTGGCGCTCGCTTCGCATAGGCCGCGACCTGCCACTACGCCATCGGCACTGACGAAGACTTTGTCGGCGCTCAGGCGCTCCAACATGGCCATGGTCGCTGGGCCGAAGGTGGCCATGCTGCCGAGGCGCAGGTCGCCGCCGAGCACGGTCACCCGGCCTTGCGGCAGCTCATGCAGGGCGCTTAGTGCTAGCAGGTTGTTGGTTATCACGTGCAGCCCTGTGCGTTCGTGCAGCAGTCTGGCCAGGCTGGCGGTTGAGGTGCCGCTGTCAAGCAGTATGGTGTCGTTGTCTTGCACGTGGGCCAGTGCGGCGCGGGCGATTCGTTCCTTCTCCAGGCTGGAATGGCTGCTGCGCTCTTCCAGTGAGGGTTCAGGGGCATGCTTGCCGATATGCGCAGCGCCGCCGTAGGTCCGCATGATCACGCCTTGCTCGGCGAGTGAGGTCAGGTCGCGGCGAATGGTGGCTTCGGATACGCCAAGTGAGCTGCACAGGGTGTCTACGTTGACGTTGCCGTTGTTCGAGAGCACCAGTTCGAGAATGGCCTGGTGGCGTTTGGCGACTTTCATGGTGTTGCTCCTGCTAGAGGCCGTGCACTGTACCACTTAGCATGGCGCCTACTCACAGTGAGGCGCCACCGCATATGACCAGTTGCTGGCCAGTCACCGCGCCGGCATCGGGGCCCAGCAGGAAGGCGGTCATGGCGGCCACTTCGCGGGGCTGGATGAAGCGCCCGATGGGCGGTTGGCGTGGTGGTGTGCCCTGGCGGGCCGGATCATTGAGCATTGGTGTTTCGGTGGCGCCGGGGGCCACCAGATTGACGGTGATGCCCTGCGGCGCCAGTTCGATGGCCCAGGAGCGCACCAAGCCGATCAGGGCCGCTTTGGTGGCGGCATATTGGCTTCTGCCGGCCGCGCCATACATGGTGCGACTGCCGATCATGACGATACGTCCCGGCGCTTGCAGGCGGTCAAGCAGGCCGTTGACCAGTTGTGTGGCGGCGCTGACGTGGACTTGCCACATGGCGGCGCCATCCTCGTAGCGCAGTTCACCCAGTGGCGCGGTACGCATGAACCCCGCAGCGTGCACGATGGCATCGAGTGTGGGGATGTGTTGCAGGGCATCGTTCAGCGATGCAGGGTCGGCCAGGTCGGCTGCGACCCAGCTCAGGTTCGGGTGCTGCAGGTCTGGTGTGCGGCGGCTCATGCCGATGACCTGCCAGCCGTCAGCCAGCAGGCGCAGGGCGATGGCCGCGCCGATGCCCGAGCTGACGCCGGTAACCAGAGCGCGGCGCTGAGAATTGCTCATCGAAAATCTCCAGACAAAAGGGCGCCGTAGCCGAGGGGGGAAGCGGCCATGCTGCGTTAAAACGGCTGGGGGGTGCTAGCCCGCTCGAATGCCCGCTTGCAACGCGGAAAGTCTGAGCGTTTTCAGCCGTTTTGCTGGCTATGTGTTCACCCTGTTTGCTAGGGCGCCTGTTGTGTTCAGCGGATAGCCGCCAGAGGGATGTGCACGTGCTTGATCTTCTGCCGGAAGTAGGTGAAGGCCACATGCAGGCTGCCGTCACGAGCCTGGATGATGCTCGGGTAGGAGTACTCGCGGTTGAGTTTCTCCTGGGAGTTGTTGGTCATGCAGAAACCATCTCCCAGTTCGATATCCAGGCGTACTGGCCAGCTATGGCCGTCATCGGTTGAGATCGCCAGGCTCATGGGGGCACGCGGAATACCCCAGATCGCGCCGCGACCATCCGCATTGGTGGTGGGTGTGATGCGCTCATCACCTTCGTCTTCTATCTCGTCGTACAGCGAGGCGCGGCGTTCGGCAATGCCTTCGGCGTTGATCGGGTTATAGACCAGCGCCAGTTCGCCGCTGGCCAGGCGAATGTACTGGATCGAGGAGTTGTTGTTCGGCAGCTCGGTGGGCGTCGGTACGCTCCAACTGCGGCCACGATCCGTCGAGCGGCTGGCGTAGATGTGATCGGCCCAGCGGCTGCGGAACAGGCCGAGCAGCGTGCCGTCGGCCATCTGATGGACGTTCATGTGTACGCAGCCGGTGCTCTGCGGCACGTCGTGGCGGCTCCAGGTGCGGCCTTGGTCGCTGCTGATCATGACGGCGCTGACATCGTGGTTGCCGATCCATTTTTCGCCGGGGTGGGTGATGCAGTACCACACGGGCAATACCCAGTCGCCGTTGTCCAGCACCGCTGGCGGATGGCGCACAAAGGTGCCCACTTCATCGAATAGCGTCTCGATTGGCCCCCAGCTAAGGCCGCCATCCTTGGAGAGGCGGTGGCGCACGATAGCGGTCTCCTGGTTGCCGGAAATCTGCGCCGTCCAGATCAGCCACAGTGGGCCTCCGGGTGCTTGGAACAGAATGGGGTTTTGCTCCGATCGGGTTGCATCGTCCGACATCTTCTGTGGCGCGCTCCAGATGCCGGTTGCTGCATCACGGCGCGAGAGCAGGACGAAGATATCGGCCATGCCTTCCTGAGTGCCGGCGAACCAGGTGCACAGCAGGCTGCCATCGGCCAGCTCATGCAGGTTGGCTGCGTGGTTTTGCGCATATGGCGTGGGCAGATAGGCGTCTTGGCGCTGTTCAAGAGTTGGCATTGGGAACCTCCGAAGCATGGGTGTCGGCCTTGTTGCTGCGTGGCAGCAGACGTTCGATGCAAACGACCACTGCTGGGGTGAGCAGAGCGATGTACATGTTGTCGATACCGTAGGGGTTGTCCAGCAGGTACCACAGGCTGGTCGTAATGGTCGATGCGCCAAGGCCGATGGCGGTGCCGCGACCGGTAGCGAACAACGGCAGGTAGATGGCCACCAAAGCGATCACGGTGATCGACAGACGCAGGGCGCGGGTGAAGAACGACAGGTTGAGAATCTCGGGGGCGGCGAACACGAATATCAGCGGCAGGAAGCCAATCACCAGGCTGATTACTTTGGTCATCTGAAATTCGCGTTCAGCGTTGGGCTTGAACATCGGCACGTAAAAGTCGCGCACGACCAGGGAGCTGATCGCCAGGGCCACGGTGCTCACACCGACGAATACCGAAGCAACCAGCGAGATGGTGACCACGCCAGCCAGCCAGGGACTCATCGATTGCAGGAACACGGGCAGGGCGTAGAGGCTGTTCATGTCCGGGTGCAGGTATTTGGAAATGACCCCGATCAGGCCCAGGGCGATGGAGATTGGCAGGCACATCAGGCCGGCCCAGAGCGCGGCATTGCGTGCCGATTTAGGGCTCTTGGTGGTGCTGATCGCCTGCATGATGTACTGGGTAGAGAAGATTGCGCCGATAGTGCCGATGATCCAGGCCATGACCTTGGAACCACCGATCTTGCCGTCCCAGGTGAAGTAGTGCTCCGGCAGGCTCTGATAGACGTTGTCGAAACCACCACTGAGTTTGATCGCCAGCCACAGCACGATCAGTACGCCGATGTATTTCACTACCGTGTGCAGGACGCTGATGTAGGCCACGCTCTTCATACCGCCGAAGGCGTAGTAGAGGGTGCTGACGATGGCGGTGATGAAGGCGGCGGTGGGCAGGTTGATGTGCATGACCGTGGAGATGGCCGCTGCGCCGCTGACGTAGTTCCCCACGTTCACCAGCAGCAGGGCATAGATCATGATGACCGACACCATCAGCTTCGTCGCATAGCCGTACTTGCGCTCGATGAAGCCGGAGATGGTGTATTCGCCTGAGCTATAGAGCTTCTTGGCCATGAACAGGCCGAACAGCGGGAAGCCAATAGCGGCGGCGACCACGGCCCAGGAGGCGGCCATACCACTCTCGAACGCTGCCTGGGCCGTGCCGATGGTGGATTTGGCGCCGATGTACTCGGACATCATCAGCATGCCGACGATGAATGCAGGCATGCTGCGTGAGGCGACCATATATTGTTCGCTGTTCTTGCTGCGAATACGCATCGTCAGCCAGGAAGTGAACAGGATGTAGACGATCACCATGCCTATGATGATCACGGTACCTTGGGTGTTGAAGGTTTCCATCATTCGCTCCGATTGTTTTTGTCTGGGGCTTGCGTGAGGAATTTCCGGGTGACTCAAGCGTGTGTGGGGGTTGTGTGTTTGCGTTTACGGGTGGCCAATTCCACGGCCTGACGCAGAGCCTCGATGAGGCTGCGTTCGTCGGCGATACCCTTGCCGGCGATGTCGAAGGCGGTGCCGTGGTCGACCGAAGTGCGGATTACCGGCAGGCCGATGGTGACGTTGACACCGGCCTCCAGGCCCATGACTTTCACCGGGCCGTGGCCCTGGTCGTGGTACATGGCGACGACGGCATCGAAGTCGCCACGGCCCGCGCGGAAGAACAGTGTGTCGGCCGGCAGCGGCCCTTCGATCCGCCAGCCTCGGGCACGTAATTCGTCGATGGCGGGTTGAATCTTGGTGGCCTCTTCGCCGTAGCCGAACAAGCCGTTCTCTCCGGCATGAGGGTTGATGCCACACACCGCGATCAGTGGGTTATCGATACCGGCGCGCACCAGCGTCTCGTGGGCACGTTCGATGGTGCGGCGTACCAGACCCGGTTCGATACGGGCGATGGCGTCGATGATGCCGATGTGAGTGGTGACGTGGATGACCCGCAGGTTGGGGGTCATCAACATCATCGACACTTCTTCGATGCCGGTCAGGTGCGCCAGCATCTCGGTGTGGCCAGGGAAGATGTGCCCGCCAGCGTGCAGCGCTTCCTTGTTCAGCGGTGCGGTGCAGATGGCGTCGAGCTCGCCCGCTTCAGTCAGTTGTACGGTGCGCTCGATGTAGCGAAAGGCCGCATCGCCGGCAATCGCCGAGAGCTGGCCATAGGGCAGGTCATCGGGAATCAGGTTGAGGTCGATGCAGTCCACCACGCCAGGCTGGAAACGCGCCTGATGAGGGTGCTCGATGGCGTTGACCTGCAAGCTGCCACCGACGATGCGGTTGGCATCGGCCAGACGTCTGGCGTCGCCGATGACCAATGGTCGGCACATGGCGTAGACGCTGTCATGGGCCAGGGACTTCATGATGATTTCCGGGCCTACGCCAGCGGCATCGCCCAGGGTGATGCCGATTACGGGGCGTTCAGACATGGTGCGCTTCCTGTTTATCGGAGAGGGGTTGGCAATGGCTGGCGCCGTGCAGGCAAGACCAAGCCAGGTACAGGGTTTCCGGCTGGCCGAAGCCGCCGGCTTTGGTGACGATGGGCCGCTCACGGTCGTGCTGCTGAGTGCTCGACAGCACCACGCCAGGGGCGAGCTCGCCATGTAGGCGCAGCGTGTTGAGGGAGGCAGCCTTGAGCAGTGCGCGGGCGGTTTCTCCGCCCGTGGCGATCAGTGCACCGGCCTGCTCGATAGCGGGCAGCAGCAGTTGCCCCAGGGGCGCACCGAGCAGAGCCGCCTGGGCTGGATTGCGCTCGTGCTGATCGAGGCTGATCAGCAGATCGCTGCCGGTGGCCAGGTATTGCGCCAGGTGTGCGCTCAAGGCTTCACGCTCTGCCTGGGCATTGGCGTCCAGCAAGAGTTGCGGAGCGATCCGCTGCCAATGCTGGCCGCTGCGCTCAGCCAGCAGGGCTGCTTGGGCCTGGGAATGGCGTGACATGCTGCCGACTACCGTTAGCACGGGGCCATTGCTTTTTGGGGCGGTGGCGACTGGCCTTTCCACAAGCGCCAGCGCTGCCGGTAGATGCTGGGCCAGGCCTGCGCTGCCGACCCAGAAAAGCGCGTCGCTATGCTTGACCGACGCCTGCGCCAGGGTCTGCAGATCGCTGTCCAACTGTGCGTCGCATACCAGCACCTGAGTGCCTTTGTGCAGATGCTCGGCCAGCAGTTCGGGCAGGTTACCGGCGCGCACATCTGTCAGACCCAGGGCGGCGCAGCGCAGGTTCTGGGCGATGAACAGTTCGAGCAGATTGGCAGTGCCGCTGAGATGCTCGTTGCGCCACAGATCACTGCGATCCACGGCAACGCCATCGACGTACTGCACGCTGCCTAGGGTGGTTCGGCCCATGGTCGGCAATGCCGGTGCGACCAATGCCATGCCCTTGCTCAGCAGTGCAGTGACTTCGCTGGCGATGTTACCGCGCAAGGTCGAGTCGACCTTCTTGTACAGGGCATGGCCAGCAAAGATGACGCTGTCGGCCACGGCGCGATTAAGCTGTCCAGCCTGCTCGGGTGGCAAGCGCCGGGTGTCGAGGTCGAGCGCTGTGACCGCTTGTGGGCGGTGAGCATTGTCTTGATCCAGCAGCACTTCGGTCGCGACATAACGGGCGAAGCCAGCGGCGCAGTCGGCTGCGCCGGAGAGGTCGTCAGCGATCACCAGCAGTGGCCGTTTCATGGCAGCAAGCACCGATACAACTGCTCAATGTCGTCCAGGCTGAGTGCTTTGGGGTTGTTGGTCATCAGTCGGGTGACTTTGGACGCGGCCACGGCCATGTCCGCCAGATGCTCTTCGGCCACACCGAAATCGCGCAGGTTTTGCGGAATATCCAGGGTGGCGGTCCAGGCGCTGATCTGCTCGATCAGTTTGCGCGCCGCGACCTCGTCGCCGTCGGACTCGTGCGCCAGGCCACAGACACACGCGGCACGCTTCAGGCGCGTGGCGCAGCTATCGAGGTTGAAGGCCATGACGTGCGGTAACAGCATGGCGTTGGCCACCCCGTGGGTGACGTGGAATTTGCCGCCCAGTGGGTAGGCCAGAGCATGCACAGCCGCAGTGCCTGCCGCAGTTAGGGCTAGGCCGCCATACATCGAGCCGAGCAGCATGTCGCTGCGGGCCTGTACCGATTCAGGCTGTTGATAGGCTTCGACAATGCTGCCGGCGATCAGCCGCATCGACTCCAGGGCGAAGGTGTCGCTGATGGGGTTGGCCTTGGTGGAAATGAACGACTCCAGCGAATGGGTGAAAGCGTCCATGCCGGTGGCGGCTGTGATCGGTTTGGGCAGGCCGAGGGTCAGCATGGCATCGAGAATCACCAGCGTCGGCAGCAGATGTCGGCTGACCACGCCAATTTTCAGCTCCTCGTCCGCCAGCGTGACGATGGCGTTGGGGGTGACTTCCGAGCCGGTGCCCGAGGTGGTCGGCACCAGCACCATGGGCGCGCCGACATTGGGCACCTTGTCGATGCCGAGCATGTCGCGCAGCGGCATATCGTTGGTCAGCAGCACGGCGAACAGCTTGGCGGCGTCCAGCACGCTGCCGCCACCAATGGCGATCAGAGCATCCGGCGCGGCGGGTGCTACGGCGCGGCGAAAGACACCTTCGATATTCTCCAGCGTCGGCTCGATCTCGACGTCATCGACCACGGTGACGGCGATTGATTGAGCTTGCAGTTGAGCGATTACCCGCTCGGTGACGCCCAGCCGGTGCATGGCATTCTGAGTGACCAGCACCACGCGTTGCAGCGGTGTGTCGAGCAGGGCCAGCTTGTCGCCCAGCGTATTTAGGCTGTCCGGGCCGTGGACGATATGTTTGACGGTCTGAAAGTGGTACATGGCAATCCTCCGGCTCAGTGGCGATAGACAGCCAGCAAGCTTTCGAGCTTGTGGACGGTCTGTTCATCGAGATTGGCTGTGGGGGCGCGGCAGGGGCCTACCTGTACGTTGAGCAGATCCGTGGCCTTTTTTAGTACCGATGGCATGGTGCCCAGCACGAAGGCGTCGCGCAGAGGGCGAAGCATTTCTTGAGCGGCGCGGGCTGCCTCGTGGTTACCGGCCTGGAACTGGTTCCAGATTTCCATGAACACGCCGGGCACGGCATTGGCCGTTGCTGCCACTGCGCCGTCGCCGCCTGCCAGCAGGTTCCAGTAAATGAGCGAGTCGGTGCCTGCGAACACGGCGAAGTCATCGCTGCGGTAACGCATCATTTGCACCAGGCTGTCGAAGTTGCCGGCGCTGTCCTTGATGCCTTTGATCATCGGGTGCTGCGAGAGCGTGGCGACGGCGCTGATGCCAATGGACATGCCGGTCTTAGCCGGGATGTTGTAGAGCATGATCGGTAGGTCGGAGTCGTCGCCGATGCGCTGGTAGTGATTGATCAGCTCGCTTTGGCTGACCGCATTGAAGAACGGGGTAATGACCGATAGGGCCTGAACGCCCACATCGCTCATTTTTTTGTTCAGTTCGATCACGTCGCGAGTCGCAAAGGCGCCGGTACCGGCGATTACCGGCACGCGACCGTTAGCAATTTCGACGGTCAAGCGGGCGATACGCACCTTCTCCGCATCAGACAGGGCGAAAAACTCGCCATTGGTGCCCAGTACGAATAGGCCATGTACGCCCGCGGCGATGAGGCTTTCGATCAGTGCGACAAGCGCAGCTTCATCGACTTCTTGAGCCGCATTGAAGGGGGTGACGAGGGCTGGGACGATACCGTGGAATTTCATGGCGTATCCTGGTTTATGATTGTTGTGGTCATAATGAATACCACTTAGTGATTGATTCGATCAAATGAATCGTCATTCGTTTGCGACAAACGGGCGTTTATGATCGAAATGATCCTTCTTGAATGCCTCGCGATTGCCGCGCTATGGCTGCTGTCACGAGGTGAAGGTTTGGGGGCTCAGAGGATCGGCGAGATCAGCCGCGCCACGCGCATGCCGAGCTGCTGCAGGCGGTGCAGGTTGCGCCGGTCGGCATTGACCAGCTCGCGTGAGCGGCTGAAGTCGTCTTCCAGCATGGCGGCGACCTGGGTGTTGAAGCCGGTGTCGACGATCAGCAGGCTGGCCTCGAAGTTCAGGCGCAGGGAACGGTTGTCCAGGTTGGCGCTGCCGAGGATGCAGGCGTCATGGTCGATCAGCAGGGCTTTCTGGTGCAGAAAGCCCGGCTGGTAGCGGAAGATCCGCACGCCGGCGCGCAGGGCTTCGAAGGCATACAGGCTGGAGGCGGCGTAGACGATGCGGTGGTCGGGGCGTGCCGGTAGTAGCAGGCGTACGTCCACGCCGCGCATCACCGCCAGGCGCAAGGCGGCGAACAGGGCTTCGTCGGGGACGAAGTAGGGGCTGCTCAGCCATACGCGCTGGCGTGCGGCGTGAATCGCTTCGACGAACATCAGCGAGGCGGTTTCCTGGGCGTCGGCCGGGCCGCTGGCGATCATCTGGCAGAGCAGGCCGGGGTCGTCCTGCAGGCTGGGCAGCAGCAGTGGCGGCAGCTTGCGGCAGGCCCAGTACCAGTCTTCGGCGAAGGTTTCCTGCAGGCTCGCCACCACCGGGCCGCGCACTTGCACATGGGTATCGCGCCAGGGCGCCAGTGGCGGTTTTTGCCCGAGGTATTCGATGCCGATGTTGAGTCCGCCGAGAAAGCCGATTTCGCCGTCGACCACGACGATTTTGCGATGGTTGCGGAAATTCAGTTGGAAGCGATTGAGCAGCCCGGCACGGGTCGGGAAGTCATGCATCTGCACGCCGCCTTGGCGCAGGCTGGCAATGAATGTTTTGCTCAGCGCGTGGCTGCCGACGCCGTCGTACAGCACGTGTACCTGCACGCCAGCGGCGGCGCGCTCCAGCAGTACGTCGCGCAGGCGCCTGCCGAGGGCATCGTCACGGATGATGAAGAACTGCAGCAGGATCACCTGCTGGGCGTTGGCCAGGGCTTCGAAGATCGCCTTGAAGGTGGCTTCGCCGTCGATCAATAACTGCACATGGTTGCCGCTTAGGCCGGGCTGAGACGACAGACGCGGCAGGGCACCAAGGCGTTGATAGGCCGGTGACTGGTGGGCGGCTTTGGCTTGCTCGACCCAGGGGCGCCAGTCCTGTGCGGCGACTGCCTGGTGCATTTGTTTGTCGGCGCGGCGTCTGGCCTTGACGTAGGCATCGAAACGGCTGCGACCGAATACCAGATAGGGCAGCAGGGTCAGGTAGGGCATGAAGAATAGCGACAGGCCCCAGGCCAGTGCGCCCTGTGCGGTGCGAACGGTGAGCACGGCATGTATGGCGGCCAGTACGCCGAGCACGTGAGTGGCGGCGATCAGGTAGGCGAACAGGTGGGGAATGCCGAAGTCCGTAGGCATGCCGGTCTTCCTTTGCACGGGCTGTGTGTAGCTGACCACGGGGTTTGTGTGGCGTTCGCAATCATCCTGCCATGGGCGTCTGGGTAAATGGCAGAGACAGGCGAGTGGCCATCGACTAGGGAATTATTCGGGGCGTTCACGTGTCTTGATTTCTGGGTGAGCGAAATTCATGTGTTACTCTTACCCGTTCGACCCTTTTGTCGGTCGGTTTCTATTGGAGGGCATTCGTCCTGTTCACGCTTGGCCAGTGAGCCAAAACACATCAAGGAGTACGCCACGTATGGGAAACGCCCCTTCGCATGACACGACCCCGCCATCTGCCGCCCAAACGCAAGAAGGCATCCCGGCACCGACCGGTGAGGCCAACCTGATCGACACCGATTACGTTATCGGTCAGGACAATATTCAGGGGCAGTTCGTTTTCTCTCTGGATATCCACGGCAAGGTTTTCACCATTTCTGCTCTGGTGGCCGTGATCTTCGTGATCCTCGCCCTGGCCCTGCAGAACCAGATCGAGCCGCTGTTCAGCGGTGTACGCGACTGGCTCACCCACCATATGGCCTGGTTCTTTATCGGCGCCGCCAATATCTTCGTCCTGCTCTGCCTAGGGCTGATCGTTTCGCCGCTGGGCAAGGTGCGTATCGGCGGCAAGGATGCGACGCCCGATTACACCTACATGGGCTGGTTCTCCATGCTGTTCGCTGCGGGTATGGGCATCGGTTTGATGTTCTATGGCGTGTCCGAGCCGATGTCGCACTACAGCTCGGCAATGGCTGGCATCACTGTCGGCGACGACGGCGTGCGAACCGACTGGGCGCCGCTCGGCGGCGCGCAGGGCAATGCCGAAGAGGCCGTGCGCCTGGGCATGGCCGCGACCATCTTCCACTGGGGCCTGCATCCCTGGGCGATCTACGCCATTGTCGCGCTGGCGCTGGCGCTGTTCTCCTTCAACAAGGGCTTGCCGCTGTCGATTCGCTCGATCTTCTACCCGATTCTCGGTGAGCGGGTGTGGGGCTGGCCGGGGCATATCGTCGATATCCTCGCGGTGTTCGCCACGCTGTTCGGTCTGGTCACTTCGCTGGGCCTCGGTGCGGAGCAGGCGGCTGCAGGTGTCGAGTACCTGTTCGGCATCCCAGCGACCGATACCACCAAGGTGCTGTTGATTGTCGCCATTACCCTGATCGCCCTGGCCTCGGTCGTCGCCGGCCTGGACAAGGGGGTCAAGCGCCTGTCGGAAATCAACATGGGGCTGGCCCTGGCGCTGCTGCTGTTCGTCATCATCGCGGGGCCGACCCTGGTGATTTTCACCGACTTCTTCAAGAACCTCGGCGCCTATCTGCAGTACCTGCCCGCGTTGGCCAATCCGGTGGGGCGTGAAGACGTCAATTTCAGCCAGGGCTGGACAGCCTTCTACTGGGCCTGGTGGATTAGCTGGTCGCCGTTCGTGGGTATGTTTATCGCCCGCGTCAGTCGTGGCCGTAGCGTGCGTGAGTTTCTGGTTGCCGTACTGCTGGTGCCGTCGCTGGTATCGGTGTTATGGATGACCGCCTTCGGTGGTACGGCCATTCACCAAGTGTTGGCCGATGGTTTCACCGGCGCGCAGGATGCCGGTCTTGAGCTGAAGCTGTTTAGCATGCTTGGCGAGATGCCGCTGACCAGCATCACCTCGTTTATCGGCATCGTGCTGGTTGTGGTGTTCTTCATCACCTCGTCGGACTCCGGCTCGCTGGTGATCGACACCATCACCGCTGGTGGCAAGGTCAACGCGCCTGTGCCGCAGCGCGTGTTCTGGGCCAGCATCGAAGGCGTTATCGCCATCGCTCTGCTGCTCGGCGGCGGCTTGGTGGCGCTGCAGGCGATGGCGGTTTCCACCGGCCTGCCATTCACCGTAGTCCTGTTGGTGGGCTGCATCTCCATCATCAAGGGCCTGATGAGCGAGCCGCGCTGATAGGCGTTGCACGCCACTGACAAGAGCGCGCCATGGGCGCGCTTTTTTATGCCGGGTCGTTAATGAGAAAGCCTGCGGCGTTTGCGCAGCGTAGGTCTGATTTTCCTTCTGATAGCGTCAGCCTCCGCTTATGGCAGCGGCGCTTGTCGCATCGCTCGCGAATAAAAAAGAAGGAGCAGTCCCTTGAGCCAAGGCCCCGCATCGCGCAAAAACGACTCAACCGCAGACGGTATTCCCGCCCCGAGTGGCGCCGCCAACCTCATCGATACTGACTATGTGGTTGGCCAGGACAACATCCGTGGTCGCTATGTAGTCAATCTCGATATTCATGGCGTGGTCTTTTTGATCTCGGCTGTGACGGCATTGATCTTCGTTACCTTGGCGCTGGCCATGCACGAGCAGGTGGAGCCGTTGTTCAAGGCCGTGCGTGACTGGTTGACGGTGCACCTGTCCTGGTTTTTTATCGGCTCGGCCAACATCTTCGTGCTGTTGTGTCTGGGGCTGATCGTTTCTCCGCTGGGTCGAGTACGCCTTGGCGGCACGCTGGCGCGGCCCGATTACTCGTACTTTTCCTGGTTCGCCATGCTGTTCGCGGCAGGTATGGGCATTGGCCTGATGTTCTACGGCGTCGCCGAACCGATGTCGCACTACGGCACTGCCCTGGGGGGGACAGCCGTGGATGCCAATGGCGCGCGAACCGACTGGGCGCCGCTGGGGGCTGCCGCGGGCGATTCTGCTGAGGCCGTGCGCCTGAGCATGGCCGCTACCATCTTCCACTGGGGCCTGCATCCCTGGGCGATCTACGCCATCGTAGCGCTGGCGTTGGGCCTATTTGCCTTCAATAAGGGCTTGCCGCTGTCGTTTCGTTCGATCTTCTATCCGCTGCTCGGCGAGCGCGTCTGGGGTTGGCCGGGCCACATCATCGACATCCTGGCGGTGTTCGCTACCTTGTTTGGTCTGGTGACTTCCTTGGGCTTGGGGGCCGAGCAGGCTACCGCTGGTCTGCACGCGCTGTTCGGCTTGCCCGCCGATACCACCACCAAGGTGTTGTTGATCACCGTGATAACCCTGATCGCCTTGTGCTCGGTGCTGGCCGGTGTGGACAAAGGCGTGAAGATTCTCTCCGAAGTAAACATGGGGCTGGCCTTCGCGCTGCTGGCATTCGTGCTCGTCGTTGGCCCTACCGCGCTGCTGTTTACCGGTGTGCTGGATAACCTCGGAGCCTACCTGCAATACCTGCCCGCATTGGCCAACCCGGTTGGCCGTGAAGACGCCAACTTCAGCCAGGGCTGGACGGCGTTCTACTGGGCCTGGTGGATCAGTTGGTCGCCGTTCGTGGGCATGTTCATCGCCCGCGTCAGCCGTGGCCGTACCGTGCGTGAGTTCCTCACAGCCGTACTGCTGGTACCGTCGCTGGTTTCGGTGATCTGGATGAGTACCTTCGGTGGCACTGCGCTGCATCAGGCCCTGGGTGGCCTGAGCGAGCTGAGCCAGGCTGCGCTGGAGCTGAAGATGTTCGTCATGCTCGATCAGTTGCCGATCAGCGCCATCAGCTCCTTCGCTGCCATCGTCCTGGTCGTGCTGTTCTTCATCACCTCGTCGGACTCCGGTTCGCTGGTGATCGACACCATCACCGCTGGTGGCAAGATCAACTCACCGGCTTCGCAAAAGGTGTTCTGGGTGATCATGGAAGGCGCGCTGGCCGTTGCGCTGCTGCTCGGCGGTGGCCTGGTGGCCCTGCAGGCCATGGCGGTGTCCACCGGTCTGCCGTTTACCATCGTGCTGCTGGTCGGCTGCGTGGCGATCGTCAAAGGGCTGATGAGCGAACCGCGCTAAGCAGTAAGCTGATGCCGCTATCGGTGGCCTTGGTCTGATGCAACGCCTCTATCTCAGGATAGGGGCGTTGTCGTTTATGGGCGTTGAGCATGGATGAGCGTCACTGCTCAAGGCTGGAGACTTGGTGCATGGCGTGGGCTAGCAGGGGCTGTTTGATTGATACCGGATTGGCAAATTTGTGTGTTGGGTGGTGGCTTGTTGGGTGTTCTGGACGCCGCTGCTGTGTGTTCAGTGATTCCGGGTTTCGCCCCTTCGGGCGACTCACTTTTCTTTGAAGTGCGCAAAGAAAAGTAAGCAAAAGATGTTCGACCAGCTCCTTAGGAATCTCAGGCAGCTCTTTCTTGGCCTTGATGGCCGGGGTCTTTTTGCTAGGCATGTCATGCACCTTAAACGCATGTGATGCCCGAACACAAAATTACTGACAGTCCCTTGTGTGTTGGCTTGCTGGTTGTTCGGGTGTCTGTTCCGGATTGCCGCGTTTTTGCTGATGTTTTTGGTTTCGCCCTCCCGGGCGAGTGACTTTGCGGGCAAAGTAACCAAACCCTTCCGCCCGTTCATCCGGCCCTCGCTACGCGAGGGTTCGTTCACTCCATCGCCGCTCCAGAGGCCCGCCACGATGGGCCATCCATGGCCCTCCGTGGCTCTCGCGACATCCTGTCGCTCAACCTCTTCCACGACGACTCCGTTCACCCTCCTGGGCGGGCTCTGCACGCGCCTGAACGCCAGGTAACCCAGAAGGGATAAGGAGTGGTCAGCCAGAGGGCTGACCGGAATGCCGGCTGCAGGCCGGCAAGCTATCCACGTATATGAAACTACTTGAATGAAATAACGCGACGGCCACATCGCGACTACACAGCCACCAGAGCACGCAGGACTATCCTTGCATACCTGTTCGCTCAGGCGCGCGAATGGCCCCTTCAGGAGGGTGAGTGGAATCGTTGCGCAGAGGGGCGAGCGGCATGGATGCCGCGAGAGGCGTAATGGGCCAGGGATGGCCCATGTACGCCGACCCTCGGAGCGGCGATGGAGCGAACGAACCCCGGCGAAGCCGGGGCCGGATGATGGGGTGCGCTTTCTTTTGCTTACTTTTCTTTGCGCACTTCAAAGAAAAGTGAGTCGCCCGAAGGGGCGAAACCCGGAATCACTGAACACACAGCAGCGGCGTCCAGAACACCCAACAAGCCACCACCCAACACACAAACTTGCCAATCCGGTATCAAGACCGACTCCACGAAAACGCAAAAAACCCGATGCCAAGACCTGGCATCGGGTTTTCAATAAAGCCTGCTGGGGCTCAAGCCATCAAGAACGGCATTACGCAGCAGCAATCATGGCTGGCCATCAGCACTCGATGATATTCACCGCCAGGCCGCCGCGTGCGGTTTCCTTGTACTTGGTCAGCATGTCGGCGCCGGTCTCGCGCATGGTCTTGATCACCTTGTCCAGACTCACGTAGTGCGAGCCATCGCCGTACAGCGCCATGCGCGCGGCGTTGATCGCCTTCACCGAGGCGATGGCATTGCGCTCGATGCAGGGGATCTGCACCAGGCCGCCGACCGGGTCGCAGGTCAGGCCCAGATGGTGCTCCATGCCGATCTCGGCAGCGTTCTCGACCTGCTCGGGCGTGCCGCCGAGAACCGCACACAGCGCGCCTGCGGCCATCGAGCAGGCCACGCCCACTTCACCCTGGCAACCCACTTCGGCGCCGCTGATCGAGGCATTTTCCTTGTACAGGATGCCGATGGCACCAGCGGTCAGCAGGAAGTCGATGATGCCGCGCTCGTTGGCGCCGGAGATGGCATTGACGTAGTAGTGCAACACCGCCGGGACGATACCGGCGGCGCCGTTGGTGGGTGCGGTGACCACGCGACCACCGGCGGCGTTTTCCTCGTTCACCGCCAGTGCCCACAGGTTGACCCAGTCGAGCATGCGCAGTGGATCTTCCAGATAGCTGCGCTGAAAGCCGCCCAGCTTGCGCGCCAGAATGGCGGCGCGGCGGCGCACCTTGAAGCCCCCAGCGAGGATACCCTCGGTGCGGCAGCCACGATCAACGCAGGCCTGCATCACCTTCCAGATGTTCAGCAGGCCAGCGTCGGTTTCCTCGTCGCTGCGCCAGTGACGTTCGTTGCGCCGCATCACTTCGGCGATGCCGATGCCGTGCTCGCGGGTTAGCTTGAGCAGATCGGCGCCGCTGCGAAACGGCAGCGGCAGCGAGGTGGCATCCGGCGCGATGACCTTCTGCTTGCTGCCATCGGCCAGCACCGCCTCGCTGACCACGAAGCCGCCGCCGACCGAGTAATAGGTGGCCTCGTGCAACTGAATGCCAGCGGCATCGAAGGCGGCGAAGCGCAGGCCATTGGCGTGCAGCGGTAGCGCCTTGCGGAACATCTTCAGGTCGGCTTTCTCATCGAAGGCCACGGCATGTTTGCCCGCCAGAACGATGCGCTTGTCGCGGCGGATGCTCTCGATGTACTCAGGCACCTGATCGACATTGACGGTATCCGGCTCATGGCCGCTGAGGCCGAGCAGCACCGCCTTGTCACTGCCATGGCCCTTGCCGGTGGCGCCCAGCGAGCCGTATAGCTCGGCGGCGACGCGTTTGACCTGCGCCATGTAGCCATGATTTTCCAGCGCGTTGGTAAATAGCACCGCCGCACGCATCGGGCCGACGGTATGAGAGCTGGAGGGGCCGATACCGACTTTGAACAGGTCGAAAACGCTGATAGCCATGGCGGAGTTCTTCTGGTCGATGAAATGGCCACGCGCCCGGTTACGCGCATGGGGATGCCTTATCTAAGAACGGCCATATCATTATGTATACTGATTTATTTTTAACGTATTCGTTAGCGTCACTTAACCATTGAGATTGCGTCATGGACCTCACCCGCCTGCGCACCCTGCGTGAACTGGCCCGCTGCCGCACCATGGCAGCCGCTGCCGAGTCGTTGCACCTGACGCCCTCGGCGGTATCGCAGCAGGTCGCCCAGCTCGAACGCGAAGTCGACATGGCGCTGATCGAGCGGCGCGGGCGCGGCGTGGTGCTGACCCCGGCGGGTGAGCGCTTGGTGGCGCATGCCGAGCGCATCCTCGCGGTACTCGATGAAGCGCGCTCGGAGCTGGCACTGCTGCGTGGGGAAATCGCCGGTGAACTGCGCGTGGCAGCCTTCCCCTCGATCGCCGTGGCGGTGATCGCGCAAACCGTACAGGCGCTACGCAGTGCCTATCCACGCTTGAGTGTGGTCGTGCTGGATCTGGAACCACAGGAAAGTTTAAGTGCCCTCGGATCCTGGCAAATTGATGTGGCGGTGATCGACGACCTGGCCGTGACCCCGGACGAGAACCGCGAGCATTACGCGCTGATTCCCCTGACTCAGGATCTGCTGCACGTGCTTTTGCCCATCGACCATGCATTGGCCAGGCGCGACAGCTTGAGCGTCGCCGACCTGCGCGACGAAGCCTGGGCGCTGGACTCCAGCGGCAGCTCGTTCGGCGAGTTCATCACCAACCTGTGCCGCCGCTCCGGCTATGCGCCGCGTATCAACGCCCACTGCGCCGGTTTCGAAATGGTCGCGGCCATGGTCGCCTCGGGCAACTCCATCTCCATCGTCTCCGGCCTACGCCTGGTGCGCCCACTGCCGGGCGTTATCGCCGTGCCGCTGCAGCCGGACATCCAGCGCGGCGTGTTCCTCGCCTACCGCAAGGGCGAGCGCGATCACCCGGCGGTGAATGCCTTTCTCGATGAGGCGGTGTACACGGCGGACAGAGTGCTGGGTTAGCCCCATACGGTCAGCCGCGATGCTTTTCGTCTGGAAACACGCGCAGTTTTAGGTGGGGGAATGAATACCCGGCTTGACCATTCCTGGATGTATATGTACAAGTATTTGTACATATCGAGGATATCCCCATGGACGCCATTACCTACAGCACCGCACGTGCCAACCTGGCTAATACCATGGATCGCGTATGCGAGGATCACGAACCCATCATCATCACCCGCAACGGCCAGCAGGCCGTGGTGATGATGTCGCTCGACGACTACAAAGCGCTGGAAGAAACCGCCTATCTGCTGCGTAGCCCTAAGAACGCACAGCGTCTGCTCGAAAGTATCGCCGCGCTTGAGACGGGCAAGGGAGTGACGCGAGAGCTTGAACTGTGAACCTGGTGTTCTCCGAGCAAGCCTGGGCGGATTACCTCTACTGGCAAGGCCAGGACAAGAAGACCCTGAAGCGGATCAACGAACTGCTCAAGGAAATCAAAAGAACGCCATTCGAGGGCATGGGCAAACCCGAACCGTTCAAGCACGCCCTGGCTGGCTACTGGTCGCGGCGGATCAACGAAGAGCATCGCCTGGTGTACAGGCTTCGAGAGCATGAAATTCTGATCGCCCAGGTGCGGTATCACTATTGATGCTGAGCCAGAAGTGAAAGGCAAAGTGGATCAACTGTGACATAGGCATACGCCGATCTGCCGGTGGATAAGCTTCGCGTTATCCACCTACGTCCTGGGTTAGCCCGCTCGTGTGGGAGGGGCTTTAGCCGCGATGCGATTGGCTTCTCGATGGGCCCCATCGCTCCCGCACGCCCCATCATCCGTCTATCCGGCTTTTACTCCACGGGCGCGAGAGGCTCTTGAGCCTCAGCCTCCAGCTTCGCCCTGTCGGCTTTGCTGATGTACTTGGGTTTATTGCTTTTGGGCGCGAGCTTGGCATTGGCCTTCTTGGCGTGGGCTTCGAGCAGTTGCTTGATCTTTTTGCGGCGATTCATGGGGATATGTCTGCGTTGTCCTAAATTGGGCGCACGGTATCGCGTCGGCTGCCCCGTAGGATGGGTAGAGCACCGCGAAACCCATTATGTGTGAGTTCCTGGGTTTCGCGTTGCTCTACCCAGGCTACTCTGCTTGCTTGCCCTGTTAAATTGCCGGGTTAATGTTCCATGGGCCACAAAGCCTGTTTGTAAGCGAGATGCATAGCTGCATTTTCAAAGGAAGGCATTAAAGTTAACTTTGATACGTCAAGCCTGTAAAGCAAGCGTAGAAGATTATCTGCTTCATCCGCAGGCAATGAAAGCCGAATCAGTGGAGGGCGGGTATACATTGTATTAGGGGCTCGCTCATTTTTTACTACATCCTCGATGCTAGGCCATGTGCCATTTTCTAGGAAATATTGATTGGCATTTTTGATCAGCGTGAAAGCACCATGCTGAGCTTTTAGAAAGTTATTGCTTGCTCGTGGTGCGGAAACATATTTTAAACTGCTTACTTTACGAAGAAGTTTTGTGTTGAGACAAATAATTGAGAAGTCTGATTGTTCTCTATTAGAGCTTGCTAGTGAGGAAGCCTTTTCGGCAGCGAAGTAAGCTGCTATTAGCGGCGATTCCGTCCAATCCAGAAGTCTGGTTGGGACGCCGTAATGTTGAGCCATTGCCATACTTGTTAAGAACTGTGGAGCTGGAAATCCTGAATCCAATTCAGTTTCTTGGCCTGAAATTAAATCGTCAAAAAACTTTTGCTGTAGAGCCAAAGAACTGTAGTCAAGCGGTGTATTAATTCCTATCTTGTCAGCCGACTCCAAAAAGAGTTGAACTGCTCTTAGTTCTGCGTGAATATGTAATGCCAAATACTCCCTGCGACCACTTTTCTCCGGTATCTTCTGGTCAGGTGGTTGAGGTGTGTATTTGTTGAGCGCCATAGGCGTACGATGCACTGATGGTAGAAGGGACCAATCCTTTCGCGCTTGCCCACGAAATAGATACCCACTTGTGAGTCGCTCACTAACATCAAAAAGGTGTCCAGGAACAAAAACTTCATTATCGAGAAGAAAATCAATTAGATCTCTAGCGCTTTTGAATGAAATATCTTTGTCAAACATCTGTATTCCTTCAGTAGCCCTAACTTTTACTTAAATGGCGGCACGTAGTGCCGTCCAATTTCAAGTTTTGTTATGTTTTTAATCGAAGCTTTTAAGTTTTGCGTTTTTTAGGTCATGCGGGAGATATTGAATCCAATTATTTAAACCGTCTATTTGTTTTTGAGTCAAATAGCAATTGTTTTGCAAGAATTCTTGTAATGATTCAACAAATGGGATTCCGGTCTTGTTGTTATGTTTGCTTAGGTTGACACATATTCGCTTTAAAATGAAATTATACGCATGACATGTGGATAGATTTTTTATTGATAATTTCTTATCGACTTTGTTTATTGAGTAAGATTCTATATTTAATATGTGATTTATCTCATTGTCAGACAAGCTACCTGTCTGTAGATATGTATTGTAATAGTTGCGTAAAGTTGCATATGAAAGAGTGCGGTTATTTATTTTAAAATCATGAAGTAATTCTTCGCGTAGTAATAAATAAGCAATAGCTAATGATTTTTTTTGATCATCATTTGCAGCACCAGCACCAGCACCAGCACCAGCACCAGCACCAGCACCAGCACCAGCACCGCCAGTTGCTAGAGATACTAGCGACTTTGTTAAGTCTGGTACGTCTTTGATGTTATTTGTGCCATGCATTTCGGCACAATGTCGACCGCCGTAATGAATAACACCATTTGCATCTTGCATATAATAGGCTGTGCCTGATGAAAGTATACGGCCAGTTCCACAGTAGGATTCAGTATCTTCGTTGACAAAATCTTTCTTTATAATCTTCATAATTTTTAAAGAATGACCCTATAAGGTATCGATGATGATTGGATAAAACATAACAGTGATTAGATGAAAGTCGCTACTAATCCGATAGTAGAGCCTTCTATCTAACTCCGCACCACTCCGTTTTGCTTTGCACTAAAAGGTCTTCCTAATCATGATCTTATCCCTGGCCGACGGCCCGGGCAGTGTATTCGCTTGACTCCCGCTTTTTGCTTTCCCGTTCTGACAAGGGCATACGCGCATGCTCATATCAGCTCCAAACCGCCCCCACCGGCGTATGCGCAGGGTAGTGCGTTGCCACTTGCGCCTGTAGCAGTTCAGCACAGGCCAGGGCGTCGGTCAGGGCGTGGTGGGCGCTGTATAGCGGCAGGCCGTAGCGCAGGCGGCTGTCGGCGAGGCGGATGGAGAGGCGTTCGCGACCGCGCAGGCGATCCCACCAACTGATATTGCGCTTGGGGTGCACTCGGGCTTCCAGTTCCATGGTGTCGATGATCGGGAAGATCAGTCCTTCGCCCAGGTATTGGCGTACGGCCTGGTCGAGGAAGTTGCGCTCGATATTGCGGTAGTGCGCCACCACCACTTTGCCGGCCAGGGCTTCGAGCAGTTCATCCAGTACATGGGCCAGGCGCGGGGCATGGCGGATGTCGGAGTGGGTGATGTGGTGGAAGGTCACCGATTCGGCGTTTAGTTCACCGGTAGGTTTAACCACCCAGTAGCGCGATTCGGCGCAACGGATGCGTTGCAGATCCAGCGGCACCAGGCCGAGGCTGACGATGGCGTTTGCTTGTGGATCGAGGCCGGTGGTTTCCACGTCCAGTGCCACCAGTGGCACATCGGCTAGTGGTGTGTCGGCGGCGATGCAACCGGCGCTGTAGTAGGCGCGCAGGCGTTGATCCTGGCTGTTGGCGGCGAGTTCGGCGAAGCGTTGTGGCCAGTCGAGGGCCCGATAGATCGTCATTAAGGGCGCGCCATGGGTTGCGCCGGGTAGCGAAAGCGCAGGAATTTTTGCGCGTTGCTCACCACCTGGAAGGCTTCTTTGAGGTGCTGGCGTTCGCTGGCGCTGAATTTTTCCGGCTCGACGTAGTTGTCGGGCGGGTTGCCGGCCTCGACTTCACGGGCCTGGTGGCGGATGCGTACCAGGCTGAGAAATTCGAGTGCGTAGCGCAGGTGCTCCAGGGCTTCTTGGGGCAGCAGTTTGGTCGCGGCGATGGCGTCGAGGCGCTCCAGTGAGTTCTGCGCCTTGGAGCCGCAGGCCAGGGCGTGCACGCGGATCAGGTCGGTCAGTGGTGCGGTGCCGCGACCTTTGAGGTTGATGATGTTCTTCTGGCGCCCATCGGTTTCCATCACGAAGGTGCGGAAGAAGCCCAGCGGCGGCGTGCGGTTGAGCGCGTTGCGCGCCAGCGCGGCGAGAAAGGCGGGCGTGGCGCTGGCCTTTTCCGCCAGCAGTTCCTTGAGGTTTTCCACCAGTGCGGTCTTGCCGTATACGCCATCGAGGTCGAAGAAGATGCTGCTGTTGAGCAGGGTCTCGGGGTTGGGCCGTTCGATCCATTCGCTGAAGTACTGCCGCCACACGCTCAGCGGTTGGCGCCATTTCGGGTTGCTGGCCATGATACCGCCCTTGCAGTAGGCATAGCCGCAGGCGGCCAGGCCGTTGCTGACGAACTGCGCGAGCTCGGCGAAGTAGGGGTCGTGCAGCTCCGGGTTGAAGCTGTCGTCGAGCACCAGGGCGTTGTCTTGGTCGGTGAGTAGCAACTGCTCGTCGCGAGCCATTGAGCCGGCGATCATGAAGCAGTAAGACACGGGCGGTGGGCCGAGTTTTTCTTCGGCCAGTACCAGCAGGCGCCGGGTGAAGGCGCGACCGATGCTGCTCATGGCGCGGCTGACCATGTGCGCGCTGGCGTCGTCGGCGACCATGCGGATAAAGGTGGCGTGCAGATCCGGTAGCAGGCTCTTGAGGCCATCCACGGAGTTTTTGTTGAAGATGCTGTTGACCAGATAGAGGCTGCTGCGCGACTCGTAACGGATAACGTCGGCCAGCGAGATCATCCCCACCGGGCGCCGCCGTTGCAGCACTGGCAGGTGGTGGATGTTGTTGCGCAGCATGCACAACATGGCTTCGAACACCGACTCGTCAGCCTGCACGGTGACGGGGCCGGGGGTCATCACCTGGCTCACCGGGGTGTCGCCGGGCAGCCCTTCAGCCAGTACGCGCACGCGCAGATCGCGGTCGGTGAGGATGCCTGCCATCACCTGATCCTGCTGGTCGGCCACCTGCACTTGCGCGGGGTTGGGCCAGCGCCTGCTGGGGTTGACGATGATCACCGAGGATACGCTCCGCTCGCTCATCACCTTGGCCACCTGCTGCACGGGCATGTCCAGCGGCACGCTGACTGGCGAGCGGCCGATCAGCTTGCGCACCTTTATTTTCATCAGTTCGCTGGCCTTGCCATGGCTGTCTTCCAGGGCCGACTTGAGCCGCGATTGCCCCTCGGCTTCGACGAAATCGGCGAAGCTGTCGAATTGATCGCACAGTTGCTGAAACAGCGGGCCGGGGATGAAGTAGATCAGGCTGTCTTCCAGCGCGCGGGCGGCCAGACGCACTTTGTTGCCGCGTAGCAGGCCTGCCTGGCCGAAGATATCGCCTTCGGTCAGGCGGTTGTGCAGCTCGCCGCCGCGCCGATGAATTTCCACCGCGCCACTGCGCACATAGTGCAGCTCATGAATCGGCGCGCCGGAGGCGAGAATCTCGCTGCCTGCTTTGAAATAGCTGACTTGCACGTGCCGGGCGATCTCGTCGAGGGTCTGCTCCGGCAGGTTGTCGAAGGGGGCGAAGCGATTCAGGTGATCGCGTATTTCGATCAGCTCGATCTGCATAGGGCCGTATGTCATGAGGAGTGGTTCTCCACCATAACGGCTGATTCTGGTGGCGCAAGGCTGATGTGGTTATTGCAGTCGATGGAGGTCGTTTTGGCCGTGTTGTAACGATTGCCTTGAGATGCTTCACGTAGCCAGGCGCGGCACTGGGCAACACCTGCGTGAGTAGGAAGTCACTGCGCTATCTGAAGGGTTTCACTGATGCCGCTTCGATGTGCGGGTGTGCTTCATGCCCAGTTGCAACTGCTTTGCGCCACGGCGTCGTGGGCGTGCAGGCTTTCCGCGTGGACGACTTGCAGGCGAAAGGCGCTGGCCTGCGGTAACTGGCGCAGGGCGTGGTGCAGGCGGCGGGCGGCGTCTTCGCAGAACATCAGGTTCTGCCCGTTGGCGAGGGCGAAGGCTTGTTCGTCGGCACGTTTCACCGCCGTTTGCACCGGTGTGCCGAGGGCTTGTTCGGCGCTGTCGATCAGCGCCAGCACGGGCAACTCGACGCAACTCTCGGCCAGGCGTAGCCGCAATGTTGCCTTGCTGCGCTGGCTGTGCGGCGTGGCGACGATACCTTGGGGCGAACCGAGCCAGTCGAGCACCTCGACGTAATCGGCCTGATGTGCGGGGAAGTCGTCGCTGAAGCGTTGTTGGATCAACTTGCGAGCCAGGGCGGCTGAGCAGGGGCAGGTGGAGGAGTAGGTGACCTCGACCTGCAGTTCGATATTCACGCCATGACCGTCCTGGCGTGCGTTCACTTCGAAGGGGTAGGTTTTCCAGCCACTCAGTGGACTGATCAGCGCCGTGCGTTCGAGCGGTAGCTCACCACGCAGGGTGAGACTTGCGCTGTCGGAAAGCCCGTGGTGGCTGCCCAGGCATTCATCCAGCAGCCTTAGCATGCTCGGTATATCCAGCGTTTGATGTGTCAGCCGTTGCAGGGCCAGGTACAGGCGCGACATATGGATGCCACGCGCGTCGGCGGCGTCGAGGCTGACGCCGATGTCGATGCTGGCGCTCACGACTGCGCCGCCCAGTTGGATGGGCAGGGCGATCCCGGCCATGCCGACCCAGTCCAGCGGCAAGTTGTGGTAAGTGGCTTGGGCGGCGATATCCGGTAGGGGGTGGTTCATCGCGAATCCATGGGTTGTTTGAATTATTAAATGTTATGTTATAACAAATAATAAAGCCAGCCGGATCGTACCCGGCAATCCCGTGTGAGCGTGACTGAATGAGGCCCCTGATGAACCCGCGTCTACCCGTTACTGTGCTGTCCGGCTTTCTCGGTGCCGGCAAGAGCACCCTGCTCAACCATGTGCTGAAGAACCGCGAAGGACTCAAGGTCGCGGTGATCGTCAACGACATGAGCGAAATCAACATCGACGGCAGCGAAGTGCAGCGTGACGTCAGCCTCAACCGCGCCGAAGAAAAACTGGTGGAGATGAGCAACGGCTGCATCTGCTGCACCCTGCGCGAAGACCTGCTCGAAGAGGTGGCCCGCCTGGCCAGCGACGGCCGCTTCGATTACCTGCTGATCGAGTCCACCGGCATCAGCGAGCCGCTGCCGGTGGCTGAAACCTTCACCTTCCGCGATGAGCAGGGCCGCAGCCTGTCCGACCTGGCACGGCTCGACACCCTGGTTACGGTGGTCGACGGGGTCAACTTCCTGCGCGACTTCCACGCCGCTGAGAGCCTGGCCAGCCGTGGCGAGACGCTGGGCGAGGAAGACGAGCGCTCGATCACCGACCTGTTGATCGAACAGGTGGAGTTCGCCGACGTCATCCTGATCAGCAAGATCGACCTGATCAGCCAGGCCGAGCGCGAGGAACTGGAGGCCATCCTGCGTGGCCTCAATACCCATGCCGACATTCAGGCCATGAGCATGGGCCGCATCGCCCTGGACAAGATCCTCAATACAGGCCGCTTCGACTTCGACCGCGCCTCGCAGGCGCCGGGCTGGCTCAAGGAACTGCGCGGCGAGCACGTGCCGGAAACCGAGGAATACGGCATCGCCTCCAGCGCCTACCGGGCGCGTCGGCCGTTCCATCCGCAGCGCTTTTTCAGCTTCCTCTCGCAGGAGTGGACCAATGGCCGCCTACTGCGCTCCAAGGGCTTCTTCTGGCTGGCCAGCAAATATCAGGAGGCTGGCAGTTGGTCACAGGCCGGCGGGCTGATGCGTCATGGCCTGGCCGGGCGCTGGTGGCGTTTCGTACCCAAGCAGCACTGGCCGCAAGACGAGGAGGGCCTACGGACAGTCATGCAGCACTGGCACGCGGAGGTCGGCGACTGCCGCCAGGAGTTGGTATTTATCGGGCAGAACATCGACTTCGCGCGCCTGGTGCGTGAGTTGGACGCCTGCCTGCTGACGGATGCGGAAATGGCTGGCGGCCCAGAGGCCTGGGGCCTGCTCGCCGACCCGTTCGGCACCTGGCAGCAGGAGGCGGCCTGATGTACGCACTCAAGTTGCCGCCTGCGCCACGCCAGGTATTGGCCGAGGAAATTGAGGTGCTCACCGAGGTGCTGCATGACGGCATCAATCTGGCCGTCTGGCAGCGCCGTCTACCGGCGCAGATTGCCGATTTCGCCGCAGCGTTGTTGGCGCAGGGTGAACCGTTGGCGCAATCGATGACGTTGGAGCTGGCGCAGCCGGAGGATGCGGCAAATCTTTCCGGCCTGGTGGCGCACTACGCCGACCTGCCGGGGCAGGCCGCCTTTCTCGCCGATGTGGCCTGGCTGGTACGTGCCTATGCCTGCCTGCTCGACGCCCGGCGTATCGGTCTGCGCCTGCGCGTGCTGGACAAGGCCATGTGCCCGCGTTTTCACGTCGACCACGTGCCGCTGCGGCTGATCACCAGTTACGCCGGGGTTGGCAGCGACTGGCTGGCGGAGGGCGCCATGCCCCGCAGCGCGCTCGGTCAGCCTGGCGCCGAGCCGCAGGATGTGCGCCTGATCCAGCGCCTGGGCGTTGGCCATGTGGCGTTGGCCAAGGGCGAGAAATGGCAGGGCAATGAAGGACGTGGGTTGATCCACCGTTCGCCGCAACCGCCAGCGGGGGAGCGACGCTTGTTGCTGACGTTGGACTGGTTGGCCTAAGACCGCCGTGCTCATCAGGCGGCTGGGGCCCTACGATACGGAGAAAAAAATAGGCCGCAGCGGCTGCTGCGGCCTTAAGCACCAAGAGATCATGTCGAGGCGTGTTTCGACATGGAGGGTGTGTTGAGTACCCACACCTATTAGGCGCTCGTTTGATGACGCTTTGATGTCAGGGTTTCCGCGTAGGGCGGGTGCAACCCGCCAGGCAGGGATTGGCGGGTTGCGCCCGCCCTACAACAGTCGACTCAGGGCTTGATCCACTTACCCTGATACTGCCCGGTGCAGGCTGGCTGCAGGTAAGCGGCATCGCTGGCCACGCCGTAGTAGTGGATATCCTGCCGATACAGACCGCTGCCGACGTGAGCTTGCTGACAGACGCCATAAGCGCCGGATGGGCACTGCTCGACGAACTCCACTTCGACTGTCTGCCCCTTCAACTGCGGCTGGCAGAAGCCCTCACGAAACAGCTTGCTGGGGATGTTGTGGTTCTGCTGGCAGACCTTCACATCCAAACGCTCGGCTTGGCTGCGCACCACACAGGCATCGGCCAGGGCCAGGCCTGGCAGCAGGGAGAACAGCAACAGCCATGCACGCATCGTATGAGCCCTCGCGGAAAATGTCGGCGAATCTAGCACGTCGCCTTGTTGCAGTCTGTGCACCGAAGCGCCGACCATAGCGCCATGCTCAGTCAAATCCCCACCCATCTGATTGGCGGCCCGCTGGGGGCCGGCAAGACCAGCCTGATCCGTCACCTGCTGGCGCAAAAGCCTGCGCATGAACGCTGGGCGGTGCTGATCAACGAGTTCGGCCAGATCGGCCTGGATGCTGCCTTGCTCGAACAGGGCGATGATGGCATCGCCCTGGCTGAAGTGGCCGGTGGCTGCCTGTGCTGCGTCAATGGCGCGCCGTTTCAGGTTGGCCTCGGCCGCCTGCTGCGCAAGGCCAGACCCGAGCGGCTGCTGATCGAGCCGTCCGGCCTGGGCCATCCTGCACAGTTGTTGGCGCAATTGCGCCAGCCGCCCTGGTGCGGCGTGTTGGCCGTGCAGCCGCCGTTGATGGTGCTGGATGCCGCCGCGCTGGCAGCCGGAGAGCCCATGGCAGAGGTACAGCGCCAGGCGTTGCCCGAGGCCGGTCTGCTGCTGCTGAACAAGAGCGAAGCGCTGGACGAGGCGCAGCGCGCGCGGATTGCCGCCGAGCTGCCTGACGTGCCGTTGCGCTGGAGCGAGCAGGGCCGACTGGAGCTGAGCGCATTGCCGGGCGTGAGCGTACAGGCTGCGGCGGCGCTATTGCCGAGCGACTTACCCACAGGCGCTGTGGGCCTGGCGCAGGTCTGGCGCAGCGCCGCTGAGCCAATCTGCCAGGTGCAGGCACAGGCTGAAGGCTGGAGCATCGGCTGGCGCTGGCAGCCGAGCCAGCGCTTCGACCTCGCCCAAGTCAGCCGTTGGCTGCAGGATCTGCCCTGGCGCCGGGCCAAGGCCGTGCTGCAGGGCGCCGAGGGTTGGCGTGCGCTCAATGCCGTGCACGGGCAAGGTCCGCTGCTCTGGGTGCCGAGTGAGTGGCGCAAGGATTCGCGCCTGGAACTGATCTTCGCCCAAGCGCAGGAGGCCGAAGCCCTCAGCGCCGCCTTCACGGCCTGCCGAATCGCCCCGGCTGGCTGATACACTCGCCGACGTTCCTCGCTGTGGATAACCTTCATGCAATTGCTGCCCTGGTCTCACGACACCTCTGCTGGCTTCACCCTGCGCGGCTGGCACACGCCGCCGTCGGGTAAGCCGCTGCTGCATTTTCTGCATGGCAATGGTTATTGCGGGCGCGTTTACACGCCCATGCTGGCCGTGCTGGCCGAGGACTTCGACCTCTGGCTGTGCGATGCACAAGGCCATGGCGACAGTGACCACGGCGGCCGTTTTCACGGCTGGAACCGCAACGCCGAGCTGGCCGTGGAGGCGTTCGAGGCGCTGCGTGGGCCGTTCGGCGAGGTGCCGCGTTTTGCTGTGGGCCACAGCTTCGGTGGGGTGCTCACCAGCCTGATCCTGGCGCGCCACCCGCAGTTGTTCCAACGCGCGGTCTTGCTCGACCCGGTGCTGTTCAGCCCGGCGATGATCGGGGTGATGGCGTTGTCGGATGTGGTCGGCCTGGCGCAGCGCAATAGCTTGGCGAAGAAGGCGCGCAAACGTCGACGGCAGTGGCCGGATCGCGCCAGCGCGCATGCGGCGCTGCATGGCCGGGGCATGTTCCGGGGCTGGGACGAGGCGGCCTTTGACGCCTATATCGAGCATGCGCTGAAAGACGTCGACGAAACTGTCGAACTCAAGTGTCGGCCTAGCCGCGAGGCGGAAATCTTCAGTTCTTTCCCGCGCCGTCTTTGGCCGTCACTGGCCAAGGTGATGACACCCACCGAGGTGATTCACGGCGCCGACACTTATCCTTTCGTGGTGCGTTCGGTGGCGCGTTGGTGCGCGAGCAACCCGCACGTGCGCGCTCAGGTGGTGCCGGGTGGGCATTGCTTCATGCAAGAACATCCCGCAGACAGCGCGGCGCAGGTAGCGGGCTTTCTGTTGCAGCGTAGCTAGTAGGGCGGGTGAAACCCGCCACCCGCGCGGGTTACGCCTTGCGCCGCCAATCTTCCAGGCGGATCACGTTACTGCGCAGTTGCACCGCTACCGGCTCGGGTTGCGGCTCCAGAACCGGATGAGGCTCCAGCTCGATGCTGCCGACATGCGGGCCGAACATGCGGATATGCCCGCGCAGGCGCTGCTCGCCGGTGACGGTGAACTCGAAATCGTAGAGCCGCGCCAGGCGTCGATGCCCCTTGGCGTCGCGCTCGATGGCCAGGCGGCGTAACGCCACCGCACCGTCGAGCAGTTCCACGTCGAGCTTGGCGCAGTGCTGCTTGGCGCACGCCAGTGCCCGCTCACGGATACCATGGCCACGCCATAGCCAGGCACAGGCGGTGGCGAAGAGCATCAGCAGGAAGACATCGAACAGGTTGATCATGGCGACTCCAGCTTCGGGAGGCAGAGCTTAGCCTATCTGCCCGGCCGTTCTTAGCATAGCTGCTTGCTCATTGCATGGCTGTACACTAGCGTGCACGCACTTCATTGCGAAAAGGACGTCTCCATGCATTGCCCCGCCTGCCGTAGCCCCCGTCTGCAACCGGCAAAACTCGAAGATGGCCTGCTCGGCCATGGTTGTCCGCAGTGCTCGGGCACGCTGGTCAGCCTGCTGCATTATCGCGATTGGGCCGAGCGCCAGCCTGTCACGGATGTGCCTGTGACCCTGGCGGCCGAGCCGCAGGTGGACGAAACCAGCCATGCCCTGAGTTGCCCCAAATGCGCCAAGCTGATGAGCAAGTTCCAGATCAGCGGCACCCGCGCCAACCGCCTCGATCTGTGTGGCACCTGCGACGAAGCCTGGCTCGATAGCGGCGAGTGGCAATTGCTCAAGGCGCTGGAGCTGAGCCACAAGATGCCGGCCATTTTCACCGACGCCTGGCAGCGCCAGGTGCGTCAGCAGGCCAGCGAGCAGGCGCGGCGCGAGCGCTTCAGCCGCATCGCCGGGGATGAGGCCATCGCCCGTGCCGATGAGATCCGTGAATGGCTCAAGGATCATCCGCAGCGCCGCGAGTTGCTGTTCTACATCGGCCACGATTGAGCAGCGAGACGCCTTCTGCGGCGGCCTGTACCCGCCCTAGGCTTCGGCGTTCTTCTCTTCGCTCAGCGCTTTGTAGCGTTGCTGCAGTTCATCGCGGATCTGCCGCCGCTGCATGGCCTGGCGCTGACGGCGCAGGCCGTCCGGGGAGTCTGGCTGCAGGCTTGGCACCTGCGCTGGGCGGCCCTGGTTATCCACAGCGACCATGGTGAAGAAGCAACTGTTGGTGTGGCGCACCGAGCGCTCACGGATGTTCTCGGTGATGACCTTGATGCCAATTTCCATGGAAGTACGCCCGGTGTAGTTGACCGAGGCGAGAAAGGTGACCAACTCGCCGACATGCACCGGCTCGCGGAACATCACCTGATCCACCGACAGGGTCACCACGTAGCAACCGGCATAGCGGCTGGCGCAGGCGTAGGCCACTTCGTCGAGGTACTTGAGCAGCGTGCCGCCGTGGACATTGCCGGAGAAGTTGGCCATGTCCGGGGTCATCAGTACGGTCATCGTCAGGTGTGCGGTTCCAGCTTCCATGGCTACTCCTAAGGCCTGTGGGAGAACGCAGGTCATGCAAGAAGCCTGCTAGAGCGGCCAATGATCGCACAGCCATATGACCATACGCTTGAATCCCGGCGGCGTGCTGCTTAGTGCGCGCGCTGGCGGTGCAGGGCTGCTCAGGCGTGGTTCAGATACCAGCGCCAATCCTGCTCGCCCACTTCGCCCATGAACTGGCGAAACTCGGCCCATTTGATCGCCAGGAACACCTTGAGGAAGTCTTCGCCCAGCGCTTCGCGCGCCCAGGCTGAGCCTTCCAGGTTGCGCAGGGCGGTGAGCCAGTCGGTGGGCAGGGTTTCGCGGGCTTGCTCGTAACCGTTGCCGACGATGGCTGCCCCTGGATCGATCTGCTCGCGGATGCCTTTGTGAATGCCGGCGAGGATCGCCGCTGCCGCCAGGTAGGGGTTGGCGTCGGCGCCGCAGATGCGGTGTTCGACGTGGCGGCTGCCCGCCGGGCCGCCCGGCACCCGGAACGATACGGTGCGGTTGTTCACGCCCCAGCTCTTGGCCAGCGGCGCGTAGCTGTTGGCCTGGAAGCGGCGGAAGGAGTTGGCGTTGGGGCAGAAGATTGCCAGGGCGTCATTGAGCGTGGCCATCATGCCGCCGATGGCATGGCGCAGCAGCGGCGTGCCCTGTGGGTCTTCGCTGGCCATCAGGTTGTTGCCCTCGGCATCGGCCAGCGAGACGTGCATGTGCAGGCCGCTGCCGGCCAGGTCGCTGAACGGTTTGGCCATGAAGCAGGCCTGCAAGCCGTGTTTGTTGGCCACGCCCTTGACCAGGCGCTTGTAGCGCACGCCTTCATCGACCGCCTGCAGCGCATCGAAACGGTGCTCTAGGGTCAGTTCGAGCTGGCCGGGGGCGTATTCGGAGATCGCCGTACGCACTGGCAAACCCTGTACTTCGCAGGCGGCGTAAAGGTCGTCGAGGAACGGCTGCACCTGCTCCAGCTCGTAGACGCCGTAGACCTGCGGCGCCTGTGGGCGCACGCCGTTCATCTGTACGGCCGGCTGCGGGCGGCCATTGGCGTCGCGCTGTTTGTCCAGTAGGTAGAACTCCAGCTCCACCGCCATCACCGGGTGGTAGCCGTCGGCCTTGAGCGCGTCGATGGCGCGCACCAGCACATGGCGCGGATCGCCCGGTGTGGCCGGCAGGCCTTGGCTCGGGTGCATGCTCACCTGCAACTGCCCGGTGGGCACTGCGCGCCAGGGTTGCAGAGTCAGGCTGCCGGGCAGCGGATAGGTCCAGCAGTCGGCGTCGGCCACTTCCCAGACCAGGCCGCTTTCCTCGACGTCCTTGCCCTGGATGGTCAGCGACAGGATCGAACTGGGCAGTGGCCGACCGTTCTCGTAGATGGCCAGCAGTTCGTCGCGATGCAGCAGCTTGCCGCGTGGGATGCCGTTGGCGTCGAACAGCATCAGCTCGATGCTGCGCACCTCGGGGTGGCGGTCGAGAAAGTCGCGGGCTTCCTGGGGATCGGCGAATTGCATGGTGGTTCTCGCAAAAAGGGGGGGCGTAGCTGATTCCGTGGGAGGCGCTTCAGCGGCGACTATCGCGGCTAAAGCCCCTCCCACAGGCATCCTTTTGAGCTCACTCGCGTGCGCCGGGGATGGCCAGCAACTCGGTGAGGGCCGTATCGAGGGTTGCGATCAACTTATCCACATCTGCTGCCGTGGTGCTCGGGCAGCACAGGGTCATGTTGTGGAACGGCGTGATCAGGATGCCGCGGTTGATCAGGTACAGGTGCAGGGCCATCTGCAGTTCGTCATGGAACGCCGCCTCGGCCTCGGCGCCGGTGCGTGGCGCGGTGGCGCAGAACTGAAACTCGCAACGCGCGCCCAGTTCGGTCACCGACCAGTTCAGCCCATGTTTGCTGATCAGCGAACGGAAGCCTTCGGCCAGGCGTGCCGCCAGCGGCAGCATGTGGTCGTAGGCGGCCTGGGTCATCACCTGCTCCAGATTGGCGCGCATGCAGTGCATGGCCAGGGCGTTGGCCGACAGGGTGGTGCCCATGCCGCTGTGGCCGTGACCATGGCTTGCCTCGCTGACGCGTTGGCGGGCCTGGGTCATGGCACCGGCCATCGCTGCGCTGCAGCCGAAGATGCCGCACGGCACGCCACCGGCGATGGGCTTGCCGACCACGAAGAAGTCCGGGTCGAGGCCCCACAGGCGCGTGCAGCCGCCGATATCGGTGGAGATAGTGTGGGTTTCGTCGATGATCAGCAGGCTGCCGTACTTGCGCGTCAGCTCGCGGCATTTCTGCAGGAACCCCGGATCGGGCAACACCATGCCGATATTGGTCATCGCCGGTTCGCAGAGCAGGGCGCAGACATCGCCCTGAGCCAGCGCGGCTTCCAGCGCCTCGATATCGTTGAAGGGGATGGCGCGGCTGTGCTCGGTCAGGTCATAGGCCTGGCCGACCAGGCCCGAGCGGTGCACGGTCTGACCGTCACGGTGGCGCACCATCACGTCGTCGACGGTGCCGTGGTAGCAACCGTCGAACACCAGCAGCGTCTTGCGCTGGGTGATGGCGCGGGCCCAGCGCAGCACGTAGCGGTTGGAGTCGGTGGCGGTGGCCGTCACCTGCCAGTACGGCAGGCCGAAGCGTTGCGCCAGCAGTTCGCCGCAGACCACGGCGTCTTCGCCGGGCAACATGGTGGTCAGGCCGTTGTTCGCTTGCTCGGCGAGTGCGCGTGCCACTGGGTCGGGCGAGTGGCCGAACATGGTGCCGGTGTCGCCCAGGCAGAAGTCGATGTACTCGTGCCCGTCCACGTCGAAGAAGCGCGCGCCCTTGGCGCGTTCGACAAACAGCGGCACCGGGGTCGACCAATCGGCCATCCAGTGCATCGGCACGCCGCCGTACAGCGAGTGGCGGGCACGCTCGGCGAGGGCCTGCGACTTAGGATTACGTTCGAGGAAACGGCTGCGTTCACGAGCAGCGAAGGTTTCCACAGCCGTTGCGGCGAGACCACTGGCAGTCATCTTGAACGCCTCGTTCGATTTTTCGCACATGGTATTTTGTGATCACAAAAGGCGCAAGTTATCGATCAAGGGGCGCATGGGTTAGCATTGACGTTTATTTGTGATCACAAGTGGCGGCGATCGACGTCTTGTGTCACCTGATCCCGTGGAGAACCTTATGCGCGACTGCCTGCTTACTCTGTGCCAACTGCCTGCCCCGCCGAAAGGCCTTGAAGCATGAGCGACAATCTGCAGGAACAGCTCTATCAACGTATGCGCGCGAGTCTGCTGGCCGGGCGTTTTCAGCCTGGCCAGGCCATGAAGATTCGCGATCTTGCCACGCAATGGGGCACCAGCTCGATGCCGGTTCGTGCAGCCCTGCAGCGCCTGGTGGCCGAGGGCGCGCTGGAGGGCGAGCCGCAGCGTTCGGTGCGGGTGCCGGTGATGACCTCGCAACGCTACGAACAAATCGTGCAGGTGCGCCTGGCGCTGGAGGGGCTTGCCGTGGAGTTGGCCACGTCGCGTCTGGACAAGGCTGACCTGGCAATCCTGCGCGACTGCGTGCAGCGCATGGATCAGGCCATCGAGCAGCGTCAGGTGCAGGCTTACCTGGATGCCAACAGCCAGTTCCACCTGCATCTGTACGGCGCCTGTGGCAACCCGGTGCTGCTGCGTTCGATCGAGTCGCTGTGGCTGCAGATCGGGCCCTTTTTCAACCGCCTGTTCACCGATGCTGACTTGTCGCTGCGTCTGAACGACCTTCACGAAGAGGCCTTTACCGCCATCGAGGCGGGTGACGCCAAGGCCGCTCGTCAGGCCATGGAGCAGGATCTCGCCTACTTTGCGCGTTTTCTGCTCAATCTGCTGGAATTAGAACAGGTGAGATAGCAGAGAGCCATCTCGCCTGGCCTGCCCGCTGCCTTATAATTCGCGGCTGGTTTAATAAAGGATGCTTTCATGCTGGATTACAGCGGCAAGCGGTTTCTGATTGTCGACGACTTCTCCGATTTCCGTAATTCGGTCAAGGCGATGTTGCGCGAGATGGGCGTCAAGGATGTGGACATGGCCGACCGTGGCGAACAGGCCATCGCCATGTGTCGGCACAAGCGCTACGACATCATTTTGCATGACTACAACCTGGGCGCAGGCAAGAACGGCTTGCAGACCCTGGAAGAGCTGCACGCCGCGCGGCTGATCAGCAACCAGTGCATCTTCGTCATGGTCACGGCTGAGAGCAGCCAAGCCATGGTCCTCAGCCTGCTCGAACACGAGCCGGACGCCTACCTGACCAAGCCTTTCAACCTCGCCAGCCTCGCTCAGCGCCTGGATAAACTGGTCGAGCGCAAAACCCTGCTCAAACCTGTGCTGCAAGCGCTCGACAAGCGCAACCCGGCAGAGGTGCTCAGTGCCTGCGAAACCCTGGCCAAGCAGGATAAACGCCTGCAGCCGCTGTGCCTGAAGTACAAGGCCGGAGCCTTGCGTGACCTGGGCCAGGTACAGGCGCTGGAGCGGCTGCTCCAGGCGGTGCTGGCCGATCGCGCCGTGCCCTGGGCTTACCAGGCGTTGGGTGCACTGTTGCTTGAACGTGGCGATCTCGACCGCGCTCGCGAAATCTACGAGCAAGGCCGCAAGGCGTTCCCCATGCAGCCTGGCCTGTACGACGGTTTGTCTGCCGTGCTGGAGCAACAGGGCGATGCCAAGCACGCCCAGCAGGTGCTCGAAGATGCCGTGCGGATCTCACCGCTGGCCATGCGCAGGCAGATGCAGCTCGGCAAACTGGCGATGCACAACGAAGACTTCGCCGGTGCCACCAAGGCCTATCGCAGTGCGGTCGAGCAGGGCAAGAACTCGCGCCTGAAAAGCCCGGAGAACTACCTCGCATTGAGTCAGGCGCTGATGGCCGACGCCGGTGAGGAAACGCTGAGCAAGCGGGCCCAGCTTGAGATCAGTCAGACGTTGAGCGAGCTGGGTAACCAATATTCCGCCGACAAGACCATTCAGGTACGCCGCCGCCTGATGCAGGCGAGCAGTTTGCAGAAATCCGCAGAGCCCAAGCGCGCCGCGCAAATCGCCGCAGAGGCGGCAGCGGAGTTGCAGGAGTTGGGTGAATTTCTACCCGCCGAAGTGGCGCTGACCTTGGTTGGGCAACTCCAGCAGCTGGGCCAGAAAGAGGCCGGTAACAAACTGCTCAAAGATTGTCTGGAAGTCTACGGTGATGACGCCAAGGTCTTGCAGTCGATCAGCCGCTTGACCGATGACCCGAGCGTTTTCGCCGCCAGCAAAGAGGCCACCGACCTCAACCGTCAAGGCGTTCAGGCCTACAAGCAAGGGCAGGTCGGCGAGGCGCTGGCGCTGTTCCGCCGGGCACTGGGCATGCAGCCGAAGAACATCAGCATCGCCCTCAACACGGCCCAGTCGCTGTTGCGTCTGAGCACCGAACAACCGTCGGGCGAATGGCTCGAAGAGGCGCGTCGCTGTCTCGATGGCGTGCGTATGATCGCGCCCAGCGATGCCCGCCATGAGCGTTATCAGCAACTGCGACGCAGGGTGTTTGACACATGAGCGGCCTCGATCTCAGCACCATCATTGCCTCCACCGTGCACGACATGAAGAACTCCCTGGCGCAACTGGGCCAGGCGCATGCCCACTGGTTGGCGCAGTTGCCATCCGAGTTGCAGCACACGCCCGAGCGCGGGGTGATCGAGTACGAAACCACGCGCCTGAACGGCATGCTGGTGCAGTTGCTTGGCTTGTACAAGCTGCAGGTCAACCAGTTGCCGTTATTCCCGGCCTATCACGAGGTGGACGACTTCATCCAGGCGCAACTGGCGCGTCACCATGACGTACTCGACAGCCGTGGTATTCAGGCGCGTGGCGAGGTCAGCGAATTCGACCTGATGGGCTTCTTCGACCAGGAACTGCTGGGCTCGGTGCTGGGCAACGTGATCGCCAACGCCATCCGCTATGCGCGCAGTGCCTTGTTGATCAGCGCCCGTGAGGAAAACGGCGAGCTGCTGCTGTACGTCAACGACGATGGCGCCGGTTATCCACAGGCCATGCTCGAACGCCAGGGTGACTACATCCTCGGCCTCAGTCAGAGCAGCGGCAGTACCGGACTGGGCTTGTACTTCGCTGCACGCATCGCCCAATTGCACCAGCGCGATGGCCGTCGTGGGCGCATCGAACTGAGCAATGGCGGCCCACTAGGCGGCGGCGAATTTCGTATCTACTTGCCCTGACCCTCGGCGGCGCGATGCCGCGAGGGGGGGCAGGTCTTTGTTCAGCTTTCCAGCCAGACGTCACGGCACCAGTGCCAGACCGAATCCCAGCTCTCATCGGTCAGCTCGCCTTCGTCGCCATCCCATAGCCAGACCTGGCCTTCCACGTCCACCGCGTAATAATCGCGGCCATCCTGGCACAGCGGCACCAGATCGCGCGGCAGGCCGAGATCCCAGGCCACCGAGGTGACTTCCGGCAGGTAGGTGTGTGACTGCGGGTCACTGGCAGTGACTGGCTCCAAGCGACCGTAGACCACATCGCTGACCTTGAGCAGGAACTCGCGTAGCTCGAAAGGCAGGTGGATAAGGATTTGCTCCTGAATCTCCACCAGCGTCTCTTCATCCGGCAGCTCCAGCGGCACCGGTACTGGCTCGTTGAGTTCGCGCAGTTGTTCGATGACTTCTTCCACAGCTTCGGCTCCTCTTCAGGTGGGGGTCGGCTTTATACAGTAGCCGGTGGCTGCAATGAAAACATGCTGCCGTCATTGCATACTGGCGTTTTTCATGGAGCCTCTGCATGTCATCTTTTGCCTGGCACTGTCTGCACCACCGCGAACTCGATACGGCCACGCTCTATGAGCTGCTGGCGCTGCGCACTCAGGTGTTCGTGGTCGAGCAGCGCTGCCCTTATCTGGAAACCGATGGCCAGGATCTGCTCGGCGATACCTGCCACCTGCTGGTACGTCAGGACGACGTGCTGGTTGGCTATCTGCGCCTGCTCGATCCGCAGCGCATGGGTGGTGAGGCGGTGATCGGCCGCGTGGTAATTACCGAGGCTGCACGGGGCTCAGGCCTGGGCCATCGGCTGATGGAGCGGGCGCTGGTCGAGTGTCAACAGCGTTGGCCGGGTGTGCCGGTTTATCTGTCGGCGCAGGCGCACCTGCAGGGCTATTACGGGCGGTATGGGTTTCAGGCGGTGACCGAGGTGTATCTGGAGGATGACATCGCGCATATCGGCATGCGCCGGGCGGTGTAGCCGGTAGGAGCGGATTTATCCGCGATGGGGCATGGTGTTTCGTTTTGCAGATGGGGTGATGCCGGACTGGCAAGTTTGTGTGTGATCTTGTTGTCTTGGTTTGGTGTTCAGGACGCCGCATTGGGTGTTTTCAGATATTCCGGGTTTCGCCCCCTCGGGCGACTCACTTTTCTTTGAAATGCGCAAAGAAAAGTAAGCAAAAGAAAGCGCACCCCATCATCCGGCCCCGGCTGCGCCGGGGTTCGTTCGCTCCATCGCTGCTTCGAGGGTCGGCGTACATGGGCCATCCCTGGCCCATTACGCCTCTCGCGGCATCCATGCCGCTCGCCCCTCTACGCAACGATTCCGCTCACCCTCCTGAAGGGGACACTTGCGCGCCTGAACGAGTGGGCATTCCATAGGTTGCTCGGCGTGCTCTAGTTATTGTGAAGTCGCGGCTGGGTCGTCGAGTTAAACCAAAACTTTCATTCGCGCAGTTTCATGCGCTTGGATCGCTTGCCGGCTTTCAACCGGCATCCCGGTCAGCCCTAGGGCTGACCATGTTCAAGAACTCTGTGCCCATTCTGGGTTACCTCTGGTTCAGGCGCGTGCAGAGCCCGCCCAGGAGGGTGAACGGAATCGTCGTGGAAGAGGTTGAGCGACATGGATGTCGCGAGAGCCACGGCGGGCCATGGATGGCCCATCGTGGCGGGCCTCTGGAGCGGCGATGGAGTGAGCGAACCCTGGCGCAGCCAGGGCCGGATGAACGGGCGGAGGTTTTGGTTACTTTTGCCTGCAAAAGTGACTCGCCCAGGAGGGCGAAACGAGAGCCATCAGCAGAACGCTGATAGACAGCTTTACACCGAAAACGAAAGCACACTCACACAAACTTGCCAGTCCGGTATCAAACCCACCCTCGCATCACATCGCCAACACCATAAAAAACCCCGGGAAATCCCGGGGTTCTGGATGACACGATACGCGATCAGTTCTGACGGATGCCCGCCACCAGCCAGGGCTGGTTTTCACCCTGGGCGCGCTCCAGGCGCCAGCTTTCGCTGAACGGCTCGCCCTGGTCGAAACGCGAGGTCTTCGACACGCCGCTGAAGGTCAGGGTGGCGATGGTCTTCTCGGCGTTGTCGTCGACGCCATCGAGCTGTACCTGCAGGTCGTCGATGTAGGTGGACTGGAAGCCATCACCCAGATCAGCACGCTCGCGCTTGAGGAATTCCAGCATCTGCGGGGTGACGAACTCGGCGATCTTGTCCATCTCGTTCGCGTCCCAGTGTTGCTGCAGGCTCAGGAAGTGCTCACGGCCAGCGGCGATGAAGCTCTGCTCGTTGAACCAGGCTGGGGCGTTGATCACCGGCGCGGCGGAGGCCAGGCGAGCGCCGAAGATGTTGCTGCCTGCGGCTGGCGCGTTGTCGGTGCTTGGCATTTCACGCTGGTAGGGTGCACCGGCAGCGGCCATCTGCGGCTGCTGGCGAGCGCGACGGGCAGCCAGGAAGCGGAAGATCAGGAAGGCGATCAGGCCGAAGATCAACATGTCCATGATCTGCAGGCCTTCAAAGCCTTCACCCATGAACATCGAGGCCAGCAGGCCACCAGCAGCCAGGCCAGCCAGCGGGCCGAGCCAGCGCGAAGCGCCACCGGCGGCTGCAGGTTGACGGCCAGCGGTCGGTGCGGCTGCGGCCGGTTGCGCAGGCGCTGCAGCCTGGCGGGTTTGGTGGCTCGGGGCGGAACCGAAGGATTTACCACTGCCGAGGCGCTTGGCGTGGGCTTCGAAGCTGAAGGTCAACGCCAGGCAAAGCACCATGGCGATACTGAGGAAACGCTGCATCAGGGTCTTCTCTCTGATAGGGATTGCTGCGCGGCATCTTGCCCGGCGTGCTCCGGGTTGACCAGCCGCAGAATGTTTCCGGCTTTTGCTCAGGGTGTGCTGGCCGGTGGTGTGTGGCCTGCCGGCTGGGCAGGCCTGGGAGGTGTCAGCGCCAGTTGTACAGTTCCTTTTCCGTCAGCGCCTGCATGGGGGTGGCCAGGGCTTGGAAGGCTTTCATCGAGGCCCAGATACGGCCATTGAGGTCGCTCTGGGCGGCCAGTTCGCCGAGCACGTTTTCGGTTTCGTACTGCATGGCGTGCAGCACGTCGTCGGGGAGGCGTTTGAGCTGGGTGCCGCCTTTTTTCAGCTCCTGCAGCGCCTTGGCGTTGTTGAACACGTAGTCGTCCATCATATCCAGGGTCGAGGCGCGCGCGGCTTCGCTGACGATGGCTTGCAGGTCGGCCGGCAGGGCGTCGTAGGCTTTCTGGTTGATCAGCAGTTCCAGCACCGACTGCGGTTCCTGCCAGCCGGGGTAGTAGTAATACTTGGCGGCTTTTTGCAGGCCGAAGGCCAGGTCGTTGTACGGGCTGACCCAGTCAGTGGCGTCGATAGCGCCGGTTTGCAGGGCGGTGAAGATTTCCCCGCCCGGCAGGACTACGGTGGTGGCGCCGAGCTTGCTCCAGACTTCGCTGCCCAGGCCGGGTATGCGGATCTTCAGGCCTTTGATGTCGTCCAGGCTGTTGATCTCTTTGTTGAACCAGCCGCCCATCTGCATGGTGCTGTTGCCGGCGGTCAGAGGTTTCACGCCGAAGGGGGCGTAGGCCTCGTCCCACAGCGCCTGTCCGCCGCCGTGGCTGAGCCAGGCGTTCATCTCCAGGGTGGACAGGCCGAAGGGCACGGCGCCGAAGAACTGTGCGGCCGGCACCTTGCCCTTCCAGTAATACGGCGCGCCATGGCCGAGTTCGGCGGTGCCGCGCGAAACGGCGTCGAACACTTCCAGGGCGGGCACCAATTCGCCCGCGGCGTAGACCTTGACGGTCAGGCGCCCGGCGCTCATGGCGTTGATACGCTCGGCCAGGCGCTCGGCAGCGGTGCCGGTGCCCGGAGCGTTCTTCGGCCAGGTGGTGACCATCTTCCAGTGGAAGGTCTGCGCGGGCGCGGCGGCCTGGTTGGCAGGGGCGGAATCGTCCTTGCAGCCGATCAGGCCGAGGGCGAGCAGGGGCAGGAGAAGCAGAGAGCGAAGGCGCATGGGCAGTCATTCCTAAGAAAAACGGGGCCTGTTTCGGCCCCGTTCGGTTGGCTTAACGCCAGTTGTACAGCTCTTTCTCGGTCAGCGATTGCATGGCGCTGGCTTGTTCGAGGAAGGCTTTCTGCGAGGCCCAGATACGGCCATTGAGGTCGTTCTCGGCGGCCAGGCTGTTGAGCACGACCTCGGATTCCTTGCGCATGGCCTGCAGCACGTCATCCGGCAGGCGCTTGAGCTGCACGCCCTCTTTCTTCAGGCTGTCCAGCGCCTTGGCGTTGTTGAACACGTAGTCGTCCATCATGTCCAGGGTGGCGGCACGTGCGGCTTCGACGACGATGGCCTGCAGGTCGGTCGGCAGGGCGTCGAAGGCCTTCTGGTTGACCATCGACTCGACCACCGCCTGCGGCTCTTGCCAGCCGGGGTAGTAGTAGAACTTGGCGGCCTTGTGCAGACCGAAGGCCAGGTCGTTGTACGGGCCGACCCAGTCGGTGGCGTCGATGGCGCCGGTTTGCAGCGAGGTGAAAATCTCGCCGCCAGGCAGGTTGACGGTGATGGCGCCGAGCTTGCTCCAGACTTCGCCGCCGAGGCCCGGCATGCGGATCTTCAGGCCCTTGATGTCATCCAGGCTGTTGATTTCCTTGTTGAACCAGCCGGCCATCTGCATGGTGGTGTTGCCCGCCGACAGCGGTTTGACGCCGTACGGTGCGTAGGTTTCGTCCCACAGGGCCTGGCCGCCGCCGTGGCTGAGCCAGGCGTTCATTTCCAGGGTGGAGAGGCCGAACGGCACGCTGCTGAAGAACTGCGCAGCCGGCACCTTGCCCTTCCAGTAGTAGGGGGTGCCGTGACCCATTTCGGCGGTGCCGCGCGAGACGGCGTCGAACACTTCTAGGGCCGGCACCAGCTCACCGGCGGCGTAGACCTTGACGGTCAGGCGCCCGGCGCTCATGGCGTTAATACGCTCGGCCAGGCGCTCGGCGGCGGTGCCCAGGCCGGGGAAGTTCTTCGGCCAGGAGGTGACCATTTTCCAGTGGATGGTTTCTGCCGGCTTGGCAGCGGCTTGTTCGCTGCCGGCCTTGTCATCCTTGCAGCCAACCAGGCCGATGGCGGCCATCAGGGTCAAGGCGGCGCCGAACAGATTGCGGCGTTTCATCGAGTCGTCTCCAGAGTAGGGGTCAGTGGCGTGTGGGGGGCGCCAGTCGCGCCAAGGCCCATGCACGCCCGGTCGTTACAGGGCTTCGAGCTTGGCGTACGCCAGCATCAGCCATTTGCTGCCTTCGTTTTCAAAATTCACCTGCACCCGCGCCTGCGCGCCGGCCCCCTCGAAGTTGAGGATGGTGCCTTCACCGAACAGGCTGTGCTGCACGCGCTGGCCCAAGCTGAAGGGCGTTTGCGGCACGGCGCTGCCGGCGAACAGGCTGCTGCCACCCATGCTGGTGGTGCTCACCGGGCGGCTGACGCTGTTGGACAGGCGCACTTCCTGAATCAGCGGTGCGGGTATTTCGCGGACGAAGCGCGAGACTTTGTTGTAGGTCTCGCTACCGTAGAGACGTCGGGTTTCGGCGTAGCTGATCACCAGCTTCTGCATGGCACGGGTAATGCCGACATAAGCCAGGCGGCGTTCTTCTTCCAGGCGGCCCGGTTCTTCCAGGCTCATCTTGTGCGGGAACAGACCCTCTTCCATGCCTACCAGGAACACCAGCGGAAATTCCAGGCCCTTGGCGCTGTGCAGGGTCATCAGTTGAATGCTGTCTTCGTTCTCGGCGGCCTGGGTGTCACCGGCCTCCAGCGAGGCGTGGGTGAGGAAGGCCTGCAGCGGGGTCAGCTCGTCGTCTTCGTCGTTCTCGAAGGTGCGCGCGGCGCTGACCAGTTCCTCCAGGTTTTCCACCCGTGCCTGGCCTTTTTCGCCCTTTTCCGCCTCGTGGTAGGCGAGCAGGCCGCTCTGTTCGATGACCACCTGGGTCATCTGGTGCAGCGGCATAGCCAGTACCTTTTGCGCGAGGTTTTCGATCAGTTCGATAAAGCCTGTCAGTGCACCCGAGGCGCGGCCAGGCAGCACCTTGTTAGCGAGCATCAGGCGAATCGCTTCCCACATGTGCACGTCATGCGCGCGGGCATATTCGCGGATGGTCTCGATGCTCTTCTCGCCGATGCCACGGGCCGGCACGTTGATGATGCGCTCCAGCGCCGCGTCGTTGCCGCGCCCGTCGAGCAGGCGCAGGTAGGCCATGGCGTTCTTGATCTCGGCGCGTTCGAAGAAGCGCTGACCGCCGTAGATGCGGTAGGGAATCTTCTCGCGCAGCAGCGCCTCTTCGAGCACCCGCGACTGGGCGTTGGAGCGGTAGAGAATGGCGATTTCACTGCGCTTGAGGCCGTCCTTGCGCAGGGCGTCCTCGATGCTCTCGACCACGTAGCGTGCTTCGTCGTGCTCGTTGAAGGCGGCGTACAGGCTCAGCGGCTCGCCGTCGCCGACATCGGTGCGCAGCTCCTTGCCGAGGCGCCCGCTGTTGTTGGCGATCAGCGCGTTGGCGGCGTTGAGGATATTGGCCGTGGAGCGGTAGTTCTGCTCCAGGCGGATGATTTCCGCGTCGGCGAAGTCCTGGTCGAACTGCTGGATGTTCTCGATGCGCGCGCCACGCCAGCCGTAGATCGACTGGTCGTCGTCGCCCACCACCATCAGGCTCTCGCCACCCTGGGCGAGCAGGCGCAGCCAGGCGTACTGCACGGCGTTGGTGTCCTGGAACTCGTCGACCAGCACATGGCGGAAGCGTTTCTGGTAATGCGCCAGCAGCCCCGGATCGTTGCGCCACAGGTCGAGGGCGCGTAGCAGCAGCTCGGCGAAATCGATCACCCCGGTGCGCGCGCAGGCCGCTTCGTAGGCCTCGTAGATGCTGCGCATGGTGGCCAGGAACAGGTCGCCGCTGGCCTGGATGCCTTGTGCGCGAATGCCTTCGTCCTTCTGCCCGTTGATGAACCACTGCGCCTGCTTCGCTGGCCAGCGCTGTTCGTCCAGGCCGAGGTCGCGGATCACTCGCTTGATCAGGCGCTGCTGGTCGTCGGAGTCGAGAATCTGGAAGTTTTCCACCAGCCCGGCTTCCTGCCAGTGCGCGCGCAGCAGGCGATGGGCCAGGCCGTGGAAGGTGCCGACCCACATGCCGGCCGGGTTGTGCCCAAGCATGTCCTCGATGCGCTGGCGCATTTCGGCAGCGGCCTTGTTGGTGAAGGTCACCGACAGGATGCTGTGCGGCGAGACGTCCAGGCGCTGGATCAGGAAGGCGATGCGGTGCACCAGCACGCGGGTCTTGCCCGAGCCGGCACCGGCGAGCACCAATTGATGCCCAGGCGGGGTGGTCACCGCATGGTGTTGGGCTGGATTGAGGGTGGTGAGCTTGTCGTCGAGGTCATTTTGCATCGCGGCATTCTAGGGGGGCACTTGCGCCATCACAAGCCAAGAGCGGCGCAGCCTGCAAGGCAGTGCCCCTGTTTTTAACCCAGTAGGGCCGACGCGCAGCCGATCATGCACAGGCTCTTACAGCAGTGCCTTGCCCTGTGCGTAGTAAGCCTGCATCTCGTCCTCGGGCACCATGCTGCCGCCCGTGGCCCAGATCAGGTGGGTGGCGTCACGCATCAGGTCGATCTGGGCCAGTTCTGGCGGCAGTTCGGCCTGCTGCGCGAGCAGGCGGGCGAAGCCGCTGGCGCCCGCGACTGCCGAAGGCTCCAGGGCCAGGTTTTCGCTATCACGCAGCAGTGCCAGGCAGGCGAACATATGCTCGTCGCTCACGGTGTAGATGCCATCGAGCAACGGCTCCATCAGCCGCCCGACGAACGCCGACGCACGGCCAACCGCCAGGCCGTCGGCGCAGGTGAGGTTGTCCAGGCCCATGTCCTGCACGCTGATGCCGTTATGCAGGCCGCTGTGCATGCCCAGCAGCATGCACGGTGAGTGCGTCGGTTCGACGAAGAAACAGTGCACGGCATCGCCGAACACCTGCTTGAGGCCGAACGCCACGCCTCCGGGGCCACCGCCGACGCCGCAGGGCAGGTAGACGATCAGCGGGCGCTGCTTATCCACAACCACGCTTTGGGCCTGAAGTTGCCCCTGCAGACGCTGCGCGGCGACCGCATAGCCGAGAAACAGCGCGCTGGAGTCTTCATCGTCGACGAAGTGGCAGCGCGGCAGGTTGGCCGCCTCGGCGCGACCTTGGGTCACCGCCACGCTGTAGTCGGAGGCGTATTCGATCACTGTCACGCCCTTGCTGCGCAGCAGCGCCTTCTTCCATTCGCGGGCGTCGGCGGACATGTGCACGGTGACGCGAAAACCCAGTTGCGCGCTGAGAATGCCGATGCTCAGGCCGAGGTTGCCGGTGGAGCCGACCATGATCGCGTGCTCGGCGAACAAGGCGCGAAACGGCGCGCTGGCGAAGCAGGCGTAGTCGTCGCCCTCATGCAGCAGGCCGTGTTCCTGAGCCAGGCGCTCGGCGTGCAACAGCACTTCGTAGAAGCCGCCACGGGCCTTGATCGAGCCGGAGATCGGCAGCTCGCTGTCGCACTTTATCCACAGATGCTGCGGCGTTTGTGCATCGAGCCAGTGCGCCAGGGTCTGCGCAGCCTGTGCAATGCAGCGCAGTGGCGATTCGATGATGCCGTCGCTGGCGGCGGTCTGTGGGAACACCGTGCGAAAGTAGGCGGCGAAGCGCTGCAGGCGCTGGGCGGCGTCGGCGATGTCTGCCGGGCCCAGTGGCAGCGTATCGCGCACCGCCTCGAACGGTTGGCGCAGTGGGTTGATCCACAGCGTTTCGCGCGCGTCGCGCAGGCGTTCGAGTTGCACATCGTGGCGGGCGCTGGCATCGGCCAGCCAGCGTTGTTCGGGGGAATCGGTCATGTCCGCTCCTGTGGATAAGTTGACTCAGGCGAAGCCCAGGAAACCTTCGGCTTCACGCAGCGGCGTGGCGCGGCTGAGGTAGTCCAGGTCTACCTGCGGGCGGCGCAGTTCGGCGTCTGCGGCGAACAATGCCTCCAGTTCAGCGGCGAACGCCAGGGTCTGCAGGTCGCTGCCACGGCGGCCAATGATCTGCAGGCCGAATGGCATGCCGTTGCGGTCGCGCCCGGCGGGCAGGGTTACCGACGGGTGGCCGACCAAGGTAGATGCATAGGCCAGCGACAGCCAGTGGTAATAGCTCTGCGTCGGGCGGCCATCGATCTGTTCGGGGTACAACTCGTGCCAGTCGCGCGGGCTGATGGTGGTAGTCGGGGCGAGAATGAAATCGTGCTCCTCGAAGAACGCCTGCCAGCGGCGATAAAGCTGGGTCTGGTTGGTCAGGGCGCGCACCACGTCGAGCGCCGAGTAGCTTTCGCCTTCGCGGATGTTGTCGGTGATGTTCGGCCCCATCTGCTCCGGGTGGCGGTAGAGCAGGTCGCGGTGATGGCCGGAGAAACCCAGCGCGCGAATCACCGCGAAGGTGTCGTCGGCATCGCTGCAGTCGGGATGCGTGCGTTCGCATTGGGCGAAGACATGGCCGAAGCGCGCCAGTTTGTCGCTGAGGCTGTCGGCGATCAGACCTTCGGTAAGGGTGAAGCCGAAGTCACTGGTGACCGCGACCTTGGCGCTGCACAGATCCATCGGCGGCAGTTGGCGATAGGCAGCGGCGTCGTGGGCCAGGGCGTTGTCGATCACCGGCACCCAGGGGTCGCGGCGGTCGGCGCGAATCATCGCTGACAGCATCAGGCCGACATCGCCAACGGTGCGCGCCATTGGCCCGTTGATCGACATGGGCAGCAAGCCCAGCGGGCGGCTGTGCCCCGGTACCAGGCCTGGCGTGGCGCGAAAACCCACCACGGCGTTGAAGGCCGCCGGGCTGCGCAGGCTACCGCCGGTGTCCGAGCCGGTGGCCAACGGCGCCATGCCGCAGGCCAGCGCCACGGCCGAACCACCGGAGGAGCCGGCGGCCGAGCGGGTCAGGTCGAAGGGGTTGGCGGTCACGCCGTAGACCGCGTTGCGGGTATTGCCGCCGGCGCTCCACTCGGGGTTGTTGGCCTTGGCCATGACCAGCGCGCCGGCACCACGAAGCTGGGCGACCATGGGGTCGTCGCCACGGGCGATGTTGTCGGCGTAGATCGTGCTGCCGAAGGTGGTCGGCAGGCCGCTCACGTCGACCATGTCCTTCACGCACAGCGGCAGGCCGTGCAGGGCGCCAAGTGGCTCGCCACGGTCGATGGCGCGTTGCGCGGTGATGGCGGCCTGGCGCATGTTCGCGTAGTCATCGGCGACCAGGGCGTTGACCGCCGGATTGACCGCCTCGGCGCGGGCGATGCAGCTCTCGGCGAGTTCTACGGCGGAGAGTCGCTTGGTTGTTAGCAGGCGGCGCGCTTGCTGGGCGCTTAGATCGCAGGGTTGCATGGATGAGGCTCTCTTCAGACGAAATAAAAAGGTGCGGCGCAGCGTGGCATCACAGGGCGGGGGCGAAGGCGGCGAAATCCCAGGAGCGGCCGGGCGCAACCTCGATCAACTGGCGGGTGTAGTCCGCCTTGGGCGCGCCTAGCACCTGCTCGGCGGGGCCGTACTCGACCACCTGGCCGCGCTGCATCACCAATACGTCGTCGCAGATTTGCGCGGCCACGCGCAGGTCGTGGGTGATAAACAGCACGGCGATACCCAGGCGTTTCTGGATATCGTCGAGCAGGGCCAGCACCTGCGCCTGCACCGACACGTCGAGGGCCGAGACAGCTTCGTCGGCGACGATCACCGCAGGCTCCATGGCCAGGGCGCGGGCGATGGCGATGCGCTGGCGCTGACCCCCGGAGAATTGGTGTGGGAAGCGTTGCAGGGCATCTTCCGGCAGCCCGACCAGGCTCAGCAGCTCGGCGGCGCGGGCCAGGGCCTGCTCGCGTGGTACGCCGTAGTTCATCGGCCCCTCGATAAGACTCTGGCCAACGCTGCGGCGTGGGTTGAGCGAGCGGTAGGGGTCTTGAAAGATCATCTGGATGCGCTGGCGATGCGGTTTAAGCGCCGCCGGGCTGAGGTCGGAGATGTCCTGGCCGCTGACACGGATGGCGCCGGAAGTCGGATCGATCAGGCGCATGACGCAGCGCGCCACGGTCGATTTGCCCGAGCCCGATTCGCCGACGATGCCCAGGGTGCGGCCTTCATAGAGCTGGAAACTGACGTTCTGCACGGCGGCGGTGCCGGTGCGCTGGCGCCACCACAGGCGCCGTGGCCCGGCATACACCTTGTGCAGTTCGGCGACATCCAGCACCACCCGTGGCCCGCTGGCGGGGCGTGGTGCGCGCGGCGTCAGGCTGGGTACGGCGGCCAGCAGGTCGCGGGTGTAGCGTTCCTGTGGGGTGCTCAGCACCTGGCGCAGCGGGCCTTGCTCGACGAGCGTGCCGAGGTGCATGACGCAGACGCGGTCGGCGATATCCGCCACCACGCCCATGTCGTGGGTGATGAACAGCACCGCCGTGCCGTGTTTCTCCTGCAGCTCGCGAATCAGCTTGAGAATCTGGTGCTGAGTGGTGACGTCCAGCGCGGTGGTCGGCTCGTCGGCGATCAGCAGGCGCGGCTCCAGCAGCAGCGCCATGGCGATCATGATGCGCTGGCGCTGGCCGCCGGAGAGCTGGTGTGGATAACTCGCGTAGATGCGCTCGATATCCGGCAGGTGCACCTGCTCCAGCGCGGCCAGCACGCGTTCACGGCGGGTGGCGGCATTGTCGCGGGTATGCTGGGCGAGCACTTCGTCCAGTTGCCGCCCAACGCTGAGCACCGGATTGAGTGCGGTCATCGGCTCCTGAAAGATCATCGCCATGCGGCTGCCGCGCAGCTCGGCCAGGCGCGCGGGTGAGGCCTGCAGCAGGTCTTCGCCGTCGAGCAGGATGCGTCCGCCGCTGGCGCGCAGGGCGCCTTGTGGCAGCAGGCCCATGGCCGTCAGCGAGGACACCGACTTGCCCGAGCCGCTTTCGCCGACCAGGCACAGGGTTTCGCCAGCATGAATTTCAAAGCTGATGCCCTTGAGGATGGGCCGCGGTGCGGCGCCGGTGGTTTCGACCTGAAGGTTTTCCACTTGCAGTACGGCGGTCATGTTCAGCCCTCCCGGTTCTGCATTTTCGGATCGAGGGCGTCACGCGCCGCATCGCCGAGCAGGTTGATCGACAGAATGCACAGCGACAGCAGCAAGCCGGCCCAGAAGATCAGCGACGGCTTGAGCTGAAAGAAGGTGCGGCCATCGGCCATGATGTTGCCCCAGGTGGGCGTCTCCGAACTCAGGCCGACACCGAGGAACGACAGGGTGGCCTCGGTGAGGATCGCCGCCGCGCAGATGTAGGTGCACTGCACGATCAGCGGCGCCAAGGTATTGGGCATCAGATGGCGGCAGATGATGGTCAGCGTCGGTGTGCCCATCAATTGCGCGGCTTCGACGTAGGCCTCCTCACGGATCGACAGCACCTGCGAGCGAATCAGCCGCACCACCTGGGGAATCTCCGGGATCATGATGGCGACCATCAGCGTCCACAGGTTGGCACTGGTCAGCGAGACGATGGCGATGGCGGCAAGAATCCCTGGAATCGCCATCAGGCCATCCATGACGCGCATCAGCAGCGCGTCGATGCTGCGAAAGTAACCCGCCAGCAGGCCCAGTGGCAGGCCCACCAGCAGCGTGGCGATGGCGACACCGATACCGACGGTCAGCGATACGCGGGCGCCATAGATGACCCGTGCGAAGAGGTCGCGGCCATAGGCATCGGTGCCTAGCCAGTGCTCTGCGCTCATGCCTTGCAGGCGCTGCGCCGGGGCGATTTCGCTGGGGTCGTGGTGGGTCAGCCAGGGCGCGAAGACGGCCATGGCGACGATCAGCACAAGCAGGCCGACGGCGACCAGCGTGGCGCCGCGCGGGCGCTTGCGACCGAGGCTGGCGAGCAGGCGCGGCATCGTCCGCGCCTGTGGATAAATGCTCTGGCTCATCAGTAGCGGATCCTCGGGTCGGTGATCGCGTAGGAAAGGTCGATCAGCAGGTTGATGACCACGTACAGGCCGGCGGTGAGCAGGATCAGCGCCTGAATCACCGGGTAATCGCGGGCCAGCACGGCATCGACGATCAGGCGGCCAAGGCCGGGGATGTTGAACACGCTTTCGGTGACCACCACGCCGGAGACCATCAGCGCGAAGCCGGCGCCAACCACCGTGAGAATCGGCACGGCGGCGTTGCGCAGGGCGTGGCGGAACAGCACCACGCGCTGGCTCAGACCCTTGGCGCGGGCGGTGCGGATGTAATCCTCGCGCAGCACTTCGAGCATGCTGGCGCGGGTCATGCGGGCGATCAGCGCGATATACACCGAGGCCAATGTCAGCGCCGGTAGCACCAGGCGCGAGAGGAACTCGCCGAGGCCATGGTCGAGGCCCCGGAAGCCCTGCACCGGCAGCCATTTCAGCTCGATGGCGAAGACCTGGATCAGCAGGTAGGCGATGACGAACACCGGCACCGAGAAACCCACCACCGAGCTGGACATCACCAGGTTGTCGATCCAGCTACCTTGGCGCCAGGCAGCAATCACGCCCAGTGGCACGGCGATCAGCACCGTGATCAGGATGGCGGCCACGGCCAGGCTGACGGTGGGCTCCAGGCGCTGGCTGATCATTGAGGCCACCGACGTCTGGGAGATCAGCGAGGTGCCGAAGTCACCGTGCAGCAGGTTGCTGATCCAGAGCAGGAACTGGGTCAGGAGCGGTTCGTCCAGACCCAGGGCGCGGCGGATATTGGCGACCTGCTCGGGGTTGGCCATCTCCCCGGCGATGATCGTCGCCGGATCGCCCGGCGCCAGGCGCAGCAGCAGGAACACGCTGAGCGCCACCACCAGCATGACCGGAATCGCGGTCAGTAGGCGGCGGATGAAGTAACTGAACATGGGAACCCCCGCAAGTGCGTACGATGAGCGCCCCGTGCGGGGCGCTGCGGCGTCAGTCGGCCTTCTTCATGCCCCAGAAGGCCGTGACGGTGCCGTGGACGATGTCGCTGAGTTCGTTGCGCCAACTGGTGACGTTCTGGAATTGCCCCAGCGGAACCACGATCACCTGATCCATCGCCTCTTTCTGTACCGCCTCGGACAGCGCCTTACGCTGCACTGGGTCGCTGGACAGGGAGAACTCGCTGCGCAACTGCTCCATGCGTTCGTCCTTCGGCCAGCCGAACCAGGCATCGTCGCCGCCAGTGGCGATCAGCGTCGGGTTCACGGCCGGGCTCCAGATGCTGTCCACCGCGAAGTTGGTGAACATCATGTTCCAGCCGCCCTCAGCCGGGGATTTCTTGCTGGCGCGCTGGCTGACCAGGGTTTGCCAATCCATCTGCCGCAACTCCACGTTGAAGCCGACCTTGCGCAGTTGCTGGGCGACGACCATCGGTTGCGCCGCCAGGGTGCCGACATCGGAGGGCTGCAGGATGACCACCGGGGTGTTCTGGTAGCCCGCTTCCTTGAGCAGGCGCTGGGCCTGGGCGAGGTCGCCGTCGTTGATCAGCGTTTCGGCGCCCACTTCGCTGCTTTGCGCGGTGTTGCAGCCGAATACCGAGCCGCACAGTTGGTAGTAACGCGGGTCGCCGACCAGCGCGGCGAGGACGTCCTTCTGCTTGATCGCCAGGAACGCGGCACGGCGGATGCGTACGTCGTCGAACGGCGGTTGCAGGAAGTTCATGCGCCCAAGGGTGTGCATGCCGAGCTTGTCCAGCACGGCGCTGGTGATCTCGGCGTTGCCTTCGAGCAGCGGCAGCAGGTCGAAGGGGGTGCGTTCGATGTAGTCGATGTCGCCGCTGTTGATGGCGTTAACCGTGGTCTGCATGTCCGGCATGTTGATCCACTCGACGCGGTCGACGTAGACCTGCTTGCTGCCAGCGGTGCCGCTGGGCGCTTCGCTGCGCGGTTTGTAGTCGGTGAACTTCTCGAACACCGCTTTCACGCCAGGCTGGAACTCGGCGTCGATGAAACGAAACGGGCCGGAGCCGATGTGATTGGCCAGCGGCTCGCCGGGCGCGGCGGAGGCAACCTTCTCCGGCATGATGAACGGCGCCACCGAGGACGGCTTGGCGATCAGCTCCAGCACGTCGCCGAAGGGGCGGGTGAGCTTGAGTACGAACTGTTTGTCGTCGATCGGCTCGATGCTCTGGACGTTGGCCATCAGCAACTTGCCACCGGCATCGAACACGCCCCAGCGCTTGAGCGAGGCCACGCAGTCACGCGAGGTCACTGGCGTGCCGTCGTGCCAGAGCAGGCCGTCGCGCAGGGTGAAGGTGTAGCTCAGGCCATCGTCGGCAACCTTCCAGTCGGCCATCTGTGGCTGCAACTGATTGTCGCCATCGAGGCCGATCAGGGTGTCGTAGACCATGTAGCCGTAGTTACGGGCGATGGTCGCGCTGCTGGATACCGGGTCGAGCGCGCGTAGCGCAGCGTGCATCACGGCATGCACGGTGGTATCGGCCTGGGCTTGAGTCGCCAGCGACAGTGCGCCGACTATGGCCAGGCTGGCAAACAGCTTGCGGCGGCATGGAGCGTGGCGCGTGACGTTCGACTCGGACATCGTCTGGTACCCCTTCAGCAGATCTTTGGTGGCGAGTGGATGACTCTGGGTTGAGGTCGATACTAGCGCTGGCTCCGATCATGTCGTTAGATTCATTTTTCGATGGATATATTGCTATTTCAGCAATACCAGAAAGAGCCTCTGAGGAGCGCAAAAGATGGCGGAAAAGGTTCTGGTCGATACGGCACTGCGCTATTTTCTGGCCGTGGTGCGTTGCGGTTCGATCAACAAGGCGTCGGTGCATCTGCACGTTGCTGCGTCAGCGGTGAGCCGCCAGATCGCCCGGCTGGAGGCGGAATTGGATACGCAGTTGTTCGAGCGCACCAAGACGGGCATACGCCTGTCACCGTCCGGTGAGCTGCTTGCCGACCACGCGCGCAAGGCCCGCTTGGAGGCGCTGCGCGTGGTCAATGAGATCACCGGCCTGGAGGGCATTCAAAAGGGCACGGTACGCATCGCCAGCATCGAAGGGCCGGCGACCTACTTTCTGCCGCAATTGATCAGCCGCTTTCGCGAGCGCTACAGCGGCATCCACTTCGAACTGATTGCTTGCTCCAACAGCAATGTCACTCGGCGTGTGCAGGAGGGCGTCTCAGACATCGGCCTTACTCTGAGCCCGCCGCCGGTACGTGGTATCCGCGTGGAGAAACGCAGCATGGCGCCAGTGCATGCGGTGATGAGTGTCGATCATCCGTTGGCGGGCAAGCAGCAGGTCACCCTGGCGCAATTGGCGAGCTATCCGCTTGGCTTGCCGCAGGAGAACACCAACCTGCGCAACCTCTTCGACATCGCCTGTAGCCGCCAGGGCTTGCTGATCGAGCCGGTGATGGTGAGCAACTACGTCAACGCGCTGATCGCCTTTTCCGCGACCGGTGGTGGGGTCACGTTGTTCGGCGAGCTTTCCGTGCGCCACCACAGTGATCGTGCACGCTTGGCGGTGTTGCCGATCAAGGATCGCGAGATGAGTGCGCGAACCATCGAGGTACAAACCCTGGCTGGGCGTACGCTGCCCAAGGGGGTGGCGGCCTTTCTCGAATTGCTCTGTCAGGAGCTGGATTAGCAGGTAGCGTTGGGCATGGCGGCTGTCTCGGGTATCCTGCCGTGATGTCAGGGGTGGCCAATGGAGCAGGCGCCTCTGAGGTAACCATTACAAGAACACTGCCCATGAACACCACCCGTGCCGTATTCCATGAGTTGACGCCGGATCCACAGTGGGTCGAGCAGCAGTTCGCCACGGATATCGCCGTTGAGCGCACGCGCCTGCTCTACCAAGGCTCGCGCCTGCCCACCTTGCTGATGCTGTTGGTCGGCGTGCTTTGCGCCTGGCAGATGTCGAGCCAGCAGAGCACAACGCTGTTGATGCTTTGGCTGGGCTCGATGGTGTTGCTCGCGCTGCTTCGTCTGACCCAGTTAAGCGCCTTCCAGGCCGCCGCGCCGAGTCGCCAGGCCGAACCCTATTGGCAGCAGCGTTTTCTTTTCGGCGCCGGGGCCAGCGGGCTGATTCTGGCTTTTGCCGTGATCGCGCTGGTGCCTGAGGATGTGTTCTACCAGCAGGCGCTGGTCTACGGCCTGATCGCCATGGCCATTCTCAGTGCCAGTGTCGCGTATGCCGTCAGCCTGCCGGCCTTTCTCTCCTTTGCCTTGCCCTGCCTGATACCCTCGATCGCTTACCTGCTGCTGAGCGAGAGCAGCCAGCAGCGTGGCTGGGGCGTGCTGGGTACGCTGTTGTTCCTGGCTCTGCTGATCGTCGCCTGGCAGGTTCATCGTCTGGTGCAGCGCAGCCTGGTGCAGCGCTTTCACAATCAGGCGCTGATCGCTCATTTGGAGCATGCCAAGCGCCAGACCGAGGTGCTCAACGGCGAGCTGGAACATGAGGTGGAGCAGCGTCGACACGTCGAGCATGAACTGCGCCGCGCGCATGGTGATCTGGAAGTGCGCGTGGCGGCGCGTACTCTGGCGCTCGATGAGGCGACTCATGCCCTGGGCAAGAGCCAGGCACGCCTGACCATGGCGTTGGAGGCCAGCGAGCTGGCGCTGTGGGACTGGGATCTGCAGAGCGATCAGGTGCACCATTCGCACCTGCGCGAGTTGTTCGGGCTTGACCCCGAGCAGCCTGTGGAAATGCGCCGCGACCTCAAGCCACGCCTGCATCCCGATGACCTGGCAACGCTACGTCAGGCACTGCTTGAACACCTCAAGGGCCGCTGCGAGGACTATCACGCCGAATACCGCGTGCGCCATGCCGACGGCCATTGGGTGTGGGTCGAGGATCGTGGCCGTGCGGTCGAGCGTGACGCCAGCGGGCGTGTGCTGCGCATGCTCGGCACGCGGCGCGACATCAGCGCGCGGCGCCAGCAGGAAGAGCAACAGCGGCTGGCTGCCACGGTGTTCGAGGCGGCCAGCGAAGGCATTTTCATCCTCGATACGCAGTACCGCCTGCTGGCGGTCAATCATGCGTTCAGTCTCGTCACCGGCTATGCCAGCGAGGAAGTGCTCGGGCGTCGAGCCACCAGCCTGCTCGGCAGCGATGAGATGCGCCGCCAGTTGCAGTCGATACGCCAGGAGCTGGACAGCAGTGGCAGTTGGCAGGGTGAGTTGCTCGAAGCGCGCAAGAGCGGCGAAATTTATCCACAGTGGTTGCAGCTCAATCTGGTGCGCGATGGCGCGGGGCGGCCTAGCCATATCGTCGGCTTCTTTGCCGACCTCACTGCGCGCCGAGAGGCCGAGGAGCGCCTGCGTTACCTCTCGTATTACGACGGCCTGACCGGCCTGGCCAACCGCAGTTTGTTCCGCGAGCGTTTGCATGAGGCTTGTCAGCGCGCGCGGCAAACGGGGCGTAGCATCGCCCTGCTGCACATTGACCTGGATCGCTTCAACCTGCTCAACGACAGCCTCGGTCATGAAATTGCCGACCAGGTATTGCGGCAGATGAGTCGGCGCCTGCTCCACAACGTGCCGGAGGCCGACTGCATCGCGCGTTTGTCCGGTGATGAGTTCGCCATCGTGCTCGACGCCTACGGCAGCCTCTCCAGCCTGACGCGTGTGGCCAGTCGCCTGTTGGGCAAACTGCGCGTGCCGATGCAGGTGGCAGGTCATGAATTGGTCGTCAGCGCCTCGCTAGGGATCAGTCTGTTGCCTGACCACGCGCGTGAAATTGGCACGCTGATCAGCCAGGCCAACATGGCCGTGCAGCATGCCAAGCACCTGGGCGGCAACACCTTGCAGTTCTTTACCGAGCATCTGCAGACCCGCACCCTGGAGCGCCTGCAGTTGGAGAATCGCCTGCGCAAGGCGATCGATGACGGCCAACTGGAGGTGTTCTACCAGCCCAAGTTGAACCTGCGTGACGACAGCCTCAGCGCAGCCGAAGCGCTGGTGCGCTGGCGCCATCCTGAGCAGGGGCTGATCGCGCCGGGTGAGTTCATTGGCTTGGCCGAGGAAACCGGACTGATTCTGCCCATCGGCGAGTTCGTCCTGCGCCAGGCCTGCCGCCAGGTGCGGCAATGGCAAGTGCAGGGGCTGGCCGATATCCGCGTCTCGGTCAACCTGTCGGTGCACCAGTTGCGCCAGGGCAACCTGGTCAGCCTGGTGCGCCAGGTGCTGGAGGACACCGGTATCGCCGCGCACAACCTGGAACTGGAGCTGACCGAAAGCCAGATGCTCGACAACGTCGACAGCGTCATCGCCACCTTTGAGCAACTGCGCGAGCTGGGTGTGAAGCTGGCCATCGACGACTTCGGCACCGGCTACAGCTCGCTCAGCTACCTCAAGCGCTTCCCGGTGGATTACGTGAAGATCGACCAGACCTTCATCCGTAACCTGTCACCGAACAGCGAGGATGCCGCGATCACCCGCGCCATCATAGCCATGGCTCATAGTCTGGAGCTGAAGGTGGTGGCCGAAGGGGTCGAAACCCAGGCGCAGATGGACTACCTCAAGAGCCAGCAGTGCGACGAAATTCAGGGCTACCTGATCAGCCGACCGCTGCCCGCCGAGGCGTTCGCCGAGATGCTGCACGTGCAACTCGACGAGCCAAGGGGCGATTGATTATTTGGCGAACAACTGGCCGATATCCTTGAACGCCTTGAACTCCAGCGCGTTACCGCATGGGTCGAGGAGGAACATGGTGGCCTGTTCGCCGACCTGGCCCTTGAAGCGCACGTAGGGTTCGATCACGAATTTTGTTTCGCGGCTGCGCAGGCGCTCGGCCAGCGCTTCCCAGGTGTCCCAGGCGAGCACCACGCCGAAATGCGGCACCGGCACGTCGTGGCCGTCTACCGGGTTGCTCACGGCTTCTTCCTGATAGGCCATCTTAGGCGCCTCGTGGATCACCAACTGGTGGCCAAAGAAATCGAAATCCACCCAGTGCTCGCTGCTGCGGCCTTCGGCGCAGCCGAACACTTCGCCGTAGAAGTGGCGTGCAGTCGCCAGGTCATACACAGGAATTGCCAGGTGAAAGGGAGCAAGTGCCATCACGGATTACCTCAGGTTGTTATGGATAGGGCGGGTGCAGCCCGCCGCAGATGTTTGTTGCATCAGCCTATCAACAGAAAAATTGCTGAAAAGCGAATATCCTTGCTCGCAAGCACAAATAATTTTGATCATTGGGGCGTCGATGCTGCGCGAACTGAAAACCTTCGTCACCGTTGCCCGCTTGGGCACTTTCGCCGCAGCAGGGCAACACATCGGCCTCACTCAGTCGGCCGTCAGCGCACAGATGCGCGTGCTTGAGCAGCACCTTGGCGTGCGTCTGTTCGACCGTAGCGGGCGCGCCGCCGTGCTCAACGCCGCTGGCCGCCATGCCCTGCCATTGGCTGAGCAGATGCTCGCACTCTATGCCCAGATGGCGCTGCCGCAGGCGCTCGATCAATGGCAGGGCGAACTGCGTGTCGGCGCCATCGCCACCCTGCAAACCGGCTTGCTGGCCGAGGCGCTACCGCGCTTTCGGCAGCGGGCGCCGCAGGTCGAGCTGAAGCTGGTGCCGGGGGTGTCGCTGCAGCTATTCAGCCAGCTCGATGCTGGCGAGCTGGATCTGGCTCTGCTGATCAAGCCGCCGTTTCCGCTGCCCAAAGAACTGCTGGAAGTGCCGCTGGCGCGTGAACCTTTCGTGCTCATCGCGCCTCTTGCCGTGGACGGCGATGACCCGTTGCGCCTGCTGACCGAGCAGCCCTTCGTGCGCTACGACCGCGCCTCATTCGGCGGGCGTCAGGTCAGCCGTTTTCTGCGTGAGCAGCAGTTGCCTGTACGTGAGGCACTGGAGCTGGACGAGCTGGAAGCCATCGTGCGTCTGGTGGAAAACGGCATGGGCGTGTCCCTGGTGCCGCGCGCGGGCCTTTGGCTACACAGGCCGACGCGGCTGCGGGTGATCGAGCTGGGGGCGCTGACTTTCCACCGCGAACTGGTCGCGCTGGTACGCCGGGCGCAGCGCCAACCGGCGCTGGATTGTTTGTTGGAGTGCCTGGGGCGTAGTGGCGCTCTTGCTTGATGCTGCCTCGTTGCCGGTCTAGGCCGGAAGTGACGGTTGTGGTCACTTCCGGCTGCCAGTTCAGATATCCCAGACCAGATTGACCGAGAAGTTACGTCCCGGTTGAGTCAGGCGGTCGAGATTGGCAGGGGCGGTTACGCCTGCCTCTCCGTTGCCGTCGTAGCCGCGCACGTCGTCCCATTGCCAGTACTTTTTATCGGTCAGGTTGTACAGGCCTGCATTGACGGTGAGATCGTCGGTCAGCTTGTAGTAGCCAGTCAGGTCGACAACGCCATAGCCCGGGGTGGCGAACTGGCTGCCGTCACCGGTTGGGGAGTTGAAGCCGCTTTGGTCGATGCGGGTTTTGCGCTTCACCAGTGTCCAGTTCAGCAGGCCGCCGAAGCGCTCCTGTTCGTAGCCCAGGCCGAATACGCCGGTCAGCGGGTTGATGCTGTTCAGTGGTTCGCCGGTTTCTTCGTCGCGACCACGGGCGTAGGCGATTGAGCCCTGAGTGTACAGACCCGGCACCGCGCCAAAGTTGTCCAGATTCAGACGACCCTTGGCTTCCGCCCCGCGAATACTGGCTCGGCTGATGTTACGGCTCTGGAAGACGGTCAGGCCGCCAGCCGCACCTACGGCATCCTCGTCGATAAAGTCGCGATAGCGGTTGTAGAACACCGCCAGGCTGAAGCTACCGCCTTCGAAGTTGCCGCGCAGACCGGTTTCCAGGCTGCGGCTGGTTTCCGGGTCGAGGTTGGGGTTGGGCTCCACGATGTAGGGCGGGTTGTTGTTTTGGAAGCGGCCATACATTTCCTTGGCCGTAGGCGTGCGGAAGCCTTCGGCGTACTGGGCGAAGCCGGTGTAGTGCTCATCGAAGGCATAGGTCACACCAAGCTTGGGCGAAACATGCTGCCAGGTGGTGCTCGCGTCTGTGGGGTCGAAGGTACTGCTTGCGGGGGCGCTGGCGAGGTACTCGTCGGTTAGCTCGGGCTTGAGTTTGGTTCGGTCGTAGCGCAGGCCTGGCAGGAACGTCCACTGGTTCCAGTCGATTTGGTCTTGCAGAAATACGCTGTAGACATCGATGGTCGGATCCGGGAAGTCGCTCTGGGTGGTCAGGGTATCGCCGGCATTGTTGCTGATCACGCCAGCGGTGGGGCAGTTGGCGCCCAGCGCCTGCAGGCAGACGCCATAACCGCTGCGCTGGCCGGTAACTTCCTGGTGCTTGAGGTTGAAGCCGTAGGTCAGCAGGTGCTCGGTTTCGCCTAGCGCGAAGGCTTTGTCCAGTTGTGCGTTGAGCACCCACTGGCGATCCTTGTAGTCGGTGCTGCGATAGCGCATCACGTCGCGGGTGATGGCCTGGGTAAAGAAGTTTCGGGGGGTGTAGCGCTCCTGGGTGCTTTGGTCGGTCTTGGCGATCTGATAATTCAGACTCCATTTCAGGCTGTCGGCCAGCAGGCTGTCCAGCGCCAGGCTGTGCTCCAGACCGAAGCGCTCGCGGGTGATGGTGTCGTTGCCAGTACGGCTTGCGTAGTAGTTCTGCCCTGCACCGATAGTGGGAGCGTTGAATGGCCCGCCGACGGCGCTGAGTTGATTGCTGTCGCGATCATCCTTGTATTTCTCATAGGTCAGTTGCAGGCGGTCGCTGTCGTTGTAATTCCAGCCCAGCTTGGCCAGTACATTAGTCGTGCGTACATCTTCCGGGTTGGCCGCCGTGCGATCCAGGCCGGTGCCGCTCTGGTTGCCGTAGGATTCGGTCTCATGGCCGTTGCGCTGGGAGAGGTGCAGCAACGCATCGATATCCTGATGGCGACCGGCCAAGGTTGCCGAGTTCAGCCAGCTTTCATCGGCGGAGCTATAGCCTGTTTTCAAACGAGCACCGCTGTTGCGGCCTTCCTTGATGATGTCGTCAGCATCGAGGGTGAAGTAGCTGACCGCCCCTCCAATGGCATTGCTGCCGTAAAGGGCAGAGGCCGGGCCGCGGAGGATTTCTACTCGCTTGATGATTTCCGGGTCGACATAGTTGCGCTGGGTATTGGCGTAGGGCCCGTAATAAAAGCTGGCAGGGATCTCGACGCCATCTACCTGTGTTAGCACCCGGTTACCATCGATCCCTCGGATGTTGTAGCCGGTGAGGCCGGAGCGCTGGCCTGCGCCGCCGACCGAGACGCCAGGCTCATCGCGTACCAGTTGTTTGATGGTATTGATGTTGCCGCGATCAAGCATGGATCGATCACGCATGCTGACGGTACTGGGTACGGCGTTTACATCCTGCTCGTGAAGCGTGGCGGTAATCGTCGTCGGCTGCAGTGTGAGCGAGTGCACTGGATTTTTCAGCAATACTACGCTGCGCTCCCCAACGCTGCGGTAACTCAAACCGGTGCCTTCGAGCAGGCGCGTCAGGGCCAGCTCCGGTGATTGCAGGCCGCTGGTGCCCGGTGAGTCGATGCCGTCGGCCAATTGTGCCGGTAGACCGATCTGCCAGCCCGTAACGTCGCTGAATGCGTTTAGCGCTGATACCAGTGGCTGGCGTCCGATGGCAAAGCTGTAACCGTTCTGGCTCTGCTGTCGTGCCGTTGGTGACTGCTCTGCAGCATGGGCCAGCGGCAGGCTGGCGCAGGCGATGGAGAGGGCCAGCAATGACAGGCTGGCGGTGGACAGTCGCGGGAAATGCGGGCGCCGGGTGTGAAGGGGCATCGTTGTGCTCTCTGCGGGTGTCGTCGGAATGTCAGTTAATGCGAATTGTTTGCATTGATATGACAGGACGAACAAACCCCTTGCAGAGCGTAAAAATTCTTTCTCAGTTGAGAATCAGCAGCGCTGGATACTCTTGCAGTTGAGCCGAGGCCACTTGCGCCAGAGAGCGCATGATGTCGGTTGGTTCGCTCAGGCGATAGTTGCCGGTGATGCGCAGGTCATTCAGGTGGGCGTTGCGGTTGATGATCCAGCCAGGGTAGTAGCGGCGCAGTTCATCCAATACTTCGCGCAACGGGCGATCATCGAAGATCAGGCGGCCCTGAACCCAAGCGAGCTGATGGGCTGTGGCGCCATGGATGCGCGTGCCGACACCGTTCGGGCCGATGCGGATGCTGTCGCCGCTTGCCAGGTAGGTGTGCGTGTCGTTGCCGCGCGCATAAACCTCGATCTCGCCCCGTTCGACGCTGACTTCGGCGCTATCGTCGAGATAACGCACGGAGAATGCTGTGCCGCGTACCGAGATGCGGACGGGGCCTGCATCGACTTGGAAGGGGCGATAGTTGTCCTTGGCGACATCGAAATAGGCTTCGCCTCTGAGTAGTTGGGTGACGCGCTGATGTGCGTCGATCTGACTGGAGAACGCGCTATCGGTATTGAGCAGAACGTGCGAACCGTCGGCCAGATCCAGGCTCTGGCGTTGGCCAACGGCAGTGACATGATCGGCGCGCAGACGCAGCAGAAGATCGCTCTGCAGGGTAATGCCGACCACCAGCAGCAGCGTTGCAGCGATCGCCAGCGATCTGCCGAGGCGCCGTGAGCGCTTGGGCTGCGGCTGCCTGCTTTGTTCCAGGTGTGCGGCTGCGGTTGCCAGTGTGGATGATTGCCAGCACTGCTGCGCACGTTCGAATGCTTCTGCGTTGGCGGGGGAGGCGGCCAGCCACTCAGCGAATTGCGCTCGGCAGTCATCGTCCGCATGTTCCAACAGAAGTAGCCAGTCCAGCGCCTGGCTCAGCGTTGCGTCGCTGTCGTGCGGGGGCATCGGACTGTTCTCAAAACTGGGGGCGACATTCTGGCTGACGGTGCGGGTGAGTGATAGTCACTCATATTGGAGGCGTGAGGCGCTCGAGCAGGGTCACGCACAGTGCCATGATCAGTTTGAGCTCCTTTTGTACTGTGCTGGCTGATACGCCGAGTTCTGCCGCGATCTGCGCCTGACCCTGGCCATGCAGGCGGCTGAGAATGAAAATGCGCTGTTGGCGCTCGCTCAGTTGCTCCAGCGCACTGCCCAGTCGCTGCAGCAGGCGTTTGGCGTGAAGGCTGTCTTCGCTGGAGGCGCCTGGAGCGGGAACGGCCTGCATGATGGCGTCCGGTACGTCGTCGAGCATGGTTCGCGACTGCATACGCTCGCGGCGCAAGTGGTCGAGTGCCAGATTGCGGCCAGTCTGGAAGAGAAAGGGTTCAAGATGGGCGACCGGTTTCTCGCGCAGGCTGCCGGCGACTCGCAGGTAAGTTTCCTGCACCAGCTCCTCGGCGATGCTGGTGTTTTTCACGATTTTTACCAGCGTGCGCAGTAGCGGTAGGCGCTGGCTGATGAAGACGCTGTCTAGATTTGGGTTGGTCACTGGCAAGCCTAATTTGCCGACTTCATAGCGAATGATAATCACTTTTGATATCGGCGACTAGCGGACGCGCCTATGAGGCCGACCTGAGCATACTGCTGACTGACCTGCGCGCTAATCATTTGCGTAGGGATGAGCGGCGGCGTGCGTTTATCTGGACTCGACTTTAAGCCAGGGCACGTTTTACACATCCATAAAAATGCCGCGCAGCTATGCAGCGGCGCGGCATTGGGTACAGCGTTAGCGGCAATCAGAACGCCGGGACGACGGCGCCTTTGTACTTCTCTGCGATGAACTGCTTCACCTCGGCGCTGTGCAGGGCCTTGACCAGCTTCTGCACGGCGTCGCTGTCCTTGTTATCGGCGCGGGTCACCAGAATGTTCACGTACGGCGAGTCGCTGCCTTCGATGGCCAGGGCGTCCTGGGTCGGGTTGAGCTTGGCTTCCAGGGCGTAGTTGGTGTTGATCAGGGCGAGGTCGACCTGGCTCAGCACGCGCGGCAGGGTGGCCGCTTCCAGTTCACGCACCTTGATGGATTTCGGGTTTTCGACGATGTCCTTCGGCGTGGCGAGGATGCCAGCCTCCGGCTTGAGCTTGATCACACCGGCCTTCTGCAGCAGCAGCAGGGCACGGCCGCCGTTGGTGGCGTCGTTGGGGATGGCGACGGTGGCGCCTTGCGGCAGCTCGCTGAGGTTCTTGATCTTGCTGGAGTAGGCGCCGAAGGGCTCGACGTGCACACCGGCAACGCTGACCAGGTCGGTCTTGCGGCTGGCGTTGAACTCGTCCAGGTACGGCTGGTGCTGGAAGAAGTTGGCGTCCAGGTTGCCTTGCTGTACCTGCAGGTTGGGCTGCACGTAGTCGGTGAACACGCGCACCTTCAGCTCCACGCCTTCTTTGGCCAGGGCCGGTTTGACGAACTCGAGGATCTCCGCGTGCGGCACCGGAGTGGCGGCGACGTTGAGGGTTTCGGCCTGGGCCGAGAAGGCGGCGAAGGCCGCCAGGGCAGTCAGCAGTTTCTTCATTTCAAGGTTCCTTTTGGGAAGGTTGGCGCGGGTCTCGCGGGTAGCGAGTCGCCGCTTATTTGCGGGAAAAGTGTATGACCAGGCGATCACCGACCATCTGCAGCGCCTGCACCAGGATCAGCAGCAGCACCACGGTCACCGCCATCACATCCGGCTGGTAGCGCTGGTAGCCGTAGCGCACGGCCAGGTCGCCCAGGCCGCCGCCGCCGACCAGGCCGCTCATGGCGGTGTAGCCGACCAGGGTGATGGCGGTGACGGTGGTGGCCGCGAGCAGGCCAGGCAGGGCCTCGGGCAGCAGTGCGCGGGTGATGATCTGCCAGGTGCTGGCGCCCATGGCCTGGGTTGCCTCGATGATGCCGCGCTCCACTTCGCGCAGGGCTGTTTCCACCAGGCGCGCAAAGAACGGTGTGGCGCCGACCACCAGTGGCGGAATGGCGCCAGCGACGCCGAGCGAGGTGCCGACCAGCACTTCGGTGACCGGCAGCATCAGGATCAGCAGGATGACGAAGGGCACCGAGCGCACGACATTCACCACCAGCGACAGCACGCCATACAGCGCCTTTTGCTCGAACAACTGGCGTGGGCCGGTAAGAAACAGCAGCACGCCGAGCGGCAGGCCGAGCAGCACGGTGAACAGCATCGAGCCGAGCAGCATGTTCAGGGTGTCGAGGCTGGCCTGCCAGATTTCCGGCCAGAACACGTTGGGCAGCAGTTGTTCGAGCATCAGCGCAGTACCTCCAGATGCACGTCGGCGGCTTCGAAGCGCGCCAGCGCGGCGTCGACTTCACCGCCTGTCAGGGCCAGGGTGAGCTGGCCGTAGGGGGTGTCCTTGATGCGGTCGATGCGCCCGGCGAGGATGCTGTAGTCCACCCCAGTCTCGCGCGCCACGGTGCCCAGCAGCGGTGCGTAGGTCGCTTCGCCCTGGAAGGTCAGGCGCAGGATGCGACCGTCGACATGAGCGAAGTCATCGTGCTGCTCGCTTTCATCGACGTGCTCGGACTCCTGCACGAAGCGCCGCGTGGTCGGGTGCTGCGGGTGCAGGAACACCTCGGCCACCGGGCCTTCTTCGACGATGACGCCGGCATCCATCACCGCCACGCGGTCGCAGACGCGGCGAATCACGTCCATCTCGTGGGTGATTAGCACAATACTCAGGCCCAGTTCGCGGTTGATCTCGGCCAGTAGGCTGAGCACGGCGGTGGTGGTCTGCGGATCGAGGGCGCTGGTGGCCTCGTCGCAGAGCAGGATCTTAGGCCGGGTGCTCAGCGCACGGGCGATGCCGACGCGCTGCTTTTGCCCGCCGGAAAGCTGCGCCGGATATTTGTTGGCATGCTCCTGCAGGCCGACGCGGGCCAGCAGTTCGGTAACGCGGGCGTCGATCTCGCTGCGGCTCAGTTCACCGGCCAAGCGCAGCGGCATGGCGATGTTGTCGGCGACAGTCTTCGACGACAGCAGGTTGAAGTGCTGGAAGATCATCCCGACCTGCTGGCGGAAGCGGCGCAGGCCAGATGCATCGAGGGCGGTGACGTCGACGCCGTCGATCTCGATACGCCCGCCGGAGGGCTCTTCCAGGCGGTTGATCAGGCGCAGCAGGGTGCTCTTGCCCGCGCCGGAGTGGCCGATGATGCCGAACACCTGGCCGCTGCCGATCTGCAGTGTGGTGGGCTGCAACGCCGGAATCTCGCGGCCCGCGACGCGGTAGGCCTTGTGGACGGATTGAAACTGGATCACGCGAACGACCTTTTGGGTGTGTTCAGGGCGGGCATCGAGGGTGTCGAGCCGACCAGCGGGCGCCGGGTGGGCGCAAAAGGGCGCCAGTTTACCCGGCGCTATTTAGGCCGAGAAAATCTTTGTTGGCCTATGGTTATTTCAAAATGGCATTAAGCGCAGTGCTCAGCACGTTACTGCCGCGCCTGTTCCAGCGTTTGGCGCACATCGTTGCTCAAGGCGGGCGCATCGGGCAGCAGGCTGCGTGCTTGGCTCAGGGCTTTGGCGGCGGCGTTCAGATCGCCACGTTGCAGGGCTTCGCGGCCTTGCAGCATGTAGGCATCGGCCAGTTGCCGCCGGAACTGCGGCAAACGCTCGTCTTGGCGCGCGCGCGGTTCGAGTGCGGCGAGCTGGTCGCGGGCGTTGTCTAGGCGATCCTCGGCGATGTTTTGCTCAATCTGTGCAAACGCCTGGGCTAGCGCATCGGTGGAAGATTGCGTGCTCTGGCAGGCAGCCAGTATGCAAAGCACCAGGCTGATTACCGCACTGCGAAAAGCGAACGACTTCATGACTACGCGTCTCGAATTGTGCAAAAAACGCGCAATCATACAGGGTTATGGTGGGTTTTTCACGTCACCAACTGTCGCCATAATCCGGCGCGGGTCATCAGCCATTGCGCCGGGGCAAGGCGAAGCTGGCGAGGAACAAGCCCGCCGCGCTGACCACGATGGACGGTCCGGCGGGCGTGTCTTGATACCAGGACAGCGTCAACCCGCAGCACACCGCCACCAGACCGAGCAGGCTGGCGCCGACGGCCATTTGCTCCGGCGTGCGCGCATGGCGCTGGGCGGCGGCGGCGGGGATGATCAGCAGGGAGGTGATCAGCAGCACACCGACCACTTTCATCGCCACGGCAATCACCACCGCGATCAACAGCATCAGCGCCAGGCGGATCGCCGCCACCGGCAGACCTTCGACCCGCGCCAGCTCTTCGTGCACAGTGATTGCCAGCAGCGGTCGCCACAGCCACGCCAGTAAAGCCAGCACCAGCGCGCTGCCGCCGACGATCCAGGCCAGATCGGTGGTGCTGACGGCGAGCAGGTCGCCGAACAGGTAGCTCATCAGGTCGAGGCGTACGTCATGCATGAAGCTCAGCGCCACCAGGCCCAGCGACAGGGTGCTGTGGGCGAGGATGCCGAGCAGGGTGTCGGAGGCCAGCGGCTGGCGCTGTTGCAACGTCACCAGCAGCGCGGCCAGCAGCACGCAGCCGACGGTTACGGTGAGAGTCGGGCTGACGTCGAGCATCAGGCCCAGTGCCACGCCGAGCAGGGCGGCATGGGATAGGGTGTCGCCGAAATAGGCCATGCGCCGCCAGACCACGAAGGAGCCGAGCGGGCCGGCTACCAGGGCCAGCGCCAGACCGGCGAGCAAAGCGTTGAGGAGAAAGTCAGGCATCAGTGTTTACAGTTCGGGCCGTGGACGTGAGCCGGGCCATGAATGGTCAGGCCGGGCTGAACCACGCCGCCATGCAGGTCGTGAGCGTGGTCGTGATGGTGGTGATAGACGGCCAGGCTCTTGGCGTCCTGGCCGAACAGTTCGATAAAGGCCGGATCAAAGCTGACCTGCTCCGGGTGGCCGGAACAGCACACGTGGCGGTTGAGGCAGACCACCTGATCGGTGGCGCTCATCACCAGGTGCAGGTCGTGCGAGACCATCAGCACGCCGCAGTCGTGACGCTCGCGCAGCCGTGAAATCAGCCGGTACAACTCGGCCTGGCCGGCCACGTCGACACCCTGCACCGGTTCGTCGAGCACCAGCAGTTGCGGCTCGCGCAGCAGAGCGCGGGCCAGCAGCACGCGCTGCATCTCGCCACCGGAAATGTTCTGCAGCGGGCTGTCGATCACCTGCTCGGCGCCGACCTCGGCCAGTGCCGCCAGCGCGCGTTTGCGATCGACCCCCGGCACCAGGCGCAAGAAGCGCAGCACCGACAGCGGCAGGGTGGCGTCGACATGCAGTTTTTGCGGCATGTAGCCGATGCGCAGGCGCGGCGTGCGGCGCACGCTGCCACGCTCAGGTTGTAGCAGACCGAGCACCACGCGCACCAGGGTGGTCTTGCCCGCGCCGTTGGGGCCGATCAGGGTGACGATCTCGCCAGGCTGTACGCTCATCTGCACATCATCAAGCACCACTTGGCCGTTGAAGCTGACCGCGATGCCTTCGAGCTGGATCAAGGCCTCGCTCATGCCTTGCCCTTGCAACCGGCGCAGAGGCCGACCACTTCCACAGTCTGGCTTTCCACGGCGAAACCGACACTGGCGGCGCTGTCGACGATGGCCTGGCTGATGCTGGGCTGTTCCAGCTCGGTGGCGGCATGGCAGGCCCGGCATATCAGGAACTGGCCTTGGTGCGAGTGCTCCGGGTGGCTGCAGCCGACGAAGGCGTTGAGCGAAGCGATGCGGTGCACCAGGCCGTTTTCCAGGAGGAAGTCCAACGCGCGATAGACCGTGGGTGGCGCGGCGCGGCGGCCGTCTTCATCGCTCAATACGCCGAGGATGTCGTAGGCACCGAGCGGCTTGTGGCTGGCCCAGACCAGCTCCAGCACGCGTTTGCGTAGAGCGGTCAGGCGCAGCCCTTGGCGCGCGCAGATGGCTTCGGCTTCGGCCAGCGCATGGCTGACGCAGCGGGAGTGGTCATGAGGGCGTGCAGCCAGGGGCGTGTCGGACATGGGCAAGGACGGCGCTGGGAAGAGACGTTATTATGTTACCTGTTCAATCCCGCTTGAGTATGCCCCGTGTTGCGTCTTTTCTGCCTTATTGCCCTGTTTTTCGTCGCCAGCGCCCAGGCTGAGGTGCGCGTTCTGACCAGTATCAAGCCGCTGCAATTGATCGCCGCAGCGGTGCAGGACGGCGTCGGCGAGCCTGAAGTGCTGCTGCCGCCTGGCGCCTCGCCACACCACTACGCGCTGCGCCCATCCGACGTACGGCGGGTGCGCGAGGCCGACCTGCTGTACTGGATCGGCCCGGATATGGAGGCCTTTTTGCCGCGCGTGCTGGACGGTCGCGACAAGCCGCAGGTAGCGGTGCAGGATTTGCCCGGCATGAGCCTGCGCCGCTTTGGCGAGGGCCATGCTGAGCATGACCACGACGAGCATGCTGATGAGCACGACCATGCCAGCGATGAGCTGGGCCATGACCACGAGCATCGCCCCGGTAGCCTGGACGCCCACCTCTGGCTGCTGCCGACCAATGCACGGGTGATCGCCGCCCGCATGGCCGCCGATCTGAGCCAACTGGATGCGCCCAACGCGCAGCGCTACGCCGCCAACCTGCAAGCCTTCGAGCAGCGTCTGGATGCGCTCGACACGCGCATTCGCCCGCAAATGACGGCCCTGCACGGCAAGCCCTACTTCGTCTTCCACGAGGCTTTCGACTACTTCGAGTCCACCTATGGCCTTGAACATGCCGGTGTATTCAGCGTGCTCACCGAAGTGCAGCCCGGTGCCCAGCACGTCGCCGCCATGCGTGAGCGCCTGCAACAGGCTGGCCCGAGCTGCGTATTCAGTGAGCCGCCTATGCGCCCACGCCTGGCCGAAACCCTGACCGCTGGCCTTCCGGTCAAGCTGGCCGAACTCGACGCCCTGGGCGGCACCCTGCCGGTCGATGCCAACGGCTACGAACATCTGCTGCAGAACCTGGCCAACGGCCTGAGTGAGTGCCTGAATAGCCTGTAGGGCACAGTCCAGCGGCAGACCCTGTGTAGGAGCGAATTTATTCGCGATTGACGAGGCCCCGGATTGCATCCAGGTCAGCGGGCTGGCCGGGGCTTTTGTGGGAGGGGCTTCAGCCGCGACCCGCCAAGCTACGAACTGTAACCACCGCCACGTTGCCGCTCGCAGGCGCAAACCACTAGGCTTGCGCTTTTGCCGCGAGCGCCCGCCATGCCGCCCACTGCACCTCGCCCGTCCAACGCCACACTGGTGCTGCTGGCCTCGCTCTATTGCGCGCAGGGCCTGCCCTCCGGGCTTATCGCCCACTCGTTGCCGGTGCTGCTGCGCCAGCACGGCGTCGATCTGGCCTTGATCGGCCTGCTCAAACTGCTGGCGCTGCCCTGGTTGCTCAAGGTGTTCTGGGCGCCCTGGATTGATCGCTTGGCTTCACCTCGCTTCGGCCACCACCGTGGCTGGATTCTGCCACTGCAAAGCGGGGTGACCGGTTGCGTCGCCGTGCTTGCGATGCTGGCACCGCAGACCCTGTTCGGCGCCGGCCTGTGGTGGCTGCTCGGTCTCTTGCTGCTGATCAACCTGCTGGCCGCGACCCAGGACGTGGCCACCGATGGCCTTACCGTACGCCTGCTGCCCGAACGCTGGCGCGGTCTGGGCAACAGCCTGCAAGTGGGCGGCTACAAGGTCGGCATGATCGTAAGCGGCAGCGGCCTGCTGCTGGTGATTGACCCGCTGGGCTGGAACCTGACGCTGGGTTTGTTGGCCGGCCTGATCCTGCTGATGACCGTGCCGATCTGCTTGTTCCCCGAGCGCCGCGTGCTGCCTTTCCAACCCGCCCAGGCGGAACGCGCCCTCGGCCCGCGTCTGCTGCTCGACCACTATCGCGGCCTGCTGGCGCAGCCCGGCATGTTGCTGTGGCTGGCAGTGGTGCTCACCTTCAAACTCGGCGACTCGCTCGGCTCGCCGATGCTCAAGCCGATGCTGGTGGATCAGGGCTGGAGCACCGCAGCGCTCGGCCAACTGACCCTGATCAGCAGCCTGGCCGGCATCGGCGGCGCCTTGCTTGGTGGCCTGCTCTACGCCCGTATCGGTGTGCTGCGTGCGCTGATCCTGTTTGGCGCCCTGCAGGCCATCGGCATCGCCGCGCTGGCCTTGCTGGTGGGGCAGGGCGCCAACACCGGGCTGGTCTACGCCGTGACCCTGTTCGAACAGGTGGCCGACGGCATGTCCACCGTCGCTCTGTTCGCCGCCATGATGTGCATGTGCCGCCCCGAACACGAAGGCGCCGACTTCACCCTGCAGGCTTCGGCGCAGGTGCTGCTTTCGGGCTTCGTCGGCGCCAGCAGCGGGGTGCTGGCGAAGTGGCTGGGGTATGAAGGATTATTCGTCGGGGCGGGGGGAGTAGGGGTGTTGGTGCTGGTTATGGTGTTGATACATGGCCGCCGAACTCAGGATTGAGAACGGCGGAGTTTGGCCTATCAGGCATTGCTCAGAGAGAGCGTATTCGAGCGCTGAAGCGATTTCTTCGCGCCGAGGATGCCGATGACGCCGACAGGCACGAAAGGCACGCAACCGATGATGAACAGGATGGCCCCCACTTTGGTTTTGTCGAGCGCGACCAGCAGCATGCCGACAAGATTCAACGCCACGAATGGCAGCATCCAGATATACAGGCCTTCATAACGCGGCTCTATGCTGATCCAGACTACGGCGAGTAGATGAATGACGGTGCCTAGTGGCATTCTGAAATCCATTTTCTTCATGGGTTTTCCTTAGATTTGAAGGCTATGCGGGATGTAGCGGGGCGATTCTGACAGCAGCCTATCGCGCTGTCCGGAATTAATCGGCATAACGCACATGGCGATCCATAAGGTTGAGGCGCCCGGTGATGTCATAGGCGTTGACGCGGGCCAGGTTCTGCTTCAACTGCGCCTCCCAGGTCTTATCGTCCATATCACGCCAATAGCGCTCGGGGCGGCCCGTGCGGCGGTCATGTGCCGCCGTGGTCGGGTCGTTTGTGCGGTGTTTCTCGAACAACGGGATATCCGGCAGTGGCCGACCAATGTCCATGTAGTTCTGCACAAAGTCCCAGGCCGCGAAGTGCGGCGACATGCTGGAGTCCTTGGGCACGATGGGGGAAAGATCGATGGCCAGGTCGTGATAGCGATGCACCAGATGCAGTTGATACCAGATCAGCCCCTGACGATCCGGGCCGCTGCTGATATAGGCATCGAACTCATGAAAGGGGTAGGTGAACTCACCGATGGTGCCGCTGCGTTTGTACTCGCCCATATTGTCGTAATCGAAGATCGTGACCATGCCGGTACGGCGGTTGAACTCCCACAGCGGCCCTTTGGAAGGGCGAACGACCCAGTTGGTAAATTTGTTAACGACTAGGGAGCCTATGGCCCAGCAGGCGAGGGGCACCAAAAAAGTCCATGCAGTTTCCTTGATTATTGCCAGTAAGTTAGTGAGATATTCGTCGTCTAGAGCAGCAGCACCTACCAGCCAGGTCAATGGCAGAAAAATTGCCATCACCCAAAAAACAAAACGCCCTCCTCCCAATAGATAAAACCAGAAGGTCGTACTTTTGGAGAATGGGGCATAGCGAATGCGCTCGTGATCGTTGATATGGTGGTAATCACGTTGCGCGAACTTTTCTTCCTGGCGAAGTCCGGCGGCCACGTCCTGTTTGTACTTCTCATGAGTGCGCAACCCAGCAGGCGTGCTTTGCCGCAGCATGCTGAGAGGCACGATGTCCTCGGTATGCCCCCAGGGCAGGCGCGAGTTGCCAAAGCGGAACAGCCAACTGCGCTTGGTCGCTGCAGGCTGATCGGGAATGCGCGCTGGCTGGTAGGCGCTGGGGCTGTAGTGGGCAGTCATGGGGGCAATCAATCGGCATAACGCACATGGCGATCCATCAGGTTAAGCCGGCCTGTGATGTCATAGGCGTTGACCCGGCCCAGGTTCTGCATCAATTGCGCCTCCCAGGTCTTATCGTCCATATCACGCCAATAGCGCTCGGGGCGGCCCGTGCGGCGGTCATGTGCCGCCGTGGTCGGGTCGTTCGCGCGGTGCTGCTCGAACAGCGGGATATCCGGCAGCGGGCGGCCAATGTCCATGTAGTTCTGCAGAAAGTCCCAGGCCGCGAAGTGCGGCGACATGCTGGAGTCCTTGGGCACGATGGGGGAAAGATCGATGGCCAGGTCGTGATAGCGATGCACCAGATGCAGTTGATACCAGATCAACCCCTGACGATCCGGGCCGCTGCTGATATAGGCATCGAACTCATGAAAGGGGTAGGTGAACTCACCGATGGTGCCGCTGCGTTTGTACTCGCCCATATTGTCGTAATCGAAGATCGTGACCATGCCGGTGCTCGTGACGGCCAAAAACGAAGCGCTGAGCGGACAACCTGACCGGTTTTGACTGGTCGGTGCGTTCAAAATCGGCAGAGGTCGAAGTCGGCCGGAAATGTCGGGCTATTTCAGACCATCCCTAATCACTGTTAGAGGCCCGAGTTATGCAGGTGCCAGAATCACTAATAGCTTTACTGGAGTCGGCAATATCTCGTGACTCTGACCTTGCGTCATGCATAGTTGAGTTTGAAACCATTTACTGGCAATTGAGTGATCAGGAAACAGCTCAAGAAACTCCAGTTTGGAAAGCCATTAACAATTTTACGGAGCAGTTGGAATACTTTGAGCCGGGCGCAGACGGTCAACCTGCGCTTTATGGAGAGCGTGGCTTGCTACAGCGTATTGAAAATGTTCTGAACGAGGTGCGTGCCTCTAACTAGTGGTTCAAATTGTTCGCTACGCTCACTGGGACGGGCTAAAGCCCGCCCCTTAACCAAACGTTAGGCACTCTCCGAGTGACATATGAATCAAACACAAAAATGGATTCACTGGATAACATCTAATAACGAGAGTGAAAGGCAATCGGCCACTCTTGCATTGGGCGGTTTAAGTTACGATGCTGATGTAGACATTCCTAGCCTTATAGATGCATTAGGATCAGAGAATGATGATGTTGTCTTCTGGTGTGTAGGCGCACTAGGTTCTTTAGGGGAAAGATCGATAAATGCTGTCGCAAAAATTATCAAACTTACCGACAGCAATAATCTCGGCGTACGACAAGCCTCAATCTACGCACTGTCTAGAATCAACAAAAATAGCGCTGAACTAAATAATGTTTTTGTGAAAAAGTTATCGGACAGCAGCGAATTTGTCGTATGTGACGCCCTGAGCGCACTCGCTCGAATGAACACCGTAGGCCCTGCGGAAATTGATGCCATAAAAGTTTGTTTAACTAGCAAAAGCGAACACGTGGCTTTCCAAGCAGAAGTAGCTCTACGTAATATTATGCTTAATAGTGGCAATGCCTAACAAATGGTTCAAACCGTTCGCTTCGCTCACTGGGACGGGCTAAAGCCCGCCCCTTAACCAAACGTTATACGCTTTCGGAGATTGGAGCATGATCAAGACAAAAAACATCGCCATACAATGCCCGCAATGCGGCCATACAGACTTCGAGCAACCAGATAACGTACAAGATGATGATTTTGTAAAGTGTGTTTTTTGCGGGCATCAAATAATGCTTTGCGACCTAAAAGAAGTGGGTGTTCAGCAAGCAAAGGAAGCCATCATCCCTGAGGCAAAAAAAGAGATTGAGGCAATGCTAAAGAAAGCATTCAAGGGAAAGTTTAAGTGACGCCTTACGAACTGCTCACACTCTTGACATCAATCATTGCCATCGTAATATCTGCGGTTTCCCTTGTGCGAACTCGTAAACTTGCAGCAGAGCAACTTGAGCTTGAGCGAATAACCGCAGAGCTTTCTAGGCTTCAAATCAAGAGCATAGAAGAGCAAGAGAACTTAAAAACCAAGCCTCAGTTAAATGTGGCAATTACAAAGCTGGGAAGTTCCAGCCATTTCATAATTTCCAACACTGGAAAAGGTAGCGCATACAAGGTCAATCTTGAGCTTGTTGATTGCCAAGATAACCCTTTAACAAGCGAAGTTAACCACATCCTTCCCTATGCGGAAATGAAGCCAAATTCACGTATCAAGCTCTTGGCGGGCATGCACATGAACAGCCCGCTTAAATATCAAGTAAAGCTGATCTGGCAAGAATCTTCTGGCGAAGAGCTGTCAGAAATTCATTGGGTATCCAGGTAAGCGTATAACAAATGGTTCAAATCGCTCGCTGTGCTCGCTGGGACGGGCTAAAGCCCGCCCCTTAACCAAACGTTAGGCATTCTTCGAATGATTTCTTCAGCCCACATTTGCTACGATTCCAGTGAAATTCACGTAGAACTACAATCAATCGCTGAACAGGTTGAAAGCAATACGAATTGGAAGACTATTTCTACGGAATGGAGTGGCTTCGGTGTAGTTGTACCGCAATTAATAGTTCTAACTCCCACCCCCTTTATAATTCAAATCGAAAACGATCCAGAGTGGGTTCCTGAAGAAAATAGAGAATTTGCTGAATGGGCAGGTCTAAGCGAAGATAGCGAGATATATCGTAAACTGTCGCGTTGTGATGCAAGGCTTGCCATTCAATCAACAGCCCCAGACCAAATCACTCTTACAGGCCAAGAGATGTTCGTCTTTGCCTTCGGTGATACTGTTGACCCCAAGAACAATGAGATATCTGAAGTATTAAAAATAATCGGCAAAAAAATATCGGGCGTTCTGAATGACTGTGTTAATAATGAGCTTTTACAGTACTGAGTTATCATGCCTAACAAGACGCTCAAATCGCTCACTTCGTTCGCTGGGACGGGCTAAAGCCCGTCCCTTAGCTTAATCGTTATCCATGCAATAGACAGACCGAGTTCAAGGAACCGTAAATGCCAAGGAATCAGGCTGGCGAAAAATCGAAAAAGCAGCTATTACGCAGTATAGACACTCGGCGGAGCTTAACGAAGTTAAGGCGCACGCCGAGTGTCTATACTGCGTTACAACGTGATTTTTTCATTTTTATCCCGCCCGAGTTTTCATTGCATTTACAGCTCTGCTGCGCAGAGCGGAGTGAATTGATGGATAACCAGTCGCTGAAGCGGACGCTCGCCAAAAGCGAGCGAGCGCCGCTTAGCTTCCTACGTTAGGCAATCAAGAAAGAATGACCAACCTTGAATTAGTGGCCGCACTCAAAGCACTTCCAGATGAAGATCTGGCGTTGGTACTCGGAATGGTGCTCCCAGAGCGTAATCCGTTCTCTAAAGAGCCAGAAGTGGTTAGATCCAGAATGTTTCTTGGCATATACACGGAGTACACGGATGAAAGCTCAATTAGCATCGTGGCCTACCCAAAGGATGGCGAGCGCGGGCCTTATTGGGGCTTTTGCCAATCTACTGAGTCACCAATTTCAGGCATAAACTTCGTTTCTCCCCAGAAGCAAGCTATATCGCCTCTAGACGAAACAAGAATAAATCTTACATAGCCTAACAACAGATTCAAATCGTTCGCTGCGCTCACTGGGACGGGCTAAAGCCCGCCCCTTAACCAAACGTTAAGCACCTTGGAGAAAATTTTGGATAAATTCGAACGACTAAACTTTATCAACCAGATGTTGATATTGGAGAAGCTATACCCAGAAGAAGCCGAGTATTACGCAAAAAACAGAAAGGCATTAGAACACGGCTATGAATTACACTACTCATGGCTCGTAGAAAGCATTAGCGATCCACTTTCAGAAGACCAATGCAAGCAAGTATTGGATATTCTAGACATGTACAGGTCTATTACATTTTCCTGGGAACGCCTCCATGACGGAGAGGAAATTCCAAGCAAACTAAAATTTCGAGGATTCGACGGAAATAACGAAACAGCCCAGATGGGCTATACACAATACTTCATCAATGATTTAGACAGATTCAGAGAACTGACTTACGACTCAGACTACTGCGATTTCAACAGTCACTGCCCTATGCTAGGGAAATACTCTCGCATGCTAACCGTATGGAAAAGCCTCGACTCTTTCGAGTTAAGCGAAGAGGAAATTGAAGCCGTGGTGGCAGCATGATTGATGCCATTTCAGTTATTGGATCTATAGCATCTATATTGGGCGCCATATGGGCATGGAAGGAGGCTAATAAATCCAAAACAGCAGCACAACTAGCCCAACGTATAAAAGATCAACTAATCGGCCACAGAAAAACATCAGAATTGGCTGAGTTACAGGCCCTACTTAGCACTGCACAAAAGAAATTCACTAAATACGGAGCCTCCAACCCTAAGGCGCTTGCAGGGATTGATCATCACGCAGACTCCGAGTCACTTCTCTCATTCATGCACACACTAAAGTCTTACAACGAGTACTTTGAAGGCGAGCATGAAAATGTTGCCGACAAATTCTACGATGACATCGAGAAAACTCTTCAACTTTTTAGAAAGTCTAGCTCTATAAACAATATCTCCGAACACGGAAATAGCATTTTAAACAAGCTAGCGAGTTTCTCACCAATACTCAAAAGAGAGTTCACGAGCAAGAAAGAGTCCGTAGTTAGCGGCGCTTAACAACTGGTTCAATTCGCTCGCTCCGCTCGCTGGGACCGGCTAAAGCCGGCCCCTTAACCAAACGTTAGGCAAGGAAACCTGAATGGATCTTGATTCTTACAAGAAAGCTCGGGAAGTCTTCATGAAAGAGCATGAGGAGAAATATGATGGTTTTACTCGCCTTATGCTCGGTCTTTCCGTCACCTTCATAACACTTGTTGTGGGCTTGCAAAGTGCCAGTGCAGGCCAGCTTTCTTTAATGTTAAAATCAGCGGTGGTTGTTCACTCCTTATCAATCCTTTCAGGTGTTTGGGTTCAATACCTAGTTATGGCACAGCCTCTTTACGACCTCAAACGTGCGTATAAACTGGCTGAGGAAGTACTCGAAGAAAAGAGAGCTAACCCAGGATGGTTTGAACGTCCTCCAAGCCAAACACAAGTAGTTTGCTTCAATGTACAGGTGATAACCTTTATCTTTGCTTTTGTATTAGTCGTGTTGGCGGTTGTTGCGTGATATTGCCTAACAAACACATCAAATTCGCTCCCTACCGGTCGCCGGACACGCAAAAAACCGCGTGCCGTTTATGTGGGCGTTATGAGCCATAAGGCAGATCGGATGTTCAAAAAACTATTCGCAAAAAGGAAGCCTGATGATCGCAAGGAAGAAGAATTGGTGCCAACACCCATTCCAGCCTTGATCGTCATTCTGCTAAACAAAGAACGAGAAAAAGGCTCTCCACTAACTGAAGCCGAGGTTATAGAAATTAGAGACAACGCTGTTTGTATGATGCTTCCAGCTTCAGTGAAAATGCAGATGGAGGAATCCAGAGGCTATCCAGACCTAAATCCAGAACATGCCTGGGAGCAATGGCAAACAGCACGTCTTGAGTTCAGTGAAGGCTCATAACAATTGGTATATGGACTCTCCCCACAAGTAGTGAGTAATAGCTTTTCGAACCTGTCGTCAGCGCGGTTGCATTCGTATATCCGGCCTGTTGTGGGCGCTCACGCCCTGGCCATTCTGTAGTTCGCGCAGCGGGGGCCAAGCGTTCAATCGATCACGGTGATCACACTTGTTATCGGCCTTGCTCCGCTGCAGGACTCGCCTGTTCCGACAGTTTCGCTATTCACCACAACCACAAGAAAACCATCACACCTTTACTGATTACCCCCGCCGTCAGGCGGGCTTTACGCTCTGCCAATTGCCATTGAAGCGCCGCTCATGGCACCACACCGCCCAGCAGATCCGCACCAGTTTGTTGGCCAGGGCCACCGCTGCCTTGTTGTGGCCGATACGCTCTGCCGTCTGCACAGCCCAGCGCTGTAACTGCGTCAGCTTTTCCGGTGTACGGGCCTGGCAGCGTTGTGCCGCCAGCAAAGCTGCACGTGAGCCGTGGATCAATAACGTGCGGACATAGAAATTACCCTGTCGGCTGATATGGCCGAGTTTGCGACTATTGCCACTGCTGAACTCACGCGGCGTCATACCCAGCCAGGCGCTGAGCTGGCGACCATTGGCAAAGCGTTCGGGCTTGCCGACGGCGGCAGTCAGGGCGCTGGCAGTCAGCAGGCCAATGCCACTGACCTCATCCAGTTTGCGCACGATGTCATCGTCAGCGCGTAGGGTGGCAACGCGCAGCTTGCCCACCATTTTCAGGCTCCGCGCCGTCCAGGCTGACGAAAATATGACCGATTTATTTTTAGCCAGCCGGGGGGGGTCTAGCGGTCAGTCGCTTCTCTTTTTTGCACGTTCATCGAGCTTTGGCGGTGAGTCGTGCTTCTGGCGACGCGCTCAGTAAAGGGTGAGTCGTGTGTGTAGGGAACGATTGCATTGCTTAACCATTACCTGATGACGGCTGCCTGAATTTTTATGGGGCGTGTGTTTTTTGCTGCTTCTAGTGGTTGAAACGACTTGCTTTATGGGGTTTTTTTTAGTTTTTACTGTTAATGATTAGTCCTGTTCTGGCGGCTTTCTGCTCACTTGAGCGCTCGTTCGATTTGGCTGTCGGCTACGTTCTCTGCTCTATGATGCGGCTTTATGTTGCTTGATCTTGGGCTCCACCTGGTGCCAGGCGCGGCAATGGGGCAGGCGTCGTCTGGGCGTGGCACGTCTGCCGTGCGCCTCTGTTGGTGAGCTTTTTGTTAATCAGGTTAATCATGTGCTCGATGGCGCTTCATCCATCGTGTGTATCGGTGCGGTGATCGAACATTTCGAGCAAATAGTTAATTGACATAACTATCTGCTCGGCCTACCTTGAGCCCATCTACCCCACACATGCAGGACACCCCCTATGAGCAAGTACGAAGCGCGCTGGCAAACCGTGAAGGTCGACGTCGAAGAGGGCATCGGCTGGGTCACTCTCAATCGCCCGGAAAAACGCAACGCCATGAGCCCGACCCTCAACCGCGAGATGGTCGATGTGCTGGAAACCCTGGAGCAGGACGCCGACGTCGGTGTGCTGGTGCTGACCGGCGCCGGTGAGTCCTGGACCGCAGGCATGGATCTCAAGGAATACTTCCGTGAGGTCGATGCTGGCCCGGAAATCCTGCAGGAGAAGATTCGCCGTGAAGCCTCAACCTGGCAGTGGAAGCTGCTGCGCATGTACGCCAAACCGACGATTGCCATGGTCAACGGCTGGTGCTTCGGCGGTGGCTTCAGCCCGCTGGTGGCGTGCGATCTGGCCATCTGCGCCGATGAGGCGACTTTTGGCCTGTCGGAAATCAACTGGGGCATCCCGCCGGGCAACCTGGTGAGCAAGGCCATGGCCGACACCGTGGGCCATCGTCAGTCGCTGTACTACATCATGACCGGCAAGACCTTCGGCGGGCAGAAAGCCGCCGAGATGGGGCTGGTTAATGAGAGCGTGCCGCTGGCGCAACTGCGTGAGACGACTGTTGAGCTGGCGCGTAATCTGCTGGAGAAGAATCCGGTGGTGATGCGTGCGGCGAAGATTGGCTTCAAGCGTTGCCGCGAGCTGACCTGGGAGCAGAACGAAGATTACCTCTACGCCAAACTCGACCAGTCGCGCCTGCTGGATAAAGAGGGCGGTCGTGAGCAGGGCATGAAGCAGTTCCTCGACGAGAAGAGCATCAAGCCGGGTCTGCAAGCCTACAAACGCTAAACGTGTGCTCGGGGCGGTTGTGCGTGGCCGCCCCTGAATAACAATCACAAGATGGAGCCAGACCATGTTCGATGTGCCTTTGCTGATCGCCGGGCAGATGCGCCCTGCCGCCAGTGGTGCGCTGTTCGAGCGCCGCAGTCCGTTTACCGGTGAGGTCGTTAGTCGTGTGGCCGCTGCCACCCTCGAAGACGCCGATGCCGCTGTCGCTGCCGCGCAGGCGGCTTTCCCAGCCTGGGCCGCGCTGGGGCCGGGGGAGCGCCGTGCGCGCCTGCTGGAGGCCGCCCGTTTGCTGGAAGCCAATCGTGAGCGCTTTATGGCCATGGCTGTGGAGACCGGCGCCACGGCTGACTGGTACGGCTTCAACGTCAAGCTGGCGGCCAATATGCTGCGCGATGCTGCCGCTATGACCACGCAGATCAAGGGTGAGGTGATTCCCTCCGACGTGCCGGGCAGCTTCGCCATGGCGCTGCGTCAGCCGTGTGGTGTGGTGCTGGGCATCGCCCCGTGGAATGCGCCGATCATTCTTGGCACTCGCGCCTTGGCCATGCCTTTGGCCTGTGGCAACACGGTGGTGCTCAAGGCGTCGGAGAACAGCCCGGCGGTGCACGCGTTAATCGGCGAGGTGCTGCAGCAGGCCGGTCTTGGTGATGGCGTGGTCAACGTCATCAGCAATGCTCCAGCCGATGCCGCTGCCATCGTCGAGCGGCTGGTGGCTAACCCGGCGGTGCGTCGTGTCAACTTCACTGGCTCCACCCATGTCGGGCGCATCATCGGCCAGCTCGCCGCGAAACATCTGAAACCGGCGGTGCTGGAGCTGGGCGGCAAGGCGCCTTTGCTGGTGCTCGATGACGCGGATCTGGAGCAGGCGGTGGCCGCTTCGGCTTTCGGTGCTTACTTCAATCAGGGGCAGATTTGCATGTCCACTGAGCGTCTGGTGGTCGACGAGCGCATCGCCGACGATTTCGCCGCGCGCCTTGCCGCCAAGGTCGGCACGCTCAAGGCCGGTTTGCCGGGTGAAGCCGTGCTCGGTTCGCTGATCGACGCCGCCGCCGGTGAGCGCATCATGGCGCTGGTGCAGGACGCTGTGGACAAGGGCGCCGTGCTCCTTGCTGGCGGGCAGATCGACGGCAGTGTGATGCAGCCGGTATTGCTCGACCGCGTGACGCCGGCCATGCGCCTGTACCGCGAGGAGTCGTTCGGCCCGGTGGCGGTGATCCTGCGCGGGGAGGGCGATGAGGAGCTGTTGCGCCTGGCCAACGATTCGGAGTTCGGTCTGTCGGCGGCGATCTTCAGCCGGGACGTTTCCCGTGCGTTGACGTTGGCGCAGCGGGTCGAGTCGGGCATCTGCCATATCAACGGCCCAACCGTGCATGACGAGGCGCCGATGCCTTTTGGCGGGGTGAAGGCCAGCGGTTACGGCAGCTTTGGTTCCAGCGCGAGCCTTGAGCACTTCACCCAGTTGCGTTGGGTGACGGTGCAGAACAGCCCACGGCATTACCCGATCTGACAGGCCTTGCCTGATCGGCGCCGTTGGCGTGGCTTGCCGACAGGTGAGCCACGGCTATGCAACGTGCGCGATTGAGGCCAGGCGTCTAGGTGCATGAATTGAACTGGCCGGGCCAATGCCTGGCGTCGCGCTGTGCCTGAAGGCATGGCCGGAGGTGATAACAGATGAACAATGAATCCTCCTCGCAATCGGCAATCCGCTATCGCCCCGTATCGCTGGGGCGGCCGGATGTCGAAATCGAGTCATACGCCGGCAATACCTACCTGCGCTCGCGCGAGGCTCTGGCGGCTTTGCCCGCGCGCTTGCTCGATCGCCTGCTGCACTGGGCCGAGGTGCGCAGCGAGCAAACCTTTATCGCTCGCCGTGGCAGCGACGGGCAGTGGCAACGTATCAGTTATCGGCAGATGCTGGCGCGCGTCCGTTGCATCGCCGCGCACTTGCTCGACTACGAGTTGAGCGCCGAGCGCCCGCTGGTGATTCTCTCCGGCAATGATCTGGAGCATCTGCAACTGGCGTTGGCTGCTATGTACATCGGCGTGCCGTACTGCCCGGTGTCGCCTGCCTATTCCACCGTGGCGCGTGATTACACCAAGCTGCAGCACATCGTTGATTTGCTGCGCCCTGGTCTGGTGATGGCTGCCGATGGCGCTGCTTTCAGTCGCGCCATTGAGGCGGTGCTGCCTGCTGAGGTGCCGGTGCTGCTGGTGCAGGGCGAGCTGGCCGGGCGCGATGTGCAGCACTTCGACGCGCTATTGACGCCGTGCGAGCCGACACGCGCCGATGCCGCTTTCGCTCGCACCGGGCCGGAAAGCATCGCCAAGTTCCTTTTCACCAGTGGCTCGACCAAGCTGCCCAAGGCGGTGGTCACCACCCAGCGCATGCTCTGCGCCAATCAGCAGATGCTGTTGCAGACTTTCCCGGTATTCGCCGAAGAGCCGCCAGTGCTGGTGGACTGGTTGCCGTGGAACCACACCTTCGGCGGTAGCCACAACGTCGGCATCGTGTTGTACAACGGCGGCAGTCTGTACCTTGATGACGGTCGGCCAACGCCGCAGTTGTTCGGCGAAACCCTGCGCAATCTCAAGGAAATATCCCCCACTGCTTACCTCACCGTGCCCAAGGGCTGGGAGGAACTGGTGAACGCGCTGGAGCAGGACGGCGAGTTGCGCGAGCGCTTTTTCGCCCGCGTGAAGTTGTTCTTCTTCGCGGGCGCGGGGCTTAGCCAGCCGATCTGGGATCGCCTCGACCGGATCGCTGAGCAGCACTGCGGCGAGCGCATCCGCATGATGGCCGGGCTGGGCATGACCGAGACGGCGCCGTCCTGCACCTTCACCACCGGGCCGTTATCGATGGCGGGCTACATCGGCCTGCCCGCACCGGGCTGCGAGGTCAAACTGGCGCCGGTGGACGGCAAGCTGGAAGGGCGCTTTCGCGGCCCGCACGTGATGCCTGGCTATTGGCATCAGGCTGAACTCAACGACGAAGCGTTCGATGAGGAAGGCTTCTACCGTTCCGGCGATGCCCTGCGCTTTGCCGATGACGACAACCCGCACTGGGGGTTGATGTTCGATGGGCGCATCGCCGAGGACTTCAAACTCAATACGGGTGTGTTCGTCAGCGTTGGGCCGCTGCGCACCCGCGTCATTCTGCAGGGCGCGCCCTATGTGCAGGACGTGGTGGTCACCGGGCCGGATCGTCAGCGCATTGGCTTGCTGGTGTTCCCCAATCTGCCCGCCTGCCGTGAATTGGCCGGGCTGTCGGCTGAGTCCAGTGCCGAGTCGGTATTGGCGGCTGAGCCGGTACGGCAGTGGCTGGCCGGGCTTTTGCTGGAGCTTAATCGTGAGGCCACCGGGCTGGCTTCGCATATCGCCTGGGCTTGCCTGATGACCGAGGCGCCGAGCCTGGACGCCGGGGAGGTGACCGACAAGGGCTCGCTCAACCAGCGCGTGGTGCTCAGCCGCCGTGCCGAGTTTATCGAGCGTCTCTATGCCGACCCGCAGGCGCACTGCGTGGTGGCGCAGGCGTGGGCATGACGCGGTAGTTCGACGCCTTCGAACAGATCGCGTTGCAAGCTGCTGTCGGCCTGTAACGCGACCCACAGGGGGGCCAGGCAACTGGCCACGCGTGGCACCCGCTACGGTATCGCCGCCATCTGCATCGGGTGGGCAGGGCATGGCGAGCCCGGCCTGTCGGTGAGGCGTTGCCACGCATATATCGGGACTGCTTGAGTGCGCAGTGCTTGCTCATATCGTGGCTGAAGCCACTCCTACAGGGGCTGCAGTGTTTTGAGGGGCTTGAGCCGCGATGTTCGCACTCAAGGCAGCAACTTCCTTGCGTGCAGATGGCGAGGGCGGTGGATCGTCGACCCACCGCCTGCACGTTTACTCGACCGCTTCGTAGGGCAGGCCGACGTAGTTCTCGGCGATGGTGCGGCGCCCGGCTTCGGAGCCGACGAAGTAGTCCAATTCGGTCTGCTGCATGCGCTGGCTGAAGGCGTCAGTGTCGGGGAAGCGGTGCAGCATCGAGGTCATCCACCAGGAGAAACGCTCAGCCTTCCAGATGCGCCGCAGACAAATTTCCGAGTATTTCTCCAGCAACTCCGTGCGGCCTTCCTGATGCACCTTGAGCAGGATGCGGTACAGCGTGTTGACGTCGCTGGCCGCCAGGTTAAGGCCCTTGGCGCCGGTGGGCGGGACGATGTGCGCGGCGTCGCCGACGAGGAACAAGTGCCCGTATTGCATGGGCTCGACCACGAAGCTGCGCAGCGGCGCGATGCTCTTCTCGATGGATGGGCCGGTGATCAGCTTGGCGGCGGTTGGTGCGGGCAGGCGGCGCTTGAGTTCGTCCCAGAAGCGCTCGTCCGACCAGTTTTCGACTTTTTCCTCGCTGCTGACTTGCACGTAGTAGCGGGTGCGCGTCGGCGAACGCATGCTGCACAAGGCAAAGCCGCGCTCGTGGTTGGCGTAGATCAGCTCTTCGTTGACTGGCGGGGTGTCGGCCAGCACGCCGAGCCAGCCGAAGGGGTAGACCCGCTCGAACTCGGTGAGCACGCCTGCGGGAATGGATTGGCGCGATACACCATGGAAGCCGTCGCAGCCGGCGATCTGCTGGCAATCCAGGCGCATGCGCTGGCCTTCGTGGGTGAAGGTGACATAGGGCTGCTCGCCCTTGAGGTCGTGCAGTTCGACCTCGCTGACGCTGTAGAAGCTTGGCGCGCCGCAGGCCACGCGGGCGTCCATCAAATCGCGGGTGACTTCGGTTTGGCCGTAGACCATGACGGTCTTGCCACCTGTCAGGCCGCGCAGATCGATGCGCTCCAGGCGGCCGTCGAAGGCCAGTTCGAAGCCGTCATGCACCAGGCCTTCGCGCTCCATGCGGGCGCTGACGCCAGCCTCGCGCAGCAGATCGACCATGCCCTGTTCGAGCACGCCGGCGCGGATGCGGCTGAGCACGTAGTCCGGGCTTTGGCGTTCGATGATGACGTTGTCGATACCGGCCTTGTGCAGCAACTGGCCGAGCAACAGGCCGGACGGGCCGGCACCGATGATTGCAACTTGGGTTTTCATTATTGTTGTCCCGGTTATGCACTGATGTAGGAATCAGTATTTTTGATGTATCGATGTCCGCCATGAAGGCACTATCCGCTTAGTTACTTGGACTTTTCGAGGATTCGTATGACCGGTCAGGTTCCTGTGTTCAAGCTCTACGGCGAGGATCGCGCCTGGCCGACGCCAGACCTGATCCACTGCGAGTCGATTGCCGAGCGCAGCCGCCTGCACGGCTGGGAAATCAGCGCTCATCTGCACAGTGATCTGCTGCAGGTGCTGTACATCCAGAGTGGCCATGCCGAGGTGGAGATCGATGGCCAAGTGCGCGTGCTCGACCAGGCGGCGGTGCAGGTGGTGCCGGCGCTGTGCGTGCACGGCTTTCGTTTTTCCGAGGATATCCAAGGCCATGTGCTGACCTTGGCCCAGCCAATGGTCGAGCACCTCGGCGCGGCGCTGGAGCGACCGCCGCTGACTCAGGCGGTTTGCTATCTGGCGCAAGGCCAAGAGCCGCGCCTGGATATGCTGTTCGCCACCCTGGCTCACGAATACGGGCAGCACGAGGCAGGGCGCGAGTTGATGTTGCAGTCGCTGATCAGCGCGCTGCTGGTATGGCTGGTGCGTCAAGCTTTGGCCAACGAGCATGAGGAAGCCTTGTTGAGTGACCGTGGGCGCCACCATTTGCGGCGCTTTCAGGGGGTGGTCGAGGCGCACTATAGCGAGCATCGTCCGCTGGACTGGTACGCCTCGCAGTTGGGCCTGAGCGTGGCCCATCTCAATAGCCTGTGTCGGCGCCTGGCCGGGCAGTCCGGCCTGCAGTTGATCCATCAGCGGCTGTTGCTCGAAGCCAAGCGTAACTTGGTCTATACCTCGATGACGGTCGCCCAGGTGGCCGACAGCTTAGGATTTTCCGAGGCGGCTTATTTTTCGCGTTTCTTCAGGCGGATGACGGGGCTTTCTCCCAGGGCATTCCGTGAGCGGCGCTGAGCCTCTGAGTTGCCTTTACCTAGCAAAGACACAGCACAGGTAAAACGGCTGGTTGGGTCTATATTCGAGGGAGGCCTTAAGCGTTGCGTGGGCATGCCGATAGCCTTTTGAGCCTTCATCAGTAACGGTCTTGTGCCGGTTGTAGTCCCACTCTTACGAGAGCCAGTCGAATGAATATCAAGCAGAAACTGACCTGGGCGTTTGCCGCTATCGCGTGCGTGCCGATCCTTCTGGTTGCCGTCGTGGTCATTTATAACTTGCGCGTACAGGCTGAGGCCGATTTCCTCGATAGCAGCTCTCGCGAGATCCGTCAGATCGACAATGCCATGGGCATGTTCTTCAAGGGCATCAGCGAGAACATCGATTACATCGCCAGTCTGCCGGAGATCGTGGCTGCTCCCGTTCTGAAAAACTACTCGTCGGCCGATGCCCCGAGCCAGCCATTACCGGAAACCAACCAGCAGTTGGAAAGCCTTTTCGACCGCTTCGCCAAGTCGCATCCGACCACGGCCTATATGTCCTACGGCCGGGTCGATGGCGGCTATGCCATCTGGCCAAGCGATCCGGGCCTGAAAAGCTACGACCCGCGCGTGCGCCCCTGGTACAAGACTGGTATAGCCTCTCCAGGCAAAACGGTACGCACTGCCGCCTACTACTGGGCGCCGGATGATGCCGTGCTGATCGGTACCGTGCGTGCCGTCAACGATGCGCAGGGCAATGTGGCCGGTGTAGTCGGGCTGGATGTGTCGCTCAAGCAGCTCACCGACCTGGTCAAGCAAATCAAGATTGGCGAAACCGGCTATCTGCTGCTGGCTGAGGCGAGCGGCAATGTTTTGGTTGACTCTGGCAATGCCGAGAACAACTTCAAGTCGCTTACCGACCTGGGCGGCGACTACGCCAAGATGGCAGGTGCCGATGGTTTGCAGGAGGTTCAGATCAATGGCACCCATTACATGGCCAATGTCTGGTCGTCGCCCACGCTTGGCTGGCGCTTTATCGGCTTGATCGAACGCGACGAGGTCATGGCCAAAGCCAACGTCTTGGCCTGGCAGATCGGCGTGATTGTGCTGCTACTGGCCATTGTTTTTGCCGTGGTCGGCGGCGTGTTCGCCAAGCTCATCGTCAACCCGATCCGTAGCGTTGCCAGCGGCTTGGAAGGCATTGCGCAGGGGGAGGGCGATCTGACTCGCAGCTTGAGCGTACAAGGCAAGGATGAAACGGCGCTGCTGGCGCGTTGGTTCAACCAGTTTCTTGGCACCATTCGTCAACTCGTGCAGAGCATCATGGAGGCCTCGGCGGCACTGCGCCAGACTTCCGATGACTCTACCCGTGTCGCACATGACATGAACGATGTGGCCGAGCGTCAGCGTGGCGCGGTGGAAATGGTCTCCACGGCCTTCAATGAAATGGTCGCCACCGCCAACGAAGTCGCCCGCTCCTGCAGCGAGGCCGCCAGCTCTGCCGACGACGGCCAGCGCCAGGTGCATACCGGTCAGACACAGATCGAAGATGCCACCGACAGCGTCACCCGCCTGAGCGACAACCTGAAGCAATCGGCCTTGGCGCTGCAGGCTCTGGAGCAGGACAGCCAGAACATCAACGCCATCCTCGGCACCATCCGCTCGATTGCCGAGCAGACTAACCTGCTAGCGCTCAACGCCGCCATCGAGGCCGCGCGAGCAGGGGATCAGGGCCGTGGCTTTGCCGTCGTTGCCGACGAGGTGCGTGCCCTGGCCCAGCGCACCGCCGACTCCACCGGCGAGATCGACAGCCTGCTCGGCGGCCTGGCACGGCGCACCCAAGAGGTGACGCGGCAGATGCAGAACAGCCTGGAAATGTCTCAGACCAGCGTTGAGCGCATCAGCCTGGCCAGCCAGAGCTTCGAGCAGATTCGCGGTTCGGTGGATCACATTCGTGACCAGAACACCCAGATCGCTACGGCCGCTGAGGAGCAGCACCAGGTCGCCGAGGAGATCAACCGCCACATCGCGCAGATTCAGAACGACGCTCAACTGGTGGAAAATCTCGCGCAGTCGGCGCATCGAGATTCGCAGGAGCTGGCGCAACTGTCTGAGCAACTGCATGGCCTGGTCGGGCGCTTTCGCGCGTGAGGCTACGGGCCTTGCACCGGATCAGCCTGGTCCGGTGCAAGGTTTGAAACCGATACGTCATTAGTTGCTTGTGCAGCCTCTGGCTCTGGCGTATCGACCTTGCGTATCTCCGGCCCCGGCCAGTGATTTATGGGCACCTCTAAACACTACTACGTTGCCATCGCGGCGTTAAGAACAGGCTCGTGCGCGAGTCCTAGCAAAATGCTCATTTACAGCACGCAAAGTCGAACGCGATTCCGAGCCTCTCTCGCCTGTTTTACAGGGGCGCCAGCGGTATTGCGTTGGCTGCCGCGCCTACGTTTTTAGACGTGCCTTTATCCTGTTTGTATTTTCCGTGATTGAGCCACCGCAAGGTGGCGCTATGCAGACAGGAGCAGGCATTGGCGTAAATTGCTGGAGGGGTCGCTTGAGGCCGCGTGCTTTGCCTGCGTATTGGGCATCAACGAGATTCATCTGCCTTCTCGGAAGAAGCGATGAGTGGAGTCCGAATGTTTTTCCAGCATCAGTGCGGCATCTTCAGTATTTCCCTGAGACTCCTTCACGATACCGTGCTGGATCGCCAATGAGCGGTAAACGCCTTTGAGCTCTAGAGCACGCAGTGCATGGTTAAAACGCTCAAGTAGTTGTTCGGCTTGAGGGTAATGACGCGAGGTCATCAGGTAGTTGTAACCGACGTTCAAAGGTGTATCCATTACACGAAAGTGAGCGTGTTCTTCGGGAGGGAATATAGTGCGAATGATATTCCAGCCCACCACTTCCACGGCAGGCACCAAGTCCACGCGGCCAGCACGCAGCATTCTGAAACTTTGCTCCTCGCTTGAGGCCAGCGATAGCTTAATGCCTGCGTCGGAAAAAACGCTTTCATAGTAGTAGCCGCGTACGCCGCCGACTCTGAGTCGACTGAGTTCACGTAAATCTGTGAAGGTTTTTGGAAGCGACGGTTGCTCTTCGCTGTAGTGAAACAGCATCGTGCGCTTGGCATATAGAGGGATTGAGAACAAAAACTTTTTCTCACGCTCTGGCGTAGGCACATAAGGCATGGTGGCCCATGCTTGCAGCGAATCCACGGCCTGTTCGCCGCGTGCCCAGGGCATGAAACGAAACTCGAATTTAACGCCCATTTCCTTGCCTACTTCCTGCAGTAGTGCGCTTAGGAAACTGTCCTGCGGTTTGGCGCTGGTATAGGGAGGCAACTCGCTGGTCACAATGATCAATGTTTGCGGCGCCGCATAACTTGCACTGCAATAGCTCCATGCCACACCAAGAGCACCCAGCAAATACAATCGCCTCAGGCATCCTGCAAAAAGCAAGATACTGGCGATACCCATAGCGATCATAAGCGCGCTCCCAGGCGATAAGGCCCTCGATAAGCATAGCGCAGCCTGAGAGGGACCCACGAAAGGCTTCAATACCTTGTCGGGCATGCCGGTAAGCACACGCAGTAGCTGTCTGGCACGCTGGTGCTCCATGGCGATGAAAAGACTGCCGGTCTGCGTGATGCCGCGATTAACGTCAGCGAAACCAAGGCCAGCAAGGTTCGTTCGGTGCCGAGCAGCGTAGAGCTTGAGGCCAGGCCGTCCACGCACTGCGACACACCTTCGCCAGCCACTTCATCCAGAACGGCGGCAACATCCTCACCCTGCAGAAAATCCAGGGCACTCCAGCCTTGCCACTCCATGCGCTACGCGCACCTGGTGCCGGATCATCTGCAGGATGCGGTACGCTTTGGCCCGCTCTCGTCCCTATGATTCAGATATTCCATTGATGGAATATTCCTTTGAGGTTATATTTTCTCCATGACTTGGAATATCGAATACACCGACGAGTTCGGTGAGTGGTGGGAAGGCTTGTCTGCAGAGGAACAGGAGTCCGTTGCGGTGTCAGTCCAGCTCCTAGAGGAGCGAGGCCCGTCACTTGGCTTTCCACACAGCAGCGGAATCAATGGCTCTCGTCACAGCCATATGCGCGAGCTGAGGACTCAGCACGAAGGCCGACCCTACAGAACCCTGTATGCATTTGATCCCAGGCGTTCGGCTATTTTGCTGATCGGTGGCGACAAGACTGGTGATGATCGTTGGTATGACATCAACGTTCCGCTATCTGATCGACTGTACGACGAACATTTGGAACAGCTTCGTAAGGAGGGCTTGATAGATGGCTAAGAAATTTGCAGAGCTGCGCGCAAAAATGGCGCCTGAGGCTCAGGCCAGGGTAGAGGCCAAAGCCCAGGAGCTGCTTGCAGAGATGCCGCTTAATGAGCTGCGCCAGGCTCGTGGGCTGTCACAGAAGGTGCTGGCTGAGGTGCTGCATGTACAGCAACCATCCATTGCCAAGATGGAAAAGCGTACTGACATGTACATTTCTACTTTGCGTAGCCACATCGAAGCCATGGGTGGTCAGTTGGATGTCATTGCCCGCTTTCCCGAAGGTTCGGTGAAGATCAGCAATTTTTCAGACATCGAAAGCGATCTTCTCCAGCAGTCTTAACGCTTCGACACTTTTTCGGCACCCCAAAGAAAAACCCCTGACTTCCTCTAGGAAAATCAGGGGTTTATTTGGTGGAGCCGGGGGGATTTGAACCCCCGTCCGCCAGTTCTCCACTGTTGGTACTACATGCTTAGCCGTGTCTATTGAGTTAACCCTCAGCCGCCCGACGGGCAGGGTGCATTGGGCGAGTTGTGTAAGTTTTAGCCACTTCGTCCACAACGTACTACGCGGCGATCCTGTTCTGCATGACAATCACTTCAGGTTTACAGGCATCCCCTAGTGATCGCTGGAGCCGAAGCTACCAGAAGGACTAGTCGCGCCGCTTACGCAGCGAGAGCGTAGCCCTCGTAGTTTTCGTCATTGGCAACTATAGAAAGTTGCAACAGTTGATTTACGACTTCTGTTACCAAGTCGGCATGCACCTCGAGCTTCGCTACCGGCGTCGAATCCTAATCGGCCCCGAAACTTTGGTGGTTACAGCTAGGACGCGGAGTTTACGGCAAAGGTTCCTCTGCGTCGACTGCGGATTCGGCTCGGGGAGGCTATGATGGCGCGCCTGCTCAGGGTGGGAATTGGAAAGGAGTCGTCATGCCGAGTAGCCGTTATCCCTTGCGTCAGTGGATTTGGCGAGCCTTTGTTCAGAGTGCGCTGATCCCCCTGGTTCTGGTGGAGTCTGTGCTGATCGCGGTGTATCTGTTGAGCAATCAGGCCATTCGCGATGAGCAGGTGGCCCACCTGCAGGAAACTGCTGTGCGTGACTTGGCCAGTGCTGCGCAGCGTGAGGCGCAGGTCATCGATGGTCGTCTGCGTGCTGTTGAGGTGCAGGTTCAGGTCTTTCGCGATGCTGTGCAACGCGCGTTGCTCGATAGCCGTTTTCGCCCGGATGACAAGGAGCGGCAGCGCTACGCGACCACTGCTTCTGGGGTGTTCTATAGCCGCACTGACGATGGCCGGGCGGCATCGTTCTATGCCAATAGCACGCCCTTGGCTAAACAGGATCACGCTAAGGTGATGCGGTTGTCGCAGGTCGATCCGTTGATGCGTTCGTTCCATCAGGCCAATCCGCTGGTCGCGGCGCTCTATTTCAATAGCTGGGACAGCTACAACCGTATTTATCCCTGGTTCGATACACCGGCGCAGTATCCCCATGACATGGTGATACCGGATTACAACTTCTATTACCTGGCTGATGCCAAACACAATCCGCAGCGCAAGGTCGTCTGGACTGACGTGTATCTCGATCCTGCTGGGCAGGGCTGGATGATGTCTGCAATTGCGCCGGTTTATCGTGGCGATTTCCTCGAAGGCGTGGTGGGGTTTGATATCACTGTCGACCAGGTGTTGGGCGAGATCGATGAGCTGAATGTGCCTTGGGATGGCTACGCGATGTTGATTGGCCCGGATAATCGGATCATGGCTTTGCCTGCGGCAGGGGAGCTGGATTTTGGTTTGCGCGAGCTGACGCACTATTCCTATGAAGAGGCAGTGCGGCGTGAGGTGCTAAAGCCAGAGGACTTCAGCCTGTCGCGGCGTGAGGGAATGGAGCCTTTGCTAACTGCCATGAGCAGTGGTGAGGGCAATGTGCGGGAAGTGATGCTGGGCGGGCGTAAACAACTGGTTGCCTGGAGCGTTATCGCGCAGACCGGTTGGCGTTTGCTGCTGGTGGTGGATGAGGAGCGCATTTTTCAAGGCACCAATCAGTTGGCCAAGCGCTATCAGCACATCGGTTACTGGCTGATTGCGGGGCTGCTGCTGTTCTACCTGTTGTTTTTTGCCGGTATGTGGTGGCGCTCGCGGCAACTCAGCGAGCAACTGGCGCGCCCGATCAACGGGGTTGTGGATATGGCTGCTAGCCTTGGCCAGGGCGAATATCCCGCGGATGCTCCGCGCAGTCATATCCATGAAGTCGATGCGCTGGCCGAGGCTATGCAGCAGGCAGCTCGGCAGTTACAGATCAGTGAACGCAAGCGTCAGGATACCCATGAGCTACTGCAACTGGTGCTCGATAACACCACTGAAAGCCTTTGGCAGATTGACGCGCAGGCCTTGACCATAGAACTGAGTGAGCGCTTCGTGCGGCGCTTTGGTCTGGGCGCCAACCTGCTCACCTTGAGCGAATTCAACCAGCGTGTGCACCCGGACGACCTGGAGCGCCTGCGCCATCTGCGCAGGCTTTTCGCTGAGCAGGGAGAGGAATATTTCGATGCCGAGTACCGCTACCTCAATTGCCGTGGCGAGTATGTCTGGCTGCTCAGTCGCGGGCGCTTGCTGGAGCGCGATGCGACAGGCTGGCCGCGGCGCATCGCCGGTACGCACGTGGATATCACCCGGCTCAAGCTCGCGCAGGAAGAGTTGCGCCATGCCAGTCTGCAGGCGCAGACGGCGAGCCAGGCCAAGAGCCGCTTCCTGTCGAGCATGAGTCATGAGTTGCGTACGCCGCTCAATGCCATCCATGGTTTTGCCCAACTGATCGAGCTGGAAACCCAAGACAAAGCCGGTGCTCAGCAGGAGGCCGACTATGCTCGCGAGATCGTCCAGGCCAGCCGCCATCTCACGTCGTTGGTGGACGACATCCTCGATCTGTCGAGCATTGAGAACCGACGCCAGCAGTTGCAACTGCAAGCCATCGAAATCGGCACGTTGCTCAAAGGTTGTGCAGAGCTGGTACAGCCAGAGGTGCAGCAACGGAAATTGCAGTTGCAGGTGATGCCTGCTGCTGATCCCGCACTCTACGTGCAGGGTGACCCGCGCAGGGTGAGACAGATCCTGCTCAATCTGTTGTCCAACGCGATCAAATACAACAGCCCGCAAGGTGCGATTCGTGTGGGCTATGAAGTGCGCCCCAACTGCGTACGGCTATGGGTTGAGGATACCGGCCCAGGGCTTGCTGAGGGGCAAGTGGCCCGGCTCTTTCAGCCGTTCCAGCGTCTGGGGCGTGAGAGCTCGAACATTCCCGGTACTGGTATTGGCCTGATGTTGTGTCGTGAGTTGGCCAGTTTGATGGATGGCGAGGTCGGCGTGCGGAGCGAGCTGGGTGTTGGCAGTCGCTTCTGGCTCGACCTGCCCAGCGCCGCCCGCCCGGAAGACGGCTTGATTGAAGGGCAGCAGGCGCTGCAGACGGCTCGTAGCTTGGTGCTGTGCGTGGAGGATCAGCCGACCAACGTGCGGATGTTGCAGGCGTCGTTGCGTGAGTTTGCGGACGTACGCAGCGTGAGTTCGTGGCAGAGCGCGATGGCTGAGCTGCATTTGCAGACACCTGCTCTGGTGTTGCTGGATATCGACTTGGCCGATGGCAGTGGCTTGGATGTGCTCGACGCGATGCAGAGCGAGCCGCGTCTGCGGGAGGTGCCGGTCATGGTGATCAGTGCGGCGACCGACACTCATCTCTTCGCAGAGGCCCAGGCGCGTGGTGCTGCTATTTGCCTAGCTAAACCGGTGGAGCAGCAGGTATTGCGCCAGGCTGTTCTGGGGTTGCTTTACAGTGGCTTCTGAGTGGCGGCTGTTACTCGCTGGCGGAGAGCAGGTCGAGCGCCTCGGCCAATACACGAGCCGACTCGGCATGTTCGCCAGACTTGTGCAGCGCTTCGCCTTCGGCGCGTAGCTCCTTGACCTTGGCCACCACCTCGGGATCGCTGGGTGGATCGCTCTGCAGCATTTCGTCGATTTTGGCCATGTCCTGTGGGCAGTGCATGGCCCACAGCGGAAAACTGATCAAGGCGGCAGCAAGCAACACGAATAGACGGCGCATGGCGACTCTCCGAGCGGGTGGTGGAGTTTGCAGTATAGGAGAGTTGATGCAGGGCAAGAGGCGACCTGCACAGGCAGGTCGTTTCGGGCTCAGTAGTGATACCAGCGCAGCTCCAGTTTCACCTCGTTGACCGGGCTGGCGAGTTGGCTGAACTCGCGTTGGGCGCTCAGGCGCAGGCCGAGGTTGCGTGAGACTTCCCATTGTTGATTGAGGGACAGGCGCTGGCGCACTTCGCCGTTATAGAAGTAGTCGCTGGCGCCCTCCAGGGTCAGGTTGCCCAGCGGGTTGCGCCACAGCAGGCCGGTGTTGAAGCCCAGGGCGGGGGCGATCACGGAGGCAAAGTCTTCGTTGTATTCCAGGCGGGTGGTGCCGAGGGCGAAGCCGAGTAGGTCTTCGCTCAATTGCCAACTGGCGCCGGCGCCACCGCTGATATGTGCGACCAGTGGGGTGTCGCCATCTTTGCCGAGTACCCGCTCCAGCCCACCGCCGACCTGCCAGGACAGAGGTTGCAGCAGGGCGTTGCGCGGCGTCAGCGAGCGGATGTTGGCTAGATCCAGGCGTTGCACTTGCCAGTGGTTGTTCTCGTACTGGCGCAGCTTGAGCTGGAGAATCTCGATTTGCGCACCCAGCGGGAAACCGTCGAGATTGTCGTTGAGGTCGTGGTAGGCCATGCGCAGGCCGTACTCGGCGAAGGCGCGGTTGTCGCGGCTGCCACCGGCCAGTTGCCAGGTGCGCGACTGGTGGCCTTCCTCGGGCAGCGGCGGGCGCTCGATGTTCAGTGGCGGCGGTGGATTGCGGCTGATCGCGCCGAGAAGTTGGAAGCTGCGCTGCGCCGTGACCCTGCGTTCATTGTCGTTGGCCTGGTAGCGCACCAGGCGGAAGGCGGCGTCCTGGATCAGCGCGCGGCGTTCGTTGGGCAGGGCAGTAAACGCGGCATCTTGCAACAGCGTCGGGTCTTCGCTCAGGCGCAATACCCAGGCCTGCTCGTCTGCATCGAGCGGCTCGGCGCGGGCCAGCAGCTCGCGTTCACGGGAGGGGCGATAGTCGATGCGTTCGATCAGCCCGGCATCCTTGACCGCGCGCACGGTGTCGGTGGGGATGGCGGTAAGCGGGAAGTGTTCGGTCAGCTCGATGCCGGGGCGGGCGATCTCCAGCAATTCCAGCAGGCGGTAGGAGCAGTTTTCGTCGAAGAAGAAGTAGTCGAAGCGGATCTGCTTGAGCTCCCAGACATGCTCGACCATGCGCTGGGTTTCCTCGGGCGTCAGGTTCAGCCGGTATTCCCACAGATCGCGGTTTTCCAGGCGGCTGTATTCGCTGAGCTTGTCGTGGTAGGGCACCAGGGCGAACAGGCCGGGATAGCCGCCCATTAGGCCGCGCCAGGCGTAGAGAATGCCGTTGTCGTCGCCTTCGATAAAGGCGCCGAAGTTCAGCGCGTAGCTGAGCAGGGCGGTGTTGTGGCTGTCGATGTCGGGCTGGTCGATGCGCAGCAGGGTGTGGCCGAACATCGACGACGGGCTGTTCAGGTACGCCGCCGGGAATACCAGCACGGCGCTATGCGGGTTGATGTCGGCCATCCACGCCCGGTACTCGGCGCAGTCCGGGCTGGGCAGATCGGTCAGTTGCAGTTGCGCCTTGAGCCAGCGCGTGCGCGCCGGGTAGATGCATTGGGGATGACGGTCGCCCAGTTCGGCGGGTTGATACAGTGCCTTTACTGTGGCGGTGAGTTCGGCGGCGGGGTCATGGGCGCCGCTCTCGGCGAGGAAGAAATCGTCGTCATCGACGTAGCTGCGCCAGCCGCCGAGCTTGCCGGTTTCATAGTGGCCGAGGGCTATCCAGTAGGGATCAGCGGCCAGCTCGGCCAGGCGCTGGGGCGAGGCGGCATGAAGGGGAAGGCTGCAACACAGGGCGAGGATGGCGACTATCCGATTCAAGGACGCGGCTCTTGTTGAGGGCAGGCGATGGGGCGAGCTTTGGTCAGGTACGCAGTAGGTGTCAAGGCAGCAGACAAAGCCGTTGCGCGCAAGTGCTGACGGGCATCGGCAATGGCCGCAGGTGGGCGCGCTACATTGGGGGCTCTTTAATCCTTATGGCGAGTGTTTGTGCTTTGCTGAACAAGAGGTTTTGCCGGGTGATTTCTCTGTTGCGATGAATCAAGCCTTGATCGTCGTTGCGCCGCAGGCCCAGAATCACCCCATGTTTTGCGGAATTTTCCGCCCGCTATAAGGATCGCCAATGTCCAAGCTTAGCCTCGATGCTTTGCGCCTTGCCCCCGAATCACTGACCCGTCCCTTCGCCCCTGAGCAGTTCAACTTCACCAGCACTGACGAACTCGAACCCTTTCGCGGCGTGCTAGGCCAGACGCGTGCGGTCGAGGCGCTGCAATTCGGCGTGGCCATGCCGCGCCCTGGTTACAACGTGTTCGTCATGGGCGAGCCTGGCACCGGGCGCTTCTCTTTCGTGCAGCGCTACCTCAAAGCCGAGGCCAAGCGTATGGACACCCCGGCGGACCGTGTCTATGTCAATCATTTCGACGAGCCGCGCGAGCCGCGTGCGCTGGAGCTGCCCGCGGGCACGGCCAGTGATTTCATCGCTGACATCAATTTGTTGATCGATAACCTGCTGGCCACCTTCCCGGCGGTGTTCGAGACGCCGACTTACCAGCAGAAGAAGAGTGCCATCGACCGCACCTTCAACAAGCGCTATGACCAGGCGCTGGACGTGATCGAGCGTTTGTCGCTGGAGAAGGGCATCGCCCTGTACCGCGACAGCACCAACATCGCCTTTACCCCGATGGCCGAAGGCAAGGCGCTGGATGAAGCCGAGTTCGCCCAGTTGCCCGAAGCTGAGCGTGAGCGCTTCCATGCCGATATCGCCGCCCTGGAAGAGCGCCTCAATGAGGAGCTGGCCAGCCTGCCGCAGTGGAAGCGCGAGTCGAGCAACCAACTGCGCCAGCTCAACGAAGAAACCATCACCGTCGCCCTGCAACCGCTGCTGGCGCCGCTGTCGGAGAAGTACGCGGAGAACGCAGGCGTTTGTGCCTACCTGCAGGCCATGCAGGTCAATCTGCTGAAAACGGCGGTTGATCAGTTGGTGGATGTGGACAAGGCCGATCCGCAACTGCGCAAGCTGCTCGAAGAAATCTACTGCCCGAGCCTGGTGGTTGGTCACCACGCCAATGGCGGTGCGCCGGTGGTATTCGAGTCGCACCCAACCTACGACAATCTATTTGGCCGCATCGAATACAACTCCGACCAGGGCGCTTTGTACACCAGCTACCGCCAACTGCGCCCTGGTGCGCTGCACCGCGCCAATGGCGGCTATCTGGTGGTCGAGGCGGAAAAACTGCTGGGCGAACCCTTCGTCTGGGAAGCGCTCAAGCGCGCCCTGCATTCGCGCCAGTTGAAGATGGAATCGCCATTGGGCGATCTGGGCCGCATCGCCACCGTGACCCTTAATCCCCAGGTCATCCCACTGCAGTTGAAGGTCATCATCATCGGTTCGCGCCAGCTCTATTACGCGCTACAGGACGCCGATCCAGACTTCCAGGAAATGTTCCGCGTACTGGTGGACTTTGACGAAGACATCCCGCTGGCTGACGAGAGCCTGGAGCAGTTCGCTCAATTGATGAAGACGCGCACCTCGGAAGAGGGCATGGCGCCGCTGAGCGGCGCTGCCGTGGCGCGTCTGGCGACCTACAGTGCGCGTCTGGCTGAACATCAGGGGCGTTTGTCGGCGCGCATCGGTGACCTGTTCCAACTGGTCAGCGAGGCGGACTTTATCCGTCAACTGGCGGGCGAGACGTTGACCGACGTTGGCCATATCGAGCGTGCGCTCAAGGCCAAGGCCACTCGCACCGGCCGTGTCTCGGCGCGGATCATCGACGACATGTTGGCTGGCATCATCCTCATCGACACCAGTGGTGCCGCCGTTGGCAAATGCAACGGCCTGACCGTGCTGGCTGTCGGTGATTCGGACTTCGGTGTGCCGGCGCGGATTTCCGCCACGGTCTATCCGGGTGGCAGCGGTATTGTCGATATCGAGCGCGAGGTCAGCCTGGGTCAGTCGATTCACTCCAAGGGCGTGATGATCCTTACCGGTTTTCTCGGCAGCCGCTACGCTCAGGAATTTCCCCTGGAGATTTCCGCCAGCATCGCCCTGGAGCAGTCCTATGGTTACGTCGACGGTGACAGCGCCTCGCTTGGCGAGGTATGTACGCTGATCTCGGCCTTGTCGCGCACGCCGCTCAAGCAGTGCTTCGCCATCACCGGTTCGATCAACCAGTTCGGCGAGGTGCAGGCGGTCGGTGGGGTCAACGAGAAGATCGAAGGCTTCTTCCGCCTGTGTGAGGCGCGTGGTCTGACTGGTGAGCAGGGGGTGATCATCCCGCACTCCAATGTCGCCAACCTGATGCTCGACGAACGTGTGCTACAAGCCGTGCGTGCCGGGCAGTTCAACGTCTACGCCGTGCGTCATGTCGACGAGGCGCTGAGCCTGCTGGTCGGCGAGCCGGCCGGGTACCCGGACGAGAAGGGACGTTTCCCCAAAGGCAGCGTCAATGCCCGCGTGGTCGAGCGTTTGCGCGATATCGCTGCAATTGGCCTGGAGGAGGAGAGCAGCCCTGCCGAAGCCAAGGAGCAGGCGCCCGTCGAGGCAAGCAAGGCTGCGCCAAAACCACGGCGCAAGAAGGCTGACGGCGAGGCGAGCTGATCAGTTCTTGCACGGCTTCTGTGCGAGCCCCTTGGCAGGTGCGCTGGAGCGTTTGCGCACGTGTCATCAACAGAGTTATCCACAATTTTTGTGGGTAACTCTGACTTCCCTCTTCGGGCGCTTGGGGTGTAGGCTGAGGGCTGGATTCCGCGAGGGTCGCCGCCATGCCGCGTAGCCTCTGCCTCACCCGAGACTGTCTGGGACTTGTTACCCGTATCGAGTGCGTAATCAAACCGCTGGCTGGTGATCGAGGCCTGTGGACGTTGATTTGCGCAGCAGGCATGGCGGGCTCTCAGCCCACGGCCATCAAGGCGCAAGGCCCATTCTTTGGGCCTCATGCTGCCGAAGAGGTACTCGCGGCTATCGTCCAGAGCCTAGCCCAGCAGGGCTACGGTGAATGTTCCGAACCTCCGATCTGGAGCCTGCACCAGCAGGCAGAACTGCGGCGGCTGAACGACTCACAGCGGCGCCATCCGGGGACTTATCGCTTGCGCCCCGATACTGACGGGCAAAGCTGAAGGCGCTGCGGCCCTGTGTTGTTGCCAGGTTTATCCACAATGTGCTGCATGCTTTGTCCTGCCTGCGCCGCTGGGTATACTCGCCGCCATTTCCGCCCCGAGTGAGACCTTCATGGAACGCTTTATCGAAAACGCGATGTATGCCTCGCGCTGGTTGTTGGCACCCATCTATTTTGGCCTGTCGCTCGCCTTGTTGGCTTTGGCACTGAAGTTTTTCCAAGAGATCTTCCACATCCTGCCGGTTGTCTTCGAGAAAACCGAGGCCGAGCTGATTCTGGTGCTGTTGTCGTTGATCGATATGGCGTTGGTCGGCGGCTTGCTGGTGATGGTGATGTTCTCCGGTTACGAGAATTTCGTGTCGCAACTGGATATCAGTGATGGCAAGGAGAAGTTGGAGTGGCTGGGCAAGATGGACTCCAGCTCGCTGAAGATGAAAGTGGCCGCGTCGATCGTTGCGATTTCCTCGATCCATCTGCTGCGCATGTTTATGGACGCCCAGCAGATCAGCGGCGAGAAACTGATGTGGTATGTGATCATCCACATGACTTTCGTGGTATCTGCCTTCGCCATGGGCTATCTGGACAAGCTGACCAAGCATAGCCACTGAGCTTTTATCGCGTTGAGCTGCCGCCCGGCCGTTGCATAACGGACGGGCGGTTTTCATTTGGGCCTTGTGCTTTTTAAATGCTGTACAAAAATTGTTTATGTATAGGTTTTTGTATAGCTTTATAGAGAACGAGGAGCGCTCATGAATCTGTCCGATCTTGCCATTCATGCCCAGGCTGGGCGTATAGACGAACTCAACCTGATCTCCCTGGAAGGTGGCATCTACCTGCTGGAGGCACGCATGGATGGGCGTGCTTATCCGCTTCACGACGAGCACGGTGTCACGTTGAACCTGCGCTCGGTCGAGCACGCCCGCGATGCGCTACAGGAAATGCCTACGCTGCCATTCTTCCTGGTGCACAGCTCGGTGCATGACGAGATGTGTGGCATGCCCACGGCTGATAACAGCCTGCGTGTGCCCATCGCCTTGCGTTCAGGGTGGTGACGGACGCTGCCGCCATGAGTGCACGCCGCCTGATTTTGCTACTGGGCGACCAGCTCACTCCTGGCCTCGGTGCTCTGGCCGACATTGACCCTGAGCGCGATCACCTGCTGCTGGCCGAGGTGATGGAGGAGGCCAGCCATGTACCGCATCATCCGAAGAAGATCGCCCTGATCTTCAGCGCCATGCGCCATTTCGCCGAGGCTCTGCGTGAGCGGGGGCTACAGGTGCACTACGTGACGCTGGACGATCCGGCCAACAGCGGCTCGCTGCCCGGCGAGTTGCAGCGCTGGACGCAGCAGCTTAACCCTGCCGAGGTGCACCTGACCGAGTGTGGTGACTGGCGCCTGGAACAGGCGCTGCGCCATTGCGGCGTGCCGATTCACTGGCACCCGGATACGCGTTTTCTCTGCTCGCGCGAAGCCTTCGCCGCCTGGGCGCAGGGACGCAAGCACTTGCGTATGGAGTTCTTCTACCGCGAGATGCGCCGCGCCAGCGGCCTGCTGCTGAACCCGGACGGCAGCCCCGAAGGCGGGGCCTGGAACTTCGATGCCGATAACCGCAAGGCCTTGCCCAAAGGCGTGCGGCCACCGGCGCCGTTGCGTATCGAAGCGGACGCTACTACCGCCGAGGTGCTGGAGTTGGTCGCGCAGCGCTTTGCCGATCACTACGGTCGCCTGGACGGCTTCGATTACCCGGTGACAGCCGAACAGGCCGAGCGCCTGTGGCGGTATTTCCTCGCTTATGGTCTGGCCGATTTCGGTGATTATCAGGACGCCATGGCCGATGGCGAACCCTTTCTCTTTCATTCGCGCATCAGCGCCGCGTTGAACATCGGCCTGCTCGACATGCGCCGACTGTGCAGCGAAGTGGAGGCGGCCTATCGCGCTGGCGAGGTGCCGTTGAACGCGGCCGAGGGTTTTATCCGCCAGTTGATCGGCTGGCGCGAGTACGTGCGTGGCATCTACTGGCTGCGCATGCCGGAGTACGCCGAGGGCAATACCTTCGGCAATGCGCGGGCGCTGCCGGCGTTCTACTGGACGGGGCAGACGCGCATGAACTGCATGCGCCAGGCCATCGGCCAGACCCTGGAGCACGCCTACGCGCACCATATCCAACGGCTGATGGTTACCGGTAACTTCGCCCTGCTTGCCGGCATCGCGCCCAAGGCCATCTGCGACTGGTACCTGGCCGTGTACATGGATGCCTTCGACTGGGTCGAGCTGCCCAATACCCTGGGCATGGTGATGCACGCCGACGGCGGTTACCTGGGCTCCAAGCCTTACTGCGCCAGCGGCCAGTACATCAAGCGCATGTCCAACCATTGCCAGGGGTGCAGTTACAAGGTGAGTGAAAGCACCGGCGAGTCGGCCTGTCCGTTCAATGCGTTGTATTGGCATTTTCTGATGCGCCACCGCGAGCGCTTGGAGCGCAACCCGCGCATCGGCATGGTTTACCGCAACCTGGCGAGGATGAGCGAGGCCAAGCAACAAGCGCTTTGGGGCTGGGGCGAGCGTTTGCTGGCACGACTCGATGCCGGGGAGATGCTGTGAGCAAGAGCAAGTTGCCGGTCAAGACCTGCTTGGTCTGCGGCCTGCCCTTTACCTGGCGCAAGAAGTGGGCGCGTTGTTGGGACGAGGTGCGCTATTGCTCCGAGCGTTGTCGGCGGGGGCGCAACGCCCTGTAGATTCAGACAGTCGCCGCTGAAGCGCCTCCCACGGAATGTGCGCTGTGGGCGGGGCTTTAGCCGCGACAGGCTTGGCACCTTGCCGTGACCTCGCGCCGGGCTTCTGTGCTAGTCTGGCCGACCTTTTTGTAGCCCCTAGCGGAGCCTTTCATGTCCGAATTTACCTTCAGCCCCGATCTGTCCTCCGACGAAGGCCGCGTCAGCTACGGCATCGGCCGCCAACTCGGTGGTCAACTGCGCGACAACCCGCCGCCGGGCGTTGATCTGACTGCCATCCTCGCCGGTCTGACCGATGCCTTCAGCGGCCAGGCCAGCCGCGTTTCCGAGGCTGAGCTGGGCGCTAGCTTCAAGGTTATCCGCGAAATCATGCAGGCTGAGGCCGCTGCCAAGGCTGAAGCCGCTGCCGGCGAAGGTCGCGCCTATCTGGTCGAGAACGCCAAGCGTGAAGGCGTCACCGTGTTGGCCTCCGGCCTGCAGTACGAAGTGCTGGTAGCGGGCGAGGGCGCCAAGCCGTCGGCTGACGATCAGGTGCGTACCCACTACCACGGCACCCTGATCGACGGCACTGTGTTCGACAGCTCCTACGAGCGCGGTCAGCCGGCAGAATTTCCGGTCGGCGGCGTGATTCCGGGCTGGGTCGAAGCCCTGCAACTGATGGGCACTGGTAGCAAATGGCGTCTGCACGTACCGAGCGAGCTGGCCTACGGCGCGCAAGGTGTAGGCAGCATCCCGCCGCACAGTGTGCTGGTATTCGATGTCGAGCTGCTCGACATCCTGTAAGAGTCGTTAACGGCCTGCTGCGCGTCGGCGCTACTGCGTTAAAAACAAGCGAGTAATGCTCATGTACAAAAGTACACTGCGCTCACTCGCTTGTTTTTGCCTTGTATCGCTCTAGCTCGCGATGCCGGAGAAAGGTTTTTAGGGTGGACAAGGCTGTTTTTGTCCACCATGGCGGCGGTGGACGGGTGAAGCGTCGTCCACCCTACGATCGAGCGGCCCTCTGCCATGGCAGGGGGCCGTTGCATTTCAGGGCGGGCGAAATGCCTGGGCGTCGCAGTTTGTAGGGTGGACAAGGCTGTTCTTGTCCACCACGGCGACGGTGGACGGGTGAAGCGTCGGTCCACCCTACGATCGAGCGGCCCTCTGCCATGGCAGGGAGCGTTGCGTTTCAGGACGGGCGCAAGGCCCGGGCGTAGCAGAACAGGAACAGGCTGCGCACCAGCTCCTTGAGCACGCTGGGCTCGTTTGAGTTGAGTTCGTGCAAATCCAGATCGCCCTGGTCGCGCAGCTCGTCCAGCGCATCTTCTTCCAGCACAGCGCAGACTTCGCCGGTCTGGCGGTTGAGGATTCGCAGGTAGGGATGTGGCCGATCCAGCCAGGCATCGATGAGGTAGGTCATGGCAGTTCTCCTTGGCCGTTAATATGTAAATGAGAATAATTACTATTACATAAATAGCAAGGACCAATTACGACCTTTTGTCGCTTCCGTGAGTCAGGTGCTGGCGATAAAGGGATTGTGGGAGGGGCCTGAGCCGCGACAGTCGCCGCTAAAGCACCTCCCACTGGATCGGTCAGTGCGCCTCTTGCTGCGGTTTGGCATCCGGCTTGGCCAGCAGGCTGTACACGCAGGGCAGGACGAACAGGGTGAACAGTGTGCCGACGCTCATGCCGGTGGCGATCACCAGGCCTATGTCGAAACGGCTCACCGCACCGGCACCGCTGGCGAGGATCAGCGGCACCATGCCGAACACCATGGCCGCGGTAGTCATCAGCACCGGGCGCAGGCGGATGGCGGCGGCTTCTTCGATGGCTTCGCGCACGTTCAGCCCCTTCTCGCGGCGTAGCTGGTTAGCGAACTCGACGATAAGGATGCCGTGCTTGCTGATCAGACCGATCAGTGTCACCAGGCCCACCTGGGTGTAGATGTTCATGCTTGAGAAGCCGAGGAAGATTGGCACTAGCGCGCCGCAGATCGACAGCGGCACGGTGACCAGAATCACCAGCGGGTCGCGGAAGCTCTCGAACTGCGCCGCCAGCACCAGGAAGATGATCGCCAGCGCCAGACCGAAGGTGAGCAACAGTGCGCTGCCTTCCTGCACGTATTGGCGCGAGGCGCCGGCGTAGTCGTAGCTGTAGCCGCGTGGCGCTTCCTCACGGGTGATCTGGGTGATGGTGTCCACCGCCTCGCCCATGCTGACGATGGGCACACCCTGGATGATGACCGAGTTGAGTTGCTGGAACTGGTTGAGCTTGGTCGGGCGGGCGCGGTCACTGACGCGGATCAGCGTACCCAGCGGCACCATCTGGCCGCTTTCGCTGCGCACATAGTAGCTGTCGAGCCAGCCCGGATTGTCGCGGTAGGCGCGCTCCACCTGGGCGATCACCTTGTAGCTGCGGCCGTCGATGGTGAAACGGTTGATTTCACCCTCGCCGAGCAGGCTGGCCAGCGTGGTGCCCAGATCCTGCATCGATACGCCCATCTGCGCGGCTTTCTCGCGGTCGATGTCGACCACGACCTCCGGCTTATCGAAGGCCAGGTCGATGTCGAGGAAGGCGAACTTGCCCGACTCCTGCGCGCGTGCCTTGACCCGCTGGGCCACTTGCAGCAGCGACTCATAGTCGTTTGGTGTGTTGATCACGAACTGAAACGGCAGGCCTTCACCGGTGCCCGGCAGCGATGGCAGGTTGAAGCCGAATACCTGCAGGCCGGGGATTTGGTCGAGTTTGGCTTGTACTTCGGGAAGGATCGCCATTTGCGTGCGCTCACGCTCGTCCCAGGGCTTGAGCAGAAAGCCGCCAATACCTGACTGCACGCCATTGAAACCGTTGATTTGGAACGAGGAGTAATACTCGGGGAACGTCTTGAAAATTTCGACAAACTGCTTGGAATAAGCGTTCATGTAGTTGAGGTTGGTGGGCTGTGGCGACTGGCTCATCATGAATACGATGCCTTGGTCTTCATCCGGTGCTAGCTCGTTCTTGGAGAACGACAGCAGCGCCGGAATCAGCGCCATCACAATCAGGCCGAACACCACCACGACAGGCCGGGTATTGAGCGTGCCGTGCAGGGCGCGCTGGTAGCGCCGCTTGAGCGTGTCGAAGATCTGATCCAGGCGATGTGCCAGGCCCGACGGGTTTTCCTCATGACGCAGCAGCTTGGCGCACATCATCGGCGAGAGGGTCAGGGCGACGATACCGGAGATGATCACCGCGCCGGCCAGGGTCAGGGCGAACTCCTTGAACAGCGCGCCAGTCAGGCCTTCGAGAAAACCGATAGGGGCATACACCGCGGCCAGGGTGATGGTCATGGAAATCACCGGCACGGCGATCTCACGTGCGCCTTCGAGGGCGGCATCGAACGGCGTCTTGCCCTCTTCGATATGGCGGTGGATGTTCTCTACCACGACGATGGCGTCGTCCACCACCAGGCCGATGGCCAGCACCATCGCCAGCAAGGTGAGCAGGTTGATCGAGTAACCCATCAACTGCATGAAGAACAACACACCGACCATCGACAGCGGAATGGTGACCACCGGGATCAGCACCGAGCGCAAGGCGCCGAGGAACAGGAACACCACGACTATGACGATCAGCACCGCTTCGCCGAGGGTCTTCACCACCTCGTCGATGGATGCCTGGATGAACTCGGTGGCGTCGTAGGCGATGGCCACCTTGAGGTTCGGCGGCAGTTGCGCCTCCAACTCCGGCATAGCCGCGCGCACGTTCTTGATCACATCCAGCGGGTTGGCGCTGGGTGTGGCCTTGATTGCGATGTACACCGAGGGGATGCCGTCGAACGAACTGATCGAGTCGTAGTTCTCTGCGCCCATTTCCACGCGGGCGATATCGCGCACTAGCACGCGGCTGTCACCCATCGTCTTCACCGGAATGGCGGCGAAAGCATCGGCGGATTTCAGGTCGGTACTGGCGTTGATGCTGGTGACCACGTACTCGCCCTTCACCTCGCCGGCAGCGGAGAGGAAGTTGTACTTGCGCACCGCGTCGTTGAGGTCGCTGGCGGTGACGCCGTAGGCGGCCATCTTCACTGGGTCGAGCCACAGGCGCATGGCGAACACCTGGTTACCGAGGATCTGCGCCTCGGCCATGCCGGGCAGCGTGGCCAGCTTGGGCTGGATGACGCGCGACAGGTAATCGGTGATCTGCGGGTTGGACAGCTCACTGCTGTAGAAACTCACGTACATCAGCGCCGAAGCGTCGGCGGCTTCTTTGCTCAGCACCGGGTCTTCGGCGTCCTGCGGCAGTTGGTTTTTCACCTCGTTGGCCTTGGCCAGTAGTTCGGTGAACAGGCGGTCGCTGTTGGCGCCGATGCGCGCGTAGATGGAGATGGTGGACAGATTCTGCTGGCTCGACGAGGTCATGTAGTCGATGCCTTCGGCGCTGGCCAGGCTCTGTTGCAGCGGTTGGGTGATGTAACCCTGGATCGTTTCGGCGTTGGCGCCCGGATAGGCAGTGGTGACCGTGATCAGGGCGTTTTCCATCTGCGGGTACTGGCGGATGACCAGCTTGCTGAATGCCTGGATGCCGAGCAGGACGATCAGCAGGCTGACCACGGTGGCCAGCACGGGGCGACGGATGAACGGATCGGTGAAAGCCATGATGATTTCCTTGGCTGTTGCCCCCCCGGTCGCCGATCTGGCGGCGGCCGGGAGACTGGTCAGTTGGTGCCGGGCTGGACGGTGTCGGGCTGCACGGGATCGTCGACGATGGCCACGTGCGCGCCGTTGTCGAGCTTCAACTGGCCCGAGGTGACCACCTGCTGGCCGGCTTGCAGGCCTTTGAGAATCACCACGCGCCCGTCACGGCGTTCGCCAGTGCTGACGAAGTGGCGCTCGACCAGCAGTTGCGGCTTGCCGTCGCTGTCCTTGACCCGCTCGCCCTGGTCGTCCTTCTGCTCGTCGATCAGGTACACCGAGTTGCCGTACAGGGTGTAGGTGATGGCGGTTTCCGGCACGGAGACGCGCGCAGGGTTGCCCGGCAGCAAAACCTGCAGGTTGGCGAACATGCCTGGCAGCAGCTTCTCGTCCGGGTTGGCCAGGGTGGCGCGCACTTGCAGGTTGCGGGTCTCGTTCTCCACCTTGGGGTTGATCGCGCTGATGCGCCCTTCGAAGATTTCGCCGGGGTAGGCGGCGACGCTGATCAGCACGCGCTGGCCGACGGCCAACTGCGGTGCGTGCTGTTCGGGCAGGAAGAAGTCGACGTTCAGCCGCGATAGATCCTGCAGGGTGGCGATGGTCGCACCCGGCGACAGATACGCGCCAGGGTCGACCTGACGAATGCCGATGGTGCCGGTGAAGGGCGCGCTGATGCGCTTTTTGTCCAGTTGCGCCTTGAACTGGGCGACACTGGCGGTGGCTTGCTGCAGGGTCGAGGCCAGGCGGTCGAACTCGCTCTTGGAGATGTTCGAGCGGCTGACCAGACTGCGCCCGCGCTCGAATTCGATCTGCGCCAGGCTGCGCTCGGCTTCGGCGGTGGCCAGGCTGGCACGCTCAACCTCACTGTCGAGTTGCAGCAACGGCTGGCCATGCTCGACCTTCTGCCCGGACTCGAACAACACCTCGCGCACGATGCCAGTGACCTCGCCTGACAGATCCACACCCTGATACGCCTTGAGCGTACCAATGGCCGCTAGGCGCTCCTGCCATGGCTGCTCGACAGCGGTTGCCGCCGAAATATTGATGGCCGGGCGCGGCGCCGAGAACATCTGGATTTGTTGGTAGATCGAGAAGCCTTTGTAGGCGGCGAGGGCGAGTACCACTGCAACGACGGCACCCAGCATGATCAGCATGCGGCGGAGCAACATATTCCATTTCCTTGGCAAATCGGTGCGAGCCTGGAATAGGCGAATTGCGCACGATAGTGCCAACCTCGAATGCTGTCAAAACGCTTGATCCTGCAAGGTTTCAACCCTTGCAGGTGGCGAGCAATGATGATGGCGCGCGTTATTGAGCGTATCTTGCCCCATGACCAATGGATGGATGATCAAGGCCTGGATAATGAGTGATTTCGACTGGCACCGTGAGCCCATCACGGCAGAAACGCCTGTGACCGGGAACTATCGAAATACCCAGAATGTGCGCCGCTTCCTGACCGCGTCTTGCGGCCCGGCCTTTAAGTTCGATCGTGAACTCATGGCCTGGATCAACAATGGCGAGCCCAAGACCATGGGGGACGTGGCTGCACAGTGGCGCCAGCGCCAGCAGGGGCAATAGTGGGCTGTGGTGCCCTGTCGCGCCGCAATGGCGTCATCCACCCGCTTGGGGGCTGTCCAGTCGTCTTATCCGCTCAAGGTGTTCGCTGACTATCACCCGTTCTATTTTCGCGTGAAGCCGCGGCGGGGGATTTGTCCGGTGCCGGTGCGCGCATGCTCGTGTGCTGAGCCTAGGCAGTTGCCTGGGTTACTCTGGGCAACCCAGGCGGCGCCTGCTAGCGATTGAGCGCGAGCATGTCCTTGATTACCGCCTCGGCGACGCGGATGCCGTCTACCCCGGCAGAGAGAATGCCGCCGGCGTAACCCGCGCCTTCGCCCGCCGGGTACAGGCCCTTGAGGTTCAGGCTCTGCATCTCGGCATTGCGGGTGATGCGTACCGGCGAGGAGGTGCGCGTTTCGATGCCGGTCAGCACGGCGTCATGCAGGTCGAAGCCCTTGATCTGCTTGGCGAAGGCGGGGATCGCCTCACGAATCGCAGCGATGGCGAAGTCCGGCAGCGACGGCGCCAGGTCGCCCAGGCGCACGCCCGGTTTGTACGACGGTTGTACCTCGCCAAGGGCGGTAGACGGCGTGCCCTTGATGAAGTCGCCGACCAATTGCCCCGGCGCCTCGTAGTTGCGCCCGCCGAGCACGTAGGCGTGCGATTCCAGGCGCTCCTGCAGTTCCACGCCAGCCAGCGGGCCGCCTGGGTAATCCTGCTCGGGGGTGATGCCGACGACGATGCCAGCGTTGGCGTTGCGCTCATTGCGCGAATACTGGCTCATACCGTTGGTGACCACACGCTCCGGCTCGGAGGTGGCGGCGACCACGGTGCCGCCGGGGCACATGCAGAAGCTGTACACCGCGCGGCCATTGCTGGCGTGGTGCACCAGTTTGTAGTCGGCGGCGCCCAGCTTGGGGTGGCCGGCGTATTTGCCCAGGCGCGCGTTGTCGATCAGCGACTGCGGATGCTCGATGCGGAAACCCACCGAGAACGGCTTGGCTTCCAGGTACACGCCACGGGCATGCAGCATGCGGAAGGTATCGCGCGAGCTGTGGCCGAGGGCCAGGACGACATGGCGGCTGTGCAGTTGCTCGCCGCTTTCCAGCACAACGCCGGTAAGCTGCTCGTCTTCGATCAGCAGGTCGCTGACGCGCTGCTGGAAGCGCACTTCACCGCCGAGGGCTTTGATCTCTTCGCGCATGGTGGCGACCACGCCGGTGAGGCGGAAGGTGCCGATGTGCGGCTTGTTGATGTAGAGGATTTCGTCCGGCGCACCGGCCTTGACGAACTCCTCCAGCACCTTGCGTCCGTGGTGCTGCGGGTCCTTGATCTGGCTGTACAGCTTGCCGTCGGAGAAGGTGCCGGCGCCGCCTTCGCCGAACTGCACGTTGGACGTCGGGTCGAGCACATTCTTGCGCCACAGGCCCCAGGTGTCCTTGGTGCGCTGACGCACTTCCTTGCCGCGTTCGAGGACGATTGGGCGCAGGCCTGCTTGCGCCAGCAGCAGCGCAGCGAAGATGCCGCAGGGGCCGAAACCGACCACAATGGGGCGCTCGTCCAGTGCTGCCTCGGCCTTGCCCACTGGCTTGTAGCGGATATCCGGGGCGACGCTGACATGACGGTCGCCGTCGAGACGGGCGAGCAGGGCCGCTTCGTCCTTGATCTCGCAGTCGACGATATAGATGAACGGCATGTCGCCGAAGCGCTTGCGCGCATCGTAGCTGCGCTTGAACACGGTGAAGGCGAGCAGCTCGGCGTCATCAATGCCAAGGCGCTGGACAATGGCCGGGCGCAGGGCCTCTTCGGGGTGGTCGAGCGGCAGTTTCAGTTCGGTCAGGCGAATCATGGCGGGTATCCAGCAGGGCCGGTGGTGATCCGGCAGGGTGTGAAAAGGGCGGTGATTGTACAGGATCACCGCCCGCCGGTCGCCGCTGCGGCATTGCGCGAGGCCGATTGCGCGAGCGCTGCCGCCTTACCTCAACCGCGATAGTAGCGCTGCGGCACGAAGGGCGTTTTCGCCACTTTCATCGGCACGCGCTTGCCACGCACCACGGCCCACACGTCGCTGTCGATGGCGCTGTGGCTGGCGTTGACGTAGCCCATGGCCAGCGGTGCGCCGAGGCTCGGGCCGAAGCCGCCGCTGCATACCTGGCCGATCACCGTGCCGTCTGCGTCGACGATTTCCGCGCCTTCACGCACCGGCACGCGCTCCTGCGGTAGCAGGCCGACGCGCTTGCGCGCCACGCCTTTTTGCTGCTGCTCGAACACGCGCTCGGCGCCGGGGAAGTTGCCGGCGCGCGCGCCACCCTCGCGACGCACCTTGGAGATGGCCCACAGCAGGCTGGCCTCGATCGGCGAGGTGGCGCTGCTCATGTCGTGGCCGTACAGGCATAGGCCGGCTTCCAGGCGCAGCGAGTCACGCGCACCGAGGCCGATGGCTTCGACTTCCGCCTCGGCCAGCAGGCTGCGCGCCAGGGCTTCGGCCTGCTCGACGGCGACGGAAATCTCGAAACCGTCTTCGCCGGTGTAGCCGCTGCGGCTGACGATGCACTCGCTGCCCAGCAGGTTGACGCGAGCGACCTGCATAAAGGTCATCTTGCTCACTTCAGGTGCCAGGCGGGCCAGCACATCGACTGCCTTCGGGCCTTGCAGGGCGAGCAGGGCGCGTTCTTCGAACAGGCATTCGATCTGGCACTGTTCGCCAATGTGCTTGTTCAGGTGGGCCAAGTCCTGATGTTTGCAGGCGGCGTTGACCACCAGATACAGGGTGTCGTCACCCAGGTTGGCGACCATTAGGTCGTCGAGGATGCCGCCCTGGGCGTCGGTGAACATGGCGTAGCGCTGCGTACCCACCGGCAGGTCGATGATGTCCACTGGCACCAGGGTTTCCAGCGCACGCGCGGCGTGTTCGCCACGTAGGAGGATCTGGCCCATGTGCGACACGTCGAACAGGCCGGCGGCGTCGCGGCTGTGCAGGTGTTCCTTCATCACGCCCAGCGGGTATTGCACGGGCATGTCATAGCCAGCGAAAGGCACCATGCGCGCGCCGAGTTCGAGGTGCAGGGCGTGCAATGGCGTCTTGGCGAGGGTTTCGGTAGTCATCGGAAAAATCCTTGAAAAGGCCCTGCGCACCTGGCGCGAGGCGTTTCGCGAGTCGTAGCCCGGATGCAATCCGGGGGCTTTGGCGGGCCTCCCCGGTTGCATCCCCGGATTGCATCCGGGCTACGGGCTGGACGCAGAACAGTCCCCTTTCCCCTCGGGGAAAGGGAAGGTTCATTACGCGTCCTGATATGCCTCGATGGACGGGCAGGCGCAGACCAGGTTGCGGTCGCCGTAGACGTTGTCCACGCGGCCCACCGGCGGCCAGTACTTGGCCTCGATCAGGCTGGCGATCGGGTACACGGCCTGCTCGCGGCTGTAGGCGTGGTTCCACTCGCCAACCAACTCCAGGGCGGTGTGTGGGGCGTTCTTCAGCGGGTTGTCGTCTTTATCCAGACGGCCTTGCTCGACTGCGCGAATTTCCTCGCGAATGGTGATCATGGCGTCGCAGAAGCGATCCAGCTCTTCCTTGGACTCGCTCTCGGTCGGCTCGATCATCAGCGTGCCAGCCACCGGGAAGGACATGGTCGGGGCGTGGAAGCCGAAGTCGATCAGGCGCTTGGCCACGTCGTCGACGCTGATGCCGCTGCTATCTTTCAGCGGGCGGATATCGAGGATGCACTCGTGCGCCACCAGGCCGCCTTCGCCGGAGTACAGCACCGGGTAGTGCTCTTCCAGGCGACGGGCGATGTAGTTGGCGTTGAGAATCGCCATCTGCGACGCACGCTTGAGGCCGTCGCCACCCATCATGCTGATGTACATCCAGGTGATCGGCAGGATGCTGGCGCTGCCGAACGGCGCGGCGCTTACCGCCCCGACCTGGCGTGCCATGCTGGCATGGCCTGGCAGGAACGGCGCCAGGTGCGACTTGACGCCAATCGGGCCGACGCCCGGACCGCCGCCGCCGTGCGGGATGCAGAAGGTCTTGTGCAGGTTCAGGTGCGAGACGTCGCCGCCGAACTGGCCCGGCGCGCAGAGGCCGACCATGGCGTTCATATTGGCGCCGTCGATGTACACCTGGCCGCCGTTGGCGTGGATGATCTGGCAGATTTCGCGGATGCCTTCCTCGAACACACCGTGGGTGGACGGGTAGGTGATCATGATGGCGGCCAGGCGATCCCTGTGCTCTTCGGCCTTGGCTTTCAGATCGGCGATGTCGACGTTGCCACGGCTGTCACAGGCGGTCACCACCACACGCATGCCGGCCATGGAGGCGGTCGCCGGGTTGGTGCCGTGGGCCGATTGCGGGATCAGGCAGATGTTGCGCTGATCCTCGCCACGGCTCATGTGGTAGGCGCGGATGGCCAAGAGACCTGCGTACTCACCTTGGGAGCCTGCGTTGGGCTGCAGCGACACGGCGTCGTAGCCAGTGGCGGCGCAGAGCATGGCTTCCAGCTCAGTGGTCAGTTGGCTGTAACCGGCAGCCTGCTCGGCGGGCGCGAAGGGGTGCAGGTTGCCGAATTCCGGCCAGGTGACCGGGATCATCTCGCTGGCGGCGTTGAGCTTCATGGTGCAGGAGCCCAGCGGGATCATGCTGCGATCCAGGGCCAGATCCTTGTCAGCCAGCTTGCGCAGGTAGCGCATCAGCTCGGTTTCGCTGTGGTAGCGGTTGAACACGGCGTGCGTGAGGATCGCCGACTGGCGCAGCAGGTTCTGCGGCAGGCGGCTGGCGATCTGTGCGGCCAGGTCGCTGACGGCAGGGGCGGCTTGCTCACCGGCGAACAGTGCCAGCAAGGCCTCGACGGCAGCCTGGTCGGTGGTTTCGTCCAGCGACAGGCCGAGACGCCCGGCGTCGATCTCGCGCAGGTTGATGCCGGCAGCACGGGCCTTGGCATGCAGCTCGGCGGTCTTGGCGCCAGTCTTGATGCTCAGGGTGTCGAAGAAGTGCTGCTGCTCGACGCTGTGGCCCAGCTTGGTCAGGCCCAGGGCGAGAATGGCGGTGAAGCTGTGTACGCGCTGAGCGATTTCGCTCAGGCCTTTCGGGCCGTGGTACACGGCGTACATGCTGGCGATGTTGGCCAGCAGCACCTGCGCGGTACAGATGTTACTGGTGGCCTTCTCGCGGCGGATGTGCTGCTCGCGGGTCTGCATGGCCAGGCGCAGGGCCGGCTTGCCGAAGCGGTCGACCGACATGCCGACCAGGCGGCCCGGCATGTCGCGCTTGAACGCGTCGCGGGTGGCGAAGTAAGCAGCGTGCGGGCCACCGAAGCCCAGCGGCACACCGAAGCGTTGGGCGCTGCCCAGGGCGACGTCGGCGCCGAACTCGCCCGGCGGGGTGAGCAGGGTCAGGGCCAGCAGATCGGCGGCTACGGCGACCAGGGCATTGGCGGCGTGGAAGCGCTCGACCAGGGCGCGGTAGTCGAAGATGTCACCATTGCTGGCCGGGTACTGCAGCAGCGCGCCGAAGTAAGCGCTGGCGTCGGTGATGGCGGCCTCGTCGCCGACTTCAACCTCGATGCCCAGCGGCTCGGCACGGGTGCGCAGCACGTCGAGGGTCTGCGGGTGGCAGTGCTGGGAGGCGAAGAAGGTGTTGCTGGCTTTGTTCTTCGACAGGCGCTTGCAGAAGGTCATCGCTTCGGCGGCCGCGGTGGCTTCATCCAGCAGCGACGCGTTGGCGATCTGCATGCCGGTGAGGTCGCTGATCAGGGTCTGGAAGTTCAGCAGCGCTTCCAGGCGGCCCTGGGAAATTTCCGGCTGGTACGGGGTGTAGGCGGTGTACCAGGCCGGGTTTTCCAGCAAGTTGCGCAGAATCGGGCTCGGCGTGTGGGTGCCGTAGTAACCCTGGCCGATGTAGTTCTTGAACTGCTGATTCTTGGCGGCGATAGCCTTGATGCGCGCCAGGGCGTCGGCTTCCGACAGGCCCGGCTGCGCGCCGAGGATGCTGGTGCCCTTGATGCTCTCGGGAATCACCGCATTGGTCAGCGCGTCGACCGAGTCATAGCCGAGCAGTTCGAGCATGGCGGCGGTGTCGGCATCGCGCGGGCCGATGTGGCGGGCGATGAATTCGTTCTGGGTATCGAGCTTGGTCATGGCGGTCACTCAGGCGTCGGCGTTGGCGTTCAGCAGGCGGTCATAGCCAGCCTTGTCCAACAGGTCGGCCAGCACGGCGTTGTCGGCCAGGCGCATGCGGAAGAACCAGGCCTTGTCCAGCGGCGACTCGTTGACCAGCTCCGGGCTGCCTTCCAGATCGCCGTTGATCTCGACAATCTCTCCGTCCAGCGGCATGACGATGTTGCTGGCGGCCTTGACCGACTCCAGCACGGCGACTTCCTCGCCCTGGGTGTAGGCCTTCACTTCCGGCAGTTGCACGTATACCACGTCGCCGAGCGCGTCCTGGGCGTAATGGGTGATGCCGACGGTCACCAGACCATCGTTATCCAGACGCAGCCATTCGTGATCGGCGGTGAAACGCAACTCGCTCATGTGAACTCCTCAAAGGGCAAAGGTGGCCTGCTTCTGCGGCAGGCAACGGGGAACCCGCAATAAGGCGGGTTGAACTACTGGCCCTAGAGCAAGCTTGGTGCCATCGCAATAAAACACAATTAAATCAATGGTTTAGTTGTTTGTAGGGTGGCCGCCAAGAGTGTTTTGGAACGATATCGTTCCAAAACGCCTCGTCGTTTTTAGCAAAGTCGAGGTCGCACCGGCGGGAATGGGGCTTTACCTGTGTCGTTACGAAATCGTTACGGTGGAATGATTTTGCTACGGTTGAGCTGCAAGCCACGTCCTGCCTGGCTTGTAGCCCGCATGCATCCGGGAAAATCGTGCAGGTAACCCCCGGATTCGTCGGCTGGCTCGTGGGAGGCGCTTCAGCGGCGATTTTGTCGAGGCTGTCGCGGCTAAAGCCCCTCCCACGGCAAGTGGACGACGCTTTTGATATCCGCCGGGTGATGCTGCAGGTTGTGCTTGTGTTGGTGGGCTAAAACGGATCGCCGCCCGGCCCACCCTACGCCAGCGAGCGTCGTTACAGCTTGCCGATGCCGTACTTGCGCAGGCGTTTGGCGATGGCGGTGTGCGAGGTACCCAGGCGCGCGGCGAGCAGGCGGCTGGAGGGGTGGCTGGCGTAGAGCTTTTCCAGCAGCGCCTTCTCGTATTCGTCCATGGCCTGTTCCAGGCTGCCGACCTCGCCCTGTACACGCGGCGCCACTTCGGTCACGGCGATGTCCAGGTCGTCCATCTCCACCCAGTTGCTGTCGCAGATGGCCGCGGCGCGGAAGATCACGTTCTGCAACTGGCGCACGTTGCCCGGCCAGCGCCCGGCCAGCAGCGCGGGGAAGGTGGCTGGCGCCAGGCGGCAGGGCAAGCGCTGAATCTGCGCGCAGGCCTGAGCCATGAAGTGCTGGGCCAGCAGCAGGATGTCCTGGCCGCGCTCGCGCAGTGGCGGTACTTGCAGATTGAGCACGTTGAGGCGATAGAACAGATCCTCGCGGAAGCTGCCTTCGGCCACCATCTTTTCCAGATCACGATGGGTGGCGCTGAGGATGCGTACGTCCACCTTTACCTCACGGTCGCCACCGACGCGGCGGAAGCTGCCATCGCTCAAGAAACGCAGCAGCTTGGCCTGCAGGTAGGGCGACATTTCGCCGATTTCATCGAGAAACACCGTGCCCTGGTTGGCCAGCTCCAGCAGCCCCGGCTTGCCACCACGCTGGGCGCCGGTAAAGGCGCCGGGGGCGTAGCCGAACAGCTCGCTCTCTGCCAGGTTTTCCGGCAGGGCGGCGCAGTTCAGCGCCAGGAAGGGCGCGGTGCGGCGCACGCTGACGGCATGGCAGGCGCGCGCTACCAGCTCCTTGCCGGTGCCGGTTTCGCCATGGATCAACAGCGGCGCATCCAGCGACGCCACGCGCAGGGCGCGGGCCTTGAGCGCACGGATCGGCGCGGATTCACCGAGCAGTGAGTCGAAGCCCTCGGCATGGTCGTGGTGCAACGCGGCCAGGCGCTGGCCCATGCGGCTTGGGGCGTAGAGAGTGAGCAGGCCGCCGGTGAGGCGACCGTCCTCGGTAATCGGCTGGGCATCGAGCAGCAGCGGCTGACTGGCGAAATGCACCTCGCGCAGTGGCTGGTGGAAACCGGCGGCGAGCAGCGATTGTTGCAGCGCATCGTCGGCGAACAGCGCGGCGATGCTCAGGCCCTCGGGGGCGCGGCCGTAGAGGTCGTTCAGCGCCGGGTTGGCCAGTAGCACCGTGGCGCGGTCATCCACCGCCAGCACCGGGTCGGGCATGGCGGCGAGCAGGGCATCGAGCTGCAAGCGGCGGCGCTGGCCAGGGAGAATGTCCACCACCTCCACGCTCTGCACGCCGCGCACCTGCAGCAGCGCGCCGCGCAGTTCGTCGAGCACCTCGGCGCTTAGCGTCGGTGCGTCGATATAGACGTTTGGCGGTACCATCTCCACCGCATCGAGGTTCAGATTGCGCCCGCCGAGCAGCGCCAGGACTTCCTGGGTGATGCCGACGCGGTCGATAAAGCTGACGTGGATACGCATTGATGATGGTCGAAATGGGCGAACAGGCGGCGATTATGCCTGCTCCGCCCGATATGAGGAAAAGGGCAACAGTGTGAGCACAGAAAAACCGAACCGCGCCGACTACCACCGCGAGCACCAGGCCCGCGCCGAAGCCGAAGCCCAGCGCCTGCTGGCGCGCAAGGCTGAACTACAAGGGCGCTGGCTACCCTGGGTGGCGCAGGAGCTGTACCAGCTCAGCCCACCGGAGTTCGCCAACATGGTGCGGCGCGAGTTGCAGCGCCTGGCATAGCCCGCCACGACGCAAACCCGTAGGAGCGGCTTCAGTCGTGATCCCGCAATAGCCCCAAGCGTCACCTGTGGGAGGGGCTTTAGCCGCGAGCCTTCGTATCCTGCGAACCTACGCCCGCTTGCGCCCGCAGCGGCTCATATCCACCTTGCCCACATAAGGGTTGCCCCAGCCCATCACACAGGCCACCTGCTGGTTGCGCTGGCGCTCCCAGGGTTCGGCTGGGTAGGTCTTGCTCCAGGCTTCGTAGAGTTGGCGATCCTGCTTGGACAGGCGCAGCTTGTAGTGGTCAGCCATATAGAAGTAGGTGCGCGCGATCATCCCGCGAATGGCGGCGCGCGGCATCACCTTGCGTGCCTTGAAGTCCACCACCGTCTGGCACTGGCCGTATTGGGTGGGCTGCTGTGGCAGCCAGGCGAAGCTGTAGTTGCTGCGGTCGCCATTCACCTCACCGATGCTCGGCACCAGGTTGTGCAGGTCGGCCTCGGCCTTGCGGAACTGCGCGTCGTGAGCTGCACAGTTCTTGCGCCCGCCTTTCTGCCAGCACTGGCGCTGATGGCCGATTACCCAGGCGGGGACGATGTGTTCCCACTCGATACGCTGCGCGCGGTTGGCATTCTTGCGCGGCGTGTAGCCACAAGAGCGCAGGTCGACACGCTTGCCGCTGTACTTGCAGCCGCAGTAGAACTCGGTGGACTGCTTGGCATACAGCGGCCAGGCCAGGCGCTTGGCCTCGGCAAAGGTGGCGGGTGCGGCGTTGAGTGATAGAGGGAGTAAACAGCAAACGAGGACAGCGAGGCATCGAATCATGGGGCGGCAGAGTAGCCGCCGTTGATGCCCTTGTGAAGCTAAAAAATCATGTTTTTCAAAGGTTTAAATGCTGGCAAGAAGCCTTGATAATGGCCTCTTGCTGCGCCTTTTCAGAGCAATGAAGCAATGTGCGTAAGCAACCGCTGCGGGCCTTCGTATAGTGGTTGCCCGGCAATTACATGAGGCGTGCCATTGATCTTGAGCAACAACTGCGGCACACCACCGGACGGCAGCGCTTGCATTGCCTGTTGCGCCCGAGTGACACGCTGTGCGGTGGCGTCGGCGAGTGAGCGGTCGTCGCTTAGGCGGGCGCTGAACGCGTCGAGGTCGAGGTCGAGCCCGGCGCTACGCGCTACATCCAGCGCAATCTGCGCGACCGCTTCGACGCGGCAGGTGTCCACCCCGTCGACGTAGCGGGCGAGTTGCGCAGTATGCAGCAGACGCAGTTCCAAGGCAGCGTCCTGTTCGCCCAGTGCCGTGAGTGCCCGCGTCAGGGGCGTCGAATCGAACACCCCATCGGCGGCCAGCAGCACCTGCTCCCGATAAGCCTCGCTAAAGTGTTGGCCTGTGAGCGTGGCGATGCGCTGGTCGTTCTGCCAGGCGAACTCGGCAATGCCCGCGATGGGGCGCGGCTGCATGAACAGCCCCACGGGCATCATCCGCAACGCCGCGCCATGGCGCTCGGCCAGGCCGACCAGGGCTGGTGCGCTGGCATAACACCAGCCACAGAGCGGGTCGAAGAAATACTGCAGTTCGAGGTTTTGCATGGTCATGGGCGAGGTCTCCTGTGCGCCCACTCTATCGTTGCGTCATGCGCAGATATAGCGCGTGACAGTCGCAGCTTTGTTGCGCAAAGCGCGCGAGTCAGCGGCTAACTGAACCTCGGCAAGCGCTGATCCTGCTCCCCATGCTCGACCTCCGCCTGCTGTACTCGGGGCAACCTTGAGCGCCGTTCTTCTCCGTATCGCTTGGCTAGATGGCTAATTATTTTTCGATTAAAAAGCTCTTAAAGCCATGATTTGTGGGCCTCTTGGCCTATTTTTTAGGTAAGGTAAAATTTTTTACCTTACGTTTATGCATGCTGTAGCCTGCGTCCAAACCAAGGCTGAAATGCCTCTTTATGAGCTTTTGAAGACCGATACGTTAGATTTCGGACATCGGACTTAGTCTTGAAATGCTCGGCCTCCAGGCGCTTGAATCACAGGCAAAAGCCATTGAGTTAGAGGACTTGACCTGGCTGCGCGTGCGATTGAGGAACACGAACAGCACCGGATTGAACACCTCCACCTTGATGTCCAGCTCGACCAGGCCGTTTATGGATTTACGGAAGTCGACCGGTTTGGGGTAGAGGTAGAGTTTTTGCACCTTGGCATCGGGACGCATCATGGTGAGGCTCCTGTCTGTCGGAAACGGGAGCTCTGCATCCGCAAGTGGATGACTCAGATGAAGGTGGGGTTTGTGGAGCGCTTACCAACTGTCGGGAAGATCCGGCAAGCGCAACGCCAGCAGCAGGGAAAAGGCCCGCAGCAACAAACGGCTGGTACGGCCAATCACGACCGCGACGAAGTGCTGCCAACTGCCATCCTGATCCTTCGACCAGGCCGTCAAGCGCTTGTGCAGCGCCCCGACCACGGCTCGCAGTACGCCGTAGATCAGCGCCGTGGCGACCAGGACAATCGCCACGTTGAGCCAGACATCGCGTTCAAGCCAGATATTCCACTGTTCCATCGCCAGGGGCCTCCAGAAAAAGACATATAGGGTTCTGGTGGCGTTGGGGGGTAGAAGTTCCGGGGAAATGGTTGAGTGGTTTGTCTGGTTGTGTGTACAGGGAATCGAACCCTTTCCAGCCCTCGCTGTGATCCGCAACGGCCGACTTTTCTGGCCTTGTAGACCAAGGCCAATTGCATTTTTTCGCTATCCCTTGCAGTGATTTCGACACTTTTTCGACATTCTAAAGCCTCATAGGATAGAGGAAATTTCTTAGATTCACTGCGAAGGCTTCAATGTCTTCATTGTAGGTATTGCAGAGAAGTTCAAATATTTCACTTTTGCTCATGAGATTTCTGATTAATAAATCCTTGAATACTCTTTTATGCTCTTTGCGCGGTATATGTCCTGTGATTCTTGGGTGCACTCCGCCATTCTCGTGAAGATCATGCAGCGCCTTCTCGACACTATCTAAAGGAATGCAATATGTATTGGGGCGGCTGCCTATTTCCTCGTTTCGCATGTCTCCATCCATAATGGCTATTACATTTCTCTCTATCGATAAGAACTCTTCATTGATGTTGCGTTGCAATAAGTCGGCGACGCTAGCTGCTGTGCCTGTGTGTATTATGTGGTACTTGTAGAATGTGTTTGGGCAGTATTTGGCAATTATGTGCTGCAGGAAGTCTCTTAGAGTAATGTCCTCGGTTAGTATGTATTTGTCATACCCGTTAAAGCCAAACATTACGCTTTTTATGTAGTTGTATGAGACCTCTTTGATTTCTGTTGTTGCATCATTCTCCTGCATGTAATACAGCTCTCCATCATCGAGCATTCGTATCATTGCTAAGGAGTGAGATGTGAATAGGATGTTTATCTGGAACTCTGTGCAGCATGCCCTTAGCCAACGTATCAGCCTTACCTGGGCTGCTGCGTCCAGGGAAATATCTATTTCATCTATTACGATAAGTTTTCGGCGGCTTTTTATTTTTCTGTATAGGCTTATTAGTAAGTATTCGCCAGAGCTTAGGTAATCTTCGCGTATGTATTTATTTTCTGGCAGTACTATGCAGTAATATTCGCTGTTTTTGACTTTGATGGCTCTGATGTTGTTGAATTTGTCGCTATCATATATTTCGCTTAAAAAGGAAATTAAGTCATCTGGTCTTGAGTATTGTTCTAAAACAACGGCGCGCCTTATGTCGTCGTCAACATTGCTTATCGTCTGAAAGAAATTGAAGCGCTGGCCGTGAGGTAGTGGCAGTTCTACGTCGATGTTTTCCTTGATCTCGTCTGGTATGTTTTTTTTGCAGTTAAGGCTGCTTATGTTTTCGACATACTCGAAGCTATAAATTTCTTCGTTGACTTTGTACGTTATGTTGCTGTTCTTGTGGAAGATTGAATCGGCGGAGGTTTTTTTAAAGGTGTCCGCAAGTGAGAAGTTTTTTATTGCTTTGATAAGGGTTGTTTTGCCGACTCCGTTTTTTCCTACGATACAAGATATCTTATGCTCTGAAAGATTTAGAGAGAGAGTTAGGGACTCGACATGTTGGACGCGCCTAACTTCAAAAGTTATTTGCATGGCGATCCTCTTTCTTTTTTGTTCTGTGTAAGAACATGTCTATTACGGTTGCGCCAAATTTCTTTCTGAGTTTTTCTAGGTAATTTTTATCTATGGTGCTTACGTAGTTTAAGTACCCGAAGAGTAAGTCAACTCCCTTTGTCATGTCTTGCTTTATTTTTTCATGATCAAGAAATTTATCTCTGTCATTTACATAGTGGAAAAGTAATACTTCGATTTCATTTCTTATCTTTATGTCAATGGTTACTTTTCCGTTTGGCAGTATGGCCAATCCTAGGAGTTTTACTTTGTTTCCTTTTCGTGTGTGTTTGCTTTTTTGTTTGTTTAGATTTAGTTGTCCATTGTGATGCTTGTTTAAAATAAATTCGATTGTGCTTTCAATAGGTTCTATTTTTTCTTGATTTTGGCTTGATATGATTATGTCGTCTGAGTATCGCGTATAAATTAGTTCGTTCTGTATGCAAAGTTTCTCTAATTCGTTGTCGAAATCATAAAGGCAGGCATTGCTCATTACTGGTGATGAGGAGAATCCCAGTGGCAGAGAATTGTTAAGTGTGGTGAGCTCTACTATCCTGTCGATATGGTTTTCGATGTCTAGTACGGGGCTGTTGTCAGAATTATTTAGTATGGTTTTTCGTATTAGTGGTGTGGTTAAGTTCTCAAAGAAATGTTCAATGTCTGTTTGAAAGAAATATTTGCTTTGGGCGTGTTTGGAAACGGCGTCAAGGGAGTTGAAGCCTTTTCTATATGAGTAGACTACTCTTGGGTTGATGTTCAGGTATTCAAGTATGAATAAGCTAATGAAAGAGTGAAATGTTTTCAGTTTTTTTGTTGTTCGGTATATTGTGCGTTCTTTTGCTTTGAATGATGCATATTCAGCACTTATGTCACTTTCTATGAAGTCTTTGAAGCTGTATTTTCCGTGATACATGGCCTCAAATAGGACTTCTAGTTTCTTCTTGTTCATAAAGGTCTTCACCTGATGCGAGCCAATTGCTCTAGCTACCAATTGGCGTGAGGTCGTGACGATGAGGCATAGCAGATGTTACCGCAGGATGCGAAACAAGGAGTGCTAGGAGTCGGGAATGTAGGTACTGGCTTGAGCTGGAGGCTGGAGAGTGCTGCTAGGTGCCGAGGAGGTTTTTTACTATTTGTACCGCTCTTCTTATGCCTTGCATCAAGAAGAGCGGTACAAACGTAAAAAGGATAAAGGCGCCTAGAGGTCAGACTGTTGACTGGAGCTACTCCTAGTCGCTGACATGCCCTCATTTTAGGGGAACCTGAGCCAAAATCAAGCATCTGCCATGACGCTCCTCTGCTTAGTCAAGTCCTACGGCATACCAGCGTCTAGCTGCTTCCTGTGACGAAAAGGTGACAGATTTATTTTCTGCCTGACGCCTTTCCCGTCTGATCGCAAAGCGCCATCTTTCCCGGCCCAAACCCTTGCGGTCAAGCCTTTCAAACGCCAGAAACGAAAAAGCCCCGTCAGTGATGACGGGGCTTTTGCTTGGCTGTCTGGAGCGGGTGATGGGAATCGAACCCACGGCTCTAGCTTGGGAAGCTAGGGTATTACCATTATACGACACCCGCAGCGGGTGCCTTTATACCGGAACCTGCGGCGGAAATGAAGCGCAAAGCGCATTCGCTTTGCGCTTGGTGCTCTTCATACCGCCATCGCCTGCAGTTCGCGCAGGTCGCCTTTGACTGGCAGTTGCAGGCGTTTGCTGGGGGCGTTGAAGAAGTCCAGCAGTACGCGTTGGCTCTGCAGCCAGGCAGCCTTGTGCTCCATGTCGAGGAAGTGGCCGGCATCGTCGATCACGGCGAACTGGGCGTTGTCGATGTGTTGGGCGAACAGGCAGGCGTCTTCCACTGAGGTGTATTCGTCGCGGTCGCCGTTGACGAACAGCAGTGGGATGTCGATGGCCTGCAGGCATTCCTTGCGGCAGTGCGCTTCCATGCCCAGCACCTGTTTGATGTGTGCGTACATCTGCCGGTACTCGTGTTCATCAAGGGTGCTGATGTGTTTGTGGTTGAAGCGCTTGAACAGTGAGGGCAGGTGTTTGCCGATGGTGCTGTTGACCAGCAGGGCTACGTTGTCGCGATCTACCGAGCCGAGGAAGCGCAAGCCCTTGTGCAGGTAGTCGAGCATCGGCACGTTGAGGATCGGCGAGAAGGAGCAGATGGCGGCTTTCTCCAGTGTCGCCGGGCGTTGCGCGAGGGCGAGCAGGGAGGCGACGCCGCCCCAGGAGAAGGACATCAGGTAGTTGGCGCCGTAGTGGTCGATCAGGTGCAGCAGGATCGCTGCTTCGTCTTCCTTGGTTATCGGGGTGAAGTCCGTGTTGTAGGGCTTCGACTGGCCGGCGTAGGGCAGGTCGAAGGCCACCACGTTGAATTGTGGCTGTAGGTATTTGACCGTTTGCGCGAACGAGGCGGTGGTGGCCAGTGAGCCGTTGACCAGGATGATGGTCTTGCTTGCTGCCGGATTGCCGTAGAACTCCGTGTGTACCTTGTGCTTCCTGTTGATCTCGACGACTGCGGTTTCTGGCCTCATGTCGTTTCCTCCTGGCGCAAGTGGGTCGTGGCGAGCGGTTGGCCGTTCGCTGTGCTTCAGCAGAGAAGAAAAGCGCCTGAGCGTGACAGCTTGATGTCAGGCAGGGGATTTTTATAAGTATAGGAATTTCAATCAGTTAGGATCGTAACGGGCGGATATTCCAGGCTTTTTAGGGCCGGAATAAGCGGTGTTACCAGGCAGGAATCCAATCGGTGCAGAGCACCAGCAACTGACGAAGATATATGCGTCTCTCGCTGTGACTATTTGGTCATGCGCAGACTTATGATTCGATTCAAGCAGGTGCCTTGCAGCCGCGCAAGGGTAAGTCACATTTTTATCTGTGATTGTTTTGACCGTTGGTCGGGTTGCCGTTTGGCGCGATGAGAGGCGCTCAGACGCTGGCGATTTCCGTAGCTGTCAGGGCGCGGTACTGGCCGGGGGCGAGCTGCGGGTCGAGGGTGATGGCGCCCATGCTTTCACGGTGCAGGGTGACGACGCGGTTACGGAAGTGGCCGAACATGCGCTTGACCTGATGGTAGCGCCCTTCGAACAGGGTCAGGCGGGCGCTGTGGCTGTCGAGGATTTCCAGTTGGGCGGGCAGGGTGGTCAGGTCTTCATAGGCGAAGTACAGGCCTTGGGCGAAGACCTCGGCGTATTCGCCGGTGATCGGCTGTTCGGTGGTGACGTGGTAGACCTTGGGTTTGCGTTGCTGTGGTTGGGTGATGCGCCGCGACCAGCGCCCGTCGTTGGTGATCAGCAGCAGGCCGCTGGTGTTCAGGTCGAGGCGCCCGGCCAGGTGCAGGTCGTGTTTGTCCGGCTCGTCGAGCAGGTCGAGTACGGTGCGGTGTTTGTCGTGTTCGGTGGCGCTGACCACGCCGACCGGTTTGTGCAGCATCCAGTAGCGCGCGCTGCGCCCGGCTTGCAGCAGTTCGTCATCCAGCTCCACGCGTTGGAAGTCGCGGATCTCATGGAGTGGGTCGCGGACGATCTGGCCGTCCACGCGCAGGCGCCCGGCGCTGATTAGCAGGCGGCTGTCCTGGCGGCTGAAGCGCGGGAAGTTGCTGAGGAAGCGATCCAGGCGCATGGCTCAGTCGCGCTCGTTGCGTTTGGCGGCTGCGACGGCACCGGCGCAGGCCGGGCACAGGCAGGCTTGGTCGCGTTGCGCGGGCGTCAGGCGCTCCAGCGCGTTGGGGTCGATTTTGGCTTCGAAGCACCAGCAAGGCTCGTCGCTGCGGCCAGCGGCGATGCTGCATTGGTTGGCTTTGCCGCATAGCGGGCAGCGTTGGGTGTCCATCAGTTATCGCTGCACACGCGGTCGCGCCCGGCCTGCTTGGCGCGGTACAGGGCGCGGTCGGCGCGGCCCAGTAGGGCGTGCAGGCTTTCGCCCGGCTGCCACTGGCTGAGGCCGAGGCTGACGGTCACTTGCAGTGTTTTATCACTCACCGGGTAGCGTTGTGCGGCGCAGTGCTGGCGCAGTTTTTCCGCCAGTTCATGGGCGGCTTGGCGGTCGCTGTTTTTCAGTAGCACGATAAATTCCTCGCCGCCCCAGCGGCAGAGGATGTCGGACTGGCGCAGGGCGCCGCGCAATTGTTCGGCGAAGCGGCGCAGCACTGCATCACCTGCCAGGTGGCCGTGCTCGTCGTTGATCAGCTTGAAGTGGTCCAGATCCAGCAGCAGCGCGCACAGCGGGATGCTGTCGCGCTGCGCTTCTTGCAGGGCTTGTTCGGCGAGCAGATCGAAGCCGCGCCGGTTGGGCAGTTCGGTGAGGCTATCGGTGGTGGCGAGGGCGTCGATGCGGTGCTGGTAGCGGCGGATCGCCAGGCTGACCAGGGTGAGGACGATGGCGGTGACCATCAGGCATAGCAGCAGGTTGAGGTAGAGGCCGTGGCGGATGTCGGTCAGGGCCTGGTCTTGTTTGTCGACGAACAGATACCACTCCAGCTCGGGAATGTAGCGCACGTTGAGGAAGTGCTCGCGGCCATGCTCCTGGTATTCGAAGCGGCCACTCTGTGGCGTTGGCAGTTTTTCCAGCAGTTCGCTGAGGCTGTCGATGTCGGCGAGCGAGTCGCCGACTTTCGCGCCCATCGGCCCGCCTTGGGTGCCGGTGAGGGTGATGTGGCCCATTGTGTCGACGAAGTAGACGCTGCGCTCGTAGCGTTGCTGGTATTCGTCTATCAGCTTGACCACGGCGTCGACAGCCAGGCCTACGCCGGCGGCGCCGATGAATTTGCCGTCGTAGTCCAGCACTTTGTAGTTGATGAAAATGGTCAGGCGGTCGGCGTTGGCCATGTCGACGTCGACGTTGATTTCGTAGGGTTCGCGTAGGCCACGCACGCGGTAGTACCACAGGTCGCGCGGCTCGTCCGGCCTGACCTGTTTGAGCACGCCTCTGGCCTGGTAATAGGTGCGGGTTTTGTCGGAGACGAAGAAGCTGGTGACGGCGCCGTAGTGTTCCTGCACTTCGCGCAGGTAGCGAGTGACCTGCGCCGGGTCGTGCTCGCCGGCCAGCACCCAGTCACGCAGGAAGGTGTCGCGGGCCATCATTGAGGAGATGAGGATGGGGCGCACCAGATCTTTCTGGATTTCCGAGTAGACGGTGTCGGAGGTCAGCGGCAGTTCGGTGTTGACGATGCTGTCGCGGATCGAATCACGCGAGGCGTGGTAGCTCAGCAATGTGGTGCTGAGAAAGCCGCTGCCAAGCAGGAACAGGAGGAGCAACCTCAGCGAGGTTTGCGTTTGCCTTTGGCGGCGCAGGGGCATGGGTGAATCCGTGGGGCGAGTTGATGGCGTGATGCTAGCTGGTTGGGCGTGGAAAGCGCCAGTTGTGATCACAGTTGGCGCTGTTTTATCGGCTATGGATGTTTGGCTAATAGGGGGGGTGTAGGAGCGGATTTATCCGCGATGGGGCGGTGGGAGGTGAAGCGGTCGCGGCTAAAGCCCCCTCCCACAGGTGGCGCTTGGGGCTTTGGTGAGATCGCGGCTAAAGCCGCTCCCACGGGTGGATTAGAGGGCGAGATCGTGGCTGAAGTGGAATGACGCCCGGCCCTGCCAGTGTGCTGCTTTGCCTCCCATAGGATGCATCCGGGCTACGGGGTTGTTGTAGGAGCGGATTTATCCGCGATGGGGCGGTGGGAGGTGAAGCGGTCGCGGCTAAAGCCCCTCCCACAGGTGGCGCTTGGGGCTATTGCGGGATCGCGGCTGAAGCCGCTCCCACGGGGGGCGATTAGATGGATTTATCCGCGATTGGGGGCGGTGGGAGGTGAAGCGGTCGCGGCTAAAGCCCCTCCCACAGGTGGCGCTTGGGGCTTTGGTGAGATCGCGGCTGAAGCCGCTCCTACGGGGGCGATTAGATGTCGCGATCGTGGTTGAGGCGCAATACCGCCCAGCCGTTGTGCGCAGATGTGCCGCCCACAGGATGTTCGTGGGTCCTGTGGGAGGCGCTTTAGCGGCGATGTTTTCAGGCTTCTTCCAGCACCACCACACGTTGCCCGGCCCTCACGGGTGAGCCCGGTTGTACGCGCACTTCGCGCACGGTGCCGGCCATCGGCGCAGTGAGCGGAATCTCCATCTTCATCGATTCGAGGATTACCAGCACGTCGCCGGCCTGCACCTGCGCGCCAACTTCGACCTGCACCTGCCAGAGGTTGCCGGCGACATGGCTTTCGATGGCGTGTTGGCCTACAGCGAGCGGGGCGTCCTCATCCTGCTCGGGCGCGGCTTCCTCGACCTCGAAGTGCGCCTGGCCGCTGTCGATCCAGCGTTGGCGTTCGGCGTCGAAGGCGGCGCGCTGCTGCTCGCGGAAGGCGGCGATGCCGTCGGCTTCGGCGTCGAGAAACTGCTGGTAGTCGGCCAGGGCCAGTTCGCTCTGTTCGATGCGCAGCGGGTAGCGGCCCAGCGGGAAGTCGCGGCGGATGCGCAGCAGTTCGTCAGCCGATACCGGGTAGAAGCGGATCTGGTCGAAGAAGCGCAGCAGCCAGGGCTTGCCGTCGAAGGCTTCGACCGCGCGGTAGCGGTTCCACATCTGCAGGGTGCGACCTACGAACTGGTAGCCGCCTGGGCCTTCCATGCCGTACACGCACATGTAGGCGCCGCCGATGCCGACGGAGTTTTCCGCCGTCCAGGTACGCGCCGGGTTGTACTTGGTGGTGACCAGGCGATGGCGCGGGTCGAGCGGGGTGGCCACCGGCGCGCCGAGGTAGACGTCGCCCAGGCCCATGACCAGGTAGCTGGCGTCGAACACGGTGCGGTACACCTCGTCCAGATTCGGCAGGTCGTTGATGCGGCGGATGAACTCCAGGTTGCTCGGGCACCAGGGGGCGTCCTTGCGCACGGTGGTCATGTACTTGTCGATTGCCAACTGGCAAGCCGGATCGTCCCAGGACAGCGGCAGGTGGACGATACGCGACGGCACGCGCAGGTCTTGCGCAGCGCATACGGCGTCCCACTCACCGGCGACGATATCGAGCAGTGTTCGCAGGGCCAGGGTTTCCGGCTGGTAATGCACTTGCAGCGAGCGGATGCCCGGCGTCAGGTCGATTACGCCGCCCAGTTGCTTGGCCTCCAGCGCCTGCATTAGCGCATGGCCACGGAAGCGCAGCACCAGATCGAGTTCCGGCTGGCCGATTTCCAGCAGCAGGTGGGTGTCACCGGACAGGCGCGCGACCAGGCGGGTGTCGGCTTGGCCGAGGTCGAGGACGATGGGGCTTTGTAGCCCGGATGCAATCCGGGACTCAGGTGCTGCGATTTCCCCGGATTGCATCCGGGCTACGGTCGTGTCTGTAGGAGCGGATTTATCCGCGATTTCGGTGTCGCCTGCATCGCGGCTAAAGCGGAGCGCCGCCCGGCCGTTCCTACAAAGTTCGGCGTATTCGCGTGCATTGCTTTGCGCCAACTCCCGCGCTGTGGCGATATCCACCGGCACGAAGCGCACCTTGTCGCCGGCCTTGAGTTGGCCGAGCTGCCAGAGGTCGGCCTCGATGATGGTCACCAGGCAGACGAAGCCGCCGAGGCTGGGGCCGTCCGGGCCGAGGATCACCGGCATGTCGCCGGTAAAATCTACCGCGCCGATGGCGTAGGGATTGTCGTGGATATTGGAGGGGTGCAGGCCGGCTTCACCACCGCTGTCGCGCACCCATTCCGGTTTCGGGCCGATCAGGCGTACGCCGGTGCGGCTGGAGTTGAAGTGCACTTCCCAGTCAGTGGCCAGGAAGCTGTCGACATAGGCGGGTGTGAAGTATTCCGGGGCGCCGTGCGGGCCGTAGATCACGCGCAGTTCGCGTACCGCTGGCAGGGGCGGGCACAGCTCGGCGGGCAGTTGTGCGCCGGCTTCGCTGCTATCGAGCGGCAGCAGATGCAGTACATCGCCAGCGCGCAGGGCGCGGCCCGCGTGGCCGCCGAACTGGCCGAGGGTGAAGGTGCTCTTGCTGCCCAGATAGTCTGGCACCTGGATGCCGCCGCGAATGCTCAGGTAGCTGCGCGCACCGGGGCCTGCGATGGTGCCGAGGGCCAGGGTGCTGCCTGCGCGGATCAGCAGCGCGGTGTTCAGCGGCTGGGCGACGCCGTCGATGCTCAGCGGAATCTCGGCGCCAGTGACGGCGACCACGGCGTCGGTATTGAAGCGCAATGTGGGGCCGCTCATGGTGATTTCCAGGCCGGCGGCGCCCTCTTCGTTACCGAGCAGGCGGTTGCCCAGGCGCAGCGCGCGGCTGTCCATCGGCCCGGACGGCGGCACGCCAACGGCCCAGTAGCCGAGGCGGCCGGGGACGTCCTGCACGCTGGTCTGGGTGCCGGCGCTGAGCACTTCGAAGGTGCTCGCCTGATAGACGAGGTTTTCCAGGCAGCGCGTCCATGGCGAGCCGCTGGCGAACGGGGTATCGGCCAGGATCTGGCGCAGGTAGTCGCGGTTGCATTCAACGCCGTACAGCACGGAATCGCCAAGGGCTTTGTCCAGCGCGTTGCAGGCTTCATCTCGACTGGGTGCCCAGGTGATCAGTTTGGCGATCATCGGGTCGAAATAGGGCGGGATCTCGCAACCAGCCTCGACCCAGGTATCGATACGCAGCGCCTTGCCGTCGGCTTCGGGAAACTGCACGGCGGTGAGCAGGCCGGGGCTGGGCTGGAAGTCACGGCCCGGATCTTCGGCGTACAGCCGTGCCTGGATGGCATGGCCGGACGGCTTGAGTGCGTTGGCCAGTTCATTGAGCGGCGCCAGATCGCCTGCGGCCAGCTCGATCATCCAGCGCACCAGATCGACGCCCCACACCTGTTCGGTGACGCCGTGCTCGACCTGCAGGCGGGTGTTCACTTCGAGGAAGTAGAAGCGCTCGGCCTCGCTGTCGTAGACGAATTCGACGGTGCCGGCGCTGCGGTAATTCACCGCCTTGGCCAGTTTGATGGCGGCGGCGCACAGCTCATCGGCCATGCCGGTGGGCAGGTTCGGCGCTGGTGTTTCTTCCAGCACCTTCTGGTTGCGCCGTTGTACCGAGCAGTCGCGCACGCCGAGGGCGAGCACTTCGCCCTGGCCGTCGCCGAACACCTGCACTTCCAGATGGCGGGCACGCTGGATGTACTTTTCGATGAATACGCCGCTGTCGCTGAAGTTGTTCTGCCCCAGGCGCTTGACCGCCTCGAAGGCATCGGAGAGTTCCGCCGCCGAACGGCACACGCGCATGCCGATACCGCCGCCGCCAGCGGTGCTTTTCAGCATCACCGGATAGCCGACCTGCTCACCGGCCTTGAGCGCTGCGTCGAGGTTTTCCAGCAGCTCGGTGCCTTCGAGCATCGGCACGCCGTGCTGCTTGGCCAGGGCACGGGCGGTGTGCTTGAGGCCGAACACGCGCAGTTGCTCGGGCGTCGGGCCGACGAAGGCGATACCGGCCGCTTCGCAGGCTTCGGCAAACGCCGCGTTTTCGGAGAGAAAGCCGTAGCCGGGGTGGATGGCTTTGGCGCCGGTGCGTTTGGCGACGTCGAGAATTTTCTCCACGACAAGATAGGTTTGCGCGGCCGGGCCTTCGCCGAGGGAGAAGGCCTCGTCGGCCTGCTGGATATGCAGGCTGGCGGCGTCGGCTTCGGAGTACACGGCCACGCCGCCGACGTTCAGCTCGCGCAGGGTGCGCAGGATGCGGCAGGCGATGGCGCCACGGTTGGCGATCAGGAGTTTGTCGAACATCGTCATTGACCCTCGAAGGGCGTGGCGGGCCGTCCCGCCGTCATTTGTCGTGCACCACGGTCGTCCGTGGCGAAAAATCCGGTGATGCGTGCCGCGCGTGTTGGCGGGACGATTTGTAGGGCGGGTGAAACCCGCCGGGCCTTGGCGGGTTGCACCCGCCCTACGTTGGTTCTGTGCCAGCGTTTCGGCTGGGGTTTTGGCGGGTTTCACCCGCCCTACGTCAGTCCCACACCAGCACTTCGGCGGGGGTTGGGTTCCAGCCGTTGCAGGGGTTGTTCAGTTGCGGGCAGTTGGAGATCAGCACGATCACGTCGGTCTCGGCTTTCAGTTCCACGTATTTGCCGGGCGCGGAGATGCCGTCCTCGAAGGTCAGGCCGCCTTCGGGGGTGACGGGTACGTTCATGAAGAAGTTGATGTTGGCGCCGAGGTCGCGCTTGCTCAGGCGGCCGTCGTGCAGGCTGGCGCGCAGGAAGTTGTCGCGGCAGCTATGCATATAGCGCTTATCGAGTGCATATCTGACGGTGTTGCTCTCCTGCGCGCAGGCGCCGCCGAGGGTGTCGTGGCGGCCGCAGGTGTCGGTAACGATGGTCAGCAACGGGTTGCCGAGGTTGGAATAGAGCACGGTGCCGGTGGTCAGGTAGACCTTGTTTTGCTTGCGCAGGGTGCGCTGCGGGTCGAAGCGTTCGCGCGGGTTGGCGGCGGCGAAGAACAGGGTATCGATCGCCTGGTTGCCTTCCAGGTCGTGCAGGCGCAGGGTCTGCCCGGCCTTGACTTCGAACAGGTAAGGCTCGCCCGCTGGGATGGTGTGGCGGAATACGGCGGTTTCGGGATGCAGGGTGCTGGCGGTCAGGGTCATTTCGGCAGCCCTCAGATGTACTGGCGTTCGGTGTTGTGGAAGGCGCGGCCGTTTTCCGGGCGCGAGGTGCGGCACAGCACGCTGATGCCGTCGCTGTCGACCTTGCTCCAGGTCAGTTGCACCGGCTTGGGCGCGTATTGCGGGTTCGGGTCCATCGGGTGCTGCAGGGCGGTGAGCACCACCAGGGTGTCCATCGGTGCGTACAGCTCGATGTAGTCGCCGGCTTTGCTGTTATTGGGCTGGAAGTGGAAGGCGCCCTCGGCATCGACGTCCACACGGCTGAACAGGTTGAGGTTCATCAGCAGGTCGGCCAGCGCGAGATCCCACTTGCCCATTTCCACCAGCAGGTTGTCCATGCCATTGCGGAAGAAGCCGTTGCGCAGTTCCTGATAGCGGCCCTGGCCGTACTTCTCCAGCGTTTCCTCGGCATTGAGTACGCCGCCGAAGCTGTCGTGCCAGCCACAGGTGTCAGCGGTGATGGCCGCCAGTACCTTGCCCATGTCCGAGTACAGGCAGTGGCCGGCGGTGAGCTTGGCGGTGTGCTGACCCTTGAGGGTGTCGGGCAGGTTCAGCCGTTCGCTTTTCTCCAGGGCGTTGAACAGCAGCAGGCTGACGTTGGCGCCGCCCTGGATATCGGTGATGCGCAGCAGTTGGCCGCGCTTGAGGATGAAGGAGGTGTGGCCGCCGCCAGGGACGGTCTCTTCATACAGGGTCGGACGCAGGGCGAGAGAGGCAGTCATGCTCAGGCTCCTTGGTGAGTGGGTTGCAGGCTGCCGAGCAGGTGTGCGGGCAGCAGGTCGGCTGCCGCGCGCTGGCTGCGGCGGCCTTCGTTGAGAGGGATGTCGTAGGTCACCCGAGCGCCATAGGCGCCTGGGGCATGTGGGTCGTGGCGCAGCTTGTCGAAGACCATCAGCCGCGTGCCGAGGCTGAAGCCCTCGGACAGGTCGTGGGTGACCATGAACACGGTCAGCCCGGTTGCGTGCCACAGTTCCAGCAGCAGGGCGTGCATGTCCTTGCGGATGCCGGGGTCGAGTGCGCCAAAGGGCTCGTCCAGCAGCAGCACGCGCGGCTTCATGATCAGCGCCTGAGCGATGGCCAGACGCTGCTGCATGCCACCGGAGAGGGCGCTGGGGTATTTGTCCAGAGCGTGAGCGAGGCCGACCTTGGTGAGTATCTCGGCTGCACGTTCGCGGGCTTCGCGCTTGGCGGCGCCGAACAGGCGGCCGAGCAGCCGTGACTGGCGCAGCTCCAGGCCGAGGGCGACGTTGTCCAGCACGCTCAGGTGCGGGAACACCGAGTAGCGCTGGAACACCACGCCTCGGCTGGGATCTGGCTCGGCGGTCAGTGGCTCGCCGCCGAGCAGGATCTGCCCACGGCTGGGACGCTCCTGGCCAAGCAGCAGGCGCAGGAAGGTGGACTTGCCGCAACCGGAAGCGCCGACCAGGGTGCAGAACTCACCCTCGGCGATGCTCAGGTCGAGACGCTCCAGCACGGTCTGGTCGCCATATTGTTGCCAGACGTTTTTCACTTCAATGAAGGCGCTCATGCCTTGGCTCCTTCATACCAGGGGAAGCACAGGCGGGTGAGCTGGCGCAGGCCCAGGTCCATGGCCCAGGCCAGCAGGGTGATCCAGGCCACGTAAGGCAGTATCACGTCCATGGCCATGTAGCGGCGCACGAGGAAAATGCGGTAGCCCAGACCGTCGGTGGAGGCGATGGCTTCGGCGGCGATCAGAAACAGCCAGGCCGACCCCAGCACCAGGCGCAGGGAAATGAGCAGACGCGGCAGCAATTGCGGCAGTACCAGACGCAGGATCAGCGTCCAGGTGCTGGCACCGAGGGTTTGCGCCTTGATCAGCAGCTCATTGGGTATTTCCCGCGCGCGCTGTTCGAGGTCACGCGCCAGCATCGGCGTGACGCCAATGACGATCAGCATGACCTTGGACAGCTCGCCAAGGCCGAAGACGATGAACAGGATCGGCAGGATGGCCAGTGGCGGGATCATCGACAGCACGGTGAGCAGCGGCGACAGCGGTGCGCCGAACAGCGGCAGGCTGCCGGCGGCAATGCCCAGGGTCAGGCCGACCAGTGCGGCAATGCCCAGACCCAGGGCCAGGCGCCTCAGGCTTGAGGCGCTGTCAGCCCAGAACAGATACTGACCAGTGCGTTTGTCCTCGGTAAAGGCCAGACGGTCGATGGCGTCGGCCATCTGCGCGGCACTGGGCAGTAGCTTGTCGTTGGGGTTCTCCGCCAGGCGCGTGGTCGAACTGCTGAAGTACACCAGCAGTACGAGCGCGAAGGGCAGGAGGATCAGCAGCAGGCGGCTGCCGCGATCCGGGTGTCGATTGATCAGGCGCATGGGATCTCTCGGTTGGCTTGGGGCCTGAACCCGTTCCCTAGGGGAACGGGCGGGAGAGGCGTCAGAGCTTGCCGTCGGCGGCCATCTGCATGTAGCTCGGGTCGAAGCGCAGCTTGAGGTTGCCCTGGTCACCGGTGGTCACACCGCCGGCGAAGCTCATGCCGATGGCGTCGCTGCTCTGCGCGCCATCGCCGAGCAGGCCGTGGGCGAAGGAGAACTCGGCCACCTTGGTCATGGTTGCCGGCAGTTGCGCGCTGGTGGCGAAGGCCACGGCGTCTTTGGCGGTGTAGAACATCTTGGTCGCCGCCAGTTGCGCCTCGTAGCCGACCAGGTCGGTGCCGGAGGCCTTGGCCATGTGTTCGCGGGCCGCTTTGCCTTCGGCCGAATCGCTGCCCATGGTGGCCATGATTTCGTACCAGGCACCGGTCAGCGCCTTGCCCAGGGCGGGGTTGTCCTTGAGCGTTGCGCTGTTGACCACCATCAGGTCGATGATTTCGCCAGGGATCTGGCTGGAATCGAACACCTTGGTCACGCTCGGTGTGGCTTCGATCTCGGCCAGCAGCGGGTTCCAGGTGGCCGCTGCCTGCACGCCGGGTGTGGAGAAGGCAGCGACCATATCGGCGTCGGAGGTGTTAACCACCTTGAGGTCGCGTTCGCTTAGGCCGACGCTCTCCAGGCCACGGGCCAGCAGGTAATGCGAAACCGACAGCTCAACGAGGTTGACGTCCATGCCCTTGAGGTCGGCCAGGGTCTTGCCTTCGCCTTTGACCACGACGCCGTCGTTGCCATTGGAGAAGTCGCCGATGATCAGCGCGGTGCTGTCCACACCACCGGCGGCGGGGATGGTCAGGGCGTCCATGTTGGTCATGGTGCAGCCGTCGAACTGGCCGACGCTGTACTGGTTGATCGACTCGACGTAGTCGTTGATCTGCACCACGTCGATGTTGATGTCGTACTTCTTCGCCCATTTGTCGACGATGCCTTGAGCGGCGCCGTATTCCCAGGGCATCCAGCCGGCGTAGATGGTCCAGCACACCTTGAAGTCGGTTTTCGGAGCAGCCTGCGCGGACAGGCTGAGCGCGGCGCCAAGACCGGCGGCAGCGAGAACGGAGAGTAGACGGGACTTACGCATGAGGAACCTCCAGTTCGAGAAAGGGCGGGCAGGAGTTCGCGGCGTTTCCCCACGGATGGGGCGCGTTCTCCCGGGCTTTTATCCCGCCGTGTAACCTCGAAGGAGGTCGCCAACTCTCGGACCAGTCACTCGCTTTATCGGCGAGCCGGAACCCTAGTCAGCTATTTGTTACAAATTGTGGTGCCGCGTACCCGGCGCACCGGGCATTTCCTGCACCTTTGGCCTAAAGCGAACATCGTGCCAGGTGCTGGAAGACCCGCGCGGCGCGGTATCTGGCTTGATGTGGATGTAATGCGTGCGTCGTGTTGGTGCGATTTATCGCTGTGCGCTGCTTGCTGGGGCGTTGTGCCGGGCCATGGGGCGGTACTGCACCTAAGGGTGTTGCCGGTGTCTGAACGAACAGGGAGCCCCTCCCTATGTCGGCATATGCCGACCCTGTGCCCTGCGGTCGAAAGGAGGCCGCCATGCCCAAAAAAATCCTGCTTATGCTGTTGCTGTCACTGTCGGGTTGCACGGTATACGGGGGTGGTTACGACCAACCCGGTTATGGCTACTACGACTATCGCTACAACGATGGCTACCGCCGCGACACATACTCACCGCCCGTGTACGTGGTGCCGGGTTACTACTATGAGGAGCGCCGCTATGGTTACCGGCAAGATCGCCGTTACCTGCCGCCGCCGACACCGCCACGTTACGCGCCACCGCCACGCTACCGGGCCGATTATCCTCGGCATCAGCGGCCACAGCCACGTTATGAGCAATACCAGGGCAACCGCCGTTACGACTCACGTGGCGCAGATGGCAGGCCCCGTGGCGGTTGGGGTAACGGTGATCGGCGTTACTCGCAAGAGCGCTATCAGCAGCCGCGCGGTATGGGTGAGCGTAGCCGCTAGATAAATAACTGCTGTACCACCGAGAAGTCCTGTTTGCCCTTGCCCTGTTTGAGCAGCAAGCGATAAAGCTGCAGGGCCAGGGCGCCCATCGGTGCGCTGTTGCCGTTGTGGTTGGCGGTTTCCTGGGCTAGGCCGAGGTCCTTGGCCATCAATTCGACCATGAAGCCGCCGCTGTAGTCGTTGGACGCAGGCGCGTGTTCCATCACGCCTGGCCAGGGGTTGTACTTCTCCAGCGTCCAGTTGCCGCCTGAGCTCTGGCGCATGATTTCTGCCAGCACTATTGGCTCCAGGCCGTTGGCCACGCCCAAGGCCATGGCTTCGGCGGTGGCGATCATCTGCACGGCCAGCACCTGGTTGTTGCACACCTTGGCCACCTGGCCGGCGCCTGCGGGCCCGGCGTGAAAGATGTTGCGGCCCATGGCGGCGAGAATCGGCCGGGCTTTTTCCAGTGCCTCGGTGTCACCGCCAACCATGAACGTCAGGGTTGCGGCGGCTGCGCCGCTGGTGCCGCCAGAGACGGGAGCATCGAGCAGGACGATGCCGCGCTCACGGGCGGCGGTGTGTACCTTACGCGCTGCCTCCGGGGCGATGGTCGAGCACTCGATCACCCGCGTGCCTGTCTTGAGTCGTTCGAGCAGGCCGTTCTCGCCCAGATACAGGTCAGTCACATGACGGCTGGCCGGCAGCATGCTGATCACCACCTGCGCTCGCGAGGCGGCGTCCGTAGCGCTGTCGGCAGCTAGTGCGCCTTCACCTACCAGGGTGTCGACGGCGCTGCGCTGCAGGTCGAATACGCTCAGCGGGTAGCCAGCCTTGAGCAGGTTGCGGGCCATAGGCAAGCCCATGTTGCCGAGGCCGATAAAGGCGATATGAGTCATGCTGCCTCTCCTTTGCTTGTTGCTCTTGGGGTACGGCTCAATGCCAATCAATCACGCATCAATCGTGTCGGTTCCCGTTGCTCTGCCGGTCGCGGCTAAAGCCCCTGCCACAGGCCCATGACCCAAATTGCATGGAGGTTACTGCCCGGCTTTGAACAGGTCGTTGAGTTCGGCGAAGGGCGCGGCATCTCTGGCGAAGCCGGCATCGCCCTGGCGCAGTGCGCGTGCGGCCTGCAGGAAACCGCCAAAGGCGGCACGCGCGAGGCTGGAGCCGACGCTGACGCGGCGCACGCCCAGTTCGCTCAGGTCGTCCAGCGTCAGGGCGCTGCTGGACAGCCCCAGCAGCACGTTGACCGGTCGTGGCGCCACGGCGCGAACCACGGCGTCGATTTGTGCGCGGGTGCTCAGGCCCGGTGCATAGAGCACATCGGCGCCTGCCTCGGCATAGGCTTCCAGGCGCCGCAGGGTGTCGGCCAGGTCTTCGCGCCCGTGCAGGAAGTTTTCAGCACGGGCGCAGAGGGTGAAGGGAAAGGGCAGGCTGCGTGCGGCTGCCACCGAGGCGCGAATGCGCTCGACTGCCAGCTCCAGCGGATAGATGGGCACCTGCGGATTGCCGCTGGCATCTTCGATGGAGCCGCCGACCAGGCCGCAGGCGGCAGCTTGGATGATGGTTTCGGCGCAGCCTGTGGGCTCATCGGCAAAGCCGTTTTCCAGATCGGCGGCTACCGGTAGTGGTGTGGCTTCGACAATGGCGCGGGCATTGGCCAGTGTGTCTTCGCGGCTGATCAGGCCTTCACCATCGGCGCGCCCGAGACTGAAGGCCAGGCCTGCGCTGGTGGTGGCCAGTGCCTCGAAGCCGAGTGCCGCGAGGATTTTCGCCGAGCCTGCATCCCAGGGGTTGGGCAGCACCAGCAATCGCTCACGCTGGTGCAGGGCCTGGAAGGCCAGGGCTTTTTGCTGCTGCGTATCGGCCATGCCGTCGCTCCTTGGTAAGTGGTTGCAGCTCTTCAGGTCGCGGCTAAAACCCTCCCACAAAAGCCCCTGCTACAAATCTGCCAATGGATGTTCGCCGTCCCAGGCTGGAGCGAAGTGGGCGTCGACCACGGCTGGCGGGATCGCTGCAACGTCTGGCCAGTTCCAACGCGGCGCTTGATCCTTGTCGATCAGGCGGGCGCGTACGCCTTCGGGGAATTCCGGGTGGCGGCAGCAGTTCAGGCTCATGGCGTACTCCATGCGAAACACCTCGGCCAGCGATAGGTGACGGGCGCGCTGGATTTGCTCCCAGACCAGGTGCGCGGTCAGCGGGCAGCCGTGGGCCAGGGTTTTGGCGGCGCGGGCGAGCAGGGCGTCGTCATCCTCTTGTAAGGCGCTGATGGCTTGTACGGCAGTTGGCAGGTCGGCGACATCGAGCAGTTCATCGATGCGCGCGCGACGTGGCAGCCATTGCGCGGCAGGCAGTTCGCTGCGCGCCTCGCTTTCTAGCGCGCGCAGCAGGCTGTGCAGTTGGGCCTGCGGCTGCTCGCGCCAATTCAGTTGCACCAGGCCGTCGAGCAGGGCGCTTTGCTGATCCTCGCGCAGGAAGCGGTCGGCCAGGTTCAGATCCAGCGCGTCACGGGCATTCATGCCGCTGGCGGTCAGGCCCAGGAACAGGCCGAGCTTGCCGGGCAGGCGGGCGAGGAACCAACTGCCGCCGACATCCGGGTACAGGCCGATGTTGATTTCCGGCATGCCCAGGCGACTGCTCGGGGTGACGATGCGGATGCCTGCACCCTGCAGCAGGCCCATGCCGCCACCGAGCACATGGCCGTGAGCCCAGCAGATGAATGGTTTGGGATAAGTGTGGATGCGGTAATCGAGGCGGTATTCGTCGGCGAAGAAGCGCTGCGCCAGGGGCGGCACTTCACCGGGATGTTCGCGGCACTGGTGGACGAGTTGCACCACATCGCCACCGGCGCAGAAGGCTTTGGCGCCGTTGCCGCGCAGCACCACGCAGGCGATCTCGGGGTCATCGGCCCAGGCCTTGAGGCGGGCATCGAGCGCCTCGATCATCGGCAGGGAAAGGGCGTTGAGACTTTTTTCGGCATCCAGGCTGGCGATGCCGATACGGTAGCCGTGCAGGCTGGGGCGTTCTTCGAATTGCAGATTCATGCGTGTTTCCCGCGTAGGGTGGATGGCGCTTTGTCCATCCACCGCGTGTGTTGTGGTGGACGTGAAAGGCGACGTCCACCCTACGAGCGTGCAACTGTTGGGCTTACTTGTTGCGCCACTGCGGGTCGCGTTTTTCCAAAAATGCGTTGACCCCTTCGCGGGTGTCGTCGGCGTCGAACAGGTCGACGAAACGCTCGCGTTCCTCCGGCAGCCAGGCGTTCGGGCCGCGTTGGCGGGCGCCCTGGATCAGCGGTTTGATGGTCCGCACCGCCACCGGGCTTTGCCGCGCGACTTTGCTTGCCAGCAGCAAGGCGGTGCCGCGCGCTTCGCCAGTGTCCACCACCTGCTCGACCAGGCCGATGCGCAGGGCGGTGTCGGCGTCGAGGCGCTCGCCGCAGAGAATCATGCGCTTGGCCCAGCCTTCGCCCACCAGCCAGGGCAGTGCCTGGGTGCCACCGGCGCAGGGCAGCAGGCCCACGGCGGCTTCGGGCAGGGCCATCTGCGCCTGGCGCTCGGCGATACGGATGTCGCAGGCCAGCGCGCACTCCAGGCCGCCGCCCATGGCGTAGCCGTTGATCGCGGCGATGGACACACCACGGAAATCGCGCAGAGTTTCGAAGGCTTCACCGAAGCGCCGCGCCATCTCGCGGGCGCGGGCCTTGTCGCCGTCGGCGAACATATTCAGGTCGGCGCCTGCGCTGAAGAATTTTGCCCCCTGGCCGGTTACCACCAGGGCGTAAACCTCGTCGTCACGGTTAAGGTGCTCGACCACTTGCTTGAGGCCGATCAGCGAGTCGCGATCCCAGGTGTTGGCCGGTGGGTGGTTGATGGTGATGAGTGCGGTGTGGCCGTGTTTTTCCACGGTGAGCTTGTGGGTCAGGTCGAAGATGCCGGATTTGTAGGTTTCGATGGCTGTGCTCATGGTCGTCCCCGATAGGGTTCATCGTCGCGTGCACCTAACTACAACAGGCGATCGAGCATACCGTCCTGCTGCAGCAGGCGGCGGGCGATGATCACCCGCATGATTTCGTTGGTGCCCTCCAGAATCTGATGCACACGGGTGTCGCGCACCCAGCGCTCCAGTGGATAGTCATTCAGATAGCCGTAACCGCCGTGCAGTTGCAAGGCTTCGTTGCAGACGCTGAAGCAGCGGTCGGTGGCGAAGCGCTTGGCCATGGCGCAGTACAGGCTGGCTTCGCTGTGGGCCTGGTCGATTTTGTGAGCGGCCAGGCGCACCATCTGTCTGCTGGCGGTGAGGTCGGTGAGCATGTCGGCGAGCTTGAACTGCAGCGCTTGAAACTCACTCAGCGCTTTGTCGAACTGCTTGCGTTCGCTGGTATAGCGCAGGCTTTGCTCCAGGGCTGCCTGGGCCGCGCCGAGCGAGCAACTGGCGATATTGATGCGACCGCCATCGAGACCTTTCATGGCGTAGATAAAACCTTCGCCTTCCGGGCCGATGCGGTTGCTCGCGGGAATCCGCACGCCCTCGAAGGTGATGGTGCGGGTCGGTTGGGCTTTCCAGCCCATCTTGTCCTCGTTACGCCCGTAGCTCACGCCGGGCGTATTGGCAGGCACCAGAAAGCAGGAGATGCCCTTGGCGCCGTCTGCACCGGTGCGCGCCATGACGATCAGCACATCGGTACTGCCGGCTCCGGAGATAAAGCATTTGCTGCCATCGAGCACATAGTCGTCGCCATCTCGCCGAGCGCGGGTGCGCAGGTTGGCGGCGTCGGAGCCAGCGTTCGGCTCGGTCAGGCAGTAGGAGGCCAGCCACTGGCCGCTGATCAACCCAGGCAGCCAGGCGTCTTTGAGAGCTTGTTCCGCGAAGCTGGCGAGCATCCAGGTGGCCATGTTGTGGATGGTCAGATAGGCGGTGGTGGCCACACAGCCGCTGGCCAGTTGCTCGAAGATCAGCGAGCTGGACAGGCGTGATAGACCCAGCCCACCGTCTTGCTCGGCGATGCACAGGGCCAGGTAGCCCTGTTCGGCCGCCCGGCGGATGACATCGATGGGGAAGTGGTGGTCGCGATCCCAGTCGGCGGCATGCGGTGCCAGCTCGCGCTTGGCAAAGGCACGGGCACTGTCGGTAAGCAGGTGTTGTTCAGCGCTGAGTTCGAAGTTCATGGCGGCTCACTGCAAGGTCAGAGGTTGGCCGGCGGCCCGGCGTTCGGCCTGCCACTCCTCAAGGCTGGGTAGAGCCGTGCTGGCGTCGAGGCGATCGACAATCTCGAAATAGTCCTGCTTGAGATCATTCTTGAGCACTTCATCGCGTGGTTTGACCCGCACGGCGTAGACCGTTTGCAGGTTCTGGTGATCGAAGGCGCGCCACTGTTGCTCGTCTTTCAGCAGTTTGTAGCGGTGACCTTCGAGGGTCTTGATCAGCGCTTCGCTGTCCAGGCTATTGGCGCGCTTGGCGGCATCTGCCCACTGTATGACGATGCTGTAGGCCGAGGCAGCGGAGCTGGAGGGGTACATCTGGTAGCGCGTTTTGAAGGCTTCGACGAAGGCTTCTCCACGGGGGGCTTTTTCCAGCGCGGGTACGCGCCAGGTCCAGGGTTCGGTGCCGATTACCCCTTGCATCAGGCTGGGGCCTGCTTGTTCGACGATGCTCTGCGTGAGGTTGGGGGCGATGACCTGCATGCGTTCGGTCAGGCCCAGCTCCTTGGCAATCCGCATGGCGCGTACCAGATCCTCGCCAAACAGCACCAGCGCCAGAATATCCGCATTACTGGAGGCGGCCTGAGTCAGGGCGTCCTGATAATCGGCAAGGCGTGCGCCGGGGAAGGGAACGTGCACGCCAGCATGCTGACCTACATCTTCACTGGCGGTGGTGTGGCGTAACGAGGCCTCGGTGGTATGGCCCCAGGTGTAATCGGCGGTGATATAGAAATAGCGTTTGTTCGGCAGTGTCTTGTTCAGGTATTGGCCAAGCACTTGTGCACTCATCCAGGCGTTGTTGCACTCGCGGAACATGTAGCGGTGGCCGTCTTTGCCGGTGGTGTCGTTGGAGTAGGTCAGGGTGCCGAAATACAGTAGACCCAGTTCCTTGGCGCGCTTGCCGGCGGCGATGGCCACCGAGCTGGAGGAGCCGCCAAAAAGCATTGATGCGCCTTCGGCAGCCAGTTTGTCGACGTTCTTCACTGCCTTGGCCGGGCGCGATGCAGTGTCTTTGCTGGATAAGCGCAAGGGGCGGCCCAGTACACCGCCTGCGCCGTTGATTTCATCGATGGCCAGTAGAGCACCACGCATCTGTGCCAGACCTTCTTCTTTATAAGGCCCGGTACGCGGGTAGTTGAGTCCGAGGGTGATGGGCTCGGCAGCCTGCACGCAGGCGGTTACTCCGGCCCAAAGGGCCAGGACAGCTGACAGACGGCGCATTTTGCAGTTCTCCTTGTTTTTGTTCTGCAGACTACGTTTACGCGGCTTACCGGTTTGGCAGTATTTCTCTGGCTGTTGGTTAGGCTCTCCTGATTCTAGTTCACGTGGCTTGTTCTATCTGTCGACCAGATACGGTTACAGGTTCGTGGCGATATTAGGCCTTGTATGAAAAGTGCGCGCTCACTGATACGGCGTTGATATCGCTCTCCGAATGCTCATTTGCACTGCTTAAACTGCGTTTCTTCGAGCGATTGCGCGGGGCTGCCATCGCTATTGCCTGACCTTCGTTCGACGACTTTTTGTACCAAGCCTAGGCCAGCAGGCGCTTCCAAAGCTTGAGTGCGTCCGCCAATTCGTCGCGCAGTTCGGCAAGTGGTTGCTCCAGACCCAGCTTGCTCTGAACCGGTAAGGGTTCACTGAATGCTGCTGTGCCTTGCAGGGCGCTGGCCAGTAGTACCAGGTCGGCCAGATCGGCAGCGCCTGCATGTGTGCGCTGCAGTTGGCCATACTGTTTTGTGCATTCGATAACCGCAGGCGGCAGTTGCCAGTGCGTCAGGATCAGTGCGCCGATAGTGCCGGACAACTGTTCACAGAGCGCGTGCAGGGACTCGGGGTCGCGCGGCAGGTCTGGCCAGTGTTCCAACTCCGAGAGCAGCGGCAGGCTGCCGATGTCCTGCAAAAGGCCGCCGAGCATGGCGTCGTCCAGTGAGAAATCGATGTGCTGAGCCAGCACGGCACAGTAGGCGGCGCGCTCGCGGGCATGTCGCCAGCGTTCACGGAACACCTGCTGCAGTGCGGCATCCTGACTGGTGAACAGGTGTTGCAGGCTAAAACCCAGTACCAAATCCGATAGCTGGCGAGTGCCTAGACGTCCGAGCAAATCGCGCAGTGAGGTGCAGGCGCGGTTGCCACGCAGCAGGGGCGTGGTGGAAAAGTGCATGAGATAGGCGGCCAGGGGCGGGTCGCCGTTGATCACGCGGGTCAGTTGTTCCAGCGAGGTGTGGGGGTTGTCCAGTAGCTTTTTGATTCGCACGGCAGATTCGGGCATCTGCGGAATCTTGGCTTCGCCCTTGAGGAAACGGTCCAGTAGCACCAGGCGCAGGTTATCGGCTGTCGTTGGCATCGGCTTCCTTTTCGTTGACGTTAGCTATGGTCGAAAGGCTAGCAAAGCATCATTACGCGTCTCGGGCTAGCCTTCCTTGACTTGCCGCACCCCCTTCTCTAGCTTGCCTGCTCGTGTGAAGACCAGGCAGGAACAGCGGATGACCGATGATCGCATCAAACTCGAAGCCAGTTGGAAGCAAGCGCTGCGCGATGAGTTCGACAAGCCCTACATGAAAGAACTCGGCGAGTTCCTGCGTGCCGAGCGGGCGGCTGGTAAGGAAATCTATCCGCCTGGGCCGCTGATCTTCAATGCGCTCAACTCCACGCCGCTGGGTCAGGTCAAGGTGGTGATCATTGGTCAGGACCCTTACCACGGTCCAGGCCAGGCCCATGGTTTGTGCTTCTCGGTGCAGCCCGGCGTGCAGACGCCGCCGTCGCTGGTGAACATCTACAAAGAGCTCAAGCGCGATCTGAATATCGACATCCCCGCGCATGGCTATCTACAGAGTTGGGCTGATCAGGGCGTGCTGCTGCTCAACACCTCGCTGACGGTGGAGCGGGCCAACGCCGGCTCGCATGCCAAGATGGGCTGGCAGTTCTTTACTGACCGGGTGATCGAAGTGGTCAACGCGCATCAGGACAAGCTGGTGTTTCTGCTCTGGGGCAGCCATGCGCAGAGCAAACAGCGCCTGGTCGACCCGACCAAGCATCTGGTGCTGCGTTCACCGCATCCCTCGCCGCTGTCGGCGCACCGTGGCTTCATCGGCAACGGCCATTTCAGTCGTTGCAATCAATTCCTCAGCCAGAACGGCCTGAGTCCTATCGACTGGCAACTGCCGCCGCTGTGAGCGGCGCCTTTATCGTGCGCTGGCGACTGACTCACTGGTGACGTTGCACTGCTGCGCAGCCAGATCATCGTGCAGTTCTTCCAGGCGGTTGTTGGCGCGTTCCAACTGGTCGCGTTCGGCTTGGCTGAGCAAGTCCGCGAACAGTTGCACCATGGCCTCGCGGTTGCTCGCGTAGCGTGCTCGATAGGCTTGGGTATAGAAGCGCTCGCGCTCTTGCAGCAACGCTTGCATGCGTGGGCTGAAATCGTCGGCGTGGCGATTTTCCAGGGCTTCGCGTAGCGCTTGCTGCCAGGCCGCACGATTTTCCAGCCAGACGGTATTTTGTGCGCCGATTTCCTCAGCCCAGGCTTCGACGCTGCTGAGTTGTTGCGCGTTTAGCTCGCCAAGCCAGGGCTCCAGGCGTTCATTCATGCGTGCGATGCGCAGCTCGATCTGCTCGGGCAGGGTGGGTGTGAGAAAGGTTTTCTGCAGTTCGGCGTTTTGTTCGTCCAGGGCGGCGAACAATTGTGTGACCTGATTCGGCTCAAGACCGCTGAGCAGCTCGGTGGCGTTTGGGGTGATCTGCACGGCGATCCGCTGCAGGGCCAGGTCGAACTCATTGAGTTGCGCATTCAGGCGCGCGGGGGCTGGGTCGTTCAGCAGTGCCTGGGTATCTCGCAGCCAGAGTAGATAGCGCGGCAGTTCCACACTGCAATGCCAGTTCAGATGCTCCTGCAGGCGGGGTTTCAACCACTCGCGCTGCTGCTCGTCGAGGGCCAGGTAGTCATCGAGTTTCCAGGGGATCAGCCAGTCGAGGTTACGGTAGGCCAGGTCGATCCGGCTGCAGGCAACCAGCAGCAGGGGCAGGGCTAGCAGCGACAGCCAGAACTTGTGCATGGGGCAGCGTCTCGTGAGGCAGAGCTGCCGAGCCTACTGCCTCCATGGCACAGGGCAAGAGCGCGGAAATATCCGCTAAAGAGTTACTCGCTCACTCGTGCTGCAGGGCGGCGCAGGACACGTCGTAGTTCTGCTTGCAGGCGCTTTCGTACAGACGGCGGGCTTGATCCGGGTCGCGCGGCAGGCCACCTTCGCCACGGCGGTAGAGGTTACCCAGCACGTGTTGCGCCATGGGGTTGCCGGCTGCGGCGGATTGGTTGAGGTAGCGCAGCATCTCACGTTGATTGGCCAGCTCGGGAGCATCACGGCCCGTGTAGAGGTAGGCAAGGCTGACAGCGGCCATGGAGTGGCCTTTGTCGGCGGCCTGTTTCCACCAGTATTCGGCTTGTTTGAGGTTTTTATCTGGTTGGCCGACGAAGTAGCTGCTGCCCAGTTTGAACTGGCTTTCCAGATCGCCGCGCTGCGCTTGTTCGAGCAACTTGGCCTGTATCTCAAGCGCCTTGCCCAGCAACTGTTGCTGTTCGGTCTGCTCGGCGGCCGGTGTTACTACTGGGTCGGGCTGTTCCTGAGGCTCCTTGTTGGCGCAGCCGACCAGCAGTGCCAGGGTAAAAAGCGCGAGGGCTGGGTAGCGAAATGAGTGGTTCATCTGGGCTCCTTTGGGCAGATATGGGAGGTTAGCAGGCTGTTGAAAAACCACCTGTTAGGCCCCGCGTGTACGTCATAGTTCTCTCGAATCCTTCCCTGGCGGGCGATCACCTGTAATGCTGCTGCTTTTGATGGGATCAACGAGGCGTGCATGAAGATCAGCGCGGATTTCGACAGCGGCAATATTCAGGTGATCGACAGCAGCGACGCGCAGCGGGTGCTGCTGGCGATCCGCCCCGACCTTAACAGCTCGCACTTTCAATGGTTTCACTTTCAAGTCGCCGAGCTTGAGGTCGGCCAGCGCTATGGCTTCGTGCTGACCAATATCGGGCAGTCGGCCTACAGCCATGCCTGGACGGGCTATCAGGCCACCGCCAGCTATGACGGCGAACACTGGTTTCGCGTGCCTACGCGTATCGTCGATGGGCAGTTGCACTTCGAGTTGCGGGCCGAGCAGCCCCAGGTGCGCTTTGCCTATTTCGAGCCCTACAGCCGGGCGCGGCATGATCAGTTGATCACGCGCACTCTGGCTGCTGGCGCCGAGCAAGTCGCCTGCGGCAAGAGCCTGGAAGGCCGCAATATCGAACTGCTGCGCATCGGCGGGCGGGCTGCTGCGCCGCGCAAGCTGTGGATCATCGCTCAGCAGCACCCTGGCGAGCATATGGCCGAATGGTTTATGGAAGGGCTGATCGAGCGCTTGCAGGATCGGCAGGATGAGCAGATGGCCGAGCTGTTGGCGCAGGCGGATCTTTATTTGGTGCCGAACATGAACCCGGACGGCGCCATTCGCGGCCATCTGCGCACCAACTACGCCGGCCAGGATCTCAACCGCGCCTGGCAGTCAGCCAGCGCCGAACGCAGCCCCGAGGTGCTGTTCGTGCTGGAGCAGATGCAGCGGATCGGCGTCGACCTGTTCCTCGACATCCATGGCGACGAGGACATTCCCCATGTCTTCACCGCTGGTTGCGAGGGCAATCCGGGTTACACGCCACGCCTGGCCGCGCTGGAGGAGGAGTTTCGCTCGCGCCTGGTGGCGGTTGGCGAGTTCCAGACGCGCTTCGGCTACCCGCGTGCCGCGCCTGGCCAAGCCAACCTGGCGCTGGCCTGTAACGCAGTGGGGCAGGCGTTCGACTGTCTGTCGTTCACTCTGGAGATGCCGTTCAAGGATCATGACGACAGCCCACAGCCGCGCACCGGCTGGAACGGTGCCCGCTCCGCGCGCCTGGGACGTGATGTGCTGACGGTACTGGCGCAGATGGTCGCCCGCCTGCGCTGAAAACGCAGGCGGGAGATGCACCTTAGAAGATGTAGTCGGTGGTCAGGAAGCTCGAATGCCGCCCTTGGATGATGCCGCTGAACAGTTCCTTGTTGGCGGCCTGATCGCGGGTGGCCACCAGGGTGCGGATGGAGAACACGCGTAGCGCGTCATACACCGACAGGGTGCCCTCGGCCGAGTTCTTGCGCCCGTTGAACGGGTAGCTGTCCGGGCCGCGCTGGCACTGGGCGTTGACGTTGATGCGGCCGACCTGGTTGGCGAAGGCGTCGATCAACTGGCCGACCTGCGCCGGGTCGTTGCCGAACAGGCTGAGCTGCTGGCCGTAGTCGGACTGCAACACGTAGTCGATCACTTCACTGATCTCGTCGTACGGCACCACCGGAATCAGCGGGCCGAACTGCTCTTCGTGGTACAGGCGCATGTCCGCGCTGACCGGGCTGAGCAGCGCCGGGTAGAAGAAGGTCTCGCGCTGGCTGCCGCCGCCTGCGTTGATTACTTTGGCGCCTTTGCTCAGGGCGTCCTGCAGCAGGCCGCTGAGGTAGTCGACCTTGCCCGGTTCGGGCAGCGGCGTCAGGGCCACGCCCGGCTCCCAGGGCATGCCGGGTTTGAGTGCGGCCAGTTTGGCGCTGAAGCGTTCGAGGAACGGCTGCAGCACGTCGCGGTGGACGAAGAGGATCTTCAGTGCGGTGCAGCGCTGGCCGTTGAACGACAGAGCACCGGTCACGGCTTCTTCCACGGCGTTGTCCAGATCCACCTGTGGCAGGACGATGCCCGGATTCTTCGCGTCCAGGCCGAGCACGGCGCGCAGACGGTGCGGGCGCGGGTGCAGTTTCTTCAGGTCGCTGGCGCCTTTGTTGGTGCCGATAAAGGCGAATACATCGACCTTGCCACTGGCCATCAGCGCGCTGACGGTGTCGCGGCCCTTGCCGTAGATGACGTTGATCACGCCCGGCGGGAAGCTGTCGCGGAAGGCTTCGAGCAGCGGGCGGATCAGCAGCACGCCAAACTTGGCCGGTTTGAACACCACGGTGTTGCCCATGATCAGCGCCGGGATCAGGGTGGTGAAGGTTTCGTTCAGCGGGTAGTTGTACGGCCCCATGCACAGCGCCACGCCCAGCGGCGCGCGGCGAATCTGGCCGAGGGTGCCTTGCTCCAGCTCGAAGCGGCTGGAGCGACGGTCGAGTTTTTTCAGCTCGTCGATGGTGTCGACGATGTAGTCGCAGGTGCGGTCGAATTCCTTCTCGGCGTCCTTCAGGCTCTTGCCGATTTCCCACATCAGCAGGCGTACCACTGCGTCGCGCTGCTGGCGCATGCGTGCCAGGAAACTCTCTACGTGGCGGATACGTTCGGCCACGCGCAGGTTGGGCCACAGGCCCTGGCCGTTGTCGTAGGCACGTACGGCGGCGTCGAGGGCGGCCAGCGCGGCGTCGGCGTCCATCAGCGGCGCGCTGCCGAGTACCACTTGCTCGACGCTACCGTCGGCTTGAGTCAGGCAGATCGGGCTGCGCACGCTGGCCAGCGGCCCTGCCCAGGTATGCAGTTGGCCATCGAGCAGGTACTCGCGTTGCTCGATTGGCGTATCCAGGCGGTATTGCTCGGGAATCTGCGCGGCGCTGGGGAAGAGGGTGTCCAAGCGATTTTCTGTGCTCATGTTTCCAGTCCTTTCGGTCACTACGAGAAAATACCAGCGGTGCTGGGCCTGACTGTGCCTACTACTACAGGGTTATGCCAACAGTTGCAGTGCCTCGCTGCTGACCTGAGTGATGCGCTGCCAGTCGCCGTTGCGAATCCAGGCATCGTTGAGCATCCACGAGCCACCGACGCACATCACGTTGGGTTGCTGAATGTATTGCTGCACGTTGTTCGGGTTGAGGCCGCCGGTGGGGCAGAAGCGCACGTTGCCGAAGGGGCCACGGAAGGCCTTGAGCGCCGCGACGCCACCGGCCAGCTCGGCGGGGAACAGCTTGAAGCGGCGATAGCCCAGGCTGTAGCCGAGCATGATTTCCGAGGCGCTGCTGACGCCAGGCAGCAGCGGGACCGGCGAGCTAAGGCCAGCCTCCAGCAGCGCCTGCGTGCAGCCAGGGGTGACGATAAATTCGGCGCCAGCGGCCACCGACTCGGCCAGCATGTGTTCGTCGAGTACGGTGCCTGCACCTACGCACAGCTCAGGGCGTTGCTTACGCAGTTGGGCGATGGCCTTCAGACCGAGATCCGAGCGCAGGGTGATTTCCAGCGTGCGTAGGCCGCCGGCAGCGAGGGCATCGGCCAGCGGCAGAATGTCGGCTTCGCGCTCGATCTTGATGACCGGCAGGATGCGCGCAGCCTGGCAGAGGGCATCGATACGGGCAATATGGCTGGCCATGTCGGCTTGTGTTGCGGTTTGCTTGGCGCTGCGTTGCGGGTTGCTCATCGGTTTCATCCTCGGAGGCCGTGGCCTCTGTGTTTAGGTCAACGCACTTTGGGTAGCGCTGTCTTTGTCGTGTGCAGTGATGCGGCTTCTGGGCATCGGCCTGCGTGGTGATTTATTTCAGTTCGCTAAGGGCTTGGGTAAACGCGCTGGCGCCTTGTTCTGCCGAGCTGAAGGCGTTGCGCATAAAGGCGAACAGTTCGCGAGCGCAGCCGACGTTGTTGCTTGCTGGCGCTTGAGTGGGTTGGCGTGCGGCCAGTTCGGCGGGGTCGATCAGTACCTGCAGTTCACCCTTGCGACCGTCGACGCGCACCCGATCGCCGTCACGCAGGCGTGCCAGTGGGCCGCCATCGATGGCCTCCGGGTAGACGTGGATGGCCGCCGGAACTTTGCCTGAGGCGCCGGACATGCGCCCGTCTGTGACCAGGGCGACCTTGAAGCCGCGATCCTGCAACACACCGAGGTAGGGCGTCATCTTGTGCAGTTCGGGCATGCCGTTGCTGCGTGGGCCTTGGAACAGCATCACGGCGACCAGGTCGCGCTCCAGTTCGCCAGCCTGGAAGGCATCGACCAGTTGTTGCTGGTCATGAAAGATGCGCGCCGGTGCTTCCACGATCTGGTGTTCTGGCGCCACGGCGGAAACCTTCATCACGCCCTGGCCGAGGTTGCCGCTCATGACGCGCAGGCCACCCTCGGCGGAGAAGGGGCGGGCCACCGGGCTGAGGATATTCTCGTCGAGGCTCTGCGTCGGGCCGTCACGCCAGACCAGGCGCTTGCCGTCGATGAACGGCTCCTGGGTATAGCGCCGCAGGCCGCGGCCCATCACGGTGTCGACGTCCTCGTGCAGCAAGCCTGCATCGAGCAGTTCGCGCACGAGGAAGGCCACGCCACCGGCGGCCTGGAAGTGGTTGATGTCGGCTTTGCCGTTGGGGTAGACGCGCGTGAGCGTCGGCACCACTTCGGAGAGGTCGGCCATGTCCTGCCAGGTCAGTTGGATGCCCGCAGCTTGCGCGATGGCCGGCAGGTGCAGGGTGTGATTGGTGGAACCCCCGGTGGCATGCAGAGCGACCACGGCATTGACCAGTACGCGCTCGTCGAGCATGCGCCCGAGCGGGGTGAAGCTGCCACCCTGGCGGGTCAGGCCCACCACGCGGCGCGCGGCTTCGTCGCTCAGCCACTGGCGCAGTTCGGCGTCCGGGTTGACGAAGGACGAGCCCGGCAGGTGCAGGCCCATCACTTCCATCAGCATCTGGTTGGTGTTGGCGGTGCCGTAGAAGGTGCAGGTGCCTGGGTTGTGGTAGGCCTGCATCTCCGCCTCGAGCAACTCTTCGCGGCTGGCGCGGCCTTCGGCGAAGCGCTGGCGCACCTCGGCCTTTTCCTTGTTGGGCAGGCCCGAGGTCATTGGCCCGCTGGGCATGAACAGCGCCGGCAGGTGGCCAAAGCGCAGGGCGCCGATCAGCAAGCCGGGCACGATCTTGTCGCAGATGCCCAGGTACAGCGCGGCGTCGAACATGTTGTGGGAGAGGGCGACGGCGGTAGACAGCGCTATCACTTCACGGCTGGCTAACGACAGTTCCATGCCTGGTTCGCCCTGCGTCACGCCATCGCACATGGCTGGCACGCCCCCGGCGACCTGGCCGACCGAGCCGATGTCTTGTAGCACCTGTTTGATGCGCTGCGGGTAGTCGGCATAGGGCTGGTGCGCCGAGAGCATGTCGTTGTAGGCGGTGACGATGGCCACGTTGGCCGAGTCCATCAGGCGCAGGCGTTGTTTGTCGCTGCTGCTGCAAGCCGCCACGCCGTGGGCGAAGTTGGCGCACTGCAACTTGCCCCGCTGCGGGCCGTCAGCGGCGGCGGCATCGATCATGGCCAGATAGCGCGTGCGTGTGGCGCGGCTGCGCTGGATCAGGCGTTCGGTGACCTCTAGGATGCGAGGGTGCATGGGCTGACTCCGTATCAGGTGTTCACTGGCAGGAGCGCTTATCAGCTCCCTCATTACATTCTTTCGAGCGCCTGTTCAGGTGCTCTCGCGCAACATGAGTTCAAAACCCAGATCATTGACCTGTTCGGCTGGCTTTTGGCCGGCCATCAGCGTGAGCAGCATTTCGGCGGCGCGACGGCCAATGGCTTCGCGCGGGGTGCGAATACTGCTCAGGCGCGGCACGCTGAATGCCGAAGCCGGGAGGTCGTTGAAACCCAGTACCGATATGCGTTCTGGGATACGAATGCCCATACGTGTGGCTTCGAGCAGTGCGCCCTGGGCCAGGTCGTCGTTGCCGAAGAAAATGCCGTCCAGATCCGGGTGTTCTGTGACCAGGCGGGCGAACAGTTCACAGCCCAGGCCGACGGTCGAGCGTCTTGGGGTCAGCATTTCCAGAATCGGGTCATAGAGATCGGCGCGCTGCAGGGCTCGGCGAAACCCTTCGCCACGTAGCAAGGTCCGTTGGTCCAATTGGGCGCCGACGAAAGCCAGGCGTTTACGACCACGGGCGATCAGGTGTTCGGCGGCGCAGGTACCGGCCTGCACCTGGGAAAAGCCGACGCAGTGCAGGCCCGCGCCGGGATCTATATCCATCATGTAAACACAGGGAATGCCGCTGGCATCGAGCAGGCGGCGGGCTGTTTCGGTGCGCTCGAAGCCGGTCAGCAGCATGCCGCGTGGCTGATAAGCCAGGTAGTTGCGGATCAGGTCTTCTTCTTCATCGCGCGAGTAGTGTGAGTTGCCGATCAGCACTTCCAGGCCGCGCTGGCGCATGACGCCATGAATGGCTTCCAGCGTCTCGACGAATAACTGGTTGGTCAGCGACGGCACGATCACCGCGATGGTCTGGCTGTGCGAGGAGGCGAGCGCGCGGGCTGCGGGGTTGGCCACGTAACCCAACTTACTGGCGGCCTCGCGCACCTTTTGCACCAGCTCTTCGGCCACGCTGGGAATACCACGCAGGGCGCGCGATGCGGTAATCGGGCTGACGCCGGCTTGACGGGCGACCTCGTTGAGGGTCGGGCGGCCGGTTGTGCGGGTGTTTTTACCTGTTTTTGCAGTGCTCATCGGTGGCATTTCGCATGTTTTATTTCTTTTATTTTGCTGCAGTGGGCCTCTGTACCGCGAGCCCTGTTGGTGCTGCGGGCAATTTTGCGCATAACCTGGCTTTTGCTCGGTGGTTTTTCCTGCAGAACCAGGGCGCTATGCGATGACTGGCGGCTCTTGCCAAGGCATAAATGGACTACTAGGATAGCGCTGTCTTTGGGGGCTGGCAAATGTCAGGCTCTACGTTAATCGCTTAATTTGCTGAGTTTTTCAGCTAATTTGCGGCTATCTCGATATAAATACAATGAACTATAGCGCTCCTCAGGTTTCAATGGTTGGGGTAGCGCTACTTCAATGAGGTGCTTATGCATCCACGCATCAATGCACTGGTCGTCATGGGTGTTGCCGGCTGCGGTAAAAGCAGTGTCGGCCAAGCCATCGCGAAGCTGACCGACGCCGTGTTTATCGAGGGTGACGCGTTTCACCCGCCTGCCAACATCGCCAAAATGAGTGCAGGCATTCCTTTGGACGACAACGATCGTGCTGGTTGGTTGGTTCGCCTCGGTGAGGAGCTGCGTGCCGCTACCCGTGGCGGCCAGCGTGCCGTGTTGACCTGTTCGGCCTTGCGCCATGCCTATCGTCGCCAACTCCGCCAGTCATTGCCTGGACTGGGTTTTGTCTATCTCGAATTGGCTCGTGAGACGGCCGGCGAACGTGTTGCCAGTCGCCCTGATCACTTTATGCCCGCCAGCTTGATCGACAGTCAGTTCGCGGCTCTCGAACCCCCTCACGTTGAGCCACTGACTTTGGTGCTTGACGCGACATTGCCCGTTGATCAGCTCAGCCAGGAGGCTGAAGCCTGGTGGAAATCGACGGATTCCATCGCGAGACCGGCCTGATCGTGCCTCGTTCCCTAGCTGTAGTTCTACGACAAAAATAATGAGGTAGACCATGAACCAACTGGCTTCTACGCCCGATGCAACATCGCTGTTGCTCACGGCTGCGGCGGCTGTCGCGTTACTGCTGCTGCTGATCATCCGTTTGCGGGTACATGCTTTTCTTGCTCTTGTGCTGGTGAGTGTCGTCACGGCGCTGGTCGCGCAGATTCCTTTCGACCAGATCGTGCCGACGCTGTTAACTGGCTTCGGCAACACCCTGGCTGCGGTCGCGCTGTTGGTCGGGCTTGGCGCCATGATCGGGCGGTTGCTGGAGATGACCGGAGGTGCTCAGGTGCTGGCCGATACCTTGATTGGCACCTTCGGTGAAAAGCGGGCGCCGTTCGCGCTGGGCGTCGCCTCGCTGCTGTTTGGCTTCCCGATTTTCTTCGATGCCGGGCTGGTGGTGATGCTGCCGATCATCTTTAGCGTGGCCAAGCGCTTTGGCGGATCGACCCTGCTCTATGCCTTGCCGGCTGCGGGGGCGTTCGCCGCCATGCATGCACTGGTGCCTCCGCACCCAGGCCCGGTTGCCGCGGCTGATCTGCTGGGGGCGAATATCGGCCTGTTGGTTCTCGTGGGTGGGATTATCGCGCTGCCTACCTGGTATTTCGGCGCTTATGTATTCGGCCAGTGGGCCGGCAAGCGTTTTGATGTGAAGCTGCCGACTACCTTCCTCACCGATGTCGAGCGTGATGCCTCGGTCGCGCCGCCGAGTTTCGCTCTGGTGCTGTCGGTGTTGTTGCTGCCGCTGTGCTTAATCTTCCTGGATACCGGGCTCAACACGCTGACCGTCACCGGCTATGTACAGGCCGGTGATACCTGGGTGCAGTTCCTGCGTATGCTCGGCAAAACACCTGTTGCGCTGTTGATCACCACCTTCTTCGCGTTGCTGATGTTCAGTGGCCGTTACAGCGGCAAGCATCTGGAAAAGGCCTGCGAAGGGGCCTTAGGGCCGATTTGCTCCATCGTTCTGGTCACCGGTGCGGGCGGTATGTTCGGTAACGTGCTGCGCACCAGTGGTATTGGTGATGCGCTGTCGTCGCTGCTGGCCGATACCGGTTTGCCGGTGATCATCGCGGCTTTCGTCATCTCCGCAGCGCTGCGCGTGGCGCAGGGCTCAGCGACCGTGGCGCTGACCACTGCCGCTGCGCTGATGGCGCCGACTGTGGCCGCTACACCGGGGCTCAGCCAGTTCGATCTGTGCTTTATCGTGGTCGCCATCGCTGGTGGTGCGACCGTGCTGTCGCACGTCAACGACTCGGGGTTCTGGCTGGTCAGCCGCTTCCTGCAGATGGATGAGAAAACCACCCTCAAGACCTGGACGGTGATGGAAACCTTGCTCGGTGGCATCGCCTTCCTGTTGGCGTTCATCGGTAGCTTGTTGCTCTGATGGCGTCAGTGCCTGAGATGTTGTCGCTAATGCCCGACCCATAGTGGTCGGGCATTTTCATTTCAGGCGACGAATTTTTTGCGCAGGGTTGTTGCTCGCTTGCCTCTTGGTGAGCGAATCGCGAGCGAGCCTGCTCAATCCGTCCCGTAGTTCATGATCGACAGCAACCGGATCGGCACCTGCACCAGCTTTTCCGGGCCGTGCGGTACTTCACCGTCGAAGGTCAGGCTGTCGCCGGCCTGCATCGGGTAGAGCTGGTTGCCGTGGCGGTACACCAGCTCGCCTTCGAGCAGGTGCAGAAACTCGGTGCCGGGGTGGGCGAAGGTCGGAAACTCCTCGCTGGCGTCGTCCATGCTGACCATATAAGCCTCGAAGCTCTTCTTCGGCCCACGGGTGTGGTTGAGCAGCCGATAGGTGTGGCCTTTTTCCGTGCCGCGCCGCACCACTTCCAGGCCTTCGCCAGCTTTGACCAGCAGGGCGCTACCACCTTGCTGGTCATATTGGCTGAAGAGTTTCGACATGGGCATACCGAGCACGTCGCACAGGCGGCTGAGAGTGTCGAGACTGGTGGAAACTTGAGCGTTCTCGATCTTGCTCAGCATGCCCTGGCTGATCCCGGCGATGCGCGCCACGTCGGCGATCTTCAGTTCCTGGGCCTGGCGCTGGCGGCGGATCTGCATGCCTAAATATTGTTCGAGTTTGAGACGGGGTGGGTTTTCTGGAGTGGTCGTCATTCAGGATTTCTTTCGTGAATAAAAAATTCGCACCAGGAATGTGCGTGGCGCCTTGCTTCGGTGCATTCTCCGTTCGCGACTTTCTTCTTATGAAAGCATTTTTCCTCAGCAGATAGAAGAACGGCGCGGGTTGGCTGGGCGGCGCTCGATGGCATACCAAGTTGGCAAGCGGCTTGCATTTCTTTTCAGGAATTTAAAATTCCTAAGCGGAATAATGGTGACGCCACTGGAGGCCCTTCCCATGTTGCCCAGCGAAACCCAGAAAATCATCGATCAGCATGGCATCAAGTATGTGCTGGCTCAGTTCGTCGATATCCATGGTGCCGCCAAGACCAAGTCTGTGCCGGTGTCCGGTCTTAAAGCCGTGGCCGAGGAGGGCGCCGGTTTCGCCGGTTTCGCCATCTGGGGCATGGGTATGGAGCCGCATGGGCCGGATTTCATGGCGCGTGGTGATCTGTCCACGCTCATGCCGGTGCCTTGGCAGCCAGGTTATGGCCGCGTGGTGTGCGTGGGCCACGTCAATGGTCAGCCCTGGCCTTATGACACCCGTTACGTGTTGCAGCAACAGGTGGAGCGTCTGAGCGAGCGCGGCTGGACGCTCAACACCGGCCTGGAGCCCGAGTTCAGCCTGTTCCGTCGCGATGCCGAGGGTAAGCTCGCCCCGGTCGATGCCAGCGATAAGTTGGAGAAGCCCTGCTACGACTACAAGGGCCTGTCGCGTTCGCGCGCCTTTCTTGAGCGGCTCACCGAGTCGCTGCAACCGGTGGGTTTCGACATCTACCAGATCGACCACGAAGACGCCTGCGGCCAGTTTGAGATCAACTACACCTACAGCGATGCGCTGGAGTCGGCGGATCGCTTCACCTTCTTCCGCATGGCCGCTGGAGAGATCGCTAACGACCTGGGCATGATTTGCTCGTTCATGCCCAAGCCTGATCCGCGCCGTGCGGGCAATGGCATGCACTTTCACCTGTCGATTGGCGATGGCAGTAGCAAGAACCTGTTCCATGACGCCAGTGACCCCAGCGGCATGGGCCTGTCGAAATTGGCCTATCACTTTATCGGCGGTCTGCTGGCGCATGGCCCGGCACTGTGCGCTTTCGCTGCGCCGACAGTGAACTCCTACAAGCGCCTGGTCGTTGGCCGTTCGCTGTCCGGTGCGACCTGGGCCCCGGCCTTTATCGCCTACGGCGACAACAACCGCTCGGCGATGCTGCGCATCCCCTACGGGCGCATCGAGTTCCGCCTGCCGGACGCCGGTTGCAACCCCTATCTGGTGACCGCCGCGATTATCGCTGCGGGCCTCGACGGCATCGACCGCAAGCTCGATCCGGGCAGCGCCTGCAACGAGAACCTCTACACCCTGAGCCTGGACGAGATTGCCGCGCGCGGCATCAAGACCCTGCCGCAATCGCTCAAGGAAGCCTGCGACGCGCTGGAGGCCGACCCGCTGTTTAGCGAGGTGCTGGGGCAGGAAATGGTTGCTGAGTTCATCAAGCTCAAGCGCATGGAATGGATCGAGTACAGCCGCCATGTCTCCGACTGGGAGATCGAGCGTTACACCGAATTCTTTTGAGGCGCCAAGCCACAAGCTTCCAGCCGCAAGCAATGCGGTGCGAAGCCTGGTACGGCATCCGTATCAACTCGGTCAGCTTGCCGCTTGAGGCTTGCAGCTACCGAACGTAGTGAGGACTGCTCTTATGTGTGGAATCGTAGGTTTGTATCTGAAGAACCCGGCGCTGGAGAGCCAGCTTGGCGCGCTCTTCGAGCCTATGCTGCTGGCCATGACTGACCGTGGCCCGGACAGCGCCGGCTTCGCCATCTATGGCGACGAGGTGAAGGACGGCTGGATCAAGCTGACCCTACAGAGCACCACCGCCGGCTATGACTTCAAGGCCCTGATGGGCGAACTGGAAGGGCGTCTGGGTTGCTCGCTGGACTGGTTCCAGAACGCCAGCGCCGCCGTGCTCAAAACCAATGCCGATGAGGTGGCTGTGCGCGCCGAGCTTGCCGAGCTGGCGCCAAGCGTGCGGGTGATGAGCGTTGGCCAGAGCATCGAGATCCTCAAGGGCATGGGCTTGCCCAAGGAAATTTCCGAGCGCTTCTCGCTGGCCAAGATGAAGGGCAGCCACATCATCGGCCACACCCGCATGGCCACCGAAAGCGCGGTGACCATGGAAGGCAGCCACCCGTTCTCCACCGGCCAGGATCTGTGCCTGGTGCATAACGGCTCGCTGTCCAACCACTTCCGCCTGCGCCAGGAGCTGCGCCGCCACGGTATCGAATTCGAAACCGAAAACGACACCGAGGTCGCTGCCGGCTACCTGACCTGGCGTCTGCGCCAAGGCGATTCGCTCAAGCAAGCGCTCGACCATTCGCTGGAGGATCTCGATGGCTTCTTCACCTTCGCCATCGGCACCCGCGACGGCTTCGCGGTGATCCGCGACCCCATCGCCTGCAAGCCGGCGATCCTCGCCGAGACCGACGACTATGTGGCCATGGCCTCCGAATACCAGGCCCTGTCGACTCTGCCGGGCATCGACAAGGCCAAGGTGTGGGAGCCGGAACCGGCCACCATGTACATCTGGGAACGTAGCGCTTGAGTCGCTCCAGGCCTACTGCGCACACCGATTGCTGCATCAGATCCTCGCGATCCGCTCGCCTGCGGCTCGCTGCGGTTCTTCCTTGTACTCGGCGCGCCCGCGACGGCCTGCATTCGACTCTCTATTTTTTGGAGACACGGACATGAAAAAAATCGACCTTGCCAGCGCCACTGTGCGCGATTTGAACCAGGCGCTGCACGAGCAAGCCAAGACCCTTACCGAGCGTGAGTGGGTGGTGAGCAATCCGGGTGGCAAGCACAATCTAGCAGTGGGTTTGAACGAGGCGCTGAGCGTGGAGATCGACGGTCACGCCGGTTACTACTGCGCCGGTATGAACCAGAAGGCCAGCGTCACCATCCACGGCAACGTCGGTGTCGGCGTGGCCGAGAACATGATGAGTGGCATGGTACGCATCAAGGGCAGCGCCTCGCAGTCCGCTGGCGCTACCGCCCATGGCGGTCTGCTGGTGATCGAGGGCGACGCCGGCGCGCGCTGCGGCATTTCGATGAAGGGCGTCGACATCGTCGTCGGCGGCAACATCGGCCACATGAGCTGCTTTATGGGCCAGGCGGGCAGACTCGTCGTCTGCGGCGATGCCGGCGACGCGCTGGGTGATTCGCTCTACGAGACGCGCATTTACGTCAAGGGCACGGTCAAGTCCCTGGGCTCGGATTGCATCGAGAAGGACATGCGCCCCGAGCATCTGGAAGAACTCGCCGAGTTGCTGGGCCGCGCCGGCTTCGATGAAGACCCGGCCAGCTTCAAACGCTACGGCTCGGCCCGTCACTTGTACAACTTCAAGGTCGACAACGCTTCGGCGTACTGATCGCGCACCCTGCCGACGAGGAACTGCATATGAGCGAAAAAATTACCCCGGTGTTGCGCGAATCCGCCACCTTTGACCGCCTGTCCATTCAGGAAATCCAGCGCGCCGCCGAGACCGGCATTTATGACATCCGTGGTGGCGGCACCAAGCGCAAGCTGCCGCACTTCGACGACCTGCTGCTGCTCGGCGCCTCGATGTCGCGCTACCCGCTGGAAGGCTACCGCGAGAAATGCGGCACCGACGTGGTGCTGGGCAACCGCTTCGCCAAGAAGCCGATTCACCTGAAGATTCCGGTGACCATTGCCGGCATGAGCTTCGGCGCGCTGTCGGCGCAGGCCAAGGAAGCTCTCGGCCGAGGCGCTACCATCGCCGGTACCAGCACCACCACCGGCGACGGCGGTATGACCCCGGAAGAGCGCGGTCAGTCGCAGCACTTGGTCTACCAGTATCTGCCGTCGCGCTACGGCATGAACCCGGACGACCTGCGCAAGGCCGACGCCATCGAGATCGTCCTTGGCCAGGGCGCCAAGCCGGGCGGCGGCGGCATGCTCTTGGGCATGAAGGTGACCGAGCGCGTGGCCGGTATGCGTACCTTGCCGATTGGCGTCGACCAGCGCAGCGCCTGCCGTCACCCGGACTGGACCGGTCCGGACGACTTGGCGATCAAGATTGCCGAGATCCGCGAGATCACCGACTGGGAAAAACCCATCTACGTGAAGATCGGCGCCAGCCGCCCGTACTACGACGTCAAGCTGGCGGTGAAGGCCGGTGCCGACGTGATTGTCCTCGACGGCATGCAAGGTGGCACTGCCGCCACTCAGGAAGTGTTCATCGAGCACGTCGGCATCCCGATTCTCTCGGCCATCCCGCAAGCTGTGCAGGCCCTGCAGGAGATGGACATGCATCGCAAGGTGCAACTGATCGTCTCCGGCGGCATTCGTACCGGCGCCGATGTGGCCAAGGCCATGGCCATGGGGGCTGATGCCGTGGCCATCGGCACCGCGGCGCTGATCGCCCTCGGTGACAATCACCCGCGTCTGGATGAGGAGCTGAAGAAGATCGATTCGGCTGCTGGTTTCTACGATGACTGGCAAAACGGCAAAGACCCTGCCGGTATCACCACCCAGGACCCGGAGTTGTCCAAGCGCCTCGACCCGGTCGCCGCTGGCCGCCGCCTGGCCAACTACCTGCGCGTGCTGGTGCTGGAAGCGCAGACCATGGCCCGCGCCTGCGGCAAGTCGCACCTGCACAACCTTGACCCTGAGGATCTGGTGGCCCTGACCGTGGAGGCGGCTGCCATGGCCCGTGTGCCGCTGGCTGGCACCAACTGGGTGCCGGGACAGTTGCGCTACTGAGGCGACAGGTGCTGGTGCGTTGTTGAAAATCGCGAATAAATTCGCTCCTACACGAGTGCTTCCCTGCACCCTGGATGCACGGCTGGTAGGAGCGGATTTATCCGCGAAAAGGGCTGGCGCCGAGGCCGCAAGCCTCGCGAATGACTCTGCGCCTACCCAAGGACATCAGCCCTTGAATGCCGAATTCTCCGAAACGCGCCGTTTCTCCTAGCGCACGTCGCGTTCGTCGACGGCACACGCCAGCTCCCAGCCAGGTGAGCGGCTTCAATCAGGCAAGTCGGCCTGGAGCCGGCGGGCCATGACCAGGGTGCGCTCGGCGCCGTCGACGACTTCCCGTTGCAGCTCGAAGCCCAGGCGTTGGTAGAAGCCCCGAGCGGTGAGCGAGGAGGGCACGAGCAACTCGGCGATACCCTGTTCGCGAGCGAGCCGGGTGATGGCCAGCATGAGCAGGCGCCCGACGCCCTGGCCCTGCATCGGCGGATCGATGAACACCGTTCTGACAACCTCGCCGTCGAGGCTGGCGGTGCCGAGCAGTTGCCGGTTGCATTCGGCAACCAGCACCTGGCGCGTATCGATCAACTGCGCGACGCGCTCGACGCTGAAGCTTTGCTCCACCCGCTCAATCACCTCGGGTGCATAGTCCCGCGCATTGCTGACGTGCAGGGCACTGATGATCACCCGGCTTATCGCGTGCGCGTCGCTCGCTCGTGCGGGGCGGATTTCGATTGGCATGGCAGGGGCTCAGGCTTGGGGTGGTCGTTCAGGTGGGCCGGCTGCCGGCGCGTTCGAGGCCGACAGCGTGATCCTGTCAGACTACCTTGAAGCGACTGACCAGTTGCTGCTGGTGATCGGCCAGGCGCGCGAGTTCACGGCTGCTCACGGCGGTCTGCTCAGCCGTTGCGCTGACTTGAATAACCAAATCGTTGATGTCGTGGACGTTACGGTTGATTTCCTCTGACACCAGACTTTGCTCCTCGGCAGCCGAGGCTACCTGGATGTTGCGGTCACTGATATTGGCGATGCCGTCAGCGATTTGCTCCAGCAATTCGCCCGCTTTGACCACGTTATTGGCGCCTGTCTGAGCTTTGTTCAGGGTTTCTTGCATGGAGCTGGCGGCCCGGTCGGAGCCACTTTGCAGGTTGCTGATCATCTGCTGGATGCTGACGGTGGAGTCCTGGGTCTTTTGCGCCAACTGGCGTACCTCGTCGGCGACCACGGCGAAACCACGGCCTTGCTCCCCGGCGCGGGCTGCTTCGATGGCGGCATTGAGGGCGAGCAGGTTGGTCTGTTCGGCGACACCTCGGATAACGTCGAGCACCGAGGAGATGGCGTCGGTTTCTTTCTTCAGGGCGAGGATGATCTGCGTGGTTTGCTCGGCTTGCTTCGACAGGGCCTGCACCAGAAGCACGGTGTTCTCGATCTCGGTTTTGCCGCGCGCGGTGTTGTCATTGACCTGGCGGGACATTTCAGCCGCTTCGGTGGTGCTGCGCGCCACGTCGCGGACGGTGGCGCTCATCTGTTGGATCGCGGTGACGACCTGGTCGGTGTTCAGGCGCTGCTGCGCTACGTTCTGGCTGGTCTGCAGGGCGGCTGAGGATGATTCTTCGGCGGCGCTGGCTACCTGCGCTGCCGCACCGCTGACTTCCTGGATCACCTCCTTGATCTGCAGGGCCATGTTGTTGAGGTTATGCGCGATCATGCCGAACTCATCGCGGCCCTCGTAGCGGGTGTGGGCGGTGAGGTCACGTTTGGATAAGGCCAGCAGAGTCTCGTTAAGGTCGCTGACGGCTGATTTGATGCTACGGATGATCAGGTACGAGAGCGTCAGCACGATGGCCAGCACGAGCAGAATTGCGCCGACCGTTTTCCACAGACTGGCGACGATCGAGGCCTGCATGTTCATTGCGATGCTACCTGCATCCTGGCTCAGCTCACTTTCTACCTGCCCGATGAGGTCAATGCGTGCGGTGGAGAGCTTGAACCACTGTTCGGGCTTGGTGTTGAGGGCTGTGCCCAGCGGTGTTTCTAGAGCCAGTCGTTGTAGAGCCATGGCTGCCTGCGCGTCGGGTTGCTGCATGGCACTGTCCAGCTTGCCTTTGAGTTCTGCCGAAGCCTGGCGCTGGAAGGCCGCCTGATAGGCTGAAAACTCTCCGAGGTTACGGCTCAGGCGCGTGAGCAGATCGGCATTGAGCTGATTGAGACTGAAAATCTGCCCGAGCAAGGCGCGCTCACGGCCTGCGCGCTCTTTCATTTCTATCAGTTGATTGAGTACGTTGAGGGTACGTTGAACCTTCACCACGCTGATACTGGCTTCTAGCGAATGGGTGTAGCCGATCAGACCGGTGATCATGCCGGTGTAGCGTGCCCCGGATTCGGCGCCAGTGAGCGCCAGGGCATCGACTTGTTTACGCAGCTCGGCTATTTCGCCTAAGCCCTTTAGAACGGCATTCAGATCTGTTGTCGCGGTGCTCGATAGGCTCTGCAATTGCTTGATCGCTGCATCGCTGTCACGTCGAAACTGGGCCAGCGCATCGCGCATGGCTGCGCCCTTGCTCGTAATGAACACGCCACTGGCACCGCGCTCGCGCTGCAATGCGGTAACGGCAGTGCTGATGTGCTGAGCGGTGTCGATGGCGACAACGGTATGGTTGGTCTCGCGTAGCGTCTGATACTGATTGGCGACGTCCATCGCGCAGAAGAGCAAAAAGCCCAGGAGGGGGAACAGCACTATAAGCAGGAGCTTTGTGCTCAGGGGCGCATTTTTCAGCATCGTTGATATGCCTATCGTCTGTGTTGATAGTGGCAGGCGAACAACGAATACCAGTGGTCTCTTGAGCCGCGACTGGCTGGCGAGGGATCTACTGTCCCTCTGCTTCAACGGGAACTGCATTCCGTTGCATCGACTGTTGCAAGCACTGGCGCAACACCTCAATGCGCCCAGGCTGGTTATTCCAGAGTAGCTCATTGGGCTGGGGTGTAGGCGCGGTGCGTCTTATGTTTTCGGGTGCTCGGCGGTTTTCTTGAGTGATGGCAAGTATTCACCTGAAACCGTCAGCTATTCGCGCCTGTCGCAAGCATGCCGTCGGCTGCCACACCGACCGCTGTTACACGACTCGTATCGGGGGCTGTTAATGCCCTGTGGCAAGTTCTACTTTGGCCGACTTAGCACCTGGGTAGCTTAGATGTTCGAGACCTGCTGTGATGCGCCCGAGCCTTATCAGGCCTTGGGAGTAGCCAAAGTCTTGGTAGAAGATCGCCAGGTTGCCCCAGGGCGCGTAGTAGGTGATGTCACCGATTTGCGGGTCTATGCCGGGCGGTGCATTTGTGGTGGAAAGCTTGTGGGGTAAATAGGCGATCTTCTCTGTAGACGCATAGTCTTTGAGGTCGATGTTCAGAGGGAGCTGAGCAATAAAGTCGCGACTGGACGGAGTATCGTCGAGCGTCGCGGTGATGATGGCCTCACCGATGATGATGCGGATGGCGTGCATACGATGTGCGTCCTCGTTGATTGTGCCTGCGGCACCGCAAGCGGCACTGAATATCAGCGCCAGCATGAAGGTTAGGTTTTGCCGCATGTATTCAGGCACTTGATCGATTCCCGGTAGTGATCAGCACGCATAGGCCTAAGGTGCCTCGCCGCGGGGGCTTGGCCAAATTCATCCAGTCTTGCAGGTCTTTCGGCAGAGCGTTTAGCTCCAATGCCTTGAGGTTCTGGCGCAGTTGGTTGGCAGTGCGCGCGCCTCTGAGTGCGGTTGTGGAGCCGTCAGGCAAATGCCACGTTTGTCGGAGCCTCGCCTAGTCCGATGCGGCTGTGTGGCCAAGATGTGTATAGCGTATTTCAACCCATTCCCTGGCTCTGAAATACTGCCTTGCCGGATATGCAAGACAGCGCCAGGCCTAACCTGACGCTGCCTGCGTATAGATAAGCTAGGTGCTACAGATATTTGCCGAAGAACTCGGTCATCCGGTCAAAAGGAATCTTGTCCGCGCGGTCGTACAGGTCGACATGGCTGGCGCCTGGAATGATCAGCAACTCCTTCGGCTCCGCCGCGGCGGAGTAGGCGGCTTCGCTGAAATAGCGCGAGTGGGCATTTTCACCGTGGATGAACAGAACCGGACGCGGTGAGATTTCCTTGATGTAGGTGAGGATTGGCATGTTCATGAACGACAACGGCGTGGTCATCGTCCAGGCATTACCCGAGTTAACCGCGCGAGGGTGGTAGCCGCGTGGCGTCATGTAGTAGTCGTGGTAGTCGACTAGAAACTGCGCTTCGCCACCTTTTAGCTCGTTGTAGGGTGGCTGATAAGCGGGCGCTCCGTTTTGTGCATCCTTCCAGCGTTGCTGGCCCAGTTGCTCCAGCGTCTGCGTGCGTTGTTCGAGGGTTACGCTGTCGTTGTAGCCTTTGGACATCACTCGTGTCATGTCGTACATGGTACTGGTCACGACTGCTTTGATGCGTTTGTCCACGGCTGTTGCGTTCAGGGCCATGCCCCCCCAGCCACAGATACCGATGATGCCGATGCGTTCACGATCTACTTCCGGCAGTAGGCCGATGAAGTCCACGGCGGCGCTGAAGTCTTCGGTATTGATGTCTGGTGAGGCGACATTGCGTGGCTGACCACCACTCTCACCGGTATAAGACGGGTCGAAAGCCAGTGTAACGAAGCCGCGCTCGGCCATGGTCTGCGCATACAGGCCGGAAGATTGTTCCTTGACGGCGCCAAATGGGCCGCTGACCACAATTGCCGGTAGTCGATCTGCAGTACGTGCCTTCGGCAAATAGAGATCAGCCGCCAGGGTGATGCCATAACGGTTTACGAAAGTGACTTTGCGCTGCTCGACCTTTTCACTACGGGGGAAGGTTTTGTCCCATTCCTGCGTAAGTTGCAGTTGCATGCTGTCTACTCCGTTGTTTGAGGAGGCGGTTGCTACCTGATTGTTCTGGCAGCCGAGAAGAGCCATCAGCGCGCCGGCCAGGATGGCTAATTGGAGGGAGGCTTTCTTGAGTCGTACTCGGTTACTGCTCTGAATTTCCATGTAGTGCTCCAACGATCAAATCGACATAGCGAGTTCTAGGTGGGTGAGTTGGACGGTGTCCTCTCAGGGCTTTGAGCGTGCGGTGAGGATGGTCAGGATGGCCGACAGCAGCAGGATCGCGGCGCTGGTGAAAAAGGTGGCCTGATAACCGATGTGGTCGAACAGCAGGCCACCCAGCGTGGAGCCCAGGGCGATCGACAGTTGAACAACTGCGACGAAAAGGCCGCCACCTGCTTCTGCATCTTTGGGGAACGTCATCGCGATCCAGGCCCACCAGCCCACGGGGGCGGCAGTGCCGGTCAACCCCCATAGCCCTAGCAGGGCGACGACGACCGCGAGCCAGCCACCGAATGCCACTAGGGCCAGTGCTGTCAGTGTCATCAGTAACGGGATGGCGACCATGGTATGGATAAAGCGCCGTTGCAAAAGATTGCCAATCAGCAGAGTGCCGATGAAGCCCGCGACACCGATCACCAGCAGTACTAGGGAGATAGATGTGCCATGCACCCCGGTGACGGTTTCCAGGAAGGGGCGCACATAGGTGAACAGGGCAAATTGGCCCATGAAGAACAAGCTGCTGGCTAGCATGCCGATCACGACGCCAGGGCGTTTAAGCAACGTGAACACGCTGAACAAATTGTGCGTACCAGGCGCACGCGCAGCCGCCTGCATGGACGGCAGTGTTGCCCATTGCCAGGCCAGCGCGGCCAGTGCAACTGGTACCAGGCAGAGAAATGCGCCGCGCCAGCCGATGAAGGTGCCAAGCCAGGCGCCCAGCGGAGCAGCCACCACCGTGGACAGGGCATTACCACCATTGACCAGCGCTAGAGCGCGTGGCACGTCATGGCTTGGCACCAAACGAATGGCCGTTGCGGCGGACATCGACCAGAAGCCGCCGATCACCACGCCGATCAGTGCCCGGCCTAGCATGTAGATGAGATAGTTCGGTGCCAACGCGACGATGGCGCCGGACACGCCCATCGCTGCCGTCAGCCCCAGTAGCAGAGTCTTGCGGTTCAGGCTGCCAACAAGCGAGGAAATGAACAGACTGGTCAGTACGGCGAAAGCCCCCGAGATGGCGATGCCCTGACCCGCCATACCTTCGGTGATGTGCAAATCATTGGCGATGGGGCTCAGCAGGCTGACCGGCAGGAACTCCGACGCGACCAGAGCGAAAGCGCAAACCGAGATGCCCAAAACACCACTCCAAGAGCTGGAGGGATTGGTCATTTCATGGTGGGTGTCGAGCGTACTGGCTGTCATGCAGAACCTGGTTCATCTACAGAAGAAAGGAAACTTCACCGCTGACTGGGCAGCTCCGTTGAATGGGCTTGTTCGGCAATCAAGGGAGCTGCCAAGCAGTAGCCACGATGTTGGTTGGCTAATGTTCGGGTATATGGATATCTATGACTAGCTAATCAATTCTTAAAGAGGATATAAGCTCTGCTAATCATTTATTCATGGAAAAATGCAGCATGATCAAACGTAATCTCAACGACCTGCTGTCTTTCGTAACCGTCGCCCGTGAGGGGACTTTCACTCGTGCCGCCGCTCAGCTAGGGGTGACGCAATCGGCTCTGAGCCAATCAATAAGCGGCCTGGAGACTCGATTGCAGATCCGCCTGCTCACCCGCACCACGCGCAGCGTTTCGCCTACGGCAGCGGGAGAGCGCCTGTTGAATGCCATTGGCAATCGCTTTGATGAAATCGAGGCTGAGCTGGATGAACTGACGGCGCTGCGCGACAAGCCAAGCGGCACCGTTCGTATTACCTGTGGCGACCATATCCAGCGAACCAATCTGCTGCCCAAGCTCACGCCCTTGCTGTTTGAGTACCCGGACATCAAGATCGAGTTCGATATCAACTATGGTTTCCGCGATATCGTGGCCGACCGCTTCGATGCAGGCGTGCGCTTGGGCGACACCATCGACAAGGACATGATCGCTGTGCCGATTGGGCCGCCTGTGCGTATGGCCGTTGTGGCCTCTCCTGGCTACTTTGCTGTGCATCCGAAACCCAAGAACCCGCGTGATCTGGTTAATCACAACTGCATCAACATGCGTATGCAGTCCGGCGGGGGGCTCTATGTCTGGGATTTTCAGCGCAAGGACAAGCTGTTGAATGTTCGCGTGGATGGGCAACTCATTTTCAATACTTCGCCCAATATCGTGGATGCCGCGTTGGCCGGGTTGGGGATCGCCTGGCTTCCCGAGGAGGAGTTTGCGCCGCACATTGAGGAGGGACGCCTGGTACGTGTGCTGGAGGATTGGTGTCAGCCGTTCCCTGGGTACTACCTGTATTACCCGAGTCGTCGGCAGCCATCCCCGGCTTTTACCTTGGTCGTTGATGCGCTGCGCCTCTCAACGCCCGGTGGTGGCCGGATAGAACCCAAAGGGTGACCCGGCAGCCTCTGCTGATTCTTGCGTTTATCCATTGGCAGCTAAATAGCCTTATTAGCTAGGCTAATCAATTGCCTCGGGAGTTTTTCTGTAGAGTCTCTGGGCTTATTCCGTCCAGCCGTTTCTACTCTGCGCAGGTTCTGCCTTCGAAGTTAATTTTGACAGGAGTTCAACTCATGACACGTCTTCAAATCAACGGGCAAACCAAGGATGTCGATGCCCCCGGCGAGATACCTCTGCTGTGGGCATTGCGCGATGAGTTGGGCATGACCGGAACCAAGTTCGGCTGCGGTATGGCGTTGTGTGGCGCCTGTACTGTGCATATGGATGGCAGCGCAATTCGTTCATGCGTGACGCCTATCTCGGCCGTGACCGGAAAGGCGATTTCGACCATTGAGGGGATGGAGGTGGACCCTGTGGGGCAGGTTGTGCAGCATGCCTGGGTGGAGAATAACGTCGCCCAATGTGGTTACTGCCAGGCGGGACAAATCATGACTGCGGTGAGCTTGCTCAAGAGCACACCGAGGCCGAGTGAAGAGCAAATCGACCAGGCGATGAGCGGAAATATCTGCCGTTGCGGCACCTACCCACGCATTCGTGCGGCCATCTTGCAGGCGGCCGACCAACTGGCGCAGGGAGGTCAGCGATGAAAACTTCCTCTGGATTTTCCCGCCGTGAGTTTCTCCACGGTAGCCTCGCGGCATTGACACTGGCGGTGACGGCCAAGGGTTTGGTTAGCGCCGCCTGGGCGGCTGACGTTGCGCCGAAATACGGTGCTGACAGCATGCCTGGCGGCACAGTGGATGATCCGCTGGTTTTCGTGTCCATCGCTGAAGATGGCACCGTCACCATCGTGGCGCATCGTGCGGAGATGGGCACAGGTGTGCGTACCAGCTTGCCGATGGTGGTGGCCGACGAGATGGAAGCACGTTGGGAGCATGTGACGATCGTGCAGGCCGAGGCCAATGAAGAGCGTTACGGCAACCAGAATGTGGATGGTTCGCGCAGTGTGCGCCATTTCCTCATGCCCATGCGACGTGTGGGGGCTGCGGCGCGACAGATGCTCGAAGCGGCAGCCGCCGCACGCTGGTCAGTGTCTGTGGCTGAGGTCAAAGCCGTACAGCATGAAGTCGTTCACATACCCAGCGGGCGGCGCCTGGGTTACGGCGAGTTGGCAGCGGAAGCGGCCAAGCAGCCTGTGCCTCGAACCGATGCGCTCAAGCTCAAGGCGCGTGACGAGTTTCGCTACATTGGCAAGGATCAGGTGCGCCTGATCGATCTGGAAGCCATCGGTAAAGGGCAGGCTACCTACGGAATGGACATGCGCTTGCCAGGCATGGTCTATGCCGTGGTCGCGCGCCCGCCTGTGGTCGGCGGCAAGCTGCTTCGCTTCGATGCCAGCAAGGCTCTGGCGGTACCCGGTGTTTTGAAGGTTGTGGAGCTGCCGGTCATGACTGGCGCACCGGCTTTCCAGCCTTTAGGGGGTGTGGCGGTGGTTGCGCGCAATACCTGGGCTGCTCGCCAAGGTCGTACCGCGCTTGAGATCGAATGGGACGACGGCCCCAACGCTGGCTATGACACCAGCGTCTACCGGCAGACGCTGGAGACTGCCGCGCGCAAGGCCGGCAAGGTGGTACGCAATCAGGGCGATACTGCCCAGGCTTGGGAGGCTGCCCCCGAAGCCGAGCGTCTGACCGCGGAGTATTACGTGCCGCACCTTGCTCATGCCTCGATGGAGCCGCCGGTGGCTACCGTGCAGATCAAAGCCGGTATGGCCGAGGTTTGGACTTCGATCCAGAACCCTGTCGCAGCGCGTGATGCGGTGGCGGCGCGGCTGAAACTCAAGCCGGAGAACGTCAAGGTCAACGTGTTGCTGCTGGGCGGTGGTTTTGGTCGTAAGTCCAAGCCTGATTTCGTCGATGAGGCGACCGTTGTTGCGCAGGCCATGCCCGAGGGTACGCCGGTCAAGCTGGTCTGGACGCGCGAAGACGACATTCAGCATGACTACCTGCACACCGTTTCGGTCGAACGACTGGAGGCCGTTATCGACAGCCAGGGTCAGGTCAGCTCTTGGCTGCACCGCAGCGCCGCCCCTACGATCGGCTCGCTGTTCAAGGAGGGGGCCATGGGTGGGCAGATTTTTGAGACTGCGATGTCGGCAATCAACATGCCCTATCGTATTGCCAACGTACGCGTGGAAACGGCTGAGGTGCCTGCGCATGCTCGCATTGGTTGGTTCCGTTCAGTGTCCAATATCCCGCATGCCTTTGCTGCGCAGTGTTTCATTGCTGAGCTGGCGCACCGTGCAGGCAAGGATCATCGGCAGTTTGCCTTCGATCTGATTGGCCCCGCGCGGCAGATAGACCCCGCCACGATGGCCGATACCTGGAACTACACCGAGTCGCCCGAACGCTACCCCTATGACACCGGGCGCTTGCGTGGCGTAATCGATGCCGCGTGCGAGGGCGCTGGGTGGGGGCGCAAGCTCGCAGCAGGGCATGGTCTGGGGCTGGCGTTCTGCTATAGCTTTCTCAGCTACACCGCTGCAGTCGTGGAGGTCGCCGTCGATGATAAGGGCGCCGTACGTGTCGTGAGTGTGGACATGGCGATCGATTGCGGCCCTCAGATCAATCCCGAGCGAATCCGCGCACAGCTTGAAGGTGGTGCGATCATGGGCCTTAGTCTGGCGCTGAGCAGCCAGATTACCTTTGCGAAGGGGCGAGTGAGTCAGAGCAACTTCCATGACTACGAAGTGCTGCGCCATAACGTCTCGCCCCGGGTGATCCGTACTCATCTGGTCAACGATGACCACAACCTGCCGCCGGGTGGTGTGGGTGAGCCGCCAGTGCCGCCAGTGGCACCTGCTCTGTGCAACGCGATCTTTGCCGCTACAGGCAAACGCGTGCGCAGCTTACCGGTACGAACGGTGGTTTAAGACCTTACTCATGCAGGCAGATCAATTCGCTTTGCCTGCATGAGCTGAAGTCGAGTGCCAGGTGTTACGGGCGCCTCATATCGTCCTTCCAGGCCTTAAAGATTGCCTCACTCCACATGCGCGCAAACGCGGTTGCGGCCTTGCTGTTTGGCTTCGTACAGCAGGTTGTCGCAGTGGGCGAAGAGATCCTGCGCCTGTTGCACGCGGGTGGCCTGCGTGGTGCTTGCACCGATGCTGATGGTCAGATGGTTGAGGCTGTCGGGGCGGTGTAGATGCTCGATGGCGAGGTCGGCTATATGCTCGCGCAGTCGCTCGGCCAGTGCGCGTAATTCTTCGGCATCGGCGATCTGCAAGAGAACGACGAACTCCTCGCCGCCATAGCGAAAGACCTCGCCCTGGCCATGCCGTAGGCTGGCACTGATACCGTGGGCGACGGCGCACAGGCTCTGGTCGCCAACCTGATGGCCGTAGTGGTCGTTGAAGGGCTTGAAGAAGTCGATGTCCAGCAGCAGCAGTGAGAAGGGGCGGCCATTGCGCTGCATCTGCTGCCAGTGTTCATCCAGGGCCCTGTCGAATGCGCGGCGGTTGCCCACGCTGGTCAGTGCGTCGGTGCGGGCCTGCTCGCTCAGGCGTTGGTTGAGTGCGGCCAACTCGTCACGCTGGCGCTGTTTTTCCTGATCGTCGAGAAAGGCTCGGCGCACTTCATTGATATTAGTCCAACTGATGAACAGGCTGAACAGCAGCACAGGCAGATAGGCGATGCTGAATACCAGCACCGGTTTGCCCTGGCCGTCGTGCAGCAGCCATAAGTTGTACAGGATGATCGTCGAGATGGCGCAGGAGCAGGCGAGGATGCCGCGGAAACTGTAGCGCGCGCCCAGGTTGGCCAGGATGACGAACACCACCGAGGCATAGACGAAGGTGGGCACGTCCGGTGATTGGCTGCGCTTGAGCAGCTCGAACCAGGCGATGGTGGAAATGATGTCGTGTATCGGCATCAGCATGTCCATCAGCAGGACGTTGCGATAGCGCCAGAACACCACGTAGATGTTGCACAGGCCAATCAGGCTGAGGATGCCGCGCAGCAGCAGCGATTCCATTGCCATATCGGCAATCAGCAAGGCATCGGCGAAGACGTAGAGGTCATAGGCGAACATGGCGATGAAGTTGATCGCCAGCAAGAAGCGCCCATGCTGCTCGACGACATAGCGCTGATAAGCCGGTTGTAACGGGGCGGGAATCACGTGGCGCGTTCGCTTGATAGGGGTCTGGCCGGGGGTGGAGGCACTCATCGTGTAGAAATCCTTTCGCATAGTGTCGAAATGATGGCGCTTTGCTTTATTTGTGTGGCCTGACGCCATTATTACGCCATTTATTGGCTACAAAAATCCAGGCACTTATGCCGCGCTGCAAGACGGGCGTTTTTTCGCCGCTCAAGTGCTTTGTTCAGTTGAGGTCTGTGTGCGCCGTGACGGCGCGTGCTGCTCTGCGTTTGTGCAGTGTGGTGATGCTCTGCGTAGGCGGATTTGAGCGGCGCCAGCGCTGCCGGGAGTTGACGGGAATGGCACAGTCCATGCTTTCTTCTTGAGAACAAAAAGTTCTCCATGGGAATTTGCTTGGAGGGCGATCGACTATTGCCTTGCTTTCATCCTGGAGGGTTTGCGATGACAGCATCCAGTGCCGAACCTCTGTTCAGTACCCCGCGTTATGCCAGCCAGGCTTCCGACCAGTCGGCTAGCCGCCGCATTGTGGTCGCTCAGCAGGCGAGTGCGGCCCGTGCCTTGCTCGATCATCCGGCGCCGACTCTGCTGTTGTGTCTGGGTACCGTGTCGCCCGCCCGCGATCAGGAGTGCTTGCCCAGCCCCGAGGCCCTGTATCTGCGTTTGCAGATGCTGCTGGAGCAGGCGCAGGTCGGCACTCGGCTTTATGTGTGTGGCGATGAAAGCTTTCTCTGGCATGTGCAGCACCTGGCGTTGCAGGCCGGTTTGCTCGGTGACGAGATCGAACTGTTCAAGCAAGGTGCGCGCCGTCGCCTGTACTGCGTGCACTGTGGGTATTTGCAGGACATCGGCAATGAGGGCGAGTGCACCTGCGCGCAGTGCCAGGTGAGGCTGCTGGTACGCGAGCATTTTTCGCAGCGCTTGGGCGCCTATATGGGCGTGTGCATTGACCCGGACGCCCCCTATGCGCAGCAGGTGCAGGCATGAGCGCGATGATCGAGGTGCAGGTCACGCAGGTGCGCCAACTGACGCCCGTGGTGCGCGAGTTCAGCTTCGCTGCTGTCGATGGCGTGCTGCCGGGGTTTTCTTGCGGCAGCCATGTGCAGGTGCTGCTGCCCACGGCTGAACGCACGCTGCGCAACGCCTATTCACTGCTGGGTGATCCACGGCAGAACGGCATCTACCGCATTGCCGTGCGCTTGCAGGAGGCTTCGCGCGGTGGTTCGCGTTACCTGCACGAGCAGGTCAAGGTCGGCGACCGTCTGCACATCGGCGTGCCGAGCAATCTGTTCGCCCTGCATTCGCAGGCGCGCCATCACATTCTGCTTGCCGGTGGCATCGGCATCACGCCGTTCATGGCCTATCTGGCCGAGTTACAGGCCAGCGGCGCCTCTTTCGAGCTGCACTACGCCTACCGCAGCGGGTTGACCGATGCCTACGCCGACGAGCTACGCGAGCGCCTGGGTGAGCGTTTTCATGGCTACGACGCCGCAGCGGGGCAGCGTTTGGCCTGTGCCGGGCTGCTGCGCGACAAGCCACTTGGCAGCCATCTCTATGTCTGTGGCCCACAGCGCCTGCTCAATGAAATCAGAACACTGGCCGAGACTCAGGGCTGGTCGGCCGGACGCGTGCACTGGGAGGCCTTTGCCGCGCCGGAGCCGGGCCAGCCGTTCAGCGTCGAGCTGGCGCGCAGTGGCCAGCGCCTGCAGGTGCCGGGCGACCACAGCCTGCTCGAAGCGCTGGAGGCCGCCGGTGTGGACGTGCCCAACCTGTGTCGGGGCGGGGTGTGCGGGCAGTGCACCACACGTTACCTGAGCGGTGAGGTGGAGCACCGCGACCACTACCTGGATGAGCAACAGCGCGGTGAGGCGCTGATGCCCTGTGTTTCCCGTGGCGGCTGCTCCGGCACGCTGCTGCTCGATCTTTGAGGAGTTCGCTATGCCTGTCGTGATCAAGCCGCTGGAAACCTATCGAGGCGATTTCACCTTCCGCAACAGCCCCGAGGCCATCGCCCGTTTTCCCTTCCCGTTCCCCGAGGACAGTTACATGTACTCGGTCAATCTCGAACCGGCGACGCCGCGCGAGCCGGGGTCGGTGTACGCGCACTGGTTCGACATCGACGAGCATTACGCCTCGGAGATGGCCGAGCGTGCCCGCGTGCTGGAGCAAGACCCGCAGCGTTGCCTGGTGCTGCCGCACATGGCCCAAGCCGCCTGGGACACCCTGGAAATGCTGATGGAGCACCTGGCCGCCGACTATCCCGAGCATTTCGCCCTCGTGCGTGACGGCGATCAGTGGCTGTGGACCAATCGCCCGCTGGGCATCGAGCAGCGCTTTACCTTCGGCGATGCCAGCACGCTGCCGTTCGAGCCGCTGGAGTACATCACGCGCCAGGCACAGGGCGACTTCGCCGTGCTCGATCAGCGCGATGGCGACCTGTTCATGGACGCCGGCATGGTCACTTGCCCGGCGGACTGGTCGATCAAGTTCGACGCCGGCATGAGCTTCAAGCAGTGGCACGCGCCGGTGCCGGGGGTGGCGCATCAGCTAGGGGTGTTCGACCGCGCGCTCAAGTACCTGCTGAATATTCAGGTCGGCCAGCCGGTACGCCGCCTGAACTGGACCATGACCATCAACCCACGCCTGGACACTTCCCCGGAGACCTTTCATGAGTGGGGCCATGAGCGCGGTTTGGTGACGCCGGAGAATGTCGCACGCCTGGTGCACCTGCGCGTCGAGTTGCAATTCATGCCGCGCCTGCCACGCAGCAATGCGCTGCTGTTCGGCATCCGCACCTACCTGATCAGCCTGGAAGAATTGGCCACCAATCCAGCCTGGGCCTGCCGCCTGCACCGCGTATTGCGCGATCTGCCGGATGAAATCGCCGACTACAAGGGCATGACCCGCTACCGCCAGACCGTGGTGGATTGGCTGCGCCAGTTCGACCCGCAGGCCCAGGCCGCCTGAATACCGCCGAGTTCTCTCGCCCACAAATGGGCGAGGGGGCAGAACCCTGCCTGCATGCGCAGGCTCAACGATGAATGACAGGAGACACTGACATGGCTAATTCCTGGCGTATTTCCGCCCTTGCCGAGCGTCACCGTGCACTGGGTTCCAAGCTCGAAGACTGGAGTGGCATGGGCACCGCCTGGACTTACGCCAGCGACCTGGCCGACGAGCACGAGGCGATCCGCACCCGTGCCGGGCTGATGGACGTGTCCGGTTTGAAGAAGGTGCACTACGTCGGCCCGCATGCCGAAAGTCTGTTGGAGTACGCCACCAGCCGCGACATTTCCAAGGTCTATCCGGGCAAGAGCGTGTACGCCACCATGCTCAACGAGGCCGGCAAGTTCGTCGACGACTGCGTGATCTACCGCACCGGCCCCAACGCCTTCATGGTGGTACACGGTTCCGGCAACGGCCACGAGATGCTCGTGCGCTCGGCCCAGGGCCGTCAGGTGGCGGTGCTGTTCGACGACGATCTGCACGACCTGTCGCTGCAAGGCCCGTTGGCGGTGGATTTTCTCGCCGAGCATGTGCCGGGCATTCGCGAGCTGCCGTACTTTCATCATCTGCAGACCAAGCTGTTCGACTGCCCGGTGATGATCTCGCGCACCGGCTATACCGGCGAGCGCGGCTACGAGATCTTCTGCAAGGCCGCCGACGCGCCGGCCATCTGGGACAGCATCCTGGAACAGGGCAAGGGCCTGGGCATCATCCCCTGCGCCTTTACCGCGCTGGACTGGCTGCGGGTGGAGAGCTACCTGCTGTTCTTCCCCTACGACAACTCAGAGATGTACCCCTTCGCTGATCAGCCGGCTGGCGACACGCTCTGGGAGCTGGGCCTGGACTTCACCGTGTCGCCGACCAAGGGCGATTTTCGCGGTGCCACCGAGCATCGTCGCCTGCAGGGCAAGGAACGCTTCAAAATCTTCGGCGTGCTGCTCGACGGCGACAAGGCGGCCGAGGCCGGTGACACCCTGTGGGCCGGCGGCAAGCAGGTGGGCGTGATTACCTGCGCCATGTACTCGCGGCTGTCCGGCAAATCCATGGCCATCGCCCGCATGGACGTGCCTTATGCCGAGCAGGGTGCGGCGCTGGAAGTCAAAGGCAGCCTGGCGGTCAAGGCCATCGCCCACAGTTTGCCGTTCGACGACCCGGAGAAGAAAAAGCGTACCGCCAAGGGCTGATGAGGGCTGATTAAGGAACAGGGCCATGGAGCATGGCCCGCCTGATGTTTACCAAGGAGCGTGCGATGGCCTGGTTCAATGGCTGGGGATTTTTGCTGCTGGCGGGGCTGTGCGAGGTGTTCTACGCCTCGATCATTCCGCGTACCGATGGTTTCACCCGTTTGTGGCCAAGCCTGTATTGCGGTTTTTTCCTGTTGCTCAGCATCTACCTGCTGAGCCTTTCCGTGCGCGTGCTGCCGCTGGGCGTGGCATACGCGGTGTGGGTTGGTATCGGCACCTTGGGCACCGTGGTCTACGGTGCGCTGTTTCTGGGCGAAAGCCTGAATCTGCTGCGCAGCCTGTGTTTGTTGATGATCATTGGCGGCATTGTTGGCTTGAAGCTCTTCACGCCTACACCGTTGACCTGACCTGACCTGACCTGACCTGACCTGACGTGCGCGGCCGGTGCCGGGCCGCGCACTAGCTCAGAGCTGGACGCGGGCGATGTTCTCGCGCCCGGCCACGCTGGTGCGCGCCAGGCTCTCGCTTTCCCGGCGAGCGTTGTGGAAGGCGGCTGCCGATTGTTCCGCGCTGTTGCGTACCGAGGCGAAGCCATGGCTGATCAGCTCGGCCACTGAGCTTTGTTCCTCGGCGGCGGTGGCGATCATTTCCACTTCACGCTGAGCGTGGCGACGCTTTCGGCGTTGCGCTGGCTCGATTCGCTCAACGCCTGGCTGCAATGAGCCTCAGCGTGTGAGGAGCTGTCGATGCCTTGAACCTGGCGCAGGTTCTGCTGCATGCGCTGCAAGGCTGCGAGCGTGCTGCTTTCTGCGATATGCAGTAGATCCCCGCGGCCACGCCTTGAGCCATTGCTGGCCAGCGATATGTCTGAAGCGAGGGCCGCTGCGTTGACGGACGGTGCCAGATCAACGCAGCGGCTAGGTGAGAGGGGGGAGCGTAAAAGGGTCGACGGCAGGAGCCGTCGACCAGAGGGCTTACTTGAGTTTGGGCAGATCTTCGTCGGGTAGGGCGTAGCTGTGCTTCTCATGGATCATGGTGGCGATCAGCGCATAGAGGCTGACGCCGGCCACCAGCAGGCTGATGAAAACCAGGATGGCGGGTTTGTCGGCGAAGGTGAATACGGCGCTGGCGCCTTCGTAGGTGGTGATGCTCATGCTGTGTTCCTCGCAATGGAGCTGGCCGCGTATGCGGCCAGGCTGCAAAAGGTAAGTCAGGCGGATTTCGGCGCGGTGGTTGCCAGCGGTGCCGGCTCACTGCCGCCGACGCTGGTGCTCGAACCGTACATCGAGGTCCATTCCGGGTAGGCCTGGGCCGGTACTTCGGTCAGATCCAGACCACGCTCCTCGGCATGTGCCGGTACACGCAGCAGGTCGGCTTTTTTCAGCGCGTAGGAGATCAGGTAGCCGGGGATGAAGCCCAGCGCGGCCATGACCACGGCACCGCCCAGTTGACCGAAGAAGCTGATCGGCGGCATGCCGTTCACGTTCGGGTAACCGGCCAGGAAGATGCCGCTGATGACGATGCCGGCAAAACCGCCGAAACCATGCACGGCGAAGGCGCCGACGGCGTCGTCGAGGCGGAACTTGAGCAGCAGGTTGTTGACCAGCGGTGCGGTGGCCGAGACGGCCATGGCGATCAGATAGGCCAGGCCGGGGTGGTACAGATCCAGACCCGGTGCCACCGAGATGATTCCGACCAGGCCACCGGACATCATCCAGAACGGCTCACGGGTGGTCAGGTAGGCGCCGATCAGGCCGCCGGCAAAGCCCATCAGGGTGTTGAAGGCGAAGGCCGAGAGGTTGGTGGGGGCGCCGTAAATGTTGATCCACTGCGCGCCCGAGTTGTAGATGATGCAGCCGCCGAGGAAGCCGAAGAAGCCGACGATGATCAGCATGAGGCCAACCACGCTCATCGGCATGCTGTGACCGACGATGGCGTTGGCGCTGCCATCGGCATTGAAGCGACCGATACGCGCGCCGAGGTTGATCACCACCGCCAGGGTGAAGAAGCCGGCGATCATGTGCACGCAGCCGGCCGCGCCGACGTCATGGAAGCCCCATTTGACGGTCAGCCAGCCTTCCGGGTGCCAGCCCCAGGACGCCGCCACCAGCCAGAGAAAGCCGCCAAGGAAGATGGTCATGATGATGAAGGCGCTCATCCGCGTACGTTCGATCAGCGCACCGGAGAGAATCGAGCCGGTAGTGGCGGCGAACATGGCGAAGGCGGCCCAGAAGATACCGGTGGCGTTATCGCTGATGTTCGGCCCCATGGATTGGCTCCAGGGCATGCCGGCCATGATGGCATCCATGCGTGGCACGATGCCGTCCGGGAAGCCGTTATAGACCGCCCAGCCGACCAGGAACACGCTGGGTACGATGAAGCCGAAGGCGAGGATATTCTTCACCCCGGCTGCCAGCGCGTTCTTCAGTCGCGAAGCGCCGATCTCGTATGACAGGAAGCCCACGTGAATGCAGATCATCAGGGCGATACACCACCAGTAGAATATTTCCATATTCAGGGTGTTGGTCATCTCTATCAGAGCCTGTAGCTCCTCCAGAGTGGGTGTCTTCTGCTCTTCCATCTATCAATCCTCGATGCTGTTCTTGGAATGTCTGTCGGTCATGGCAGTGGAACTGAAGGGATGCGCCGCGTGGGCCCTAGCTTTATCTGTAGTTATAAAAAGTTCGCATGGTGAATAGGCAATCCTTATGCCAGAAAGCTGTTTTGCTCAGCAGGCCAGGGGCGTGCCTGTTTGGAAATATCTGGTTAAAAAGTGCCCCGTTTGTGTTCATCGTGCTGTGCTTGCGCCTGAAAATGGGTCGCATCTCATGGCTTTTTCTGCAGCATGCCCTGGATCTGCTGCACCGATTCCTGGGTGCGCCTGGCTAGGTTGCGCACTTCATCGGCGACCACGGCGAAACCGCGCCCTTGCTCGCCGGCACGGGCGGCCTCGATGGCGGCGTTGAGCGCCAGCAGGTTGGTTTGCTCGGCGATGCCCTTGATCACCCCGGCGACCTGGGCAATCTGCCCGTAGGTGGCCTGGATGCTCGCTTGCTCGCGCTCCTGCAAGCTGGCGGCGGCTTTTTCATCGGTGATCTCACGCACCGCACCGGTGACATAAAGCAGCTTGCCCTGAGCATCACGCAGGCAGCGACCACGTTCACGGAACCAGACCTCGCCACGGGTCTTGTGGCGCATGCGGTACTCCACGGCGTAGAAACCGTCGCCGCTTTTGTCCACCATCGAGGCATTGAAGGCTTGCATCACGGCCTTGAGATCTTCGGCGTTGACCACCTGAAAGTAGCTGTCCCAGCCGTCGGGAAACTCGGCATAGCTGTAGCCGATCAGTTCGCGAAATTGCTCGGACCAGCGGATCAGGTTCTGCGGGTGGTCGGGGTCTCCACCTACCACGTTCATTGCCCAACAGCCTTCGGTGAGGGTGCGTTTGGTCAGTTCCCAGACTTGACGCTCTTCTTCCCAGTGGGCGCGCTCGGCAGCGACGTCCTGATTCTGCGCATGGCTGGCGCGCAGCTCATCTTCGAGCAGGGCGCATTGCTGTTCGGCTTGTGCCAGGCGCTGTTGCAGGGCGGCATATTCGGCGGCGCTGCAGGGCGGTGGGGGCAGTTGTTCGCTGTGTTGGCGAATGCGCTGCAGTTCTTCCCAGTCATGTTGCAGGCGCTGCAGGCTGCCGAGCAACTGCGGCTGTTGTTGCAGATGGGGACGTTCATCTGCCGGTTGGCGGTGGCTGAGCAGGTGTTCGAGCCACTGATTGAGTTCGCTGGCCAGGTTTCGGGTCGTATTGCTGAACCACATTGGCCGATCCTCCTTGGACGTTGACGAGAGCACTCTGTGCTTGCCTAGCAATTAGCTGTCCAAGATCGCCTGCTGCGGCGCATGCCCTGTTCAGGCACGTACCCGCAGCTTCTCCGGGTCGTAGGCGACGGTGCTGGCCGCGACGCTGGCGCCGATGCGTTTCTGCTGGCCGTCGAGCTTGCCGACTTCCACGCGCGTACCGGGCGTGCAGTAGTCCACTGCCAGGCGGCACAAGGCGATGTTCTTGCCCAGTCGTGGTGCGCGTGTGGCGCTGGTGATGACCCCGACCTGGGCTCGCCCGATATGCACGCAGTCGCCGTGGGCCGCCGTTTCGTTGCCGTCCAGCTCCAGGCCCACCAGGCGTTGCATCGGGTGTTCCTTGCGCCGCAGTAGGGCGTTACGGCCAATGAAGTCGTCCTGTTTGCCCTGTAGTGGCACACAAAAGCCGATGCCAGCCTCGAACGGGTCGGTCTGGTCGCTGAACTCGTAGCCGGCGAAGATCAGCCCCGCTTCGATGCGCAGCATGTCCAGCGCGTGCAGGCCGAGCGGCGCCAGGCCCAGGGGGGCGCCGAGCTGCCACAGGCGCTGCCAGACCTGCATCGCATCATTCGGGTGGCACCAGATTTCATAGCCCAGCTCACCGGTGTAGCCGGTGCGCGACACCATCAGCGGTGGGCCGTCGTAGTCGTCCAGTCGGCCAATAAGAAAGCGGAACCAGCCCAGCTCTTCTAGCTTCGGTTGGGTGCCCGGCGTCCAGATCATCTGCTTGAGCAGTTCGCGCGAGCTCGGGCCTTGCACGGCGATGTTGTGGATTTGCTCGGAGGCGGACTTGATCCACACCTTCATACCCAGTTTCTCGGCCTGCTGGCGCAGCCAGTCACCACCGAAGTCCTCGCCGCAGATCCAGCGAAAGGCATCCGGCCCCAGGCGTAGCAGCGTGCCGTCATCGAGCATGCCGCCGTGCTCATAACACATGGCGCTGTACACCACCTGGCCAACGCTGAGCTTGCGCACGTCGCGGGTCAGGCAGTGGTTGAGCAGGGCCTCGGCGTCGGGGCCGAGCACCTCGAACTTGCGCAGGGCGGACAGATCCATCACCGCCACCCGCTCGCGGCAGGCGTGGTATTCGGCCAGCGTGCCGTAAGCGTCGAACTGGGTGGGCGTCCACCAGCCGCGATAATCGACGAACTGGCGGGTGAGGGCGGAAGTGCCCGGATGAAAGCCGCTTTCGCGGGTCAGCACCGGGTCGGCGTCGGGCGTTTTGCGGTTGGCCATGGCGATACTGAAGCGCTCCTTGTCGGCATACACGCGGATATGAATGTCGGTCGGCTGCCAGCCGTTGGCCGGGTCGATGTCGTCCGGGCAGGAGCTGCTGGCGCACACCAGCTCGCGCTGGGCGCGCAGCAGCACGTAGTCGCCGGGGCGTGACCAGGGTTCATCCAGCGTGAGCTGCTGGTGGGCGTCGACGCCGGTGTTGAAGAAAAAGTTGATCGCCGGCCAGCCGCGCCGGCCCTGCACGCCATGGGCGGCGAGTGCGCGGCTGAGGTTGTCGCTGCAGTTGGCGTGGCCGAAATAGCCCTGTGCCTCGTAGTAACGCGCGGTGCAGGCCAGGGCGAAGGTGTCGTGGCGGCCCACGGTGTCGCGCACCACCTCCAGCATCGGCTGCAGGTCGCGGTCGAAGAAGCGGCTGAACAGGCCGGGCCCCGGATAGGCGCTGCCGTTGAGGGTGCGAGTGACGGTGGGGTCGAGGTCGATCTCGCGACCCGCATCGAGGCCACGGCGGTCGAAGGCGACGAAGTCCGAACACTGGCGCCCGGCAACGTCGAGCACCTGAATGTACTGGCCGGGGGCGACGATGTAGTCACGCGCGGTGCCGGGGGCGATGGTGAATTCGTCGACCACCTCGCCGAGCGGCGCTGGCAGGGTGGGAATCAGCAGGCTCGACGGGTTGGCGCGTTGGATGATCAAACGCAGTTCGCTGGCGCGCTGTTGGCTGTCCACCGCTGTCTGTCCGCCGGGGGCGGCGACGATGACCAGCAGCGCCGCGTTGGCGCTCAGGCTGCGGCTGAAACCGGCGGGTGTGTCGTCTGGCCACAGGCGCGCAGCGGAGGGTAAGTGGCGAGAGTCGATATGGCGTTTGCGCAGGCCGCTGGCGACGTGCTGCGATTCGCGGCTGCCATCGCTGAGCAGACGGCCGATGAAGTCGGCGCCGGGGCAGGTTTGCAGGCAGAGGGCGGCGAGCGCTTCGCGGCCCGTTTCGTCGAAGGCCAGCAGCTCGGCGCGCTGGTCGCCTTCGAGGTCGATCACGTCCAGCCGGTCACCCGGCTCCAGGGCGATCACCGTCAGGCCGCCGGGGGCGACGCGATGGCGCTCCAGGCCAGGGGCGCGGGCGAACAGCGCCGGCTCGTATGGTCGGGAAATCACGGGCATCTGCATGCAAGGCACCTGGGTTCTTACCGATTGAGGCGTCAGTGGTGGGCTGAAGCCCACCCTACGGCGCGTGTCGAGCAGCTTGGGTGCGGTTCAGCCCACGGCCTTGATGACCGCCTGCGGCGAATCGGCCAGATAGGCTTCGAGCGAGTCATCCAGGGCCTCCAGCCAGGGGGTGTGGTGCGGCGTGGCCAGGGTGCCGGTCATCAGCGAGCGGTGGCATTTGTTGCGGTAGCCCATGATGTCGTCGTACTTGTCGTGCTTCCAGTCGAGGAAGGTCTGGTTCACTGCGGCGATATCGAAGCTCGGGTAGTCGGTGGCGTCGATCAGGGTCTGGATGTACTGGCCCTGGAACTCGAACATTTCCTGGGCGTTCTTCAGGGTGAGCTCCTGCTCGCGCCAGGCCAGGTCCTCGGCGTGCATGGCGGTGTGGTCGGGCAGGGCGATACGTCCGAGGATCACGTCGCGGGCGTACCAGGCCTGCGCGTCGAACATGTTGAAGCTGTACCATTGGTCCTGCATGCCGAGGTAGACCAGCTTGGGGTTGTCCTCCCAGAACACGCCCTTGTACAGGTTCAGCGGCCACAGGCGGTTGTTGGTTTTCAGGCGCAGTTCTTCTGCGAGGAAGGGGAAGTGGTGCTTGTAGCCGGTGCACAGGACGATGGCATCGATGTGCTTGCTGGTGCCGTCGGCGAAGAACGCGGTGCTGCCCTTGACGTGGCTCAGCAGCGGTTTCTCCTCCCAGTTCTCTGGCCACTTGTAGCCCATCGGGGCGCTGCGGTAGCAACTGGTGATCGAGCGCGCGCCGTACTTGTAGCACTGCGAGCCGATGTCTTCGGCCGAGTAGCTGGCGCCGACGATGAGCACGTCCTTGCCCTTGAATTCCAGCGCATCGCGAAAGTCGTGGGCATGCAGCACACGCCCGGCGAAGCTCTCGAAACCCTCGAAGTAGGGCACGTTGGGCGTGGAGAAATGGCCGCTGGCGACCACCACGTAGTCGAAGCGTTCGGTGCGGGTGAGGTCGTGATCGTAACTGTGCACGGTGACGTCGAACTGGCCGCTGCTCTCATCGAACGTGACCCCGCGCACGGCGCTGTTGAACTGGATGTACTGGCGCACACCGGCCTTTTCGACGCGGCCCTTGATGTAATCCCACAGCACCTCGCGCGGTGGGTAGGAGCCTATCGGGCGAGCGAAGTGCTCATCGAAGGTGTAATCGGCGAACTCCAGGCATTCCTTCGGCCCGTTCGACCACAGGTAGCGGTACATGCTGCCGTGTACCGGCTCGCCATGTTCGTCGAGGCCGGTACGCCAGGTGTAGTTCCACATGCCGCCCCAGTCGCTTTGCTTTTCGAAGCAGACCAGCTCGGGGATTTCCGCGCCTTTGGCGGCGGCGGACTGGAAGGCTCGGAGCTGGGCCAGGCCGCAGGGGCCGGCGCCGATGATGGCGATGCGAGTGGTCATGAGGCGCTCCCGTACGGATCTTTATGGTGAATTTCAGGAATTTAATTTTCCTTCTGGGAATTACCTTACGGGCTTCATCTCTGGCTGCAATTCGCTCATTGGGGATACCTCCTTGGGGGTAGTGGCAATGAGCTGACCGCCCTGATCGGAGGCGTTCAGGCGTCGGATTGGTGCAATGAATAATTTCTTTACGGGAATTTTTCTTTCTTTTCAGTGGGCTTTAGCGGCCTATAGGCGGGGCATGGAACTTGCTCAACTGTGCAGCGAATCTCTGCTCGAACGGAGGCCGGATGTTCCAGGCGCTGCTACGTTCTTTGCTCCCCGTGCGCTCTGTCGCCGCGACCATGCCGGCCTACCGCCAGGCGTTGCTGGAGCTGCCACTGCGCGCCCTGCAACAGGGTTGTATCGAGGCGCCGTTGCGCGCGTTGCTGCCGCTCTTGGCGGACGCTTTGCAAGCGCAGCAGGTCAGCCTGTTACTGCCGCAGGCCGGAGCACCAGGCTGGCGCCTACTGGGGGCGTCGCTTGCATGCGTTGATGGCAGCCATGATCAGGGCGGTGTATTACCCGGCTCGCTGCAACTGTGCGAACGCTGCCTGGCGCAAGGGCGTTTTCTCGCCTTGTGCGGCCTGCACAGCGAACAGGAGCGTGTCGCCTCAATGCAGGTTGCCTTCGCTCAACGCCCGGATGCCCGCCAGCGCGAATGCCTGCGTGAGATCGCTCGGCAACTGGCCGAAGTCCTGCTGGCCTTCGCCGCAGCGCGTCGGCTCAAGCGCAGCGAGTTGAGTGCCGAGCATGGTGTGCTGGCGCGCGAGCTGCACGATTCAGTGGCGCAGCAGCTCGGGTATCTGCAGATCCGCAGCCATCGCTTGCAGCAACTACTGGCCGACCCACAGCAGGGCGAACAGGCGCAGGTCATGCTCGAAGAGCTGCGCGACACCCTGCGCACCCTACAGCGCCAGGTGCGCGAACTGATCAGCAGCGCACGCCTGACCATGGATGGCCGCACCTTGCGCCAGGCCCTGGAGGCTTCGGTGGCCGAGTTCGCCCGCTGCAGCAGTTGCGTATTCAGCCTGGACAATCGCCTGCCCGGTCACTGCCTGCCGACCGAAAGCGAACTGCAGGTGCTGCAGATCGTGCGTGAGGCGCTGGCCAACGTGGTGCGCCATTCCCATGCCCGGCAGGTGTGGATCCGCCTGTGGCCGAGCGCTGATGGCGGCGCCGTGGAAGTGTGCGATGACGGTGTCGGCCTGCCGCAGCACCTGCCGCCGACCGGGCATTTCGGCCTGCATATCATGCGCGAGCGTGCTGCCGCCATCGGCGCCGAGTTGCGCATCGAGCCATCAGCGACGGGCGGCACGCGCGTGCTGCTGCGCTGGGGGGCGGCATGAGCGCGCCTTTCGACCTGCTGTTGATCGACGATCACCCCATGCTCCGTCGTGGCCTGGCCGAACTGTTCGAGAGCAGCGGCGAATTTCGCGTGGTCGGCAGCGTCTCCAGTGGCCGCGAAGGCATCGCCCTGGCGCGTGAGCTGAGCCCGGCGCTGATCCTGCTCGATCTGCACATGCCGGGGCAGGGCGGCCTGGACACTCTGGAGTGTCTCAAACGTGACCAGCCGGAAATCAGCGTCATGGTGCTCAGCGCCTCGGCAGCGCGTGAGGACGTGCTGCCGGCGCTGCGTGCGGGGGCCGATGGCTACCTGCTCAAGGACAGCGAGCCGGAGGAACTGCTGGCGGCGGTCAGCGCCTGTGCCCATGGCCAGAGTCGGCTTGACCCGGCCCTGTCACGGTTGCTCGCCAGCAGCCTGGGTGAACGCGACAGCATTGCGTCTGCGGCGCGTATCGAACTGACCGAGCGGGAGCGGCAGACCCTGGCGCTGATCGCCGAGGGCTTCAGCAACAAGCTGATCGGCCGCCAGCTCGGCATCAGCGACGGCACGGTGAAGGTCTACGTCAAGCATCTGCTGAGCAAGCTCAACCTGCGCTCGCGCTTGGAGCTGGCGGCCTGGGTGCATCGCCATTCAGGAGAGACATCATGAAGGGATTACTGCGTTGGCTGGCTGGCCGATTACCCTGGCCGGGCGCCGATGAGTTGCCTCTGGCGCTGATCCAGCTCGATCCGCATGGACGGCTGTGCCGGGCCAATCATGGCTGGGAGACGTTCAGCGGCTATCGAGCGCCTGAGTGCTTGGGGCGTGAACATCAGGCTTTCCTGCACCTCGAAGACCACGCTGCCTGGCAGCTTGGCCTACAAGCCCTGAGGCCTGAGCGGCCAGAGTGGGATGGCTGCCTGCGCTACACCACGCGGGCAGGCGAACTGCGCTGGGCCGATGTACGGGCGCGTTTTACCGGTACGGCTTACCTGCTCACCTTGGCTGACGTGAGTGCGCAGATGCCACAGCGCGAGCAATTGCTCGCGCGTCATCGCAGCCTGAGCAACCTGCTCGACGGCTTGCCGGTCATGGTCTATCGCTGCCGCAACAACCGCCACTGGAGCATGGAGTACGTCAGTGCCGGTTGCCTGGAGTTGACCGGCTACCCAGCCGAGCGGCTGATCGACAGCCAGGAGCTGACTTACAACGGGCTGATCCACCCGCACGACCGCGAGCAGGTCTGGCGCGGCGTGCAGGACGGCCTGCGGGCGCGGCGACCGTTCGTGCTCGAATACCGCCTGCTGTGTGCCGATGGGCGGGAGAAGTGGGTCAGCGAGCGGGGGTGTGGGGTGTATTCGGATCTGGGGGAGGTGCTTGGGTTGGAGGGGGTGGTGATGGAGCGTGGGGTGGAGGTGGTGAGGCAGATGGTGGTTTAGTCTCGTTTTCGGGCATCGCTCCCTGACATACAGCAACCAAAACTCCCGTAGCTTGTTCTGAATTGCCGCGTTTTTGTTGATGTTTGTGGTTTCGCCGAGACTGTCAGATTTTTTGTGTGCGGGCGTTAACGCCCGTCACCCGACGGACAGTGAATTCACCAGGCGGGCCTGGTGAAGCGATCTCCGTAAAGGATCGCGAATTGATTCATGGCTCCCTTCCAATCATTCGCGGCTCTGCCCCAATTGGCCGTGATATTGCGCAACGCCAGCCAGATCAATTTGGTAGCGGCTTCGTCATTCGGGAAGTGCCCACGCGTCTTGANACCAAGTTGCCGAGAGTGTCCGCTTCGGCCAGGTGGTGCAGCGCACGCGGCTGAACCGAGAGGCGTTCCGGCGATATATACAGGAGCAAGCCGAGCCGGTCGAGTGGGTGATGGAGGCCTGTGGCACAGCGCATTACTGGGGGCGCTTGGCGCAATCGCTCGGTCATCAGGTCAGGCTGCTGCATCTTCGGTACGTGCTGCCCTATCGCCGTCGTAGCAAGACCAAGCGTAATGACTGCGATGCCATGCTGTAAGTCGCGCGTTCCTCCGACATTCATCCCATGCCAGTAAAGGGCCGTGATCAGCAACAGCTCCAGCACGTGGATGACGCTTTTTTCATCCACCGTTTGCTTGTGGCTGCTTCGGCTACTGGCTATCGGAAGCCTCGCCGCTGAAGCGCCTCCCACGGTGCGGTGGATGTTTCTGTGCCTGTGGGAGGGGCTTTCGGCTCTGCATCCTGCTTCGCTCTACCTCCTGCATCCATGCCGTCGTAGCCGCGACGGGTTGCGGGCAAAGCGCCCCCGGATTTCATCCGGGCTACGAAAAATTTTTCGCCGGCTGTAACGCCCGCATCCCTGCCTCGTCCATTGCTGCGAGGGCGCCAATCCGGCGCCGTATTCGAAGCCGATGGAGAGATGCCATGAAACAACTCAATACCCTGACTGCCACCCTGGGCGCCGCACTGCTGACCACCGTTGCCTTTACCGCGCAGGCCGCGAGCAACCCATTCGCCGCGCAGGAGCTGAGCAGCGGCTACAGCCTGGCTGCCGGTGAGAAGGCGCAGGAAGGTTCCTGTGGTGAAGGCAAATGTGGCGGTGACATGAAAGGCGATATGAAGGCAGGCAAGGAAGGCTCCTGCGGCGCCGACAAGAAGACCGATGCCGAAGGCAAGTGCGGTGGCGAGAAGAGCGAGTAAGGGCGCAGGGGAGGACGGATCATGCACCTCGCACACCTCACCGGCGCCGGTCTCGGCCTGCGTCGCGGGCTGCTCGCCGAGCTGATCGGCGATGACGCCAGCGGCGCCGACTTTCTCGAAGTGGCGCCGGAGAACTGGATCGGCGTCGGTGGCCGCCTGGGCAAGCAATTGCGCGCCCTGAGCGAGCGCCGGCCGTTGCTGTGCCATGGTCTGTCCCTCAACCTCGGCGGCTTCGCGCCGCTGAATCTGCAGTTGCTGCACGCCATCAAGGGCTTTCTCGACGCGCATGGCGTGCTGGCTTACAGCGAGCATCTGTCGGCCTGTGCCGACGATGGCCTGCTCTATGACTTAATGCCGTTGCCGTTTTCCGAAGAGTCGGTGGCGCGCATCGCCGAGCGCGTGCGTATCGTGCAGGACGTGCTGGAGCGGCCGCTGATCATCGAGAATGTCTCGGCCTACGCGCGCCTGCCCGGCGAGTTGGATGAGGCGGATTTCGTTCGCGCGGTGCTGGAGCGTGCTGACTGCCAATTGTTGCTGGACGTCAACAACGTCTACGTCAACAGTCTGAACTTCGGCTTCGATGCCGAAGCCTATATCGCCGCGATGCCCAGTGAGCGCATCGCCTATTTGCACGTCGCCGGGCATTACGACCAGGCGGCAGATCTGAAGATCGACACCCACGGTGCGCCGGTGATCGACCCGGTGTGGGCATTGCTGAGCAGCGCTTATGCGCAGCATGGCGTGCGCCCGACGCTGTTGGAGCGCGACTTCAACTTCCCGCCGCTGGCCGAGCTGTATGCCGAGCTGGCGCATATCCGCAGCCTGCAACAGGCAGCGCAACCGCTGAGCAGGTACGGCACATGAGCAGCGTGCAATTGCAGCGCGATTTCGCCGCGCGTATTCGCCAGCCCGAGGCGCAGCCGCTGTTGCCGGGCATCAGCGGCGAGCGCATGGCGATCTACGAGGAACTGTTTTTCAACAACGTCGCCAGCCTAGTTGGCAGCGCCTTTCCGGTGCTGCGCAGGGTGCTCGGGGGCGAGCGCTGGCAGCGGCTGCTGCGCGCGTTCTTCGCCGAGCATCGGGCGGGCACGCCGTACTTTCTTGAGATCAGTCAGGAGTTCATTGCCTGGTTGCAGCAGGGTTATCGCGCCGAGCCTGGCGACCCTGCGTTCATGCTGGAGCTGGCGCATTACGAGTGGGTTGAGCTGGCGCTGGATGTCAGCGATGCGAAGTTGCCCGAGTGCGGCTGGTCGCCTCTGGCTTGGCCGCTGGCGTATCGCTGGCCGGTGCAGATGCTCGGTGTCGATCACTGCCCGACGCAGCCACCGGCCGAACCGACCTGCCTGCTGGTCTGGCGTGATGGCCAGGACAAGGTGCGCTTTATGCAACTGACGCCCTTCGCCTATCAGCTCGCACTGCGCTTGCAGGCCGGTGAGCCGACGATGCAGGCACTACAAAGCCTGGCCGGTGCCCACGGCCTGGCCGCCGATAGTGGCTATTTCGACAACGCTCGCGCACTGCTGGATGACTGGCAGGCGCGCGACATCTGGTTTCCGTATTCCGAGGACTGACCGCCATGATCGCTTTGCTCAATCGCTGCCAGGACGCGCTGGAGGCCTCCCGGCGCCTGGATTTTCTCGGCCCGCTGTTGCTGCGCCTGTATCTGGTGCCGGTGTTCTGGATGGCCGGCACGCACAAGCTGGCCGATATCGACGCCACTGCCGCCTGGTTCGGCAACCCGGATTGGGGGCTGGGCCTGCCATTTCCCGAGCTGCTGGCCTGGGCGGCGGCGCTGACCGAGGCCGGTGGCGCCATCCTGCTGCTGTTTGGTTTTGCCGTGCGCTGGATCAGCATTCCTTTGATCATCACCATGCTGGTGGCGATCGTCACCGTGCACTGGCCCTATGGCTGGCAGGCGATTGCCGATCCGTCCGCGCCCTTCGCCAACGACCGCGTGCTGGCAGCGGCGGAAAAGCTCGAACGGGCGCGGGCGATTTTGCGTGAGCACGGCAATTACGATTGGCTGACGGGCAGCGGCAAGTTCGTGGTGCTGAACAACGGCATCGAGTTCGCCGCCACCTATCTGGTGATGCTGGTGGCGCTGTTCTTCAGTGGTGCCGGGCGTTGGCTGAGCATCGATTACTGGCTAGCACGCCGCTGCGGACACCTCTAAAAACTAACTGCGTTGCCATCACTGCGTTAAAAACAGGCTCACAGCCGGAGGCTGAACGCGCTTTAGCGCGGCCCCGACGGGGTGAGTGAAGCGAATCAAATGCTCATTTACAGCTCGTAAAGTCGAGCGCGACTCCGACCGTTTTTCGCCTGTTTTTGCGGGGCCGCCATCGGTATTGTGCTGGCTGCCTTGGCTCTGGCTTCCTGCTTCGCTCTACCTCCTGCATCCCTGCAGTCGTCGCCTACGTTTTTAGAAGTATCCGGCGTGGATGGGTTCAGGATTAGTCGCGCAGGGCGTCGAGCCATTCGTTGGGCACGTCGCGCTTGAGCGCCAATTGGCACTGCTGGCTGTCGGGGTCGAAGACGATGACCGCCTCGCCCTTGTCCAGGGCGCGGCGTACGCGTTGTACGCGGGTTTCCAGCGGGGTTTCGTCGCCGTTGTCGGTGCCTTCGCGGGTGACGAAGTCTTCGATCAGGGCGGTGAGGGTTTCAGCTTGCAGCAGGTGAGGGGGGATCAGCACGGGGGGCGCTCCAGTCGGACGGCGCCCATGATAGAGGCTGTCAGGATTGCGGGCGAGGGTTCAGATAGCGTTCCAGCATGCTGTACAGCACTTCGCTGTCCAGCGGCTTGCCGAGGAAGTCGTTCATGCCGACATCCAGGCCATTTTGTCGGTGTTCGTCGAGGATATGCGCAGTCAGAGCGATGATGGGCACGGCAGGCAACTGGCTGTCGCGCTCCAGGCGGCGAATTTGCCGGGTGGCCTCGAAGCCGTCCATTTGCGGCATCTCGCAATCCATCAGTATCAGGTGAATGCTGCTGGGTGCACGGTTGTACTCATCAACGGCGGCCTGGCCGTTGGTGACCAGTTTCACGCTGTAGCCACGCTTTTTCAGAAAACCTTGTACCACCAGTTGATTCACCGGGTTGTCTTCGGCAACCAGAATGCAGGGCGTTGCGCCTTTGTTGCGGTGTATCTCTTGGGTCAACGGGTGCACCTTCACGTGGGGAGCGGCATAGAGCTCGTTCAGGGCCAGGCGCAGGGCATTGACTGCAACCGGCTGGGCCAGGTGTTGCAGAAGTAGGCCCTGGCTGGCTGGCAGAGTCTGGCAGCTCTCGGGCGGGCAGACCAGTAGCACGCGTTGGTCGGGCCGCAGCTCCTTGCGTATTGACTCCAGCCAGTGCATGACGCTTCCCGGCCAGGGTGCCATCAGCACCAGCAAAGGTGGCGCCTTGAAGTCTTCCAGCGCTTCTTGAAGTCGCTCGGGGGTCTGGCAGCGTTCGGTTCGCATACCCCAGCGACCGAGCATGCGGCTCATGGCATCCAGGCCAAGCCCGTCGAGCGAGGCGAGTAGCGCTGTGCGCCCGCTGAGCAGAGAGGCAAGCTCATCGGGAAGGGCGGCGTCATCGGGCAGGGGGATCTCGAAAGCGAAGCGGGTGCCCTGGCCGAGTGTGCTCTGCACCTCAATACGCCCGCTCATCATTTCTACCAGTTCCTTGCTGATCGCCAGGCCCAGGCCGCTGCCGCCATAACGGCGAGTGGTGCTGGAATCGCCTTGAGCGAAGGACTCGAACAGCTTGCTCAGGGCCTGCTCGCTGATGCCGATACCGCTGTCGCTGACCGCAAAGATCAGGTACGAGCGCCCCTGGCTGTCGCTGCGCAGGCTAAGGCTGAGGGCGACATGCCCTTCAGAGGTGAACTTGAGCGCATTGCTCAGCAGGTTCATCAGTATTTGTTTGAGGCGCGTGGGGTCACCTTTGATGCGCTGTGGCACGCCGTTTTCCAGGGTGACGTAGAGGCGTAGGCGTTTGTCCAGGGCTTGGCCGGTGAACAGGCTCAGGGTTTCGGAAATCATGTCTTCGAGGTCGAAGTCGATCTGTTCCAGGCTGAGCTTGCCGGACTCGATGCGGGCGTAGTCGAGGATGTCGTTGATTACCGCCATCAGTGAGCTGCCGGAGCTGGAGATGGTGTCGACGTAAAAGCGCTGGCTGCGATCGAGCGGCGTCTCGCGCAGCAGTTGCAGCATGCCCAGTACGCCATTGAGTGGCGTGCGGATCTCATGGCTCATCTTGGCCAGGAAGCGGCTTTTGGCTCGGTTTTCGAACTCGGCCTGCTCGGCTGCGCGGCGGGATTGGAAACCTTCATCCTTGAGCAGGTTGATACGGTCGGCGAGGCCGATGGACAGGGTGATCAGTTCGATGGTGACGCCGATTTTCACCGCCGTAGCACCGAACACGCCGAATATTTCCTGCCCGAGCGAGCCCGCCGTGGCCTGGATAAAGGCGAACAGCAATACGGCCCATGCCAGGGTGTAGTAGGAGCCGTAGCGCACGCCGCGACGCCAGGCGTACAGGCCTGTCAACAGCAGGATCAATGACACCAGGGAGACGGTCAGGCTGGCGAGGATGTTCCAGTTGGTTGTACCGATCAGTGGCACCGATACCAGGCAGGCCAGGCACACCAACATGAGCAGGCGCAGGCAGTTGTCCAGGCGCGGGAAGAATTGTCTGGCATGCAGGAAGTGGCGGCTGAACTGGATGGCGCTCAGGCAATGCAGGTACATCAGGATGTAGATGGCCACCGATTGCAACGCCACATGTTCGGGCAGCAGCTTGAACAGCATGCCGTCGAAGCAGGCAGCGAGCAGGCCGACATTGAGGTTATAGGCCAGATACCAGAAATAGGCGGGCTCGCGCAGCGATAGATAGAGGAACAGGTTGTAGCAGAACATGGCGAACAACACGCCATAGAACGCGCCGTTGAGCCCCATGAAATTTTCCTGGGCGGCGGCACTGGCACCATAGGTGGCGAAGAACAACGGCACGAAGACTGTGCTGGTGGTCTCGACGCGCACCAGCAACGTGCTGATGCCAGGTTCAACCTGCAGCGGGAACCAGAAGTTGCGTACCTTGACCGGGCGCTGGGCAAAGGCGAAGTGGTCGCCGCTTTCCTGTCTGAGGGTTTGCCCTTGCGCATTCATCTGGTAGATCTGCAGGTCGTCGAGCAGCGGGTAGTTGACTTCCAGATAGCCGCCCAGGGCGTGTTCGAGGCTATTGACCAGACGCAGCTTGAACCACCAGACCGATTTGTTCTTGCCCAGGTTGGCATGTTCGCTGGCCAGTGGGCGAAAGGCCGTGTCATCGAGCGCCAGAATCTGGGCGCTGGTCATCTGCCCGTCGGCGTCTTCGTAATAGGTTGTGTAGGGGCCTAGGGAAAGGCGTAGCTCCTCACTGTCCAGTGGGGCAGGTTGGGCGGCCCAGAGGGGGGCGGCGAGCCAGTACAACAGTACAACCAGGCAGAGACGAGGCATCCGTGAACCTCAAGGCCATGCAGTGATGGCCGACAGTCATTCTAACGTCGCGTCGCGACGCGCCTTATGAAGAGTAGTCGCCGAATCGCAACTACAAAAAGGGGAGCTGCTGCTCCCCCTGTTCCTTTTGCTTGCACTTTGCTCTATATGCCGAGCTACCTTCAAGTGTCCTGATCGCGTTGGCCTAACAGACTGTCGACCTTGGGTACGCGGGTATCACTTCCCATTTGTGCCTCATGTTCCAACTGGTGGCTGAAGCGCTCCAGTGAGCCCTGATCCGCCGGCTGCGCGTCGCTGGCGAATACCGGCGGGCTGAGCACGTAGGCGGTAAGGATCTGCGTCAGTGCCTTGAGGCTGTCGGTGTGGGTGCGCTCGTAGCCGTGGGTGGCGTCGCAGCCGAAGGCGAGCAGCGCGGTGCGAATGTCATGGCCGGCCGCTACGGCCGACTGGGCGTCGCTGTGGTAGTAGCGAAACAGATCGCGGCGCACCGGGATGTCGTTTTCTGCGGCCAGGCGCAGCAGTTGCCGCGACAGGTGATAGTCATACGGGCCGCCGGAGTCCTGCATGGCCACGCTGACTGCGTGTTCGCTGGACTGCTGGCCAGGCGCGACCGGGGCGATGTCGATGCCGACGAACTCGCTGACATCCCAGGGCAGGGCGGCGGCGGCGCCGGAGCCGACTTCTTCGGTGATGGTGAACAGCGGGTGGCAGTCGATCAGTGGCTGCAGGCCGTGATCGCGAATGGACTTGAGCGAGGTCAGCAGGGCAGCCACGCCGGCCTTGTCGTCGAGGTGGCGGGCGCTGATATGACCGCTTTCGGAGAACTCCGGCAGCGGGTCGAAGGCGACGAAATCGCCCACCGAGATGCCCAGCGAATCGCAATCGGCGCGTGTGGCGCAGTAGGCGTCCAGGCGCAGTTCGACGTGATCCCAACTGATCGGCAGGGTGTCGACGGCGGTGTTGAAGGCGTGCCCAGAAGCCATCAGCGGCAGCACGCTGCCACGTATCACGCCGTTGTCGGTGAACAGGCTGACGCGGCTGCCTTCGGCGAAACGGCTCGACCAGCAGCCCACTGGGGCCAGGCCCACGCGGCCGTTGTCCTTGATTTCACGGACGATGGCACCAATGGTGTCGAGGTGCGCGGACACGGCGCGGTCGAAGCGCTCGTACTCGCTCTGGCGCCCGCGCAGGGTGGCGCGGATGGTGCCGCGACGGGTCAGCTCGAAGGGGATTTCCAGCTCTTCCAGGCGCTCGGCGACGTAGCGCACGATGGTGTCGGTAAAGCCGGTGGGGCTGGGAATGGCGAGCATTTCCAGCAGTACCTTGTGCAGGTAGTCGAGGTCGGGTTCGGGTAGTTGTTGCATACAGTCTCCTCGGCGTTTGAGTCTTCCCACTCCCGTTTGCGCGAGTGGGCCGGGGGGCATCTCAGCTCGTGGCGTGGCTCAGCGGGAACAGCAGGTCGACGAAGCGCTCGGCGGTCGGTTGCGGTTCGTGGTTGGCCAGACCGGCGCGTTCGTTGGCTTCGATGAACACGTAGTCCGGCTGATCGGCGGCTGGCACCAGCAGGTCGAGGCCGACCACTGGAATCTCCAGTGCCCGCGCCGCCTTGATCGCGGCCTCGTGCAAGGTCGGGTGAAGGATTGCGGTGACGTCCTCCAGGGTGCCACCGGTATGCAGGTTGGCGGTCTTGCGCACCGCCAGGCGCTGACCGGCCGGTAGCACGCTGTCGTAGTCAAGGCCGGCGCCGTGCAGGGTGCGCAGGGTTTCGGCGTCCTTGGGAATGCGGCTTTCGCCACCGGTGGCAGCCTGGCGGCGGCGGCTTTGCGCATCGATCAGTTCGCCGATGCTGTGGCGGCCGTCGCCGATGATCTCGGCGGGGCGGCGGATGGCGGCGGCGACCACTTCGTAGCCGATCACCAGCACGCGCAGATCAAAGCCCTCGTGATAGCTTTCCAGCAGCACACGCTGGTCGAATACGCTGGCGCGCTCGATGGCCTCCTGTACTTCACCGGGGGTGCGCAGATCCACCGCCACGCCCTGGCCTTGTTCGCCATCGACCGGCTTGACCACCAGCGAGCCATGCTCGGCGAGGAAGGCGGCATTTTCTTCGGCGCTGCCGGCCAGCCGCTGCGCCGGCACGCTGAGGTCGGCGCGCGACAGGGCGCGGTGGGTCAGGCGCTTGTCCTGGCACAGGGTCATGCTCACGGCGCTGGTCAGGTCGCACAGCGATTCGCGGCAACGGATGCGGCGGCCGCCGTGACTAAGGGTGAACAGCCCGGCTTCGGCGTCGTCCACCGTCACTTCGATGCCCCGGCGCAATGCTTCGTCGACGATGATGCGGGCGTAAGGGTTGAGTTCGGCCTGCGGGCCGGGACCGAGGAACAGCGGTTGGTTGATGCCGTTCTTGCGCTTGAGGCTGAAGGTCTGCAGTTCGCGAAAACCGAGCTTGGCGTAGAGCTTCTTGGCCTGCTTATTGTCGTGCAGCACCGACAGGTCGAGGTAGCTCAGGCCACGGCTCATGCCGTGTTCGATCAGATGCCGCACCAGCACTTCGCCGACACCGGGGCGGCTGCATTGTGGGTCGACTGCCAGGCACCAGAGGCTGCTGCCGTTTTCCGGGTCGCGGAAGGCGCGCTGGTGGTTGAGGCCCATGACGCTGCCGATCACCGCGCCGCTGTCTTCGTCCTCGGCCAGCCAGTAGGTGGGGCCGCCTTCGTTGTAGGGCGTGAGCTTGTCCGGGTCGATGGGCAGCATATTGCGGGTCTGGTACAGGCAGTTAATGGCCTGCCAGTCCGCTTCGTTCTGCGCGCGGCGAATGCGAAAACCGCGAAAGCTGCGACGCGCCGGGCGGTAGTCGGTGAACCACAGACGCAGGGTGTCGGAAGGGTCGAGGAACAGTTGCTGCGGCGCATGGGCCAGCACCTGATGCGGCGCGGCGACATACAGGGCGATATCGCGCTCGCCGAGTTGCTCATCGAGCAGGGATTCGGCCAGCGCGGCGGCATCCGGGTAGGTGTGGCCGATCAGCAGGCGCCCCCAGCCGCAGTGGATGGCCTGCGGTTGGCTTGGCTGGCTGGTGTGATCTTCGGCCAGGCGTGCCTGCAAGCGCTCGTAAGAGGGTGTCTGGCCACGGATCAAGCGTTGTTTAAAGGCAGGGGAGCGCATGAGTTGTCCTTAAATCGCTACCTCCGGTCTGAGCCGGATCGAGTGTTGAGTCATGTCGACCCGCAATTGCATCCGGGCGATGACCGTTCTTTAACCCGTAGAAGCAGCTTCAGCCGCAAAGCCTTGTCCGACTGAAGCGCTCCTGCGTCGTTACAGACCTTGCTCGCTCAGCCACAGGTTGAGCGCCGCGAGTTGCCACAGCTTGGAGCCGCGCAGTGGCGTGAGCTGGCTCTGCGGGTTGGTCAGCAACTGGTCGAGCATGCTCGGGTTGAACAGGCCGCGATCCTGGCTTGGGTCGAGCAGCAGATCGCGTACCCAGCCGAGGGTGGCGCCTTCCAGATGCTTGAGGCCCGGCACCGGGAAGTAACCCTTGGGCCGGTCGATCACTGCACTGGGTATGACCTTGCGCGCGGCTTCCTTGAGCACGTACTTGCCGCCTTCGGGCAGCTTGAACCGTGCCGGGATACGCGCCGACAGCTCGGCCACGCGGTAGTCGAGGAACGGCGTGCGCGCCTCCAGGCCCCAGGCCATGGTCATGTTGTCCACGCGCTTGACCGGGTCGTCGACCAGCATCACCGTGCTGTCCAGGCGCAGCGCTTTGTCCACTGCTGCCTCGGCGCCGGGCATGGCGAAGTGCTCGCGGACGAACTCGCCGGCCATGTCGCCGGTCAGCCAGGCTGGCTGCACGCAGGCGGCGTATTCGTCGTGTTCGCGGTCGAAGAAGGCGGCGCGGTAGGCGGCGAAGGCATCCTTGGCGCCATCGACCTGCGGGTACCAGTGGTAGCCAGCGAACAGCTCGTCAGCGCCCTGGCCGCTCTGCACCACCTTGCAGTGCTTGGCCACTTCGCGCGAGAGCAGGTAGAAGGCGATGCAGTCGTGGCTGACCATCGGCTCGCTCATGGCGCGGAAGGCCTGCGGCAGTTGCTCGATAATCTCGTGCTCGCCGATGCGCAACTGGTGGTGGCGAGTGCCGAAATGCTGGGCGATCAGATCCGAATACTGGAACTCGTCACCGCGCTCGCCGCCGGCGTCCTGAAAGCCGATGGAGAAGGTCAGCAGGTTTTCTACGCCCGCCTCGCGCAGCAGGCCGACCAGCATGCTCGAATCGACACCGCCGGAGAGCAGCACGCCGACATCCACCGCCGCGCGCTGACGAATCTCCACCGCCTCGCGCATGGCTTGCAGCGTGCGGTCGCGCCATTCTTCAAAGCCGTAATTCACTTCCTCGCCTTGCGGGCCGAACTGCAGCGTCCACCAGGTCTGTTGCTCGACCTGGCCGTTTGCGTCGACACGCATCCAAGTGGCAGGCGGCAGCTTCTCGACACCCGCCAGGATGGTACGCGGTGCCGGCACCACGGCATGGAAGTTCAAATAGTGGTTGAGGGCCACGGCATCCAGCGTCTTGGCAATATCGCCACCTTGCAGCAGGGCCGGCAGCGACGAGGCGAAGCGCAGGCGCTCGCCAGTACGCGACAAGTACAGCGGCTTGACGCCAAGGCGGTCGCGGGCGATGAACAGGCTTTGCGTGTCGCGCTCCCAGACGGCGAAGGCGAACATGCCGTTGAGCTTGGGCAGCAGCTTTTCGCCCCAGGCGTGATAGCCCTTGAGCAGCACCTCGGTGTCACCGCCGGAGAAGAAGCGATAACCCAGCGTTTCCAGCTCGGTGCGCAATTCGGGGTAGTTGTAGATGGCGCCGTTGAACACCATCGACAGGCCGAGATCGCTGTCGATCATCGGCTGACCCGAGGCTTCGGCCAGATCCATGATCTTCAGGCGGCGATGACCGAGTGCGATGGGACCCTGACTATGGAAGCCATGGGCATCTGGGCCGCGAGGGGCCATGTGATGGGTGATGCGTTCGACAGCCGCCAGATCCGCGGGGCGTCGATCAAAACGTAGTTCTCCAGCTATTGCGCACATAGTTCCTTACCGGTGTTGCCGTTGGGGAGTGGCTCGTGACTGAGCCTTTTACACCAAAACAAAATAATGCTTTCATGTCAAAGTTTTGGTTGTGATGAATTGGTGCTTATGAGTGATAAAAAAGTTCCTGTTGAAATAGATTTGTCATCTGTCATGGCTTTTGAAATGCCGCTGTTCCAGGCCTTGCGTCGGTTGCAGCAAGCCGGAGAAGTGCACGCCAAGCGCCTGGCTCGCTTCGGCGGGCTGACGCCGATGCAACTGATGATCTTGCAGGTACTGGCCAGTGAGACGCGGCTGACCGCCAGCGTACTTAGCAGCCGCGTCAGCCTCACGGCGGCGACGCTTTCCGGCTTACTCGACCGCCTCGAAGAACGTGGCCTGTTGCAGCGCCAGCGCGATGACCAGGATCGCCGCCGCCAATGGCTCTTGATCAGCGATGCCGGGCGCGAGTTGATCGAGCAGGCGCCATCGCTGATGCCGCCGGGGTTCAATCAGCGTTTCGCGGCGTTGACGCAGTGGGAGCGGCACAGTCTCACTGCAGCGTTGCTGCGCGCTGCTGAACTGTGCGGAGAGATGGACTGAGGTTTCGTGCTTTTTTCAGAAAAAATTCAAGCAGGGTGTTGACTTAGCGTCGCTGCCTGCATAAAGTGCGCGCCTCGCTAAGGCACATGGGTGGTTAGCTCAGCCGGGAGAGCATCTGCCTTACAAGCAGAGGGTCGGCGGTTCGATCCCGTCACCACCCACCATTAGCGAATTTGGACGAAAGTCCAGCCGACGCGCAGCGGTAGTTCAGTCGGTTAGAATACCGGCCTGTCACGCCGGGGGTCGCGGGTTCGAGTCCCGTCCGCTGCGCCATTATTTCCCAGGTCGACCTTATGTCGGTTTGAGATGGCAAAGCCCGCAAGGGCGCCATCAGATGCAAGACGCTTTAAAGAGTTCTCTGGACGAAAGTCCAACCGACACGCAGCGGTAGTTCAGTCGGTTAGAATACCGGCCTGTCACGCCGGGGGTCGCGGGTTCGAGTCCCGTCCGCTGCGCCATATACGAAACCCGTCGATCGCAAGATCGACGGGTTTTTTATTGGGCGATTGGTGGGGGTAGAAGGGCTTCACGCTGGGCTGGCAGGTTTGTGTGCGGTGTTTTGGACGCCGCTGCTGTGTTCTCAGATATTCTGGGTTTCGCCCCCTCGGGCGACTCACTTTTCTTTGAAATGCGCAAAGAAAAGTAAGCCAAAGAAACGCACCCCCGCCATCCGGGTCTCGCTGCGCTCGACTTCCCTCACTCCGGCACCGCTCCGGGGTCGGCTTGCAAGGGCCATCCATGGCCCTTCAAGCCTCTCGTGGCATCCATGCCACTCGCCCCCTGCGCAGTGCCTACGTTCGGCCTCCTGAAGGGGGTATTCGCGCGCCTGAACGAACAGGCATGCCATGGGCTGCTCGGTGTGTTCTGGTAGTTGTGCAGGCGCGATGTGGCTGTCGAATTAAACCAATAAAACTCCGGGCTATTTCTGGGGTGCCTTCGGTTCAGGCGCGTGCAGAGCCCGCCCAGGAGGGCGAACGGAATCGTCGTGGAAGAGGTCGAGCGACAGGATGTCGCGAGAGCCACGGCGGGCCATGGATGGCCCATCGTGGCGGGCCTCTGGAGCGGCGATGGAGTGAGCGAACCCTCGCGCAGCGAGGGCCGGATGAACGGGCGGAGGGTTTGGTTACTTTGCCCGCAAAGTAACTCGCCTGGGAAGGCGAAACCAAAGACATCAGCAAAAACGCGGCAATTCGAAACAGACACCAGAACAACTCACACCGTATTGCCAGTCCGATATCAAGCCCGGCTTCCCCATGATTCCGCGAAGATCCTTTTTATTGGGCGATTGGTGAGGTGTTGGGGGAGGGTGGTGTTCGCGTCGGGGGCGTAGGTTTGTATGTTGGTGTTCTGGGCGTTGGTTGTGGTGCCGATTTATGCCAGAACGATTCCCCCTGCGGCTTTCCGTCATCTTGTCTTCATGCAGGCAAAGTAGCTTGCTATCGGTCAAACGAAATGAACCGAGGAGACCACCAGATGGACGATTATCAGGAAGAGCTGCTCGAACGCGACGCCTTCGATCAGGACGTAACTGAAGCGGACGATGCCACCGAGCTTTGAATCTCGCTGCTGCCTCGGCGTTGGGCGCGGCGGTAGTCGCCGGGCGTTTGCCCGAGCCAGCGTTTGAATGCGCGCTGGAAGGCTTCGGCCGAGGCGAAGCCGAGCAAGTAGGCGATCTCGCCGAAGGCCAGTTCGGTGTCGCGGATATAGGCCGTGGCCAGGTCGCGGCGGGTGTCGTTGAGGATGGTGCGAAACTGCGTGCCTTCCTCGGCCAGTTTGCGCCGCAGTGTCCAGCTCGGCAGTTGCAGGCGGCGCGCGACTTCCTGCAGATCCGGTTCATGACCGTGTAGCAGCGGCCCGAGTAGCTGAATCACCCGTTCGCGCAGGCTGCGGGTGCGGGTCAGTTGCTCCAGTTCCCGTTCGCATAGCTCCAGCAAATGCCGCCAGGTGCCCGGACAATGTTCCGGGTTGCGCAGGGCCAGGGTTTCGTTGCTTAGGCGCAGGCGGTTGGTGCCTGTCGCAAATTCCACCGGGCAGCCGAAGGCGTTCGCGTAACACTCGCCATACTCGGGCGCGGGAAATTCGATCTCGACCTTCTCCAGGCTGATTGAGTGGGCAATCACCTGGCTCAGATTGCTCTGCCAGCCAGCCAGCACTGAATCCACCACGAAACGGTTGTAGGCGTTGTACGGGCTGATGGAATAAAAGTGCAGCCAGGCGCCGCGTGCGTCCTCGTTAAAGCTGGAGCGACCTCGGTAGTTGGCGGTATACAGCGGCTCGAAGCGGGTCAGGGTGCGTGCCGCTTCGCGAAGGTCGGGGGCCTGGGCTGCGCAAATGCCCGCCAAGCCGATGTGCGCGAGGCGTATCAGTCGGCCCATGAGCAAGCCCAGCGAGGCATCGCCGCTTAGGGTGATAGCGCTGTGGCCCAGGCGCATGTAGCGCGGTATGGACAGGCGTGCACGTGGCTCGGCCAGGCGTTCGTGATCCAGGCCGAACTGTGCCAATAGCGGCTGTGGGTCATGGCCGTGCTCGGTGAGTGCAGCGGCCAGCGCCTGGGTAAAACCAACGGATAGATCGCCCAGGCGAACGCGGGAGGCTTTCATAGCCACACATTGATCAGTTGCGCGCCGCTGTGTGCGTCGCCGTAGAGCGGTTGGCCGGGCTCGACCGCCAGGCTGCGCGGTTGCATATTGTGGCTCCAGAGGCGGCCGCGCAATTGTACGGCGATGGCGGCGCGCAAGCCGTGTTGCTGTAGTCGCCCAGCTAGCGCCTGAGCCTGCTCGGCACTGGCTTGCTCGCTGGCTGGCAGGGCCAGCAGTTCGGCCTGTTGCTCGGCCAGCAGGTGGTGGTGTTGGGCGTCATGTGCGTCGTTGCCGAGCAGTACGCCGAGGCGGCCGGCTGGCGTTTCCAGTACCTGTAGTCGCGAGGCAGGCGCTGAGGCGACGGCCTGCTCGCCGTGTGTTTGGCGCTGGGGTTGGCCGAGCGGATTGCCAGCCTTATCGAATACCAAGCTGACGTTATAGAGCGGCCCTGTGGTGACCTTCAACTGGCCGTGCTCGACTCGCGGCTCTGGCAGGACGATGGAACCGGCCACCAGGGTGACGCCATAGTCGCGCGCCAGGCCGCCGAACAACTGTTGATAGTCGCGCGCCATGGTCTTTGCCTTGGTGCGCAGCAGTGCATCCTGCAGGCGGGATTCGCCTTGTGCCGTCAACAGCGCTTTGCTGAAGGCCAGTGGGTTGCTGGCGGCCAGCCAGCGCAGTGCTTGTTGTCGATCCTGGGCTTGATACAGCTCGTCCTTTTCCCCGACGGCCAGTAGCCAGGTGCCGATGTGCTCGGGCAGGACGACCACCGTGCGCGCGTTGAGCAAGCCCAAATCGCGAGCGTGGTCGAGGTAGGCGGCGAGTTTCAGGCGCAGGCGCGCGACACTCTGGTAATCGCTGGTGACCAGTTCGGGCTGGATGCCCAGCAGGTTGCCGCGTGCGCTCGGCCGCCCCTGATCCAGGGCAAGATGGCTGCGCAGGTCGGACAGATAGCGCACAGGGTCACGTTGCTCGCACCAGTGGGCGTAAGCCCCGAGGCTGCCAGTCAGGAGGATGGCGATGAAGAAGATGATCAGTCGCTGCATGACGGTAGGTTCTTGAAGCAGGCGGTTCAGGTTAGGTCGGGTTGGGCTTCGTGCCAAGCGTGGATGTTGCTTTTGATCATTATCTTGTCAGATTCGATCATTGAGCCTGTCGTTTGGCCTCTTTATCGTCTGGCCTCATAACCGACCGCGTGCCCATGAGACCGCGGCGATCCGTGAAGTGCACACCGATGTGGAGAATTCCATGACTGCTCGCTACCCGCACCTGCTGGCCCCGCTCGATCTGGGTTTCACCACGCTGAACAACCGCGCCCTGATGGGCTCTATGCACACCGGGCTGGAAGAAAAACCGGGTGGTTTCGAGCGCATGGCGGCCTATTTCGCTGAGCGTGCCCGTGGTGGCGTTGGCCTGATGGTCACCGGCGGCATCGGCCCGAACGAGGAGGGTGGGGTTTACTCCGGTGCGGCCAAGCTCACCACTATGGAGGAGGCTGAGCAGCACAAGATCGTCACCCAGGCCGTACACGCTGCCGGTGGCAAGATCTGCATGCAGATTCTGCATGCCGGGCGTTACGCCTACAGCCCGAAGCTGGTAGCGCCGAGCGCCATCCAGGCGCCGATCAACCCGTTCAAGCCACGTGAGCTGGACGAGGAGGGTATCGAGAAGCAGATCGCCGATTTCGTCAATTGCGCGGCGCTGGCCCAGCAGGCCGGTTACGACGGCGTCGAGGTGATGGGTTCGGAAGGCTACTTCATCAACCAGTTCCTGGTCGCCCACACCAACCACCGCACCGACCGTTGGGGCGGCAGCTTCGAGAACCGCATGCGCCTGCCGGTGGAAATCGTGCGCCGCGTGCGCGAGGCGGTGGGGACGAATTTCATCATCATCTATCGCCTGTCGATGCTCGATCTGGTCGAGGGCGGCAGCACCTGGGACGAGATCGTGCTGCTGGCCAAGGCCATCGAAAAAGCCGGTGCGACGATCATCAACACCGGCATCGGCTGGCACGAGGCGCGCATCCCGACCATCGCCACCAAGGTGCCGCGCGCGGCGTTCACCAAGGTCACGGCCAAGCTCAAGGGCGAGGTGGCGATCCCGCTGATCACCACCAACCGCATCAATACGCCGGAAGTGGCTGAACAGGTGCTGGCCGAGGGCGATGCCGATATGGTGTCGATGGCGCGGCCATTTCTCGCCGACCCGGAGTTCGTCAACAAGGCCGCTCAAGGGCGCGCGGACGAGATCAATACCTGCATCGGCTGCAACCAGGCCTGCCTGGATCACACCTTCGGTGGCAAGCTGACCAGTTGCCTGGTCAACCCGCGTGCCTGCCACGAAACCGAGCTGAACTACATCCCCACTACCACGATGAAGAAGATCGCCGTGGTGGGTGCCGGCCCCGCTGGGTTGGCAGCCTCCACCGTGGCTGCCGAGCGCGGCCACAGCGTGACCCTGTTCGATTCGGCCAGCGAAATTGGCGGCCAGTTCAACGTGGCCAAGCGCGTGCCGGGCAAGGAAGAGTTCTTTGAAACGCTGCGCTACTTCAAGCGCAAGCTGGAGACCACCGGTGTCGACGTGCGCCTGAACACTCGCGTGTCGGTGGACGATCTGGTCAAAGGCGGCTTCGACGAGATCATCCTGGCCACCGGTATCGCCCCGCGCACCCCGGAAATTCCCGGTATCGACCACGCCAAGGTGATCGGCTACCTGGATGCGATTCTCGAACGCAAGCCGGTTGGGCAGAAGGTGGCGGTGATTGGCGCCGGCGGCATCGGTTTCGATGTCTCCGAGTACATCACTCACCAAGGCCAGGCCACCAGCCTTGACCGCGAGGCGTTCTGGAAGGAGTGGGGTATCGATACAGCGCTGCAAGCGCGTGGTGGCGTGGCGGGCATCGAGGCGCATCCGCACCCGGCGGCGCGCGAGGTGTTCCTGTTGCAGCGCAAGAAGTCCAAGGTCGGCGACGGCCTGGGCAAGACCACCGGCTGGATTCACCGCACTGGGCTGAAGAACAAGAATGTGCAGATGCTCAACTCGGTCGAGTACGTGAAGATCGACGATGCCGGCCTGCATATCCGCATCGCTGGTGGCGAGGAGCAGGTGCTGCCGGTCGATACGGTGATCGTTTGCGCCGGCCAGGATCCCCTACGTGAACTGCAGCAAGGGCTGGAGAATGCCGGTCAGCGTGTGCATCTGGTCGGTGGCGCCGATGTCGCCGCCGAGCTCGATGCCAAGCGGGCGATCAATCAGGGCTCACGCCTGGCGGCTGAGCTCTGAGGGCGGGGGCTGATTTCTTTACCGGCTTCGTCACAGTTTCGGCGTTCAGCCGCCTTTGTCGCGGCTTGTGCGCCGATTTCGTGCTAACCGAGTCACATTGCCGAGGTTGCGTTTTCCCCTAGACTTGCCTGACCAATCACGGACGACGTCTGCGCCAAAGCATTTTTTGCTCTGGTGCACGGCGCCGTGCGCGCATATTCCCCCGTTGGTTCAGAGGGTCATCGATGAGCATGCAGAACAAGCCGCAGATGGTGGACGCCGTGATGTTCTTCAGCGATCGCGGAATCTGCAAGCAGATGCTGTATCCCGAGTTCGAGGCCTTGCTCGATGGTGTAGTGAATATGCCCGAGTTCGCCGACGAGCAGATGCGCGTGGTCTACGTGGTGATCAATCCGCGTTTGCTGGTTAAGGCTGCCGTGTTCTTCTTCCTCGACTTCGATGAGGATGGCCGCCCGGATCGTGGCTGGAACATGCCGCTACAGCATCTGGCTGACCGTGCCGGGCGTGGGCCGGACATGGGCGCCGGGCCGATTCGTCTGGCCTGCCGCAGCCAGTGCCCGGTGTCTTGGCATCAGATGCACCTGTGGGATCCGAGCTTGGCGCCAGGGCACAACGATCTGGTGCTGCTGCGTGATGCGGTCAAGCGCAACCAGCTCGGCTTGCTTGTCGAGGAAGAGGCTGCGCCTGCGGTGGTCGCTGAGCGTCTGCAGGTGGCCTCCGAGGATAAGTGGTACGCGCCGGATCCGGCCAAGGAGGTGGCCGATCAGATGGCGCAGAAGATGGATCAGGAACACCGCGCCAAGACCGCGCAACTGATCCAGCAGCAGCGTTTGCGCATCGCCAGTTTGACTCAGCAGCACGAAGAGGAACTGGCCAAGCTCAAATTGGCCGCTGAAGAGCAGACCACGCGGTTTCGTGCGCAGTTGCAGGGTATGCAGCAGACGCTACGTCAGCAGGAAGAACTCAACGCCAGTCTCAAGGCACAACTGGTTGCCCAGGCTGACAGCTATCAGCACAGCCGTGAGGAGCTGACCCAGCAATTGCAGGCCGTGCAGCGGCATGGCCGTACCGAGAGCGATATTCTGCGCGCGCAGTTCGAGGCCGAGCTGCAGGCCAAGGTGGCCGCTGCGGTGGCGGAGTACAAGGAGCAGGTGGCGGTGCGTGACGTCGAACTGGCTTACTGCAGTGAGCTGGAGGCGCAGCAGCAGGCGGAAATCGAGCGCTTGCAGCGAGAGCGTGACAGTTTCGCCAGTCAGGGCGGTGATCAAGTGCTGGAGCGTTTGGCGCGCTTGGGTGTGGTCTTCGTGGTTTATCATCCCGGCGCTGGGCATCTGACCATTGCCCTGCAGGATGTCGCCCGCTATCAGGACAACCCCATGGCCTATGCCGCTGCCAAATGTTTCGTTTCCGAAGACCAATACCGTCGCTGGCTTGATCACTACCAGCAGCCGACCTGTAACGCGCAGCTCGCGAGTGGCGAGCGCTGTGCGATCCCCATTGATCGCGTTGACACGCCCAGTCGCTTCGTACTCGGGGAGTCCAACTGCTGCGCCCGGCACAAGACCAATAGTCGTCTGCGCACTGTTGGTTGACCTTGGCGATTGTACTTCCTGACTGGCAACCCCGTGCGCCGGTGCAGCGTATTCACCTCGACTGGCTGGAGGCGGCAGGGGTCGAGTTGGCCTGCTTGCGTCTGGATCTGATCGATCCGCTGATCAGCGGCAACAAGTGGTTCAAGCTTGCCCCTCATTTACAGCAGGCGTGTGCAGCCGGTGCTCAGGGCGTGATCAGCCTGGGCGGTGCTCATTCCAACCACCTGCATGCTCTGGCGGCTGCCGGTCGGCGTTTTGGTTTTGCCAGCATTGGCCTACTGCGAGGTTCGCCCCAAGACACGCCAACCGTGCGTGACCTGCAGGCGTTTGGCATGCAGGTGCATTGGCTGAGTCACGGTGAGTACCGCACGCGTCACGCTGCTGATTTCTGGGCGCCCTGGTTGGTGCGTTACCCGCACTATCATCCCGTCAATGAAGGCGGTCTGGCCCTGGCTGGCGCCGAGGGTTGCCAGCCATTAGTGGCGATGGTCGAGCAGCAACTGCCTCGGTTGGGATGGACGGACTTCCACGGTTGGTGGCTGGCCGCTGGCACCGGCACGACATTGGCTGGGCTGGTATTGGCCGAGCGAGGGCGGCGCCTGGTGCACGGCGCCTTGGCTGTCCCTGCGCGCTATGGTGTGCCCGAACAGGTGCGTGCATTGCTGCGGGCAGCAGGGCATCAGGCGCAGGCTTATCACTTGTTTGAGGCTGCGCGCGGTGGCTTCGCGCGCGTCGATACGCAACTAGTGAACTTTATCAGCGTAACCGAACACGCCTGTGGCGTGCCTTTGGAGCCGCTGTATACCGGCAAGGCTCTGATGGCATTGCGGCAGCAGGTGCTGGGCGGTTACTTTGCTCGCGGCAGTCGCCTGGTCTTCGTTCATACCGGCGGCTTGCAAGGACGGCGGGCAGCGCTTGGCTCGCGTGCTGACTACACTGAGATGCAGAGCTTGGATGCCATCACATGACTGACCCGTTGACCCCCGAACAACTGCGCAGCTTTACGCCGCTCAATGCCCTTTCTGAATTACAGTGGCGCGAGTTGCGCAGCCAACTCGTTCCACAGCCCCTGCTGGCTGGGCAGTTGCTGTTTCGTCGGGGCGATCAGGCGCGCCTGACCTACTACCTGTTGGCTGGCGAGCTGTCCTTGCAAGGCGACGGTTTAGCACAGCATCTGGTCGCCGGCAGTGCCGCCAGTTGCCACCCTGTTTCGCCGAGTCTGCCGCGTTTGCATGAAGCCATGGCGATTACCGATGCCAGCGTGCTGGCCATCGACAGCGCCGTGCTCAACCGTCTGCTGACCTGGCGTTTGAGCTATCAGGATCTGCTGCTGGCGCTGGAGCAAGGTGGTGAGGAGGTCGAATGGCTCGAGCGCCTGCTGGAAAACCCATTGTTCGCCAAGGTGCCACCGGCCAATATCCAGGCCATGCTGGCTCGCCTGCAAACTGTGGAGCTGGCCGCTGGCAGCCAGGTGCTGGCTGAGGGCGAGACGGGCGATTGCTGTTTTTTTCTGCGCAGTGGCCGCGCCGAGGTGATGCGTGGTGCCGGTGGCGAAAGCCAGGTGCTGGCCGAGCTGGAGGTGGGCGCCTGCTTCGGTGAGGAAGCGCTGCTGTCGGATCGCCCGCGTAATGCGACGGTGACCATGATCGAAGAGGGCAGCGTGCTGCGTCTGGATCGCCAGGACTTCTTCGCCCTGCTCAAGGCGCCGGTGGTGGCCGAGGTGTCGCTGGGCGAGGCCTCGCGGCTGCTCAGCCAGGGTGGGCAGTGGCTGGATGTGCGCCTGCAGGAAGAGTACGAGCAGGCGCATGCGCTGGAGTCGCTGCATATGCCGCTACAGTTGCTGCGGTTGAAGGCGCGCTTGCTGGATCGCTCACGCACGTACCTGTGTTATTGCGACAGCGGCAAGCGCAGCGCCAGTGCGGTCTTTCTGCTGACGCAACTCGGTTACAGCGCCTATGCCCTACGTGATGGCCTCGATGCCTTACCGGCAGTGCAGCGCGATGCCTTGTTGTGCGAAAGCGGGGCTGGCTATCTGGCGCGTTCAGGTGGGCGAACAGAACGCAGTCGCTAAGCTGGGTCAGACCTCTGGCCACTGATCGTTTAGCACAAATAGCCGTTGCACCTCCAGCCAATCACCGGTTTGATCCTCTTCCAGGCGCACCAGCAATTGCGTCTTGGCGTGTTCGGGTTGGGCGTGCAGCCATTGCTGAACATTTTCTTCTGGCCAGCGCTCGCTGGCCTCGACTCGCGCGCGGGCCAGCCAGGCTAGTCTGGGCAAAGGCTGCCAGCAGGCGCCAGGATGTTGCGCGGCGAAGTCGGCCCAGTCACGGCGGTACAGCCAGTGGCCGCGTAGATGGGCGTCAGACGCGCCGCGCGGTGGCGTGCAGCCCTGTGGCCAGGGCTGAAACAGATAACCGCTCATCCAGAATGCTGCCGCTGGCTGCTCCATATGCAGTAGCCGCAGGGTGCTACGCGCTTCGCGTCGCGACGACAGCGGCAGTTGCTGTCGTGTCAGGTGCGCGAGTTTCAGATCGAGCCGGTCATGGCCGTTGGGGCCGAGCCAATGTGTGGTATCGGCACCATCGGCTGTGCGCGGGCCAAGGTAGAACTTTACCGCCAGCTCCAGGTGATGTTCGCCTTCCGCGTCGCGCAGCAGCAGATCCATTTCGCCGAGGGTTTTGCCGTTCTGGCGCAGCGGCAGGTTGGCGGCTACTACTTCCAGGTCAGGCGCGGCGTGCAGGGCGAATTGCCACAGACGTTCGTAGTACAGGCCCAGACGGTGCAGCGGCTTGTGCGTCAGCCAGCTCAGCAGGGCGGCGGGCGACTGCTCCTGTTGTAGCAACCAGGCATGCAAGCGTTCGGGCTCGCGCTGCCAGATACTGGCCTGCAGAGGGTGGCGTTGGGCTTTTGCCGTCGCAGCCAGCAGGGGCGGTGACAGCAGCGTCCAGATGAGGTCACGCACTGCGGGCGTGCGTGCATTCTGTAACGGGGTGTTGAGTATCATGCCCGCGAGCATAGCGCGGTTTGCTGCGGCTCAGAGCTTTGGCTGATAATCCCCCTTCGTTTCTTATTGTCTGGCAGGAGTCCCATGGAGCAGTTTCGCAATGTCGGCATCATCGGGCGCCTGGGTAGCACGCGGGTTTTGGAAACCGTGCGGCGACTCAAGCGCTTTCTCATCGACCGCCATTTGCATGTGATCCTTGAGGAGACCATCGCCGATCTGCTGCCCGGCCACGGGTTGCAGACCTCCTCGCGCAAGATGTTGGGCGAGGTGTGTGATCTGGTGATCGTTGTCGGCGGCGACGGCAGCATGCTCGGCGCCGCCCGCGCACTGGCCCGGCACAAGGTGCCGGTGTTGGGGATCAACCGTGGCAGCCTGGGGTTTCTCACCGATATCCGCCCCGACGAGCTTGAGCTGAAGGTGGCTCAGGTGCTCGAAGGGCAGTACCTGACCGAGAACCGTTTTTTGCTCGAAGCCGAAGTGCGTCGCCAGGGTGAGGCCATTGGCCAGGGCGACGCGCTTAATGATGTCGTCCTGCACCCCGGCAAATCGACGCGGATGATCGAGTTCGAGCTGTACATCGATGGCCAGTTCGTTTGCAGCCAGAAAGCCGACGGTCTGATCGTGGCCACGCCAACTGGCTCGACCGCCTATGCGCTGTCTGCCGGCGGGCCGATCATGCATCCCAAACTCGATGCCATCGTGGTGGTGCCGATGTACCCGCACACCCTGTCCAGTAGGCCCATCGTGGTTGACGGTAACAGCGAGTTGAAGGTGGTGGTATCGGCGGATATGACCATCTACCCGCAGGTGTCCTGCGATGGCCAGAACCACTTTACCTGTGCACCGGGCGACACCCTGCATGTGGCCAAGAAGGCGCAGAAGCTGCGCTTGATCCATCCGATGGATCACAACTACTACGAGGTCTGCCGAACCAAGCTGGGTTGGGGCAGTCGCCTGGGAGGGCAGGACTGAATGCCCATCGACCCCCATCGTGGCTATGATCTGATCGGTGACATTCACGGCTGTGCGCGCACCCTCGAACGCTTGCTAGAGCGTCTGGGCTACAGCCAGCATGCTGGTGTGTGGCGCCACCCGTCACGTATGGCGATATTCCTCGGTGACCTGGTCGATCGCGGCCCCGGCATCCGCCAAACCCTGCATTTGGTGCATGCCATGGTGAGCGCCGGTCAGGCGCTGTGCATCATGGGCAATCACGAGTTCAACGCACTGGGTTGGAGTACGCCAGCTCTGCCAGGCAGCGGTCGTCAGTATGTGCGTGAGCACAGTGCGCGCCACCAGCGCCTGATGCGCGAGACATTGGCGCAGTTCGAGGATCATCCGCAGGAATGGCGTGAATTCCTGCGCTGGTTCTATGAGATGCCGCTGTTTATCGACGCCGGGCGCTTCCGTGTCGTGCATGCCTGTTGGGATGCCGAGCTGATTGCGCCGCTCAAGGCGCAATTCCCCGATGGCTGCATCGACGAACACTTCATACAGGCTTCGGCTGTGCCCGGCAGCTTTGCCAGCATGGCGCTGGACCGTCTGTTGCGTGGTACCGACATGCGCCTGCCGCATGGCCTGACCTTGACCAGTGGCGACGGTTTTACTCGTTCCTATTTCCGCACCAAGTTCTGGGAAGAGGATCCGCAGACCTACGGCGACATCGTCTTCCAGCCCGACGCCTTGCCGGAGCTGGCGGCACAGACGCCGTTGACCGAGTTGCAAAAGGACGAGTTGCTCAAGTACGGCGCGCACGAGCCGCTGCTGTTCGTTGGGCATTACTGGCGGCGTGGCAAACCCGCGCCGATTCGCGCCAATCTGGCCTGTCTGGACTACAGCGCAGTGGTCGGTGGCCGTCTGGTGGCTTATCGCCTGGATCAGGAAACGCGCTTGGATGCGGGAAAATTCGTCTGGGTCGATGTCGACTCACAGGAGGCGCCGCGATGACGGCTGTTGTTGTCCTACGGGCACCGCTGGATACCGATTTGAGCGGATTTGTCGCGTTGCTGCAGCGTTTGCGCGTCCCGCATCGCGTGGCGGAAGAGGGCGGTGAGCAGGTGCTTTGGGTGCCGGGCGAGGCGTTGGCCGGACAAGTGCGTGAACTCTATGCACGTCACCCACAGGGGGATGCCGAAGGCGAACTGCCTCAGGTTGCGGCGCCTGCGCGGGAGGGCTTCGTCAGCCAACTGCGACGCAGCCCGGTGACCGCCTTGGTATTGCTCGCGACTTTTATCGTCTTCGCTGTGACCTTGGCGGGTGAAAACTTTTCCACGATCCGCTGGCTCAGTTTCGTCGACTTTCGCATCGACGGTGAAAGCCTCTACCTCAACTACCTGGACGCCACCTTGGCCAGTGGCCAATGGTGGCGGCTGATCACGCCGATGTTGATTCACTTCGGTTGGCTGCACCTGGCGATGAACAGCCTGTGGTACTGGGAACTGGGACGGCGCATCGAGTTTCGTCAGGGGGCGATCGGTTTGCTGGGACTGACCTTGCTGTTCGGTTTGTCGTCGAACTTCGCTCAATACTGGTGGGCCGGTCCGTCGCTGTTCGGTGGTTTGTCTGGCGTGCTCTACGGTCTGCTCGGGCACTGCTGGATCTACCAGCGCCTGGCGCCGAACCCGGCTTATCGCCTGCCGCCCGGCGTGCTGGTGATGATGCTGGCCTGGTTGGCGATCTGCATGACCGGCATCTTCGAGTTGCTGCAATTTGGCGCCATTGCCAACGCCGCGCATGTTGGCGGCCTGCTCACCGGCTGCCTGACAGGGCTGCTTGGCGGTATGCTGGCCCGACGTAGCGCTTGATCCGACTTTAGACCTGTAGGGCGGGTGCAACCCGCCTGCTCAGTGTTTCGGCGGGTTTTACCCGCCCTACGATTTATCTGGAGACCTGTATGTCGTCCTTTCTTGATGCGATTGAAAACATTACCCCGGAAATCTACGAAAGCCTCAAGCTGGCGGTGGAGATCGGCAAGTGGCCCGACGGGCGCAAGCTGACCCAGGAGCAGAAGGAGCTGAGCCTGCAGGCGATGATCGCCTGGGAAATGCAGAACCTGCCCGAGGAAGAGCGCACTGGCTACATGGGCGAGCAAGCGTGCAAGTCCAAGTCCGAGCCGGTGCCGAACCTGCTGTTCACGTCTTCGGATACCGTTCACTGATGATCGAGCTAGGACGTGGCTCGCTGAGCAAGATGGCGGCGCGCCTGGAGGCGCCGGTGCAGTACGCCTTCCGCTTGGGCGATGAAGAGGTGCCGGTCAATCCGCTGGTGGGCAAGAGCCTGCGCCTGGAATACCTCGGCGCGATTCATTGCACGCACTGTGGGCGCAAGACCAAGACCAGCTTCAGCCAGGGCTACTGTTACCCCTGTATGCAGAAGCTGGCGCAGTGCGACATTTGCATCATGAGCCCGGAGAAGTGTCACTACGACGCCGGCACCTGCCGCGAGCCGAGTTGGGGCGAGCAGTTCTGCATGACCGATCATATTGTCTACCTGGCCAACTCCAGCGGCGTGAAGGTGGGCATCACCCGCTCGACCCAAGTGCCGACGCGCTGGATCGATCAGGGCGCGACTCAGGCGCTGCCGATTCTGCGCGTGGCTACCCGGCAGCAATCCGGCTTCGTCGAGGACTTGCTGCGCACCCAGGTGGCGGACAAGACCAACTGGCGCGCGCTGCTCAAGGGCGACGCCGCACCGGTCGATCTATTGGCCATTCGCGAGCAGTTGTTCGACAGTTGCGGCGCGGGGATTGAGCAACTGCAGCAGCGCTTCGGTCTGCAGGCCATTCAGCCGCTTTCCGCCGCCGAGGTGCTGGACATTCGCTACCCCATCGAGGGCTACCCGGCCAAGATCACCAGCTTCAATCTGGACAAGCAGCCCCTGGCCGAAGGTACTCTGCTGGGTATCAAGGGCCAGTACCTGATGTTCGACACCGGCGTGATCAACATTCGCAAGTACACCGCCTACCAGTTGGCCATCCACGAGATCGCCGCCTGACCACCATTTGCAGCTTCAAGCCTGCCGCTTGAAGCTGCCTCGAAGAGGCCTCCGCCATGCGTACCGAACAATCCAAGACCATCTACTTGAAGGACTATCAGGTTCCCGATTACCTGATCGACGAAACCCACCTGACCTTCGAACTGTTCGAGGATCACAGCCTGGTGCATGCGCAGCTCGTCATGCGTCGCAACCCGCAAGCCGGCGCGGGTCTGCCGAAGCTGGTGCTCGATGGCCAGCAGCTTGAACTGTTGCACCTCAAGCTGGATGACCGCGAGCTGGGCGAGGGCGACTACAGCCTGAGCGACAGCCACCTGACCCTGCAGCCGACCCAGGAGCGCTTCGTCGTCGACAGCAGCGTGCGTATTCACCCGGAGAGCAATACCGCGCTGGAGGGCCTGTACAAGTCCAGCGGCATGTTCTGCACCCAGTGCGAGGCCGAGGGCTTTCGCAAGATCACCTTCTACCTCGACCGCCCGGACGTGATGAGCAAGTTCACCACCACGGTCAGCGCCGAGCAGCATGCCTACCCGGTGCTTTTGTCTAACGGCAACCCGATTGCCAGCGGCAGCGAGGAGGGCGGTCGGCACTGGGCGACCTGGGAAGACCCGTTCAAGAAGCCGGCCTATCTGTTCGCCCTGGTCGCCGGTGACCTGTGGTGTGTCGAGGACAGCTTCACCACCATGAGCAAGCGTGAGGTGGCGCTGCGCATCTACGTCGAGCCGGAGAACATCGACAAGCTGCAGCACGCCATGGACAGCCTCAAGCGTTCGATGAAGTGGGACGAGGAGGTCTATGGCAGGGAATATGATCTCGACATCTTCATGATCGTCGCGGTCAACGACTTCAACATGGGCGCCATGGAGAACAAGGGGCTCAACATCTTCAACTCCAGTTGCGTGCTGGCCAAGGCCGAGACGGCCACTGACGCCGCCCATCAGCGCGTCGAGGCGGTGGTGGCGCACGAGTACTTCCACAACTGGTCGGGCAACCGCGTGACCTGCCGCGACTGGTTCCAGTTGTCGCTCAAGGAAGGCTTCACCGTGTTCCGCGACAGCGAGTTCTCCGCCGACACCCACTCGCGCACCGTCAAACGTATCGAGGACGTGGCCTATCTGCGCACCCACCAGTTCGCCGAGGATGCTGGCCCCATGGCCCACCCGGTGCGCCCGGATGCGTACATGGAAATCTCCAACTTCTACACCCTGACCATCTACGAGAAGGGTGCCGAAGTGCTGCGCATGATCCACACCCTGCTCGGCCCGGAGCAGTTCCGCAAAGGTTCGGACCTGTACTTCGAGCGCCACGACGGCCAGGCTGTGACCTGCGACGATTTCGTCAAGGCCATGGAAGATGCCAGTGGCATCGACCTGACCCAGTTCAAGCGTTGGTACACCCAGGCCGGCACGCCGCGTCTGGCGGTCAGCGAAGCCTATGACGCCGCTGCGCAGACCTACAGCCTGACCTTCCGTCAGAGCTGCCCGGCCACACCGGGGCAGGGCGAAAAGCTGCCGTTCGTGATTCCGGTGGCGCTCGGCCTGCTCGATGCTCAGGGCAATGAGCTGCCGCTGCGCCTGCAAGGCGAGAGCGATGCGCAAGGTACCAGCCGCGTACTGTCGGTCACCGAAGCTGAGCAGACCTTCACCTTCGAAGGCATCGCCGAACAACCGCTGCCGTCCCTGCTGCGCGGCTTCAGCGCGCCGGTCAAGCTGCACTTCCCCTACAGCCGCGATCAGCTGATGTTCCTCATGCAGCACGACAGCGACGGTTTCAACCGCTGGGAGGCTGGCCAGCAGTTGTCCGTGCAGGTGTTGCAGGAATTGGTCGGCCAGTACCAGCGCGGCGAGCAGATGGTGCTCGATCAGCGCTTGGTCGAGGCGCTGCGTACCCTGCTGCTGGACGAGTCGCTGGATCAGGCGATGGTCGCCGAGATGCTCTCGCTGCCGGGTGAGGCCTATCTGACCGAGATCAGCGAAGTGGCCGATGTCGAGGCCATCCACGAGGCGCGCGAGTTTGCCCGCCTGCAACTGGCCGATGCCCTGTATGCGCCGCTGCTGGCGCGTTATCAGACCAACCGGGAAATCTCCAAAACCACGCCGTATGTGGCCGAGGCGGCGCACTTCGCCCGTCGCAGTCTGCAGAACATCGCCCTGTCGTACCTGATGCTCAGCGAGCAGCCGGAAGTGTTGGCGGCGTGTGTCGATCAGTTTGAGAATGCCGACAACATGACCGAGCGCCTGACCGCGCTGGCGGTGCTGGTGGGATCAATGTTCGAGGCCGAGCGCAGTCAGGCGCTGACGTCCTTTGCCGAGTTCTTCAAGGACAACGCGTTGGTTATGGATCAGTGGTTCAGCGTGCAAGCGTCCAGCACTCTGCCGGGCGGCCTGACGCGTGTGCAGGCGCTAATGGAGCACCCAGCCTTCACCCTGAAGAACCCAAACAAGGTGCGTGCGCTGATCGGCGCCTTCGCCAACCAGAACTTGATCAATTTCCATCAGGCTGACGGTTCCGGCTACCGCTTCCTCGCTGACCAGGTGATTACCCTCAACGCCCTTAACCCGCAGATCGCCTCGCGTCTGCTGGCGCCGCTGACCCGCTGGCGCAAGTACGCACCGGCTCGCCAAGCGCTGATGAAGGCCGAACTGGAGCGCATCCTCGCCTCTGGGGAGTTGTCCAGCGACGTCTACGAAGTGGTGAGCAAGAGCTTGGTCTGACGCCTGAGTCCCTAAATCCTGCGTTTTCAAGAAAGTGTTACTGGCCTTCGGCTGGTAACACTTTTTTGTTACCTAATCGAATAGGCTGGCGCGCAAAAAGCTGTCTGCTCGATTAAGGTTATAGGGCGATCTTGAAGTGGCACCGTTGGTCGCTCATTCGAATCGCGCTAAAGCAAGACAGGGGAGCATAAAGCTGTCGGATCGTCGGACAGGATTTGTCTTTTCGGCCGTAAAAATTGGCTGGTTGGTCAGTGAATGATCAGTCACATTCCCTCTCAGTACGAATGGGCTCTAGCACGAGGCTGCTGGCTAATACAAACGTTTGATTTGGCATCATGGTTGCAGCGTTAGCCGCGCTTGGGTTCAGCCGCTTTCGAGCGGATTGCCGGACAGATAACAACGAATCGGATCGATCAAACCGCCGCAGTGCGGTCCAAAGCGCCCACTGATCATGGGCCCACAAAAAGAACTACCCGCGGAGTAATGTCTCGATGGAAAACACCACCCGTAAACCCATTTTGCGTTTTGCACCTGCTAAGGCCGGTTTCGCTTTCGCTGGTGTGCTGCCGCTGCTGGTGGCTGCTCAAGCGCAGGCCGTGGAATTTAGCTTCGCCGATAACGAAGTGACTGGCTCGATCGATACCACGGTTTCCTATGGTCAGTTGTGGCGTGTCCAGGGCCAGGATAAAAACAACAACGACATCAACAGTAATGACGGCAATCGTAACTTCGATACGGGGCTAGTCTCCGAGGTGTACAAAGTCACCTCCGACCTGGGGATGGCTTATCAGAACTATGGTTTGTTCGTGCGTGGCACGGCGTTCTATGACACCCAGATCATGGATAAGCGCAATGACTATCTGAGTGCTGGTAGCTATCAGCCCAGCCAAAATCTTCCACGTGACAACAGTTTTACCTACGAAACCCGCCATAAAGCAGGCCGTGACGCGCAAATTCTCGATGCTTATGTTTATGGCAATTGGGATGTCGCCGAGATGCCAGTTTCCGGTCGCCTAGGGCGCCAAGTATTCAACTGGGGCGAAGGCCTGTTCTACCGTGGCGGTGTGAACACCACCAATCCGGTGGACGCCGCCAAGTTCCGTTTGCCTGGCTCGGAAGTGAAGGAGGTATTGGTGCCGGTCGAGGCGTTAAGCTTCAACATCGGCCTGACTGATAATTTGTCGATGGAGACTTTCTATCAGTTCAACTGGAAAGAATCGGCCATCGATCCGGCAGGTACCTATTTTTCCGAAACTGACTTGTTTGCCGATGGCGGCAATACTGCCTACAGCACCAATCAGGCTTTGGGAACCACGGCGTTTCGTACCAACTATGCCGCCCTGAGCGGGTTCGGGGTAGGTGGTTTGCAGGGAACCAACTACCTGGACAGCAATGGCGTGTTCAAAGTGGCGAACATTGGCTCTGATCTCAATGCCAAGAACGATGGTCAGTTTGGTGTCGCATTTCGCTACATCGCCGAAGAGTTGAACTCTACCGAATTTGGCTTCTATTTCGTGAATTACCACGCTAAAGAGCCGTCTATCTATGCCGATCTGGGTAATTACGCTGGTCTGAACATGGATGCCATCTCTACACAGGTCAGCGGTTTGAATTATCAGACCTTGCAGGGAGCCGCTCTTGGTAATGCTGCAGCTGCCCAGGCTCTGGGGCTTGTAAATGGTGCGGCGACTGTCGATGTTGCTAACCAGGTCAATGCGCGCCGCGAATATGCCGAAGATGTCCGCATGTATGGTATGAGCTTCAACACTACGGTCGGTAACGCGTCGGTGTTCGGTGAGCTGTCCTACCGCCCTAATCTGCCTATCGGTATCGCAACCACCAACGATCTGTTGGGGGATCTTCTGCTTCAGGCACCAGCAATCGCTTCCGGTAGCACCGTCAACGTCGGGGGTCAGCAGGTTGCGCTGGGCGGGCAGCTTCATAACTACACGCGTGTTGAATCATTCAATACCTCGTTGGGAGCCATTTATAACTTCGGTCCGTCGCTGGGCTTCGATTCGCTGTTTGGGATCGCTGAACTGGCATCTGAGCACCTGCGTGGTGATAGCCTGAAATACGAATCGCGCAATGGCACCCGCTATTATGCGAGCCGTGCCAATAACGCCTATGTCAATGGTTATGACCGTGATGATCAGGTCAATAAAGACGCTTACGGCTACACCCTGATGATGTCAGGTACCTGGAATGACGTTTACGCTGGGGTCAACCTGTCGCCGTTCGCCGTGTTCAAGCACGACTTCGAAGGTAACTCGCATCAGACCGGTAACTTCATCGAGGGGCGTAAGGCCTACACCTTGGGTCTGCGTGCCAGCTACTTGAATAGTCTGGAAGCCGAGATCCAGTACACCGAGTTCTATGGCGCCGGTCGTAACAACGTGATGCGCGACCGCGACAACATCGGCGTCAACGTCAAGTACTCCTTCTAAACCCCATAAACAGAAAAGGGCCGGGCGCCAGGTGCGCCTGGCTGCAATCCCTCACGGAGAAATACCATGATCAAGCGCAGGCTCATGGCTGTGGCCGTTGCCCTGGCATTTTCTGCCGGTAGCGCAGTGGCTGCCGTTTCCTCTCAGGAAGCTGCAAAACTCGGCACTACCCTGACCCCCTTCGGTGCCGAAAAGGCCGGCAATGCCGCTGGCACCATTCCCGCCTGGACCGGTGGTATCACTCAGGCGCCTGCAGGTTATGAAGGCCCTGGTCACCACCATGTCAATCCGTTCCCGGACGACAAGCCGCTGTTCACCATCACCGCGGCCAACCTGAGCCAGTATGAGGCCAACCTGACCCCAGGCCAGATTGCCCTGTTCAAGGCCTACCCGGAAACCTATCAGATGCCGGTCTACCAGACCCGTCGCTCTGGCTCCGCGCCGCAGTGGGTCTATGACAATACGCTGAAGAATGCCACCAGCGCCAAGCTGGTCGACGGCGGCAACGGTTTCACCGATGCCTTCGGTGGTACTCCGTTCCCGATTCCGCAGAGTGGTGTCGAGGCTCTGTGGAACCACGTCGCTCGTTATCGTGGTACTTATGTGGTGCGCCGCGCCTCGGAAGTCGCGGTACAGCGCAATGGCGCCTACACACTGGTGACGTCACAGCAGGAAGCGTTGTTCAAGTACTACGTGCAAAATGGCACGTTCGCCGGCCTGAACAACATCATGTTCTATTACCTGTCGTTCACCACCAGCCCGGCACGTCTGGCCGGTGGCGCAACGCTGGTGCACGAGACGCTGGATCAGGTCAAGGAGCCTCGTCAGGCGTGGGCCTACAATGCGGGCCAGCGCCGTGTGCGCCGTGCGCCGAACCTGGCCTATGACACGCCGATCGCTGCTGCCGACGGCCTGCGTACCGCCGACGATACCGATATGTTCAACGGTGCCCCGGATCGTTATGACTGGAAGCTGCTGGGCAAGAAGGAAATCTACATCCCCTACAACAACTACAAGGTCACCAGCCCTGACGTTAAGTACGAGGATCTGCTGAAACCCGGTCATATCAACCCGGCTTACACCCGTAACGAGTTGCACCGTGTTTGGGTCGTCGAGGGTACGCTGAAATCCGGCTCCCGCCACATTTACTCCAAGCGTACCCTGTTCCTCGATGAGGATAGCTGGCAAGCCGCTGTGGTTGATCAGTACGATGGTCGTGGTGAGCTGTGGCGCGTGTCCATCGCTTATCTGAAGAACTACTACGAGCTGCCGACCACCTGGACTGCGCTCGATGTGTTCCATGATCTGCAAGCGCGTCGTTATCATGTGCAGAACCTCGATAACGAGGAGAACAACACGATCGACTTCAGCCAGGCGGTACCGGACGACGGTTACTTCAAACCGGCAGCCCTGCGTCGCCGCGGTACGCGTTGATCGTCATGTAGTTCCACGAAAAGGCCGCTACAGTAGTAGCGGCTTTTTTGCATCAGTCGGGTCTATACCGCTCAATCACGCGGGTTTGGCTTAACAAAACATAACGTCGCAGCGATTGTCAGAGCTTTTCAATGCTCGCTAGGATGGGCCGTCTGCCAATTGGCAGCACCGCCTATAACAATAAGGGGGAAATCTATGAGTGAGCCCGTCATGCGGCGCACCCCATGCAGCCGTGCATCCACTCAGGAGGGCAAGCTGAAGCTCCGTTTTCATTCGCCGTTGACCAAGGCGCTCTCGTTGCTCGGTGTGATGTCGTTTCTGACCTTCGCGGTCATGCCGTTGCACGCAGAAACCTCCGCCACCTCCGTATTCGCCATTGAATCACCCAGAGCCCAGCATGGCCTGCTGCTCGACGTGGTTAATGTCGGCAAGCGGCTCGTCGCTGTCGGCGACCGTGGCCATATTCTTTATTCCGATGATCAAGGGCAGAGCTGGGTTCAGGCCAAGGTGCCGACTCGGCAGATGCTCACCGCTCTGTATTTCGTCGATGATCAGCATGGCTGGGCCGTAGGCCACGATGCACAGATTCTCGCGACCAGCGATGGCGGCCAGACCTGGAGCAAGCAGTTCGAGGATCTGGAGCGCGAAGCACCGCTGCTCGATGTCTGGTTCAAGGATCAGCAGACCGGCTTCGCCGTTGGCGCCTATGGCGCGCTGCTGGAAACCCTCGATGGCGGCAAGAATTGGGAGGACATCAGCGACCGCCTGGATAACGAGGACGCTTATCACCTCAATGCTATTGCGGCGGTCAAAGACAGTGGTTTGTTCGTCGTCGGCGAGATGGGCTCGATGTTCCGCTCCGCCGACTGGGGCGAAACCTGGGAGCGTATCGAAGAGCCGCCTTACGAGGGTTCGCTGTTTGGTGTCATGGGTACCGACCAACCGTCTACCTTGCTGGCCTACGGCCTGCGTGGTCACCTGTTCCGCTCCACGGATTTTGGCGATAGCTGGCAGCAGATTCCGTTGCAAACCGCCAGTGGCGGGCCGCTGGAATTTGGGCTCTCCGGTGGCGCGCGGCTGGCCGATGGTTCGTTGGTGATTGTCGGTAATGGCGGCAGCGTGCTGCGCAGTACCGATGACGGTCGTAGCTTCAGCCTGTTCAATCGTCCGGATCGTCAGTCTCTGGCCGCCGTGGCTGCTGGTGACAAGGGGCAGTTGGTGCTTGTGGGGCAGGGCGGTGTACGCCTGGCTAACGCACAAGGCGCTGATCTGGCCGCACAATAATAAGGGGTAGCTTTCGATGTCCGACCATCAAACGAACAAGGCGACCTTTCTGGAACGCCTGATCTTCAACAACCGGCCGGCGGTTATCCTGCTCTGTTTGCTGACTACGATTTTCTTGTTCTATCAAGCGATGCAGATTCGCCCCTCGACCAGTTTCGAGAAGATGATCCCGCTGTCGCACCCCTTCATTCAGAACATGATGGAGCACCGTAACGATCTGGCGAATCTGGGCAACACCGTGCGTATTTCGGTGGAGGCCAAAAATGGTGACATCTTCTCCAAGGAGTACATGGAGACGCTGCGCCAGATCCACGACGAAGTTTTCTACATCAATGGCGTGGATCGCTCCAGTCTGAAGTCGCTGTGGAGTCCCAGCGTGCGCTGGACCGAGGTGACCGAGGAGGGCTTCGCCGGTGGTGAGGTGATTCCGCAAACCTACGACGGCAGTGCTGACAGTTTGAACGAGCTGCGTGGCAATGTGCTCAAGTCAGGGCAGATTGGCCGTCTGGTCGCCAACAACTTCAAGTCCAGCATCATCGATGTGCCGTTGCTGGAGTCCTACCCGGATCCAAACGATCAGGGCAAGTTGATCAAGCTCGATTATCAGCAGTTCTCCCACGAGCTAGAGGCCAAGATTCGCGACAAGTATCAGGCGCTCAATCCGAATGTGCAGGTGCACATCGTCGGTTTCGCCAAGAAGGTCGGTGACCTGATCGATGGTCTGATTATGGTGGTGGGCTTCTTCGGCATCGTGCTGCTGATTACTTTTGCCCTGCTGTACTGGTTTAGCTGGTGTATCCGCAGCACCATCGGCGTTCTGGCCACTACGCTGATCGCCGTGGTCTGGCAATTGGGGCTGATCCATTTGATCGGCTTCGGTATCGATCCCTACTCAATGCTCGTGCCTTTCTTGATTTTCGCCATCGGCGTGTCCCATGGCGTGCAGAAAATCAACGGGATCGCCTTGCAGTCCAGTGGCGCGGAAAACTCGCTGATGGCCGCGCGGCTGACCTTCCGGCAATTGTTCCTGCCGGGCATGATTGCGATTCTGGCGGATGCGGTGGGCTTCATCGCGTTGTTGGTCATTGATATCGGTGTGATTCATGAACTGGCCATCGGTGCTTCGATCGGTGTGTTGGTCATCGTCTTCACCAACCTGATTCTGCTGCCGGTGGCTATTTCCTACCTGGGTATCAGCAAGAAGGCCGTGGCTCGCAGCAAGCGCGAAGAAACGCTTGAAAAGCCCCTGTGGCGCCTGTTGTCGAATGCCGCGCACCCGCGTGTGGCGCCGTTCATGGTGGTTATCGCGTTGCTGGCCGGTGTCGGTTGCTTCCTATACCAGAAGGCCAATCTGCAGGTTGGTGACCTCGATCAGGGGGCGCCGGAGTTGCGCCCGGATTCGCGCTACAACTTGGATAACGACTTCATCATCCAGAACTACTCGACCAGCTCCGACGTGCTGGTGGTGATGGTCAAGACCAATCGTGAGGGTTGCTCGCGCTACGATTCGCTAGCTGCCATGGATGAGCTGATGTGGCGGATGGAGAATACGCCCGGCGTGCAATCCGCCATTTCCATGGTCACGGTCTCCAAGCAACTGATCAAGGGTATGAACGAGGGCAACCTGAAGTGGGAAACCCTGTCGCGCAACCAGGATGTGCTGAACAACTCCATCGCTCGTGCTGACGGTCTGTACAACGCCGACTGCTCGCTGGCGCCGGTGCTGTTGTTCCTCGAAGATCACAAGGCGCAAACCCTCAAGCGTACCGTTGCCGCTGTACAGGCGTTCGCCGATGAGCACAATCGTGACGGTCTGCAGTTCCTGCTGGCTTCGGGCAATGCCGGTATCGAGGCTGCGACTAACGAGGTGATTTCCACCTCCGAGTTGCTGATGCTGTCGCTGGTGTATCTGTGGGTGGCGGTGATGTGCCTGATCACCTTCCGCTCGATTCCCGCGATGATCTGCATTGTGCTGCCGCTGATCCTGACTTCGATTCTGGGCAATGCCCTGATGGCCTGGCTGGGTATCGGCATGAAAGTCGCGACCCTGCCGGTGATTGCACTCGGCGTGGGCATCGGCGTGGACTACGGCATCTACATCTACAGCCGCCTGGAGAGCTTCCTGCGCGCGGGAATGCCTTTGCAAGAGGCCTATTACCAGACGCTCAAGTCAACCGGTAAGGCGGTGCTGTTCACGGGTCTGTGTCTGGCTATCGGTGTGGCAACCTGGATGTTCTCGGCGATCAAGTTCCAGGCCGATATGGGCCTGATGCTGACCTTCATGTTCATCGTCAACATGTTCGGCGCCATGCTTTTGTTGCCGGCACTGGCGCGCTTTTTGATCAAGCCCGAGAAACTGGCGGGCAAGAAGGGCGGTTCGCTGCTGGCTCACTGATCATCGCGCGCCATTGGCGCCGATGACTCAGCAAAACGCCGTGCCCATGGGCGCGGCGTTTTGCATTGCGGCATATCAGGTGCAGATGGCTTTGCCGGGCGCGCGTGGGATGATGCCCAGGCACAAACGAAAAGGGCGCAGCATATAGCTGCGCCCTCGGCTTAGCACGAATCAGCGCAGCATCTGGTTGACCATGCGTTGCTCGTCTTCCAGTTCGCGCTGGCGTGCGTCGATGCGTGACGCAAGCTGGAAGTTGTTGGCGGCGCGGCGTTTGGCGAAGTCCAGTTGTTCCAGCGCCTGTTTGTAGTCACCGACGAGCGCGAAGTATTCGGCGCGTGCCTGGTGCAGGCCAATGGTATTGCCGCTCAGGCCTCGTACTTCGGCGACTTGGTACCAGACATCCGGGTCTTTATCGCGTGACTTCAGCAACTCGTCCAGGGCACGCTCGGCATCTTGAATGCGGCGCTGCTTGAGCAGCAAGTCGATCCGCGTCTGCTGCAGTGAGTAGCTGCTGGGGTAGAGGGTAAGCAGTCGGCTCTGACGGCGCTGGGCGTCGTCCAGGTGGTTCTGCGCCATGTCCAGTTCGAGTTGAGCCAGGTTGTAGGTCAGATCATCAGGCGCGCTTTTCAGTAGCGGCTGCAGGGTCTGCTGGGCCTCGCTCAGTTGACCGCTTTTCATCTGCGCCAGAGCCAGGCCGTAGCGGGCGGCGTCGAGCTTGGGGTTCTCGTCGAGCATGGCGCGAAAACGCTTGGCCGCCACGCCGGGCGTTTCCTCGTAGGTCAGTTGCACGCGAGCGCGCATCAATTGGTAGTGCAGGCTGTCCTCAACGCCTTTGCCCGAATATTGCTCGGCGCGGTTACGGGTGTCGGCGATACGTGATTCGGACACCGGGTGAGTGAGCAGGAACTCCGGCGGCTTGGCGTCGTAGCGGTATTGCCGCATCAGGCGCTCGAACATGCTTGGCATCGCTCGCGGGTCATAACCGGCACGCTCTAGGTTGACCAGGCCGATACGGTCAGCCTCTTGCTCGTTCTGGCGAGAGAAGCGGCGTTGTTCCTGAATCGCTGCGGCCTGGGCTGAAAAAATGGTCGCCATGCCGGCATCACCCGCCCCGGCGGCGGCCGCCACGATGCCGGCCAGCATCGCGGCCATCACTGGCAGTTGCATACGCTGCTGGGCTTCAACCCCACGGGCGAAGTGGCGCTGCGACAAGTGCGCCAGTTCGTGCGCCAGAACCGAGGCGTATTCAGCTTCGGTCTGGGCATAAAGGAACAGGCCGCCGTTGACGCCGATGATCCCGCCGGGGGCGGCGAAGGCGTTGAGCTGGTTGCTGTTAAGTAGGATGAACTCCAGGCGCCGGTCTTGCACTTGGCTGGTCTCGGCCAGGCGATAGACGCTGTTTTCGACGAACTCCTTGAGCTGTGGATCGTCGAGCTGGGGTACTTGGCCGCGCAGCAGAGCCAGCCAGGCGCGACCAAGCTGGTGCTCCTGCTGGGGCGAGACGATGGATGAGCTGGCGTCGCCGAGCGAGGGCAGGTCATCGGCACTGGCGTTGGCGGCGAGTAGGCAGGCGAGCGTCAACAGGGTAGGGCGCAGAAAAGTCATGCAACTGAGGCTCTTGGCTGACGAAAGGGCTTACTGTAGCTGGCTGAGTGCTGTGCTGGCCAGGGATCGGACGCGTTCGGTATCCTAGGCGGCGTTGTTGTTTCGGTGTGAGCCGTGCGCCACTGCGCCCAATTCCCCCACTACGCGTGGATGCAGATAAGGCGCGTTCTTTGGTCCGGCTCGCTGCGCTGTGTAGCGCCAAGCCTCATGTAAAACCTGGCATCGCACGTGGTCATGCGTGCGGCGGCAGGGTCTAGCCCTTTTCTGCTGGAGTAAACGATGACAGATACGCCGGCTTTCGAGGCCGAACTCGATGCCAGTGGGCTCAATTGCCCTTTGCCGCTGCTCAAGGCCAAGCTTGAACTCAATCGTCTGGCCAGCGGCGCTGTGCTGAAGGTCATCGCCACTGATGCAGGCTCGCAACGCGATTTTCGTGCATTTGCGACGCTGGCCGGGCATACCTTGTTGCACGAGGACGTGCAACAAGGCGTTTATCGCTATTGGTTGCGCAAGGCCTGATAGCGAGGGCTCGCACTATCGTGCGGGCATTTTTTGAAGGATTTCTGATGGTCAAGGTTCTGCAAAACTGGATTCACCGCTACTTCTCCGATGAGCAGGCGGTGGTGCTGGCTGTATTGCTGGTGTTGGGGTTCGCGGTGGTGCTGACGCTAGGCGGCATGCTGGCACCGGTGCTCACGGGATTGGTGTTGGCGTTTCTGATGCAAGGGCTGGTCAACGGTCTGGAGCGCCTGAAAGTGCCGCAAGCGCTGGCTGTGTGGCTGGTCTTCACCTTGTTCATGGGGGCTCTGACGGTATTTCTGCTGGTGCTCATGCCGTTGCTTTGGCAGCAGCTTAGTACGCTGTTCAACGAATTACCGCGCATGGCATCGGAGTGGCAGGCCGTCTTTTTGCTGCTGCCTGAGCGCTATCCTCACCTGATCACCGATGCTCAGGTGGTACAACTGATTGCCAGCATGCGTGGCGAGGCGGGTAAGTTCGGTCAGTGGGCCTTGTCGTTTTCGCTCTCCAGCCTGCCGCTGCTGGTTAGTCTGATGATCTATCTGGTGCTGGTGCCGATTCTGGTGTTCTTTTTCCTCAAGGATCGCGAGTTGATCGGGCGCTGGTTCCGTGGCTATCTGCCGCGCGAACGTGCGCTGATCACGCAGGTGGCGCAGGAAATGAATCAGCAGATCGCCAACTACATTCGTGGCAAGTTCATCGAGATCATTATTTGTGGGGTGGTCACCTACATCGCTTTCGCTTATCTGGGGCTCAACTATGCGGCGCTGCTGGCGTTGCTGGTCGGTCTGTCGGTGGTGGTGCCTTACATCGGCGCGGTGGTTGTCACGGTGCCGGTGGCGCTGATCGGCTTGTTTCAGTGGGGCTGGAGCGACCAGTTCATCTATCTGATGGTGGTCTATGGCATCATCCAGGCGCTCGACGGTAATGTGCTGGTGCCGTTGCTGTTCTCTGAAGCGGTCAATCTGCACCCGGTGGCGATCATCTGTGCGGTGCTGCTGTTCGGCGGCTTGTGGGGCTTCTGGGGCGTATTCTTCGCCATTCCTCTGGCGACCTTGTTCAAGGCAGTGATCAACGCCTGGCCAAGAAGCGAGCCAGTGTCTGGCCAGTGAAGGTCGGGGTGTTAGGAGCGGCTTCAGCCGCTTAAATACCCCAGAAACAAAAACGCCGCGATCCTCAAGGGGGGGGGGGCGCGGCGTTTTTCATTGGCTGGGGCTCAGGCCTGGTTCAGCGCCTCGGCGGCAGCAAGCACCTTGTCGACGTGGCCGGCGACTTTCACATTGCGCCACTCTTCACGTAGCACGCCGTCCTTGTCGATCAGGAAGGTGCTGCGCACGATGCCCATGTATTCCTTGCCGTAGTTCTTCTTCAACTGATACACGCCGAACAGGTCGCAGAGTTGGTGCTCTTCGTCACTGATCAGTTCGAAGGGGAAGGCCTGCTTGCACTTGAAGCTCTCGTGCTTTTTCAGGCTGTCCATCGATACGCCGAAGATCAGCGTATTGGCGGCCTTGAACTGCTCGAAGCGGGCGCTGAAGTCCATGCCCTCGGTGGTGCAGCCTGGGGTTGCGTCCTTGGGATAGAAGTACAGCACCACCTGTTGGCCTTTCAGTTCGGACAGCTTGACCTGCTGACCGCTGGTGGCGGTGGCCTGGAAATCGGCAACGGCTTTGTCGAGCGCTACGGACATAAAAACTCCTTGCGTACGGCTATCAGGGGTTTTGGGGGCGCCAGGGTTCGATCAGCGCATCCAGATTCAGGGCATCGGCGAAGTCGAGGAACTGGTCGCGCAGCCAACTGATCTGCGTGCCGGCTGGCAAGGTCACGGTCAGTGTGGCATTGAGCATGGTGCCGCCGGTCTGCGGCGCCTGGTAGGTGTCGCAGGTCAGGCTCTCCAGTTCGACGCGATGATCGAGGAAGAACTGGCACAGTTCGTTGAGAATGTCCGGGCGATATACGGCACTGACGTAAGCCACGTAGGGCAGCGCCTGTGGGCGTACCTCGGCGGCGCCGCTGCGAATCACATTGACCGAGAAATCGTGCTTCTTGGCCAGTGCTGGCAGGCTGGATTCCAGGCGAGCCAGGGCATCCCAGTTACCGGAGACCTGCAGCACCAGCGCGCTGTACTCGCCATGACGGCTAAGACGGGTGCTGATGACTGCGCAACGGTTCTCGTGGGCGGTACGGCTGAGCAGATTGGTCAGGGCCATGGCGTCTGGGCCAAGTGCGCTGATGAGCAGGAACTGTTCGCGAACGGGGGGGGTGGACATTCAGCCTTCCTAAAGCGATGAAGGGCCCGGTCACCAAGGCGACGGAGCAAAGGCAGAAGGGTAGCGAAAAGCGCCGTCGAGGGGAATGCCGAGTGCGCTGATCGGACTGAGTGAAGACGCAGTGACGGCCGTGTTCCTTGCTTGTGCCGGACAAGAGGCGCCAGTACCATTACGGCTCAATTTTTCCGGCAGGAGCGGTTGCATGATTGCGGGCAGTATGGTGGCACTGGTCACGCCCATGGATGCGCAGGGGGAACTGGATTGGGACGCCCTGAGCAAACTGGTGGATTTCCACCTGCAGGAAGGTACCAATGCCATCGTCGCGGTCGGCACCACGGGTGAGTCCGCAACGCTGGAAGTGCCCGAGCATATCGAAGTGATCAAACGCGTGGTCAAGCAGGTCGCCGGGCGAATCCCGGTGATCGCTGGCACCGGTGGCAATTCCACTCGTGAGTCCGTTGAGCTGACCCGCGCGGCCCAGGACGTTGGCGCCGATGCCTGTCTGCTGGTCACGCCGTATTACAACAAGCCGACCCAGGAAGGCTTATATCAGCACTTTCGGCACATCGCCGAAGCCGTGGCCATCCCACAGATCCTCTATAACGTACCGGGCCGCACGGTGTGCGACATGCTCCCGGAAACCGTCGAGCGTCTGGCCAAGATCGACAACATCATCGGTATCAAGGAAGCCACTGGCGACCTGCAACGCGCTCAAGACATCCTCGATCGCGTCAGCAAGGATTTCCTCGTCTACTCCGGTGACGATGCCACTGCTGTTGAGCTGATGCTGCTCGGCGGCAAGGGCAATATCTCGGTCACCGCCAACGTCGCACCGCGCGCCATGAGCGACCTGTGCGCCGCAGCCGTGCGTGGCGAGGCCGCTATTGCGCGAGCCATCAATGATCGCCTGATGCCGCTGCACAAGGCGCTGTTCCTCGAATCCAACCCGATTCCAGTGAAGTGGGCGCTGCACGAGATGGGTATGATGGGCGATGGCATTCGTTTGCCACTGACCTGGCTCAGCCCTCGTTGTCATGAACCGCTGCGCCAGGCTATGCGCCAGTGCGGTCTACTGGCTTAACCTAAGGATTCTACGCATGAAGCGACTGGCCGGATTTTCCGCCCTTGCTCTGATCATCTCCAGCACCAGCGGTTGCGGCTGGCTCTGGGGTGAGGATGGCTATTTCCGTGATCGCGGTAGCGACTATCTGGAGGCGCGCCAAACCGCACCCATGAAGCTGCCTGCCGATGTCGACGCCAAGCGCCTTGACCCGTTGCTGCCAGTGCCAGCACAGGTGCCCAACGCAGCTCAGACCTCTGGTGAGTTTGAAGTGCCACGGCCAATGGCCATGCAGATCCGTGCCGACGAGCGCGAGTTCAGCTTGCAGAACAGTGGTGATTCGCGCTGGATCGTGGCGCAACGCGTACCGGCTGAAGTCTGGCCGCTGGCGCGTCAATTCTTCGAGGACAATGGTTTTCGGATTGCTGAAGAGCGCCCACAGGTGGGCGAATTCACCACCACCTGGCAGCGTTTCGATGAACTCTCTGCAAACATGGCGCGCCAGCTCAGTAGTCGCGTATCAGATGTTGCTGCCGATGCTGAAACGCGAGTACGCGTTCGCATCGAGCCAGGCGTGCAGCGCAATACCAGCGAAGTATTCATCGCCAGCGCTCAGCGTCCGGCCGGCAGCAGCGCTGATGTGGCTTTCGCCGACAAGGCAAATTCCAGTCTCGAAAGCGCCTTGCTGGATGAAATGCTCGTCAGCATGGCGCGCAGCGTAGAGCAGGGCGGTTCGGTTTCCCTGTTGGCTGCCCGCGACTACGACGCGCCGAGCCGCGTTAGCCTGAGCGAGGACGGTAACGGCAATCCGCTGCTCAACCTGGGGGCTGACTTCGACCGCGCCTGGTCGAGTGTGGGGCGCTCACTGGAGTTGGCCGACATTCGTGTTGACGACCTCAACCGCAGTCTGGGCGTCTACTACATCAACCTGGCTGAGGGGGCGCAGAAGCGTGATGAGCAGCCTGGCTTCTTCAGTCGTTTGTTCGGCGGCAAGCCGAGCAAGGAAGAGATTGACGCCCGTGCCGAGCGTTACCAAGTACGTCTGACCACTGTGGGTGACAGCGTGCAAGTAACGGTAGACAAGGACCTCAACACCGTGGCGCCGTCCGACACCGCGCGCCGCATCCTGAGCCTGATTCAGGACAATCTCGGCTAATAGGCCCTGGCCAGCCGATCATCGATAGGCGAAACCCGTGCAGGGTTTCGCCTGTTTTGTTTCTCAGAAACGGAAATGCCGACATGAGCACACCTACCACCCTGAGCCTGAAGAAGATCTACTCGGGCAAGGTTCGCGACCTCTACGAAATCGACGACAAGCGCATGCTGATGGTGGCGACTGATCGTCTGTCGGCATTCGACGTGATCCTCGAGCAGCCGATCCCGGAGAAGGGCAAGATCCTTACCGCCATCTCCAACTTCTGGTTCGACAAGCTGGCTGGCGTAGTGCCCAACCACTTCACCGGCGACAAGGTCGAAGACGTGGTCTCGGCCGCCGAACTGCCGCTGGTCGAAGGCCGCGCCGTGGTCGCCAAACGCCTCAAGCCGGTCGCCGTGGAGGCCATCGTGCGCGGCTACATCGTCGGCTCCGGTTGGAAGGAATACCAGAAGAGCGGCACGGTCTGCGGCATCGCCCTGCCGGCAGGTCTGAAGGAAGCGGCCAAGCTGCCGCAGCCGATCTTCACCCCCTCGACCAAGGCCGCCGTAGGCGACCACGACGAGAACATCAGCTTCGAGCAGTGCGAGGCCATCATCGGCGCCGAACTGGCCGCCCAGGTGCGTGACACCGCCATTGCCCTGTACAGCGCAGCGGTCGAATACGCAGCCACGCGCGGCATCATCATCGCCGACACCAAGTTCGAGTTCGGCCTGGACGAAGACGGCACCCTGACCCTGATGGACGAAGTGCTGACCCCGGACTCCAGCCGCTTCTGGCCGGCCGACAGCTACGCCGAAGGCAGCAACCCACCGAGCTTCGACAAGCAGTTCGTGCGTGACTGGCTGGAATCCACCGGCTGGAACAAACAGGCCCCGGCCCCGGCCGTACCGGCAGACGTCGCGCAGAAAACCGCCGACAAATACCGCGAAGCCCTGACTCGCCTCACCGCCTGAAAGCGTTGAAGCCGCCAAGGAAAGGCCGAGTAATCGTCGGTCTTTCACAAGCGACTGATAGCACAAGAATTTTTTTCAAAATAAGCTTCGCCAAAGCGTATTGAGCTGTTATCATGCGCGCCGCTTGGGAAGATGCCGGAGTGGTCGAACGGGACGGATTCGAAATCCGTTGTGTCAGCAATGGCACCTAGGGTTCAAATCCCTATCTTCCCGCCATATCTCAAGCCTAAGCCCCTGAAATTCCTAGAGTTTCGGGGGCTTTTGTTATCTGCGGCATGCAAGGTGTCGAAGAACTGTCGAAAGCGGGTGAGGCTGCTGTAAGGAGGCGCCGGATTTGGCACTTCCTTGCAGGATATTTGGCACCGCCTGTAAGGCGAATAACGTGCGGATTTAGCGGTTCATTTGGCACCGCGTATTGCGTGCTCTGGCGCCCTCTAATGCCGCCTAAATTTCCAATTCAAACCTATGGCCTTAGGCGATGCCTAACGCGCCGCCACACGTCAGGCTACCTGGCTGTAGGGTTGGGCGTCCTGGCGGGGACTGCTCAGCCAATGGATTCCTGTAGATTAAGCTATAGGCAATGTTATGGTCACTTGCCTATTGTTTTAGATGTCTGAGAAAAGCGGCTGAACCATTACAGCTCGTTAGCGCTCATCGGTGCTTAGCTGCTGACGCTCATAGGCGTTCATAGCCAGCCGCTTTTCCCAGACATCTGCAATTGTAAAAGATAGCGCCGCAAGCGCCGCTATCTAATCATGTCCCGCTTACTGCCCTCTTCTCGCTTGTATGCCCGCACGCCGCTCAACGTCGGCATAGATCATGTCCGAGTCCGTACGCACTTCAATGACCAGGGGCTGGCCGACCAGCGACTGGATCTGGTTGAGCAGGCCTTGCACGGCGCCCGCGACATCGGGCGTAAGCCCAGGCTGGCCCGCAAGCGGGGACGGTGGGTTATCCAACCTGGCCGCTGTGGCACCGGCCCATGCGCCAACGCCATCGGCACGGGTAATCTGCTGCACGTCATCACGAAACTGCTGCGAGTGGGTGACATCCAGCAGCTCCAAACCCGTGACTGGCTTGGCGCTGATGGCATTGCGTAGGCGGTTGTTGAGGTCGCTGGCCCAGGTCTTGGCGTCGGCAATGGACTGGCCCTGCGAGGTCAGCCCCGTTTGCTGGTGAGCGAGGTGCTGGGCATTGTCGTTGAGCCAGGTCTGCCGCTCACCGTAGCTCAGATCCTCGGGCGCCTCGTCGGCCAGGGCGATGCGGTTGCGATAGAAGGCTTCCTGGTAGGTTTTCTGGCCATCGGTCAGCGACTTGTCACGGGGCACCATGGCCAGGCGTGCTGCGTCGTCTTGCGCCCCCGACGCCCCGGATAACAGTAGGCTGCTGCCAACTACAAAACCTGCTGGCCCGAATCTTTTCGTCAGCTCCAACAGCCCGACGAGCTTGCCAAAGTTACTGACTCGATTATTAGAGGGTGAGGGCCGCGCTGGCGGCTTTTTGTTTGGCTTATCACCTGTCTCTGGCAGATCAATGCCACCAGCTAATCCTGCCGCAGGCCAGTTGGTGACGAACACCGACTGCACGCCGGTTGCTTCCTCCAGCACCTTGCCAACGGCCAGATTCTTGAGGGTATCCGTACCACCCAGGAACTTGTTCAGCAACGATCCAGCGCCTGCTTTGGCACCGCGCCCGGCGTAGTAGCCCGCCACACCAGTGCCTACAGCCCCTGCCAGCATCTGCTCACCAGAGAGATTCAGGTCATCGAGCAGGTAGGTGCCGAAGTCTGCGAGCTGTTTGTTCAGGGGTTGAGCCATCCGGTCGATGGCCTGGCCAAGTGTTGCGCGCATGCGGCCAGCGGTGCCGGATGCACTACCCGTGTTATCGGCCAAGTCTTTATTAAATACGGGTGCGCCTTCGCTAATAGCTTGAGTGTGGCTTGCAAACTTATCTAGAACGCCATCACTCAGCAGGTAGCGGACGCCGCGCAGCAAATCCTGATCCATCCCCTTAAAGACCGTACCCATGTATTTAGCGCGCTCTTTATCGGTGGTGAGCCGCCCATACTGCGTGCCGATATCCTGTAGGAAAGTCAGCGGACTGCGCGTGCTTCCGTCCTTGTTGTAGTACGAGAGGCCCGTGGTCTTGGTGATCTGGTCGCGGTACTGCGGGTTTGTGAACATGCGCAGTGTGGATGCCGCCAATGTGCCCAGCCGGTCGGGCGCCCCCTCCGTCGCGGAGAGCGTCTCAACAAACGCCAGGGACTGCTCCAGGCTCATACCTGCGGCCTGAGCGTCTCCCCCAATTTTGGGGAAAATATCGGACAGGTTCTCCAGCTCGGCCCGACCAAGACGGCCAGCGACTGTCATTTTCTGGAGCATGTCCAGGGCTGCGCCGCCTTTCTCTAGGTCGATATTGAAAGCAGCCGCACCGGACATAAGAGCGTCCGCCAAAATGGCCGGGTCAGCCGCAGTCACCGCGCTGGCCTGGCCCATTGCATCGGCGCTCGCCTTGACTGCCGCATAGCTGAGGCCACCCGCCAACAGGGCATCCCCACCCGTATAGATGGCCGCTGGATCAACCCCATAGGCCGATCCAATACGCTGCCCTTCTTGTCGCCATTCGTCGCGCTGTTGGGTGGTCATGCCAGCGGTTTGCTGAGTACGGATCAACTGCCGATCCAGCATTGCACTGCTCTTGAGGCTCGCCGCTGCCCCGACACCCACACCAAAGCCCGCCAACTGGCCCATCGTCGAGCTGCCCACATGCTTCAGTCGGTCGAACTCGGAGCGCATGCCCGCCGCAATGGTCTTCAGTGCTCGCAGGTTGCGGCCACCATTCTGCGCCATACGGCGTAGCGCGTTGTCGGTGTTGTTCACACTGCGGGCCAGCGGCTGCATACCTTCGCGGTCAGTTCTGACCAACTCGGCTTTAGCATCTTTGGCGGCCTGACGGCCGATGAGCCCCAGTTGCTTGAGTTCGGCCTGGGTCTTGATGACGTCCTGGCGCAACACGCCAGCGCCTTGCGTGGCAGCCTCACGCATCGCCTGGCGAATGATGCGATAGCTGGCGGCCCCCTCGCGCCCGGCCTTGTTGACCACCGCTCCAGCCTTGCTGGCTTCGTCGCTCAAGGCCTTGGCGCCGTTCTTACCAGCCTGGCGTAATTCACGCTCTAGCTGCTGCACCTCACGCCGGGTGTTGCCCGCATGGGCTTGAAAGCGCAGGGCTACGCGCAGGTCACTGGACATTGGCTTCTCCTATTATTCGGGTTACTTGTTCAGCTACTGGGTTGAACTCAGGGGCTGGGAATTAATTTTCGCTGGCTGGTTGAGCTAGACGCTCTTCCAGCTTCTGATCTGCGGCAGCCAGCAGGGCTAAATCAATTTCTGCCAGCTCTGCTTTGATCAGATCGAATGTCAGTGACTCACTGGGTATGTCGCCTACCGCTAACAACTGCCTGTGATAGGTCGCCATGGTTACAACCTGAAGCGGGGCGTTCGGGTGGTCTTCTTGTGCGGAAACTAAATCGCCAGCCATTGGAATGCGCATGATGAAATGCTTATGGCGAGCACCTGCGAACAAAATTCCGACTATCAGGGTTCCTTCTATGGTGAGGCCGTCCCATGTCTTGTCGATGGTTTGCATGCGTAGACCTTGTATCAATAAGTTGAAGTGGCCGACCTACTCACCAATTGGGTTGACTATTCCCCGCTGCCTGTTGAGCCGTAGGCCAGTTGCCAGAAGCCGTAGCCACCGGCTGCACGAGCCTCGGCACCGAACTTGAATTTCTTGCGGTTGAACACGTCATCCGCTTTCGGGTCGATCTGCTGTACGAAGTTGGGGGCTTCGCGTTCCTGGTAGATGAACGGCTTGACCGGCAGGCTGGTGTCGAGCAGGAACCAGGCGGTATCCGACTCGATGCGTGCATCCACCACCAGTTCGGCGGTGCCCTTGTAGGGGTTGGCCTTGCCATCTTCCAGGCGGTCGTTGGTTAGCAAGGCCTTGGCGATGTCTTCCAGGGCTGGGCCAACCAGCAGAATGGTCGGCTTGATGCCCAGCGGGCGCCCATCCTCATCCTTGAACTTGCGCATAGCGGTGCAGCCAGCGCCATAGCTGGCACGGGCTGCCGCCTGGCTGGCAATCGACAGCGCTGCCGTGCCCTTGTTGCTGACGCTGCCGCTACCAACCGGGTGGTCAGTGTCGAAGAAGTACTGCCCGTCATAGCAGCGGTTGGTGAAGGCACCATTAACCAGCTCGTAAACGATCTCGTCCGGCAACTGCTTGGCCGAGTGTCCCGCCATCTGCGCTTGCGGCGCATAGATGCCCATTTGGTCATCCTTGATGTGATTGCGGTCGACCTCGACGGTGGCTTCCCAGTCTTCGTTCTCGACGGTGTAGGTGTAGGCCTTCAGGTTCTTGACGTGCTTTTCACCGATCCAGCGGCGCATGCGCGGGAAGGCGCTCAGCCAGGCATACAGGTTGCTGCCCGTACTGGAGGGCACCTTCATGGCGATCTTTTCCCAACTGGTGGGCGCCGCCGCGAATGCGTTGTCGAACAGGGTTTTCAGGCCGACGAATGCCGCCTGGATGGACTCTTTATTGATCAGCATATATTGAGTGCCTATCTGTAATTTTGATTTTATGAATTCGGTGCATTGAAGGTTTTTCAATGCAGTATTGATGTGGCGTGTATTAGCCTGCTTGGAGTGCCTGGTTTATTTCATTGAGTTGGTGGAAAAGTTGATCGCGCTCATGCTTGAGGCGCTCTTCCTCTTCTTCCGCCTCTTGTACCAGTACCATCCGCTCAGCTCGGTCAAGATCACCTTGGGATGTCCAGTTAGATTGTTGGCTGTCACGCAAGCAACTCATTAACTTGCTTTGTATGGTTTCCGGGAATAGAAAACATAGGGCGTCACCTAGAGACTCAGGCGCAATGACCTCATCCAGTATCTTGCCAGCTTCGCGAGATTCAAATTCACTCCAGCGCATAGAGCTATGCGGAACAATCCCTGCGGCTCCGCTTCTAGATTTTCGGCTCCCGAGCCATAGTGCAGCATAGCGCTCTCCGCGCATCTTTATTTCATTCGAGAAATAATGCTCGTAATCCGCAAGGGATAAGGTTTTGTTTTGGAGTTTTCTTTTTTTATCGCTGGCTTGGGAGATTTTTAGGGTTAATTCTTCGACTCCCTGGTTTATAGCAAGCCTGGCCTCTCGGATGGACTCTAGCGCAGTCTTAGCAGCATCAATAGTTTTCATTGTTGACTCCTTATTTTTCTTGGCGCCGAGATTGGCGCTCTTTTGCAATTATGTCGTACGTGGTTTGGCTTGATATGCGATGACGTTTAGCTATGTTCGCTACAGGGTCGCCACTTTTCCACTCTTCAAAAATTTCTTGATTGCGTATTGCGAGCTCAATGGTGCGGCCAAGAGGAATATAAAGAACTTGCCCGCCAATGACGTTGCACAACTCCACCACGCAATCCCTGGCCAGCTCTTCTGCTGCTTTTGGGTTGTCGAGCTTTTTATTAATTGCGTGCTCAAGAACGCTTTTCATCTCCTGGATAGTCCCTGACCATTTTCGCTCTGTGTTTTTTATATGGGTCGAAGCCATGAATTTGCCCTGTTGGATTTCATTTCCTTGAAATATTTTGCTAGCCGATCTTATGAATCGCATTTCAGCCTTGTGAAAGAACTCACACAGCTAGCTTTGAATGGACGATGTTTAGAGGCAGGTGTCTTACAGAGCCTTGCTGCTGAGAAGCACCGGAAGACAACGCCAGGTTTTTCGCTAGTTTTCTGCAGAGGCGACGAATGGCATGCGAGTAACGGCAAGGTAGCGCCACTTATATTTGAAAGCTGGGCGGCTCTTATCGTTGTTGCCTAAGAAATGAGGGGGAGATTTGATAATCGAGGACGTCGTTGCGAAGCAAGAACAGCAACAAGCGTAAGGCTGAATCTGGAGGAAGCCCGTAGCTGCCTCTCACAGCGTTTTTCGAGGCAGGGTGCTACCGTCGCCCTCGCTCGCTGCTAGGGCCGCGTTAAACCTGCGTTAAATTCACGTATAGCCGTATTCTCGATGCGGGCGCGATGCCCAATACACCGACAGATGCTGATATCTGGATTTTCAGCGTTCTTCGGCTTAGCTGGTGAGTCGGTTGAGGGCTGCAACATACTGAGCGAACGGAATGGCCAGGCGCTTTGGGGCGGGGTAGTGATGGCCTTTTTTGTACCATGTGTCCCATAGGTCTTGTTCTGGGTGATCGTTGGTAATGCCCATGCACCACTTATAGCCAACCAGCGCGTTACACCAGCCAGCAAGATAGATAGCCAGAAAAATGTGCATGAGGTGCCTGGGGACGTCATTAACCGCTTGGGGGCGATCCAGAGAGACGGTTAAGCATTGCTGCGAGTTCATGTCTCTCCAGCCGGCACCAACGATCTCCCCTAAATTCTCAACCATGACCTTTGCCTGCTCACTTTTGGCGTTGGGCAGGTGCAGTGTTACATCTTTCAGGGATAACCCCAGTAGGCCTCTGACAGTTTCGATTTTTTCTTTGATGGTTTTCAACTGCTCGTCTGGCGCGAAGATAACGAACTGATGGCGTAGGTTTTTTTGCTTGAGGTCTGGCGGTAGCTGAATATAAAGCGGATAGAGAAGCGGGTTCAGGTAAATAAAGGTCTTGCGTTGCCCGAGTGGGTCAGTGTGCGTGGTGTCAGTTAGAGCCCGTTGTGCCCATTCAGGCGTTTGAACCGCCCCGGGTTTCGCGGAGGCTATTGTGTTTGAGTCAGGCGGTAGTTGGGATGGCCGTCTGACTCAAACACAATAGCCTCCGCGAAACCCGGGGCGGTTCAGTTATCTCTTCTAGTTTTAGGTCGGTTATGTCGATGGATATCAAGGGGTAGCCTGAGCATTTGCTAGCAATGGCTTTACGGCCATCGAATGCGTGCCCGTATTCAATTTCGACCCCCGCTAAGATTGTAGGATTCTTGAGAACAGCCTTTCCGAGCACCGCCACATCCAGCCTGTAATAGCTAGACAAGGGTGGTGGTGTGGCAATCTTGTGTTCCATAACAATCGCCTCAGCTCCCAGCAGCAGATTGCCTGCCAAATGGAACTCGGTTACTGATTCGTCTTTGTAAGCCCAGGGCAGGGCAAGGCCAGCGTCGAGGCGTCGCTGTAATTCGACGGCGATAAGCTCCTTGGCGCGTTTGTGTTGTGGGCTTTCACTGGTTTGCCGAAGCCGTTCTTTTTCTTCATCATCAAAAACGACTTTGGCATTAACGCCGCGCCGACCTGTATAGTTCCTGAAGTGAGAACGGCGAGTGCATTTGTCTCCCACGAATACAGGGCTGACCCAGCTAACAAGTCTTGGCGGGTCGTCAGGGGTGACTAGGGGCCAAAGGTTTCGGTAGTGCTCTCGGCTCGTAATATCGAAGCAGCTAATCGTTTCCTGCAGTTCGCCTTTCCGATTGAAAAATATGCGGGCTTTGTCCATTTAGCTGCTCTGCTACTCACTGATGACGGTGCTACGGTATCAGCACTCCAATCGGTGCCAAAGCCAAAACGTAGTCTTCAAGTTGCACAAGCCGGAATACCCTCGGGCTTGAGGATGAATACCACCTTGCCCAGGTTCGGGTCATAGAGCCGTCCGCCGCGTTGAACCATGGGCGGGCGCGGCCCGGTGTAGCGACTGCTGAGCAAGCTGTATCGGGCGTTTCTATCCCCTGGCTTTTCGGCAAGCAGCTCGACATAGCCGGCGCGGTTCAGCCACTTCAAGTAGCTGCGGGCACTCCAGAGCGAGACAGTCACTGTGGCCGACGCATGCTCTGCAAGTTGCCTGGCACTGAGCGTGCCGAGAATGCGCAGGGTGCGCCACATTGCTTCATTGCCTTGGCCTGCTGTACTGGCGTTGCCTTGCCGGGTTACAGCGGGCGCTTCGATGCCGGTGTCCTTTGTCAGGCGCAGTGTCTGCTCTTCAAAATGATCTGCCCCTGCAATGCGTTCCAGATAGCCAGCTTTCTCCAGGGACTGGATATAACTACGCACGGTTGCGTCATGGACATTGGCGCGGCGAGCGATATGGTAGCCGGTGAAGCCCTCGGCCTTCTCCCGCATGGCTTCCCACATGCGTTGCCGGTTGCTCTTGCCCCGGATCAGCTCTTTGTGTGCCGGTTTGCGGCCTTGTTTAGCCATGGCTCAGTTCCGCCGTAGCGGGGCATCGCCCGTGAACCAGCCACGTTCGCCCCATTGCGCCAGGCCGATGCTGTCGAGGCACAGCGCGGCGGCTTCGGACTGGACATAGTGAAGGTTGACGACGATACGGCGCAGACAGCCGCGCACGGCCTTGCAGAGGTCTTGCAGTAGGTCGTCCTGGATGTGCAGGTTTGGGCAGTTCGCATCGGCCAGGGCGCGCATGTCGTCAGGTGTGGCAGGTAGAGCGGGCACCCACTCCAGAACGCGATTGTGCAGTCGCTCGCGCTTGAGCATGGACTGCGGCACCCGCTCTTCACCGATCAGCACAATGGTGCCGTGACTGGCGTTGTAGATATCGGTGAGGACGTTGGCAATGGCCTTGTCCAGAAGGTATTGCGCGTCATCTATAAGCAAGGGCCGGCGACTGCGCGAGAGCTGTTCGGCAATCTGGTCGACCATCTCTGACATGGTGCGTAACGGGAGAATGGCCATTTCTTTCAGGATGGCAGCGAGGAAGGCTTTCTTCGTCCAGGTGTCCCGGCATTCGACGTAGTAGCCGCGATAGATGTTGGCCGCGAAGTTGGCGCCCACGGTTTTGCCCAGGCCGCTGGCACCGTACATCACCACCAGCCCAGGCAGATTGCTGGGGCGGTTTTGCGCACGCTCTATGGCACTAGCCAGCAGCCCCACATTGGTCAACGGTACGATCTGCGATCCGTTCATAGTCTTCTCCGTCTCGGCCTGCTCAACGTGCGGGTATGGCGTGCTCGAATACGCGCCGAATAGCGTGATAGTCAGGGTGTTCGGGGTAGCGCTGGTGCCATAGAGCCTCCTCATCTGACAGGCTTTCGCCAGCCTGCAGGCGGGCATCCAGGCGCTGCCAGAGTCGATAGCGGGCCATCGCATCGTCCGGCACCTTGAAGAGCGCTGGCACCGGCGCGGCCAGAAGTGCGGCATGCTGACGGGCGGCGGCTAGCTGCTCCTGGCTGTAGTCGATAACAGGTTCTGAAACTAGCTCGACACGCTGTCCGGTCAGGTTCTCCAGCTTGGCCACGGTCTTCTTGAACTGGCCCTTGGCCTGTTTGGCATAGCCTTGCTCGACTATCGACGGTGCTATGTAGTCGCTGGCATTACCGTTCAGCTTGGCTTCGCCGATCAGCTCGCCACTCATGGTGCGTACCCACACCCGAGATGCGTCGCGCACGTCATAGGCAACCCGTACCTGCTTGCCATGTAGGTCAGCCAGGGCATCCAGTGCATAGCGTTCGCCAGCCCAGGCGATTTCGCCGCGCATGGTCTTGCGGACGATCTGCGGGCGAAATAGGTCGTTCACCACTTCGGGCGGTGCCGTGAGTGGTTGCCAACCCTTGGCAATGGTGGCATCCCACGCTTCCTGCGGCGTCATGTGCCGACGCTGGTAAGTCTGCGGGTCGCGTATCTTGGGCAAGCCCCGGTGTGGCCTGTGGTTGTAGGCTTCTAGCTCTGCCTCAGCACCGGCCAGGAACTCTGCGAAGGTAGGCATCAGGCTTGTACGGCCAGCATCGCGCAGTTGTTGCCGAGTGATCTTGTGCACCTTATTACCTGCATGCCGATCCATGTCGGCGCCCAGGTAACTCGGGATCTTCTTGGCCGCGTTTACCCAGATGGTTTGATGGGCACGCTCGATCAATCCACGGGCCTGGCTGTTGTAGGGCAGGGCGTGAATCATGCTGCCGCCTAGGCGTTCTACGACTTCCCGGACGGTGTGGTTCTTGTAGCCTGGGCCGTTATCGACATAGAACATCACGAACATGCCGCCCCGTTGCACGGCATCACGTAGGGCATCGAGCACGACGATGTGTGACTCGGCCTCACCGACCGAAAAGCCAAGGGCGCGCCGCGTGGCTACATCTATTACTGTGGTGATTTCGGGGCGGTAGGGTTTGCCGGTGCGCGGGTTCAGCACCTCGGCATCAAAGGTATGCCCATCGGCGGTATAGACCTCGCCAGGCAGCATGTTCTTTGTGTCGCGCCGATTGAATGCCTTGTGCGCTTTGCCTTCCTGGGCGCTGCAGCGGCCAAGCATGCGGGCATCGACGCTCAGCTTATTAAGGAAGCGCCGCACCTGATGAATGCTCGGGCGTTCGCCAGAGTGTTTGCCTGCGAACTCCGCATAGCTGGCCTCAACGCTGGGCTTGGTCGGGCGCTGATAGCAGCGCAGAAAGTCCGCTGCCCACTCAGGCACGTTCACGTCCACCTTGCGGCGGGCCGGGGCTAAGCCAGCCTCGCCATGCTGTTTGTAGTCGGCCAGCCAGCGTTTTAGCGTCCGCTCCGATAGATTGCGACCGCTGGCTTTGCGGTCATTGGCACGCTCCAGGCGTTCAGCCAGGTAAGGGGAAAGCTCACCGGCCTTGGCCTGAGTAACCAGCAGAGCGATGGCCTGGCGTTGCGAGGTCACTTTGTCCAAATGCTCTATCTCGCGGATAAAGGCCAGGCGAGCGGCCATGACTGAGCGTTGCTTATCGTTCAAGCGTGACGACGAAAGCGCGTCACGCTCTATAGTTTCCGGCGAGGTGGAGGCACCCACAGCCTTTGCCAGCAAGGCCTGTTGGGTCTCGGCTGGCAGCGACGTGAAGGCGTATTCGCTGGCTTTGCTACCAATTCGGCGCTGGCTACTCCAGCTCGCACGCTGGGCGAAGCTGCGGATTGCGCGGGGCGTAGTAGGCAGGCCTGGCAGGCTGGCGAGTTCCTGGGCGGTGTACCAAGTATTCATAGGCACCTCTATCTGTGCCTGCCGGCCCAGTCATTTGGCTGGGCCGGCATGGTCTATCAAACGGCCTGGCGTGCGGTGCTGAACAGCGCTTCCGCGTCATCGACCAGCAGGAGAAGTGCCCGAGAGACCTGCGCCACATCACGGCGCCCGCCATCCTCGGTAGTGCAGGTGCTGAGAACAGTCAGCAGTTCCTGGACTGCGCCAAGGCGCCATTCAGCGGCGTCCATCAGCTCACGTTGCGGGGCGCTACCGTCCACATACAGCACGGGCTTGGTACCGCCTTGGGAGCCGGACTCCAGAGGTTTGAAGTTAGCCATGGGCCACCTCCTGAGCATTCAGGGCAGTTTGCAGGTGCTTGATCAGTTCGGTTGCAGCAGAGTGGGACAGCGCGAGGCTGATAGGGCCGGCATCCAGGGTGATGCGGCCTTGATTCCAGGCATACATTTCGACGCTGTGACCATCTAGTTTGCCGTCTGCAACGTAGACGACGCCTGAGATAATGCTGCTTCGCTGAGTGAGCTGGTTACGCATGGCTCACCTCCTGAGCATCCAAGGCGCGTGCCTTGGCCATGGCGGCGTTGTAGCGCTCCAGGCGAACGGAAAGGGACGAGTCAGCGCGAAGGGCCGCGAGAGCAAGGGCACGAAATGCTGCCGAGCGATTTTTGGCGGACGGATTGGGGGCGTGAGTCTGTTGCATGGTGGTGCTCCTAGAGTAGTGGAGCTGCCACGAACCGCTGCTAAACGATTATGGGTGGCAGCCGTGCGCGGGTTAGCAGACCGGGACTCTAGGCACCCGGCGCACCCGAAGGTGCCCCACGCACGGCCGCCATAACACGGAACGGCGGACACAAAAAAAGCGCCTGCTTACCGGTACGGTTGGCGCCTGTGCGCCTAGAGATGTTCGGGCTGCTAAACCCGGTCGCTGAATTGGCAGCGACAGGCGAACCTTAGCGATTTGTTTGGCACAGGGCAAGAGCTAACGGCCTCAACCGGATAGAGAGCACATGCAGAAAAGGGGTGGTTAGCGGGGCTTCCAGGCATTCAATTCCACTTGACTGAAAAATCCTGCTGATCCCGATAAAACTCATATGAATCAGTTGGTTGAGAGGAATCTAACGAATTGAATGCAGCAGTGTGGTGGCATTCGATTCAGGGGCTCAGAATCGAATGCTTGAGGGCCGATTTTTGCCTTGATTTATGGACTGTCGTATTGCTTAGAAAGGGCTGCCTTGCCGAGCGGGTGAGTTCCGCTTGAATTGTGTGGCGGAGCGAAGCCAAAACCTCCAGAGCGCCCGTTGTTTGTGGGTTCGGCACTGTCGGAACTGAAAATTTTGGCAGTGCCGATTGAGTGGGGCTCGATCGGAACTTGATCGACTGGCTAGGCTTTCTGATCTTGCCCAGCAGTTTTGGACGCTGGGAGCCCCCTAAGGGTGGGGACTGTAGCCGACTAAAGGGACGTCGTGCGGGAGCTGGCAGCGTCCGATTCTTCTGCGCCTATAGCCCTGCCTGGCTTTGTGTTGGTCTACATGAATATTGTTTTAAATCATTGGGTTATGATTTTTCGGATGATTCGTACGCGCATTTTTAAAGACGTCCGGTTCCTAGGCTTGGAAATGGATGTTCGCTGGCCCCCTTGAGAAGAGGGACGAGCCGGGGCTATTGGGAAGCTAGGAGCTGTGATTTGATGGTCAGCTGGTTTCAAGTTCGGTCAAGGTTGGCGGTCAATGCCCCCAGAGCCCTCTGCAATATAACCCTTTAAAATCAGTGGTTTGAGCGATATTTGACCGAAGTTGAAAAATCCATGGTTCGGTCAACCTACCTTTCAACATCTGTGACTGACCTTGAACGTAGTGGCATCAAGCAGGGCCACTGCGCATAGTGCTGCGAGGGCTTTTGGCGGCTTTAGGAGCAGTGCCAAATCTGCCTGCGAAATCCTGATTTTCTGGTGTTTTCGAGTTTTGGCACTGCTTTGGATATTTGGAGCTGCTTTGGTGGGCTGCCGTGGGCAGGAACTGTCCGCCTTCTTCCGGCCTATATGTATCCAATTTCCTCAAGGCGCCGAAGGATACGCTGTTCCTTCACTCGTAGAGCCCCAAGCTCTAGGAGCAGATCAACGGACTCTCGGTCGCTCAGGTCTTCCTGCATATCCCTGGCGATCATCGAAGCGGCCTTGTCCTTGGCTCTCAGCCCTTGAGAGTACTGGCCAAGCGCAGACTTACCAATGAACGTCCCGTGTGTCTGGTGCAGCCACTGGGAAAGCCCGACCAGCTCGGCATAGCCGTTCTCGCGCAGCTTCTGATCCAGTTCGTCACGTACATGTTTCGGTAGCAGCTCAGCTTTCGAGCGAGGTGGCATGGTTTCTACTCCTTCCGGCTTTTCCGGGAATATACACGGAAGATGTTGCCCCGAATAGTCCGGGCTTATCGCGCCTCTTCCGGCATTTTCCTCCCCCCTCCAGCAGTGCCAAAGCTGTCACTAACTCACAGGCGAGAATCCAGACCGCAGCACGCTCAGTCTGATAGACAAGTCGGTGGTTCTCGTGAGGGATCAGCTCGCGAGTACCGGCGACCAAACCCAACCCGCCCTTGTCGGGAAAGTCAGCCAAGCTGGCAGCCGCCGCACTGAACAACTCATCCATATGCACGGCAGCGCGAGGGTTTTCAGTGGCGATGTATTTCCAGATATCCAGACGATCCTGCAGGGCCTCGGGTGTCCAAATAACCTGCATCAATGATCCAAAGCCTTAGCACGGCGAGCGGCGAATTCAGCTTCTACATCATCATTGGATCGGCCCAGGCCAGCCTCTACCGATAGCCTGGCGGCAGCAACCTTACGTTGCACGAACTCATCATGCTCCCTGGCCTGTTGCTGCTGGCGAATAAAGTCACGCATAAGATCGCGCATTACCTGAGAGGCGGGCCGGTGTGCCGCTTGAGCGGCAGCCATGAAGTCTTCGCGCAACTCGGGCTCAAGCTTCAGGTTGAAAACGGCTTCTTTGGCCATGGTGCTTCACCTATCAGTCAATTCGTGATTACAACGTATATACGTTGTATGCATGCTAACTAATGCTCACGGTGCAGGAAAGCACGCGTCATCGGGTCGGGGAGGTGGGGCATAAAACTGAAACCTGCCGAACCGCTAGCGATTTTTGTTTCAGAGCATTAGATTTGGCCGGCGAATAAATCGCGTTAAAGGGACTTTAAGCATGCTCGGGCACAGGATGTTTCTGCTGGTACTGGCGTTTCTTGCCACATTCGCACACGGACAGGTGTACACCTGGGTTGATGAGAGTGGGCAGAAACATTTCAGCAGCCAACCTCCTGTAGCCCAGCCCAATATCGAGCCCGTAAAAATCAATCATGGCTACATCGGAGAAGGCAACGTCGTGCCGTCTCCACCTCTATCCTTTAGCAGCTCTCCAGCCCCGCTCAATGGCTCGAAAAGCCCCTACGGCCAACCCTTGAAGAAGGTCTCAAGGTTATCAACGGGATTGAACCGAATTGCATCCTGCACCGATCAAGACGCGCGATAGCGACCACCCTGCAAGTAGCTAGGCGCTGGTACGCCCGCAAGGAGAGGAGATTCAAGGATGAAGGCTGATAGAACCGATGCACCGGAATGGCTAACCAGCCGACCACGTAAACGCGGCAATGCTGGAGCGATAATCGCAGGCGTGCTCGGCACCGTAGTTACCCTTGGCGCACTCAATGTGGCTGGCCAAGCCTTCCTGCAGACCACCGTAAAGAACCTGGCCGAAAACAGGCAGCAACCAAAGCCCAAGCTGATTGCCGAGATCACCAGAGCAGAGCCAGCGGCTAGTAAGGACTGGCAACGGATAGTTGAGGAGCAGGTAAGGCGAGACGCAATGCCTCAGCAGCAACCTGAGCAGCCCACCGGCTCAGATAGCTCTGCAGAAAAACAGACCGTATTCAACGATGAGAACTACACACCGAGAGGGGCTGACAATGTGCTCAGCCTAGGGGGAAGCTATCAGCCAGTAGAACCGGAAAAACCGGCTGGGAAGGTGCGGGTGACTGTTATTAAGGAAACCAAGGATCAAACGTGCTGGCCCTTGAAGGAAGGGAGCATTGAACGGCGAAACTGCAAATCCTACCTTGGGTTGCAGAGATAATAGAAAAGAGGATGGTTTTGTCTGAAAAATACATAGTATTTATGCTAAGAGTTAAAGTAAATTTTCTATGTTGTCCTGTATTTCCAATAGATGCTTGTTGCAGGCTTCGCTTAATTGATAATAAAAAGAACTTTTTAAGGAGTCACTCCTTTCATCGTTGGTGACATAGGACTCAATAGTGTTCTGCACTTCTTTTGATCCATATACGAGAATTTTGCTAGTGACATCGGAAGGCCAGGTTTCGTCGGCAAGCGAAGAGCCAATTTTATCAAGAGCTTCGGTGTAAATAGATAAGAGACGGTCATGCTTCAGTCTAAGAAGCTCTATCTTCTTCTCAATGCGCCACTGCATGCGATTAATAATAAGTGTAGCTATTGGTACTATGCTGGCAATTAGAGCGCCAAAAAGTATACTTAAAGTTTGATCCATCATAGTAATCCTTTACGATTTTATTAATGTTGACTGTGCTAAGAGGCTCTACAGAGGAACGGGGGTAAGGATGAGTATGGATTAACTAAAATTTTCCTTGTATGCAGTGTGGGTTATATACTTAAGGTGTGTGGCAAATCTGCTTAAAGTGTCATCTGCAATGACAGGTGATTCGGCTTCATAGCTGTATCGGTATCTGGTGAAGGCGAAGTTATATTTTTCCAGGATTTTGGGAATGTCAAATTTAGACTGATTTAGAAGGTTTATTTTTTCAATCATGCTTGGATGTATTTTAGAGTAAAGATCAAGCAGACTGTGGCCATTGACTTTTTCAGCGAAAACATGATTAACAGGGCCGCCAAAAGCAGGGGTAAAACAGTCTTTCGAGATAAAGCTTTTAAGATATATTTCAACTGCAAGTGCGGCGTTGACGATCGAAGGCCAATAAAGTTTCTGTTCTAGACAAAGGCGTGATACATGTTCATATTCGTCGGCTTCTTCCCAGACATTTTTATTAGGCAATATGGTCATGATTGAATCCAGCATAGAAATGGGTTGAATAAGCGAATGAAAGCATAGATCAAAGGGACAGCCTCAGAAAAAGAAATGTCGAAATCAACGGGCAGCAGAGTGCCGCAATGGGCAGTAGGTATTAAGCGAAAGGCTTGATTTTTCTGGCTTTGGGCGGTGATGGGCAGCAACGGGCAACAGCTAAAACGGGTTCAAATCCCTATCTTCCCGCCATACGAAAAAGCCCCGTGATTCATAGAATCAAGGGGCTTTTGCTTTTCTGGCTCAAAGGGCTTGTCCTAACCGCTATTTGGGCTCGGTGAGGGCGCAGATGCTGGCCCTCACTGCAGGCACGGGTCAGGATTTGAAGCGGCCCACCAGGCCATTGAGCTCCTGGGAGAGCTGCGAAAGCCTGCCAGAGTCTTCCTGTGCCGAGATGGCCAAGTCTTCTACTTGCCGGGCTTCGTCGTAGATCTGCTGGATATGCCGGTTGATCTCTTCGGCGACGCTGTGCTGCTCTTCCGCCGCAGCCGAAATCTGTAGGTTCTGGTCGCGGATCTCGTTGACCGAGGTTTCGATGCCCTCGAAGCTGTCCTTGGCCTGCGTGATGGACGATACGCTTTCCTGAGATAGATTCAGACAGCTTTCCATCTTCTGCGACACTTCCTGAGTTTTTTCACTCAGGGTGCTGAGCAGTTGGTCGATCTCGCCGGTGGAGTCCGACGTACGCTTGGCCAGGGCTCGTACTTCATCCGCGACTACCGCGAAACCACGGCCCTGGTCGCCCGCGCGGGCGGCCTCGATGGCGGCGTTGAGCGCGAGCAGGTTGGTCTGCTCGGCGATCGCGCGGATGGTGCCGAGAATCTGGTTGATGTTGCGGCTGCCGGTTTCCAGCTCGACCATCGCTTGGGACGATTCGCTCAAGCGACTGCCGAGGCGGTTGACCTTGTTGGTGGTGACTTCGATTTGTTGTTTGCCTTCTGCTACCCGGCGATAGCCGTCTTCAGCAGCACTGGCGGCACTGCTGCAGGAACGGGCCACTTCGTTGGCGGTGGCAACCATCTCGTTGAACGCGGTGGAGACCAGTTCCACCGCCTCGCGTTGGCGACCGGCTGCCAGGTTCATGTCGCTGGCCAGTTGGCTGTTCGAGCTGGAGGCATCGCTGAGGTTGCTCGATGCCGCGCCGATGTTGTTCACCAACTGGCGGATGGCGGCGAGGAACTTGTTGAACCAGCCGGCCAGTTCGGCGGTTTCGTCGCGGCCCTGGATTGCCAGGTCGCGGCGCAGGTCGCCTTCACCCTGAGCGATCTGCTGCAGGCCGGTGGTGACTTGGCTGATCGGTTTGACGATGACGCGCGAGAAGGCCATCGCTACGCCGGCGAACAGCACGGCCAGCAACACAACGATGGCCGTGGTCACCAGGGTCATGCGAGTCGCCGAAGCCATCACCTCGCTGCGCTCGATCAGGCCGATGAAGCGCCAGCCCAGCTCTGGCGATGTCCATACGTTGGCCATGTACTTCACGCCGTCTATCTCGACTTCAGCCGAGCCTTGTTCGGTGGCGGCGAGCTGGGCGTACGCAGCGCCGAGTTCCTTGAGTGGCTTGAAGCCGTGATCAGCGTTGTGTGGGTCAACCAGCACGATGCCGTTTTCCACCAGCATGACGTAGCCGCTGTTGCCGAGCTTGATGGTCTTGACCAGCTCCGTGAGGTTCTTCAGCGAGACACTGACGACGAACACGCCCTTGGGCTTGCCGCTGGCGTCCGCCATGGTTCTGGCCACGCCGACCAGGGCCAGGTCGTCTTTATCGTAGTAGTAAGCCGGGGTTCGTACTGCCTTGCCGGGTGTGGCCATGGCGGCTTTGTACCACGGGCGTGCGCGTGGATCGTAGTTGGCTAGTTGAGGGTCGTCAGGCCATTTCGCGTAAGTGCCGTCCTCCAGGCCGATCGACAGGATGGCGGCCGCCGGGTGGCTGGTGCCATAGCGCGCAAAGGCATCGATGATGGCGCTGGTGCTGGCCGTCATGGGCTGACTGGCCGCATCGGCTGCGGTGTAGTTCTTGAGGGTGGTGATGGACGTGTACGTCTCATCTTTGGCCATTTGCTCGACGTTCTGCACGGTGGCATCGAAGAACTGACGCATGCTGCCGTCGATCTGGCGGATTTCACGCGTGCTGCTGTCGATGAAGTTGTTCATCGCTTCCGAGCGCGTATTCATTACCGAGATCAAGCCGACCAGGATCACCGGGATAAAGGCAACTAGCACAAAGGCCATCACTAGCTTGGTTTTTATTTTCATGTATAGATCCATCTAACTGTGTGCAGGAAAAATGCCTATATGGCTATGTTTCTCTATCGGCCGCGAGTTGAGAAACCGAAGAGCAAAGATTTTCCGGGGCGCTGTTTGCCATCCGTATCCTGATGTTTTCTAAGGCGCAGGCGCTGCAAAGCTGACTCTATGCCGTGTCCCTATACCGATAAATGCTCGGAGCGCTCTTGCCTGACCTCACTGAATCCGAGGTTCGGGCAAGGTCATTCGAGGGGGCTGATCGTGATGGCGTGGGGCGGTTACGTCTTGGATTGGAGGCTCAATCGTCGTCATCCTGCGGCAGTTGTATCTCGTCCATCTTGAGTTCGAGACGGTAGCCGAGGGCCAGGAATAAGGCCTGGCATAGGCAGAGGGTGGCGCTGAGTGAGCGGAAGGCGAAGGCGCTGCCTTCGTTGACCAGCAGCAGGGCATTGGCGCGTTTGGCCAGCGGGGAAAGTGTGCTGTCGGTGATGATCAGGGTCTTGGCCTTGTTGTGCTGGGCAATCCGCACGCACTGTTGGCTCTCTTTGCCGTAGGGGCTGAAGCTGATCGCGATTAGCAGGTCGCCCTGGGTGATGCTGCGCATTTGTTCGCGATATCCCCCTCCTAGGCCGGTGATGAGGTGAATGCGCTTGTTGGTGTGCTGCAGGTTGTAGACCAGGTAGTCGGCAACCGCGAAGGAGCGGCGCACCCCCACCACGTAGATATTTTCGGCGTTGACCAGCAGGTCGACGGCCTTCTCGAACGCCGCGTCGTCGAGTTCTTCGCTGAGCCGATCCAGGCCCGAGCGCGTGGCGTTGATGCATTCGCGTGCCAGATCGCCACTGCCGACGCGCTGGCTCTTGTTGGCAATCATGTTGCGGATGCGTTGCTGGTAGTTCTGTACCGGTGTGGTCTTGTGCGTGTAGGCCTCGCGGAACAGTGCCTGCATGTCGCTGAAGCCCTTGAAGCCGAAGCGTTGCGAGAAGCGCACGATGGCTGAGGGGTGAACCTCGCACTGGCTGGCGATGTCGCTGATACGGTCGACCATGACGCGGTCGCTCTGCTGACTGACGTAGGCCGCAACACGTTTAAGTTGTCGTGGCAGGGCTTCGTAGTCGCGGGTAATGCAGGCCAGCAGTTGCTCGACGTTGCCGGGCAGGTTGCTTAGCTGAGTGCTACTGCTGAGGTCGTCGGTCGAGGCATTGGAGGGCATGGGCAGTCTCATGGTGGGTTCTTATGTCGGCAAGTTAACCGATTCGGCAGGCGGCGTCGAAGCCACCTAGTGCTGATTTCCGGATTTTATGGAAATTAAATTCCATAAAATCAAATGTAGAAAATTTGTTGATTTGTCGGCGTCATCGTTCTAGCCTGAGCTCACCTTTCACGTGTCGGCCTCTTGGTCTGCACGTTTGGCCAATAACAATAAGCAAAGCAGGAGCCACCAATGGGTGACAATTTCTTCGCCAGTGGGCGCCAGTTGGATGTGATCTGCCTCGGACGCTTGGGCGTCGATCTTTACGCACAGCAAATTGGTGCGCCTCTGGAAGAGGTCGGCAGTTTCGCCAAGTACCTGGGTGGCTCCTCCGCCAACATTGCTTTCGGTACTGCGCGGCTCGGGCTCAAGTCTGCGATGTTGACTCGGGTTGGCGACGATCACATGGGGCGCTTTCTCACTCAGGCGCTTCAGCGCGAAGGTTGCGATACCCGCGGCATTGGCATTGATCGCGAGCGGCTGACGGCCATGGTGCTTCTGGGCATCAAGGATCGCGAGACCTTCCCTCTGGTGTTCTATCGTGAAAATTGCGCCGACATGGCGCTGAGCGAAGCCGATATCGACGAAGCCTTTATTGCCAGCAGCAAGGCGCTGCTGATTACCGGTACGCATTTTTCTACCGAGGGCGTCTATCGGGCCAGCAGCAAGGCGCTGGACTATGCCGAGAAGCATGGCGTGCGGCGGGTGCTGGACATCGACTACCGCCCAGTATTGTGGGGCCTGACTGGTAAGGCTGACGGTGAGACGCGCTTTATCGCCAGTGCCGAGGTCAGTGCTCATGTGCAGCGGATCCTGCCGCGTTTCGATCTGGTGGTCGGCACTGAGGAAGAATTTCAGATTGCCGGTGGCAGCGAGGATCTGCTCAAAGCACTGCGCCGGGTGCGTGAGGTGACCCAGGCGACGTTGGTGGTCAAGTTGGGCGCCCAGGGGTGCACGGTGATTCACGGAGACATTCCGGCGCGTCTGGAGGACGGCGAAATCCATCGTGGCATCCGTGTCGAAGTGCTCAACGTACTGGGGGCCGGTGATGCCTTCATGTCTGGTTTTCTGCGTGGCTGGCTGAGCGGCGGTGACGATGCCTTGTGTTGCCGCCTGGCCAATGCCTGTGGCGGCCTGGTGGTTTCGCGTCACGCCTGTGCGCCGGCCATGCCGACGCTGGCGGAGCTGGACTACATTGACAGCAGCCCGGTGCCCATCACGCGGCCCGATCTGGATCCCGTTCTCAACCGCCTGCACCGGGTCAGCGTGCCGCGTCGGCAGTGGCAGCAACTGTTCATTTTCGCTTTCGATCATCGTTACCAACTGGTGGACATCGCTCAACAGGTCGGCGCCGACCCGGCGCGTATTCCTGCGCTCAAGCAACTGTTCGTGCAGGCCATCGAGCAAGTCCAGGCGGATCTGGCGCGGCAAGGTATCGAGGCCGATGTCGGGCTGCTGGCCGATGAGCGTTTCGGCCAGGATGCGCTCAACGCTGCCACTGGCCGCGGTTGGTGGGTCGCACGTCCGGTAGAGCTGCAAAACTCGCGGCCGCTGGCTTTCGAACATGGTCGCTCGGTGGGCACTAACCTGCGCAGTTGGCCCAGCGAGCAGATCATCAAATGCTTGGTGCAATTTCACCCTGACGATGAACCTTTGCTGCGTCTGGAGCAGGAGGCTCAGCTCAAGGGGTTGTACGAAGCGGCTCTGGCCAGCGGCCATGAGCTGTTGCTGGAGGTGATTCCACCGAAGCAGCATGCATCGACTCGCCCGGACGTGCTCTATCGCGCCATCAAGCGCCTGTACAACCTGGGCATCTATCCCGAGTGGTGGAAGATCGAGGCGCAGCCTGCGGCCGTCTGGGAGCAGCTCGATCAGCTTATCGCCGAGCGTGATCCGTACTGCCGAGGCGTGGTGTTGCTGGGGCTCAATGCTCCGGCTGAGCAGCTCGCTCAGGGCTTCCGTGAGGCCAGTGGCAGCCGCCGCTGCCAGGGTTTCGCCGTGGGCCGCACCATCTTCGGTCAGCCGAGCCGGGCTTGGCTGGCTGGCGAGCTAGACGATGCCGGGCTGATTGCCCAAGTGCGCGCCACCTTCGAATTTTTGATCCAGGCTTGGCGCGACGCCCGCGCCTGAGCCGCCATCTGACGAGCAGAGCCAAATGAGCGCACAACAAAAACTCAAAATCGGTATCAACCCTATCTCCTGGGCCAATGACGACCTGCCTGCATTGGGCGGTGATACGCCGCTGGAAACCATCCTGCGTGAGGGCAAGGAGATTGGCTTTCAGGGCTTCGAGCTGGGGGGCAAGTTCCCCAGTGAGCCCAAGGCATTGGGTGAGGTGCTTGGCCAGTATGACCTGGAGCTGGTTTCGGGCTGGTATTCCAGTCGCCTGGCCCATCGCGATGTGGACGTCGAGATCGAGGCCATTCGTCCGCACTGCCGCCTGCTCGCCGAGAACGGTGCCAAGGTGCTGGTTTATGGCGAAGTGGCCGGATCGATCCAGGGCCAGCGTGTACCGTTGATCGAGCGCCCGCGTTTTCATAGTGATGCCGCCTGGCAGGCGTATGCCGAAAAGCTCAATCGCCTGGCTGCCTTTACCCTGTCGCAGGGGGTGCGGCTGGCCTATCACCATCACATGGGCGCCTATGTGGAGTCGCCCGAGGATATTGCTCGGCTGATGGCGCTGACCTCGCCGGATGTGGGCCTGCTGTTCGATGCCGGTCACTGCTACATGGGCGGTGGCGAGCCATTGCGCGTGCTTCAGCAGCATGTCGAACGGGTCTGTCATGTGCACTTCAAGGACGTACGCAAAGGCGTTGTGCAATTGGCGCGTAACAACCAGTGGAGTTTCCCGGATTGCATTCTTAACGGCACTTTCACCGTGCCAGGCGATGGCGACATCGACTTCTCGGCATTGCTCAAGGTGCTGGTAAGCGCTGGCTATGAAGGTTGGCTGGTGGTGGAAGCCGAGCAGGACCCGGCGGTGGCTCCTGCTTACGAATATGCCAAGAAGGGCTACGACACGCTGCGCCAACTGGTGGCGCAGGCCACTGCCTGAGGAGGCCCATGATGAATCTGCTCGTCAAAGCCGACAAGACTGCGCGTGACATCATCCGGGTACCGGATAGCGCGCTGCAATACGTTGGTTTTTCTGCTCATCGCTTACAGCCTGGGGAGCGTTTGCCGGTGCAGACCGGTGATCGTGAAATGTGCATCGTGCTGCTGAGCGGTAACGTCAGCATCCAGGGTGGACATGCTCGTTTCGGCGCGTTTGCCTGGCCGGGGCTGGTCGGGCGTCAGAGCGTGTTCGAGGATGTCTCGCCTTATGCCGCCTACCTGCCGCCGGGCTGCGAGGGATCAATCATCGCTGACAGCGTTGCCGAGGTTGCCCTGTGCGCTTCACCGGGCCATCCGCAGCCGGAGCAATGGCTGGCACCGCGTTTGATCGAGCCCGCCAGCATGAAGCGCTCAACCCGTGGCAAGGGCGCCAACGTGCGCTATGTCTGCGACATCCTGCCGGATACAGCAGCCGCGCATGCGCTGCTGGTGGTCGAGGTACGCACGCCGTCTGGGCACTCTTCCAGTTACCCGCCGCATCGCCACGACAGCGATAGCCTGCCGCAGCAGAGTCGGCTGGAGGAGTCCTATTACCACCGCATCGACCCTGGCCAGGGCTTCGTTTTTCAGCGTGTTTACACCGACGATCGCGACCTGGATCAGGCCATGGCGGTCGAGGATCACGATGTGGTGCTGGTGCCACGCGGTTATCACCCGGTCTGCGTGCCTTACGGCTATGAGTCTTATTACCTCAACGTGATGGCCGGCCCTACGCGCGTCTGGAAATTTCACAACGACCCGCAGCACGAGTGGCTGCTGGATCTGTAAGCACTTTTCATCGGCCGCCTGCTTGGCCGCAGAACATGAGGACTCAGAGCATGAGCGAGACCCCCATTATTGGGCACTACATCAATGGCGAAGTCGTCACCCGCGCCGAGCGCTTCGGCGACGTCTTCAACCCTGCGCAAGGTGTGGTCAAGGCGCGTGTTGCCCAGGCTACGCTGCAAACCGTTGAGCAGGCCGTGGCTGCCGCCAAGGCTGCCTTTGTGTCCTGGTCCGAGCAGTCGGCGCTGCGCCGCGCACGTATTTTGTTCCGCTTCAAGGAGCTGCTTGACCAGCATCAGCAGGAGTTGGCCGCAGTCATCACCCGCGAGCATGGCAAGGTGCTGTCCGATGCCATGGGCGAGGTGACACGCGGCATCGAGGTGGTGGAGTTCGCCTGTGGTGCCCCGCATCTGTCCACGACTTCCTACAGCGATAACATTGGTGGCGGCATCGATAACTGGAATCTACGTCAGCCGCTGGGGGTGTGCGCCGGTATCACGCCCTTCAACTTCCCGGTGATGGTGCCGCTGTGGATGATTCCCATGGCGTTGGCCACCGGCAATACCTTTATCTTGAAGCCCTCCGAGCGCGATCCTTCCGCCAGCCTGATGCTTGCCGACCTGCTCAAGCAGGCGGGTTTGCCCGATGGCGTGTTCAATGTGGTGCAAGGCGACAAGGTGGCGGTCGACGCCTTGCTGCAGCACCCGGATGTGGAGGCGATCTCCTTCGTCGGCTCTACGCCCATCGCCGAGTACATCCACCAGGAAGGCACGCGTCGCGGTAAGCGTGTGCAAGCTCTGGGCGGCGCCAAGAACCATATGATCGTGATGCCCGACGCCGACCTGGAGCAAGCTGCCGACGCGCTGATCGGTGCCGGTTATGGTTCGGCTGGCGAGCGCTGCATGGCCATCTCCATCGCGGTGGCGGTGGGAGAGGTAGGCGATGCGCTGATCGAGAAGCTGCTGCCGCGTATCGACGCTTTGCGCGTGCGCAATGGCGTGGAGCGTGACGCCGATATGGGCCCATTGGTGACCGCCCAGCACAAGGCCAAAGTCGAAGGCTATATCACCCAGGGGGTGGCGGAGGGCGCCAAGTTGCTGGTCGATGGGCGCAACTTCACGGTGCCGGGTGCCGAGAATGGTTTCTTCGTTGGCGCCACCCTGTTCGATGGGGTGACAACGGATATGACTATTTATAAGGAAGAAATCTTTGGCCCGGTGCTGGGCATCGTGCGTGTGCCGGATTTCGCCAGCGCGGTGGAGCTGATCAACGCCCATGAGTTCGGCAATGGCGTGTCCTGTTTCACCCGTGATGGCGGCATTGCCCGAGCCTTCGCCCGTACCATCAAGGTGGGCATGGTCGGTATCAACGTGCCGATCCCGGTGCCCATGGCCTGGCATTCCTTCGGTGGCTGGAAGCGCTCGCTGTTTGGCGACCACCACGCTTACGGCGAGGAAGGTTTGCGCTTCTACACACGTTACAAAAGTGTGATGCAGCGCTGGCCCGACAGCATCGCCAAGGGCGCCGAATTCAGCATGCCGACTGCCAAGTGACTGGAGCCGCCACCATGAGCACGCAACGTCTGACCATGGCCCAGGCCCTGGTGAAATTCCTCGATAACCAGTACGTCAGTGTCGACGGGGTCGAGAGCAAATTCGTCGCTGGCATCTTCACCATCTTCGGTCACGGCAATGTGCTGGGCTTAGGCCAGGCGCTGGAGCAGGATCCCGGCGATCTGGTGGTTCATCAGGGCCGCAACGAACAGGGCATGGCGCATGCCGCCACCGGTTTCGCCAAGCAGAAACTGCGTCGGCAGATTTACGCCTGCACCTCGTCGGTCGGGCCAGGGGCGGCCAACATGATTACCGCGGCCGCGACGGCCACGGCCAACCGTATACCGCTGCTGCTGCTGCCGGGCGATGTCTATGCCAGCCGCCAGCCTGACCCGGTGTTGCAGCAAATCGAGCAGTTTCATGACCTGTCGATCAGCACCAACGATGCTTTCCGTGCGGTGAGTAAATATTGGGATCGCATCAACCGCCCCGAGCAATTGATGAGCGCGGCGATCAACGCCATGCGCGTGCTGACCGACCCTGCCGAGACCGGTGCGGTGACCCTGGCCCTGCCGCAGGACGTGCAGGGTGAGGCTTATGATTATCCCGACTACTTCTTTGCCAAGCGTGTGCACCGCTTGGATCGTCGGCCGCCAGCGGCTGCCGCCATCGAAGAGGCGCTGCGGCTCATCTCGCGCAAACGCAAGCCACTGCTGATCTGCGGCGGTGGGGTGAAGTACGCCGAAGCTGCCTCTGCCTTGCAGCGCTTTGCCGAGCGCTTCGAAATTCCCTTCGCCGAGACGCAGGCAGGCAAGAGTGCCATCGTCTCCAGCCATGAACTCAACGTCGGTGGCATTGGTGAAACCGGCTGTCTGGCTGCCAACTTGCTGGCCAAGGAGGCTGATCTCATCATTGGCGTGGGCACCCGTTACAGCGATTTCACCACCTCGTCGAAGTGGCTCTACCAGAACCCCGACGTGGAGTTTCTCAACATCAATGTGGCTGCCTTCGATGCCGGTAAGCTCGATGGGGTGGCGGTCGTCGCCGATGCTCGCGAAGCCCTGATCGCCTTGAGCGCCTTGCTAGGCTCCACCGACTACCGAGCCGCTTGGGGCGCCCAGATTGGCGAGGCGCGTGAGCAATATCGCGAGGAGGTCGAACGGGTCTATGCCGCCCGCTATAGCGGCTCGGACTTCGTGCCGGAGGTCGATGATGCATTGCCGCGTGCGGTGCTCGATGAGTTCATCCGCCTGACCGGTTCATGTTTGACGCAGAGTCAGGTGCTGGGGCGCCTCAATCAACGCCTGGCTGACGACGCCATCATCGTTGCCGCCGCTGGCAGCCTGCCCGGCGACCTGCAGCGCGCCTGGCATAGCCGCGCGGTTAACACCTATCACCTGGAGTATGGCTACTCCTGCATGGGCTATGAGATCAACGCTGCGCTGGGGGTGAAACTGGCTGAGCCTGCGCGTGAGGTCTATGCCCTGGTTGGCGATGGCTCCTACCAGATGCTGCATTCGGAGTTGGCCACCTCGATTCAGGAAGGGCGCAAGATCAATGTGGTGCTGTTCGACAACATGGCTTTCGGTTGCATCAATAACCTGCAGGTCGGTCATGGCATGGGCAGTTTCGGCACCGAATTTCGCTTCCGCAACCCGGAGACGGGCCGTCTCGATGGCGCCTTCGTACCGCTCGACTTTGCCATGAGCGCTGCCGCCTATGGCTGCAAGACCTACCGGGTGCGCAGCCTTGAGGAACTCGACGCGGCCCTGGCCGATGCCAGTCAGCAGTCGGTATCGACCCTTATCGACATCAAGGTACTGCCCAAGACCATGCTGCATGGCTACCTGTCCTGGTGGCGTGTGGGCGGTGCCGAGGTGTCCACCAGCGAGAAGATCGCTGCAGTCGCGCAAGTGCTCAAGGAGAAGACCGCTCAGGCCCGTCAGTATTGATGCTCGATCATCCGAGGCATGCTCATCACAACTATTCCAATTGGAGAACCATGTCATGACTTTGAATATTGGGGTGATCGGTACCGGCGCCATCGGCCGCGACCATATTCGCCGTCTCAGCCATACGTTGCGCGGTAGCCGTGTGGTGGCAGTGACCGACATCAATGCCGCGCAGGCTTCCCGCGTCGTGCAGGAGGAGGGCATCAGTGCCGAAGTCTATGCCGATGGCCATGCTCTGATCGGTGCTGCGGATGTCCAGGCCGTAGTGGTCACTTCCTGGGGGCCGACCCATGAGGAGTATGTGCTGGCTGCCATCGCAGCGGGCAAACCGGTGTTCTGTGAAAAACCCCTGGCAGTCACTGCCGAGGGCTGCAAACGCATCGTCGACGCCGAGCAGGCCTATGGTCGGCGCCTGGTTCAGGTGGGCTTCATGCGCCCCTACGACGCGGGATACCGGCAGCTCAAGGCGGTGCTTGACGGTGACCGTATCGGCGCGCCACTGATGATTCATGCCGCGCACCGTAACCCGACGGTAGCCGACAGCTACAGCACGGACATGGCCATCACCGATACCCTGATTCACGAAATCAACGTGCTGGCCTGGTTGTTGGACGATCAGTATGTCTCGGCGCAGGTGGTGTTTCCGCGCAAGGCCCCCAAAGCCTTGGAGCATCTGCGTGACCCGCAGATCGTGTTGCTGGAAACCGCCAAAGGTGTGCGGATCGATGTCGAGGTCTTCGTCAACTGCCAGTATGGCTACGACATTCAGTGCGAGGTCGTGGGTGAACGCGGTATCGCCCGCTTGCCCGAGCCGACCACTGTGCAGTTGCGCAGCGAGGCGCGGCTCTCCAACGAGATTCTGATGGACTGGAAGGATCGTTTCATCGACGCCTACGACGTGGAGTTGCAGGCCTTCATCGATGACCTGGCGCGCGGTCAGTTGACGGGTCCATCGTCGTGGGATGGTTACCTTGCGGCAGTCACCGCTGATGCCTGCATAAGCGCTCAGAACAGCGGCGCCATCGTGCCGATCAGTCTGCCCGAGCGGCCTGCGTTCTACGGCTGACTCCTGTTCCAGCCGACAAGGCTGCTGCCGCTTTAGGAGGTGTGCATGCGTATCGGATTGGTCGGCTATGGTCATGCTGGCCGCTTCTTTCATGCCCCTTTGATTGCCTGTACGCCGGGCCTGGCGTTGGTTGGTGTGGTGACGCGCTCGGCCATGCGCCGTGCTCTGGTGGCTCGGGATTATCCGGGGGTGATATGCCATGACAGCCTCACCGGGCTGCTGGATATCGGCGTCGACAGCGTGGTGATCGCGGCGCCGCTGGCTGAACGCCCGGCGTTAGTGTTGGAGGCCATCGCCCGTGGTGTAGCGGTGGTGAGCGAAAGCCCGCTGGCGACCAACCTCGCCGAGGCACGAGCGATAAGCGATGCTGCGCAGCAGGCCGGGGTCGCGCTGACGGTCTTCCATAACCGGCGCTGGGACTCGGACGTGTTGACAGTGGCTCGGTTGTTGGCTCAGCAAGCGCTGGGGCGCATACGCATCTTCGAGTCCCGTCTGCAGGCACAGGCGCCGCGACGTGCGGGTGGCCTGCTGCTCACCCAAGGTTGTCATCTGGTAGACCAGGCCTGCCAGTTATTCGGCCCGGTGACGCAGGTATATGCCGAGGTTTTGGCACCGGCGGGTTTGCCCGGAGAGGACGACGAATTTTTCCTGTCGCTGCAGCATGGCGGTGGCGTGGTGTCACACCTGTGGGGCAGTCGTTTGCAAGACTGTTCTGCCCGTTTACGAGTGGTCGGCGAGGCGGGTGTTTACACCGTCGATGGCACCGATGGCCAGGCTGAGGCACTGTTGCAAGGTCGTACACCGCGCAGCGAAAAAGGCAATTGGGGCGTGGAGGAGCATCCACGCTGGGGCTGGCTGCATCAAGCGCAAGAGCGTCAGCGTGTGCCGAGTGAGCGCGGTTGCTGGCCGCTCTTTTACCAGCAGTGGGCCGCTACGTTGATTGATGGCGCGCCGCTGCCGGTCGAGCCGGATCAGGCGCTGGCGTGCCAGGCAATTCTGGATGCGGCGCAGCGTAGCGCGATGAGTAGACGGCGCGAACCCGTTGAAACGATTGCCACTGAAAGTCGACAGCACCTGCAGGCAACGCGAGGTCGAGGAGACGTGGCGGGTGGCAGGCGGCAAGTTCGTAGTGGACTATAAATTCTATTTTTATCTTGTTGTGGAAATAATTTTTCAATATGGTGTTTTGGCGAGCGCGTATGAAGTGCCCGCACTCTCAGGCTCAACTGCATCTCAACAACAATAAAGAAGGGTGCCGCCTCATGAATCCTCAGGATATGACCTCCGCTTCGCTGTTTCCGGCATCGGGCCGACTCCTGCAGTCGCTCTCGTTGTTGGCGTGTATCCGCGGCGCTGAATGCAGACGCGCGATGCTGCCGACCTCCCGGACTGTTGCGCCTGGCGCGGCGCGGCGCTGACACGCAAGGTTCCCCACTCTCATTTCTCTATGGAGTCTTTCCACATGCCGAGCAAACGTCGTTTCGCTGCCCTGGCCTTGTCTTTGATGTTGACCAGCACCGCAGCCCTCGCTGAGTTAAGGGTCGGGGTGACCATGTCGTCATTCGATGACAACTACCTGACTTACCTGCGCGAGTACATGTCCGAGAAGGCCAAGACCGATGGTGTGCAGTTGCAATTCGAGGACGCCCGCAACGATGTGGTCAAGCAACTGAGCCAGGTGCAGAGCTTCATCAGTCAGAAAGTCGATGCGGTTATCGTCAATCCGGTGGACACCATGGCCACCCGCACTCTGACGAACGCAGCGACCAAGGCAGGTGTGCCTATCGTCTACATCAACCGCCGCCCGGATGATCCGCAGTTACCCGATGGTGTGGTGACCGTGACCTCCGATGACAAGGAAGCGGGGCGCCTGCAAGCCCAGTACGTCGCCGATAAACTGGAAGGCAAGGGCCAGGTGGCTATCCTGCTGGGCGACCTGGCCAACAACGCCACCCATAACCGCACAGCCGGGATTAAGGAGACGCTGGCCAAATACCCGGATATCACGATTGTCGAGGAGCAGACCGGCGCCTGGCAGCGCGACAAGGGTATGGATCTGACGAGTAACTGGCTGCTGGCTGGCAAGGAACTCAATGCAGTGCTCTCCAATAACGATGAGATGGCCATTGGCGCCGCCATGGCGCTGCGTCAGGCGGGCAGGACGGATGTGTTGGTCGCGGGTGTCGATGGCACACCGGATGGCCTGGCGGCTATCAAGCGCGGGCTAATGGCCGTATCGGTCTATCAGGATGCCAGGGGGCAGTCTGAAGCCTCGCTCGACGCTGCATTGAAGATGATCAACAAAACGCCTGGCGAGCAACACGTCGTGATTCCCTATCAGTTGATCACGCCGCAAAACCTGGCCGAGTTTCAAGCGCTGACTAAATGAGTCGGGCCAAGCATGCCTCCATCCGCAAGGTTTTGTTTGCGCCGCTAGTGTGAGCTGCCTGCCTTGGGCGTGAAATGAACAACGGGCATCCCGCTTACGGGATGCCCGTTTTTTATAGGGCGCCAGCTTGCTCGCGTGGGTGAACGAATGCTGGGTGCATAGTGTCCTTGATAAGGCTCTGTTCGTTTTAAAATTCCAAAAAACTGTTGACTGGAATTTATTTTCCAATAAAGTCAGTTCTGCGCTACGACGAAACACAGCGACCTTGCATCTGGTGAGGTCAGGCTGAACAAAAATAAAAGGTGCCGTCATGCTATCGCTTTACCACCCTCTTTGCGGGCTGCCGTCCGCTCATCTTTACACCTTCTCTCTCGCCGAGACCTGTTCGTCGAGCCCAGTCTCTGGGGCTCCTTCGCGCATCAACCTTCACTGACCAGCGGCTTGCGCCGCTTGATCGGCGCCCGCGAGGAGAACGCGATCATGCTCAACGCTGCCACTTCCCAGTCTTCTGCCCAACCGTTGCCGACCCAGAGCGAATACCTGCTCGAAATCGTTGATGTCACCAAGGAGTTTCCCGGTGTCAAGGCGCTTTCTGAAGTGCAACTGCGTGTACGCCCAGGCACTGTACTGGCGCTGATGGGCGAGAACGGGGCGGGTAAATCCACGCTGATGAAAATTATCGCCGGTATCTACCAGCCAGATGCTGGCGAGCTGCGCTTGCGTGGTGAGCCGGTGCACTTCGAAACACCCTTGCAGGCACTGCAGTCGGGCATTGCCATGATCCATCAGGAGCTCAACCTGATGCCATTTATGACCATTGCCGAAAACATCTGGTTGGGGCGCGAGCCGCTCAATGCGCTGCACCTGGTCGACCATGGGCGCATGCGCCGACAGACTCAGGCGTTACTCGATCGGCTGCGTATCAACCTTGATCCTGACGATAACGTCGGTTCGCTTTCCATTGCCGGGCGGCAGATGGTGGAAATCGCCAAAGCGGTGTCTTACGACAGCGATGTATTGATCATGGATGAGCCAACCTCGGCGATTACCGAAACCGAAGTGGCGCATCTGTTCTCGATCATTGCCGACCTCAAGGCGCAGGGTAAGGGCATCGTTTACATCACCCACAAGATGGACGAAGTGTTCCAGATTGCCGATGAGGTGGCGGTTTTTCGCGATGGCCAGTACATCGGTTCGCAACGTGCCGACAGCATGAATGGCGACGGCCTGATCGCCATGATGGTGGGCCGTGAGTTGAATCAGCTCTTCCCTGAGCGCACAGCGCCGCGCAAGGACGTTCTGCTCTCGGTGCGTGATCTGGCGCTGGAGGGGGTGTTCTCCGGGGTTTCCTTCGACCTGCACGCCGGTGAGGTGTTGGGCATTGCCGGACTGATGGGCTCAGGGCGCACCAATGTGGCTGAGGCGCTGTTCGGTGTAACGCCGGCAACCAGCGGCGAAATTCGTATCGATGGTGAGCCGGTGCGGATGAACGATCCTTGCCTGGCGATCCAGAAAGGCCTCGCGCTGCTGACCGAAGACCGTAAGGACACAGGCCTGTTTCCCTGCCTGTCGGTCGGGGAAAACATGGAGGTTGCGGTGCTCTCCGGCTTTGCCAGTGGCGGCTTCGTACAGCAGCAGCGTCTTGATGAACTGTGTGAGCAGATGAGCCAGCAACTGCGGGTCAAGACACCTTCGTTGGATCAGTGCATTGCCAATCTTTCCGGTGGCAATCAGCAGAAAGCCCTCTTGGCGCGCTGGCTGATGACCCGTCCGCGTGTGCTGATTCTCGATGAACCGACTCGTGGTATCGACGTCGGTGCCAAGGCCGAAATCTACCGCTTGATCGCCAACCTGGCTGCCGAGGGCCTGGCGGTCATCATGATTTCCTCCGAGTTGCCTGAAGTCATGGGCATGAGTGACCGGGTGATGGTGATGCACGAAGGCACCGTGACGGGTTTTCTCGATCACGCCGAGGTGACTCAGGAGCGTGTCATGCACCTGGCTTCGGGTAATCCCGTCTTTCACTGAAGCGCGTTATGCGTGGCGGGCCGTGCCCGCCACTTCCTGGCATAAAAAGAGGTAGAACAAGATGAGTGCCATTCTGGACAATAAAACTGCAGCGCTTCCCGCTACGCGCCCGCGTCGACGCATTCCGACCGAGCTGGGCATCCTGCTGGTGCTGATTGGCATTGGCCTGGCCTTCGAGGCCTTTGGTTGGGTGCTGCGCGATCAGAGCTTCTTGATGAACCCGCAGCGCCTGGTGCTGATGATTTTGCAAGTGTCGGTGATCGGTCTGCTGGCCATCGCGGTAACCCAGGTCATCATCACCACCGGTATCGATTTGTCATCCGGCTCAGTGTTAGCGCTGTCGGCAATGGTTGCTGCGAGCTTGGCGCAGACTTCGGATTTCGGCCGCGCGGTGTTTCCCTCGCTAACCGATATGCCGGTGTGGGTGCCTGTCATGGCAGGGCTTGCAGTGGGATTGATAGCCGGAGCCATCAACGGCAGCATCATCGCCATCACCGGTATTCCGCCTTTCATCGCCACGCTGGGCATGATGGTTTCGGCTCGTGGTCTGGCGCGCTATTACACCGAAGGCCAGCCAATCAGCATGCTCTCCGAGGAGTACACTGCGATCGGCGCTGGCGCCATGCCGGTCATCATCTTTCTGGTGGTGGCGGTGATCTTCCATATCGCGCTGCGCTACACCAAGTACGGCAAGTACACCTATGCCATCGGCGGCAACATGCAGGCGGCGCGTATCTCCGGGATCAATGTCAAGAAGCACCTGGTCATCGTCTACAGCATCGCGGGGCTGCTGGCTGGCTTGGCTGGAGTGGTGGCCTCGGCACGTGCGGCTACTGGTCAGGCAGGTATGGGGATGTCCTATGAACTGGACGCCATTGCCGCTGCGGTCATCGGTGGTACCAGCCTGGCCGGTGGCATGGGGCGTATCACCGGTACGGTGATTGGTGCCTTGATTCTCGGGGTGATGGCCAGCGGCTTCACCTTCCTGGGTGTCGATGCCTACGTTCAGGACATCATCAAGGGCCTGATCATCGTTATCGCCGTGGTGATCGACCAGTACCGCAACAAGCGTAAGGCCAAGCGCTGAGCGCGTTCTGAGCGGGCTCGCGGTATTTCCCCAAGCCCTTATGCGCGGTCTCTGCAGCCGCGCATGGGGGCTAACTCTATCTAGCATTGCGCCCGTCGAGCGCATTGGTTGTGTGCTGGGTTTTCTTCAAGTGCCTGGAGGTAAGCATGCGTAACATCGGTATTGGTTTGATTGGTACTGGCTTTATGGGGCACGCACACGCGTTGGCGTTTCAACATGCGCTGAGCAGTTTTACCCTGCCGGTACTGCCGCGTCTGGTGGCCCTGGCAGATGCTGACCCTGCGCGTGCGGCCCGTTGTGCTGCTGACTGGGGCTTCGCCAAGTCCTGTGATTGGGAGAGCCTGATCGCTGATCCGCAGGTTGAGCTGGTGGCTATCACCACGCCCAATCTGTTGCACGCGCCGATGGCATTGGCCGCGCTTGCGGCCGGCAAGGCGGTTTATTGCGAGAAGCCGCTGGCGGTGACGCTGGAGGAAGCGACGCAGATGCGTGATGCCGCGCGTGCTGCTGGGGTGGTCAATCGTGTGGGCTACAACTACCTGCAAAACCCTATGCTGGGCTTGGCTCGTGATCTGATCGCGGCTGGCGAGGTGGGTGAGATCGTCAGCTTCAACGGTGAATTCAGCGAAGACTTCATGGGCGACCCGCAGGGAGCTTTTACCTGGCGCTGCGAGACGGGGCAGGCCGGCGGCGCTCTGGCTGATCTGGGCAGCCATCTACTGTCGCTGTCGCGCTTTTTGCTTGGCCCGGTCGAGGCGTTGTGCGCCGACTTGCATACGGCACATGGGCAGCGCCCGCACCAGAGTGGGCTTCGCGCGGTTGAGGTCGATGATCAGGCGCATCTGCTACTGCGTTTTGCCAGTGGCGCGCGTGGTGCGCTCACGACCAGTTGGCTCAAGCATGGGCGTAAGAACCGCCTGGCCTTCGAGGTGTGTGGCACCCGTGGCACCTTGACCTTTGATCAGGAACGCCTCAACGAGCTGCGTTTCTATCAGGCGGGCGAGCGTCCAGAGCTGGCAGGCTTCCGCACCTTGCTGGCTGGCCCGCAGTTGCCTGACTATGCCGCTTTCTGCCCGGCCCCTGGCCATCAGCTTGGTTACAACGAGCTGAAGACGCTGGAAGTTCGCTCATTGCTTGAAGCGCTAGGGGGCAACTCCGGCTACACCGGAGTGGATTTCCAGGAGGCGTGGGAGGTGGAGCGCCTGGCCCATGCCGCTCGCACTTCGTCTCGTGAGGGGCGTTGGGTGCGTTTGTAGCGCTTGTCACTGCTGATCAAATAACGCGCAAGGCCCAGCCAGTCATTGGTTGGGCCTTGTGCTTTGGGGGCGTCAGCCTATTTGTCGTGCTGAGATTGTAATACAAGGGTGAGATGCGGCCTGGGTGTGTGCGTGCTACTCGCATCAACTTGACCGAGAGCCTTATAAAGCAAAAGCACCGGTGCGATGCAGGTCGCTGCCGGTGCCTTGCACGGGAGTGCGCCAGCCAATACTGGCTACTTCAGGCGGGCTTGGTAGGTTTCCAGATTCTCTGGGGTGATCAGTTCGTAAGGCACCCAAATGGAGGCCTCAACCGGTTCCTTGCGGATCATTTTCAGTGCCGACTGCAGGGCTTGGATGGCCTGGCCTTTGGGGTCTTGAAACACCGAGGCTGCCAGCAAGCCACGCTTGATTGCGGCCTGGCCATCGGGCAAACCGTCGACGCCTACCACGGCAACCTCGCCATTGCTTTTACCCGCTTGGCGCAGAGCCATGGCCGCGCCAATGGCCATCTCGTCGTTGTTGGCGATAATCGCATCGAACTGGGTGCCGGCAGTCAGCCAGTTGCTGGTCAGATCCATGCCCTTGCTGCGATCCCAGTCGGCGTTCTGTTCGGCCACTACCTTGATGTCCGGGTAAGCCTTGAGCGCTTCTTTGACACCTTCGGTGCGCCCGCGCGTGGCGTTCTGGGTCAGCTCACCCATGATCAGGGCGACATTGCCTTTACCGTTCAAGCGCTTGGCGATGAAGTCCCCCTGCAAACGGCCTGCCTGGAGATCTTCGGAGGTCACGGCGACCACGCCTTCGGGGAGCTTGGGGTTGTCAGGCCGACGATTGACGTACACCAACGGGATCTTGGCTGCGGTGGCTGCGCGGGTGATGTTGACGGTGGCCGCGGTGTCTACCGGCAGCACGATGACCGCATCGACGTTCTGCGCGAGAAAGCTCTGAACCTGGTTGAGCTGGCGTACAACGTCGCCCTGAGCATCCTCGAACTGCATGGTGACTTGTTCCGTCTTGCCTGCATCCTCAAGGCTGCGGCGTACGTTGGTCATAAAGTTATCGTCGACCTTGGCAATGCTGACGCCGATACGGTAATCGGCCATCGCCAGAGGAGTAAGCGCGCATACGAAGGCAGCGCAGAGCAGTTTGCGAAGGGGCATGTGAGATTCCTCTTGTTTTTATGATGATGGGCCCGAGGGCCCGGTGTTACAGGGTGAAAGCGGCTTGAAACCGCTGCAGGGCTCGCTCGGAGTCACCGTCTGCCGCCCAGCCTTCCAGGCCGACTACGCCGCGGTAGCCCAGCTCGGCGAGCGCTCGGGCGATGGCGGGGTAGTGGATTTCACCGGTGCCGGGTTCGCAGCGCCCCGGCACGTCGGCGACCTGAATTTCACCGATAGAGGCACCGGCACGGCGGATGAGTTCAATCAGATTGCCTTCGCCGATCTGTGCGTGATAAAGGTCCAGATTCAAGCGCAGATAGGGGCTGGCGACTGCCTCGATCAGTGCCAGGGTGTCCTCGGCGCGGGCGAAGGGTACGCCGGGGTGATCAACGGCGGTGTTGAGGTTTTCCAGCAGGAATACTTTGTTGGCCTGCTCGCCCAGACGTGCGATCTCGGCCAGGGTGTCACGTGCGGCTAGCCATTGCGCTCCGTTGACGGTGCTCAGGGGTTTGACTGGCAGCCCACGGTTGTCCAGGCCGGTGCCGTGCAAGTTCAGGGAGGGGCAGTTGAGTCGTTCGGCGACCTCAAGTGATTCGCGGGCGCTGGAGAGCAGTGCCGCGCGGCCTTCGGGGCTGATCAGGTCGCCAGAGATGTAGCCGGTCATCGAGGTGAAGCGGGCGCCAGTGGCGGCCAGGGCGTCGATGTCGTGGCGTGTCCAGTCCCAGATTTCCACGGCGAAGCCCAAGGCATGCAGGCGGCGTACGCGCTCGACGAAGGGCAGGTCGAGGAAGACCATTTCAGCGCTGACAGCCAGGACGAAAGGCGAGGTGTTGGTCATGGCGTTTACTCCTGTACTGCAACAGGTTGACCGGTTTTCACCGATTCGATGGCGGCCAGGGCAATGGCCAGCGCCGCACGGGCATCGGCACCACCGACCGGTACGGGCGTACCGCCGTGCACGGCATCGATAAAGGCGCGCAATTCACCCAGATAGGCGTCGCGCAGCAGTTCGGCATCCGAGCGTTGGGTGGTTTGGCTGATGCCTTCGGCGCCGTAACAAACCAGCTCGCTGGTACGTGCATCGCCCGCAGTGAGCATGCCGGCACTGCCAAACACTTCGCCGCGTACGTCATAGCCGTACACCGCCTGGAAGTTGGCCTCGGCGGTGGCGATCGCGCCGTTGTCGTAGCGAATGGTGACCACGGCGGTGTCCAGCAGGCCCTTGTCGCGGAAATCTGGGCGTACCAGAGCGTCGGCTACCGCATATACCTGGGTGGCCCGTGCGCCTGGGTTGAAGAAGTTAAGCGTGTCGAAATCGTGGATCAGGGTTTCCAGAAAGATTGTCCAGGGCTTCACTGCGGCAGGGTTTTGCAGGCCAGGATCGCGCGTCAGCGAGCGCATCAGTTGCGGCGTGCCGATGCGTCCGGCGTTGATCATCTCGCGTGCGGTACGGAAGCTGGTGGCGAAACGGCGGTTGAAACCCACCTGCAGAGCAACACCGGCATCGGCGCAGGCTGCGATGGCGCGGTCAGCTTCTTCCAAGGTCACGGCCATGGGCTTTTCACAGAACACTGGCTTGCCTGCGCGTGCGGCTGCCACGACCAACTCGGCATGGCTGCGTGCCGGGGCGACGATAACCACTGCCTCTACGGCCGGGTTTTCGATCAGGGCTTGTGGGTCGGTATGGATGTGCTCGACATCGAGGATTTCACCGAGGCGGGCGGCAGCACCGGGAGCCGGATCGGCCAGGGCGACCAGACGGGCGCCGTGAAGATGTTGGGCGAGGGCAGTGGCGTGGAAGGTGCCCATGCGACCTGTACCGATGAGGCCGACGGACAGAGGTGTCTTGGAATGAGGCATGAAGAGGCGTCCTATTGTGGTTGTTATGCGCAGGGCCTTGGGCCCGAAAGGGCTTCAGCAACCGTCATGCCAGTCATGGAATGCGCCATTTTTAGGGGTTTTCAGGTGGGGCGACTCTTGTAATATGTCTAAAAAAAAGACATGCCTAGTTAGACATGTCCAACTTTCAGACAGAGTCACCACCATGCTTGAGTTGGGCGCCGCAAATGATCTGAGTCAGGAGTTGCTGTTTGTCAGTGAGTTGCAGCAGCCGGCTTCTGCTGTTGCTATTGAGCGTGGTTTGGATGCGGCTTGGGTGGACTGTTTGGCAGGTGATTCGGAGTTGTCTGCGCTCCGCTCTGTGATTCGCGCGTCCTGGCTACGCAGTCGGGCGGCTGGCGTCGAGGCCGAAGAGTTCCACTACGAGTTCGTCGAGCCTCAAGAGCTGACGAGCCGTCTTGCGGCCAATCGTGAAGTTCTCGATATCGCCGCACCGATCATGGCCGAACTGCTGCGCTACAACCCCGGTGGCCACCTTAATCTGGCTGATGCCGATGGTGTGACGCTCAGCGCTTGCGGGGTGGATTTGACTCCTCTCGGGAGTCGTTTGCTGGAGCAGGTACAAGGCACTAACTGCACGGGGCTGGCGCTGCGTGAGCAGCGTCTGGTCTTCGTTCTGGCGGGTGAGAACTTCAAGCGTGAACTGCGTGAGCGGCACATGCACTGTGCCTCGGCGCCGGTACGCGACCCCCAGGGCCGATTGCTTGGGGCGCTGACGCTGACTGCTGCGGTTGGCAACTTTCATTGTCACACCCTCGGCACCGTGCAGGCGGCAGCGGAGGCCGTGTCGCGGCAATTGGCGCTCAAGGCCCTGCTGGATGAGCAACAGCGTGTGCTGGAGGTGCTTAATGAAGGGGTCATTCTGCTCGATGATGGGCGCCACATCCGTAGCCTCAATGGCTATGCTCGGCGTTTACTGCAGCTCGATGATCAGCAGTTGGGCAGGCCGTTCGCCAGCCTTATCGCTCAGGATACCGACCTCGGGCACTGGCTGGATCGTCGCTGGGAGCGTCAGGATCGTGAGCTAACGCTGCTATTGCCTGATGGCGGTAGCCTGCCGTGTCTGGCCTCGGCTTCGCCAATCGCGCAGGGTGGCTGGGTGCTGTCGTTACGTGAGAATCGCCGGATCCGGGAAATCACCCGGCAATTGCTCGGCACTCGGGCGCGTTACAGTTTCGCGGATATCCAGGGGCGCTCAGCGGCGTTGCAAGACTGCATCCGACTTGCTCAGGCGGCCAGTCGTAGCGAGGCGACGGTATTGATTCAGGGGGAAAGTGGCGTGGGCAAAGAGTTGTTCGCTCAGGCCATTCATAATGCCAGTAGCCGCTGTGCTGGCCCTTTCGTTGCGGTGAATTGCGGTGCCATTCCACGTGATCTGGTGCAGAGCGAACTGTTCGGGCACGTCGAGGGCGCGTTCACGGGGGCGGCGCGCGGAGGCGCGGCAGGTAAGTTCGAGCTGGCTGATGGCGGCACCTTGTTTCTCGATGAGATTGGCGACATGCCCCTGGACGCGCAAATCAGTCTGCTGCGAGTGCTTCAGGAAGGCGAGGTGACGCGCATCGGTGCTAAGAAGGCGCATGCGGTGGACGTTCGTGTTATCGCCGCCACCCATCGCGATCTAGCTCAGGCCGTTGTTGGCGGGAGTTTTCGTGAGGATGTGTTCTACCGACTCAATGTGCTGACGCTTGAGGTGCCGCCGTTGCGTGAGCGTCGTGAGGACATTCCCAAGCTGGTGGCGACAATGCTCAAGAGTTTGGGGCGCAACCTTGAGCGACCACCGCAGGCCATCGCCGATGAGGCCTTGGCACTGCTGATGGCACATAACTGGCCAGGTAACGTACGTGAGCTGGAAAACGTCATCGAGCGCGCGATCAATCTGGCGCAAGGTGCTTTCATTCAGCCTGCGGATTTACCGCCTGCACTTGTCCGTGTGGCCAATGGCGACGCAGAAGCAGAAAGCCATCTCCCGCCCCTTGAGCTAGGCGAGCGTGATCTGATTCGTGCAGCGCTGGAAGAGACCGCAGGCAACATCCGCCGCTCAGCAAGTTTGCTGGGCATATCGCGTGCAGGCATTTATCTGAAGCTCAAACGCTATGGGTTGGATGCCGGAAAATTTCGTCGCCTTGATGACGATTCCACCGCGCCAGGTGATTGAGCTGGGTTTGATCGTGCCGAGGCTATGGCCCAGTGATAGAAAGAAGGCTTGCGCGTTGCGCAAGCCTTCTGCGTTTTAGCCTTGGCGTTTTTCTTCTGCCAGGCAAGCCGCCGCAGTGAAGAGCGCATCGGTTGAGGAGTTCAGAGCGGTTTCTGCGGAGTCTTGAACGATACCGATGATGAAGCCGATCGCTACGACCTGCATGGCTACGTCATTGGGAATGCCGAACAGGCTGCAGGCTAGAGGGATCAGCAGCAGCGAGCCTCCCGCTACACCTGAAGCGCCGCAAGCGCTGATCGAGGCAAGCAAGCTCAACAGCAGGGCAGTGGGCAGATCGACGGCAATATTCAGGGTGTGCACGGCTGCCAGGGTCAGCACGCTGATGGTGATGGCTGCGCCAGCCATGTTGATGGTGGCGCCGAGCGGGATAGACACCGAATAGGTTTCTTCGTGCAGACCAAGGCGCTGGCACAGTTGCAGATTGACTGGAATGTTGGCCGCCGAGCTGCGGGTGAAGAAGGCCGTCAGGCCGCTTTCGCGCAGGCAGGTGAAAACCAGCGGGTAGGGGTTGCTACGCGTCTTCCAATACACCAGTGCTGGGTTAATCAGCAATGCGACCAGTAGCATGCAGCCGACCAGTACCACGAGTAGGTGCAGGTAGCCGAGCAGCGCGCCGAAGCCGGATTCGGCCAATGTTGAGGCCACAAGGCCGAAGATCCCCAGCGGAGCCAAACGGATGACCAGCTTGACGATGGATGTGACGCCATTGGACAAATCGCCCAGTAGCTGTTTGCTGCCGACGCTGGCATGGCGCAAGGCGAAGCCCAGGCCGATGGCCCAGGCCAGGATGCCGATGAAATTGCCTTTGAGCAGGGCGTTTACCGGGTTGTCGACGACGTTCATCAGCAGGGTCTTGAGAACTTCACCAATCCCACCCGGCGGCGACAGTTCGGCAGCCTGACTGCTCAGTACAAGCGCAGAGGGGAAGGCGAAGCTGGCGACGACCGCCACCAATGCGGCACTGAATGTGCCGAGCAGGTACATCAGCAGGATTGGGCGAATATGGGTCTGTTGACCGTGCTGATGGTTCGCGATGGAGGCCATCACCAGAATGAACACTAATACCGGGGCGACGGCTTTCAATGCCGAGACGAACACATTACCGATCAGACCGACTGAAAGCGCCGCCTGAGGTGCGACAACGGCAAGGGCAATGCCCAGGAGCAGGCCTACGGAAATCTGCACGACCAGGCTGGTACGGTTGAGCAGTTGTAGGAGTGGATTGACGGCTTCGGACATGACGCAGATCTCTGTTTACTGAGGCGCGAGGGTATTCGCAGGCCTTTCTCGAGCGGCTTTCCAGCCAGGGGCGGAAAAAATAGCGCGCGACTCTAGCACAGTCGCCAGCACCATTTGCCTGGGTAATGAGGGTGGGGCGAGTCAGTGCAACTGTGTGTCGCATTCAGGTAAACCTTTACTGCTTGAAATATCGAACATTCGGCGCTTATTTTGTACGCGGTGTGTCCGCCGACTATGCTCAGAAGGCATCTGAGCGTTCAGGTCGGTTGGTGTACCCCGGAGACGTGATCGAGCGTCCGATATGCCATCGAACTGATGGGCCATACACTCGTCGAAGATTGCATCGCTGGCCAAGCAACGCTGGCCATGGTCTTGTATGAGGCTATTCATTCGTGCTGACTGAGCATCTCGAAAGCGCGCCGCTGTACCGGGCGTGAGTCATCGACTTACGCTCCGCCATAGGAGTTTTACCTGCCAATGCGTTTGATCTGGAAGTCCTTCCGCTCGCTGTATTTCGCCACTTTGTTGATGCTGCTCGGTTCAGGTCTGCTTAGTACCTACCTGGCTCTGCGTCTGGCCGATACGGTGGATGGACTGTGGGTGGGGGCGTTGATGGCGGCCAATTATTTCGGTCTGGTACTGGGCGGCAAACTGGGGCACCGGCTCATTGCGCGAGTCGGGCACATACGGGCTTACGTGGCCTGTGCAGGTGTGGTTACCGCAGCGGTATTGGGACATGGTCTGGTGGAGTGGTTACCGTTCTGGCTGTTTCTGCGCATGCTGGTTGGTCTCGGCATGATGTGCCAGTACATGGTGATTGAAAGCTGGCTGAACGAGCAGGCTGACGCCAGCCAGCGTGGATTGGTGTTCAGCGGTTATATGGGCGCCTCGTACATGGGCTTGATTCTGGGGCAGCTAGCCTTGGTGATCCATCCGACCTTGGGGCTGGAATTACTGATGCTGGTCGCCCTGTGCTTCGCGCTGTGTCTGGTTCCGGTGGCGCTGACCCGGCGCCTGCACCCCGCGCCTTTGCATCCGGCGCCGTTAGAGCTGCGTTTTTTCCTCAAACGGGTACCGCTTTCGCTGACCACTATTTCGGTTGCAGGTCTTTTGATTGGCTCTTTCTATGGCCTGGCGCCCTTGTATGCCACGCGTATGGGGCTGTCCACCGAGCAGGTGGGGCTGTTCATGGGGAGCTGCATTCTGGCTGGGCTGCTGGTGCAATGGCCGCTGGGGTGGTTGTCCGATCGGCATGACCGGGTGCGTCTGATTCGAGGCTGTGCTGTCTTTATGTTGCTTGCTGCCTTGCCGTTGGCGGCTTTGCCACAGGTGTTTCTTGGCTTGCTGATAGGCGTTGGCTTTCTGGTCAGCCTGATGCAGTTCAGTCTGTATCCCTTGGCTGTCGCGTTGGCTAATGACCATGTCGAGCCTGAGCGGCGGGTATCGCTGACGGCCATGCTGCTGGTCACATTTGGTGTCGGTGCCTGTATTGGGCCCTTGCTCACGGGCATGCTGATGCGCTTCTACGGCCCCAACATGCTGTATGTATTCATCTGTTTCTGTGCGCTGATTTTGGTCTGGCGTATCCGGCCTGAGGTTGTCACCCATCTACATCAGGTCGATGATGCGCCGCTGCAGCACATTGCGATGCCGGGTAACGTGGCGAGCTCGCCTCTGGTCGCCGCGCTGGACCCGCGCGTCGATGAGCAGACCGTGCAGGAGCAGATGCAGGAGCCTGCTGTGGCGATGGCCGCCGAAGCGGCTGAAAATGAAGATCGCGAGCGCAATGAGAGCGCTGCAGTCTGAGGGCTTGGCCCTCAGTCGCTCTCGGTGCGGCGGGCTTCGCGCTGTAGTTGATAGACAAAGCGCTCTACATTGCGCTGTTCCAGGCCGCCAAGGTCAAAAAAACGGGTGCCGACGAAGGTGCAGTCAATCTTCGCTTCATACTGCACGTGGCGCAGCTCCACCGCGGTGGTCATGGCGCCGAAGGGCAGTTGAGCGGTCAGGCGTTCATGCACCTGGCCGTTCTGCAGTTGCTGGCTCTGGTCTCCCGCGAAGCGCAACTTGCAGCCGGTGGCGGAGATATCGAGTAGATGCCCTGTAAGCGGTTCGTGCAATTTGTCGCTCGACAGCACAACCTTGATTAGATCTGTCTGCTTGAGTGCGGCGCGAAAGGCGCTACGTCGCTGGTGATAGATCATCTCGGCGGGTAGGGGCGTCCAATAGCATGGCGCGCCATCATGCTGGCCTATTTGGACGCTATGTTCGCACTTCCAGGCCACCCGCACGCCGTCACGGAAGGCCTCCACGGAGAAGCTTTCTCCCTGTTTGAAAAAACGCTCGCCATCGGTGGGAATGATTTCGTCGAGCGCAATGCGTGAGCGCTCGCGGTCGATGTCCACGACATAACTTTGGAAGCGTTGGCTGCGTTCGTGAAACTGAATGAGCAGAGGGTCATGGTGCTGCAGCAGTAAGCGCAGGGTTGCAACGATCTCCGCCGGGGTCTTGAGTAGTTTGGGTGGCTGAGGCCCATTTCCCTCGTTGAACGCGCTGGACACAGTGCGAAGCTCTCCGGTTTTTCGATTACGGCATGCACTTACATGCCGACGCAGTGCCTGCATGTTCCCGTGCTTTTTATTGTGTGGCTCAGGCTTGGCTGAGCGGGCGGTGCTGCGCGATTCTAGCGGCGCTGCCGCGGCTGTCATAGAGCCCCGGCGTTTCGCCGCCGCGTAGGATGCCCAGAAGGCTGCTGACTGTTGCTTTGTTGGCGCGAATCAAGCGGCCGTTACGCAAGTTGGCATCCTGGCAGCGCTGCAGCAGCTCAGACAGCTCTTCGCTGCGGGTCAGCAGTTCAGCGCCAATGCTTGAGCGGGCAGCCAAACTGGCTAGCCCCTCACGGTCAGCGCTCAGGCCGACAGCGTGCAATAGCTGGCTGCGTTCGGTGCCGTGCTGCTGCAGTTGTGCCAGAAGTGGCTGTTTGTCTCCCAGCAGCTTATCGAGACGCGTCAGGTCGCGTTCATCGAGCGCCTGAAATTCGGCGTCGATCAGCTCAAGGAGTTGCTCGGCGATGCCGATATCTGAGGTGAACAGGTGTAGCAGAGAAGTATCGTGCATGGCGGGCTCTTGGGGGTCGGGCGTCCAACACCCCCAGCGCAGCCCTTAGGACTAGCGCTGGGATTCGAAGTCGAGCAGCTTTTGGGCGACGCGCTTGCTGTCGACCTGATAGCTGCCATCAGCAATGGCTTGTTTGAGCTGGGATACACGATCTTTATTGACGATGGGTTGATCGCGTAGCTTCTCACTGATCTTCTGCATTTGCTGTGCCTCTTGGCTCAGCTGTACGGGCTCACCGCTTTTGACCGGGGCTTGCGGTTCTTGACCTTTGCTGCTGACAGGCGCTTGAGGCGACTGCAGGGCCTCGTTGCGATTGCCAGTCTGAGTCGAGCCAGTACGCCCCGCATTGGCGGGTGTAGTGGCGTTGTTCAGCCGGTTAAAGTCAGTGACCATGATGCAGAACCTCGGACGATATGGTGGACGCTTGCCAAGCTTTTCGGCCAGTGCCGTAAAAACTTTAGGAAAAAATCTGCGTCGTTTGGACAGTGTAGAAAATCGCCAGCCTGTTGCGCTACAAGAAACATGCCTACATTGCCACATCTACCTGTCCCGGCCCCACCACGCGGGCTCTTATCACCCGCTGTGAGCGAAGGTTGCGTACTTGGATCTGTTCACCTGGAGAGCCGTTGCTCAGTGCTTCACCAGGCATGCGGACATTCACACTGGCGCTGCGGGCGCTAATCACGACCTGATCGCCTTTGCGTATGACCTCGGCGATTTGTAGGTAATTAGGGGCGATAACCTGTTTGCTTGCAAGTTGGCGCGTCAATTTTTTGCCGATTGCCTGGCTGGGGTCCGTGAGGAAACCTTGATTAAGCTGGCTTATGTCCTGTTCTACCAGGCTTACGTCTGATGCGCCTATCACGCTGAGACGTTTCATCGGGCGCGTCATAATCAGTACGTCACGAAATAGGCGTACCTCGCCCGGCACGAAAACTGTCCAGGGTGAGCTGCCATCGCAACGTACGCGAGTTGTTACTCGGCCGATGGGCTGCGCTGGGGTTTCCAGGCGCACGCTTAGGGCCTGATCGCATTTGGGCAGTCGTAACCTTGGGTCGAGTCGATTAATACTGATCTCATGGCGTCCCTGGATTTCGCTACGCTGTAAATATTCGACGACTGCCTGCTCAAGAAAAGACTCGGCAGCGCCGATAAGCTCATCGGTAGTTGTGATGGCAGCAGCAGCGCTGCCGCTATAGCCGATCAGGGGCAAAGCGAGTAAAACGGGCAGGGCGCGGAGGCTTTTTGCCAGTAACTGACGGGATGATGACGTTAGTAGCTTCATGAAGTTTGATGAAGCAAGGCTCGTGCCGCCTGCTAGGCTCAATAGAGTTAGCGTTATTTTGACGAAGAGGAGTCCGGGCATGGCCGGGTTACTGGATTCGGTTAACCAGCGTACACAGCTGGTAGGGCAAAACCGCTTGGAGCTGTTGCTATTCCGCCTGGATGGCCCTCAGCTTTATGGGATCAACGTATTTAAGGTGAAGGAGGTGTTGCAGTGCCCCAATCTCACCATCATGCCCAAATCCAACGCGGTCGTACGTGGTGTAGCCAACATCCGTGGCGGCACCATTCCCATTCTTGATTTGGCCATCGCCACGGGGCGGGCACCGCTGGATAACATCAAGACCAGCTTTGTGATCATCACCGAGTACAACACCAAGGTGCAGGGTTTCTTGGTGCGGTCGGTGGAGCGCATCGTCAACATGAACTGGGAGGAGATCCATCCGCCACCCAAGGGCACTGGCCGCGACCACTATCTGACTGCTGTGACCCGTATGGATCAGCAGTTGGTGGAAATCATCGATGTGGAGAAGATCCTGGCCGAGGTTGCGCCCACATCAGAGGTGATTTCCGAAGGGGTGATCGATGAGCATGTGCAGAGCAAGGCGGTATCCAAGTGCGTGCTGATCGTCGATGACTCTTCTGTGGCGCGCAAACAGGTTTCGCGTTGCCTGCAAACGGTTGGGGTGGAGGTAATTGCACTTAACGATGGGCGCGAGGCGCTCGATTACCTCAAGAGCATGGCGGCTGAAGGCAAGCAGCCAGACAAGGAGTTGTTGATGATCATTTCCGACATCGAAATGCCGGAAATGGACGGATATACCCTGACAACCGAAATCCGTGCCGATTCTCGCATGCAGAAGCTACATATACTCCTGCATACTTCGCTGTCGGGCGTTTTCAACCAGGCGATGGTGAAGAAGGTGGGGGCCGACGATTTTCTGGCCAAGTTCAAGCCGGACGATCTGGCGGCGCGCGTGGTTGACCGTATCCGCGTGGTAGATGGGGGCTGAGGGGGTATCTCTTGGCGAACATTATGGTAGGTGAGGCGGCACTAGTGTCTTCAGGTAATTTGGATTTCGAGCAGTTCCGGACATTCCTGGAAAAGGCCTGCGGTATTCTGCTTGGCAACAACAAGCAGTATCTGGTCTCCAGCCGTCTGAACAAGCTGATGGAGCAGAACGGCATCAAGACTCTGGGTGAGCTGGTGCAGCGTATGCAAAGCCAGCCTCGCGGCGGGTTGCGCGAGCAAGTGGTCGATGCCATGACGACTAACGAAACGCTTTGGTTTCGTGACACCTACCCGTTCGACGTGCTCAAGAGCAGGGTTTTACCGGAACTGATCAAAGCCTATCCAGCTCAGCGGTTGCGTATCTGGTCGGCGGCTTGTTCGTCGGGACAAGAGCCTTACTCGCTGTCCATGTCGCTCGATGAATTCGAGCGCAGCAATCTTGGGCAGCTCAAGGCTGGTGTGCAGATCGTTGCCACCGACTTGTCACCATCGATGTTGGCCAATTGCAAGTCGGGTGAGTACGACAGCTTGGCGATGGGGCGTGGCTTGTCGCAGGAGCGTCTGCAGCGCTATTTCGACCCACGTGGGCCGGGGCGTTGGCAGGTCAAGCCCGCGGTCAAGAGTCGTGTGGAGTTCCGTCCGTTGAACCTGCTCGACAGCTATGCGGCCTTGGGCAAGTTCGACATCGTGTTCTGCCGTAACGTGCTGATTTACTTTTCCGCAGAGGTAAAGAAGGACATCCTTACGCGCATTCATGCCACGTTGAAGCCGGGAGGCTATCTGTTTCTGGGGGCATCCGAGGCGCTTAACGGGCTGCCGGACAAGTACCAGATGGTTCAGTGCAGTCCGGGCATCATCTACAAGGCCAAATGATGGCCTGATTCCCTAGAACGGGAGGCTTCGGCCTCCCGTTTTGCTTTTTGGCCAGAGCGACTGCAAGGAGGCAAAGCGCCTCTGGTTGCTTTGCCGCTTGTTTGCCACTGGCGGTAAAGCCTTGCCGCTTTGCCTCTCTTTTTACCTCTTTAGTCGCTTAACTCATTGATTCTATTGGTGTTGATGAGTTGGCACAGCCTTTGCTGAATATCTCGCGACAGCGATCAGATGCCCCAGCGGCAAAGGTTCAGAACATGAGCATCAACTTCGGCAGCGCCCTCGGTATTCATGAAAAAGCACTTACTTTCCGTGCCCAGCGCGCGGAGGTGCTAGCCAACAATATCGCCAATGCCGACACGCCGAACTACAAGGCGCGTGATCTGGACTTTGCCAGCGTCCTGGCGGCCGAGAGTTCGCGCCAGCAGCGCGGCCCGGTTTCCCTGAATCGCACTGACAGTCGCCATATTGCCGCTGATGGCGTGCCAAGCGGTGAGGCTGAGCTGCCTTATCGCACACCATTCCAGGCTTCCTTGGATCAGAACACTGTCGATCTACAGATCGAACAATCGAATTACGCTGAGAACACCGTGCAGCTTCAGGCCAGCTTCACCTTTCTCAACAGCAAATTCAAAGGGCTGACTGCAGCCCTGCGCGGCGAATAAGGAGCCAGACCATGTCCCTTGCCAGTGTCTTCAATATTGCCGGAACCGGTATGAGTGCTCAGAGCACCCGCCTCAATACCATCTCCAGCAACATCGCCAACGCCGAGACGGTCTCTTCGAGCCTTGATCAGACCTATCGTGCGCGCCACCCGGTATTTGCCACTGTGTTTCAGCAGGCGCAGGGCGGTGACCGTGGTTCGCTGTTCGCCGAGCAGGATGAGGCGGGGCGCGGTGTGCAGGTGTTGGGTGTGGTCGAGGATCAGAGCAGCCTGATGCCGCGCTACGAGCCGGATCATCCGATGGCCAATGCCGATGGCTACGTTTACTACCCGAACGTCAACGTGGTCGAGGAGATGGCTGACATGATTTCTGCCAGTCGGGCCTTCCAGACCAACGTGGAAATGATGAACACCGCCAAGCAGATGCTGCAACGCGTACTGACCCTGGGTCAGTAAGTCACTACGAGGAACGCAGGTCATGACTACCGTAAGCGGCGCTAGCTCGGTACTGGAGCAGTACCAGATAAAGCAGGACACAACCCAGAGCAAGGACCTCGGCAAGGACGAGTTCCTCAACCTGCTCGTGGCCCAGCTCAACAATCAGAACCCGCTGGAGCCTCAGGGTAACGGTGAGTTCATTGCTCAGCTGGCGCAATTCAGTAGCTTGGAAGGGATCCAGCAGTTGAACGACAGCGCGACTTCGATGATGTCCAGCTTCCAGTCCTCGCAGGCGCTGCAAGCGTCTTCTCTGGTCGGGCGCAAGGTCATCGTACCGAGCGACAAGGCGGTGGTCGACACCAGTGAGAGCTTCAAGGCGAGTGTGGTTCTGCCGGTAAGTAGTAGCAACGTCTACGTCAACGTCTATGACAATGCTGGTGCCTTGGTCAATCGCGTCAACCTGGGTGAACAGGCTGCTGGCAATGTCAGCTTCATCTGGGATGGCAAGAATTCCAGTGGTGCGGTGATGCCGCCAGGCACCTACAAGTTTGAAGCGCAAGCCACCTATGGCTCTGAAACCAAGGGGCTTTACAGCATGCTGCCGGCCAACGTCGATAGCGTCACCCTGGGCGGCAGTGAGCTGATGCTCAACCTGGCTGGCTTGGGCAGTGTCCCTCTTTCTCAAGTGCAGGTCATCGGCCAGTAATTATTGCGGCCGGCAATTCCGGCAAAGGAGATTTCCATGTCGTTCAATATTGGTCTCAGTGGTCTGCGCGCCGCTACCAGCGATCTCAATGTCACCGGTAACAACATCGCTAACGCCGGTACGGCTGGCTTCAAGTCCTCGCGTGCAGAGTTCGCCGATGTCTACGCGGCCTCGATGCTGGGCAGTGGCTCTAATCCGCGTGGTAGTGGTGTGTTGCTGGCTGACATCTCTCAGTCGTTTAATCAGGGCAACATCAACTACACGCAAAATGCGCTGGATCTGGCGATCAATGGCAGCGGTTTCTTCATGACTAGCAATAACGGCAGCATGAGTTATACCCGTGCTGGCTACTTTGGTACGGATCGCGATGGCTATATCGTCAATAACTTCGGCTATCGCCTGCAGGGCTATTCCGCGGATGAGGACGGTAATGTCCTGCCGATTCAGACTGATTTGCGTATCAATGCCGGTCAGCAGGAGCCGAAGGCGACCACATCCGTCACGCAGTCGATCAACCTTAACTCCAACGCCGTGCGCCCGGTCAACGCCGGTACCATGGCGGCGCCGACCTTCGATCCGAGTGATGCGCAGTCCTTCAACTGGTCGACTTCAACCAATATTTATGACGCCCAGGGCAATGCTCACGTGATGAGCCAGTACTTCGTCAAGAACGAAGCGCCGGCCAATAACGGCTGGGTCATGAATGTGCTGATCGATGGCGTCAACCCGCGTGATCCCACCAGCACCCAGCCATTTAGCTATTCGGTGAACTTCGATGCGAGCGGTCAGTTGTCCAACCCGGCGTTAACGCCAATTGCCAGTACGCCTGCTAACCCGGCACTTGATGCACCGGCGCTTCCGGCAACCGCTGCCAATGGTGTGTTTGCGCTTGCTGCTGCTGATTGGGTGCCAGCGGAGGAGGATCCGGCGAATCCGGGCACCTTGGTTGCTAATGGCGCGGATAGTGCGGATTTCACCTTCGATATGCGCGGTTCGACTCAGTATGCCGCGAGCTTTGGTGTGAATGCGGTGAGTCAGGATGGCTATACCACCGGTCAATTGTCGGGTCTGGAAATCGATGACACCGGCATCATCTTTGCCCGTTACACCAACGGTCAGTCCAAGGTGCAGGGCCAGGTACTGCTGGCCAACTTCGCTAATGTTCAGGGGCTGACGCCCAATGGCAAGACCGAGTGGGTGCAGTCCTTCGCCTCGGGCGAGCCGGTAATCGGCACGCCGCGCAGCAGTACGCTGGGCAACTTGCAGTCCAGTGCTCTGGAGGACTCCAACGTGGAAATTTCTGACCAGTTGGTGAATCTGATCGTGGCTCAGCGTAACTATCAAGCCAACGCCAAGACCATTGAAACCGAAAGCGCCATCACCCAGACCATCATCAACCTGCGTTGATGCACCGTCTGCTTAGCAAAGCGGCAAGCGAGGCTTGCCGCTTTGTTGTTTGAGGGTCGGCAAAAAATCGCCGCCTGAATTTTTTCATCCTCCCGTATTTGTAAAAAAATTCTTTTATATCAGTGTCTTACTATTTTTTTCTTGGTTGGCACGTGGCTTGCTTTCAGTCATGTAAAGAGCCAAGGGCATGTCGCCCGCCAGGAGAATTTCCATGGACAAGATGCTGTACGTCTCCATGACAGGGGCGCAGAACAACACTCTGAGTTTGCGCGCTCACGCCAACAACCTGGCCAACGTCTCGACAACGGGCTTTCGTCGTGATTTTGAGCAGGCCCGTTCAATGCCGTTGTTCGGCGAAACTTTCCCGTCCCGTGTGTTCGCCATGAGCGAGCGGCCTGCTACTGACTTTCGCCCAGGCTCGTTGCAGGAGACCGGGCGTGACATGGATGTGGCCGTAGGCGGTAAAGGTTGGATCGCTGTGCAGGCGCCGGACGGTAGTGAAGCTTATGTGCGTACTGCGAGCCTGAATATTGACGCTCAGGGCATGTTGCGTACCGGCAATGGTTTGCCGGTGATGGGCAATGCCGGGCCGATTGCCGTGCCGCCAGAGCAGAAGGTGGAAATTGGTCAGGACGGCACCATCACCATTCGCGCGTTGGGCGAGGCTCCTAACGTGCTGGCCGAGGTTGATCGCATCAAGCTGGTCAACCCGGACCCCAAACAAATGGAGAAGGGCACCGATGGTTTGGTTCGGGTCAAGGGGCAGCCTCAGATCGAGCCTGATGCGGCGGTCACCCTGACCTCCGGCTTTCTTGAATCGAGCAATGTTAACGCCGTCGAGGAGATGACCGCGATCCTCTCCTTGTCACGCCAATTCGAGCTCTCGGTAAAGATGATGCGTACCGCTGAAGACAACGCATCCTCTATGGCTCGGGTTTTGCAGATTAGCTAATTACCAGCAGGCGGCGCCGTAAAACCGGCACCCGAGGAGAAACGATATGCTTCCGGCACTGTGGGTCAGTAAGACCGGTCTGTCCGCTCAGGACATGAACCTGACCACCATTTCCAACAACTTGGCCAACGTGGCGACCACGGGCTTCAAGCGTGACCGTGCGGAATTCGAAGACCTGCTGTATCAGATCCGGCGTCAGCCGGGCGGTCAGTCCACCCAGGACAGCCAACTGCCTTCCGGTCTGCAACTGGGTACCGGTGTACGCGTGGTGGGCACGCAGAAGATCTTTACTGCCGGCAGCCTGCAAACCACCGAGCAGCCGCTGGATATGGCCGTCAATGGCCGGGGCTTTTTCCAGATTCTGATGCCCAACGGCACCGTCGGTTATACCCGCGATGGCAGCTTCCACCTCAACTCCGATGGTCAGGTCGTCACCTCTCAGGGCTTCCCGCTGGAGCCGGCTCTCGTGCTGCCAGCCGAAGTGCGTACTTTTACCGTGGGTGAGGATGGCACCGCCTCCGTGACCACGGCAGGCAACTCGCAGCCGCAGGTTATCGGCAACATTCAGTTGGCGGACTTCGTCAACCCGGCAGGTCTTGAGGCCATCGGCAACAACCTGTTTTTGGAGACCGGTTCCAGTGGCGCGCCACAGGTCGGCGCACCTGGCCTCAATGGCCTGGGGACCACCCTGCAGAACACCTTGGAAAACTCCAACGTCAGCGTTGTGGAAGAGCTGGTGAACATGATCACCACTCAGCGCGCTTATGAAATGAACTCCAAAGTGATTTCCACTGCTGATCAGATGCTGTCGTTCGTGACGCAGAACCTCTGATCCGTTGAGCCAGACTAGTTACACCGTGAGGTAGAGGTTATGAACCGGCATTTGATCTGTTTTCCCCTGTTGGCCAGCGTGCTGCTGAGTAGCGGTTGCGTGGCGCCGACAGCCAAGCCGGACGATCCCTATTACGCCCCGGTGCTGCCGCGTACGCCGCTGCCGGCTGCGCAGAATAACGGTTCGATCTATCAGGCTGGGTTTGAGAATGGTCTGTATGACGACCGCAAGGCCTTTCGCGTGGGTGACATCATCACCATCACCCTCAACGAGCGTACCCAGGCCAGCAAGAACGCCAACAGCACCCTGCAAAAAGACAGTAGCGCGACCCTGGGTGTACCGACCTTGTTCGGTATGACGCCTTCGCCGAATAACCCCGTTAGCAGTCTGGGATCTCTCGGTATGACCAACAACAACCTGGGGCTCGATGCCAGTTGGAACGCCACACGTGCCAATTCAGGCACTGGCCAGGCAGGGCAGAGCAATAGCTTGACTGGCTCGATTACCGTGACCGTCGCCGAAGTGCTGCCCAACGGCATCCTTGCCGTGCGTGGCGAAAAGTGGATGACCCTCAATACCGGTGATGAACTGGTACGGATATCCGGTTTGGTTCGTGCTGACGATATTGCCACTGACAATACTGTGGCCTCAACTCGTGTGGCCGATGCGCGCATTACCTATTCCGGTACCGGTGCCTTCGCCGATGCCAGCCAGCCGGGCTGGTTGAGCCGCTTCTTCATGAGCCCGCTGTGGCCGTTCTGAGCAGGGGATACGACATGACATCCTGGATCAGCGTTCTGCGCCCGGCGCCACGTGAAAACAAGCCCTATCATTCCTGCCGCCAGCAGTTTGCTGCCGCGCACCGTGGCTACCGTCGGCGTGGCGCCAACGACTGGCTGCTGCTGGCAACCATGCTCATGTGCCTGCTACTCAGCCTGCCGACCCAAGCTGAACGTCTGAAGGATCTGGCGTCCATTCAGGGCGTGCGCGCCAACCAGTTGATTGGCTACGGCCTGGTAGTTGGTCTCAATGGTTCGGGCGACCAGACCACCCAGACGCCGTTTACCGTGCAGACCTTCAACAACATGCTGGCGCAGTTCGGTATCAAGGTGCCGGCTGGCGGTAACGTGCAGTTGAAGAACGTCGCAGCGGTCTCGGTGCATGCCGAGTTGCCGGCGTTCGCCAAACCTGGTCAGGCCATCGATATCACCATCTCCTCGATCGGTAACGCCAAGAGCCTACGCGGCGGCAGCCTGCTGATGACGCCGCTCAAGGGCATCGACGGCAACGTCTACGCCATCGCTCAGGGCAATCTGGTGGTGGGCGGTTTCGATGCCAGTGGTGCCGATGGCTCGCGCATCACCGTCAACGTGCCCTCGGCGGGCCGTATTCCCGGCGGTGCAACGGTCGAGCGTCCGGTGCCCAGTGGTTTCGATCAGGGCAACACCCTGACGCTCAACCTTAATCGCCCGGATTTCACCACCGCGAAAAACATTGTCGATCAGATCAACGATCTGCTTGGCCCTGGTGTTGCTCAGGCTATCGACGGTGGCTCGATCCGCGTCAGCGCGCCGCTCGACCCGAATCAGCGTGTCGATTACTTGTCGATTCTGGAGAACCTCGACGTGCAAGCCGGGCAGGCGGTGGCCAAGGTCATCATCAACTCGCGTACCGGCACCATCGTCATCGGCCAGAACGTCAAGGTGCAGCCGGCGGCTGTTACCCATGGCAGCCTGACCGTGACCATCACCGAAGACCCGATTGTCAGCCAGCCGGACGCGCTCTCGGGCGGCCAGACCGCCGTGGTGCCGCGTTCGCGCGTTGGTGCGGACGAAGAAAAGAAACCGATGTTCAAGTTCGGCCCCGGTACCAACCTCGATGAAATCGTACGTGCGGTGAATCAGGTAGGTGCTTCGCCTTCAGACCTTATGGCCATCCTGGAGGCGCTCAAACAAGCCGGCGCCTTGCAGGCCGACCTGATCGTGATTTGAGGAGCTGACCATGGACTCTCGCCTCAATGCCGGCTTGTCCGGCACCAAGACGCCGATCGACAGTGGCGCGTTCAACGACCTCAACCGACTCAGCCAATTCAAGGTCGGTGGCGACAGCGAGCAGAACATCCGCAAGGTGGCCAAGGAGTTCGAGTCGCTGTTCGTCAACGAGATGCTCAAGGCCATGCGCTCGGCCAACGCCGTGTTCAGCGAAGGCAACTTCATGAACAGCAACGAGAGCAAGACCTATCAGGATATGTATGACCAGCAGTTGGCTGTGACGCTCTCCAATGAAGGGCGCGGTATCGGCCTGGCCGATGTCATGGCGCGGCAGATGTCCAAGACCAAGCACCCTTCGAGTCGGCCTAATCCCTTTGCCCAAGTTGAGCAGCCGGGCAATGTTCAGGCGTCGGGCAAGAGCATCGGCAAAGACGTTTCCACGTTCCGCGAGAACGATGATGTAGCCGCGCTCAATCGTCGGCGCCTGGCGCTACCGGGCAAACTCACCGACCGTCTGCTCGCAGGCATCGTGCCGACGGGCGAGGCTGACGACGGCAAGAGCCTGGCCGGTAATGATTGGATTGCCCCACAGGCTGCGAGCAAGGGCGCCGACAAGGCGCTGAGCCTGACCCGCAGCGATGCCATCACCGGGCGCCGGATCGCCCAGCCGCCCCTGGCGCCTGCCAAGGCGGCCTTCGATTCGCCCGCAGAATTTGTCGCCACCATGCTGCCGATGGCTGAGGCCGCGGCTGAAAAGATCGGTGTCGACCCGCGCTATCTGGTGGCGCAGGCGGCGCTGGAAACCGGTTGGGGCAAGTCGATCATCCGTACGAGTGATGGCGACAGCAGCCATAACCTGTTCGGCATCAAGTCCCAGGGCGGCTGGGAGGGCGATTCGGCACGGGTGCTGACCACCGAGTACAAAGGCGGCAAGGCCGTCAAGGAAGCGGCCAACTTCCGCAGTTATGAGTCCTATGCCCATAGCTTCGATGACTACGTCAGCTTCCTGCAGAACAACGGGCGCTACGAAAAGGCGCTGAACGCCACCGACAACCCGGAGCGCTTCGTCAAGGAGTTGCAACAGGCCGGCTATGCCACGGATCCGCAGTATGCGCGCAAGATTTCGCAAATCGCTCGCAAGATGCAGACCTATCAAGCCATTGCCGCCGCCGACGGCAGCACCACACGGATTTGAGATTGAATCATGGCTGACCTATTGAACATTGGCCTGTCCGGTCTCGCGGCGAATAAAACCTCGCTGTCCGTTACCGGTCACAACATCGTCAACGTCAATACCCCCGGTTTTTCGCGCCAGGAGTCGGTGCAGACCACGCGCGCTCCGCAGTTCAGTGGGGTCGGCTACGTTGGTTCGGGCACTACGCTCAACGACGTGCGCCGTATCTACAACGACTTTCTGACCACCCAGGTGCGTAGCAGTACGGCGCTCAATAGCGATACCCAGGCTTACCTCAGTCAGATCAACCAGCTTGATTCGCTGCTTGCCGGGAGCACCACAGGTGTCAATCCGGGCTTGCAGAGGCTGTTCAGCTCCTTGCAGACCGCCGCCGAAGACCCTGCCAACATTCCGGCCCGGCAGCTTTCCTTGTCCGAGGCCGAGGGCTTGGCCAAGCGCTTCAACACGATTTACGACCGCCTGGCCGAGCAGAATACCTTTATCAACAAGCAGCTTTCGGCTGTGACCGATCAGGTCAATCAGTTGGCGACATCCATCGCCGGCTATAACGATGCCATCGCCATCGCTTCGGCCAACGGCAGCATGCCCAATGACTTGCTCGATGCGCGTGAAGAGGCGGTGCGCAAACTGTCGGAGTTCATCGGCGTCAGCGTGGTGCCGCAGGATGACAACAGCTACAACCTGTTCATCGGTTCCGGGCAGCCGCTGGTAGTGGGCAGCAGGGCGGCGCAACTGGCCGTTACGCCGGGGCAGTCTGACCCGCTGCGCAGTGAAATCCAGTTCATCAGTGGTAACTCGCAGCAGAACGTCACCTCGCTGGTTACCGGTGGCGAGATGGGCGGTTTGCTGCGCTATCGCCAGGACGTTCTCGATACGGCGATGAACTCGGTTGGGCGCTTGGCCTTGTCGGTTTCTGATCAGGTCAACCGGCAGCTTGGCCAGGGGCTCGATCTCAACGGTGAGTTCGGCAACGAGTTGTTTCGCCCGATCAATGATCCGCTGCTGCTTGCTCAGCGCAGCCTGGCGCGAGTCGGTAACAGCGACCCGTCGGCCAACCTGAGCGTCAGCATCACCGATACCACGCAACTGTCCACCAGCGACTACGAAGTGCAGTTCACCAGTGCCACCGAGTACGTGGTGCGGCGTAGTTCTGACGGTACGTTGTTCCCGGCCAGCCCGGCGACATTTGATGTCACCACCGTGCCGGCTCCCGAGGTGGATGGCTTCTCCATCGGCGTGGCCAGCGGCACCTTTGCCGCTGGTGACCGTTTTCTGGTGATGCCGACGCGCAACGCTGGGCGTGATGTGCGCGCGGATATGAAAAACCCAGAGGAGCTGGCATTCGCCGCGCCGCTCAAGGCCGAAACCAGTCCGGCCAATATCGGCACCGGCAAGATCACCCAGCCGACGCTGGCCACTGAGATTGATATTTACGACACGACCGCGCAAACCAACCTGGAAACCAGTCTGCGCAACGCGCCGCCACTGCGCATCGTGATGGGCGCTGCCGGTGGTGCCACGCAAAGCTACGATGTGCTCGACATCAATGGCAACGTGCTCGACAGCGGCAGCATCGTGCCGGGGCAGGACAACGCCCTGACCATCACCGTGCCAGCCAATCCGCCAAACGTGCCGTCGACCTTCGACTATCAGGTGACGCTCAGCGGTCGGCCTTCGGAGGGCGATAACTTTTCAGTGTCGTTCAACACCAATGGTGTTTCCGATAACCGCAACGCGTTAAAGCTGGTTGATCTGCAGAAACAGTCGGTAATCGGTATCAACCCGGCTGCGCCAACCACTACCGGTTCCAGTTTTTCCGATGCCTATGGTGATTTGGTCGAGCGGGTCGGCACGCTGACCAGTCAGGCCCGTGTCGACGGTGAGGCGACCAGCGCGATTCTCAAGCAGGCCACTGACAACCGCGATTCGGTATCCGGGGTTAACCTCGATGAAGAGGCAGCCAAACTGATCCAGTTCGAGCAGTACTACCAGGCGTCCGCACAGATCATTCAAGTGGCGCGTAATCTGTTCGATACCCTGATCAATACATTCTGATAGTCATTCTTCCGGCAACGGAGAATGCAGCCTGTGTACCTAGCAGGCACTGCAAGAGGCAAGCCCCATGGTCACGCGCATTTCGTCCATTCAGGCATTCAACAACGGTGTCACCGGGCTGGGACGCAACTACTCCGATCTGATTCGTACCCAGGAGCAGATCAGTAGCGGCAACCGTATCCTGACTCCGGCCGATGATCCGGTGGCTTCGGTGCGTCTGTTGCAACTGGAGCAGCAGCAGTCGGTGCTCTCTCAGTACAACGACAACCTGACCGCCGCGAAGAACAGCCTGTCCCAGGAAGAAACCACGCTTAATTCGGTCAATACCGTATTGGATCGGGTGCGTGAACTGGCCGTGCAGGCCGGTGGTGGAGCGCTGTCGGCTGCCGACCGTAGCTCTATCGCCAAGGAGCTGGCCGAGCGTGAGAATGAGTTGCTCAACCTGATGAACAGCCGTAATGCCCGTGGTGAGTACCTGTTCTCCGGTAACCTGGGCAAAACGGCGCCATTCGTGCGTAACCCGGACGGCACCTACTCCTACTTCGGTGACGAAGGGCAGCGCAGCCTGCAGGTCGCCAGTTCCACCAATGTGGCGATCAATGACAATGGCAAGCGCCTGTTCGAGGACGTTACCAATGCTGATCGCGTCGCCAATACCGATGGCGTGAGCAACCCGGCGCTGCCGTCGCCGCCCTTGCCCGCCACAACCATTCCCGGCGTGCCTGCGGACGAGCAGCGAGTATTCATCTCCCCCGGACTGGTGCAGGATGATCGTGCCTTCAACTCTGATTTCCGTAATGGCGAGCCTTATTCCCTGGCCTTCGTCAGTGGCACCGAATTTCGTATCTACGATGCGAGCGGGGCTGATGTGACCTCGGAGGTTCCCGGTGGCGGCAAGATCGACCCGCTGGCCAGCAGTGGCAATACCATCAATTTTCGCGGCATGCGCTTTCAGCTCGACGTAGCCCTCAAGGACGGTGACAACGAACTTGATCTGGATAATCTGCTGGCCGATACCGCCACACCCGGTACGCCCGGCATCGGTACGCATAGTTTCACGCTGCAGTCCGCGCCGACCGAATTTGCCATAACGCGCTCCTCCACCAACGCTTCGGCGGCTGTCGTGGCCGGCGGCACGATCTCCAACCAGGCCACCTTCGATGGTCAGTTTCCCACTTCAGGTGTGGTGTTGCGCTTTACCGACGACACCAATTACGAGGTTTACGCCCAGCCTGTGGGCCCCAACAGCCCGGTACTGACCACCGGAACGGCGGCTGGTCCGTATCCGTCGACGTTCAACGTCTATGGCGTGGACTTCATCTTGTCGGGCCCGGCCAGCGCTGCCGGCGGTGATGAGTTTGGTGTGCAGCCACAGTTTCAGGAGCAGCGCAGCATCCTCAATACCATCTCGCGCCTGCGCCAATCGCTGGAGTCATCGCCGACGTCACCGGCTGGCAACCTGGCCGTGCGCAATGAAGTGGCTATCGCTCTGACGAACCTCGATAACGGCTTGGCCAACGTCGATGAAGTGCACACCGAAATCGGCGCGCGCCTGGGCTTGATCGAGACAACCACCACCGACAACGAGGACGTGACCTTGGTGAACAAGTCCGTGCAGGCTGAGTTGCGCGAACTCGATTATGCCGAGGCGTTATCGCGTCTGTCGTTCCAGACGATCATTCTTGAAGCGGCGCAGCAAAGCTACGTGAAGATATCCGGGCTGAATCTTTTCAATCAGTTGCGTTAGCTTCCAGCCTAGCGGCGTGGCGCTCAGGGCTGTTACGCTCGCGCCCGGCGTTCATCGCGCGACTTCGCCGCGTCGTATATTCGCCAGCCTTATCCTATAGTGCGGCATGTATTTTGCTCATGCAGTGATACGAGTAGGGTAAGGTCAATGAATTGTCGGTCAGTACGGACGACCTGGGCGAATCTATGAAAACAGTCATTCTGGCCGGCGGATTGGGCACGCGTATCAGCGAAGAATCCCACCTGCGGCCCAAGCCGATGATCGAGATAGGCGGTAAGCCGATCATCTGGCACATCATGAAGATTTACTCCCATTTCGGTATCAACGACTTCGTCATTTGCCTGGGCTACAAGGGCTATGTGATCAAGGAGTATTTCGCCAACTATTTCCTGCATATGTCGGACGTGACCTTCGATATGGCGGAAAACCAGATGCACATTCACAACCGCCATGCCGAGCCCTGGCGTGTGACCCTGGTTGATACCGGTGAAAGCACCGCCACGGGCGGTCGCCTCAAGCGCGTACGCGATTACCTGGGCGACGAAACCTTCTGCCTGACCTACGGCGATGGCGTCGCTGACATCGACATTGCGCAACTGATCGATTTCCACCGCAGCCACGGCAAACTGGCCACGGTAACGGCCGTGCAGCCGCCAGGTCGCTACGGCGCATTGGATATCCAGGGCCAGCAGGTGCTGGGCTTTCAGGAAAAGCCCCAGGGTGATGGCGGCTGGATCAATGGCGGCTTCTTCGTGCTCGAACCAGGCGTTCTCGATTACATCGATGGTGACAGCACCACCTGGGAATTCGAGCCGATGCGCCAGTTGTCCGAGCACGGGCAGTTGATGAGTCATCTGCATCGTGGCTTCTGGCAACCGATGGACACCCTGCGTGACCGCGTGCTGCTCGAAGAACGCTGGAAAAGCGGCCAGGCACAGTGGCGCCTATGGCCGTGAATGCGGCGTTCTGGGCGGGGCGCCGAGTCCTGTTGACCGGGCATACCGGCTTCAAGGGGGGCTGGCTGGCGCTGTGGCTCAAGGAGCTGGGCGCCGAGGTCTGCGGTTACGCCTTGCCGACGCCCGCCGAGCCATCGCTCTGGCAGGCAGCGCATCTGGAGCAGCATGTGCCCGGCACGCTGGCCGATATCCGTGATGCTCAGCGCGTTGTCGAGGTCGTTGCGGCTTTTCGCCCGCAAATCGTCCTGCACCTGGCGGCTCAACCTTTGGTGCGTGAATCCTACCGCGCGCCAGCCGAAACCTACGCCACCAACGTCATGGGCACGCTCAATCTGCTGGAGGCGGTGCGAAGCTGCGACAGCGTGCGCGCGGTGCTGGTGGTGACCAGCGACAAGTGCTACGAGAATCGCGAATGGCTCTGGCCGTACCGCGAACGTGACAACCTTGGCGGGCACGACCCCTATAGCAGCAGCAAGGCCTGCGTGGAGTTGCTGTGCGCGTCCTGGCGTGAGTCGTTCCTGCGTGAGTCCGGTATCGCCCTGGCCACGGCGCGGGCCGGCAACGTGATCGGTGGCGGCGACTGGTCGGCCGATCGCCTGCTGCCCGACATTCTGCGTGCCTGGCAGGCCGGGCAGTCACTGACGCTGCGTTACCCGCAAGCCGTGCGCCCCTGGCAGCACGTACTCGAACCGTTGCATGGCTATCTGTGCCTGGCGCAGGCGTTGGTCGAGCAGGGTGAGACCGTGGCGGAGGCGTGGAACTTCGGCCCCGACAACGAGGGGTTGGTCAGTGTCGGCGAACTGGTTGAGCGCCTGGCTCAGCGCTGGCCAGGTCAGGCGCTCTGGACGGTCGAGGCGAGTGGGCAACCGCACGAAGCCGGCCTGCTTGCGCTGGACTCCAGCCAGGCGCGTGCTCGTCTGAACTGGCGACCGCGCTGGAACTTGCAGCAGGCCATCGAACGAACCCTCGACTGGCACCAGGCCTGGCAGGCTGGCGAGGACATGCAGACATTCAGCCGCGCGCAAATCGCGGCCTATCAAGGCGAAACCCATGAGTGAACAGACGGCGCAAGCGCTGCGTCAGCAGATAGCCGAGCTGGTGGAGCGCTATGCCGAGCTGCAATTGGCACCGACCGCCTTCGAGGCTGGCCGCGATGCCGTGCCGCCGTCCGGCAAGGTAATCGGTGCTGGCGAGCTGAAAAACATGACCGAGGCCGTGCTCGACGGCTGGCTGACCACCGGGCGCTTCAACGAGGCTTTCGAGAAGCGCCTGGCCCGCTATCTCGGGCGCCGCTGCGTACTGACCACCAATTCCGGCTCCTCGGCCAATTTGCTGGCGTTCTCCGCCTTGACCTCGCCGCGTCTGGGCGAGCGGGCGATTCGCAAGGGCGATGAAGTGATTGGCGTGGCGGCCGGCTTTCCCACCACGGTCAACCCGATTCTGCAGTTCGGCGCGGTGCCGGTGTTCGTCGATATCGAACTGGGCACCTACAACATCGATCCGGCGTTGATCGAAGCCGCCATCGGCCCGCGTACCAAGGCGATCATGCTCGCCCACACGCTGGGCAATCCGTTCAACCTCAAGGTCATCCGCGAGCTGTGTGACCGCTACGGCCTGTGGCTGATCGAAGATTGCTGCGATGCTCTTGGCTCGACCTATGAAGGCCGCCAAGTGGGCAGTTTCGGTGATATCGGCACGCTGAGTTTTTACCCGGCGCACCACATCACCATGGGCGAGGGCGGGGCTGTGTTCACCGACTCGCCACTGCTCAAACGCATCGTCGAGTCGTTCCGCGACTGGGGCCGCGATTGCTATTGCGCACCGGGCGAGGACAACACCTGCGGCAAGCGCTTCTGCTGGCAATTGGGCGATCTGCCAGAAGGCTACGACCACAAGTACACCTACTCGCACCTGGGCTACAACCTGAAGATCACCGACATGCAGGCCGCCTGTGCGCTGGCGCAGATGGATCGCCTGGATGACTTCATCGCTGCGCGCAAGCGCAATTTTGCCTGGCTCAGCGAGCGCCTGGCCGACTGCGCTGAGCAACTGATCCTGCCGCAAGCGACGCCTGGCAGCGATCCGTCGTGGTTCGGCTTCCCGCTGACCCTGCGCGATGGTTGCGGCATCGAGCGGGTCGAGCTGTTGCGCTACCTGGACGAACAACGTGTGGGCACGCGCCTGCTGTTCGCCGGCAACCTGACGCGCCAGCCTTACATGCAGGGGCAGGCGTACCGCGTGAGTGGTGAGCTGACGATGACCGACAAGGTGATGCGCGACACCTTCTGGATCGGCCTCTGGCCGGGTCTTTCCGAGGATCACCTGGAGCACGCCGCGTGCAGCCTGGAAACCTATGTGCGGAGGCTGCGCTGATGCGCGCCTACGTGCTCTGCGGTGGTTTCGGCACGCGCCTGCGCAGCGTGACGGACACGCAGAAAGCGCTGGTGCCGGTGCATGGCGAGCCTTTTCTGGCGCGCGTGCTACGGCAATTGGCGCGAGCTGGCGTCAGCGAGGCCGTACTCTGCGCCCACTACCGCGCCGAGCAGGTGGCCGAACAACTGGCGGATCTGGCGCAGGACGCCGGGCTGCATCTGCTGCTGGTGGTCGAACCCAGCCCCATGGGCACGGGCGGTGCACTGCTCAATGCCTTGCGCGAGCAACCGCCGCAGGGACGCTATCTGGTGCTCAACGCCGATACCTTTGTCGATGCCGATGGCTACGCGCTGATGGCGCAAGGGCAGGGCAGCGCGCTGCTAGGTGTGCAGGTGGATGACCGCAGCCGTTACGGCAGTCTTGAGGTCGATGCCGGTGGCCAGTTGCGTGCGCTGCTGGAGAAGGGGCGCGAAGGCGCGGGGCTGATCAACGCGGGCGTCTACGCTTTCACCTGTGAAACCTTCGCGAGCGCCACCGTGCGTGCGTGCTCGATGGAGCAGGAGTTGCTGCCCGATTTGCTGGCCCATGAGGCCGTGCGCGTTATCGAGTACAGCGGGCGCTTCATCGACATCGGCACGCCGGAGTCGCTTGAGCGCTATGCCAATGATTTTCGGATGGAACCTCGATCATGAGCCTGCTTGTGCAAACCCTCAGCATCCGCGAACAACAGAGCATCCTCGACGCCGTCGAGTGCATCGAGGCTGGCGCCCTGCAGATCGCCTTCGTGGTGGACGAGCACATGCGGCTGCTGGGGGTGGTGACCAACGGTGACGTGCGCCGCCATTTGCTGCAGGGTGGCAAGACGGACGAGGCGGTGACCGCCTGCATGAACGAGGAGTTTCGCTCGGTGCAGGCCGGCGTGCCGCGTGAAGACCTGCTCAAGGCATTCGACCTGGGCTACATCGCCCTGCCGGGGCTGGACGAGCAAGGTCGCTTGGTTGAGGTGTACACCCGACAGATGGCCGCCAGCGCCGAGGTGCCCGTACTGGCGCGAGCTCGCGCACCCGTGCGGATGAGCTTCTGCGGCGGCGGTGCCGATCTCACCTATTTTTTCATCGATCACTCCGCGGCGGTGCTCAGTTGCACCGTGGGCCTGTATGCTCATGCCACCTTGATCCCGCGTGACGATGGGGGCATCAGCATCTTCGCTGAAGACCTGAAACGCGAAGAGCATTACAGCTCCCTGGCCGAGTTGCTGGCCGCGCCGGAGAAGAGCCTGCTGGCCACCATCGTCGCGGTGATCAAGCCCAAGTACGGCTTCGACCTCTACCTGCGTTCGGACTTTCCCGTAGGGTCGGGTTTGGGCGGCTCATCGGCCGCCACCACCGCGACCATCGCCGTGTTCAACGAGCTGCGTCAGGATCGCTGGAACACCTACGAAATCGCCGAGCTGGCGTTCCAGGCCGAGCGCCTGTGTTTCGGTATCGCCGGTGGTTGGCAGGATCAGTACGCCTCGGCTTTCGGCGGGTTCAACCTGATCGAGTTCGAGAACCAGCGCAATCTCGTGCACCCGATTCGTCTGGAAGACGCCATCCGCAATGAGCTGGAGTCCTGCCTGGTGCTGTGCGACACCGGCATCTCCCATGACTCCGGGCGCCTGCACGAACTGCAGCGCGAGGAAATCGAGGCCGAGCTGTCGCAAACCGAACTGCTCAGCGCCAGTGTCACCCTGTGTCGGCGCATGCACCACTTCCTTATCCGGGGCGAGCTGAAGGCGTTCGGTACCTGCCTGGATGAAGCCTGGCAGTTGAAAAAGCGCTTCTCCTCGGCCATCAGCGATGGTCGGCTTGATGACATCTATGCGGCCGCCCTGGCTGCCGGAGCCTGCGGCGGCAAGCTGCTGGGCGCTGGCGGCGGCGGCTTTTTCCTGTTTTACGTCCAGCCCCAGCACCGCCAGCGTGTGATCAACGCCGTCGGCGCGCTGGGCTGTCAGACCCAGAACTTCCGCTTCGAATCGAGCGGCGTGACCTCATGGCGAACGAAAATCCAATGACCCCATTTCATATCGACGGCTTCGCGCTTGGCGGCGAGCGCGTCTACGTCATCGCCGAAGTCGGCAACAATCACAACGGCTCGCTGGAACTGGCGCGGCAACTGGTCGACGCGGCTATCGAGGCCGGTGCCGATTGCGTCAAGTTTCAACTGCGCAACCGCGACGCTCTGTACCGCCGCAAGGCCGATGGCTCGCGCGCCGAGGATCTGGGCGTCGAGTACATTCAGGACTTGCTGGACAAGGTGGAACTCAGCCTCGACGAGCACCGCGAGGTGCGCGCCTATTGCGCGCAGAAGGGCATCACTTACCTGTGCACGCCCTGGGACGAGCCCAGTGTCGATGCGCTGGCCAGCTTCGATGTGGCGGCGCTGAAGATCGCTTCGGCGGATCTGTGCAACCCCTACCTGATCACCAAGGCGGCCAGCCTGGGCAAGCCGCTGATCCTGTCTACGGGTATGTCCTTCGAGCACGAGATCGTGCGCGCCATCGAGCAGCTCAAGGCACTCGGCACGCCGTTCGCCCTGTTGCATTGCAACAGCGCCTATCCGGCGCCCGAGTCGGATATCCAGCTTGGCTATCTGCGGCGCTTGCAGGAACTACACGGCTTGATCGGCTACTCCGGGCATGAGCGTGGCATCGCCATCACCCTCGGTGCGGTGGCGCTGGGCGCCAAACTGGTGGAGCGCCACATTACGCTGGATCGCGGCATGGAAGGGCCGGATCACCTGGCCAGCCTGGAGCCGGGCGAGTTCCGCCAACTGGTCGACGGTATCCGTCAACTGGAGCTGGCCTTGCCCTGGCAAGGGCCAGGGCGGCATGCCAGCCAGGGCGAGTTGCTCAACCGCGAAAACCTCGGCAAGAGCGTGATTGCCGCCTGTGACATTGCCCGTGGCACCGTCATGGAGGCGTCGATGCTGCGTATCGCCAGCCCCGGCCAGGGTTTGCCGCCGTATCGCTTGCCGGAGTTACTGGGCAAGCCGGCTGGGCGCGATATCGCCCTGGGCGATTTTCTTTTCGACAGCGACCTGAGCGAACAGGCCCAGGAGCAGCGCTTGGCGTTCGAACTGCCGATTCGCTGGGGCGTGCCGGTGCGCTATCACGACTTCCTCGATTACCGTCGGCGGATCAGCCCGGATCTGTTCGAGTTCCACCTGTCCTATCGTGACCTCAGCCTCAAGCCGCAGCCGTTTCTCGCCGAGGTCGACTGTTCGCGCCTGGTGGTGCACGCGCCGGAGCTATTCGAGAACAGCGAGCTGCTGGATCTGGCCTCGGACGACCTGGCCTATCGCCAGCGCTCGATCGACAACCTGCAGCGCGTAGTGGATGCCACGCTACAGATCGGCGAGTTCTTTCCCAATGCCGATGCACGGCTGATCGTCGCCAATATCGGTGGCTTCTCCGCCGATGAGCCACGCCCGCTGACCATGCGCCCTGAACTCTACGAGCGCTTCCACGAAGCCTGCCGCCAGGTGGACTTCGCCGGCACCGAACTGATCCCGCAGAACATGGCGCCGTTTCCCTGGCACTTCGGCGGTCAGCGCCACCAGAACATCTTCATGATGCCCGAGGAACTGGCCGCCCAAGCGCGTGAGCACGGCCTGCGCCTATGCCTGGATCTGTCGCACCTGCAAATGACCTGCTTCCACTTTGGCATCGATTTCCAGCAAGCGCTGGCCCTGCTGCTGCCGCACTCGGCGCACCTGCATGTGGCCGATGCCAAGGGCACCAACGGTGAAGGCGTGCTGATGGGCACCGGCGACATCGACTGGCCAGCCACCTGGGCGCAGATTCGCCAGCACCCCGAGGTGAGCTTCATCCCCGAGGTTTGGCAGGGACACAAGGATCATGGCGCCGGCTTTTGGTCAGCGCTGCAATTTCTGACCCGGCTCGCTTGAGCGCCGGTTTCGAGAGGTATTGAACGTGACACAAACTATCCGCGTAGCGGATTACATCATGGAGCGCCTGGCGCAGTTGGGCGTTGGGCAGGTCTACTTCTTGCCGGGTGGTGGCGCGATGCACCTCAATGACGCTCTGGGGCGTCATCCTGATTTGCAACCAGTGCTGTGCCTGCATGAGCAGGCGGCGGCCATTGCCGCAGAAGCTGCGGGCAAACTCACAGGTGGTCCTGCCGCCTGCATGACCACCTGTGGCCCCGGGGCGACCAATACGGTTACAGCGGTGCTAGGGGCCTGGCTTGACTCTACTCCGGTTTTTTTCGTGTCCGGTCAGGTCAAGAGCGCTGACCTTAAAACCGGCACTGGTCTGCGCATGCTGGGCGTGCAAGAGGCTGACATCGTTTCGATCGTTGAGCCGATCACCAAGGCTGCTGTTACCTTGACTGATCCCGACGCAGTAGCTGAGGTTTTCGATCAGCTCGAACATGCTGCGCTCAGCGGCCGTCGTGGTCCGGTGTGGCTGGACGTACCGCTGGATGTGCAAGCTGCACAGGTCGACCCTACTCAGTTGCGTCGCGCCCGGCTCCCAGCCGCTAGCGAACCTGTGGCGTTGGCTGAGCCGGTAGCGCGCACCTTGGCGCTACTGAAGTCTGCAAAGCGCCCTGGCATCATTGCAGGCAACGGTATTCGTATGGCCGGTGCGGTAGACGCTTTTCGTCGACTGGCCGAGCGCGCGGGTGTGCCGGTTATGCCTACTTGGCTGGCAATGGATCTGATCGAAGATGATCACCCGCTGTATGGTGGTCGACCGGGAGGCATCGCCCCGCGTTGGGCCAATTTCACCTTGCAGAACTGCGATCTGCTGATCGTCCTTGGCTCGCGTCTGGATATGGCGCTGACCGCATACAACCACGCTCATTTTGCTCCCCATGCAAAAAAAGTGGTGGTGGACATCGATCCGGCTGAGATCGCCAAATTGCAGATGCCGATAGAGGTCTCGGTAACTGCCGACGTGCGTTACTTTATCGAGGCGCTGGACAAGAAGATCGCTGCCGATTCTCTGCCGGATTATTCCGCTTGGATAGCTAAGATCGCTGCCTGGCGCAAACGCTATCCCTTGCTGTTGCCCGAGCATGCTGATGATAGCCAGGGCGTGAGCATGTACCACTTCACGGATCGGCTCTCTGAACTGCTGGTGGAGGGTGATGTGATCGCCCCATGTAGTTCGGGTTTCGCGGCAGAGTTGTTTCTGCTCAACCTGCGGATCAAGAAGGGGCAGCGCTGCTTCCACAATCGCGGTACGGGATCGATGGGCTTTGGGATTCCCTCGGCCATCGGTGCTTGTCTTGCCTCGGGGCGTAGGCAGACGCTCTGCGTAGAGGGTGATGGTGGCCTGCAGATGAATATTCAGGAGCTTGCGACGTTGGCGGCGCTTGAGCTTCCGGTCAAATGCTTCGTCATCAACAATCAGGGCTATGCCTCCATAAGGGTTTCGCAGAGCGCGCACTTCAAGTTGTTGGTGGGGGCTGATTCCAGTAGCGGTCTACGCCTGCCCGATTTGCGCTCGCTTTGCGCAGCCTACGGTATCGGCTATGCCCGCATAGAGTCGCATAAGGGGCTGGATGACAGCTTGCTCGACGTGCTTGGCCGCCAGGGGCCGGTGCTCTGCGAGGTCATGGTGCAGGTTGAGGAACCGCGAATCCCTCGCGTGATGACGCGCATCAATGAGCAAGGCAAACCAGAGTCCGGGGCGCTTGAGGATCTGTACCCCTTCCTGCCGAGGGATGAGTTGGCTGAACACTGGCCGCTATCTTCCTGATGGGATACCCGATGACCTTATTCATTTTTCGAGTTGAGTGGCCATGAGCGTTCTTGATTCATTCAGGCTCGATGGGCGAGTGGCGTTGGTCACAGGTGCATCGCGCGGCATCGGCTGTGCGATTGCGCAGGGCCTTAGTGAGGCTGGTGCCACTGTCTATGGTATGGGTCGATCCAGAGAAACCGAAGCGCAAGCAGGCATATTCCAGTATCGCCAATGCGATGTTCTGGATAGGGAGCGCCTCTCGCACATGTTGGCCGAGCTGGTTGAGACGCACGGCCGGTTGGACATCCTGGTCAATGCAGCGGGTATCACCATGCCTGATCAGATGGAGGCAGACCCGTTTACGACGTTTCAGCGCACGCTTGATCTGAACCTGACGGCGGCGTTCGCGTGTAGCCATCTGGTGCTGCCTTACATGCTGTCAGGCGGTTATGGCTCGATCATCAATGTCACCAGTATCGGCGCCGCCCTGGGCTTTCCCGGTAATCCAGGGTACGTCGCCTCCAAGGGGGGGCTTGCGGCGATGACTCGCGCTCTGGCGAGAGATTACGGTGGTAAAGGGATTCGAGTGAACAACATCGTTCCGGGTTACATACATACGGCAATGACGCATACCAGCTATTCGACTCCCGAGCTGCATGCCGCACGTGCGGAACGCACGATGCTGGGCCGTTGGGGTTCTACAGCGGAGTTGTGTGGCGCTGCCGTGTTTCTGGCCTCAGCCGCAAGCAGCTATGTGACGGGGACGGATCTGGTGGTCGATGGCGGCTGGTCGGCCAAGGGGTTGTGATGGATATTGGGTTTATGCAAGGTCGTCTGTGTGATCGGGTCGACGGCAAAATACAGGCCTTCCCGTGGCTCAACTGGGAAAAAGAGTTTCCTCTGGCGCAGCAACTGGGCATGTCACTCATGGAGTGGACGCTGGATCAGGAACGTTTGTACGAGAACCCATTGATGACTGTGCCTGGCCGTCAGCGGATTCGTGAGCTGTCGTTGCAGCATGGTGTCCGGGTACTGTCCCTCACCGGGGATTGCTTTATGCAGGCACCATTTTTCAAAGCCTCGGGCGCGGTGCGAGAAGAACTGCTGCGAGATTTGCACGCCATCGTGCAAGCGTGCGCCGATCTGGGCATGCGTTATTTGCTGATCCCTCTCGTGGACAACGGCTCGCTGACTTCGGCTGCCGAGGAAGATGCTTTGCTCGATGGGTTGCTCCCTTTACGCGAACGGCTGATCGTCGCGAAGCTGAAAATCGTCTTCGAGTCGGATTTCGAGCCTGAGCGCCTGGCCCGTTTTATCGCGCGCTTCCCCGAGGATGCCTTTGGTCTTAATTACGACATTGGCAACAGCGCCGCACTGGGTTACTCGGCGTCGCAAGAAATCGCCAGTTACGGTCACCGCATCGATAACGTGCATGTCAAAGACCGTGTCCTGGGCGGTACGACCGTACCGTTGGGTACTGGTAATGCGAACTTCCCGGAAGTTTTCCGGGCTCTCCATGCCGTGGGATATGGTGGTGATTTCATCCTGCAGACGGCGCGTGCGGACGCAGATCATGTCGGCGCGATCGACCGTTATCGCGCCATGACGCTTGCCTGGTGGCGTGACAATGGATCTTGAACTGACAGGTAAAGTCGCACTGGTTACCGGCTCGTCATCCGGCATCGGTTTTGCGATAGCGCAGCAGCTTGCTCTTGAGGGTTGCCATGTCGTGCTCAACGGGCGTAATCCCGAGCGCTTGCAGGCTGCACAAACGCAAATTGTCGGCTCCAGCAGCGTACTCGCTGATGTGCGTGACCCAGATGCCTGTCAGGCGCTGGTGCAGCGAGTGCTTGAGCAGCATGGGCGACTCGATGTGCTGGTCTGCAACGTCGGCAGTGGTGCCTCCGTGCCGCCAGGTAAGGAAACTCCTGCGGAATGGCATCGGGTTCTGGAGCTCAATCTCTATTCCACAACGCAGGCAGTATGGGCTGCGACTGATGCGTTGGTGGCAAGTCGCGGCAATGTCATCTGCATCTCTTCGATCTGCGGCATCGAGGCGCTTGGCTGTCCGCTGGCCTATGCGGCGGCTAAGGCTGCGGTGGAAAGCTTCGTGCGCAATTCCGCACGCTCGCTTGGCAAGCATGGCGTGCGTATCAACAGTATTGCGCCGGGTAACATCTTGTTCGAAGGCTCCGTGTGGGAGCGTAAGCTCAAGGAAGACAGTGATGCCGTGCAGGCGATGTTGCAGCGTGAGGTAGCACTGGCTCGTCTGGGCTCTACCAAGGATGTTGCGCAGCTCACCGCCTATTTGGCTTCCCCATTGGGGGGATTCATCACCGGTGCTACCTATGTAGTTGATGGAGGTCAGTTGAGATCATGAATGGAGCAGCGCTTACCCTGCCCAAGATGTTCGATTTACGCGGTCGCGTGGCTGTCATCACTGGCGGCGCTGGCTTGTTGGGTTACCAGCATGCCGCGACCATTGCCGGGCTCGGTGGTTTGCCGGTGCTACTGGACATCAATGCTCAAGGTCTGGCGAGCAACGCCGCCAGGTTGGCCGAGGAAACCGGCTGCCAGGTTCCGACCTACGTGGCGGACATCACCGATCTGAACGCCCTCGAAGCGGTGGGGCAGGCATTACTGGCCCTGCATGGTCAGGTCGATATCCTGATCAATAACGCCGCGCGCAACCCCAAGGTGGAGAGCGCTGGTGATAAGGACTTTTCCCGTCTGGAGCACTTCCCCTGGGAGCAATGGCAGCTTGACCTGAACGTCGGCCTCGGCGGTGCGTTCAACTGCGCCAAGGTCTTCGGCGCGCAGATGGCGCGGCAGGGTGGTGGGGTGATCGTCAACATCGCCTCCGACCTCGGTGTCATCGCGCCGGATCAGCGTCTGTACCGAGTGGATGGCCGTGAGGCCGACCAGCAGCCGGTCAAACCGGTGACTTACTCGGTGGTCAAGCATGGCCTGATCGGCCTGACCAAGTACCTGGCCACCTACTGGTGCGAACAGGGCGTACGCTGCAATGCGCTCTCGCCTGGCGGCGTTTATGCCGGGCAGAACGATGTGTTCGTCAGCAAGCTGACGCAACTGATTCCGCTGGGTCGCATGGCCGCGGCCGATGAGTACCGGGGCGCCATTGCCTTTCTGTGCTCGGATGCTTCCGCCTACATGAACGGCGCCAATTTGGTGATTGATGGAGGGCGTAGCACATGGTGACCGTATGTTCGCTCACCAGTGCCGAACAACCGGAGCCTAGTGGCAGTCTCGAAGGTGCCTATATGGCAACTGATGATCCTCTCGGGGGCTGGGGTTCGTTTTATGTGGTATGCGGGGAAAGGTTGGCGGGAGGATGGGTATGTGATTGCCTGGCGGCTCGCGGTCAGCCCTTGGATGCTTTTCTTGATCGAGATGATGCAATGCCAGATTTTGCAGGCAACTTCATCAAGATGAATATCGACGGTGAAGAGCCTGCAGCACTAAGGGGACGGAGATTCTTATGAGCGCACACCGCCCCTGTCTGACAAGCAGTATCAATCACCGTGCAGGGCATCCATGGGAGATAGTTGAGCCTGACCTGGATTATCGGTTTTACCTGCGCTGTTACGCGCTAATAAGTTTTGACCAAGCACTGTATGCAACGAGTGAAGCATAGATGTCGGTTTCATTGAGCAATCCACTCATTCGTAGTCACTTGATGACGTTAGAGGGGCATTTGGGCGGCATTCGTCCGCTGTATGGACGGCATTTATTGATCACAGGTTCGACTGGCTTTTTTGGGCGATGGCTGTTGGCTCTGCTCGACCTGCTCAATGAAACGGGCGCTGCGATCCGTGTCACAGCACTGTCACGCCAGCCCGAGTTTTTTTTGCATCAAGTGCCCCGCTATCGCACGGCGAACTGGCTGACGATGCTCAAGGGTGATATCAAGACGTTCACGCTGCATGGCGACTCTCCCGATTTCCTTCTACATGCGGCAACCGATACTTCCCAGGCCGCCCAGCGTGATGGCCTGGCGCTTTTCGATACCCTGGTTATTGGCGCCCGTCATGTACTTGATATTGCGGTGGAGCATGGTATCCGGCGTGTGCTGTTCACCGGTTCTGGTGCTCAATATGGGCGCGATACCGGGGCTGTCCCGGTTGCCGAGTCGACTCCGATGGCATGCGACAGTGCCCTGGCGGGCAGTGCATATGGAGAGGGCAAGCGCGTTCAGGAAACCTTGGCTGCACTGTATGCCGAACGCTTTGGTACGGAAGTGCTGTTGACGCGTTGTTTCGCGTTTTCCGGTGCTGGGTTGCCGCTGACGGGGCATTTCGCCCTCGGCAATTTCATTCACGATGCTCTTTACAGGGAGGCGATCGTCCTCAATTCAACCGGCGAAGCGGTACGTAGTTACCTGGACGGTGCCGATCTTGCTGTTTGGTTACTGACTTTGTTGGCCTGCGGCGAAGCCGGTGCTACCTACAACGTCGGATCTGACCAGCCATTGAGCATCTCCGATCTGGCGCAACGAGTGCAGCAGCGGGTGGCACCGCAGAAAAATCTACAGATTGGCGATTCCCAAGGAAGTACAGCTCGCTATGTGCCCGATATTGGCAAGGCTCGTGCTCTGGGGCTGGATGTGTGGACTTCTCTGGACTCCTCCATTGATCTGATGGCCGCATGGGCGCGCGGGCTGGGCGCGGAGGGTCAACATGGCGCTTGAGGTCGACGCGAACCAATCCTTCATCATCTACGGCGCCGGCATGCTCGGGCGGATCATGCAGGCAAACTTGCTCAATCAAGGCATGCAGGTGGACTGCTTCTTGGACCAGCGTGCAAAGACGATTGGCAATGTCGGAAATATTCCTGTCCATACTCCCGACGATCCGCAGTTATCAAATCTGCAAAAGAGGCTACCGGTCATTCTTGCAGTTTCTGACTATTTCGCTCATGAGACGCTGGCAGAAGTGCTTTTCCGCTACGGTTTCACGCTGCTGATTTTCAAAAGAGATCTGATCGGCGGTGAGCAGCGCCATGCCGTAAATGCCTTGTATGACCGGCTGTTCGAAGGCGGCAGGCTGGCGGGCATGCATGTTGAACCCTATTTGCCGCAGATAAGAGAAACAATGCCCTTCCAAGCTCCGCTCAGCGAGGAAAATGGTGCGATCACTGCGTATTTGCCGATTAGCCTGTTGTTTCGATCGCCTAGAAGGGCTTGGTCCTATTCTCCAGAGCGCCATGTCTTGCACGACACTTCACCAGATCCGACAGCACACTGGACGCTGGAAGATTACCCGTTTTATCTGAACGACCCCTTGTGTGAACTCTTCGACTCACTCAGGACGGGACGGGGCTTGCAGATGGCACCCGTGGCTCGCCACAACATGAAGTTAAGGGAGCGTGTCTTTTCGGTAGACAATGTCTTAGCGGGCGAAATGGCTGCGCGTTATGTAAGTCACTTTCAGCACATGACGAAAGCATTCAGTCTGGATCCGGCATTCTTTGTTCGGCACCCCGCACAGGTCAAATGGCACGAGCGCGGCTATTTTTTCATACTCGATGGCAATACCCGTCTGGCTTTTTTATTCTCGCAGGGACTAACGCATGTACCGTGCCGGATGTCTGCCGAGGATTACTGGCAGTGGCTCAAGGCACCAGGTTTAACTGAGGTGACCGATTATCTGCAGGCGCATGCCGATGTGCAGGTGCCAACCCCAATTCCTCATGCCGATTTCTACCCGCTTCCATCGCAGCATGAGAATGCCCGCCGTACCGCGCTTGAGGCGATATTGGACTTTCTTATCGGCCAGGACGTCGCATTGTCACGAATGCGCTTCGCGGATCTTAGGGCGGGGGCTGGGCATTTCGCTCAAGGGCTTCGTAGATTAGGGATTGAAATGACCGCACTAGAGCCGGACAGCGTTTTATTCGGCTTGTTGCAACGGCTGAATGTTTTGCTCAAGTGCGCTGATATCCATTGCGTGGAGGCTGACTGGCGAACTAGGGAACTATCCCGCCATGACGGTGTGCTTTTGATCGATTGCGTAGCAAGCCCCGATCCCTTGTCTGTGAAAGAAATCAAGCAGTTGGATGAAATGACCGCTAGCTATCTGTTCTATGAGTCATTCGGCCTCGAGGAAGCTGAACATGTTCTCGCTCATTCCTCGTTCGACACTTATTGTCTCCTCAATGAAAGTGTCCGGTTCGGTACGGTGCGCTATCTGGTTGTCTTTGCCCGAACCTTTCAGGACAAGGGAATAAAAGGAGCAATAAGGTGACAGATGTCTTCGAGTGGGGGCCGGAAACGGAGGTTGTCATCTATGGTGCCGCGGCCCTGGGTACACTGGTTTGCCGAAATATCCGAGCGATTAGCCGAGTCGTCGCTTTCTTCGACAAGCGTGGCGATGAACTTGAAACGTGCATGGGGGTGCCGGTGCATAGCCTTGAGCAAGCACCGTTCTCAGCCGACAGACGCAAGCGATTGGTCGTGTTCATAGCGATCAAGAATATTTTCGAGCACGAATATCTGGTTAATCGCCTGATTGAGCTGGGTTATGAGCGGATCGTTTTCAAGGCAGCTGATCGTTCAGTGTTCGACAAGCGCGGTATGGAAGGCCTTGAGGCAATCGCTGAAACCTTCGATCAGGCTGTGGCTGGATCGCTGACACTGCCGCGTCAGGTTCCAGTATCGCGCCTCAGTTTCAGGGTTGAGTGGCGCGACTATGCGTCGATTCGAACCGCAGCGGGTCGTGTCTTAGCTCATATACCTGTCTCAGACATCGCCACCAACCTTTATGGCGATGCCAGTTATGCTTGGGAAAACGTCCCAATCGCTGCGATGTTCCCTCATCTGGAGTTTTTTGAATACCTTGGCGGCGATGCAAAGGCCAGCCCAGATTTCTATATCGAGGACTTCATCGTCTATACCGCCAGGCGCAATGGCGACTACGCGACCACCGAGCGTTGGAAAGAGAATGTCATTCAAAATCGAGCGATGGTTCACGAGCAGATGAGCCTGGCTTGGGAGCTTGATCGAGAGTTCTTTACACGCAACGCACCGGAGGCTGTATGGAACCCGAGGGGACACTTCAACCTTACCAGCGGCAAGCACAGGGCGACGTTCTTAGTTTCCAAGGGGTGTAAGTTCATCGTGCTATCGATGAGTGAAGACGATTATGAGGAATACCTGAATCGCTCGACGCTCGAAGCAGCGATACGTTTTGTCGAAGACCATGGCGCACGACCTCTGCCAGCTCCGGTGCTGCACCCGTTTTTTTACCGTTATCCCTGTGCTGGTGCCGAGTCCTTCCATGGCTTGCTGGCCAGATTATTGCGAATAATGGGTAAAGAAGTTTTTCAGCGCCATGGCACGGTTAATTTTCGGCGCCTGCGGATTAACGATGCCAGCCGTGACTGGGCTGAACTGGGGTTGCGTTTCGCCAAGCTGGGCGCTCAGGTGGTAAGGACGACCGAGCTATCGTATTGGGAGCGGCTTCAGGCATCGCTGTATCGAGTGGAACTTAGTTCACTTGAACGTGCGCCCTTGCATACGTGCCCCGACCTGACAATCCTTGACGACCCGCAAATGCTGGGAGGCGCCTATTCTGGACGATGCCTGTTGATTCTCGACGAGAAGGACATGGAGAAATGCACTCTCCTTCATCGTCAAGTATTGATGAGCTTCTTTCAGGATGGGAGGAAACGTCTGGCCGTTCTGACTGGGTCTGGCGAATGAGGGGGGTGCTTGTCGAAGCGGGCAGTCCGACGTACCTCAATCTGAATGCCTGGGTCGACCGGGCAGAAGAGGTACATGGAGTTACATTCCTTTTTGCTGGTGAGTACGGTAGTCGGCCTATGGGAATGGCCACTTCGCTCAGTGATGACGATATTTATGCCGTCCATAGTAAGCCTGATAGGCTTAGGCTTGCGTTGACCCTGGAGGACTCCAAGGGGCGTTCCTGCGATGTGCTTTCTTGGCATATCAAGGCCGTAAGCGCACGGCCGCAATCAAAGTGGGCATGCTTCCCCACCTACCACCAGCGTAGCGAAATGGCTCTGGCATCGAAGTGCCGAAATTCGTCTGGGCCTGAGAATCACGTGACGGAGTTGCTGTTATGCCGCCGCGTCTGGGACGACCGTGGTTACCTGAAGCAGGTTTGGCCAGAAGTTCATTGCTCCCATCTTGACGAGCTGCATGTGCTTGATCTGCTTTATTCCAAGGGGCGTGGGCTTTGGGAGCATTTTCTGCAAGGAAGCCAAATCCCGGTGCGACGCTACCTGAATGCTGTGCACCGGGTTTTGGGCATGCGTTGGATCCTGAACCACGGAAGCCTGCCGCCCATCGAATTCGAAACCCTGCTGCGCTCGTGTGACGATATGTTCGTCAGGCAGACCAGCCTGGCTCTGCTACGTGCTTACAAAGCGTCGGGGCTAGACAAGTCGAGTGCCTTGGTAGCGCCAGACTTGCACGTGCACGACTATCTAGCGCGCCAGCTAGACGCTCTGGCCATTGCCATAGGCTCGCAGGGCGAAAGCCAGCGCAATAAGCCTCTGGAAGTAGATTGACTCATGACGCTACGCTCCGAACTGTTTGATGACCTCCCATCACGTTTGCCGACTTTTCGCGCGGTGCCAAGAGATAAAAGCCATGCGGAAACTGGTTTCCCCGCCCCCGTACCTTTACTTCATGGTATGTGGCACTTGGCTCCAGCCGCTTGCAGGCGGCCTTATTATTTGCCCCTTTGAGGGGATAACAGCTTAAAGCCCCCGGCGTTGCTGGGAGATATTGAGTTGTCGGCTTAATACTTTCGGAGCGGTAATGCCGATGCCTGACTTCTACTCACATTCACCGATCATTCAGCGAGTGTTGCAAGGTATCCCCGTTACATGGGGGCTGCATGATGAATTGGCCGGGCAACATGCACTATTGACTGGTGGTGCGGGCTTCTTTAGGCAGTGGCTGCTGGCGCTGCTCTATCAGTTGAACCTGCAAGGGGGAGGGTGGAGGTTCGCGTGTTGTCACGTACGCGGGCGGGCTTTCTCGACACGCAACCACGCTGTCGCCATTGCTCCTGGTTGAACTGGCCTGAGTGGCGATGTTCGTGATCTCCGCGCGCTACCGGGGCGTCAAGTGACGTTGATCCTCCATGCGGCTGCCGATACCTCCGCAGTCGCGCACGGCAAGCCTCTGGAACTCTTCGACACCATTGTTATGGGTGCATATCGAGTGCTTGGGCTGGCTGTGCAGCATGATGCGCGCGTGCTGTTGAGGGGATCCGGGCACAATACGGTGTTTTGCCGGGCGCTTCTGACGAGGATACTGGCGTCGTTGAAACATTTACGGGCACATGCCTCAGCAGCAGTGCGAACAGTACTTACGGCGAAGCGAACACAGGAAACGCTTGCCGTCATTTATGTATGCGTAACAGCATGGTCTGCCTGTCATGATGACGTGCTGTTTCGTTTTTCCGGACCTGGCTTGCCACTCGAGGCGCATTTTGTGAACGGTAACTTCGTGCGCGCTGCCCTGTGCTCGGATGAGAACGTGCTCCATTCCAGCGGGCAGGCGTTACGCAGCTATCTGCATGGTGCCGATCTGGCAGGCAGGTTCCTGACTTTGCTGGCCAGGGGCAGCCCAGCGAGGTCTACAACCTGGGCTCCGACGAAGCTATCAGCGTGGCTGCGTTAGCGTGGCGGGTGATGGAGCGTGTTTATCTAGGGGAGCTCTAGCGGATACAGGGCCAGGCCGGTGACTCCAACCGATACTTCTAAGTGCCTGACATCTCCAGAGCGCGCCAGCTAGGGTTAGATGTATGGACGGCATTGGATCAGTCGATCGAGAGCGTGGTTAGCTGGGCCAGGCTCCAGAGCTACGGTAATTGAAATTCAACTAGGCAGCGTGCGAGCGAGGCCGTGACAGGGGGTAACGTGGTGGATTGGGCCTTGATTGCAGGCGGTCGTTGTCAGGGTGAGCCCTGGCGAGTTGGGATCGCTGGAATTCATCTAGGGGTGGAGGATGAGGCTTTCCTCTTGAGTGACGAACAGTGGACACGGCTGCTGTCGTTGCTTCCGCTGGAGCCCTTGCAGTTATATGGTGATGCCAACGGTCTGCGTTTCGAACGTTTGACCGCATTGACCGCGCAAGGCAGTCACGATGCTGTTCTTTTCATCGAACAGGATCTCCCTGGGCAGGGGGCATTGGCGGTTCCTGCCGACGTGCGCCGTTACCTGATGCGGTTGGAGCATACGGATGTGGCGAAAGGCGCATACGACCGTTTTGATCGGGTGTTTCTACCTGCTCGCGAGGCTTTTCAAGGGCAGCACCTGATTCGGCTGAATCAACCACTGGATGTGCCACTCCGGGATTTGCCACCGCGTCCGGCTTTCAACAACAGGGCCCATGTATTCGGGCGTGATGGGGTGAAACTCGAGCACGCTCATTTTGTCGTGTGTGATGCAGATGCCGAACTGGCGGGTTGGCTGTCGCCTAATTGGCAGGAGTGCTTGCTTTGCGGTGCAGTACCAGTGCACAAGGCCGTCACGCCTGTCCCCGACTGGTTTCCGGCTGATTGCTATGTGGATGGCACGGCGTTTGCCAATGACGCTGAGCTGCATGCTTTTCTCGATGCCATGGCCTGGAACGACTACCAGGCCATGGCAGTCCGCCTGCGCTCGTTTCTCATGCAGGGCAGTGCGCGTCCGGACGAGCGAATCTATCCCTATACCATCGACTTCTGGATCAACGCACTGACGTCCGGTATTGCGCTTGATGCTTCGCAGGCTCGTGGTGACGAGCTGTTGCTCAGCGTGGTGATTCCTGCCTTCAACTATGCCCGCTACCTGAAACAGGCGGTGAGTTCTCTGCTCAGCCAGGGCGTAGACTCCATAGAGGTTCTCGTCCTGGATAATGCCTCAACGGATGATACTCAGGATGTGATGGCGGCTTTCGCTGGAGATCCACGGGTGCGGTATATGCGCAACCGACGCAACTTCGGTGTCGGCAATAACAGCGTTAGTGGTCTTTGGGTTGCTAAGGGTAAGTACCTGATCTTGTTTATGGCGGATGATTTCATGAATCCGGGGCATGTGGCCCGGATTCTTCCCGCAATGGAGCGCGATGCCGGAATTGCTGTTGGCTACAGCACTATCAGTTGGGTAAATGAACAGGGTGCACCTTTGGTCGGGCCTCGCCATCCTGGCCACCGTGAGGTCGACTATATCGGTGGGCGCAACGAGGTCGCGGATCTACTGGTGTACGACAACTACATCACGCCCTCTGCGGCGATCATACGGCGACAGGCATTCTTTGAAGCCGGGCAGCGTGACACCAGAATTCGCGGGGCCGGAGATTGGAACCTTATGGTTCAGTTGGCCGAGCGTTACCCCGACTTCATATTTACTAGCACGCCGGGCGTTAGTTACCGCGTGCACGGTGCGCAGCACTCCAATGAATATTTCAGCTCATCTGCTCCGCTGGAAGGGCACCTGTGCATTCTTGAGGGGGTTTTCGAGCGAGGTGCTGAGACCCTCCTCAAGGAGCGCGGACTGGAGGTGGCGGCGCATCTGCGGCGGCGCATGGAGCAACATCCGAGTGAGCGTGAGAGTGAACTGGGTATGCGGGCCAGAAAACTCTGTGAACGCTTGAGCAGTCTTGTTCGAGAAAACGAATGTGCGCTGTTCTCCATCATCCTCACCACCTACAACCGCGCTGATCTGCTGCAGGACGCACTCGCCAGCGTCGGCAGCCAGAGCTTGCGCGACTTCGAAGTCATCCTGATCAACGACAACGGCGGGCCGGTCGAGCATCTGCTTGCCGCCTACGACTTCCCTATCACCTACATCCGTCAGGGGCGCAACCAGGGTCTGTCGGCGGCGCGTAACGCCGGGCTGGCGCTGGCGCGCGGGCGCTACATCGTCTATCTCGACGACGACGACATCTACCTGCCGAACCATCTAGCGGTGCTGGCCGAGGCCTTCGAGCAGCATCCGGACAGCGTCATCTATACCGGCGTGGAATACGTCAACGAGAAGCTCGAAGACGGCCAGCGCATCGAGCTGGGCCGTGGCCAGCCGTTCAAGCATGAGGTGTTCGACCGCGACCGCCTGTTCGTGCAGAACTACATTCCGGTCAATACCTGGGCGCATCCGCGGCAAATGCTGGCGAGCGTTGGTGAGTTCGATACCAGCCTGGCGGCGTTCGAAGACTGGGACATGCTCCTGCGTTTGGCCACGCGCTACCCGTTCGTGCATGTGCCGACCGTTACCAGCGAAGTGCACACGCGAGCGCCGGGTGCCGGTGGCGATCATATGCTGGGGCGCGAGCGTAAGAACTTCCCGGCGCTGTACCGTGAACTGTATGAGCGCTACGCGGGCTCTGCCAGCGAGGGGCTGCAGCAGGGTCGGCAGAAGATGCTCGAAAGCCTCGGGGAACGTCCTCAAGGCGGGCTGACGCAATGGCTGGCCGAACGCCTGCCGACAGCCACCGAGAACCGTTTGATCGGCGAGTACCTGCAGGTGCACCAGGGCGGCCCCTCTATCGGCGTTGTAGTGCTCGATAGCGAAGGGCAGTCTGAAGCCTTGATGGTCACGCTCAAGAGTTTGCTGGGTGAGCGCTTTCTCTACGCCACGTTGCGTATTCTGGTTATCACGCCAGCCGACGTGCCGAGCACATCGGCTGCGGACAAGCTGCACTTCCTGGCAATGACCGATGAGCCTATGGCGGCGCAGATCAATCGTGCCATCGAGGCGAGTGATTGCCAGTGGTTCATGCTGGCGCGCTCTGGTGATGAGTTCACCCAAAGCGGGTTGATGGTCGCGGCGTTAGAACTGGCTGGTAATCCAGATTGCCGCGCGGTTTACGGTGACCAGTTGCAGCGCTTGCCCGATGGCAGCCTGGGCGCCGCCTTCTTGCCGGGGTTCAACCTCGATTTGTTGCTCAGTTTTCCGCTGGTGATGGCGCGTTATTGGCTGTATCGCCGCGATCTCTTCATCAACGCTGGCGGTTTTGATGCCGAGTATCCCGATGCCTTCGAGTTCGAGTTGCTGACCCGGCTCATCGAGCAGGATGGGCTGGTGGGGCTGGGGCATATCGACGAGCCGCTGCTGATTACCGCTGCGCCGACGCTGCGCGATAACGCCGACGAGCGCCGGGTGATCGAACGTCATTTGCGCAATCGTGGCTATCAAGCCCAGGTTTTGCCCGGTTTGCCTGCACGCTACCGCGTGCACTACGGTCATGCTGCCACGCCGCTGGTGTCGATCATCTTATCCACTGATGTTCCACTGCCTGAGCTGCAGCGTTGTATCGACAGCTTGTTGGAAAAAACTGCCTACACCCATTACGAACTGCTGCTGGTTGATACCGGTGCGCGTGCTGACGTCAGTGCCTGGTTGCGAGATGTGGCCGCGCTGGGCGATGACAAGGTGCGTGTGTTGGCAGCCAGTGGTTCGGTGGTGCAGAACCACGCAGCCGAGCAGGCGCGTGGTGAATACGTGCTGCTGCTCTCCGGGGCGGCGGCAATCGTCAATGCGGATTGGTTGGACGAATTGCTCAACCATGCTCAGCGTCCGGAAGTAGGCGTGGTTGGCGGCAAGCTGCTTACACCTAACGGTCGCATTGCTCAGGCGGGTTTGGTGCTGGGGCTCAACGGCCCGGCTACACCTGCCTTCGCGGGCGAGCCGATGGAGGAGGCGGGTTATCTGCAGCGTCTGCAGGTCGATCAAAACTACAGCGCCGTGGGTGAGGCCTGCCTGATGGTACGTGCCGAATTGTTCCGTCAGCTCGGCGGACTGGATGCCAGCTTGGCCGCATTCCGTGACGTGGATCTGTGTCTGAAGGCGCGTGAGGCGGGTTACCTGACTGTTTGGGCGGCGCATGCGGTGGTTTTGCATGAGGCGCAGTCCCAGCCGGTGGAGGCTGCCGTGGAAGATCAGCTCTATGAGCGTTATCTGCCGCAATTGGCCAATGATCCGGCCTACAACCGCAACCTGGCACTCAGTGGTCGGGGGTTTGATCTGGAAAGTGACGTGTCACTGACTTGGCGTCCGCTCAGTTGGCGGCCCCTGCCGGTGATACTGGCGCACCCGGCTGACCCGTGGGGGTGTGGGCACTATCGAGTGATTCAACCATTCTCGGCCATGAAATCCGAGGGGCTTGCCGACGGCATGATGTCCATGGGGTTGTTGCAGGTCACCGACCTTGCCCGCTTCGAGCCGGATGTGGTCGTGCTGCAGCGTCAGATTGGTGACGAGCGCTTGGAGGCCATGCGCCGTATCCGCAAGTTCTCGCGCGCGTTTACCGTTTATGAGCTCGACGACTATCTGCCCAACCTGCCGTTGAAAAGCGTGCACCGTTCGCAGATGCCTAAGGACATCCTCAAGTCCCTGCGTCGTGGGTTGGATTTCGTCGATCGTTTCGTCGTCTCTACCGAGCCGCTGGCTGAGGCGTTTGCCGGATTGCATGGTGACATCCGGGTGATTCAGAACCGCCTGCCAGTGAACTGGTGGCAGGGGCTGGAAAGCCAGCGTCAGCGTGGCAGCAAGCCTCGTGTCGGCTGGGCTGGTGGCATTAGCCACACGGGTGACCTGGATCTGATCGTCGATGTCGTGCGCGAGCTGGCGAACGAGGTCGAGTGGGTCTTTATGGGCATGTGCCCGGATGTGCTCAGGCCTTACGTTCATGAATTCCACGGCGGGGTCGATATTGAATCGTATCCGGCTGCGTTGGCGAAACTGGACCTGGACTTGGCGCTGGCGCCGGTTGAGCAGAATTTGTTCAACGAGTGCAAGAGCAACCTGCGCTTGCTTGAATACGGTGCTTGCGGCTTCCCGGTGGTGTGCAGTGATCTGGTGTGCTATCGCGGTGATCTGCCGGTGACGCGAGTGAAGAACCGCTTCCGTGACTGGGTCGATGCCATCCGCATGCACATTAATGATCTCGATGCTTGTGCCGCAGCGGGTGATCGTCTGCGCGAGGCGGTGTACCGCGACTGGATGCTCGACGGCGAAAATCTCGCGCGCTGGCGCAGCGCCTGGATGCCGGATTGAGGCTGTAAATCCCGTCGGGTCAATACGATTGACCCGACGGGATTCAGACGAAAATCTGTCTTGCACCGTTTTTCCGCGTTAAGTGATTGTCTGTAAAGAATAAAAAAAAGCTTTAAAAAGCCTCTAAAGCTCCTGGGGGAGGCGCCGATAAAGAGATCGAATGCGAACTATCTGGGCGTCTGAGCAAGCAGGCCCGAGCTCGCAGGCTCAGACAAACGGTACTCAAGGTCATCTGGAGGCAATACCATGGCCCTTACAGTCAACACTAACGTTGCGTCCCTCAACACTCAGCGTAACCTGAACTCCTCGTCCAAAGGCCTGGATACTTCCCTCCAGCGTCTGTCCACCGGTTATCGCATCAACAGCGCCAAAGACGACGCTGCTGGTCTGCAGATCTCCAACCGCCTGACCAGCCAGATCAATGGCCTGGGCGTTGCTACTCGTAACGCCAACGACGGTATCTCTCTGTCGCAGACCGCTGAAGGTGCTCTGCAGCAGTCCACCGGTATTCTGCAGCGTATGCGTGACCTGGCCCTGCAATCGGCCAACGGCTCCAACGGCGCCACTGAACGTGCGGCACTGCAAGGTGAAGTGTCTCAGTTGCAACAGGAGCTGGATCGTATCGCTGACACCACCAGCTTCGGTGGCCGCAAGATCCTCGACGGCAGCTTTGGTTCGCAGAGCTTCCAGGTCGGTGCCAACGCCTATGAAACCATCAGCGTTTCCATCGGCTCGGCGGCCACTGATCGTATCGGTATCAACCGTGTTACCACTTCCGGTGGTGCTGCTCAGGCCACTGCTTCGGGCGCAGCTTTCAGCGCGACTTCTGGTAGTGCTTACGGCGACGCCTCGTTCAATATCAACTCCAAACTCTCTGATGGTGATGTCGCGATCGCCGGTACTGCAAGTGGTTCGGCCAGCGAAGTGGCACGTGCTATCAACGCCAAGAGTGATGAAACCGGTGTGACTGCTAACGCCCGTACCGTAGCTACCCTCGGTGGCATCACCGCCTCGGGTACTGTTTCGTTCAACCTGTCGGGCCTTACCAGCAAGTCGACGGCGAGTGACGCGGCCACCGTTTCTGCGGTGGTTAGCGACACCAGCGACCTGTCTTCGCTGGCCGATGCGATCAACCGTGAAACCGGTAAAACTGGTATCTCGGCAGTCTCCAAAGGCAATACCATCGAGTTGACCAGCTCTCGTGGTGATGCAATCAGCATCAGTAACTACGCAGGCTCGGGTGGCGCGACTCTGCAGGCCAATAGCTTTGACGGCACCAGCACTGTCGGTGCTGCTGCAACGATCGCCGTAGGCGGCGGTGCTCGCGCCGATGGCCAAGTGCAGTTGGAGGCGGCTGACGCCTTCCAGGTCAACGGCATGAGCGGTGGTCTGGGTAGTGATACCTTCAGCGAGCTGGATGCGGTTAACACCATCGACATCAGCACCTCAGCCGGGGCGCAGGATGCACTGGGTATCATCAACGGCGCGATCTCCAACATCGACAGCCAGCGTGCCCAGCTCGGTGCGGTGCAGAACCGCTTCGAGAACACCATCTCGAACCTGCAGAACATCTCGGAAAACTCCTCGGCCGCCCGTCAGCGTATCCGTGACACTGACTTCGCTGCCGAAACTTCGGAGCTGACCAAGAACCAGATCCTGCAGCAGGCCGGCACCGCAATCTTGGCCCAGGCCAACCAGTTGCCGCAGGCCGTGCTCAGTCTGCTGGGTTAAGGTAGAAGGCGCTAGACTACGGGGGGAAGGGCACAGCTCTTCTCCCCGTTACCTCATTCTGAGGATTAATTTATGGACGTCAGCTCGATAAAACCCCCGATCAACCCCACCGCTTCGCGCGACGTGGCATCCTCGGCTCCAGCCGTGACCGATTCCCAGCACAAGCAAGGGGTGCCTGGCGTTACGCCCGCTCAATCCACCGAAGAGCAAGGCAGCTCACTCGTCGCTCAGCCCACCGAGGAGGTGAGCCGCGACAAGGTAGAAGAGGCGGTGGCGACTATTCAGGAATTTGTTCAGACAGTGCGGCGCAGTATCAACTTTGCGGTTGACGATGGTTCTGGACGCGTTGTGGTCAAGGTGACCGATGCCGGCTCTGGCGACGTTATCCGACAAATTCCTTCGGAAGAAGCGCTCAAACTGGCAGAAAATCTGACAGAGGTGCGCAGCTTGTTGTTCAAAGCCGAGGCTTGAGAGGTAAACCTTGGCACGGGTTTTGACTGACACTTGTTCATTGAGCGAGTGAAGTCGAATTTTTGACGAGGTAACGCGACATGGCAGGTATCACAGGGATCAACTCGGGGCTCAATATTGACGACATCGTCAAAACATTGGTCAATGCGGAAAGTTCGCCCAAGACCAATCAACTCGATAACCTCGAGAAAGAAACCACGACGCGTATTTCGGCTATCGGTAACCTGACCGGCGCGTTGAATACCTTCAAGACGGCTGTTGACTCGCTGAACAAGACCTCCTTATTCGAGTCACGTACGGCCAGCACTTCCAGCAGCAGCGTGCTGAAAGCCACTGCAGGTGCCACCGCGTCGGCCGGCAGTTACAACGTGCAAGTTCAGCAATTGGCTACCAGCAGTAAGGTGGCTTTGCAGTCTGTCTCCGGCGGCTCTGCTGCAACTTTCAATAGCGGTACGCTTGAGATTTCCAGCGGTACAACCAGCATCAGTGTCGACGTGACGGCGGCCAATAACACCCTGGCCGGTATGCGTGATGCCATCAATGAGGCGGGCAAGGACAGCGGTATCAGCGCGACCATCATCACCGATGACTCCGGTTCTCGGCTGGTGCTTAGCTCCACCAAAACGGGTGCGGGCAATGATATCAATGTGGCTGTCACTGAAGATGGGGTCACGACTGGTAATAATCAGTTGACCTCTCAGGCGTTTGCTCCGACTGCAGATCCTGATAACGCTGATGCGTTCCTCAAGCCAAGTTCCGCTACTGGTGCCGGGGGCGTGATTTCTCAGGCTCAGTCGGCGAAGCTGACCATCGATGGTCTGCAGTTGGTGCGTAGCTCCAATCGAATCGACGATGCGTTGGAGGGGGTGACTCTCGATCTGGCTTCGGCGCAGAGCTCTAGCGATCTCGCAGATGGCAAAACCATCAGCTTGACCGTTGGCGTGGATCGCGCGGGTGTTAAAAGCAATCTGCAGAAATTTGTCGATGCCTACAACGCATTGATCACAACAACGACCCAGCTCACGGCTTATGTGCCAGTAGATGGTTCTGCGCCGGTAACCGGCCCGTTGTTTGGTGATACATCGGTGCGCAGCTTGCTTTCAGGCATGCGTAACGAACTGGTGAGCTCGCCTGGGCAAGAGGGTATTCAGGCTCTGGCGCAGTTAGGCATTACGACTGGCAAAGACGGTAAGTTGTCCCTGGATGACACCAAGCTGACTGCAGCTCTGGATGAGAATTTTGAGCAGGTAGGCGCTTATCTCGCCGGCGATAATGGCCTGATGGGGCGTCTGTCGAGTTTCACCAGCAACTATGTTTCCGATAACGGCGTGTTGAAGCAGCGCAATGATGCCTTGCAAGCTACCAAGAAGGACGTGGACAAGCAGCGCGAGGCGCTGACTAAGCGCGTTGAGAGCCTGCAGACCCGCCTTTACTCCCAGTACAACGCAATGGATTCGCTGGTTGGGCAGCTCAAACGAACCAGCGATAGCCTCAGTGGCATGCTCGCTAACCTGCCCGGCTTCGTGAGGAATGAATAAGGATACCTGGTATGAGTAAGAAGCCCATCGATACCTACAAGCAGGTCAAAACCAGTCAGGATGTATCGCCCTATCGTACCGTGCAGCTTCTGCTCGAAGGGGCATTACAGCGCTTGATGCTGGCACGTCAGGCCCAGGCTGAAGGCGACACGCAAATTCGCGGTATGGCAGTTGGTAGCACTATCACCATTCTGGGCGTGCTGCAGGCTGCGTTGGATAAAGAGCTCGGTGGTGAAATCGCTGAGAATCTCGACTCGCTCTACGACTACATGACCCGCCGTTTGGCTGGCGTTGCGCTGGACGACACTCCACGCACGCTCGATGAAGTACAGGCCTTGCTGGGCGATATCAAAGACGCCTGGGATGCCATCGGCCCCGAAGTTGAGCCTGCACCTGCTGTTTGAGCAAAATCGCTAAAGATTGGCAGAGGCTCGCCGATAGCCTGGATATCCCAGTTCATCGGTAGAGCGAGAGCGATTATGAATGCTATGGCGGCCCTCAAGCAGTACCAGACCGTCAACACCCAAGCCAAAGTGGTTGATGCCAGCCCTCACCGTCTGATTCAGATGTTGATGGAGGGTGGGCTGGCTCGTATCGCTCAGGCGCGGGGGGCGATGGAACGTGACCAAACTGCTCTTAAAGGCGAGTTGCTTGGCAAAAGTGTTGCGATTATCGCTGGCTTGCGTGAGAGTCTTGATCACCAGCAAGGTGGCGAGGTGGCTGCCAACCTCGACAAGTTGTATGAATACATGATCAATCGTCTGACTGAGGCGAATGTCAGCAATGAACCAGCCTTGCTCGAAGAGGTTTCGGGTTTGCTGCTCAACGTCAAGTTAGGCTGGGATGCCATCGCTCAATAAAGCGTGGTGTCGGAGGAGAAATGCAATGAATTCATCCGTCCAGCGTTTGGAAGCGACAGGTGTAGCGCTGCGAGATGCGTTAACCAAGCAGGACTGGGCTGCCATTGGCGAATTGGATTTGCAGTGCCGGATGGCGGTGGATGCGGCAATGGCTGACGGCATCCAAGATGAAGAGTTGTTGCGTAACAGCATGCAGCAACTGCTTAGCCTTTACCGAGAGCTGGTCACTGTTTGCCAGACTGAGCAGCAACGTCTGGCCAATGAGTTGGTGCAATTGAATCATTCCCATCAAGGCGCTAAGGTCTATCAATTGTTTGGTTGATAGCTGCGTCGACATAAGGGCTTGCCGAGAGGCGAGCCCTTCTTCGTTACAGTGTTTCTGCAGTGATGTGCGGCTTTTCATCGAATTCTCCTTCCCGATAATTCAAACAACTGCTTAGCTATTGTTTGCATGCGGGCAAAAAAAGCACGCCATAAAATTGACTGCGGACAAAATATTGACTTTACTAGTGGCCAGTTGCCGGTTATCGCCGAGTCCATGGCGTGCCATTCCTTTTCACTCCTTGGGTCAGACATACACAAGATGTGGCGTGAAACCAAGATTCTTCTGATTGACGACAATGCCGCGCGCCGCCATGAGCTGGCGATCATTCTGAACTTCCTTGGGGAAGAACACCTTAGCTGTAGCAGCCAGGAATGGAAGCAGGTGGTTGCTGCGCTCGATTCCAGCCGCGACGTCCTCAGCGTCCTCCTCGGGGAAGTGCAGAGCAAGGGTGGTGCGCTGGAACTGACTAAGCAGATCGTTGCTTGGGATGAGTTCCTGCCTTTATTGACCGTTGGTGATGCTCCTGCCACCAGTGAGTGGCCAGAGGATTTGCGTCGGCGCGTGCTGGCCGGTCTGGAGATGCCGCTGAGCTACAACAAGCTGCTCGATTCGCTGCATCGTGCTCAGGTATATCGGGAGATGTACGACCAGGCGCGTGATCGTGGACGCCAGCGAGAGCCCAATCTGTTTCGTAGCCTGGTGGGCACCAGTCGTGCCATTGGGCAGGTTAGGCAGATGATGCAGCAGGTGGCCGATACTGAGGCCAGTGTGCTGATTCTGGGTGAATCAGGCACCGGCAAGGAGGTGGTGGCGCGTAACCTGCACTATCACTCCAAGCGGCGTGAGGCCCCGTTCGTGCCAGTCAACTGTGGCGCTATTCCTGCTGAGTTGCTGGAGAGCGAGCTGTTCGGTCATGAAAAGGGCGCTTTCACTGGCGCCATTACCAGCCGGGCGGGGCGTTTCGAGTTGGCCAATGGCGGTACTCTGTTTCTTGACGAGATCGGCGATATGCCGCTGCCGATGCAGGTCAAGCTTCTGCGTGTGTTGCAGGAGCGCACCTTCGAGCGTGTTGGCAGTAACAAGACGCAGACCGCTGACGTGCGGATTATCGCGGCAACCCACAAGAATCTGGAGAAGATGATCGAGGAAGGTAGCTTCCGTGAGGATCTGTACTACCGCCTCAACGTCTTCCCGATCGAAATGGCGCCGTTGCGTGAGCGCATCGAAGACATCCCGTTGCTAATGAACGAACTGATCTCGCGCATGGAGCACGAGAAGCGTGGCTCCATTCGTTTCAATTCGGCAGCCATCATGTCGCTGTGTCGGCATGACTGGGCGGGCAACGTGCGTGAGCTGGCCAATCTGGTCGAGCGTATGGCCATCATGCATCCCTATGGCGTTATCGGGGTGGGTGAGTTGCCGAAAAAATTCCGCCACGTCGATGATGAAGATGAGCAGTTGGCAGCCACTTTGCGCGATGAAATAGAAGAGCGTGCGGCCATCGTGGCCGGCTTGCCTGGATTCGATACGCCGGCGATGTTGCCGCCTGAAGGGCTCGATCTGAAGGATTACCTGGGCAATCTGGAGCAGGGCTTGATTCAGCAGGCGCTGGATGACGCCGGTGGTGTGGTGGCGCGTGCGGCTGAGCGTCTGCGTATTCGTCGTACCACATTGGTCGAGAAGATGCGTAAGTACGGCATGAGTCGCCGCGATGAAGAGGGTGCTGACGAGGAGTAGTCCTAGTCTGTGACGCCATAATCGTGTCGGCATTGCCGAAACTAAAGCCGGAGCTTTGACGCAGACTCCGGCTTTATTTTTTAAGTTATTGAAAAATAACAATAAAAAAATAGGCACGGCTATTGCTAGTTCTCTTGTAAACGACCGTCTTCTGACGGCGCACTGCGAGAAACAGCGATGACTCTACCCATCAGCACTTTGGACGCGCTTAACCCGTCGTCCTCCGCTCCGCTTGAGCAGGCCAGCCGGGCAGGCATGGAGCAGGCTTTTGCTCTGTTCAGCCAGATGTCCAATCAACTCAACGAGTCTTATGGGCTCCTTGAGGCGCGCGTCAGCGAGCTCAAGGGCGAACTGGCGCTGGTCAGTGCTCAGCGTATGCAGGAATTGGCTGAGAAGGAGCGTCTGGCTCATCGACTGCAAAGCCTGCTGGATTTGCTCCCAGGCGGCGTGGTGGTGATTGATGGTCAGGGTGTGGTGCGAGAGGCTAATCCGGTGGCCTGTGCGTTGCTGGGCAAGCCGCTGGTCGGCATGTTGTGGCGTGAGGTCATTGCACGCAATTTCTCGCCTCGTGAAGATGATGGGCATGAAATATCCCTCAAGGATGGACGTCGTCTTTCGATCTCGACCCGCTCGCTGCATGGTGAGCCTGGGCAACTGATTCTGCTCAATGATCTGACGGAAACTCGGCGCTTGCAGGAGCAACTGGCGCGTCATGAGCGGCTGTCTGCGTTGGGGCGCATGGTGGCCTCATTGGCTCACCAAATTCGTACACCACTCTCGGCAGCCATGCTGTACGCCAGTCATCTCAGTGAACAGGTGTTGGCGCATGAACAGCAGCAGCGGTTTGCGGGGCGTCTGAAGGAGCGTCTGCACGAGCTGGAAAACCAGGTGCGCGACATGCTGATCTTTGCGCGTGGTGAGTTGCCGTTGCCTGATCGTTTGGCGCCGCAGGCGCTATTCGATGCATTGCGCGCAGCGGCTGAGCCTCATCTCGTTGGTCTGGCCGTGCGCTGGCAGTGCGATATCCGGGGCGGTGAGTTGTTGTGCAATCGCGATACGTTGGTTGGCGCGGTGATCAATTTGATTGAAAACGCCATCCAGGCCAGTGGTCGCCAGGCACGGCTGAAAATCCATTTTTACTCGCGCGCAAATGAGTTGCGCCTGTGCATCAGCGACAGCGGGCCAGGGATGGATAAGGCAACGCTGCTGCGCTTGGGCGAACCGTTTTTCACCACCAAAACCACGGGTACCGGTCTGGGCTTGGCTGTCGTCAAGGCTGTTGCCAAGGCGCATCAAGGGCGGCTTGTGCTGCGCTCGCGCCCTGGGCGCGGTACTTGTGCCACCGTTTCTCTGCCGCTGCTGAACACAGCGCCGCATGCCTACAGGGAGTAACCTCATGGTAGCCAAAGTCCTGCTTGTCGAAGATGATCGCGCGCTGCGTGAGGCCCTGGCCGATACCCTGTCCATTGGCGGTTATGCCTATCGCGCTGTGGATTGCGCAGAGGCGGCCCTGGCGGCGCTGGCGCAAGAGCCTTTCAGTCTGGTGGTCAGTGATGTGAATATGCCGGGCATGGATGGTCATTGGCTGTTGGCACAGATTCGCAGCCGCCACCCTCAGTTGCCGGTGTTGTTGATGACGGCCTTTGGTGCCGTTGAGCGTGCCGTGGATGCGATTCGCCAAGGCGCCGCTGATTACCTGGTCAAGCCCTTCGAGCCGCGTACCTTGCTTGAGCTGGTGGCGCGTCATGCGCTCGGTCGCCTCGGTGAGGGCGATCAGGCGGGGCCGGTGGCGCTGGAGCCTGCCAGTCGGCAGTTGCTGGAGTTGGCTGCGCGGGTGGCGCAAAGCGATTCGACGGTGATGATTACGGGGGAGTCGGGCACTGGTAAGGAAGTGTTGGCGCGCTATATCCATCAGCAGTCGCCGCGCGCCGCTGGCCCCTTCATCGCGATCAACTGTGCGGCGATTCCAGACAATATGCTTGAAGCTACGTTGTTCGGTCACGAGAAAGGCGCTTTTACTGGCGCGGTTAGTTCGCAGCCTGGCAAGTTCGAGTTGGCTGATGGTGGCACCATCTTGCTCGATGAAATTTCCGAGATGCCTCTGGGTCTGCAGGCCAAGCTGTTGAGGGTCTTGCAGGAGCGTGAAGTGGAGCGGGTTGGGGCGCGTAAGCCGGTGGCGCTGAACATCCGCGTGCTGGCGACCAGTAACCGTGATCTGGCTGGTGAAGTGGCGGCAGGGCGCTTCCGTGAGGATTTGTACTATCGCCTGTCGGTTTTCCCGCTGGCCTGGATGCCGTTGCGTGATCGTCCTGCCGATATTTTGCCGCTGGCCGAGCGCCTCTTGGCGCGCCACGTCAAAAAAATGAATCATGCGCCGGTACGTTTTTCCGAGGCGGCTGTGCAGTCCTTGGTCGAACATGCCTGGCCGGGTAATGTGCGGGAGTTGGATAACGCCGTGCAGCGCGCTCTGATTCTGCAGCAGGGCGGCGTTATTCAGCCTGAGGATCTGTGCTTGAGTGCGTTGCTTGGGCAGGCGGTGCGTATGCCTGCGCCGCGCTTGGCAAGCGTGTCTGTGAGTGCGCCAGCAGTGGCTGCGCCGGTTGCCCAGGCGGCTGCGCAGGCTGCCGAGGCGGGCGCGCTGGGCGAGGATCTGCGTCGCCGAGAATTCCAGGTGATCATTGATACCCTGCGCGCCGAACGTGGCCGCCGCAAAGAGGCTGCCGAGCGCCTGGGCATTAGTCCGCGTACCCTGCGTTACAAGCTCGCGCAAATGCGCGACGCCGGCATGGATGTGGAGGCTTACCTCTACGCCAGTTGATCCTGCCCTGGTAAAACTGCGTTCGCCATCGCCTGGCTCTTCATGTAGGAGCCATTTCACTTGCGATTCTGGCGGGCGCGGGGCTATCCCTTTTCGCGGATGAATCCGCTCCTACCGATTGCGCATCCCGTCACCGGGCTTGCTCTTGCCTGCAGCTTGTTGCTTGCAGTCGCTCTCTTGGCATCCTTGTTGCAGATACCCCTGTAAAGCACCGCTAGTGTCAAAAAGCGGGCAGTGGAGGATGTGATGAGTCAAGGTGTCGAATTCAATCGCTTGATGCTGGAAATGCGCGCTATGCAAGCCGAGGCCATGGCCCGGCAGAAGCCGGTTGCCAGCGAGCCTGTGCAGGGTGTGCCAAGCTTCTCGGAAATGCTTGGTCAGGCGGTGAATAAGGTCAACGAGACTCAGCAAGCTTCCAACAAGTTGGCGACTGCCTTCGAGATGGGGCAGAGCGGCGTCGATCTGACGGATGTGATGATCGCGTCGCAGAAAGCCAGCGTCTCTTTCCAGGCTGTGACCCAGGTGCGTAACAAGCTGGTTCAGGCTTATCAAGACATCATGCAGATGCCGGTCTGAGGATTGATCCATGGCTGAAGCCGCAGTAGCAAACGTACCGGCCAAGTCCGAAACGGCAGACTCGAAGAAGCCGTTGTTGGGGTTGAGCTTTCTGGAAAACCTCTCCGAAATGTCGGTGCTGCGCCAGCTTGGTCTGCTGGTCGGCTTGGCGGCGAGTGTGGCTATCGGTTTTGCTGTCGTGCTGTGGTCGCAGCAGCCTGATTACCGTCCTTTGTATGGCAGCCTCAATGGCATGGACGCGAGCCAGGTCGTCGATGTGTTGACCAACGCTGGCATCAACTACACCGTCGAACCCAACTCCGGCGCGCTATTGGTCAAGGCCGAAGACATGGCCAACGCACGTATGCGCCTGGCGGCAGCCGGTGTGGCCCCGACCGACAATAACGTCGGCTTCGAGATTCTCGACCGTGAGCAGGGCTTGGGCACCAGTCAGTTCATGGAGGCCACGCGCTATCGTCGCGGCTTGGAAGGCGAGCTGGCGCGTACCATTTCCAGCCTCAATAACGTCAAAGGCGCGCGCGTGCATCTGGCGATGCCGAAGGCCTCGGTGTTCGTGCGTGACGAACGCAAACCCAGCGCGTCGGTGTTGGTTGAGCTGTATCCGGGGCGTGGGCTGGAGCCGAGCCAGGTCATGGCTATCGTCAATCTGATCGCCACCAGTGTGCCGGAGTTGGACAAGAATCAAGTCACGGTTGTCGACCAGAAAGGCAATCTGCTGTCCGATCAGCAGGAGCTTTCCGAGTTGACCATGGCCGGCAAGCAGTTCGATTACACCCGCCGCATGGAAAGCCTGTTCACTCAGCGTGTGCACAATATTCTGCAGCCAGTGCTGGGCTCTGGTCGTTACAAGGCCGAGGTTTCGGCGGACGTCGACTTCAGTGCGGTGGAATCCACCTCCGAGATGTTCAACCCGGATCAGCCGGCGTTGCGTAGTGAGCAGCAGGTCAACGAACAACGTCAAAGCAGTCTGCCGCCGCAAGGTGTGCCGGGCGCGCTGTCCAATCAACCGCCTGGCCCGGCTGCTGCGCCGCAGCAGGCTGCTGGTGGGGCTGCCGCGCCTGCCGGGCCGATTGCCGCAGGCCAGCCACTGGTCGATGCCAATGGTCAGCAGATTATGGATCCGACTACCGGTCAGCCGATGTTGGCGCCGTATCCGGCCGACAAGCGCGAGCAGTCTACGCGTAACTTCGAACTGGATCGTTCGGTGAGCTATACCAAGCAGCAGCAAGGTCGCCTGCGTCGTCTGTCGGTGGCAGTGGTGGTGGATGATCAGGTGCGTGTCGACCCGGCTACCGGTGAAGCTACCCGCGTGCCATGGAGCGCCGACGATCTGGCGCGCTTCACTCGCCTGGTGCAGGACTCAGTAGGCTTCGATGCCAGCCGTGGCGATAGCGTCAGTGTCATAAACACGGCCTTCAGTGCGCTGCAGGGCGAAGAGATTCCCGATATCCCGTTCTACACCCAGCCCTGGTTCTGGGACATCGTCAAGCAAGTGCTGGGGGTGCTGTTTATCCTGGTGCTGGTGTTCGGTGTGCTGCGCCCGGTGCTCAACAACATCACTGGTGCCAGCAAGAGCAAAGAGTTGGCCGAGGGCGGCGATGTCGAGCTTGGGCGTATGGCCGGGCTGGATGGTGAGCTGTCCGATGACCGTGTCAGCCTGGGTGGGCCGCAAAGTATCATGTTGCCCAGCCCGACCGAGGGGTATGATGCACAACTGAACGCCATCAAAGGCCTGGTGGCTGAAGACCCAGGCAGGGTCGCCCAGGTGGTGAAAGAGTGGATCAACGGTGATGAGTGACAATCGTACTGCTACCAAGCTAACCAAGGTCGACAAGGCCGCCATTCTCCTGCTCTCGTTGGGCGAGACCGATGCCGCGCAGGTTCTGCGCCACCTCGGGCCGAAAGAGGTGCAGAAGGTTGGTCTGGCTATGGCCGGGATGCGCAATATCCATCGCGAGCAGGTGGAGCAGGTGATGGCCGAGTTTGTCGACATCGTTGGCGATCAGACCAGCCTGGGCGTGGGGTCCGACGGCTATATCCGCAAAATGCTCACCGCTGCGCTGGGTGAAGATAAGGCGGGCAATCTGATCGACCGTATCCTGCTCGGTGGCAGCACCAGCGGTTTGGACAGCCTCAAGTGGATGGAGCCGCGCGCCGTGGCTGACGTGATCCGCTACGAGCACCCGCAGATCCAGGCCATCGTGGTCGCCTACCTTGATCCTGACCAGGCCGGTGAGGTACTCAGCCACTTCGACCACAAAGTGCGTCTGGACATCATCCTGCGCGTGTCCTCGCTCAATACCGTGCAGCCCTCGGCACTCAAGGAACTCAACCAGATCCTCGAGAAACAGTTCTCTGGTAGCGCCAATACCTCGCGCGCCACCATGGGCGGCGTCAAGCGCGCGGCGGACATCATGAACTTCCTCGACAGTTCGGTCGAAGGTCAGTTGATGGATTCGATTCGCGAGGTGGACGAAGACCTGTCGACGCAGATCGAAGACCTGATGTTCGTCTTCGACAACCTGGCCGATGTTGACGACCGTGGCATCCAGGCGCTGATGCGCGAGGTGTCGTCCGAGGTGCTGGTGCTGGCGCTCAAGGGGGCCGACGATGCGATCAAAGACAAGGTCTTCAAGAACATGTCCAAGCGGGCTGCCGAACTGTTGCGCGATGACTTGGAGGCCAAGGGGCCGGTGCGCGTCAGCGATGTCGAGACGGCGCAGAAAGAAATTCTCACCATTGCCCGACGCATGGCCGAAGCCGGAGAAATCGTGCTGGGCGGCAAGGGCGGTGAGGAAATGGTGTAAAGCATGGTGGCCAAGGAGCCTGAAAGCGAGCTGATTCGCGCCAAGGATCTGTCCGTATTCGATCGCTGGGCGTTGCCCAGCTTTGACGAGCCGGGTGCGCCGGATGCCGAGTCACTCGAGGAGGAGGCTGTTGAGCCCGTCATTGAGGAGGCGGCTGCCGAAGAGTCGACGCAGTCCGAAGAAGTCCCTCTGGAAGATGTCAAACCACTGACACTCGATGAGCTTGAGGCCATTCGTCAGGATGCCTACAACGAAGGTTTCGCCACGGGTGAGAAGGACGGTTTTCACGCTGGTCAGATCAAAGCCAAGCAGGAGGGCGATGCGGCCCTGGCGGTCAAGGTCACTAGCCTGGAAACACTCATGAGGCAATTGCTCGACCCCATTGCCGAGCAGGATCAGCAACTGGAAGTGGCTTTGGTAAACCTGGTCAGCCACATGGTGCGAGAGGTGGTGCAGCGCGAGTTGAGCACCGATTCGAGCCAGGTTCGCCAGGTCTTGCGAGAAGCGCTCAAGCTGTTGCCGATGGGGGCTGAGAGTGTGCGTATTCACGTCAATCCGCAGGATTTCCAGACCATCAAGGCACTACGTGAGCGTCACGAAGAGTCTTGGAAAATCCTCGAAGATGAAAGCCTTTTGCCGGGCGGCTGCCGGATTGAGTCCGAACACAGCCTGATCGATGCGAGTATCGAAACGCGTCTGGCGCAGTCGCTCAAGCAGCTATTTGAGCAGCAGCATGCGCAAGTCTCCCAGCCGCCAGAGTCGGATATCAGCCTGGATCTGGAAACCGCCGATGCGCCTTGATCGAACCAGCTTCGCCAGGCGTCTGGCGGGCTATGTCGATGCGATCAACCTGCCCAGTCAGCCTGTCGTCGAAGGGCGTCTGCTGCGTATGGTCGGCCTGACCCTGGAGGCCGAAGGCCTGCGTGCCGCTATTGGTAGCCGCTGCCTGGTGATCAATAGCGACAGTTATCATCCGGTGCAGGTTGAGGCTGAGGTCATGGGCTTCTCTGGCGGCAAGATCTATCTGATGCCGGTTGGCAGTCTGGCCGGGGTCGCACCTGGCGCGCGCGTGGTACCGCTGCCCGATACCGGGCGCTTGCCCATGGGCATGTCGATGCTGGGGCGCGTGCTCGACGGCGCCGGGCGTGCCCTCGATGGCAAAGGTGGCATGAAGGCCGAGGACTGGGTGCCGATGGATGGCCCCGCGATCAACCCACTCAACCGCGACCCCATCAGCCAGCCGCTGGATGTCGGTATCCGTAGCATCAATGGTCTGCTCACTGTCGGGCGTGGCCAGCGCCTTGGCTTGTTCGCCGGTACGGGCGTTGGTAAGTCAGTGCTGCTGGGCATGATGACCCGCTTCACTGAGGCCGAAATTATCGTGGTCGGTCTGATCGGTGAGCGCGGGCGTGAGGTCAAGGAGTTCATCGACGAGATTCTCGGTGAGGAAGGCATCAAGCGCTCCGTGGTGGTGGCATCACCTGCCGATGATGCGCCGCTGATGCGTCTGCGTGCGGCGCAGTACTGCACCCGTATTGCCGAGTATTTTCGCGATAAGGGCAAGAACGTGCTGTTGTTGATGGACTCGCTGACCCGCTATGCCCAGGCGCAGCGTGAAATTGCCCTGGCCATCGGCGAGCCGCCTGCGACCAAGGGTTATCCGCCCTCAGTTTTCGCCAAACTGCCCAAGCTGGTCGAGCGGGCCGGTAATGCCGAGGCTGGTGGCGGCTCGATCACGGCGTTCTACACCGTTCTCTCCGAGGGTGACGATCAGCAGGATCCAATTGCCGATGCCGCGCGCGGTGTGCTTGATGGTCACTTCGTCTTGTCACGCCGACTCGCAGAGGAAGGCCATTACCCGGCCATTGATATCGAAGCGTCGATCAGCCGGGTGATGCCGCAGGTGGTGCCGCCTGAGCAGCTCAAGCGCGCGCAACGCTTCAAGCAGCTATGGTCACGCTATCAGCAGAGCCGTGATTTGATCAGTGTCGGTGCTTATGTGCCGGGTGGCGATGCCGACACTGACCTGGCCATTGCGCGTCAACCGCAAATGGCGCAGTACCTGCGCCAGGGGTTGGGTGAAAGTACAGGGATTGTTCAGAGCCGCGAACAACTGGCGGCAGTGCTGGGGGCGTGATGGCATGTCGCGCTGTGCTGTTGTCTGATTCAGGGGTGTCTGTCTGATGAGTCTGAGTCGCGCCAAGCGGCTGCAGCCCGTCGTGGAAATGGCTGAAAAGGCTGAGCGTGAGGCGGCGCGTCAACTCGGCCACTGTCAGGGCTTGGTCAGGCAGGCAGAAGCCAAGCTGGGCGAGCTGGAGCGCTTTCGCGGCGACTATCAGCAGCAATGGATCAGCGAGGGCAGTAAGGGCGTTTCGGGCCAGTGGCTGATGAACTACCAGCGTTTTTTGTCGCAGCTAGAAGGCGCCATTGGCCAGCAAAGCCAGAGTCTGGATTGGCACCGGGCCAATCTGGAGAAGGTGAGGGGCTTGTGGCAGCAGCGCTATGCGCGTCTGGAGGGGCTGCGCAAGCTTGTGCAGCGCTATCGCGACGAGGCGCGGCTGGCCGAGGATAAGCGTGAGCAGAAGTTGCTCGATGAGCTTGCACAGCGCCTGATCGATCGCGGCGAACCCTAGCTATTGAGCCTCTCTAGATGCCGCTGGCAAGTGCACGGGCTGTGCACTAGATTGCAGTTGCTGATAGATGGTCTTGGGTGCTACACCTTCTAATGCTGCATTCGCTTCTTATCGAGCAAAGCGGCTAAGCTGGGTGGATATCGTAAAAGGAGCAGGGCATGGCCATCATCTCGCAGGCATCTGCCGACGGGCAAGAGCTGACCATCGTGATTCGCGGGCGTTTCGACTTCGCCTCGCATCAGGAATTTCGTGACGCCTATGAGCGCGTCACTATCACCCCACGGCGTTATCTGGTCGATCTGCAGGACACTAGCTACCTCGATAGTTCGGCACTGGGCATGCTTCTGTTGTTGCGCGACCATGCCGGTGGTGAATCGGCGCAGATCCGCCTGACCAACTGCAGCAGTGATGTACGCAAGATTCTGGCGATCTCCAACTTCGAGCAGTTGTTTCAGATCATCTGACCATGGCCGATAGGCTTTCGATTCTGATTGCCGAGGACAACTCGGCAGATCGCATGCTTTTGTCGACCATCGTTAGTCGACAGGGACACCGCGTACTGACCGCCAGCAATGGCTTGGAGGCGGTGGCGCTGTTCGAGTTGGAGCGTCCGCAACTGGTGTTGATGGACGCCTTGATGCCGGTTATGGATGGCTTCGAAGCGGCGCGGCGGATCAAGCTGCAGGCTGGCGATGAACTGGTGCCCATCATCTTTCTCACTTCTCTTAGCGAGGGTGAGGCGCTGGTGCGCTGCCTTGAGGCTGGAGGCGACGATTTTCTGGCCAAGCCCTACAACCGAGTGATACTGGAAGCCAAGATCAAGGCCATGGATCGCTTGCGCCGTTTGCAGGCGACGGTGCTGCGTCAGCGCGATGTGATTGCTCAGCACAACGAGCACCTGTTGCGTGAGCAGCGTGTGGCCAAGGAAGTCTTCGATCGTGTCGCGCATTCGGGCTGCCTGAGCGCCTCGAACATCCGTTATCTGCAATCGCCTTATGCCCTGTTCAATGGCGACCTGCTGTTGGCTGCCTACAGGCCCTCCGGCGGTATGCACGTGATGCTCGGTGACTTTACCGGGCACGGCCTGCCTGCAGCGATTGGCGCTATGCCGCTGGCTGAGGTTTTTTACGGCATGACCGCCAAAGGGCATGCGTTGGCCGAGATTCTTCGCGAGATCAATGCCAAGCTCAAACGTATCCTGCCCGTTGGTGTGTTCTGTTGCGCCACGTTGCTCAATATCAGCAGCAAGCGCGGGCTGCTTGAAGTCTGGAACGGTGGTCTACCCGATGGGTATGTGCTGCACGAGGATGGCCGTCCGCGTCAGGCTCTGGTGTCGCGACATTTGCCGCTGGGTATTTTGGAGCCTGCTGCCTTTAGCGACCGTTGCGAGGTTTATCCGCTGCAGTTGGGCGATCGCATTCTTTTGCTCAGCGATGGCGTGCAGGAGGCGCGTAACGCCGAAGGTCAGTTGTTTGGGGAAAGCCGCCTGCTTGAGGTGATGAACGCCAATCAGCAGTCACGCATGCTATTCGATGAAATCCAGCAAGCCTTGGTTGCCTTTCGTGGCGAGCAGGAAGATGACGTCAGCATGCTTCAGGTCGGTTTCGAAGACGAAGGAACGGTGCTGCATCCGTTGGCGTTCGCTGATGCCGGGCACAGTCAGCCGCAGGACTGGTCGGCGAGTTTTGAGTTTCGCGCGCATAGCCTGCGCCATTTCAACCCCTTACCCTACCTGTTGCAGTTGTTGATGGATGTCAAGGCGCTGCGTCCGCGCGGCGGTGAAATCTATACCGTACTGACCGAGTTGTACTCCAATGCCTTGGAACATGGTGTGATTGGCCTGGATTCTGCGCTGAAGCGAGATGCAAAGGGCTTTGCCGAGTATTACCGCGAGCGCCGTCTGCGCCTGGCGCAACTGCAGGACGGCTACGTGCGTTTTCATCTGCAGTTGCGCGCGCTGGAGCGGGGCGGGCGCCTGACCGTCAGGGTCGAGGACAGTGGTGCGGGCTTTGATCCCCAGGCTCTGGCTGCCGCACCTGCGAGTTTCAGTGGGCGTGGCTTGGGGTTGATCCGGGCGCTGAGCGATGCCTGCTACTGTGGTAATGCTGAACCGGGTGTAAGCGTGGAGTTTTGCTGGGCCTCTGATGCATAATCCCGGCGCTGTTGTTTAGGGAGAGACTCCGTAGTGCCCGACATCCACCTTGATGATGCCGTTCTGGTCGCTTTGCAGGACGTCATGGAAGATGAATACCCGGTCTTGCTCGATACTTTCGTGGCGGATTCTGAGGAACGCCTACGCTCGATCCAGCAAGCTGATCGAGAGGCTGATGCGCAAGCCTTGCGCCTGGCTGCACATAGCTTCAAGGGCAGTTGCAGCAATATGGGCGCGGTTTGTCTGGCCGGTTTGTGCAAACAACTGGAAGAGGCCGGGCGCCGTGAGGAGCTTGAGTTGGCGCCGGAACTGATCGAACAGATTGAGCGTGAGTTCGCCATCGTGCGTATCCTGCTCAAAACCGAACGCCAGAGATACCGCGTCTGACCCACTGATGCAGCCAGGTTTTCATGTGCGCTGCACCGCTCGCTCTGAGTTGGCCCGTCCTTTGCTCTATTACCGTCATTACCCATCAGACGGAGAGCGTCCATGCCCGCGATGCCCGATCTACTGCTTCAGACCTCTTCTGAGGTAAAGAGCAAAGCGAAGCCGCCGGCCAAAGCGCCGCAGCCTAGTAATAACGAGCCTTCTAGCTTCGACAAGGTGTATGCCCGTGAGCGCCAGGTTCGCTCTGGCGAACGTCCTGCGGAAGCCAATAAGGCTACTGATTCGCGTGCTAGCGAGAAGCAGGACGACAGTGAAGCGGCAGTTTCGGATGAGACTGTGCCGCTTGAAGTTGCCGCCGACGGCAAGACCTTGCCGACCGAGGAACCGACTCAGGATGAACTGGATCCGCTGCTGGCGATGGCCATGAGCGGCATGCAGGCTCAGCCGCCGCAAGCAACTGAGGTCCCGGATGGGCAGGGTATGTTGCTTGCTAATACGGAGGCGGTGGTTGAAACAGCCGAAGCTGATCCGTTGGCTGCCGCTGATCCGGCTGACGTGATGCTGGGTAACATGCAGCTAGATAGCGCAAAACAGGTCAAGGTGCAGCCTGTTGTACATGAGAATGCCAAGGCATCGTCTACGTCGGACAGCGCGGATTTCGCCGAGGCCATGGCCAGTATGGGGAAAAAGCTCGAGAGCACTGAGGAGGGTAGGGAGCCCAGTGTCGAAATCGGTCTCGATAAAGCTGCTAGCGAAGCGCTGGATAGTCTCAAGGAAAGTACTCAGCCTAATCGACCGGATCAGTTTGTCAGTAAGCTCAATGCGCTGACGCAGGCCATCAACCAGCAAAGCACTGGCGTTCAGCGCGTGCCTATGGTGCCAGGGCAGCCGGTTGCCATGCAGCAAAATGGCTGGACCGAGGCTGTCGTCGACAAGGTGATGTGGATGTCCAGTCAAAACCTCAAGTCGGCGGAGATTCAGCTCGATCCGGCTGATCTTGGTCGGCTGGAGGTGCGTGTGCACTTGTCGCAGGATGCGGCTCAGGTGACGTTCGCCAGCCCCAATGCGGGTGTGCGCGATGCGCTTGAAGGGCAGATGCATCGGCTGCGCGATATGTTTACTCAGCAGGGGATGAATCTGGCTGACGCCAACGTATCCGACCAGTCGCTCAATCGTGGTTGGCAGGGACAGGAGCAAGGTGACGGCGGGCGTGGTGGCGCTCGTGGCAATGGCTTGTCTGCCGCAGGTGAGGATGGCAGCTTGTCTGTCACTCAGGATATTCGCAGTGAGCGGCTTAGCGTGGGGCGCGGGTTGGTTGATTATTACGCCTGAGGTGCGATAGCCCAGTGGGCTCCGCTAGACTGAGACTCGCCCGAGCGTTCGCAAGAACGCTCGGGCGAATGCATTTTGGGTGACAGAGAAGCGCTGGCACTGTTAAATCCGCAGCCCAGGATTGGACAATCCAGCTAAGTGGCTGGCATAACACTTGCTCTTAACCCTTTGAATGCGAAAAGAGCATAGGCACTGACGGATTATTGGCATGGCTAAAAAAGAAGCGGATTCGGCAGCAGAAGGGCAACCTGCTGGCAAGAGCAAGCTCAAACTCATCATTTTGATCGTCGTCGGCCTGTTGCTGGCCGTTGGTCTGTCCATCGGCGGTACTTGGTTCATTCTCAGCAAGAACGGTAAGACCGAGGAGCCCAAGCATGAGGAGGCTGCCGACGCGGCGCCCGTGCATCATGCGGCGGTCTATCAGGATTTGCAGCCAGCCTTCGTGGTCAACTTCAACGTCCAGGGGCGCACGCGCTACCTGCAGGTGAGCATGGCGCTGATGAGTCGCGATGCCGCTGGCATGGAAAAACTCAAGGTTCATGTGCCGGTACTGCGTAACCGTCTGGTGATGTTGCTCTCGGGGCAGGATTTCACCGCCCTGCAAACGCCGCTGGGCAAGGAAATGCTGCTGCAGCAGGCCCTGGCCAGCGTGCAGGAGTTGGCGCAAAAGGAAACCGGCAGCACCGTGGTTGAGCAAGTGCTGTTCACCAATTTCGTATTGCAGTAGGCGGGAGTCATCATGGCTGTTCAGGATCTGCTTTCCCAGGACGAGATCGACGCGCTACTCCATGGCGTGGACGACGGCCTGGTCGAGACCGAGGACGCCGCCGAACCCGGCAGTGTCAAACAGTACGATCTGACCAGTCAGGACCGTATCGTCCGTGGGCGCATGCCGACCCTGGAGATGATCAACGAGCGTTTTGCTCGTTACACCCGTATCAGCATGTTCAACCTGTTGCGCCGCTCGGCAGATGTCGCGGTTGGCGGTGTGCAGGTGATGAAGTTCGGCGAATACGTGCATTCGCTGTACGTGCCCACCAGCCTCAACCTGGTGAAGATGAAGCCGCTGCGCGGTACGGGGCTGTTTATCCTCGATGCCAAGCTGGTGTTCAAGTTGGTGGATAACTTCTTTGGTGGCGATGGCCGTCACGCCAAGATCGAAGGGCGTGAATTTACCCCGACTGAGCTGCGTGTCGTGAGGATGGTGCTCGACCAGGCATTCATCGACCTGCGTGAGGCGTGGCACGCGGTCATGGATATTCATTTCGAGTACGTCAACTCCGAGGTCAATCCGGCGTTGGCCAATATCGTCAGTCCCAGCGAAGTGGTGGTGGTGTCCACCTTCCATATCGAGCTCGATGGTGGCGGTGGCGATCTGCATATCACCATGCCGTATTCGATGATCGAACCGATCCGCGAGATGCTCGATGCGGGCTTTCAGTCCGATGTCGACGATCAGGACGAGCGGTGGGTCAAGGCGTTGCGCGAGGATATTCTCGATGTCAGCGTGCCGCTGGCCGCGACCGTAGCCCGGCGTCAGTTGAAATTGCGCGACATCTTGCATATGCAGCCCGGCGATGTGATTCCGGTCGAGCTGCCGAGCAGTGTCGTGATGCGCGCCAACGGTGTGCCGACCTTCAAGGTCAAGCTCGGCGCACACAAGGGCAACCTGGCGTTGCAGGTGCTAGAGCCAATTGAACGCCAGCGTTGATTAGATTCGTGGGCCCGCAACGTATGAGGCGGGCCTGATTCAGCACAGATTTCGAACCGGAAACAGGAGCCAGGCGAGGAACTACCATGGCAGACGAAGAAAACACTTCCAGCGAAGAGCAGGCGTTGGCTGACGAATGGGCAGCAGCGTTGGCTGAGGCTGGTGATGCAGATCAGGACGATATCGACGCCATGCTGGCGGCGCAGGAGCAACCCAAGCCAGCGGCTCCACGCGCACCGATGGAAGAATTCGGCAGTGCGCCGTTACCGGGTGTGGGGTTGCCTGCCGGGTTGGACGGCCCGAATCTGGACGTGATTCTCGACATTCCGGTGTCCATTTCCATGGAAGTGGGCAATACCGATATCACCATTCGTAACTTGCTGCAGCTCAACCAGGGCTCTGTGATCGAGCTCGATCGCCTGGCCGGTGAGCCACTCGATGTGTTGGTCAACGGTACGCTGATTGCTCATGGCGAGGTGGTGGTGGTTAACGAAAAATTCGGTATTCGTCTGACCGACGTGATCAGCCCCAGCGAACGCATCAAGAAACTGCGCTGACCATGAGCCGATTTTTCTTTTTGCTGATGGGCTTGCCTGGGTCTGTCTGGGCTGCCGAGGCACCGGCTAAGGCAGCGCCCGTGGCCGGAGGTGACTTGGTTGGGCAGCTTGGGCAAATGCTGTTGGGCTTGCTGTTGGTGATCGGCCTGATCTTCGCACTCGCCTGGTTGCTGCGCCGTGTGCAGCAACTGACGCCTCGCACCGGGCAAGTCATCAAGCTCTTGGCGACGCAGCCGTTGGGGCCGCGCGACCGCCTGGTGCTGGTGCAGGTCGGTAATGAGCAGATTCTGTTGGGCCTGTCTGCCGGGCGCATTGCACCGTTGCATGTGCTCAAAGAACCGATCCATCTGGCCGATGCCGAGCCAGCCACGCCCGAATTCGCGCAGCGCCTGATGGAGCTGCTGGGCAAGGATCAGAAGGACAAGTCCTGATGCTGCGCTTGTTGCTGGTGTTGCTGTTCAGTCTGGCTACCTCATTGGCCTTCGCTGCGGATCCGCCTGCAAGCGGTACGCTGACTCAGCAAGGCAATGGCCCGCTGTCGATCCCGGCGATTACCTTGTCCACGGACGCGCAAGGGCAGCAGGAGTATTCGGTCAGCCTGCAGATTCTGCTGATCATGACGGCGCTGAGCTTCATCCCAGCGTTCGTCATGCTGATGACCAGCTTCACCCGCATCATCATCGTCTTCTCCATCTTGCGGCAGGCGTTGGGGCTGCAGAGCACGCCTTCGAACCAGATTCTGGTTGGCTTGGCGCTGTTCCTGACGCTGTTCATCATGGCGCCGGTATTCGATCGGATAAACAACGATGCCTTGCAGCCTTATTTGAACGAACAGATCGTGGCGCAGGAGGCGATCAAACGCGCCGAGGTGCCCATACGAGACTTTATGCTGGCGCAAACGCGTGAGAGTGATTTGGCGCTGTTCGTGCGTCTGTCCAAGCGCACTGACCTGGCTGGCGCCGAGGATGTGCCGCTCACTATTCTGGTACCGGCTTTCGTTACTTCGGAGTTGAAGACCGCTTTTCAGATCGGCTTCATGATCTTCATTCCCTTCCTGATCATCGATATGGTGGTGGCCAGTATCCTCATGGCGATGGGGATGATGATGCTCTCGCCTTTGATCATCTCCCTGCCGTTCAAGATCATGTTGTTCGTTCTGGTCGATGGTTGGGCGCTGATCATGGGCACCCTGGCGGCCAGTTTCGGCACCATATAGCGAGGCGCACATGACTCCCGAGGTAGCGGTTGACCTGTTTCGCGAAGCGCTCTGGCTGATCGTGCTGATCGTTGGTCTGGCGGTGATCCCTAGTCTGGTTGTCGGTCTGATCGTGGCGATGTTCCAAGCGGCCACGCAGATCAACGAACAGACGCTGAGCTTCCTGCCGCGCCTGATCATCATGCTGGTCACGTTGATCTGGGCTGGCCCCTGGCTGGTACGCGAATTGATGGAGTACACCCAGACGCTGATTCAGAACATTCCGTACCTGATCGGGTGAGGCCTCATGGATAAATCGACTGTGCTCGACATCTCACGCTTCGGCTGTGCCGACAAGGCTCGTGTATTTCACGGCATTGCGCGTAGGCGAAACGCGGTCTGTTTGCGCTCGCAACGCTTTCCCCGTGAGCTCTGAAGCGTGGAGCTAAGCGACGCGCAGATCAGCGGCTGGGTGGCGCAGTTCATGTTGCCGTTCTTTCGCATCGCTGCGCTGCTGATGGTCATGCCGATCATCGGTACGCAACTGGTGCCGACCCGTGTGCGCCTGTATTTGGCGCTGGCCATCAGCGTGGTGCTGGTGCCCGGTATACCGCCGATGCCGCAGGTTGATGCCCTTAGCGTGCGCAGCATCATGATGATCGCTGAGCAAGTTCTCATCGGCGTGATGTTCGGGTTCATCCTGCAACTGTTCTTTCATATCTTCAGCGTCGCGGGGCAGATCATTGCCATGCAGATGGGCATGGGCTTCGCCTCGATGGTCGACCCCACCAATGGAGTTTCCGTGCCGGTGCTGGGGCAGTTCATGCTGATGCTGGTGACCTTGCTGTTCCTGGCAATCAATGGCCACCTGGTGGTGCTTGAGGTGCTTGCGCAAAGCTTTATCAGCCTGCCGCCTGGGCAGGGTTTGATGGTGCAACATTACTGGGAGCTGGCTGGCAAGCTCAGTTGGGTGATCGGTGCTGGTTTGTTGCTGACATTGCCAGCGGTGACGGCGCTGTTAGTGATCAACCTGGCATTCGGTGTGATGACGCGTGCGGCGCCGCAGCTCAACATCTTCTCAATCGGCTTTCCGCTGACTTTGGCTTTGGGTCTGGTGATTTTCTGGATCAGCCTGTCCGACTTTGGCAGCCTGTTCCAAGAACTTGCCAGTGACGCCTTGCAACAACTGGGCGATTTCGCCCGTACGCCCTGAGGAGCGGCCATGGCTGAGAGTGAGAGTGGCGCTGACAAGAGCGAGGAACCCACAGGCAAGCGACTTGAAGAGTCGCGCAAGAAAGGCCAGATCGCTCGCTCCAAGGAGCTCAATACGCTGGCAGTCATGCTGGCTGGCACCATCGCTCTGATTATCTTCGGCGCGCAATTGGGCGTAATGATGATCGATCTGATGCGTAGCAACTTCAGTCTGCCGCGTGAAGTACTGATGAATGAGGGCAGCATGGCGCAATACCTGTTTGCCTCGGGCAAGGAGGCGCTGGCGGCGCTACAGCCCTTTTTCATCGTCTTGCTGATCGCGTCGGTGATTGGCCCCATCGGCTTGGGGGGTTGGCTATTCTCGTCCGAAGCCTTGTTGCCCAAGGGCAGTCGGATGAACCCGCTGGCAGGTTTGAAACGCATGTTTTCCCTGCAGGCTCTGGCTGAACTGCTCAAGGCTTTCGTCAAATTCCTGGTGATTCTGGCTGTGGCACTACTGGTGCTGGCGTCGGATCAGGACGACCTGTTGGCGATTGCCAATGAGTCGGTTGAGCCCGCCATCCTGCACAGTCTGACAGTGGTGGGCTGGAGTGCTTTCTGGTTGTCTTGTGGGCTGATACTGATTGCCGCCGTGGATGTGCCATTCCAGCTCTGGAGTCACAAGCAGAAGCTGATGATGACCAAGCAGGAAGTGCGTGACGAATACAAGGACTCCGAAGGTAAGCCCGAGGTCAAGGGGCGTATTCGTCAACTGCAGCGCGAGATGGCCGAGCGCCGCATGATGCAGTCCGTGCCACAGGCCGATGTGGTGATTACCAACCCGACTCACTTCGCGGTAGCTCTGAAATATGACCAGGACAAGGGCGGTGCGCCGATGTTGCTGGCCAAGGGCAACGACTTCATCGCTCTGAAAATTCGTGAGATTGCCCAGGAACACAAGGTCATGGTGCTCGAATCGCCAGCGCTGGCGCGGGCCGTCTATTACTCAACAGAACTCGATCAGGAGATCCCTGCCGGTCTTTACCTGGCGGTTGCTCAGGTATTGGCGTACGTCTACCAGATTCGCCAGTTCCAGGCTGGTAAGGGTAAGCGTCCCGGCCCGCTGCCTGATCTGCCTATTCCGCCGGATCTGCGTCGCGACGAGTGAGGTGGTACAAGCTGTCAGCCTCCGGTTGCAGATAATGGCGCGCCAGAAGCCATCTCAGGATGGATTTAAGCCATTGGTTTAGCTGGCAAACGATTTTCTGGAACGCTTCTTGCCATAACCCCTTTAGGACGCGTTTTTGCGTCAAAAGATTGAATGAATTGGGGTAAGACCGTGGCAGTAGATCGCGCACAGTTGATCGGTGACGTACGCAGTAACCTGGCTGGGTTGCGGCAGGGCAATCTGGGTATTCCGTTGCTGCTGTTGGTCATGCTCGGCATGGTCATGCTGCCGGTGCCTGCCTTTCTGCTCGACGTGCTGTTCACTTTCAGTATTGCGCTGTCGATTGTGGTGCTGCTGGTCAGTATCTACGCGTTGCGCCCGCTGGACTTTGCCGTTTTCCCGACCATTTTGCTCGCTGCCACGCTGCTGCGTTTGGCGCTGAACGTGGCGTCGACCCGTGTGGTGCTGCTCAACGGTCACGAGGGGCACGGCGCGGCGGGGCAGGTGATTCAGGCGTTCGGTGAGGTGGTGATCGGCGGTAACTACGTGGTCGGTATCGTGGTCTTTGCCATCCTCATGATTATCAACTTCGTGGTGGTCACCAAGGGTGCCGGGCGTATCTCCGAAGTCAGCGCGCGATTCACTCTCGATGCCATGCCCGGCAAGCAGATGGCCATTGATGCTGACCTCAATGCCGGCATCATCGACCAGGCTGAAGCCAAGAAACGGCGTAGCGAAGTGGCGCAGGAAGCTGATTTCTACGGTTCCATGGACGGTGCCAGCAAATTCGTGCGCGGCGATGCCGTTGCCGGTCTGCTGATTCTTTTTATCAACCTCATCGGCGGCATCGCCATCGGCGTGCTGCAGCACCAGTTGGCTTTTGCTGATGCTGGCAAGGTCTACACCCTGCTGACCATCGGTGACGGTCTGGTGGCGCAGATTCCTTCCCTGCTGCTGTCCACCGCCGCCGCTGTCATGGTGACGCGCGTTTCCACCTCCGAGGATATGGGCGCGCAGGTCAACCGGCAGATGTTCGCTTCGCCCAAGGCGCTGGCGGTGGCTGCGGCCATCCTCATCGCCATGGGGCTGGTGCCGGGCATGCCGCACTTTTCCTTCATCAGCCTGGGTTTGATTGCTGCTGGTGGTGCCTACTGGATCGCGCACAAGAACCGCAAGACCAAGGAAGCCGAGGTCAAGGAAGTGCAGCGTCAGCAGGAGCAGTTGCCGGCGCAGAAGGCGCAGGAGGTCAAAGAGCTGGGCTGGGACGATGTCACACCTGTGGACATGGTCGGCCTGGAGGTCGGCTACCGCCTGATTCCCTTGGTTGACCGTAATCAAGGGGGGCAACTGTTGGCGCGGATCAAGGGGGTGCGCAAGAAGTTGTCGCAGGAGATGGGCTTTCTCATGCCATCGGTACACATTCGCGACAACCTTGATCTGGCACCCAACGCCTATCGTTTGACGCTCATGGGCGTCAGCGTGGCTGAGGCTGAGGTGTACCCGGATCGTGAATTGGCGATCAACCCCGGTCAGGTCTTTGGCCCGCTCAACGGCATCGCCGCCAAGGATCCGGCGTTTGGTCTGGAGGCAGTGTGGATCGATCCGAGCCAGCGTGACCAGGCGCAATCGCTCGGTTATACCGTGGTCGATGCCAGCACGGTGGTTGCCACCCATCTCAATCAGATTCTGCACAAGCATGCTCACGAGCTGCTGGGGCACGAAGAAGTACAGCAACTGATGCAACTGCTGGCCAAGAGCTCACCGAAGCTGGCCGAGGAGTTGGTGCCGGGGCTGGTGTCGCTGTCCACTTTGCTCAAGGTGCTACAGGCGTTGCTGCAGGAGCAGGTGCCTGTGCGTGACATCCGTACCATTGCCGAGGCCATCGCCAACGTCGCGCCCAAGAGTCAAGATCCCGCCGCGATGGTGGCGGCCGTTCGCGTCTCGCTGGCCCGTGCAATCGTCCAAGGCATTGTGGGACTAGAGCCGGAGCTGCCTGTGATTACCCTTGAACCAAGGTTGGAACAGATATTGCTGAACAGTCTGCAGAAGGCCGGACAAGGCGGTGAGGATGGCATCCTCCTCGAACCTGGTATGGCCGACAAGCTGCAGCGTTCCCTGGTGGAAGCGGCGCAGCGCCAGGAAATGCTCGGCAAGCCAGTGATCCTGCTGGTGGCCGGTCCGATCCGGGCGATGCTGTCACGGTTCGCGCGGCTGGCGGTGCCCAGCATCTACGTGCTGGCCTACCAGGAAATTCCGGACAACAAGCAGGTCACCATAGTCGCCACTGTGGGCCAGAACTGAGGTAAAGGGTCATGCAGGTTAAACGTTTCTTCGCCGCTGATATGCGGACCGCCATGAAACTGGTGCGTGACGAGTTGGGCGCCGACGCGGCCATCATTGGCAATCGCCGTGTGGCTGGCGGGGTCGAGCTGACTGCCGCGCTCGATTATCAAGTGACGCCAGCGCCAGTACGGCCGAATCCGGCTCTGGAAGCGGAGCTGCGCAAGACTCAGGCGCGTATCGTCAGCGCTCAGGCTGAGCTGGCAACCCGTGCCGAGCAGGACGAGCGTAAAGACCGTCAACTTTTTGCCAATGACTCGTTGGTGGCACCGGAGCTGCCGGTTACTCCGGTCAAACCCCAGCGCGCTGCCGAGAAACCAGCGCCAGCACCTGCTGTACCTAGCGTCGACCCGCGCGCGCTCGATGCCATGCGCTTCGAATTACATGGCCTGCGCCAACTGATCGAAGTACAACTCGGCTCGATTGCCTGGGGGCAGATGCAGAGTCGTCGTCCGCAGCAAGCCAATCTGTGGCGTCGTCTGCAGCGCATGGGCCTGTCGGCCGAGCTGTCGCAAGCCTTGCTTGATCGCGTTGCCGGCGTTGCCGAGCCGCGCCAGGCCTGGCGCATGCTCCTGGCGCATCTGGCGCATGCGATCAAGACTCCCAAGGTGGAACCGCTGGAAGAAGGGGGGGTTATCGCCCTGGTTGGGCCTGCCGGTATGGGGAAAACCACCACGCTGGCCAAACTGGCTGCACGCTACGTGCTTAAGTACGGGGCTCAGCAGGTCGCTTTGGTCAGTATGGACAGCTTCCGTATCGGCGCTCAGGAGCAGCTCAAGACGTTGGGGCGCATCCTTGGCGTATCGGTGACTCAGATCGACCCGGGGCAATCGCTGCTGCAAGCGCTGGCGCCTCTGGCCAAAAAGCGTGTCGTACTGATCGATACCGCTGGCTTACCGAGCAATGACCCAGCTCTACGCTTACAGCTCGAAAGTCTGTCGGCGCGCGGCCTGAAGGCCAAAAATTATCTGGTTCTGGCTGCCACCAGTCAGAGCCAAGTGCTCAAGGCGGCCTACCATAGTTACAAGCGCTGCGGTCTTTCCGGCTGCATACTGACGAAACTGGACGAGGCGGCGAGCCTGGGTGAGGTTTTGGGGCTGGCTATAGGCCAACATCTGCCGGTAGCCTATGTGACGGATGGGCCACGGATTCCGGACGATTTGCATGTTCCACGCAGCCACCAGTTGGTCAGTCGCGCAGTGGGATTGCAGGCCCCGCAGGAGCCGAGCGAAGACGCCATGGCGCAATTGTTCGCCGGTCTTTACCAAGGAACCGCGCGGCGCGCGGGCTGAAGCGCTAAAGTGTTGCAAGCCCTGCGTTTTTTCGCGGGGGCGAACGGCCAGTTGGCCATGTCGAAGTTAGACAAGGTATTTAGAGAACATGGGTATGCATCCCGTACAGGTGATCGCGGTGACCGGCGGCAAGGGCGGTGTCGGCAAGACCAATGTGTCGGTGAATCTGTCCATGGCCCTCGCCGATCTTGGGCGTCGGGTCATGTTGATGGACGCCGACCTGGGGTTGGCCAACGTCGACGTGCTGTTGGGATTGACCCCCAAGCGCACCCTGGCTGATGTGATCGCCGGTGAGTGTGATCTGCGTGACGTCCTGCTACAGGGGCCAGGCGGTATTCGTATCGTGCCAGCGGCGTCTGGTACGCAAAGCATGGTTAATCTATCGCCCATGCAGCATGCCGGGCTGATCCAGGCTTTTAGCGACATCAGTGAAAATCTCGATGTGCTGGTGATCGATACGGCTGCCGGCATTGGTGATGCGGTGGTCAGTTTCGTGCGCGCCGCTCAGGAAATTCTCGTCGTGGTCTGCGATGAGCCGACGTCTATCACGGACGCCTACGCCCTGATCAAACTACTCAACCGTGACCATGGCATCAGTCGTTTCCGTGTACTGGCGAACATGGCGCACAGCCCGCAGGAAGGCCGCAATCTCTTTGCTAAGCTAACCAAAGTGACGGATCGTTTTCTGGATGTCGCCCTGCAGTACGTCGGTGCCGTGCCCTACGACGAGTCGGTACGCAAGGCCGTGCAGAAACAACGCGCCGTTTATGAAGCCTTCCCACGCTCCAAATGTGCGTTGGCGTTCAAAGCAATTGCTCAGAAGGTCGATACCTGGCCGCTGCCGGCTAATCCGCGCGGTCATCTGGAGTTCTTCGTGGAGCGTCTGGTGAAGCAACCGACAGCAGACACGGCCGTATGACAGCAGCTTCTGGACTTCGTATGTACAACAAGGCACAGGCGCAGGACTCCCAGCACCAGTTGATTGAGCGCTATGCGCCGCTGGTCAAGCGCATCGCCTATCACCTGCTGGCGCGTCTGCCAGCCAGTGTGCAGGTGGACGACCTGATTCAGGCAGGCATGATCGGCCTGCTCGAAGCCTCGCGTAAATACGACTCCAGCAAGGGTGCCAGCTTCGAAACCTTCGCCGGTATTCGCATCCGTGGCGCTATGCTTGATGAGGTGCGCAAGGGGGACTGGGCGCCGCGTTCGGTACACCGTAACAGCCGGATGGTCAGCGATGCGATACGCACTGTTGAAGCAAGAACAGGACGTGACGCTAAAGATCATGAGGTTGCTGCCGAACTCCAATTGAGTCTGGAGGATTACTACGGCATCCTTGGCGACACTTTGGGCAGCCGCCTGTTCAGTTTCGACGACCTTCTGCAGGACGGCGAACATGGCGCACTGCATGAAGACGCCGGGCACTCCCACCTCGAACCTTCGCGGGATCTCGAAGATGAACGTTTTCAAGCCGCATTGGCCAATGCCATTGCGGGCTTGCCAGAGCGTGAGCGTCTGGTGTTGGCGCTGTATTACGATGAAGAGCTGAACTTGAAGGAAATCGGTGAAGTGCTGGGGGTCAGCGAATCTCGCGTCAGTCAGTTGCACAGCCAGTGTGCGGCGCGTCTTCGTTCGCGGCTGAGTGAATGGCGCGCTGGCTGAGCAGCAGCGCACTCGCAGGCAGAAACGGTTTCACGATTAAAGGACGTAGTTGCAAGCGCAATACGTTTGGGACTGTACGGAGGTCGACTTGGACAAGAACATGAAAATCCTCATCGTTGATGATTTTTCGACGATGCGACGGATCATCAAGAACCTCTTGCGAGACTTGGGTTTCACCAATACCGCTGAGGCCGATGACGGCACTTCTGCACTGCCGATGTTGCAAAGTGGCAGCTTCGACTTTCTGGTGACCGACTGGAACATGCCGGGAATGACTGGGATCGACCTGCTGCGTGCCGTGCGTGCGGATGAGCGCCTCAAGCACCTGCCGGTGCTGATGGTCACCGCCGAAGCCAAGCGCGATCAGATCATCGAAGCGGCTCAGGCCGGTGTTAATGGCTATGTGGTCAAGCCGTTCACCGCGCAGGTGCTGAAGGAAAAGATCGAGAAGATCTTTGAGCGGGTCAACGGCTGATGTCGGCCGCGAGGGTGCTATGGAACACGATGATTCCACATTGGGCGAACTTGAGTCGTCCCTGAAAACCAATGCCCGCGAGCTGGTTGATAGCCTTGAAAAAGGTAACTTCGGCAACGCGGTGCAACTGATCAATGAACTGAACAAGGTTCGTGATCGTGGCCTGTATCACGAGGTTGGCAAACTGACTCGTGAGCTGCACAACGCCATCGTCAATTTCCAGCTTGATCCGCGCATGCCCCATGCCAAGGAGCTGTCGCAGATATCCGACGCCACCGAGCGTCTGAACTACGTTGTAACCCAGACCGAGAAGGCGGCTAACCGCACCATGGATTTGGTGGAGCAGAGTGCGCCATTGGTCAACGATCTTGCTGATGAAGCGCAGAGCCTTGGTGCCGAATGGGGCCGTTTCATGCGCCGTGAAATCGGTGCCGAAGGCTTCCGCGAGCTGGCCAAGCGAATCGAGTTGTTCCTGGCGCGCAGTGAGCGTGACAGCAACAAACTCTCTGGCCACCTCAACGACATTCTGTTGACGCAGGACTATCAGGATCTGACTGGGCAGGTGATCAAGCGAGTGACGCAGTTGGTCACCGAGGTTGAAAGCAACCTGCTTAAATTAGTTCTGATGGCCAGTTCGGTAGACCGTTTTGCGGGTATCGAACACGACCACGATGCATTGCGTGCCGAGCAACAAAAGCAAAAATCGCCTTCGGCGGGTGAAGGTCCGCAGATTCATGCCGATAAGCGTGATGACGTCGCCTCCAGCCAAGACGATGTCGACGACCTGCTGTCCAGTCTTGGATTCTAAGGAGCACCCACATGAGCTTCGGCGCCGATGAAGAGATCCTCCAGGATTTCCTGGTAGAGGCCGGCGAGATTCTCGAACAGTTGTCCGAGCAGTTAGTCGAGCTGGAAAGCCGACCGGATGACATGAACCTGCTGAATGCCATCTTTCGCGGTTTTCACACCGTCAAGGGCGGGGCGGGATTCCTTCAACTCAACGAGTTGGTGGAGTGCTGTCATATTGCAGAGAACGTGTTCGATATCTTGCGCAAGGGCGAGCGTCGTGTTGACGCTGAGCTGATGGATGTCGTGCTTGAGGCCCTTGATACGGTCAACAGCATGTTTGGCCAGGTTCGTGAACGCACCGAGCCGACACCTGCTTCACCTGAACTGCTTGCTGCGTTGTCACGCTTGGCTGAGCCTGCTGGTGCCGAGCCGCAAAGTGTTGCCGAGCCAGAGCCTGCTTATGTCGAGCCCGAGCCCGAGCCTGTTGCCGCCTCTACCGACTCCTCTGATATCACAGACAGTGAGTTTGAGCAGTTGCTCGATGCACTAGGTGATACGCCACCTGCTGCGGCTCAAGCTGCCGCCAGCAGTGACGAAATTACTGACGACGAGTTCGAGTCGCTGCTTGATCAGTTGCATGGCAAAGGTCAGTTCGCTGCGCCTGCAGCATCGGTTACCCATACTCCTGCAGCGGTTGCGCCTGCGGCACCCGCCAGTGACGACATCACTGACGATGAGTTCGAGGCGCTGCTTGATCAGTTGCATGGTAAAGGCCAGTTTGCTGCACCGACTGCACCGACTGCACCGACTGCACCGACTGCACCAAGTCCAGCGGCAGTTGCGTCTGCCGCGCCTGCCAGTGACGACATCACCGACGACGAATTCGAGTCCTTGCTTGATGAGCTGCATGGTAAGGGCAAGTTTGTTGCCCCGGCGCAGCCAACTGCTCCTGCTGCTCCAGCGGCAAGTGCTGCCAAACCTGCGGCGGCGAAGCCTGCTGCAGCACCTGCGGCGAAACCCGCAGCCAAGCCTGAGCCTGCACCGACGTCGGCGCCCCGTGCGGCGGCAGCTCCCGCTCCTGCGGCGGCGGAGAAGGCACCTGCCAGTGAAGCGGAAACCACTGTTCGGGTCGATACCGCGCGCCTCGACGAGATCATGAACATGGTCGGCGAGCTGGTGCTGGTGCGTAACCGCCTGGTGCGACTGGGGCTTAACAGCGGCGATGAGGCCATGTCCAAAGCCGTGTCGAACCTCGATGTGGTGACGGCTGATCTGCAGACTTCGGTGATGAAGACTCGCATGCAGCCGATCAAGAAGGTTTTCGGCCGCTTCCCGCGCCTGGTTCGCGATCTGGCGCGCAACCTGAAGAAAGAGATCAACCTCGAGCTGGTGGGCGAGGAAACCGACCTCGACAAGAATTTGGTCGAGGCGCTCGCTGATCCGCTCGTGCACTTGGTGCGCAACGCGGTCGACCATGGCGTGGAAACACCAGAAGAACGCGAAAAAGCCGGCAAGGCTCGTTCCGGTCGCGTGGTGCTGTCCGCTGAGCAGGAAGGTGACCACATCCTCTTGTCCATCACCGATGACGGCAAGGGTATGGATGCTGACATCCTGCGCGCCAAAGCAGTAGAGAAGGGCCTGCTGGACAAGGATGCGGCCGAACGTCTGAACGAGTTCGAATGCTACAACCTGATTTTCGCTCCGGGCTTTTCGACCAAGACCGAGATTTCCGATGTGTCCGGCCGCGGTGTCGGCATGGACGTGGTCAAGACCAAGATTTCCCAGCTCAACGGCACGGTCAACGTGTTTTCGCAGAAGGGCCAGGGTTCGAAGATCGTTATTAAGGTCCCGCTGACTCTGGCAATCATGCCGACGCTGATGGTGATGTTGGAGAATCAGGCCTTCGCGTTCCCGCTGGTCAATGTCAACGAAATCTTCCATCTCGACCTGTCGCGTACCAATGTGGTTGACGGTCAGGAAGTGGTGATCGTGCGTGACAAAGCGCTGCCATTGTTCTACCTCAAGCGCTGGCTGGTGCCGCAGGCGTTCATGGAAGAGCAGCGCGAAGGGCATGTGGTGATTCTCACCGTGGGCAGCCAGCGTATTGGTTTTGTCGTCGATCAATTGGTCGGTCAGGAAGAAGTGGTAATTAAGCCACTGGGCAAGATGTTGCAGGGCACTCCGGGCATGTCCGGGGCGACCATCACCGGCGACGGTCGCATCGCGCTTATTCTCGACGTGCCGAGCATGCTCAAGCGCTACGCTCGACGTTTCTGATGGTTTTGCGGCACAGGCGCCTGCCTGTGCCGTCTAGGAGTGTTTATGGCAGTCAAGGTCTTGGTAGTGGACGACTCCGGCTTCTTTCGCCGGCGTGTTTCGGAAATTCTGTCTGCCGATTCCAGCATTCAGGTGGTCGGGACGGCCACCAACGGACGGGAAGCCATCGATCAGGCGCTGGCGCTCAAGCCAGACGTGATCACCATGGACTACGAGATGCCGATGATGGATGGCATCACGGCTGTGCGAAATATCATGCAGCGTTGCCCGACACCGGTACTGATGTTCTCTTCGCTTACCCACGAGGGTGCGCGCGTCACGCTCGATGCATTGGATGCCGGTGCAGTCGATTTCCTGCCGAAGAATTTCGAGGACATCTCGCGTAACCCCGAGAAGGTCAAGCAGCTACTGTGTGAAAAGGTGCATTCCATTGCACGCAGTAATCGGCGTTTCAGCTCTGCGGTTTCTGCACCGACAACTGCTGCGCCCAGCCCGGCAGTGCCGAGCAGTCGTACCGCCGCTCCTGTGCGTGCTCCTGCACCTGCCCCTATTACGCCCGCGCGTCCAGCGAGTAGCGCTAATGCGAGTTTTGCTGCGCCGCGCCGTAAAGCTTACAAACTGGTCGCAATCGGTACTTCCACGGGGGGACCGGTTGCTTTGCAACGGGTTTTGACCCAGTTGCCTGCTAATTTCCCTGCGCCGATCGTACTGATCCAGCACATGCCTGCTGCTTTCACCAAGGCTTTCGCTGAACGTCTGGATAAGCTTTGTCGAATCCAGGTCAAGGAGGCTGAGGATGGCGATATATTGCGTCCCGGCCTGGCACTGCTGGCGCCAGGCGGCAAGCAGATGATGGTGGATAGCCGAGGCGCTGTGAAGATTCTGCCCGGTGACGAGCGACTCAACTACAAACCCTGCGTTGATATCACCTTCGGCTCAGCCGCCAAGTCTTTCAGTGACAAGGTGCTTGCCGTGGTGCTCACGGGTATGGGGGCCGATGGTCGTGAGGGCGCGCGCCTGCTCAAGCAAAGCGGCAGCCAGGTCTGGGCCCAGGATGAAGCGAGCTGCGTGATCTATGGCATGCCAATGGCTGTGGTAAAGGCCGATCTGGCCGATGCGGTCTATTCACTCGACGACATTGGCCGCCATCTGGCTGAGGCCTGTCAGTGATGAGTCCTGAGTCGGGCGGTCGTGCATGGATGTTCTGAGCTTAATTGGCGTCATCCTGGCGTTCATCGCCATCTTGGGAGGCAATTATCTCGAAGGCGGGCAGGTTGCGGCGCTGCTCAATGGCCCGGCTGCCTTGATCGTGCTAGGCGGTACTTTGGGGGCGGTGCTCCTGCAAACACCGATCAGCGTATTCAAGCGTTCGGTTAGTGTGTTGCGCTGGATTTTCTTCCCGCCGCGTATCGATCTGGTTGGCGGTATCAACCGTGTTGTCGGCTGGAGCATGGTGGCGCGTAAAGAGGGTTTGCTCGGTCTGGAGTCAGTGGCAGACGCCGAGCCCGATGCTTATGCGCGTAAGGGGTTGCAATTGCTGGTTGACGGTGCCGAGCCGGAATCCATCCGTAGCATCCTTGAGGTCGATCTCTACACTCAGGAAGCCCGTGATATTCAGGCCGCCAAGGTGTTCGAAAGCATGGGGGGCTACGCGCCGACCATCGGCATCATCGGGGCGGTGATGGGCCTGATCCATGTGATGGGCAATCTGGCTGATCCCAGTATGCTGGGTAGCGGCATCGCCGTGGCGTTCGTTGCCACCATTTATGGTGTCGGTTTCGCCAACCTATTGCTGCTGCCTGCTGGCAATAAGCTCAAGGCGATTGCGCTGCGCCAGTCGCGTTATCGGGAAATGCTGCTTGAGGGCATCCTCTCTATCGCTGAGGGTGAAAACCCGCGCTCCATCGAGCTGAAGCTGCAAGGCTTCATGGACTGATAGAGAGGCACCATGGCCCGTAGACGGCATCAGGAAGAACACGAGAATCACGAGCGCTGGCTGGTGTCCTATGCGGACTTCATTACCCTGCTGTTCGCGTTTTTCGTGGTGATGTACTCCATTTCCTCGATCAACGAAGGTAAGTACAAGATCCTTTCGGAAACCCTGACCGGTGTTTTCAACCAGCCGGATCGTTCGATCAAGCCCATCCCTGTCGGCGAGGAGCGGCCACGTACCGGTGACCCCGAGCGGGCGACGATGAACGAGGATGTCGCTGAGGTGAGTGACAATACGCTGCGTAGTATCGCTGCCAGCGTGCGCGATGCCTTCGGTGATCTGATTCAGAGCGATCAACTGAATATTCGTGGCAACGAAATGTGGATCGAGCTCGAATTGAGCTCCAGCCTGTTGTTCCCCAGTGGTGATGCCTTGCCTAACAACCAGGCATTCGACATTATCGAGAAAGTCGCCAAAATTCTGGCACCTTATGAGAATCCGGTGAAGGTGGAAGGTTTTACTGACAACCTGCCGATTCAGACGCCTCAATATCCGACCAACTGGGAGCTGTCCTCTGCGCGCGCTTCCAGCATTGTGCGTATGCTGGCTATGGATGGGGTCAATCCTATGCGTCTCTCTGCTGTAGGCTATGGTGAGTTTCAGCCAGTTGCAGACAATTCGACAGCCGAGGGGCGAGGCCGTAATCGTCGTGTGGTGTTGGTGATTTCGCGTGATTTGGATAATCGCCGCAACAGCGGTAGCACCGCCGCTATCCAGAGCGGAAGTGGCACGCAACCTGCAAATGCGCCAGAGCAGGGGAGCGCACAACCATGAGCCGTCAAATCCCAGTCGCACTGTTACAGCGGGCGACAGCCATTCTCGGTCTGCATGCGTCGCGCCGGGAGGATGAGAGAAGATGAAAGTCTGGGCAGTAGCCAATCAAAAAGGTGGTGTCGGCAAGACCACCACATCCATTGCACTGGCGGGGTTGCTGGCCGATGCGGGCAAGCGTGTGGTCGTCGTCGACCTGGATCCACACGGATCCATGACCAGCTATTTCGGCCATGACCCAGACACGCTGGAGCATAGTTGCTTCGACCTGTTCCTGCATCAGGGCAACGTGCCGCAGGGGCTGCCTAAGCAGTTACTGCATGCCACCAGCCACGAGAATATCTCCCTGCTGCCATCGAGCACTGCATTGGCGACATTGGAGCGTCAGTCACCGGGCCAGAGTGGTTTGGGATTGGTAATCGCCAAAAGTCTGGCGCAGCTATGGGAGGATTTCGACCATGCTGTCATCGATAGCCCGCCGCTGCTCGGCGTACTCATGGTCAACGCCCTGGCCGCCAGCCAGCAACTGGTGATTCCGGTGCAGACCGAGTTCCTGGCGGTAAAGGGGCTGGAGCGCATGATCACCACGCTGACCATGATCAATCGTTCGCGCAAGCAGGCGTTGCCATACACCATCGTGCCAACGCTATTTGATCGACGCACCCAGGCCTCGATGAGCACGCTCAAGGTTTTGCGTAACACGTACCCCGATCACCTCTGGCCAGCCTATATTCCTGTCGATACACGTTTGCGTGATGCCAGCCGTGCAGGGCGTACACCTTCGCAGTTCGATTCGGGTAGCCGTGGCGTGATTGCCTACCGTGCTTTGCTCAAACACTTGCTAAGCCATCAGCCAGCGGCGCAGGTGGCCTGAAATGCACGCCTGTGTTGAATCGCTCTCAAGTCGAGCCGCTGTCCGGCCGATAGGCTTTACAAGCTTTAACCACGGTGTTTGCCCATGAGTCGTAACCTCGCAACTGCCACGCGCTCCCAATTGGCCCTGCAGTCCTACCTAGACGGTCTGCTGCAAGAGGCGGCTGCCGAGCTTGAGCAGTCGGTTGGCCTTGATGAATTCGAAGCGGCGGTGCTTGAGGAGCAGGTGCGTGATGCGCGCCTGGTGCAGCCGATTATGGTGCCCGTGGTCGCTGAGCCACAGGTGCCGGTGGCCATCCCCGAGGTGGCGATACCTGTCGCGGTGATCGAAGAGGCGCCGCCGCTGGCGGCGCCAGTTGCGGAGCTGACACCGCTGCAAGTGGCGTTCGATGCCGAAGGGCGTCCTGATTGGGCGCAAGAGCCTTTCGAATGCCTACTGTTCGACGTTGCAGGGCTGACGTTGGCGGTTCCGCTGATTTGCCTGGGATCGATCTATCCGCTGGAAGGGCAGGAGCTAACGCCACTGTTCGGCCAACCGGATTGGTTTCTTGGCATCCTGCCGAGTCAGTCAGGCAACTTGAAAGTGCTGGATACGGCGCGTTGGGTGATGCCTGACCGCTACCGCGATGACTTCCGAGAGGGCCTGCAGTACGTGATTTCTGTGCAGGGCTATGAATGGGGGCTGGCTGTGCATCAGGTCAGTCGTTCTATTCGTCTTGATCCGCAAGAGGTCAAGTGGCGCAGTCAGCGAACCCAGCGTCCCTGGTTGGCGGGTACAGTGATCGAGCACATGTGCGCGCTACTCGATGTGGCTGCGCTCGCCGAATTGATCGCCAGCGGAGGTGCCAAGCACCTAAAAGGCGGAAAACTGCATTAAGAATTGGTGGGCTCGTGCTAACGGGCTCTATAGTTGATGACAAGCGGGTGTAATCCGCGCGTGCCGCACTGAGCGGTTTTTGATGAGGCTAGGGACATGAAGAAAAGTTCTGCACAAGGTGCCGAAGATCCGATTCTGCAGTGGGTGACCTTTCGCCTGGACAACGAGACCTACGGCATCAACGTGATGCAAGTGCAGGAAGTCCTGCGCTACACCGAGATCGCGCCAGTGCCTGGGGCTCCGAGTTATGTGCTGGGCATCATCAACCTGCGTGGCAACGTAGTTACGGTGATCGATACTCGTCAGCGCTTTGGTCTGGGTTCGGCTCCTGTGACTGATAACACTCGTATCGTCATCATCGAAGCGGACAAACAGGTTGTGGGCATTTTGGTCGACAGCGTCGCCGAGGTGGTTTACCTGCGCCAATCCGAGATCGAGACTGCACCGAACGTCGGTAACGATGAGACAGCCAAGTTCATCCAGGGCGTTTGCAACAAGAACGGCGAACTGCTGATTCTGGTCGAACTCGACAAGTTGATGTCCGAGGAAGAGTGGTCGGAGCTGGAGAGCATCTGAACCATGTCCGAGTTTGCCATGCTCGCCGCGGCCCTGGCCTTCGTGGCACTGCTATGCGTGGCCTTGGGCATCGTCTGCAATGGCCTGTATCGCAATCAGCAACGGCTCATGGCGGAGCAGGCCAGGCGTGACGCCGCGCGCGATGCGCGAATTAGGGAGCTAGGCAAGCGCCTGGATACTTACCTGACCGGCAGTATTCGCATGGGCGAAGAGCTGCATGAACTGCGTCGTATCGTGGCGCCGCTGCCGGACAAGGTGAGTCAGATCGAGCAGCGCGACCCCAACAGTTTGTCCTTTACCCAGGCCGCACGTCTGGTGGGGATGGGCGCCAGTGTTGATGATCTGACCCAGTCCTGCGGGCTTAGCAAGGCCGAGGCCGAGTTGATCAGCCGCCTGCATCAGCCTCGCGCCAGTCAGTTGAAGTGATGTCCTGACGGCTTACTTCTCTCGTTAACCCCCTCGGGTTGTCGGCGCTCTTCGAGTGGTTGTCGGCATCAGGTTTCAGGGGCGTTTAGCCGAAGGAGGTTGGGCGTCACATCGCGCTCACCGCCTTCATCGAAGCCGGGCGGTCGCTTACCTTGCAGATACCATGCGAATGCAATGATTTCGGCGATGCAGCGATATAGGGCCTCGGGAATCGCGTCGCCTAATTCCAGGCGGGCCAGCAAGCGTACCAGCTCGGCATTTTCATAGATCGGCACTTCATATTCGCGGGCGATGGCGAGGATGGCTTCGGCTAGCTCGTCATCGCCTTTTGCGCTGAGCACGGGGGCACTTTGGCCATCGTAGTTCAGGGCAATCGCCTGGCGCGGTTCTGGCTGCGATTTGCGGCTCATGCGGTTTCATCCACCCAGCGTTGTTCCAGTGAGGTCTTCGGTCCTTGCGGCGGCATACCTTGGTTGCAGGCCAGCTCACCGACTTCGAGCCCCGCGTTTTGTAGGCGCTCGCGCAGGTGATTCAGTTCGGCGTTGATCAGCGCTGTGGTGTCGGCTCGTTCGGCCCAGAGCTGGCTGGACAGGCTGCCGCGCAATAACTGCGCACGTACCTGCAATGGGCCGAGGTGCGGTAGGTCGAAGGCCAGGTCGATGCGCCACAGCGGTTCTCTGTGTTCGCTCTTGTCCGGTTTGGCGTTGCTCTCTTCACGCTGCAGCTTGACCTGCAGCGGCAGGATGTCCTGCTGGTGACGCATGGGCAGTTCCAGTTGCCAGGTCGTAACCAGATTGCCGTTGGTGTCGACTTGAGTTTGCGCCAGGCTCGACAACTGATGCGTCTGGAGTCGTGAGATAGCCGCAGCGGCCAGCTTGAGCAGTGCCTCCAGATCGGCTTCGCCTTCTTCCATGTTTTGCAGCAGGCGTGAGGGCAATGGAAAGCTCAAGGCTTGCTGGCGTGCGGAGCTGCCGGTGCTGTTGATGCCTAGCATTTGGCGCGCTAGGGCTGGCAGGTTCTGGCTGATCGCACCTTGCAAGCCTGCAAGGCTGGCGCCTGGCAATTGCGGGAGCAATTGAGCGACCAGCCGCAGCAGGTTGGCTTTGAGGTCCTGTGGTAGAGCGCCAGTCTGTCCTTGCAGTAATTTGCTTTCGAACAGCAAGCCGCTGCTTTCCAGGGCTTTTGCCAGGCCTTTTGCATCGCTTAGCTGGCTGCTGTCCGGTAGTGCGCCGAGCAGCTTGTCGATGCTGCCGCGCAGGGCATCATCGCCGCCCGTCAGGCTTTGCAGTCCCTTGAATAGGCCCTCCAGAGAGGCTTGCCGGTTTTGTTGGGCTGCCAGTTGTTGGCCCAGCACCAGTTGGTCAAGGCGACCACTCAGCGGCACAAAGGCGAGGCTCTGACTGCCTTGTACCTGAGCGCTGAGTAGGCTGCCAATCGGCAGCGGCATGGCGCTGTCGAGTGCCAGTTTGTTGCCAGCCAGTGGAGTGTTGAGCAGGTTGACCACCACGCGATAGACCTGCTGGGCGTTCTGCGCTGGCAGGGCGTCACGGCTGATGACTTTGCCCTGTACCAGCGTGCCTGGCGGTAATTGCTGCAGGTCGAGGTTGGTCAGTGGTTTGTCACCGCCAGCTTGCAACGCTAAGGCCAGACGCGTATCGGATAATGCGGTTACCACCAGCGCGCTGCCCTGCGCCAATGGACGTGGGCTTTCGGCTTGCAGGGTGGTTTGCTTGCCGCCATCAAGGGTCAGTTTTAGTAGTACCTGAAAACTTTGTGCTTGCTCGCGTACTGCGACCACTTCGGCCTTGGCGCTTTCTCCTGCTGCCAGCATGCCTTCCAGTGGCTGTAGAAGGCGCACGGCCATGTCAGCCGCCGTAGCGGTATTGCGCATCACCGGCGTCGAGGGGGGAAGCGGGCGTGGGCTGCTGATTTCGCTCATGGGCTCTCACGAGTGGCGCACTCCTGCACGAGTACGCCCTAAATCCGTTGTCTGCGATAGCTTAACACCCTGTCTAAAATGCCGACTGCGGGTGTTGTCCTATGACATGTATAATGCCGCCCCGTTGCACACTGCGCCTCCGGCACGCCTCAGTATAGCGGCCGAACCATCGCCGACTTGAACCCTGCCAGGTATCGATGACCTCTTCTGTTCCTTTTCTCGAAGCCGTGGCGCTCAGTTGTGAGCGGGACTGGCGCATGCTCTTCGAGCATCTTGCATTGCGCCTCGACAGCGGCGACATGCTGCAGATCAGTGGCCCCAATGGTAGTGGCAAGACCAGCCTGTTGCGGTTGATCGCCGGGCTGCGTCAGCCAACCGCCGGGGACATCCTGCTACAGGGCCGAGCGCTGGCCGAACAGCGTGGTGAGCTGGCGCGTAACCTCTTGTGGATCGGCCATGCGGCCGGCATCAAGAGCTTGCTGACGGCTGAGGAGAACCTGGCCTGGTTGTGTGCCTTGCATCGTCCGGCCAGTCGCGAGTCGATCTGGCAGGCGCTGGAGGCGGTCGGTCTGAGAGGTTTTGAAGACGTACCTTGCCATACGCTGTCTGCCGGCCAGCAACGCCGCGTTGCTCTGGCACGCCTTTATTTGGATGACACGCCGCCGCTTTGGGTGCTCGATGAGCCCTTCACCGCGTTGGACAAACACGGCGTTGCGCAGTTGGAGGTGCACCTGGCCGCGCATTGCGAACGTGGTGGCGTGGTGGTGCTGACCACGCACCACAGCCTGCAGCACAAGCCGTCGACCTATCGCGAACTCGACCTGGGGCAGCACGTGGCATGAGCAATGTATTCACGCAAGTGCTGAGCCGCGAGATGCGTCTGCTGGCACGTCGTCCTTCTGATCTGGCCAATCCGCTGGTGTTCTTCGCCATCGTCATCGCCCTGTTCCCCCTGGCGGTGGGGCCGGAGACACAATTGTTGCAAACCCTTTCTCCGGGCCTGGTCTGGGTGGCAGCGCTACTGGCCGTGCTGCTCTCGCTGGACGGGCTGTTTCGCAGTGATTTCGAGGACGGCTCGCTGGAACAGTGGGTCCTTTCGTCGCACCCACTGCCTCTTCTGGTGTTGGCCAAGGTGCTGGCACACTGGTTATTCAGCGGCCTGGCGTTGGTTTTGCTGGCACCTTTGCTGGCGCTGATGCTGGGGTTGCCTGGGCGTTGTCTGCCGGTGTTATTGGCTTCTCTGTTGCTCGGTACACCAGTGTTGAGTTTGTTGGGCGCGGTGGGGGCCGCGCTTACTGTTGGCCTCAAGCGCGGCGGCTTGCTGTTGGCGCTGCTGATTTTGCCGCTGTACATCCCGGTGCTGATTCTTGGCAGCGGGGCATTGCAGGCGGCTCTGCAAGGATTACCGGCAAGCGGCCATCTGTTGTGGCTGGCGAGCCTCACCGCTCTGTCGGTGACCCTGACACCTTTTGCGATTGCCGCTGGCTTGAACATCAGTGTCGGCGAATAAGAACGAACCGTGATGTAGCCCGGATGCAATCCAGGAGTTCTCGATAGCCTCCCGGATTGCATCCGGGCTACGTGTAGATGATGAGCGATCTGAATGAACTGGACGTGGTTTCACAAGTGGGGTTCGCCCAAGTGGTTCTATGAGATGAGCGGCCGCTGGCTGCCTTGGCTCAGTGTCGCTGCGGTGCTGTTGATCATCGCAGGTCTGGTTTGGGGCCTGGCTTTCGCGCCGCCGGATTACCAGCAGGGCAACAGTTTTCGCATCATCTACATTCACGTGCCGGCTGCATTTCTGGCTCAGTCGATCTACGTCATGCTTGCCGTTGCCGGTGTGGTCGGCCTGGTATGGAAGATGAAGCTGGCCGACGTTGCCCTGCAGCAAGCCGCGCCCATCGGCGCCTGGATGACCTTCATTGCACTGATCACCGGCGCCATCTGGGGCAAGCCGACCTGGGGCACCTATTGGGTGTGGGACGCGCGTCTGACCTCCATGCTGATTCTGCTGTTCCTCTATTTCGGCGTCATCGCCCTGGGCAACGCCATCAGCAACCGTGACAGCGCCGCCAAGGCTTGCGCTGTGCTGGCCATCGTTGGTGTGGTCAATATCCCGATCATCAAGTACTCGGTGGAGTGGTGGAACTCGCTGCACCAGAGCGCCACCTTCAAACTCACCGAGAAACCGGCCATGCCCGTTGAAATGTGGCTGCCGCTGCTGCTCGGGGTGCTGGGTTTCTATTGTTTCTTCGGCGCTGTGCTGCTCTATCGCATGCGCCTGGAAGTGCTCAAGCGCGAAGCACGCAGTAGCTGGGTGAAGGCTGAAGTGCAGAAGCTGGTGGAGGGCCGGGCATGAGCTTTTCCTCGTTTGCCGAGTTTCTCGCCATGGGCACCCATGGTGCCTACGTCTGGAGTGCCTATGGCATCAGCCTGGCGGTTCTGGCGTTGAATGTGGCTCTGCCGATGTTGGCGCGTCGCCGTTACCTGCAAGACGAGGCGCGCCGTTTGCGCCGGGAGAAGTCCAAGTGAATCCGGTTCGCAAGAAACGCCTGTACATCGTCCTCGCCATTCTTTGTGGTGTGGGCGTCGCCGTGGCGCTGGCGCTTAGCGCCCTGCAGCAGAACATCAACCTGTTCTACACCCCTACGCAGATTGCCAATGGCGAGGCGCCACAGGGCACTCGCATTCGCGCGGGCGGCCTGGTCGAGGAAGGTTCGGTGAAGCGTTCGGCTGATTCGCTGGAAGTGGACTTCGTCGTCACCGATGGCGCCCATGAGGTGACCATCCGTTACCACGGCATCCTCCCGGATCTATTCCGCGAAGGGCAGGGCATTGTTGCCCTCGGCCGGGTCAACGAGCAGGGCGTGCTGGTGGCCGACGAGGTGCTGGCCAAGCACGACGAAAACTACATGCCACCGGAAGTGATGCAGGCGCTGGAGAAGAGCGGGATGAAGCAGCAGCACGACGCGGCGACTGCAGGCAAGCAGGGTTATCAGCAGGAGCGCGCGCAATGATTCCTGAACTCGGCCACCTGGCGTTGATACTGGCTCTGTGCTTGGCAGCCGTACAGGCCACGCTGCCGCTGATCGGCGCCTGGCGCGGCGACCACCAGTGGATGAGCCTGGCGCAGCCGGCGGCCTGGGGGCAGTTTGTCTTCCTGCTGTTCTCCTTCGTCTGCCTGACCTACGCCTTTATGGTCGACGATTTCTCCGTTGCCTACGTGGCCAGTAACTCCAACACGGCACTGCCCTGGTACTACAAGTTCAGCGCCGTATGGGGCGCGCACGAGGGCTCCTTGTTGCTGTGGGCGCTGATCCTCGGTGGCTGGACGTTCGCCGTGGCGATCTTCTCGCGCCACCTGCCGGAAGAGATGCTGGCCCGTGTGCTGGCGGTGATGGGCATGATCAGCGTCGGTTTCCTGCTGTTTTTGATCATCACTTCCAATCCCTTCGAGCGGCTGCTGCCCAACGTGCCGGTCGACGGTCGTGACCTCAACCCGCTACTGCAGGACTTCGGCCTGATCGTGCATCCGCCGATGCTGTACATGGGTTATGTAGGCTTCTCCGTGGCCTTCGCCTTCGCCATCGCCGCATTGCTCGGCGGCAAGTTGGACGCTGCCTGGGCGCGCTGGTCGCGGCCCTGGACCATCGTGGCCTGGGCTTTCCTCGGCATTGGTATCGCGCTCGGTTCCTGGTGGGCCTACTACGAACTGGGTTGGGGTGGCTGGTGGTTCTGGGATCCGGTGGAGAACGCCTCGTTCATGCCCTGGTTGGTGGGCACCGCGCTGATCCACTCGCTGGCCGTGACCGAGAAGCGCGGCGTGTTCAAGAGCTGGACGGTGCTGCTGGCCATCGCTGCCTTCTCCCTCAGCCTGCTCGGTACCTTCTTGGTGCGCTCTGGCGTGCTGACCTCGGTGCATGCCTTCGCCACCGACCCGGAGCGCGGCGTGTTCATCCTTGCCTTCCTGCTGGTGGTGGTGGGCGGCTCGCTGACGTTGTTCGCCCTGCGCGCGCCGGTGGTACGCAGCCAAGTTGGCTTTGGCCTGTGGTCGCGCGAGACGCTGCTGCTGGTCAACAACATCGTGCTGGTGGTGGCCGCCGCGATGATCCTGCTCGGCACCCTCTACCCGCTGGTGCTCGACGCCCTGACCGGCGCCAAGCTGTCGGTCGGCCCGCCTTACTTCAATGCGCTGTTCCTGCCGTTGATGGGGCTGCTGATGGCGGTGATCGCCGTCGGTGTGCTGGTGCGCTGGAAGGACACTCCGCTGAAATGGCTGGGCAGCATGTTGACGCCGGTACTGCTGGCCAGTGTGGTGCTAGCGCTGATCGCCACCTTCCTGATTGGTGACTTCCACTGGGCGGTGCTGGCCGTCTGTCTGCTGGCTTTCTGGGTGATCCTGGCCGGTGTGCGCGATGTGCTCGACAAGACCCGTCACAAAGGCTTGCTCAAGGGCCTGTCGAGCCTGGGCCGCAGCTACTGGGGCATGCAACTGGCGCATTTTGGTTTCGCCTTCTGCGCCCTCGGCGTGGTGCTGACCAGCCTGGGCAGCTACGAGCGCGACCTGCGCATGGCACCGGGCGACTCGGTGGAACTGGGCGGCTATCGCTTCCAGTTCGACGGTGCCGAGCATTTCGAAGGCCCCAACTTCATTTCCGACAAGGGCACGGTGCGGGTCTTCGACGGCGAGCGGCAGATCAAGGTGCTGCACCCGGAGAAACGCCTGTACACCGTGCAGCAAGCGACCATGACCGAGGCGGGCATCGATGCTGGTTTTACTCGTGACCTGTTTGTCGCCCTCGGCGAGCCGCTGGAGCAGGGCGCCTGGGCTGTGCGCGTGCATATCAAGCCCTTCGTCCGCTGGATCTGGCTCGGCGGTTTGCTGATGGCCTTCGGCGGCTTGCTCGCCGCTGCCGACAAGCGTTACCGCATCAAGGTCAGAACCCGTGTGCGCGAAGCGCTGGGCATGGAGGCAAGCGCATGAGACGTCTATTACTGCTGCTACCGCTGCTGGCTTTCCTGGCCATTGCTGTATTGCTCTATCGCGGTCTGTTCCTCGATCCGTCCGAATTGCCATCGGCACTCATCGGCAAGCCGTTCCCGGCGTTCAGCCTACCGTTGGTGACCGATCCCTCGCGCACCCTGAGCCAGGATGACCTCAAGGGCAAACCGGCCCTGGTCAATGTCTGGGGCACCTGGTGCCCGGCCTGCCGCCACGAGCACCCGGTGCTGAACAAGCTGGCCGAAGCCGGTGTGGTGATTCATGGGATCAACTACAAGGATGACCGTGAGCCAGCGCAGAAGTGGCTGCGTGAGCTGCACAATCCTTATCAACTCAATATCGAAGACGCCAAGGGCACCCTGGGCCTGGATCTGGGCGTTTATGGCGCGCCGGAAACTTTCTTCATCGATGCTCAGGGCATCATTCGGCACAAGTTTGTCGGCCCTATCGACGAGCGCGTCTGGCGCGAGCAACTGGCGCCGATTTACCAGCAACTGGTTGACGAGGCTCAGCCATGAAACGTCTGCTGATCGCCACCGGCCTGGCCCTTGGGTTGCTCGCCAGCGCCCATGCCGCTATCGACACCTACGAGTTCGCCAACGATGCCGAGCGCGAGCGCTACCGCACCCTGGTCGAAGAACTGCGCTGCCCCAAGTGCCAGAACCAGAACATCGCTGACTCCAATGCGCCGATCGCCATGGATCTGCGCAACGAGGTCTACCAGATGGTCGAAGCGGGCAAGAGCGACGCGCAGATCATCGACTTTCTCGTCGCGCGTTACGGTGACTTCGTCCTCTACAACCCGCCTGTGACCAGCCGCACCCTGCTGCTCTGGTACGGTCCGGCAGGTTTGCTGCTGATTGGCTTTGGCGTGCTCGGGGTGATTGTCCTGCGCCGCCGTGGGCAGCAGGCGCGCCCTGACGTTGGCCTTAGTCTCGACGAACAGCAGCGTCTCGCGGCACTGCTCGAACAAGCCTCTCAGGACAAGAAAACCCCATGATCGATTTCTGGTTGCCCGCCGGGCTGCTGTTGCTCACTGCCTTGGCGTTCCTGCTGATCCCCGTACTGCGCGTACGCAAGTTGCAGGCCGAAGAAGACCGCACGGCCCTCAATGTCACCCTCTATCAGGAGCGCCTGCAGGAGCTGCAGACGCAGCACCAGCGTGGCGTGCTCGACGATGCGCAATTGGCGGCCGGGCGTGCCGAGGCGGCTCGTGAACTGCTGACCGATACCGAGGGCGTGCAGCACCGCAGTGGTGTGCTGGGCGGCAAGATTCCGCTGCTGGCGGCCATTCTGGTGCCGGTAGTGGGCATCGGCCTGTACATGCACTGGGGCGCGCTGGAGCCATTGCAGCAAGCGCGTGAGATGGCCGCGCAAGCACCGAAAAACATCATCGAAATGACTGCGCGTCTGGAGCGCGCGGTCAAGGAAACACCTGACTCCGCCGAGGCTTGGTACTTCCTTGGCCGTACCTATATGGCGCAGGAGCGCGCGGTCGATGCCGCCAAGGCCTTCGAGCAGGCTGTTGGCCTGGCGGGGCGCGCCCCCGAGCTGCTCGGGCAGTGGGCTCAGGCCCTGTACTTCGCCAATGACAAGCAGTGGAGTGCGCAAATGCAGGCGCTGACTGATGAGGCCTTGAAAGCTGATGCGCAGGAAGTCACCAGCCTGGGTCTGCTCGGTATTGCCGCCTACGAAAGCCAGCGTTATGCCGATGCCGTGCATTACTGGGAGCGCCTGGTGGCGGTGTTGCCCGAGCAGGACCCGTCACGTGTCGCCATCGCTGGCGGCATCGAGCGTGCCCGCGAGCAGATGGGCGAGCAGCCCAGCCCAGCCGCCGAGTCTGCGGCCAAGGTGCACGCCCTGGAGGTCAGCGTCTCGCTGGCGCCCGATGTGCAGGCGCAGGTGCAGCCGGATGACGCCGTATTTATTTTCGCCCGTGCCCTCAGCGGCCCGCCGATGCCATTGGCGGTCAAGCGCCTGAAGGTATCCGAGCTACCCGCGCAGGTCAGTCTCTCCGATGTCGATGCGATGATGCCGGAGCTGAAACTCTCAGGCTTCGAGCAGGTGCAACTGCTCGCCCGTGTCTCGCGTGCCGGCAATGCCACGCAGGGCGAGTGGATTGGCAAACTTGGCCCGGTGCCGAACACCGCCCGTGAGGTGCAGAGCGTGGTGATCGACAGCCGCGATGGGCAGTCTCAATGAAGCGCCTGGTACTGCTCTGCGTGCTCGGTTTTGGCCTCACAGGCTGCGCCGTGCAGCCAGGTGCTCCGCTTAATGATTTGCCGCCGGTGCAGCAGCCCTCGCATCCACGTTATGCGCCGCCGCCTGCCGTGAAAAGCCACTGGAGCCCGGCGTTGGGCGTCTATGTGGTCGAGGGACGGTCTGATCTGTTCTACCGCGAGCGTGTCTTCTATCGCTTCGATGGGGGGTGGAGCTGGTCGACGCAACCGGGTGGGCCATGGCAGGCAACGGACAGCTCAGGCATCCCGCCAGGCTTGTTTCGGCATTATCAGAACCGTTGAGGCTAGGGCGGGTGCAACCCGCCGCCTCGGTTCTGGCGGGTTGCACCCGCCCTACATAAGAACGGCGCCCGTAGGCGCCGTTTTTCTTAGGGGCTCAATGCGCCCAGATCAGCCCCACCAGCAGGTAGCTGAGCAGCGTCACCAGCACCACGCCGAACAGGTTCAGGGCAAAGCCGGCCTTGATCATCGATTGAATACGCATGTGCCCGGTCCCGAACACGATGGCATTCGGCGGGGTTGCTACCGGCATCATGAAGGCACAACTGGCGGCAATGGCCGCAGGGATTGCCAGCAGCTCGGCAGGCATTCCCTGCGACACGGCAAGCGCGCCGAGCAGCGGTAGAAAAGCTGCTGCCGTGGCGGTGTTGGACGTCACCTCGGTAAGGAAGATGATCACCAGTACCACCAGCCCGATCATCGCCAGAGTGGGCAGCGCGCCGAGGCTACCGAGCCCCTGGGCAATCCATGCTGCCAGCCCGGTGTTACCGATCACCGCCGCCAGAGTCAAGCCTCCGCCAAACAGCAGCAGCACGCCCCAGGGCAGTTTGCTGGCGCTTTCCCAGTCCATCAGGAATACGCGCTTATCAGCATCCACAGGGATGATGAACAGCGCCAGGGCAGCGGCAATGGCAATGCTGGTGTCATTGACCCCTGGCACGAGCCCAACGATCAGTGGCTGGAAGACCCAGGCCAGGGCGGTGGCCACGAACACCAGCGCCACCAGCTTCTCACCACGGCTGAGTGGGCCGAGTCCGTCCAGCTCCTGGCGGATCAGCGCGTTGCTATCGTGGCTACTGAGTGCGAAACCGCCACGAGTCAGCCACCACCAGGTAAACACCAACATCAGGCTCGCTACCGGCAAACCAATCAACATCCACTGACCGAAACCGATCTGTACGTCATAGTTTTCTGCCAGGAATGCGGCAAGCAGCGCATTAGGCGGCGTACCGATCAGCGTGGCGATACCGCCGATGCTGGCAGCGTAGGCAATGGCCAGCAGCAGTGAGGTTGCGAAACGCTTGCGTTCGGCTGCGCTGGCGCCTTGCTCGTCGGCCAGCAGGCCTACGACGGAGAGGCCGATGGGCAGCATCATGATCGTGGTAGCGGTGTTGCTCACCCACATGCTGAGAAAGGCGGTGGCCAGCATGAAACCAGCCACCTGGCGACTCGGTTTGCTGCCTACTGCGAGCAGCGTCATCAAGGCGATGCGCTTGTGCAGGTTCCAGCGCTCCATTGCCAGACCGATAACGAAACCGCCGAGGAACAAGTAGATGGTGGGGTTGGCATAGGGCGCGGTCGCCGCGTTGAGGCTGTCGATGCCCAGCGCCGGGATCAGCAGGATCGGCAGCAGCGAGGTGGCGGGAATCGGGATAGCCTCGGTCGACCACCAAGTGGCCATCAGCAGGGTCAGCCCGACCGTGGCCCAGGCAGCCTCGGAAAGACCGTTCGGTGGTTCGGTGAACAGGCATAGCAGCAACAGCACAGGGCCGAGGACAAGGCCTACCCAGGCGGCTTTGGCTGGTGCTGTCGAATTATTGGTGGTTACAGCCATAGGGCGCTTCCTTCTGCTAAAGGGCGGTTTGTAGCTTTGTGAGCCCCTGTCAGACCACGCCCGCTCCCTATGGTTTGCTTCGCTGCGTCTCTGGGTGGGCTAACCCTCGTGCTGGCGTTTGAACAGCGGCCCGCCGCAGCGGTTGCAAAAAGCAGCGCTGTGCTCATGGCGCGACTTATGGCAGTGCGGGCAGTCGTGCTCCATTTGCCCTTCCTGGCGCATCGCCGTGGCCAGTTCAGCGGTGAAAATACCGGTGGGTACGGCGATGATCGAATAACCGGTGATCATCACCATCGTAGCCAGCATCTGCCCCACGGGCGTCTGCGGGGTGATGTCGCCGAATCCCACGGTGGTCAGCGTCACCACCGCCCAGTAGATGCTGATGGGAATGCTGGTAAAGCCATTGCTCGGGCCCTCGACTACATACATCAGCGCGCCGAATACGGTTACCAGCGTGGAGACCGTGACCAGAAAGACGATGATCTTCTGCTTGCTGCCGCGTAGCGCCACCAGCAGAAAGTTGGCCTGAGTCAGGTACTGGCGCAGCTTGAGGATACGGAAGACACGCACCATGCGAATGACCCGGACGATCATCAGGTACTGCGCATCGACGAATATCAACGCCAGCACGGCCGGCAGCACGGCGAGCAAATCGACCAAGCCGAAGAAGCTGAAGGCGTAGCGCAGCGGTTTGGGCGAGCAATACAGGCGCAGGCCGTATTCGATGGCGAACAGCAGGGTAAAGCCCCATTCCAGCATGCTGAACACATCGGCATGTTGAGTGTGAAAGCGCTCGATGCTGTCGAGCATCACCACCACCAGACTGGCGAGGATGGCCAGCAGCAGCCAGTTGTCGAAGCGCTGCCCGGCACGGGTGCTGGTCTCGAAGATGATGATGTACAGGCGCTGGCGCCAGGTCTGGCCTTTGTCCACGGCATGATTCTCCTAGGGGTGCGAGGGGCAAGCCTAGGCAGCGTTAGCGGGCAGTGGCAAGCCCGTGACTGCGCGGCTAGCCAATTGCCATTCGTCTGGAAACGGCCTGTCGATAGGGCAATTTGTGACGTCGCTCAGCAAATTGACGTTTGATGGCTTTGTGCTACGTGTTCTAATTTCGCCGAAATAACGCCGCCATTATTCCGCTATTCAAAGGACTGAAAGCATGGCTTTCCGTTGTAGCCCTTTGGCCGTATGGCTATGTGCACTGTCGCTGTCGACCCCTGTTCTGGCCGAAACACCGGGTGAGCGTGCGCTGATCCGTGATCGCCAGGAGCGCTTGCTGCAGGAGCAGCAACAGCGCCTTGAGGATCTTCGTCAACTACCCGGCAATAGACCCCAGCTCGAGAACGCTCCAGTCGAAGACGAGCGATGCTTCGATATCGGGCAGATTCGTCTCGACGGGGCGAATCTGCTGAGCCAGGCCGACCAGGCACATATTCTCGAGCCCTTCGCCGGGCAGTGCCTCGGTGTCGGTAAGCTCAACGAGCTGCTCAAGGCCATCACCCAGTTCTATATCGACCGTGGTTACGTCACGTCGCGGGCCTACCTGCCGCAGCAGGATCTGTCCTCCGGTGAGCTGCGCGTCATCGTGGTGGAAGGGCGCCTGGAGGGGCTGGACAGCTCCGAGCTGGCCTCCGACCGTGAACTGGTCATGGGCTTTCCCGGCCAGACCGGCGAAGTGCTGGATCTTCGTGAACTAGAACAGTTGGTCGACCAGCTCAATCGCCTGCCATCGCGCCAGGCGCAACTGGAGCTGGTACCGGGGCAAGAGGTCGGCGGCAGCCGCGTGCGCTTGCAGGGCAAGCGCAGCAAGCCTTGGCGTGCTGGCCTGAGTCGCAACAATGATGGTCAGGAAAGCACCGGCGAGCAGCAGTGGGGTCTGAATTTCGACTGGGACAGCCCGCTCGGTCTGGCCGATCAACTCAGCCTGCGTGCCACGGGCGATGCGGTCAGCGACACCTATCGCCACTCCCACAGCCAGAGCCTGATCTACCAGGTGCCCTACGGTTGGTGGAACGTCAGCTACAGCTTCAGCCAGAGCTACTACCGCACACAGAGCGAGGGCAATGGCTTCATCTTCGACCAGGACGGCGACAGCCAGACCCACGCCCTGCGTGGTGAACGTGTTCTGCATCGCGATGCTGTGAGCAAGACCGCCTTCAACCTGGGGGTCAGCCACCAGCGCAGCAACAACTTCCTGCTCGGCAACCGTATCGACACCTCCAGCACGCGCTTGTCCGAAGCGCAACTGGGCTTCAACCATGGCCGCCGTATCGGCACGGCCTTCGTCAACGCCGATATCGGCTGGCAGCGCGGCATCGGTGCCTTCGACGCCCAGCGTGCTGGTGATCCGCAGGGCAGCCAGCCGGTGGCGCGCTACAACAAATACAGCCTGACCCTGAGCTACCTGCAGCCGTTCGAGCTGTGGGGCCAATCCTTCAGCTTCGACAGCCTGGCCTACGGGCAGAAGAGTGAAGACGTGCTGTTCAGCCCGCAACGTATCAGCATCGGTGGGCTGAGCTCGGTGCGCGGTTTCAAGGAGGAGTCGCTGTCCGGCGATAGCGGCGGCTACTGGCGCAACCAGTTGCGCTGGCGCCGCCCGGTGAGCTGGGAAGTGCTGCGGCCCTTCGTTCACGAGTACAGCCTGGCCTTCGCCTATGACGTCGGGGTGATCCACGGTGGCCGCTACAACCCCGAACAACGCGGGCGCATGAGCGGCAACGCCCTCGAATTTGCCCTGCGCGGTCAGAACCTAGCCGCTTCGGTGAGTTTCGCCCACTCCCTTGACCGACCTGATGCAATCGCGCGCGACGAGCGTCCGGTCTATTTCCGCTTCGATCTTTTTTTCTGATGATTTGCCGGCCGGATGGCTGGTTGGAGTATCGACATGGACGTACGCAGCCCTCTCTATCAGAACATCGCCCTCATCGTTGCTGGCGTGCTGTTTCTCAATCCCATCGTCGCCACCGCAGCGCAGTTGGCGGTCGACCAGGCTGCCGGTGGCAATACTAGCCTGACCCAGGCTGGCAACGGCGTACCTGTGGTCAACATCGCCACGCCCAATGGCAGCGGCCTGTCGCATAACAAATTCACCGACTACAACGTCGGTCAGCAGGGTTTGATCCTCAACAACTCCACGGAGAGGCTTCAAAGCAGTCAGCTTGGCGGCCTCATCATCGGTAACTCCAACCTAAAGAACGGCACTGCGGGGCTGATCCTTAACGAAGTCACCGGCGGTAACGCCAGCCAGCTTAAAGGCTACACGGAAGTAGCTGGGCGCTCGGCAGCGGTCATCGTGGCCAACCCCCACGGCATCACCTGTGATGGCTGCGGCTTCATCAATACCCCGCGCGTCACTCTCACTACTGGTACGCCAGTGGTCGAGGGCGGTCGTCTACAGCGCTTCGATGTCGACGGTGGGCAAGTCAGCATCGAAGGGCAGGGCCTCAATGCCGACAACGTCGATCAGTTCGACCTGATCACCCGCAGCGCCAAGCTCAACGCCGAGCTGTACGCCAACAAGCTCAATATCATCACCGGCCGCAACGCAGTGGATGCCACCACCCTTGCCGCCACGGCCAAGGCCGATGACGGCTCGGACAAGCCCCTGCTGGCCATCGACAGCTCGGCCCTCGGCGGCATGTACGCCGGTGCTATTCGCCTAGTGGGCACCGAGCAGGGTGTGGGGGTGAAACTGGCTGGCGACATGGCCGCCAGTGCCGGGGATATCCAGATCGATGCCAACGGCAAGCTGAGCCTGGCGCAGACCTCGGCCAGTGGCAACCTGGCACTGAAGGCCGCTGAGGTGGCGTTGACCGGTAAGACCTACGCTGCCGGCAAGGCGGATATCGGCGCCCAGAATCAGATCGAGGTGCAGCAAAGTCTGGCCGCAGCGGGGGATATCCAGCTTGAGGCTGGGCAGGTGCTCAACCAAGGCGTGATCGAGGCCGGTATCAAGGCCGATAACAGCCGCACAGAGGCGGATCTGAGCCTCAAGGCGCAGCAGGTGCGCAACGCCGGCACCCTGATCGGTAATCGTCAGTTGCAAGTCAAGGCCAGCCAGCGTCTGGACAACCAGGGCGGCACGCTCAGTGCCAAGGGGGCCACGCAGATCAGTGCCGGGCAGGTGGATAACCGCGCTGGCAGGGTGCTGGCGGACCGCGATCTGAAACTCAGCGCCAGTGCCCTGGATAACCGCCAGGGTGGGTTGCTGCATAGTCAGGGTGCTGCCGATATGCAGGTGGCCGGTGCGCTGCAGAACCAGCAGGGCAAACTCGTTAGCCAGGGTGCTCTGACGCTGGGTGCTGGCCGTTTGGTCAACCAGGGTGGGCAGGTGCTCAGTATCGAGGCTTTGAGCCTGCAAGCCGAGGGGCTCGACAACGGCGATGCCGGGGTCATCTCCACGCAGGCCGATGCCCATATCACAGCGGGCAGTCTGCGCAATGCTCAGGCTGGTGAAATCTCTGCCGCTGGCACGATGCAGCTCGACGCCCAGCGACTGGATAACTCGGCCAAGGGCATCATCAGCAGTGCCCAGGCACTGACGGTGAAGGCCGAGCAGCTCGACAACCGTGGCCAGGGTGTGATCAGTGGCAGCGAGACCCTGAGTCTCGCTGCGGCCAGTCTGGACAACAGCACGGGTGGCCGTATCGAGAGCCAGGGCGATCTTCGGGCGAACCTGGGCCAGCTCAAGCAGCAGGGCGGGGCACTGCTCAGCCAAGGGCAGTTGACCCTTGAAGCCGGAGCGGTGGACAACAGCCAGGCCGGAGTGATCTTCGGTCGTCAGGGCCTGCAGGTACAGGCCGACCAGGTGGACAACCGTGACAAAGGGCGGATCAGCAGTCAGGGCGCGCTGACGGCTCTGCTCAAGGGGCTCGATCAACGAGGGGGTGGCCAGTTCGTCAGTCAGGAGGCCCTGAGCCTCGATCTGGCAGGTGGGCGTCTGAACAACAGCCAGCAAGGCCTGCTGGCTACACCGGGCGGTCTGTTGCTGACGAACGTAGCGGCCATCGATAACAGTCAGGGCGGTGAGATTTCCAGCGATCAGGGCTTCAGCCTGCTGACCGGGGAGCTGAACAACGACGCAGGCAGGATCATCAGCGCCGCTGCATTGGAACTGCGTATCGCCCAGGCTTTGCTCAACGGTAACGGCGGCCTGCTTGATGCGGGCAAGACCTTGCAGTTGCGCGCCGCCAGCTTGAACAACAGCGGTGCCGGGCAGATCAGCAGCCAGGGCGATATGCGGCTATTTGTCGCGGGGGCGCTGAGCAACGCCCAGCAGGGGCTGATCGCTAGCCAGGCGGTCTTGCACATCGAGGCGGATGCCCTCGACAACCAGGAACGAGGCGAGCTTTCCAGTGGCGCAGCCCTGGCGATCACGGGGCGCAGTCTGGATAACCGGGGCGGCCTGATCGCCAGCGACACCGTGCTTGAGCTGGACGCGAGTGAACGGCTCGACAACAGCCAAGGCGGTGTCCTGACCTCTGCAGCCGCACTCGACCTTGAGGCCGGGCAGCTAAGCAACCACGACGGCGGTTTGATCCAGAGCGATGGCGAAGTGCAGGCCAAGGTTAAGGGCGCATTCGACAACCGCGCCGGCAGCCTGCTCTCGGGGCGCGACTTGCTGCTGGTCAGCGGTGCGCTGGACAACCGCGGCGGTAGCCTATCCAGCGCTGGCGCTCTACAGGTACGTGGCAGCAGCCTGAATGCCAGTGTGGGCGGGCGTGTGGTGGCCAATGGCGCGGTCGATATCCAGCTTGCCGAGCGCTTCGATCTGAGTGCCGGAGGTCGCCTGCTCAGCGGCGCAGACCTGCTGTTGCGCGCAAATGTCCTCGACAACCACGACCTGGGCTTGATCTTCGCCAAAGGCGACACATCGCTTGAGGCTAGCCAGGTGGATAACCGTCAGGGCGGCGAAATTTCCAGCAAGGGTGACCTGAGCGTTCAGGTCGATGAGCTGGATAACCGTGAGCAAGGGCGGCTGATCGCCGAAGCCGGTCTCAAGCTGGTGGCTGACCGTGTACTCAACAGTGCGCTAGGCGCACTCAGCGCAGCGCAGAAGATGCAGGTGCAGACTCGCGTGCTGGCTAACGCTGGCGGTCGGGTGCTGAGCGGTGCCGCGCTCGAGCTGAGCGCAACGCAGCTCGACAACCAGGCACAAGGGCGCATTAGCGCGGCGGCTGACCTGTCGCTGCTGACCGAGCAGCTCGATAACCAGCAGCGTGGCGAAGTACGCAGTGGCGGCACCTTGACGCTGCACGCCAAGGCGGTCGACGCGCATGATCAGGGTCTGATCGCGGCGGCAGGGGCGGCGACAGTGGTGGTCGACGAGGCTCTGGATCTGTCGCAAGGCGGCCAGCTTATCGGTGAGGCTGCGCTCGGGCTTCAGGTCGGCAGCCTGAGTACCCATCAGCAGGGGCTGGTTGCCGCCAAGGGCGACCTGCAGGTCGAGGCCTCGAACATCGACAATGGCGCCGGTGGCGAGATGTCCACTCAGGGCAGTCTGACGCTGACGGCGGATCAACTGGATAACCAGGACGCCGGGCGCGTCATCGCACAGGCCGGGTTGAATGCCACAGTCGCGCGCGTGAACAACCAGCGCAGTGGCGTATTGGCCAGCAATGCCGCCTTGCTGCTGCACGCCAAGCAGATCGACAACAGCGTTGGTGGTGCCCTGAGCGGCGCACAGCTACTGACCTTGCAGGCTGACAGCCTGGATAACCAGGGAGGTGGCCGGGTGCTCAGCGGTGGTGCGGCGAGCATCGTGCTGCAGCAGTTGAATAATAGTGAGGCCGGTTTGCTCAGCAGCCGCGGCGACCTCCTGTTACAGGGCAATCGCCTGAACAACCGGGCTGGCAGCATCCTGGTCGATGGCAAGGGCAAGGTGCAGGCCGACAGCCTGGATTCCAGCTCGGGTGGGCAGCTTTCCAGCCTGGGCGATCTCGATGTCGATGTCGCTAGCCTGGATCAGCACGAGGGCGGCGAGCTGCTCAGCAAGGGCCTGCTCGATCTACACACGACCACGTTGGACAATCGTGATGGCCTCGTCTCGGCGCTCGGCCTGAATATCCAGGCCGAGCGCCTGAGCAACCAGGGCGGTGAATTGTCCAGTGCAGGCAGCCTGAGCATCGAGGGCGAACACCTGGACAACAGTGGCGCCGGCAAGGTACTGGCCGACGGCGCCTTGAGCCTGAAGGTGGCGCAACTGCTCAACCAGGCCAAGGGCGTGCTGTCTGGTGCCAACGGCCTGAGCCTGCAGGGTACCGTGCTGAACAACAGCGCTGGTGGTCGACTGCTCAGTCAGGGCGCCATCGACCTGGCGCTGACTGGGCAGCTAAACAACCGAGAGGGTGGCTCGCTGTTGGCCCAGGGGCCATTGCGTATCAAGGCGGCCAGCCTGGACAACGCTGAAGCCGGTCTGCTTTCGAGCCAGCAAGAGATGGCCTTGTTGCTGGCTGGACAGCTCGACAACCAGGGCGGTGCGCTGATGGCCGATGGCGCGCTGAATGTTCAGGCGCAAGGCCTGGATAACCGCCAGAAAGGTGTGCTTAGCGGTAAAGGCAACCTGAAGCTGAAGGCTCAGCAGATCGACAACCGCACGGGGCACATCGTCAGCGATGCCCGCCTCGACCTTGATGCCGAGCGCCTGGACAACAGCCAGGGGCAAGTGGCGGGCAAGGGCGACCTCAAGCTCGAACTGAAGCAACTCGTGCAACAGGGCGGGGCACTGCTCAGCGAAGGTACGCTCGATCTTGAAGCGGACAGCATCGACAACAGCCAAGCGGGTTTGATTGCCGCGACCCAGGGCCTTGCCATACGGGCCGCGTCGCTGAACAACAGCGCCAAGGGGGAAATTTCCAGTCAAGGCGCCGTTGGCCTCGATGTTGATGATTTGAACAACAGTACTGCCGGCCTGGTGCTCGCTGGCAGCGATCTGCGCTTGACCGTCAAGCGCCTGCTGAACCACAGCCTGGGGCTGATCTCGGGGCGCACGGGTCTGGTGTTGCAGGCCGACAGCCTGGACAACAGCCAGGGCGGTACGCTGACCAGCGAGCAAGGCCTCGACCTGCAGGTCAGCGGGCTGCTGGATAACTATGACCAGGGCGCCTTGCTGAGTGAAGGCACCTTGCAAGTGCGTGCTGGCACCTTGAATAACGCTGCGGGCGTGCTCTCCAGCGCTGGCGAACTGACCCTAGACGGCGGTGCCCTGAACAACCAGGGGGGCAAGCTGGTGACCGATGCCAAGCTGACCCTCGACAGCAGCAGCCTGGACAACAGCCAGGGGGGGCGCATCAGCGCCCGCCAGGCGCTTAACATCGAAACCGGCACGCTCGACAACCAGCAGCAAGGCCTGATCAATGGTGCTGCCGATGTCACCGTACAAGTCGCCAGGCTCGACAACCATGGCAAGGGCCGGATCGCCGGCAAGGGCGCCGTTCAGGTCAGCGCCACGGCGCTGGATCAGCACGACGGTGGCGAACTGATCAGCGAAAGCGCGCTGACTCTCGACTTGCAGGGTGGCGACCTCGACAACAGCGGCCAGGGCCTGATCGCCACGCCGGGCGCTTTGCTGCTGAAGAACCTCGGCAAGGTTGACAACAGCGCAGGCGGTGAAATTTCCAGCAGCCAGGGCTTTCTCTTGAAGGCTCGCGAGCTGAACAACAGCGCGGGCCGGGTGATCAGCGCCCAGGATCTGCAACTGCAGATCACCCAACTGCTGAAAAACAGCCTCAAGGGCGTGCTCTCGGCTGGCAGCCTGGAAGTGACGGCGGCTGGTCTGGACAACTCCGCCGCTGGCGTACTGGCCAGCAAAGGCGATCTCCAGGTCAAACTCACCGGCAAGCTGGATAACCATGATCTGGGCACCCTCTCGGCGGCCCAAGCGTTGACCGTTGCAGCAGCCGAGTTGGACAACGGCAACGCCGGGTTACTGGCCAGCGGTGCGGACCTGCAGATCAAGACCGGCACCCTGAACAACCAGGGCGGCAGCCTGCTCAGCCAGGCTGCGTTCGAACTTGAGTCCGATGACCTCGACAACCGCAGCGGCGTTATCAGCAGCCGCCAGGCCCTCGGTATGGTGGCCGGTGCGGTCGACAACCGCGACAACGGCCTGATCACCAGTGCCGATAGCCTCGAAATGACCGCCACGCGCCTGGACTCCAGCCAAGGTGGCGAACTCTCCGCCAAGAAAGACCTGCAACTGACCGTTACCGAACTGATCCAGCGCCAGGGCCGCCTAATCGGCGAAGCGGGCGTGCGCCTCGACCTCAAGGGCGGCAACCTGGACAACCGTGGCGGTTTGCTCACTGCCAATGGCCCACTGAGCCTGCAAGCGCTGGGTAAGCTGGACAACCGCAATGGCGGGGAAATCTCCAGCATCCAGAGTTACCAACTGCGCGCCAGTGCTATCGACAACGGCGAGCAGGGCCGCATCATCAGTGCTGGAAAGCTCGGCCTCGATGTGGGCACTGGCGACCTGCGTAACGCCGCAGGCGGGCTGATCTCCGGTTGGCAGGGCGTGGATATCGCCGCTGGCAGCCTGGACAACAGCGCGCGCGGCACCGTCTCCAGCCGGGACGGCGCGCTAACGGTCAAGCTCAATGGCAGCCAGCGTGCGCTCAACAACAGCGATGAAGGCGCCCTGGTCAGCAAAGGTGCGCTCGAAATCGAGGCCGCCAGCCTGAACAACAGCGTCAAGGGCATCGTCTCCAGCGGGAGCGATCTTGACCTGCGCCTGAGTGCTGCCCTCGACAACAGCGGCAGCGGCCTGATCGACAGCCAGGGCACCCTGACGGCCAATGCCGGGGCCGTGCACAACAACACCGGGCAGATTGGTAGCGCACAAGCGGCCAGCATCAATGCCGCCAGCCTGGATAACCGCGCCGGCCAGCTTGCCAGCGACGCAGCGCTCGACCTGACCCTCACAGGCAATCTGCTCAACGGCCAGCAGGGCAAACTGGCCAGCGCCGGCCCGCTAGTGCTCAAGGCAAACGCCATCGACAACCAAAGCGGCAACCTGATCAGCCAGAACCTGCTTGACCTGACCGCCAGCAGCCTGAACAACGCAGGCGGCGGCACCATCGCTGCGCGTAATGGCCTCAGCCTGCTGCTGAGCGGCGCCCTGAACAACACCAATGAAGGCCTGATCCACAGTCAGCAAGGTAACCTTGGCATCCGCGCACAAGGCATCGACAACAGCGCCGGCAGCCTGAGCAGCCAAGGGGATCTGCTGCTCGCCCTGGACGGCAAACTGGATAACCAGAACGGCCAAATCCAGAGCCGTGGCGGCAACCTCGACCTGCGGCGTTCCACCAGCGTCGACAACCGTGGCGGTGTGCTCAACAGCCTGAGCGGCTGGCTCAAGCTGGTCAGCACCGGGCTGTTCGACAACGACGGCGGCACCACCCAGGCGCAGACGCTCGACATCGAGACCCAGGGCCTGAACAACCGTGGTGGGCATATTTCTGCGCTGGCAGGCAACACCACGATCGACCTGGGCAATACCACCTTCAACAACCAGGGCGGCGGTCTGTATGCCCATCAGTTGCTCGATGTCATCACTGGCGACTTCAACAACCAGGGCGAAGCGTCGGGGCAGGGCGGCAAGGTGGCCGCCGAACGCATCGACTTCGGCTTGGCAGGGGCGTTGAACAACGCTTACGGCATCGTCGAAAGCGCCAGCAGCCTGAGCCTGACCAGCACCGGGCTGGACAACCGCTTCGGTAGCCTGCGTGCATTGGGCAGCAGTGGCGATACCCGTATCACCGCCAGCAGCCTGGACAACCGCGATGGCCGTATCGAAACCGCCAACACCAACCTCGTGCTCGACACAGCCCGCCTGCAGAGCAGCGGCGGCAGCATCCTGCATGTCGGCACCGGTAACTTCGGCCTCAGCGCTGCTCAGGTCATGGGCGCTGGCGGCGACCTCAGCACCAACGGCTTGCTCAGCCTGAGCGCCGATAGCTGGACCAACAGCGGCGTGCTGCAAGCCGGGCGCCTGGTGCTGAACATTGGCAACTTCACCCAGACCGCCACCGGCCAATTGCTGGCCAGCCAGTCCTTGGTCGGCAGCGGTAGCACCTGGATCAACGACGGCCTGCTGGCCAGCGACGGCAGCCTCAGCCTCGACCTGACGGGGGCGTACAGTGGCGCAGGGCAGGTCACTAGCCTGGGTGACTTGAGCCTGCAAGCCGCCAGCCTAGACTTGGCGAGCGCCGCTCGTATCAGTGGCGGCGGGGTGAGCAGCGTCAGCAGCACTGGCAGCCTGACCAACCGTGGTCGGCTGACTTCGGCCAGTAGCCTGACCGTCAGTGCCAATACCCTGAACAACTACGGCACTCTAGGTGGCAGCGAGACACTGCGAGTGGTCGCGCCCAACCTACTCAACGAAAACGGTTTGATTTTCAGTGGCGACGATATGGCGCTGCGGGTGGATAACTTCACTAATCAGTATGCTGATGTGTATAGCTTGGGTGCTTTAAACATTGCCCGGGATGATGCACAGGCGGCTGCCTTGTCGGTTAACAATGTTTCGAGTGTTATAGAAAGTGCTGCGGATATTTCAATTAATTCCGGCGTGCTGAGTAATCGAAGTGATGTATTTTCGATTGGGCGCAAATTGGTGTCGGGGTTTATTACTGTAGTTTGTCGGGATTGCAGTGGCGATAATTACGTTGTGGAGTACTTTGCGCGGGAGATATATAAGAGTGAGGCGGTGAGTGTCTCGCCTGCGTCAAGTATATTGGCTGGTCGGAATTTTGATTTTGTTGGTGGTAATTTTGAAAATAAAGCGAGTGTTGTTTCTGCTTTAGGGGATGTAAATATAGCTGCCCAGGACTTCTCTAATCTGGGGGCTGTAAATGGCACGATTGAAAGGACACGTGTTTATTTGGCCTCTGTCACTGACGGCACTGTTAGGCGTTTTACTACTGGCACTCTTATAGATTATAACTTGAGGAATAATCCGGCTTCACCAGGCTTTTATTATATTGCGAAGTCTGGTGATGTGCGCTTGGCAATACCTGATAAAACCTTTGATGATGGTGATGGTAATATTTCTACGAGGTATGAGGACTCGATAACAGGGAGTTGGGTTTCAGATTACCTGTTGGATCATCTGTCGACAATGGAGCCGCAGAAGTCTAAGTATGATCCTGATAATCTTCTGCCGCTGCCTTCGCGGTTGGATAATTACAGGCTTGTCAGTGACTTGGAAGAGTTAAGTCCTGATGGTGTTGCGTATCCCAGTATTGTTCAGGCAGGCGGTAGTGTCTTTCTGAATGCGGTTAATAACTTGGAAAACGGCCAGATTCGTGAGGATGCAGCTATCCAAAATGGTGCTAACCGTATTGCAGACACTCGTGCTCTCGGTACCGGTAAAACCACCGTTGTCTCGCTCAATGCCCAGCTCCCACCAAACCTACAACAACAGCAAGTCAACCCACTGACGCTTCCCGGCTTCACCCTGCCGCAAGGCGAGAACGGCCTGTTCCGCCTGAGCAGCCAGCAAACGCAAAACGCCACGGCCAAACAGGCTCAGGCAGGATTCACCGACCGCACCCTAGGTGGGCGCAGCATTGCTCTCGACCAACAGGAGCGCAGCCAGGCAGCCGTCGCAGCCCAAGGGCGCAGCTTCGTTATCGCCACGCAGAACGGCCAAACAGTCGCAACATTAGCTGCCACAGATAGGCAGCTTCAGGCGAGCGCAGCCAACTTACAGGCCAGCAGTAGTGCCGCGACGGTCGTTGCCGATGTCAAGCCGCTGCCAGCCACCATTGCTGGTCAGGCATCCACGGCGCCTTCAAACGGCCCTATCGCTGTTCAGCCCACTCGCCCCAGCGTAGTTGCCAGCGCTATCAGTGGCGGCTTGCCCGAGTTGAGCGGCGATCCCTCGCAGGCCAGCCTGGCGCCCAGTGTTCAGGCGTCGGCCATGGCGACGCCTGGTGTAGAACCGTCAGCCGTCGTGCCGGACTTCAGCATTGCACCGCCCGTGCAGCACAAATACCTGATCGAAACCAACCCGGCGCTGACTGACCTCAAGCAATTCGTCAGCTCCGACTACCTGCTGGGCAACCTCGGCTATGACCCCGATCAGGCGCAGAAACGCCTGGGCGATGGCCTCTACGAACAGCGCCTAGTGCGTGAAGCCATCGTGGCGCGCACAGGCCAGCGTTACCTCGCTGGCCTAACCAGCGACGACGCGATGTTCCGTTATCTGATGGATAACGCCATCGCCAGTAAGGATGCTCTGGGCCTGAGCCTGGGCGTGACCCTCAGTGCCGAGCAAGTGGCGGCGCTGACCCACGACATCGTTTGGCTCGAAGAGCACGAGGTGGCAGGCGAGAAAGTGCTGGTACCCGTGCTCTACCTGGCCCAAGCCGAAGGTCGCCTGGCGGCCAACGGCGCACTGATCCAGGGCCGCGACGTCACCCTGATCAGCGGTGGTGAGCTGGTCAACCAGGGCACCTTACGCGCCAGCGACAACCTCACGGCCACGGCAGGCAACATCAGTAACAGCGGCTTGGTCGAGGCGGGTAATCGTCTGCAACTGTTGGCCACCGACAGCATCCGCAATGCCCAGGGCGGCATCATCGCCGGGCGCGATGTCAGCCTGATCGCGCTGACGGGGGATGTGAGCAACGAACGCAGCGTGACGCGTCATGAAACCAGTTATGGCAGTAGGCGCACAATTCAGGACTTCGTCGACAGCGCCGCGCGCATCGAGGCCGCCAACGACCTGAGCATCATTGCCGGGCGTGACGTCAGCAACCTGGGCGGTGTGCTGGACAGCCGTGGCGACCTGGCCATTGAGGCTGGGCGTGACGTCACCATCAGCTCGGTGCAAGAGACCGTCAGCCAGGCGCGTGGCAACAAATACCTCAATGAGCGGGTGACCCAGATGGGCGCCGAGGTCAGTGCCGGGCGTGATCTGGATATCAGCGCCGGGCGCGACCTAGGCGTGATCGCCAGCCGTTTGGAGGCGGGGCGTGATGTTGCCTTGGCGGCAGGCAATGATGCCCTGATCGCCTCTGCGGCTAACGAAAGCCACTTCTTGTCCAAGAGCAAGAAGCTCATTCGCCAGACTGATCAGGTTCGTCAGCAGTCCAGCGAAATCGCGGCAGGCGGCGATCTCAGCGTCAGCGCCAAGAGTGATCTGGTGGTATCGGCCAGCAAGCTGGAGGCTGGCGACGAAGCCTACCTGGTGGCTGGCGAGAACCTAGCCCTACTTAGCGCCGAAGACTACGACTACTCGCTGTACCAGAAGAAGAAAAAGGGCAGCTTCGGGCGTAAGAGCTTCAAGCGTAACGAAGACACCAAAGTCACCAACATTGGCAGCGAGATCAGCACCGGCGGTGATCTGACGCTGGTTAGCGAAGGTGACCAGCTCTATCAGAAGGCACACCTGGAAAGTGATAACGACCTGAGCCTTATCAGTGGTGGGGAAATCACCTTCGAGGGCGTCAAGGATCTCAAACAGAAAAGCCGCGAGAAGAGCAAGAGCAGCTTCGCCTGGCAGTCGGCCAAAGGTAAGGGTAAGACCGACGAAACCCTGCGCCAGAGCGAACTGATCGCCCAGGGCGACTTGGTGATCCAGGCCGTGGACGGTCTGAACATCGACATCAAGCAAGTCAACCGGCAAAGCGTGAGCCAGACCATCGATGCCATGGTCAAGGCTGACCCCAATCTGGCTTGGCTGAAAGAGGCCGAAGCCCGAGGTGATGTGGATTGGCGGCGCGTGAAGGAGGTGCATGACTCCTTCAAGTACAGCAGCTCGGGGTTGGGGGCTGGGGCGTCGATGGTGATTGCTATTGTGGTTGCCTATTTCACTGCAGGCGCCATGAGTGGCCTTGTCGCCAACGGTGCAACCGCTGCTGGTGCATCTACCGCTGCTACGTCAGCAGGCGGCGCCTGGGCTGCCGGCAGCGGTATCGGTTGGGCCAATGCTGCCGTGACCGCTGGCCTAACGGGTATGACCAGCAATGCTGCAATCAGCACCATCAACAACCGGGGCAATCTTGGCGCTGTAGTCAAAGACATCACCTCTGAGGATGCCCTGCGTGGTTATGCCGTAGCAGGTGTCACTGCCGGTTTGACGAATGGTCTTTATGACGGCTGGGTCGGGACGGAAACGGGGACGGCAGGCGCTATCCAGAACGGCGGCAAAGTCATCGCTAGCGGCGGTGGTCTATCCACCTTGGAGGGTATTGGCCGCTTTGCTGGAAATCAGTTGCTGCAAAACGGCACTTCTACCGTCCTCGATCGTGCTCTGGGTGGTGATAGCTCGTTCAGTGACGCGCTTCGTAACAGCCTGGCCAACACCTTTGCGGCAGCGGGCTTCAACCTGATCGGTGATGTAACGGCGAAGGGGCAATTGAACCTGGCCGATGGCAGTCCCGCCAAGATTGCCATGCATGCTGTGATGGGCGGTCTGGCAGCAGAAGCGGCTGGTGGGGATTTCAAAACTGGCGCGTTGGCCGCAGGCGTCAACGAGGCTCTGGTCGGTCATCTATCGGATTGGTATGGGCAGATGGATCCCGAGCAGAAGAAAAGTCTGCTCGTGATGAACTCGCAGGTGATTGGTGTTCTGGCGGCTGCGGTGCAGGGTGGTGATGAGAAGGCGCTGCAGGTTGGTTCACAGGTGGCGGGGACGGCTACCCAATACAACCATTTAGATCACGGCGATTCGCAATCTTTTGCAGATGCAATGGAGTCTTGTGGCCCCAGTGAAGCTTGCCAAAGAGATCTATGGCAGCAAGAAAAATATGCAGAAGAAAGTGCATACAATGACTCATTTGTTGAGAACGTAGCTGGGGGTACCTTAGCAAGAGACAAGATGGGGCAGGTTGCAGCAGGGTTGGAAGTCCTGTTGGCTATGACATGCTCTACACCTACCTGTGATGGGTATAAGCTAGATCTTATTGAAAGCGCGCTTAATAACTATGCCACGTTGAGTGAGATAGCTGGTGAGTGGTCGCCCACGTTTGAACGTCTTGGGCTACTCTCTGGGGTAGGAAGTACTACAGGGGCACAGGGGCTGCGGCCTCGTCCGGCTGGTACACCACTTTCCGTAGGTGTAGCTCAGTTTGAAAAAGCTGTAGCATACTTAGCTAGTGTTAAAGCTGGAACAAAAACGACAGGTGTAGTCGATCAAACTGCGGGCTCAATAAAGAATGTTAATCCGGGTTATCCAGAGGCGGGGCGAACTCATAACTGCGTTAACTGCTCTATTGCTACTGATGCAACACTGGCGGGAAATCCAGCATCGGCATTGCCAATCAACCATACGAAGGGGGTTCCGCTGAGTGTGCTGGAAAAACAATTTGGCTCTAAATTTGGCCCTATAACAGCGCCTGAGAATATTGCGCAACAAATGGCAAGCTCTGGAAATGGCGCTCGAGGGATCGTTTTTGGCTCTTATGGGCCGGGTCAGCCAGGACATGTTTTTAATGTGGTTAACCAAAATGGTGTTGTTAGATTCCTTGATGGGCAAACTGGGAGGTCAGCAAATCTCAGTGATTTCAAAACTTTGCAACTATTGAGAACCAATTAATGATTACTTATGCGTGTGCCTTGGGGCGGGCAAAGGAGTATTTGGCGGATTCTGAAGTTCCTTTGCAAATTACATTTGAGGGTGAGTTTTCCGAGGGGTGGTACTTTTGCTATCAATCAAAGGAATTTTTGGAGACTGGTGAGCTGTCAGCTCAGCTCGCAGGGAATGCCCCATTTTTAATTGATAAGCAGTCCGGTGAGCTTCATGTTCTTGGAACAGCAAAGCCCTTAGAGAGTTATTTGGAGGACTACATGAGAGAGAAATCCCTGAAGTCAAGGTGATTTAATGGGGTGGAAAAAAAGGTTCTTCGCGGGATCGTGGGGAAGAGCGGATTGACAGACAGGGAAGCAGGTAAATTGGCAGTCGCCAAACACACCCTTCACCTGTCCCTGCTGTCGCCATGCATCCTATTGATCTTGCTGCTTTCTGGCCAGGCTACGACGTCGTAGCCTGCAGCCATTCTGTCGAAAAAAACTCACGCTGACACTCGAACCCCGAGCAGCCGACCTTCCATGCTGTGGACGCTGTCAGCAGCCCTGCCCTCTGATCCATGACCGACGCATTCGCCTTGTTCGTGACCGGGATCTGTTCGATCAGCGCGTCCTGTTGCGACTCCCTGTACGCCGAGTGGATTGCCTGACGTGCGAAAAAGGGGACAGATTTATTTTTTTAGTTGGTGAGAGCGCCAATAAATAAATCTGTGTGCGCCAGTACAAACTGGCAAGAGGTAGTCGGTGCAAGTCCGATACGAGAACGAAGTGGCGAATCATCTTGGCCCCGAGTCAATGCGTTGGTCGTCGTGAGGCTGGCAGCGAAGCGTTGACAGGGGAAACGACAGGCCAGCCATTGAGCCGCGAAATCATAAGTCCCGGGATGCCGACGCTATACAGATAAGCGGAAGGCGACACGGAGTGGGGTGTCAATCGCAAGCCCTGTGACGATCCCGCGCGGTCGAAGACCCTGAGCATGTCGGGAAGCTTCTTGCACAGGAACTGGGAGGTCTCAACGGTGCCCGGCAGCAGTAAGCCGGGCGGGGCGGGAAAGGGCAACCGCAACCCCGCCATCGACGCCGCTGAGAAGTCGGATACGTCCGTAGTACCGAGGAAACCATCGAACAAGGGGAGTGCTGCGGAGATGGTGGAGGAAAGGGACGTAGCCAAGGGAAACGCTGGAGAGCCGCCCGCGCCCCGGACACAGAGCCGGACAAGCGCGTCGATGGGGCTTGAAGGCGTACGTGAAGTGGCTCGCCGTGACAAGCGAGCCCAGTTCACGGCACTGCTGCATCAGAGGCTACTCATGAAAAAGGGGACAGATTTATTTTCAGCATGAAAAAGGGGACAGATTTATTTTCCACCTGATCGACTAAGCTGAAGGTCTCAACGGAAGGAGATCGTTATGCCAAGGATGGGACGTATTGTGTTGCCGAACTACCCACATCATGTGGTGCAGCGAGGGCATAACCGGCAGGTGGTGTTTGCTGCTGAGCAGGATTATCAACGTTATATTTCTGATCTGCGTGAGCTGAAAGATGTCTTCGGGGTTAAGGTTTACGCCTATTGTCTGATGACCAATCATGTCCACCTGCTGCTGGCCCCCGGTGAAGCTGTTGCCGGGCTGGGGCAGTTGATGAAGGCGCTGGCGGCGCGAGCTACGCGTTATCGAAATCGTCTGGAGGGGCGCACCGGCACTCTCTGGGAGAGTCGCTACAAGTCCAGCGTGGTCGAGTCAGACGCCTACTTGCTTGCCTGCTGTCGCTATATCGAACTGAACCCGGTTCGAGCTCGTATGGTTGTCGAGGCGGGTGATTATCCCTGGTCGAGCTACCGGATGCGGGTTGCGAGTCAAACGGACAGCGATTGGCTGGATAACGATCCTTGCTTCATAGCACTTGGCGACACACCAGAAAGGCGTCGCATTCGATACATGGAGTTCATGCGCCAAGCCGTTCCATCATGTGAGATTGATCTGATTCGTGCAGCATTGCAGAGGGGGCAGCTAACCGGGAGTGCTCGTTTCGTGGATGAAATAGAAAGAATCCAAGGGCTGCGGGTTGAATTACGAGGTCAGGGCAGACCGAGGCGTAATCCCAGAAAATAAATCTGTGTGCGCCAGTACAAACTGGCAAGAGGTAGTCGGTGCAAGTCCGATACGAGAACGAAGTGGCGAATCATCTTGGCCCCGAGTCATGCGTTGGTCGTCGTGAGGCGGGCAGCGAAGCGTTGACAGGGGAAACGACAGGCCAGCCATTGAGCCGCGAAATCATAAGTCCCGGGATGCCGACGCTATACAGATAAGCGGAAGGCGACACGGAGTGGGGTGTCAATCGCAAGCCCTGTGACGATCCCGCGCGGTCGAAGACCCTGAGCATGTCGGGAAGCTTCTTGCACAGGAACTGGGAGGTCTCAACGGTGCCCGGCAGCAGTAAGCCGGGCGGGGCGGGAAAGGGCAACCGCAACCCCGCCATCGACGCCGCTGAGAAGTCGGATACGTCCGTAGTACCGAGGAAACCATCGAACAAGGGGAGTGCTGCGGAGATGGTGGAGGAAAGGGACGTAGCCAAGGGAAACGCTGGAGAGCCGCCCGCGCCCCGGACACAGAGCCGGACAAGCGCGTCGATGGGGCTTGAAGGCGTACGTGAAGTGGCTCGCCGTGACAAGCGAGCCCAGTTCACGGCACTGCTGCATCACGTTACGCCGAGGCTACTGGTAGAGAGCTTTTATGCACTCAAGCGGGATGCTGCGGCGGGTGTGGACGGCATAACGTGGCGGGAATATGAGGGAAAGCTGCACGGTCGAGTGCATGAGTTGCACCGGGAGATACATACCCACAGGTGCACGCCTTGGGCCTCGGTGATGATGCGCGGGCCCTTCTCGGCCAACTGCTTGTAATCACTGAACGGCGCCAGATGGTGGGCCTGGCTCAGGGCCTGCCAGTGTGCGGTCTTGGGGTTGTTTGCGGCCTTGTTCATATCGCCTCCTCAGAACCAGCCCACGATCTGCCGCGCGTCGGCTAAACGGCGTTGAAATCACCTCAGAACGCTCATTTACAGCGCGTAAACTCCGCTTCTTCGGCGATTTCGCCACGGTTTATCTCTAGCTCGCAAGATCGTGAACAGGTTCTTAGCTTGGGGACATCACAGATACCAGCGGTATTCGCGCGGGCTGATGTCGTGCATGAAGGCCAGGTGATCCTGGCGTTTGTTCTCGCAATAAACCATGACGAACTCGCTGCCGAGACCGGCGGCGACGCGCTCGCTAGCCTGCATGCGGCGCACGGCGTCGAGCATGTCCTTGGGGAAATCGACGCCACTGGCGCGGTCGTCATTGAGCGGCGCGATGGGCTCGACCTGGGCATCAAGCCCCTGCTCGATACTGCTCAAAAGCGCCGCCAATACCAGATACGGGTTGGCATCGGCACCCGGCAAGCGGAACTCCAGGCGTAGATTGCGCGCATCCGACTCGGGTATGCGTACGCAGGCGTCACGATCTTCGAAGCCCCAGCTAGCCTTGCTCGCCGCGTTTACCTGAGCACCGAAGCGGCGGTAGCTGTTGTGATTCGGCGCGTAAATCGGCATCAATTCCGGCAGCAGCTTCAGGCAACCCGCCACGGCATGGCGCAACGGGCACAGCTCGTCGCGGGCCAGCAGGTTGTCACCCGCCTCGTCGTACAGACTGATGTGCACATGCATGCCACTACCCGGATATTGCAGGTAGGGCTTGGCCATAAAGCTGGCACGATGGCCATGCTTCAAGGCCACACCGCGGGTCAGCCTGCAGAACAGTGCAGACCAATCCGCCGCCTGCAACGGGTCAGCGTTGTGGCTGAAATTGATCTCGAACTGCCCCGGCGCGATCTCAGCGGTAATCACCGTGGTGTCGATACCTTGCAGGCGAGCGGTCATGCTGATGTCATCGAGTACCTCGGCAAAACGCGACAAGCGCTCGATATGCATACTCGGCTGGTCATCGGCATCGCCGCTCAGTTCATCGCGCGGGTATTGCGGCAAGCCGTCCTTGAGCGCCTTGTCGAACAAGTAAAACTCTAACTCGAAGGCCACCACCGGGCGAATGCCGCGTGCGGCCAGGCGATGCACCACACGTGCCAGCACCTCGCGCGGCTCGAATTCAATCGGCGCTTCGGTGCCATCGGAACTGATCAGCATTTGCCCGAGAGGCTGGCGCTCCCAATTCACCGGTTTGAGCGTGCCGGGGATCAGCCGCCGCGGCGCGTCCGGGTCGCCGTCATGGAAGCAGTAGTCACCAATCTCGTAAAGGCCGCCCTGAGCCCCCAGCAGCGCGCAGTTCTGCGGCAGCTTCAAGGTACTGCCGGCGGCGACCTTTTCCAGCATTTCGATGGGATAGCGCTTGCCATAGAAATGCCCTGCGATATCCAGGCAGATCAGGTCAACAAAGCGCACTTCGGGGTGGGCCTGACGGAATTGGCGGACTTCGTCGAGAAGCTCATCCGGCGTGATGTTCATAGTGCATGCTTCCCGTCAGGTATAGATCCATAACACCCGTGTTCGGGTATCGCCTTGATTGGCATAGCGCAGGCGCGCGTAACTCGGAACCTGGAAGACATCGCCGGGATACAGCGTGGCGCTTTCTTCGTCCTCCCCCAGCCACAGGGTCAACTGGCCTTCGAGCACATAACCCGCCTGCTCCGAACGATCGCTCATCTGCCGCTCGCCACTGCTGGCACCGGGTTCAAGCAGGCTGTCGGCCACCATGAATGCGCCTTGCAGCGTTGGCGAAGCCATGATGTCGGTGATGCCACCGGCCAGATACAGGGTGCGCCGCTCATCCGGGCGAGTGACCCAGTCAAGCGCCTTGGGTTTAGGCAGGCTATAAAAATAGGCAGTCGGCACGTCGAGTGCCTCGGCGATGGCGGTCAGATCGGCCACCGTAGGCCGCGACAAGCCGCGCTCAACCTGCGACAGAAAACCAACCGAGCGACCAATACGCTCAGCCAATTCGTTGAGGGTGACCTTCTTGTGCTTGCGCAAGTCGTGGATGAGTACGGCCAAAGCCGCCATCTCTAGATTCTGGCTCTCCATCTCAGGCCTGCCTCATACTCGATAACCAGTGCGGCATAACACGAGCACAACACAAGCGACAGCCAGCCATCAGCGCACTGAAGGTGACACGCCAGCCATCAACAGACAGATCGACATGCAAGCACATAGGAGCCATGAAATTTTAAAAAATAAATTTCATGAAAAACTATCCGGATAATTTCACAAAAGCAAGCAAGAGCTCTTAAACGGCCTTCTGCGGCACCTCTTGCGTGCATTGCAGGCTCGCGATCAAATCAGCGTCAACGGCCTGCGCCAGTACTTCCGCCAGTGCATCACCCTGCAAAAAAGCGTCCCGCGCTACAGGCGAACACCAAGCCCCTTGAACGACCCACACCGCCGCCTCCGCGGGGTGCTGCCACAGTTTCAGCTCCAGGCAATCACCATCACTTGCCGGGATAGTCTTCAGACGCGCCAGGCAACGCCCCAATTGGGCTGTACGTGCATGACGAGCACGTAACGTCATACGGTGAATGATGCACATGGCAACCTCCAGGCATGGTTTCAGTTCAGTGATATCGAATGCAAAACTGCTGGTCGCAGGGGAATCGAACCAAGGATGGTAGGCAGCAGCGCAATCGACGATACGAGCAGCACTTGCCAAATATGGCTACGCGCGCCGCCGCGAAGAGGCCGTGCGTTTGCTGAAAATCAACGTGTTCAGCCGCGCCATCTCGCTCATTGTTGCAAGCAGCGAAGCAACGATATGCCCCACAAAGAGGCTAAGCGATCAAGCGACATGCTGTTAGTCGATTACTGATCAATAATTGCCTAATTCTGCGAGACGATTTTCAAGCATCCGGCCGAACATACATCGCCAGAAAAGCCTGAAAAACCCTGTATCACTGACCACTTGCACATTTCTAGCAAATATCTGCCTAATCCTCCGTCGTCTCATGACTTGCCTGAAAAACCAAGCTAGGCTTCATCAATTTGTTGGAGGCTCCCATGCCATCGCCCCACTCCACCACCGCGCCCCTGGAAACTCCACTGGCCGAACTTAGCCATGAACTGGCGCGACTTGTGGAGCGATTCATCCCCGAAGACGGCTTTCATCTGACAGCGATTAGCGGCCTGAAACTGGCGCGTGCAACAACGCCTAGCCTGCCCATGCAGACGGTCTACGATCCTTGCCTGTGCATCATTGCTCAAGGCAGCAAGGAGGTACGCCTGGGTGACGAGCTCTACACCTACGACCCGCTCAATTATCTGGTGGCATCCGTGGTACTGCCGGTTACCGGGCGAGTCGTCGAAGCAAGCCCTGAGCGCCCATACCTGGGCTTGGCCATAGAAATCGATCCAGCCCTGATCTCCAGCTTGCTCGCCGAGATGCCGCCGTTGCCCGCGCCCGATGCCGCCGCCAAGCGCGCCCTGTTCTTTGATCGTCTCGACCCGCGCCTTCTGGATGCCGTAATCCGCCTCCTGCGCTTGTTGGAAACCCCGCGCGACATCCCCATGCTGGCTCCCTTAGCACTACGCGAGATTTTCTACCGCATGCTGCACAGCCCACAGGGGCACCGCCTGCATGAAGTGGTCATCGCCGACAGCCAGGGACAGCGGATTTCCCGCGCCATTGAATGGTTACGCAGAAATTTCGACAAACCACTGCGCATCGAAGAACTGGCCCGCGAGGTCAACCTGAGCCCGTCGACACTGCACCACCGCTTCAAGGCCGTTACGGCGTTCAGCCCACTGCAGTACCAGAAGCAATTGCGCCTGCAGGAAGCGCGGCGATTGATGCTGTCCGAAAATCTTGAGGCTTCGGCGGCTAGCTACCGCGTGGGTTACGAAAGCCCCTCACAGTTCAGTCGCGAGTACAGCCGCCTGTTCGGCGCCCCGCCACAGCGCGATATCGCACGCTTGCGCCAAACGATGCAGAGCCAGGTTGCGTCATAAGTTTCATCTGACATGGGCAAATGTCCGCGATTAACGCAGCGCCCGCCTGACCCGAGCCTGCATCTGATAGGCGGGCCCTTCCACCGCCTGGAAATCGCGGGTGTAGCGCCGTGCAAACTCGGCACTCCCCCAATCCCGATACTGCTGCACGTGCCAAAGCTCATGGGCCCAGAGCGCAGCATCATTGGCGGCAGCATTGGCATCGCGAAACACCACCACATCAACCAATGTCACGGCTTGCACATCCGGGTTCTGCAGCATGACGCTGGCGGCATCCATCTCGTCAGTAATACCGACGCGAAAGCGCACGGCATCGAACAAGGCGTCATCATAAAAAGGCGCTAGCTGCGCGCGAATCATCAGGGGAATCGGCTCGGTACCAGCTCGTAGCGTTGCCTGACGGGACTGTAGCAACCAGGCTTGCAGCCGCGTTGCCGCCATGTTCAAGCCATCCTCACGCACCCGTACTGGGTCCGGCACACAGAGGCAGGAGGCGCCCAAACACACCTGAACCTGCCCGTTTGGACACTGCTCAGCCTGCACGGCAACCGACGCAGCGAACACGAACAGCGCAGAGAACCAGCGCAGAAAGGCGGCGTTCAAGGATGCTCCGTAGCGGGAGGAGAAACCTAGAGGTTGATCGGACGCCGACCGGCCAGTGCATGGGCCAGGGTGCCGCCGTCGACCAGTTCCAGCTCGCCACCCAGCGGCATGCCATGGGCAATGCGCGAGGCGACCAGGCCCTTACCGGCGAGGATTTGCGCGATGTAGTGCGCCGTGGCTTCACCCTCCACCGTCGGATTGGTGGCCAGGATCACTTCGCTGAAAGCGCCAGCTTCGATGCGTTCCAACAACTCGGGAATACCGATGGCTTCCGGGCCGAGCCCATCGAGCGGCGACAGATGCCCCTTGAGCACGAAATAACGGCCGCGATAGCCAGTCTGCTCCACCGCATGCACATCCATCGGCCCCTCGACGACGCACAACAGGCTGTCATCGCGGCGCTCGTCCAAGCAAAGTTGGCAAAGATCGTCCTCACTCAGGCTGCGGCAGCGCTTGCAGTGGCCCACGCCTTCCATCGCCGCATTGAGCGCCTGAGCCAGGCGCTGACCACCACTACGATCGCGTTCGAGTAACTGCAGCGCCATGCGCTGCGCGGTCTTCTGCCCGACACCGGGCAGGATGCGCAGCGAATCGATCAGTTGGCGAATCAGGGGGCTGAAACTCATGGAAGTCCTGCAGAAGTTGGCGGGCAATGATCGGCTGGGCTAAAGCCCACCCTACGAACTGAACATGCGAGCAACACCAGTAAGAGTGGCGATCAGGCGGCGTACAGGGCAAGGCGCCGACGGACGAGGAACCGCAGTGTGCTGGAACACATGAGGATTCCGAGTTCGTCGGCAACGCCGCCATGTGCGTCGACTGGACGCCACGTGGCCTGTCAGAAAGGCATTTTGAAGCCGGGGGGGAGCTGCATACCTGCGGTCATGCCGGACATTTTTTCCTGGCTGTTCTGCTCGACCTTGCGCACGGCGTCATTGACGGCGGCAGCGATCAGGTCTTCGAGCACTTCCTTGTCTTCCTGCATCAGGCTGTCGTCCAGGGTGATGCGCTTGACGTCGTGGCGACCGGTCATCACCACGCTGACCAGGCCAGCGCCGGACTGGCCGGTAACTTCGGCATTGGCCAGTTCTTCCTGCATCTTCTGCATTTTTTCCTGCATCTGCTGAGCCTGCTTCATCAGGCCTGCCATGCCACCTTTCATCATCTCGGTATCCTCGGTGTTCGGGTTTAACTTGCGGTATCTAGGGGCTCGATGCTGTCGTCACGCACCTTGGCAGCAAACTGCTGAATCATCTGCTGCACCAGTGGATCGGCATGAATCGAGGCTTCGGCACTGCGCTGGCGCTCGGCACGCTTGCGCGCTGCGGCCTGTGCCGGGGTTTCCTGTTCGGGTTTGCGCAGCTCGATGCGCAGTTTAATGCTGCGCCCCTGCTGCTGGTTCAAGGCATCGTTGAGGCGGCGCTGCTGGGTCGGGTTGAACAGCGCACTGTGCGCCGGATCCAGGTGCAACAGCCAGTCTTCGCCATTGGCTTCGATCAGGGTGCAGTTGGCGGCGATGCTGCCGGTCATGCCACCCAGGCCCAGCAGCGGGAACAGCGCGAGCCATTCTGCAGCCAGGCCGGTCGCCGGGGCGACGGCAGGCAAAGGTTCGGGCTCGACCTCAGCCTCGGCTTCGCTCGGCAGATCGAAGTCATAGTCCAGCGCGCCGTTGTCTACTTCGACGTAATCGTAGTCGCCGGGTGGCGGCTCTTCGTCATCGACCGGCACTGCAATCACCTGCGGCTCCGCAGTCGTTGCAACCGGCGCAGTCACGGCTGCTGGTGCTGGTGCTGGTGCTGGTGCTGGTGCTGCAGCAACCGGTACGACCGGCGCACTGGCAACCTCGGCCATGGCAGATGTTTCGGTGATAGCCGCCGCCACTGGCGCGTTGTCCCACGGCACATCGACAGGCTCAGCAACTGCAATCGGTGCTGCAGGCTCAGGCTCAGGCTCAGGCTCAGGCTCAGGCTCAGGCTCAGGCTCAGGCTCAGGCTCAGGCTCAGCGGCGATTGTCGGGGCAACCGGCTCGATTGGCGCAAGCGCTGCAACAGGTTCGTCCGCTACCACGACCGGCTCGGGCGCAGGCGCGGTAACGACGGGCGCTGCAGGCGCAACGACAGCCGGTGCCACCACGGCGGCACCGGCCACTGGGTTGGATTGGGAATCAGCAGTGGCCTGGCTGATCCCCAAGGGCTTTAGCGTGACCTTTGGCGCGTCATCGGCTCCCGCCGGGCGAAAGGCCAACATGCGCAGCAAGACCATTTCGAAGCCACCGCGCGGATCCGGCGCCAGCGGCAGGTCGCGGCGGCCGATCAGGCCCATCTGGTAGTAGAACTGCACGTCTTCGGCCGGCAGCGCCTGTGCCAGTTGCAGAACCCGCTCGCGGTCACCCTGGCCGTTGTCCACGGCATCGGGCAGCGCCTGGGCGATGGCCACGCGGTGCAGGACGTTGAGCATTTCCGAGAGCACACCATTCCAGTCCGGCCCCTGCTCGGCCAGGTGGCGCACCGCTTCGATCAGCGCGCGCGCATCACCTTCGATCAACGCATGCAGCACGCCGTAGACCTGGCCGTGGTCCAGCGTGCCGAGCATCGCGCGCACATCGGCCGCCAGGACCTTGCCCTCACCGAAGGCGATGGCCTGGTCGGTCAGGCTCATGGCGTCGCGCATCGAACCGTCGGCGGCGCGGCCGAGCAGCCACAGAGCATCGTCCTCGAACGGCACGTTCTCGGCAGTCAGCACATGGGTCAGGTGCTCGACCACCCGCTCCGGCGGCATGTTCTTCAGCGAAAACTGCAAGCAGCGCGACAGCACGGTAACCGGCAGTTTCTGTGGATCGGTGGTGGCCAGGAGGAACTTGACGTGGGGCGGCGGCTCTTCCAGGGTTTTCAACAGGGCGTTGAAGGAACTGGTAGAGAGCATGTGCACTTCGTCGATCAGGTAGACCTTGAAGCGCCCACGGCTCGGCGAGTACTGCACGTTGTCGAGCAACTCGCGGGTGTCCTCGACCTTGGTGCGGCTGGCGGCATCCACTTCGATCAGGTCGACGAAGCGGCCCTCATCGATCTCCCGGCATACCGAGCAGGTGCCGCAAGGCGTGGAACTGATGCCGGTCTCGCAGTTCAGGCACTTGGCGATAATCCGCGCGATGGTGGTCTTGCCCACCCCGCGAGTGCCGGTAAACAGGTAGGCGTGGTGCAGACGTTGGCTATCCAGGGCGTTGATCAGGGCTTTGAGCACATGGGTCTGGCCGACCATTTCGCGGAACGAGCGCGGACGCCATTTACGTGCAAGAACCTGATAACTCATGGAAAACCGTCACATAGGGAAAGCAAAAGTGGGCTAATGCTAGCGGAGCAACCGGCAAATTGCATCCGCCAGCGGCACGCCAGGCATGGATGTGTTGCAGAGACGAAAATAACGCTGGTTATTTCTTGAACAAGCGCCTATGATCAGCGCCGTTCGTACCACGCTGCAAGTCATCAAGGCCTTCGCGCCTCCCCGCTGGTTTCACGGTTCAACGTCTAGCGCCTCTCTGCGCTGCCGCCCTCCCCGATCCCATCTGCTGACTGTTCAGGCCGACTCGCCTCAATTCATTCATGGCGCTGTCTTTCTGCCTGCCTCCGCCGTACCGACCACGTCGAAGAACCGTAACAATGGAACTTTATCGTGCTAATAAAGCTCCTATGGGTCTACTTGTTAAGGCCGCTTTTCGGCCGACCTCACGGAGCAACACCACGCGCACTGATGCGCAATTGCGTTAAAGGAAATACCAGAAAAATGACGACTCAACATCAGATCCAGAAAGCCATCAGCACCCTGACCCACGCCTTCGCGCCATTCGATTGCCGTATCCTGGCAACACGCAAGGGCAGCTTCAGTTTTACCCTGGTCGACAAGACCGGTATCGCCCAGTACAGCCAGCGCCTGTATCCGGGTCAGTACAACGACGATTCGCTGCAGCAAGTAATCGAGCGCACCCGCCAATCGCTGGTTGCCTGAACTAACTCACCATCCTGAGGTCGAAATTAGCCAATCTCAGGACGGAGTAGGTCATGGAACTCACCAACCAGCAACTCGTCGATCACCTGTTCAATCCGCTGCGCTCCAGCTTCAGTTCGCCACGGCCGGATGGCAGCATCATCCTCGCCCTGCATGACGAGAGCGACAGCACCGTCTACAGCCGCGTATTGGCCAAACCGCAGTTCGACAACCAGGATGCCTTCGCTCAGAGCCTGGAGGAAATTCGCCTGGAATTGGCCGTGCGCGCCGGCAATATCCCCGCCGACCTGCGCAAGACACTCAAGGAACAGGACAGCGTGCTGAGTTATCGCACAGCCTGATGTCCACGCAATGAAAAACGCCCGATGCCATTGGCATCGGGCGTTTTCGTTTACGGCTCAAGCAATCAGGAATTGCGCAGCGGCATGACAGGCGCCAGCGCACCCAACCTCTCGGCTTCTTCCTGATACAGCGCCTTGACCAGGCAATAGCAGATCAGCAGCAGGATCACCGAGAACGGCAGCGCCGCGGCAATGGTGGCGGCCTGCAGGCCCTGCAGACCACCGGCCAGCAGCAGCGTGCCGGCCAACGCCCCCAGGCCCAAGCCCCAGATCACCCGGTAACGCTGCGGCGGGTTCTGATTACCCATCGATAGGATGGTGCAGATCACCAACGTAGCCGAGTCAGCCGAAGTAACGAACCAGCTAACGATCATCAGCGTCGCCAGACCAGCCATAGGCAGCGTCGCCCACTCCACGCCGAGCCCCTCGATGGTTTTGTACAGCACCATGGTCAGGTCGCTGTTGGCGACGCTGGACAGATCCACGCCATTGAGCTGCAGATGTACACCCGTGCCACCCATAATCACGATCCACAGGAAGGCACCAAGGGTCGAAGACAGCATGCCCCCCAACACCACCTGGCGCACCGTGCGACCGCGCGAGATGCGCGCGATGAACATACCGACGAACGGGCCCCAGGACAGCCACCAGCCCCAATAGAAGATCGTCCACCAGCCTTGCCACTGACGCTCGGGATCCGGGTCGGTCCACAGCCCCATCGGCACGAAGTGCGCCAGATAGTCACCGATGCTCGACGCGTACAGCCCCAGCAGGAACACGGTTGGCCCAGCCAGCAGCAGGAACAGGAAGAGAATGCTGCTCAGGCGAATGTTCCATTCGCTGAGCCAGAGAATGCCACGGCGCACCCCGGAAACCGCCGACAGCGTGGCAACCACCGAAGTCCCAGCGATCAGCAGCAACTGGTTGGTGGTGGAAATCTCCCAGCCGAACATATAGTTCAGCCCCGCATTCATCTGCGACACGCCAAGGCCCATGGTGGTCGCGGTGCCGAACAAGGTGCTGAAGATCGCCAGCAAATCCACGGCATGGCCTATCGGGCCATGAATACGCTCACCCAGCAGCGGATAAAGCGCAGAACGGATAGTCAGTGGCAGATTGCGACGGTAGGCGAAATAGGCCAGCACCAGCCCAACCAGAATGTAGATACTCCAACCATGCAACCCCCAATGAAACAGCGTGATGCGCAGGGCGATCTGCCCGGCCTCGGGCGTGTCGGCCTTGACCCCGGCCATTTCCATGAAGGGGTTGCCCTGCATGTGCATCAATGGTTCGGCAATACTCCAGAACAGCAGGCCGGTGCCGACCGCCGCGCTGAACAGCATAGCGAACCAGGAGAAGTTGCTGAACTCGGGACGCTCATGATCGGCGCCGAGGCGCAGGTCACCGAAACGGCTGAGCCCCACCCAGAAGGTGAAGAACAGCACCAGGCTCACCACCGCCACGTAGTACCAGCCAAGTGAGCGCTCAATCCAGGCCTTGATACCGGTGTAGATGCCGTTGGCCAGCTCGGCATTGCTCAGGGTGAATAGCAGGAAGAGCAGAACCATCGCGATCGAGGCTATCGCCATCGTCGGATTGACTCCGGCGAACCAGCGTTCGCGGTTGAGGAAGGGATGTGCGCGCACAGGCGTCTCCTTATTTTTGTTGTAAACCAGAGCAGCGTGACAGTGACAAGCCGCCAGGCATCAGAACGTCCGCACACCACGCAGATGTCCTGAGACCCTGCACAGGAAACGCCTCACGTCCAAAAGCCTATGCCGAATTCAAGCAAACAATCACGCTGCGTATTACGGTATACCATCAACCAAGATTGATTATCAACGCCACATCACACCACCCAGGTACTCACGCCAGAGCGCCTATAACGCGATACTTGCGCATTCCGTATTATGGTATACCATAAGGCAGCAAACCGCCTTTACCCCTGCTCGGAGTGATTGCCCCATGAGTTTCGAAATTCGCAAAATCGTCACCTATACCGAAGAAACCCGCATCGAGGGCGGCAAAGCCACTGACAAGCCGGTGACCATGGTGGGGCTGGCCGTCGTGATCAAGAACCCCTGGCTAGGCCGCGGCTTCGTCGAAGACCTCAAGCCGGAAATCAAGGCCAACTGCTCGGACCTCGGCGCCATGATGGTCGAGCGCTTGACGGCCGCCATCGGCGGTGCTGAGAAGATCGAAGCCTATGGCAAGGCCGCCGTGATTGGTGCAGATGGTGAGATCGAGCATGCCTCGGCGGTGATTCACACCCTGCGCTTTGGCAACCACTACCGCCAAGCCGTCAACGCCAAGAGCTACCTGAGCTTCACCAATAAGCGCGGCGGCCCCGGCACCTCGATCCAGATTCCGATGATGCATAAGGACGACGAAGGCCTGCGCTCGCACTACATCACCCTGGAAATGCAGATCGAAGACGCCCCGCGCGCGGACGAAATCATCGTCGTGCTCGGCGCCGCCGACGGCGGCCGCCTGCACCCGCGCATCGGCAACCGCTACATCGACCTGGAAGAACTGGCTGCCGAAAAAGCCAGCTCCCAGTAACCCGCGAACGTGCAGGAGCACTCCATGATTCGGCTCACAGCTGAGCGTACTCCGAAGGGCACCAGCTACCTGACCACCGGTCAGGGTCAGCCCGTGGTGCTGATCCATGGTGTCGGCCTGAACAAGGAAATGTGGGGCGGCCAGATCGTCGGTCTGGCCCCGCACTTTCAGGTCATCGCTTACGACATGCTGGGTCATGGCGACAGCCCACGTCCGGCGCCCGGCACCACTCTAGAAGGCTATGCAGCGCAACTGCGTGACCTGCTCGACCATCTCGGCCTGGCACGCGCCAGCGTCATCGGTTTCTCCATGGGCGGCCTGGTCGCGCGGGCCTTCGCCCTGCACCACCCGGAGCGGCTCGACAGCCTGGTGATTCTCAACAGCGTGTTCAACCGTAGCGCCGAACAGCGCGCCGGGGTGATCGAGCGTACGCGCCAGGCCGCCGAGCATGGCCCGGATGCCAATGCCGAGGCGGCGCTGTCGCGCTGGTTCAGCCGCGAGTACCAAGCGGCCAACCCGGCGCAGATGGCGGCGATTCGGCAGACCCTGGCGAGCAATGACCCGCAGGGTTACCTCACCACCTATGAGCTGTTCGCCACCCAAGACATGTATCGTGTCGACGATCTGGGCAGCATCCAGGCACCTACACTGGTCGCCACTGGTGAGCTGGACCCCGGCTCCACACCGGACATGGCTCGCCAATTGGCCGCACGTATTCCGGGCGCCCAGGTGGCCATACTCGATGAGCAGCGGCACATGATGCCCGTGGAGTCGCCGCGCTTGGTCAACCAGACGCTGCTGGGCTTCCTGCAGCAAGTGCAGAGTTTTCAGAATCAGAACAAGGGGATCGTTGCATGACGCTCGCACGCTTCCAAATGTGCATCGACGGCCAGTGGCTCGATGCGCTCTCCGGCAAGACTTTCCAGAGCCTCAACCCAGCGCTGGCCGAGCCCTGGGCCGAACTGCCCGATGCCGATGAACGTGACGTCGACCGCGCCGTGCAGGCTGCACAGGCCGCCTTCGACAACCCGGCCTGGCGCGCGCTCAGTGCCACCGCGCGCGGCAAGCTGCTACGCCGCCTGGGCGACCTGATCGCCGAGAACAAGGAACAACTGGCGCAACTGGAAAGCCGCGACAACGGCAAGCTGATCCGCGAAACCCGCGGCCAGGTCGGCTACCTGCCGGAGTTTTTCTATTACACCGCTGGTCTGGCTGACAAACTCGAAGGCGGCACCCTGCCACTGGATAAGCCGGATATGTTCGCCTACACCACTCACGAGCCGCTCGGTGTGGTGGCTGGCATCATCCCGTGGAACAGCCCGCTGTACCTGACGGCAATCAAACTGGCTCCGGCCCTGGCCGCCGGCAACACCATCGTGCTCAAGCCGTCCGAACACGCCTCAGCAACCATCCTTGAACTGGCCCGCCTGGCCCTCGAAGCCGGTTTCCCGGCTGGCGTGGTCAACGTGGTCACCGGCTATGGCCCAAGCACCGGCGCGGCGCTGACCCGCCATCCGCTGGTGCGCAAGATCGCCTTCACCGGCGGTACTGCCACCGCGCGTCATGTGGTGCGCAGCAGCGCGGAGAACTTCGCCAAGCTGTCGCTGGAACTGGGCGGCAAGTCGCCCAACATCATCTTCGCCGACGCGGATCTGGACAGCGCCATCAACGGCGCCGTGGCCGGCATCTATGCCGCTTCCGGGCAAAGCTGCGTGGCCGGTTCGCGCCTGCTGGTGCAGGACGATATCTACGACGAATTCGTCGAACGCCTGATCGAACGCGCCCAGCGCATCCGCATCGGCAACCCACAGGATGACGCCAGCGAAATGGGCCCCATGGCCACGGCGCAACAACTGGCCGTGGTCGAAGGCTTGGTGGCAGATGCTATCGCCGAAGGCGCGCGCCTGCGCATAGGTGGCAAGCGTCCCGCCATCGACGGCAACGGCTGGTACTACGAGCCGACCCTGTTCGAGTGCGACCGCCACTCGCTGAAGATCATGCAGGAAGAGGTCTTCGGCCCGGTGGCCTCGGTGATCCGCTTCAAGGACGAAGCCGAAGCGCTGGCCATGGCCAACGACTCGCAATTCGGCCTGGCTGCAGGCATCTGGACACGCGACCTGGGCCGTGCCCATCGCCTGGCCAAAGGCATTCGCTCCGGCATCATCTGGGTCAACACCTACCGCGCGGTATCGGCCATGGCGCCGATCGGCGGCTTCAACAACAGCGGCTACGGCCGCGAGAGCGGCATCGACTCAGTGCTGGCCTATACCGAACTGAAAACGGTGTGGATCAACCTCTCACAGGCGCCCATGCCTGATCCCTTCGTGATGCGCTAGGAGACTCCAAAGATGATCGAACCCGGCATCTATAAAGAAGTGATGGGCTCCTTCCCGTCCGGTGTCACCGTGGTGACCACCCTGGACAGCGAAGGCGGCATCGTCGGCATCACCGCCAGCGCCTTCAGCGCGCTGTCCATTGACCCGGCGCTGGTGCTGTTCTGCCCCAACTACGCCTCCGACACCTACCCGATCCTGCGTGACAGCAAGCGCTTCGCCATCCACCTGCTGGGCGCCGACCAGCAGGCCGAGGCCTACGCCTTCGCCGGTAAGGGCAAGGACAAGGCCAAAGGCATCGAATGGCACCTGAGCGAACTGGGTAACCCGCTGCTGAGCAAGGCCACCGCCATCATCGAATGCGAACTGTGGCGTGAATACGACGGTGGCGACCACGCCATCATCGTCGGCGCGGTGAAGAACCTGATCCTGCCCGAACAGGAAGTCACGCCCATGCTCTACCACCGCGGCAAGCTCGGCGCCCTGCCCCGGCTAACCTGATTATTCTTGGCCGCGCTATTACCCCCTCGGTCGCGGCTCTTTTTATTCCGAACGCGACGCCCTCCAGGCGTCGCGGCAGGCCCGCCCCGCTAGCAGCCGAGCGCGGTAGGCCTTCTGTCCCCATCAGCTCTGGCTCCCAAGGAGCCAGTTTGCAACGGAGCCATCATGACCTCTCTGTTTCGCCAGCAGGCTTTCATCGACGGACACTGGCTCGACGCCCATGACGGCTCGACCACGGCCATCTTCAACCCGGCCAGCGGCCAGCAAATCGGCAGCGTGCCGCACATGGGTGCGATGGAAACGCAGCAGGCCATTGCCGCCGCCAACCGTGCCTGGCCGACCTGGCGAGCACTGACCGCCAAGGAACGCAGCCACCTGCTCAAGCGCTGGCACGCGCTGATCATCGAGCACAGCGATGCCCTGGCAGAGATTCTCACCCTGGAACAGGGCAAGCCACTGGCCGAGGCCAAGGGCGAAATCCTCTATGCCGCCAGCTTCATCGAATGGTTCGCCGAGGAAGCCAAGCGTATCTACGGCGACACCATCCCCAGCCACAAGGGCGATGCGCGCATCGTCGTGAGCAAGGAGCCGATTGGCGTGGTCGCGGCGATCACGCCGTGGAACTTCCCGGCGGCGATGATCACCCGCAAGGTCGGCCCGGCATTGGCCGCTGGCTGCACCTGCATCGTCAAACCGGCTCCGGAAACTCCCTTCAGCGCCCTAGCCCTGGCGGCCCTGGCGGAACAGGCCGGGATTCCCGCCGGCGTGCTCAACGTGGTCACCGGCGATGCCGTAGCCATCGGCGGCGAGCTGACCAGCAGCCCGCAGGTGCGCAAGCTCTCCTTCACCGGCTCGACACCCATCGGCAAACTGCTGATGGCACAATCGGCCAACACGCTGAAAAAGGTGTCGCTGGAGCTGGGCGGCAACGCGCCCTTTATCGTCTTCGACGATGCCGACCTGGAAAAGGCCGTGGACGGCGCGCTGATCGCCAAGTACCGCAACAACGGCCAGACCTGCGTGTGCGTCAATCGCTTCCTGGTGCAGGCCGGCATCCACGATGCCTTCGTCGCGCGCTTGGCAGAGCGGGTCGCTGAACTCGGCGTTGGCGACGGCTTCAGCGAGGGCGTCAAACTCGGTCCGTTGATCAACGAACGCGCCGTGCAGAAGGTCGAGGATCACGTGCTCGACGCGCTAAGCAAAGGCGCACGCCTGGTGCTGGGTGGCGAACGCCATCCGCTGGGCCACGGTTTCTTCCAGCCCACTGTGCTGGCCGAGGTGACCGAGCAGATGAAGGTCGCCCGCGACGAAACCTTCGGCCCGCTGGCAGCGATCTTCCGCTTCAGCGATGAAGCGCAAGCGATGCGTATGGCCAATGACACCGAATATGGCCTGGCCGCCTACTGCTACACCCGCGACCTGGGCCGCGCCTGGCGTATGAGCGAGGCGCTGGAATATGGCATGGTCGGCATCAACGAAGGGCTGATCTCCACTGAGGTCGCCCCCTTCGGTGGCGTCAAGTCGTCCGGCCTGGGCCGCGAAGGCTCGAAGTACGGTATCGACGATTATCTGGAGATCAAGTACACCCTGATGGGTGGCCTGTAGCAGGCCGTCGAAAAACTACCTGCGTTGGCAATACTGCGTTAAAAACGGCCTCGCGTGCGAGCCCAGGCTAGGCGCCCCCGTCAAAAATGCTCATTTACAACAGGTAAAGTCGAACGCGACTCCGAGCGTTTTTCGGCCGTTTTTGCGGGGCCGCCATCGGTATTGTCCTACCTGCCTCGCCTACGTTTTTCTACGATCTGTAAACCACAGAAGGATGAGCAAATGAGCAACGAAAAGTACGAAAAAGGCCTAGCCATTCGCACTCAGGTGCTGGGCGAGGCCTACGTCAACAAATCCATCGAGAACGCCGACGACTTCAACCGCCCACTGCAGGAACTGGTCACCGAGTACTGCTGGGGGCATGTCTGGGGCCGCGAGGGTTTATCGCTGACAGAGCGCAGCATGATAAACTTGGCCATGATTTCGGCCCTCAACCGACCGCATGAACTGAAGCTGCACATTCGCGGCGCCCTGCGTAACGGCCTGAGCCGTGAGCAGATCCGCGAGATTCTGCTGCAGGTTGGCATTTATTGCGGCGTACCGGCAGCGGTAGACAGCTTCCGCATCGCTCGGGAAGCCTTCGCAGAAGCAGACGCGGAGCAGGGCCAGTAAGACTGATGAAGGAGCGCCCACGGGCGCTCCTTCGTTGTTTTTCTACGAATAGCCTCACAAGAGCGGACCCCATGAAACGCCTGCCACTCGACGACAGCTTCAAGGTCAATCGCAACCCGGTCACCCTGCGCGAAATCGTGCTGGACAAGTTGCGCAGCGCCATCATGAACTTCCAGCTCCTGCCGGGTGATCGCCTGGTCGAGCGCGATCTCTGCGATCGCCTCGGGGTTAGCCGCACCTCGGTACGCGAGGCGTTGCGCCATCTGGAATCCGAGGGTCTGGTGGAGTTCGCCGGCGCCAAAGGGCCGCGCGTGGCCATCATCACCCTGGAAGACGCCCGCGATATCTACGAGCTGCGCTGCGTACTGGAAGGCCTGATCGTCCAACTGTTCACCCTCAACGCCAAGCCCAAGGACATTCGCGCCCTGGAAAAGGCCTTGGAGGAGAATCGCAAGACGCTGGAGAGCGGCGACCTGCAGGCCGTACTGGAATCGGTTCAAGGCTTCTACGAGGTACTGTTCGAAGGCTCCGGCAACCAGATCGCCGCCACTCAACTGCGTCAGTTGCAGGCGCGTATCAGCTACCTGCGCGCCACCTCGGTGTCACAAACCAACCGTCGCGGCACCAGCAACCAGGAAATGGAGCGCATCGTCGAGGCGATCAAGAGCGGCGATCCGCTGGTCGCACACCAGGCCTCGGTGGATCACGTGCGGGCCGCGGCCAAGGTGGCGCTGGATTACCTCAAGTCCAAGCAGGACGAAACCGGGGAGATACGCGACTTCGTCACCCCTATCGCCCAGCAAGAGCCGCGCATCGGACGCTGACGCCATGCCCGCCCCGCGCTTCTGCCCGCAGTGCGGCTCGGGCGATCTCAGCCGCCGGCAGCCCGATGGCGACACCCATGAGCGCCTGATATGCGGCGCCTGCAGCTATATCCACTACGAGAACCCAAAGGTCATCGCCGGCTGCATCATCGAGCGCGAGGGCCGCTACCTGCTTTGTCAGCGTGCTATCGCGCCACGTGTCGGCACATGGACGCTGCCGGCCGGCTTCATGGAAAACGGCGAGACCACCGAACAGGCCGCCCTGCGCGAAGTCTGGGAAGAAACCGGTGTACGCGCCGAAATCCTCTCGCCCTACTCCATCTTCAGCGTGCCGCGTATCAGCGAGGTGTACATCATCTTCCGCGCCTGCGCGCTGGAGATCACCGGCCAGCATGGCCCGGAAACCCTCGCCTATCGCTTTTTCGCCCCCGAGGAAATTCCCTGGGGCGAGATCTATTACCCAGCCATCCGGCAGATTCTCGAACGCTATATCGAGGAACGCCAGGCCGGTGTGTACGGCATCTACATGGGCAACGACGACACCGGCAAAGTGCATTTCATGCGCTGAACGTCGTCCGTAGCCCGGATGCAGTCCGGGCTAGATCGCAGGCTCTTGCGGCGCTACGCCTCAATACCCTCGACGATGATCACCTCTGCCTTTGCCACGCCCTGGCGGTGTAGGCAGGCCTCCTGGTATTCAGCCGAGTTGTAGCAGGCCAGTGCCTGCTCATAAGAGTCGAACTCGATCACCACGCTGCGCTGCGGTGTCGGTCGTCCTTCCATGGCCTGCGAACGGCCACCACGAGCCAGGAAACGCCCGCCATGCAGGCTGAACGCAGCGGGCGCGCGGCGGGTGTATTCGCTGTATTGCTGCGGGTCGGTGACATCGATGTGAGCGATCCAGTAAGCCTTCATGCTGACTCCGGTAGAGGGTGGTTTTCTAGGTATTATGGTATACCATGATTTCATCATTCCAAGACAACCCCAGGTGCCGCCTCATGTCATTCAACTCCATCGAAGAAATCATCGAAGACTACCGCCAGGGCAAGATGGTGTTGCTGGTCGACGACGAGGATCGCGAGAACGAGGGCGACCTGCTACTAGCCGCAGAAAAATGCACCCCCGCCGCAATCAACTTCATGGCGCGCGAGGCGCGTGGCCTGATCTGCCTGACGCTGACCGAGGAACACTGCCAGCGTCTGGGCCTGGAGCAGATGGTGCCGGCCAATGGCAGCGCCTTCAGCACCGCGTTCACCATTTCCATCGAAGCCGCCCAGGGCGTGACCACCGGCATTTCCGCAGCCGATCGCTGCCACACGGTTTTGACTGCCGTGGCGCCGAACGCTGTGGCCGAGGATCTGGTGCAGCCTGGGCACATCTTTCCGCTGCGCGCCCGCGACGGCGGTGTACTGACCCGTGCCGGACACACCGAAGCCGGTTGCGATCTGGCCCGCCTAGCCGGACTGACGCCTGCCTCGGTGATCGTCGAGGTGATGAACGAAGACGGCAGCATGGCGCGCCGCCCGGATCTGGAAGTATTCGCCCGTCAACACGGCATCAAGATCGGCACCATCGCCGATCTCATCCACTATCGCCTGAGCAACGAACACACCGTGGTGCGTATCGGTGAACGTGAGCTGCCCACCGTGCACGGCACCTTCCGCCTGGTCACCTACGAGGATCGCATCGCCGGTGGCGTGCACATGGCCATGGTGATGGGTGATATCCGTCACGATGAGCCGACGCTGGTACGCGTGCACGTGATAGACCCGCTACGCGATCTGGTCGGCGCCGAATACACCGGCCCGCAAAACTGGACGTTGTGGGCGGCCCTACAGAAAGTGGCGGAAACCGGGCATGGCGTGGTGGTGGTGCTGGCCAACAACGAATCGTCGCAAGCCCTGCTCGAACGCGTACCACAGTTGACCCAACCGCGCCGACCGTTCAGCCGCACGCAATCGCGTATATATTCAGAAGTGGGCACTGGCGCCCAGATCCTACAGGACCTGGGCGCTGGCAAGTTGCGCCATCTAGGCCCACCGCTCAAGTATGCGGGCTTGACTGGCTACGACCTAGAGGTCGTGGAAAGCATTGCCTTCGAAGGCTGACAAAGTCTTGCACAAATCTTGGAATACCATAATATGACATTCCGTAGGCCGAAGAACTGACAGACGCATCAGCACAACACCAAAAAGCTCTCTGTCACGGCCAGACTTAACACACCCCGAATGGGGTCACTGCTCCCTGAAAAGCGGGCGTGAACAATCGCCCGCTTGCGTAAAAACACAACAACGAGGGCAAGCAAGATGGTGTTCAAGAAAACGATAGCGGCCATTCTGGCCTCCACGCTCATGGGCACGGCCGCCGTCAGCGCGAACGCAGCCGAGAGTTTGAGTTTCGTCAGTTGGGGTGGCACCACTCAGGACGCACAGAAAGACGCCTGGGCCGTCCCCTTCAGCAAAGAGACTGGCGTAAAAGTGCTGCAAGACGGCCCGACCGACTACGGCAAACTGAAGGCCATGGTTGAAAGTGGCAACGTGCAGTGGGACGTGGTCGACGTCGAGGCGGATTTCGCTTTGCGTGCTGCACGCGAAGGCCTGCTCGAACCCCTGGACTTCAACGTCATCAAGCGTGATCGCCTCGACCCGCGCTTCGTTTCCGACCACGGCGTCGGCTCCTTCTTCTTCTCCTTCGTACTCGGCTACAACGAGCGCAAGCTCGGCAAAGGCAAACCGCAAGACTGGACGGCGCTGTTCGACACCGCCACCTACCCAGGCAAGCGTGCGCTGTACAAATGGCCGAGCCCCGGCGTGCTAGAACTGGCCCTACTGGCTGACGGCGTACCCGCCGACAAACTCTACCCACTGGATCTTGACCGCGCCTTCAAGAAACTCGACACCATCAAGAAGGACATCGTCTGGTGGGGCGGTGGTGCTCAGTCGCAGCAACTGCTCGCCTCCGGCGAGGCCAGCATCGGCCAATTCTGGAACGGGCGCATCCATGCTCTGGAACAAGAAGGCGCCTCGGTGGGCGTGAGCTGGAAGCAGAACCTGGTGATGGCCGACTTCTTGGTCATCCCCAAGGGTGCGAAAAACAAGGATGCCGCCATGAAGTTCCTGGCCATGGCCAGTGGTGCAGAAGGGCAGGCTGAGTTCGCCAACCTCACGGCCTACGCACCGGTCAACCTGGACTCGGTAGCGCAGCTCGATAAAGAGTTGGCTCCCAGCCTGCCTACCGCACATGAGGCCGATCAGGTGACTCTGGACTTCGCTTACTGGGCCGAGCATGGCAATGACATCGCCGCCCGCTGGAATGAGTGGTTGCTGAAATGAAGATCGCCGCCGTGCCGTTGACCCAGTCACCCGCCGGCGGCTCTCCCCGCCCGGCGCGTCTGGCTCGCTGGAAGGGTTCGCTCCCGCTGTTGCCTGCTCTGCTGTTCCTCGCGCTGTGCTTTCTCGCACCACTGATCGGGCTACTGCTGCGTGGCGTGCTGGAGCCGACGCCCGGACTGGGCAACTATGCAACCCTGTTCGCCAATTCGTCTTATGCCAAGGTGTTGTTCAACACCTTCTCGGTGGCGGGGCTGGTCACGCTGATCAGCCTGCTGCTGGGCTTTCCCCTGGCCTGGGCCATCACCCTCGCCCCGCGTGGTTGGGGCCGGTGGCTGTTAAGCATCGTCTTGCTGTCGATGTGGACCAGCCTACTGGCACGCAGCTACGCCTGGCTAGTGCTGTTGCAAGGCTCAGGGGCAATCAACTCGGCGCTGATGTGGCTTGGCCTGATCGATGAACCACTTGAGCTGGTGCACAACCTGACCGGCGTGGTGATCGGCATGAGCTACATCATGATCCCGTTCATCGTCCTGCCGCTGCAGGCGACCATGAGCGCCATCGACCCGATGGTGTTGCAGGCCGGCTCGATCTGCGGCGCCAGCCCCTGGAGCAACTTCTTCCGCGTGTTCCTGCCACTGTGCCGACCCGGCCTGTTCTCTGGCGGCCTGATGGTATTCGTCATGTCCCTGGGCTACTACGTCACGCCGGCGTTGCTCGGTGGTGCGCAGAACATGATGCTGCCGGAGTTCATCGTCCAGCAGGTGCAGTCCTTCCTCAACTGGGGCTTGGCCAGCGCGGCGGCAGCCCTACTGATCGCCATTACCCTGCTGCTGTTCTACGTCTACCTGAAGCTGCAGGCGGAATCGCCGGTCGCCTCCAGTAACGCGAGGTAAACATGCTGCTCTCCCCCAATGCCATCGGCGGTCGGCTACGTGCTGGCCTATACCTGACCACCGGAGCGATCGCTGCCTTCTTGCTGCTACCGATCGTGTTCATCGTGCTGCTTTCGTTCGGCTCCTCGCAGTGGCTGGTCTTCCCGCCACCGGGCTGGACATTGAAGTGGTACGGCCAGTTCTTCGCCAACCCGGAGTGGATGGACTCGGCGCTGGCCAGCCTCAAGGTCGCCGTGCTGACTACGCTCTGCGCCGTCGCCCTGGGCCTGCCCTGTGCCTTTGCCCTCGTGCGCGGTAAATTTCCGGGCCGCGAAGCGCTATACGCGCTATTCACCCTGCCGATGATCGTGCCGCTGGTGATCATCGCCGTGGCGGTCTACGCGCTGTTCCTCAAGCTCGGCTATACCGGCACGCTGCTGGCCTTCGTGATCAGCCACGTGATCGTCGCCCTGCCCTTCACCATCATCTCGATCATCAACTCGCTGAAGCTGTTCGATCAGTCCATCGAGGACGCTGCGGTGATTTGCGGCGCCTCGCGCCTGCAAGCCATCGTTAAGGTGACCTTCCCGGCCATCCGCCCCGGCATCGTCGCCGGCGCCTTGTTCGCCTTCCTGGTGTCGTGGGACGAGGTGGTGCTGAGCGTGATGATGGCCAGCCCAGAGCTACAGACCCTGCCGGTGAAAATGTGGACCACCCTGCGCCAGGATCTGACACCGGTAATCGCAGTGGCCTCGACCCTACTCATCGGCCTGTCCATTGCCATCATGCTGATCGCCGCGCTGCTGCGCCGGCGCAGCGAAACGAACGCCTGATAATCCGAGGTACATGAGATGAGCGCGGTACTCAAAACGTCCGATGAACAGGTGCCCCTGGTCAGCCTGCGTAACCTGAACAAGCATTACGGCGACTTCGCCGCCGTCGACAACATCAACCTGGATATCCGTGACGGCGAGTTCCTCACCTTCCTGGGCTCCAGCGGCTCGGGCAAGAGCACCACGCTGGCCATGCTCGCCGGCTTCGAAACGCCCAGCTCCGGGGAAATTCTGGTCAACGGCCAGTCGCTGGTGAAAGTGCCACCGCACAAGCGCGATATCGGCATGGTGTTCCAGCGCTACTCGCTGTTCCCGCACCTCGACGTGCGTGCCAACATCGCCTTCCCGCTGACCCTGCGCAAACTGAGCACAGCCGAGATCGAAAAACGCGTCGACGCCATGCTCAAGCTGGTGCAACTCGAAGCCTTCGCCCACCGGCGTCCAGCGCAGCTCTCCGGTGGCCAGCAGCAGCGCGTGGCCATCGCTCGCGCGCTGGTCTACGAGCCGCGCATCCTGCTGATGGACGAACCACTTGGCGCACTCGACAAGAAACTGCGTGAAGACCTGCAAGACGAACTGCGCCACCTGCATCGGCGCCTGGGCATCACCATCGTCTACGTCACCCATGACCAGGAAGAAGCCATGCGCCTGTCGCAGCGTATCGCCATCTTCAGCCACGGCAAGATTGTCGGCCTGGGCACCGGCAGCGACCTCTATCAGGCACCACCGAGCGCATTCGTAGCGTCTTTCCTGGGTAACTCAAACTTCCTGCGCGCCAAGGTCGTCGACACTCAGCAGGCGATGTTCGAACAGCGCCCACTGCTAGTACCAGCGCAATCGACGCAACACCTAGGCCAGGAAGTCCTGCTGATGATCCGCCCTGAGCAGGCGCAACTGCTGACGGTCGAGCAGGCCAATGCAACACCGCTGCCACTCGGCCACAACGAGATCGATGCACGGGTCGAGGAAATAGTCTTTCTCGGTGAAAGCCTGACGTGCAGCGTGATAACCGCCGGCGGCAGCCGACTCAGCCTCAAGGCCTTGTCCATCGCTGCCACAGCCCACCAACCGGGTAGCGAAGTACGTGTGCGCTGGCAGGCGGCGCGCACCTGCATCTACTATGACTGGAACGAGAGCGATCTACTCAAGGGCGCCGGTAGTCATTGATGCCTAACCCTCAGCGCCGCGCTTCAGAGCGGCGCCTGGGTAAACCCTATAGCGCCGATATGCTTGAGGCTGGCGCTGCGCCATGACGATCGCACTCGCGTTTGACTTCACAGCCGGAGAGGCAGTATCTGGCAAGTGCTGCTCGGCCCATCCGACATCACGACCAGACCGCATGAACGCAATAAATATAACTGTTAGAGCAATACAGGAAGTCATGTCGAGGCATCTCTAGAATCACCCCATAACATCGGGAGGGGTCATATGAACAACAGGCTGTTAGCGGTGGCGACACTGATCGCTGTTTGCCAGTTCACGTCGGCGCAGGCCGAACAACAAACCCTAACCTTCGTAAGCTGGGGCGGTTCGACCCAAGCCGCACAGGAGCAAGCCTGGGCTGTACCGTTCGAGCGCGAAACAGGCATTCGCATTAAGCAAGCTGGCCCTACGGATTACGACAGCTTTCGTAAGATGGTCGAGAGCGGCGACGTGACGTGGGACGTGGTCGATGTCGAAGCGGACTTCGCCTTACGCGCCGGCCGTGAAGGCCTGCTAGAGCCGCTTGATCTAAAGCAGGTTGCCCAGCGCCAGATCGACCCACGCTTCGTCACTATCTATGGCGTCGGCTCGTTCTACTTTTCCTTCATCCTCGGCTACAACACCCAATCCCTAAGCGAAGCGCCCTCTGGCTGGGCGGCACTGTTCGACCTACAGCGCTATCCAGGTAAACGCGCTCTGTACAAATGGCCAAGCCCTGGCGTGTTGGAGATGGCCCTGCTGGCCGACGGTGTAACGACCGACAAGCTCTATCCACTGGATCTCGACCGCGCCTTCAGGAAGCTCGACACCATCAAGAAAGACATCGTTTGGTGGGGCAGTGGCGATCAATCACAGCAACTGCTGGCTTCCGGCCAAGCCAGTCTAGGCATGTTCTGGAACGGGCGGGTCAGCGCCCTGCAACGCGAAGGAGCAGCCGTGGGCATTGATTGGCAGCAGAACCTGGTCACGGGTGACTTTCTGGTCATCCCGCGAGGTACACGCAACAAGGAGGCAGCCAAACACTTCCTAGGCTATGCCACCAGCGCCGCTGCTCAAGCTGATTTCGCCATGCGCAGCGGCTATGCCCCCGTCAACCTGGGCAGTGCCGCCCTGATCCCGGCGCAACTCGCCAAGGAACTGCCAAGTGACCACGCAGCGGGCCAGATCACCCTCAACTTCAAATACTGGAGCCGAAACGGCGCGGCCATCAGCGAGCGCTGGTACGCCTGGCAAGAGCAATAGCAGGGAGAACTTGCACGCCTTACCCATTGGTATACCATATTACGGTATAACAAATGCAGTTCACTCAGAGGCCAGTGCGATGATTAACCCCGATACCTACAAAAAAGTCATGGGCGCCTTCCCTTCCGGCGTTACCGTCATCACCACTCTCGACGGCGACGGCCAGGTCGCTGGCCTGACCGCCAGTGCCTTCAGCTCGCTGTCGCTGGATCCTGCCCTAGTACTGTTCTGCCCCAACTACAGCTCCGACTCCTACCCAGTGCTGATTCGTAACAAGCGCTTTGCCATTCACCTGCTCTCTGCTGGGCAGCAGCATGAAGCCTATGCCTTCGCCAAGAAAGGTAAGGACAAGGCGCAGGGTATCGAATGGACGTTGAGCGAGCTGGGCAACCCGCTTCTGGCAGGTGCCACAGCGATCATCGAGTGCGAGCTATGGCGCGAGTACGAAGGCGGTGACCATGCCATTCTGGTCGGCGCGGTGAAGAATCTGATCGTCCCCGAGCAGAGCCCTGCTCCGATGATCTACTGCCGCGGCAAGATGGGCGCGCTGGCCGCCACGGTCTGATGCCTCAAGCGGCCACCCATTGAGGTGGCCGTGTTTTCTCGTCCTCAGGTCTTGAAACGACGCACGAGGCTATTCAACTCGTCCGACAGCACCGTCAGAGTCTTCGCATCACTGCTGGTTGCGCTGGCCAGCTCGGCCACCTGTTGCGCATCACCGTGAATCTGAGTGATGTGGCGGTTAATATCCTCGGCTACCTGATGTTGCTCCTCGGCAGCCGTCGCGATTTGCGTACTCATGTCACGGATATTATCCACCGCCTCGCGGATCATCTCGAAGCTAGAGCGCGCCTCGCCGATAACGCTAACAGTCTGCTGCGACACATCGAGGCTGGCATGCATCTGCCGCGCGGTGTCCTGGGTGCGCCGGGCCAGGTTGCCAAGCAGGCCGTCAATCTCCTCGGTGGCATCGGAAGAGCGCTTTGCCAACGCCCGCACCTCGTCGGCCACCACGGCGAAACCACGGCCCTGTTCGCCCGCACGCGCCGCCTCAATAGCGGCATTGAGTGCCAGCAGGTTGGTCTGCTCAGCAATCGAGCGAATGGTGCCGAGAATCGACTGGATCGATTCGCTGTCCTGCTCCAGTTGCTGCATCGACTGCACCGAACGAGCAATCTCATCGCTCAACCGAGTGACACTGTCGGACGACGCCTGGATCTGCTGCTGCCCCGAATGCGCCTGACGCTGACCGGCATCGGCCGAACCGGCAGCCTCGGAACAGGCACGCGCGACCTCGTTGGCCGTCATGACCATCTCATGGAAAGCCGTCGATACCATGTCCACCGCCTCACGCTGGCGGGCTGCGACGTCTTCAAGTTCCTGCGCGACGCCAGCGGAGCGGCTCGAACTGCTGTGGATGCTCCCCGCCGCACGACCGATGCTGAGGATCATGTCGCGGATGGCCGCCAAAAACTGGTTGAACCAGCCCGCAAGCTGCGCGGTTTCATCGCGGCCACGCACCTGCAGATTGTTGGTCAGATCGCCCTCCCCCTGAGCGATGCCTTCAAGACCACTGGCCACGGCCTGGATCGGCCGCACGATCATCCCGGCGAACAGCGCACCAAGCGCAGCGAAAGCCAGCGTCACGATGACAGCCAGGGAGACGATGAGCCAGGTCATGTGCGTCGCGCCAGCCATCACCTCGCTCTTCTTGATCAGACCGACGAACTGCCAGCCCAGCTTGTTCGAGGAATAGACGTTGGCCATGTACGCCTCGCCATCTAGATTCAGCTCTACCGCGCCGCTGCGCGTCGCGGCCAGCTCGGCATAACCAGGACCGAGATCCTTGAGCGCCTTGAAGTTGTGCTTAGGCTGGCTCGGATCGACCAGCACGGTGCCGTTGCTCTCCATTAGCATCAGGTAACCACTGTCACCGAGCTTGATCTGTTTGACGATATCGGTGAGCTGGCGCAGCGAGACATCGATATTGACTACCCCGCCCTGCTGCCCCAGCCGGTTGGCGAAGCTGCGCACGGTGCTGACCAACACCACATCGTCGGCTGCCCAATAGTAGGCCTCGGTGCGCAGAGTTTTGTCCGGCTGGGCCATCGCCCGCTGATACCATGGGCGTGTGCGCGGATCATAGTTATTCAGGCTCGGATCGCCCGGCCAGAACACGTAGCCACCTTCACTGGTACCTAGCGATACATAGGCATAGGCCGGATGGCTGTTCGCCAGACCTGCGAACAAATCGAACAGAGCACGATCCTGCTCGCTTTCCGGCTGGCTGGCCGCATCGGCGGAGATATAGCGTTTGACGCCCGTATCGATGCCAGCCAGTTGCGGATGCTTGGCCAGATAGTCGACGTTCTGCTCGATGCCTTCGAAGAACAGGCGCATGGCATTGTCCACCTGCCGGATCTCACGCCCGCTGCTGTCGATAAAATCATCCCTGGCGGCATCACGCAGGCTTACCACCACCACAATAGCAATCAGAATGACCGGAAGGCTGGCAATGACTGCAAAGGTCATGACCAGTTTTTGCTTGATACTCATGTATTGCCCTTGGTTTTAAGAGTAGACAGGAAGCTTGCAGACATTCCATATTATGGTATACCAATATATAGCGATCCGCGCCGCCTTGCATAGCGCCCGAGCCCGACAGCGGAGTCACCCACCGAGAAGCGCAGCGCACGCTTCACCGTAGCCGGTAGAACACGGCCCAACAGACTTGAGGACAGCAGCATGAAATTCTCTTTGTTCGTTCATATGGAGCGTTACGACGAGCAGGTCGGCCATCGCCAACTCTTCGACGAGCTCACCGAACTGACACTCATGGCCGAAGCTGGCGGCTTCTCCACCGTATGGATCGGCGAACACCACGCCATGGAATACACCATATCCCCTAGCCCCATGCCGCTGCTGGCCTACCTGGCCGCCCGCACCACGACTATCCGCCTCGGTGCCGGCACCATCATCGCGCCGTTCTGGCACCCCATCCGCGTGGCCGGTGAGTGCGCCCTGCTCGACGTGATCAGTAACGGTCGCATGGAAGTCGGCCTAGCCCGTGGTGCCTACCAGTACGAATTCGATCGCATGATGAATGGCATGCCCGCCACCGACGGCGGCAAATACCTGCGCGAGATGGTGCCGGTGGTCAAAGCACTGTGGCAGGGCGATGTCGCTCATGAGGGCGACATCTGGAAATTCCCCACCGCCACCTCCTCACCACGTCCGCTGCAGCAGCCCACCCCCCCCATGTGGATCGCCGCTCGCGACCCTGACTCGCACAATTTCGCCGTCGCCAATGGCTGCAACGTCATGGTCACGCCATTGATGAAGGGCGACGAAGAAGTTGTGGACCTTAAGAACAAATTCGAAAACGCTCTGGCCAACAACCCGCACGTGCCACGCCCACAACTGATGGTGCTGCGCCACACCCATGTGCACAGCGCAGACGACCCGGAAGGTTGGAAGATCGGCGCCGAAGCCATCTCGCGCTTCTACCGCACCTTCGACGCCTGGTTCGGCAACAAGCAAACACCGGTAAACGGCCTGCTACCACCGAGCCCGGAAGAGAAGTTCAAGGAGCGCCCAGAGTTCGAACTGGAGAACATCCGCAAGAACACCATGATCGGCACCCCGGAAGAAATCATCGCGCGCATCCGCCACTATCAGGAACTGGGCGTCGACGAATTCAGCTTCTGGGCCGACAACAGCCTGCCCTACGCCGAGAAGAAGAAGTCCCTGGAACTGTTCATCAAGCACGTGGTGCCAGCGTTCCGCTGATCGCCGTCACACGCAACACCGACGCCCGTCATGGCTCACGCCTGGCGGGCGTTTTCGTATGACAGAGGCAGAACATTGCAGACAAGCAGCGACTGACGCGCCATAGCATTGACTGGCGATAAAAGAGACTGGGGAATAAACGATATGGAGGCGAACCCTGCCAGCCACACCCCGGCACACGATGTTCCCGCTGTGGCTGCTCCCTTCCGGGCCTGACCAGGTTCACGGGTAATCGTTGCGAGGGGACCGACAGGGCCCACCATAACGAAGCCCGTCATTGCGACGGGCCGCGCCATTGTAACGACTAAATGCAAACTTACAACTGCCTCAAGCACTTAGATGCCAGAGTCGGCCTCATCAGACGCGGAAGCGGCCTACCAATTGAGCCAGACCATGGGACAGTTCCGACAAGTGACGACTGGCAATCGTGCTGTGCTCGGACGTCTGCGCAGCCTCGTCGGACAGATCACGAATGTCGCTGATGTTACGGGCAATCTCTTCAGTGACGCTGCTCTGCTCTTCGCAGGCGGTAGCGATCTGCGCGGCCATATCGTTGATACGCTGTACCGACTCGCTGGTAACGCTCAGTGCTTGATCGACACCCGCCGCCTGCTCGACGCTCTGACGCGCACGCTCACTGCCGCTGTGAGTCGCCTTGACGGCATTTTGCACACCGACTTGTAGGCGCTCGATCATGCCTTGAATGTCCTTGGTGGACTCCTGCGTTCGCGCAGCCAGTGCCCTGACTTCATCGGCCACGACCGCGAAGCCACGCCCCTGCTCACCGGCACGCGCGGCCTCAATAGCCGCATTGAGCGCCAATAGGTTGGTCTGTTCGGCAATACCTTTGATTACCGCCAACACAGCACCGATATTGGCGGCCTCTTGCTCCAGAGTCTGGATGGTCGAAGATGCACTCTCCACCTCCTGAGCCAGTTGACGAATGGAACGGATGGTCGCGCCCACCACCTGGGCGCCTTCGCGTGACTGCTGTTCGGCGTTGCGCGCCGCATCAGCCGCGTTTTGCGCGTTGCGCGCGACCTCATGAACAGCAGTGCTCATTTCGGTCGCAGCCGTACTGACCTGATCAACCGCCGCGTGCTCACTGCTGATCAGCCGATCATTAGCGGCAGCAAGGCCCGCCAGATTCTTAGCCGAATCAGCCACCTCATCAGTGACGCGCCCCACTTCCTTGATCAATGGCTGCAACTTATCGAGAAAACGGTTGAAGGCATGGCTGAGCTTACCCAGCTCATCCTTGGACATCACATCGAGGCGTACTCGCAAATCACCATCGCCATCGGCGATCTGTTCAATACGATGCAGGAGGCTGTGCAGCGGGCGAGTCACCAATACCGGGAAGCCGACTACCAGTACCAGGCATACCGCCAGGCCGAAGGTGATGACCATACCCTGCTGCCATGCCAGCTCCTCACCACGGGCAATTGCCGCAGTACCGACGGAATTGGCTGCACTGTCTTCGAGCTCGCCCAGTTTGTTGATAGCGCCACGCATCTGCTCGAACTGAGCCTCGCTATCACCGAAGCTCAGACGACTGGCCGCATCTGCATCGGTCGTGCTCAGTTGCAGAACCTTCAAGGTGGTGGTTTTCCACAATGTGAAGCCACGGTCAAATTCGGCAACCAGTGCCAAGGCCTCGGCACCCGGCTGCATGGCCGCAAACTTATGCACACGATCATAGGCCTGCTGTAGGTTTTCAGTGTGTGCAGCCAGTAAGTCTTTGGCATAACTACCGGAGCCTTCGTCGAGCATGCTGCGCTCGGCAACGAAAGCCTGGTACAGATCCCGGTCAGCGTTGAGCAACAAGCTGATACCGGGCAAATGGCGATTGGTAAGCGTTGTGGTGGACTCCGCGACCTGCGTGATGCCACGCATACCAAGTACACCCATAACGACCAGAAGAGCCGCCAAAAGCAGGATGGGTAGAGCGATCTTCCAGCGAAAACCAAGATCAGCAAAGGTACGCAACATGATTGCACTCCTAATCTCAATCAGGCCACTAGAGCATAGTCGAGACTGACATACGCGATATGTGCCTGATAGAAATACTAGGCGGCAATACTTAGCCCATTGTTAAGCACCGGGATGCCTGGGTTTTTTCTGCAACCCTCGGAACCACCTGCCACAGTGCGACACTAAGCCCTATCGGTAAGAACGCTGCCCGTTCTCCCGAACCACAGCCTTTGTGCTAGTTTCCCCCGGCGTTTTCGGGCGCCGCCTCATGGTAAGCGCACCGAACCCTTAACCCGAATATGGAGTGACATCATGGCAATCACCAAAGACCAACTGATCAGCGACCTGGCCGAAGCCGTTTCCCTGCCCAAAGCCAGCGTTCGCAGCCTGATTGATCAGTTGGGCGAGATCGTCGGCGACGCACTGGAAAACGACGGCGAGATCACTCTGCCGGGTATCGGCAAACTGAAGGTGAGCGAGCGCCCGGCCCGCACAGGTCGTAACCCGCAGACCGGCAAGAGCATCGAAATCGCGGCCAAGAAGGTCGTCAAGCTGGTACCCGCCAAGTCCCTGACCGACAGCCTGAACTAATTGACGGTGTGTGGCCGCGATCGCGGCCACACCTTTCGCTAGCGCCTCACTGCGCCAAGACCTCGACGCTACCGCGCATCCCCGCCTGATAATGACCTGCGATCAGGCAGGCGAACTCGAAGCGCCCCGCCCGGTTGAAGGTCCAGATCATCTCCCCCTGCTGCGCCGGCTCGACGTGAGCCATGTAAGCCTCACCGTGCATCATCCCGGCTTGCTTGAGCATGGCCTCGGCATGTTCATCCAGGGTCTGCTGGGTGCCGAGCACGAACTCATGCATCAGCTTGCCGTCGTTGTGATGGACGAAACGGATGGTCTCACCCTGTTTGACCTGTAGCGTTTCTGGAGTGAAGCGCATGCGATCGTCCATACGAATCTCGATGGTGCGGTCCACCTGATCCGGGCGCCCGGCAATGCCCCAGGGCTTTTGCTCAGCAGCAGATTCGTGCTGCATATGCATCGAGCCGTGGTCTTCGTGGCCCTCAGCCTGAGCAAAAACCTGAGCGCTGAGCAGCGCGCTCATCAACAGAGCGGGAAAAGTGATGATGTGTCGCATCTGAAACTGTCTCCAATCGTTTGATCCGGGCGCCAACGGCACACCGGCGCACGTCGCCATATCGGGGCGCCGTGCTGGAAGTTAGGGTCGATCAGAAAGACAGGTGCCGTGGAGGCCGCTCCGGTGTATCGAGGATCACCTCCGGCAAACGTGGGCTGGCCATCAATGCCAGAACCTGGCTAGCGCCATCGCGCTGCGAGATGAAGGGCTGAGCCAGAGCAACAGCGCTCACGCAGAACGCGCACAGGCTGCAGAAACTCAGTTTGAAATACGGGTGACCGGAGCCCGGCGCATGCGCGGCCATTTGCCCGTGCTCCATACGCATCGAACACTCGGCATGGGCTACCGGGATCGGCTCGTATCGAGGCATGCCGAGCGCGGCCTGGGCCTGCATCGGCAGTACCAGGATCAGCAAGAGGATCAGCGCGCTGTGCAGCCGGTTGCGCATGGGCGATATCGACGACGTAAGAAGGTGGCGAGGATTATCACGCCAGCCACGGTTCTCTCCAAGCCCATTCAGCAACTTATTGAGAACCGTGCCGAGCGCGCCATCAGCCGAGCATGGTCACATGCCGTGGATGGCTGGCAACCCGCTCAAGCCAGGCGCGAATGGCCGGGAAGCCCTCGAGGCAGAAGCCACCTTCGTCCGCGACATGGGTATAGGCGTACAGGGCGATATCGGCAATCGAGTATTGCTCACCGACCAGATACGGTGTGCGCTCCAGTTGCTTCTCCATCACCTTCAGCGCCTTGTAGCCACCGACCACGCAACGCGCATGTTCTTCACGACGCCCATCCGGCATGCCCAAATAGAGCTGGATGAAACGCGCCACCGCCACATAAGGCTCGTGGCTGTACTGCTCGAAGAACTGCCACTGCAGCACCTGGGTGCGCAAGCGCGGCTCGCTGGGCAGAAACTCGCTACCATCGGCGAGGAAGTTGAGGATGGCGTTGGACTCCCACAAGCAAGTGCCATCCTCCAGCTCCAGCACCGGAATCTTGCCGTTGGGGTTCTTGGCCAAGAAGGCCTCGCTCTGCGTCTCGCCCTTGAGAATATCGACGCCAACCCACTGGTACTCCCTGCCCAGCAGATGCAGCATCAGTTTGACCTTGTAGCAGTTGCCTGAACGGTAATCTCCATAAACCTTCAACATCGTGCTTCCCTCCCTTTCCAACTTCGCGGCACGCTCGCCGCCAATGGCCCTTGCTTTTGTGGGCGCGGATTTATCCGCGAAAATCGCGTGTGATAAGCAATACCGCCCGACCACACCTACGGGGCTAAACCTTGGTCACGCACCCTGCGCCTCACGGATCACCGCAGCCAGACGACGCAGCCCTTCACCCAGACGCTCCGGCGCCACGTGGCTGAAGTTCAGCCGCAAGTGACCCGGATTGGCGTCCGGGTCGATGAAGAAGGGCTCGCCCGGCATAAAGGCGACGTTCTGCGCCAACGCCGCGTCGAGCAGCGTGCGGGTGTCCAGCGGCTGCTTGAGGGTCAGCCAGAAGAACAAGCCACCCTGCGGAATTTCCCAGGTGGCCAGCTCGCCGAAATGCTCGACCAACGCACCCTGCATGGCATCACGACGCACGCGGTAGAAATCGCGCAGTTCGGCCAGGTGGCCACGATACTGCTCGCTACCCAGCCACTGCAACGCTTGCCATTGACCGATGCGGTTGGTGTGCAAATCCGCCGATTGCTTCAGGCGCAGCAGGTGCGGGAACAGATCGGGCGTGGCGATCAGATAGCCGACGCGCAGCCCCGGCAGCAGGGTTTTGGAGACAGTACCGGTGTAGATCCAGCTCGCCTTCTTCAGGCGGCTGACGATGGGCGTGGCGCTGCCAGCATCGAACACCAGCTCACGGTACGGTTCGTCTTCGATCAGGGTTACGCCAAATTCGTCGAGCAGCGCCGCCACGGCATCACGCTTGGCCTCGCTGTAACGGGTGCCGGACGGATTCTGGAAGGTCGGAATCAGATAGGCGAAAGCCGGTTTGTGGTTTTCCAGACGCTGACGCAACGCCGCCAGCTCGGGGCCATCGGCCTCCTGCGGCACACTGATGCAATCGGCACCGAATAGCTGGAAGGCTTGCAGCGCAGCCAGGTAGGTTGGCGCCTCAAGCAGCACCTCGGTGCCATGATCGATGAACAATTTGGAGGCCAGATCCAGCGTCTGTTGCGAACCGCTGACGATCAACACCTGGCTGGCTTCGCACGGTACACCCAGGGCACGTGCCTCGTCGGCAATGATCTCGCGTAGCGCCGGCTCCCCTTCGCTCATGCCGTACTGGCCCATACTCTTCGGCATCTCGGCCCACTCGACCTTCGGCAGCATCGGCTCCGCCGGCAGACCACCGGCGAAGGACATCACCTCGGGGCGCTGCGCCGCGGCAAGGATTTCACGGATCAGGGAGCTTTTCAGGCGGGCGATACGTTCGGAGAAGGCCATGGGATGTCCTGGGTGCCAAAGTCGAAAAATTAAGTCAAACTGCTTGACCGAAACTACGCCGCTGTCCAGAGATACGTCAATATGCCTGACCTAAAAAATTTCCCCGAGAAATTTTTAACGTCGCCCAGCGACCCTTCGCAGGGCGGGCGCCAGGGAGCACAAGCGCTGAAGAACGCGGCTGTCCAGCATGCTGCGATGGAGGCGTTCTTCTTTGGCTACCAGGCCTTCACCGCCAAACCTGACGAGATGCTGGCCAAACGCGGCCTGTCGCGCGTACACCACCGCATCCTGTTCTTCATCGCCAAATATCCGGGGCTGAACATGACCGAACTGCTGGGTTATCTGGGCGTGAGCAAGCAGGCGCTGAACACGCCGTTGCGACAACTGATCGAGATGAACCTGGTACTCAGCGAAGCCGCCCCGGACGACAAACGCAAGCGCCTGCTGGTTTTCACACCCGAGGGGGCCAAGCTGGAACAGGCCCTGCGCCGCGAACAGGCGCGCCTGTTGCAGCGGGTATTCGACGAGATGGGCGAAGAGGCCGTGAACGGCTGGCTGGAGGTCAATCGAGCGCTGGCACGGGGTCGCCAGGAACGCAGTTGACTCCAGTGCCGGAACCGCCCATCGCCGCAGTTAACGCGTGATTGCACCTAGACATGACCTCTGCGAACATATGCGAATAGTTATCAACTAAATCTGCATGTTCGGCGAGGTGGCCGTGTCTGTTCGGGATTCCAGCAATCAACAGCTGGTCGGTCTGCTCTACCGCGATCATCGCGACTGGCTCTTGGGCTGGTTACGCAAGAACCTGAACGGCTCGGATCGGGCCGAGGATCTCAGCCAGGACACCTTCGTACGCTTGCTCGCCCGCCCTGATCTGCAGCCCCCGCGTGAGCCTCGGGCACTGCTCACCACCATCGCCAAGGGCCTGCTGGTCGATCAGTTTCGCCGCAGCGCCCTGGAGCGCGCCTACCTAGACGAACTCGCCCAAGTCCCTGAAGCCCTGCATCCAAGCCCGGAGGAGCAGGCGCTGGCACTGGAACAACTGGGTGCAATCGACCGTTTGCTCGGGCAACTGTCGAGCAAAGCCCGCGCCGCATTCCTGCACAGCCGCCTCGACGGCCTTGGCCATGCCGAAATCGCCGAGCGCTTAGGCGTTTCGCCCTCCCGCGTACGTCAATACCTGGCTCAAGGGCTGCGCCAGTGCTACATCGCGCTCTATGGAGAGCCGCGATGAGCCAGGTCAGCGCCCGCGTTCTGGATGAAGCCATTGCCTGGCAACTGTGCCTGGATTCTGGCGAGGCTAACGCCCAGAAGCAGCATGAATTTCGTATGTGGCTGGCCGCTCATGCCGATCACGCACTGGTGTGGCGACAGCTCGGCGGCATCGATCAACACCTGAGCGCTGCCGCGCCTACGCCCGCGCGGCGTGCCCTGTTACACGGCGGCGCGGCTCGTCGGCGCGGTGTACGCCGCATCAGCAGCAGCGCGCTGGGCCTGTTTCTGGCCACAGGCATTGCCCTCGCGCTACTGGCTCAACAGCGGCCACTCGGTGACTACCTGGCCGACTACCACACCGCAGCAGGCGAGCAGCGCGAAGTACGGCTTGCCGACCGCAGCCAGGTTCGCCTCAACAGCCGCAGCGCGCTGGACGTCATGTTCGACGAGCACGAGCGGCGCCTGGTGCTACACACCGGTGAAATCCTGATCCAGACCGCCAAAGGCAACGATACACGGCCATTCGTGGTCGAGACGCCGCAAGGCCGACTGCGGGCACTGGGCACGCGCTTTCTGGTGCGCCGCACAGGCGAGAGTACCGAGCTGATCGTGCTGCGCTCGGCGGTCGCGGCCAAACCTGTCGCAGCCGCACAAGAACGCATCGTGCGCAGCGGCGAGCAGGTTCGCATGGAGCGCCAGCACCTGAGCGCCAGCACCCGCGCGCCAATCGCTGCCGATGCCTGGAGCCGCGGCATGCTGGTCGCTGACGCGCTGCCCCTGGCGCAGTTGATCGAGACACTCGGTGAATACCGCAGCGGTTATCTCAGCCTCGACCCAAGCCTGGCCAACCTGCCCATCAGCGGCAGTTTCCCGTTGCACGACACAGACAAGGCGCTAGCCGCCTTGCCGCTCAGCCTGCCGGTTCGCATCGAACACGTCGGCCCGTGGTGGACGCGCGTGCTGCCAGCCAAGGAGTGATAGCCACTGGGCGCCAGCGCGAAACTGGCCGCTCAGAGCGATCACGAAAAAATTGCGCCGAGCCCCTGTCACTTTTTCATTCTGCTTCGGCAACAAGACATTGAGATGCATTCCCGCCTAGGAGAAATTCGCAATGTCCTTCCGCCCTGCCCCTTTACGCCGTACTCTGCTGGCCCTGACCATCGCCATGGCTGGCCACATGGGTATGGCTCAGGCAGAAACCTACCAACTGCCTGCAGGCCCGCTGTCCAGCACGCTCAGTCAAATCGCCAGCCAGGCGGGTATCACCCTGAGCATCGACCCGGCCCTGACCGCAGGCAAGCGCTCGGCGCCGGTCAACGGCGACTTCGCTGCCCTTGACGCTCTCAACCAGGCGCTACGCGGCACCGGCTTACAGCTCAACAGCAACAGCTCGGGCGTCTATAGCTTGGCCCCCGCCGACACGCAAAGCATGGCCTTGCCGAACATGAGCGTTACCGGTCAGGCCAGCGAAAGCGCCTGGGGACCGACCACTGGCTACCTGGCCAACCGTATAGCGGTGGGCAGCAAAACCGACACGCCGCTGCTGGAAAGCCCACGCTCGATCTCCGTGACCACACGCGAGCAACTGCGCGACCGCAACGTGCAGAACCTCGACGACGCCGTGCGCTACATGCCTGGCGTGATCGCCAGCAGCTACGGCAGCGACAGCCGCGCCGACTGGATGAAGATTCGCGGCTTCGAGCCGATCCAGATGCTCGACGGCCTGCCACTGCCCAAAGGCAGTTATGCCATGCCCAAGCTGGAAACCTGGAACCTGGAGCGTGTCGCCATCCTGCGCGGCCCGGCGTCTGCGGTTTACGGGCAGACGCCGCCAGGCGGTCTGGTCGATGCCGTCAGCCTGCGCCCGCAAGACGAAAGCCAGCATGAAATCGAGGTGCAGGTCGGCAACTACCAGCACAAGCAGATCAACTTCGACAGCACCGGGCGCCTCGACGATGAGGGGCGTTTTCTCTATCGCTTCAGCGGTATGGGCCGTGACAGCGGTACGGCGGTCGAGCACATCGACGACCAGCGCTTCAACCTGGCGCCCAGCCTGACCTGGAACATCGCCGAGCAAACCAAGCTGACGTTCCTTGGCCAGTTCAACCGCGACGATACCGGCGGCACCAGCCAGTTCCTGCCGCTGCAAGGCACACGGTTGAGCACCCCGGCCGGCAAGATCGACTACAACAAGAACCTCGGCGACCCGGACTGGGAGTTCTACGACAAGACCTTCTATGCCCTGGGCTATGCCTTCGAGCATCGCCTCGACGATGTCTGGCAGTTCCGTCAGAACCTGCGCTACAGCAAGCTGGAACTGGATAACCAGATCATCACCGCTGGCGGCAACGCCAGTGCCGTGGCCGCAGACGGCACCGTGACGCGTGGCGCCAACGTCTATGACGAAAACATCAGCCACTTTGCCATCGACAACAACTTCCAGGCTGACTTCGACACTGGCGCGATCAGTCACACCCTGCTGCTGGGCCTCGACTACCTGCGAGTCAACACCGACTACCGCTGGCTGTTCGGCAGCGCCCCGACCAGCAATATCATCAACCCCGTTTACGGTCAGGATTTCAGCAACATCGCCTACACCGCCTTCCAGAACTACAACCAGAAGCGCCATGGCACAGGCTTGTACCTGCAAGATCAACTGGCCTTGGACGCCTGGCGCCTGACACTGGGCGGGCGCTGGGATCGCCTGGAAACCGATTCGCTGTTCTACAACGTCAACAACGCCAGGGACAGCCGCCGCGACAGCGCCTTCAGCGGCAATGCGGCGCTGAGCTACGTGTTCGATTCAGGCTTCACACCGTACATTTCCTATGCCGAATCCTTCCAGGCCGAAGCCGGTGGTAGCAATGGCCGCACCTATCGCCCCAGTACCGGTAAACAGTACGAGGCGGGCATCAAGTATCAGGCACCTGGCAGCGATCTGCTGCTGACGGCGGCGGTCTACGATCTGACTCGGCAGAACATCCTCAGCACCAACAGCCGCGGCGTCACCTCGCCGGTGGGTGAAGTGCAAGTGCGCGGCTTCGAGCTGGAAGCAGTTGGCAACCTCACCGACAACCTCAAGCTGACGGCCTCCTACACCTACGCCAACAGCAAGATGACCAAGGTGGGCGACCCACTGGACCAGAATCGCCCGCTGCCGCTGACGCCCGAACACCAGGCCTCGATCTGGGCCAACTACGATTGGAGCGTCGGCCCGCTGGCCGGTCTGGGTATCGGCGTCGGCGCGCGCTATGTCGGCGCCACGGACAATATCGCGGTGGGCAGCATGGGCTTCGTGCGTGATCCAGCCGACGGCCACAGCGGCGACTACACGGTCTACGACGCAGCCGTGCGCTACGACCTCGGCCAGATCGATGCCAGCCTGCGTGGCGCCAGCATCGCGCTCAATGCTGAGAACCTGCTCGACAAGGAGTACCTGGCCACCTGCGATGGTTTCTACTGCTACGCGGGCGACCCGCGCCGAATTACCGCCAGCCTCGGCTACAAGTGGTAACCCTGCACGATACGCCTGCCATGCGCCGCGACCGTCCAGTACGGCGCGGCGCCTGTGCAGCGGCTATGCACTGACGAGAGCGTTGGCACATGAACCCCATCACCATCAGCCGCTGGTCATGGCTGCACACCTGGAGCAGCCTGATCTGCACCCTGTTTCTGCTGATGCTGGCACTTACCGGCCTGCCACTGATTTTCCACCACGAGTTCGAACACCTGCTCGGCGAAGCCCCCGAGCTGCGCGAGCTGCCGTCCGGCACGCCACGGCTAGGTCTGCAGCAACTGGTCGAGGCAGCCGAGCGCTATCGGCCCGGCGAGGTGGTTCAGTACATCGGTTTCGAGCAAGACGAGCCCAACGGCATCATTGCCATCACGGCAGCCACTGCCGCGACCGAGCCCAACGCCTCGCACACCTTCATGCTCGATGCCCGAAGTGGTGAGCCGGTCGCCATGTCGGCGGCCAATGGCGGCGTACTGATGTTCATACTGCGCCTGCACGTGGATCTGTTCGCCGACCTGCCCGGCAAGCTGTTACTGGCAGCCATGGGCCTGCTGTTCACCCTGGCCATCGTCTCCGGTACGGTGCTTTACGCCCCGTTCATGCGCCGCCTGCGCTTTGCCGAAGTGCGCCAAACGCGCTCAAGACGCGCACGCTGGCTCGACCTGCACAACCTGATCGGCGTCGTCACGCTGAGCTGGGCTCTGGTGGTCGGCATCACCGGCGTGATCAGCGCCTGCGCTGACCTGCTTATCGAGTCCTGGCGCGAAGACACACTCGGCGCGCTGATGGCGCCCTATCGCGACGCCCCGCCCTTGTTACAACGCGCCTCGGCCAACGAGCTCCTGAGCATTGCTGAGCAGGCGCTACCCGGCATGCAGACGGACTTCATCGCCTTTCCTGGTACGCGTTTCTCCACCGCGCACCACTACACGGTGTTCATGACCGGCAGCACGCACCTGACCGCACACCTGTGGACACCGGTACTGATTGACGCGCAGAACCTGGCCGTGACCGCAATCGCCGAGCGCCCCTGGTACATGGATGCGCTATCGATGTCGCAACCCCTGCACTTCGGCGACTACGGCGGGCGCCCCATGCAGATACTCTGGGCACTACTCGATGTGCTGACCATCATCGTACTGCTCAGCGGCCTGTATCTCTGGTGGGTCAGGCGGCGCGCGGCAACACTGAGCAAACGCAAGGCGGCCCGCGCATGAGCTGGCGCGATTCGACCTTTACTTTGCCGTCACTGATCAACCTGAGCAGCGCTCTAGGCCTATTCGCCGCTCTGCTCGGTGATGGCGGCTGGGATGCACTGTCATGGCTGGGCTTGGGCATTGCTGCGCTGCTGGGTTTCTGGCCGCTGCTGCGCCGAGCCAAAGAGCGTACAGATTAGGCTACAGAGTCGTATTAGCCAGACTGTACGGTTCATCACGCGTCTGGCTGTACCGCGACGGCGAGCACCTGGCGCAATAGGCTGACGTCCGCTCAACGGAGAACCACCATGACCGCCGAACTGCTGCTGGCTTTCGTCGCCTTCGCCCTCGTCACCTCCATCACTCCCGGCCCGAACAACATGATGTTGCTGGCCTCCGGGGTGAACTTCGGCATTCGCCGCAGCCTGCCACACATGCTCGGTATCAGCCTGGGCTTCATGGTGCTGGTGATCGCCGTGGGCATGGGCCTGGGTCAGGTGTTCGAGCGCCTGCCCCTGCTGCATGACGTGCTGCGCTACGCCGGCGCCGCGTATTTGCTGTACCTGGCCTGGAAGATCGCCCAGTCCGGCGCTCCACAGGGGCGCGACACGCCGAACGCCAAGCCCTTCACCTTTCTCCAGGCTGCCGCGTTCCAGTGGGTCAATCCCAAGGCTTGGATCATGGCCATCGGCGCCATCACCACCTACACCCCGCACGAAGGCTTCTTCACCAACGTGCTGCTGATCGCCGCCCTGTTCGCTCTAGTCAACTGCCCCAGCGTCGGTCTGTGGACGGTGGCCGGCAGCCTGCTGCGCAAGTGGCTGGATAATCCGCGCGCGCTGCGCGCCTTCAACATCGGCATGGCATTGCTGCTGGTCGCCTCGCTGTACCCCATCGTCATCGATACAGGACTGTTCTGATGCAAGACGCAACATTCCCCCGCCTGCGCCCACTGAGCGATAGCTCCACCTCGTCCGTGGTCGCCGGCTTTATCGCCATGCTCACCGGCTACACCAGCTCGCTGGTGTTGATGTTCCAGGCCGGACAGGCCGCTGGACTGAGCAGCGGGCAGATTTCTTCATGGATCTGGGCGCTGTCGATCGGTATGGCGCTGTGCTGCATCGTGCTATCGCTGCGCTACCGCGCGCCGGTAATGATCGCTTGGTCGACGCCCGGCGCGGCGCTGCTGATCACCAGCCTGCCGCAGGTATCCTACGGCGAGGCTATCGGCGCCTATATCCTGGCCTCCGGGTTGATCGTGCTGATCGGCCTGACCGGCACCTTCGACCGCCTGATGCGCCGTATCCCCGCCTCCATCGCCGCTGCGCTGCTGGCGGGCGTGCTGTTCAAGATCGGCCTGGAAATCTGCAACGCCGCCGAACAGCAGCCCTGGCTGGTACTGGCCATGCTGCTCGCCTACCTGTTCGGCAAACGCCTGTGGCCGCGCTATGCGGTGCTCGCTGCGCTGATCGTCGGCAGCGTGCTGGCCGGCGTGTTCGGCCTGCTGAACTTCAGCGACTTCCACCTGGAATTGGCCACGCCGCAATGGACTACACCGAGCTTCTCGCTGGCAGCCGCCATCAGCATCGGTATTCCGCTGTTCATCGTCGCCATGGCCTCGCAGAACCTGCCGGGCATGGCGGTGCTGCGCGCCAACGGATACAACGTGCCAGCCTCGCCGCTACTGACCAGCACCGGCCTGGTGTCGGTACTGATGGCGCCGTTCGGCAGCCACGGCATTCACATGGCGGCGATCAGCGCGGCGATCTGTGCAGGCCCCGAGGCCCATGAAGACCCGCGCAAGCGCTATACCGCGGCGGTATGGTGCGGAGTGTTCTACGGCATCGCCGGTATCTTCGGCGCCACCCTGGCGGCGCTGTTCGCTGCGCTACCGGCGGCGTTGATCCTGTCCATCGCCGCGTTGGCCCTGTTCGCCTCGATCATCGGCGGCCTGACTCAGGCCATGAGCGAGCCGAACGAGCGCGAAGCGGCGCTGGTGACCTTCCTCGTCACCGCCTCGGGCATGACCCTGCTCGGTGTCGGCTCGGCCTTCTGGGGCATCGTCGCCGGGCTGCTGACCTTGACAGTGCTCACTGCGGGTAAGCGCGCGGCCTAAGCCTTGCACAGACGACAAAGGCGCCCTCGGGCGCCTTTGTCGTTTCTGCCGCGAGCCGATCAGATCGCCGTTGCCCCACCATCCACTGCCAGCGCATGGCCGGTAGTAAAGGCAGCGTGATCGCTGCACAGATACAGCACCGCAGCGGCGATTTCCTCCACCTTGCCGATACGCCCGACCGGATGCATCGCGGCGGCGAATTCGCCTTTACGCGGATCGGCCTCATAAGCGCGACGAAACATATCGGTGTCGATCACCGCCGGGCATACGGCGTTGACGCGGATTTTCTTCTTCGCGTATTCGACCGCCGCCGACTTGGTCAGGCCGATTACCGCATGCTTGGAAGCTGCGTAAATGCTCATCTTCGGCGCCGCGCCAAGACCTGCAACCGAAGACGTGTTAACGATGGCGCCACCGCCCTGCGCCAGCAGCAGCGGAATCTGGTGCTTCATGCACAGCCACACGCCCTTGACGTTGACACCCATGATGGCGTCGAACTCGGCCTCGCTACCGTCAGCCAGCTTGCCCTGCTCGATCTCGATACCGGCGTTGTTGAAGGCGTAATCCAAGCGGCCATAAGCCTCGACGGTCGCGGCCATCAGCGCCTGCACCTCGGCGTCGCGGGTCACGTCGCAGCGTACGAACAACGCCTCGCCACCGGCGGCGCGAATCAGCTCGACGGTGCCCTCGCCGCCTGTGGCGTCGACATCGGAGACCACCACCTTGAGGCCTTCAGCCGCGAAGGCCTGGGCGGTGGCGCGGCCGATGCCGGCGGCACCACCCGTGACCAGGGCGACCTGGCCGGAGAACGTCATGCTCATGTCTGCTTCCTCGCAGCGATTGGAGATCGCGACGAGTCTAGCCAGCAAGCCAGACGGCGAGCAGCACTATCAGGCGTTGGAGTGATCGATCATGCAGCAGGCTGATGGCGTAGCCACTCAGCCCTGTAGTTCAGCGACCACAGCCGCCAGCGCCTGCGCCGGATCGGCGGCCTGGCTGATCGGGCGGCCGATCACCAGGTAGTCGGAGCCGGCGTCCAGCGCCTGGCGCGGGGTGAGGATGCGCTTCTGATCGTCGGCACTGCTGCCAGCCGGACGAATCCCCGGCGTCACCAGTTGCAGGCGCGGCTGGGCGACCTTGAGCGCCGGGGCTTCCTGAGCGGAGCAAACCAGGCCATCGAGCCCGGCGTCAGCCGCCAGACCGGCAAGACGCAGCACCTGCTCCTGCGGCGGCACGTCCAGGCCGAGGCCAGCCAGATCCTGCTGTTCCATGCTGGTCAGCACTGTCACGCCGATCAGCAGCGGCTTGGCGCCGCTCAGTTTGTCCAGCTCGTTGCGGCAGGCCGCCATCATGCGCAGGCCGCCGGAGCAGTGCACGTTGACCATCCAGACCCCCAGCTCGGCCGCAGCCTTGACGGCCATAGCGGTGGTGTTGGGGATGTCGTGGAATTTCAGATCGAGGAACAGCTCGAAACCCTTGGCCTGCAGCGCCTCGACCACCTGTGGGCCGCTGCGGGTGAACAACTCCTTGCCCACCTTGACCCGGCACAGCGCCGGATCGAGCCGGTCGGCCAGGGCCAGGGCGGCGTCGGAGCTGGGGAAGTCGAGGGCAACGATGATCGGGGTCTGGCAAGCAGGCATGGGCAGGTCTCGGACAGGACAAAAACGCCGCGCATTGTAGCGCAAAGCATGCTGGCGCTGGTCGTGACTGAAGCCCGGCTCTAGGCGGGTCTGTTGCCCGATGCAATCCGGGGCCTTGGTTTCGGTACACAGGCATCGCGGCTGAAGCCGCTCCTACGGAAATTCATTGCCCCGTAGGAGCGGCTTCAGCCGCGAAAACGTCAGGACAGCAGAGGGTCAGGCGATCAAACGCTCACGCAAACGCCCGAGCATGCCCATCAGACTGCCCACTTTCTCCTGCTCGCGCTCGTCGCGCGGCACCTCAGCCAAGCGGGTAAGCACCTGCTGCGGCTGCGCGCGCCAGATCAGCGCCTGCTCGGCAGCGGCCTTGAGGCCTTTCTCGAACAAGCCGCGGCGTACCGGTTTGGGCAGATAACGGAAGATCTGCGCTTCGTTGACCAGGCGCAGCAGTGCCTGGGTGTCCTGAAACGGCGTGACCACCAGGCTGAGCAGGCGCGGATGGGCCTGGGCCAGGGTCTTGAGCAGCGGCGCGGTGTCCTCGCCGGCCAGCTTCAGGTCGCTGACCAGGATGTCCACGCTTTCGCTGTTGAGCTGCAGCATGGCCTCGGCCAGGTTGCGTGCACGCAGTAGACGGTGCCCGCCGACCACACAGAATTCATCGAGTACCGCCAGGGTATCGGCCTCGTCATCGAGCGACAGCACGGTCAGCGGGGCGGACAAGGTGCGGCTATCCAGCATCTGTGCGGGCTGCGTCTGGCGCCTGGCCAGCTCGGCGGCCTGGCGCAGGGTGAAGGCCATTTCCTGCTGATCCCAGGGTTTGGTCAGGTAACGGAAGATTCCGCCGTTGTTCAGCGCATCAACGGCGGCGTCCAGATCGGAGTAACCCGTCAGCAGGATACGCAGGGTATTCGGCGCAATCTCGCGCGCTTCGGCGAGCAATTGCGCGCCCGTCATCTGTGGCATGCGTTGGTCGCTCACCAGCACGTGCACGGGCTCCTCACGCAGACGCTGTAGTGCACGTTGCGGGTCGCTCTCAGTGAGCACCTCGTAGTGCCGACGAAACTGCATGGCGAGGCTGCGCAAAATGCGCTCCTCGTCATCGACGAACAGGATTCGAACGGGTGCGGTCATCTCAGGCGCTCCTTTTCAGGGTGACAGCGGTGGGCAGCGGCAGGCTGATGAGAAAGCGCGTGCCACGACCGGGTTCGGACGCCACGCGGATCTGCCCGCCGTGGTCGCGCACGATCTTGTAGCTGATCGACAGACCAAGGCCGGTGCCCTGGCCGACCGGCTTGGTGGTGAAAAAGGGATCGAAGATCTTCGCCATGACCTCAGGTGGCATGCCGCGTCCGTTATCCTGCAACGAGATGTGAATGCCCTGCTCGTCCGCCCAACTGCGAATCTGAATGCGACCGCAACCGTCGATGGCCTGAGCGGCATTGGTCAGCAGGTTGAGCAGCACCTGGTTGATCTGCGATGGCGCGCAGGCGATACGCGGCAGCTCGCCGAGCTGCTGCACCACCTCAGCCTTGTCCTTGATGTGATTGCGGGCGATCAGCAAGGCGCTGCGGATGCAGTCGTTGAGGTCGACTTCTTCGCTCATGGCGCGGTCGACGCGGGCAAAGTCCTTCAAGCCCACCACCAGCTCGGCGATCTGCTCCAGGCCGTACAGGGTATCGCCGTAGAGCTGCTGCAAGTCTTCGGCGAGTAGTTCTGGCGCAGCCTGCTGACGGGCCTGTTCGGCGGCCTGCAGGGCTTCCCCAAGGCGGCTTTCATCGCACGCGGGATCATTCAGGCACTGGCCCAGGCGGGCTTGCGCCGCTGCCAGGTCAAAGAGCGGCTCGCTCAACTCGCGCAGCAGTTGCACGTTGTTCTTCACGTAGCCCAGCGGGGTGTTCAGCTCATGAGCGACGCCAGCGACCATCTGCCCCAGCGAGGCCATCTTCTCCGACTGCAGCAGTTGCGCCTGCGATTCCTTGAGATCCACCAGCGCCTGGCGTAGCACCCGATTGCGCTGGGCAATGCGCGCCTCCATGGCCTTGAGCAGATCGAGCACGGTGCCTAGACCACAGTAACGGCCCTGCTCGTCGACCAGGATGAAGTCTTCGGTGATCGGGTATTGCAGTTGCCTGGTGACCTGCTTGGCTGCCGCTTCCAGATCAGCCTCCAGGCTGACGATCAGCGGCGCATCGTTCATCACCTCGCTCACCGGGTGGCGCCCACGCAGGTCGCGGCCGAAGCGCTGCATGAAGATGTCCTGCAGGCGCGTGCGGCTGACCAGCCCAACGGGCTGGCCGTCGTCCGCCACCACCGGCAGCGACAGGAAAGCCTTGTGCTCGGGCGTCAACAATTGATCGGCCACTTCGCTGATGCTCATGTGTGGCGCCAATGGCGTCACCGCTCGGAGCAGGGACTGCAGAGCGCTGGCACGGCTCATGGGGGCGGTCTCTCCCTGTGTTCGGAAAGTCGCCATTCAAACAGCGCCAAGTTGCCATCATGTGACAACGCTCACAGTTTTTGTGCCATTCCTTCCGGCCTGACAAGCCGCAGGCGAGCGGGTATGGTGCAGGCTTACATTAACGGAGGAATCAAACATGCCCTGGTATGCCTGGCTCATTCTGATCCTGGCCTTGGGTTCCATCCTCGGCGGCCTGCTACTGCTGCGCGATACGGCGAAGAAGCTGCCGCTAAGCGAGGAACAGCTCAAGCGCATTCACGAGCGCAACGCCGAGCAGGACGCCAAGGACGCCCGCGAGCGTTGAACCCGCCCGATCTCTATGGCGCGCCCCGTGCGCGTCTGTCCTCACATTTAGCCCCGCTGATCCCCGCACTCTGGCTCGGCTTCGGCCTGGCCATCGGCACCATCGAGTACCCAGGCCTGGCGCTCGGCGCTGCATTTATCGTGCTGGTGCTGCTGGGCGAGCGCTGGCTGCCCGACAGCTTATGGCGAACGCTGGTGCTACTCGCCAGCATTGCACTGGCCGCTCATCTCGTACCCGGTTTCACCGCGAGCGAACTGTGGCCGCCGCGAACAATCAGTCAGGACGCACCGCCCTATGCACTGCGCCTGTCCTGGGACAAGGCGCTGGTCGGGATGGCATTGCTGGCCTGGTGGCTGGGTCGTCCCTCCCCGGCTCATGGCGACTGGCGACGCGCCCTGCCGTTCAGCCTCACCACCCTGCTGTTGACGCCGCCGACGGCGTGGCTCATCGGCGTCGTCGCCTGGCAACCGAAATGGCCGGATGGCCTGCTGCTGTGGCTGGCAGTCAATCTGGGTGTAGCGGTACTTGCCGAGGAACTGCTGTTTCGGGGTCTGTTGCAACCCGCCTTGATCACCCGCCTGGGCACCTGGCCGGGTTTGCTGCTGACCGCCGCCCTGTTCGGTGCTGCTCACCTGCCGTTCAGCCCGACATTCGCGTTGGTGGCCACGCTGGCCGGGCTCGGCTACGGCCTCGTCTTCCAGCGCAGCGGCCAGCTACGCTGGGCCATCGCGCTGCATGTGGGCGTCAATCTGCTGCACTTTCTGCTGCTGAGCTATCCGCTACGACTGGCATGACGGCGATCTGGTAAGGGTCGAATATCCGCGCCAGCTCACCGTTCTGGCGCAGACGCTCGAGCAACTCAGCAAAAGTTTTGGCACTGATCGGCGCGCCTTTGCGGATGAGGGCGTGATGGCGATAGACCTGATCGACGCGCTCGGAAATCAGCAACTGCCCTTCGTAATCAGGGTTGCGCGCCATGAAGTCGTAAAGATTGGAGCGCGTCACCAGGGCGATATCAGCCCGACCACGCAGCACCATCAACACATTGCTGTCGTGGGAATGCCCCAGGTTGGCATTGAAGGTCTGGCTCAGGTATTGCGGGTCACTATTGAACCCGGCGAAACCATAGTGATAGCCGCGGTACAGCGCCAAGCGCTTGCCTTGCAGTCGATCGAAGTAATGCTGGTCGCGCAGCGCCTCACGACGGGCAACGAACAACTCGGCATCTTCGAGCCCCATATCCACAGCATCGAGTTCGATCCCCTGCCAGCCCCAATCGGGATTCTCGAAAATCGCCATGTCGATACGGCCACGCTGCAAATCCCCGAAACGCCTGACGATGGCTGTCGGCAGCATGACGAAATGGTAAGCGTCCTGCTCGCGGTTCAGCGCCTCAAGCAATTCCGGCAACAGTCCACTGGCTTCACTTACCTCGGCTTTAATCACATAAGGAGGAAAATGCGCCCCTCCAACATGAACAATTTCAGCAGCCGCTATCACCTTGCCAAAGCACAGGCACAACAGCGCTATTCCCCAACGCCTCCAACGCCACAAGTGCCGCATGCCCACTCCCTAAATTCTTACGATGCATACAAATAGCCTAGCCAGAAAAAACTGACCGAACAGATGAATTATGGAATGCGAACATTACTGCCTTGGATCTCTAGATAGTAGCGCTTTAACAGCGTCCCGAAGGTAGGATTGAGCAATAATTTGCGCAGTAGCGCATTGACCTGAGGCACGTCTAGCACAGCATCGGGCCGCAATAGCACCTGAAGTTGGTATAGCTGATCGACACGCTGCGAGATCAGCAGATGCTCCGCGTTATACGGGTTGTGCCCAGCGTACATATGCAGATAGGAGCGCGTGATAACCGCCACATCCGCGCGCCCCATCAACACCATGTGCAGATTGCTGTCATGGGAGTAAGTCATCTGGGCACTGAAGCGACGCCCCAGTAGGTCTGGATCCGAGTTGTAGTCTGCGAAGCGATAGTGATAGCCGCGATACAACGCCATACGCTTGTTCGTCAGATCGTCGAAGTAACTCTGATCACGCCCTGGCTCAGCCAGCGCAACGTAGAGCTCGGCATCCTCGATAGGTAAAGGCACGCTTAGATGCGGCGTACCCTGCCACCCCCAGAGGCTGGACTCGAACAGCATAAGATCAAAGCGCCCGGAGCTGAGATCGCGATAACGCCGACTCGCAGAGGTGGGCACCAGTACGAAGCGGTAATCGCTTTGCATGCTGTTGAGTAAAGGCAGCAAATCGACCAGCAGACCTCTTGGCTGAGCCGACTCGGGACGAAACAGGTAAGGCGGAAAGTCATAGCCGCCTACGCGCACTTCCTGCGCAGCCTGCAGCCCTGAAGGTAGAACCAGCCCTATCCAGACCGTGATAAATAACCAGCACGCACGCACATTCAACCTCTTCATTTGAATGAACAGGAGCACTAACCTGAAGCACGCATCATGCTTTTGGCCTCCCTGCCCGTAGAGCCTGGCCAGTGGCGAGCTCAGGCCAAGGCTTTATCGGCCAAAATGACACAGATCTTGAATGTTATTGCGCGTCCAAGGGGCACGCGTGCAAATCGCTACAGGGCTAGGCACCTCGCGCCATGATGGCCACTCGCAAGCCTCGTACGAGTGTCGCTAACGCAGCAACTTACGATGACGTGAAGAGCTCACTCCGCACAAAACGATGCCTCACTGCTTGAACTCGAACTGTACTTCGGCACCTTCGATGGACTCCCAGTAATCGTCGACCTGCGCGTTATTGATCAGCCGCCCACTGATCTGAACGGGGCTAACGCCCTCGGGCTTCTCAGCAAACAACGGCGGTAACAGAGGCGAAAGCTCTTGCTCAGTTTCACCTTTCACGGCCTGCTCGAATAGCGCCTGCGGCACACTCAAATCCAGCGCACGCTGCACTTCGCGCTCTAGCGACTGCGGCGGCGCAACCTCAGCAGGCTTGATGCTGGCAGCAACCGGCGCCTTGGCAGGCTCAGGCGGACGGCTTACGACAGCCTGGGTGGATGGCGCCTGCTCGACAATCTTGGCGACGGGAGCGGGCTCTGGCGCAGTCACTCGCGCGACAACAGGCGTTTTAACAGATGCAGACACCTGTGCCGCAGGCGCCTCTGCACGCTCACAGCCGCTCAACCAACTCAAGCAGAGCAATAACACAAATGACTTACGCATCATCAAACCAGGGTCGTTCAAGCAATAACGCGCGCATGCTGAGCCTCACGAACAGCTCTGGCAAGCCGACTTACAGGACTTTTACGCACCGTTCAATCAGTCGAGCGCTCACCAGCCAGATGCTTGAGCTGCACCTCGATGTCCAGTTGTGGGTAATGCGCCTGAAGCTGTTCCAACAAGCGTTGCGCCTGCTGAGTCTCACCGGCTTTGCGCAGGGCCAGTAGGCGCAGCAGGTCTTGACGTGGCTCGCTCTGTTTCACCAGTTCAGCCATGGGCGCCATTGTGCTGGCAGCGGACAGCGGCGCATCAGCCAGCGCAGCAGGTGGCGTAATGCGCGCCACTGCCTCGGCCTTGCGGCTCTCCTGTCGCGCAGACGGTTGCGCAGGCTCAGCGCGCTTGGCGGTCATTTGAGTGGGAGCTGGTGCACTCCTCACGGCGCTAGGTGGTGCGGTGTCGAGCGTCTGTGGCACTTGCGGTAGCGTCTGCCAGGTCAGGCTGAGGCCAATACCGATGCAGGCTAGACCGGCCACCGCCACCGACCAGCGCGAGCTACCGCTACCCAATAGCCAGTGACGCAGACGCTGCGCCCAGCCTGCTTTGGCTACGATCGCATCGGCTTGTGTTGCTTCACGAGCAGCCGCGAGAATGCGACCATCCAACTCGGCCGACGGTTCACCGCGACCATGGGCGCGAAAATGCGCCAACAACGCCTGCTCATGCGCTAGAGGTTCTCGTTCATGGGTCATGCGGATAACTCCTCACTGGCCAACAGTCGGCGCAGTTTCTGCAGGGCGTAGCGCAAACGGCTCTTGACCGTTTCGGTAGGCGTGCAGGTCAACTTGGCAATTTCGTTCAGTTCCAGATCACCATGGGCGCGCAACAGGAACACCTCGCGCTGATCAGCGGGTAGATCAGCCAATGCGGCCTGCAGCCGCTCACTATCACGGCTCAGGCCCCACTGCTGCTCCGGGTTGAGCTGTGGGTCGGCCTGGGCGTGCAGACTTTCATCGTATTCGTCCTGTCCCGCTTGCCGACGCCCCGTCTTGCGCCAATGGTCGATCAGACGGTTACGCGCGATCTGGTACAGCCAGGTCTTGAACAACACTGCCTCGCGCTGCTCGCTCTGGCTGCGTATCAGGCTCATCCAGGTTTCCTGAAAGACTTCCTCAGCTAGCGCGTGCTCGCCGCACACCCCCAGCAGAAAACGGAAAAGCCCGAGCCGGTGGCGCTGGTACAAGACATCGAAGGCCGCGGCATCGCCACGGCGGTAACGCCGCAGCAAGGCGGCGTCGTCATCCGTGAGAGGTAGGTTCACTGCTGAACTCGTGCAGGTGTGGAAGCGGAATTTTGCAGACTCTGGGCAATTTCAGCCAGTTGGATAAATTCGCCGCGTAAGCCGAACCGGTCTTCCCCCCTGGCCGAGCGCGCCAACTCGATACTCTGCGCCAAAGTGAAATCACCGATGTAAAGCCCATCCTTGAGTTGTTGCGCAAAGGCCGCGAGTGCAGCACTAAAACGCAAATCCGTACTGGCAGCCAGAATCGGTTTGGCCTCACCACCGGTGACAGGCCGCTCCAGCAGGTGGCTAGTCGCTTCGCCCGGCGCTTTGTAGCGAATACGCAGCCAGGCTACCTCAGCGTTCTGCGACACTGGCTGGACGCGTTGTTGATAGCGCAATGGCTCCAGCCAACCTTTGCCACCGACCGGGACGATTTCATATAAAGCGGTGACGGTATGACCTGCACCGATATCACCGGCATCGACCTTATCATTACTGAAGTCCTCGCGCTTGAGCGCACGGTTCTCGTACCCCAGCAGGCGGTACTCTCTGACCTCGGCTGGATTGAATTCCACTTGCAGCTTCACATCACTAGCCACTGTGGCCAGGGTCGAGCCAAGCTGGTCGACCAGCACCTTGCGCGCCTCGCGCAGGTTGTCGATATAGGCGTAATTACCATTGCCGACATCGGCCAACTGCTCCATCAAGCGCTCGTTATAGTTGTCCACGCCGAAACCCAGGGTGGTCAGCGAGACGCCACTTTTGCGCTTGTCGCCAGCCAGTCGCTTGAGGCTGTCGAAATCACTGACTCCGACGTTGAAGTCACCATCAGTGGCTAACAAAATGCGATTGATGCCGCCGTCGATCAGGTGTTGCTGCGCCTGCTGATAAGCCAGTTCAATACCTGACTCACCGGCCGTGGAGCCGCCTGCCGTCAGTTGGTCGATGGCCGCGCGAATCTTCATCTTGTCGCTACCCGGCGTCGATTCGAGCACGACCCGACTCTCATCGGCATAGGTGACCAGCGACACGCGATCCTGCGCACGCAACTGATCGACCAGCAGCTTCAGCGTGCCTTGCACCATCGGCAGCCCCTCTCGGCGCTGCATGGAGCCAGACACATCGACGAGAAACACCAGATTGGCAGGCGGTAATTGCTCAACACTGCGCTCCGAGGCTTTGATGGCGATACGCAGCAGTCGGGTTTGCTGATTCCAGGGTGTCACCGCCATCTCAGTGCTGATACCAAACGGCGAATCCCCCTGCGGCAACGGATAGGCATAGGGGAAGTAATTGACCAGTTCCTCCAGCCGCACAGCATCTTTGGGTGGCAATTGCCCTGAATTTAAAAAGCGCCGCACATTAGCGTAACTGCCGGTGTCAACGTCGATACTGAAAGTCGATACCGGGCTTTCAGCGACAGAGAATATGGGGTTATCGGCATAAGTCTGATACTGCTCGCGCGTTTCATCACGGTAGCTCGGCGGCAGAGCATCAATGACAGCAATCGGCGCAGAAGCCGTAAGCGCCGTGCTTTTGCGGCTGATCTCTGCCGCCATTGGCACGTCCATCAGCTCGCCTGACAACGGCTCCTGGGTTTGAGCCGTTGATATAGGCTGCGCCAGGGGTTGTACTTGGGCTGGTACGACAGACTCTTGATCGGAAGCACTACAGGCAGTCAACAGCAGTAATGCAGACGCGGAAAAACCAACAGCGAGCGGACGAACAATCGATAGAGAATGAGCGAACACGTCGCACCTCCTGAGCAATGGCACAAAACCTTCGCTCAGGTAGACGCAACACAGCAAAAAACCGGGTTAATGCCTGGCGTTTTTCGCTCGTACTTAACCCGCGACGTCCTGGCACAACTGCGTGGCGAGCATGCCAAGGGTCATCAACGCCCGCTCTACCTCACGATTCCACGGGATGCCGCAGTTAAGTCGCACGCAGTGATTGAACTGCTCGGTGTTACTGAAAATCAGCCCCGGCGCGATAGAAATTCCCTGCTGCAAAGCACGCACGTGCAAGTCCTTGGTATTGACCCGCGCAGGCAAGCTGACCCACAGAATGAAACCGCCTTTGGGCCGTGTCATCTGTGTACCAGCCGGAAAATACTGCTGCACAGCCAGTTGGAAAGCGCTGAGATTCTTGCGGTACTCCTGGCGGATATAACGCAAGTGGCGATCATAACCGCCGTTCTCCAGGTAGGCCGCTACCGCCATTTGTGTGACGCTGCATGCCGAGTGCGTGGTGAACGTCTGCAGACGCTGGATTTCATCCTGATACTTACCCGCCACAATCCAGCCAATACGAACGCCGGGAGACAGTGTCTTGGAGAAGCTCGAGCAATAGATCACCCGGCTTTCCCGGTCATGCGACTTGAGCGCCTTGGTCGGTGACTGCTCGAACATCAACTCGCCATAAATATCGTCTTCTATGACCTGAATGTCGTAATCGTCAACCAGGCGCAGCAATTGCCGCTGCCGCTCCTCCGGGATGGTGCCTCCCAGCGGGTTGGACAATCGCGCGGTCAGCACCAGCGCCTTGATGGGCCACTGGTTGGCAGCCAGTTGCAAGGCCTCCAGGCTGATGCCGGTGCTAGGGTCACAGGGAATTTCGATGACCTTGAGCCCCAGCAGATCGGCCAATTGCAACAGACCGTAATAGCTTGGCGACTCCACCGCGATCAGGTCGCCTGGCTGAGTCAATACGCGCAGGCTCATCTGCAAAGCATCGACACAGCCGTGGGTAATCACCACTTCGGATGGGTCGACCACAACACCAGCATCACGCATACGAATCGCCACCTGGCGCCGCAACGGCTCGAAACCGGGGCTGAACATGTAACTAAAGGCGCGCGGGCTATGGAAACGAGTAACCTTGGCCAATTGCTGGTGCAACGCACGTACTGGCAGATAGTCGACATGTGGCACCGCCGCCCCGAGCGGGACAACCCCCTCACGACGCGACTCAGTGAGTACCTGATTGATGATGCTGGCACGGGTTACCAACCCTGGACGCTCGACCCGAGCGATATCCGGCGTCGGCGCGGTCAGTGCAGGTGTCTGATGCACGTAGAAGCCAGACTGCGGGCGCGCCCGGATCAGGCCCTGGTCTTCGAGGTTGGCATAGGCCTGTAGCACTGTTGCATGACTGACATTGAGCTGGGCACTCATCTTGCGCACCGAAGGCACACGCTCGCCTGGCTGATAGACGCCACGGCGAATATCCTCGGCCAACTGCTGAGCGATACGTTGATAGAGCAACAGATTGGTCATAACGAGGTTCTCCAGAGCACTGAACCATAACAGTAGCCGATACACAGTAAATTGTACTGGCACAGTTCGACTCTGTTTTGCTCATACACTCCGAGCCCACCAATAAAAACGCCGCGCCCCTTACAGGGCGCGGCGTTTTTACTTGCATACCGAGCCTTAATTAGCGTTCGCTGCCAAGCTGTCCACGTTCATCGGAGAAGACGATCTCTACCCGCCGATTTTGCGCTCGCCCACGAGCCGATGCGTTCTCCGCCACAGGAAAGTCATCGCCATAGCCCACCACCTGGATGCGCTTGGTATCGATCCCGAGGTCGACCAGCAGGTCAGCTACGGTCTGCGCCCGTGCTCGTGAAAGCTCCAGGTTCTCCTCGGCACTGCCCGTGTTATCGGTATAACCCTCGATTCGCACGCGGCGCTGCGGATTGATCTGCAAAAACTGCACGAGCTTGAGCAAGGTACGGTTGGCAGTCGGCTGCAATTCAGCCCGACCGGCATCGAACAACATATCGCCCAGGGTCATGACCAGGCCACGATCGGTTTCACTGGCCGCCAGGCTGACCACCTGCTCTTCCAGCCAACCATTGTGCTGCTGCACACTGAGCAGCTTGGCCTCGCGCAAGCTCAGTTGCAGGCGCTGCAACTCCAGTTCGAGGCGGGTGGTTCGCTCCTGATTGAGGCTGGTTTCGCTGTGCTGACGCGCGATGGCGGCATAGCGCTCGCTGAGGTAGGCATAGTGGCGCACATCCTCAGCGCTGCCCCAATAGCTGGATAAGCGTTCGGCTCTGGCCAGCGACTCACCTGCACGAATCACATCCTTGGGAGCAGCACGCAATACATTTGGATCTTCCTTGACGGACTGGAAGCTGGCACGTGCCGACTCCAACGCATCATCGCTGCTAGGCGACAACGCACATCCACCTAACAAGCCTGAAACCAGCAACGCAGCGATCCACTTCGGCGTATGCACCATCACATCGCCCCCAGTTGCTGGCGCAGCCGCGCGATACGCCGATTCAGCTCGGTAAGCTGCTCATGACTCTTCACATTGAGGTGCTCAGCCTCGGCCAAGCGAGCATCCAGCTCGGCCTGCTCAGCCAGCAGGCGAGCCTCTTTGTTATCTTCATCGGCAGCCGCCGCTTGCGCCCGGCTGTATTTGTCTTCGGCCAAGCCCATCAACTCAGCTTGGTCTTCACCTACACCAAGGGCGCGTACCTGGGTCATGGCCTGCTCGGTAAGGCGCATTTGCTCAGTGGGAGCCGGATCGCTGGCACAGGCGCTTAACGCCAGCACCATGATAAGGGTTGCAAGAAATCGATTAATCACAAGAACGTCCTACTGGTTGGCATCGCCAACGGGGTCAGGTTGCATCTGTTGTGCCTTCCACAGCTCCAGGTTGCGCTGCAGGATCTGCTCAGGCACACCGGAAGCGACCAATTCTGTCATTTTCCGCGCCAACTGTCCGCGCAGCCAAGGCTCGTTGCAGGCAGAGTTATGTGACAGCGCGAGATAAAGCCCTTCGCTGGAAATCGGTGGATCCAATACTTCGAGGTCATCATCAACGCCAAGCGTCTCGGCTACTGCCAACCCCGGATAACGCTCGTAAAGCACATAATCAGTGCGCCCCAGAAGTAACTTCTGAAACGCCTGGGTCAGGCTGGAAACACCCTCCAGAGTGAGATTCTGCTTGGCGAAGGTATCGAACTGCTGACCGAAGCTATTACCTACCAACGTATCACCGGTACGCCCCTGCAAATCGGCCCAACTGGTATAGGGGAAAACCTCACCTTTACGCACCCAGGCTACGCTGGGCGTGATAAAGAAAGCTGGATGCACATAGTCCATGTTTTCCAGACGCGGCAACGTCACAAAGGCACCGGCCAGCAGATCCACTCGCCCCGTACGCACATCATCCTGCGCACGCGACCAAGGCCCGCTGTAGATGACATCAATCACCACGCCGAGATCCTTGCCCAACTGCTTGAGCAAATCCGCATTGGCACCAATCAACTGCTGTGGATTCTGCGGATCACGCCATAGATAAGGGGGATATTCGGGGTTGCCCGTGGCGACCAGACGCTCACATTTACCAATGGCGAAAGCATTGGCCGACACCAGGGAAAGGCTGAGCCACACCAGCAGGGACTTCAACGGAAAGCGCTTGGGCATTGGCTACTCTCGGTTAATGCAGGAATCGAAACAGGCAGACGAGCCCGCAGCCGACGACATTCGACTTCATGCTAGTTTAACGAAACCGCAATAATAATTAGCGATAAGGACGCACCATGAAAAAACTGCTGCTTGGCTTGATATTGCTGCTCGTCACTGCCGCAGCCATTCTCTGGTTCGTCCCGGCCATCCAGTTGACCAGCTTGCGGCTGATCGAACAGCAACGTGCCGGGCTTAGCCACGAGCAAGTGCGCGTCCGCGATCTTAACATTCATTATTACCAGGGCGGACCTGCAAACGGCGAGGTGATCGTACTGATTCACGGCTTCGCCGCCGACAAGGACAACTGGCTGCGCTTCGCACGCCACCTCACCGACCGCTACCGCGTTATTGCCCTCGACCTCCCTGGCTTCGGCCAGAGCGATCATCCCGTTGGCAGCTATGACGTCGGTACCCAAGCAGAGCGCCTGGCCGATTTTCTCGATACGCTGAAACTTGGTCAGGTGAACCTGCTGGGCAACTCCATGGGCGGCCATATTGCGGCGCTGTACGCCGCACGCTACCCGCAGCAGGTGAAAACCCTGGCGCTATTCGACAACGCCGGCGTCGACGCACCGCATGAAAGCGAGCTGTATCAGCGCTTGCGCGAGGGCAAGAGCAATCCGCTCGTAGTTCGTCAGCCCGAGGACTTCCAGCAACTGCTCAACTTCGTTTTCGTCGAACCGCCCTACCTGCCTCAACCACTCAAGCAGTACCTGGCCGAACGCGCCACAGACAATGCCGCGTATTACGCCCAAGTCTTCCAGCAATTGGTCGAACGCTATATTCCACTGGAACCGGAACTCCCGAAGGTAACGGCCCCAACTCTACTGCTCTGGGGACGACAGGATCGTGTGCTGGACGTATCCAGCATCGAGGTGATGCAAGCACTGCTGCAGAAACCGAGCGTGGCCATCATCGATGGAGTGGGTCACGCACCGATGCTGGAACGCCCAGAGCAAAGCGCCCTGCTCTACCGGCAATTTCTCCAGACCGCACATTGACGCCGCTCGGAACGCGCTCGAAGGCATGCAGCAGCACATAAAAAGAAACCCGCTCATGAGAGCGGGTTTCTTGCGGCAGCAAAAGCGGCTTAGACTAGTTTTTCCAGCTCAGGAACGGCTTCGAACAGATCAGCCACCAGGCCGTAATCGGCTACCTGGAAGATCGGTGCCTCTTCGTCCTTGTTGATCGCGACGATCACCTTGGAGTCCTTCATACCAGCCAGATGCTGGATCGCGCCGGAGATACCGACGGCGATGTACAACTGCGGTGCGACGATCTTGCCGGTCTGGCCGACCTGCATGTCGTTCGGTACGAAACCTGCGTCGACAGCGGCACGGGAGGCACCGACGGCAGCTCCCAGCTTGTCAGCCAGGGCATACAGGTGCTTGAAGTTGTCGCCATTGCCCATACCACGACCGCCGGAAACAACGATCTTGGCTGCAGTCAGTTCTGGACGGTCGGACTTGGCAAGCTCTTCACCCACGAAGGCGGACTTGCCGGCATCGGCCGGGCCGGACACGGCCTCAACGGAAGCGGAACCACCTTCGGCGGCAGCATCGAAGCCAGTGGTACGCACGGTAATCACCTTGACCGCAGCAGAGGACTGCACGGTGGCGATAGCGTTACCAGCGTAGATCGGGCGCTTGAAAGTATCGGCGCTTTCGACAGCGATGATCTCGGAGATCTGATCGACGTCCAGTAGTGCAGCGACGCGCGGCAGGAAGTTCTTGCCGTTGGTGGTGGCCGGAGCCAGCACATGGCTGTAGTTCTTGCCCAGCTCGGCGATCAGCGGCGCGACGTTTTCCGGCAATTGATGCGCGTAGGCAGCGTTGTCGGCCAGCAGCACCTTGGAAACGCCAGCGACCTTGGCGGCAGCTTCGGCAGCGGCAGCAGCATTGCTACCGGCGACCAGCACGTGGATGTCACCACCGATCTTCTGCGCAGCGGTCACGACGTTGAGGGTGGCGGGCGCCAGAGCGGCGTTGCTGTGTTCAGCGATAACCAGGATAGCCATTTAGATTACCTTCGCCTCGTTCTTCAGTTTCTCGACCAGTTCAGCCACGGACTTGACCTTGATGCCGGCGCTGCGGGCAGCCGGCGCCTCGACCTTGATAGTTTTGACGGTAGATGCGGTGGAAACGCCCAGAGCGTCAGGGGTGACAGTCTCCAGCGGCTTTTTCTTGGCCTTCATGATGTTTGGCAGCGTGGCGTAGCGCGGCTCGTTTAGGCGCAGGTCAGTGGTGACGATGGCAGGCAGGTTCAGTGCAACAGTCTGCAGGCCGCCATCGATCTCGCGGGTGACGTTGAGCTTATCGCCAGCGACTTCCACCTTAGAGGCGAAAGTGCCCTGAGCGTAACCGGTCAGCGCAGCCAGCATCTGGCCGGTCTGGTTGTTGTCGCTGTCGATGGCTTGCTTACCGAGGATAACCAGTTGCGGTTGCTCCTTGTCGACTACGGCCTTGAGCAGTTTGGCCACGGCCAGGGAACTCAGGTCATCGCCCGACTCGACCAGCACGGCACGATCAGCACCGAGGGCCAGCGCGGTGCGCAGTTGCTCTTGAGCGGTAGCCGGGCCAATGGTGACGACAACGATCTCGCTAGCCACGCCCTTCTCCTTCAGGCGTACGGCTTCTTCCACGGCGATTTCGCAGAAGGGGTTCATGGACATCTTGACGTTGGCGAGGTCGACGCCGCTGTTGTCCGCCTTGACGCGAACCTTGACGTTGTAGTCAACCACTCGTTTGACAGCTACAAGAACCTTCATGGATTCCTCGTTACTCTCCGGTGAATAGGAATATCGCCTGGATAGGCCTGGCATGCAGTGCAAATTGGCCGAAACCGGCCACCAGCCCAGACGGCGAGCGCAAAACCGCCCGTATCTTGACCCCGCGACCTGAGACGGTCAATACAGCGAACTGGCCGGTCATCCGCGTTGTAGTCCGATTCTAGCAGGCCTACAGAAAATTCAAACAAACGTTTGTATTGGCCCGTTGGGAGGGTGTAGATATAATGCCCGACAGCGCTCAGGGAGCCGAGCTGCGCCCTCCAACATAAAATATCGAAGAGCCTTGAGTAGGAGATAGCCTGTGGAACGCGAATTTATGGAGTTCGACGTCGTCATCGTCGGCGCCGGCCCGTCCGGTCTGTCCGCCGCCTGCCGACTGAAACAGAAAGCCGCTGAAGCGGGTCAGGAGATCAGCGTTTGCGTGGTCGAAAAAGGTTCCGAAGTCGGCGCTCACATCCTCTCTGGCGCTGTATTCGAGCCGCGCGCATTGAACGAGCTGTTTCCCGACTGGAAAGAGCTGGGCGCCCCGCTCAACACTCCGGTCAAGGGAGACGACATCTACCTGCTCAAAGATGCCGAGAAAGCTGTCAAGGTTCCGGGTTTCTTCGTACCCAAGACCATGCACAACGAGGGCAACTATATCATCTCCCTCGGCAACCTGTGCCGCTGGCTGGCGCAGCAGGCGGAAAACCTGGGCGTGGAAATCTACCCAGGCTTCGCTGCGCAGGAAGCCCTGATTGACGAGAACGGCGTGGTACGCGGCATCGTCACCGGCGATCTGGGCGTCGATCGCGAAGGCAACCCGAAGGAAGGCTATTACACCCCCGGCATGGAACTGCGTGCCAAGTACACCCTGTTCGCCGAGGGCTGCCGTGGCCATATCGGCAAGCAACTGATCAAGAAGTACAACCTCGACAGCGAAGCCGACGCCCAGCATTACGGCATCGGCATCAAGGAAATCTGGGACATCGACCCGGCCAAGCATCAACAAGGTCTGGTGGTACACACCGCAGGCTGGCCGATGGACGTGACCGGCACCGAGAACACTGGTGGCTCCTTCCTTTATCACTTGGAAAATAACCAGGTGGTGGTCGGCCTGATAATCGACTTGTCCTATGCCAACCCGCACCTGTCGCCATTTGATGAATTCCAGCGCTATAAGCATCACCCGGTGATCAAACAGTACCTCGAAGGTGGCAAGCGCGTGGCTTATGGCGCTCGCGCCATCTGCAAAGGCGGCCTGAACTCGCTGCCGAAGATGGTCTTCCCGGGCGGCGCGCTGATCGGCTGCGATCTGGGCACGCTGAATTTCGCCAAGATCAAAGGCAGCCACACCGCAATGAAGTCCGGCATGCTGGCTGCCGAAGCTATTGCTGAAGCCCTGGCCGCAGGCCGTGAAGGCGGCGATGAGCTGACCAACTACGTCGAGGGTTTCAAGGCCAGTTGGCTGTACGACGAACTGTTCCGCAGCCGCAATTTTGGCGCAGCGATTCACAAATACGGCGCCCTTATCGGTGGCGGTATCAACTGGCTGGATCAGAATATCTTCGGTGGCAAAGCCCCCTTCACCCTGCATGACAACAAGCCGGACTACGCCTGCCTCAAGCCAGCGTCAGAGTGCGCCAAGATCAACTATCCAAAACCGGACGGCAAACTGAGCTTCGACAAACTGAGTTCGGTGTTCCTCTCCAACACCAACCATGAAGAAGAACAGCCCTGCCATCTCAAGCTCACCGATCCGAGCATTCCGCTGGCAAAGAACCTGCCGCTATACGACGAACCAGCGCAGCGCTACTGCCCGGCCGGCGTGTACGAGGTGGTGACGCAGGACGACGGTGAGAAGAAGTTCCAGATCAACGCACAGAACTGTGTGCACTGTAAAACCTGCGACATCAAAGATCCTGCCCAGAACATCACCTGGGTGGCGCCGGAAGGTAGCGGCGGACCGAATTACCCCAACATGTAACACGCAACCCGCAACCCAAAAGCGCCGCATATCGATGCGGCGCTTTTTTATTTGTACCAACCATCCCAGGCGCAAGACCGTCCGAACACTCGCTTCAGAAGGCCGCTCTGTTCGCGCGTGCTGATCGTCAGAAGACTCGGATAGGGTATTCGACGAACACGCGGATCTCATTACCATCATCCGGGTAACCGGCGGCGCGCATGTTATTCGAGGAGCGCAACCATGAATTACGCAGCCTAATCTTCAGGTCCTTGGCTGTGCCCTCCTGTACCACATACTGCAGTTGGTTAAAGATCTCTCGCTCGACACCTTCACCCTGATTGGTGTGTACGTTATCGCCGCGCACGTACGCAACACGCCAACTCAACCCTGGCGCCCCGAACTGCGCGAAATCAAGACCGTAAGCCAACTGCCACGAGCGTTCGTCTTCGGCATTGAAGTCGGACCAGTAAGAGTTCGCGAGAAACACCGTCGAGCCGCCATCACCCACACCGCCACCGCTGCCATACCAGCCATATTGATAGCCGGTATCACCACTGCTGCGCTGATGAGCCAGCGTCAGCGAATGCGGGCCGAACGCATAAGTAGCCGCCAAACTCCAGATCTTGTTGTCGCGCCCCGTGCCCAGGCTATCGGCGAACTCGCGATCCAGAGTGGAGCGATAACCGTTGAAATCCAGCGTCAGCGACTGGTCATCCTGCAGAGGCAACGTATAAGTAGCGCCCAGATACTGCTTGGCAATACGATCCTCAACATCAGAGGCATAAAACGAGGCCGTTAGCTGCGCATTGAACTGGTAGCGAGCGCCCCATACACGGATCCCCTTGAGATCACCGCTATCACGCCCCTCGGCGCCCTTGCGTACCTCTGCATGAAACTGCCCTGCAGTAACTTCCAGCCCCTCTATTTCGTTCGATACCAGCATCGCCCCGGTAAAACTTTCAGGCAATAGCCGTGAATCATCATGATTGAGCACCGGCAACGTCGGTCGCAAATCACCATATTTAAGGACCGTATTGGATACTCGCAGCTTGAGTGCGCCTCCAGTACGAGCCAGCTCCTTAGCAGCCTCCCCGGAATCGCCTTGCTTGAAGAACTCAATACCCGGCGCCCCCGTACGCCCCTTACCGCCGTCAAGGCGCAGCGCATACATGGCGAAAGCATCGACACCAACTCCAACGCTTCCTTGAGTGAAACCGGACTCGAAGTTACCGATTACCCCCTGCCCCCACTCCGCCTTGTCTTGCCGACCATGTTTGTAATCTCGGTTCATGTAGGCATTACGCAACAACAGATCAAAATGGCTGCCCTCGATGAAACCAGACGCCGCCCCCTGATCATCAGCGAATGCAGGCGCTACACCCAAAGCTGCAACAGCAACAGCAATACGAATAGACATAACTAAAGCTCCGTGTGGATCATCACGACAGCGGCGTAATGATCAAGACTCCTGAGAGGTAGCAAAGGATGTTTCGAATCGAGCGCCAGTAGGCTTCCTCAGCCTGTAGGCACACCACAGCAAGACAATCCAGACCGGGATCATGAATACCGAAACACGGATACCCGGAATCATCAGCATGACGACCACGATCGCGGCCATGAATGCCAGGCATAGGACGTTACCAAGGGGATACCAAAGCGCCTTGAAGTACAGCGTTTCACCGATGGCCAGCTTGGCTCGACGAAAGCGCCAATGGGTCAGCGTAATCATCACCCAGTTGATCAGCAGCGCAGACACCGCCAGCGTCATCATCAGCTCGAAGGCATTACCTGGCAGCAAGTAGTTAATGATCAGACACAACGCCGTAACCGCAGCGGAAGCCAAAACCGCCGACACAGGCACACCGCGCCGGTTGACCTTGAGAAACACCTTGGGAGCGTTTCCCTGCTCAGCCAAACCGAACAACATACGGCTCATGCAGTAAGCGCCACTGTTATAGACCGACAGCGCTGCGGTAAGAATAACGAAATTCAAGACATGGGCCGCTACGTCATTGCCGATCAATGAAAAGATTTTCACAAACGGGCTGGCGCTATATACATCCTGAGCATCGCCCAGACTAACCAGCAGGTCATTCCAGGGGTAAAGCGACAGCAGCAACGTCAGCGAACCGAGATAGAAAAGCAGGATACGCCACACAACCTGATTGATGGCCTTGGGAATGACGCGGCGTGGATTATCCGACTCTGCCGCAGTAAGGCCAATCATCTCCATGCCGCCAAAAGCGAACAGGATGAACACCATCGCCATCAGCATGCCGTCGATGCCATTCGGGAAGAAACCGCCATGCGCCCACAGATTGCTGACACTGGCCTGCGGCCCTCCAGCGCCACTGACCAACAAATAACTGGCCAGAAGAATCATGGCAATGATCGCGCCGACCTTGATGATGGCCAACCAGAACTCACTCTCACCGAAGGCTTTGACGTTGATCAGATTGATGACATTGACCATCAGAAAGAACACTGCAGCACTGAACCAGATGGGGATTTCCGGCCACCAAAACTGTACATACTTGCCGACTGCGGTTAACTCGGCCATGCACACCAGTGCATACATGATCCAGTAGTTCCAGCCCGAGAGAAAGCCAGCAAAACGCCCCCAGTAGTTACTCGCGAAATAGCCGAAAGAGCCAGCCACTGGCTCTTGCACAACCATCTCACCCAATTGCCGCATAATTAACAAAGCAATGAATCCGGCAATCGCATAACCGAGAATCATCGCCGGCCCTGCACTTTTCAACACACCAGCAGAACCCAAAAACAAGCCGGTACCAATAGCGCCGCCCAGGGCAATCAATTGGATATGCCGATTGCTAAGACCACGATGTAGCCCAACGCGTTGATCATCTGTACTCATGGATAATTGCATCCTTGACGGGGCACAGCACTACGCTGGCTGCATACATCAGCCAGTACAGGCAGGGCCTTTCATGGGAGCGCAGTCATAAACTGTTCGCTTGTTGGTTTTGTAATGGCAGCTAATGAATGAGTCGCTATATGGCGTCAGGAAGAGGGTTCATGGCGCACATTTATTGTTATTAAGTTGGTTGCAATGGCGGTTCATCAAACAATGACAATGTCGCGCGCCGCACACGCATACGGCGCGCCTGAATTACAGCGTCGAGCGCAGGCTCCACAATTCAGGGAACAGTTCGGTATCGAGCATCTTGCGCAGATAGCCGACCCCATCAGTACCACCCGACCCCTTCTTGAAACCGATGATGCGTTCCACCGTAGTCACATGGCGGAAACGCCACTGGCGGAACGAATCTTCGAGATCAATGAACTTCTCGGCCAGTTGGTACAGATCCCAATACTGATGCGGATGCTGATAGACCACCTTCCATGCCGCCTCTACCGACGCGTCATGCAGGGTACGGGTCGTGCTCACCCGTTCGAGACGCTGCGGGTCAATCGGCAAACCGGCCTTGGCCAACAGGCCGATGGCCTCGTCGTAAAGCGAGGGCTCAGCCAGGGTTTTCTCCAGTTCGGCCAATAGCTGCGGGCGATGAGCATGAGGCTGTAGCAGCGGCACACTCTTGTTACCCAGTAAAAACTCAATCTCACGGTACTGAAACGACTGAAACCCGGACGACTGCCCCAGCGATGGGCGAAAAGCCACGTACTCGCTGGGCGTCATGGTTGCCAGTACCGTCCAGGCATGCACCAACTGATCGAAGATCCGCGACACCCGCGCCAGCATCTTGAAAGCAGGCGGCAGATCGCCCTGCTTTATCTGTTCACGGGCGGCACGCAGCTCGTGCAGCATCAACTTCATCCACAGCTCGGACGTCTGATGCTGGATGATGAACAACAGCTCGTTGTGATCGCTGGACAACGGGTGCTGGGCGCTGAGGATACGCTTGAGATCCAGGTAGTCGCCGTAGGTCATGTCATCGCTGAAATCCAGCTTGGCGTCATGCCATTGCTGCGCGGCATGGCTTTGGGAATAGGGACATTGGCTCATCATATGATCCTCAGGTAACCGAATGACGGGTCTGATAACGCGGCTCGCGCCACGTCTCGTTGTCGAGCACCTCGACCAGTGCCTGCACCGCTGCGCCAACATCCTGATAAGAGGTGTACAGAGGGGTGAAACCAAATCGCATGATGCGTGGCTCGCGGTAGTCGCCGATGACCCCCTTGTCGATCAACGCCTGAACCACGGCATAACCTTCAGGGTGTTCAAAGCTCACATGACTGCCACGCTCGGCGTGTTCACGCGGGGTAACCAAGGTCAGCGGGTGATCTTGGCAACGCTCCTCCACCAAACGGATGAAGAGATCGGTCAGAGCCAAGGATTTACGACGTAGGGACTGCATGTCGGTTTTGCCGAAGATATCCAAACCACACTCGACCATGCCCAGCGACACCAGAGGCTGGGTACCGCACAGATAGCGGTGGATGCCCGAGGCAGGCGCGTAATGTGCTTCCATCGCAAACTGCCGTGCATGCCCCCACCATCCCGACAATGGCTGCCAAACCTGGTCGCACAGCGCGGGTGAGACCCAAACGAACGCCGGAGAACCAGGGCCACCGTTCAGGTATTTGTACGTGCAGCCAATGGCGTAATCGGCCTTCGCTGCGGTTAGATCGACCGGCACCGCACCTGCCGAGTGCGCCAGATCCCATAGCGCCAAGGCACCGTGGTGATGAATCAGCTCAGTGATGGCACGCATGTCATACATGTGGCCGCTTTTGTAGTTGACGTGGGTGAGCAACACCAATGCCACCCGATCGTTCAACTGGGCTGCCAAGTCTTCCGGCTTTTCGATCAACTGCAGCTCATAGCCCTGCTGCAACAGGTCAGCCAGGCCCTCTATGACATAGAGGTCAGCCGGAAAATTGTGCAGTTCGGAAAGGATGACCTTACGCTCAGGCGCTCGCTGTGCCTGAATGCGCAAGCCAGCCGCGAGGATCTTGAACAGATTGACCGTCGTGGTATCAGTAATGGCAACCTCACCACGGCCCGCACCAATCAGGCTGGCCAGCTTATCGCCCAGACGAGTCGACAGCGTGCTCCACTGGGCGGTGTTCCAGCTACGAATCAGACCTTCGCCCCACTCCTGCTCGATCATCTGCGTAGCCCTGACCAACGCCGCACGCGGGCGCGCACCCAAGGAATTGCCGTCGAGGTACACCACACCTTCCGGCAAGGCAAACTCCTCACGTAGCGGGGCTAGCGGATCAGCTTGATCCAACTCTCTCAGTTCTTGTTCGAGGGACATTTACTCATCCTTTTAGAGGTCTCAGCACTGCACGCACGGGGCTGGCGTCCAGATGGGAAAAACGTAGCGGCAAGGCAATGAGCTCGTAGTCACCTTCGGGCACGGCATCGAGCACGATGCCCTCCAGAATCGCCATGTTCATACGCGCCACACAGCGATGCGCGTCGAGGGTCTTGGATTGCTCGGGATCAAGCGAAGGCGTGTCTATGCCGATCAACCGCACGCCATGAGCGGCTAGCAGCTCGATAGTCGCCGGGGCCACAGCAGTGAAGTTACTGTCCCAATGATCCAGCGGTGCCTGCTGGTAGGTGCGCAGCAGCACACGCTCGGGCACATCACTCAACAGGTGCTCGACATCGCCGGGCTGAACCAGTGCAGTGCTGTGCAGGCAATGAATGACCCGGCACGGCCCCATGTACAGATCAAGTGCGACCTCACCAATAGGCAAGCCATCGGAGCTGTAGTGCAAAGGCGCATCGGCATGCGCGCCGGTGTGAGGGGAAAGGGTGATACGCCCAACATTGACCGGGCACTGAGGGCCAAAGGTCCAGACACGTTCCTCGTGAAACGGCGTATCACCAGGCCATGTTGGGGTTTGCGTATTCAACGGTGGGCTGATGTCCCACCACGCTTGCTGAGGTTGCATTGCCGTTCTACTCCGATACAACTTGAGTAGAATCTTATCCATTAGACGGCAGAATTATCTTGCCAAGTGCATCGCCTATTCACGATTTATTCACAGATAATTCGAATGATAAATAAAAAATCGAAGGAAAATTCATACGATGAAACTCGATAGCATTGACCTACGAATTCTCGCCAGCCTCAATCAGGACGGCAGAATGAGCAATCAGGATCTGGCGGAAAAGGTCTCGCTATCGCCGTCTGCCTGCCTGCGACGAATGCGCAATCTAGAAAGCGAAGGCATCATCGCCGGCTACGGCGTGCGTCTGGACGCAACCAAGCTGGGCATTGAGGTTCAGGCGATGGTCAACATCAACGTCCGCCAGGATGTCGATGGCTGGCATGAGCGCTTCATCGAGGCGCTGCAGCAATGGCCCGAAGTAGCCGAAGCCTTTATCGTCACTGGTGCCAGCAATTATCTACTGCGCGTACGCACCCGAAATCTGGCGCATTACACCGACTTTATCGTTAACCACCTACATGCCACCCCAGGCGTGACAGACATTAGATCCGACATCATTCTGCAGAGTCTGAAATCCCGAGATAACCTGCTGGATTTGGTGCGCCCCACCTCAGCTAGAGATCCAGACTAAAAGAAGGGACACTGCGGGCGAAGCGCCAAGTCACTCACCCACAGTGATCAGCATGCATCTACGCGCTAGCGCCGCTTACGCAGACGCCCTACCAAAGGCACGTCTCAACAGGGCCCGCTGACAGCGCATGTTCAACAGCGCCGAGAACTTCTCAGCGGCCGCTAATCTCAGGGTTCAGTCCTGATAAATCATCTTGCGGCTCATGCCGCCATCGATGACGAACTCCTGCCCAGTGACGAAACCAGCGGCGTCGGATAGTAGCCAGGCAACCTGAGCCGCGACATCTTCGACCGTGCCGACACGACCAACCGGATGCTGCGCATGATCGAGTTCCGAGAGAGGCTCCCGCCGCTGCTGGGAAGGGTCGCGCGTATCAATCCAACCCGGACTGACGCAATTGACTCGCACCTCAGGCCCCAGGCTAACCGCCAGCGCGTGAGTCAGAGCCAGCAGGCCACCCTTGCTCGCGGCATAGGCCTCGGTATTAACCTCGGACTGGTGCGCGCGTGTCGAGGCGATATTGACGATCGCACCCTGATGGCTGCGTAAATAAGGGACACAATGCTTAGCCAACAACATGGCCCCGGTCAGGTTCACGCCCAGCACCCGATCCCAGTGTTTGAGATCAAGCAACTCCAGCGGCGACGTATGCGGATCGGCGATAGCTGCATTGCACACCAAGGCATCAAGGCGGCCGAACTGACCAAGCACTTCGGCAACACCGACACTGACTTGATCCTCATTGGACACATCCATGGCCACAAACCAGGCATTGCTGCCCAGGGCGCGCGCCACCTTCGAGCCACGCTCGCGCTCGACATCAGCCAGCACCACTTGCCAGCCTTCGGTGATCAGCCAGGCAGCGATCCCCAAACCAATGCCGCGCGCTGCGCCAGTGACCAGAGCCACGCGCCCATTATTGGACGCACCGTGTTCGCCCCACTCCAGCATCAGAGTGCAGCCAGGCCGCGCGCCAGATCGGCCTTGAGATCAGCCAGGACCTCCAACCCCACCGCGACGCGGATCAAGTTGTCACGAATGCCGGCATTGGCACGTTCCTGCGGGGTCAAGCGGCCATGGGAAGTGGTCGCCGGATGCGCGATGGTGGTCTTGGTGTCGCCCAGGTTGGTGGTGATGGAGATGACGCGAGTGGCATCAATCACCTTCCAGGCTGCGTCACGGCCACCCTTGGCCTCGAAGCTAACCACGGCACCGAAAGCGCTCTGCTGTTTCTTCGCCAGCTCGTGCTGCGGATGGCTCGGCAAGCCGGCGTAGTACACGCGCTCGACTTGCGGTTGCTGCTCCAGCCAGAGCGCCAGTTGCAGCGCGCTTTCGCTCTGCGCTTGCATGCGGATGCGCAGGGTTTCCAGACCCTTGAGAAATAGCCAGGCGTTGAAAGGGCTGAGAGTCGGGCCAGCGGTGCGCAGGAAACCGACCACTTCCTTCATCTGCTCGCTGCGCCCAGCGACCACGCCGCCCATGCCACGCCCCTGGCCATCGATATACTTGGTCGCCGAATGCATGACGATATCCGCACCGAGCTTCAGCGGTTGTTGCAGTGCCGGCGTGCAGAAGCAGTTGTCGACAGCCAGCAGCGCGCCGCGAGCATGAGCGATATCGGCCAGCGCGGAGATATCCACCAGCTCGGCCAAGGGGTTGGACGGCGACTCGACGAACAGCAACTTGGTATTGGGCTTGAACGCCTCTTTCCAGGCGTTCAGATCGGCCAGCGGCACATAATCGACCTCGACCCCGAAGCGCTTGAGGTACTTCTCGAACAGGCTGATGGTGGAGCCGAACACGCTGCGCGACACCAGCACATGATCGCCACCACTGCACAGACTCATGACGATAGCGAGAATCGCCGACATCCCCGATGCAGTGGCTACCGCCTGCTCAGCGCCTTCCAACGCCGCGATACGCTCTTCGAAAGTACGCACGGTCGGGTTGGTGTAACGCGAATAGACGTTACCCGGCACCTCACCGGCAAAACGCGCGGCAGCATCCGCCGCCGTACGGAACACGTAACTGGAGGTCAGAAACAGCGCCTCGCCGTGCTCGCCCTCCGGCGAGCGGCGCTGGCCGGCGCGCACTGCCAGCGTATCGAATCCCACGCCCTTGAGATCGCTATCGAGCCGCCCTGCATCCCATTCCAGTGTCATTGTCCACCTCACAAAAAGTAGCCCGGATGCAATCCGGGAAATTCAGCGTGACATTCCCCCGGATTGCATCCGGGCTACAGGCGACGGGCAGGCGAGCCTGCCGCGACGCGTCAGTTGTTGTACAGGTCGATGATCGCACTCACCGCCTGCGACTTGACCTTGCTGGCGTCGTTACGCGCCTGCTCGATCCGGTTCAGATAAGCCTCGTCGACATCGCCGGTGACGTAGTTACCATCGAATACCGCGCAGTCAAAGTTGTCGATCTTGATCTTCTTGCTGCCGCTGACCGCCTCGATCAGATCCGACAGATCCTGATACACCAGCCAATCGGCACCGATCAGCTCGCAGACTTCCTCGGTGGTACGGCCATGGGCGATCAGCTCGTGAGCGCTGGGCATGTCGATACCGTAGACGTTCGGGTAGCGCACCGCCGGCGCCGCCGAGCAGAAGTAGACGTTCTTCGCCCCGGCCTCACGGGCCATCTGGATGATCTGCTTACAAGTGGTGCCGCGTACGATGGAGTCATCCACCAGCATCACGTTCTTGCCACGGAACTCCAGCTCGATGGCGTTGAGCTTCTGCCGCACGGATTTTTTGCGCGCTGCCTGGCCCGGCATGATGAAGGTACGGCCGATGTAACGGTTCTTGACGAAACCTTCGCGGAATTTCACACCCAGGTGATTGGCCAGTTCCAGCGCGGCAGTGCGGCTGGTATCGGGAATCGGGATGACCACGTCGATATCGTGCTCCGGGCGCTCGCGAAGAATCTTGTCAGCCAGACGCTCTCCCATGCGCAGACGCGCCTTGTACACCGAGATGCCATCCATGATCGAATCCGGGCGTGCCAGGTAGACGTGCTCGAAGATGCACGGGGCATATTGCGGGTTCGGCGCGCACTGACGAGTAAACAGTTGGCCGTCTTCGGTGATGTACACCGCCTCGCCCGGCGCCAGGTCGCGAATCAGGGTGAAGCCGAGCACATCCAGCGCCACACTTTCCGAGGCGATCATGTACTCCACGCCCTCATCGGTATGACGCTGGCCGAAAACAATCGGGCGAATGCCGTTAGGATCACGGAAGCCGACGATGCCGTAACCAGTGACCATCGCCACCACTGCGTAACCGCCGACACAGCGACTGTGCACATGAGACACCGCCGCGAACACATCTTCCTCAGTCGGTTGCAACTTGCCGCGCACAGCCAGCTCATGGGCAAAGACGTTGAGCAGCACTTCGGAATCGGAGTTGGTGTTGACGTGGCGCAGGTCGGACTCGTAGATCTCCTTGGCCAACTGCTCTACGTTGGTCAGGTTGCCGTTATGCGCCAGGGTGATGCCATATGGCGAGTTGACGTAGAACGGCTGCGCCTCAGCCGAGCTGGAGCTGCCAGCGGTCGGGTAACGCACGTGACCGATGCCCATATGGCCAACCAGTCGCTGCATGTGGCGCTGCTGGAACACGTCGCGCACCAGGCCGTTGTCCTTGCGCAGAAACAACCGGCCATCATGGCTGGTCACGATGCCGGCAGCGTCCTGGCCGCGATGCTGAAGGACGGTTAGCGCGTCATACAGCGCCTGATTGACGTTCGACTTGCCGACGATACCGACGATGCCACACATGTGCCACGACCCCTGCTATGTAGTTCAGGCTAATTCAGCGACCGGCGCAGCAGTTAGCCGCACCGGCCACTCTATTCAAAGCAAAGTGGCTGGGTGAGCCACTTCACTGTTCAACCATTGGCTCGACCAGCCCAGAATCAGATTCTTCGACCAGTCGGCAACCATCAGAAAATGCGGCACCAGCTTCGACTGCTGCCACCAGATATCCTGCTGCACCGGCGCCAGACTAATCAGCCCCACCAGCAACACAACCAACAGACCACCGCGCGCGGCGCCAAAGACCATGCCAAGAAAACGATCCGTACCCGAAAGGCCGGTGACTCGAATCAACTCGCCGATTAGGAAATTGACCAACGCACCGACCAGCAGCGTGGCAATAAAGAGAATCGCGCAGGCCGCGATCACGCGGGCCGATGGGGTTTCGATAAATTCGACGAGATGCTGCGACAGAGCGCCACCGAACATCCAGGCAATCACACCCGCAATGATCCAGGTAAGCAGTGACAGCGCTTCTTTGACGAAGCCACGCTTCAGACTGATCAAGCTTGAGATGGCGATGACGGCGATGATCGCCCAATCAACCCAGGTAAATGCCACGATGCGCTCTGCCAGCGGGAAAGGCCGTGCATTCTAACAGAGCACAGCGTGCGGGGTAACCGGGCCAGAGCCATCTGCCAGGCAATCGTTTCGATACCTGAGCACTGCCGAGAGCAGCACAAACAGGAGCCCCGCAGCCAATGCCTATGGACTAACCCGCCTCTGGCTGAAAGCGCACGACAAAGCCATTGAGCTTATGCTGGCGATTAAGCTGATCACGCAAACGCTCAGCCTCCGTTCGTTCGATCAATGGGCCGACAAAAACACGATTCATACCATCGAAAGTACGGATGTAAGCGTTATAGCCCTGACTGCGCAGGGTTTTCTGTAAATTCTCAGCGCCTGGACGACTGGACAGGCTGGCCAGTTGCACAGACCAACTGATCGGCAAGGTGTTGGGGTCCAAACGAGTATCGGGCTTGCTGGGAGTAACCGCCGAAGGAGGCGTCACTGGCTCAGCTTTAGGCGGCTGAACAGCGACAGCAGGTTTGGGCTCATCCGCAGACTGAGAAGGCACCTCGACACGCTGCGGCTCATCTGACGCCAATGGGACAGGCTCTTGCGGCAATGCCTCCGGCTCTACAACCTCGGCAGGCTCTACGACCATCTCAGGAACGGTCGGCGCCTGCGGCATCTCCGGCGCATCAACCACAACATGGCGCATTTCGTCTTGGCGCGACAGCAACATTGGCAGGAAGATCACTGCTAGCGCCACCAGCACCAGGGCGCCGACCATGCGCTGTTTGAGCCTCTTCTCCAACAAAGCCATCACCTACTCCACCGTTGAACAAATCTGAGGCTGCGATACTGCCATTCAAGCAACACATCACGCCAGACCCATCAACACCCTCGATCAGCGCAACTCAGCCATCCACTCGAGTGCCTCAGCGACACAGAAGAACGAACCGAACACCAGAATTTCATCGCCGTCAGCCGCCCGCTGACACTGCGCGATCAACGCCTCACGCACACTCTCGTGCTGGCTGACCAACGCCGCGCGCGCAGACAAATGCGTCGCCAACTCTGCTGCCGAGCGCGTGCGCGGCGTGGCCAGAGGCGCTACAGCCCAAGCAGACAGCGCCCCCTGCAACGGCGCCAGCACGCCCTCCAGGTCCTTGTCAGACAGAAGCCCGAAGACAGCAAGACGCTCACCAGCAATCGGGCGAGCATCCAGCCGCTGAGCGAGATAGTCAGCCGCATGAGGGTTATGCCCAACATCCAGCAACACTGTCAGAGCCTTGCCGTGCCAAGTAATGGCGCGGCGATCAAGGCGCCCAGTCACCCGCGTAGCCAACAACGCCCGCTCGATATGCTCAACACTCCAGGGCATGTCCAGCAGGGCGTAGGCTTGCAATGCAAGCGCTGCATTCTCCATCGGCAAATCGAGCAAAGGCAGATCATTCAGACGCAGAACGCGCCCCTGCGCGTCAAGCCCGAGCCATTGCCAGCCAGCCTCACCCACAAGCAGGTTGTAGTCGCGCCCACGCAAGAAGAATGGCGTATCCAGGCGCACCACCGCATCAATCAACGGCTGCGGCGGATCGACGTCACCACACAGCGCAGGCTTGCCCGCCCGCATGATTCCCGCCTTCTCGAAGGCCACCGACTCTCGGGTATCACCCAACCAGTCCGCATGATCCAGGCCGATGCTGGTAATCAGCGCCAGATCGGCGTCAACCAGATTCACTGCATCCAGGCGCCCACCTAGACCAACTTCCAGCACTACAGCATCTAGCGCCGCCTGCTCGAAAAGCCAGAAGGCAGCCAGAGTCCCCACTTCGAAGTAGGTCAGGGAAATCTCTCCGCGCGCCGCCTCAACGGCGGCGAAGGCCTGGCACAAGGCATCATCACTGGCCTCACGACCGTTGACGATGACGCGCTCGTTGTAGCGCAGCAAATGCGGAGAACTGTACACCCCCACGCTCAGCCCCTGCTCACGCAGCAGGCTGGCGATAAAGGCGCAGGTAGAACCCTTGCCATTGGTACCGGTAACGGTAATTACCTGCGGCGCGGGCTTGCCCAGGCCGAGTCGGCGTGCCACCTCGCGCGAACGATCCAAGCCCATCTCGATGGCTGTCGGATGCAGTTGCTCAAGATAGGCGAGCCACTCGCCCAGGCTGCGCGGGGTCATGCAGTCGCCGGCAGAGCGACCGGGGACGGACGATTCATCAACTGCGCCAGCAGGCGAGCCAAACGTGGGCGCAGCTCATCACGCGGAATGATCATATCGATAGCGCCGTGCTCCAGCAGGAACTCACTGCGCTGGAAGCCTTCCGGCAGTTTCTCGCGCACGGTCTGCTCGATCACACGCGGCCCGGCGAAACCGATCAGCGCCTTGGGCTCGGCCACGATCACATCACCCAGCATCGCCAGGCTGGCGGATACACCACCGTAGACCGGGTCGGTCAGCACGGAAATGAACGGCAGCCCCTCTTCGCGCAAGCGCGCCAGAGCCGCGGAAGTCTTGGCCATCTGCATCAAGGAGATCAGCGCTTCCTGCATGCGCGCGCCACCCGAGGCAGAGAAGCACACCAACGGGCAACGCTGCTCCAGCGCGGCATTGGCGGCACGCACGAAGCGCTCACCAACGATGGCACCCATGGAGCCGCCCATGAAGGAGAATTCGAACGCGCAGACCGCGACCGGCATGCCTTCGAGGGCGCCGCTCATGGCGATTAGTGCATCTTTCTCACCGGTCTGCTTCTGCGCAGCGACAATGCGATCCTTGTACTTCTTGGTGTCACGGAATTTGAGACGGTCGACCGGCTCCAGATCGGCGCCCAGCTCCTCGCGTCCTTCGGCATCGAGGAACAGATCGAGACGACGACGCGCATCGATACGCATGTGGTGGTTGCACTTGGGACAAACATCCAGGGTCTTTTCCAGCTCGGGGCGATAGAGCACAGCTTCACAGGACGGGCATTTGTGCCAGAGCCCTTCAGGTACCGAGCTCTTCTTCGCCTCGGAACGCATGATCGAGGGAATGAGTTTGTCTACCAACCAGTTGCTCATGCTGTTATCTCTCCATAACCGATGGTCGGAGCGGATGACCACAGAGATCCCCGCCTCCAGCAATTCGTTTTGGCCGCCCTCATCAGCGGCATGACGTCCTAGTGGACGGCAGCAAACACGCAGCCGTCACATCAGGCCGCGCGCACCGCGTTGAGGAAGGCCTGAATTCGGCTTGCATCCTTTATGCCTTTCGCTGCTTCGACCCCACCACTGACATCGACCGCATAAGGGCGAACCTGGGCAATGGCTTGCGCGACGTTATCTGGCGTCAGCCCACCTGCGAGGATGACAGGCTTACCGGCCTCGCTCGGCACCAGCGACCAATCGAACGCTGCGCCAGTACCGCCCGGTACACCCTCGACAAAGGTATCGAGCAATATCCCGCACGCACCGGTATAGGGCGCCATCAGCGCCGCAACGTCCTGATCGGCACGCACACGTAGCGCCTTGATGTAAGGCCGCGAAAAACCCTCACAATCCGTCGGCGACTCATCACCATGAAACTGCAGTAAATCCAACGGCACTTCGCGCAGCAGGGCCTGCAAGGCTTCACGTGGCATATCGACGAACAAACCAACACAAGTCACGAACGGCGGTAATGCGGCAACAATGGCTCTCGCCTGCTCGATACTCACCGCTCTGGGGCTTTTGGCATAGAACACCAGACCGATAGCATCGGCCCCAGCCTCTACTGCCGCCAGCGCATCCTCGACGCGCGTAATGCCACAAATCTTGCTACGCACCCTAGTCACGTTAACTGCCCTCGTATTGAGCGCCGGATGGTAGCAAAGGCTCACACCTGGCGCACATCCGCCAGGCCGGAAAGAAAGTGCGGCCCCAGATAGCGCTGCGGCAACTCGAATTCGGCCGGATACTCGACTTCGATCAGATAAAGACCATAAGGGTGAGCAGTGACGCCGCCACTGCGCCGCTCACAACGCTCCAGCACTTCACGCACCCACTCGACAGGGCGCTCGCCCGCCGCAACAGCCATCAACACACCAGCGATGTTGCGCACCATGTGATGAAGGAAGGCATTAGCGCGAATATCCAGCACGACGAAACGACCGTGCTCGATGATCTCCAAATGATGCACGGTCTTGATCGGAGACTTTGCCTGACACTGACTGGCGCGAAAAGCACTGAAGTCATGCGTGCCGACCAGAACCCTGGCCGCCTCGCGCATGCGCGCAACATCCAACGGACGATGATTCCAGGTGATCTCTTCAGCCATATGCGCCGGGCGAATCGGATCGCTGTAGATCACGTAGCGGTAGCGCCGCGCCATCGCGCTGAAGCGCGCATGAAAATGCGCAGGCATCACCTTGGCCCAGGTGACGCTGATGTCCTTGGGCAGGTTCATGTTCGCGCCCATGATCCAGGCATGCAGCGGGCGCTCGACAGCCGTATCGAAGTGCACCACCTGACCACTGGCATGCACCGACGCATCGGTGCGCCCGGCACACATGATGTTCACTGGCGCACCGCCTGCCACTTTCGACAAGGCATCCTCCAGGCAACCCTGGATCGAAGCAACCTTGCCGCTCTGGCGTTGAAAGCCGCGATAACGAGCACCCTTGTATTCGATGCCAAGCGCGACTCTAGAAAAGCCAGCGGCCGCCATTTCGGCGGCCGCTACAGGTACTACATCAGACATAAATTCAATCAAACCAGCTTGGCAATCATCTCACGAGCTTCTTGCTGCTGAGCATCGCTACCCTCTGCAACCACTTCGTCGAGAATGTCGCGCGCCCCCTCGGTATCGCCCATATCGATATAGGCACGCGCCAGATCCAGCTTGGTGGCGGTTTCATCAGTTCCCGAGAGGAAATCAAAATCGTCATCACCCTCCAGATCATCGCCAAAGTCATCGGCAGATGCGAGCAACGGAACATTCTCCTCAGACATATCTGACGCCCCGGATTCCGCCGACAATTGTTCAAGCTCTGCATTGACCTCATTGAGCTGAGCCGCAAAATCACTTACATCAGCGGTCGGCTTGGCGGGCTCATCATCGAGCGACAGGTCAAAATCAGCCGGCAAATCGAGGTCGCCATCCGCCGCGTTCTCGCCTGGCAACTCCAGGCCAAGGTTCGCCAGCTCAGCGTCGGCAGCAGGTTCAGCCACCTCATCAAGACTGAGCAGGAAGTCATCGCCCGCATCACCAGTAGTCGACGGAGCAGGTTCTTCCAACTCAAGACTGAAATCAGCGAGCTCATTGGTGAGCGGCGCTCCCGCCTCCTGCGCATCATCCAGTGCGAGGTCGAAATCGAGTTCATCTGCCGACTGAGTATCAGGCTCAGCATCCACCAAGCCAAAGTCCAAATCCTCATCCAACGCCGGGCGTTGCTCTACAGACGGTGCGGCAGCCTCAATATCACGCTCCAGATCGCTCTCCAGATCATCAAGACTCAGGTCGAAGGCATCGTCCAGCTCGTCAGCAGAAGCGGGAGCACTTGCACTCGATTCACCAAGAGCAAGGTCATCGAAGTTGAAATCACCTAGATCATCGGAGGCTGCGACTGCAGTGGCAGCAGCGCCCGCCCCGACAAAAGCAGCCATGGCCGGATACTTGCCTTTGAGTTGATCGACCTCAGCACTTGCCCCGCCAATTTCATGCAATTCATTGTCTTGGCGGGCAAAGCCCTCACGATCACCCAGCTCGGCATAAACCTCCATCAGCTTGAGGCGCAGATCTGCACGATGAGGCTCGTCGTTGATCGCGTTTTGCAACAGCTCGGCAGCCTGATTAAAGCGGCCATAGGCAATGTAAATATCAGCTTCACCCAGAGCATCACCTGTTTGCGCGGTGACGCGCTCCTCGGCGCTGGTCGGTGCAGACTTGAGCGGCTCCTCATCAAGCCCCTCAAAACTATCTTGCGGCATATCCAGATCAGCCGCAAAAGCGCTGTCCTGGGCAAGCTCCTCATCAAACACTTGCTGCGGCTCTGCCTCCTTCATCGCGTTACGACGCGACAACGCCATCAGACCAACCAGCAGAAGCAGCAGCGCACCACCACCAGCAAGGCCCAAAGTCATCGGGTTGGCCAACAGCTCATCGATGAAGCTCGGCTGAGCGACAGGTGCGGGCGCAGAGGTTTTGGCTGGCGCGGCCGGTTCGGCCGCCGGAGCAGGTTCACTGACCGGAGGGGGGGGCTCAGCAGCACCCTGCTCGGAAGCAGCCGACTCTTCGCTGTAGTTGTAGTCAGGCGCCTCTTCCTGCGATGGCATCACTGCGGCCTCAGGGGGCGCTGCGACCGGCGCTTGAGTCGGCGATTCTTGAGCAGGCGCGGGGCTGGCAGGCGCCCCACCGGCCTGACCAACATCAGCTTGCAGCTTGGCAAGCTGGCTGTCCTTGAGTTCGATCAGGCGCTGCAATTTATCCAATTGGCTCTGCAGATCGCCAACCCGGCTTTGCAGCTCTGCATTCTCGCGACGAGTCGAGTCGAGACTTTCCTGAGTCACAGCCAGCTTGTCGGCCAACGCCTTGCTATCAGCAGAACCTGTATCGCTGCCGCGCGTGGTCTTGCCGCTATCAGCAGAAACCAGCTTCAGGCTGTCGCCTTTTTCAGCCGCTGCAGGTGCGGCACCTGCAGCGCTACGACGAGTAGCATCAAGCTGACGCGAAGCAACACCGCGGCCATCACGCCAGGCAGCGTTCTGCGCAGCGACCTGTGCCAATGCCTCGGCATTGCTGCGACTACGAACCTGCTGCTCATTAGGTAAACGCAGAACCTGACCGCTTTTCAGGCGGTTGATATTGCCGCCGATGAAGGCATCCGGGTTCAGATCCTGAATAGCCAGCATGGTCTGGTGCACAGCCCCCCCCCCTACACGCTGGGCAATCTCCCACAGGGTGTCATTCTTGCTGGTGCGGTACTCACCACCGGCAACACTGCTTGGCGCAACAGAGGCAGCCGGACGCGCCGCTGGTGCAATCGATGAAGGCGCAGCCGCACGAGAAGCTGGAGCGGCAGCAGTGACAGGCGCCTGAGGCGTCGCAGCAGCGGCAGCTTGCGGAGAATAAAGAGGCGGGTCGAGCAGCAGGGTGTATTCACGCAGCGAGCGACCATTAGGCCACAGCACTTCAACCAAAAAGTTGAGATAAGGTTCGCGAACTGCCTTGTTGGAAGTCACCCGAATGACACTCTTGCCATTGGGTTTCAATACAGGAGTGAATTTAAGGTCGTTCAGAAAGAACTGGCGATCAATGCCCGCCTTGGCAAACTCTTCAGGGGAAGCCAGCTTGGGAACGACTTCATTGGAGGCTAGATCACGCACCTCCAGCAACTCGATCTCCGCGACCAGGGGCTGATTCAGCGAGGACTGCAGGGTAACTTCGCCCAACCCCAGCGCATGCGCCATCCCAGAAGACAGGGCGGACGCCGCTGCGATTGCCAGCACCAGTTTGCGAACCCGAACCATAGCGTTATCCCTTGTTTTAGCTGTCTCTGCGTGCGAGAGGGCCTAAATGAGCGTTGCCTGATCCGCCAATGGCGGCTCCCCATTCAACGATCAACTTAGACAGTATTGCCAAGCTAGAAAGATTCTTCAAATTTCTAGGTAAGTATCTTTTACAGATAGTGTTTTATCAATAACTCTGCTATTTGCACGGCATTCAGTGCGGCACCTTTTCGCACGTTATCAGACGCAATCCACAAATTGAGCTGGGTCGGATCACTAATTCCGCAGCGTAAACGGCCAACATGAATACTGTCCTGCCCTACCGCATCACCAACGACGGTTGGATAGTCGCCTGACTCCGCCAGCTCTATACCTTGCGCCTGCTCAAGGCTGCGCACCACAGCAGCCAGATCCACTGGCGCATCAGCCTGAAGGCTGACTGCCAGACTGTCACCAAAGAACACAGGCACCACCGCACAGGTCACAGCCACTTTAAGCTGCGGGTCATTGCCTAGCATTTGCAATTCCTGCACCAATCGCTCCTCTAGCTGAGCATGCCCCTGCGCATTGGCCGCCCCAACCTGCGCCAGCACATTGAAGGCGATCTGGCGATCCAGCGCACGCGGCTCCAAAGGCCGACCATTGAGCAGCTCAGTGGTTTGTCGCGCCAGCTCTTGCACGCCACTGCGCCCCAACGCAGACACCGCAAGCATAGCTGTGACAACCACCTGCCGAGGCAATAGCAGCGGACGCAATGCCTGGAGAACCAGCGCTAACGCCACCGCAGATGGCGTCGGACTGCTCAACACAAAAGGCGCTTTCAGTGTAGCCATCACCCGCTGCCCATCTTCAGGCATCACACAGGGCGCCTGCGCCAAAGAAAGCCCAGCAGACAGATCAATCACCGAACAACCTGCCGCGCTCGCCAACGCCACATGCTCACGAGTAACTTCAGCACCTGCCGCGAAAAATACCAACTGCACACGAGCAAAGTCGAATCCCTCAAGCGAGCGCACACGCACCTGGCGATCTCGGAAGGATAGGCTCTGCCCCGCGGACTCATCACTGGCAAGCAGGTGCAACTCCTTGACCGGGAAATCACGCTCATCAAGCACCCCGACCAAGGCCTCACCGATGCTCCCGGTGGCGCCGACAATAGCGATGGAAAGTGGCTGATTCATGATGGAAACCTGCACAACGAAGGGAGCGGCACTGTACCCGCGCCCCCGCCCCCAGGCAATCGCCCGAAAAAAACGAAGCCCCGCTGCATGACAGAGGGGCTTCGTTTTTTCGGTGTTCGAACAGTCGCGTTTAACGCTCCAGCAGAATCCGCAACATGCGACGCAGCGGCTCAGCGGCGCCCCACAACAATTGATCACCCACAGTGAAGGCCCCCAGGTATTGCGAACCCATGTTGAGTTTGCGCAAGCGCCCAACAGGCACGCTCAGGGTGCCAGTAACAGCAGTGGGGCCGAGTTCACGGATAGCGTCTTCGCGATGGTTCGGCACCAGTTTGACCCACGGGTTGTGCTGACTGATCAAGCCTTCGATGTCGGCCATCGGCACATCCTTGTTCAGCTTGATGGTCAACGCCTGGCTGTGACAACGCATGGCGCCGATACGCACGCAGATACCGTCGACGGGGATCGGGTTCTTGAAGCGACCGAGAATTTTGTTGGTTTCGGCCTGGGCCTTCCACTCTTCACGGCTCTGGCCGTTCGGCAGCTCCTTGTCAATGTAGGGGATCAGGCTTCCCGCCAATGGCACGCCGAAGTTATCGACCGGAAACTCTTCACCGCGCATGGCCTCGGCGACCTTGCGGTCGATGTCGAGGATGGCACTGGCCGGATCAGCCAGATCATCGGCGACACTGGCGTTGATCGCGCCCATCTGCTTGATCAGCTCGCGCATGTTCTGCGCACCGGCACCGGAAGCGGCCTGATAAGTCATAGCGCTCATCCAGTCGACCAGACCAGCTTCGTACAGCCCACCAAGCGCCATCAGCATCAGGCTGACGGTGCAGTTGCCGCCAATGTAGTTCTTACCACCAGCATCCAGTGCATGATCGATCACCTTGCGGTTGACCGGATCGAGCACGATCACCGAGTCGTCGGCCATACGCAGACTGGAGGCAGCATCGATCCAGTAGCCCTGCCAGCCTGCTTCACGCAGCTTGGGGAAGACTTCGTTGGTGTAGTCGCCGCCCTGGCAGGTCAGGATCACATCCAGACCTTTCAGGTCATCAATGCTGTAGGCATCTTTCAGCGCAGCGATGTCCTTGCCAATGGCCGGGCCTTGGCCGCCGACATTGGAGGTGGTGAAGAACACCGGCTCGATCAGGTCGAAGTCCCGTTCTTCCAGCATGCGCTGCATGAGCACAGAACCGACCATGCCACGCCAACCGATCAAACCTACACGTTTCATAACGACTACACCTATATAAACAGCCCGCCGGAACCACCCCGGCGGGGCTGGGAAGATTACAGACTACGCAGCGCTTCGACTACTGCATCACCCATCGCAGCGGTACCGACCTTGGTCTTGCCTTCGGACCAGATGTCGCCGGTACGCAGGCCCTGATCCAGCACCAGGCTCACCGCTTTCTCGATGGCATCGGCGGCAGCGACCTGGCCGAAGCTGTAACGCAGCATCATGGACACCGAGAGAATGGTGGCCAGCGGGTTGGCGATGCCCTTGCCGGCGATGTCCGGCGCGGAGCCGTGGCACGGCTCGTACATGCCCTTGTTATTGGCGTCCAAGGATGCCGACGGCAGCATGCCGATGGAACCGGTCAGCATCGAAGCCTCGTCGGACAAAATGTCACCAAACATGTTGTCGGTGACCATCACGTCGAATTGCTTCGGTGCGCGCACCAGTTGCATGGCGGCGTTGTCGACGTACATGTGGCTCAGTTCGACGTCCGGGTAGTCCTTGGCCACTTCCTCGACCACGGCGCGCCACAGTTGACTGGACGCCAGGACGTTGGCCTTGTCCACCGAGCACAGTTTCTTGCCGCGCACACGCGCCATGTCGAAACCGACCTTGGCGATGCGGCGGATTTCGCTTTCGCTGTACGGCAGGGTGTCGTAAGCCATGCGCTCGCCGTTTTCCAGCACCTTGCTCTCGCGCGGCTGACCGAAATAGATGCCACCGGTCAGCTCGCGGACGATGAGGATATCCAGGCCAGCCACCACTTCCGGCTTGAGACTGGAAGCCTCGGCCAGTTGCGGATAGAGGATCGCCGGACGCAGGTTGCCGAACAGGCCCAGTTGCGAACGGATCTTCAGCAGACCGCGCTCCGGGCGGATGGCCGGATCGATGGTGTCCCACTTCGGCCCGCCAACGGCACCCAGCAGTACGGCATCGGCAGCCTTGGCGCGGGCCAGGGTCTCGTCGGCCAGCGGCACGCCATAGCGATCGATGGCGGCGCCACCCAGATCATCGAAGCTCAGCTCGAAACCCAGGGCGTACTTGTCGTTGGCCAGGTTCAGCACCTTGACCGCCTCGGCCATGATTTCCGGGCCGATACCATCACCTGGGAGAACCAGAATCTGCTTGCTCATTGCATTCCTCAATCTATCCGCAGGGTGGATGACGCTATTTTCATCCACCGCAACCCGGCACGCTGGATGGATAAAGCACCCTCCAGCCTACCCTGATGTATTACTTGATCGCGCCGAACAGCCAGGGGCTGCTCTGCTGGTATTGGACCTCGAAGGACTTGATCGCTTCCTGATCCTGCAGGGTCAGACCGATGTCGTCCAGACCATTGAGCAGACAGTGCTTGCGGAAGGCATCGACCTCGAAGCTGTACTGCACGCCATCGGGGCGAGTCACGGTCTGCGCCTCGAGGTCGACGGTCAGTTGGTAACCCTCGGTGGCCTCGGCCTGCGCGAACAGCGCATCGACCTCTTCATCCTTGAGGATGATCGGCAACAGGCCGTTCTTGAAGCTGTTGTTGAAGAAAATATCGGCGAAGCTCGGCGCGATCACGGTGCGAAAACCGTACTCGTCCAGCGCCCAGGGCGCGTGCTCACGCGAGGAACCGCAGCCAAAGTTCTCGCGAGCCAGCAGCACACTGGCACCTTGGTAGCGCGGGAAGTTCAGCACGAAATCCTTGTTGATCGGGCGGTTGGAATTGTCCTGATTCGGCTGACCGACATCCAGGTAGCGCCACTCGTCGAACAGGTTCGGGCCGAAGCCGGTGCGCTTGATCGACTTCAAGAACTGCTTGGGAATGATCTGGTCGGTATCGACGTTGGCACGATCGAGTGGGCAGACCAGACCGGTGTGTTGGGTGAAGGCTTTCATGTGCGGTCTCCTTAGGCCTGGATCAATTCACGAACGTCGATGAAACGGCCGGTCACCGCAGCAGCGGCAGCCATGGCCGGGCTGACCAGGTGGGTGCGACCACCGGCGCCCTGACGGCCTTCGAAGTTGCGGTTGGAGGTGGAGGCGCAATGCTCGCCGCTGCCCAGTTTGTCCGGGTTCATCGCCAGGCACATGGAGCAGCCCGGTTCACGCCATTCGAAACCGGCTTCGATAAAAATCTTGTCCAAGCCTTCAGCCTCGGCTTGCGCCTTGACCAGACCGGAGCCCGGCACTACCAGCGCCTGTTTGACGGTGGCGGCGACCTTGCGGCCCTTGGCTACCTCGGCAGCGGCGCGCAGGTCTTCGATGCGCGAGTTGGTGCAGGAACCGATGAACACGCGATCCAGTTGAATGTCAGTGATCGGCTGGTTGGCGGAGAGGCCCATGTACTTCAGCGCGCGGCTGATCGAGTCCTTCTTCACTGGGTCAGCTTCAACGGCCGGGTCCGGCACGTTCTGATCGACGGCCAACACCATTTCCGGCGAAGTGCCCCAGCTAACCTGTGGCTTGATGTCTTCGGCCTTGAGTTCGACCACGGTGTCGAACACCGCATCGGCGTCGGACACCAGGTTCTGCCACTGCGCCACGGCCTTGTCCCAATCGCTGCCCTTGGGCGCGAACGGACGATCCTTGACGTAGGCGATGGTCTTCTCGTCCACCGCCACCAGGCCGACACGGGCACCGGCCTCGATGGACATGTTGCAAATGGTCATGCGCCCTTCCAGCGACAGGTCGCGGATTGCACTGCCAGCGAATTCCAGCGCATGGCCGTTACCACCAGCGGTGCCAATCTTGCCGATCACGGCGAGGACGATGTCCTTGGCAGTGACGCCGAACGGCAGTTTGCCTTCAACGCGCACCTGCATGTTCTTCATCTTCTTGGCCACCAGGCACTGGGTAGCGAGCACGTGCTCGACTTCCGAGGTGCCGATGCCATGAGCCAGGGCACCGAAGGCGCCATGGGTGGAGGTGTGCGAGTCGCCACAGACCACGGTCATACCTGGCAAGGTAGCGCCCTGCTCCGGGCCGACCACGTGGACGATGCCCTGGCGCACGTCGTTCATCTTGAACTCGAGGATGCCGAAGTCATCGCAGTTCTCGTCCAGGGTCTGCACCTGGATGCGCGAGACTTCATCGGCGATGGCTTCGAGGCCACCCTGACGCTCGGCTTTGGTGGTCGGCACGTTGTGATCCGGCGTGGCGATGTTAGCGTCGATACGCCACGGCTTGCGCCCAGCCAGACGCAGGCCTTCGAAGGCCTGCGGCGAGGTCACCTCGTGGAGGATGTGACGATCAATGTAGATCAACGAGGAACCGTCATCGCGACGTTTCACTTCGTGCATTTCCCAGAGCTTGTCGTAGAGCGTCTTGCCAGTCATCAGCCTTACCTCATCAGCGTATTTCTATGCCCAGGCCAAAGGCCCTTCAGCTTATGGGGTGAAATGCTATGATCGCGAGACGAATAACTCAAATTCATATTTTTCATCTAGAGGATTCCGTTAAGGAATCCATATAAAGCTGCAAGCACCAAGCTACAAGCCGCAAGCAAAGACCGAGCGGCTCGGCTTGTGACTTGTAGCTTGATGCTCGGAGCTGCTTTTATGGATCTCGCCAACCTCAATGCCTTCATCGCCATCGCCGAAACCGGCAGCTTTTCCGAAGCCGGTGAACGCCTGCACCTGACCCAACCCGCCGTGAGCAAGCGCATCGCAGGCCTGGAGCATCAGCTCGGCGTGCGCCTGTTCGATCGCCTCGGCCGCGAAATCGGTCTGACACAGGCCGGGCGCGCCCTGCTGCCACGCGCCTACCAGATCCTCAACGTGCTGGACGACACCCGCCGCGCACTGACCAACCTGTCCGGTGAAGTCAGTGGGCGCCTGACCTTGGCGACCAGCCACCATATCGGTCTGCATCGTCTGCCCGCCCTGCTGCGTGCCTTCACCCGCGCACATCCACAGGTGGCGCTGGACATTCAGTTCCTTGACTCGGAGGTCGCCTATGAAGAAGTGCTGCATGGCCGCGCCGAGCTAGCAGTAATCACCCTGGCACCAGAAACCCGTGAACCGGTGCGCGCTAGAGCCGTATGGGACGACCCGCTGGATTTCGTCGCTGCGCCAGAGCATCCACTGGCCCAAGGCAATGCCATCAGCCTGGCGGATGTTGCCAAACACCCAGCGGTCTTTCCTGGCGGCAACACCTTTACTCACCATATCGTGCAGCGTCTATTCGAAGGCCAAGGCCTGACCCCCAACATCGCCATGAGCACCAATTACCTGGAAACCATCAAGATGATGGTCTCCATTGGCCTAGCCTGGAGCGTGCTGCCACGCACCATGCTTGATGATCAGGTCACGCGCTTGCCACTTCCAGGTATCCAGTTATCGCGCCAGCTCGGCTACATCATTCATACCGAACGAACGCTCTCCAATGCCGCACGCGCATTCATGGCCCTGCTTGACGCACAGCAGGACAGCAACAATCTTGCACGCCACACCGGGCAGCAGCTAACGTGAGGTTCTAAAGAACAAGAAGTAGGCCCCGTGCCATATTCCCCAAGCAGGAGACAGGTCTATCATGGCCAGAACAACTGACCAGACGCCTCCTCTACCCCACATTCCCGCGCTAGATCCAGCCGAGATAGAGCAGACCTGGCAAGATGCGCCACGCTTGCTCGCAGCCTTGAACGGCGCCCAACTAGGCGCCTGGTATTGGGATATCAAGAGTGGCCAGATCAGTTGGTCAAGGGGCGCGCAGAAGCTCTTCGGCCTAGACCCCAGCCGCCCGCTGACCCAAGGGCTGGAATACCTCGACCTGATTCCGCCAGAAGAGCGCCCCGGCGTCCTGGCGACCTTCCATGCAATCCTGCAAGGACAGTCAATTAGCAACGCCCTGCGCCACCGCATTCGCTGGCCCGATGGCAGCCTGCACTGGGTAGAAATCATCGGCAGCCTGCAACGCCAAACCGATGGCAACCTACGCATGTTTGGCGTGATTCGCGACATCAGCGCCCAGCAGGAACGTGCCGACACCTTGCGCGCCTCGGAAGAACGCTTCTCCAGCCTGTTTCGCCTAAGCCCGGACATCATGATGCTGGTGCGCTATGACAATAGCGAAATCATCGAGATCAACCAGCACTTCACCCAAGCCTTCGGCTGGAATGCAAGCGAAAGCCTTGGTCGCCCGACTCATGAACTGAACCTTTGGGTTCATCTCGAGCAGCGCGATCAACTACGTCAACAGGCACCGATCAGCCGCGACCCCGTAATACAGGACGTGCAGCTACGCAGCCGTAGCGGTGAGGTCCTCGACGGCGTGTTATCCAGCCAATATATAGAGCTGCAAGGCGAACGCCTGTTGCTCTGCACCTTCGTCGACACCAGCGAACGCCGCCGTGCCGAATCGGCCCTGCGCAGCAGCAAGGACAAGTTCGCCAAAGCATTCATGCACAGCCCTGACGCCGTGGCGATTACCGAATACGCCTCAGGCCGGTTCGTCGAGGTCAATACCAGCTTCGAACGCCAATTTGGTTGGAGCAATCAGGAAACCATCGGCCGAACTTCCCTAGAACTAGGCATATGGGCCGACCCCGGCGATCGCCTGCGCATGATCGAAGCCCTCGGTAACGGCCAGTTGGACAACCTCGAAGTACACCTTTTTAGCCGTGACGGCAGCGAGAGCATCAACCTGCTGTTTGGCGGCGAAATCGAACTCGATGACACACGCTGCATTGTCCTCACCGTGCGCGACATCACCCAACAACGCCAGCAGGAACTGGCTCTGCGTGAAAGCCAGGCACGCTTGAAGCTGGCCCTGGAATCAGCCGACCTTGGCGCCTGGGATTGGCATATCCCCAGTAGCCGCATGTTCGCCAGCACCCGCGCAGCCAGCCTGCATGGGCTCGCCACACAACCATTCGACGGCGCCTTCGATGATTTTTTCATCCAGGTTCCACTCGAGGATCGACGCGCGTTACGCCGGGCCTATCGAGAACTACTGGAACAGCACGGCAACAGCTACCAAGTCACCTATCGCGTACAGCTAGACAGCGGTGAGTCACGCATTCTGGAGACAACGGCAAAACTGCTGCTCGGCGACGACGGACATCCGCTACGCATGGTCGGCACACTGGTGGACATCAGCGAACGAGTACTGCGCGAACAACGCCTGCGCGCCTCGGAAGAAAAGTTCGCCAAAGCCTTCCACTCCAGCCCGGACGCCATCACCATCACCGAGCGTGACACGGGCCGCTACATCGAGGTCAACGAAGGTTTCACCCGCATTACTGGCTATCAGAGTGCGGAAGTTATCGGCCGCACATCATTCGAAATCAATATCTGGGCTATCCCTGAAGAGCGCACCCAGATGATCGAGCACCTGACGCTTTATGGTCAGGTGCTTCACATGGAAATGCACGGTCGCCATCGCAATGGCGGCCAATGCCTCGTCGACGTCTCCGTCCAACCCATCGAACTCAACGGCCTGGCCTGCCTGCTACTGACCGCACGCGATGTCAGCGAATTGAAACAGGCGCAGGCACAGGTGCAACACCTTGCCTACCACGACGCACTGACCAACCTACCCAACCGTACCTTGCTGATGGATCGCCTGACGCAGCAGATCGCCTTGCTCAAGCGCCACAACCTACGCGGCGCCCTGCTGTTCCTCGACCTGGATCACTTCAAGCACATCAATGACTCCCTGGGCCACCCCATCGGTGACGCCGTATTGCGCCTGATCACCGCCCGCCTGGAAGCCAGCGTGCGCCTTGAGGACACCGTCGCTCGCCTCGGCGGAGACGAGTTCGTCGTGCTGCTTTCCGGCCTGGAAGGTAAGCGCTCGGAAGTCATGCATCAGGTTCACCAGGTTGCGGAGAAACTGCGCCACTTATTGGCCGAGCCCATGCTGATCGACGGACACCATCTACAGGTCACCCCCAGTATCGGTGTGGCACTGATCCCCGACCACGGCGAAACCCCGGCCGACCTGCTCAAACGTGCCGACATTGCGCTCTACCGTGCCAAAGACTCGGGGCGCAATGCCATCCAAGTATTTCGCACCTCAATGCAAGACGCTGCGAGCGCACGCCTGCGTCTGGAGAATGAGCTACGCAGTGCATTGGTGCACGGCGAGTTCGAGCTGTATTTCCAACCCCAGGTCGATGCCCGCGATGGTGTCATTGTCGGTGCAGAAGCCTTGTTACGCTGGCGGCATCCGCAGCAAGGCATGCAATCGCCTGCTCAGTTCATTCAAGTACTGGAGGAAAGTGGCCTGATCGTCGAGGCCGGCGGCTGGGTGCTGGCCGAATCATGCCATGTCTGCTCCCGCCTACTAGCCGACGGCCTGGTCGATCCCTTGCGCTTCAGCCTGTGCGTCAACATCAGTCCGCGGCAATTCCGCCAACACGATTTCGTCGAGCGGGTCGCAAGCTATCTGCGCGACAGCCAGCTACCGTACGCCATGCTCAAGCTGGAGATCACCGAAGGCATCGTGATACAGAATATTGACGACACCATAAGCAAGATGCTGCGCCTGAAAAAGAACGGCGTCAGCTTTGCCATGGATGACTTCGGTACCGGATATAGCTCACTAACCTACCTCAAGCGCCTTCCAGTCGACGTACTCAAGATCGATCAATCCTTTGTACGCGATGCCACCAACGACCCCAATGACGCAGAAATCGTACGCGCCATCATCGGCATGGCACGCAGCCTCAACCTTGAAATCATCGCCGAAGGCGTCGAACAGCAGGAGCAGTTGGAGTTTCTTCAGGAGCAGGGCTGCCACTGTTATCAGGGCTATCTATTTAGCCGCCCCGTACCGGAAGAGGAATTTCGCGCCCTACTCACTCGCCCCCATGGCTGAGATGGCACAAGACGCCAAACTGAATGACGAAAGGGCACTTCTAAAAACGTAAGCGAGGCATCCAGCGCAATACCGATAGCGGCCCCGCAAAGACAGGCGAAAAACGCTCTGAGCCCAAAGACAATGCCCCTATCGATAGACAGGGGCATTGTTTCAAGTCTAATAGCACGCTCTGGTTTAACTATGGGCAGCTCGGCAAAGCCTGGCACTGCCCGGCCCCGCTAGCTGGCTTGAGTGCTGCGCCGAAGCGCTCATCCCCAGGCGCCAGTTTGCGGGCGCAAGCTTGCGCGGCTGCTGCCTCGTGCGCGCAGCCCTGCTCAGCCAACACCTGAGAAAGATTGAACCAGCCAGCCGCAAAAGTTGGCTCACGCTGCAGACTTTCCCGCAGCGCCTGCTCAGCACCTTGGCGATCCCCCTCTGCATAACGGCTGTTGCTCAATGCAAACCAAGGCAGTGACTCCTTGGGCCAAGCTTCACTCGCCGTTCGGTAAGCACGACGGGCAGCAGCAGCCTGACCCGTTTGCTCCAAATCATTGGCTGCCTTCATCCAGGTACGCATGTCAGCTTGCGCGGGCAAGCGCTCAGGCGACAGGGTCACCACAGCCCAGCGACCACCTCGGGCCCAGGTACGGTCGAAGCTTGTAAAGCTGTCTTCGAGGCGGCGCGTAGTTCCCGAACGCAAGATAAGCGTACGCTCGCGACGGTCGTAGCCAACCACCACAGCAAAATGCCACTGCGGATACCAGTCGAAGGCCAGATTCTGTAGCACCAGCACCGGGTTGCCCGCTGCCACCTCGGCAAGCACCGCCTCCAGACGCGGCTGCAGAGGATAGACCAGCATTTCGTGGCTACGCGCAGCAGCCACCATCTCGACCTGCAAACTCCCTTCACGCCCGGGGATATAGACCTTGTCCTTGAGCAGTCCGGGCGAAGTCATCACGCCGCGCTGATTAAGCATGGTGGAAAGCGCAGCAGGCCCACATTGATATGCCTGCTGGGCAAAGAAAGGGACATTGCTCAGTTCGACGCGTTCAGGCAAGCGCTCGCCTTCCGGTGATAACACCGGAGAGCGGGCACAAGCAGCGAGAAGAACAATGGACGCAATACAGCAGAGGCGGATTAACGATTGATACATTTGACGAAACTGAAGATGTTGGTGGCGCACAGCATATCAGTGATGATGAAGATCACCAGAAACAACACGATGATGCCCACCACACCCGCACCTGCCGGGGCCTGATCCAACTGCTGGTTGAACTGAGCCAGCTCCGCAGGCGTCAGACTGGCGATACGCGCTTCGACCTGATCGCGCTCCACCCCCATCGCAACCAGCTTGTCCTTGACCTGCTGATCATCGAGCATGGCCAGCAGTTGCTTCTGATCCACCTGATGCTGCTGCTCGGCAATGACCTCTGGAGTACCGATCATCGCCGCATTCGCAGCCGGAATCTGTACCACCAGAAGCAAATGGAACAACGCGGTAATAGCTGCCAGACGACGCATGGTTGGACGCATGAAAGGTGTTGTCATTGTGGTTATCTCCTCAGGGGGGGGTAGCCAATAGACATCGCACCCTGCGCTCGGTTCAGCGGCCACTACAACTGTTTAAGCGCATGTTGCAGCCCCAAAGCGCGCCGTCATCACAGCAGGCCGCTGCACCCACGTGAGCACAGCGGCCCTTTCACCTCTCGCGACTCAGAAAAAGCCCAGCGGATTGATGTCATAGCTGACCAGCAGGTTCTTGGTCTGCTGATAGTGGTCGAGCATCATTTTGTGGGTTTCGCGCCCAACACCGGACTTTTTGTAACCACCAAAGGCCGCATGCGCCGGGTACAGGTGGTAGCAGTTGGTCCACACCCGCCCCGCTTTAATCGCACGGCCCATGCGGTAGGCGACGTTCATGTCGCGGCTCCACACACCGGCGCCCAGGCCGAACTCGGTGTCGTTGGCAATCGCCAGGGCTTCGGCTTCGTCCTTGAAGGTGGTAACACCGATCACCGGACCAAAAATTTCCTCCTGGAACACACGCATCTTGTTGCTGCCCTTGAGTAGCGTCGGCTGGATGTAGTAACCGCCGGCCAGATCGCCTTCGAGTTTCTCTACGCCACCGCCTGTGAGTACCTGCGCGCCTTCCTGCTGAGCAATCTCCAGGTAGCTGAGGATTTTGTCGAACTGCTGCTGCGAGGCCTGAGCGCCAACCATTGTCTCGGTATCCAGAGGATTGCCGCGCTTGATCTGCTTGATTTTTTTCATCACCTCGACCATGAAGGCGTCGTAGATTGACTCCTGCACCAGCGCACGCGATGGGCAGGTGCACACCTCGCCCTGGTTGAAGAAGCCCAGCACCAGACCTTCGGCAGCTTTCTCGATGAAGGCCGGCTCGGCGTTCATGATGTCGGCAAAGAAGATGTTCGGCGATTTGCCACCCAGCTCGACGGTCGACGGGATGATGTTCTCGGCAGCACATTTCATGATGTGCGAGCCGACCGGAGTGGAACCAGTGAAGGCAATCTTGGCGATGCGCTTGCTGGTGGCCAGTGCTTCACCGGCCTCGCGGCCAAAGCCCTGGACGATGTTGAGCACGCCCGGCGGCAGCAGGTCGCCGATGATTTCCACCAGCAGGGTGATCGACAGCGGGGTCTGCTCGGCGGGCTTGAGCACGATGGCGTTGCCGGCAGCCAGGGCTGGGGCCAGCTTCCAGGCCGCCATCAGCAGCGGGAAGTTCCATGGAATGATTTGCCCAACAACACCCAGCGGCTCATGAAAGTGATAGGCAACGGTGCCATTGTCTATCTCGGCAGTACTGCCCTCCTGCGCACGGATGCAGCCGGCGAAGTAGCGGAAGTGATCTGCGGCCAGCGGCACGTCGGCGTTGAGAGTCTCGCGCACGGCCTTGCCGTTGTCCCAGGTTTCGGCCACGGCTAGCAATTCGAGGTTAGCTTCGATGCGGTCAGCAATCTTCAGCAGAATGTGCGAACGCTCCTGCACGCTGGTGCGGCCCCAGGCGTCGGCAGCAGCATGGGCTGCATCCAGTGCCTTGTCGATGTCATCAGCGTTCGAACGGGGAAACTCACCAATCACCGAACCATCGACCGGGCTGGTATTGGTGAAATATTGGCCACTGAGTGGGGAGACAAATTCACCCGCGATGTAGTTGCCATAGCGCGCTTTGAGTGTCACGACAGCGCCTGAAGTACCGGGTTTGGCATAAATCATGATGCGTCCTCTCTTCTTGTCGGAACCTGCAACCAAACAACTGGCAGCAAGCGATTATTCGATCCTAAAAACCCTGCACCCGCGATACCTCGTGGCACATGGTCGCATCTCGGCAGGCCGTCCAGCACAAGCCTTTGGTAGCGCCATGCAGAACAGTGGAGGTCTAAGGCTAGACCCGCTCACTGCGCCTTGCGTTCCCCAAAGAAAGATCCGCTCGCAACCTTGAGCCACACGTCGATCAGCACCCAATCACAGCGTACAGTTGACCTCTCATGACAGCACATTGCCCTGGCTGCACAACGTGCGTTCGCATTGATTAATGTCTTTCCTTGCTAGTAATAGCAAGCCCAATCATCGACACTGCCGCCCTGCCCCTCGCCCCCCCTGGAGACGACCATGCCCCTCGACATGCAAACGCGCAACGCCGTGCTTGAACACCCGCAAGCACTCGACGGCAACGTCTACCGTCCGCACGAGCAGGATGCTGATGCCGAAGAAATTGACCTCGGCGAAGCACGAGTCTTGATACTCGGCCCCTTCGAAGCACCAGTCGACTGGGATGCCCGCCAGCGTGACGATTATTTCGCCGAAGAAGATCCAGCCCTGTTTTTCAGCGCACGTATCGAAAGCCTCGCTGCGCCAGCCAGCAAGACCTTCTTCACGGTCGAGAGCGGCGACTATGTGGCCGCACAGTCAAGTCTCGGCGAAGTAGTGATGTATTACGTCTACGATCATGAAGACGACGCCGAAGGGCGCCGCTACATCCTGATTCGCGATGATGAAGAGCTTTAAAGCTCCAGTGCCAGCAGCAACGCGCAAACCAACAGAAAGCCGCAGAACAGGCTGCGCAGCAGGCGCTCCGGTAACGAGTGTGCCAGACGTACCCCCCAACTAATGCTGAGCAACCCGCCAACGGCCAGCGGCACGCCCAGCCACCAGTTGACATGCTGATGCATCGAATAGGTGAACAGCGTGACAGCAGTGCTGGGCAGCGCCAGTGACAAAGACAGCCCCTGCGCCACCACCTGAGTAGTACCGAACACGCTAGTCAGTACCGGTGTCGCGACTACCGCCCCGCCTACGCCAAACAGGCCACCCATGCCACCCGCAACCCCACCGAGCGCACCGAACCAACCCCAGGGGTAACGTAGCTCGCCAGTCGGCAGCGCCTGCTGCATCAACATTCGCAACAGGTTGTAAGCTGCCAGCGCTAGCAAAAAGCAAACGAAGGCCAGGCGCATGGTGCGCGCATCCAGCCCCACAGCATAAAGCGATGCCAACCAGGCGCAGAGGAAACTGGTTACACCCAGCAGCAAGGCATGCCGCAGATCGATACGGTTACGCTGATGGTAACGCCAGATTGCCAGCATCACATTCGGCACCACCATCACCAGCGCAGTGCCCTGAGCCAGTTGCTGGTCGAGCCCAAACATCACACCAAGCACCGGAATGGCGATCAGGCCGCCACCGATCCCGAAAAGACCTCCCACCGTTCCCAGCGCGACACCCAACATTAGATTCAGCAGCAGATCGAACAGACTCATGACACCTCCCAAGTTTGGCTGCATGGTAGAAGCCCGCTGCTAGTATGGAAACGCACAAGCCCGCACAATGGCTTTGCATATTTCGCACAGGCAAGCACAGATGAACCCAGACGCACTAACCGATCAATTGGAGCTATTTCTCGACGTACTGGAAACTGGCAGCTTTTCAGCGGCAGCCCGCCGCCACCCACTCACACCCTCAGCCGTAGCACGACGCATTGATGCACTGGAGCGCGCCATCGGCAGCAGCCTGTTCAGCCGCACCACGCATGCCGTGCGAGCAACGCCTGCCGGGTTAGCCTTCGCCGAGCGGGCCAGGCGCATTCTCACTGAACTGCACCTGGCACGCGCAGAAGCGGTATCACTGAGCAGTGCTCCAGAAGGATTAATTCGTATCGATGCACCAACACCTTTTGGTCGCCGCCATCTTGGCCCCGCCATAGCCGACTTTCTCGCGGCTAACCCTGGGCTAGACGTGCAGCTACGCCTGATCGACAGCTTCACAGATCTGCACGGCGAACACTTGGGTGAAGTAGATGTAGTGGTACGCATTGGCCCACTGCCAGACAGCCGCCTGGTCGCAACGCCATTAGCCTCGATGGTGCGTATCGTCTGCGCCAGCCCCGATTACCTACGCCGCCGCGGCATGCCACAGAGTCCGTTAGAGCTCGATCAGCATGACGGCCTCGACTGGGACAGCCTCGCCCCACCCTATGCCTGGCGTTTCGCCATCGACGGCAAGCTGCAGCAATGCAAGCCAAAGCGCCTACGCATGGTCACCAACAACGCCGAAACCCTGCTGTTCAGCGCGATTGCCGGGCTGGGTATCGCCCACCTACCGACCTGGATGAGCAGCGAGCACCTACAGCGCGGCGAACTGGTGCCGCTGTTCTGCGAGAACGGCCTGCCGCCAACAGAGCCCACTACCATCTACGCCCTGCGCCTGGAGCGCGAAGGCAGCCCGCGCATTCGTCTCTTGCTGAGCTTTCTGCAACAGCGCTTTGGTTTCCCACCACCCTGGGATCAAGCGCTGCAGGCCAGCCTGCCCCGCGCGGAGGAATGAGCAGAGAAACCTGCGCCCACAAAAAACCCGACACGCGCTGGCCGGGTCACGTCAACGCCGCATGTGTTCCCACCGCCGAAGGGCCAAGTACACGTCAAGCAGACATCCAACGTCCACGTTCAGTGGCGCCCAACGCTGCAGGCGCTGAGCATCCGCTACCGTCCGCCGTACAACTGCCGACACACCTATGCGACAATGAGCCTGATGTCAGGCCTCAACCCCGCCTTCATCGCTCAGCAGCTCGGCCATTCCGTGCAAATGCTGCTCTCAACCTACGCGCGCTGGATCAACTCAAGCTCTGGCTGGGGTGAGCTGGAAAAGCTGGAAACGGTATCAAATCGGTATCGGAGCAAACCAGGCGCACATAAGTCATTGATAGGTAAGTCCTTTGATCTCCACCGCTAACATCACCATGCAGTTCGGCGCCAAGCCGCTGTTCGAGAACGTTTCCGTCAAGTTCAACAACGGCAACCGCTACGGTCTGATCGGCGCCAACGGCTGCGGCAAGTCGACCTTCATGAAGATTCTTGGCGGCGATCTGGAGCCATCGGGCGGCCAGGTGATGCTTGAGCCGAACGTGCGCCTGGGCAAGCTGCGTCAGGATCAGTTCGCCTACGAAGAATTTAACGTGATCGACACCGTGATCATGGGCCACGCCGAGCTGTGGAAGGTCAAGGCCGAGCGTGACCGCATCTATTCGCTGCCGGAGATGAGCGAAGAAGACGGCATGAAGGTCGGCGAGCTGGAAGGTGAGTTCGCCGAGATGGATGGCTACACCGCCGAGTCCCGCGCCGGCGAGCTGCTGCTGGGCCTGGGTATTCCGCTGGAGCAGCACTTCGGCCCGATGAGCGAAGTCGCCCCCGGCTGGAAGCTGCGCGTGCTGCTGGCCCAGGCGCTGTTCGCCGACCCGGATGTGCTGCTGCTCGACGAGCCAACCAACCACCTGGATATCAACACCATTCGCTGGCTGGAAAACATTCTCACGGCGCGTAACAGCACCATGATCATCATTTCCCACGACCGTCACTTCCTCAATGCGGTCTGCACCCATATGGCCGACCTGGACTACGGCGAGCTGCGCCTGTTCCCAGGCAACTACGACGAGTACATGACGGCCTCGACCCAGGCCCGTGAGCAACTGCTGGCCGACAACGCCAAGAAGAAGGCGCAGATCGCCGAGCTGCAAACCTTCGTCAGCCGCTTCTCGGCCAACGCCTCCAAGGCCAAGCAAGCCACCAGCCGCGCCAAGCAGATCGACAAGATCCAGCTAGCCGAGGTCAAGCCATCGAGCCGCGTCAGCCCGTTCATCCGCTTCGATCAAAACAAGAAGCTGCACCGCCAGGCGGTGACCGTCGAGAAGCTATCCAAGGCCTTCGACGACAAGGTGCTGTTCAAGAACTTCGGTTTCACCATCGAAGCCGGTGAGCGCGTGGCCATCATCGGCCCCAACGGCATCGGCAAGACCACCCTGCTGCGTACCCTGGTTGGCGAAATGACCCCGGACGCAGGCGCCGTGAAATGGACCGACAGCGCCGAGGTGGGCTACTACGCTCAGGATCACGCCCACGACTTCGAAGCCGATGAAACCCTGTTCGAGTGGATGGGCCAGTGGACCAGCGGTGAGCAAAACATCCGCGCCGCACTGGGCCGTATGCTGTTCTCCTCCGACGAAATCCAGAAGTCGGTGAAAGTGCTCTCCGGTGGTGAGCAGGGCCGCATGCTGTTCGGCAAGCTGGCCTGCCAGAAGCCCAACGTGCTGGTGATGGACGAACCGACCAACCACCTGGACATGGAGTCCATCGAGGCGCTCAACCTGGCGCTGGAGAACTACCCCGGCACGCTGATCTTCGTCAGCCATGACCGCGAGTTCGTCAGCTCGCTGGCTACGCGCATCATCGAGCTGTCGGATAACGGTGTGACCGACTTTAGCGGCACCTACGACGATTACCTGCGCAGCCAGGGCGTCATCGTCTGAGCCTAAGTTGCACGCAGGCTTGAAAGAATGCCCCTGTCTATCGACAGGGGCATTTTCGTTTATGGGCAACGCTACGCTCAGCAACCCGCTCCTGAGCCAGACAAAACGCAAACGCCCCGAATCGATCGGGGCGTTTGGTTGTTTCACAGACGAGGCGTGAGCACCGTCTACCCCGTGCAATCAGCTCTCCAAAGCCGGGCGCTGACTGCCGATGGGGATGCGCTTGGCCTTGGCTTCTTCCGGCACGATGCGCTCAAGCTCGATATTGAGCAGGCCGTTAGCCAGAGCCGCACCCTTGACCTCGATATGGTCGGCCAGACGGAAAGACAGCTTGAAGGCACGCTGGGCAATGCCCTGGTGCAGGTAACTGACGCTCTCGGCGCTGCGATCACGCTTGTTGCCGACGACGGTGAGCACACCGCGCTCGACCTGCAGCTCCAGATCGTCCTCTTGGAAGCCAGCCGCTGCAACCACGATGCGGTAGCTGTCTTCGCCATGCTTCTCGACGTTGTAGGGCGGATAGGAGCTGCCCGCGTCATTGCTGCGCAGGGCGGACTCGAAAAGATCGTTGAAACGATCGAAACCGATGGACTGGCGGAACAAAGGGGCCAGGGACAGTACATTGCTCATGAGTATTCTCCTGATAAGTCAGCAAGTGTCATAGCGCGGAACCCGACTTCGGCATCCCGCAGTCACTTATCTAGGGTCGTCCAGAAGAATTTCAAGGCATGTCTTGAGCACCGAGCACAACACCGGAAATGCTCGCGAAAAGGCATTGGCGAGCAGAGCTCGCGCCTACGCTGAGTGTTCAATCAACCGCAGGAACTCGGGCGTAAATGGGTAGCTTGGCGCCCGCTACCCCTGGCTTTTATCCAGACAAAGGGGCTTTAACTGGCCGCCATCAGCAGCCGATCAATACGCTCGCAATGCTGCTCACGACGCACCTCGGCGAACAGCTCGACCGCTTCGGGATAGGTACGCGTCAGCATCGCCAGCCACTGCTTCAGGCGTCCCGGCGCATAGCGTGGTGCGAGCTTGCGCCGCGCCTGCAGCCAGAAATCCAGCAGCAGCGGCTGCAGCTCACGCCAAGTCATGTCCTGCGGCTCATCACCGGCCCTGACCGACGCGATCTGTCGCGCCAACCCCGGACGCGAGACCAAGCCGCGCCCCAGCATGATGTCATCGACGCCACTGATTTCACGGCACCTCCGCCAGTCATCCAGCGTCCACACCTCACCATTGGCAAACACCGGCACAGCGACCACGTCCTGCACGCGCGCCACCCACTCCCAATGCGCAGGCGGCTTGTAACCCTCGACCTTGGTGCGCGCATGCACGACGATCTGGCTGGCACCGCCATCGGCCAGCGCTCGCGCACAATCCAGAGCCCCCTCCTTGCTCTCGAAGCCCAGACGCATCTTCGCCGTCACCGCAATCTCGGCAGGCACGCTGCGCCTGACTTCACGGACGATGGCATGCAGCAACTCCGGCTCCTTGAGCAACACGGCACCGCCACGCGACTTGTTCACCGTCTTGGCTGGGCAACCGAAATTGAGGTCGATCACCGGCGCCCCCAAGGTGCAAGCGAAAGCCGCGTTATCGCCCAGGCACTGCGGATCGGAGCCGAGCAGTTGCACTCGCATCGGCGCTCCAGCCCGCGTACGCGCCCCCTCGAACAACTCAGGGGCGAGCTTGTGATAAGTCGCGGCAGGCAGCAGGCGGTCACTCACACGGATGAACTCCGTTACGCACCAATCGATGCCACCTACGCGCGTCAGTACATCACGCAGGATTTCGTCAACCAGCCCCTCCATGGGTGCCAGAGCGATTTGCATGGGGTCTTCCAGAAAAATGGGGCGCACAGTTTAAGAGCTGGCGCCAGCCGTGCAAGATGGTTGGCCTCGAACGGTCGACAAAGGAGTCATTTGCATGCGCCCTCTGCTCATCACCGCCCTCACCCTACTCTGCAGTCACGCAGCGGCTACAAAACTGCAGCCGCCAGCCCCGGTTGCGGACGCGCCAGCCCGACTGATCATCAACCGCGATGGCAATGCACCGACCGCCTGCGATGTGGAGCTGTACCTCAACGAGCAAGTCGTCGCGACCCTGGCCCCGAATCAGCACACCAGCCTGGACGTACCCAGCGGGCAAATGAGCCTGGCCGTGGCGATATCGCCTTCAGGCTACTGCGGCGGCACGGGGCCAACGGTTGCCCAGTCGATCATCGTCGCGCCAGGAGAGACGCGCCAATTCGACGTGGTGGTGAAGCCGGAGCAGATTTTTCTATCGCCGCGCCTGAGCGACTGAGTCACGCCAACAGCGCACGGCCATAGCCCTCAACGAACTCAGCAGGCATTCGCTTGGGCCGCCCCGTGGAGAGTTCGATACAAACGAAGGTGGTGCGGGCACGCAACAACGTCAGCCCATCCTCAAGTCGCAACAGTTGAAAGCATCGATCCATTTTCAGGCGCTGGTCAGATTCGACGATCCAGGTCGCCATCTGCAGTTGCTGGCCCTCATAAGCACTGGCCAGGTAGTCGATTTCATGCCGCACGACCGCCATGGCGCGATCCAGTCGGCGATACTCCGTCAGATCCAGCCCGAGATACTGCGAGTGCCGCCAGGCGCAACGCTCTAACCAACTGACGTAAACCGCGTTGTTGGCATGCCCCAGCCCATCGATATCTTCGGCGCCCACGTGTAGATCGATGACGAAGGGCGCGGGACGATCCCAGCTCATAGCCGTGCCTCCAAATCCCTCACCAGCCGCAGCACCTGATCCATCTTCAGCTTCATCCCGCCTCCTGTAACGGCTGCTAGGGTTCGCTGCCTAGCGAACACCCGGTACGGCGGCATGATACGCCGCCCACTCAAACACCGCGACAAACCGAGCAACCACGCAGAGCCTCAAACAGATTCTTTCTTCGACGCAAACAAAAAGGGCCACTTCCTAAGAAGCAGCCCTGGTTCCGCAAACGCGGCAAGAAAAATGGCGTCCCCTAGGGGACTCGAACCCCTGTTACCGCCGTGAAAGGGCGGTGTCCTAGGCCACTAGACGAAGGGGACGAAACCTTCGAACAACAAGGCCAGCACGAGGCTGGCCTTGAGTGTGATTGGTGGAGCTAAACGGGATCGAACCGTTGACCTCTTGCATGCCATGCAAGCGCTCTCCCAGCTGAGCTATAGCCCCGAAACCTTGCGGTCGGCACACAACGCCTAAGTGTTGCGGCTGGAAAATGGCGTCCCCTAGGGGACTCGAACCCCTGTTACCGCCGTGAAAGGGCGGTGTCCTAGGCCACTAGACGAAGGGGACGAAACCTTCGAACGACAAGGCCAGCATGAAGCTGGCCTTACGTGTGATTGGTGGAGCTAAACGGGATCGAACCGTTGACCTCTTGCATGCCATGCAAGCGCTCTCCCAGCTGAGCTATAGCCCCGAAACCTTGCGGTCTGGCTGCAACGCCTGAGCGCTGCGGCTGGAATAAGTGGCGTCCCCTAGGGGACTCGAACCCCTGTTACCGCCGTGAAAGGGCGGTGTCCTAGGCCACTAGACGAAGGGGACGCAAAACCCTAATCGTGAACCGACTTATATCGATTCTGGCACCCCCGAAGGAGTCGAGATTGGTGGAGCTAAACGGGATCGAACCGTTGACCTCTTGCATGCCATGCAAGCGCTCTCCCAGCTGAGCTATAGCCCCATCTCGAGGACGGGGCGCATGTTAAGAGCGCCCCGGTTACCTGTCAACAATATTTTTCCTGCAGCCCTAAATTTTTTGCCACTAGAACAATTACTTAGGGCCTTCACTCGCAGAGAGTTAGCCGTAACCGTGGGAGGCGCTTTCGACTCTGGCATCCTGCTTCGTTCTACCTCCTGCATCCCTGCAGTCGTAGCGGCGACAAAATCAAATCATCGCGGCTAAAGCCCCTCCCACAGTTGCACGCCTCGACTTAGCCGATGCTCGCCAGCAGCTTTTCCCACTCCTTGGCTTCTTTCTTCGAGGTGCCGCCCAGAAGCTCCAGCGCCTGGCGCAAGCGGAAGCGGGTCAGATCCGGGCCAAGGATTTCCATGGCATCGAGTACCGATACCGAGCTGGCCTGACCGGTGATCGCGGCGAACATCAGCGGCATGGCATCACGCAGTTTCAGCTCCAGATGCTCGACCACAGCCTGGATGCAGCCGGTGATACGGTCTTTCTCCCACTGGCGCAGCGCTTCGAGCTTCCACAGGATCAGTTGCATCAACTGGCGCACCTGATCGGCCGACAGTTTTTTGTGCTCGAACAGCTTGGCATCCAGGTTCAGCCCACCGGAGAAGAAGAAGCCAGCCAGCGGTGCAATCTGGCTAAAGGTTTCCACCCTGCCCTGCACATGCGGCGCAATTTTCATCAGGTAATCGGGGTTGAGCGCCCACTTCTGCACTTCAGCGGCGAAGGTTTCCACCGGCAGCTCACGCAGCCACTGGCCGTTGAGCCAGGAGAGTTTTTCCAGATCGAAGATCGGCCCGCCCAGCGACACACGGCTGATGTCGAAGTGTTCGATCATCTCGTTCAGGGAGAACTTCTCGCGCTCGTCGGGCATCGACCAGCCCATGCGCCCCAGGTAGTTGAGCATGGCTTGCGGCAGATAGCCCATGCGCTCGTAGAAGGTGATGCTGGTGGGATTCTTGCGCTTGGACAGTTTGCTCTTGTCCGGGTTACGCAACAGCGGCATGTAGCACAGCGCTGGCTGCTCCCAACCGAAGTATTCGTAGAGTTTGATCAGCTTGGGCGCCGACGGCAGCCATTCCTCGCCGCGCAGCACATGAGTAATACCCATCAGGTGGTCGTCGACCACGTTGGCCAGGAAGTAGGTGGGCAGGCCATCGGCCTTCATCAACACCTGCATGTCCATGCGATCCCACGGAATCTCGACATCGCCACGCAGCATATCCGGCACCGTACAGACGCCTTCGCTCGGCACCTTCATGCGTACCACGTGCGACTCGCCCGCCGCGATGCGCGCCTGCGCCTGCGCTGGATCGAGGTGCATGCAGTGACCGTCGTAACGCGGGGTTTCCTTATTGGCCATCTGCTGCGCGCGCACTTCATCGAGGCGCTCGGCGCTGCAGAAGCACGGGAAAGCGTGGCCCTTGCCAACCAGTTCGTCCGAGTATTTCTTGTAGATCTCGCCACGCTCGCTCTGCCGATACGGGCCGTGCGGGCCGCCAACGTCCGGGCCTTCGTCCCATTCGATACCCAACCAGCGCAATGCATCGAAAATCTGCTGTTCGGACTCGCGGGTCGAACGCAACTGGTCGGTGTCTTCGATACGCAGGATGAACTGACCACCGTGCTGACGAGCGAAGCACAGGTTGAACAGTGCGATGTAGGCGGTGCCGACATGAGGGTCGCCGGTCGGCGATGGCGCGATACGGGTACGAACGGTGGTCATGAATGCTCTCGGATGGAAGACACGAGGTTTAAATCAAGCGGGCGATGTTAGCAGGCCGATGGCCCCTGGCTCCAGCAACCCACCACGGGTGATCGGCAAGCTGGCAATAAGGAAGTCGAGAAAAGCCTTGACCTTCATCGCCTGGAAACGCCGCGACGGGTAGATGGCATACACCTCGCCCACCGGCAGTCGCGCCTCGGGCAGCAACTCGATCAAACGCCCGCTGCGCACGGCGTCCTCGCTGATCATCACCGGCAAACCGGCAATGCCGGCGCCGGCGACTGCCGCTTCGCGGGCAAAGGTGATGTTGTTGCAAGTCAGCACCCGCTGACAGGGCACGCTTTCATCCAACAGCGGCCAATAACGCGGCGCATCGTGGTGCAACAGGATTGCCCGATGCGCCTCCAACTCCGCCACGCTGCGCGGCGTGCCATGCGCAGCCAGGTAAGCCGGGCTGGCACAGAGGCGCCGACCACTCTCGAACAGCTTGCGCGCGATCAGAGTGGAATCCTGCGGATGGCCGACCAGGATGGCGATATCCACGCCCTCCTCCAATGGATCGACCTGGCGCGAGGTGATTTCCACCTCAGCGTTGATCTGTGGGTACTGGCGCATGAACTCACCGAGCACTCGCCCGAGAAACAACTGACCGAACTCGATCGGCGCGGTAATCCGCAACAACCCTGACGGCTCGCGCTGCAGTTGCATGACGGCCTGCTCAGCCTCGGCGAAGTCGAGCATGATCTGCCGACAGCGCTCGTAGTAAGCCTGCCCCACTTCGGTCAGGCGCAGCTTGCGCGTAGTGCGATTGAGCAAACGCACGCCGAGTCGCTCTTCGAGCAGAGCGATGCGTCGACTGACCGTGGACTTTTGCATGCCCAGGCTGTTCGCCGCCTGAGTGAAACTGTGGCACTCCACGACGCGGGTAAAGATCAGTGCGTCATCCAACCCCATGATTGTTCCTCATAAGCAACAAAGCATGCAGATTCTAGGCTCTACTATCGAAAAGGGAACATTGATAAATTTAATTACATTTTTTCGATGCATATTGAGCCCCAAGCATGCCCGCAAAACTACAACGCCGCCTCCTTGTTTTCGTCATTCTCCTAGCGCTGGTCATCGGCGCTTTTTTTGCTGAATGGCTGCTGGTCGGTCGTTACCACGAAAATACTGACAACGCCTATGTACAAGGTGAGATCACCCGAATTTCCAGCCAGTTAAATGCACGTATCGAGAAAGTCATGGTGCGCGACAACCAGCACGTCGAAGCAGGTGACGTACTGGTGACCCTGGAAGACAGCGATTTTCGTCTGGCGCGCCAACGCGCCCTTGCCGCCCTGGTAACCCACCAGGCCGAGCGGGCTCAGGCGCAGAGCAAACTCGACCAACAAGCGAGCCTGATCGCCGCCAGCCAGGCTGATGTGGCCGCCAGCCAGGCAACACTGGAGCGCGCTCAGATCGACCTTAGCCGCGCGCAGACCTTGCGCAAGCCTGGATATGTGTCCGAAGAGCGCGTGACCACATTGGCCGCCGACAACCGCGTAGCTCGCTCGCAACTGAACAAAGCTCAGGCCGACCTGCAGGCACAGCGGCAACAAGTGGCAAGCCTCGAAGCCGAGCTCAAGCGCCTTGATGCGCTGATTCTCTCCGCCCAGGCCGACCTGGAACAGGCAGACCTCAACCTCTCCCGCACGCAGATCCACGCCCCCATCAGCGGTATGGTCGGCCAGCGCTCGGCCCGCGAAGGCCAAGTGGTACAGAACGGCGCCTACCTTTTGTCACTGGTGCCAGATCAGGACATCTGGATTCAGGCCAACTTCAAAGAAACCCAGATCGGCCGCATGCGCCCAGGACAGAAAGCCGAACTGCTATTCGACAGCTATCCCGACACCCCCATCGAGGGTCGCATCGACAGCCTGTTCGCAGCCTCTGGGGCGCAGTTCAGTTTGCTGCCACCGGATAACGCCACTGGCAACTTCACCAAGGTGGTACAGCGCATTCCGGTCAAGCTGACCTTCGCTGCCGACAATCCGCTGCGTGGTCTGATCCGCCCCGGCATGTCGGTTGAAGTGACCGTCGACCTGCGTAGCGACGAACACCATGGCGGGTGATGCCCTGATCCGCCCCACGGCGGAACCCAGCCGCCGCGACTGGATCGCGGTGATGAGCGCCATGCTCGGCGCCTTCATGGCGGTGCTGGACATCCAAATCACCAATTCCTCGCTCAAGGATATTCAGGGCGCGCTGTCCGCCACCCTGGAGGAAGGCTCGTGGATTTCCACCTCCTATCTGGTGGCCGAAATCATCATGATCCCCCTGACCGCTTGGCTGGTGCAGCTACTGTCGGCACGCCGTTTGGCGGTGTGGGTATCGGCGGGCTTTCTGGTTGCCTCGTTGCTGTGCTCCATGGCCTGGAGCCTGGAGAGCATGATCGTTTTTCGCGCCCTGCAAGGGTTCACCGGCGGTGCGCTGATCCCGCTGGCGTTCACCATGACGCTGATCAAACTACCCGAGCATCACCGCGCCAAGGGCATGGCGCTGTTCGCCATCACCGCCACCTTCGCGCCCTCCATCGGCCCCACGCTGGGCGGCTGGCTGACCGAAAACTGGGGCTGGGAATACATCTTCTACATCAACGTGCCACCCGGCCTCATCATGATCGCCGGCCTGCTCTACGGCCTGGAGAAAAAGGCGCCACACTGGGAGCTGCTGAAGACCACCGACTACGCCGGCATCGTGACGCTGGGCCTGGGCCTGGGCTGCCTGCAGGTGTTTCTTGAGGAAGGTCATCGCAAGGACTGGCTGGAATCGCAACTGATCGTCGGCCTCGGCAGCGTGGCGCTGGTCAGCCTGATCCTGTTCGTCATCCTGCAGATTTCCCGCCCCAACCCACTGATCAACCTCGGCTTATTTCGTGAGCGCAACTTCGGCCTGGCCAGCATCTCCAGCCTGGGGCTTGGCGTGGGTTTGTACGGCTCGATCTACGTGCTACCGCTGTACCTGACACAAATCCAAAACTACAACGCCCTGCAGATTGGCGAAGTCATCATGTGGATGGGCATACCGCAGCTCTTTCTGATTCCGCTGGTGCCCAAGCTGATGCAGTTCATTGCGCCGAAATGGCTCTGCGCTGCAGGCTTCGCCCTTTTTGGCGCAGCAAGCTTTTTTTCCGGCACGCTCAACCCGAACTTCGCCGGCCCGCAGTTCAGCCATATCCAGATCGTTCGCGCACTCGGTCAACCCATGCTGATGATCACCATTTCGCTGATCGCCACCGCCTACATCCAACCGCAGGATGCAGGCTCAGCCTCCAGCCTGTTCAACATCCTGCGCAATCTCGGCGGCGCCATTGGCATCGCCTTGCTCGCAACACTGCTCGATGCCCGCGCCAAGATTTACTTCGACTACCTGCGCGAATCCATCGTGCCCACCAACCCACAGGTTGACGAGCGCCTGCAGTTGCTCACCCAGACGCTGGGCAGCGAACAAGCTGCGCTGGCCAAGCTGAACCAAATCGTGCATGAACAAGCGACCATCATGGCCTATAACGACGCCTTTCACTTTATTGGCATCGCCCTGGCCGTGAGCATGCTGGCGATCCTGCTGACGCGAAAGCTGCCGCAGAACATGGCAGGCGGTGGCGCGGCGCATTGAGGCCTGACAGAGATACGCCGCCCTGCCGTAGGGGGATGCCGTTTTTCGCATCCATCGAGGCGGTGGATCGGTTAAGCGTGATCCACCTTACGCCGGCGCCTCATCCGTAGGAGCGGCTTCAGCCGCGAACTCAGTCGCAGAGCGGACGCAGTTTTTGCATCCGCCGTGGCAATGGATCGATCAGGCGTGATCCACGCACGGGGACACGTAGAACCGTGGGAGGGGCTTCAGCCGCGACCGTCGCCGCTAAAGCGCCTCCCGCACTCACGGACACATCAAACCTGCAACAACCGATCCCGCAGCTTCTGAATCTCGTCACGCAACTGCGCGGCGGCCTCGAACTCCAGATCGCGCGCCAGGGCGTACATCTTCTCTTCCAACTGACGAATGCGTTTAGTGATCTCGCTTGGCGAACGCAGCTCGTTCTCGTAACGCGCGCTCTCTTCCGCGGCTTTGGCCATCCCCTTGCGCTTGTTGCTGCGCGCACCCGGCACCACGGCACCTTCGAGGATGTCCTTGACGTCCTTCTGCACGCCCTTGGGCACGATGCCATTGGCCTCGTTGAAAGCGATCTGCTTGGCACGGCGCCGCTCGGTTTCACCGATGGCGCGCTGCATCGAACCCGTCATGTTATCGGCGTAAAGGATGGCCTTGCCGTTGAGGTTACGCGCCGCACGGCCGATGGTCTGGATCAGCGAACGCTCGCTGCGTAGGAAGCCTTCTTTGTCCGCATCGAGGATCGCCACCAGCGACACCTCGGGCATGTCCAGCCCCTCACGCAGCAGGTTGATACCCACGAGCACATCGAAAGTGCCCAGACGCAGATCGCGGATGATCTCCACCCGCTCCACGGTATCGATATCCGAGTGCAGGTAGCGCACCTTGACGTCATGGTCGCCCAAGTAATCGGTCAGATCCTCGGCCATACGTTTGGTCAGCGTGGTGACCAGCACGCGATCCCCCGTGGCCACGCGCAAACGGATCTCCGAAAGCAGATCATCGACCTGCGTACGCGCCGGGCGCACCTCGATTTGTGGGTCGACCAGACCAGTAGGCCGCACCACCTGCTCAACCACGCGCCCAGCATGCTCGCCCTCATAAGGGCCAGGTGTCGCAGAGACGAAAATAGTCTGCGGGCAGGCTGACTCCCACTCCTCGAAGCGCATCGGCCGGTTATCCAGTGCCGAAGGCAGACGGAAGCCGTATTCCACCAGGGTTTCCTTACGCGAACGGTCACCCTTGTACATAGCGCCGACCTGCGGCACCGAGACGTGGGACTCGTCGATTACCAGCAGCGCCTCATCCGGCAGGTAGTCGTACAGGGTGGGCGGCGGCGCGCCGGCCGGGCGACCCGACAGATAACGCGAGTAGTTTTCGATGCCGTTGCAGTAGCCCAGCTCCAGAATCATCTCCAGATCGAAGCGCGTACGCTGCTCCAGGCGCTGTGCTTCCACCAACTTGTTGGCACCGCGCAAGTACTCCAGGCGCTGCTGCAGCTCGGCCTTGATGTGTTCCACCGCCTCCAGCAGGGTTTCACGCGGGGTGACGTAGTGGCTCTTGGGGTAGAAGGTGAAACGCGGCAGCTTCTGAATGACCTCCCCCGTCAACGGATCGAAGGCGCTGATGCTCTCCACCTCGTCGTCGAACAGCTCGACACGAATGGCCTCCAGATCCGATTCCGCCGGGAAAATGTCGATCACGTCGCCGCGCACACGAAAGGTGGCGCGGGCGAAATCCATGTCGTTACGCGTGTACTGCAGCTCGGCCAGGCGGCGCAGCAGTGCGCGCTGATCCATCTTGTCACCCCTGTCGAGGTGCAGCACCATCTTCAGGTACTCCTCGGGGCTACCCAGACCGTAGATCGAGGACACGGTGCAGACCACGATCACGTCCTTGCGCTCAATCAGCGCCTTGGTCGCCGACAGGCGCATCTGCTCGATGTGGTCGTTGATCGACGCATCCTTCTCGATGAAGGTGTCCGACGACGGCACATAAGCTTCCGGCTGGTAGTAGTCGTAGTAGGAGACGAAATACTCCACCGCATTGTTCGGGAAAAACGACTTGAACTCGCCATATAACTGCGCGGCCAGGGTCTTGTTTGGCGCCAGTACCAGCGTCGGACGCTGCACCTTGGCGATCACATTGGCGATGGAAAAGGTCTTGCCCGAACCGGTCACCCCCAGCAGCGTCTGGTGCGCCAGGCCAGCTTCCAGCCCCTCGACCATCTGCCGGATTGCCTCAGGCTGATCGCCAGCAGGCTTGAAGCGGGTCACCAATTGAAACTCGGACATGCAGCACCTCGACAAATGACTGTGACGCCTCCCTTCCGGCTGCGTCAAAAGTCATGAATTGCAGGGCGACCTGGCAATAGTGCCAAGTAGAGTCGAATTAGCGGGCAAAAGGCCTTAATTCAGGGCATTGCGCTGTCGCCCCCTGGATTCAGGGTCGTTATACTAACGCCCCGTTTACGCGCCCCCTAGCGCTTTCGTTGGGGACGCCTGGCCACCCACCCCTCACTCGAGTTGCCGCACCCACCATGAGTCTCTTCTCCGCCGTCGAAATGGCTCCGCGCGATCCCATCCTGGGCCTCAACGAAGCATTCAACGCTGACACCCGCACCACCAAGATCAACTTGGGCGTGGGCGTTTACTACAACGAAGAAGGGCGAATTCCGCTACTGCGCGCAGTCGCAGCAGCCGAGAAAGCGCGCATCGAGGCCCACGCCCCGCGTGGTTACCTGCCAATCGAGGGCATCGCTGCTTACGACAAGGCTGTGCAGGAATTGCTGTTCGGCAAGGGCGCCGCCCTGATCGAAGCAGGCCGAGTCATCACCACCCAAGCCATAGGCGGTACTGGCGCACTGAAAATCGGTGCTGACTTCCTCAAGCGCCTGCTGCCGGACGCCACCGTGGCCATCAGCGATCCAAGCTGGGAAAACCACCGTGCATTGTTCGAAGCGGCTGGCTTTCCGGTGCAGAACTACCGCTACTACGACCCGTTCAGCAACGGCGTGAACCGCGGCGGCCTGCTCGAAGACCTGCGCAACCTGCCTACCCGTTCCATCGTCGTGTTGCACGCTTGCTGCCACAACCCAACCGGCGTCGACCTGCAACTGGAAGACTGGAAAGCCGTACTGGACGTGCTGCGTGAACGCGAGCACGTACCCTTCCTCGACATCGCCTACCAGGGCTTTGGCGACGGCATCGACCAAGACGCCGAAGCCGTGCGCCTGTTCGCCGAGTCAGGCCTGGAGTTCTTCGTCTCCAGCTCCTTCTCCAAGTCGTTCTCCCTGTATGGCGAGCGCGTCGGCGCCCTGTCGCTGGTCACCAGCAGCCGCGAAGAATCGACTCGCGTGCTGTCGCAGCTCAAGCGTGTGATCCGCACCAACTACTCCAACCCACCGACTCACGGCGCCACCGTCGTCGCCAACGTGCTCAACAGCCCGGAACTGCGCGCCATGTGGGAAGCCGAGCTGGGTGAAATGCGCGACCGCATCCGCAGCATGCGCCTGGCCATGGTCGAACAACTCGCGGCACTGGGCGCCAAACGTGACTTCAGCTTCGTTGCACAGCAGCGCGGCATGTTCTCCTACTCCGGCCTCACCGTAGAGCAGGTCGAGCGTTTGAAAGACGAATTCGGCATCTACGCCGTAGGCACTGGCCGCATCTGCGTTGCCGCATTGAACAACAGCAATCTGGACAGCATCACCCGCGCGATTCACGCGGTGTTGTAAGCCTCGACGACAAACAAAAACGCCAGCCCATAAGCCGGCGTTTTTGTATGCGCCAACAGTCACTGTAGGAGCGGCTTCAGCCGCGAATCGTTCGACAGAGCACCGCAAAAGCCAAAGCTTCGACCCGAGGCGGGGTTCCTACACCAATACCCAGGCACCGCTGGCCTTGGAACGACTGGGAGACATTCTGCCTCAGCCACGATCTGTTACGGACTGACAGCCATCGCGGCTAAAGCCCCTCCCAACACACCATCGCTGGACACCCCGAATTCTAAGCACGTAGATATCGTGTTGAAGTGTTGACTTCTCTTTTTTAATCAGTAACATACGCGCCGTTGTTCCGCGATAGCTCAGTCGGTAGAGCAAATGACTGTTAATCATTGGGTCCCTGGTTCGAGTCCAGGTCGCGGAGCCAAATTCAAAGCCTCAGTTCATACCGAGGCTTTTTCGTTTTCGGCGGACTCTCACCAGGGACTACGTCCCAGGTTATTCGCTTCGCTCACCCCTTCAGGGCCGCGCTAAAGCGCGTTCAGCTTCGCTGTCGAGTCCAGGTCGCGGAGCCAAAATTCAAAGCCTCGGTTCATACCGAGGCTTTTTCGTTTTCGGCGGACTCTCACCAGGGACTACGTCCCAGGTTATTCGCTTCGCTCACCCCTTCGGGGCCGCGCTAAAGCGCGTTCAGCTTCGCTGTCGAGTCCAGGTCGCGGAGCCAAATTCAAAGCCTCGGTTCATGCCGAGGCTTTTTCGTCTAAAACAGCACCGTTAACGAAAAAGGCCGATCAAAGACCGGCCTCAGTTAGCAGCGATGGCGAGCGTCAATTCACGCTCAATTTGTCACGATTCTTCGCCAAAGTTGCCTCACCGATCCCCTTAACCTCCAGCAACTCGTCGACCGAAGCGAAGTTACCGTGTTGTTCACGGTAAGCGACAATCGCCTGCGCCTTGGTCTCGCCGATACCTGCCAGTTCACGCTGCAGCGTGGCAGCATCTGCGGTATTCAGATTGACCACAGCCGACGCCACCTGAGCGGCAACAGGCTTAACCGCATCGGATTTAGGTGGTTCGGCAGCGCAAACAGCCAGAGAGAAGGAAGCCAGAGCGGCAAACAACAGAGAAGCAAAGCGGACTTTCATCATGTGTATCCTTACGTGAGTTGATCCATATGTGGCTGTGTGCCACGAGATTCAACATACACGCTCATGACAACCTGTCAAATCTCCGTGCGCTTTTGCAAATACAGCCAATCCACAATCTCTCCCTCGGGGCGGTAGCCTGAAACGACCTCACGCAAAAGCTGCCGCACGCGCTCGTAATCCTCACGAACAACCGCCTCATGGAGAGTCTGGAGCACTTGCCTGTACTCCCCCCATGGCAGCATTTCCTCGTTGGCACGCATGATCATCGAGTGCTCGGTAGGGCTTACGTTGTCACCAATCAGCAACTCTTCGTAGAGCTTCTCGCCTGGGCGCAACCCAGAGAACTCGATGGCGATATCACCGTGCGGATGCTCAGCAGAGCGCACACTCAAGCCGCTCAACTGAATCATTTTCTCGGCCAAATCGGCAATTTTTACCGGTTGCCCCATATCCAGCACGAAAACATCCCCCCCCTCGCCCATCGAGCCCGCTTGAATCACCAACTGCGCTGCTTCTGGAATCGTCATGAAGTAACGCGTGATATTAGGATGCGTCACCGTCACCGGGCCGCCACGGCGAATCTGCGCATGGAAAAGAGGAATCACCGAACCAGAAGAGCCCAACACATTACCGAAGCGCACCATGGTAAACCGAGTCTTGTTGACCCGGTGAACAGTCTCATCGCGCCCCCACAGCACAGGAGCCTGCTCAAGACTCAACGCCTGCAAGACCATTTCAGCCAAACGCTTGGTGCTACCCATAACATTTGTCGGCCGCACGGCCTTGTCTGTCGAGATCAGAACAAAATGCTCCACGCCTGCCTTGATGGCAGCCTGGGCAGTGAACAGTGTGCCAAAGACGTTGTTTAGCACGCCTTCAGCAATGTTGTGTTCGACCATCGGCACATGCTTATAAGCCGCAGCGTGATAAACCGTATCCACCGACCAGCTCGACATGACCTCCTCAAGTCGCTCGGGATTACGGATAGAGCCCAGAATCGGAATCAACTGAACCGCTAAAGACTCGTGCTTAATCCGACGCACCAACTCGGAGTGAATACTGTAAAGATTGAACTCACTGTGCTCAAAGAGCAGCAGTGTTTTCGGTGTGTTGGCTACAATCTGCCGACAAAGCTCCGAACCAATCGACCCTCCTGCACCAGTAACCATGACCACCTGATTACGGATGCAACGCTCGAACAAGGTCTTCTGCGGCGGCACCGGATCACGCCCCAACAGATCGGCGATATCAACCTCCTGAACATCATCGACCTTGACTCGCCCACTGGCCAAATCCATAAAACCGGGCACGCTGCGCACGTGCAGGCTGTACTGACCTAGCAGTTCAAGAATCTCGCGCCTACGCGCACGCGAAGCAGAAGGAACAGCCAAGAGTATCTCTTGCGCCCTGGTTTCCTCGATCATCTGCCGAATGTGCTTTGGCTTATAGACCTTAAGCCCTGAAATGACGCGATTGGCAATCGATGAATCATCATCGATAAAGGCAACAGGCGCCAGTGAACGCCCCATACGCAACGCCGCCAGCAACTGGTTACCAGCAGCCCCAGCCCCATAAATGGCAACACGAGGCAAGCCCCGGTCACGCACCTGAAACTGGTTAGGGTGCTCAGCAGAAAACCAGTCCCCCATAAAGTACTGCCGCATTAACAAGCGCAGACCGCCAATAAGCATGAGACTCAACCACCAATAGTTGAGCACCATGGAGCGCGGAATCACGACTGGCGCATCGCGATACCAGTACACAGCCAAGGCAAGTAGCAATGCAGAAAGAGAAACCGCCTTGAAAATGCTCTTCAGTGCGTCATTACCGAAATAACGCATGACTGCACGATACATCCCCATACGGATAAAGATAGGCACAGAGATTATGGGCGCCAGTGCAAAGATCCAGGCATGAACCCCAAAAGGATTAACAGCACCTGGCTCACCCAGGCGCACCACAAAGGCCAACCACAGCGCACACCAGACCAGCACAACATCCGCCACGACCTGAAGCATGCGCTTGGAGCGTCGAGATAACCCAATCAAACGCTCACGTAGGCGATCAGCAGCCTTTAACATCACAACCTCTTAAGTCTTCATGTCCCTTGAATACGATGTCAGCCCCATGGATGGAGGGCTACTAACGCTTCATAACTAACGAACCACTCGATCCCCAGCCCCCTTGCCGAGAACCGTCATTAGGATGTACTTGAAATAATGCGCCAGCGTTAGCTCACGTATCATCCGCTGATCGGTTTCAGCGAGCAATTGCGGTGTCGACATATCGATATCACTCACCTGAGCCAACCCCGTGATACCCGGCCGCACTTCGAACACACCGCGCTCGGCACGCGCCGCTGTGAGCTCCTGCTGATTGAACAAGCCAGGGCGTGGGCCAACCAGGCTCATCTCCCCCTTGAGCACATTCCACAACTGAGGCAATTCGTCGAGCTTGGTTTTACGCAGAAAAGCGCCGAGTCGCGTGATGGATGCACTGGAAGCCAGATGACTGGCAACAGAGGCAGTGTCGACCGCCATCGTACGAAACTTGACCAGAATGAAAGGCTTCTGCTGACGCCCTACCCGCTCCTGACGGAACAACGGCGATCCGGTATCGAAAAGACCCAACACATAGATCACCAGCAGTACGGGAAAACCGAACACCAACCCCAGCGAAGCAAATAGAACATCAAACAGACGAATCACGAACACACCTTCTCAAACCTTCTTTGACGGAAACGGGAGGCTCCCAGCCCAGCAAATTTCGTGCTTTGCTGATATCCACCTGAAGAGAATCCAGCAAACTCTGAGCCATCGCTTTCTTCCCCAAAGCGTTAGCAGCCAATCTAAGGAAGCTGGACGGGACTGGCAGTAAACATCCAGGGCGCGCCATAGCGTCTGACACCTGCCGTAGCAACTCCGTTGTAGACAAATCTTCGCCATCACCCGCCAAAAACACCTGATTAGCGGCTGCAGGATGGTCGATGCAACGAATGATTAGATCAACGAGATTATCGACACCAACCAGCGAGCGCTTGTTGTGAATCGCGCCAAGTGGCAATGGAACGCCACGACCGACCCAACGCATCAGGCTAGCGAAATTGCCTGGCGCACCTGGGCCGTAAACCAACGGCGGGCGTATGACAACGAGCTCCATACTGCTCTCACGACACAACGCCTGGAGCGCCACTTCAGCCTCATACTTGGAGCGCGCATAAGGTGAGTGGGGCTCCGGCTCACTGAGCGCGGTAAAAGCCTGGCCATCTTTTGTGACGGCACCGTTCACACCAATTGAACTAATAAAAACGAAACGTCTAACACCAGCATCAATTGCTTGAGCTGCCAGCGCCTCGGAAAGCTTGCAGTTGGCAACCCTGAAGCTTTCTAGCGGATCCTCGCTGGCGTCCTTGAGTTGGTGCGCTCTTCCAGCCAAATGCACAACACAGTCGACACCTTCGAGAGCCCCCCTTGAAACCAGTCGATCATCTATAGAGCCTTGGACAAACTCAACAGCCACTTTAGGTCGCGTACGACCTAAAGTGCGAATAGTGCGCCCCTGCTCAAATAGACACTTAGCAAGGGCTCCACCCACAAAACCAGAAGCCCCTGTAATAAGGATCGTCATTGACTCAACCCACGACCAATAGCGTGATACAGCAAACCTGCGTCGGCCATCTCAACCGGATCGAATAGGTTTCTCCCATCTACTACAACTGGAAAACGCAGACTCGCTTTGAGCAAAGATGGATCAATCGTGCGAAAAGCCTTCCACTCCGTACAAATGACGAGCGCATCGGCGCCTTTAAGAGCGGCCTCACGAGACTCGCATAACACCAGATCAGAGCGCTCGCCATAGATACGACGACACTCTTGCATCGCCTCAGGATCGAATGCCTGCACGCAGACGCCTGCCTGCCAAAGAGCTTCCATCAACACCCGACTAGGGGCATCACGCATGTCATCGGTATTTGGCTTGAAGGCAAGCCCCCACAAGGCAACTTTCTTTCCAGCGAGCTGGCCATCGAAAGCACGCGAGAGCTTGTCAAACAACACCTGTTTCTGACGATGGTTAACCCGCTCAACAGCCATTAGCAAATCAGGCTCGACTCCGACCTCCATGGCTGTGCGCGCAAGCGCTTGCACATCCTTGGGGAAACATGAGCCACCGTAACCACAGCCGGGATAAATGAAGTGATAGCCAATCCGAGGATCCGAACCGATACCAAGACGCACTTGCTCAATATCTGCACCCAAGCGCTCAGCTAATGTGGCCATCTCGTTCATGAAACTGATCTTAGTTGCTAAAATTGCGTTAGCTGCATACTTAGTCAGTTCTGCCGAGCGCACATCCATAAACATCAATTTATCGTGATTACGATTGTAAGGCGCATAGCAGTGACGCATAGCATCACGCACCTCAAGTGAATCCGTTCCAACAACGATACGCGCGCCCTTGGTGAAGTCCTCGATTGCCGCGCCTTCTTTCAAGAACTCCGGATTCGAACACACCTCAAAATCAACCCGCATGCCACGCTCGGCCAGTATCGAATCGATACGATCACGCACCTTGTCTGCCGTACCAACGGGCACAGTTGACTTGTCGATAACGACCTTCTTGTCAGTCATGTGACTGCCGATGGTAGCCGCCACAGCCAGAACGTATTTCAGATCAGCCTTGCCATCCTCATCAGGCGGAGTCCCAACAGCAATAAACTGCAAATAGCCATGATCGACGCCAGCAACCGCGTCTGTCGAAAAACTCAAACGACCTGCTTTGCAGTTCTTGAGGATCATTTCCTCAAGGCCTGGCTCGTAAATAGGAATGACCCCGCGATTAAGGCCGTCGATCTTGCCTTGGTCGACATCGATGCACATGACCGAGTGCCCAACGTCCGCCAAACAAGCCCCAGTTACTAAACCGACGTAGCCGCTACCAAAAACCGTAATTTTCATCAGCGAACTCAAACCAGAGGCTCCTCTTTAAGCAGAGCATCAAAATAGCTAATAGTCTTTGCCAAACCCTGATCGAGCACGATGGTCGGTTGCCAATCGAGAACGGCTTTTGCCTGAGTAATATCGGGCTGGCGTTGCTTCGGATCATCTTGAGGTAAAGGGCGGAACACCAGCTTCGAAGACGACCCAGTAAGCGCCAACACACGCTCAGCTAACTGCAGCATGGTGAACTCGCCAGGGTTGCCTAAGTTGATCGGCCCGGTCACTTCATCGGACGTCCCCATCAGGCGCACAAAGCCCTCGACCAAGTCATCAACGTAACAGAAGCTACGGGTTTGCTGGCCCTCTCCGTAGATAGTGATGTCCTCGCCACGCAAAGCCTGAACGATGAAGTTACTCACGACGCGCCCATCATTGGGGTGCATCCGTGGGCCATAGGTGTTGAAGATCCGGGCAATCTTGATTCTTACACCGTGCTGCCTGTGGTAATCGGAGAAAAGTGTTTCAGCACAACGCTTGCCCTCGTCATAACATGAACGAATACCAATAGGATTCACACGCCCCCAATAGGATTCAGGTTGAGGATGAATCTCTGGATCGCCATACACCTCACTAGTCGATGCCTGAAAAATCTTCGCCTTGGTGCGTTTGGCAAGCCCCAGTACGTTGATAGCACCATGCACACTGGTCTTGAGCGTCTGCACAGGGTCAAACTGATAATGCACAGGCGATGCCGGACAAGCGAGGTTATAGATTTCATCGACCTCGACATACAGCGGAAAGGTCACATCATGGCGGATCAACTCAAAGTAAGGATTGCTCAGCAAATGGGCAATATTGCGCTTGGCTCCTGTAAAGAAGTTGTCCACGCACAATACTTCGTTACCTTCGGACAATAACCGCTCACACAGATGCGAGCCAAGAAAGCCGGCCCCGCCGGTCACCATGATCCGTTTCATAGACCTTTCCTTAAAATACGGTAATAAAAACCACCCAGCGCATGGGTAAGCGTAAATAGCGCCGCCGCTGAAATTCGAGTATTAGGAAACTCCCGATGCAGCATATACATTCGTTCCAGCATGTAACGCTTGGAACCGGAAATCTGACCTGCGATACGACGATAACTAAGCAGCGGATACTTGACTTTCCAATTCACAACTCCACTGTTAAGGATCCTTAACCAGCAGTGGTAGTCCTCCACAGCCTTGTAACGAATATCCTCATTGAACGGGAATGCGATCATCAGCTCACGCGTGACAAGCACACTTGAAGTAGGAATCCGTCCTTTAAGGCGCTGCCGAGTGAAGGTTACCGCTTCCAGTTCAGCCCCCGTCACGGCAGGAAAAGTCAATTCAGACTCATCCCAGAAATCTTTCATCTGTGAGCTAACGAACACCGCAGACTTCGCCACGGCCGCTTCCAACTGCATGCTGAGCTTAGCCGGATGCCAAATATCATCAGCATCAAGGAATGCAATCCAATGCCCCCTCGCCTCACGCACCCCAATATTACGGGGCGCGGCTGGAGCACCATTGTTTTTCTTAAGAGCGATCAGGCGAACCCTCTCATCGCGCGCGGCATAGGCAGCAACGACTTCCCGCGTAGAGTCTTTGGAACAATCGTCAATAACGAGCAACTCCCAATTCTGGAAAGTTTGCGCGAGAACGGACTCTATAGTTCGCCCAATCAGTTTCTCTGCGTTATAAGACGGCGTGACGATAGTAACCGCCGGGATACCTGCTTGATTCAACCTCTATCTCCCCTGGGCAACATAGCCCTGAAGTCATCGACCCAACGCAAAGCTAGGCGACGCTTGATTTCCATTATCGGCAGCATGCGACTCGGCACGTCGTAATCCGCAAGCTCTCCCCATTTTTTCGCCTTGAGCAACTCAAGGATGGGATTTTCTCCGCTATCAGATGCGCCATAGACAGGATCGTCCGCGGCCAGAACACCTGTTTTAAACATATCGATTATCCGACCGGCATCCGCCCCTTGAAAATATTGATAACGCGTGGTTTCAATGGGGCGAACGTAATCAACAAACTGAGGATGACGGTGGGAGCGCACATAGATAAACCGTAGTGTCTTGCGCATTACCTGGTCGGGGTCGAGATCTCTACGTGCATGAGGCTCATACAGACTTGCCTTATTAGGAAAGGCTCTCACAAAGCCTGCCCGCGCGTAGCTTGAGGGGCCGAGGCAAATGACTTGCTTACCGCAGGCCCCCGCTTCGACGGCGGAACTCCCCCCATTGAGCACGACAATGTCAGCCTGCTGGATAAGGTCGTATGTATTGGCCTTTTGTTCACTGGACACACAATGAACACCACGCAGGTGAGCCCACTTCTTATAGAGTGTCAGTGACCGATCACCACCAACTTGTCCGATTTTCTCGGCCCAGTTTGGATGGCAACGCAGCACAACCTGTTCTGGCTTTATGGAAAATGCCTCGAAAAAATCGTCAAGGGCCTGAGTATTGTCAATCCAAGGCGTTTTCCACTCAGCATGACCGGCAAACTCATTCTTGCTACTGGGCAGTATCAAGACACGCAAGCCATCTGACTGGAGAGGCCAAGGTGCTGGCTCCGGATTCGTATTGTAAAGGCGCCACTCCAGGGAATTGCGCTGGAGGAAGCGCTCGCCGATATGCCTACCTGCAATTCTAGCCTGCGCCAAAGTCAGTGGCCGCTCATCAAATTCGGCCACCATATCGCTCACTGCCTTGAGCGACAGGCAATTCGCATTCGGCGTCAAGTTGAGTCCTTGGCTGAACCAGGGACGCTCGTGGGTAATAAAAGGAACTCCTGCTTGTTCGCACGCGAACGTCACTGCACGCGTCAAGTCCATCCGCCCATTGAAACAGATGACACCTTCAATATCGTTGTCTTCAATCCAGCGCCGCGTACTCGAATAAGTGCTGGCAATGGGCTCGTAGAGCGACTGCCGTACACGCACCACTTCCGGCTCCATCCATTCTGCTTCTGACTCGGTGCGCGTCAATGTGCATGAGCTGGATAATGCGAGCTCGTCCAGAATGGACTCAGGCAACTCACTCACAGAACCCCGTCGAATCGCAGTAACGTCCTCCCCTGTATAGCTTCGGACACCGCCAACCATGCATTTAGCACACTCTTTGAGCTTGCCAGTGCCTTTGATTGCGCGTGGGTAGCAGTTGCTAACGGCAGAATCGCAGGTCAAAAAGAATGTTTCATGCCCAGCCTGTTCTAACAGCGTTGCTAAGTAATGGAGTTGCTCAACATGAGGCCGAAATGAAAAAATATTAGCAAACCCAATTCTCACAGCCGCATCCTTCTCAAAACAAAACCAAAAAAATGGAACACAAGGAAATAAAAGAACAAGCAAAATATCACAAAAACAAAGGATATTACATTAAAAATAGATAACACTGGAGAAACCAACAGCAACATATAGAGCAGATAAAAAAACACCAGCGACAACACCCCCTTATAGAAACGCAAACAAAACATAGCCAGCGCCAAGAGAAAACCGACAAGGCCAGCACCAACTGCAACCCCCCACCCCCCCCATTTGTAATAGAGAGACCCCGGCATGGAGTTAAACAAACCTGCAAACTCATAACTACCAGAATCAAACTGCAGCCAACGAGAAAAAACACTCAGCACAGCACCAAACAAAGGATCCCCTCCCGAACTCATAAATGGAGAGTCGACATTTTCAGCAAGGACCCAGAAAACGTGAGTAAAGTACAAAAGAGAAAGATAAAAGTAATTCTTTATATCACAAATAAAATCCACCCCACACTGCCCTAACGGCAACAGGGAAACACCATGCAAATGAAATAAAAAATTATTCAAATATTCAACCGAACTTGTCCCCCCAACAGAAGACCGCATATAAAAAACATAAATAACTACAAACAAAAACATGATCGACATGAAAAAAAACAAAAGTAAATTCTTACCTTTAAAAAAAGCACCAAAAGACGAAGCCCCTACGACAACCCGCGCAACAAACCCCGCCAAAACACTCAAAAACACAACAGCAATAATCGCCCGCCCCCCAAGCAAATAAGAGCCCAATAAAACACACGCACAAATAAAAAACACATAGACCAAAAATCTTTGAGCAGATATAAACTCCCTATAAAAAACGGCAGCAAGCAACGTAAAAAAATATGAAAACTGAAAAAGATTACCAAAAAAACTAAACACAGAAGATATCGAACCCGTAGCGCTAGAGTTTAAAGCCGCACGCATTTCAACAAAATTATTACTGGCAAAGTCGACCCCTCTATAGAAAGCCCTATCTACAAACAGAGAAAAAATAGCCAACACAGACAGAAATAACGAGAGATTCATTGCCTGCGACAGACCGACCGGCAGCCTTCTCTGCCCCCCACCTGAGACCGGCACGCTCATAAAACACAGCGAGAACAATGAATAAAATAAAACAAACACACAAAAAAAAGAGGTGTAAATAAAATATGCCGGAATCACATCTGCGTAGGCAGACGTGAACGGCATCAGAACATCTAAAACAAGCAAAAAAACAGCTCCAACAATAACAATAGCAGCACTACCGATTGTTGCCCGCAAATCTTTTTTTGAAACGACAAAACTAAGCCTTGTCACTTAATACTCCCCACGTGACTGCTGAGGCGGCAGCAACATCGGCATTTACACGACATCCGACAATGTTATTTGCAAACTTAGGCGGAACTCCAAACCCTGGCCGTACGCTACGAATCGCGTCTGGCGTTACAACATCTCCCGCGTTCAAATTCTTTACAAAATACAGTGACCGCCTAAATTTGACATTACCCTGTTCGCTTGATTTGCGTCCATAGTCCACTTGCCCCAACGCCTGCCAAGCTGTCTTGGTATCACGGCAAAGCGCAACGAGCTCGTGGGGTTCAAGAGAAAAACTGTCATCAGGGCCGCCACCGGATCGGTCTAGAGTGAAGTGCTTTTCGATAATGGAAGCACCCAAAGCGACGCTCGTGATTGCCGTAGTGTTATCCAAGGTGTGATCGGACAATCCAGTTACTAAGCCGTGCCGAGCGATCATGTCCGGGATTGTACGCAAATTGTAATCTTCAGCCGGCGCCGGGTAACCGCTAACGCAATGCAATATGGCCAGCTCCTTGCACCCACCTTCACGAGCAGCTTCAATGGCCTCAGCAATTTCCTCAGCGTCGGCCATACCAGTGGAAATGATCATCGGTTTCCCGGTACTGGCAACGTATTTGATCAACGGCAAGTCTACAGCCTCGAAAGAGGCAATCTTGTAGGCTGGCGCATTAAGGTTCTCCAAAAGATCAACAGCCGTCGAATCAAATGGCGAGCTGAAAATAGTGATACCCAACTTGCGTGCGTAATCGAATAAAGGCGCATGCCACTCCCAAGGAGTATGAGCCCACTCGTAAAGCTGGTAGAGCGTTTTGCCTGCCCATAGGCCATCATGGATCTGAAAATCTGGTAGAGCCGAATCTAATGTAATCGTATCGGGACGATAAGTCTGTATCTTGATGGCATCAGCACCAGCTTGCTTGGCCTGAGCAATAATTGAAAAAGCTGTATCAATATTGCCATTATGATTGGCAGACATCTCCGCAATCACGTAAGGAAGGTGAGCGCCACCAATTTTACGACCATCAATCTCAATACACTCACTCATCGATCTTCTCCAGGGTCAATTTGTATTTGCAACCATACAACTCAAAGAATGCAGGATAGCGAAGAGGGTCGCACACACGCATTTGGTCAAACTGGCTTTCGATACTAAGCCGTGGATCGAGTCTACTATCCTCGGGTTTTCGCCGCGGATAGTAAGTCACCTCACCACATTCATCTTGCTGGGTAGGCACAATCGCAAGCCATTGACTCACAGCAAAATCAATCAACTCGATTTCCGCCACGAACAACTGATGATTGATCTCATCCCAGAGCATGTCTTTAGCAATAGGAATTTTGATCTTCTTCCAGATACAGCCCGTATCGACTCTGTCTTCTGCCTCGATCAGGCTCAGTACGATTTCTTCGGCACCTTCAAGTATTTGCCAAATATGCGGACTCCAGCCCCGCCCATGCGGGAGATCACTGGCATGCAGAACCAAGCTATGCGAATAGGCTGCTCTGTCGTCAGCAGTAATGATCTCCGAACAAGAAATCAGGAACAGAATATCGCCACCACTGAGCTCTCTCTTGCTCCTTACCAGCTCAACCGTGGCGCGTGTGCGGTTTGCCTCCATCCAGCGTAGCAAGAACGCATTTACCGGATGGCGTGCATCACTACACAACAGGCTAATTTTCATTACAGAATCCAACCGAATATAACTGAGAACCGCTAATTGATGACATCGCATCCAGCACGCGCTCGACGCCTATACCATCGGTAATACGACGGGCAGCGCTGGAGTGTTCTCTGAGCGCTTCAGAGTTGGACATCAACATGAAAGCCCGCTGTAACTTCGCGCACAAGTCACCATCTGCCTCAATCATTAGAGCGGCTCTACTTCTGGCAAGCTGCTTGCTGGCTGGCAGTTGGTTTTCGGCCAATACCAATAACAATGTTGGCACACCGAGACAACAGCGTTCCCATGACGTGGCACCACCGGCCCCGATAGCCAGATCAGCAGCAGCCATGTACTGTGCCATGTTGTTGATGCCGGATAGTACTTCTACAGGCCAAGGACATTGCTTAGCTAACTCGCGAACGCTTTGAAAATGAGGTGCTGTAGCCCCTAAAACGACAGTAAACCGAATGCCATCAGCTAATTTGCAACCCTGCAAAGCCTTCAATATTTTGCTGGTGTAATTATGCTGGTCCACACCGCCTAGCGCGATAAGCACCCTACTCAATAGTCCCTCTTCACGACGTGCCAGCGAATCAGCTCGTACTGCAGCAAACTCCGCGCGCAGAAGAGCGTAATGAGGGCCCGCCAGGACTGTGCAATCTTGCGGTAACAAGTCCTGATAATCGAGGTGAGAGCGCCCCAGGTTCTGATCCAACAGCAGCTCACAACTATGTTGCCTATCTGCAAGATCATCGATTACCAACACACGGCAACCCACAGGGCGCACGCTGACTTCCCATCGATAATCCAGCGCATAGTGGTCGACCACTAGCCAGTCAGGAGACCAGGATACCAGTAGTCCCTTGCAAGACAATGCATCTTCGGCCTGAGACGCACCCAGCCACTGTGCGTGCGCCAGTTCGCTATCAAGCTCATTGCCGACAGGCAGAGCATGCACTGCAAAACCATCTTCGCTGATCAGCTTGAGAAGATTGCCCGGATGCTCGCGCGAGATGAATAGGCAATCGTGCCCGCGCTCACGCAGCGCACGAGCAAGCGTCAAGCAACGCATGATGTGCCCTGTGCCTATTTGCAGTGAAGCGTCTGCGCGTATAGCAATCCGCATTTTGCTACTCACCACGACGTCCAGCCGCCATCGACGCTAATGTTGGCGCCATTGACGAACGAAGAAGCAGAAGAAGCCAGAAATAGTACAGGCCCTTTGATTTCATCTGAGTCCCCTATGCGACCAAGCGGCACCTTTTTAGACAGCGACTCAACGAACGAAGGATTGTCTATCTGCACAGACTTAGAAGGAAATGGCCCAGGAGAAATACTATTTACACGAATGTTCTCACGGCCAAATTCACAGGCAGCATAACGTGACCACTGAATCAAACCGGCCTTTGCAGCACCATAGAACGGCGGGTTTACAGATTGCGGAGAGCTGTATACACCATGATCCGGGCTCACCAATCCATACATTGATGCAATATTAATAACACTTGCATAACCAGATACTTCTACAGCTTGACGTAAACAAGGTAACGCGTGACGCAACATATTGTGCGCTGCAACCAATGTAACTTCGTAGCTTTTGATATAAGAGCGCGAATCGGAAATTTCGATCGTGCCCCCACCCCCGGCATAAGCATTGTTGACCAACACATTCAGTTCGAGCCCAGCATTTTGCTCAAAAAAGCTTTTAACGGCCTCTTCATCGGCAACATCAAAAACTGCCGGAGACGCTGAAAAGCCAGAGCGACGAATACTTTCTACCAGTGCCTCACTACGAGAGCGAGAACGAGAATTGACCAGCACCATCGCCCCTGCTTCAGCCAAAGCAAAAGCCATCGCCGAGCCAAGATAGCCCGTAGCACCAGTTACCAATGCGGTTTTACCACGAAGAGAAAATATATCGACACCCAGACTCATCTGTGACTGCTCCAGCGGGCTGGGTTTAAGCTGCTCTCAGACAATACGGGCCGTTCCCTGTCTATCACTCGAACTTGTTCAGCCGTCAAACCTTGCAAACCAAACAGTTCAATATTTGATTCCAGTTGTTCAATCGTCTCCACACCTACAACAACTCCGTCAACCCAATCAAGAGAGCTGAGGTATCCAACACACAAATCTGCAACACTGCGTCGCCCTAATTTGCTGGCAGTGTCATTCAGCCATTCAATACAGTCGAGTGCTTTGTCTACATTCGCAGCATGCCATACCGCAACTTCTTGACTAAGAAGAACCCCTTGCAAATAAGCGCTCCGAACATGAACATTCAAGCGTCTCGATAATTTTGTCTCTCGGATTTTAGGAACAGCATCTTTCCAGCGCCAGTCGAAAATATTCATTGGCAACTGAATATGGGACACACTCTCGCTCGCAAGAGCATCCATTAACTCATTTGGCGACTGAACCGAGACACCCAATTCGCCAATAAAACCAAGCGCTTTAAGCTCAAGCAATCGACGCCACACAGCGCCACCCCATGCATAAAGGTGGCTAGCCCGATGCAGCATGAGTACATCAATTCTTTGCTGCCTTAAATTTGCACGTGATAAATGAACGCTTGCATCAACAAAAGCATTTACAACATGATCCAGAGCATCTGCCGGGCAATCATCCAAAGGCGAAAGTTTCGTAATAACTTGTGCACGCCCTTGCCAACCATTCTGCAAAGACTGAGCAACGACCCTCTCCGACTCGCCATATGCACGAGCCGTATCTATCAGAGAAACTCCATTAGAGATCGCAAGCTTTACAATTTCACCGCTCACCGCCGAACTAGGGCGCCCTGTATTGTTGGCAATCCCATAATCTAAGCCTAGCTGCGCAGTACCCAGAACGAATTTACTAGCAGGGCTCTTTGCAATCGGCTGATAGCGCTTTCCATCAAGGCGCGCTATCAACTCAAACACTGATACCGACAGAGGGTCTTCAATCCCAGAAAAAACGTCTTGAACGACCAGGTAATCATCTAAACAGTCAATGGTACAACGGTAGTTGCCCTTCAACATTGATGAATACTTTTCGAAAACCCTACGACCATAGGTTCTTGCAACATACGGCGTAACATGCTCAATATCGTAAGGGGCATCAGTATTAGCCCAAGCCTCTCGCAAGTGCTTCAGATAAGTCACCTCAGCACTGACGCCATAAGGAAGCCCTGACAAAACGCCATTACAGGACATATATGCTGCACCCGTGGACAGAAAATCTTCTTCTATCTCATCCAATAGTGCACCATCTGGAAATACATTATCCCCAGTCAAACGAAAAACAACGGTGTCGTCAGTGTATACAGTCAGGGCTTCAACGACGCGACTAAGCGTATTATTCAAACTCCCCCTAAAACATTTTACGCCATAAGCCAAGGCGACATCAGCCAGCTTGTCGTCGCTCCATTCATCAGATGTAGCAATGACGACATCACGACCAGTGTTCGCCGCTCTTTTAGCTGCAAGTATGGCAACTGGAATCCCGTTGATAGGGAGTAGAGCCTTTCCAGGAAGCCGAGACGAAGATGTTCTCGCCTGAAGAACAGCTACACTTTTCAACAAAGCACCTCGCGCAACACCTCAATAACTCGATCCTGCTGGGCATAAGTCATGGTCTGAAACATCGGCAAACTGATGGCTTCGGCGTAATAACGCTCAGCCTCGGGGAAATCCCCAAGCATGAAACCCATGCGCTGATAGTAAGGCTGGGTGTGTACAGGGATGTAGTGCAGGTTCACGCCAATACCCTGCTCACGCATCGACTCAAAGACCTGACGATGGCTTTTACCGATCTGCACCAGCTTCAGGCGCACGACGTATAGGTGCAGGCCGGAGTAGCTGTCGGGATGCTGCCAGGGCGTTGTCACTGGCAATGCCGCCAATAGTTGGTCATAGCGGGCGGCCAACTCATGGCGACGCGCCACGAATTGATCGAGACGCTGCAACTGACTGAATCCGAGCGCGGCCTGCAATTCGGTCATGCGGTAGTTGAAGCCCAGGTCGATCTGCTGGTAATACCAGGGACCATCGGCAGCGTGGGTCATTTGCTTCAGGTCACGGGTGATACCGTGACTGCGTAGCAAAGCCATTTTTTCTGCCAGCTCGGCGCTATTGGTAAGAGCCATCCCCCCCTCTGCGGTGGTAATGATCTTCACTGGATGAAAGCTGAACACAGTGATATCGCTGTGACGACAGTTGCCGATGAATTCACCCTGGTACTTGCCACCAATAGCATGGGAGGCATCTTCGATGACCTTAAATCCATAGCGCTTGGCCAGTACCGAAATAGCTTGCATGTCACAAGGCTGGCCACAGAGATGCACGGCAACGAGCACCTTGGGCAAGGTTCCCTCGCGCTCGGCCACCTGCAACTTGCGCTCAAGAGCTTCGGGACAGAGGTTATAGGTACGCGGGTCAATATCGACGAAATCCACCTGCGCCCCACAGTACAGCGCGCAGTTGGCAGAAGCCACGAAAGTGATAGGTGATGTCCACAGGCGGTCGCCTTCTCCCAAACCCAAAGCTAGGCAGGCGATATGCAGTGCCGAAGTGGCGCTGTTGACCGCCAACGCATGCGCTGCTCCGACATGGCGCGCAACACTTTGCTCGAAGCGAGGCACCATCGGGCCTTGGGTGAGAAAATCAGACTGCAGAACCTCGACAACCGCATCAATGTCAGCTTGCGTAATGTCCTGGCGACCATAGGGGATCACGACTCAGATACTCCCGATTTTTTCGCGGTTTTGTTCGATCCAGGCGCAAAGCGCCTCGTCACTCATCCATTCTGCATTGTTGTCACTGGAGTACACGAAGCCTTCTGGCACTTTCTTCCCATCCTTTATGCGCTTGGGGCAGTTCGCCCAGTCATGAATCACCGGAAGAATTTTGAAGTGTTCAGGATACTCGTAGGTCGTATAGGAATCTTCAGCACTGATCATCTGCTCGTGCAGTTTTTCACCCGGACGAATGCCAACGATCTTCTGCGATGCTTCGGGAGCAACGACACGGGCCAGGTCAGTCACTTTCATGGAGGGGATCTTTTTCACATAGATCTCACCGCCTTCCATATCATCGAACGCGTGCCAAACCAACTCGACGCCCTCTTCCAAGGAGATCATGAAGCGCGTCATGCGCTCGTCAGTAATTGGTAGTTCGCCTTTGTCCTTGATCGACATGAAGAACGGAATCACTGAGCCACGTGACCCCATGACATTGCCGTAACGCACGACAGCCATGCGGGTGTCATGCCCACCGGCATAGGAGTTACCGGAGACGAAGAGTTTGTCGGAGGCGAGTTTGGTAGCGCCGTAGAGGTTGATCGGGCTACTGGCCTTATCGGTGGACAGTGCAACAACGCGCTTGACGCCCTTATCGATGCAAGCATCAATCAGGTTCATGGCGCCGTTGATGTTGGTTTTGATGCACTCGAACGGGTTGTATTCAGCGGTCGGTACAATCTTGGTGGCGGCGGCATGTACCACGTAATCCACGCCATCGAGAGCACGGTATAGGCGATCCTTGTCACGTACGTCACCGATGAAGAAACGAACGCGTGGATCACCCTCGAACTTCTTGGCCATATCCCACTGTTTCATCTCATCACGGGAGAAGATGATGATTTTTTTGGGGTTGTACTTGGCGAGCGTCATAGGGACAAAAGTATTGCCGAACGAACCAGTCCCACCAGTAATAAGGATAGTTTTATTACTCAGCACAATTTTTTTCCTCAAAGCCTAAACGATAATCCAATATTTTTGCAGGCACACCTGCAACAACAGCCCCTTCAGGCACATTTTTTGTTACTACGGCATTAGCACCAATAATGGCATGAGCACCAACTTGCACTCCTGGCATCAACACGGCATTAACACCAATCCAAACATCATCCCCAATCAAAATAGGCCGATTATAGAGCCGCAAAAATTCATCCCGAGGCAACGCACCCTCTTGCTCTCGAATTGGCATCCCTGGAAACCGATCATGAACATGAGAGGTAGAAGAAATAAACACATTAGGCGCCAATAAACACCCCTCTCCTAGACCCACCTGCCCATTGATGGTCACATTCCGCTGCAATGTCGTACCGCGCCCAATACGAACTTCGCTAATTGCTGAAATTTCCACACCATCATTGAGCCAACAGCCTGAGCTCAAGCGGATGTTACCAAAGCTACTATCCAATGCCGCCCGTCGAACAGAACAACCAGCCTCAATGGTAAGCGCGTTTCCTTTCATTCGAGCAAATGGATGGCAACGATAGCCTCGAAATAGGCCGGCTCCACATACCCAGACAGCGTAAAATCGCATCCATATCACATCCCAAAGACGCCTAAGCAAAGGACACCCTCCAAGAAACCAGCGCCAACACCGCAGTGAAAAATATCATTCCACTCACCATTGAAACAACGAAAGGTACAAAACCCGAAGAATACGAAATAACAGAAAGAATCGCATACACAAACAGGCCAACGAACTGAATCCAAGCCAATAACTTTTTCTTGTGCATCACGATAAGAAAACTAGAAAAAAACTCCGCCGCCCTACAGGACACGCCTAAAACAAACAAGACAACCACTATAATATCCACGCTAACCCAAGAAGCAGAGAACCAACTAAAAAACAGAACATACGCTGCGCACGCCATTAGCAGCAAGGCAATTAAAAACACGCCACCTGAGACCTTCAGCAAATAAGCAAACGCATCACGCGGCGATTCTTTACAACGTACTGCAAGCAAGGTTATCACTTTAGTGTTTACTATTTGCTGAATTGCCAGAGCACCGACCATCAGCAGAGAAAGGTAAGAGTATGCCGAAAAAACCACCGCCGGTAAAAAAAACGAAGCACACAGACGATCAACATACTGACCCAGCCCACCTAGGAGACTAACGGGAATAAAACTAAAGCAACGTCGCACATAGTCAACATCAGGAAGCCTAAAGTTCAAGACCCAGTTAACGACCGTGGTGCCACAAGCAAAAAAACCAAGAACAACCTCAGCCAAAATTGAAAACCAAGCAGACCCCGTCAAGTAAGCGGCAGCCAGCCCACCAAACAACAATAACAAGTTACGCAAGAACACCGCGCGCGCATAACCAAGAAAGTCCCCGTCGCTTTTCCGCGCCACAACATCCAAGGTAAACAAAAACATGACCAAAACCTGGACCTGCGTGAGCAAAGTCAGGCTAAAGTCCCAAAGCAAAGATCCCGCAATTACACTTGGGAGACTTAATAACAACCAAAAAGCGAACCCAACCGTTCGCCCCTGCGCAACGAATAAAAAGCGCTGCGCTAGCTCCATTGAGGGAAGCTCAGAATGAGCCCTCAGAATTACGCCACTGCCGACAAGCAGCCCGCCAACTCCCAAAGCCAGTAAATAATATCCAATCGCCGCATACTCTATCTCACCAAGCACATGTGCATATAAAAATCCTTTCAGCGCAGCAACCCCGACACCTGCAGCGGCAAAAATTAGATAAGACCACTCACGCATTTTGAAGCACAATACGCTGGCGAGAAGGATCCACAACGCAACTCATTTCTGGATAGGTATTAATCGAAAACTCAAACTGCAGCAGCAATCGCGGGCGACGCAATGGTGTCACGCCTTTATGCAATGTTATGGTGTCTTCAATCAAGCAGGATCCCGCCCCCCCGCACACCTCGACAATATTATTTTCACCGTAGGCCGCAAGGACCTCTTCATCAGTAAAGCGCTTAGCCTTGAACACGCTATTTTTATAGCGTATATCGTGATTAGATGTCCTTACATACACATGAGGCCCACTTTCACTATCCACGTCCGTAAGATAAAAAAAGAACTTCACGAACTTGATATCGTCCAAATCATAGTGAAATACATGAGCGTGCTTTGACCGATCCTCAGGACTTGCATCCACAGGAAATGTCCACCACATATTAGCACTCATCAATTTCGGAGTAGCCCCCAAGTAGGCCGCCGCAAGATCCAGAATAAAGTCATCGCGAGACAACTGCTTCACCACCGGATCATCCTGAATATTCAAATACTGAGCCAACAAAAGGCGCTTACCCAAATGCGCCTCCATCGCACACAAGTCCTTCAAATAAAACCCCAGCTCTGGGTTTCTATCTGCAAAACACGGCAAGCGATCAGCAAGCCGTCTTAAATAAGCAACTTTATCAACAGAAAGAGAGGGGCCCAGCGTCGCACCATCAGAGCGAAGACGACTCAGATAATACTCACTCTCAAGCGCCCCGCTCAACACAGTCTGAGATGGTTTAAGAGATTTTCGGTAAGCTTGAACTTTACCAAGATTTTTTAACCATATTAAACGCCACAGAAAGTCCCTAACGACCTTGCGCTTCAGGAGCCCTCGCATCATTCGATATTTTGAAATCATACCCCGCCCTCAAAGATGTGAAGCCACGAGGAGACGATACCCCTCTCTCAAAATACAGAGATGCTACAAGTCAATTTTTACGCTGAAAAACAACTCGTAAGAAAGCAACACACACACCCAACATAAAACCCATCACCATAGACAAGCTTACGATGAGTAGCTTTTTAGGTTTGATTGGATTTAGAGGCTTAACCGCCGGCCGATCAATTCTCACCAGATTCAATTGATTGAGGTCCAGATTGATACTGCGTAAACGCGCGGCCTCCTCTCGCATTTCGGAGAGTTTAGCCAGAAATAGATCCTCGTTATCCCGGCTCTGCATCATCTCTACCTGCCGGTTGTGTTCGAGCATCTGCAGTTTGTTTTGAATCAGGGCAATCTTCGGCTCGGTGTAGTCATCAGACTTACGCTTGAGCAACGCTGCTCGTTCAGCCTCGAGTGCTTCCGTGCCCATGAAATGCAGCGGGAATTGCTGATTGATCACCTCAGTACGAAACACATTGCCCTGCCCTCCGGCATTATCAGCATCACCTAACGATGTCGGGTTGGTTGGCTTGGTGATGCCCAACGCCTTGGCAATGCTGATCGCCTCATCAAGCTGGGCAATGCGGTTCTGCCGACGCGTGCGTAACTCGGTTCTGAGCGCCTTGAGTTCATCCTGCAAGATGGCCCGCTGCAATTTGTCGTCTTCTGTCAGCTTGGCGATGGCTGCTTCTTTTTTAGCTTCATAGCTGGCGCGGGCAGCCGCCATTTGCCGCTCGATTTTGTTCAAGCGATTTTGAATCACGCCCTCCATATCCAGAGCCACGCGCTGGCGCTCATCGATGATGGCTTGCTGCACAATGCCATTAAGAATTTCAACACCATCGAGGGTCTCGGGATAAACCAGCTTCAAACCAACAAAGTCACTCAGATTGTCCGTTCGTTTTGAATCAGGCTGTATCAGGCTAAAACTTTCAGCATTGAATGCCTCAAAGCGTTGTTCCAAACTTTTATTGATACCCTTCAAATTGGCGAACAACTCGGGGTTATTACGAAAAAACTCGGCGCGTGTGCTGTAGGACTCCAATGCTGAGCCAACTCGCTTTAACGCATCTTCAGGTGTCAAGCTATAGACACCGGTGCTGTTAAGCTCATCAAGCTCCTTCAGTGGTGCCGGGCGTAGAACACTTTGCACCTCATAGGAAGGCGTGGAAAGAAAAGCATAGGCCGCCGCACAAAGTGTCACAGCAAGCGTACAACCCGCAATCAACAACTTCTGCTGCCATAGCTTATGGAAGAGTTCTACCAGGTCGATCTCATCCGCTCTGGTTTCACGGGGTATCACAGGCTGAATACTCACAGACACTCCAAAGTCGTTTGCTGCTTTTAATCATTGAGGTGCGCGGCATAACCGGCACACAAGAGAATTTATATTGAGCCAAGGCCATCATGTAGGCATTTGCACCTCTACTTCATGCCCCAAGCAGGCAAAGTGGCTTGCCAATGCCTGAGCAAGCTCACGCTTGGCATCTGGCGCACCATGCACGATACGGATTTGTTCAGGGATGTTGCGCATCCCCGTGGCGAAGCGAATTAGCCCTGCCTTATCGGCATGGGCTGAGTAGCCGCCTATGGTATGTATTTGAGCGCGAATGTCATAGCGCTGCTCATCCATTAGCACATAGCCATTACGCGGGCCATATTGCTGGATTAACCGCCCCGGCGTGCCCTCAGCTTGATAGCCCACGAAGAGAACATCGTGCCGCTCATCACTCAGCATGGCTTTCAGGTAGTTGACGATACGCCCACTTGAGCACATGCCATTGCCTGCAATTACGATGGCAGGCTGAGCGGTTTGAGCCAGACGCTTGACCATTGCCAGGTGCGCTTTGTGGCTGTCTACCGTCAGCAGGTTACGAAAAACCAGGGGATTACGCCCTTCATTAAGGCGCGCTCTGGCCTCTGCATCCCAGAAGTGATCAAGCTCTCGATAAACCTGGGTAAAACGGCTCGCCAAGGGGGAATCGAGAATGATCGGCAGGTTGCTCCAATCGAGCGCGGGTACAGGCTCTCGCTTGCTCGTTCGAGTAGCGGCCTGCCTATCCAGGTTTTTGGCAACACGGCGATGGATAATGTCTTCCAGCTCGTAAAGCAGCTCTTGAGTGCGACCAATGCTGAATGCAGGAATCAGAACGGTGCCCTGGTTACTCAGCGCATGTTCGAGCACCTTTTCCAGTCGATTTCGACGGGTGCGGCGATTTTCATGCATACGATTACCGTAGGTGCTTTCAATCACCAGCATGTCAGCTTTGTAGGGCGGTTTAGGCGCAGGAAGGAGCGGTGCATGAGGAGCGCCGAGATCGCCAGAAAACACGATGCGCTTCGTCTCACCGCTTTGCGGGTAGGTCAGATCAATCTCAACATATGCCGAACCGAGGATGTGCCCTGCTCGCTGCAAGCGAACGCGAGCGATCAGTCTCTCGGTGTCGGCCAGCGTGAACCATTGCTTATATGGCAATGCGATGATGCGCTGTTCGACTAGGCGAATATAGCGCTCAACCTGCTTCTGATCTCGACTGAAACCCAGCTTGAAGGCATCTTCAAGGACTATAGGAAGCAGTTTTGCCGACGGCTCACTACAAAGAATCGGCCCCTGAAAGCCAGCCGCAAGCAGGTATGGAATGCGACCAACATGGTCGATATGGACATGGCTTGCAATAAGAGCCCTGACGCCATTCAGAGGGAAATCGATGGCGAGTTGCCCGGCGCTGGCGTGGCCTTGGGGAGAGGTTTCTGCCCCCTGAAAAAGACCGCAATCGATCAATACGCTGAAATCTTCATCCATCAGCAACTGATGACAAGAGCCCGTCACACCGCTAACGGCGCCATGATGGATGATGTTGGGGTATCGCACAGGCCAATCCTTTAACACTGACGACTTCTAAAGGGACTGCCCCAAAGACGCGACGTTTATCTACTGGCGAATAAGTGGGAGTAGCCTAAGCAGATAGCCTCCACCGTGAAGGCCGACACATTTTGACGATTTTTTACTATTTGACAAGCTAAACGACGCCGATAGCGATTAAGCAAAGGCGCACTAAAACGCCATCACTCGTCCTCATTGACGCGATCACGCAACTCTTTGCCCGGTTTGAAGTGCGGCACGAATTTGCCATCCAAACGTACCGACTGGCCGGTCTTGGGATTGCGGCCCACACGGGGCGCCCGATAGTGCAGGGAGAAGCTGCCAAAGCCGCGAATCTCGATACGATCCCCTGTCGCCAACGCCTGGGACATTTGCTCCAGCATAGTCTTGATGGCCAGCTCGACATCCTTTGAGGAGAGCTGACCCTGGTGAGTGACGATTTTTTCGATCAACTCCGACTTGGTCATGGTTTTCCCTTCGTTTTCAAGCGGCTAGAAGACTCGACGGTTTGGTTGTAGCACGCTGGTCAGCTTTTGAACAGCCTAAAAACAAGGTGTTAGCGAGGTCATGAGGATTAGTCACATCGAGGAAAGCTTTGCAAAGCAATACAACCCATGACCACGAGCATTAGCGTGCCGAGAGAGCGGCCCGACACTGACGGCCGCTGCTCAGCGACTGGCAACACGTCTGGCTGAGTAAGCCATAGCCGCATAAAGGCACTGTCAGGCTGTACTAACGCGACTGGTCGCCTGGCGGTGCACATACCCAATGCTCAGGCCGGTGCTTTAGCAACCATGGCGGCAATCAGACTGCCAACAGGCGGACGCTTGCGGAAATAGCTGTCCACACCGGCGAAGATAGCGTCAGTCAGATTGTACTGGTGACGAGCATCGTGCAGACGCCTGCAGTCGCCGACATTGGAAATAAAGCCGGTTTCCACCAAGATCGATGGCACTGCAGCGGATTTGAGCACGGCAAAGCCAGCTTGTTCGACACGCGACTGATGCAGCCCTGCCACTGAACCCAGCCGCTGCAAGACCTGATGCCCTAAATCCAGGCTGGTGGAGATGGTAGCCGTCATCGACATATCCAGCAGAACACTGGCCAGCACCGGGTCACGCTGTTGCATGGCGACTGGCAAGCCACCGCCTATGAAGTCGGCCTCATTCTCCCGTTGCGCCATCCAGCGCGCCATAGAGGAGCTTGCGCCATGTTCGGACAAGGCAAATACCGAGGCTCCCGACGCCGTCCGCCGAGGCGCAGCATCGGCGTGCACTGAAAGAAACAGATCGGCATTGAGGCGCTGAGCCAGTTCGGCACGCTTGCGCAGCGGGATAAATACGTCACTGGTGCGCGTCAGGCGTGCTTTATAGCCCTTTTGCGCATTGATTTTCTTCGCTAGCAGTGTGGCGATCTGTAATGCAACGAGCTTCTCCTGCTCACCCTTGGCGCCCAGCGCCCCAGGGTCTTTGCCGCCATGGCCTGCGTCAATCACGATAAGCAGATCGCGATGTCCGGGCACCTCCGTAGAGCGCTGATCAGCCGTAGCCATCTTTTGCTGGCCGGGCGTTGGCGTGATCTGTGGTAACTGCACTTGCAGAGTCGAACCGATCATCTGCAACGGTCGAATTGATGCGAGCACAGAGGCGTCGGTCAAATCCAGCACGATGCGCAACTCGCCGTTCGGCGTTAGCCCACTGCGTAGCGCTCTGATAGGCGTGCCCTCAAGGGGCAGCTCACTGAGCGGCGCGGCCAGCGTGGCACCCTGTAAATCGATTACCAGCCGCGCAGGCGCATCGAGGCTAAAGCTGCTGGCTTTGATCGGCCCGGTGAGCTCAAGTTGTAGAAGTGTTTTGCCACCCACCTGGAGAATCTCGACACGACGCACGGCCTGAGCAGCCTGAGCGGTGAGCGAGGTCGGCAGCACCAGACCGGTGAGCAATAATTGCAGCAGTTTTCGTCTATCCATGCAGGTTTCACAGCCTGAATGTGCGAGAGAGCCGTGTTTAAAGCCACCCTTTTTAAGTCGCCCCAAACACCAAAAGAAACTTTATAACATATTATTACAAAGTAACAGGCTCACCCACACCATTCCTCCCACCCCCAAGGGCAGCTCCAAGGTTACGCCGCAATAAACGGGTTAGTAGGGCCGCTTCGCCACGAGTCAGAGACCGGCAAGTTCCAGCCAGCGCATATAGAAACCGTTAGCCACCTGATGTAATGCCGCCACTTTATCCGCCAGATGAGCACGCATTTCGTTGGACGCCTGCTGGCTGGGCTGGCTTGGATCAAGCAAGTGCGACCAATCTGTCAGCCATTGCTCAATCAGGGCCTCGGTCATTTCCGGGTGCCCCTGCAAAGCCAGCACCTTGTCACCCCAGGCGAAGGCCTGATTGGCGCACCACTGGCTGGAAAACAGGGGCCGCGCAGCATGCGGAACGGCGAATGTGTCGCCGTGCCACTGGAAGACTTCGAAGCGCTCCGGCAAATGCGCCAACCAAGGACTATCTGCCGCCTCGGGCAGGCACTGCATCGGCTGCCATCCAGACTCGATGTACGGCATGCGCGTAACCGACGCCCCCAGCGCACGCGCCAAGAGTTGACCACCCAGGCAATGGCCAATAATGGGGACATCCCGCGCGATTAACTGCTGCAACGCTGCAACCTCATCAGCAATCCAGGGCAGCGGATCATTGACGCTCATCGGCCCGCCCATTACGGCTACAGCCTTGGGCCGCTGCAAGTCATAGCCTCGCAGTTCGCCAAGATCGGCACGCAGCACGTCATGAGCGATACCACGGTCACGCAGCACCTGGCCCAGGTGTGCGGGTGGGCAGTAATCGATATGGGTAATGATCAGGACATCAGGCATGCGCTGCAGTGTGCGCGATGACAAGAATCAAGTCGAGGCGCGGATGAGCCTGATAAGCGGCTCATCCGCACGCCGATGGCTAACGTGCTGACGACTGTAAATCCGCTTTGCTGGGGCGTATCTCTTGAGTGACGCCCCAGCCGTCGAGCATGCCCCCCAGCGGGGCGACAATGGACTCCAGGTTCTGCTCGAACGCGCCAATTCCTACACCGGTGGCGTACATCACTTTGCTGACCTGCAAGTGCCAGACCCCGTCCGCACGGGCAGTGATCTGGGTATTGAGAGACTCGCCGCGAAACTGGCCTGCGGCCATTCGTGCCCGCTCCTCATCGGGGAAAATGGCGTAGAACTCGATGGGGTGAAACTGGGCGAAATCGAAACCGCCCTCTTTCATCCGGCGCAGCACCGAGGTGCTGGCATCTTCATGCATGGCTGTGCTCATGAAACGACCTCCTCTCAGGCGATGGATGATCCGCGTGCCCATTGCAACCGTTCCAACCGAACGGTGGCGCGGCGACCAAAGGTGCCGCCCCGAGATCAAGCTAGCTTGACGTGTGTTCCGAAGCGCAACGACAAACGCCCGACGCGAATATCGGGCGCTTAGCTACAGACTAGACACTATCTGGGAAGTTCGTCCAGCCGCCTTGTAACAAGGCATCTAGCTGCGACGGTATCGAGCTTTGGCGACTCGCGCGCACCTTTCGCAGTTTGAAGGTCATGTGCACGCTGACAAGCCATCAACAGCAAGCTAGGGTGCGAGCCATGAACATGATCACCCTGCTTCTGCCCTATCAAGCGCCCTGGGATTGGCAGCAATTCCACAGTCATTTCGCCCTGCGCGCGATTCCCGGACTGGAATCGCTGAGCGCAGATAGCTATAGCCGCGGTTTCAGCATCAACGGCCTGCATAGTTGGCTTCAGGTAACGCCACAGCCTGCGCTGAACGCGCTGGCGCTATGTTGTGAGTCAGCCGCCCCTGCTCATGTAACCGAACTCGAACGGCGCGTGCGGCGCATGTTCGACCTCGACTGTCAGCCCGAGGTAATCGCCCAGCACCTCAGCGCCGACCCGCTGCTCGCACCGCTTCTGCTGCGCAACCCCGGCCTGCGCCTACCGGTGGCGTTCGATCCGTTCGAGCAAGCCGTACGCGCCATCGTGGGTCAACAGGTCACGGTCAAGGCAGCGGTCACCATAGTCGGGCGCTTGGTGCAGCGTTTCGGCGCGCGGATCGAAACAGCGCATGCGCCGAGTATCAGCCATTTGTTCCCGACCCCGCAGGTGCTCGCCGCAGCCGACCTCACCGGTATCGGTATGCCCGGTAAACGCGTGCAGTGCCTACAGCATTTCGCTGGGCGTATTGCCGATGGCAGCCTGAAACTGCAGATTCAAGACGGCAGCGCCGCACTGATCGAGCAACTCTGCGCTCTGCCCGGCATCGGCCCATGGACGGCGCAATACATCGCCCTGCGCGCGTTCGGCGAGGCAGACGCCTTTCCAGCCAGCGATCTGGGTTTGCTCAAAGCGCCGATATGGGGGGCCGACGGCATCGATGCGCGGCGTCTGCAACGTCGCGCCGAGGCTTGGCGTCCCTGGCGAGCCTACGCTGCAGCCCACCTTTGGCAGTGCTACTCAGGAGGTTGATGCATGCATTACCGCTACCACGACAGCCCACTCGGAGAGCTGTTTATCGCAGGCCACGAGAACGGCCTGCACCTGCTGCTGATGGAGCTCGACAGCCATCCGTGGCGCATCGAGCCAGGCTGGCGCCCCGCCACGAATGAACTGGACAGCGTATGCCGCCAACTCGACGAATACTTCGCAGGCCAACGCCGTCAGTTCGAGCTGCGCCTGGCGCCACGTGGCACCACCTTCCAGCAGGCCGTGTGGCAAGCACTGCTGGCTATTCCCTACGGCAGCACCTGCAGCTACTCGCAGCTTGCCGAGGTCATAGGCCGCCCCAATGCGGTGCGCGCGGTCGGCTCAGCTAATGGCGCCAACCCGATTTCCATTATCGTGCCCTGCCATCGCGTAATCGGCCGCAACGGCAGCCTTACCGGCTATGCCGGGGGACTGCCGCGTAAGCAGCGCTTGCTGGAATTGGAAGGTGTGCTGCAACCGAGGCAGACGCACTTAGCGCTATAGCTTCAGCTACGGCGCGGGAATACGCGCCAATGGCTGCATATTGCGCTGCAATGGCAACGCGAGGATCAGGGCTTCACCAGAGGCAGGAAAGATACCCGTCAACGCGGTGATGTTGACCTGATGGGAAACCAGCACCAAAGGCGCTCCGACCGGCAAGACGTTGATCGCGCGAATCAGCTCGGCGGTTTGTTCGGCGCCATCTTCGGGCTGCCCGAAGAATGAATCCAGTGCAGGCAATGACTGCACAGAGCCTAGCTGCATGTTGCTGGCGGTATCCTGCGCGCGACACCAGCGGCTACTGAGAAGACGCGGCTGCTCGATGCCCTGACGTGTTAACAACTCGCCCCAACGTCTCGCCTCGGCTCGTCCTTGTTCATTGAGATTACGCTGGGTTACGCACTGGCCAAGACGGAAATTAGCCGGATCGCCCGTACCCGGCGCGGTGGCATGCCGCATCAGCAATAATGCCCGCCCTTCGCGCAGCGCCTGCCAAGCCTCGGCATTCTGCGCAGCGCTGCTCCAGAGCGGCAACAGCATCAGAACCATTAGCCATAGGCGGCTCATAACCTGACGTTGCCGCGTGGGCCCATCAGCGCCCAAATGATCAAACCGAGCACCGGCAACAGCACGATCAGCAAGATCCACAGAATCTTGATCCCGGTTTCGGCGCTACTCTTGATCACGTTGAGGATGGCCCAGATATCCAGGGCGAAGATGACCAGGCCGATCAGCCCATTGAACATAGAACCCATGACGACACTCCTGTCTGAGAGGTTGTCTTCATAGGATAGTCAGCGGCTGGCGCGGGTTCCCTCAATCGCCGAGGCGGGCAAAGCGGCTGGCGATATCGTCATCGGTACGCACAGGCGCCTGCTCGCTGGCACTCAGGCGCACCACCAACGCATGCGGCTCCTCACCCAGATCGAACCAGTGGCGCGTGCCAGCCGGCACACTCAGCAGATCGCCGCGCTCGCCGCGCAGGACATAGACGTAGTCATCCAGGCGCACGCTGAGCTGGGCAAAACCGCCGATGAACAACCAGGCGCTGGTGCTCGCCTGTACCTGCTCGTCGAGATGGCGCGCGCGCAGCTCCAGTTTCTGCGGATGGTTGCGCTGCAGATTGAACAACTCCTGCTGCACATGACCTTCCTGGCCCATCAGCGCTTGCAGCCACAGACCATAAGCGGCATCGAACTCGGCCTGTTCGCAACCGGGGCGCAATTCGGTCGGCAGCTCCACCTGGCGATAGTCGATGCCCGCCGCCGCCAGGGTGCTGGCGATATCGTCGGCGTGGTTCAGCACCTTGTTCGGCAGTTCCGGGGCGGTATGCAGATGGACGGCGAGGCTGCTCATGACGGGTTCACTCGATTCAGGGCTGCTCGGGCGGCAGACGGGTGGCAATGATGAAGGCGGCCAGCAAGGCTACCAGACTGGCGATGGCGAAGGTCCAGGCCGGGCCCAAGCTCTTCCAGCTATAGCCGGCATACAGCGCGCCAAAGGCACCGCCGATTCCGGCCAGGCTGACATACAGCGCCTGCGCCTGGCCCTGTTGGCGGTCGGCGAAACTGCGCTGCACGAAGTGGATACACGCAGCATGGAAGGCGCCAAAGGTGGCGGCGTGCATGCACTGCGCCAGCAACAGCACCGGCAAATACTGAGCCAAATTGCCCAGCAGCAGCCAACGCACGGCGGTAATCAGGAAGCTGGCCAGCAATACGGTGCGCAGCGAGTAACGCTGCAGCAACCGCGCCATGACCAGAAACAACAGAATCTCCGCCACCACGCCCAGCGCCCAGAACAGGCCAATGGCGCCGCGAGTGTAGCCAACGCCCTCCAGGTGCAAAGTCAGAAAGGTGTAGTACGGGCCGTTGCTCAACTGCATCAGCCCAACGCAAACATAGAACGCAAGGATACCGGGGCGGCGCAATTGGCGCAGAAAACCCTCCGACTCCAGCGTGTTCGGGCGCAGCACGGGCTGCACATTGGGCACCCAGAAACTGCTGGCGACGATACCGGCCATAATCACCAGCAGCGCAGCCGGATACGCGTCCAGGCTCAGCCACTCGAACAGCAGGCCCAGGCCGACTACAGCGACGATAAAACCGATGCTGCCCCACAGGCGAATCTGGCTGTAGCGCGCCGCCTGCTCGCGCAGATGAGCCAGGGTGATGACCTCGAACTGCGGCAGCACCGCATGCCAGAAGAAGGCGTGCGTGGCCATGATCAGCGCCAGCCAGGCGTAGCTCTGGCTGAAGAAGATGCCGGCGAAGCAGACCAGGGTACACAGCGCGCCAAAGCGCACGATCAGCAGGCGCTGGCCGGTGTGATCGCCCAGCCAACCCCACAGGTTCGGTGCAAGGCAGCGCATCAGCATGGGAATGGCGATCAGCTCGCCGATGCGCGCCGGAGCAAAGCCCAGGTGGTCGAAGTACAGCGCCAAGAACGGCGCCGTACCGCCGAGCAGGGCAAAGTAGAAGAAGTAAAAACCGGACAGCCGCCAGTACGGCAGGGCCGCGCTCATGCCGCTACCCGAATCACAGTTGCGGCAGCACCGGTGTGGTGACGCGCACGTCGGCGTTCTGCGCGCGGTGACGCAGCAGGTGATCCATCAGCACAATGGCCATCATCGCCTCGGCAATCGGTGTAGCACGGATGCCGACACAAGGGTCGTGACGGCCCTTGGTGATGACATCCACCGGGTTGCCGTCGACGTCGATGGAACGCCCCGGCGTGGTGATGCTGGAGGTCGGTTTCAGAGCCAGGTGGGCGACAATCGGCTGGCCGCTAGAGATACCACCGAGAATGCCGCCAGCATTGTTGGAGAGAAAACCCTCCGGGGTCAGTTCGTCACGGTGCTCAGTGCCGCGCTGGGCGACGCAGGCGAAGCCAGCGCCGATCTCCACGCCCTTGACCGCATTAATGCTCATCAGCGCGTGGGCCAGTTCGGCATCGAGGCGGTCGAAAATCGGTTCGCCGAGGCCCGGCATCACCCCTTCGGCCACCACGGTAATCTTCGCACCGACCGAATCCTGGTCGCGGCGCAGTTGATCCATGTAAGCCTCCAGCTCCGGCACTTTGGCAGGATCAGGGCTGAAGAAGGCGTTCTCCTCCACCGAATCCCAGGTCTTGAACGGAATCTCGATGGGGCCGAGCTGGCTCATGTAGCCACGGATGACGATGCCCTGGCTGGCCAGGAACTTCTTGGCGATGGCGCCAGCGGCCACGCGCATGGCGGTTTCGCGCGCCGAGCTGCGGCCGCCGCCACGGTAATCGCGCAGGCCGTATTTGTGGTGGTAGGTGTAATCGGCGTGGGCCGGGCGAAACAGATCCTTGATGGCCGAGTAGTCCTTGGACTTCTGGTCGGTATTGCGGATCAGCAGGCCGATGGAGCAGCCGGTGGTCTTGCCCTCGAACACGCCGGAGAGAATTTCCACCTCGTCAGCTTCCTGGCGCTGCGTGGTGTGGCGGCTGGTGCCCGGCTTGCGACGGTCGAGGTCGCGCTGCAGGTCTTCCAGGGTAATCTCGACACCGGGCGGGCAACCGTCGACGATGGCGACCAGCGCCGGGCCATGGCTTTCGCCAGCAGTGGTGACGGTGAACAGCTTGCCGTAGGTATTGCCGGACATGGGAAGAGGCTCCGCGAGATTCAGCTCAGGCCCGGCGCTACGCAGGCCCAATTCACAAGGTCGGCGAGTATACCTGCCAGCCCCTTGCAGTTCACCCCGAACCTTGCGCGCGCGCAAACGTCCAATGCCAGTCCGCCACTACCTCAAGTTCATCATGCTGCGAGCCCTGCTCTTGTCCCTCACTCTGCTCACCGGCCTGGCCCAGGCCAACACCACGCGGCAACTGCCCGTCAGCCTAGACACCGACCAAGGTACCCTGTACGGCAGTCTGCTGGTGCCGCAAAGCGATAAACCGGTAACGGTTGCCCTGCTAATTGCAGGCTCTGGCCCCACCGACCGCGATGGCAACAACCCCGAAGGCGGCCATAACGATGCCCTGAAAAAGCTGGCCCAGGTGCTGGCGCGCAATGGCATCGCCAGCCTGCGTTATGACAAACGCGGTGTGGCCGCCAGTCGTACCGCCACTCCGGACGAAAAGAATCTCAGCGTCGAGCGCTACGTGGCTGATGCCGAAGGTTGGGCCAGATTGCTCAGGGCCGACCCACGCTTCAACCAACTCATCCTTATCGGCCACAGTGAGGGCGCGCTGATCGCCAGCCTAGCGGCACCCGCCAGCCAGGCTGATGCGCTGGTGTCCATCGCCGGGCCCGCCTACCCCATCGGCCAGGTGCTGGATATGCAACTGGCCATGCGCCTGCCACCCCCCCTGCTGGCCGAAAGTCGGCACATTCTGGCCAACCTGATTCGTGGCCAACTGCAACCGCAGGTGCCCAAAGAACTGCAAGCGATCTATCGCCCCAGCGTGCAGCCTTACCTGATCACCCTGCTACGGCAAAACCCGGCCGAGAACTTCGCCGCGCTGCAAATGCCCGCCCTGATCGTGCAAGGCACGCACGACGCCCAGGTCAGCCCGGACAACGCTGATGTACTCAAGCAGGCCAAACCCGATGCCGAGCGGGTGCTGATCCCCGGCATGAACCACATCATGCGGATCACCCCAGCGCCCTGGAACGAACAACTAGCGTCCTACGACAATCCGCAGCTACCCTTGGCCCGTGCGCTGGGTGAGCAGATAGTCGCCTTCATTCGCTCCAGCGCAGAGAAAAGCGGTCGATAACCAGCCTAATGATCCGATCAAGCGCACAGGACGCCCATGAGCGAGAACCCAGCCCCGCAGGCGCAAGCCGTCGACGCCGCAGCCGCAGCAGAAGAACAACCTGCCGCGCCACACCCCTGGGCTGACCTGGCGGCAGAACACTTCAGCCTGCTACGCCTGGCCCCCCTGCCTATCGACCGCGAAACCGGGCCAAGACCACTGCGTTTCGTCCAACTGGGCCGTGTGGAGCGCCATGCCAGGGATATGAGCATGTTGCGCCTGACTATCCAGGTGCCCGGCCAACGCCTGCATCGTCAGCAGAACATGCTGGAAGTCTGGGCTGACCATCAACGTAAAGAAGTGCGTTTCGGCCCGGACAAAGGCTTCACCGTAGAGCCAGCCAACCGTGGCCTGGGACGTTTTCTCATGGCTCAGGGCATTACCTGGGCGCGCAAGCAGTTTGCCCACTACACCGTCGAAGGCGGTGCATTGCCAACCAAGGACAACTTCAACGAAGCCGCCTGCGCCCGTCGCGACCATGCGGTGAAAGCACAAGGCTTCACTGTCGAATACAGCGACCCACTGCAGCTCAAACCCTTCTACAGCGCACCACGGGTCAGCTCCCTGCATGGCGACTGGCACGCCGAGAAGGTGCAGATTCTCGAACTGCTGGACGCCGCCGCGATGCTGCAAAAGGCCGACCAAAACCTGCAGGAACAGGAAACAGCGCTACGCAAGCTGCAAGATCGAGTCGACCGCCTCAAGCGCGAGGACAGCGGCCTGCGCTTCACCATCACCTGCCTGGTGGCCTTCAGCCTGTTTCAGGCCGGGCTTTTGATCTGGATTGCCACGCGCTGAGGCAACGGTCAGCGGCGTTAAGCAATCTGAGGCATCGCGCCAGGAACTGTGCAAGCCATCACCGCTCTATGTTTCTGTGATGCACAGCATAGGTCGACCAACCGCGCGTATACGGCCCGCGCTGTGCTTGCCAAGATACCGACGTTGCCACGATTAATAAGGACGTTAATCATGTCAGGCAAACCCGCCGCCCGTATCGGCGACTCCGTCGCATGCCCCATGTGCGGGCAAACCGCAATCGTGACTGGGGTTTCCAGCGTTATCATCGAAAACATGCCCGCCGCGACGCAAACCCAAGGCTGCGGCTGTGGTTCCACCCTCACCGGCGCCATTATTCCCAATGTCATCATCGGCGGTTTGCCTGCGGCAACCCTGGGCAGTACGGGCACTCATGGCAGTGTCGTCACCAGCGGCGCAGGCACGGTGATCATTGGCAACAGTCATACGCCGGCCGCCTTTACCCCGCCGACACCAATGGCCATCAGCGCAGGTGCTGCCCAGGCTTTGTCGCCTGCCGCGCCGAGCCTACCGCAGCGCCCAGGTGCACCCCAAGCCCGCGCCTGGCAGGAGCACGCCGATAACGCCGCGCCCTGGAGCCTCGAAGAGGAGGAAGAAGAGGAAGAACTGGAAGCACCTGCCCAGCAAGGCATCACCTTACGTGTGGGGGTGTTCTTCGACGGCACAGGCAATAACGCCAGCAATAGCGAAGTCGGCGCCCAATGCCGCGCCGCCGCGCTGAATTTCAGCGAGCAGGAGAGCCTGGCCATCTACCAGCGCTGCCAGGATTATCAGCTCGACCCCGATAGCAGCTACGGCAACGATGTCAGCAATATTTGGCGGTTGTATGGCCTGTATCGCGAAGATGCTAAGCCAACCCTTGAGAACGAAGTACCTACGGTCTTTTTGCGCGCCTATGTCACCGGCATCGGTACTACTACGGGCGAAAAGGATACGTTGATGCCGGGGCAGGCATTGGGGCGTGGGGCTACGGGAGTAGTGGCCAAGGTCGAGGAAAGTTTTGTCTCGCTGAAGGAAGCCCTAGACCGGTTCGTCAGAGAAAACCCCGAGGCGGCCTTGGGGACATTGGAGCTGGATATCTTCGGCTTTAGCCGAGGCGCCGCAGCAGCACGACACTTTGCCAATCAGGTATGCAAGCGCAAACAAGGCCCACTCGCCGAGTTACTGCGGCCTGAGAAGGTCAAGCTAAGCGCTGGCTTTAACTGGCAGACGCATGTGGCCATCAACTTTATCGGCCTATTCGACACCGTGGCAGCCATTGGTGGCTGGGATGACTGGGGCAATCCAGCGGATGCCAACAACGGCGACATCGAACTTTATCTCGCGCCAGACTGCGCCCGCCAAGTGGTGCACCTGGTGGCCCGCGACGAGCGGCGGCGCAATTTCGCCCTCAATCGCGTAGCCGCAGCGCACCGGGAAATCACCCTGCCTGGCGTCCATTCCGACCTGGGCGGGGGGTATCAGCCAGAGGCCAGCGAACGGCTTTACATGACGCGCCCGCATAGCAGTTGGGTCAGCCGCGCGACTGCCGCACAAAATACCCCGGCCTACCGCAACGCCCTGAGCGATACGCAAAGGGTTCGTGCGCTCGACCTGCTTGATCCACAAGACACCAGCGCGTCCCTGACCACTCAAGTTTGGGAGCACTTCCTGCCCTTTGCCGGCAGCCGTGATGACCAGATGAAGTTTGTGCAGGCAGCCCCCTCTATCGTGCGCCGGGTTTATGGCCATCTTTCACGGGTTTATCTGCGGGTTATGCATGCGCTGGCGTTGGAGGCGGGGGTGCCTCTAAAAAACGTGCCGACCACTGAAGATCTGAGCCTGCCTACAGAGCTCGTTCCGATTAATGAAAAGCTGGTCACATGGGCCATAAGCGGCAATGGTGCACTGGATGAACGCGAGGAACGCTTGCTACGCCAGCGCTATATACACCTTTCGGCCAACTGGAACGCCAGCGTAGGCAAAGGCGGTAGCGTACTCGATGTGCTCTTTATCAATGCCCCGGTCGAGCGCGAACGGGCCCGCTATGCCGATATCCCCGGAGGAAATTCCAAATGAGAACGCTCCTGCTCTTTATCGCCCTTAGCCTGTTGGGCGGCTGCGCCCATGCCGACAAAGGCCCTGGCAGCCTGCCCTACAAATACTGGCGCTTGGGCTTTCTGGCTCCCGACTATATGGAAGTCTGGGTGGAGACGGCGAATGTGGAAGACATTCGCGGGCAAAAGTTCTTCCAGATGGGGGCCGGTACTGTCTCCGTCCACCTCCCAAAAGATGGCAGCGGTAATGCCAAAGGCTGGGGTGAGCGTTTTGGTTGGGGTGCTGGCCGCTATGTCAACGGTGCCGATCTACCCAAACGTATTTATGTGCGCTGGCAGTCCCTGGCAGAACCCCAAACCTACAGCACCACCCTGGAAATTCCCGAGCGCGCCCGGCAATTGATGAGCGAGCGATTGGAAAACCCTTGCCCAACCATTGCCTATCGCCATGCGTTGGCCATTGGCCTGGCCCCTGGTGGCGTAATCAGAGGCTGGGTAATGAGCACCTGCGACGACCCCATAGAAGTCTTTCGCGCCCAAGCGGAAGTTGAGCCCAAGGGGCCCTCCCAAGGTAAAACAGACGGGCAATACGCTTTACCGCTGGAGCCAGAGTCTCGAACCTACATCGAACAGCATGGCATTCCCTACGGCTCATGGTAGCGCTCAAGCCTGCAAGAAAAGCCTTGTTACTCGGCCTCGCCCTTAGCCTGTTGGGCGGCTGCGCCCATGCCGACAAAGGCCCTGGCAGCCTGCCCTACAAATACTGGCGCCTGGGCTTTCTGGCTCCCGACTATATGGAAGTCTGGGTGGAAACGGCGAATGTGGAAGACATTCGCGGGCAAGAGTTCTTCCATGTGGGAAGCGGAACGGCCTCCGTCCACCTCCCGAAGGATGGTAGCGGTAATGCCAGCGGCTGGAGAAAAACGTGGGGCAAGGGCCGCTATGTCAACGGAGCCGATCTACCCAAACGTCTTTATGTGCGCTGGCAGTCCCTGGCAGAACCCCAAACCTACAGCACCACCCTGGAAATTCCCGAACGTGCCCGGCAATTGATGAGCGAGCGCCTGGAGAAGCCATGCCAAACCAGCGAATACCGCGAGGCGCTGGCCATTGGCCTGGCTCCTGGTGGCGTAATCAGAGGCTGGGTAATGAGCACCTGCGGCAGCCCTACCGAAGTCTTTCGCGCCCAAGCGGAAGTTGAGCCCAAGGGGCCCTCCCAAGGTAAAACAGACGGGCAATACGCTTTACCGCTGGAGCCAGAGTCTCGGACCTATATCGAACAACATGGCATTCCCTACGGCTCATGGTAGCGCTCAAGCCACAGTAGAATGTGGCATTTAGCCTGGGATAGCCGACGCGCCCCTATCGTGACTCAAGCCGCTCCGGTGAGGTAAGTGTAGGAGCGGCTTCAGCCGCGAAAGCCCCTCCGCTCAGCCCTTGACCCGCGAACGGAAGAGTTCCTGATGCTCGCGGCACTGCTTGGCGGCCAGCAGGAACACGCCGTGCCCGCCGCGTTGGAAGTCCAGCCAGGTGAAGTCCACTTCCGGGTACAGCGCCTCGACATGTACCTGGCTATTGCCCACCTCAACGATCAGCACGCCACGCTCGGTGAGGTGATCGGCCGCTTCGGCCAGCATGCGCCGCACCAGATCCAGGCCGTCGTCACCACATGCCAAGCCCATGGCTGGCTCGTGCTGATATTCGGCAGGCATGTCGGCGAAATCCTCGGCATCGACATAAGGCGGGTTGGATACGATCAGGTCGAAGCGTTGCCCCGGCAAACCGCCGAAACCATCGCCCTGCACACAATAAACGCGCTCCTCCAGAGCATGGCGCTCGATATTCTGGTTGGCCACTTCCAGCGCGTCGAACGACAGATCGCCCAACACCACTTCGGCCTCGGGGAACTCGTAGGCGCAGGCGATGCCGATACAGCCGGAGCCGGTGCACAGGTCGAGAATGCGTGCAGGTTCAGTCGGCAGCCAGGGCGCGAAATGCCGGTCGATCAGCTCAGCAATCGGTGAGCGCGGTACCAGCACGCGCTCATCGACAACAAAAGGCAGGCCGCAGAACCAAGCCTCCCCCAACAGATAGGCGGTAGGCACTCGCTCGTCGATGCGGCGTTTTAGCAGGGCTTGCAGACGGGCATGCTCGTCGTCTTCCAGGCGGCAATCAAGGTAGGCATCGGAGATTTCCCAGGGCAGGTGCAATGCCCCCAGTACCAGTTGCCGCGCCTCGTCCCACGCATTGTCGGTGCCATGCCCAAAGAACAGTTGCTCGGCCTGAAAACGGCTGACAGCCCAGCGAATGTAGTCACGCAGGGTGCGTAAACGGGTGGTAAGAGCAGTCACAGGCGGCCTCCGGCTGAAAAAGCCCAGCAGTGTAGCCCAAGCCGGGCCAGGCACGCACAAGCGTTAGAGACAAACAGCCAAGCGGAAGATTTGCTATTCCTGCTCGTCTTTGCGCCGCAACTCGCGAAAAACGGCGATGGCAACGGCAAGGGAGAACAGCAGCCAGAAGTATGGCGATATCTGTGAAATGAGGGACATGAGCAACTCCTTTTGCGTGTGACCACTCGTGTTCGCGGCGGGTTCCAGAGCGACTGATTCTCTCTACACCAGCAAGTATTAGCGCGCAAGAGGTTCACAGAGCGCCCCGGCAAGCGGACAATGGCACATCATCACCATCAGCCAGGAGCCCAGAGATGTCTCTTCCGCAAACCATGTTCCAGATTACCGGGCGTGGACACGCACCGGCCTCCCTGGCGAATGCGACCCTGCTGATCATCGATGCTCAGGAAGAATACCGCAGCGGCGTGCTCGCCCTGCCCGGCCTGAATCCGGCGCTGACCGAGATTGCCAACCTGCTGGCAGCGGCACGGGCAACCGGCACCGCAGTGGTACACGTCAAGCATATGGGCATTCCTGGCGGTCTGCTCGATCCGAGCGGCCCGCGTGGTCGCCCACTGCCGGAAACCGCACCGCTGGCAAGCGAAACTGTCGTAGAAAAACGCCTGCCCAATGCCTTCGCAGGTACCGAATTGCACGACCGCTTACAGGCGCTGGGGCATCTTGATCTGATCGTCTGCGGTTTCATGACCCACTCCAGCGTCAGCACCACGGTGCGCGCCGCCAAGGACTACGGTTACCGCTGCACATTGGTTGATGCCGCGTGCGCCACGCGCGATCTGCCTACGCCGGACGGCGGCGTGATTGCCGCAGACGAGGTGCATCGCATCGAGATGGTTGCCCTGAGGGACAATTTCGCCACCGTGGTGCCAAACGCCAAGGCACTGATCTAAGGTGACCGGGCAAGCGCGCAGAGGAACCGTGCTTGCCTTGGCCGGTCTACCGCCGACAGTCCGCTGAGAGGATCGGCATGAAACTGTCTAACAACTTTGACGCCCGCAGGCTGCGCCCACGCCCAGCCAAGAGCTGGCCTTTACGCCTAGGCGCCATGCTCGGTGCGCTATTTGCCGCGTTCGGTATCCTGCTGGCCATGGCCGGCGCGGCTTCGCTGGCTGGCCGCGCGCCAACTCTGGGTGCGCTCAACGACTCCACGGGTGAAGCTATCGTGGTACTGATGCTAGGGTTGTTCCTGCTCTGGGCCGGTATCGCTTTTTGGCGGCGCTGCCGCCTGCGCCTGCGCCGCCCTTCTGGCCTGGGACTTTCCCCGCATCTACTGAAAAAACGCGATTGAAACGCCACCCGCGATCACCTGCCGGGTGACGCTTAGCAACGGCGGCCCTAAAATGCCTGCCTGTTTCGCGGAGCGCTCCCATGCAAGACGACGATTTCTCCCTGTTTAAAGCCGAATTGCGCGGCGTAAAACCGATCAAGTACGACCGCGCCGACACCGGCAAACCCAAGGCTGATCGCAAGCAATTGGGCGCCCTGCGCCAGGCGGCCACCGTCAGCCAGGGCGAAATAAAGGTGGATGGCCTGTCCGATCAGTTCATCATCGATGTCGGCGCCGAAGATGCCTTGCACTGGGCCGGTAACGGCATCCAGGAAGGCCAGATGCGTAAGCTCAAGCTCGGCCAGATCCCCTTCGAGGGCAGCCTCGACCTGCATGGCATGAGCGTGGAGAAAGCCCGCGACACCCTCTGGGAGTTTATTGCCGAAGCCACCAAGCTGGAGGTGCGCTGCGTGCGCGTGACCCATGGCAAGGCAGCGCGCATGGATGGCCGCAAACCGTTGATCAAAAGCCACGTCAACACCTGGCTGCGCCAGCATCCATCAGTGCTTGGGTTTACCTCCTGCCAGGCCAAGCATGGCGGCACCGGTGCGCTGTACGTGTTGCTCAAGCGCGTGATGATGGACGGCCGCGACGAATACTGAGCCGCCACCCTTGCCAGTCAACCAGTGGCGCCCTACCCTGCGCCCTTCGTTACCCAACAGGTATTTCCATGTCCCTGGAACAACACTACACCGCCATTCTCGGCCAACTCGGTGAGGATGTATCCCGCGAGGGCCTGCTCGACACGCCCAAGCGTGCCGCCAAGGCCATGCAGTACCTCTGCCGTGGCTACCAGCAAACGCTGGATGAAGTCACCAACGGCGCCCTGTTCAGCTCTGACAACAGCGAAATGGTGCTGGTCAAGAACATCGAGCTGTACTCGCTGTGCGAACACCACCTGCTGCCGTTCATCGGCAAGGCTCATGTCGCCTACATTCCCAACGGCAAGGTGCTCGGTTTGTCGAAGGTGGCGCGTATCGTCGATATGTTCGCGCGCCGCCTGCAGATTCAAGAAAACCTCAGCAGGCAGATTGCTGAGGCCATCGAACAGGTTACTGGGGCTCTCGGCGTGGCGGTGGTCATCGAAGCGCAGCACATGTGCATGATGATGCGCGGCGTGGAGAAGCAGAATTCGTCCATGGTCACCTCGGTGATGCTCGGCGAATTTCGCGATAACCCCTCGACCCGCAGCGAATTTCTCAATCTGGTTCGCTGACCCCTTGAAGGCCACTCAGCTCACAGAGCTGCCGCCTGCATTTTCAGGAGACTCCAGCATGTTGCTCAAAGCACTGCGTATCGGCCTTGGTCAGTTGGTCATCTTCGCCGACTGGATCAGCCGCCCGCGCAAGCTCAAGCGCAGTACCGCCGCCCAAGCCGAGGTGGAGCGCGCCAGCGCACAACTGGCGCTGTATCAGTTCCACGCCTGTCCGTTCTGCGTCAAGGTGCGCCGCACCCTGCACCGCCTCAATCTGCCGGTTGAACTGCGCGACGCCAAGAACGATGCAAGCCACCGGCAGACACTCGAACAGCAAGGCGGGCGTATCAAGGTGCCTTGCCTGCGTATCGAGGAAAACGGCCAAAGCACCTGGCTGTACGAGTCCAAGGCGATCATCGCCTATCTGGATCAGCGCTTCGCGGCCTGAGCCATTCAGCCGCCGTGGTTGCGGCGATAGGTGTGTTCACCCATCGCCGCGATCTGCCCGTCTATCAGCGCGTCGAAAGGCCGTAACAGCGCCTGAAAGCTGGCCGGTGCCTCGACTGTTTCAAGTGCACTGACGACGGCCTCGATGGTCGATAGTGCCCCCGCCTCCGGGGCCTTGCGCAGGCGATAGCGCGACGTCGGCGCAGCGCTCAGGCTGACGCGCGGCAAGGCCGCCAGTAATGGATTGAGGTGCAGCAGCTTGCGTGCTTTGCGCCACGTACCATCCGGTACCACCAACAGCAGCGGCAACTCATCAGCCTGGCAGGGTTGCAGCGCTATTGCCTCATCGCCGGGAAACAACAAACAGGCTCGATAACCCGGCAGGGCGAGCCACTGCGACAATTGGTCGAACACTTCACCTATCTGCAGCTCGGCATTACGCAAGCCCAGTGCGGCCAGGCGCGCGGTATTCAGAGCGTGAGCGGTCTCGCTCGGATGCTGCAGAATCAGCACGCGCGTCTGGCTATCGAGGTCGGGGATCAACGCGCACAGGCAACGGCTAAGCGGGCGCTGGCAACGGGGGCAGGTCGGACGAGGCATGCGCGCAGTGTGCCACGAACAGCGCAGAGGGCGTAACGGCATGCGCTCCAAAACCGGACTGAAGCGCATGCGTTAAGGGCTTCAGCGGTTGAAGCGCTCCGCCAAGCTGTACAGGTAATCGGCCATTTCCTCCAGCTCACGGCCAATGGACGCCCCCTGATGGGCTTGAGCGGCACTGTTTTCGGAGAGCTGAGCGATACGCGTGATCTGCCGATTGATGTCTTCGGCCACGTGGCTCTGCTGCTCGGAGGCTGCTGCCATCTGCTGACTCATCGAGGAAATGCGAGCCACGGCTCCGCTGATGCCCTCCAGTGCATTCTTCACCGCCTCAACACTGTCCACACTGCCTTTGGAGATATCCTCACCGCGCCCGGCAGTCACAACCGCGCGCTCAGCACCGGCACGCAGGGCCGCGATGATCTGATGAATCTGCTCAGTGGATTCGCGCGTGCGCGAGGCCAGCGAACGCACCTCGTCGGCTACCACCGCGAAGCCGCGCCCCTGCTCACCGGCACGTGCTGCCTCAATGGCGGCGTTAAGCGCCAGCAAGTTGGTTTGCTCGGCAATCGAGGTAATCACATCAGCGACGCTGCCGATTGACTGGGTGGAATTGGCCAGCTCATTCACGGCCTGACCAATCTCGTGTACTGCCTTGGCCATCTGCCGCATGGAATCCAAGCTGCCTACCGCCAGGTCGCGCCCCTCCTGGGCCAGGCGATCCGCCTCACCTGCGGCATGCGAGGTGTTCTGCACGTTATGCGCCACCTCCTGAATGGTGGCGGCCATTTGATTGATGGCAGTGGCCGACTGGTCCGTCTCGGAGCGCTGCTGATCGAGCAAATCCGCCCCCGAGCTGGACAATGCAGCAGCCTCGGTCGCTCGCCGCTTGACGTTCTCGCCGGCATCTTCCAGGCGAGTCAACGCAGTCTGCAAACGCGCTTCCTCGCTGAACATGGCCATATCGAGCAGCGCCTGAGCGCCGCGGTTATCGCTGTAGGTCAGCGCCACCAGCTCGCTGGTAAAAGCCTTGGGGTGGTCACTGAGAGTACGCAGGATCAAGGCACGCGATCGCTGCAGTTGATAAACACCCAAACCAACCATCACCACGACAGTGAGGCCGACCAACGCTGCGCGGCTCAAGAACAGCTCGGCGGCCAGGATAATCAGCCCCGCCAAAATCAGCGGTAAGGAGCGCATCAAGTTGTAAGTCCAACGCTCCAGTAAAGGAACGGCTGACTTACCCTCACGCAAGCGCGCATAGAGTTTCTCTGCCCGCTGCTTCTGCGCGGCGCTCGGCAGCGAGCGCACGGATTCGAACCCAACCATGCGTCCACCGTCATATACCGGCGTCACATAAGCGCTGACCCAGTAAAAATCACCATTTTTCGCACGGTTCTTGACCACGCCCATCCAGGGTTTGCCCTGTTTGATGGTCTCCCACATATGAGCGAAAACCGCAGGTGGCATATCAGGGTGGCGCACCAGGTTGTGCGGCTGGCCAATCAATTCCTCACGAGTGAAACCGCTGATCGCAACGAAAGCGTCATTGCAGTAGGTGATTTTGCTAGTGAGGTCAGTGGTGGAAATCAGGCGCTCATCTGCTGGGAAAGTGCGTTCCCGCTGAGTAACGGGGAGGTTCTGGCGCATAGAGGCATCTCAGCGAAGTGAAAGGTACTGCACAGCAATAAGTAGTAGCACAGAGCTCAATACGCGCTAATCGGCGATTAGTCGTAGCAGGAACTAGCCTATGAATGACGACCAGGCAGGCATGAGCGTTAAGACTTAGCCCGCATTTAGCTGCGCCTTGAGCAGATCGCGGAAAGTCTGGATCAAGGGCTCGCGTGAGCGCCCCCGACGCAGGATCAAGGAAAATGGCGCCTGATAACCGAAGGTGGCCGGCAATAGCACCCGCAGTCGACCTAACTCCACCCAGTGCTGGGCGTAATGCTCAGGCAAGTAACCGATATAGGCGCCTGACAGCACCAGAATCAGTTGCGCCTCCATCGACTCCACGGTGGCCGCGCTGTGTTTGAAGCCATGGCGCGCCAATTCGGCCTGGCTCCAATAACCTCGACCGACCATGCGCTGCTGAGTGATCAGTTCCTCGGGAATGCGTCGCTGCGCGAACAGCGGGTGCCGCTCGCTGCAATAAAGCCAATGCTGCTCGCGGTACAGCGGCTGGTAAACCAGGCCGTTCATGCGCGTGGAAAAGGCGCCGATGGCCAAATCCAGGCGATTATCCAACACCGCCAGTTGCAACTCGTAGGGGCTCATTACCGAGAGGTGCAGGTGCACGCCGGGGTGTTCCTGACTGTAGGCGCCAATCACTTCGGCCAGCGGCAGGGCCGGGTCGCTGACGGTGGAGTCCAGCACACCGAGATTCAGCGTGCCACGCAATTCCCCCTTGAGCGCCGCCGAATAGCGTTCGAAGCCTTCCAACTCGCCGAGCAGGCGCAGGGTTTCCTGATGGAACAGTTCGCCCTTGCTGGTCAGGCTGAAGCCGCCACGGCCACGATGACAGAGCACGATGCCGAGCTGACCTTCCAACTGGCTCATGTAGGTGCTGATGGCCGAGGTGGACAGATTCAGTTCCTGCTGCGCAGAAGCGAAGCCCTGGTGGCGCACCACGGCGGCGAAGATCTTCAGCAGTTTCAGGTCGGGCAAAGCAAAGGACATGGAGACGCACGGCGGATGAACGGAGCGCCAGTGTAGCGCCATGCAGACATCCAAAGAACGCGGAGTTCGAACTCTTGTAGGAGCGGATTTATCCGCGATTATCGCGGCTGAAGCCGCTCCTACGCGTCGACGGATGCCAGCTCAATAGTTCAGTAATCACTGAACTAAGTATTTGCTCAACGCGATTTAACCCATTCGCAGGCTGAGCCAACAATGCAGCCATAACCAGGCGCCGGCTCGAATCGGACGCCATCGGGCATGACACTAAGCCCCTTGCTCAATCTGCCGCAGACCTTCGCCCTCCCAGGAGACGGCCATGCGACTGGAAATTTTCCGCACCCTCTGGGGTTATCGCGGCAGTTGGCAGCAAGCGCTCGACGAAGCGCTCGGTGTCGGCTTCGACGGACTCGAAGCGCGCATCCCCGAAACTGCCGCGCAGCGCACCCTCAATGCCCGTCTGCTGCGCGAGCAGAATGTCCCCTATATCGCCACCCTGTTCACCTCCACGCCGGTACTGCCGCGCCAGAGCGACAGCCCGCAGGTGCACCTCGAAGACTTGCGCATCAAGCTCGACTGGGCCGCCGAACTCGACCCACGACTGGTCAACGTACTACCCGGCAATGATCGCTGGGCGCTGAGCGAGCAGGTCGACTTCTTCGCCCGCGCCGCCGAACTGGCCGCCGCCTGCGGCCTGAAAGTGTGCTTCGAGATTCACCGCGGTCGCTCGCTGTACAGCCCCTGGGTCACCCTCGATGTGATCCGCCAGGTGCCCGAACTGCGCTTCACCAGTGACATCAGCCACTGGCTGGTGACCTGCGAGCGCCTGCTGGACGACCCCGCCGACGACCTCTCGGCCTTCATCGAGCGGGTCGACCACATCCAGGCCCGCGTCGGCTATGACCAGGGCCCCCAGGTGCCGCACCCCGGCGCGCCGGAATACGCCGAGGTGCTGGCCTTCCATCAGCGGCATTGGGAAAGCATCTGGAGCAGCCAGGAAAAACGCGGCCTGCAGAGCACCACCCTGACCCCCGAATTTGGCCCTGACGGCTACCTGCACCACCTGCCCTTCACCGACGTGCCGGTGGCCGACCTGTGGCAGCTCAACCAGTGGATGGCGCGCTGTGAGCGCCAGCACTTCCACCGTTTCACCAGTCGCTGAGGAGCCGTGATGAATACCAAGCATTTCACCGAAATCCCCGTGGTCGACATCGCAGGTCTGTTCAGCAGCGACCCCGCCGCGCGCCTGGCCGTGGCCGAGAATCTGGGCCGCGCCGCCCGTGAGGTGGGCTTTCTCTACATCAGCGGCCACGGTATCGAGCAGGCGCTGATCGACAGCCTGCACCGCGCCGCCGAGGACTATTTCGCCCAGCCACTGGATGCCAAGATGCGTCACTACATCGGCACTTCAGCTACCCACAAGGGTTTCGTACCCGAAGGCGAGGAGCGCTACGGCACTGGCAAGCCGGACCACAAGGAAGCCTTCGACATCGGTTTCGAAGTCCCTGCCGACAACCCGCTGGTGCTGGCTGGCACGCCGCTGCTAGGGCCCAACGACTGGCCCATACTGCCCAACTTCAAGGAGGCCGTGCAGGCCTACTACGCGCGTATCTTCCAGCTTGGCCGCACGCTGTTTCGCGGCTTCGCCCTGGCCCTCGGCGTGGCGGAAAACACCTTCGACGAGATGGCCAATTTCCCACCCTCGAAGCTGCGCCTGATCCACTACCCCTTCGATGGCGACGCCCAAGACGCCCCCGGCATCGGCGCCCACACCGACTACGAGTGCTTCACCATCCTGCTCGCCGACCGTCCGGGGCTGGAGGTGATGAACGATCTCGGCCAATGGATCGACGCAGGGCCGCGCGAAGGCACCTTCGTCGTCAACATCGGCGACATGCTCGAAGTGATGAGCGGCGGTACCTTCGTCGCCACCTCGCACCGCGTGCGCAAGGTCAGCCAGGAGCGCTACTCCTTCCCCTTCTTCTATGCCTGCGACTACCACACGCAGATCCGCCCGCTGCCGCAGTTCGAGGCCACCGGCCAGAGCTACGAAACCATCAGCATCGGCGAGCACATGTGGAGCCAGGCGCTGCAGACCTACCAATACCTGAAAAAACGCGTCGAGGACGGCCAGTTGCAGCTACCCGAACGTGCCCGTGCACCGTCCAGCTTCGGTCACCTGAAGCACCAGCCGAGTGCACTTTGACTTTCCTGCCGCCAACACAAGACCCTGATCTGGAGATAAGCACAATGGCAATCCGTAACCCGCTGCGCACCACCTTGCTGGCCCTCGCGTGCACCTTCGCCAGCCTGAGCCAAGCCGCCGAAACGCCCACGACCCTGACCAGCGGCGAGCTGAAGGTGGGCATGGAAATCACCTACCCACCGTTCGAATACTACGAAGGCGACAAGGTGAAAGGCTTCGACCCGGAAGTCTCCGCCGCCCTGGCCAAGCGTCTGGGCCTGGAGGCGAGCTTCAGCGACATCACCTTTCCCAACCTGATCCTCGGCCTCGACGCCGGCCGTTTCGACACCATCATCTCCGGCATGTACATCCTCCCCGAGCGCCTGGAAAAAGCCGACGCCATTCCCTACGCCAAAACCGGCGCAGCGATCATGGGGCGCAGCGACGCCGAGAAGAAACCAGCCACCCCCGAAGATCTCTGCGGTCTGACCGTCGGCCTGCAACAGGGCACCTCGTGGATTCCGGCACTGCAGAAGGTTTCCGACGGCTACTGCAAGGACAAGGGCGCCGGCGCCATCACCATCAACCAGTACCCGACCACCTCGGAAACCTCCCAGGCACTACTCTCCGGCCATATCCAGGCGCATCTGGAGATCGACGCCGCTTCGCTACTGATCGTCGAGAAATCCCGAGGCCGCATCGCCATCAGCTCCAAGAGTTCGATCTACCCGCAGGTGCTGGGCATTTACGTGAAGAAGGGCAACAAGCAGTTGCTCGACGCCCTGAAAGCCGCGCTGGACGACTTCAAGGCCAGCGGCGAGTACAGCGAACTGTTGAAGAAATACAACCTGGAAGAAGCCTAAAAGCAGCCGCAAGCGACAAGCTGCAAGCCACCAGCGAGGGCAACCGCCGATTCGCTTGCAGCTTGTGGCTTGCCGCTTACGGTTCGCTGGAGATAACGCATGCCGTTCGATTGGAGTTACTTCCTCTCCCTGTTTTCCATGCCGGCCTTCTGGGCGGCATGTTGGACGGTGGTGAAACTCAGCAGCCTGGCCTGGCTGATCGGCCTGGTACTCGGCTTCGGCCTGGCCAGTGCCAAGCAAGCCACCAGCCGCTGGTTCAGTGCGCCCGCCTCGCTTTATGTCTGGTTCTTTCGCAGCGTACCGCTGCTGGTGCTGCTGATCTTCGTCTACAACCTGCCGCAGCTCATTCCCGCCAGCGGCAAGGTGCTGTCGAATCCCTTCTACGCCGGCCTGATCGCCCTGGTGCTGACCGAAGCCGCGTACATGGCAGAAATCCACCGTGGCGGCCTGTTGTCCGTCGCCAAGGGGCAGCGTGAAGCGGCTCGCGCCCTGGGTATCGGCCGCCTCGGCGCGCAACGCCTGATCGTGGTGCCGCAGGCATTTCGCATCGCCCTGCCGACCCTGACCAACGAGTACGTCACCATCGTCAAGCTGACCTCGCTGGTTTCGGTGATCTCACTCAGCGAACTGTTGCTGGTCGGCCAACGCCTCTACGCGCAGAACTTCCTGGTGCTGGAAACCCTCGGTGCCGTGGCCGTGTACTACGTGCTGATCGTCAGCCTGTTCGGCTGGGGCCTGCAATCCCTGGAGCGCCACCTCGATCTGGGCCGCCGCAAGCCAAGCACGCTGAGCGAGGCGCAAATTGCAGAACGACGCAGCAGCCTGCCGCAGATAACGACCGGCAGCCCCCAGGCTCGCGCCCCCGGCACACCGGCAGCGCTGCATTTGAGCAACATCCACAAGCACTATGGCGACCACCATGTGCTCAAAGGCATCGATCTGAGCGTGCAACCGGGTGAAGTCATTTCCATCATCGGCCCGTCCGGCTCCGGCAAGACCTCGTTGATCCGCACCGTCAACGGCCTGGAGAGCATCGATGAAGGCGAGATCGTGCTGTTCGGCGAAGCCTTCATCCAGGCCGGCGACCGCCCGGAGAACCGCCGCCAGCGTGAAGGCGTGCGGCGCATCGGCATGGTGTTCCAGAGTTTCAACCTGTTCCCGCATCGCACCATCATCGATAACGTGCTGCTCGCGCCGCGCTACCACGGCCTCGGCAATGGCGCCGACCTGCACCAACAGGCCCTGGCACTGCTGGACAAGGTCGGCCTGCTGGCTCATGCCGACAAATACCCGCACCAGCTCTCCGGCGGCCAGCAGCAGCGCGTGGCCATCGCCCGCGCCCTGGCGATGAAGCCGGACATCATGCTGTTCGACGAACCCACCTCGGCCCTCGACCCGGAACTGGTGGGTGACGTGCTCGCGGTGATCCGCGATCTGGCCCGCGAAGGCATGACCATGCTGATCGTCACCCACGAGATGGACTTCGCCCTGTCGATTTCCGACCGCGTGCTGTTCATGGAAAACGGCCACGTCCAGCTCGACGCCTCGCCCGAGGCCATCCGCACCGGCGACCACCAACGCGTACGCCGTTTTATCGGCCTGGAGCACGCATGAACGACATCACCCCCCTGCGCCGCGACCTCGCCGCAGCCTATCGCCTGGCTGCCCTGTTCGGCTGGGATGACACGCTCTACACGCACTTTTCCGTACGCCTGCCCGGCGGCGGCGAGCCGCGCTTTCTGATCAACCCGTTTGGCCTGTTCTTCGAGGAGATTCGCGCCAGCGACCTGATCGTGGTGGACATGCACGGCCAGGTGGTCGAGGGCAACGCCGACTACAACGTCGCCGGCTTCACCATCCACAGCGCCGTGCACATGGCCCGCGACGACGCCCACTGCGTGATCCACACCCATACCCTGGCCGGCATGGCGGTGGCCGCGCAGGATGCAGGCCTCTTGCAGCTCAATCAGATCAGCACCGAGTTCCACCAGCGCCTGGGCTACCACGCCTACGAAGGCGTTGCGCTGGATCTGGACGAACGCGCGCGCATCCAGGCTTCGCTGGGCGACAACATCGCCCTGCTGCTGCGCCACCACGGCCTGCTCAGCGTCGGCGCCAGCGTCGCCGACGCCTTCTACGTCATGCATTACCTGAACCGCGCCTGCGAGATCCAACTGGCCGCCACCGGCGGTGGCCAGCCCTGCAGCGAGATTCCCGCGCACCTGGCACAACACGCCTGCGAGCAGTTGCAGGGCGCCGAATGGCAGCGCCAACTGCTCTGGCAAGCCTGGCTGCGCAAGCTCGATCGCCTCGATCCCAGCTACCGATCGTAGGGCGGGTGCAATCCGCTGCACTGGAATGGCGGGTTGCACCCGCCCTACAGCGTCCCAGAAAAGGGCGCGCCATCAGTTCAAACAATCCTGAACTAAGTTTTTGCCGCAACCGATTTTTCCCAGTACCTAGCCGGCCAACAATCCGGCCATAACCCGAACAAGCCAGAGGCCTAGCCATGGACAAGACCTTCCACCAGCCGCTGGGCGGCAATGAAATGCCCCGCTTCGGCGGCATCGCCACCATGATGCGCCTGCCGCATATCCAAAGCCCCGAGGAAAAACGCCAGCTCGACGCTGCCTTCATTGGCGTGCCGCTGGACATCGGCACCTCGCTGCGCTCCGGCACCCGCTTCGGCCCGCGCGAGATTCGCGCCCAGTCGGTGATGATCCGCCCGTACAACATGGCCACCGGCGCCGCCCCCTTCGACTCGCTGAACGTCGCCGACATCGGTGACGTGGCGATCAACACCTTCAACCTGCTCGACGCCGTACGCATCATCGAAGAGGCCTACGACGAGATCGTCGCCTACGGCATCAAGCCGCTGACCCTGGGCGGCGACCACACCATCACCCTGCCGATTCTGCGCGCCCTGCACAAAAAGCACGGCAAGATCGGCCTGGTGCACATCGACGCCCACGCCGATGTCAACGATCACATGTTCGGCGAGAAGATCGCCCACGGCACCACCTTCCGCCGCGCCCAGGAAGAAGGCCTGCTCGACAGCCGGCGTGTGGTGCAAATCGGCCTGCGCGCCCAGGGTTATACCGCCGAGGATTTCAACTGGAGCCGCAAGCAGGGCTTTCGCGTGGTGCAGGCCGAAGAGTGCTGGCACCGGTCGCTGGCGCCTTTGATGGCCGAAGTGCGCGAGCAGGTTAGCGGCGGCCCGGTGTACCTGTCGTTCGACATCGACGGCATCGACCCGGCCTGGGCGCCTGGCACCGGCACCCCTGAAATCGGTGGCCTGACCACCATTCAGGCCATGGAGATTATCCGTGGCTGCCAGGGCCTGGATCTGATCGGCGCCGACCTGGTGGAGGTCTCGCCGCCCTACGACACCACCGGCAACACCTCGCTACTCGGCGCCAACCTGCTCTACGAGATGCTCTGCGTGCTGCCCGGCGTCGCCAAACGCTGATGAACACGCGATCGATGACTCAGCAGAGGTGCCCCACATGACCACTTGCGGTGAATTTCTCGTCAAGCAACTCCAGGCCTGGGGCGTCGATACCGTGTTCGGCATCCCCGGCGTGCACACCGTCGAGCTGTACCGCGGCCTACCGGGCAGCGGCATCCGCCACATCACCCCACGCCACGAGCAAGGCGCCGGCTTTATGGCCGACGGCTATGCCCGCGTGTCCGGCAAGCCTGGCGTGTGCTTGATCATCACTGGGCCGGGGATGACCAATATCCTCACCGCCATGGGCCAGGCCTATGCCGACTCGATCCCGATGCTGGTGATTTCCAGCGTCAACGAGCGTGATCGTCTCGGCCTGGGCAAGGGCTACCTGCACGAGCTGCCCAACCAGCGCGCCATGACGGCGGGCGTCACCGCCTTCAGCCATACCCTGATGAGCGTCGAGGAACTGCCTGGCGTGCTGGCCCGCGCCTTCGCCGTGTTCGAGGGCGAGCGACCACGCCCGGTGCATATCGAACTGCCGCTGGACATCATCACCACCGACGCCGCACATATGACGCTGGCCCCCAGACCGGCGGTGCGCCGCCCGGCGCCCAATCGCACGCTGATCCGCGAGGCCGCCGGGCTGCTAAGGCTGGCCGAGCGCCCATTGCTGCTGCTCGGCGGTGGCTGCGTCGCCGCCGAAGCCGAAGCGCGCGCCCTGGCCGCCGCGCTGGACGCGCCCACCGCACTGACCATTAACGCCAAGGGCCTGCTACCAGCGGGGCATCCGCTGCTACTGGGCAGCAATCAAGCGCTGCGCCCGGTGCGCGATCTGGCGCTGGAGGCCGACGTGGTGCTGGCCATCGGCACCGAACTGGGCGAAACCGACTACGACGTGGTGTTCGACGGCGATTTTCGCCTGCCTGGTCGGCTGATCCGCATCGACATCGAGGCCCAGCAACTGCAACGCAATTTCACCCCGCACCTGGCGATCCAGGGCGATGCGCGGCTGGCCATGCGTATGCTGCTGGCCGAGTTCGATCCGCGCGAGGCCAACGCAGCTAGCCTTGGCGCCCAGCGCACCGCCGCCGTCCAGGCGCGCCTGAATGAGGAGTTCAGCGGCTGGGCGCATTACCGCCAGCTATTCGACTGCATGCTCGACGCCCTTCCCACTGCGCGCTTCGTCGGCGACTCGACGCAGACTGTGTACAGCGGCAATCACCTGGTCGAGCTGGACGGCGCGCGGCGCTGGTTCAATGCCTCCACCGGCTACGGCACCCTCGGCTACGGCCTGCCTGCCGCCATCGGCGCCAAGCTGGCCGAGCCAACGCGGCCCGTGATCAGCCTGATGGGCGATGGCGGCATCCAGTTCACCATCACTGAGCTGGCCAGCGCAGTGGAGGCTCGGGTCGGCATCATCGTGCTGCTGTGGAATAACGCCGGCTACGGCGAGATCAAGCGCTACATGCAGCGCCGCGATATCACCCCGATTGCCGTCGACATCTACACCCCGGATCTGCTGGCCATCGCCCGTGGTTTTGGCTGCGCCGCCGAGCGTGCGCGTGACCATGCCCATCTGGCCGAACTGCTGCGCAGCGCGCCCGAGGATCGCCCCTTGCTCATCGAAGTGCAGGAGGCCGCGCCCTTTCATCCCTGAACATCTTGATCGCGGCTAAAGCCCCTCCTACAGGGCGATGGCGTCATCCACCCGGCTACATCGATCGCGGTTGATCGCGGCTGAAGCCGCTCCTACGGAAGGCAGGGTATCCCTGTGGGAGGGGCTTCAGCCACGACATCCCGCCCCCCGGACTGCATCCGGGCTACGAGCATAACCACAAGACTCAGCACCACCACTGACTGCCGCTCTACCAAGACCAACAATCAAGCACCGGAGAGTCGTTCCATGTTCAAGAATCTCAGCCAGCATTTCGGCCAGGACAGCCTGGCCCCAACCGACCAGGCACATCGCAGCCTCGGCTTGGGCGGCACCGTCGCCCTGTGGCTGGGCGCCAACGTGGTGGTCACTACCATCCTTACCGGCATGCTGCTGGTGCCGGATCTGAAATTCACCCAGGCCATGCTCATCGTGCTGATCGGTTCGGGCATCGGCATCCTGCCGCTGCTGCTGGTCGGCCTGATGGGCCAGCGTTCGGGCCTGACCACCATGGTGCTGGCGCGCGGCAGCTACGGTTCGCAGGGCGCCAAGCTGCCGTCGCTGGTCAACCTGCTGACCCTGCTGGCCTGGAGCTGGATCCAGGCGCTGCTGGCCGGCATGAGCCTGAACTACGCGGTGGAGCACCTGACCGGCTACTCCAACCTGCCGCTGTTTACCATCCTCTGCGAAACCCTGGTGCTGCTGATCGCCCTGCGCGGCCACCTGGGCATCGAGCGCGTAGAGCGCTGGGCTGCCATCGGCATGCTGCTGCTAGCCGGCGCGGTGTTCTACGTGATGGGGCAGAAGTTCGAGTTCGGCAGTCTCTTGGCCATGCCCAGCGAGCCGCGCAACGACATCACCCCCGGCGTCGCCTTCGATATCGTCATCGCTACCGCCTTCTCCTGGATTCCACTGGCCGCCGACTACAATCGCAACTGCCGCAGCCAAGGCGTGGCGGCGGTCGGCACCTGGGTCGGCTATGTCGTCGCCACCTTGCTGGCGATGGGCCTGGGCGCAGCGGTTTCGGGCTTCTCAGTGCTCACCGGCATGGAGCAAACCTACGATCCAGCCGTGCTGCTGGCCGGTTTCGGCTTCGGCCTGCCGGCGGCCATCGTGGTGTTCCTCTCGGTGATGACCACCAACGTCATGTGCGTCTACAGCGCCTCGCTGTCGTACCTCAACATCAGCCCGAAAACCCCGTTCTGGAAGCCGGCCCTGGGCATCGGCGTGCTGTCGATCCTCGGCTCGCAGATCCCCGGCATCCTCGATAACTTCCAGAGTTTCCTGCTGGTGATCGGCAGCGTGTTCATCCCCGCCTTCGCCGTGCTGATCGCCGACTACTTCCTGATCCACAAGGGCGACTACGCGGTGGAAGAACTGCTCAGCGAAGACGGTGGCCGCTACCGTTACCTCAACGGTTTCAACCCGGCCGCCTTCGTCGCCTACGGCCTGGGCGCAGTGCTGGCCTACTACTGGGGCTGGGTGTCGCCGCTAACCTGGGGCGCTTCGCTGCCGGTGTTCCTGATCACCGCTGCCAGTTACACGGTGCTGCGCCGCTGGCTGCTGGTGCCCCGCGCACAACTGGCGTAGCGTGATGAATGTCGTGGCGGATTCCACCCGCCCTACCCGCCATACGAATCTGTAGGGCGGGTGCAACCCGCCAATGAGGCAAGTTTCTGTCATGAAAATCGTCAGCCGCGACCGCTGGTTCGAAGTCGAGCATCGCCACGACGGCATCTGCCTGATCCACGAGCTCTACGTGCGCCCCTTCTACCGCTGCAATATGTGGCATGTACAGGGGCGCGAGCATGACGTGCTGATCGACTCCGGATCCGGCCTGGTCAGCCTGCGCGAACAACTGCCCTGGCTGACCGACAGGCCGCTGCTGGCGGTGGCCAGCCATTGCCACTTCGACCATATCGCCGGGCATCATGAATTTGCCGAACGCCTGGTGCATCCGGCCGAGGCCGACATTCTGGCCGCGCCGGACGGCGCCAATACCCTGGCCACGGACTTCGTCGGCGACGAGATGTTCGAGGCACACCCAGATTGCCCGCTGTGCTACGCCGAATACCGCGTGCGCGCGGCACCGGCCACGCGTCTGATCGAAGATGGCGATGTGCTGGATCTGGGTAATCGGGTGTTGCAAGTGCTGCATACGCCCGGTCATTCACCGGGCGGCATCAGCCTCTGGGAAGCGAGTACGCAAACGCTGTTTTCTGGCGACATCCTCTACGACGGGCCACTGATCGAGGACGCCTACCACTCGAATCTGGAAGATTACGCGCACAGCCTTGCACGCCTGCGCGAGATGCCCGTACGCACCGTGCACGGCGGGCATTTTGCGAGTTTTTCGGGGCAGCGGATGCGCGAGCTGATAGACGCCTGGTTCGACGCCCATCGGCTCGCCTGAAGATATTTAGCGACGGCGCTGCAGCGCCTCACGACGCAGGCGCTCCTGCTCCGCCTCGCTGATGCGAATGGGCTGGGGTTGCGGGACAAGACCGAGGGTTTGCAGCAGGCTTTGCAGTTGTTCTTGCAGCTTGACGAGCATGGGTACGACCTCCTGCCACTTATTAGGGGTGAGCCACTTAACGGCTCACCTACTAGATTAGGTCTGGTAAAGCGGATTTCAACCAGGCCAGATCAAATCACCGAACCGTTACGCCGGTAGGGAAAGACGTCGATCACCTTGCCTGCGCGGATCGCCTCCTGCAATCGTTTCCAGTAATCAGCATCATAAAGATTGCCGTGCAGTTGGCTGAACAGTCGGCGCTGCTTGAGATCGGCGAACAAAAACGGCGGAAATTCCTCGGGGAACACGTCCATCGGCCCCACCGAATACCAGGGCTCGGAACTCATCTCATCCTCGGGGAAGCGCGGCGGCGGAATGCGGCGGAAATTAACCTCGGTGAGAAAGCAGATCTCGTCGTAATCGTAGAACACCACACGGCCATGGCGGGTAACGCCGAAGTTCTTCAGCAGCATGTCGCCGGGGAAGATATTCGCCGCGGCAAGCTGCTTGATGGCCAGGCCGTAATCGTCCAGCACCTCGCGCATCTGGGGTTCGTTGGCGCTTTCCAGATAGAGATTGAGCGGGGTCATGCGCCGCTCGGTCCAGCAGTGGCGCACCAGCACGCTGTCGCCCTCCACCACCACGGTCGACGGCGCCACCTCCAGCAGCTCGGCCAGGCACTGCGGCTCGAACTTGGCCTTGGGGAAACGAAAATCGGCGAACTCCTGGGTGTCGGCCATGCGCCCTACCCGGTCGACGCTTTTCACCAGGCGGTATTTCTCGATCACCGTGTTGCGATCCACCGTCTTGGCGTGGGCGAAGCGGTCCTTGATGATCTTGAACACGGTGTTGAAGCCCGGCAGGGTGAACACGCTCATCACCATGCCGCGCACCCCCGGCGCCATGATGAAGCGATCATCGGTGCTGGCCAGGTGGCCGATCAGCGCCCGGTAGAACTCCGATTTGCCGTGCTTGTAGAAACCGATCGAGGTGTACAGCTCAGCGACGTGCTTGCCCGGCAGGATGCGTTTGAGAAAACCGATGAACTCGGCGGGAACAGCCACGTCGACCATGAAATAGCTGCGGGTGAAGGAGAAGATGATCGACACCTGCGCCTCGTCGGTAATCGCGGCATCGGCCTGAATGCCCTGGCCTTCCAGATGCAGCAGGGGAATCGCCAGCGGCCACTGTTCATCATGGGTGTAGATACGCCCGATCAGGTAGGCGCCCTTGTTGCGGTACAGCACTGCAGAAAACAGCTCGATGCACAGTTCAGGATCCTTGCACACCCAATCCGGCAGGCTGGCGCGCAGTTGCTCCTCCAGCCGTTGCAGATCGCGCGGTAAGTCCTCGTAGGGCACGTCGAAGCGATAGTCGTCGAAGATTGCCTCAAGCGTTGCACCCAGTTCGCCCATGGGTCGGTAACTGTGCGTCTGGGCGCCACCCGAGCGGCCGCGCAGCGATGGCCGGGTGGTATGGATGAACATGCAACCATCGCTGATCTGGTCATGGCTAAACAGGCTGCAGAAGACCGAGTTGAACCAGGTTTGCGCCAGTTCATCGTCGCAGCGCGGGTCGATCAGGGTGATATAGGCACTTTTCACCAGCGGCCACTGGCCCACCTCCAGCAATCCGGCGTCGAAGCCCTGCAGCAGGCGCTCACGGGTCTGCGCCACCTTGTCTTCGTAGAGATTGATACGCGCTGCCGACGCTTGCTGCGTGGCCGACCACTGCGCCTGCTCGAAACGCACCCGCGCGCCATCGGTAATCTGGCGAAATTGCTCGCGGTAATCATCGAAACCCTCAAGGATCAGTTGAGCGATCTCGTCAGCCGACCATTGCTGTCGCATTACAAATGCCTCGTCCGCAGTGTCCAGCGAGCTTAGCCGACAACGCTGGCCTGGTTGCAATCGGGATTACCAGTCGCGGCTAAAGCCCCTCCCACGCGCGCCTGCGCAGACATTCAAAAGCGCAATGTGGATTGCCAGCGCCGCGCCAAGCGGCAACACTCTCACCCCGCCCTATCGGATGCCTCGCCGTGCGTACCGCCGACATGCTTCGCCTGCTGCTGCTTGCCGCCATCTGGGGCTCCAGCTTCCTCTTTCTGCGTATTGCCGCACTCGAACTCGGTAGCCTGCCCACCGCATTCATACGTGCAAGCCTTGGCACGCTTGGCCTACTGATATTACTGCTGGTGGTGCGGGTCGAATGGGACTTTCGCGCAAAGCTGAAAACACTGCTGCTACTGGGCATCATCAACGCAGGGCTGCCTTCGACCATGTACAGCCTTGCCGCCCTGGTTCTACCAGCCGGCTACTCTGCGATCTTCAACGCCACCACGCCCTTGATGGGGGTCCTGATCGGCGCACTGTTTTTCCATGAAGGTATAACCCCGAGCAAGGCCACAGGCGTGTTCATCGGCCTGCTCGGCGTAGCGGTGCTGACCCGCACCGGCCCGGTGGCCTTCGACCTGCAACTGTTACTGGGCGCCGGCGCCTGCCTGGTAGCCACCATCTGCTACGGTTTTGCCGGTTTTCTCACACGCCGCTGGATCGGCCAACAAGGCGGCCTGGACAACCGCCTGACCGCCTTTGCCAGCCTGGCCGGTGCCAGCCTGTTCCTACTGCCGCTATTTATCGGCAGCCTGGCGCTAAAGCCACCAGCGAGCTGGGGCGGTATCGAGGTATGGCTGTCATTGGCCGCTCTCGGCCTACTCTGCACGGCCTTTGCCTACGTCTTGTACTTCCGCCTGTTGGAGGATGTCGGGCCGATCAAGGCCAGCACGACCACCTTCCTGATTCCACCGTTCGGCGTGCTGTGGGGCGCGCTGTTGTTAGGCGAACCACTGAGCTGGGACTACCTGCCCGGCTGTGTGCTGATCGCCCTGGCCCTGTGGCTGGTGGTGCGCCCAAGCGTGAGCAAAACGTAAAGCTGGATCGCGGCTTATCGATCCAGCAAAGCTGGTGGATGTGAAAAGCGACATCCACCCTACGCTTGGCTCAGCTTTTAACCTGCCGCCTATGGCCTGCCGCAGCTTTATTGCTGCAGTTCCTGTTCAGTGAACATATCGCTAAACAGCATGCTCGACAGGTAGCGTTCGCCGGAATCCGGCAGGATCACCACGATGGTCTTGCCCTGCATCTCCGGCCGCTCGGCCAGACGCACCGCTGCCATCATCGCCGCGCCGCAGGAAATGCCGCAAAGGATGCCCTCTTCGCGCATCAGGCGCAGGGCCATGGATTTGGCGTCGTCGTCATTGACCTGTTCGACCCGGTCGACCATGGCCAAATCGAGGTTCTTCGGCACGAAACCCGCGCCGATACCCTGAATCTTGTGCGGCGCCGGTTTGACCTCGTCACCGGCCAGGGTTTGACTGATCACTGGCGAGCCCACCGGCTCCACCGCCACCGACAGAATTGGCTTGCCCTGAGTCTGCTTGATGTAGCGCGAAACCCCAGTGATGGTGCCGCCAGTGCCAACCCCTGCCACCAGCACATCAATGGCGCCATCGGTGTCACGCCAGATTTCCGGGCCAGTGGTTTTTTCATGAATGGCCGGGTTGGCCGGGTTCTCGAACTGCTGCGGCAGGAAATAGTTTGGGTTGGCAGCCACCAGCTCATGGGCTTTCTCGATGGCGCCCTTCATCCCCTTGGCCGGCTCGGTCAGCACCAGCTCGGCGCCAAGGGCCTTGAGTACCTTGCGCCGCTCCAGGCTCATCGAAGCAGGCATGGTCAGCACCAGTTTATAGCTGCGCGCGGCAGCAACGAACGCCAGACCAATGCCGGTATTGCCGGAAGTAGGCTCAACGATGGTCATGCCCGGCTTGAGCACGCCACGCTCTTCGGCATCCCAGATCATGCTGGCGCCAATACGGCACTTGACCGAGTAGGCCGGATTGCGGCCTTCGATCTTGGCCAGAATGGTCACGCCTTTCGGGCCCAGGCGGTTGATCATCACCAACGGCGTGTTGCCGATGGCCTGGGCGTTGTCTGCGAAGATACGACTCATGATGGAAGTCCTTGCGGGCAGGAAAAGCCCCAAGCCTATGCCCGCGCCCCCGCGTCGTCCAGCCAATAGACCGAAAGCCAGGCGATTCGCCATTCAGTGACTGAATAGTGCTTCTGCGTTCACAGCCACCAAAGCCGCGCGTTATAGTCGCGCTTTGATTTTTTGCTGCGGGCCACCCGCGCTATCGCTCCGAGGATTTTCCGATGAAGTTTGAAGGCACCCAGTCTTACGTCGCCACCGACGACCTCAAGCTCGCGGTCAACGCCGCCATCACCCTGCAGCGCCCGCTGCTGGTCAAAGGCGAGCCGGGCACCGGCAAGACCATGCTCGCCGAGCAACTGGCCGAGGCCTTCGGCGCCCGCCTGATCACCTGGCACATCAAGTCCACCACCAAGGCGCACCAGGGCCTCTACGAATACGATGCGGTCAGCCGTCTGCGCGACTCGCAGCTCGACTCCGACAAGGTTCACGACGTTCGCAACTACATCAAGAAAGGCAAGCTGTGGGAGGCGTTCGAGTCCGAGGAGCGCGTGATTCTCTTGATCGACGAGATCGACAAGGCCGACATCGAGTTCCCCAACGACCTGTTGCAGGAACTCGACAAGATGGAGTTCTACGTTTACGAGACCGACGAGACGATCAAGGCCAAGCAGCGCCCCATCATCATCATCACCTCGAACAACGAGAAGGAACTGCCGGACGCCTTCCTGCGCCGCTGCTTCTTCCACTACATCGCCTTCCCCGATCGCGACACGCTGAAGAAGATCGTCGACGTGCACTACCCGAACATCAGCGGCGAGCTGGTGGCCGAGGCACTGGACGTGTTCTTCGACGTGCGCAAGGTGCCGGGCCTGAAGAAGAAGCCCTCGACCAGTGAGCTGGTGGACTGGCTCAAGCTGCTGATGGCCGACAACATCGGCGAAGCGGTGCTGCGCGAGCGCGATCCGACCAAGGCCATCCCGCCGCTGGCCGGTGCGCTGGTGAAGAACGAGCAAGACGTACAGCTACTCGAACGCCTGGCCTTCATGACCCGCCGCGCGTCGCGGTAAACATCGGGCGGCTGCGCGTCGGCCAGCGCCTTTGTAGGGTGGGTTAGCGAAGCGTAACCCACCAACCAGCCGCCAGGCTGGCAAGCATGATGCCGGCGGCATCAACGGATAATTCCGAGGGCACAGATAAATGCTGCTCAACCTGTTCAACGAAATGCGCGCGGCCAAGGTGCCGGTGTCAGTGCGTGAGCTGCTCGACCTGATCAACGCGCTCAAGCACAACGTCGTGTTCGCCGACATGGACGAGTTCTATTACCTGGCGCGCGCGATTTTGGTTAAAGACGAACGCCACTTCGACAAGTTCGATCGTGCCTTCGGCGCCTACTTCAATGGCCTGCAGAACCTCAACCAGCACATCGAGGCAATGATCCCCGAGGAGTGGCTGCGCAAGGAATTCGAGCGCCTGCTGAGCGACGAGGAAAAAGCGCAGATCCAGAGCCTCGGCGGCCTGGACAAGCTGATCGAGGAGTTCAAGAAACGCCTCGAAGAGCAGAAGGACAAGCACGCCGGCGGCAACAAGTGGATCGGCACCGGCGGCACCAGCCCGTTCGGCTCCGGCGGCTTCAACCCGGAAGGCATTCGCGTCGGCGATGCCGGCAAGCGCCAGGGCAAGGCCGTCAAGGTGTGGGATCAGCGCGAGTACAAGAACCTCGACGATCAGGTCGAGCTGGGCACGCGCAACATCAAGGTGGCGCTGCGCCGCCTGCGTAAGTTCGCCCGCCAGGGGGCGGCCGAAGAGCTGGATCTGGACGGCACCATCGACCACACCGCGAAGGACGGCGGCCTGCTCAATATCCAGATGCGCCCGGAGCGGCGCAACACGGTCAAGCTCCTGCTGCTGCTGGATATCGGCGGTTCGATGGACGCTCACGTCAAGGTGTGCGAGGAACTGTTCTCGGCCTGCAAGACCGAGTTCAAGCACCTGGAGTATTTCTACTTCCACAACTTCATCTACGAGAGCGTGTGGAAGAACAACCTGCGCCGCATGAGCGAACGCACCTCGACGCTGGATCTGCTGCACAAGTACGGCGCCGACTACAAGGTGGTGTTCGTCGGCGACGCGGCCATGGCGCCCTATGAGATCACCCAGGCTGGCGGCAGCGTCGAGCACTGGAACGAGGAAGCCGGCTACGTCTGGATGAAGCGCTTCACCGAGAAGTTCAAGAAGGTCATCTGGATCAACCCCTACCCCAAAGACACCTGGAACTACACCGCCTCCACCGGCCTGGTACGCGAGCTGATCGAAGATCGCATGTACCCGCTGACCCTGCAGGGCCTGGAAGACGGCATGAAGTACCTGTCCAAGTAAGCCCACCTAAAACAAAAACGCCGCGAATCCTATCAAGGATTCGCGGCGTTTTTGTAGCCCGGATGCAATCCGGGAAATCTCGAGCTTCCCCCGGATTGCATCCGGGCTACACGCACGAACTCAACGCTTGTCGGCGTCGTCCGGCTTGTTCAGATCCATCACGGTCTGCGCAGACGCATGCACCGGTTCTTCCGACTTGCTCTCGGCAGCCGCTGCTACAGGCGCAGCCGGGGTACTGGCCTCTTCGCTCACATCGTCCTTCTTACGCAGGCCCAGGCGCTTGCCCAGCCAGCCGAACAGCAACACAGGAACGATCCAGAACTTCTTCAACAACACCAGCAGCATGGCCAGCAGACCGGTCTTGGCCGCCACCTTACCCGCCACCAGAGCGCCCAGGCCGTATGCAGCCACGGTGTCCAGATCCGGGTTGAACTCGGCATAGCGCTGGCCCGGATTGAACTCGGTAGCTGCCAGTACAGCCGGAACATTGGCCTCAATCTCCGGCAATTGATCCATGTTGGCGACGAAGTTCAGCACCAACACGCCCTTACGGCCCAGCACGCGGATGTTGTAGTTGAGGGTGTTGGCATCACTGTCGCCGAACTTCAGTTCCTTGGCCCAGTAGAGTTTCTTGCCTTCAGCGTCGTAACGCGGCTCGGCAGCCCAGCCAACCAGCTCGACCGGCTCGTAGCCGTTCTCCTCTCGCCAGGTGTTGGCCTCGCCCATATCGGCCTGCATATCCTTGAGCATGTCGCCATAGTCGATATCGGCAGCATCCTCATCGGAGACGTAACCGCTGTTCTCGTACTCGACCGTCACGCCCCAGGACTCTTGCGCCAATGGTGAAATACCAGCCGGCAGGATCATCCCCAACGGCGGTACGTCATCAGGCGGATTACCCCAACCGTCGACCAGCAGGCGCTGGGTGTTCTCACTATCGAGGAAAACCAGCGACTCAGGCAGATTAAGGGTCGCTAAGTCATTACCCAGCACGATGCGGCCATGCTGGAAATTCAGGCTGGCGACGAAAGCCTCGGCGCTGATGCCCTGAGCCGCCTCGTCAACCGAGGCACGCTCTTCGGCAGCCTCGCGCTGATCAGCAGGTGCCTCGCCAGCCTGAGCAACAGAAAATAAGGGGAGGAAGGCAGCCAATGCGGCAGCCAGGATCGAATCCTTGATCGACATAGAAACTCCATAACAGCGGGTGGGTAAATGTAACGAAGCATTACATTACCACGCCGCTGTTTGCTGACAGGCGAACCAGCGCAACTTTTTGCAGCCTGCCAACACACGCAGCGTTACGAGCCCTGTCGCGTGTTTACGCTCAACGCCAGTGCCGCTGCTGCGTGCGCCGGGTCTGCCCGGCACCGAGTACCCAGCCGATGGCCAGCGTCAGCAGTTCCACGCACCAAGCCAGCAGCAGCGCGCTGATCACGCCCCAAGCAATGGCCTCGGGAGTGAGCAACACCTGATAGCGATAGGCGTCGAGGGTCTCTTTGAACAAATCCGCGTCGGCGCCCGTGGCCAGGTGCCAGGCCTGCGCGTACCAGGCCCCTTGCATGGCTTGCCACTCTTCGTCGAGCAAGGCCGCGCGTTGCACCAGATTGCCGACACTACGTGCATCACTCTGCATCACCGGGTCATTGCTGACGCGGTAGTGCGCCACCAGTGCATCCAGATCGCCCTTGAAGAAACGCTGCGCCGTGTCACGGAAGCCCTGCAGGCTCTGCTGCGATTCCGAGCGGTGCGCCTCGACACGCTTGGCGTAGTCGTCGATGAAACCGGGCACCTGAACCCCGGCTAGCAGCCCCACCGCGAATAACACCAGACGCAGGTAACTTCTGAACATTCTTCCCTCCCGAGGAATTTCTACCCGCTATCGATCAGGCCTTGCCATCGGCAATACATTCGCCACGGCGCCATAGCCGCCACTCACCCGGCTGGTAGAGCGACCATTGTTCGTTATCCGTTAAAGGCTCGGTCGCGATCACCGTGACCACATCGTTGGGCGTGGTTTCCGCCTGGAAATCCACCTTCAGATCAGCGTCCTTTAGCTGCGCCGGGCCAAAAGGAGCACGACGGGTGATGTGCGCCAGTTTGCTGGAGCAGAAGCTGAACAACCAGTCGCCATCGCTGAGCAGGCAATTGAACACGCCGAGCTGGCGGTAACTGGCACAGGCAGCCACCAGCACCGGCAACAGCACCTCAACCCCTACCGGCTCGGGAAAGGCCCGGCGTACACGATTGAGCAGGTCGCAAAAGGCCGCCTCGCTATCAGTGTCGCCCACAGGCCGATAGAAGCTGGTAGCCCCCGCCAGCCCGGCCAACTGGCCATTATGCGCGAAGCACCAATGGCGCCCCCAGAGCTCACGGCTGAACGGGTGGGTATTGGCCAGGCAGACCTGACCGACGTTGGCCTGACGGATATGACCAATCACCACCTCACTCTTGATCGGATAGCGCTGCACCAGTTGCGCCACCTCCGATTCACTGCTCGCTCGCGGGTCCTGAAACAGACGTAAACCGCGCCCTTCATAGAATCCGATGCCCCAACCATCACGATGCGGGCCCGTGCGGCCGCCACGCTGCATCAGCCCGGTGAAGCTGAATACGATATCCGTGGGGATATTGGCGCTCATGCCGAGCAGTTCGCACATGCTTCAATTCTCCTCGCCCAGGATCAGGCTTAGGCAGTAGGTTTCATGCACAGGCGCAGGATGCTCAAGCCAAGGTGACACGGGCTCGATCAGCGCCTATCTGTGTGCATGGGAGAAGATGTCTAATGACACGATGAACTCGCCGCGCCTATGTCGGCGATGGAAGCAACGCGCGTTGCCGAGCAGTGGTAGGCACACAGCCACCATGCTGAGCGCCTGCCCAGACAGGCGCAAGGGCCGCAGCGTTAGATTCGCGGCTCCAAACGACCACCGTGCTCACGGGCGTATCCACGCGACAGCGGCTCATCATCGTCATCTTCCATCCGTTCACGCAGGGTGCGCGAATCTTCTTGCCCTGCATGGCCGTCATCTGCATGGCGCCCCTGCCACCAGCGCTCGATGGGCCAGCGTATGGCAACGAAAACCAGGTACACGGCAAAGGCAATCAGGCCGTAGAGAGTCAGATCGGCCACCGCCCGCCAGGCGTTGTTACCGACTTTGAGCAGCACATCCATAGCCGTAATCGCGATGGCCGGGGCGAATAGCTCGCGCGCCGGGTCAACAATGGTCGGGCTGAACAACAGGACAGCCACCAGCACGCGCAACGGCTCACGGGCATAGCGCCACATCCAGCGAGTCATCCGCATCCAGACCAGCAGGCAGCCCAGTGCCGCGAAACCATAGGCGGCCCAGGCCAGAAGGTAGTCGTTTTCGTTCATCATAAGCAGGGTCGGCGTGGCAGGTCTGGCAAAGGGGCGCTTATGATAACGGCTTTTGCCCAATGCGGCGCCCCTTCGTTCTGGAGCTCACCATGCCCTCTGCCCCCCTCGCCCGCCAGCTAGCCGGTCATGACCCTTATCGCTGGCTGGAGAACCGCGACAGCGACGAAGTGCTGGCCCACCTGCAAGCGGAAAACGCCTACCTCGATAGCAAGCTCGCGGCAGAACAGCCACTGCGCGAAGCGTTATTCGAGGAAATCAAAGGACGTATTCGCGAGACCGACCTGTCACTGCCCACGCCTTGGGGCGACTACCTCTACTACCAACGCACCACGGCCGGCGACGAATATGCGCGGCATTATCGCTGCCGTCGCCCGACGGACGGTTCACTGACCCCCGATACCGCCAGCGAAACCCTGCTGCTCGACCCCAACGCCCTGGCAGACGGCGGCTTTCTTGCGGTGGGCGCCTTCAGCATCAGCCCCGACCAGCAGCGCCTGGCCTACAGCCTGGACACCAGTGGCGACGAGATCTACCGCCTGTTCGTCAAGGAACTGGCCAGCGGCCAGATCAGCGAGCTGCCTTTCGATGACTGCGACGGCAGCATGACCTGGGCGAACGACAGCCAGACCCTGTTCTTCACCGAACTGGACGACACCCATCGCCCCTACAAGCTCTACCGTCACCGCTTTGGCACGCAGAACGCCGAAGTGGTGTTCGAGGAGAGCGACGAGCGCTTCTTCCTGCACTGCTACCGCTCAAGCTCCGAGCGCCAGTTGATCCTGCAACTGGGCAGCAAGACCACCAGCGAAGTCTGGGTACTGGACGCCGCAACACCCGAAGCCGCCTTCACCTGCCTGGCAGCGCGCGAGGAAGGCCACGAGTACGACGCCGACCACGGCATGCTCGACGGCCAGTGGAGCTGGCTGATCCGCAGCAACCAGAGCGGCATCAACTTCGCCCTCTACCGCGCCGACGAGGCCAGCCCACAGCGCCCGCACTGGCGCGAAATCCGCGCGCACGACCCCAAGGTGATGCTCGAAGGCGCCACACTCAACCAGCGCGCGCTCGTCCTTGCCTTGCGCGAGGGCGGCCTGCCAACTCTCGAAGTGCTGCCGCAAGGTGCCCCCGCCTATCGCGTGCAACTGCCGGATGCTGCCTACAGCCTGTACGTGCAGGACAGCCTGGAGTTTCACAGCCCGGCCATTCGCCTACGCTACGAGGCGCTCAGCCGCCCGGCGCAAATTCGCCAACTGGAGCTGGCCACAGGCGCGCAGCAGGTGCTCAAGCAAACCCCGGTAGAAGGCCCGTTCGACGCCGAGGCCTACGAAAGCCGGCGCCTCTGGGCCACGGCAGCCGATGGCACGCAGGTGCCCATCAGCCTGGTGGCGCGCCGCGACGTGTTCGCCGCAGGCCAGCCTGCCCCGCTCTACCTCTACGGTTACGGCGCCTACGGCGAAAGCCTCGACCCCTGGTTCTCCCATGCCCGCCTGAGCCTCTTGGAGCGCGGCTTCATCTTCGCCATCGCCCATGTACGCGGCGGCGGTGAGATGGGCGAAGCCTGGTATCGCAGCGGCAAGCTGGAACATAAACAAAACACCTTCGGCGATTTCATCGCCTGCGCCGAATGCCTGATCAACGAGGGCCTGACTCAACCCGCGCAACTGGCCATCAGTGGCGGCAGCGCCGGCGGCCTGTTGATCGGCGCCGTGCTCAACCAGCGCCCGGAACTGTTCGCCGCGGCCATCGCCGAGGTGCCTTTCGTCGACGTACTCAACACCATGCTCAACCCGGACTTGCCGCTGACGGTGACCGAATACGACGAATGGGGCGACCCGAACCAGCCCGAGGTTCATGCACGCATCAAGGCCTACGCCCCATACGAGAATGTACGCGCTCAGGCGTATCCCGCGATCCTCGCCGTGGCTGGCTACAACGACAGCCGTGTGCAGTACTGGGAAGCTGCCAAGTGGGTGGCCAAACTCCGTGCCACCAAGACTGACGAGAATTTGCTGCTACTCAAGACCGACCTCAGCGCCGGTCACGGCGGCATGAGCGGGCGCTATCAGGGCATCAAGGACGTGGCGCTGGAATATGCCTTCGTCTTCAAGGCACTGCGCATCAATAAGGATTGACCCACCGTTCCGTCATGGCGGCAAATCTCTTCTAGGCTCAATTCAACGGATCGTGAACGTCGGCCTAGAGGAATATCGCGTCATGAACACGTGGAAAATTCGCACCCACCTGCTGTTACTCGCAAGCACCTTGCTGTGCGCCCTGCTAGTTGTCGGTCTGCTCGGCCTGCTGGCACTGAAAAGCAGCGAGCAAGGCCTGCGAACTGTCTACCTTGACCGCGTGGTGCCACTGCGCGATCTCAAGGTCATCGCCGACCTCTACGCGGTCAACATTGTCGATGCCACCCACAAGGCGCGTAGCGGGGAGCTCACATACAAGGCCGCGCAGCAGCTAATTCAGCAGGCCCAGCAAGACATCAACAAGGTCTGGAAAGACTACCTCGGCACAGTGCTTATCCCCGAAGAAACGCGCCTGATCGATGAAATAACGCCCATGATGCGTAACATTCACGCCCCCATACAGCGTTTACAGCAATGGCTGGAGCAGCCTGATAAAGATGCGCTCGAGCAATTCGCCAGAACCGAACTTTACCCCCTGATCGACCCAATCTCGAACAAGTTTTCCGAGTTGATCGAGGTGCAACTGGTGGAAGCCAAACGCCAATACCAACTTGGTGAAGCGACCTACTCAAACAGCCTCCAGCAGATCATTGCCCTACTGCTTCTGGCACTAGTGGTCGGCATCGGGCATGCGCTTTACTTCGGCCGCTTGCTCGCTCGCCAACTGGGCGCTGAACCCGCCGAGTTGGAGGCCATCAGCGCGCGCATCGCCAATGGCCATCTGCAAGCCTCACAGGATCTGCCTACCCCCAAGAGCGGCGTGCTGAAGTCGGTGCAGGCCATGCGCCAAAATCTGCATCAGGTGGTCGGCAATATCGGTGACGCCTCCGAGCAGATCGAGTCTGCTACGCAGCAGCTCGCAGTCTCCTCCGAGCGGGTACTCAATAACGCCAACACTCAAAGCGATACCGCCTCGGCTATGGCCGCAGCCGTGGAGCAACTGTCGGTCAGCATCAACCATATCGCCGAGCAGGCCCAGCAAACCCATGAGCATGCCAAACGCGCCCAAGCACTAGCTGGCGACGGCATGCAGGTGACCACCCAGGCCATCGATGAAATTCGCCAGGTTGCCGCCTTGGTGGCACGCTGCTCGACGGATATCGAAGAACTGGCGGCGCAGTCGGGCAATATCAGCGCCATCGTCAATGTGATTCGCGGTATTGCCGAACAAACCAACCTGCTGGCTTTGAATGCCGCCATTGAAGCCGCCAGAGCCGGGGAGCAGGGTCGAGGCTTTGCCGTGGTGGCCGATGAAGTGCGCAGTCTGGCTGGCCGTACAGCGCAATCGACCACCGAGATTGTCAACCTGATCGAGGCCATTCAAGGTGGCGTGCAGCAAGCCAGCAGTAGCATGCAGCTCACCTGCTCACGGGTCGATACAGGGTTGCACTTGACCGAGCGCAGCACTGCCACCATGGCCGACATCCACCAGGCTCTGGATGATTCTCTGAGCGCGATAGGCGGAATAGCTACCGCCCTGCAACAACAGCGAGCCGCCAGCGAGCAGGTCGCACAGAACGTCGAGCAGGTGGCGCAGATCGTCGAGGAAAACTCTGCCGCGCAAGGCGGCATCGTTCAGGCTATCCATGGTCTGCAAGGCATGACACAGCGCCTGCAAAGCGTGGTGCAGCGCTTCACTCTGTAGCGCTTCGCGATCTTGCCTCCGGCAAGCGCTTCAACTCCTGGCTATTGCGGCGCAGTTGCTGATCGAGCTGCGGTATCGGCTTGTCCACCTCTGGCCGCACTGCAGCCCCAGGCAATGGTGGCTGCAAGGGCGGTAAATCCTGGCGTCGGGTAGGCGCTGGGACAACGGGCTGAGCATAGGGCTGTGGTGTGGCCGTACCCGGTGACCCTGGTACGGGCGTCGCAGGCAGGCGCATGGGTTCTTGCGCATGAGCCAGGGCTGCGCAGAGCAGAATCAACAGAGTGAATACGCGAAAGAGCATGACAGGCCTCCTGCACGAAGGGCTTTCGTTCTATTCTGGCAGCCCAAGCATTCGAATGTTCAAGCAGATCGCCCCATGACCACCAGCAAACTCGACAAAATCCTCGCCGAAGCCCAGCACCGCCGCGAAACCAGCTACCGCGAAAAAGCCCTGCGCATGTACCCGCACATCTGTGGCCGTTGCGCCCGTGAGTTCAGCGGTAAGCGCCTGAGCGAGCTGACCGTGCACCACCGCGACCACAACCACGACAACAACCCGGAGGACGGCTCCAACTGGGAACTGCTGTGCCTGTTCTGCCACGACAACGAGCACCAGCGCCAGGTCGATCTGCATTATCAAAAGGAAGAAGCCGCCAGCGCCGGATCCGGCAGCAAGGTCACGCACAAAGGTCTGGCAGGGTTGGCGGCGCTGCTGGGCAAGACGGAAGATAAGCAAGGCTGAAAGCCATCACCCGTAGGAACGAATTCATTCGCGATACTTGCCGGCGCGGCGCCAGCACTTTTCGCGGATAAATCCGCTCCTACCGACCGTGCGTCTAGACAGCTTCGGCGCAGGGGCAACGCTTTTGTAGGAGCGAATTCATTCGCGATTCGCGGCAAAAGCCGCTCCTACGGAAGCAATACGCACACTACTTCAGCAGGCGCGTATCGAGGGTCTTCGATGGGCCGCCGAGAACATTCTCGGTGATGTCGATGAAATCCTTGGTGCTGACCCGATCCAGACGCATCAGGCCACGGGTCACGTCATCCAGGGATAGGTTGCCCTTGTCCTTGGTCTTCTGCCGAATCTCGCGATCCAGCTCCTGCAGCAACAGCACGGCACGGGCGGTCACCGGCCCGTTGGCGCTGTTGGTGCGCAGGCTGGTAACCGGCTTGCTCCAGTCGATCAGTTGCTCGCGGATTTTCTGGTAGCGCTCCTCGCTGACACCTCCGGCACGACGCATCAACTCGATGGAGTAATACTCAGCCAGCCCCTCGGCGATCCAGTCGCTACGCTCGCGCCCGTAGATACGCCCGAACACGTGAACCAGCTCGTGCACCAGTGAGCTGGTGCCATTTTCGCTGACCAGCGGACGATCACTGTGCATGTAATAAGAGTTGGAGGCAGACAAGCCACCGCGCCACATCGGGTCACCAGCGCCGACGATCAGCAGCTTGTCGGGGTCGCGCGGGAATACCTGCTGCAATTGCGGCCAGACGAAGGTAAGGAATGTCATGATGTCCATGCGGCGCATGCCCTCACCGACCGGTGCGGAGATCGCCACTTCGGTATCGCCGAGTTGTGTGCGCCGCGTGCCCAGCTTACCGGCCAGCATCCAGCCGGTTGGGCGATCGAAGTTGCGCTGCGGGTTATCGATGCGAAAACGGTTCTTGCCAATGCGTGGCCAGCCGGTTTCCACGCTTTTCCAGCCCTTGGGCAACTCAAACTGCAGGCGTGCCACCAGGTCGGTCTTGTCCGCCATGTCGAGCTGCGCAGGCGGCACCAGATCGTCACCGCGCAGCAAAGCCCAATCGGAGGTCATACGCGCGTCATAACGACTAGGTTTACGCTCATGATCAATCAACACACGGTAGCTCAGTGTGCTCTTGCCCTTGCCTGGCTGCCATTTGCCGCGCCCATCCGCTTCTGACCACTGGCCATCAGCCTTGAAATCGCTGTAACGGCTCTGCTTGCCCAGGTTGAAATCCAGACTACGAATATGCTCGCCCTTCTCCAGAGTGATACTGACCTCGGCCTGATCACTCTCAGGTAAAAAGCGCACCTGATAATCCAGATCGACTTTTTTCGTCGCCGCCCAAGTCGGCAGGCTGAGGCTCAGCAACAGCAGGGACGAATACAGCGGCAAACGCGACAGAGACAGCATGCAGGACTCCTGATGCACGAAGGGACTTGACTATAGGACAGCCGCACCACGAGCCAATTCCGTAGGCGGCCCCGCAAAAACAGGCGAAAAACGCTCGGTGTCGCGCACGAGCCTGTTTTTAACGCAGCAATGGTAACGCACGACTGCATGGGTGCAGGAGGTAGAGCGATGCAGGAAGCCAAAGCCGAGGTAGTTCTTCAACAGCTTGTTAATCAACCCGCACGAAAAATCAGATGCTCTTCCCAGTCATCCTCGGCCACATCGTGCTCACTGAGCATGCGACCGGCCTGGGATATGCGCTCGGCATGCACCGCCTCCGGGTCGCCGCTGACAAGGTGATGCCAGTGCGGCAAATCCTTACCCTCGCTCACCAGGCGATAACCACAGGTCGGCGGCAACCATTTGAACTGGTCGGCCTGCGCCGGGGTGAGCTGGATACAGTCCGGCACATGCTTGATGCGATTGGGATAGTCACTGCAGCGACAGTTTTGTAGATCCAGCAGTTTGCAGGCGATGCGCGTGTAATAGACGGCGCCGTCGTCCTCATCCTCAAGCTTTTGCAGACAGCACAGGCCACAGCCGTCGCACAGCGACTCCCACTCGCCTGCATCAAGCTGGGCGAGGGTCTTGCGTTTCCAGAAAGGTTCGGTGGAGGTGGCCATGGCGAGCGTACGGATTCGGGCGAGCAAAGCGCGGCAGTCTAGCCCCTGTCCCGCCACAGGCCAAGGGCCGCCGACTCAGTAACCGCGGGCGAAATCGACCTCGCCACGCAAAGACTCAGCAGCCTGCCAGCGCGCTAGATTGTCGAGAAACAAACCAACCATCAGGGTCGGATCGGTCGGCGCAGCACTATGCCCAGTCAACAGCAGGTTCTCCGTCGTCCAGAACGGATGCCCCACCGGCAACGGTTCCTGGCGGCAGACATCGATCACCGCCCCGGCCAGCGCACCCTGTTGCAGGGCAGCGACCAGATCCGCCTCGACCACCGAGTTGCCACGCCCAGCGTTGATCAGCAGCGCCTCGGGACGAAAACTCGCCAGCAGGCTGGCGTCGTAAAGATCACGAGTATTCGGCGTATCAGGCAGCAGATTGATGACGAAATCAGCCCAGCCCACCAGGCGTGGCAACGCCGACATAGCCGCAACCTCGGCGAACGGTGCCTGCTCACGCGCCTCGCTCGCAACGCCGCGCAGTTCCACGCCGAACGGCATGAGAAAGCCTGCTACGGCCTGGCCGATATCACCACAACCGACGATCAGCACCCGCCGCCCAGATAGGCTGCGCGGCAACATCTGTGCCCAGCGCTGCTCGCGCTGCGCCTGCTGGCGCTCAAACAGACGGCGTTCGTGAGCCAGTAGGTGGCCCAGCACGTATTCGGCCATCACCTGACCAAAGATGCCCACCGCCCGGCTCAAGCGGTAATCACGCGGCAAATCGTTGGCCAGCAGCGGCGTGATACCGGCCCAGGTCGATTGCAGCCACTGCGGACGCAGGCCCTGGCGCAACAGCGGCATCAACAGTGACGGCTCACCGAGCCACAGCGGGCGCTCAGCCGCCGCTATCGCCAGCAGCTTGGGATCATCACTGGCAAACAGATCAAGCTCGGGACGCGTAGCACGAATGCGCTCGGCGTAATGAGCATGATCCGCCTCAGCAATCAGTAAACGCATGGCTCAGACCGGGTCGTTGCGGCGCAGCAGCTCGTCCGGCAGATGCTCAATGTATTCATCCTCGGGCGGCGGCATCTGCAGGTGGTAGCCCTGTTTGTCGAGGTTCTCCAGTACCTGAGTGATGTCCTCACGAGCCAGTTGCCGCTCCGGGCTGAGCACCAGATCAAAGGCATGCACAGGCGCACCGAACACCGCCAACAGCCCTTCGGGCACGCGGGTCAGTGCCTCGGCCTTGAGCACGTAGAGGTACATCTCGTTCTTGCGCGGGCTCTTGTAAATGGAACAGATGCGTTTCACGCGGATTCTCCTTCGCTGGCCAGGCAATCGAGCAGTGCCTGGCCCATCAACTCCCGGCGCCAGCCACGCAGGGAATCGGGTAATTGGTAGGGGCCGTTGGGGTAGCCGCTTTTGAGCAGGGCTTCCAGGCTTTTCTTGCGCAGCATCAGTTCGGGGACGATGTCCAGACGCTCACCTTCACGCTGGCCAATGGCGCGCAGTTTCTTCAGCAGAGCTGAGGCTTCCACCGGCAAGGGATCCGGCAGTGCTTGGGGCCATTGCTCGGGCGGCAGTGCAGCGGCCTCACGGATCAGCGCCAGCAGGGTTTCGCCATCCTGGCGCACGGTCTTCGGATGCATGTCTTCGATGCGCGCCAACGCCGACAAATTATCCGGTTGAGTGCGCGCCAGCGGCCACAGCGAATGCTCACGTAGCACACGATTGCGGGGCTGGTTGCGTGCCCGAGCCTGGCGTTCGCGCCAGGCGCACAAAGCACGCAGCACAGCCTGCTGCTGGCGCGACAGCTTCCAGGCCAGCTTCGCTTCACGCCAGGCCTCTTCAGGAGCGATTTCACGGCCCAGATTGCTCACCAGCTCGGCCCCGTCCTCAAGAATCCACTCGACTTTCTGCGGCGCCAGACGGGCTCTCAGCGCACGATAGACCTCGACCAGGTGCGACACGTCTTCGGCCGCGTAGCGCACCTGTAGCTCGGACAGCGGGCGCTGCAGCCAGTCGGAGCGAGTCTCGCCCTTGGGCAGCTCGATATCGAGCAGCGCCAGCACCAAGCGCGAGTAGCCCATGGAGAAGCCGAGGTTGAGATAACCGGCGGCGACCTGCGTATCGAACAACGGCGCGGGCAGACTGCCAGTCAGCCGAAGGAAAACCTCCAGATCTTCGCTGCACGAATGCAGCACTTTCACCACGCTCTGCGCTTCGAGCAATGCCGCCAGCGGCGTCCAGTCATTGATGCGCAGCGGATCGATCAGGTAAGCCCCATCACCGCCACTGACCTGCAACAAGCCCGCGATAGGATAGAAGGTATCGACGCGCATGAACTCGGTGTCCAGCGCAACGAAGGGCAAGGTCTGCCAGACGGCGCAATGCTCAGCCAGTGAAGCATCGTCGAGAATCCAGTGAATGTCGTTGGCCACGCGGCTCTCCCCTATACAATGGCGCGCAGTATATATGCCCTGGTCGCTCGACGGGCAGCGCGCTGCCACGCCAGGTGCGATCTGTGTAATCTGTGCCACGAACCACCTTCGACACGGAAAACAATAATGCTGAAGAAATTATCCGCTCTCTTGCTCGTGTTGCTGGCCGCTGGCGCAGGTTATCTGATCATCACCCCCAGCCCAATCGACCCGCTGGCCTGGGACGCTGCGCCCGCGCCGACAATGACCGGCGTACTTGAACCCAACGACACCCTGATGAAGGCAGAGCTGCTGGCACGCGGACAGGTTCACGGCCCAGAAGACACCGCTGTCGACGCCCAAGGGCGCGTTTATGCAGGCTTGCATGACGGGCGCATTGTGCGGGTACTGGCAGAGGACAGCGTGGAAACCTTCGTCGACACCGGTGGCCGCCCACTGGGCATGGACTTCGATGCCAGCGGCAACCTGATCGTCGCCGATGCCTACAAAGGCCTGCTGAGCATCGCTGAAAACGGCGCGATCAAAGTGCTGAGCAGCGAAGCTGACGGCGTGCCCTTCGCCTTCACCGATGACCTGGACATCGCCAGCGACGGCACCATCTATTTTAGCGACGCCTCCTCGCGCTTCCAGCAGCCCGACTACCTGCTCGACCTGCTCGAAGCCCGCCCTCACGGGCGCCTGCTGGCCTACGACCCGGCCACCGGAAAGACTCGCGTGCTGCTCAAAGATCTGTATTTCGCCAATGGCGTGGCGCTGTCGGCTGCCGAAGATTTCGTACTGGTCAACGAGACTTACCGCTACCGCATCACCCGTTACTGGCTCAGAGGCGACAAGGCCGGTCAGCACGAGGTGTTCATCGACAACCTGCCGGGCCTGCCGGACAACCTGCAGGGTGATCGCAAAGGCACGTTCTGGGTCGCCCTGCCCTCGCCACGCAAGGCCGATGCCGACTTCCTGCACCGTCATCCCTGGCTCAAGGCACAAATTGCCAAGCTGCCCCGGATGTTTTGGCCAAAGCCGATTGCCTATGGCCTGGTCATCGCCATCAACGAGCAAGGCCAGATCGTACGCAGCCTGCACGACACCAGCGGCACTCACCTGCGCATGATTACCTCGGTCAAACCGGTGGGCGACATGCTGTATTTCGGCAGTTTGGACAACGACCGCATCGGCCGCCTGCAACTGCACTAACAGACGAGCAAGCGAGGCTCAGCCACGCGACAGGCGGCAGCGGCATATGGCGGTATGATGGAGCATCATCCACCCGACATAGGCCTCGCTCATGTCTCTCGCCCAACTGATCGATTCGCAGGCGCTTGCCTCGCGCCTGCACAGCCCCGACTTGGTACTACTCGACTGCCGCTTCGCCCTCGAAGATCCCGCCTACGGCCGACGCAGCTATCTGGAAGGGCATATCCCCGGCGCGCACTTTCTCGACCTAGAGCAGGATCTCTCCGCCCCTGTGGTCAAGGGCGTGACCGGTCGCCATCCACTGCCAGATCCCTCTGTGCTGGTCGAACGCCTGCGCCTGTGCGGGCTACGCCCTGACAGCCAGGTGGTGCTCTACGACGATGGCCCAGGTGCCTTCGCTGCCCGTGCCTGGTGGTTACTGCTTTGGCTGGGCAAACGTAATGGCCTGTACCTGCTCGATGGTGGCCTCAAGGCCTGGCGCGAAGCGGGTCAGCCGCTGAACACGCAAGCGCCGACAAACACCCCCGGTGATTTCACCGCGCACCCCGATGAGCGTTTGCTGATGAGCGCCGAGCAACTGCAGCAACGCCTGGGCAGTGCTGAACTAACCCTGCTCGACGCCCGCGCCTTACCGCGCTTTCGCGGCGAAGTCGAACCACTCGACCCGGTGGCTGGGCATATCCCTGGTGCGCAGTGCGCAGCATTCACCGACAACCTTGGCGCCGACGGTCGCTTCCTGCCACCCGAACAGTTGCGCGCACGCTTCGATGCTTTGCGCGGCGCGCGCCCGCTGGATGCGCTGGTGGCCTACTGCGGCTCTGGCGTCACAGCCTGCCATAACCTGTTCGCCATGAGCCTGGCTGGCTACCCACTGGCGCCGCTCTACGCGGGCTCCTGGAGCGAATGGATCACCGACCCTAAACGCCCACTGGCCAAAGGCGACTGACAACAGCCGCAAGACAGATCAGGCGCCACATGGCGCCTGCTTCAAGGCTGACTGGCAATCGCCTGCTCCACAGCCTTGATCAAATCCGGGTCATCGGGCTTGGTCAGACTGGAAAAGCTCGCCACCACCTTGCCCTGACGGTCGACCACGTATTTGAAGAAATTCCAGCGCGGTGCCTTGCTCTGTTCGGCCAGACCCTTGAATAGTGCAATGGCGTCATCGCCACGAACCGGCTGTGGCTCAGTCATGGTGAAGGTCACACCATAATTGACATAACACACGGTGGCCGTCTCCTTGCTGTCATCCGACTCCTGGCGAAAGTCATCGGACGGAACACCCAGCACCTCCAGGCCCTGCCCCTTGTAACGCTGGTACAGCGCCTCAAGGCCTTTGAACTGCGGAGTAAAACCACAGAAGCTGGCGGTATTGACCACCACCAACGGCTTACCGGCGAACTGACAAAGTTCGACGCTCTCGCCCTTGGCACGCAGCTTGGGCAACTCCCCTTGCAGCAAGGAGGGGCATTCGGCGGCCAGAACCGGCAGGGCCAGGCAGCAAAGCAGAACGCAACAGGCAAGACGACGCATAGCAGCGACCTCAGCAAATGAGACAGTTCAATCACGCTATTTGCAGGTTAGCACCCAACTAGCAGACACCGACACCCAACTGCAGCAACGCCAACCCGCCCTGACGCCAGCCCCACCAGGCCAACAACAGCGAGCCAGCCGCCAGTAGCAGCGCACCGCCGAAAAGCAACTGACGGCTCATGCCGCAACGCCCTGCAAGCGCGCTACCGGCACCTCACGCACCGGCCAGTTGAGCACGGCAGCCATCAGGCTCAAGCCAATGGAAATTTGCCAGACCAGATCGTAGCTGCCGGTGTGGTCATACAGATAACCGCCCAGCCAGCCACCAAGGAAGGAGCCGAGCTGGTGGAACAGAAAGACAATGCCGCCAAGCATCGACAGATTACGCACCCCAAACAGCGTGGCCACGGTGCCATTGGTCAACGGCACCGTGGACAACCACAGCAGCCCCATGGCGATGCCGAACAGGTAGGCGCTCCACTGCGTCAGCGGCGCCACCATAAACAGCGTGATAACCACCCCGCGCAGCAGGTACAGGGCACTGAGCAGGCGCGGCTTGGCAATGCGCCCGCCAAGCCAACCCGCGATGTATGTACCAAAGATATTGAACAGCCCCACCAGCGCCAACACCGTAGTACCGGTTATCGCAGGCAAATGATGATCGACCAGGTAGGCCGGCAAGTGCACGGCAACGAATACCACCTGAAAGCCACAGACAAAAAAGCCTAACGCCAACAGCCAAAAACCGGAGTGACCAACCGCTTCGCGCAGCGCTTCACCCAGTGTTTGCTCAGGCCCGTTGCTCGCCGGTGGCGGTGCTTCCTTGATCATCAATGCCAGCGGCAGAATCAGCGCTACCAGCAGCCCCAGCGCCAGCAGTGCTGATGACCAGCCCAGCCAACCGATCAGCCCGAGCGAACCTGGCAGCATGGCGAACTGGCCGAACGAGCCGGCCGCTGACGCAATACCCATGGCCATGCTGCGCTTCTCAACCGGCACGGCCCGCCCCACCACACCAAGAATGACCGAGAACGACGTCCCGGACAGGCCAATGCCGATCAGCAGACCGGCGCTCAGCGACAATGACAACGGTGAATCGGCCATGCCCATGCACACCAACCCCAGCACATAGAGCACACCGCCGATGACGATAGCCTTGCGCGCGCCGAAGCGGTCGGCCAGCGCGCCAGTAATCGGCTGCGCCAGCCCCCAGATCAGGTTCTGCAAGGCGATGGCAAAGGCAAAAACCTCGCGCCCCCAACCGAACTCCGCACTCATAGGCGACAAGAACAGGCCGAAACCATGGCGGGTACCCAGCGACAGCGCCAGGATCAGCGATGCCCCAAGCAGCAGCCAGGTGGTGGAACGCCATACAGTTGTCATTATTATCTCCAGCGCACGCCACCAGGGCTGTGACACAGTCAAAAGGTCATCAGACCAGTTCTTCGAGCAATTTCATCAGTTCGGCCCGACGCTCAGTGCCCAGTCGGGTCTTGAGATCTCGCTGCGCCTGCTCCCACAAGGGCAGCGCTTGTTCTATGCGCTGCAAGCCGAGCGCCGTTAAGCACACCTCACGGGTACGTTGATCACGCCCGCCACCTAGCCGCAGCAAACCTTGCTGCTCCAACAGTCGCAGATTGCGCCCAAGCGTGCTGCGATCGAGCCCCACGGCCTCGGCTAGTACAGAAATACTCGGCTGACCAAGGCGCCGCACGTGACTCAGTAAGGAATATTGCGCGACACCGAGCCCGATGGCGGCAAGTGCCTCATCGTAGATACGGCTAACGCCACGGCTAGCGCGGCGCAGTTGGGTGCAAAGGCAGGAGGTTGGCAACATGAATACAGGTATATACCCGTAATAATCCGACACAGTCATACAGTTGCGTGTTTTGTTAGCGCAACAGTTGTATCAAGCACTAAGCGCGAGGCTAAGCAGCGCCACGCACTCGCCCAACTCAACCAACGCGCCAGCCGTATCGCCCGTCGTACCGCCCAAGCGTTGCAACAGCGCACGGCGCAGCCAGATGAACAGCAGCGCACTCGCTGCCAGAGCCAACAGCGCCTGCCAACCAAACAGCAGCATGCCCAGCAGGTGCACGGCCAATACCCAAGGCAGTTGCTGGCGCGGCAGATGATCGACCAGCGCCTGACCTATGCCGCCCGAGCGCACGTAAGGCGTGGTTGCCAGTAATACCGGCAACAGGCTGCGCCCCAGCCAAGGTAGCAGCACCAGATAGACGCCCTGCCCGGCCTGCAGCAACGTCAGCAGCGCGGCGAACTTCAGTAGAAGCAGCAGCACCAGCACCACCACTGCGATGGGGCCGCTGCGTGGATCTTTCATGATCGTCAGGGTGCGCTCACGCTCACCAAAGCCACCCACCCAGGCGTCTGCCGTATCGGCCAGGCCGTCCAGATGCAGACCGCCGCTCAAACCAGCCCACAAGGCGAGCAAAATCGCCGCCTGCAAAGGCGCCGTCGCCTGCCCCAGCAGTAAGTGAGCCCCCCACAGCAATAGGCCAAGCAACAAGCCAACGACCGGGTACCAGAGCAAGGAACGGCCAATCTGCTCAGGTGCAGGCATACCCGGCAGGCTAACCGGCAGGCGCGTCAGGAACTGCAAGGCGATCAGCAGCGCGATCATGCCTGCTCCGTCAGTTGCCCGTCGGCATCCAGGCGCAAACGAAACCGCTGGGCGTATCCAACATTGATCTGCAGTAGATCCTGACGCGGTAAACCGCGTGCTCGGGCCAGCAGTAGGCGCATCACCCCACCGTGGGTGACCAATAGCAGGCGCTGACCGGCATAGGCCACGTGCAACCTGCTCACGGCATCGAGCACACGGTTCTCAAACCTCAGCAGAGGCTCGCCGTTGGGCGGCGTGAAGCCATAAGGATCAGCCCAAAACCGACCCAGCGCCTCGGCGTCAGTCTCCATCAACTGCGCCGCGCTGCGCCCTTCCCAATCACCGAAATGCAATTCCTGCAGATCGGCTTCGTAGTGCAGCGGCAGCCCCCTGGCGGCTGCGACTTCCTCAGCGAAACGGGCGCACCGTTGCAGCGGTGAGCTGATCAGACGATCCCAGGGGCCAGCATCCAGCACGGCGGTGCGCAACTGCGCCCAACCCTGCACGGTGAGGGCATCGTCCAGGCTGCCACGCAGCCCGCCGCCCTGCTCGGTTTCACCATGGCGCAGCAGTTCCAGTTCAAGCATCAAAACGGCCGCTCCGCCACCGCTGCCTCGGCGAACGTCGCCATCTGTCCGTGCAGTGCACAGGCCATTCGCAAGAGCGGCACCGCCAGCGCCGCACCACTGCCCTCGCCCAGACGCAGGCCAAGCTCCAACAAAGGCTCCGCCTTGAGCGCCTGCAGCACCAGCACATGCCCCGGCTCAGCGCCGTGATGGGAGAACAGCAGCCAATCGCGACACGCGGGGTTCAGCCGCACTGCCAGCAAGGCCGCAACGCTGCAGATAAAACCGTCGACCAGCACCACCATGCCCTGCTGCGCGGCAGCCAGATAGGCACCGACCAGGGCCGCGATCTCGAAACCACCAAGATGCACCAGCGCCTGCAGCGGCCCATCGATATGCGCGTCATGTCGCGCCAGGGCTGCCTCGATAACATGCGCTTTGTGCGCCATGCCCGCTCGATCCAGGCCCGTTCCGGGCCCGGTCAACTCACCTGCCGGGCAATCGAGCAACCAGCACGCCAGGGCCGTTGCCGAGGAGGTATTGCCAATCCCCATCTCGCCACCGACGAACAGGTCGCAACCCGCCATACGCGCTCGCAGGATGCTGTCACGCCCGACTTCGAGACAAATCATCAGTTGCGCCAGTGTCATCGCCGGATCACGTAGGAAATTCTGCGTACCGGCCCCAACGTGCAGATGTCGCACCCCTGGCAAAGGCGGCAAGGGCTCTGCCGTGCCGAGATCGATCACTTCCAGCGCAGCGCTCAACTGCCGTGCCAGAACACTGATCGCCGCGCCACCACTGACGAAATTGGCCAGCATCTGCCCAGTTACAGCTTGCGGGTAGGCCGAAACGCCTTCGGCCACCACGCCATGATCCCCGGCGAATATGCTGATCCACAGGCTGTCTACGCTTGGTTTCTCACGCCCTTGCAATGCCGCCATATGGATCGCCAGCGCCTCCAGGCGCCCCAGTGCGCCGGTAGGCTTGGTCAGTTGCTGTTGGCGCGCCTGCGCCTTGCTACGCGCTACATGGTCGAGCGGCTGGCAGGGGTCCTGCCACCAGTGCAACTTCATCATGCGTCCCCCTTGAGATACATGGGCAAGCCAGCAACGGTGAACACCACCCGCTGACTGCGTTCAGCCAGGGCCTGGTGCAGCCAGCCAGCTTCATCGACATAGCGGCGAGTCAATTCGCCGAGCGGCACCACGCCCAGACCGGTTTCATTACTCACCAGCACAATGCGCCCAGGCAGTTGATCGACACAGCCGAGCAAGGCTTCGCGCTCAGCCGCCAAGCGGGCCGCGTCGTCGAGCATCAGCAGATTGGTCAGCCACAGCGTCAGGCAATCTACCAACAGACAACGGCCCATGGCGGCCTGTTCACGCAGTACGCGCGCCAGCTCCAACGGCTCTTCGACCAACCCCCAATGCGCGGGGCGACGTGCGCGGTGTTGGCCAATACGTGCATTCATCTCACCATCGAGCGGCTGGCTGGTGGCGATATAGACCACCTCCAGCCCCGATTCACTGGCGAGCTTTTCGGCCAAGCGACTCTTGCCGGAACGGGCACCGCCGAGGATCAGTTCAAGCATGCTTCCACTCACATTCATTTCTCCCCGTAGAAACACACTCTGCTCGCGTACGGGACATAAAAGCTTCGCGAACAAAGCTCGCTGCTACAGGCCACAAAGCGCTCTGAGTTTTTCGCTATCTAGGTGCTGCTCGACCTGGTCGGCCAAGCGTTCGATGTCACGCTCACGCAGAGCGTGATAATCCACCGCCTGCACGTCACGCAGCCCAGCCCAGCGCAGCAGCGCCGCGCTGGCCGCCGGTTGTTCGAACAGGCCATGCAGGTAAGTACCGAGCACCTGACCATCGCCGCTCAGGCCGCCATCACGACGTCCATTCTCAAGCTGCACCGCACCATTGAGGCCCGGCCCACGACTGACTCCAGCATGAATCTCATAACCGCTGACCGCGGCCTGCTCCAGACACAATTGGCCACGCACGTTACGCAGTTGTTTCTCCGGCTCCAGCACCGTCTCGAAATCGAGCAGACCTAAGCCTTCGCTGCTGCCTGCGCCCCCCTCCAGTGCGTGAGGGTCGTGAATCTGTCGGCCCAGCATCTGCAGGCCGCCACAGATGCCCAAAAGTTTGCCGCCATAGCGCAAATGACGTGCGATGGCCGTATCCCAACCCTGCTCGCGCAGGCGCGCCAGATCAGCACGTACGCTCTTGGAGCCAGGCAGGATAATCAAATCGGCGGGCGGGATTGCCTGGCCTGCCTTGATAAAGCTCAGTTGCACCTGCGGGTGCAGGCGTAGCGGGTCGAAATCGGTGTGATTGCTGATGCGTGGCAGCACCGGCACCACGACGCGCAACGCCTGCTCGGCCTTGGCCTGCTGGCGGGTGTCGATAGCGTCCTCGGCTTCCAGATGAAAGTCCGTCAGGTACGGCAGCACGCCGAGCACCGGTTTGCCGGTGCGCTGCTCCAACCAGTCAAGGCCGGGTTTAAGCAAAGCGATATCGCCGCGGAAGCGGTTGATCACAAAGCCCTGAACACGTGCCTGCTCGGATGGGCTGAGCAACTCCAGCGTGCCGACCAGGTGAGCGAATACGCCGCCTTTATCGATGTCGGCAATCAGGATCACCGGGCAATCCACCGCCTCGGCGAAGCCCATGTTGGCGATATCGCCAGCGCGTAGGTTGATCTCGGCTGGCGAGCCGGCCCCCTCGACCAACACCAGTTCATGCGCCTCACGCAGCCGTGCATGAGACTCCAGCACCGCGGCCATGGCCACCGGCTTGTAACCGTGATAGGTCAATGCCTGCATATTGCCGATGGCGCGGCCATGGATGATCACCTGAGCGCCCATATCACTGTTGGGCTTGAGCAGTACCGGGTTCATGTCGGTGTGCGGCTCCAGGCCGGCGGCCTGCGCCTGCACCGCCTGCGCCCGGCCAATTTCGCCGCCGTCGACGGTCACCGCCGAATTGAGCGCCATGTTCTGCGGTTTGAACGGCGCCACGCGCACGCCCTGGCGCCGCGCCCAGCGGCACAGCGCCGTGACCAAGGTGCTCTTGCCTGCATCGGAGGTGGTGCCCTGCACCATCAGAGTGGCCATCAGTGCGGTTCCTCAAGGCTCGCCAAGATCGGCGCGCAGTCTCGCAGGCCCTGTTCAAGACGCTGCCAACCGGCTTCATCGCCAGGCAAACCGAAGCGCAGGCTGTCGAGCTCAGCAAACAGCCGCACCAAAATGCCCCGCCGCGCCAGCAACTCCATGCACGGCACCGCACGTCGCGTGCTGCAAAACTGGAACAGCGCTGTGCCCCCAGTCGGAGGTAGGCCGCTGTCGCGCAGGAGCGTGGCCAAGCGCGCCCCGTCGGCCAGCAAGCGCTCGCGCTGCAGACGTTGCCCTTGCTCATCACTCAACAAACTCAACGCCACGCTGCGCGCCGGGCCACTGACAGCCCAAGGCCCCAGCCACTGCTCAAGCTCATCGAGCAGTGCCTGCGCCGCGAGTACGAAACCCAGGCGCATACCAGCCATAGCGAAGAACTTGCCGAACGAGCGCAGTACGATCAGCCCAGCCATATCGCTGAAAGCCGCCAGGCTGTGCTGCGGCGTACAGTCCATGAACGCTTCGTCGACCACCAGCCAACCGCCACGCTCAGCCAACTCATGGTGCCAGTCGAGCAAACGTATCGGTTCGATCAGGCGTCCAGTGGGGTTATTCGGGTTGACCACCAACAACACGTCGAGCTGCGGCAAGGCGCGATGAACCGAGCCTTCGCTGAGGGTGATGATGCGATGGCCCTCGCGCTGCCAGGCTGCCGCATGCTCGGCATAGGTGGGCGCCAGGATGCCAACGCTGCAGGGTTTACGCAGACGCGGCAGCGTCTGGATGGCAGCCTGCGAACCGGCCACGGGCAATAGACTGGGGGCGCCGTAGTAAGCACGTGCCGCGATCTCTAGGCCATCATTGACCTCGGGCAGGCGCATCCACGCCTCGGCAGGCACAGATGGCACCGCCAGAGCATAAGGCGCGACACCGGTGGACAGATCCAGCCAGTTATCCAGGGCAATGCCGTAACGCTGCGCCGCGGCGCGCAGGCGGCCACCATGCTCAAGCACCGAGTACCTCCCACAGCAGCAGACACAGCAGCCATAGCGCAACCCCGCCGATGACCCGATTCATCGCCCGCTCGATATCGGCAGCACGCGGCGCCGGACCTTCGCCGAGCCGCGCACGCTCATGCACTTGACCGTGGTACTGCGCAGCACCGCCCAGGCTGACGCCCAGGCTGCCTGCGCCAGCCGCCATCACCGGCCCGGCATTGGGGCTATCCCATAACGGCGCCTGTCGCCGCCAACAACGCAGCGCCAGCACGGTACGGCCAAGCAACGCGTAAGTCAGCGCCACCAGACGCGCCGGGATGAAGTTGAGCACATCGTCAATCCTTGCCGCCGCCCAGCCGAAGCGCTCGAAGCGCTCGTTGCGATACCCCCACATGGCATCCAGCGTATTGCTCAGGCGGTACAGCACCACACCCGGCGCACCGGCGACGACGAACCAGAACAAGGCGGCGAATACCGCATCGGAGCCATTCTCCAAGACCGATTCGGTGCCCGCACGAGCGACACCGGTTGCGTCCAGTTCGGCGGTATTGCGGCTGACCATCCAGCCAACCCGCTCACGTGCCAGCGCCAGATCGCCCAGACGCAACGCCTGCGCTACCGGCTGTGCGTGCTCATAGAGGCTACGCAGGCCGAGGGCGAAATACAGCGCGAGGATCTCCACCACCCAGCTCAGCGCGCTGAACTGTACCAGCAGCCAGGTCAGCAGCGTCAGCGGCAGCACAGCCAGACACCAGGCGGTCACGCCATGGCTGCGCCAGCCGCCACCGGCGGGGTTGAAGCGCTGCTCCAGGCGATTGGCCAGGCGACCGAAAGCCACCAGTGGGTGCGCCCGTCGCGGTTCACCCAGCACGCTATCGAGCGCCACGCCTGCACAGGTGATCAACGCCAGGCTCATGCTTCAGTCACCCTTGGCACCCCATCGATTCTCGAACAGCAACTCGCTCAGCGGTCGCGGCGTGGCCCACCCCTCTTGCACCAGCATCGGCTTCTCATAAAAAGCCTGCACCGGCCCCAGGCACAGCAACGCCACTGGCTTGCTGCCAGGTGGCATACCGAGCAGATCGGCCAATGCCTCGGGATCAAATAGCGATACCCAGCCCAGCCCCAACCCTTCGGCACGCGCTGCCAGCCATAGATTCTGAATGGCGCAAGCCACCGAGGCCATATCCATTTCCGGCAGGGTACGTCGCCCAAAGACATGCGCCTCACGGCCTTCCATCAGGGCAACCGCCAACAGCTCGGCGCAATCGCCAATACCCTCGACCTTCAAGCGCATGAACTCGTCACTGCGCTCGCCCAGAGCCTCGGCGGTTCGCACACGCTCAGCCTCGACCAAAGCATGGACGGCCTCGCGCAATTGCGGGTCGCTGATCCGCACAAAGCGCCAAGGCTGCATCAAGCCGACACTGGGCGCGTGATGCGCCGCTTCAAGCAGGCGTGCCAAGATCTCGGGCGGCACCTGGCCACCAGCGAAGTGGCGCATGTCACGGCGTTCGGCAATGGCGCGGTATACCGCCGCGCGCTCCTCGGGGCTGAAAGCATGTTCGGTCATGGGCGCAACAGCGCTGCGGCTGCCTCTGGGTTGGATGGCATATAGAAATGAATGTAGCTGGCAGTCAGCCGCCCCAGACGATATACCGCCTCAGCTACCGGCTTGCCGTTCGGGCAGCGGCCAAGTGCCAATGGCTCAAGCGGGCTTTGCAGGCGCGAGTGATGGTAGCTGTGCCCACGCAGCTCACCCTCCGGCAACGTCACCGCCTGCAGGGCCAGCGCGGTTAAGCGCGGCTGCAAGGCTGCACTGCCTGCCAGCAAGCCAAGCATACGGCCACTGGCGCCTTGCTTGTCGCGTAACTCATTGAGCAGGTAGAGCATGCCGCCACACTCAGCCAACAACGGCTTACCCGCCTCATGGTGACGGCGAATCGCTGCCGCCATGGCCTGGTTATTTTCCAGCTCGGCCAGGTACAGCTCGGGATAACCACCAGGCAGGTAGAGGCTGTCCACTTCAGGCAACTCGGCGTCGGCCAATGGCGAGAAAAAATGCAGCTCGGCGCCAAGAGCCCGCAGCAGATCGAGATTGGCCTGGTAAAGGAAAGCGAACGCGGCGTCACGCGCCACACCAATGCGTACACCGGCCAGCCATGCACCAGGCTCGTCCATCTGCGGCGCAGCAAAGCTCACTGCAGGCGGCAAATCCACATCGGCACTGGCCTGCAATGCATCGGCAGCAGCATCCAGGCGAGCGTCCAGATCCTCCAGCTCGACAGCCTGCACCAACCCCAAATGACGGCTCGGCAACTCCACCGCAGCACTACGCGGCAAAGCGCCGAACCAGCGAATGCTAGGCGGCAAGGCATCACGCAGGATGTCGCCATGGCGACTGCTGGCAACGCGATTACCCAGCACCCCGGCAAAGGGCAGATCCGGCTGAAAGGTGGCCAGGCCATGAGCCAACGCGCCGAAGGTCTGCGCCATGGCCGAGCCATCGATCACGCCTAATACCGGCACACCGAAATGGCGCGCCAGATCAGCAGCCGAAGGCTTGCCGTCGAACAACCCCATCACCCCTTCGATCAGAATGAGGTCGGCCTCGCCCGCGGCCTGCCACAACAGACGGCGGCTTTCCGCCTCACCGACCATGGCCAGGTCGAGCTGGTAAACCGGCGCACCACTGGCGCGCGCATGAATCATCGGGTCGAGAAAGTCAGGGCCACACTTAAACACCCGCACCTTGCGCCCCTGACGGGTATGCAAGCGTGCCAGGGCGGCGGTAACGGTAGTTTTGCCCTGGCCGGAAGCCGGGGCGGCAATCAGCAGTGCCGGACAATGACGCGCGCTCATCAAAATTCGATGCCCTTCTGCGCCTTTACCCCGGACTTGAAGGCATGCTTGACCAGACTCATCTCGGTAACCGTATCGGCCGCCTCGATCATCCCCGGCAAGGCGCCACGACCGGTCACCACCACGTGCTGCAGCAGTGGCCGCGCCTCGATATCGGCCAGCACCGCCTCCAGTTCGAGATAACCGTGTTTCAGGGCGATATTCAGCTCGTCGAGCACCACCAGGCCAACAGCCTCATCACTCAGCAAACGCCTGGCCACAGCCCAAGCCTCTTGTGCCTTGGCGATGTCACGCTGGCGATCCTGGGTTTCCCAGGTGAAACCCTCGCCCATCACGTGGTAGCTGACTTCCTCGGGGAAACGGCGGAAAAAGGTTTCCTCGCCAGTGCTGGCCGCGCCCTTGATGAACTGCACCACGCCGACCTTTATGCCGTGACCGAGCGCACGCGCGACCATGCCGAAGGCGCTGCTGCTCTTGCCCTTGCCATTGCCGCTGTGCACCAGCAGCAGACCATATTCGTCCTGGGCCTGGGCAATCTTCTCGTCGATCAGAGCTTTCTTGCGCTGCATGCGCGCCTTGTGGCGGGCATCGCGGTCGGCGGACTCGCTCATGCTGTGCTCCCGTACGTCAGGCGCCCGTTCCTCACCCGCAAGTGCAGAGCAAGACAACGAAGAGCCACGGCACTAGGCCGCGCAGCTTCATCCAGGCGCAAATGGCTGATCAGGCAGACGGAAGACGAAAACACGAACGCCCCGCATGAATCGGGGCGTAAGCCGGACAACGCCCTCCGCGATGCCGTGAAACTGCGACAGGCCGGTCTCCGGGCTCATGAGCGGCGCCAATCACGCCCCGCCGCGCCTTCCCGTGCACTGCACAGTGGCCTGAAGCGGCATTTGACTCACCTACCGTTGCGGGGGCAGCGCCGGCATGCGAACCGGCTTCCCTGTTTCACCCCTAAGTCGCCAGTTACAGCAACGCGGGGCACCTGAAGCAAGGCGCGCAGGGTAGAGGCTGTCTGGCCTGCGCGTCAATGTACAACGCCCCAGACACCTACCTGAATGGCATATCCATGCACACACAAACAACAAAAGGGGTTCACTCGCACACAGCAAGCCGCCAAACACGCCCCTGTCAGAAACTCAGGGATTACGCGCCAGATCAGGCGTCAGTACGCGCTTGGCACTCAGATACGCAGCATGCCAGTAACGGTTGTCCAGGCTATCAAGACGCACCGTGCCCCCAGTAGATGGCGCATGCACGAAACGCCCCTCACCAACATAAATCCCGGCATGACTGACAGCACGCCCACCACTGGTTGCGAAGAACACCAGATCACCACTGCGCAGCTCATCACGTGCAACACCTGGGCGACGCATCGAACTCAGCTCGCGCGTCGAGCGCGGCAGGCTGATACCGGCAGCATCACGGTAGACATAACCGATAAGGCCACTGCAATCGAAACCACCATCAGGGGTATTGCCGCCATAGCGATACGGCGTGCCGACTAACCCCAACGCACGAAACAGCACATCCTCGGCAGTACCGGACTGATCGAGCGAAATAGGTGCAGGCGTGTAAACAGGCTGGGGAGCAGGAGGCGAACTGCTGCAGGCACTCAGCAGAGCAATCAAAGAGATGAGGGCGAGACGGAGCATGAGGGGCATTGGCGAAACGATCCTGTGCCTGGCTGCACGCCACTGTGCCGATAAGCGACGAACGGCGCAACCCTGCAGGGCAGCGCCGCTTCGATCACGGATGATGGACGCTAACGTCCTCTTGCGGCGCCAGCGCCAGAACACGCTTGGCCTCAAGGTAACTGCGCTTCCAGTAGCTGTCGTCGAGGCTATCGATACGCACACCACCACTGCGGCGACTGCTGGAGTGGATGAACTGGTCATCACCTATGTAGATACCGGCATGACTGACACGCCCACGACCGCGATCGTTGAACAGGATCAGATCACCCGGTTCAAGATCTGCACGCGCCACCTTGGGCGCATCCAGCTTGATCAACTCGCGCGTGGAGCGCGGCAGTTGTAGCCCCAACTCTTCCCGAAACAGATAGCCGACAAAGCCACTGCAGTCGAAGCCAGACTGAACCGAGGTGCCGCCATAACGATACCGAGTACCGATCAGCGAACGCCCAAGATCCAGCAAGCTGTCGGCTAGCTGAGGCATTTCATAGGGTTTTCCGTTAAGCGTCGCAGCGGCTTCTTCGTCGCTGCCTGCAGCGTCCAGATGAGTGACCGGACGTGATGGGAAAGTCGATTGCACCGCGACGCTTTCATCGGTCTGCGGCTGCGGCGCATGGCCGGCGCAGGCGACAAGAAAGACCGTGAGTGCGAGGGGCACGAGGGGTGCGAAGCGTTTTAGCATGGGCACGACCGTGTCGAGAGAGAAAGGTTCTAAGTGCGCGACTATGCCCTCTATAAATGCTATTTGCAAATTCTATCGTTAGAAATGTGACCCAGTAGTTTTGGCAACACATCTAAGGCTGTCCCAACCAAGCGGACATCCACCTCTGCGCTCAAGGCTGTCAGGCCTGGATTGATCTCAACCGCAAGCCCGCCACGCTCACGCGTACGCAACACCGGCTCAACAATGTAAGGGAATGTCGACGAAGTGCCGACACTGAGCACCAGGTCAAACCCTTTGCGCAGTTCAGCATACAGCGTATCGATGGCCTCTTGCGGCAACATCTCCTCGAACAGCACCACAGGCGGCCGCAAGACACCGCCACATGCATTGCAGCGCGGCGGCAGCGATCGCTGCAGATGCGCCGCCAGCTCTTCGTCCTCAGCCGCACAGGACTGACAAAACAAAGGCGCCAGTACACCATGAATCTCGATCAGGCGCCCTGCCGGACTGCCAGCAGCACGATGGTAGCCATCGATATTCTGAGTTAACACCCAGCACCCTGGAATCCGGCGCTGCAACTCGGCAATCGCCAGATGCCCAGCATTTGGCACAGCCTGCAGACATGCGCCACCGAGCTCGGCAAGGTACTTCCAGCACAGAGCAGGATCACGCCGCAGCATCGCCCCGGACAACACTGCCTCGATAGGCAGACCATCTTCGGTGCGTCCGTTGTAGAGCCCACCGAGTCCTCGATAAGTGGGCAAGCCAGAGTCGGCGGAAAGCCCAGCCCCCGTGATAAAAAGTACGCGCTCAGCCCTAGCAAGAGCCTGAGCCACTCTGTAAAGCGCTGCCTCCATTCGCTTAGCCCAACAACTCGCTGAGCGGTATGAAGCGCAGGCGATCCCCTTCGGCGAGGGTGCGCCCTTCAAGCACCTCAGCCAACCCCTCGGCCCAGGCAGCACTGCGCAACACGCCGGAGCTCTGATTGGCATAGGGCACCACGCGCCCCTGCTCGATACGGGCGCGCAGGTATTCACGACGCTGCCCAGCCTTGCTCCAGACAAAACCGGCAGGCATCTCGAAGGCCAACGGTTCAACCCGCTGCACACCCATACGACGCAACAGATAAGGCCGCGCGAGAAGACCGAAGGTCACCAGAGTCGAGGCCGGATTGCCCGGCAGGCCAATCACGGGAACCCCTTGATAATGCCCACAGGTCAGCGGCTTGCCCGGCTTGATCGCCAGCTTCCAGAATGCCAGCTCCCCCGCCTCACGCAGAACGATACCGAGAAAGTCCGCCTCCCCCACCGACACCCCACCGGTCGAGAGGATCAGATCGACTCGACCAAGAGCGGCAAGCGCATCACGGGTACGCTGCAAATCGTCAGGCAGGATGCCACCATCGACCACCTCGCAGCCCAGCCTCTGCAACCAAGCGATCAACAACCGCCGGTTACTGTTGTAAATCTGCCCATCAGCCAACGGCTGACCCGGCTCGACAAGCTCATCACCAGTAGACAGTACGGCAACCCGCACCGCCCGCCGCACCTCAAGCGTTGCAACGCCGAGAGATGCAGCCAGGCCCAACTCGATAGGCCCAAGACGCGTACCGACCGGCAACACGCACTCACCGAGGCGGGTTTCCTGCCCCTGCGCCCGTACGTTCTGCCCAATACGCAGCCCCTGGAGAAAGCGCACACGCCCCTGCTCGTCCAGCTCGACGTTTTCCTGCATCTCTACCGTATCAGCACCCGCTGGCAGAGGTGCGCCCGTAAAGATCCGCGCGCACGTACCCGGCTCCAGCGGCTGCGGCGCCGAGCCCGCGAGAATCCGTTGACTGACCGGCAAGGCAACACCCTGCCAGTCAGCCAGGCGCAGCGCATAACCGTCCATTGCACTGTTATCCCAGGGCGGCAGGTCGAGCCCCGCAACCAATGGAGCCGCCAGCACCCGACCGTCGGCCTGCGCCAAGGCAACGAACTCGGTGTCATTAATCGGAGAAGAATCAGCCAGCGCCAGCAAGCGCTGCTGCGCCAACTCCAGCGACAGCAAACCAGGCTGATCGCAACCGCTCATCCACGGCTCTCGCAGGGTGCGGCCTGCTTTAGGTGAGGCACGAAATTGCAGGGGCGATGGCGAGCATCGAGCTGCTCAGCAAGAATACCGTCCCAGGCTGTGCGGCAAGCGTTGGTCGAGCCCGGCAGACAACACACCAAGGTGCCATTGGCCAACCCGGCGAGAGCACGTGACTGCACCGTGGAGGTGCCAATATCGGCAACGGAGATCTGCCGGAACAGCTCACCGAAACCATCGACCTGCTTATCCAACAGGCACGCAACCGCCTCCGGGGTGCTGTCACGCCCCGTGAAACCGGTACCGCCAGTGATTACCACCACCTGCACTTCATCCTCGGCGATCCAGGTCGCGACCTGGGCGCGGATGCGGTACAGGTCATCCTTGAGCAACACGCGCGCAGCCAGACGATGCCCCGCCTCGCTCAGTCGATCCACCAACAATTGGCCGGAGGTATCGGTTCCCAGGGTACGGGTATCGCTGACGGTCAGTACCGCAATGTTCAAAGGCACGAACAGCGCATCCGCTTTATGGTTCATGACGGGCTTCCAATTGGTAGACAATGCGCGGAGTTATATCACAGCACCGCTCTGGAGACTGCGCCATGCCCCAACCACCTTCATCTGCCACCCCGTGCTCGGTGCTGCTGCTCGCAGGTGGGCGCGGCCAACGGATGGGCGGGCGAGACAAGGGGCTGCTCGACTGGCGCGGACGTCCCCTTATCGCCTGGATCCATGAGCAAGTACGCCCCCTGAGCGACGACCTCATCCTTTCCTGCAATCGCAACCAGGAGCGCTACGCCAGCTATGCCGACCACCTGGTAGCCGATGACGACCAGGATTTTCAGGGCCCCCTGGCGGGCATTCGCGCCGGCATGGCCATTGCCAGACATTCCCAACTACTGGTACTACCATGCGACGCCCCCAGCATCGACCGACAATTACTAGACGCCCTGCTCACACGAGCCGGTGCACGCCCTGTCGTAGTACGCCAAGGGCAATATTGGGAACCACTGTTTTGCCTGCTGCCAACACGACTGAAAACGGATCTGGAAACAGCCTGGTCGAATGGCGAGCGCAGCCCACAACGCTGGTTCACCCGGCACCAGCCGGTCGCCCTGGACTGCCCGATCAACGATCCGCGCCTGAGCAATATCAATACCCCCCAAGCACTGGAAAACCTTTGATCAACAATCGAAAGCGGGAACTCAGCTTTTATTGAACCGTCACATACAAGGTATAACCCCTGTATCGCTCAAGGAGACAAACCATGACTCAACGGATCGTTCCCGCCCTTTTTCTTGCCATTGGCCTCGCCACTCTGGCGGGCTGTGCCTCTCCATCGGTTATAACCCTGACCGACGGCCGCGAGATTCAGACCGTGGACAAGCCGGCCTATGACGAGGATTCCGGCTTCTACGAGTTCGAACAACTCGACGGCAAGCGCGCCACCATCAACAAAGATCAGGTGCAAACGGTCAAGGAACTCTGAACATAGAAAACGGGCCTGCCCCCAGGCCCGAGTAACAAGCGGCATTCTCAGCGCTAAAAAATTTGGGGCTAACCCCTTGTGCGGTAAAAGTTTTTCAGTAGAATACGGCCCACATTCGGAGTGTAGCGCAGCTTGGTAGCGCGTCTCGTTCGGGACGAGAAGGTCGCAGGTTCGAATCCTGTCTCTCCGACCAAATCAAAAAACCGCCTTAATCGGCGGTTTTTTATTGCCTAAATTTTCTCAACGCAAGAAATCCACCACTTGCGCACCTGCGAAGGGCCAATCAAGTTCAGCCCCGGTGTCGCAACGACGCAGCACGGGAATACGCAAACCATAGCGCTCAACGAGCTCTTCATGCTCGGCAATGTCGAGTAACTCGACCAATAGACCACTCTCGACGAACGGCATAAGAACCGCTTGCGCCACCTCACAGAGGTGGCAACCCAGCGTTCCTAGCAGTTGGCATTCAGGCGTCATGAGCGCAGCTCCGGCATCGTCTGGGCGCGCAGTCTAGCACCTGCGCGTTTAGCGCTCGTCAGACAGCTCAGGCAATAGCGACGAAAGACCGTCGAGCAAACTGCTATTGAGCGCATCGGCTTTCTGCAAACGCGGCAGGTCGAAACGATCATCGAGACTGAAGCCGCCCTTGAGCAGATCCTTGAGCATACCGCCTGCATTTTCAGTCAGGTCACCGGCACTGCGTAGCGCATCGAGCAAACCCTGAGCATAGGACTGCAGATCACCATTGACGGCACTACTGCCCTGCCCTGCCACTGCGCCATAAGCATCGGTAGCCTGACGCACACTGGTTTGAGTCAGACGCAGCGACATAGACGCCAGTTGCTCACCGTCCATATTCAAGGACATGGCACGATCAAAAGCACCGGAAAGGTCACCGGTATAAAACTTATCCGAGACGTCCTGAACCTGGCTGAACAACTTCTCCAGCGCCTTGACCTCATCGTCGTCCAACTCGCCTTCGACATCCACCTGCCAGCCACCGATCTGCAAACTTCCTGAGCGACTGCTAGCCGATACCACACTGCTACTCCCATCACTAGCCGCCGCCACACTGCTTTGCGACCAATTCGCTGAGGCCTGTGCAACGGAAATACGCAGCTTGTCACCATCACGGGTCGTCACCTCCATGTCGAAGGTTTCTGCCAAAGCACTGAAGCGCTCACTGTATGCCGCTACGCCGAGCGAGCCAGAAGTGGTCGGCGTGCTGCCTTGAGCGAAGCGCTTGCCGAGATCATCAAGCCCACTCTGAATCCTTTTATAAGTATCGTCGACGTCACTGGCGACCTGGCCTTTCAGGACACCCATGCCATCGAGAACCTTGCGCGCTTCGGCAAAACCCTTTTCCACGCCATCACGGGCTTGGCTCAACAGTTGGCCCAACTTGGCTGGATCAGCGCCAGCAGCCGCTTCGCTTTGCAAGCGCTGCTCGATGAAACCGAGCATGCGATCAGCAACCTTCTCCGGGGTGTAATCGGCCTGCTTGCCACTCAACGCGCCAGGCTGCATACCCAGTTTGTCAGCCAATCGATTGGCCAACGTATTCTGAGCATCAGCACTCGCCGGGCGAGCAGCCTGAGGCTGAACGAATGGAGCAAAGCGCGACGCGGAAGAATTGAGCGAACCCAGGTTCATGGCTGCATTCCTAGCAGAAAGTCTGCCGAGGTTAACGGCAGCAAGTGGCCAGACTTTAGCCCTGGTCGATCAGTGGTCGTCGACCGCAAACCTGCAATAACAGCGGCAGCCACACAAGGCTGCTCGAAGAAAGACTGGCATGCCAAAGCGAAACCAATGCGGCATCAGTAATACCAAGCAAAGAGAATCTGGACCTTAGCGCCCGCTCACGATCTCGCGAGCTAGAGTCATACAACACCGCTGGCGCCCCCAGCCAAAACAAGCGAGCAGCGGCCGGAGTCGCGCCTGACTTTACGAGCGGTAAATGAACAGTACTTACTTCGCTCGCCCTTCGGGCCGCGCTAAAGCGCGTCCGAGCCTGTTGTTAACGTAGTAGGGCCAACGCACAGCAGATCATCAACAGGTTCTTACACAATGGATCATCCGTACCAGCCACTGGCCTGCAATCTCTACGACTATCTGGAGATCGCTTGCATGCGCCGCTATCGACTACTGATCGAGCTGACGGACGGCAGCAACCTGGAGGGCCAGGCGCTGACCACCGAAACCACCGCAAATAAGGAAGAGTATCTGCACGTGCTTAACGCCAGCGGCACGCAACGCCTGCGTCTCGATCACCTCGTAGCGATCAGCGCGCTGGATGAACGCGCCAGCTTTGATCGCGTACTGCTGAACCACCACAATTGCTAAGCAGTGTACGAAAAGCACCTGCACTCGGTGATGCTGCGCTGAAATCGCTCTCAGAACGCTCATTTACAATGCGCAAACTGCGCCTCTTCGAGCGATTAAGCGGGGGCCGCCATCGATATTGCCTGATCTACGCTCGACGAATTTTCGTAAAGAGCCTAAGGCGCACTCACCACATCAGATCATCGGGAATCTGGTAGGCCGCATAGGGATCATCGGCATCCGGTGCTTCGACATGAGTGTTGAGCAGGACAATGCGCGAGGGGTCGCGCTCCTGGATCTTCAGCGCTGCTTCACGCGGAATCACCTCGTAGCCGCCCCCATGGCGCACGATAGCCAGCCAGCCGTTGGACAGTTTGTTGCGCATCATGGCATTGACCGGCAGACGCTTGACCTTTTTGTCGTCAACGAAGTTGTAGTAGTCCTCGCCCTGCAGCTTGGGCAAACGCGAGCGCTCAATCAGTTGCTTGATCTGCGCAGCACGCGCTTTCTGCTCGGCTTTTTCCTGCTGCTGGCGATTGAGCTCCTGATCGCGGGCGGCCTTCTCGGCCTGCGCCTGCTGGGCGGCCTGCCGGGTGGAATCATCCAACTCGGCCTGCCCTTTCTTGGCCAGGCGCTGTTGCTTCTGTTGCTGCTTACCGGCCTGCTTGGCCTGTTTTTCATTGACCAGACCCGCTTTGAGCAACTGGTCACGCAGGGAAAGACCCATAACTTAACGATTCCACACTTGTTTCAGATCCGGCGGCGCAATCGGCGCCACCATGAAAAGTACCCAGCATAAGGGCTAAGCCACCGCGGCTCCAGCCCAGCAGGCCTCTCAGCAGCCTGGAGCCTGCTTCTCCTGTTTCTTCGCTTCACCCCAGAGCGCATCGAGCTCCTCCAGCGTACAACTATGCATGTCGCGCCCAGCATCACGCACGCGCTGTTCGATGAAGCGAAAGCGTCGCTCGAACTTGCCGTTCGCCCCCCGCAATGCTGCCTCCGGGTCAACCTTGAGATGGCGCGCCAGGTTGGTGACGACGAACAGTAGGTCGCCGATTTCCTCGGCCACCGCCTCGGCGTCGTTCTCGCTCATGGCTTCGAGCACTTCATCCAGCTCTTCGCGCACCTTATCCACCACCGGCAGGGCTTCGGGCCAGTCGAAGCCGACCTGGGCAGCACGCCTTTGCAACTTGGCGGCGCGGCTCAGAGCAGGCAAGGCGGTCGGCACATCATCGAGCAGCGACAGTTGCTCGGGCGCAGCGGCCTTCTCGGCACGCTCCTCGGCCTTGAGCTCTTCCCAGCGCTGCTTGATAGCAGCCTCCTCCAGCCTCGCCATATCAGGGGCACCGTAGAGGTCGCCATCAGGGAACACGTGGGGATGACGACGTACCAGCTTGGTGGTGATGGCGTCGACGACACGAGCAAAATCGAAACGCCCCTCCTCCTGCGCCAACTGGCTGTAATAGACCACCTGGAACAGCAGGTCGCCCAGCTCGCCCGGCAGGTGCTCGAAGTCGCCTTGCTCGATGGCATCGGCGACCTCATAGGCCTCCTCCAGGGTATAGGGCACGATGCTCGCGTAGGTCTGCTTGAGATCCCACGGACAGCCATGCTGCGGATCGCGCAAACGCGCCATCAAATGCAACAGATCGTCGAGTTGGTACATAAGAGCTCCTGGGCTGCAAGCGGCAAGCATCAAGCTGCAAGTTAAAAGCTCATGCACTTTCTTGCAGCTTGCGGCTTGAAGCTTGCCGCTCAATTGGCACGCTGGCGGCGCGCCTCGATGATGTTGGGGAGCTGACTGATCCGCGCGAGCAGCCGCCCAAGTGCATCCAGGCCTGGTATCTCCACGGTGATGGACATGCTCGCGGTGTTGTCGTTCTTGTCCGAACGGGTGTTGACCGCCAGCACGTTGAGCCGCTCGTTGAGCAACACCTGGGTGACATCGCGCAGCAGACCGGAGCGGTCGTAGGCCTTGATGGCGATTTCCACCGGGTAGGTCTGTACCGGCACCGGCCCCCAGCTCACTTGAATCATCCGTTCCGGCTCGCGACCGGCCTGCTGCAGCACCGTCGGGCAATCCTGACGGTGAATGGTGACGCCACGTCCCAGGGTGATGTAACCGACGATGGGATCGCCCGGCAGCGGCTGGCAGCAGCCAGCCATCTGCGTCAACAGATTGCCCACGCCCTGGATCTGAATATCGCCACGCTTGCCCGGTCGATAACCCTGAGCTTTACGCGGAATCAGCTCCATTTGCTCGTTGCTGCGATCCGGCTCGCTCAACTGCTGCGCCAGGTTGACCGCATGGGCCAGGCGCACGTCGCCAGCGCCGAGCGCGGCGAATAGATCTTCAGCAGTCTTCAGGTTGGCCTTCTCAGCCAGCTTGTCGAAGTCCACGCTGGGCAGGGCCAGGCGCGCCAGCTCGCGTTCAAGCAACTGCTTGCCAGCGGCGACGTTCTGGTCGCGATCCTGCAGCTTGAACCAGTGGACGATCTTCGCCCGCGCACGGCTGGTGGTGACGTAACCCAGGTTGGGGTTGAGCCAGTCGCGGCTCGGCGAGCCCTGCTTGTTGGTGATGATCTCGACCTGCTCGCCGGTCTGCAGGCTGTAGGTCAGCGGCACGATGCGCCCGTTGATCTTGGCGCCGCGGCAGCCGTGACCGATCTCGGTGTGCACACGGTAGGCGAAGTCCAGCGGCGTCGCGCCCTTGGGCAGGTCGATGGCATGACCGTCCGGGGTGAACACGTAAACCCGGTCGGGCTCGATGTCGACACGCAGTTGCTCGGCCAGGCCGCCGATGTCCCCCAGCTCCTCGTGCCACTCGATGACCTGACGCAGCCAGGAAATCTTCTCTTCGTAGTGGTTGGAGCCGGATTTGACGTCAGTGCCCTTGTAGCGCCAGTGCGCGCAAACGCCCAGCTCGGCCTCTTCGTGCATGGCGGTGGTGCGGATCTGCACCTCCAGCACCTTGCCTTCCGGGCCGAGCACGGCGGTATGCAGCGAGCGGTAGCCGTTCTCCTTGGGGTTGGCGATGTAGTCGTCGAACTCCTTGGGAATGTGCCGCCACAGGGTGTGCACGATACCCAGCGTGGTGTAGCAGTCGCGCACTTCCGGCACCAGCACGCGCACCGCACGCACGTCGTAGATCTGGCTGAACTGCAGGCCCTTGCGCTGCATCTTGCGCCAAATCGAATAGATATGTTTGGCCCGGCCGCTGATGTCAGCCTTGATGCCGGTAGCTTCCAGCTCCTGACGCAAGTGCGCCATGGCGTCGTTGATGTACTGCTCGCGATCCAGACGGCGCTCATGCAGCAGCTTGGCAATCTGCTTGTACTGATCCGGCTCCAGATAGCGGAAGGACAGATCCTCCAGCTCCCACTTGATATGACCGATACCCAGGCGGTGAGCCAGCGGCGCATATATATCGAAGACTTCGCGCGCCACGCGCTGGCGCTTGTCCTCGTCGGCTTCCTTGACCGCGCGAATGGCACAGGTACGCTCGGCCAGTTTGATCAGCGCCACGCGCACGTCATCGACCATGGCCACCAGCATCTTGCGCAGGTTCTCTACCTGAGTCTGCGAGCCCAGCACCACCGACTCGCGCGGATTGATACTGGCACTGATCGCCGCCATGCGCAGCACACCTTCGATCAGCTTGGCCACCACCGTGCCAAAACGCTGCTGTACCACAGCCAACGGAATGCGCTCCTCACGCACGCCACGGTAGATGACCGCCGCGACCAGCGAATCCTGATCGAGTTTGAGGTCGGCGAGGATCTCCGCAATATCCAGGCCCGCTCCGAAGATCGACGCCCCCTCACTCCAATGATGCGAACCGGCATTGGCTTGCTGCTCGGCCTCGCGGACAAATTCGCAAGCCTCCTTCAGCGCCTGGGCATCGAGCGCCGGGTCGATACGAACCACATTCGCCACCCAGGCATCGAGGTTGATACTGCCGTCATCGTTGATCGGCTGGTGCGCTCTGACCTGAACCATCTTTCTACCTTCCCTACGGTGCGCCTACACAACACCGAATAATCGCCAGCCTTCTCCGAGCGGGTCGTTTTGACTGAAAGAATGCGCCTCCTGCGCACTCCCCCGAGGCAGCAGCGCTGCCCCTATAGCTTTTCGAACAACGCCATGGCTTCGACATGCGCCGTCTGCGCAAACATGTCGAGAATGCCGGCGCGACGCAGGCCATACCCCTGCCTAACCAACTCCGCAGCGTCACGCGCCAAAGTGGTCGGGTTACAGGATACATAGACCAGGCGTCTGGCCGCCAAAGCCGAAATACCTCGCACCACTTCAAACGCACCATCTCGTGGCGGGTCAAGCAGGATGGCGTCGAACCCGCCACGCGCCCAAATAGCCTCATCCAAAGGACGGGCCAGATCGGCACGAAAAAAACGCACCTGCTCAAGACCTTGCCGCACGGCATTGGTTGCAGCGCGTTCGACCATTGCATCGACACCTTCCACAGCCACCACCTGCGCACCCTCGCGGGCCAGCGGTAGAGCGAAGTTACCCAAACCGCAGAACAGATCCAGCACCCGCTCGCCAGGCTGCACACTCAACCAGTCTAGCGCCTGCGCCACCATCGCCTCGTTGACTGCGGCATTGACCTGCACGAAATCGCCCGGTCGGTAGGCCAACTCCAGATTCCAGCGCGGCAGTGCGAACCCCAGGCCGGGCACATCACCATCGGCCTGTGGCTCACCCTCGCCCTGCAGCCAGAGCTGAGCCTGATGGGCCGCGCAAAATTCGCGCAGCAACGCCAGGTCGCCCTCGCCCAGTGCAGCCGTATGGCGCAAAAGCAACGCCACAGCCGTGCCACTGAACAGCTCGACGTGGCCCAACGCCTGGGGCTTGCTCAGGCGCCGCAACAGCGCAGGCAACGCCTGCAACACAGGTTGCAAGGGCTGTACCAGCACCGGGCAATGCTCGATGGCAACGATGTCCTGGCTGGCCTCGGCACGAAACCCCACATGCAGGTGACGCGCCTTGGCATCCCAGCGCACAGCGATACGCGCGCGGCGACGGTATGCCAGCTCCGGCCCGACCAGCGGCGCCATCCACTCGTCGGGCTCTAGATTGCCCAGTCGGCTCAGTTGCTCAGCCAACGTACGCTGCTTCAGCGCGAGCTGATCGGCATGCGTCATATGCTGCAGATTGCAGCCGCCACAGCGCTCGGCATGCGCGCAAGGCGGCGTGCGGCGCTCACTGCTGGCAGCGATGATGTGCTCGACGCGCGCCTCGACGGTCTGACTCCGGGCGCTGAGCACGCGCGCCTCGACCTGCTCGCCCGCCAGCGCGCCGCTGACGAACCAGGTGCGCCCCGCCTCGAAAGCAATACCACGACCGTCACCGGCCTGGCGCTCGATGGTCAATCGCTGCTTCTTGCCAACCGGTACGGCCTGCGCACGACTGCCGCCGCTGGGCTGAAAGCGTAGGCTTGGGGTACGTCTGGCCATCAGTGCGCCGGATCTTCGTAAACGCCGGTGGACAGGTAGCGGTCGCCGCGATCACAGATGATCGCCACCATCACCGCATTTTCCACCTGCTGCGACAAACGCAGCATGGCTGCCACCGAACCACCGGAAGACACTCCGCAGAAGATGCCCTCCTCGCGTGCCAGACGACGCATGACGTGCTCGGCCTCGGCCTGGCTCATGTCCACCACCTGATCGACACGCTCGGCCTGGTAGATCCTGGGCAGGTACTCCTGCGGCCAGCGACGGATACCGGGAATGGCCGAGCCTTCCTGCGGTTGCAGACCGACAATCTGGATCGCCGGATTCTGCTCCTTGAGGTAGCGCGAAGTGCCCATGATGGTGCCGGTGGTGCCCATCGAGCTGATGAAGTGAGTGACGGTGCCGCCAGTCTGCTGCCAGATTTCCGGGCCGGTGCCGCTATAGTGCGCCTCGGGGTTGTCGCCATTGGCGAACTGATCCAGCACCTTGCCACGGCCTTCGGCCTGCAGGCGCTCGGCCAGATCACGCGCCCCTTCCATGCCCTCTTCCTTGCTGACCAGAATCAGCTCGGCACCATAGGCGGTCATCGCCCACTTGCGCTCAGCGGTGGAGTTGTCCGGCATAATCAGGATCATCTTGTAACCCTTGATCGCCGCCGCCATGGCCAGGGCGATACCGGTATTGCCGCTGGTGGCCTCGATCAGGGTGTCACCAGGCTGGATATCACCGCGCATTTCGGCGCGGTTGATCATCGACAGCGCCGGACGATCCTTGACCGAGCCGGCCGGGTTGTTGCCCTCCAGCTTGACCAGCAGGGTATTGCTGGTTTCACCGGCAAGGCGTTGCAGGCGCACCAGAGGCGTGTTGCCGATGCACTCGGCGATGGTGGGAAATTGCAGGCTCATGAGGTGTGCGAATCCAGACTAACGCAAAGGGGCGCAATGATACGCCGAACCCGCTACGGCATCACGTCATGATCGAACTCATGGGGCGATGTCTGCATGCCCGAAAACGACAAGGCCACCGCAGCAAACGCTGAGGTGGCCTAGGTGCTTGGTCTGACCTTAGAAACTCTGTGTCAGGCCCAGCACGTAACGCCGACCATCGAGGTTGTAGGCATAGTCATCCTCTGTGGTGACCTCTTTGTTGGTGACGTTGTAAACACCGAATTTCAGACTCAGATCGCGGCTTGGCTTGTACACCAGGCCGACATCGGCAAAGGTGTAGGACGGATAGGTCACGCCATTGCTGGCCGCACCACTGGTACCGGTCTGCCAGCGCCCGGAGGTCTCGCCACGGTAGTTGAGCTGCGTCCACAGATTCAGTTTCTCCATCACCTGCCAGTCCAGTGACAGGTTGAACATGTGCTTGGCCATGTCGTTGAGCGGCTCGCCCTTGTACTGACCGGACTTCTGCTCAGTGTTGGTGTAGGTGTAGCTGTGGCGGTACATCAGGTTGTCGAGAATCTGATAATCCAGCGTGAACTCGACACCGCGTAGCTGCGCCTCATCCACATTCTCATAGGCGGTGTAACCGAACTGGTGCGCCGGGTAGCTGACACCGTTGTATTCGCAGGGCACGTTCTGCGCACAGATGCGTCCGGTGCGGTTGATCTTGTCCTTGAAGTCGGTCTGGTAGAGGGTCAGGGTACTGTTGATGCCCAGATCGAAGTTCTCGTAGCCAATGCCGATCTCGCGATTGAGGCTGGTCTCCGGCGTCAGCTCGGGGTTACCGATGACCACGCCGCCCCTGGAGGTGGCACCGAAGTCGGTGGCAGCCTGGCGCAGGCTCGGCGCCTTGTAGCCGGAGGTCACTCCGCCCTTGACAGTGAAACTCTCGTTCAGGTGATAAACCGCATAGACCTTGGGACTGACCTGACTGCCAAACGCCTCGTTATCGTCATAACGGGCACTGAAAGTCAGCGCCAGGTCGTCGGTCAGGCTCCAGTTATCTTCGAGAAAGAGCGAGTTCTGGTAACGCTCCATCTCCACAACTGCATCGGCAACCGGCACCACCGGCGGACGCAGGCCGCTGCTGGCGCCATCCGTCAGCTCTTCATACTTGTGGGTCAGGCCAGCGGTCAGCGCATGGGCGCCAAGGAAGTAGGTCGCCTGCGTATTGACGGTCAGCACCTTGAACTCAATGCCATTACCGGTATTGGCGTTCACCCGAGTGGGGTTTTCCGAAGTGTCATAGTTGACGTAGCTGTCCAGCAGCACGTCGTCATAACGCCCTTCATGGGTGATGGCGTAAGTCTTGAGGATCGACTCGTTGAAGCTGGGCTCTTCGCTAATGGCGAGGCTCTTGCCTGGATGGGCCCAACGACGCTGCTGCGCTTCGTTGTAGTTAAAGGAGATCAGATTCTGTTCGTCGAGGCTCCAACCCAGCTTGCCGCCCAAGTTGCTTCTTCTATAGCGCGGATCGGAGGCGGCACTGTCGTCATTGCCCTGAAAGTGGCTTTCATCCTGATGCAAAAACGAGCCATTGAGTTGCAAGGCCAGCACGTCATCGATCAGCGGAGCATTCAGATAGGCGCTGGTCTGGTAACCGTCTTCGTTCACCTTGTTAGCGCTATCGGCCATGCTGTATTCGGTGGTCATGCTGCCCGCAAATTCATTGCGAATCTTCTTGGTGATGATATTGACCACACCGCCCATGGCATCAGAGCCGTAGAGGGATGAAGCCGGGCCACGAATAACCTCGATCCGCTCGATCGCCTCGATCGGCGGCAGGAAATTGATCGGTGTGCCTTCCTGCGTGCCATTGAGGCCGAAGGCATCGTTGCCCTGCAGCGGCCGCCCGTCGACCAGGAACAAGGTGTACCCCGAAGTCATGCCACGAATCTGTACCGAGCGCTCCACACCGCCACCTGCAACCTGAACCCCGGCCACGTTCTTCAGCGCATCGGTAACATCGGTGTACGAACGCTTCTGCAACTCCTCGGCGGAGATGACGGTAATAGTCGCCGGCGCATCCTTGACGCTCTGTTCGAAACCCGTGGCGCTGACCACCACCGTGCCAAGCTCCAACTGCTCAGCGCTCTCGCTGGCCCCCGCCGAGCAGACCAAAGATGCCAGTGCGACAGCCAATGCGCTTTGCTTGAATCGAGGCCCTGACGCTACAGCTAAGCTTCGCGTGGTGAGTGACATGTATGGCTCCCTGTGATCGAGATAGATGGTCGGCTTGTATCCAGCGACCGTCCTGCACAGGCACCGCTGCACTCCACAAGACCTTGATTACGCTGGCTGACCCATCTCGCACCTTTCACGCGCCGCGCTACACCGCGCGCACATTGCAATGGCTCGCAGACGAGGGCTAATGCCGCCATGGTCAGAAGCACCACCGACAGCGAACGCACCGGCAATCAAAGGAGCACCAGAACTCGGCAGCCCTGCTGGGTCAGGGCGCAAATAGTATTTATTGTCATTTGAGAGTAAATCGAATTTACGATTTATACACTTTGCAAACGCAGCACGAGCCGCAATCCGGGCAAGGCGTTTTCCGCCCAGAGTTCCCCGCCCTGATTGGCGATCATGCTGCGAGCAATAGCCAGCCCCAGGCCGAAGCCATCCCCCCCCGGACGCGCCGCGCTGAGTCGAGTAAAGGGACGGAAGATAGTTTCCAACTCGCCCTCCGCAACCCCCGGCCCCTGATCCTCAATCCACAACAGCCAGTACCCGCCCTCACGGCGCCCACCCAAGCGTACGACAGCCTCACGCGGCGAATGACGAATGGCATTACGCAAGATGTTCTCCAGCGCCTGCGCCAGACCGTTGAGATTACCTAGCACCCGACAGTCGTTCGGCAGCTCGCAGGGCATGCGCTCGACAGGCCAGCCAGTCTCGAAACCGGCATTTTCCCGCAGCACGTCCCAGAGCCTTACGACATCAACATCCTCCAGCGGCAGACTAGGCCTTTCGGTGTCCAGCCAAACCAGTTCCAGGGCATCGCCCACCAACTTTTCCATTTCCTGTACTTCACGCGCCAGGCGCTGGCGCAGAGCAGGAACATCCCGCTCACTCTCCCCTGCCACACGTAAACGGGCCAACGGTGTGCGCAGTTCATGGGAGAGATCGCGCAACAACTGGCGCTGGAACGCCACCGTCCCCTCCAGGCGTTCGGCCATGTGGTCGAAGGTACGTGCCAGCTCGCCTAACTCGTCACGTCGCTGCGTCATCGTCGTCCCCAGGCGCGCCGAAAGATCGCCCGCACTTAGCGCCGCTGCCTGCCGACGCAAAGCGGCCAGCGGGGCGATCAGCGCGCGATACAAAACCACGCCGAACAATACGGCCAGCAGCGCAGGCACCACACGCTGCAGCAGTAGATTCCACAGATCGCTATAGCGCCGCGGATTGAGCTGCCAAGGCAGCTCCATCACCAGTCGTCCTTGGCCGTCACTAAACGGGATGAAGAAGATGGGCGTTCCACCGGGACGCCCCACAGGGAAGTCCAGACGGCGCACGAAGTCCAGGCGTTGCTTCTCATCCTGGGTGAGCGACAGAGAGGAAAGCGAGGTTTCACCGGCATCGACGACCACGGCCCACACTGACTCACGCACCGTTAGCCGCTGCAGGAAGGTATCGACACCGACTGTGCCGTCCTGACGCCAGGCCGTTTCGGCTTCCTGGGCATAGCCTCGGAGTATCTGCCGACTCGCAGGCGACAGATAGGACGAAGCCTCCAGCAGAATACGTCCGAGATCGACATACAGGCTGGCCAGCAACAGACAGAACAGCGCCAGCGCTCCCGTCAGGCGCCAGAGCAGCGAGTGCCAGCCCGGTAATCTCATGGGCTCACCTGCACCAGGGTGTAACCCTTGCCCCAAACCGTTTCCACACGCGCCGCGCCATAACCGGCCGCCTGTAATTTGCGCCGGATGTGGCTGACGTGCATGTCCAGACTGCGATCGTGCTGCGAATAGGCTCGACGAAGCGCCTGCTGATACAAGAAGGGTTTGCTCAGGGCCTCGTCACGATGTCGCCAAAGCAACTCCAGCACACGGAACTCGCAGGGCGTCAGGCCGATCCAGCGGCCAGCATGGGCAACATCGCTGCGCGCCTCATCAAAGTGCAAACCAGCATCGTCGCTGCCAGGCAATTGCTCACGGCGCTCATAGGCGACGCGGCGCAGGATGGCCTCCACGCGCACGCTCAGTTCACCTAGGCTGAAGGGTTTGGGCAGGTAATCGTCGGCGCCCTGACTGAAGCCGGCAATACGGTTCTGCTCGTCACCCAATGCCGACATCAGCAGTACCGGCACGCTGCGATAACGACGCAGCCGCTGCAACACCTCAAGACCATTGATGCCAGGCAGCAGAATGTCCATCAGGATCAGGTCAAAATCCTCACTTTCAGCCAATCGCAGGCCTTCATCGCCATCCTGACTGAGCACAACGTCGAAGCCACTGCCACACAGATGTGCCTGCAGGTGGCTGGCCAATAGAGGGTCATCCTCGACGGCAAGAATCCGAGCGGCAGCGGGGGCACAGGTCATCATGAATTGAGTTCGATCCAAGGGTAAATGCGAACAATTCTACATCCCGTGTGCGAATCACTCATCTACAGATTCCACCGCGCCAAGCCGCTACACTGGCGCCCATTCACCAAGGGAGGTCAAGCGTGTTCAAGGAATTAGGCATCAAGGGCCGCGTGCTGCTGCTCACTCTTCTACCCACGACACTGCTGGCCCTGGTGCTCGGCGGCTATTTCACCTGGGTGCAATTGTCAGGCTTGCAAGCCCAACTGCAGCAGCGTGGCGAGATGCTGGTCGAGCACCTGGCGCCGCTGGCCGCACCAGCACTGGAGCAAGGCGATGCGCAGAAGCTGGAGCGTATCGCCCAGCAGGCGCTGGAACACCAGGATGTGCGCGCCGTTAGTTTTCTCGCGCCAGAACGTACGCCATTGGCCTACGCAGGGCCCAGCATGCTCAACCCGGCCCCGGACAATCAAATCGGCCTCAGCCGCCTCAGCGGCCAGGACGCCACGCGCTTTCTGCTGCCGGTCTACAACTATCACCTGGCGCTGGGCGGCGATCTTAAAGAGGAACGCACCGCCCACCTATTAGGCTGGGTGGAACTGGAACTGTCGCACCAAGGCACCCTGCTCAGCGGTTATCGCAGCCTGTTCGCCAGCCTGCTGCTGATCATCGGCGGGTTGAGCGTCACCGCCCTGCTCGCCCTACGCATGGGCCGCAGCATCAACGAGCCGCTACGGGCCATCAAGGCAGGCGTGGCGCAGCTCAAGGACGGCAACCTGGAAACCCGCCTACCACCACTGGGCAGCCATGAGATGGACGAACTGGCCTCCGGCATCAACCGTATGGCTGAAGCTCTACAGAGCGCCCAGGAAGAACTGCAACACAACATCGAACAAGCCACCGAAGACGTGCGCCAAAACCTGGAAACCATCGAAATCCAAAACATCGAACTGGATTTCGCGCGCAAGGAAGCACTGGAAGCCAGCCGCATCAAATCCGAGTTTCTGGCCAATATGAGCCACGAGATCCGCACACCGCTCAACGGTATCGTCGGCTTTACTCACCTGCTGCAAAAGAGCGAACTCAGCCCGCGCCAGCAGGATTACCTGAGCACCATCGAAAAGTCCGCCGAGAGCCTGCTGGGCATCATTAACGAGGTACTCGACTTCTCCAAGATCGAGGCCGGCAAGCTGGTGCTTGAATCCATCCCCTTCAACCTACGCGATCTGCTGCAAGATACCCTGACCATCCTCGCCCCCGCCGCCCATGAAAAACACCTGGAGCTGGTCAGCCTGATTTACCGCGACACCCCGCTGGCGCTGCGTGGCGACCCATTGCGCCTCAAGCAGGTACTGACCAATCTGGTGAGCAATGCCATCAAGTTCACCCGCGAGGGCACGGTAGTCATGCGCGCCATGGTCGAGGACGAGAGCAGCGACAGCGCACAACTGCGCATCAGCGTCATGGACACCGGCATCGGTCTGTCCGACGACGATCTGCACTCACTCTTCCAGTCCTTCAGCCAGGCCGACAACTCACTTAGCAGACAAGCCGGCGGAACAGGACTCGGACTGGTCATCTCCAAGCGCCTGATCGAACAGATGGGCGGCGAAATTGGCGTCGACAGCACTCCCGGCGAAGGCTCGGAATTCTGGATCAGCTTGACCCTGCCCAAAGCCCGCGACGACGCCGACGACCTGCCTCGCGCGCCCCTGCAGGGCCGCCATGCGATCGTACTGGAAAGCCACGAACTGGCACGCCAGGCACTGGTCCATCAACTGGAAGACTGCGGCCTGGAAGTAGAAAGCGTCGACAGCCTGCCCATACTGCTCGACACCGTAGCCAAGCGCCAACAGAGCGAGTCCCCCCTGAGCCTGGCCGTGCTCGGCCTGGCCACCCAACAAGTCACCCCCGAGCAGCTCGGCCAGCACATCTGGGAGCTTGAACGCCTGGGCTGCAAAACACTGGTGCTGTGCCCAACCACGGAGCTGGGCGCCTACCACGAGACGCTGCCGGACGCTTACCTCCAGCTTCAGGCCAAACCACCGTGCACACGCAAACTGCACAAGGCCATGGTCGAACTGGTCAGCCCGCAGCGCGCATCCATCAATGAGCCCACGCCCACCATCCACAGTGGGCGTCGCCCGCAGATCCTGTGCGTCGACGACAACCCGGCCAATCTGCTGCTGGTACAGACCTTGCTCAATGACCTTGGCGCACAAGTCTGCGCCGTCGACAGCGGACACGCGGCGCTGCACGCCTTCCAGCGCGACAGCTTCGACCTGATATTCATGGATGTGCAGATGCCCGGCATGGACGGTCGCCAAACCACCGAGGCGATTCGCAAATGGGAAAGCGAGCAAGGGCGCAGCGCCACCCCCATCGTCGCCCTGACCGCCCACGCCCTGGCCAGCGAAAAGCGCACCCTGCTGCAATGCGGCATGGACGACTACCTGACCAAACCCATCAGCGAGCGCCAGCTCTCGCAAGTCGTGCTGAAGTGGAGTGGCCTATCACTACAGGGCCATCGCCCGGCGCGAGCAAGCGAAAACACGCCGACAACCGCCGCCGCGAGCCAGGTGCTCGATGCCGAAGAAGGGCTGCGCCTGGCCGCCGGCAAGACCGACCTGGCCGCCGACATGCTGAGCATGTTACTGGCGGGCCTGCCCGGCGACCGCCAGGCCATTCGCCAAGCCCGCGACGCCGCAGAACGCACGGCACTCATCGAACGCGTGCACCGCCTGCATGGCGCCACTCGCTATTGTGGCGTACCGCAGTTGCGCGCCGCCTGCCAGCGCAGTGAAACCCTGCTCAAGCAGGATGATCCAGAAGCAAAGCGCGCCCTGGACGAGCTGGACGCTGCCATTGCGCGCCTGATCGAAGCTACGGCGCAAGACGTCTAAGGAGCACGCCAATGCGAATCTGTCTATTTAGCAGCAAGCGCTATGACCGCGACAGTTTTAGCGCAGCCGAACGCCCAGCAGGCTGGGAGCTGCACTTTCAGGAAGCCCGCCTGACCCTCGACAGCGCCGTGCTCGCGGCAGGCCACGAGGTGGTCTGCGCCTTCATCAATGACGACCTTTCGGCGCCCGTGCTGGAGCGCCTGGCAGCAGGCGGCACACGCCTGATCGCCCTGCGCTCGGCCGGCTACAACCATGTCGACCTGACTGCGGCCCAGCGCCTGGGGCTCCCCGTGGTAAGGGTGCCGGCCTACTCACCACACGCCGTGGCCGAACACGCCGTGGCCCTGGTCATGACACTCAACCGCCGCATTCACCGCGCCGTCAACCGCACCCGCGACGGTGACTTCAGCCTGCACGGACTGACCGGCTTTGACCTGCATGGCAAAACCGTTGGCGTCATCGGCGGCGGCAAGATCGGCCAGGTATTCGCGCGCATCATGCATGGTTTCGGCTGCCAGGTACTGATCTACGACCCCTTCCCGCTAGAAGGCCTCACAGCTCTCGGCGCACGCCAGGCAAACCTCGACCAGGTGATTGCCCAAAGCGACATCCTCAGCCTGCACTGCCCACTCACCGACAGCAGCTATCACCTGATCGACGCCGAGCGCCTGGGCCAGATGAAACGTGGCGCCATGTTGATCAACACCGGCCGCGGCGCACTGGTCGATACGCCCGCCCTGATCGACGCGCTGAAAAACGGCCAACTCGGCTACCTGGGACTGGATGTTTACGAAGAGGAATCGGAGCTGTTCTTCGAGGATCACTCCGACCTGCCACTGCAGGACGACACCCTGGCCAGGCTGCTGAGTTTTCCCAATGTCATCGTCACCGCACACCAGGCTTTCCTTACCCATGAGGCACTCGGCGCCATCGCCCAGACCACATTGGACAATGTCGCCGCCTGGGCCGCAGGCCGCCTGAGCAATGAGGTCAAGAGCGGCACGTGATAGCATGCCGACTGATCTGGAGGACCCATGGCCGAACACGATTTCCGTTACACCCTACTCAACCCGCAACACACCCTCACCGAATGCCGCGCCCTGGCGCCGGGCCGCTATCAAGTCACCGGCAATGGCGGCTCGATCCAGGCCAAGGACGTCCTGCTGGTCACCCTCAAAGGCAGCCGCGACCTGCACATGCGCTTGCAAGTGGAGAAGGTTCGTCACCTGATCAACCCACCCGGTCAATGGCTGGCGGTATGCCAGGGACCGCAGTTCAAGGAGTTGGCCATCCATAACTGGCAGGTCAATTGCGATGGCTGTGGCAAGCAACTGGATTTCGAATTCGCCGTCGACGCCGCGCTTGGCAAAGCGGCTCAAGCGCCTGCTGCCGAAGCCCGCATTACCGAACTGGGCTGGCGCAACGATGCTGGCCGCCACCTGTGCCGCACCTGCCAGGAGGCCTGAGCCAATGCGTCGCGCCCTTTACCTCGCGCTGTTCGGCGCCACGCTGAGCGGCTGCAGCAGCAATGCCCCACAGCTACAAACCGAGCACAGCTATGACGTGGAATGGATCGGCGAACGCCCGCTGATCGACAACAGCCACCTGTCCATCACCTTCGCCGCCGACGGTCGTGCTCACGGCAATACCGGCTGCAACCACTGGTTCGCCAACTACACCCTGGAAAAACAGACCATCCGCTTCGAGACGCCCGGCAGCACACGTAAACAGTGTGCGCCGGCGCTGATGGAGCAGGAGAAGCGCTTCCTCGACGCCATCACCCAAGTGCAACGCTGGGATGTCAATGTGCTGGGCCAACTGCAACTGTGGCCCGCCAAGGGCAAGCCGATTCGCCTGCAGGCTGAGTAAATTTCGTAGGGCGGAAACCCCGTCAGTTGTGATGACGGGTTCACCCGCCCTACGCGAACGACACGGATTAGGCAAATAACTCCAACTGTTCCTGCCGCCCGCGCAAATCAAGCAGCCTCACCCCCACCCCCAGCAAGCGCACCGGCTTGTTGCCGCGCGCATGAGCACCGGCCAAGAGTTGCCGGTAACTCTCCAGATCACGATTAGCCCCCGCTTGCTCCAAGGTGGTCTGCGTGAAGTCATGGAACTTGACCTTGACGAAGGGCTTGTCTGGCCGATAACTGCTGTCGAGGCGCTGCAACCGAGCGTTCATCTCCTCCAGCAAGGCAGGCAGTTTATCCAGACAGCTCTGCAAATCCGGCAAATCCTGCTCGAAGGTGTGCTCAACGCTGAGTGACTGCCTGCGGCTATCGACCTTTACCGCTCGCTCATCGATCCCCCAGGCCAGGCCCCATAAACGCTCACCGAAACTGCCGAACTCGCGCGCCAGCGCCAACTTGCTCCAATCACGCACATCCAGACAGGTGCGGATACCCAGGCGAGCCAGTTTGTCTGCCGTGACCTTGCCAACACCATGCAGCTTGCCCACCGGCAGCGCGGCAACGAAATCCTCGACCTGATCCGGGGTAATCACGAACAGGCCATCGGGCTTGCGCCAGTCACTGGCGATCTTGGCCAAAAACTTGTTCGGCGCCACCCCTGCCGATACGGTGATATGCAGCTCCTGTGCTACCCGCCGGCGAATCTCCTGGGCAATACGCGTGGCGCTGCCGGCAAAGTGTGGCGCCTCAGTGACATCCAGATAAGCCTCGTCCAGCGACAACGGCTCGATCAAATCGGTGAACTGGCGAAAGATGCCGTGAATCTCACGCGACACGCCGCGATACACCTCAAAGCGCGGCTTGACGATCAAAAGATCGGGGCACAGCTTTAACGCCTGGTAAGAAGACATGGCCGAACGCACACCGTATGCACGCGCTTCATAATTGCAGGTGGCGATCACCCCACGCCGCTCTGCCGCGCCACCAACCGCCAGTGGTCGATTGGCCAGGCTGGGGTCGTCACGCATTTCGATAGCGGCATAAAAGCAATCGCAGTCGATGTGAATGATCTTGCGCACGTAACCCTCGCAAAGCCTTGCCAATGCTGGTTCGGGGTGGCAAGTCTAACAGTTGTTTGAGCCTAAGCATCTGAACGCAAAACACTTTTCTTGAAGATAGCGGTTGACAGCCAGCGATTAAACCGTAGAATGCCGACCCACAGACGCGGGATGGAGCAGTCTGGTAGCTCGTCGGGCTCATAACCCGAAGGTCGTAGGTTCAAATCCTGCTCCCGCAACCAGCTTCACGAAAAGGCCACTCAAACGAGTGGCCTTTTTTATTGCTCACGAATTAATTATTTCGATTAAACACAAGAAATCGATTGACACCACTTTACTCCTGAGTAGAATGGCCGCCGCGGGATGGAGCAGTCTGGTAGCTCGTCGGGCTCATAACCCGAAGGTCGTAGGTTCAAATCCTGCTCCCGCAACCACCTTCAGAAAGAGGCCACTCAAACGAGTGGCCTTTTTCGTTTCCGGCCTACCGGCCTTGCGCGCCCCTTCTGCGATGACGAAGTCGAGGTAAAGGCAGCTCTGGTCAAGCGCCTGAAGCACCGCTAGAATTGCGCACTTTTTGATCAGAGGCGCCAACCAGGCGCCCTTAGAGGTTAGCCCGCATGTCCACCGCCACACCGAAAGTCGGCTTCGTTTCCCTCGGCTGCCCGAAGGCAACCGTCGACTCCGAACGCATCCTGACCCAACTGCGCATGGAAGGTTACGAGATCGTGCCGACCTACCAGGATGCCGATGTGGTGGTGGTCAACACCTGCGGCTTCATCGATAGCGCCAAGGCCGAGTCGCTGGACGCCATCGGCGAAGCCCTGGCCGAGAACGGCAAGGTCATCGTCACCGGCTGCATGGGCGTAGCCGAAGACAGCATCCGCGACGTGCACCCGAGCGTGCTGGCTGTCACTGGCCCACAACAGTACGAGCAGGTGGTCAGCGCCGTACACGAAGTCATCCCACCGAAGACCGAGCACAACCCGCTGATCGACCTGGTGCCGCCGCAGGGCATCAAGCTGACCCCGCGCCACTACGCCTACCTGAAGATTTCCGAAGGCTGCAACCATAGCTGCAGCTTCTGCATCATCCCGTCGATGCGCGGCAAGCTGGTCAGCCGCCCGGTGGGCGATGTGCTCAGCGAGGCCGAGCGCCTGGTCAAGGCCGGCGTCAAGGAGCTGCTGGTGATCAGCCAGGACACCAGCGCTTACGGCGTCGACATGAAGTACAAGCTCGACTTCTGGAACGGTCAGCCGGTGAAAACGCGCATGCTCGAACTGTGCGAAGCGCTCTCTTCCATGGGCGTTTGGGTGCGCCTGCACTACGTCTACCCCTACCCCAACGTCGATGACGTGATCCCGCTGATGGCCGCCGGCAAGCTGCTGCCGTATCTGGACATCCCTTTCCAGCACGCCAGCCCGAAAGTGCTCAAGTCGATGAAGCGCCCCGCCTTCGAAGACAAGACCCTGGCGCGCATCAAGAAATGGCGCGAGATCTGCCCCGAACTGACCATCCGCTCCACCTTCATCGTCGGCTTCCCTGGCGAAACCGAGGAAGACTTCCAGTACCTGCTCAACTGGCTGACCGAAGCCCAGCTCGACCGCGTCGGCTGCTTCCAGTACTCGCCTGTAGAAGGCGCACCGGCCAACGACCTGGGCCTGGAGCCGGTGCCTGACGACGTCAAGCAGGAGCGCTGGGAGCGCTTCATGGCACACCAACAGGCCATCAGCTCCGCGCGCCTGCAAGCCAAGATCGGCCTGGAGATGGACGTGCTGGTCGACGAAGTGGACGGCGAAGGCGCCGTGGCGCGCTCCTGGGCCGATGCCCCGGAGATCGACGGCAGCGTGTTCATCGACTCCCCCCACGTCAAGCCGGGCGACAAGGTGCGCGTACGCATCGTCGATGCCGACGAGTACGATATGTGGGGCGAGTTGGTGTAAACCGCACGCGCTCGTTAGCAGATGTGAGGAGCGACCAATGACGATCAGCGAGTCCGACTGGAAAATATTCAAAGAGCTAAAAACTAAGGCCCTTGAACGCTTTTCCCAGCGAATCCTGGATGAAAGCCAGGCAATCTGCTGCAATTCGGCACTGAGCGCTCATGAGCGATATGGCGAGCTATACCGTCTGATTCATCAGCGCGACAAGGAAATGGCCAGGGCCTTCGATGGCCTGAGCCGCTCGAAGGCCCATCTGCAACTGTGCCTCATGCAAGATCTCGAACTGCTGACACAGGAGGAACTGGCCAGGTTCAGCAAAGACTTTTGCTAACGCATCGAGAGGCTGCCTGAAACGGCGATGGCACTATTCTCAACCGAGTCCATCGCCAGTTCAGGGAAACAGCTAGAATGCCCGCCCGTTTTCCAGTCAGAGCCAGCCCATGACCGAACCCACCCGCCTGTCCAAACGCGTCATCGAACTGTTCGGCTGCTCGCGCCGCGAGGCCGATCTGTACATCACCGGCGGCTGGGTGACAGTAGACGGTCAGGTGGTCGAGGCGCCGCAGTTCAAGGTCGAGGATCAGCGCGTCGAGCTGCACCCCGATGCCACGCTTGAAGCAGTAGAGCCCGTGACGCTGCTGGTGCACTGCCCGGCCGGTACCAGCGCCGCACAACTGCAGCATCTGCTGGCACGCGAGCACCACTGGGAAGAAGACCCGCACGCGCAGCGCATCCTGCATGGCCATTTCCTGCGCCAAGAGCAGAGCCTGCCGCTGCAGCAGGGTGCCAGCGGCCTGGTGATCCTCAGTCAGGACTGGCGCGCCCAGCGCAAGCTGCGCGAGGACGGCGCCAAGCTGGAACAGGAGTATCTGGTGGATGTCACGGGCGAATTGCCGGCCAGTACCTTCGAACGCCTGAAGAAGGGCCTGATCCACAAGGGCACGCAGTTTCCACCGTGCAAGGCCAGTTGGCAGAGCGAGCAACGCCTGCGCTTCGCCCTGAAGAACCCCGCTCCCGATCTGTTGCAACAGCTCTGCAAGGCCCTGGGCCTGCAGATCAAGGCGATGAGGCGCATCCGCGTTGGCGGCGTGCCGATGGCCAAACTGCCAGTCGGGCAGTGGCGCTACCTGGGTGAGAAGGAACGCTTCTAAAGCAGAGCTGTAGTAGGCTACACCTACAAATACCGTAGGGCGGGAGCAACCCGCCATGGCCCATGCGGCGGGTTGCTCCCGCCCTACGCGCTATCCGCACAGGAGCCTTCATGCGTACGCTGCTACTCACCGCCCTGCTCGCTCTCAGTCTGCCCGGCGTCGCCGCGCCCGCGCCCTTCTTTCTCTGGCAGAGCAAGACCGACAGCCACCTGACCTGCGCCCAGACCAGCCCCGGTGACGGCTGGATTCGCTTCACGGGCCCCTTCCGCGACGCTGGCTGCCGGGAAGCGTACAGCGCCCCGGTCAACCGTCGCTAATAAGCAGGTCAGCATGCAGCATCAGGTTTCCCCAGTCGGTATTGTCCGTTCCTGCTTCAAGGAAAAATTCGCCATCCCCCGCCAGCCCCACCTGGCTCCCGCCGCACGCGGCGTGCTGGAGCTGCTGTCGCCATACGATCAGGGCGACGCCGTGCAGGGGCTGGAGCAGGTCAGCCATGTCTGGCTGCTGTTTCTCTTTCATCAAGCGCTGGAAGACAAGCCACGCCTGAAGGTGCGCCCGCCGCGTCTGGGCGGCAACCAGTCGGTCGGTGTATTCAGCACCCGCGCCACGCACCGCCCCAATGGCATCGGCCAGTCGGTGGTACGTCTGGACAAGGTCGAGCCTGGGCGTCTGCATCTGTCCGGTATCGACCTGCTCGACGGCACCCCAGTGCTGGATATCAAACCCTACGTGCCTTACGCCGACAACGTGGCAGGCGCGCGCAACGATATGGCCGATGCACCACCACCACTGATTCCGGTGGACTGGCAGGACGCCGCCTTGTCGCAGGCGCAGCAACACAGCCTGCGCCTGGGTGAGCCACTGGTGGAAATGATCGAACAGTGCCTGGCGCAAGATCCACGCCCGGCCTATCAGCAGCCACAACCCGAGCGGCGCTATGGCGCGCGCTTCTGGGATCTCGACGTGCACTGGCACTACCCGATGCCTGGGCGTATTCGCGTGCTGGATGTGCAGATGGCGGGGCGCGGCTGAAAGGCGCCGGTTGCGCGGGAGAGGCTTTAGCCGCGACAAGACAAAACGCATGGCTCGTCATTTCGGCCGACAATGATGCCTGCTTTCCCAGCAGCCAGGTTCTAGGGTGAAGGCCTCATCACTCAGCGAGGCCCCTCCATGCACCCTTACTTTTCCCTTGCCGGGCGCACCGCCCTGGTCACCGGCGGCACCCGTGGCATCGGCCTGATGATCGCCAAGGCCTTCGTCGAAGCGGGTGCCCATGTCTATGTCTGCGCCCGTGACGGCGAAGCCTGCGCGCAGACTGCCGCCGAACTATCAGCCCTGGGCCAGTGCACCGGTATTGCCGCCAATCTGTCCAGCGAGCAAGGCGTGCAGGCGCTGGCTGCTGAGCTGAGTGGGCGTATCGATCAGTTAGACATTCTGGTCAACAACGCTGGCACCACCTGGGGAGCGCCACTGGAAAGCTACCCAGCCAAGGGTTGGGAAAAGGTCATGCAGCTCAATGTCACCTCGGTGTTCGGCTGCATCCAGCAATTGCTGCCGCTGCTGCGCAAGGCCGGTTCGGCGGATTGTCCAGCGCGGGTAATCAATATTGGTTCGGTGGCTGGGATCAGCGCCATGGGCGAACAGGCTTATGCCTACGGGCCGAGCAAGGCCGCGTTGCACCAACTGTCACGCATGCTGGCCAAGGAACTGGTGGGCGAGCACATCAACGTCAACGTGATTGCGCCGGGGCGCTTCCCGAGCAAGATGACCCGCTTCATCGCCGAGGACGAAGCCGCTCTGGCCGCCGACACCGCCTTGATCCCAATGAAACGCTGGGGCCGCGAAGAGGAAATGGCCGCACTGGCGCTGAGTCTGGCGGGCAGCGCTGGTGCTTATATGACCGGCGCCATCATCCCCATCGACGGTGGCTTTCACCTGGGCTGAGAATCAGGTGCGGAACTGCCGCACCAAGCCCTGCAATTCACCACCCAGCCGCGCCAGCTCGGCACTGGAAGCCGCCGTCTGTTGGCTGGCCGCAGCACTCTGCTCGCCGATGTCACGCACACGGGTCACGCTTTCGTTGATCGCCTCGGCCACCGAGCTCTGCTCCTCGGCGGCGGCGGCGATTTGCTGGTTCATCTGCTCGATGGTGCTGACCGCACGGGTGATGCGCGCCAGCGCGTCACCGGCCTGCCCGGCCAGCTCGACGGTACGCCGGGTCAGCTCGCGGCTGCTGTCCATCTGCTGCACAGCGCCTTTGGCCATGCGTTGCAGCCCGGCGATCAAGGTTTCGATCTCTTCGGTGCTGTCCTGGGCACGCTTGGCCAGCGCTCGCACTTCATCGGCAACCACGGCAAAGCCGCGCCCCTGCTCGCCAGCGCGCGCAGCCTCGATAGCAGCATTGAGTGCGAGCAGGTTGGTCTGCTCAGCGACACCACGAATCACTTCCAGCACACCGCTTATACGTCCGCTTTCACGGTCCAGCGCAGCAATGGCTTCAGCCGACTGCTCCACTTCAGTGGCCAGGCTGCCAACCTGCTCCACCGCTTGCTGCACCACCCGGTTTCCCTGCTGCGCCTCGCGGTCGGCCTCCTGCGCGGCACTCGACGCCATCTCGGCGTTTTGCGCCACCTCCTGCACGGTAGCCGCCATCTGGTGCATGGCGGTGGCGGTCTGCTCGGTTTCCAGTTTCTGCGTCTGTACCCCGGCACTGGTCTGTGCGGTGATAGACGACAATTGCTCAGCGGCGGCGGCAATCTGTCCGACACCACCACCGATGCGCCCCACCAGCGTACGCAGGCTGCTGGTCATGCCCTGCATGGCTGCGAGCAATTGCCCCAGTTCATCGCGGCGGTTCTGCGGGATGTCCTGACTGAGATCGCCGCTGGCAATACGCTCGGCAAACCCCACGGTCTGGCGTAAAGGCACGACGATCAGACGCGCGATCAACAGTGCCGCACATAGCCCTAGCACTACAGCGGCAGCGCCCATTACAGCCAGCATCAATTGCGAGCGCCGACTTTCAGCCAACATGCTTTCATCTGCACTGGCCTGTGCGGCCTGAGCCAGGCTGATGACCGAGCGCGAGCGTTCGATCATGGCCGCTTCCGTCGACACGTTCTGCTCACGCAACTGCTGGTAATAGAGGAAGGCGCGCTGGTAGATCGTCAATGCCTGCAGGGCCTTCTCGATCGAAGCTTTTTGCTCATCATCGAGCCAAACCATCAGGCTGCGCGCTACCGTCTGCAGATCCTCGCTGATGTAGTTCCACTCCTTCAGCGCCTCGGCGGAACCGTCGATGATGTATAGGCTTTCCTGGCTGCGCAGATCGAGCATGCGCTTACTCAGGCCGGATGCCGTCTCGGCCAGGGTCAGTGGATCGCTGCCGCGTAGGCGATCGCCCTGCAAACGCAGTTCACGCACGGCGTCGTACATATCCAGCTCGATCACCTCGATCTGATCACGCGCTTCACCCGCCGCATCACGCATGTCCTGACGCGCCGAACGCGCTTTGTCCTGCAGATCGACGTAGGTATCGAACTGCTTCATGTACTCACTGACGGCCTGCTGCATGGTCTGTATGCGCGCCTCGTCAGCCACAGCACTGTTCTGCAGCAGTTGCTGCAGAGACGCCAGCGCTGTGTTCAAGCTGTCACGCACGCGCGCAGCACTCTCGGGGGTTTGCTCGATAGCGAAGCTACGCTCCAGGCGACGTGCCTGCAGCACCTCCATGTTCACCTCAGACAGCTCACCGACATGCTTGTGACCCAATAGGACGGCTTGCACGGCGAGCAAACCGATGCCTGTCATGGCGGCTGTCAGCAGCAGCACCAGAGCAAAGCCACATATCAGTTTTTTGCCAACAGAAAGATTGGCCAGCAGGCGCCCGGCAGACTCGAACATAAAAGCACTCCACGGTTCTTCTTATACGAACGCGCTTCTGGGCGCGACTTGATCGGTAAACAACGCAACCCTTATGCCAGGCATCTACTTGATGCGAGTCGGCACAGCAGGTTTGTCTAGCGCGATCCGTGTCGCTTCGTCACCTGGGAAGGTTATCGGCAACGAAGGGCCCAACCTTGAATCCATGCTGAGAGCCAAACAGCTTGCATAACTATAGACCGCCACGAGAAACAACCAGCAAGACTCGGCAACAACCCGCCGTTTTCCATGATCACTCAGGCGGTTTACCGCCACCGCCAACGGCTGAAAATAAAAAGGCGCAGCCAACGCTGCGCCTTTTGCTTACCGGCCTGGCACTCAGCGCCCGATCAATACGCTGGTCACGCGGGGGCGTAGCAACTCTCCGGCAACAGCCAGCAGGCCAATGGCGCCCGCAATCCAGTACCACCGCTGCACCGGATCGAACAACAACCACCCCAGCGCATTCAGGAACACCACCAAAATCAGCACCGGACTGACGTAGCGCACCATGAACAGCCACAGGGCATAACCGGTCGGCGGCAGGTTCAGCTCTTCACGCAGGATGTCGCAGCGCAGCGCATAGCCGGCCAGCACCACCATGAAGATACCGCCCAGTGGCATCATCCAGCGCGAGGTCAGGTAGTCCAGCCAGTCGAAGAAATTCTTGCCCAAAGGCGTCCAACCCGCCAGCAGGTTGAACGACAGCATCGCCAGCAGGCTAATCACCAGCAGTACCGCGCCAGCACCGATCGCCGCGTGTAAACGGCTGATGCCGTGCTGCTCGTTCAGATAGGCCACGGTGGCTTCGATCATGGAGATCGCCGAGGTCAGCGCCGCAATCGACACCATGGCGAAGAACAGTACGCCGAACGCCGTGCCGAACGGCATCTGTTGAAAGGCCAGCGGCAGGCTCATGAAGATCAGCCCCGGCCCGGCACTCGGGCTCATGCCGTTGGCGAAGATGATCGGGAAGATCGCCAGACCGGCGAGCAGCGCCACCAGGGTGTCGCAGATGGCGACCATGAAGGTGGTGCGGGCGATGGACTGGCCATCCGGCACGTAGGAGCCATAAGTGAGAATGGCGCCGGAGGCCAAGCTGAGGGTGAAGAAGGCATGCCCCAGCGCCGCCAGCAGCGCCTCGCCGGTGATCTTCGAGGCGTCGAAATGAAAGAGGAAGGCGAAACCAGCATCGAAGCTACCGCTGGTGAAGGCATAGCCGACCAGCGCGACGAGCATCAGGGCCAGGCCCGGCATCATCCAGCGCACCGCATTCTCGATGCCCTGCTGCACGCCCTTGGCCACGATCCACAGGGTCAGCAGCGCCACCAGCACGCTCCAGCCGCCGAGCTGCCAGGGATTAGCGTTGTGCGCCTCGAACACCCCACCCAGCGCCTCGACGCTGGTGGCCGCCAGCGAGCCATCGAGCATCTTCCAGGTGTAGGCAAAGGCCCAACCGGCGACGACCACGTAGAAACACAGAATCAGGAAACCGGAGAGCATGGCCATGCCACCCACCGCTTTCCACAGTGGGTTGCCATTGTTCTCGTGCACCACGCGGCCGATGGCATCGATGGGGCTGCCACGGCCACGGCGGCCGACGGCGATCTCGGTCATCATCACCGGAATACCGATGGCCAGAATGCACGCCAGGTACATCAGCACAAAGGCACCGCCGCCGTACTCGCCAGTGATATAGGGGAATTTCCAGATATTGCCCAGACCAACAGCCGAGCCGGTTGCAGCGAGGATGAAGCCCCAGCGCGAGAGCCAGAGGTTCTTCGGTTTTTCACGAGTCATGCATCACCTGCTTTGTTTTTATCTGTGACGGAATCGAACCCGCCGCGCTCGTGGCGCGGCGGAATGCAGGGCTTGGATAAGAGCCGGAGGTGTCACAGAGCGTCGGCTTGCACCTCTGGAGCGGCCAGTTGGAAGGCCTCCAGTGGTTCACAGCGCGCCGCCATGGCGACAATGCGTGGGTACGCGGTTAGGTCACAGTTAAAACGGCGCGCATTATACAGTTGCGGCATCACACAGGCTTCCAGATATCCAGGGCGCTCACCGAGCGACAGGCGCCCATCGAATGCTGACAAGCCCTCCTCCACCGCTGCCAGACCCAGCGCGACCCAATGCTGGTACCAGGCGCTCTTCGCCTCGTCGCTGACGCCCAGTTCGCCACTGAGGTACTGCAGCACGCGCAGGTTGTTCAGCGGGTGCACGTCGCAGGCGATATGCAGCGCCAGCGCCCGCACCTGAGCACGCTCGGCTGGATCAGTCGGCAGCAGCGCCGACAGTGGGAAAATTTCTTCGAGGTATTCGATAATTGCCAAGGACTGGGCGATGCGTACGCCACCGTTTTCTGCGTCCACCAGCAGCGGCAACAGGCCCTGCGGGTTCAGCGCGCGGTAGTCGATGCTGTGCTGCTGGCCGCCATCCTTGACCAAATGAACCGGCACTTGCTGGTAAGCCAGGCCCTTGAGGTTAAGGGCGATACGCACGCGGTAAGCGGCACTGGAGCGCCAGTAGCCGTAGAGCTTCAGCATCGATCATCCCCCGTAGCCCGGTTGCAATCCGGGGCTGGCCTTGGAATTTCCCGGATTTCATCCGGGCTACTCATATTTCTCCACCAACTGGTCGATGGCGCCGAAAATGCTCTGCCCGGCGGCGTCGAACATCTCGATTCGCACCCGGTCGCCGAACGTGAGGAACGGCGTCTGCGCCTCGCCCTGCTCGACGATCTCCAGCATGCGTTTCTCTGCCAGGCAGCTCGAGCCGGCGCTGCGGTCGTAATTGGACACCGTGCCCGAACCGATGATAGTGCCAGCTCCCAGCGGGCGAGTCCTGGCCGCGTGCGCCACAAGAGTGGGGAAGTTGAAGGTCATGTCCACACCGGCATCCGGCTGGCCAAACAGCACATCGTTGATATGCGAGACCAGTGGCCGATACACCTTGCCATCCTTCCAGCTCTCGCCCAGTTCGTCCGGGGTGATGGCCACCGGGGAGAAGCTCGACGACGGCTTGCTCTGGTAGAAACCAAAGCCCTTGGCCAGCTCACCGGGAATCAGGTTACGCAGCGACACGTCGTTGACCAGCATCAGCAGGCGGATATACCCAGCCGCTTCGGCTGGCGTGGCGCCCATCGGCACGTCGTCGGTGATCACTGCCAGCTCGGCCTCCAGATCGATGCCCCAAGCCTCGTCGGCCAGGCGGATCGGTGCGTGCGGCGGGATAAAGGTATCGGCGCCGCCCTGGTACATCAGCGGGTCGTGCCAGAACGACTCCGGCATCTCGGCGCCACGCGCCTTGCGCACCAGCTCGACGTGATTGACGTAAGCACTGCCGTCGGCCCAGTGATAGGCACGCGGCAAGGGGCTATGGCAGGCCGCCTGGTCAAAAGCGAAGGCGTCATCAATCAATCCGTCGTTGAGGCGTTGGTAAACCGCTTCGAGCTTGGGCCGGGTAGCGTTCCAGTCGTCCAGCGCTGCCTGCAGAGTGACGGCAATCTGCGGCACGCGCACAGCGCGGGCCAGGTCGCGGGAGACCACGACGAGTACACCGTCGCGGCCTTGATTCAGTGATGCGAGTTTCATCGGTAATCCTTTGCATGCTGAGGGAGGAGCGAGCCCTGAACGAAGAAAGAGCTTCGCGAGCAGAGCGCGCTCCTACGGGTTCTTTTGAGCCTAGAGTCCCGGCGCGCGCCAGGAGTTGACGTACTCGGTCACGTCCACCGCAGCAGCGGCATCACTCACCTCCAGGGCGCGGCGGGCGTCGATCATCACCGCCACCTCGTCGATAAAGGTGGCCGGATCGACCTGACTCTTCTTCAGCGCCTTGGGGTGCGGCCCATGGGGGAAGCCGCATGGGTGCAGGGTGACCATGCCCTGCTCGATGTTGTCGCGGCTGAAGAAGTTGCCCCGGTGGTAGAACAGCACTTCGTCGTAGTCATCGTTGTTGTGGAAGAACGGCACCTTGAGCGCGCCAGGGTCGGATTCCACCGGGCGCGGGGTAAAGGTGCAGACCACGAAACCGCTGGCGACGAAGGTGGTGTGCACCGACGGCGGCAGGTGGTAGCGATGGCTGACCAGCGGGCGAATGTCGCGCCAGTTCAGGCGCACCACGGTGTTGTCGCCATGCCAGCCGACCACGTCCAGCGGGTTGTAGGGGTAGGTCACGGTGCTGATCTGGCCGCGCCGTTTGATGCGGACTTGCCAGGTGTTCTCGTCCTGCTGCGCCTTGAAGGCGTCGTCGATATGCGGGTGCTCCAGCACCGCCGCATCGAAGATCGCCTGCGGCCCGAGTAGGCCCTTGTCCGGCAACTGGTAGGCGCCGTCGCTGTTCTCGATTAGCAGGAAGTAGCTCAGCGTGCTGGCCTCGATACGCCAGGCGGTACCACGCGGGATCAACAGGTAGTCGCCGTCGCGGTACTGCAGATGGCCGAAGTCGCAATAGAAATGCCCACTGCCCTCATGCACGAACAGCAGCTCGTCACCGTCTGCGTTGCGCACCAGATGGCGCATGGCGCCGTGGGTGCGCCACACGCGCAGCTTCACATCGGCGTTGTGCAACGTCAGCGGTGCCGCCAGCGGGCAATCGCGCTCGCTGGGGATGTCGTTGAAGTTGAAGGCATGCGGGCGCAACGGGCCTTGCCAGTCGATCCAGCCGGTGGGCGGATGCTTGTGATGCAGGTGCGCGGTGGGGCCGAAGAAACCCTCGCGGCCCATTTCGCGTTCGTAGGTGCCCTGCGGCAGGTCGCAATGGGCCTGGCGTGAGCACTCGCCTTCACGTAGGGGAAAGCGGATCCATTGACGGCTCATGGCATCACTCCTCGGCGAGCACACCGCGACGCAGTTGGTCTTCCTCGATGGATTCGAACAGGGCCTTGAAGTTGCCCTCGCCAAACCCCTGATTGCCCTTGCGCTGGATGATCTCGAAGAAGATCGGGCCAATCACCGTGTTGGTGAAGATCTGCAGCAGGATGCCGTCATCACTCGGCGCTCCGTCGATCAGGATGTTCAGCTCGCGCAATACGTCGGTCGGCTCACCATGGCCCGCGACGCGGCTGTCGACCTTCTCGTAATAGGTGTCCGGGGTGGTCATGAAGTCCACGCCATTGGCGCGCAACTGGCGCACGGTGGCGTAGATGTCGTCGGTGGACAGGGCGATATGCTGGATGCCTTCGCCGTGGTATTCGCGGATGAATTCCTCGATCTGCGACTTGTCATCGGCCGACTCATTGATCGGAATGCGGATCTTGCCGCAAGGCGCGGTCATGGCGCGGGAGAACAGGCCGGTGAGCTTGCCTTCGATGTCGAAGTAGCGGATCTCGCGGAAACCCGCGATGCGTTCGTAAAAACCGGACCATACGTCCATCTGCCCACGGCGCACGTTGTGGGTCAGGTGGTCGATGCACTGCAGGCCGACGGCGTTGTCGTTGGGACTACGGCCTTCGATATATTCGAAGTCGACGTCGTAGATGCTCTTGTCGCCGTAACGGTCGACCAGATACAGCAGAGAGCCGCCGATGCCTTCGACGCAGGGGATGTTCAGTTCGCCGAAGTTGGCATGGCTGCCCACCAGCGTGGCGCCCTGCTGCTCGACGTAGGCGGCGGCCTGGGCCGCGTTCTTGACCCGAAAGGCCATGGCACAGGCGCTGGGGCCGTGTTTTTCGCCGAAGGCGCGCACATGGCCGCTGGGGCTGCCGTTGAGCACGATGTTGATGTCGTTCTGCTGGAACAGCCACACCTCTTTGGAGCGGTGCTTGGCGGTTTCGGTAAAGCCCATGACGGTGAACAACTGGCGCAGTTGCTCAATACCTTCGGCACTCGGCGCGGTAAATTCGACGAACTCGAAGCCATCGGTGCCGATGGGGTTGTGCTGCTCAATCTTGACCACGGCGCTCATCTCGCCTCCTGATTGTCATGTGATGGCAGCGCACGAATGCGTTGCGGACAACCTCATGACAACCGAGCGCAGAAGCACGCTCAAGATCGCTTGCAACACCTCGCCACAGCGGTCGAGCCCGTTATCGGCAATTTTTATTTACACAGACCTATAAGCCACTGGTAAAAGATGGCCAATTCGGCCATTCGTAAAATTTATCTTACATAGCGATTGACCGACTTGCCATAAGTCCTCAGACCGGACGCTCGAAACCGTAGGCCCGCTCGACCTTGGCCACACGGGTGGTGCAGGCGGCATACCACTCCGCCCTACCGCGCTCACGAACGGCACTGTGCTCGGCGTGCTCGCGCCAGGCGCGGATGGCCTCCTCGTTCTGCCAATAGGACAAGGTGATACCCAGGCCATCGCTGCGCGCCGACTCCACACCGAGAAAGCCTGGCTGCTGCGCGGCCAGCTCCAGCATGCGCTGCGCCGCCTCGGCGTAGCCGTCATCGACATCCGTACGCACCGAGGTGAACATCACCACGTAGTAAGGCGGCTTTGGCGTCTTGGCGATCAAGCCACCGCCTCCTGCTGCGCTTCATGCACCGATTGCACCGCGCAGGCACCGACCAGACCGGCGACCACCGGCGGCAGGCGACCTTGCAGCGCAGCGCGCTCGGGCTGGAACAGAGTGGCGATGAAGAAGGGATGGTCGTCCAGCTCGATGGCACGCACGGCACCCGCCTCGTCATGCCCGGAAGCCTTCAGCGCCTGCGCCATCAGTGGCTCGATGAAGGCATCGTCGAGGCCATAGCGGCACAGGTACTGCTCGCTGATCTCGCGCACCCCGTACAGCTCGGCGATACGCGAACCCGATACCAGGTGCACACGCTCGCTGACATCCTGCAGAGCGCAGGCCAGTGGCGCGATTAGCGGCGCCTGTGTTTGCGGCGAAAGCTCGGCATGTTCGGCATCTGCCCAACCCAGGTGATTACGCGCGTATTCCAGCAACGCGTGCTGAAAGCCGCCGCAGGTGCCGAGAAAAGGCACGCCCTGCTCGCGGGCGAAACGGATCGCGCGCAGCGCACCCTCGGTGACGGCATAGGGGCTGCCCGGCACACACCAGATGCCGTCATAGGCCAATAAGGTCGCGTCATCAAGAATGCGCTGCGTGGCCAACCAGTCGTACTCGACCGCCACACCCAGGGCTTCACCAGCCAGGCGCAGCGCCTCGGGAATAGCTCGGTGCGCGGTAATCGCTGCACTGTATTCGCCCACCAGGGCGACCTTGACTCGACACTTGCTGGACATGACGGTGGCCTCTCTTGCTTGGCGGTTTGCCTGGCACTATAAGATGGCGCCCGCGCAATAATAATTGGCGCACCGACAAGGAGAGATTGCAGCCGTGCAATATCAAATTGACCACACCGACCTCTCCCTGGTACTCGCCCTGGTGCGTGGCCGCTCTCTGGCACGCGCCGCCGAGCTGCTGCAGGTAGATGTTTCCACCGTATTTCGCGCCGTACGCCGCCTTGAGGCCGCTCTGGGCGTGGCGCTATTCGAGAAAAGCCGACGTGGCTACGAGCCCAGCGAGACCGCCCGCGCCCTGGCCGAACAAGCCGAGCGCGCCGAACAGGCGCTGGATGCCGCACGCGTGGCGCTGGAACAAGGCAAACAGGTGGTCAGCGGCACAGTGCGCCTGACCTGCACCGACGCCGTGCTGAGCAGCCTGCTGCTACCGGCGCTGGCGCGCTTCATGCCCAACTATCCAGCGCTATCACTGGAACTGGTGACCTCCAACGACTTCGCCAATCTCAGCCGCCGCGACGCCGACCTGGCCCTGCGCCTGACCAACCAGCCGCCAGAGCATCTGGTCGGCCGCCGCCTGGCCAAGGTGTCCTACGTGGTCTGCGCACGCGACGACGGCCAGGATCGCAGCGACCTGGCGCGGCAAAGCTGGATCGCCCCGGACGAGTCGATGCCGGATCACGCCACGGTACTCTGGCGCCAGCACGAGCTTCCGGGGGTCATGCCCAGCTACCGCTGCAGTAGCATGTACGCCGTGGCGCAACTGACCCGCGCTGGGCTCGGCGTCGCCGCCCTGCCCGACTTCATCCTGCGCAGCCAACCGGATCTGCTTGCACTGAGCGCCCCGTTGCCAGGCTGCGACACCGAGCTGTGGCTGCTGACCCGCCCCGACTGTCGCGCCCTGCGCTCGGTGCAGACCCTGTTCGAGGAACTGAGCGAAGCGCTGATGAGCAACGCTTGAAGCAAAGCGTTGCCCACGGATTCGTAGAGCGGGTGAAACCCGCCACTCATTTATGGCGGGTTGCACCCGCCCTACCAATGAAGCAAAGCATCGCCGCTAAAGCGCTCCCACAAAAGCAGTGCAATCGACAGCACTGCGTGGGGGCTTCAGCCGCGACAGGTCAGAAGGCTCTATAGCCCGAATGCAAACCGGAAACATTGGTTGCGCCAAAGAGCATCGCGGCTGAAGCGGAATGCCGCCCAGCCGCGCCTACCGGACAAGGGACGTAGATCCGTAGGGCGGGTGAAACCCGCCAGCCATTCATGGCGGGTTGCACCCGCCCTACAACACTGGACAGCATTCGGTTTCAGACTCGCAGAATAGACGTCTCACACCTGCTGCAAATGCCCGTACAACTTGGCGTACAGCCCACCCTCGGCGATCAGTTGCTGGTGGTCGCCATCCTCGGCCACGCTACCGCCATCAAACACCAGCACACGGTCAGCCTGTTTCACCGCGCTCAGGCGGTGGGCGATGATCAGCGTGGTGCGTCCTTCGAGGAACTGCGCCAGCGCCTGGTGCAGGGCGTACTCGGTGGCGGCATCCAGCGCCGAAGTCGCTTCGTCGAGGATCACAACTTTCGGCTCGGCCAGCACCATGCGGGCGATGGCCAGGCGCTGACGCTGACCGCCAGACAGGCGCACGCCGCTACGCCCGACCACGTTGTCCAACCCCTGCGGCAACAGCGCGATGGTGTCGTAAAGCTGGGCGATACGCAGCGCCTGCCAGCAGGCCTCGTCGCTGCACTCGCGGCCCATGGTCAGGTTGGCGCGTACCGTGTCGTTGAACAGCGCCGGATGCTGCAACACCACCGCGACGTTGTCGCGCACGCCATTGAGGCCGATTTCCTCAAGGCTGCTGCCACCGAAGCGGATGCTGCCGGCCTGCGCCGTGTACAGCCCCAGCAGCAACTGCACCAGAGTGCTCTTACCGCCACCCGACGCCCCGACGATGGCCACCTTCTCACCCGGCGCGATAGACAGGTCGAGGCGGTCGAGCACCGGCTCGTCGCCATAGCCGAAGGTCAGCCCCTGGATCTCGATGCCAACCGTAGCGCGACTCTTGAACGGATCAACACGGCCGTCGTACTGCGGCTCGTCACGCCGCGCCAGCAGTTCGTTGATGCGCGTCAGCGCGCCACCGGCGGCATAGAAGGCGTACTGCAGATTGAGCAACTGCTCCACCGGGCCGATCATGAACCACAGGTAGCTGAACACCGCGAGCATCTGGCCGATGGACAGGTCGGAGAACAGCACCGTGAGCATGGCCGCAGCGCGGAATACGTCGATGCCGAACTGGAACAACAGAGCACTGGCACGGTTGGAGGCATCGCTCTTCCACTGCGACGCCACAGCGTAGTCGCGCACCTCCTGCGCACGCGCACCAAGGCGCCCGAGGAAGTAGCCCTGGCGGTTGCTGGCACGCACCTCCTGAATGGCGTCGAGGGTTTCCGTCAGTGCCTGGGTGAAGCGCCCGGTGCTGTCGTTCTCCAGCTTCTTCAGATGCTTGACGCGCTTGCCCAGTTGCACCGTGGCGTAGATCACCAGCGGGTTGAACAAGAGGATCAGCAGCGCCAGCTTCCAGTGCATCCAGATGAGGATGGCCGAAGTACCCAGCAGCGTCAGCATGGCCACCAGAAAGCGGCTCAGCGTATCGCCGATGAATTTGTCCAGGGTGTCCAGGTCGGTGACCAAATGAGTGGCCACCGTGCCGCCACCAAGGCTTTCGTACTCGCCGAGGGCAATGCGCTTGAGCCGCTCGATCAGGCGCAAGCGAACGCGATAGACGATGTCTTTCGATAACCCGGCGAACAGACGTGCCTGCAGCACGTTGAAGATCAGCGCCGAGCCACGCAGCAACAAAGTCAGCAGCAGCATCAGGCCGATATAGCCTGCCGCCGACTGCCAGGCGTCAGGCAGGAAATGATCCATCACCTTGAGCGCCGAGTCGCCATCACGCAGCAGCACCTCGTCCACCAGCAACGGCAACAACAGCGGAATCGGCACACTACACAGGGTGGCCAGTACAGCGACCAGATTGGCCAGAATCAGAGCTTGCTTGTGACGCAGGGCCAGGCGGCGGATTTCTGCCCAGCTCAACCGATCAGGCATGGGCAGCACGCTCCAGCCAGCGCCCCAGCAACGGTGAGAGCGCTTCGAGCGGCTGATAGCCATTGGTCAGCAGCGCCAGTTGGCCCTCGCGCTCAGCCAGCAGCGTGGGAAAGCCAGCGATGCCAAGATCCTGCACCCAGGTGAAATCGGCAGCAGTGGCATCTTGCATAGCCTGGCTATCGAAAGCCTCGGCAAACTCGATACGCGGAATGCCGGCCTGCTCGGCCAGTTGTACCAGCACGCTGGCCTGAGTGACGTCGGCACCCTCGGTGTAAAAAGCCTGCTGAATGCGCTTGAGCAGCGCCCATGCGCTCGGCGCATCAAGGCTGCGCGCGGTCACCAGGGCGCGACAAGCCGGTTCGGTGTCGTACACCAACCCTTCCGGCAGCCCCCGCTCGAAGTCGAACAACTGCCCGGTACTGGCGTTGACCGCCTGCCAATAGCCCAGATAGCGCACCCGCGCGGCAGCATCCACCGCCACCTGATCGCGGCGCAGGCCGCCAACCACAATATGCAACGGCACATCGGCAGTCGCCGCCTGCTCCGCCAGTGCCTCGACCACCGGGAAAAATCCCCAGCACCAGGAACACATAGGGTCCATCACGTAGAGCAGACGGCTGGCCATGGTCATACCTCGTTGAGTTGGCGCGGATCGCGGCCGATCGGATGCGGTTGATTGCGTACACGCGCCAATTCGATCTGCTTCTGCCGCTCGCGAGCGCTCTCGCGGGTCTTCTCCGGCAGCGAATCCCAGCAGTGCGGGCAGCTCACGCCGGGGCTGTAGAACTCGGACTGGCGGTCTTGCACGGAAATCGGCGTGCGGCAGGCATGGCACTGATCGTAGTCGCCTTCGGTGAGGTCATGGCGCACGGTCACGCGGTTATCGAAGACGAAGCAGTCACCCTGCCACTTGGTCTGCTCCTGCGGCACTTCTTCCAGGTATTTGAGGATGCCGCCCTTGAGGTGGTAGACCTCCTCGAACCCCTCACCAAGCATGTAGCTGGAGGCCTTCTCGCAACGGATGCCGCCGGTGCAGAACATCGCCACCTTCTTGTGCTTGCTCGGGTCGAAGTGGGCCTTGATGTACTCGGGGAACTCGCGGAATGACTTGGTCTTGGGATCGATGGCGCCCTCGAAGGTACCGATGGCCACTTCATAGTCGTTGCGCGTATCGATCAGCAGCACTTCGGGATCGCTGATCAGCGCATTCCAGTCCTGCGGCTCGACGTAGGTGCCGACGCGCTGGTTGGGGTCGACGCCCGGCACGCCGAGGGTGACGATTTCTTTCTTCAGCTTGACCTTGGTGCGATAGAACGGCTGCTCATCGCAATAGGATTCCTTGTGGTCGATATCGGCCAAGCGCGCGTCCAGACGGAACCAGGCGAGCAGCGCATCGATGCCGGCGCGGGAGCCGGAAACGGTGCCATTGACGCCCTCTTCGGCGAGCAGCAGGGTGCCCTTGATGCCGTTATCGATGAGGGTTTGCAGCAGGGGCTCGCGCAGCGCCTGGTAATCCGGCAGGGAGACGAACTTGTACAGCGCCGCGACGACGATCTTGTCGGTCATGAAGACTCTCTCAGTGGTCGCCCACGTAAAGGGCGGACTGCTAACGACCCACCATCTATATGCAGGTCGCATTCAAATGAAAGCGCCGGCATGGGCCGGCGCGGGTGCGATTCTAGCGCAGAGAGCAGGCGCCTCGCATCATCACGGGCACCGTTCTCGGGCGACAAGACGTCGCGTCAATGATCGTGCAGGCTACCGCCGCGGCAGGTCGGCGAGGCCGGTGCCACGCCCTGCGCCACCCATTCATCCGGCGTGTAGGTGTGCAGCGCCAGGGCATGGATCTGCCCCATCAACTCACCCACGGTGGCGTAGACCTTCTGATGCCGTTTGACCGCATTCAGCCCGGCGAACAGCGGGCTGACGATCACCGCCTTGTAATGGGTTTCCAGGCCACGGCTGTGCATGTGGCTTTCATCCAGCACCTGCAGGTGTTCGGGTTGCAGGGCCGCCAGGGTCTGTTCGATCAGGGCTTGCTTAGACATCGCTTACTCCGCAGCTTGCTTGATACCGAGCTCTTTGCTCATGTCCGCCAACAGCTTGTTGACCTCAGGCACCGCTGCCTCCAGCTTGCCCTGAGTGATCTGCGCGGACTGCGCCGTAAGCGTCGGCATCTTCTGCAGCACTTTCTGGCCCAGCGGCGATTGATAGAAGGCGATCAGATCCTTGAGCTCCTGCTCGCTGAAATTGCTGGTGTACAGCTTGACCATGTCCGGTTTCAGCTTGTCCCAACCGACGGCTTTGTCCAGCGCGGCGTTGGCCTTGGCCTGATAGCTCTCCAGCACCGCCTGCTTGCCATTAGGCGCCTGAGCAAAACGCTGAGCGAACATCTGTTGCACCTGGCCGTAAACCGGCACGGTCAGCTTGTCGGCATGCGCCAGCTTGAGAAAGCGCTCGGCATCCGCGGCATGGCTGGCGGCATCGGCCATGGCGAAAGAAGCAGACGTACCGAGCAGGATCGCAGCGCAAAACTGGTGAAAACGGGGCATTGGGGATTCCGACTGTGATGAGTGAGTCTGGGTAGACTGCGGTGGCCGCATTTTGTGCCCAACTCGGTTTTCCCTCAAGCCGTACGCGTTGTGCATCAGCGCACAAGGCCTTTGCGCACGGGCGCACGCCATTGATCAGTTGCCAAACTGCCAGCACTTGCTCATGCTCAGTCACTCTCGGCATGCTGTGTGACATTGCAGTCACAGCAGCCTCCCGACACCGGCGCAACCTGCAGACCGGTACACACATGGACGTGTTAGATGAACAGTTTTACCTCCCCCCTGGCCTTAACACCGCAACCGCTGTGCGACAACAAAGGCCGCCTACAGCACGCTGCCATCGGCCTTTCACCCCGCCCGCAGGTGGATTGCGCCCTGCACGGCCATGCCGGACGGCGCAAACGCTGGAACCACTGGTGCATCACCAGCCCGCAATGGACGCTGTCGCTGACCCTCGCCGACCTTGACTACGCCAGCTACGGCGCCGCCTACTTTCTCGACATGGAAAGCGGCGAGGCCGCGGCCCATACATTGGTGCGCCCGCTGGGCATGAGCTGCCACTTGCCCGACAGCCCGCTGCATAGCCACGCCTTCCTTCATCCGCGCCTGCAGTTACGCGTCGATGAGCACCCTGGCCGCCTACGCCTGACCGCTGCAGTACCGGATATCGGCGGCCAGCCCTTGCAAGTCGCACTGGATATACAGCGCCCCGCGCACCTGGAGTCCCTCAATATCGTGGCGCCGCTTACCCATAAAGGGTTCCACGCCTGCAGCCGCCAGATCGGAATGCCTGCCGCTGGCAGCCTGCAACTGGGACGGCATCATTATGACTGCACCCTAGGGCAAAGCTTCGCGGCGCTCGACTTCGGCCGTGGCGTCTGGCCCTTTCACAGCTACTGGCAGCGCGCCGCGTTCGCTGCTCCCGGCGGCATCGCCGGCAACTTCGGTTCTGGCTGGCTGGAGCACAGCGGCCTGTCAGAGAACACCCTATGGTTTGGTGGCGCCCTGTCACCGCTCAATAGCCCCCTGCATATCGAGCCTGCGCCCCTCACGATGCTCGCCCCACGACGCCTGCGCAGCAACGACGAGCGTGTGGCGCTCACCTTCACCCCGCGCCAGTTACATCGCGCGCGCCCCAAGTTCGGCCCCTTCTATGCCGACACGCGGCAGTGGTTCGGGCGCTACGACGGCGTGCTGAGAGGCCCCAAGGGTGAACGGGTACCGGTCGATGGCGCTCTGGGCTGGTTGGGTGAAACGCATACGCGCTGGTAATCAGCATGGTTGCGGAACCTGTCCAGCCCGGCGTGACCTAAACAGCCATCCAGCTATTGCCCGGAGAACGCCATGAGCCGCACCGAAACTGACAGCATCGGCCCTATCGAAGTCCCCAACGATGCCTACTGGGGCGCACAGACCCAGCGCTCGCTGATCAACTTCGCCATTGGCGCCGAGCGCATGCCGCTAGCGGTGCTGCATGCCCTGGCACTGATCAAGAAAGCCGCCGCCAGGGTCAACAGTCGCAACGGCGAGTTACCAGCGGATATCGCCCGCTTGATCGAACAGGCTGCTGACGAAGTCATCAACGGCGAGCACGACTCGCAATTTCCCCTGGTGGTCTGGCAGACCGGTAGCGGCACGCAAAGCAACATGAACGTCAATGAGGTGATCGCCGGTCGCGCCAACGAACTGGCTGGAGGCCAACGCGGCGGTAAAAGCCCGGTACACCCCAACGACCACGTCAACCGCGCGCAAAGCTCCAACGATTGCTTCCCCACCGCCATGCACATCGCTGCCGTACAGGGCGTACGCCACTGCCTGCTGCCAACACTGGCAGAACTGCGCGACGGTTTGCGGGAACAGGCGCAGCGCCACAGCAAGCTCGTCAAGACCGGGCGCACGCACCTGATGGACGCCACGCCTATCACCTTCGGCCAAGAGTTATCGGCCTTCGTCGCCCAGCTCGGTCATGCCGAAGCGGCCATTCGCGCCGCCCTGCCAGCAGTTTGCGAGTTGGCTCAAGGTGGCACCGCCGTGGGTACAGGCCTCAATGCTCCCGCTGGTTTCGCCGAAGCCATTGCCGCCGAGCTGGCCGCCCTCACCGGCTTGCCGCTGACCAGCGCACCGAACAAGTTCGCCGCGCTGTCCGGTCATGAGCCGCTGGTGCAGCTTTCCGGCGCGCTGAAGACCCTGGCCGTGGCGCTGATGAAGCTGGCCAACGACCTGCGCCTGCTCGGTTCCGGCCCACGCGCCGGCTTCGCCGAAGTGCGCCTGCCGGCCAACGAGCCGGGCAGCTCAATCATGCCCGGCAAGGTCAACCCGACCCAGTGCGAAGCGTTGTCGATGCTCGCCTGCCAGGTGCTCGGCAACGACGCCACCATCAGCCTGGCCGCCAGCCAGGGACAATTGCAGCTCAACGTGTTCAAGCCGGTGATCATCCACAACCTGCTGCAATCGATCCGCCTGCTCGCCGATGGCTGCCGCAACTTCCAGCAGCATTGCATCGCCGATCTACAACCTGATGCGGCGCAAATGGCCGCACACCTGGAGAACGGTCTGATGCTGGTTACTGCGCTTAACCCACACATCGGCTATGACAAAGCAGCCGAAATCGCCAAGAAAGCCTACGCAGAAGGCAGCACACTGCGCCAGGCAGCCCTGCAACTCGGCTACCTGACCGACGAGCAGTTCGACCAGTGGGTGCGCCCGCAAGACATGCTCGGAGCCGGGCGTAATGAGTGAGGGCAAGAGCGGCGCCACGCCGCTGGAGGGTGACGGCAAGCGAATCCTGCTGATCTTAGGCACGCCGAAGAAAGACAGTCTGTGCCACGCCCTGGCCGACGCATACAGCCATGGAGCCCGCGACAAGGGCCATATCGTACGCCTGCTCAAGCTGGGTGAACTGCAGTTCGACCCTGTGCTGCGTGACGGCTACGACCAAAGCCAGCCTCTGGAGGCCGATCTGCTTGAGGCGCAGCGCCTGATCCACTGGGCCGAACATCTGGTATTCGTCTACCCAGTGTGGTGGGGCGGCGTACCGGCATTGCTCAAGGGATTCTTCGACCGCGTCTTTCTGCCCGGTTTCGCCTTCAAGTACCAAGGCCGCGCACACCGCTGGGACAAACTGCTCAGTGGTCGCAGCGCAGATTTGCTGGTAACCCTGGATACCCCGTCCTGGTACTTTCGCTGGATCTATGGCGCGCCAGCTCATAGGCAGATGATACGCACCCTGCTTGGTTTCTGCGGCATACGAACCCGCCGCTTGAGTGAGTTCTCGCCTGTACGCACATCCAGCGAAGAACAGCGCCAGAGCTGGCTGCGCAAGGCGCAAAGCCTGGGCAGTCGAGCCTAGCAAAGCCCTGAAAAGCACCTGGCTTTTCAACCCTCGGTTAGACGCGCCAACTTACTGCACTGACGACTCGCAAAGCACTTGGCGTCGGCGTAAACGGCGAGCCTTCAGGCTCGCCAGCAGCGAGGGGCCCAACGCTGTCAGTGCCGACCCCAGCGCCACCAACAGTGCACCACCGTAGGCGATCCAATTGACCTGCTCGGACTGCACATGCTCCGGCCACCAACTTGCAGCCAAGGCCACTGACCCGAAGGTCACCAGCGGCGTCAACGCCAGGGTGGCACTGACCCGCGACGCCTCCCAGTGCGCCAGCGCCTCGGCAAAGGCGCCATAGGCCACCAGGGTATTGAGACAGCAGGCCAGCAGTAGCCAGCCTTGTACCGGATTGAGTTGCAACACCTGCAACGGCTGCGCCCAGGGCGTCAGCAGCAACGCACAAGCGAGGTAAATCACCATCATCACCTGGACCGAACTCCAAACAGTTAGCAATTGCTTCTGTGCCAAGCCGTAAAACGTCCAGACGAAGGCCGCCGCCAATACGGTCAGCACTCCCGCCGTGTATACACTCAGGGAGGTAAGCAGTTCGCCCAGGCGCTGATTGAAGAACAGCCCAAACCCCAGCAGCATCACCGTCAGACCAAGGCCCTGGCCCAAAGTGAAACGCTCACGGAACACCCACACACTGCTGATCAACAGCAGAATGGGGGCGACCTGAATGACCAATTGCGTAGTGCCGGGACTAAGCAGATTGAGCCCCACCAGGTAAAGCACGTAATTAGCAGTCAGCCCGCCGATGGCCAGTGCCAGCAACCAGCACCCCCTACCACCAAGCACGCTAAAACGCGGCAGGCGGCGCGATGCGGCGAGATAGGCCAGCAACAACGAGCCAGCAACGGCCAGGCGATACCACGTGACGGTGATCGGATCCATCACCTGTAGAACTTCTTTGAGTTTGATCGGCAGAATGCCCCACAGCAGCGACGTCGTGAGGGCGAGCACCAGGCCGTACGTCCAACGGCCAGAGGAGATATGCATGGAAACCTCAAACGGGCGGTCGACCTGATGCCATGACCGCGAGGCACCATTCTAGGGCACCTCTAAAGGACACCCTAGGCACAGTTTGCCCTGGCACATGCGTCAAACTGTACTGCCAGCTAAATGGTAGCCAGTCTGCTGCAACTGTCAGCGCCTGCCGCCACCATGTTCTCTTGACCGTGCAGCAGCTTGTCCACCTGGGTGACATCCGCAACATTGGCCGCCGTGACATGGACGTGGTGCACCAAGCCCGACTCCACATCGACCCGATATGCGCCTTGGCACCGAAGTAATACTGGTTGCCTTTCTTGGTCTGGTGCATCTGCGGGTCACGTTCACGCTTCTTGTTCTTGGTTGATGTCGGCGCATGAATCAAGGTGGCATCGACGATAGTGCCCTGGCGCAGCGATAGGCCGCGACTCCCCAAATAGCCGTTGATGACACCGAGAATGCCGACAGCCAGGTCGTGCCTTTCCAGCAAGTGTCGGAAATTGAGGATGGTCGTTTCATCAGGGATGCGATCCAGGCTCAAACCTGCGAACTGGCGCAAGATCATTGTTTCGTACAGCGCTTCTTCCATCGCCGGATCGCTGTAACCAAACCAGTATTGCAGCAAATGCACGCGCAGTATGACCATCAACGGGTAGACCGGACGACCGCCTTCTTTCACCAGAATGGGGAAGTTAAATTCAGAGTTTCCCTTGGCAAGCTCGTTCACGACCACATCCGTAGCATATTGAATCGAGCGTTAAATCAGCCTCTCCGAGATAACCGAAAGTTATCGCTCAATCAGAAGCTCTCATTAGGCAGCACCGCCGTTTTTTTCTACTGTAGCCGTCATCAATTCCCCTCCACGCGCGATCACTGACACAACATGGAGCCCCCTAGTCATGCGATTGATTCAATTCGAGAACGAACAAGGCCTGCACCAAGTCGACGTGGTCATCGGTGAGCGCATCAAGATGGTTCGCGATGCGCGTCGCGAGCTGGCTTGATCTGCTAACGACGAGGCGTAAGCCGTAGTTCAGGGTTACCGGTGGTGTCTGGCTCAAGGCCGAGCTTCGCGTCTTGACAATCGATAGTGCGCACGGTGGGCACATAGGGGCTCAACCGCATTTTGCCTCGCCGATAGGCTGGGTAAAAAGCCGCCTTGCTCAGCGGCACCTCACGCCGCAGTGTGGTCGGGCATTCCTATATAGGGGTGAAACTCCCGGTGACTGTGGTCATCAACAATAATTAGAGAACAAAAATCGATGATTACTCATAGTTGCAGAAAAACCTGGTTGTTAAGCTGTGTCGCTTCCACACTGGCCGGAATGTCGCCCGTACTGGCCACTGCTGGTGACTTTGTCGATGGCGCCAAGGTCACCCTCGGCATGCGCAACTTCTACATCAACCGCAACTTCGTCGACCCGGCCTTTGGCCAGGGTAAGGCTGAGGAGTGGACCCAGAGCTTCATCCTCGACGCCCGCTCTGGCTTCAGCGAAGGCCCGGTCGGGTTCGGCATCGACGTACTGGGCATGAGCGCCTTCAAACTCAATGGCGGCCGGGGCACGCGTAACACCGGCCTGCTGCCGGTGCACGACGACGGTAGGACGGCCGACGACTTCGGTCGCCTAGCCGTGGCCGCCAAGGCCAAACTGTCTAACACCGAGCTCAAGATCGGCGAGTGGATGCCGGTGCTGCCGATCCTCCGCGCCGACGATGGTCGCTCGCTGCCGCAGACTTTCGAGGGCGCCCAGCTCACCTCCAGCGAAATCACCGGCCTGACCCTGTACGGCGGCCAGTTCCGTCAGAATAGCCCGCGCAACGATGCGAGCATGGAAGACATGAGCTCCACCGGCGCCACCACGGATCGCTTCAACTTTGTCGGTGGCGAATACAAGTTTAACCAGGATCGCACCCTGATCGGCCTGTGGAATGCCGAGCTGCAAGACGTCTACAGCCAGCAGTACCTGCAACTGCTGCACAACCAGCCGCTCGGCAACTGGATACTGGGCGCCAACCTCGGATACTTCGTCGGCAGCGAAGACGGCAGCGAACTCGCCGGCGAACTGGACAACAAGACCTACTCCGGCCTGTTTTCGCTCAAGACCGGCCACCATACCTTCTACGTCGGCTTACAGAAGGTCAGCGGCGACGCCTGGATGCGGGTCAACGGCACCAGCGGCGGCACCCTGGCCAACGACAGCTATAACGCCAGCTATGACAATGCCGGAGAACGCTCCTGGCAACTGCGCTATGACTATAACTTCGCCGGCCTGGGCATCCCCGGCCTGACCTTGATGAACCGCTACATCAGCGGCGACAACGTACACACCAGCAGCACCAACGACGGCAAGGAGTGGGGGCGCGAAACCGAGCTGGCCTACGTGGTGCAGAGCGGACCGCTGAAGAGCCTGTCGATGAAATGGCGCAACAACACCATACGTCGTGACTTCAGCAGCAACGAGTTCGACGAGAATCGCCTGATCTTCAATTACCCGTTGTCGATTCTCTGATCCCGAGCATCACCCGGGTCCGTTTGCTCCTGGTTTTACAGCACTTTCCGCCCGTCCTTGTGACGGGCTTTTTCGTTCCGATTTTCGGGGGTATCGCAGATCATCGGGGCCGCGCCGGGTGAACCACCTCGAGAATCCCGGAGCTCTTTGGTGTGAGTTATGTCACCCAGGCTGACTCGACATTAGAACGGACACTTTCAATCAAGCTCGCATCGAGCCAAAGGAGTGTTCATTGAACGCAAGGACTGCAGCCCCGAGTGCAAACGGCAAACCGTCGAGCTGATCCACCGCTCAGAAACCAACTGCCTGGCAGGATCACGATCCAAACCCGCTCGCTCAAAAGCATGCGCGCCTGGTGAGGCGCATCCGGAGACTCAGAAAGAAAGCCGTGGTGCGATTGGAGCGCCACGAAAGCACGAGGTTCTTGCTCAAGTAGGATGAAGCTGTCAGCGAGGCCGACACACTTCACTTGGTCGATGTACTGGATCGAGGGAACAGCAGCCGTGACTTCTGGGCTGATCGTGGCTATCACGACAAGCCACGCGAGCACTGGCTCAAGCTCAATGGATGGCGCCCGTATATGCAGCGCAAAGGACAAGCCGGCAAGCCCATCGGCGAGCGGGACAAGGCTCGCAACAAGCGTATCGCCAGCCCACGGGCTCGGGTTGAACACATATTTGTCAGTCTGGCGCAGATGGGCGGCAAGACGATCCGCAGCATCGGCTTGGCCCGCACGCAGTTTGGTCTGACGATCAAATCAGCGGTGTACAACCTGAAAAGGATGTCGAGCCTGCTGGAGATGGAGTGAGGATGACAGCAGGCCGGTTGCTCCGGCCTGCATTACCCCCATTGCGAGAGGTACTGACCGCATATTCTCTGTGCTGGTCGCCTCTTCACGTCTCGTGCTCAGGTCGGAGTCGAGTTTTTAGAGGCGCCCTTAAATCGCTCATGGAAATGGGGTAGACCCCAACTGCGCGGAGCAGTCACGCAGTGAGTCAGGGCATAGCACGTAAGTGCGTACCATGCCTGGATCAAGGATCCCTGTTTTTGCCTTCTACTCCGTCATGAGCTGAGCTTAAAACCCAAACCACCGGGGAAGCGCCAGGCTTAACCACGGCACGTAAGTGACCAACATCAGCACGCAGATCTCTACGCCAATGAAAGGCATGATGGCACGTGCACCGCGCTCGACCGGCAGCTTCGCGATATTGCAGGCGATAAACAGGCACAGACCAAGTGGAGGTGTTCCGCAACCAATGATCAGGTTGAGCACCATGATTGCGCCGAAATGGACCGGATCTATACCGTAGGAAATCGCAATCGGCGTCAGGATTGGGGCCATTACGATCACGCTTGCACCGCCATCCATGAAAGTGCCCAGAATCAATAGGAAAATGTTGACGAACAGCAGGAACATCAACGGCGATTGCGAAATCGACTGAAGCACCTCGCCTACAACCACTGGCAACTGATACACGGTCAACACATAGCTGAGGATCTTGGCACAGGCGATGATCAGCATGACTGCCGCGGTCTGGATCGCGGTTCGCTGCAGCATCTGGAACAGATCCCCGGCGGTCATGCTGCGCTTGACTATATATCCATAGATCAAGGCGTAAAGAACGGCCAATGCACCTGCTTCAGTGGGCGTGACCGCTCCGCCGAGGATGCCGCCAACAATGATGACCGGCACACCCAAGGGCCACAACGCTTCGCGCGTAATGGTCAGTTTTTCACGGTAGCTGAGCGCGCTGGTGCGGCGAGGGAACTTGTGCTTGCGATCCATGAACAGGATCAGCGCAATGAGCGAAAAACCGATCATCAGACCTGGCAACAGACCGGCCAGAAACAGTGCGCCCACGGAGGTGCCGACCGTTACGCCATAGATCACCATCATGATGCTCGGCGGAATGATTGGCCCAACGGTCGAGCTAGCGGCTGTCACAGCAACGGAGAACTCCTTGCTATAACCTTCTTTCTCCATGGCGGGGATCATGACGCCGCCGATGGCCGAAGTATCCGCCTGCGCAGAGCCGGTGATGCCGCCAAAGAACATGCTCGACACGACATTCGCATTGGCAAGACTGGCGGGCATGCGACCGATCAGCATGACGGAAAACCGCACCAGTTTTTCGGTGATGCCCGCCCGGTTCATGATTTCACCACCAAGGATGAACAGCGGAATTGCCAACAGCGGAAAGAATGCAATGCCTGAATACAATGATTGCGGAATGGCAATGAAAGGACTGCCGAAATGCGGCTCCAGGCTAATCAATAGCAGCCCGAACGCCGCCGAAGCCCCAAGCGCCACAAAAACTGGCGCGCCCAAAAAGATGATAAAAAACAGCAGGACAATAAGAAGCAGACCGGTGATCATGCGCGCGCCCTCCGCCCTTGGCTGAACAGGATGACGGGCACTTTTACGAATTCATAAAACATCAGCGCCCCACCCAGTGGCAAAATGCCGTACAGCAGCAGCATCGGAATCTCGAGCATGGTCGAGTGCAGCGTACGCGCCTGCAACGCATAAATAGCCGAGGTCACAATCAGCGTGGCCAGAAATACAAGCGTCACCAGCAGGGCAACTGCGCGAACAAGACGCGCCACACCCTTGGGTAGGCTGTCTGTCAACATTGTCATGTTGGTATGCTCGCTATGGCGTGCCGCCAGCGCCGAGCCAGCCATGACCATCAGAAGCATCAGGCTGGTAATCAACTCATTGATCCAGAGGATGCCACTTGACAGAACATATCTGTAAAAGACCTGAACAAGGACCAGAATGACAATAACCAGCAGAGAAGTAACACTGAGGGAGGTTTCGACCCACCCGATTGACCGGTCTAACGCAGTCATAGGTAAACAGCCTTTTGCATGAGTCATGATGAGGGCCCGATATTTCTGCCGGGCCATGAAGTTCATGTTGGTTTATTTCGCGACAAGCTCTTCACGAACTTTGACGATCACATCGTACAGGTCGCGCACCTCACTACCGGACTCGTCAAGGAAGCTCTTGACTAGTGGTGCAACAGCCTTTCGGAAGGCGTCCTTATCAACCTCATTAACATTAACGCCTTCAGTTTTCAGGGCCGCGATGCTTTGGTCAGACGATACCTGCCAACTTTCGTTGAACGCGGCTTGTGATTCGGCACCGGCCTCGGTGATGGCGGTCTGCAACTCCGGTGGCAGGGCGTTGTAGACCCGCAAGCTGATCAACTGAGGATCAGGAATGACGAACTGTTGCGTCAGCGAGTAATACTTCGCCACCTCATACAACTTGTTGGCCGCGACTACGGGCGCAGAGTTCTCCAGCCCATTAATGGTGCCTTGCTGAACGCCAGTGTAGACATCGCTCCATGGCATTGGCGTCCCAATAGCTCCCATCGCACTGATGGACTTTGCCAACAGCGGGCTGTCCATTACGCGAATCTTGATGCCCGACAAATCTTCGGGCGTTGAAATGGGACGCTTATTGTTCAGGATGTTACGCTCACCCATATTCCAATATCCGATGATCTTGAAGCCGTTCTTTTCAGCATCTGCGGACAGGATATCGGCAACGCGCGGATCGCTAAGAACCTGGATAGCTTGCGCGCCATTGTCGAACAGGTAGGGAATGGAAAAAACTGACCAGCGCTTGGAAAAGGTGCTGAGATCGGTAGCTGCGCCTTCGGCCATCTCGATCGAGCCTGTTCTAAGGCCTTCGAAAGCCTGCATTTTGTCGCCAAGCTGAGACCCGGGGTAGAACTGGAAGCCAATCGCGCCGTTTGATTTTTCTTCAATCAGCTTGCCGAGGTTTTTTGCCCCCTCAGCTTGCGTGCCAACTGCCGGGAAAACCGCAGCATATTTTAGGACATAATTTGCCGCTGTAGCATTCGAGACAGACAGGGTGCCCGTAAGTAACAGAGTGGCAAGCAGAGAAACCTTACGGCATAGTTGATTTTTCATTTTTCAGTACCTGCTTTTATGGATTTTATTCTTGTGATTGAAAATGGAATGCCATTCCATTCAAAAACAGCTATTGGTATTGCCTGACACTTGCGTGTCGAACGTCGTGGATCGCGACCCGCTTTCACTAACTGATGCACTCAAGAGTCGCAGCGTTGGCATAACGCGCTCTATTCGCCATCCGCATCTGGAAGTACTAAAACTGTTGAAGTGTTGTTAGCGGCACACTCGGTGCACATGCTGTAAATGAGTATTTTTTAGCTTGTAACAAAACAGCGGCACCACAGTTATTTTTTAACTGCCTGCTGGAACGTACGGGTCAGCCAGCACTTCCCTCCGTTTGGCAGCGCGTATACTCCAAATGGTAAAGCGTGGCTTCCGAAACCGCTGACTTACCACCCAAAAGCTGCTGCAGCTCGGCAGCAAATAATTCGCCCGCCGCACTGACATAGTCCGACGCACAGCCTTCGATCATGACAATCCAGGCCGGTATTTGTGTGCCTTCGGCGCGAGCCTTTTTCTCAGCGGTTTCAACCTTGCTGATAGCCTCATCGGCCACACACAGGTGCACGCCTGTAATACCCTGCTGATTAGCCATGGGCGCAAGTACGCGTTGACACAAAGCATCAGCCACAGATTGATGCTGCTCTTCGGCAACATCAAACCGAGCCGTCAAGAGATACGCTCCTTGCCCTACTCCGCTGCTGAACGCTACTTGGCAGATCGACCGTGCCACGTTGCGATAAGACTTGACCGACTGCTGAGTCCATGGGGTTGGGGCGTTGAGCCGAGCCAGATAATCCGGCCCGCCCAACACTTGCACGGTTTCTGCCTCATAGAGGTTGAAATAGGTCGGCCCTGCATTTAGAGCGATATATCGGCGTCCGCGCAGAAAACCCGGAATGGCGGCCCGCTCAGGCATGTGCTCACGGTTATGCCACTCATAGAACTCGTCCCGCGCCTCGGGCAAAAGGTCATGCCAGATCGCAACGACACCTGTTCCTGCAAAACTCATAAAGTTCTCCTTTAGCCAGAGTTAGTTCACGCCGGGATGACGACCGCCAACCCAGGCTGCACCCATTTCTGCAACGTAAGGCACCACGGTCTGTAGCTGTTCACCCAAGCCTTGGCCGCCTACGCGCATGATGTCGCCTGCCTTGAGAAATACCGGTGGTTTCTGCCCAAGACCCACGCCGGGCGGCGTACCAGTGATGACGACATCACCTGCCATTAGCGGCATGAAACGGCTGAGATACGCGACGATATGTGCAACGCTGAAAATCATCGTGCGGGTATTGCCGGTCTGAAGGCGCTTGCCATTCACGTCGAGCCAGAGATCAAGCGCCTGCGGATCAGCAATCTCGTCACGAGTGACCAGCCAAGGCCCCAGTGGCGCGAAAGAAAAACCGCTTTTCCCTTTTGTCCACTGACCTTCGTATTCAAGCTGATAAGCCCGTTCGGAAACGTCATTGGCGAGGCAATAACCGGCAATGTGATTCAGTGCCTGTGACTCTTCAATCTGCCAAGCAGGCGTGCCGATGACGATGGCCAGCTCTACTTCCCAGTCAAGTTTGTAAGCATCCGTTGGAAGAATGACCGGATCGTTGGGGCCGCTTATGGAAGCGGTGTGCTTGTTGAAGACCACCGGCTGGCTGGGGATTGGTGTATCCGTTTCCGCTGCGTGGTCAGAGTAGTTCAGGCCAATGCAGATCAGATTCGGCACATTCCCCACACAAGGTCCGAGGCGAGTGCCAGGTGCAACCATCGGGAGTGTTTCAACGTCAACCGCACGCAGTCTTTCCAGTACTGCAGGGGCCAGAGCCGACGCGTCGATGTCATCGACAATGCCGGAAAGATCCCGCACGGATCCTTTTGAATCCAAAATGCCTGGCTGTTCCTGCCCTGGCAAACCAAAACGTACTAAGCGCATGTATTACTCCTCCTGCGTTGAAAAATGGACAGCCAATGAGCCTATGTCACCAAATTGCACATGCAGTGGCTGGTTGACAGGCACATCGAGAACGCCTGCATAGGATCCGGTGATAACCACTTGTCCGGCCTGCAGCCCTATCCCGTTTGTCGATAAGAAATTGGCCAGCCATACAATCGGAGGTAATGGCCCTCCATCCGGATGATGGCCCTGGATGTTGAATAGCTCGGCTTTTACATCGCTCAGCCTGATGTGCAGCTGAGAGGGCATGCCTGCGTCACGCGGCAGATTGATGCGAGGCCCTAGAACAAGGCCATGATTGAACAGACCGTCTGCAAGCAATTGCTCGAAAGGCAGCGCCTTGGGATCGCCATAGCGGCAATCAATGACCTCCAAGGCAATATGTACGTGGCCGATCGCAGCAATGATTTGCTCAGCCGTATAAGCCTCGGCACGAGCGGGCAAGTCATGGGACAACACACATGCAAGCTCAGGCTCGATGCGAGCGTGCTCAGTGCCAGCAGGTAACTGGTAGCGTTCGCCCTGCACAATGCTGCGGCTATAGATTGGGGCAACGATCCACTTATCAGCCGGAGGGAGCGCGCACTTCCAGCCACCCACGGTTTCCCCGGCCAATGACCCTACTCGCTGTTGTACTGCAAAGCCTTGCGCAAGACTGGTGGGCATACTCGAAGCGGGCAGGGATGCCAGCCGAATACCCTCCTGGCGCGCTCGAACCAATGCCGCAGCAGCGTCCTCCAGTTCTGGCGTGATCTCGGCTCGAGGCGCGTATCGAGTCATACGCCCTCCGGATGCATGTTGTGCTGACGCGGCCAAACCGTACCCAGCTTGTCGGCCGCATCCGTCAACAGGGCGTAAAACTCGTCATAACGCTCGGGCTGCATCCGCAAGACCGGGCCAGCAATACTCATCGTACCGACCACAGTGCCGGACGGAATCATCCTGACCGGTACGGCGATGGCCCACACGCCAGCCTCAGCCTCTTCAACAACAAGGCCGTAACCGCGAGTTCTGGTCAGCGCAAGATCGGCCACCAGGCGCTCTATGCTGCTGATCGCTTTCGGCCCCTGCTCTACGCCGGAATTAGCCTTGCCGAGACCGCTACACAACGCGTACTCAACGGCCAACTCATCAGACATTGTCGCCAACCAGGCTTTGCCATTGGCGGTGGCGTAGAGATTGATGGGTTGATCCATGGCCGGCGAATACATGAGCCCCGGCGCAGCGCCTTGGGCCGAAGACAACCAGGACAAACCATCCCCATTGACCACCGTAAGCCGTACCAACTCCTGGCTCAGTGCAGCCACCTGTTCAATGATTGGCTGTACCAATTCAGGCAGACCGATGCCGTGCAAGTAGCTCTGCCCCAGCAGCGATAACTTCAGCGTCAGACGGTACTGCGAAGTCGCTTCATCCTGCTCGGCCCAACCCTGCTCGACCAATTGAGCCAGCACTCGGTGAGCAGGTCCCTTCTCCAACCCCAGTTCGGCAGCGATATCAGACATGCGCATCCAGCGTGCCTCGCGAGCGAGGAGCTCGATGGCCTCCAGACAGCGATCCACAGCGCCTTTGACGACTCTCATTTTTCTCAACTGACCTTTGACAATGATAAGAATTTGAGCAAAGTTCTTATTGGAACAGCGTTCCAATACTATGTGGCTGGCGACAAATTAGTCAAACCCGCTGATTTCCCTACGGCCATCACAGCAATCTGAGCTCACTTTCGATATGCCTGGCGAACCAGAGAAGCAGCCACAACCGGCCACATACCCGGCATCACCGCCAGGCGTGCACATTGTGGATATAGAAACCAAATCGGTCCTGGCTGGGCTGCGTCATCAAGGCTCGCCGGAAGGTGCTCAGTCGTTACGGGAGTGCCAGGCTGCAATCACCCAACTGCATCTACAGAAGTCCGCGAGCGGCAAGATTGCGCATCATGGCCCGGAGACCGAAGGTCCAGGGAGCCGCCTCATGACTGTAAGTAACCGTATTGTGCAGCGTGCCCAGCAACGAGCTGCCTATGCTCACTCTGTCACCTTGCTTATGGGTAAACCCGCTACCTGGTTCTCCACGATCCTGAGTGGGCGCAAACAAAGTTCCAAGAAAAAGCATGAAACCGTCGGGGTACTGATGATCCCCACCGACCGTCTGAGCAACCAGATCCAGCGGATCGCGACTGATCAGCGCCATCGAACTACTTCCCTGGAGTGTAAAGTCGTCATCACCCTGAACGTGCAGATCGACCACGCAGTTGCGCACGTCATCAATCGTGAAGGTCTCATCGAAAAGACGAATAAACGGGCCAATAGCGCAGGAAGCGTTGTTGTCCTTAGCCTTGCTCAGCAGCAGTGCGCTACGGCCTTCGAAATCTCGCAAATTGACGTCGTTACCCAGCGTCACTCCGTGCACATGACCACGGCTATTCACGGCAAGCACGACCTCTGGCTCAGGATTATTCCATTCGGACTTGCCGTGGATTCCTACTTGGCTACCACTACCGACAGCAGACAGCACCGGCGCCTTGGTGAAAATCTCTGCATCCGGACCGATCCCCACCTCCAGGTATTGCGACCACATCCCCTGCTTGATCAACACACCTTTGAGGCGCACCGACTCTGGCGAACCTGGCTTGATTGCGCGCAAGTTATCGCCGATTGCCTCATGCACCAACCGACGAACACTTTCGGCTTTGGCGGCATCCCCCTTGGCCTGCTCTTCAATTACCCGCTCGATCATGCTCGAAGCGAACGTCACCCCAGCGGCCTTGATCACCTGCAAGTCTACAGGCGGCAGCAGAACCGCCTTACCGGGATCGGCATGACTCCCCGTATTACCAAGCAGTTCTTCGACAGACCCGATGTACCTACCCTGAGCCTGACGCACTGCGAACAAAGGCGAATCCCGCTCAAGCAACTCGCTGAGGGTTGCAAAGTCATCGGAAAGGTCGAACACCCCATTCTCACGCAGCACCACCGGAGAAGGCCCGGAAAACTCCCCCGGAACCCAAGCTCGGCCAATGAGCGTACCTGCCAAACCATCCTCAGGCAGAGTGTTCTCGCACGTCAATCTCACAGGGGTCATAGGTATTCACATCCGCCAAGTCATCGATGCACACAAGTTAGTAGGCTCACTCCGAAAATCCCAATGACGAATTCTCACCACTCAATACCGTTTCGTTATCGATTTAACAGGCAGGCATTCAATGAATAATGATCAAGTCACATTCACCAGCGTCAGCAAATGGCTGAAGATAAAACACCTGCTGCTAGTCGATACACTGGTCAAAACTCGCAACATGCATATAACTGCCGAGCGCATGAATCTGACACAACCCGCCATCAGCAAAATGCTGCGCGACTTAGAATCACTCTTAGGATTCCCCCTGTTTGAGCGCCAAACACGCAACATGATGCCCACCGAACTCGGAGAGTTCGTGGCCCGCTATGCGCGTATCACCCTGGACGACACCCAATCATTCGTGGAACAGATCAACAAATTGCGAAGAGGCGGTCACGGTCATATAAAAGTTGGTGCCATATTTGCCGCGACCTCAATTGTATTGCCTGATGCTATCGCAAAAATAAAACTCGAACGCCCAATGCTGTCTATCGAAGTGATTGAGCAAACCAGCAATCAGCTACTGGAAATGCTTGAGCATAAGAAGCTCGATGTCATCATTGCTCGATTTACGGAAAACAGCCACTCACAACTTTTCGAATTTACCGCACTGGGACCAGAGCCTTTTTGCCTCGTCGCGAACAGCAGACACCCTCTTTGCCAACTAAGCCAAATTGACACCGAAACCCTTACTCACTGGCCTTGGGTCATGTACCCCCTCCACACGCCCATTCGACAACGCATGGAGAGTGCTTTCAAAAAATTCAATATCACGCCACCAAGCAACACGGTGGAGACAATCTCAATGCAAACATTTCTGCAACTGCTTCAGTCTGGACCGATGATCGCCATGCTTCCAGAATCCATGGTTCAGTCACAACTTCAAAGTGGTCAGTTCAAGATTTTAAATACGCCCTTCCAAGTCGCTCCCCAGGAGTACGGGGTTATCACCCGCCGGGATGAAAAACTTTCAGAGCCGACCCAAAGATTTATCGAGACCTTGCTGGAGTTCGCGCAAAACCGTCACGCACACTTAAAAAAAACAGGCCACAGCGAACTCGGCGAAGATTAATGAGGAAAAGTTATCGAGCAATCGAAAGGTCTCATTGGGCAGCTACTACGACCAATCCTATAGTGCCTGCACAAAAGCGCGGCGCTGATGGCAACCGCACACCACTTAGCAAGCAGCGAGTATGCAATGGAACTAATCGTGAAAACCGGCGCAGCGCCCGTACTGCGCCTAAACCCGCTGGACGATGTGCTGATTGCACGTCGGCCGCTGCTCGCAGGCGAAGTTCTTGAGCAAGTTGGCCTGACCATCGACCAAGCGATTGCCGAGGGCCACAAGGTCGCCTCGCGGCATATCGATGCGGGGCAACCGGTTAGGCGTTACGGCCAAATTATTGGCTTCGCCACTGCTGACATCGAAGCCGGTGAGCATGTCCATGTGCACAACTTAGGCATGGGTGAATTTACTCGTGACTATGCTTTTAGCCACGATGTGAAACCTGAATCCATTAAGAATGAAGCGCCCTCGTTCATGGGCATCATGCGCCCAGATGGTCGGATTGCGACTCGTAATTACATCGGAATCCTCACCTCGGTGAACTGCTCTGCCACTGTGGCCCGGGCCATTGCAGACCATTTTCGCCGAGACATAAACCCCGCAGCGCTGGAAGCTTATCCAAATGTCGACGGTGTGGTTGCCTTAACACACTCCGCCGGCTGCGCCGTCGATCCAGTCGGCGATGGTTTGAACCTGCTGCGCCGGACGCTAGCCGGCTACGCCACGCACGTCAATTTTGCCGCCGTGCTGGTCATTGGTCTCGGTTGCGAGACCAATCAAATAGACTCATTACTTAGCTCGCAGGGATTAGCCCGCAGCAACACCTTGCGAACATTCAGCATCCAGGACAGCGGCGGTACGTCCAAAGCTATCGCCAGCGGTATCGCCCACGTACAGGAGCTACTCGACGAAGCCAACCAGATTCAGCGTCAGCCGGTTAGCGCTCGTCATCTGACCGTAGGCCTTCAATGCGGCGGCTCAGATGGCTACTCGGGTATTACGGCCAACCCGGCGCTGGGCAACGCCGTAGATCGCCTGGTCGCCTGCGGCGGCACCGCGATTCTTTCCGAAACGCCAGAAATCTACGGTGCCGAACATCTGCTAACGCGGCGTGCTGTCAGCCGAGAGGTTGGAGAAAAACTCATTACTCGCATCCACTGGTGGGAACGCTACTGCGAGCGCATGGGGGCTGAGCTGAATAACAACCCCTCTGCCGGTAACAAGGCCGGTGGCCTGACCACTATTCTTGAAAAGTCGCTGGGAGCTGTAGCCAAGGCTGGCTCCAGCAACTTGGTGGATGTCTATGAATACGCCGAAACCGTGCGCGCCAATGGGCTTGTATTCATGGACACGCCTGGCTACGACCCCGTTTCGGCGACCGGCCAAGTTGCCGGTGGAGCCAACCTGATCGCATTCACCACCGGCCGCGGTTCAGCTTATGGCTGTGCGCCTGCACCGTCCATCAAGCTTGCAACCAATAGCGCCTTGTGGGCCAGACAACGAGAAGACATGGACATCAACTGCGGCGAAATCGCCGAAGACACCATGACCATTGAGGCATGTGGAGCGGCAATTTTTGAAATGATGTTACGCATCGCTTCGGGAGAACGCAGCATGAGCGAGCAGCATGGCTACGGGCAAAACGAGTTCGTACCCTGGCAAATCGGTGCGGTTACATGACTGCACACTTCAAATGCCCCGTACAACTGTTTATTGAACATTCAGCCTGGAGAAAACAATGTCCCTCATCACGGGCCAAAATTTTATTGGCGGCCAGCGCCGCGCCGACGGCAGCATCATCGTCAAGAGTGTAGATGCCAGCACGGGCGAAACCCTGCCCTACTCCTTCCACCAGGCAACCCCACAAGAGATCGACGACGCGGCCCGTGCTGCCGCCTGCGCGTTTCCAGCTTATCGAAGCTTGAGCGCGGTCAAGCGTGCTGATTTTCTGGACGCGGTTGCTGAAGAGCTGGACGCCCTGGATGCTGAATTCATTGAGCTGGTTTGTCGTGAAACAGCACTGCCAGCAGCCCGCATTCAGGGCGAACGCGCGCGCACCAGCGGCCAAATGCGTTTGTTGGCCAATGTACTGCGGCGCGGCGACTTTTATGGAGCCCGTATCGACCGAGCCCTCCCGCAGCGCAAACCTCTGCCTCGCTCAGACATTCGCCAATACCGCACTGCGGTCGGCCCGGTTGCCGTATTCGGCGCCAGCAATTTCCCGTTGGCCTTTTCAACTGCCGGCGGCGACACCGCCTCGGCGCTTGCGGCTGGTTGCCCGGTGGTTTTCAAAGCACACAGCGGCCATATGGCCACTGCCGAGCAAGTAGCTAACGCCATTCTCCGGGCGGCAGAGAGCTGCGGCATGCCTGCTGGTGTCTTCAACATGATTTATGGAACTGGCGTCGGTGAAGCCTTGGTAAAACACCCGCTCATTAAAGCCGTGGGGTTTACTGGCTCGCTCAAAGGAGGCCGTGCCCTCTGTGACATGGCGGCAGCTCGCCCTGAGCCGATCCCTGTTTTCGCCGAAATGTCGAGCATCAACCCAGTACTGATTTTGCCTGAGGCACTCGCGAATCGCGCTGAGATTATTGCCAAGGAACTCGTCGCATCAGTGGTTCAAGGTTGCGGCCAGTTTTGCACCAATCCAGGCCTAGTCATTGGGATTCGTTCTGAGGCCTTCAGCGCTTTCCAAGCTAGCGTGGCCACGCTTATAAACGACCAACCGGCGCAAACCATGCTCAACGTCGGCACTTTGCGCAGCTATAACGATGGCCTGCAACATCTGCACGCCCACCCCGACATCGTGCACCTGGCAGGTAGCAAGCAACAGGGGAATCAAGCCCAACCGCAGCTATTCAAAGCGGATATAAGCCTGCTGCTCGAAGGTGCCGAAATTCTTCAGGAAGAAATTTTCGGCCCCACCTCCATCTTTGTTGAGGTCGCTGACAGGGTTCAACTTAACGCCGCGCTCAATGCCCTTCACGGGCAGCTAACCGCAACTTTGATCGGAGAGCCGGATGAACTGCTGGAGTTTGCAGAGTTGACCGCCTTATTAGAACTGAAGGTAGGCCGTATCCTCATCAATGGTTATCCAACGGGTGTCGAAGTCTGTGATTCGATGGTACACGGCGGCCCATATCCTGCTACCTCAGACAGCCGCGGCACCTCGGTCGGCACACTTGCTATTGACCGGTTCTTGAGGCCGGTCTGCCTCCAAAACTACCCCGACTCCTTGCTACCAGATGCCCTGAAGGACGCCAATCCTCTAAACATCCTGAGGCTCGTCGACGGCTATCCCTCCCGTGACACGTTATGAGTTAACGTCCTTGCAGATTGCCCTTTCGGCCAACCTATAAAATCAGACTGCCATGTATTCATATATATCAGGAACAACGCAAATCTATGGGTTAGTCGGTAATCCTCTAACGACCGCAAAGTCTCCGAAACTGCTCAACCAAGTCTTTATGGAACAGCGAGCAGATGCGGTCTGCATTCCATTTGAGGTCAAAGCCAACGGGCTCTCCACCTTCGTGTCAGGAGCCAGAGCGCTTGGCAATCTCTCCGGCCTGCTGGTTACCATGCCTCACAAGCAGAACATGCTGGCTCTGGTTGATGAGCTCCATCCAACTGCGCGCCAGGTTGGCGCACTTAATGTTGTCCGCTGTGAAAAAGACGGGCGCTGGGTAGGTGCCATATTTGACGGTCTCGGTTGCGTGCTGGGAATGCAGTGGGAGGGTTATCACCCGAGCAACAAATCCGTTCTTCTCGTCGGCGCAGGAGGCGCTGGACGAGCCATCGCGTTTGCAGTTGCATCCGCGGGCGCCCGTTCTCTGACAATATCCGATGTCAACGAGCATTGTGCCAAGCAGCTCGCAGAATCAGTCACTGCGCAAACCGGATGCGCCGCCCTATCTGGGCCGCCGGACCCGCACGGTTTTGAAATTGTCATCAACGCAACACCGCTTGGAATGAACAAAACTGATGAGATGCCCGTTGATCCCGTACGGCTCGCGCCCGGTACCATTGTTGTAGACATTATCAATATACCCGATCAGACGCCGCTTTTACGCGCTGCGCAGGCGCGTGGCTGTCGTACACAAGACGGGGGGCCTATGCATGAAGGGCAGGCTGTGTACGCCCTAGCGTTCCTCGGGTTCGATTACTGTCCCGATGGCAAGTCAGCGCCAGAAGGACTGCAAGAGGAACTGCGGACACCCTTGTTCGAGTAAAGCCTGGACACCAGCAGACGCCATCAAGTTGTGAAGGGGTTTCGCTGCATTCTGCGCCGCTTGCTTAAGTGCGCGCTTCGCATCATTACATCGTCAGCTCATGGACTGTGCGAGAGGAGAACACATGAAAATCGCAGTGTTGGAGGCCAGCCACTGGCACGTCCCACTTTATCTTGATGCGCTTGAGGCGCCAGGGATCCAAGTAGTAGCCGTTTCAGATTCGGAGCAAATAAAGGGAGAAGCCATTGCTGCCCGATTTGGCAGCAGGCTGTACACATCAGCCTATGAGTTGCTAGATCGTGAAGAAGTCGATTTTGCGTTTGTGTTCGGGCGGCATTCGGACATGCCTGCGCTTGCCGAAGCCGTTATCGCACACAAAATCCCTTTTGCGATCGAGAAACCATGCGGCATCAATATGTCGCAAGTCACACGGCTGCGCACCCTGACCGAAGAAGCCAATCTGTACTGTGCAGTACCGTTGATCTTCCGCATGAGCGAATTACTTAGTGCCTTGAAAGACGCAGATGGCTGCGTTCCATCGGACTTCAACTCTCTGTCATTCCGCTTCATTGCAGGGCCACCCAGCCGTTACCAAGCGGCCGGTTCAGGATGGGCGATTGACCCCGAATTTTCCGGCGGTGGTTCTACAATCAATCTCGCGACACATTTCATAGATTTTTTCAGGTTGCTGACCGGCAAAGAGGTCGCAAAGGTCTCAGCGAGCATGAACTCCCGAACCCATAAAGGTATTGCTGAAGACTATTCATTGCTGACAATGCAAACCGAAGATGGTGTGATTGGGCTCGTAGAGACTGGATACTGCTTCCCAAGCAGTCCGGACGAGCAACGCGAATTCTCGTTTACCTTCTCGTCTGACCGTATGTATGCCAAGTCAGGTCCAGACAGAATCGAGATCCGGGATCGAAACAACCTTGCCGCCGGCACTCGAAGTCGCCGACTCCAACTGGAGACCGACATCTATTACCCACTATTCGTCAAGCGGGTCCTCGAAGAATGCCGTACAGGCGCGAAACCGCTCGCCTCTTTGCGCGATGCCGAAGCGATGATGCAGGTTATGGATGCGGCCTATGCCTCAGCTCGCCAGGGGGGGGCGCTTCAAACTCTTCCCCGCATAACAACGTGACCACAACCATTTGATCGCTTTCAAGGTAGCCCGCCTGGTTTTCAGAGCGGACGTATCAGCTCGCATTCATCGATGATAGCGCTCAATGATTTTCTTGAGCGACACATCCTCCCGCGAAGCCTTTTCAAGAGCGCCTAGCAACGCCAGTCGGCCTCTCCTCATCATCCAAGCGCGAGCAACCGGCTACGGTCGAGGGACTGGCTTTCTTGGTAGACTATGACCCTTTGCGGCACAGCCGAATCTGAACCGTGGTCTACCCGCTTTTGTTCACGCGCCGAGTGATCGTTCCCGCATCGCCCACCATCAGTGCTAAAAATCCATTTAGCAGTGCTAAGCTTTAGCAGCACATGCACAAAAACGGGCAAAAACAAGCCACTTTGGCCTTTAACCGATTTTAAAAAATGCCTCTAGAGTCAGCCTCAAAGCCAGCCACCACGCGCCATTCCCTGTCCCGCCGCTTCTGCGTGGCACCGATGATGGATTGGACGGATCGCCATTGCCGCTATTTCCTGCGCAAGCTGTCCCGCCACGCCCTGCTCTACACCGAGATGGTCACCACCGGAGCATTGATTCACGGAGACCGTGAACGCTTTTTGCGCTACAACGAGTGCGAGCACCCCATTGCCTTACAACTGGGCGGCAGTAGCCCACAGGATCTGGCGATCTGCGCGAAGATGGCCGAAGACTATGGCTATGACGAAGTAAACCTGAACGTCGGCTGCCCGAGCGACCGGGTTCAAAATAATATGATCGGCGCCTGTTTGATGGGTCACCCAGCATTGGTGGCAGACTGCGTCAGAGCAATGCAAGACGCCGTCAGCATCCCGATCACGGTCAAACATCGTATCGGCATCAATGGCCGTGACAGCTACGCAGAACTGTGCGACTTCGTAGGCCAGGTGCGTGATGCCGGCTGCCGCAGCTTCACCGTGCATGCCCGTATCGCCATCCTCGAAGGTCTGTCACCGAAGGAGAATCGCGAAATCCCACCATTGCGCTACGACGTCGCCGCCCAGCTCAAGCAGGACTTCGCTGATCTGGAGATCATCCTCAACGGCGGTATCAAAACCTTAGAAGAATGCGAACGCCACCTGCAAACCTTCGACGGTGTCATGCTGGGGCGTGAGGCTTACCACAACCCCTTCCTGCTGGCCCAAGTCGACCAGCGCCTATTTGGTGCAACACACAACGGCATCACTCGCCTGGACGCTCTTCTCGCCATGCGTCCCTATGTGGAGCGGCACCTGAGCGAAGGCGGCAGCCTGCACCATATCAGCCGCCATATACTCGGTCTGGCCCAAGGTTTCCCCGGCGCCCGCCGCTTCCGCCAACTGCTATCGACCGATCTGAACAAAGTGCAGGACCCGCTGGGTCTGCTGGATCAGGCTGCCGAGCTACTGCGCGGACACTAAGCAGGTGTGATCAGCCGGTAGCGGCTCTGCCCTGTATCTTCCACCAGGCCATGATCCTGCATGCGTCGCAGTACCTGACGCACGCTGACCAATGACAGGGGCTCACCCGCATCACTCAAACGCTGGTGCAGCTCTCGACTGGAAACACCCTGCGCATCGGCACCGTACAGCGCCTCCACAACCTTGAGCCGAGGCATGCTGAAACGCATCCCCGCAGCCTGTAACCACTGACGAAACGTCTGGTTATCGATGGGATCAGCAAGGGAACAAGCCTGCTGGGTTTGGGTCGACATATTCGGGCTCCTTGGCTACTCATCTGAAGTCGGCTCCACCGACCCTGGCGCGTTTTGCGCACCGTCTTAGTCAAAGACGAACGAGCAGACCAAAAGTACCACTGACACAGGTAAATGTTTATACGTGGCTCGCCGTTGAGCGCTCACAGCGCCTCGGGTAAGGTCACTGCATCCATCACGACAAGGCCTCGTCATGACCTCCAAGCTGGAACAACTCAAGCAGTTCACTACCGTAGTGGCCGATACCGGCGACCTCGACGCTATCGCGCGCCTGCAGCCCGTGGACGCCACCACCAATCCTTCGCTCTTGCTCAAGGCTGCAGCCCTACCCCGCTACGCAGAACTGCTCAAACAAGCCGTCAGCGCCAGCCAAGGTGATCTAGGGCTGGCCTGCGATCATTTCGCAGTCGCCGTTGGCCAGGAAATCCTCAAGGTCATACCTGGTCGTATTTCCACCGAAGTCGATGCCCGCCTGTCATTCGACACAGACGCCACCCTGCGCCGCGCTGAGCGCCTGATCGGCCTATATGAAAAAGCCGGTATCGGTCGCGAACGCGTGCTGATCAAAATAGCCTCAACCTGGGAAGGTATTCGCGCCGCTGAACAACTGGAAAAAGCGGGCGTACAGACCAACCTGACGCTGTTATTCACCTTCGCCCAAGCGCAAGCCTGCGCCGATGCAGGCATATTCCTCATCTCGCCATTCGTCGGGCGTATTTATGACTGGTACAAGAAGGCTGAAGGTCGCGACTTTGCAGGTAGTGAAGATCCAGGCGTGCAATCGGTCAGCCGCATCTATGACTACTACAAAGCCAATGGCTATAACACCGTGGTCATGGGCGCAAGCTTCCGTAATCTCGGTCAGATCGAAGCACTGGCTGGCTGTGACCGCCTGACCATCAGCCCTGATCTACTGCAAAAGCTCGCCGAAGATAACGGCGCATTAAGCCGCCAGTTGCGCCCAGGCGCCAACAGCCAAGCCCGCCAAAACCTGGAAGAAAGCAGCTTCCGCTGGGCCTTGAACGAAGATGCCATGGCAACAGAGAAACTGGCCGAAGGTATTCGCCTGTTCGCCCGCGACCAGGAAAAACTCGAAGCACTACTGGCCGCACAAGCCTGACCGGCTAGACGTCATGCCCAAAGCAGCAGCGAAAAGGGGCGCCAACTAGGCGCCCCTTTTCGTTAATCACAGATAATCAGTGCCGTTCTAGTGCGCTGACCAAATCATGAAAAGCCGCACGGTTGGATTCATTGAGCCCCATAAGAATACGATGAGCCTCTAGCACCTTCGATCGCACCACCTCTTCGGACTGATCCTGTGAAGGCAGGTCGTCGAGACACTCAAGACACGGTGCAGGCCCCTCAACAATGTTGAAAACCTGATCGAACCCCATGGACTGCAACAAACGGGTGATATCGTCATGAGTGGTCACGACAGTCGGCAGTAAGCCCACTTTTTGTCGCGAGAGAATGGACAACTTGGCCAACAAGCCGAGAGTCGTACTATCGATACTGCGCGTTTCGGTCAAATCGATAACGATGGCCGAGAAATTCAGCGCAGTGAAGATTTTTTCAATCGTGGCATCCAGAGCCGAACAAAGCGTCAGACGAACTTCGCCGACAAACTTCAGGACGAAAGTGCCGTCCTGTTCTGCGAATTGGATACGACCGGGGCTTATCCCAGGGTTCATGCAAGGTTCCTGCTCAACACCAGCAAGGCGATATCATCCGGCATCTCGCCCAGATTGGCCAGACCGAGAACTTGACGTAAACCATCAAGCGTTCCGCCAGCCTGGCTAACCAGTTGTGGTAACGCCAATTCCTTGTCCTTGAGCCTATCGCCTGGCAACAGGTCAAGAATGCCATCGGACAGCAGGGTCAAGCTGAATGAATCAGGCAGGGCCATGATTTCATCGCCATACTCGGCCTCCTCGAACAGACCGACAGGCAAGCCTCGCCCTTCAAGATAACGCGCCTGCCCCTTCTCAAAAATCACTGGCAGTGGCAGGTGCCCACCAATACTGTACGTCAGGGTTCCGCTTTCCTGATCAATCACGCCGCCGAGCATGGTCACATGCTTACCCAGCTTGCAATTAATCAGGCCACGGTTGATGTGACCGAGCACATCCGATGGCTTAAATTCCAGCAGTGCGCCCGCACGACGCCACTCGTAGAGCAAACGCGTAGTCATGAACTTGAGCAAAACGGTGATAAACGCAGAAGACGCGCCATGCCCGGAAACATCGGCCAGATAGAAAGCGATGCGCCGCTCGTCGATGCGGAAGTAGTCAACGAAGTCACCGGACAAGTACAACGATGGGATGATCTGGTGTGCGAAGTTCAGGTCATCAATCTGCCAAGGCGTTACTGGCAGCATATTCATCTGCACCTGACGGCCGGCATTCTGATCTTCCTGCAACAGATGCAGACTGGCCTGCAGCTCACGGTTGGCTGCTTCGAGCTTTTCGCGGTAGCGTTGGTTCTCTTGGCGCAAACGGTAGCGATCAAGCGCACGACGAACCGAGTGCTCAAGCACTGCAAGATCTTCTAAGGGTTTGATCAGATAATCGGCCGCGCCCAGGCGTAAAGCCTCAACGGCATCATTCATCACGCCCGCACCGGACACGACTATCACAGGCACCTCAATGCCCAGCGCATTGATGCGGCGGATCAGTTCTAGACCATCGACCTGCGGCATGCGTAGATCACAAATCATCAGATCAGGACTGGTCTGCTGGAATAACTCCAGGCCCTGTAGGCCATTACTCGCCTGCAATACCTCGAAACCGCTGTCTTCGAGATAAGCCGCAAGGCTTGCGCGTACGACCTCATCGTCGTCGATGATCAGCAAAGTGGCACTGGTTTTGTGCATGGGGAATCCAGGCAAACTGCGCCGGAGCAATTGGGTTGCAGCCGTGGCAGGAACCAAGGCGATTTCAGGAGCAGACGGTACTCCCATCCGCCGAGCGATTCAAGCCGCTGCCGGTCGTCGTTAGGCGGCTTTACAGGGGAAATCGGCGAAGGGTATAAGTGCCGCGGGACAGTTCACAAGAAGAGGAAGGCCATCCATGAGTCAGAACGATCGAGCGTACAGCGAGAAGCGCGACTTCATCCGCATGCGGCTGGAGGCCCCTGTCATATTGCACCACGCAGGTGGCGAAACACCGGCAAAATGCCTCGATCTTTCGAGCACTGGCATGCAGGTCGAAGCGCCTGTGAGGCTGGAGATGGGCGCTAAGGTACGCGTCCATATCCCCTCTGAGCACAACGAATTGTCCGGACTGGATGCCGAAGCAGAGGTGGTTCGTGTGACCGAACTGGACGACGGACGGCAATCTCTGGGCCTGGCCATCCTATCGATGCGCTGAAACCAATGGCAACAAAAGCGGCCATCCCCAGCGCCTGCATGACGATTCAGCGAGTTAAAAGACAATGCCCCTATCGATAGGGGCATTGTCTTTTATGGGGCATATACCCCGAATGATGCAGGCAACAGATCAACAGAGACTGACTGAGAAAGTCACTCGCTGCGGCTATGAGGTCAGATGCGGAATTGACGCACTAGCGCGTTGAGGCGATCGCCCAAACCCGCCAGACTGCGCGCCGTTAGCGCCCCTTGCTCGGTTTCACTGGCGACGCTGTCAACAGCACCGGCGATCTGGTGCACGCTGCGATTGATCTCTTCTGCCACCGCCGTTTGCTCTTCTGCAGCACTAGCGATCTGCGCATTCATCGCATTGATGGTAGCGATTAATTGCGCAATGGCATCCAGCGAAACACCCGCCTTATTCGCCTGTTCGCTAGTCAGTTCACCGGCATCGCTGGAACGACGCATAGCCGTAACAGCCCCGCGTGTACCTTGCTGCAGACGATCGATCATGCCCTGAATTTCCTGTGTGCTTTGCTGCGTACGGCTAGCTAGAGCACGTACTTCGTCAGCAACCACGGCGAACCCCCTCCCAGCCTCGCCAGCACGGGCCGCCTCGATGGCCGCATTGAGTGCCAACAAGTTGGTCTGCTCGGCAATGGAGCGGATCACGTCGAGAACACTGACAATCGACTGTACGTCTTGTTGCAAACTATCGAGAGAAACGCCACCACTGCGGATATCTGCCACTAGTGCGTGAATGCTCTGAATGCTGCCATCAACGACGCGCTTGGCCTCCTGGCCCTCATGGTCGGTCTGCTGGGCTGCTTCGGCAGCACCCTGCGCGCTTTTGGCAACTTCCTGAGCGGCGGCTGACATCTCATTGATAGCCGTGGCGACCTGATCGGTTTCATGACGCTGCTGTGCCATCGCCTGTTCGGAACGCTGGGCTTGGGCAGAAACCTGGCCGACCAACTCGGTAAGCTGGCCAGTCATTTCTGCAATTTGCCGTACCAGGCCATGGATCTTCTCGACAAAGCGATTGAAGGAACCGGACAGTTGGCCCAGTTCATCCTGGCTGGCGATCGGTAGACGGCGCGTCAGATCGCCCTCTCCTGCAGCGATATCATCTAGATTATTTTTGATCTGCAACAGTGGCCGTAAAAAGGCATTGCCCAGCCAAACACCGACTACCCCAAAGATCACCAGCAACACGGCTGCCACAATCAAAATACTGGTGAGGATTGTATTGATACGCCTGTCGATGGCTGCCTGCACCTCCGCGACCTGAGCCTCGACCCCATCGAGATTGAGCGCAGTACCCAAGGCCATATCCCATTTGGGGAGGTAGTAGCTGTACGCAAGCTTAGGCACTTGCACCGCTTCGTTACCCGGCAAAGGTGAGGAATAGTTGACGAAGTACGTGTTGTTCTTCGCGACATTGACCAACTCGCGATTGATGTACACGCCATTCACATCACGCCGATCATTCAAACTCTTGCCGACATCCACTGGACTGTCGCTGCGAAACAAGCGCACTACGTTGGAGTCATGACCAAAGAAATAGCCATCACTGCCGTACTTGATCTTGGAGAGGATAGCGATAGCCTGCTCACGGCTGGCCATATCCCCCTGACTGGCATTGTCGTAGAGATTCTTAACTGCGCCGACAGCGATCTGAATGTAGCTTTGCAGCTCACTGCGCTTGCCTTCCAGTAAACGCTCACGCGTCTCAGCGACCTCGCCCTCAGCCAAGCTCTGCAGCACTTTGGCAGCCGTCCCGCTCAACACCAGCGCAAACAGTATCACTGGCAATAGAGCCAACAGTATTACCTTGGTCTTCAATGTCAGGCGCATTCTTATTGTCCTCTTGGTCAGGCAGACACAAAAAACGGAGCTACCACGTCTATCGGCAGCTCCGTCCAAGAGTTAAGCGACCTCCAAGCAGAGGTAATTTAACGGCGGGGCCCACCTTTACAGCAGCATAGCGGCGGCCCAACCGAACGCCAGCAGAGGCAGATTGTAATGCAAGAAAGTGGGCACCACGCTATCCCAGATGTGGCTATGCTGGCCATCGACATTCAGCCCTGCGGTCGGCCCCAGTGTCGAGTCCGAGGCAGGAGATCCCGCATCACCCAGGGCTCCAGCGGTGCCAACGATGCAGACGGTGGCTAACGGGCTGAAACCGAGCTGCATAGCCAGTGGGACGAAGATGGCCGCGATGATAGGCACCGTGGAAAAAGACGAGCCGATGCCCATGGTGATCAGCAGCCCGACCAACAACATCAACAACGCACCAACAGCCTTATTGTGGCCGATCAGCTCGACTGCACCGTCAACTAACGCCGTCACATCGCCGGTTGCCTTCATCACTTCAGCAAAACCAGCCGCCGCAATCATGATGAAACCGATCATGGCCATCATCTTCATACCTTCAGTGAACAGGCTGTCCGCCTCTCGCCAGCGCACTACACCAGACACCGAGAAGATGACGAAGCCCACCAACGCACCAACAATCATCGAATCCAGCCAGAGCTGTACAACAAAAGCAGCCGCGATGGCGATACCTGCCACCAGCAGACTCATGGGGTTGTATTGCGTCTTTACACGCTCGGCCTGCTGGATACTCTCCAGATCGTAAACACGCTTGCCTCGATAGCTAAAAAATACCGCGACCAACAATCCACACAACATGCCTAGAGCCGGAATCGTCATAGCATGGGTGATGTTCACCCCCGTCACGTCACCACCAGCGCGCGCGACGTTATCCAGGAGGATTTCATTGAGAAAAATGCTGCCAAAACCGACAGGCAGAAACATATATGGGGTAACCAACCCGAAAGTCAGTACGCACGCGACCAGACGCCGATCCGACTGCTGCTTGCTCATCACATAAAGTAGCGGCGGAACCAACAACGGGATAAATGCGATATGGATGGGCAGGATGTTTTGCGAAGCGATGGCCACAAGTAACAGCAATACGATCATCACCCACTTGAGCACGCTACCGGCATCATCCTTCTGACCACCAACCAACCCTAACGCTTTATCGGTCAGCGCATGGGCCAAACCGGACTTGGCAATGGCGACAGCAAAGGCCCCCAACAGCGCGTAGGACAACGCAACCGTTGCGCCACCTCCCAGCCCCCGATTGAAAGCCGACAACGTCGCTTCAATCCCCAGACCTCCCAGCCACCCACCGGCTAATGCGCCGATGATAAGAGCAACAACTACATGAACCCGACAGAGGCTCAGGGCCAGCATGATGCCAACCGCAGCGATTACAGCGTTCATAAAAAGCCTCCAGCATTCCAAATGCGGCTATCGACCGCAAAAAGCGGCGTACTCTGCCGAATCTGACTACACATGTCAAAACGGCCAGTTCCTCTGCAAATAATCCACTTTCAGCAATATCGAAGGCTGCATGACGACAGGCTTTGAAGTGATAAACCAATGCAGTTGCAACGAGAGGGAAGCCCTGTGCCTTGCCTGACGTTCGGCACTGTTCTAGCGTGCGTGATTTCTGTAGGAGAGAAACGGTATGTTGACCATCGCATTGGTCGCGGGCTCTAGCCGCAACAATGGCCAATCAGGAAAGTCGCGCGTTTTCTCGGTCAACGTCTGACCGCACTCGGCCACACAAGCCAATCGAGCACTAGCATCATCGATCTGAGCATCACCCCCTGCCGCTCTGGCATGCAGATGACGGAGCCCCATGTAAGCTCGATCGACAGCAACAGGCTGCCGCCGATGCAGTGGCGATAATTGCTCCAGAGAGGAATGGCATGACCTGCCCGGCGGTCAAGAATTTCTTCATCCCAACCTTTACCAATAGCATGTGACCGTCAGCGACGTGGCAAAGTGATCATCACTCTCAGCCCGCCTAGCGGGCTGTCTTGCAAAGCAATCGCGCCTCCCCAGGCTTCGACGATATCGCGCACAATCCCCAAACCCAAACCATGACCCGCAACCTGCTCATCCAGGCGGGTGCCACGCCCCAGAACATCTTCACGTCGTGCGGGTTCGATCCCCGGACCATCATCATCAATATGGATCTGCAACGTGCTGCTCTGCTCGACCAGCTCTAACTGTACACGGCTATCAGCCCACTTACAGGCGTTGTCCAACAAATTGCCCAGCAGTTCCAGCACATCTTCACGGTCACGTTGCACAACCAAACCATCAGGGGCTTTCCACTCAAGGTTGAGAGCATGTTCATGAATCATCGCCAAAGTAGCGAACAATCCCGGCAACTCCTGAGCGCAATCGAAGCGTGCACCAGGCAACACCTCTCCAGCCAGCCGTGCACGCCCCAGCTCACGACTCAAGCGCTGTTCGATCTGTTCTAGCTGCTCTCGTAGCGTGGCGCGTAGTTCAGGGTAGGCGCTCAATTCATTGCGCCCCGCCACACTTATCAATACGGCGAGCGGCGTCTTCAATGCGTGACCGAGATTACCCAACGCATTACGTGAGCGTTTGAGTGTCTCCTCGGTATGAGCGAGCAAATGATTGATCTGCGCCACCAATGGCTCCAACTCTTCAGGCACCTGAGCATCCAGCTCACTACGCTGCCCTTGCTGCAACTGGGCAATCTGCTGGCGTACTTGCTCCAGAGGCCTCAACGCGCGTCGCACCGTATAGCGCTGAGCAATGAGGATCAGTAATAGTGCCGCCCCGCCCATCCCCAATCCCAGCCATTGCATGCGCCGAAAACCTTGCAGAATCGGCGCATAGTCCTGTGCCACACTGATCGTAAGATTCTCTCCATAACGCCGGTAATCAGCACGATAGACCAGCAAACGCTGCTCCTGCGGGCCGTCGCCCAGTTCGGAATGCATGCCTGGATCATCGGGTTTAAGCAGCTCGCGATCCCACAATGATCGCGAACGCCAAGTCTGATCGGGGAAATCAATACGGAAATAATGCCCGGAGAATTGCCGCTGAAAGGACGGATCAAGGCGCCGCTCGTCCAACTGCACCCCAGCTGGGCCACGCTCCAGAGCGGCGAGCAGCCCCTGAGCTTCATCCTGAAGGTCATCTTCGAGGTAAGCACGAAGGCCACGGTCAAATACCCATAAGCTCGCTTGCGCCAGTACCAGACCAACAACCAGCAAGGCGCCGGCAAGCCCCAGACTCAGACGCCGTTGAATCGACTTCACCCACGCTCTCCGGTGAAGCGATAGCCCTGACCACGCCGGGTCTCGATCACCTCTCGCCCCAGCTTGCCGCGCAGACGATTGACATGCACTTCGATCACGTTGGAATCACGTTCGGTCTCGCCATCATACAGATGGTCAGCCAGGTGGCTCTTGGACAGAATCTGCCCAGGATGCAGCATGAAATAACGCAGCAGACGAAACTCGGCGGCCGTCAGATCGATGTTCTGCCCCCCGGAACTAACGCACTGGCGGCTTTCGTCCAGTTGCAGACCTGCGGCTTCAAGCTGCGGCTGATTGGCCAGGCCATGCGCGCGGCGCAAAAGTGCCTGGATGCGCAATGCCAGCTCTTCGGGGTGGAAGGGTTTGGTCAGGTAATCGTCGGCCCCCGCTTTCAGGCCTTCGATACGCTCAGCCCATGAACCACGAGCAGTAAGCACCAGCACCGGCGTGGTCAGGCCGCACGCTCGCCACTCTTGCAGCACCTCCAGCCCGGGCTTGCCAGGCAGACCAAGATCCAGAATGATCAGGTCATAAGGCTCCGTCGCCCCTTGATAAGCCGCATCTCGACCATCGGCCAGCCAGTCAACAGCATATCCCTGCCGTGTGAGACTGGCCGTGAGCTCGTCGGCCAACGGCACATGATCCTCAACCAAAAGCAGCCGCATCAGTCGTCTTCCTCATCCTTCAAGATTTTCCCATTGCGAGCGTCCAGTTCGATCTCACGTACCACGCCCGATGGCGTGAGGATCTCGACTTCGTAAACCAGTACGCCATCCTCCTCTTCGAGCTCAGCCTCCAGCAGAGTGGAGCCAGGGTGCTGCTGCTCCAGCTCTTTCATCATCTGCTCGAAGGGCAGGATGACTCCTTCGCGTCGTAGACGCAGGGCTTCGTCCTGGTTGAGGTCACGCGCGACGCTCGGTACAGCACTCAGGGCGCCTAGCACTAAAGTCAGGATGGAGAGGATACGGATACTACTCATCAGTCGTCCTGGTGATGCTTGAGAATGGCGCCTGTGCTGGCATCGAGCTCCAGATCCCATTGCACGCCCTGAGCGTCGCGCAATTCAATCTGATAGATGTAGCGACCATATTCGTCTTCCAGCTCGGTTTCTTCGATGCGGCCACCCGGATGTTGAGCCAAGGCCAGTTCGTTAAGCTGCTCGAACGACTTGATGGTGCCGGCGTCACGCAACCGCAGCGCCTCGTCCGGCCCCAGATCACGGGCTTGGGCAATGGTAACGGTGCCAATGAATACGGCAAAGGCCAGAAGTAAGATCGAAGGTTTCATACATAAGCTCCATCGGCTAATTAAGATGGAACCACTCTATGAGGTAGCACTTAATTCAAGCTGAATCATCGCCAATGCACTCCCATTCATGGGGTGAAGCCACTTGGCCCTGGCCTCCGGCATTCTATAATCGCCAGCTTGCCGAGCGGAGAGCATGATGAGCGCGATACAGATCAAATCCCCTGCCCTGACTATCAAGGCCGGGCATCGAGCCCTGGCCCGTATCCGCAACCAAGGCCTGAGCCCACAGGATGTCGGCATTCTGCCGGGCGCTGCCGGAGGCCCGAAAGGGTTGGGCATCCAGGGATTGGATCTGGCCCTGTTCGGCGATTGGCTCGCGCGCGCACCTCGCGAGCGCGCGCTGATAGGTGCCTCGATTGGTTCCTGGCGATTCGCAAGCGCCTGTCTACCCGACCCAACTGCAGGTATCCGCCGTCTGGGCGAGCTTTACACCTCACAGCGCTTCGCCAAGGGCGTAAGCATGGCAGAGGTGTCCAGCAGTTGCAGGCGCATGCTTGAGGAGTTGCTGGAAGATCAGGACGCCAGCATCATCGGCAACCCTCATTACCGCCTGCATATCGTCGTGGTTAAAAGCCATGGCCTGCTGCAGCATGACCACCGCGGCAAGCTGAGCCTGGGCCTGTCTTCGGTGATCGGCAATAACCTGTTGGCCAGACAGCGTCTGGCACGCCATTTCGATCGCATCATCCTGCACGACGCTCGCCAGTTACCACCTCTTGAGCAGCTCAATGACTTTCGCTCGCACTTCCATACGCTGACCGCGGAAAACCTGCGCCACGCTCTGCTGGCTTCTGGATCAATTCCAATGATCATGGAGGCGATTCGTGAGATTCCCGGACTGCAACCGGGCGTCTATCGCGATGGTGGCCTGCTCGACTACCACCTCGACCTGCCCTACCACGGCGAAGACATCGTGCTCTACCCGCACTTCACTGATCGAGTGATACCGGGCTGGTTTGACAAGAGCATGCCCTGGCGTCGTGGTGACCGCATTCGCCTGCAGGATGTCGTGTTGCTTGCTCCGTCACGCGAATATCTGGCAAGTCTGCCGCACGGCAAACTGCCGGATCGCACGGACTTCAAACGCTACCTGGGTAATGACGCTGGGCGCGAACGTTATTGGCGCCAGGCCATGGCCGAAAGCGTCAGGCTGGGTGACGAGTTTCTCGAGCTGGTCGAGAGTGGCCGCCTTGCAGAACGCCTTCAACCACTCTGATGTCAGCAGAAGTGCTCAACTTGTAGTGCTGCCGTGATAAGGCGGCCACCGTGTCAGACCTGCTAAACTGTGCGACTCAACGCCAGTCAGGCGGAATCATTTACGCGAGCGCTGTTCAGTGGAATTGTTCAAAGAGTTCATCTTCGAGGCGGCCCATCGCCTGCCGCACGTACCGCAAGGGCACAAATGTGGTCGACTGCACGGCCACTCCTTCCGAGTCGCCATCCATATCGAAGGTGAAGTCGACCCCTATACCGGCTGGATTCGCGACTTCTCCGAGATCAAGGCGATCTTCAAGCCGATCTATGAACAGCTCGACCACAACTACCTGAACGAGATCCCCGGCCTGGAGAACCCAACCAGCGAAGTGCTGGCCAAGTGGATCTGGCAACAGGTCAAACCGTTGCTGCCAGAACTATCGCGAGTGCGTATCCACGAAACCTGCACCAGCGGTTGCGAATACCGCGGCGATTGATCAGCACGCCAAAACACCAAAGGCCACCTTCGAGGTGGCCTTTTTATTGGTTCAACGCGCCTGAACCTAGTGCGACATCACAGATTATGCCGCCTTGGTCTGCTTCTCGTCAGACCTTTCCAGCGCGCAAAGAAGAAACCCCAGACCGCTTGCGCGATCTGGGGTTTCGTATAGGAGCTTGACGATGACCTACTCTCACATGGTGAAGCACCACACTACCATCGGCGATGCGTCGTTTCACTACTGAGTTCGGGATGGGATCAGGTGGTTCCAACGCTCTCCGGCCCTCGCTTCGCGAGGGTTCGTTCACTCCATCGCCGCTCCAGAGGCCCGCCACGATGGGCCATCCATGGCCCTCCGTGGCTCTCGCGACATCCTGTCGCTCGACCTCTTCCACGACGACTCCGCTCACCCTCCTGGGCGGGCTCTGCACGCGCCTGAACCAGCAGTAACCCAGAGGCTCTTTGGAGTGGTCTATCAGAATCAAGAGCAGGCGACGCGGCTACTGAGTTAAACCAATAGTTTCAGGCGCGCGAATGGCCCTTTCAGGAGGGTGAGTGGAATCGTTGTGTAGAGGGTTGAGCGGCATGGATGCCGCGAGAGCTGCGATGGGCCAGGGATGGCCCTTCGCAGCGTGCCCTCGGAGCAACGATGGAGTGAAACGTAGCGAAGCGAAGTAACAGCCGAAGGCTGGCCCGAAGGGCGAGCGAAGCGAGTAACGAACCCCGGCGAAGCCGGGGCCGGATGGCAGGGCCAAGACCTTTTGCCTTCTTTTGTGGCGTTTGACAAAAGAAGGTCGCCGGGAGGCGAAACGGGAGATGTCACCAGAATGCCGATAAGCAGCCTGAACAGCGAAAATAACAGCATATCCACACAAACTTGCCAGTCCGGTGCCAATACTGATTTTCCCAAGATTCCGCGAAGAAGCTTTTTATGGGTCCTGGTCGGGGCAGGCGCGATAGCGGATTGGCTAGTGTGTGTTGGCTGTTCGGGGTGTTTTGGGTTTAGCCTGCCCAGCCCGTCCCTCGAAGAGGCAAAACCGTTGTTGATACCTGAATATTAGTGAGCGCCAGGCTGGTCTGGGCTGGACCAATCTTCGAAGGGCGTCTGCAGGTCACGCTCGGGAATTTCCCAGATCAACAACCGCGGTGGCGTCTGCTCGAAAGCCGGGCTTTGCAGATAGTCCTTGGCCGCACCATCGAAGCCGCCACCATCCTTGGCGAAATTGCCCAGGCTGGTGCCCAGCGCCTGCTCCAGAAAACCGACAAAGTTGGAGTTGCGCGAGAACGAGGTGCCAATCAGCGCCACATTGGGCAGTTGGCTATCGCCGAAAAGATCCTCGGCCTCCACCCCGGCCGCCTCGTCGAGCGCACTGAATTGCGAGGCCGCCACACGCTCCACTGCCGGTTGCAAGGCAATAGGCAGCCAATCGATACCCGCCAGCCGCACCAGATCCCCTGGCCGAACCTGTTCGGCGCCAACGCTGCGCGACCATTGTTTGAGCGGGCTTGGCGTCACGGCGAGCCCTGCAACGGCCTTGGCGACGCGTTGCGCAGCAGCAGCGGCGCCGGTTTCGCTCCAGTGCGTATCGGTGCGCAGATAGGCCGCGCTGCCCAGCGGCTGCAGCGTAGCGGTCAGATCAAGGGTGGCGATGCCTGCCTGCTGCAGACTGCCCTGCCACTGCGCCACGCGCGGCGCTAACGCTGGCGAGCGCGGCAGGCCACAGAGCTGCTCAGCCGCGATCCGGCTCTTGTCCGGCACCAACACCACCAGCAGCTCAATACCACGCCCAGCCAACCAGCCGTTGAGCGCCCGCACCTTGTCGGCGCGGGCCTGCGCATTGTGCTGCGCCTGGGTATGCACTTGCAGCTCGTCGGCCAGAAACAACCAGCCCGGACACCCCTGGCGTACACGCGGGCCCAGGTCGCCAATCGCCAGCCAACTGGCCGCCCGCTCAAGATCAGCGGCGCGCTTGGCAAAGGGCACCGCGGTCAGCTCGCGGGCAATACGATGCGTCACCTCACCACTGCGCACATCGGCCCAGCTCGGCGTTTCGGGCAGCAATTGCACCTTGCCGCTGACCAACATGGCCCAGAGGTTGAACCCCAGACCACTGAGCATAAAGGCCAGCATCACCCAGCCAGCCAGTGGGCTCAGGCGAATCATCATGGCGCTGGGCATTACCGGGGCCAGAGACGAGTCTTTCTTCGACATAGACGCCACTCAGAACTGGAAGTACAGAAAGGGGACGGTTTCACGGCTGGCAATCAGCGCGAATGACAACAAGAAGCCGCCAACCGGCCACAGCGCACCAACCGCGCGTAACAGCCAACGCTCTGCGCAGCGCGCCTCGGCCCAGCCCTGAGACAATGGCAACAACAGACAGATCAGCCCCAAAGCGGCGGCAAGCGCATGGCTCAAGCGCAAGGTGGCGGCCATGGCATCACCCAAAGCGAAGCCGTGCAGGCCGAACTGACCGGCGTACATGCCAAGGGCCGTGTCGAAGTCATGAGCCCGAAAGAGCGTCCAGGCCAGGCAAACGAATACGAGCGTCAGGGTATGCGCCAGCCAGGCGGGTAAATCCGGCAGGCCATTGCGGCTCCAGGCCCGATCGATGCACAGGGCGATACCGTGAGCCGCGCCCCAGAGCACGTAGTTCCAGCTATCACCACCGTGCCACAGACCGCCAATGGCCATGATCAGAAACAGGTTGCGGTAGGTTTTCCAAGTACCGAAGCGATTGCCACCCAGGCCGATGTACAGGTAGTCGCGTAGCCAGCTCGACAGTGAGATGTGCCAGCGCCGCCAGAAGTCCTGAATGTTGCGCGCCCAGTACGGGTGATTGAAGTTCTCCGGGAAGTGAAAACCCAGCATCAGCCCAAGACCGATGGCCATGGCGCTGTAACCGGCAAAATCGAAGAACAACTGCAGCGAATACGCCAGGCATCCAATCCAGGCATCGACGAAGGACGGGTTCTGCACACCGAACGCCACGCCGACCAAAGGTGAGAGGCTGTCGGCCACCAGCACCTTCATGCTCATGCCAATCATGAAGCGCCGTGCTCCGAGCGCGAAATTCAGTGCATTGAAGTAGCGCTGATGCAGCTCCTTGCGCACCCAGTCATAGCGAATGATCGGCCCGGCAATCGAGTGGCCGAACATTGCCAGGTACGTGGCGAAGTGGCTGAAACGCCGCTCCACCGGCACCACCTGGCGGTGCACATCGACCAGATAGGAGATGACCTGCAGCACGATAAACGACAGTCCCGCCGGCAAAGCGACCTTCTGCCACTCGAACGGCAATGCGCCGTAGGTCATCAGCATCTGGTTGAAAGTGGCGGCCAGGATGTTGGCGTACTTGTACCAGCACAGCACCAGCACATTGACCGTAATCAGCAGCAGCAACAGATGCCTGCGCGAATGCGGGCGTTCGCGCCGCGCCTCGACCAGCAAGCCTCCGACCCAGCCCAGCACCGTCAAGGCGATGTGCAGCAGCAGGAACATCGGGCTCAGCCAGGCATAGAACAGCCAACTGCCGAACAGCAGAACCGGATTGCGCCCCCCCGGACGAGCCAATGCATAAACCAGCATGAAAGCTGGCAGAAACAGGATCAGAAACTCGACAGAGGCGAAGACCATGATTGAGGTTCAGTTGCTCAGCGTATCTTGCGCCCAGAACAGCTTTGGCCCTTGCGCCGAAGGCACCAGGAACAGGCTGTAGCGTTGCCCGGCGGCCAGCTCACCCAGCTCCAGCGGCGCCCCCACCGAGGCTCCGGCGCAGCGCAGTTGCACAGCCAGTTTCAGCGGATTGATCGAACGCCGTTGCAGACTGCCATCGGCCACGCCCTTGAAGATATCCACCGCGCGCCCGGCCACTTGCACGCCCGCATCCGCGCATGAAGCATCCAGACTGTAGAAGGCCAGGGAGGCTTTGAGAGCATTGAAGTCATCTGGCTGCTCACGCAGCGTAACCAGGCGCAGCCCCTGCGGTGCATCCGGCAAGCCGAATACGGTGGCGAACTCGCCGGGCTCGACACTGACGTCCAGCGCCTGCTCATGACCGCCCTGCTTCAAGCTGCCTTTGACCGGCTTGCCTGCCGGCACGCTGAGAAAGTCCGACGCGCGCGCCTGCTCACTGACGCTCAGGCTCGCCCCCGAACCTTGTGCCTTTAGCTCCAACACGCCGCTACCGGCGTTGAAGAAACGCAGGAAGGCCGAGTCTTCGCTAGGCCCGGTGGGATACAGCGGAATATCGGCAGCCCATGCGGAGCTGGCGCCCCACAGGCAGGCAGCGCCGATTAGCGCAAGGCGGCTCATCATGGTTTCCCCTTGAGGTCAGCGGCAGGCAATTTGCTGATCGCCTCGGCAATGGCATTGCCCCAGGACTTGTAGCCAGCCACCGTGAAGTGCTGACCATCGGTGGTGATCCACTGGCCCGGTTTGGACATTTGCAGCGAGTCGACATAGGTGCAGGGCGCCACGTTGCTGGCGAGGAACTGCGACATCATCTGGGTGCGCTGATCATTCTTCTTGTACTTGCCGCCAACTTTGCCCCAGGCCGGGCCAACCCACACGCACTGGGTTCCGGTAGCGGCAATGGCCTTGGTCAGGCTGGTCACGCTCTGCCAGGCCCAAGCCTTGGGAAAGGCTGGTTTGTCGTAAGACGCCATGGTGTCGCCAATCACCAGCACCACCACATCGGGCTTGTTCTGGCTGATCAGTTCCTTGATCGGCGTGGTCGTGGCGGCACTGCCAATGAGTTGCAGTTTGTCGTTGTTGTCCTGCACGGCGCCGCAGTCGACCTTCTTGCTCACCAGCCAGTCGGCAGCGCTGGCGCCACAGGCACCGATCGAATGCACCTTGGCGCCCTTGGCCACCAGCGCCGCATTCAGCGGTTCAGTCAGGTGGTTCTGCAGGCTCATGTGGCTCTCACCCAACACCAGAAGAGTCAGGCCAGCCAAAACGGAAGAGGACATCGAGCAACTCCTAATGATTGAACGACTTAAATTCCGTATTCAGTTCGTTCGAGACTTACGAATAACTTCAAGCTCATTGGCGATGGCCGCACCCCAGACGTTGTAACCGTCCTGCGTCAGGTGCGTGCCATCACGGGTCTTCCATTGACCGGGCGTAGAAAACTTGAGGGAGTCGATATAAGTACACGGCGCGACATTGGCGGACAGAAAGCTCGCCATCTGCTTGGCCTTTGCATAGGTCTTGCCGTACTTGCCGCCTTCGGTGCCCCAATTAGGGCCGACCCATGCACATGCGGTCTTAGTTTCGGCAATGGCCTTGGTCAAACTTGAGGTTTGCTGCCATATCCAGGTTTTCGGCAGTGAAGGCTTGTCATAGCTGGCCATGGTGTCGCCCATGACCACCAGCACCAGATCCGGTTTGTCTTGGGCAATCAGTTCTTTTATCGGTGTTGTTTGAGTGTTGAGCGGCAGTTTCTTCACAGGCTCATCACCCCGGCGCTCTGCCGCACCACACGAACCGCCCACTGTTGCATTGAGCCAATCACCGGCATTGGCGCCGCAAATGCCGATTGAATGCACCTGCGCGCCACGGCGAGTGAGGTCATCGTGCAACCCGGTAATCAAACTGCCTGGCAGCGCCATATTGCTATCGCCAACAACCAATATGGATAAACCAACCAATAAAGATGCAGCCATGGCGATTCCTTAATTCGAATAAGGGGAGGTATAGGGCGAAACAGGGAGCGCCATCGCCCCGGTTTGCTCTTCAAACATGTAGCGCAGGTATAAACCGCCATTCCACTGCTGGTAGTTCTGGCCGTTATCCACACCCACATGCCCACCCAAGAACCAGTTACGGTCGAGGCGATACTCCGCAGCGCCTGACAGGCTGTAGCCGATGGCGGTTGTATTGTCGCTTGCGTAAACCGCAGGCCGCCCCAGTGCTGCGCTCGCAGCGGCCTGCCGCGCCGAGTCCCCAGGGAAGAAGTCGGCCCCATCCTGTTGAATCGACTGAATACCGACCGAGCCCTTGAGTTGGAAGGTGAAGCGATCGAAGCGCTCGGCCCATGTCACAGGCACACCCAAGGCGAGGAATGACTGCGGGCTGAAATAACCGCCGTGACCATAGGTGTAGAAACCCAAGTTATCGCTGTAGCGAATACCGGTAAAACTCAGACCAACGGTTGATTGGCTGAACTCGTCGTTTTGCCAATACCAATAGGCCCCTGTGCTCAGCTCCATGCGGTCATTGTCTTGCACGTCGTGGCCCAGCAGCCGGTGCCAAGAGCCACTGACATAAGCACCGACTTTATTGTCGTCGTAGGCCAACTGGGCACGCCCGCCGTTGGCGGTGACGCCACCCCACTTCAACCCGCTGCGTTCATCTTCAGCCCCGGCAAACGACAGCACGCTATCGGTCACTGCACGCCGCGACACCGCGACGCCCCAATTAAGATCGGGCTGCCCGGCAAACCGGCGATTGACGCTGATGCCGCCGACCGGCGTGCTGTAGAGAAAGCCACTGGGCGTGATGCCGATATCGGATTTCATGCCATAGGCCGGGCTGTCAAAGGCCACAGCCACGCCGACACCCGACGCGTCCTGGCTGCCCGCAGCAACGCTGGGCGCCAGAGGGCCATCACCAAAACGATTGGCGGCACTCGCCGACACGCTGCCCGCACGCAGGGAAACCGGCGTAACACGCAAAGCCACACGGTTATCGCCAAGCGCCATGCTGGCTTCAAACGGCGCCTGCACATCGGTCATTTGCCCCATGCCCGACTCACCATCGCTGGTGCGTGCCGTCACGCCCTGCACCACGTAGGGGCTGCGCGCTTGCACGATGGAGTCCAGGGCGCGGGCCGCATCGCTGCGAGCGGCGGGCGTGTCCGCCGTGTCGTCAGCCTGGGCAAGCGCAAACGGGTTACTGGGCTTTTGCGTGGTGTCCTGTTTGGCGAGGCTCTGCGTGCGGCTGAACAGCGAGTTATCGTCAGATGAGTGGAAAGTCGGCAACAGTATCTCGCCCGGCACTTTTTTCGGTTTGGGCGCCACCGCCAGGTTTTCGCTCGGCTCTGGAATTGCCGCGTGCTGAGGCAAGGTCTTGGCACTCAAACCCACCCCAGTGAATGGATTAGGCGCGGCTCGCGTCTGGGCCATAGCCGCTGCTCGTGGCTCAGGTAGCGCGGTTTTGTCGCGATTTTCTTGCGCGACGACCTTGCTCAACAATTGCTCAGCCGTACCGGAGCGCCCCATGAAGTTGTACACCTTGGCAGCCATCGCCAGTATGGTGCGGTCATGCGGGGCCAGGGCTAGCGCTCGCTCCAGAGCATCATTGGCGTAAGCCGTTTGAAACTGCTGCGACGCCATATCCGCCGCGCCAACCAGCAAGTTGGCATCATTGGGAAAGCGCTCGACCAGGGGTTTGAAAATCTCCAGAGCTTTGCCGCTATCGCCATTTTCGGCGTACATACGCGCCAGCGCCGACAGCGCCAATGGATCTTGCGGGCGCTCGGCCAATGCAGGCTCTAACGTGGCATAGGCGCGCTCCAACTCACCACGCTGACGCAGTTCCTCCGCCTGGCGTACGCGGTAGGTAAAGGACAAATCAGCAAACTGCTTGCGCTGCGCCGGTGTCATTGGCCGCGATTGCAGATCACGCAAGATACCCGCGACCTCGACATCCTGCTGCGCGCGCAGCATCACACCGGCATAACTGAGCATCAGCGTTACATCCGTGCGCGAGCTGCGCGCCAACAAATTACGCATCAAGCCAACGGCATACTCGGGGTCGTCGGCATCGACAGCCGCCAACGCCAGGGCCGTGGTGCGTTGCACATCACCCCCGGTCTTGTCCTCCAGACGCCGCAGGAACGCGCGCGCTTCACGACGCTGCCCCTGGTTGATCACTTTACGGATGCTTTGCAGCTCGATATTGAAGCTCAGATCCGACTCCAGGCTCTGTATCTCAGCGCTACGCTGATTGGCCGGGATACGCGCCAGCAGCTCACGCGCCCGGGCAAAATCCTCAAGCTGCGCCGCCAGCAGCGCACTGGTGTGCAGCGCGTCCACATCGTTGGGCGCTCTCTTGAGCAGCTCATCCATCTGTCGGCGTGCGGCGGCAACATCGCCACGGTCGGCATATACCCTCGCCAGGGAAAAATTGGCCCAGGCATTATTGGGGTCTTCCCGCAAAGCCGCCTCAAGCTCAGCGCGCAGTGCGCCGAGATCACCGCGCTGCTCAGCCTGCTTGGCACGTTGTAGGGCGGCTTCGGCCCGCAGCCTGGCAACACCACCGACCTTTTTTTGCTCGGATTCGGACATACCAGCCAGCAGGCGTAGCGCCTCATCGACACGCCCCTGCCCGCTCAACACCATCACCAGGCCACGCAAAGCGCGCGCCTGCTGCTGTTGCATGGCAAGTACCTGGCGATAACCGGCTTCGGCGGCAGCCAACTGACCGCGCTGAGCCTGCACATCAGCCTGGGTGATGATCGCTTCACTGTCGTCGGGTCTTAACTGACGCGCCCGCTCCAGCAACACCAGGGCATCGCTCGCCTTGTCGTTGTCAATCTGCGCGCGCGCCTGCTTCAGCACGGCCCAATAGCGCACGTCGTTCAGGGCGTTCTGCCACGTGCGGCCACCGTTGCTGATGGCGCTGGTGATCAATACGTCGGCGTCTTCCAGGCGATCCTGCCGCTGGCGCACCAGGCCGAGGCCACCCAGGGCGTCGGCATCTTTTGGATGAGCCTTGAGATAGGTGCTGAAGATCTGTTCGGCCTCCGCCAGATTCTTGCGTTCGAGCGCCTTGAAGCCTTTGTCCAGAACCGGATCGCGCTTCCAGCCTGCGGTGGCGCTATTGAGCGTGCGCCCCTTGGCCAAAAGGCCGCGGATTTCGTCGTCGTCCGGGTGCACGCTCAAGAACTGCTCGAACAGCGGCTGAGCCGACTTGTTCGGTGGCCCCATCCAGGTCAGTGCCATGCGCCATGTTTCATCGGCGGCGCCGCCGATGTCCTGGCGCTTGGCAAGCTGCGCAAGCAGGCCAATGCCCTCGGGCCGCGTATCGGCGCGGCGTACCAGGTGCTGGGCGAAGAAGAGCTTGGTATAGGGCTCTTTCGGGTATTCGCGCATCAGCCGTTCAAAGCCACTGCGTGACTCTGGCCAATATTTGTCGACGAAACCCAGGCTGTTGTAATACTCGCGCCCGATCAGCCCCTGCGCAGGTCGTCCTTCCAGTAATTGGATATAGGCCTCAGCGGCTTTAACCGGCTCCTCACTTTCAACCAGCACGCGCGCTTCGTTGAGTTGCGCCTCCTTGGCCGGGTCCTGCAAGAGAATGTCTTGTGCAAGCAGCAACGCCTGGCGGCTATTGGGGGCACTGGCCTGCAACTTTTCTAGATAGCTCTGCGCCAGTGGCAGGTCCTTCTTCTGCACAGCAAGCAACCCCAGGCCATACAAGGCATCAGGCTGAGTCGCATCAATCAGCAATAGCTTCTGCCACACCTCAGTGGCGCGCCCTGGGTTTTCCTGGGTTTGCCAATACAGGCCTTGTTCGATCAACAGGTTTTCGGGCGGCTCAGTGGCGGCGTTAGCGGCGCTGCAAGCGCTCGCCAGCATAAGCGCCAGTGTTAGCGATTGGTGTCGGCGCATGGCATTTCCCAATATGGCTGTAGGCGGCCATCTGCGGCAAAACGGTAGCGCCCGTCAGCCCAGCCCAGGCCAAACAGGCTCAGCATGTAGTCGTAATACATGGGCGCAGTGGCAGTGCCTGCCTGCCACTTAGCAAAAGCGTCACGGGCGCGGTTGTATTGCAGATCGGCCAGCCAGGGCTGATTGAGCGCACGCAGGAATGGCACGGTGGCGGCGGAAAAACCAATGATGCTGAAGCCTTCGGTTTCACCGGTCAGCACGTTGGCCTTTTCAGGCGGCATGCCCTTGGCGGCAATCGCCCGGCTCATGCCCTGCAATTTATCGAGGACAGGCCTGAACAGCGGGTCTTGCGGGTGCGTCATCCCGGCCCACAAATACACGCGGATCGCGTCGTAACTGCTGTAGTCGCCGCCCAGCGGGGCCGTGGTAAATACCCCCGAGGTTTGCGACACCGCCCGATAGCCAATCCAGTCGGCGGCGAATCCGTGCTCGCCGTTTCCTGCGATCAAGCCCGGCGTCTGCTTGGCAATCGCCTCCCAGGGCCCGGCGGCATCGATGGCGGCCAGCCGCCGCATGATGAACAGCGGCTGGTAACTCGGGTTGAGGCGCCACAGATGGCCGGGATACTCGAAGCCAAAAGGTCCCGGCAGCAACACATGCCCCAGGCCCGGCAACGACTTGACTTCACGCCCTTTGATTTGCGCCAACAGCGCTAGGCCATCTGCGCGATAGGCCGGTTTATGCCAAAGCCGGTCGGCTTCGAGCAGCGCGTAGGCGAACCACAAATCGGCATCTGACGCCGAATTGCTGTCCTGTGTCTTCCACTGGCCATCCTGGCCTTGCCCCCAATGCCAGGCAGGCAAGGTGTTGACCGGATCATTGCCCGCCAGGTTTTCTCGGCTCCAACGCCAGATATTGGCAAAGCGCTCCTGATCATTAGCCACCAAGGCGAAGAACAGTGCATAGGATTGACCTTCCGAAGAGCTGTGATTCTTCTCGAAGCTCGACTCCAGAACACGCCCATCGGCCTGAACCCACTGCTTGGCATACAGATCCCAAAGCGGCCACGACGCGTGGCATTGCGTAGCCGCCGCAAGCGGAAAACTGCTGAGCAACAGCACGCTGCAGAGCAAACGTCGCAGCATCACTCGCTACCCTTGAGCCGCGAACGGGCGCGGGCCTTGAGCGTGGCATAGAGGCATACGCTGGCCAGCAGCACGCCCAACGCCGTGATCAGCAGCATCCAGCCCAGGCTATGCGCCAGGCGCCATTGCACATAGCGGAACCACCCCAGCTCACCGACGTAATATTGCTCATCGGCGACCAGCGAGTTGATGCGTTTGTCGTTGACCACCGCCAGGCTGCCCTGGATCGATTGCTCGTACTCCTCGCCTCCGCGCAAGGCGGTCGTCAACACATCGAGATCGGCTGGCTGGCGGGCGGCGATCACCACCACGCTGCGCCCACGATCCAGTGGCGACTCGAAACCGGCTAGGTAGTTATTCACCGAGCCGTCGCTCAATGACAGGCTGCTGCGGGCTTTTTGCAGGTTGACCTGCGGATCGCTGCCGACCCAGTCCTGAACGCGATGCACCAGATCAGACAGCTCAAAGCGTGCGGTGCCGCCCAGGCTCGCTGGCAAGTATTGCGCCCAGCGCTTGAGCAGAGGCTGATTGTCGCCGGAAGCCAGCACCAACAGATCCTTGCCGCGCATGGCCGCCTCATCATCGGCACTGACTACGCTCAAGGCCGTAGCCGGCAAGCCGGTCGATTCACCAAAGCCACCGACCACATCGAGCAGCGCGGAGATGTCCTGCGCGCCCGCTTCGCTCGGCATCACCACTGCCGTTTCGGACAGGTCGGCCATGCGCGTGAAGGGGAAGCCGCTACTCTGGAACACGCCCAGGTTAGGCATGCCAATGAAGTGCTTGTAGCCGCTCAGGTCGATGCTCGAATCCGGCTCGATGGTGCCACGCATGTTGTCGATGATGATGTCACGGCATTCACCCTGCTTGATGAAGTCGTACATGAAGCGCAACTGCAAGGACGACTGCAGCGGCAGTCTATCGAGCGGTATGCGCAGAGTCGCTTCACGCAGCAGGCTGTCATCCTGTTGCAGCTTGGCCATCAGTGTCTGGTCATCCTTGAGACGCTCTTGTGATGGCAACGGCAGAGACTTGATGAACTTGCCACTGACGCTGATCAGCAGCGACGAGTTGGTCGACTGAGGCTGCGGCGTGTAACGGTATTTCAAGCGCAGCGGTACACCGTCCTCACGCCAGTGGAACAAATCCGGCGGCAAGCGCATGGGCAAGTTGATGGTGCCCGGATCGTAGCCAGACACGCTCATCTTCTTGGGATCGATCAGCGCGCCCAGTTGCACAGGGCGATCGCTGGGCAGCCAGTTGGGCGCATCGTACGGTTTGCGCGGCTGCAGTTTTTCGAACGGACCAACCTGCGCCTGCTCTCCGTTGAGCGTATGGCTGCCCATGACCAGCGCCTGCGCCGCCTGCTTGAGCTGTTCACTGTCACGCCCGGAGATGATCAGCAGCTTGCCGTAGGGATCATTCGGGTTGCTCTGCAAGCTCAGCGTCGGCGCCGTGACCGGCTCATCGGAAAGCCCCGCCACAGGCTGTGCCGCGATACGGAACAGCACCGCATTGCCTTGTGCGGGCAGGTCATTGAACTGCACCGGGAAGTGCGCTTTGCGGTAACTGGCCAATGCACCAAACCACGAAGCCACCGCTGACGCCGCCTCCAGGGTGCGGGCATCGCGCGCGCCGGCAAATACGAAGGGCAGTTCGAGCAGGCGTGAATCGCGCGAGTCGAACAAGGGCTGCGGCAACAGTGCCAGATCATTGGGCAACTGCAGCGGCGTGGTCTTGATCTGTAGCTCGCTGCTGTTGTTGACCTTGGCCCAGAGGCTGGTATTGAGCGGGTCCTCGCACTGCATCGTGTAATGGCCGATCAACTGCAGGGTCAGGCGGTTGAAGTCGGTAATCAGGTAGGCGGGAATCTGCACGGTCTGGCGCTGCACGCTACCTGCCGTCTCCTTGGGCAACGGCAGGCTGACAGCGACCTGATTGTTGACCATCACATTGAGCTGCGACAGCTCAGGGATCAACGCCGGCGAATAGCTGTACTCAAGGTTGAGCCGGGCATCGGTGACAACCTGATCGGCACGAATATCGAAGGGCACGCTGTCACTGCCTTCAACGCCGCGCAGGTTCATCACGTAATCCGCGCCGAGCTGCTTGAGCGTGGCGCTAAAGGTGGGCTCGAAGTCGAGCGCAGCGGGGCTTGGCTCAGGCTCCGCGACGCCCTCCTCCTGCGCCCAAACCCAAGGGCTCAGCAGCGACGCGAGCAAGCACACAGGCACGAGCCACGCTCGGGCATTGGGTAATGCGAGATGAACGATGCTCATGTCTTCCTCGGTTCGGTAGTCGCCAGGCGTGGCAAGCGCCGCAGTTCGCCATAGGTGGCGCGTGATAACTGGCGCACCCCGCGCCAGCCAATAAGGCCGATTTCGGCCAAGGCCGCCAAGAGCGTGTCGCGCGGGCCCTGGCCCCAAGCCGAGGCCCAGATATCGGCACGGGAAAAGGTCTTGCGCGTCAGCTCGTACTGCTGGCGCAAATTGAGGTGGATAAAGCTCAAACCGATGCTGCCCGATCGACTGAAAACCACCTGCGCAGGCAGCGGCATACCCTCACCATCGTGGTCGAACGCGAGCTGTAGCGACTGCCGGTTAGGCACCTCAACCCCTACGGGCAAGTGGATACCTATGCCGCCCTGGGAAAAGTCGCTGGTTTCGCAATCAACCCGGCGGCCATCGGGCAGATACAGGCTGACCGGCAGATTGGCGAAGACGCGAGGCTCGTTACGGATCTGCCGGATCTCACTGGCCACCGCCACTGCAGCCGAGCTGATGACGATGTTGTAGAAGGTCCAGAGCATGTTGATCAGCAGGGTGGCCGTATTGTCACCGGCGTCAAAAGCCAGCTTGTAGCTACCCACCGCAAGCCCAACGAAATTGAGCAGCAGCACGATGATGTAAGGGCGCGCCATCTTCCAGTCGAAGAAGCCCTTGTCGATCACCCCACCTTTGGCCGTGACGTTGAACTGACCGAGCTTGGGGCTGACCATGGCCAACAGAACCGGGCGCATGATGTACCAGGCCAGTACGGTTTCGTAGACCTCGTTCCAGAACGAGTGGCGAAAACGCCCCTGAATGGTCGAGTTGGTCAGACTCGCGGTGAGAATGTGCGGCACCGCATAAGCCAGAATGAGCAAGGCAGGCGCCTGGAATATCTGCGCGTCGAAGACCAGATAAGCCAGCGGCGCGGTGAGAAAGACCAGCCGCGGCAGCCCGTAGAAAAAGTGCAGCATGGCGTTGAGGTAACACAGGCGCTGCCCCCACGACAGGCCACGCCCCAGCAGTGGATTGTCGGTGCGGAATATCTGCGCCATGCCACGCGCCCAGCGGATGCGCTGGCCGATATGCCCGGAGAGACTCTCGGTCGCCAGGCCAGCGGCTTGCGGCAGTGGCAGGTAAGCCGTGTTGTAGCCCTTGCGGCTCAGTTTGAGCGCGGTGTGAGCATCCTCGGTCACCGTTTCCACCGCGACACCGCCAATTTCTTCGAGCGGCCCGCGCCGGATGATGGCGCAGGAACCGCAGAAAAAGGCCGCATTCCACAGGTCGTTGCCATCTTGCACCAGGCCGTAGAACAGTTCGCCCTCATTGGGTACGTGGCGGAACGTATCGAGATTCTTCTCGAACGGATCAGGCGAGAAGAAGAAGTGCGGCGTCTGCAACAACGCCAGTTTCTTGTCCTTGAGAAACCAGCCCATGCCGACCTGGAGGAAAGAACGCGTTGGTACGTGGTCGGCATCGAAGATGGCGATGAACTCACCCGAGGTCTGTTTCAACGCATTGTTGAGGTTGCCAGCCTTCGCATGGCTATTGTCCGAACGGGTGATGTAGCCGACACCCGCCTGCTGGCAGAACAGCCGAAACTCCTCGCGGCGACCATCATCGAGCACGTAGACCTTGAGCTTGTCGCGAGGCCAGTCGATCGCCTGCGCAGCGAGCGTAGTGAGACGGATGATCTCCAGCGGCTCGTTGTAGGTCGGGATATACAGATCGACGGTAGGCCACTCGCGGCTGTCCGCCGGTAACACACAAGGGCGGCGCTGTAGCGGCCAGGCTGTCTGTACATAACCGAGCAACAATACCAACAGCGCATAGAGCTCGGCGGCCACCAACCCATAACCGAAGGCGATATCCAGCGGGTTTTCGAACCCCAGGGAAGATGTCACCCGCCAGTACATGTAGCGCAAGGAGGCGATGGCCGACATCAGAATCATCACCAGCACAGCAAACCGACCAGCACGCCGACGCAGCAGCAATACCGCCGTCAACCCGACAGCACTGAACAGCATCTGCGCCTCAAGCTCAAGCGGTGCGACAGTCACCATCAGCAACAGCACAGCCGACATCAGCCACAGGACCTTGGCACTCCAGCCCCGCAGCGACAGGTTGTCCAAGCGCTCTAGCCTGCCTGCGCGCGCCATACCTCAGACGGCCTGCAGGGTAGCCGCAAAGCGGCGCTGCAAAACCCGCGAACAACCCAGAATGTCCTGGCTGCCTACTCCGTCAGGAGCGTACTCCAGTGCATTGCAGTTGCAGGCCAGGGCATGGCTGATGGCCTCATCCTGCGACACGGTGCCCAGGATCTGTGTACCCAGCAGTTCCTGATAGATCTGCTTGATCTCGCGGCTCAACTGCCGTGACTCATCAACCTGGTTAATCAGGAAGGACACATCGGGCGCCTGCTGACGCGCTTGAGCATAGGTTTTGATCAAACCCTCGATCTTCGACAAAGCCGTGTAAGACGCGGCATCGGTGAGCGTCACGACCAATACGTCGGTGGCCACTGACAGCGCCTGGCGCAGATACACCGATGGCCCGGGCGGCGTGTCGAGCATCACCACGCTCGCGCTTGGCAAGTGCATAGCCGCCAGACGGCGTGCCAGATAGTCCGGCTCGTCAATCAATTGCTGTTCGAACTGCAGGCGCTGCTCTTCACTGACATCACCATAGGGCAGCAACAGCACACCGCTTTCACTGGACACGCAGCGTTCACGCCAATCCCGCAAAGATGACTCGGCAAGGCCCGAGGTCATGGCTTGAGTCAGTTTGAAGTGATGCTGCAGAGCATTTTGAGGGTCAAGATCGAACGCCAGTACGCTGTGCCCCTGGCGCTGCAAGGCCACTGCGAAGTTGGCCGACAAGGTCGTTTTGCCGACGCCCCCCTTGGCTGACACGACAGCCACGATCCGACTTGGAACAGCCGCAGAGGGTTGCGGCGTCGCTTCACCGCGCAGGCGAGCCAGGCGCCCTTGCAACCCCTGCGCAGACCAGACATCGCTTGCGCCCTCACCCGCATTACTGGGCGCAGGCATCGCAGCAAGATTGCAGAGAGGTGGGAGTGGCGGGGTCGTATCAGGTGCTACCGGTGAGCGCACCGGCTCAACGAACTGCGCAGGCTCGTCAGCGAACCTGATGTCGTCCCTGGGCATCTCCTGATAACTCTCGGGGGCTCCGCCAAACCACTTGAACAAACCACTGATGTCACGAGATACGCTCATAACTTGGTTTTCCCCCTGAGTGCTCTGGGCAACCCGCCATTGGCGACGTCAAAAAAACGTCTAAAACCAAAAAGGATCGTGATAAGCGTCAATATTATATATGGTCGCCATACTGTCAAGATGACAGCACACAACAATTAAGCAGCTCATCGGAGCGATGCCGGCGTCAAAAAACCGCCCTTATACAACCAGGGGAAGGAGGGACATATCTGCTAGGGAGAGCCGGGAGCATCGATATGAAACGATGCAGGCAGGACATCAGATGGGGCCTCACACACAGCAGCTACAGCCGCTGCGTGTGAGGTAACACAGGCTTAGCGGGACACCGCCGTGCTCTCGCTGGCGGTTTCCTCCATGGCTTGCTGCAGCGCTTTCTTGCGTTTCTCTTCGGCGCGCTGGCTGAAGAACCAGGCCAAGAAGGTGGCAAAGGACACCACCAACAGGATCAGGCTGGCCACCGCGTTGATCTCTGGCTTAACCCCCAGGCGTACGGCAGAGAAAATCTCCATCGGCAGAGTGGTCGAGCCTGGTCCAGAGACGAAGCTGGCTAGCACCAGATCGTCCAGCGACAACGCGAAGGACATCATCGCCCCCGCCGCCAGCGACGGCACGATCATCGGCACGGTAATCAGGAAGAACACCTTCCAAGGCCGCGCGCCCAAATCCATAGCGGCTTCTTCGATGGACAGATCCAGCTCACGCAGACGCGACGACACCACCACGGCCACATAAGCCGAGCAGAAGGTGGTGTGGGCGATCCAGATAGTGGACATGCCACGCTGCTCCGGCCAACCGAACAGTTGCGCCATCAGTACGAACAGCAGCAGCAGAGACAGACCGGTTATCACCTCGGGCATCACCAGTGGCGCGGTGACCAGACCACCAAACAGCGTACGCCCCTTGAAGTGGGTGATGCGCGTCAGCACAAAGGCCGCCAGGGTGCCGAGAATCACCGCCGCGATGGCGGTATACAGGGCAATCTCCAGCGAGCGGGCCACCGCACTCATCAGTTGGGTGTTGTCCAGCAGTCCGACATACCACTTCACCGACCACCCCCCCCAGACGGTTACCAGTCGCGAGGCGTTGAACGAGTAGATGACCAGAATCACCATCGGCAGGTAGATGAACGCCAGCCCGGCCCAGAGCATGATGCTGGAGAAACTCACACGCTTCATGGGCGTCCCTCCAGCTCTTTCGCCAGGCTTCTGGTTGGAGAGCCGGTTGAACAGGATGCGGCGCTCATTGCGATTAGCTCAATCATGGCCGACCCTCCAGCTCTTTCGCCTGGTTACGGTTAAACAGGATGATCGGCACCATCAGGATCGCCAGCATGACCACCGCCAGGGCAGACGCCACCGGCCAGTCGCGGTTGTTGAAGAACTCCTGCCACAGCACCTTGCCGATCATCAGCGTCTCCGGGCCGCCCAGCAGCTCAGGAATGACGAACTCGCCGACCACCGGGATGAACACCAGCATGGAGCCGGCGATGATGCCGTTCTTCGACAGCGGCACGGTGATGCGCCAAAAGTTGTTGAAGTTGCTCGACCCCAGGTCGGAGGCAGCCTCCAGCAGGGTGTGGTCGTGCTTCACCAGGTTGGCGTAGAGCGGCAGGATCATGAACGGCAGGTAGGAATAGACCACGCCGATGTACACCGCGATGTTGGTGTTGAGGATCTGCAGCGGCTCATCGATCAAACCGATACCTTGCAGGAAGCTATTGAGCAGACCGTTGTTGCCGAGAATCCCCATCCAGGCATAGACGCGAATCAGGATCGCGGTCCAGGTCGGCATCATGATCAGCAGCAGGTAGACGGTCTGCCGATCCTTGGGTGCACGGGCAATGGCATAGGCCATCGGATAACCGATCAGCAGGCACAACAGGGTGCTGAAGAAGGCGATCTGCAGTGAGCCCAGGTAGGCCGACAGGTACAGGGCATCCTCACTGAGGAAGATGTAGTTGCCCAGATTCAGCAGGATGGTCAGCTTGTTGTCCGCCCATTCGTAGATTTCCGTGTAGGGCGGAATGGCCACGTCGGCTTCGGCAAAGCTGATCTTCAGCACAATGATGAAGGGCAGCAGGAAGAACAGGAACAGCCACAGGAACGGAATGCCGATCACGGCATGCCGCCCACTGGGCAGATAGCGCGAGAGTTTGGCCGGGTTCATGATTGCAGTACCACGCCGCTGTCGTCTTCCCAATACACCACCACCGGATCATCCCAGGTCGGCCGCTTACCACGGCGCTCGGCGTTGGCGATAAAGCATTGCACCACCGGGCCAGCATCGAGCTTGACGTAGTACACCGAATGACCGCCCAGATAGGCGATGTCGTGCACGTGGCCACGGCTCCAGTTGTACTGCGGGTGCTCGTGGTCGGCCGGCAATTCGGTGGCCATCAGCAGTTTTTCCGGGCGTAGGGCGTAGGTGACCTTCATGTCCTCGGCACGGGTGCTGATGCCGTGGCCGATGTAGATGGGCTTGTCTAGCTGCGGGCAACTGATGATGGCGTGGTCGGCATCGTCAGTGGTGATCTCGCCATCGAACAGATTGACGTTACCGATGAACTCGCACACCAGGCGGTTGGCTGGCGATTCGTAGATATCCACCGGGCTGCCGGTCTGGGCAATCCAGCCCAGGTGCATGATGGCGATGCGCTGGGCCATGGTCATGGCCTCTTCCTGATCGTGAGTCACCATCACGCAGGTCACACCAACGCGCTCGATGATCTCCACCAGTTCCAGTTGCATCTGCGAGCGCAGCTTCTTGTCCAGCGCTCCCATGGGCTCATCGAGCAGCAGCAGCTTCGGGCGCTTGGCCAGCGAACGGGCCAGGGCCACGCGCTGACGCTGGCCGCCAGAGAGCTGGTGCGGCTTACGCTTGGCGTACTGGGTCATGTGCACCAGCTTGAGCATCTCGGCCACGCGCTCGTCGATCTCGGCCTTGGGCAACTTGTCCTGCTGCAGACCGAAGGCGATGTTCTGCGCCACGGTCATGTGCGGGAACAGCGCGTAAGACTGGAACATCATGTTGATCGGCCGCTGGTACGGCGGCATGTCGGTGATGTCCACGCCATCGAGGATGATGCGCCCTTCGGTGGGGCGCTCGAAGCCCGCGAGCATGCGCAGCAGGGTCGACTTGCCGGAACCGGAGCCACCCAGCAGAGCGAAGATCTCACCCTTGTTGATGGTCAGCGACACATCGTCAACGGCCACGGTCTCATCGAACTTCTTGGTCACCCGATCGATCTTCACCAGCACCTCTTTCGGTGTCTGGCTCCCTTCGAGGGCTTTTTTGTAGGCGCTGGAGGCGACAGCCATTATCGGAAAACTCCCGGAAGATTGTGCCCGACCCCTACAGCCGGGCAGGAAGGATTACTGACCCGACTTAACCTTGGTCCAGCTACGGGTCATCAGACGCTGCACTTTCGCCGGCAATTCGGCGGAGATGTACAGCTTGTCCAGTACAGCCTGCGACGGATAGACGGACGGATTGTTGCGCACATCCTGATCCATGAACTCACCGGCCTTGATATTGGGGTTGGCGTAACCAACGTAATCGCTGACCTCGGCGATCACCTGCGGATCGAGCAGGTAATTGATGAAGGCGTGAGCCTGGTCGGAATTGGTCGAGTCCACCGGGATAGCCAGCATATCGAACCAGAGGTTGGCGCCTTCTTTGGGGATGCTGTAGGCGATCTCGATGCCCTTGCCTGCTTCCTCGGCACGGTCGGCGGCCTGGAAGACATCGCCGGAGTAGCCGAAGGCCACACAGATATTGCCGTTGGCCAGATCAGAGACGTACTTCGAGCTGTGGAAGTACGTCACGTAGGGGCGTACCGCCATCAACTTCTCTTCGGCTTTCTTGTAGTCGTCCGGGTTGGTGCTGTTGGGGTCGAGCCCCAGGTAATTGAGCATGGACGGAATCATTTCGTCAGCCGAGTCGAGGAAAGCCACCCCACACTGGCTGAGCTTTTTGATGTTCTCGGGCTCGAACAACACCGACCAGGAGTCGATCTCGTCGACACCCAGAACTTCCTTGACCTTCTCGACGTTGTAACCGATGCCATTGGTGCCCCATAGGTAAGGCACGGCGTATTGGTTACCGGGATCGTTGGCTTGCAACTGCTTGAGCAGCGCGGGATCGAGGTTGTTCCAGTTGGGCAGTTTGCTGCGATCGAGCGTCTGGAAGGCACCGGCTTTGATCTGCTTGCCAAGGAAGTGGTTGGATGGCACCACCACGTCGTAACCGGTACGCCCGGCCAGCAGCTTGCCTTCGAGGGTTTCGTTGGAGTCGAACACGTCGTAAATCGGCTTGATACCCGTCTTGGCCTCGAAATTGGCCAGGGTCTGCTCACCGATGTAGTCGCTCCAGTTATAAATGTGCACTTCCTGCTGAGCCAGAGCGGCTCCGCTCAGGGTAGCGGCTGCCAGGGCGATCAGAGTCTTGGGCAGGGTTACTCGCACAGTTTCATCCTCGCTTCGGTGCACCGCTGAAAAAAGCGCGGCACTTTATCGGAAAACGCGTTGGGAATCAGCGACCGTAAGACGCAGCTCAAGTCGCTTCACAGGGCATCGGGCCCGCACGCGCATATCGTTGGCTATCGTGCCCCGCTCAGGGCTCTTGGAAAAACCTGGCGGGTAAACCCGCCAGGTCGCACTACACCGCGATCAGCGACCCGATTTGATCTTGGTCCAACTGCGGGTCATGTTGCGCTGCACGGCAGGCGCCAGATCCGGGAAGGTGTAGATCTTCTTCAGCACTTCAGGGCTTGGGTAGACGCCCGGATCAGTGCGCAGAGTCTCGTCCACCAGCGGCGTGGCAGCGGCGTTACCGTTGGGGAACTGCACGTAGTTGGTGATGCTGGCCATCACTTCCGGCTTCATCAGGTAGTTGAGGAAGGTGTGCGCAGCCTCGACGTTCTTGGCATCAGCCGGCACGGCGAGCATGTCGAAGAAGGAACCAGCGCCCTCTTTCGGAATGTTGTAGCCGACGGTCACACCATTCTTGGCTTCTTCAGCGCGAGCCTTGGCCTGGTAGATATCACCCGAGTAGCCGATGGCGACGCAGATGTTGCCGTTGGCCAGGTCGGAGATGTACTTGGAGCTGTGGAAGTAGGCCACAGACGGGCGAATCTTCATGAACAGCTCTTCGGCTTTCTTCAGCTCATCGCTCTTGCTGCTATCCGGGGCATAACCCAGGTAGTGCAGTGCGGCTGGCAGGATTTCGGTCGGCGAGTCGAGGAAGGACACACCGCAGGCCTTCAGCTTTTCCATGTTCTCCGGCTTGAATACCAGATCCCAGGAATCGACCGGCGCGTTTTCACCCAGCACGGCCTTGACCTTCTCGACGTTGTAGCCAATGCCGATGGTGCCCCACATATAAGGGATCGAGTACTGGTTGCCCGGATCGCTCGGCTCCAGCGCCTTGAGCAGATCTTTGTCGAGGTTCGACCAGTTCGGCAGTTTGGACTTGTCCAGTTTCTGGAACACGCCGGCCTTGATTTGCTTGGCCAGGAAAGGGTTGGACGGTACGACCACGTCATAGCCCGAGCTGCCAGCCAGCAGTTTGGCTTCCAGGACTTCGTTGCTGTCGAAGACGTCGTAGACAACCTTGATGCCGGTTTCCTTCTCGAAGTTGGCCAGGGTGTCTTCGGCGATGTAATCGCTCCAGTTGTAGACATGCAGCACTTTGTCCTCTGCCTGCGCAACGCCTGCAAAGGCGGTGGCCAGGGACAACGCGAGAAGGGTCTTGCCGAATATTTTCATGCGTACAGCTCCTGTTGTCGTGTCTATATTCCGAAGGTGCGCGGCACCTGCGGGAATGGCTGGCCAACGCACTGGCGCAGTCTGGCAAGGTCATGGCAGCGATACAACTTTCCAGTCATCATCTGGCCAGCCCTGCCACTGCGCAATGCAGATCCTGCAGAGTCAGATCCAGGCACTTGCGCGCCTTTTCCACCAATTCGTCGATCTCGGCCGGACTGATTACCAACGGCGGCGCGATGATCATGGTGTCGCCCACCGCGCGCATGATCAGGCCGTTGTTGAAGCAGTGCCCCCGGCAGACCATGCCAGCGGCCACGTCATCCGGGTAACGCTTGCGCGTCGCTTTGTCCTGCACCAGCTCGATGGCGCCAAGCATGCCCAGACCACGAACCTCACCCA